>NZ_RJKS01000002.1:232038-926185 GCF_003762905.1 Curtobacterium sp. ZW137 | reverse complement strand
CACGTCTCCGCCGACGCCGCGAAGCTGCTCAACAGCACCTTCAAGACCGACGCCGTCAAGGCCGGCCTCCTCGTCGGAACCGCCACGATCACCGCGCAGATCAAGTAACACCCAGCACCACCACCACCACACACGAGAACGCCGCCCCCACCAGGGGACGGCGTTCTCGTCGTTGCGGTACCGGTCAGGCGTCCTGCCGGGAGGCTCGGGTCGGCTCAACCCCGCCGGCGCCACCAGCGTCGTGGTCGGGACTCGAGCCGCAGCTCCTCCGCAGCGCGCGCTGCGGACGCGAGCCGAGCCTCCCGTCGCGCGCTCCAAGCCACGAGCTCGGCGTCCACGTCCCGGAGCGGCGTGACCACCGGCGGCCCACCGAGGAGCTGCCGTCGCGCCTCCTTCACCCGGGCGTTGAAGTCCACCAGGACATCGCGGACGTCGTCCTCGCGGGAGAGCGCATCGAGGGCGCCGTCGAGTTCGGCGTCCTCGGTGCGCAGGGCCAGGGCGGGCGGCGCGATGCCGCGGATGTCCTCACGCTCGATCTTGGACTTGATCCACCAGTCCGGATCGTGCTGCCCGTCGATCCCCGGGAGCGGCTTGCCGTGGTACGGGTTGCCCTCGAAGACACCCCGGCGTTCGGCTTCCTCGATCTGGGCCCGGGCATGCGCTGCGACGTCGGCGGCCTTGAGCAGCCGACGTTCTTCCCGCACCTCGTCGGGGTCGAGCGAACCGCGCTCGATCTCGCTGTCGACGAGCTGCTGGTAGCGGTAGCGGGCGGCCCTCCTGAGCCGGTCCATGCGTGCATCGATGTCGTTCATCGTCGTTCCATTGTGCACACGGGCGGGCTCGACGTGCGCTCAGGCCCGTCCGCTCACCGCACGGAGAGCTCCTGGATGGTGAGGGCGGCCTGGATGAGGGCGAGGTGCGACAGCCCCTGCGGGATGTTGCCCATGAAGTCGCCGTCCTCGGCGCTGAGCATCTCGCTGAACAGCCCCACGTCGTTCGCCTGCGCGACCATGGCGTCCATCAGGCTCGTCGCGTCGTCGATGCGCCCGGTGCACGCCATCGCGGCCGCCAGCCAGAACGAGCAGGCGACGAAGGGTGACTCCTCGTCCTGGATCCCCGAGTAGCGGTACACGAGTGGCCCGTGCTGGAGCTGGTCCTGGATCGCCGCGATCGTCGACGCCATGCGCGGTCCCCGGTCGAACGCCGACATGGCGTGCAACAGGATCGACGTGTCGAGGGCGTCGGTGTCCGGGTGCATGACGTAGTGGCCGAGCTCCTCGTTCCACCCGTGCTCGGCGACCCAGTCCTCGATGAGCTCGCGGTTCTCCACCCACTTGTCCCGGGGACCGTCGATCATCCCGGCGTCGTGCAGCTCGACCGCGGCGTCGAGGGCCTGCCAGCAGCCGATCTTGCTCGTCGTGTAGTGGTGCGCCTCCTCGAGCTCCCACATACCGGAGTCGGGCTCCTCCCACCGGTGACAGGCGTCGTCGGCGAGTTCCTGGAGCACCGATGCCGTCTTCCGGTCGAGCACGTTGCCGGCCCGGACGTACTGCCGCATGATCTCGAAGACGTCGCCCCAGACGCCGAGCTGGAGCTGGCCGCTGGCACGGTTGCCGATGGTGACGGGGCCGATGCCGTTCCACCCGGGGACGTCCCGCTCCTCGACGTCGCCGGCCTTGCTGCCGTCGAGCCGGTAGAAGATCGGCATCGTCTCGTCGTGCTCGGCGATGGTGCGCATCACCCAGGAGACCGCGGCGTGGGTCTCCTCGCGCAGGCCGAAGCTCGTCAGGGAGTGCACGGTGTACGCCAGGTCGCGGACCCAGGCGAACCGGTAGTCCCAGTTCTTGCCGCCGGTCCGGTCCTCCGGCAGGCTCGTCGTCGGTGCGGCCGCGATCGCCCCGGTGGGGGAGAAGATCAGCAGCTTCAGGGCAAGGGCGCTCCGCTGGACGGCGTCCGACCACGGTCCGTCGTACGAGAACTCCTTCGACCAGGTCGACCAGTTCTCGATGGTGCGGTCGATGCCCTCGAGGGTCCGCTCCGGCTCGGGCAGGAAGATCGGCTCGTCGTGGGTGCCGACGATCGTCAGGATCGACTTCGAGCCCTCCGTCGCCGTGAACCGTCCGGAGAACCGGGGGCCGTCGTCGTGGACGGGTTCGAAGCCCTGCTCGACGATCGCGATGGTCACGCCGTCGATGCCGATGACGGTGCCGTTCTCGGTGTCGAGCCGACGCGGTTCGGCGGTGTTCAGGAGCGTCCCCGGCACGACAGCCCACTCCATCTCGACCGAGCCCTCGACCCCCTCGACGCAGCGCCCGATCTCGGCCCAGGGCAGACGCCCGGCGACGCCGGTGACCATCGCGTCCGTCACGGTGACCTTCCCGGTTCCGGTCGTCCAGGTCGTCACGAGGACGTTCGTCCCCGGCAGGTACTCCCGGGACACCGTGGCGCCGTCGTCGACCGGACGCAGGGCGAGGTGCCCGCCGTGCTCCGCGTCGACGATGCTCGCGAAGACCGGCGGCGAGTCCATCGAGGGGATCGGCAGCCAGTCGATGCGCCCGTCGCGGGCGATGAGCGCCACCGTCCTGCCGTCACCGATCGCGGCGTAGGAGCGGAGCGGCACGTACCCGTCGGTGCGCTCCTCGTTGTCGGAGGCGTCGGGGGTGTCTCGCGTGCGTTCGGGCATGCAGCCCATCGTGCCCGAGCCGCCTCGGGGAGCACCCCGACGGCCGTACCCCGTGCGCGCACCCCGGACATGCGCAGGGGCTTCGGGCACGCTCGTGTGCATGAGTGACACCGCCGAACAGGCTGCCCGCGAGACCGGACGACAGGCGCGCCGTGCGGCGGACAGCCGGTGGTTCGAGGTCACCGCCCGCGCCGGGTTCGTCGGCAGCGGTGTCGTGCACCTGCTCATCGGGTACCTGGCGATCCTGCTCGGCATCGGGAACGCGACCGCCGGCAGTGGTTCGCAGGGGTCGCAGTCCGGCGAGACCGACCAGTCCGGGGCGCTCGCGCAGCTCGCGGCGGTCCCCGGCGGTGTCGTCCTGCTCTGGGTCGTCGCGGTCGGCACGGCGGCGCTCTGCATCCGGCTCGTCGTCGAGGCGATCGTCGGCGGCCGGACGGACAGCGCGCGCGCATGGCTGAACCGGGCGAAGAACGCCGGCAAGGCCTTCGTCTACGGCGTGATCGCGTACTCGGCGGGCTCGTACGCGCTCGGCGCCGGGAAGAGCTCGAGCGGGTCGACCCGGAGCCTCGCGGCGAAGGCCCTCGCGACGCCGGGCGGGGTGTTCGTCCTCCTGCTCGCCGCCGGCATCGCGATCGCGATCGGGGTCGGCCTGGTGGTCATCGGCCTCCGTCGGTCGTACCGGAAGCAGCTCGTCACCCCGCCGAAGGCCGTCGAGCGGCCCCTGACGGTCCTCGCCGTCGTCGGGTACGTCGCGAAGGGCGTGGCCGTGACGATCGTCGGTGTCCTCATCGCCGTCGCCGCCGTCCGGAGCGACCCCGACCAGGCGACCGGACTCGACGGCGCCTTCGACGCGCTGCGCTCGATGCCCGGTGGGGCGTTCGTCCTCGTCGCCATCGGCATCGGGTTCCTGGCCTTCGGCGTCTTCAGCTTCGTTCGGGCGAAGTACGCCCGCATCTGACCCGCGCTGAGTGGTGCGGGAGCGGCACCCCGGTAGACCTGGGGCATGACGACGAGCGCCACCACCGGTCCGGTCCGCGTGTTCTCCGACGCCGGGGCCGTCCTGGCCGAGAGCATCGTGTGGGACCCCGAGCAGCACGTGCTCCGCTGGGCCGACATCACCCTCGGCACCCTGAACACCGCCGATGCCGACGGCCGGCCGGTCAGCACGGTCCCGCTGCCCCCGCCCCTCGCGAGCTTCCAGCCCCGGGCACAGGGCGGCTTCGTCGCGGCCCTCGGCGACAGGGTCGTCGTCACCGGTCCCGACGGCGAGGACCCGAGGACCATCGCGACGGTCGAGCACGCGACGGCGGGCCACCGGTTCAACGAGGGCAAGTGCGACCCGTTCGGACGCTTCCTGGTCGGCAGCATGAACGTGACGACGGGGGAGCCGGACGCGGCGCTGTACTCGGTCGAGCCGGACGGCACGACGCGCCTGCTCCGAGGCGGGTTCGGCGTGACGAACGGCATCGAGTGGTCGCCGGACGGGGACGTGGTGTACGTCACGGACACGAGCGCGTCGACGATCTTCCGGGCGTCCTACGGCCCGGACGGGGAGCTCGGCGAACTCGAGCCCTTCGTCGTCGGGGCCGCGCACGACGGGCTCGTCCGCGACGACGAGGGTTGCTTCTGGGGTGCGATCTACGGCTCCGGACGGGTCGAGCGCTACGACGCGGCGGGGCAGCACCTGGAGACGGTCGAGCTCCCTGCACCGAACACCACCTCGGTCGCGTTCGGCGGCGAGGACATGGGCACGCTGTTCATCGGGACCGCCCGGGAGAACCTCACCGAGGAGCAGCTCGAGGAACACCCGCACTCGGGCGCGGTGTTCGCCGTCCCGACGCGCGTGCACGGCTTCCCTGCGAACACGTTCGGGGGCTGAGACCGCCGCGTCCCACGATCGGGGGACACGCACGGTACGCTGGGCGATCCCCCGAGACCCGAGGAGACACCCGTGAACGAGGAGACCCCGCGCCACGCCGATGCGCTGGAACACGCGGAGAGCGCCGACGTCGTGGTCAAGGTCGACCGGATCCCCGTCGACGGCACGAACGTCCGTGTGAGCTCCATCGGGGACGTCGGCGAGCGGCCGTTCCTGCTGGTCGCCGGCCTCGGCATCGCGTCGACGTACTACGAGCGACTGGCGCCGAACCTCAACGAGTTCGGCCCCGTGCGGGCACTCGACCTCCCCGGGTTCGCGGGCGTGCCCAAGTTCCGAGGACCGGTGTCGATCGAGCGCTACGCGGATGCCGTCGAGCGCGTGATCGAGGAACTCGGGCTGACGAACCCGGTGCTGGTCGGCCACTCGATGGGGACGCAGGTCGTCACCGAGGTCGCGGCGCGGCACCCGGAGTACACCGACCTCGTCCTGATCAGCCCGGTCATCGACTCGAAGGCGCGCACCATGAGCGAGTCCGCGGTCCGCTTCGTGCGGTCAGCGGTCCACGAACCCTCGGCGGTGCGCTGGCACGCCGTCACCGCGTACGCCCTCTGCGGCTGGCACTGGTTCCGCAAGGTGCTCCCGAAGATGGTCGCGTTCCCGATCGAGCAGCGCGCACCGCACGTGCAGGCCCGGGTCCTCATCGTCCGAGGCGAGCACGACGCACTCGTGCCGCGCGACTGGATCCGTCGTCTGGCCCGGGTGTTCCCCTACGCCGTCCTGCGTGAGGTGGTGGGCGGAGCGCACTCCGTCATGCACGCGCAGGCGGACGCGGTCGCGAAGCTCGCGGTGGCGCACGTCCGCGGCGACCTCGCCGACCGCGGGGTGTCGTCCCTGCAGCGGGTCCGGGACGACTCGACCGCGTCGGACCTCTCCCGGCTGAGCGCCGGGGACGCCTGGCTCGTGGTCCGCGCCCGGTTCAAGGAGCTGTTCGGGATGGCGAAGGGCGACGACGAGGTGCTCGAGGCGGGCAAGTCCGCGCACGCGCTCGCGATGGCGGACGACGCCGACGCGCCCGTCGCACCGCAGGTCCGTGCGGAGATCGTCGAGGCGGTCGCGCCGGAGCTCAACCGGGACCGTCCGCACGCGCACGACGAGCGCAAGGCCGGCTAGCGACGTGAACCGCCGGGAGGCCCGGTGCCGGTCCGTGAGACCGGCACCGGGCCTCCCGGCGGTTGCGTCCAGAGCGTCGGCGACGCTCGTCAGGGCGTCGGCGCGGCTCGTCAGGCCGTGATGCGGCCCGGCAGCATGTCGCGGGTCAGCGCGTGCGCCTCGGCGAGGACCTTGCGGGCCTCGTCGGTCTTGTCCCAGACGTTCCAGAGCAGCACGCCGCGGACCAGGTCGTCGTCGTCCAGGTAGTAGACGACGCCGGTGACGGTCGGCTCCTGCCAGTCCTCGACCGTGCGGAGCGACGTGGAGACGCGACCGACGGCCTCGTACCCCATGTCGAAGACGTCCGAGTAGAACATCGGCGTGTGGTCGTAGGTCTCGTCGGCGTCCGCCAGGTTCCGGCCGGCCTGCCGTCCCTGCTGCTGCGCGTTGTCGACGTGCTCGACCCGGCGGGTCCCGAGGATCCGGTCCGGGTACTCGGCGACGTCCCCGGCGGCGAACACTGACGGGTCGTCGGTCACGAGCGTCGAGGAGACGACGATGCCGTCGTGCACGGCGAGCCCGGCGGCTGCGGCGAGTTCCGTCGCGGGTTCGATGCCGAGTCCGGCGACGACCGCGTCGGCCTCGATGACGGAGCCGTCGTCGAGGGTGAGCGTGACGCCGTCGGCGGTCTGCGACCCGCTGGACACGCGACGACCGAGGCGGAGCTCGACGCCGTGGTCGACGAAGCGCTGCTGGAACGCCGCGGCGAGGTCCGCGGGGAACATGCGTCCGCCGACGACCTCGTCCGGGTCGACGAGCGTGACTCGAGCCCCGTTCTGCACGACCCCGGACGCGATCTCCGTGCCGATGTAGCTGCCACCGACGACGACGATGTGTGCCCCCGCGTCGGCGAGTTCCCGGAGCCGTCGGTAGTCGGCGGCGCTGCGGTAGTCGAGGACGCGGTCCGACGGGTCGAGGCCGGGGAGGCCGCGCGGGTGGCCACCGGTGGCGATGAGCAGCCGCTCGTAGCCGAAGGTGCCGCCGTCGGAGGTCGTCACGGTCTTGCCGTCGCGGTCGATCGAGACGACCTGGGTGCCGAGCACGAACTCCGCGCCGGTCTCCTCGGTGTGCAGGTCGACCTTGTCGTCCCAGCTGAAGTCCGGGTCCGTCCAGAGCTTCTTCGACAGGGCGGGACGAGCGTACGGACGGTCGACGTCCTCGCTGACGACGCCGATCGAGCCGTCCGGGTCGATCTCCCGGATGCCCCGCGCGGCGGCGTCGGCGACCATCCCCCCTCCGATGACGAGGTAGCGGTAGTCGGTCATGGGACGCCCTTCTAGATCGTGGCGACCGAGCCGGAGTCGACCCGGTAGTTGGAGCCGTTGACGAAGCTGGCGAGGTCGGAGCAGAGGAACGCGATGACGTTCGCGACCTCTTCCGGCTCACCGCGTCGCTTGAGTTCCATGTACGGCCGTTCCTCGTCGAGGAAGCTCGAGATCGCCTCGTCGAAGGACGTCCCGGTCTCCTTGGCCCGCTTCTTCATCATCGTGTCGGTCATCGGGGTGTGGATGAACGCCGGGCTGACGGTGTTCACGAGCAGCCCCTCCTTCGCGTAGGTGCGCGAGAGGCCCTTCGCGAACGAGAGCACCCCGGCCTTGGCGGCGCAGTAGGGGAGCTCGTCGTCGTACGGCTGGGAGGCGTCCTCGGAGACGAGGTAGACGATCCGGCCCCAGCCGCCGCTCCGGAGGTCCGCGATGAACTCGCGGGTGATCCGGACCGGCCCCATGAGGTCGATGTCGATCGTCGTCGCCCAGCCGTCCTCGTCGATCTCGTGGAACAGCCCCTGGGCGCCGGTGACGCCGGAGGACTGCACCAGGATGTCGATCTCGCCGACGGCGTCCCGCACCTGCTCGTGCAGCGATGCCAGGCTCTCGGCACTCGTGACGTCCGCGGCGAAGGCGTGGAGCTTGCCGCTCGGCGCCTCCAGCTGGTCCGCCGCGTTGTCGAGCTGCGCCTGGTCGATGTCGGTCACGACGACCGTCGCACCCTCCGCCAGGAGGATGCGAGCGGTGTTCCAGCCGATGCCGGAGTCCGCGCCGAAGACCAGCGCGGTCTTGTCCTGGATCCCGAGGTCCACGGGGCCCCTTCCCTACGCGTGCGCCGAGGCTTCGGCCGTCGACGGGGTGATCGCTGCGGCGAGCGGCGTGGACGGGGCGCGGTTCTCGGCGCTGACCATCCAGGCGAGCTGCTCGAGGCGCTCGATGAAGCCGTGGAGCAGGTCCGCGGTCGTCGGGTCTTCCTCGTCGACCTCGTCGTGCACGTCGCGCATGGTGCCGGTCGCCTGGTAGAGGCGCAGCGTGACCTGGTCGATCGCGTCGTGCGTGGTGATCTCGCCCTCGGGGAACTGGTCGAGGTGGCTCTGCGCGGCGACGGTCGAGGAGCGGCCGTCGGGCACGAGGTACAGGGCGCGCATGCGCTCTGCGGTGTCGTCGGCGAACTCGCGTGCGGCGTCGACGATCTCGTCGAGCTGCAGGTGCAGGTCGCGGAAGTTGGTGCCGAGGATGTTCCAGTGGGCCTGCTTGCCCTGGACGTGCAGGTCGATGAGGTCCACGAGGACCGCCTGGAGGTTCTTGGCCATCTTGTCCGATGCGTGCATGAGAGGCTCCTTTCGCTTCGGTGACCCTTCCGGTCTACGCGCTGCGACAGGGCGTCTTCTCAGAGCACGCTGCACGGGGTGTCCCCCGCGGCGTCGGCCCTGGTGTCAGTGCTGGTCGATCTCGTCGACGGCCTCGCGCATGTTCTCGAGGAAGAACGCGACCGTGCGGGCATCGTCGGTGGACAGACCCTCGGCGATGTTCATCATCCGTCGGTGCATGATCCCGAGCGTGGCGCGGACCTCGTCGTCGGTCGCGGTGGTCGGCGTGATGACGAGCGCGCGGCGGTCGGTGGGGTGCGGGTCGCGCCGGACGTGGTTGCTCTTCACGAGGCGGTCGATGAGGATCGTGGTCGACGCCGAGGAGATCCCGAGGTGCGCGGAGAGGTCCTTCGGGCTGATCTTCCGCCCGGAGCGCTGCGCCTGGAGCAGGTACCGGACGGCCAGCAGGTCGGTCTCGCCCATCCCCATGGAGTCGCGGGTCCGGCGGCGCATCGCCGTCTCGGCGGCGCGGTAGCGGCGCAGGGCGTTCAGCACGGCGACGCCGCGTTGGGTCGCGTCGTCGTCCGGGAACCAGTACCCGGACGCCTCCGTGACCTCTTGCGCTGACATGGGGTTCAGGGTAACCCGTCTCGTTGCTAGACCGTCTAGGGAACGCACGGGATGCGGTCTTCCGCACCGTCGGACGGACGGGAGGCTCGGTGCCGGTCCGGCACCGAGCCTCCGTCCGGTGGGTGGTCGCGTCGCGACCGGGTGCAGCTGCGTTACGCGGCGGCGGGCTCCGAAGCGGCAGCGGCGAGCGCGTCCAGCGCGCCCTGGACCAGCTGGGTGACCTCGGCGTCCTCACGCGGGTGGGTCTCGGCGAAGCGGACGACCGACTGCGGGATCGCGACCTTGACGTCCTCGAGGACCTTCGCACCGGCGATGCCGGCGGCCTTGCGGGCGTCGTCGTGTGCCCAGACGCCGCCGTACTGGCCGAACGCCGAACCGATGACGGCCAGCGGCTTGCCGGAGATGGGGGAGGCGCCGAACGGACGCGAGGCCCAGTCGAGCGCGTTCTTCAGCACGGCCGGGATGGTGCCGTTGTACTCGGGGGTGATGAGCAGCACGCCGTCGGCGTCGGCGAGCGCCTGACGGAAGGCGACCGCTGCGGCGGGCGGGGTGTCACCGTCGATGTCCTCGTTGTAGAACGGCAGGTCGACGATGCCCTCGTAGACGGAGAGCTCGAAGCCCTCTGGGGCGTGGTGGATCGCGGCTTCGGCGAGCTTGCGGTTGATGGAGCCGGCGCGGAGGCTGCCGACGAGGACGAGGACGTTCGTCATGGATGGACCTTTCAGTACGGAACTCGTTGCCGAGTGGAATGGTTTCATCGACAACCAATGCCCTGCGAGCGGGAGGTATTCCCGGTTGCTCCGTGAACGGCGTGTCCGGCGTGGGTACGCTCGGCCGCGTGAGCCCACGGACCCCCGCCAGCACCCCGCGCACCCCGGACCCGGACTGGTGGCGCCAGGCCGTCGTCTACCAGGTCTACCCGCGGAGCTTCGCCGACTCCGACGCCGACGGCCTCGGCGACGTCGCCGGCATCACGAGTCGCGTGCCGTACCTGGCCGGACTGGGCGTCGACGCGATCTGGCTCTCGCCGTTCTTCCCGTCGCCCCTGGCGGACGGCGGCTACGACGTCGCGGACTACCGGGACGTCGACCCGCGGCTCGGCACGCTCGCCGACTTCGACGCCCTGGTCCGCTCGGCGCACGAGCACGACATCCGGGTGATCGTGGACGTCGTCCCGAACCACACCTCCGACGAGCACGCGTGGTTCCGCGCCGCGCTCGCCGCGGCCCCCGGGTCCGTGGAACGCGCGCGGTACGTGTTCCGCGACGGCTCCGGCCCCGACGGGTCGCTCCCGCCGAGCGACTGGGTGTCGAACTTCGGGGGCAGCGCCTGGACCCGCGTCCCCGACGGCCAGTGGTACCTGCACCTGTTCGCGCCGGAACAGCCGGACCTGGACTGGTCGAACCTGTCAGTCCGGAGCGACTTCGAGGACACCCTGCGCTTCTGGTCGGACCGCGGGGTGGACGGGTTCCGCGTCGACGTCGCGCACGGGCTCGCGAAGGACCTGTCGGTGCCGTACCGGCCCTCGAACGAGCACGACCTGCCGCTCGACGGCTCCGACCCGCTGTACGACCGCGACGAGGTCCACGAGGTGTTCGCGTCCTGGCGCTCCGTCCTCGACGAGTACGACCCGCCCCGCGCGGCGATCGCCGAGGCCTGGGCACCGGCACCCCGTCGCGTGCTCTACGCCCGGCCAACCGAGCTGGGGCAGGCGTTCAACTTCGACCTGCTCGAGGCGCCGTTCGAGGACGACGCCTTCCGGGGCGTCATCGAGCGGAACCTGGCGATGTCGGAGGAGTCCGGGGCGTCGAGCACGTGGGTGCTCTCGAACCACGACGTCGTCCGGCACGCCACCCGCTACGGACTGCCCGACGACGCGGACACCGACGCCTGGCTGATGACCGACGGGGTCTCGCCGGCCCTGGACCGCGACCGGGGGCTCCGGCGAGCCCGTGCCGCGTCGCTGCTGCAGTTCGCACTGCCCGGGTCGTCGTACGCGTACCAGGGCGAGGAGCTCGGCCTGCACGAGGCGGCGGCGATCCCGCGCGACCTGCTGCAGGACCCGAAGTGGCTCCGGTCGGGGCACACCGTGAAGGGGCGCGACGGCTGCCGGGTGCCCATCCCGTGGACCCGGTCCGGGCCCTCGTTCGGCTTCGGGGACGTGGCGCCGCAGCTGCCGCAGCCCGTGGACTTCGGCGTGTCCTCGGTCGAGGCGGAGGACGGCGAACCCGACTCGACGCTCTCGCTCTACCGCTCGGCGTTCGCCCTCCGGCGGGAGCTGCAGCACGGCGAGACCCTGGCGTGGGTGGACGCCCCGGACGGCGTCGTCGGCTTCGCTCGGCACGACGGGTGGCGGTCGTACACGAACTTCGGCGCGGACCCCGTGCCGATGCCCGCCGGCACGGTGTTGCTGGCATCGGGGCCGCTCGGCGACGGCGTGCTGCCGGGGGAGACGACGGTCTGGGTCGCCTGACCGGCCCGGTGGGTGGCTGAGTCCTCCACAGCCGGGAGGCTCGGGGTGACGATCCACAGATCGTCCCGGGTCCGCCTCGTGGTGGCGTCCCGATCGCGACCATCGGGGCATGACAGATCCACTCACCCCTGTTTCCCTGGCCCCGGTTCACCCGTCCGCTGTTCCCCCGGCCCCTGTGCCCCTGGCACCGCGTCGTCGGGTGCTGCGCCGTTGCGTCGCGGTCACGACGTCGCTCGGCGCGCTCGCCCTGCTCGCCGCGCCCGCCTTCGTCGCGCCACCCCCGTCGGCGTCCGCGGCCGACCTGGCCTTCCCGTACGACCAGTCCTTCGCCACCGCTGACGGCGGTGTCCTGAGCGGTGACGCCCGGATCCTCGACGGGCGACTCCGCCTCACCGACGACGCCACGAGCAAGGCGGGCTCCTGGGCGACGACGGACACCTTCCCCTCCACCGCCGGACTCGAGATCGAGTTCGACTACGCGATGTACTCCACCGGGCCCCTCGCCGGCGCCGACGGTCTGCTGCTGTACCTGGCAGACGGCGCCGCTCCGGCAGGGGTCGGCGCGACCGGAGCGGGCCTCGGCTACACCTGCGTCAAGCAGGCGACCCAGGGGCAGGGCAAGTGCGACGTCGCGGGGATCCCCGGCGGGTTCGCCGCGTTCGCGCTCGACCACTACGGCAACTTCTCCCTGCCGATCAACGACAGCGGACCCGGCGCCACGCAGGACTCGGTCGTGATCCGCGGCTCCGGCAACGGGGTCGATGGCTACCGCTTCGTGCGGGGCATCCCGGCACCCGGCGGCGTGGTGTCCTCTGGCACGACACCACGGAAGGTCGCCGTCACACTGCTCCCCGGCGCCGACGGTGAGCTCTCCGCGACCGTCCGGGTCGAAGCCGGTGGCGGCATGCGCACGGTGCTCGACCGGGTCCCCCTGCACGGCGACGGTCAGGCACCGCTCCCGCCGACGCTCCGGCTCGGCTTCGCCGGTGCCACCGGATCCTTCGCCGAGGTGCACGAGGTCGACTCCCTCCGCGTCCGGCAACCGGCCGACCTCCGGGTGGAGCACGACATGCCGCCCGTCGTCGCCGGCGAACGCGTCAGCTACACCGTGACCGCGTCGAACGTCGGCGCGAACGCATCGACGCCGAGCCCGCTCACCGTCGACGTCCCGGACCAGCTCTCGGACGTCCGGTGGACCTCCGGCGACGTGACCGGCACCGGCGACGTGGCGACCGATCTCGCGCTGGACCGTGGGGCCTCGGCCACCGTGACGATCGAGGGCACGCTGGAAGCCGGGGCCACGGGCGAGCTGTCGAGCACCGCCACCATCGCCACCGCTGCGCACCTCGCCGACTCCGACGAGTCGGACAACACCTCGACCGCCACGGCGCCGGTCGCCGCGTCCGCCGAGCTCGAGACGGACAAGACCGTCACGCCGGGGGTCGACGTGCACCCGGGCGACCGTCTCGAGTACACCGTGACCGCGCGGAACCGTGGTCCCTCCCTCGCCCGGGCGGTCTCCGTCGTGGACGACCTGCCCGAGGCGCTGACGTTCGTCGACTCGCCGGACGGGTGCACGGCCGAGGGGCAGCGGGTGACCTGCGGCGGCGACCTGGACACGGACCTCGCGCCGGACGAGGAACGCTCCTTCCGGTTCCACGCGGACCTCGACGCGGAGTACCGCGGCGACGGCTCCGACGTGGTGAACGTGGCCACGGCGGAATCCCCGACCGATGCCGACGGCGGTGACCCCTCGCCCGGCGTCGGGATCGAGGTCGTCGAGCCCGACGCCCCGGGCGACGGCGGGGACGGTGACGACGGCGGCGACGGAGATGACGACGGCGGTCTGCTCCCGGGGCCGACGCACTCCGGCGGACCCACCGTCGCGCCGGTCGGGAACGGCGGCGGCGCACCGGGGCAGGGTGGAGCACTCGCCTACACGGGTGCCTCCGACCTCGGGATCGTGGCCGCGGTGGGCGGGGCGCTCGCCGCAGCAGGAGGCGTCTGCTGGTGGGTCGCACGACGGCGCGTCCGGGCTTCCGCGCACGACGTGCCGGTGGACTGAACCGTCCTGTTCGACCTGCTCGTGTTCCGACCTGCTCCTGTTCCGACCTGCGCTGACGGCCCCGGTCGTCGGTGCAGGTCGGAACATCCTCAGTCCCGAGGCCACGTGCACGGACGGGGCACATCCCGGGCGGCGGTAGGATCGATCGTACGATCCGCATGCCCGAAAGAGGTCTCGTGTCCGACTCCGTCGCCGACGCACACCAGCGCGCGCGGTACTGGCCGATCCCCATCCTCCGGGCAGTCCCCGCCGCGGTCGTCGCGCTCGTCATCACCTTCTCGTCGAACCACGCCGCCGGGTACGGCCTGCTGCTGTTCGGTGCGTTCGCCGTCGTCGAGGGCGCGGTCCTCGGCATCGGCAGCGCCACCCGGCTGCGTGACGACGGCCGCTCGCGCCGCACCGCGCTCGTCCAGGCGGTCATCAGCGTCCTCGCCGGTGTCGCAGCCGTGGCGTGCAACGGTCTCGGGCTGCCGGCGTTCATCACCGTGGTCGTCGCGTTCGCGGTCCTCACCGGGGCGCTCGAGCTGACGCAGGGCATCCGCGCCCGCCGTCGGTCGCCGTTCGCCCGCGACTGGATGACCGTCGGCGGCCTGACGCTGCTCCTGGCGATCGCATTCCTCGTGACGCCGCCGGACTACTCGCAGCAGCTCGGCGGCATCGAACAGGTACCTGGCACCCTCGACGCCTCGGTCGTCCTCGTCGGCCTGCTCGGCGCCTACCTCGCCATCACGGCGGTCTTCCACGTGATCGCCGGCCTCTCGCACAAGTGGGGGACGGCTGCTCCGGCGGCCTCCCCGGACGGAGCACCACACGCATGACCACCCCCAGCCGTCGTGACCGCCTGCGCCCGGTCGAACTCCTCGGGATCTCCGCGATCATCGCGGTGTTCACCGGACTCGTCGTGCTGCTGTCGACGCGTGAGGTCACGCTCGCGCTGATCTTCCTCGGCATCGCGTTCATCGTGGTCGTCGTGGTGCTCGCGATGCTCCAGCTCGCATCGACGAGCGACCAGGACGACAACGACATGCTCGGCGGGCACAAGGCCCCGGGCGAAGGAGACGGCGACGGCTTCCACTGACGTCCGGCGCCCGGTCCAGGGCGACCAGGAGCTCCCGACGCGGTACCGCCACCGGTACCTGATCCTCGCGGTCTGCTGCATGAGCCTGTTCATCGTCTCGATGGACGCGACCGTGGTGAACGTGGCACTGCCGTCCATCGGCCGGGAACTCCACTCGACGATCTCCGGCCTGCAGTGGACGATCGACGCCTACACGCTGGTGCTCGCCAGCCTGCTGATGCTCTCGGGCTCGACCGCCGACCGGATCGGCCGCCGTCGGACGTTCCAGATCGGCCTCGCACTGTTCTCGGTCGGGTCGCTGCTCTGCTCGGTCGCACCGAGTGTCGGCTGGCTCGTGGTGTTCCGGATGGTGCAGGCCGTCGGCGGCTCGATGATGAACCCCGTCGCGATGTCGATCATCACGGCCACGTTCGACGACGCCAAGGAGCGGGCACGTGCCGTGGGTGTCTGGGGTGCGGTCGTCGGCGTCTCGATGGGCGTCGGCCCCCTCGTCGGCGGTGCCCTCACCGACACCGTCGGCTGGCGAGCCATCTTCTGGATCAACGTGCCGATCGGCATCGCCGCGATCGTCCTCACGTTCCTGTTCGTCCCCGAGTCCCGCGCGCCGAAGCCCCGCCGGCTCGACCCGCTCGGGCAGGGCATCGTCATCGTGCTACTCGCGACCCTGGTCGGCGGGCTGATCGAGGGACCACGGCTCGGCTGGACCTCCGTCGGGACCCTCGGGCTGTTCGTCGTCGCCGCAGCCGCACTTGTGCTGCTCGTCGTCGTCGAACGGCGACGCGACGAACCACTGATCGACGTCCGGTTCTTCCGCAGCATCCCGTTCTCGTCCGCCGTCCTCACCGCGATCGTGGCGTTCGGGGCGAACGGGGCGTTCCTGTTCCTCAACGCGCTCTACCTGCAGGAGGTCCGGGGCATGTCCCCGTTCGAGGCCGGGCTCTGGACACTGCCCGCCGCCCTCGCGACGATGCTCGTGTCGCCGCTGTCCGGGCGGCTCGTCGGGTCCTTCGGCACCAGGGTCCCGCTCGTCCTGGCCGGGATCGGCATCCTCGGCGCCGGGCTCGTCCTCACCACCATCGACGCACACACGCCGATGGGGGTCCTGGTGGCAGCCTTCGTGCTGTTCGGCTTCGGGTTCGGCATGGTGAACGCCCCGATCACGAACACCGCGGTGTCCGGGATGCCCCGCGCACAGGCCGGCTCGGCCGCTGCCGTGGCCTCGACGAGTCGCCAGACCGGGGTCTCGCTCGGCGTCGCACTCGCGGGAACCGTGACCGGAGCGAGCGCCGTGGCCAGCGTCGGCGCGGACTTCGCGGTGGCCACCCACGCGATGTGGTGGATCGTCGTCGGCATCGGCGCCTTCATCGTGGCGATCGGCTTCGTGTCGTCCTCTGCCGCCGCGCACCGCTCGGTCGAGCGCGTCGCACCCCTCCTCGACGCCTGAGTCGTCGCGCCGCTGAGCCCGTCAGCGGCGTGCGGCCACGATGTCCCGCGCGAGCGCCCGGACCGCCCGGTTCGGCTCGACGTCGGCGCGCATGGCCAGTCCCACGCGGAGCGGGGTGACCTCGTCGACGAGGTCGATCGCGACCCCGTCGTGCCCGACGCCGGAGTCCGGCACCACACCGACCCCGAGGCCGGCGGTGGCGAACCGGATCACCGCTGGCATGTCGTTCATCTCCGCGACGATCCGCCGGCGGATCCCGAGCCGCTCGAGCGCCTGGTCGAGGATGATCCGGTTGCCGAACCCGTGGGCGGTGTCGATGAACGACTCGTCCGCGAGCTCCGACAGGGACAGCGACGCTCGTCCGGCCAGGGGGTGGTCGGCGGCGAGGAACACCCGGAACGGCATCTCCCGCAGGGGTTCCACGACGATCCCCGCGGGGAGCGAGGGCAGCCCGGAGTACGCGAGGTCGAGTCGGCCGGCGGCCAGGTCCTGCACGAGTCCGGTGGTGCCGGACGGGCTGGTCCGGAGCTCCACGGTCACCAGGGGGTGACGGTCGCTGAACGTCCGCAGGACCCCGGTCAGGTCGACGATGTCCATGCTCGTGAAGATCCCCAGCCGGACCCGCCCGCGCAGGTCCGCGTCGTCGGTCGTCGCGAGGTCCTGCATCCGGTCGATGGTCGCGAGCACGGCGCGGGCGTGCGGGAGCAGGTCCTCGCCGACGGCGGTCAGCACGAGGTGCCGGCCGGTGCGGTCGAACAGGCGGACGCCGAACGTGCGCTCGAGGCTGGCGATCCCCGCGGACACCGTCGACTGCGCCGCCCAGAGCCGTTCAGCGGCACGGGTGACGCTGCCCTCGGTGGCCACGGTGACGAACTGTTCGAGCAGGCGGGTCTCCATGAAGGCATCATCGACCCGATCGATGATCTCCATCAAGAGGATCCGTTGGACTCGATGGACGCGACGCGCGATCCTCGGAGCATGTCATCCGTCATCGAGACCGCCGGAACACCCACCGCAGCGACGTCCCTCACTGCCTCCGGTTCCACGCCCGCCGCACCCCGCGGCCGCCGAGCACACTCCCGTCGCCGGCACGGGATCGGCTTCTGGTCCGTCGCGTTCGCGTTCGCCGCGGTGATGGCGTTCGGGACCGTCCCGGCACCGCTCTACGTCCTGTACCAGGCGCGGGACGGCTTCCCGACGTTCACGACCACCGTGGTCTTCGCCGCGTACGGCGTCGGGGTCGTCGGTTCCCTGTGGCTCGCCGGACACCTCAGCGACGTGCACGGACGGAAGCCGCTCATCCTGGTCTCCATCGCGCTCGAGATCGTCGCGGCGATCCTGTTCCTGGTGTGGAACGACGTCAGCGGCCTCATCGTCGCCCGGCTCGTCACCGGCCTCGGCATCGGCATGCTCACCGCGACGGCCACCGCGCACCTCGGCGAGCTCCGTGTCCGGGCGACCGGGGACGAGGCCTCCGCGAAGGGCGCCAGCGTCGCGGCGGGCGTCGTGAACCTCGGCGGTCTGTCGCTCGGCGCCCTCGTCGGCGGTGCCCTCGCCGAGTTCGTCGGCAAGCCGCTCATGGTGCCGTACGAGGTCTTCGTGGTCGCCCTGGTCGTCGCCTTCGTGCTGGTCCTCGCCGTCCCGGAGACGGTCGACCGTCCCGCCGAGCGCGTCGCCTACCGTCCGCAGCGCGTCCAGGCGCCGGCCGGCAAGTCCGCCGCGTTCTGGGCCGCAGGCACGGGAGCGTTCGCCGCCTTCGCGGTGCAGGGGCTCTTCACCTCGGTCGCGCCGACGTTCCTCGGGACGACCTTCCACGTCACCGACCGACTGGCAGCCGGGGCGACGACCTTCGGGGTCTTCGCCGCGAGTGCCGTCTCGCAGCTCGTCTTCGCCCGGCTGGCGCAGCGCACGCAGATCCGCCTCGGCGTCGTGCTCCTGGTCGGCGGCCTCGCGGTCCTCGCCGCCGCGGCCGTGGTCCTGCAGGTCGCGGGGTTCATCGCCGGTGGCGTGGTCGCCGGTGCCGGGGTCGGCCTGCTCTTCCGCGCCAGCATCGGCAGCGCCGGGGCCCTCGCCGCGCCCGCGCAGCGCGGCGGGGTCCTCGCCGCGGTGTTCCTCATCGCCTACGCGGGCCTGACGGTCCCGGTCGTGGCGGTCGGCGCCGCCCTCCTGGTGCTCCCGACGCTCGCCGTCCTCATCGGGTACGTGGTGCTCGTCTCGGCGCTGGCGATCGTCGCCGGCGCCCGACTGGCCGCGCGCGCCTGACGCGCGCCGGGCCTCCCGGCATACTGGGCGCATGCCGTCTCGACGCAACCGATCCGTCGTCACGGGGGTCGCCGCGGTCATCGCGGCGGCCCTCGTGGTCGGCGGGTTCGCGCTGACCGCGCAACAGGGCAGCGACGACCCGGTCATCGCCGGGCCGTCGGCGTCGACGGCCCCGACGGCGGAGGCGACCTCCGACGGGGTGGTCGTGATCGCCCGTCAGGGTGCGGACCTGCCGGGTGCCGCCGTGCTGCAGCGCTGCGACACGAGCAGCCGCGCGGACGTCGCCAGCTACGACACCGCGGCCCTCGGGGACGTGGTCATGCAGTGCGGGAACTCGAGCCAGGGGTACGAGCACATCCGGGTGCGGCACACCGCGGACTGGCAGGACGTGCTCGCCGGGAGCGGCTCGCGGGACTGGGACGACGCGATGCTCACGGCCGTGCAGGCGGTGCTCACAGCGCCGCGCGACGGATTCCCGAAGGACGCCGGCGACGGCAAGGTCTGCTACGCGGCGGCACTGCGGTTCGACGACGGGTCGACGCCCTCGCCGGACGGGTTCGTGAAGGTCATCGTGTCCGAGACCACCGACCGCGTGATCACCGCGTACCCCACCCGCTCCGACGACTGCTGACGCGGACCGCGCCCCGGCCGCGCCACGCCCGCCCCGCCCCGCCCGCCCCGCCCGCCCCGCGCCGCCCGCCCCGCGCCGGGCTGACCCCGAACGACAGGCCCGTCGTCGTACGACAGCGTGGGTGTCGTTCCTTGCGCGCGCCGGATGTTGCGGACGCGGCGGTGCGACAGCGCGGTCGTCGTACGACAGCGACGTTGTCGTTCCGCGTCAGGCCCGCGGGCACGACGGCGCCGTGGCCGACCCCCGACCGCTACGCGTGCACGTCGTGCTCGTGCCGGCGGTGCGACGCGGGCTCGAGCTGGAACGTGGAGTGCTCGACCGGTACGTCGAAGTGCTCCGCGACGCACTGCTGCAGCTCGTCGAGGATCGCCGGGGCGTGCGCCGTCGTGAAGCAGTGGTCATCCACCACCACGTGCGCCGTGAGGTTCGGCACCCCGGTGGCGACGAGCGTGGCGTGCAGGTCGTGCACGGCGATCACGTGGTCGAGCTCGAGGATGTGGCCGCGGACGTCCTCGAGGTCGAGACCGGGAGGAGTCGCCTCGAGCAGGACGTTCGCGGTCTCGCGGAGCAGCCGGATCGCCCGCGGCAGGATCAGCCCGCCGATGATGAGCGCCGCGACCGAGTCCGCCCGCTCCCACCCGGTGAACGCGAGCACGATCGCCGCGCCGATGACCGCGACCGAGCCGAGCGTGTCGTTGAGGACCTCGAGCCGGGCGGCCCGGGACGTGAAGTTCTCGCCGGAGGCCCGGAGCAGCACCGCGTACGCGACGAGGTTGCCGACGAGCCCGATGACCCCGAAGACCAGCAGCGGACCGGAGTGGATCTCCGCCGGCACGAACAGCCGCTGGATCGCGGAGATGATGACGTAGACGCCGACCGCCAGCAGGATCGCGGCCTGCGCGGTGGCCCCCAGGACCTCGGCGCGCTGGAAGCCCCAGGTGCGCTGCGACGTGGGGGACCGGCGGGCGAGCCGGGTGGCGACGAGGCCGATCCCGATCCCACCGGTGTCGACGACCATGTGCCCAGCGTCGACGAGGAGGGCGAGGGACCCGGTGACCACGGCGCCGACGACCTCGGCGAGCAGGATCGTCGCGGAGATGCAGAACGCCACGAGGAGCGCGCGCTCGTTGGCGCTCCCGTGTGCATGCCCGTGGTCGTGTCCCATGCCCCAATCGTAGGGAGCACAGCCGTGGACATGCCAGGGACCAGCGGCTGGCCGACGCGGCGGTGCCCTGCGCCGATCGGGCGCAGGGCACCGTGTGAGGGCGTCGTCAGTGTTGGTCCGCGCTGCGGCGGATCGCCGCGCCCGTGTAGACGATCGCTGTGAAGAGGGCCAGCGCGGCGATCACGATGCTCCCCCAGCGCCCGGCGGTACCGGGTGCCGTGGTGAGCACCGCGCTGCCGGCCACGAGCGCGAGGCTGACGGCGATGGCAAACGGCACGCTGATCAACAGACGGCGCAGGGCTCCCGACCCTCTCTGCGTCAAGCGCATCGCGGTTTCACCTTGCCTCCGGCGAATGGGTACACCATTGTCATTCCCCTTCGAGATGGGCGGAAGCAACAGCGCGACCGCTCCCGAACCGTAGCGACATTGGACGCTGATATGCAACGTGTCAAATTGCTCCCATGACGCTCGTGGAACGATTCGATGACGAAGCCGACCTGCAGCGCGTGTCCCTGGTGCTGGCGTCGCCGATCCCGGCACGCTGTACCGGTACGAGGGGGCGTTCCGGGACGAGATCGCGCCGGACACCGACGGGGGAGCACGATGACCGAGACGACCAGGGGTCGAGCCGTGATCGCGGGGGCGAGCGGCTTCGTGGGGCAGTACCTGCGGGACGCCTTCCGCGACGAGGGCTACGACGTCGTCACGATCGGCCGCACGGGCGACGCGGTGTGGGGCAACACGCTCCGCATCCGCGAGCTGGTGGACGGCGCCGCGATCGTCGTGAACATGGCGGGGAAGAGCGTGAACTGCCGGTACGGCCGTCGGAACCGCGCGGAGATCATCCGGTCACGGGTGGACACCACGCTCGAGCTCGCCGAGGCGATCCGCACGTCGGAGCACCCGCCGCCGCTGTGGCTGAACGCGTCCACCGCGACGATCTACCGGCACGCCGACGACCGCCCGCAGGACGAAGCGACCGGCGAGCTCGGCGAGGGCTTCTCGGTCGGGGTCGCGCGTGCGTGGGAGGACGCCTTCTTCGGCGCGGACCTGCCCGGTACCCGTCGTGTCGCACTCCGGATGGCGATCGTGTTCGGCGACGGCAGTGCCCTGGTGCCGCTGCTCCGCCTCGCGCAGGCGGGCCTCGGCGGGGCGCAGATCGACGGGCCGTGGTTCCCGACTCCCGGGCGCCTCGCGGCGGGCACCTACCACCACGACCGGCACACCCGCGGGCGCCAGAAGTTCAGCTGGGTGCACATCGCGGACGTCCTCGGCGCGATCCGGTTCGTCCGGGACCACGAGGAGATCGACGGGCCGGTGAACGTCTCGAGCCCCAACCCGTCGGACAACCGCACGGTGATGGCGACCATCCGGGACTCCGTCGGGCGGCGCTTCGGGATGCCGACCCCGCGGTGGGTGCTCGAGGTGGGGACGTTCGCGATCCGGTCGGAGACGGAGCTCGTGCTGAAGAGCCGGTGGGTCGTCCCGACCCGACTGGTCGAGGCTGGCTACGAGTTCCGGTACCCGCTGCTCCGCGGGGCGCTCGCGAGCATCATCGCGGAGCGTCGCCAGCACCGGGGCTGAGTGCCGGCATGACCGGGCCGGTCTCCGTCTGCTGATCGAGTGCGCGGTCGTGGTGATCGAACCCGGCATCAGACCGCATCGTCTGCGCACTCGACACAGCACGCACCCCTGCCGGCAGGCCCGGCGGTGTCCGCGACGCCCACAGCACCCCGCCCACGACGACGGCGCCTGCGAGCACCTCGACCAGGTCCGGCACCTCCCCGAACGCCACCCACGACGCCAGGACCCCGACCACGGGGACGAGCATCGAGAACGGCGCGACGGTGCTCGACGGGTACGTGCCGAGCAGCCGCGACCAGATCCCGTAGCCGACGAGCGACGCCACGAGCACGATGTAGAGCAGCCCGAGGTCAGCGGGCAGCGCCGACGGCGTGAACGCGGTCCCGAGCGCGTGTCCCATCCGCGCCGGCCCCTCGACGACGAACGACAGCACTGCCATCGGGATCGGCGGGACGACGGACCACCACAGCGTCAGGTGCAGCGGGTTCACCGGCCCGGCGCGCCGGGTGGCGACGTTGCCGATCGCCCACCCGAGGGCGCCGCAGAGCGCGAGCACGACGGGCAGCAGCGCGGCGGTCTGCGAGCGGTCCACGGCGATCGCGGCGAGTGCGCACACGGCGATCGTGACCCCGACGACCTGCCGCCCGGTCAGGCGCTCGCGGAGGAACACCCCGGCGAGCACGACGGTGAACGGCGCCGACGCCTGCAGCACCAGCGAGGCCAGCCCGGACGGCATCCCGGACGCCATGCTCAGGTAGAGGAACGCGAACTGCAGCACGCCGAGTCCGAAGCCGATCAGCAGGAGCCGCCCGAACGGCATCTTCGGCCGCGGCACGAACAGCAGTGTCGGGATCGCGAGCAGGGTGAACCGCAGGGCGGCGAGCAGGAACGGCGGGAAGTGCTCGAGGGCGAGCGCCGTCGCGGGGAAGTTCAGTCCCCAGACGACGGCGACGACCACGGCGAGGAGACGATCACGGAGGAGCACCCTCCGATCGTCGCGCAGGAGAAGTGGTAGGACCAGCGAACGTTGCGACACTGACGATGTAGGTTCCCTGCATGGTCGCCTTCGACATCGCACTGCTGCCGGTCCTCCGGGAACTCGACGAGCGCGGATCGGTCACCGCCGTCGCGGCAGCCACCCACCGCACGCCGAGTGCGGTGTCGCAGCAGTTGCAGACCCTGCAGCGCCAGGTCGGCGTCGCACTGGTCGAGCGGGTCGGCCGCGGCGTGCGGCTGACCGAGGACGGCCGGGTCCTCGCGGGCCTCGCCACCGGCGTCGCGACGGCGATCGCGACCGTCGACGCGGCCTGGCAGGAGCACCTCGGCGGTGCATCCGGGACGGTGGACCTGGCGATCTTCCCGTCCGCCGCGGAACTGCTGCTCCCCGGTCTCCTCACCAGGATGCGTGAGCACCCCGGCGTCGAACTGGTGCTCTCCGACGTGGACGTCAGCGAGGACGAGTTCGCCCCGCTCGCCGCCGACCACGACGTCGTCGTCGGCCACCGCCCGGACGGCGCGCCCGCTCCGGACCGCGCATCGCTGACGACGGTGCCGCTCCTCCGGGAACCGCTCGACGTCGCCCTCCCCGAGGGCCACCGGCTCGCCGGTCACGAGCGCGTCCGGATCGATGAGGTCGTCGACGAGACGTGGATCGGTGTGCCGGAGGGGTACCCGATCGACCGCGTGCTCACCGCGATGGCAGCCGCGACGGACGCACCGCCGCAGGTCACGTTCCGCACGATCCACCTGCCGGTGATCGAGAACCTGGTCGCCGCTGGACACGGTGTCGCGCTGGTCCCGCGCTACACCTCGGGCACGCGGGCACCCGGCCGGTTCCGCCTCGCGGAGCTGGCCGACGTCCGCGCCGGTCGCCGGATCGAAGCGCTGGTCCGCCCGGACCGGATGGTCCGTCCCGTGGTCCGCACCGTCCTGGAGGCCCTGGTCGCCACCGCCCTGGACGTCACCACCTGAGGTGGTGCGGCCCGCGGCGGGGCCGCACCGAGCCTCCCGTCAGGTGCACTGCCGCACCGGGACGGACGTGACCTCAGACGTCGAGGTGGTCGACCAGCTCGTCCGCCAGGCCGGTGTACGTGGCCGGCGTGAGGTTCGTCAGCCGCGCCTTCGCACCGTCGGAGATGTCCAGGCCGTTCACGAACGCGACGAGGTCCTGCTGTCCGATCCGCTTGCCGCGGGTGAGTTCCTTGAGCATCGCGTAGGGGTCCTCGATGTCGGACTGGCCGGCGGTGACCTCGGCGCGGATGACCGTCTGGATCGCCTCCCCGAGCACCTCCCAGTTGCCGTCGAGGTCCTCGGCCAGGCGCTCGACGTTCACCGAGATCTCGCCGAGCCCGCGACGGAGGTTGTCGAGCGCGAGCAGCGAGTGCCCGAACGCGACGCCGACGTTGCGCTGCGTGGTGGAGTCGGTCAGGTCGCGCTGCAGGCGGCTCGTGACGAGGGTCTCCGACAGGGTGGAGAACAGGGCCGTCGAGATCTCGAGGTTCGCCTCGGCGTTCTCGAACCGGATCGGGTTGATCTTGTGCGGCATCGTCGACGACCCCGTGGCACCGGCCACCGGGATCTGCGTGAAGTACCCCATCGAGATGTAGGTCCACACGTCCGTGGCCAGGTTGTGCAGGATCCGGTTCGCGTGCCGGACCCGGTCGTACAGCTCGGCCTGCCAGTCGTGCGACTCGATCTGCGTGGTCAGCGGGTTCCACGTCAGGCCGAGCCCCTCGACGAACTCCCGCGACAGCGTGGGCCAGTCGGCCTCGGGGTCCGCGGCGAGGTGCGCCGAGAACGTGCCCGTCGCGCCGGAGAACTTGCCGAGGTACTCGCTGCCCTCGATCTGGGCGAGCACGCGCTCGAGCCGGTACACGACGACCGCGAGCTCCTTGCCGAGCGTCGTCGGCGTCGCGGGCTGGCCGTGGGTGTGGGAGAGCATCGGGACGGCGCGGAGCTCGAGCGCGACCTCGCGCAGGCGAGCGACGACGGCCGTGAACGCGGGCAGCCAGACGTGCTCCGTCGCGTCCTTGATGGTGAGCGCGTAGGAGAGGTTGTTGATGTCCTCGCTGGTGCAGGCGAAGTGCGTCAGCTCGGCGATGGCGTCGAGGCCGAGCTCGGACAGCCGGCGGCGGACGAAGTACTCGACGGCCTTGACGTCGTGGCGGGTCGTCGCCTCGATCTCCGCGAGCTCGGCGATCTGCGCCTGGCCGAAGTCCGTGACGATGGCGCGGAGGGCGGCCTTGTCGTCGACACTGAGCGGCGACGTGGTGAACATCGCGTGGTCGGTCAGGAAGATCAGCCACTCCACCTCGACGGTGATGCGGGCGCGGTTCAGGCCGGCCTCGGAGAGGTGCTCGCCCACCGTGTGCACGACCGGGTAGTACCGCCCGTCGAGTGGGCTGATCGGCTGCGGGGGAAGGGGGGTCATGGTGCTCCCTGGCGGACGGCCGGTTCGATCTGGTGGAAGAGTGCTCGGCAGGCCCGTTCGACCGTGCTGAGGACCCGGTCGAACTCGTGCCGGTCCGCGTAGTACGGGTCCGGAACGTCGGCCTGCTCTGGCCAGGCGTCGTCGTACCGCAGCAGGAGCGTCACCTTCGCGGCGTCGTCCATCGTGGGTGCCCACGAGCGCAGGATGCGTTCGTGGGAGCGGTCGAGTGCGACCACCAGGTCGAGGTCCGGGAACCGGTCCGGGTCGAACTGACGGGCGCGATGCCTGCTGCCATCGTATCCGCGCGCCGCGAGTGCTGCGATCGTCCGCTCGTCCGCGGGCTCGCCGACGTGCCAGTCGCCGGTGCCGGCGGAGTGCACCTGGAAGCGGTCGGTCATCCCGGCGTCGTCGACGAAGCGCTGGAAGACGATCTCGGCCATCGGGGAGCGGCAGATGTTGCCGCTGCAGACGAACGACACGCGGAAGGGCGACGGGGCGCCGACGTCCGTGGTCATCCCCACATCATGACGCATCGACGCGACGCACCGCTGCCCGGTGCGCGCACGCCCGGTGTCGTGCCCGGTGTCACGGGCGCGGTTGGCGTCACGGGCGCGGGCACATGCGCGCGGGCGGGCGCTGGCTCACGCGCGCGGGCGGTTCAGCACCGGCCGGGCGAACAGGCCGATCAGCCACGCGAAGACGGCGAGCACGAGTGCGCCCACGATGCCCCAGCCGAAGGACTCGACGTCGAGGCCGAACCCGATGGCGGAGGAGATCCCGGCCACGATCAGCAGCAGGATCCCGTTCACCACGAGCGAGATGAGCCCGAGGGTCAGGATGTAGATCGGGAACGCCACGATCCGGATGAGCGTGCCGATGACGGCGTTCACGAGCCCGAAGACGAAGGCGACGAGCAGGTACGTGAGGACGGTCGCGACGGGGCCGCCGTCCCCGAAGGCCGTGACGGAGACGCCGCTGACGATGAGCGTGGTGAGCCACAGCGCGACGGCGTTGATGACGAGGCGGACGAGGAATCGCATGCCCCCATGATGCCCGCTGGACGGCCTCGTCGCCCGGCCCGTCTCCCGGCTCAGCGCTGCCGGTAATCTGGGGCCGTGACTGACCAGCCCGTGCACATCCGGCCCGAGATCGCGATCCTCCCCGCCTACAAGCAGGGACGCCAGGCCGCGGCCGACGCGTTCAAGCTGTCGAGCAACGAGAACCCGTTCCCGCCCCTGCCCGGTGTGATCGAGGCCGTCCAGGCGCAGACCGCGTACAACCGCTACCCGGACGCCACCGCCCTGGCCGTGCGCGCCGTGCTCGCGAACCGGTTCGGGCTCACCGTGGACGAGGTCCACGTCGCCCCCGGCAGCGTCGCGATCCTGCACGAGCTCGCGAAGGCCACCTCGGGCCCCGGTGACGAGATCGTCTACGCCTGGCGCTCCTTCGAGGCGTACCCCGGCGTCGTCACGGTCGCCGGCGCGACGAGCGTCCAGGTCCCGAACCGCGCCGACGGCGGCCACGACCTCGACGCGATGGCCGCCGCCGTCACCGAGCGCACCCGCATGGTGATCGTCTGCACCCCGAACAACCCGACCGGGCCGATCGTCACCGGCACCGAGTTCGACGACTTCATGGCGGGGGTGCCGAGCACGGTCCTCGTGGTCCTCGACGAGGCGTACGCGGAGTTCGTCACCGATCCCGACGCGGTCCGCGGGGCGTCGCTCCTGGAGCGGTACCCGAACCTCGTCGTGCTCCGGACGTTCTCGAAGGCGTACGGACTGGCGGGTCTCCGCGTCGGGTACGCGCTCGGACCGGCATACGTCCTGGACGCCGTCCGCGCCTGCGCCATCCCGCTCAGCGTCACGGCGCAGGGGCAGGCCGCGGCGCTCGCCAGCCTCGAGCGCGAGGCCGAACTGCTCGCCCGCGTCGCCGAGCTCGCCGCGCTGCGCGACCGCATCGTGGCCGAGCTCCGCGGCCAGGGCTGGGACGTCCCGGACGCGCAGGGCAACTTCGTGTGGCTGCCGACGGGTGAGCGCACCGCCGCGGCGGCCGAGGCCTTCGAGCACGCCGGCATCATCGTCCGGGCCTTCGCCCCCGAGGGGATCCGTATCTCGATCGGTGAGCACGAGGCTGTCGAGAAGCTCCTCGAAACCGCGCGTTCGCTTGTCGGGGGACTCACAACGACCGCTGACGCCCGGCCGATACGCTGACCCGCATGTCCTTCCACGCCGCGGCTCCCGCGACGACCATGATCCGGCTCCTCGACTCCGAGGGCCGGTTCGTGGAGACCGACGAGAACGCCGAGTTCGCCGCCGCAGCGCGGGCGATCCCCGACGAGACCCTGCTCGCCATGCACCGCAGGATGGTGATCACGCGTCGGTTCGACCACGCGGCGCACAACCTGCAGCGCACCGGCCAGCTCGGGCTCTGGGTGCCGAGCCACGGGCAGGAAGCCGCGCAGGTCGGCTCCGTGTTCGCGCTCCGCCCGCAGGACCACGTGTTCCCGTCGTACCGCGAGCACGCCGTCACCATGACCCGCGGCGTCGAGCCGATGGAGATCATCAGCCTGTACCGCGGGCTGACGCACGGCGGCTGGAACCCGGACGAGCGCGGCAACACCCACATCTCCACGCTGGTGATCGGTTCGCAGACCCTGCACGCCACCGGGTACGCGATGGGCATGCGTCTCGACGGCGACGTCGGCACGGGCGACCCCGAGCGCGACGCCTGCTCGATCGTGTACTTCGGCGACGGTGCGACCAGCCAGGGCGACGTGAACGAGGCGTACGTCTTCGCCGCTTCGTACAAGGCGCCGGTCGTCTTCTTCCTGCAGAACAACCACTGGGCGATCTCGGTCCCGGTGTCGGTGCAGTCGCCGACCCCGCTCGTGGACCGCCCGCGCGGTTTCGGCATCCCGAGCATCCGCATCGACGGCAACGACATCCTGGCGTCCTACACGGCCAGCGTCGTGGCGACCGACCACGCCCGCTCCGGGCAGGGTCCCGCGTTCGTGGAAGCCGAGACGTACCGCATCGGCGCGCACACCTCCTCCGACGACCCCACCCGCTACCGCGGCGACGACGAGCTCGCCAGCTGGGTGGAGCGCGACCCGATCGCCCGGTCCGAGGGCTACCTGCGCAGCCGCGGTGTCACCGACGCCCAGCTCGCCGAGTTCGACGAAGAGGGCGAGGCGGTGGCCGCGGACATCCGCACCCGGACCCCGCAGCTCGTCGCCCCGCCGATGGAGACGATGTTCGACAACGTCTACCGCGAACCGCACCCCCGGATCGACGAGCAGAAGCAATGGCTCGCGAACTACGAGGCCGACCAGGACGGAGCTGACGCATGAGCACCACCGAGCAGCTCTTCGACTACACCCTGCGCTCCCACCCGGGCGCCGGGCAGGTCCCGACCGACCCCACCCCGACCCTGCCGATGGCGAAGGCCCTGAACGCCGGCCTCGCCGCCGCGATGGAGTCGGACGACAAGGTCCTGCTGATGGGTGAGGACATCGGCCGTCTCGGCGGCGTGTTCCGTATCACCGAGGGCCTGCAGGAACGCTTCGGCGACACCCGCGTGATGGACACCCCGCTCGCCGAGTCCGGCATCATCGGCACCGCGATCGGCCTGGCCCTCCGCGGCTACCGTCCGGTCGTGGAGATCCAGTTCGACGGGTTCGTCTGGCCGGGCTTCGACCAGATCACCTCGCAGCTCGCGAAGATGGCGAACCGCCTCCCCGAGCACATGTCGCTGCCGATCGTCATCCGCATCCCCTACGGCGGGCACATCGGCGCCGTCGAGCACCACCAGGAGAGCCCGGAGACGTACTTCGCGCACACCCCCGGCCTCCGCGTGGTCAGCCCGAGCACCCCGAACGACGCCTACTGGATGATCCAAGAGGCCATCGCGTCGAAGGACCCCGTGATCTTCATGGAGCCCAAGTCGCGGTACTGGCCGAAGGGGCAGGTCGACCTGGTCGACGGGCACGTCCCGATGCACACCACCCGCGTCGCGCGCACCGGCACCGAGGTCACCCTCGTCGGGCACGGCGCGATGGTCGCCACGCTGATGCAGGCTGCCGAGCTCGCCGAGTCCGAAGGGACGTCGTGCGAGGTCGTGGACCTCCGCTCGATCTCGCCGATCGACTGGGAGCCGCTGCTCGCGTCGGTCCGGAAGACCGGCCGTCTGGTCATCGCGCAAGAGGCATCCGGCTTCGTCAGCGTCGGCAGCGAGATCGCCGCGACCGTCGCCGAGAAGTCCTTCTACACGCTGCAGGCACCGCCCCTGCGGGTGTCCGGCTTCGACATCCCGTTCCCGGTCTCGAAGCTCGAACACCTGCACCTGCCGGACGCCGACCGCGTCCTCGAGGCCGTCGACCGCGCTCTCGCCTACTGACCAGGGTCCGCCAGGACCACCCCCACCGCAGACAGACCGAACCGCCGAAGGAGCCGACGTGGCCGTCGCCGAATTCCCCCTCCCCGACGTGGGTGAGGGCCTCACCGAGGCCGAGATCGTCCAGTGGCGCGTCGCGATCGGTGACGACATCACCGTCGACCAGGTCCTCGTCGAGATCGAGACCGCCAAGTCGCTGGTGGAGCTCCCCTCGCCGTTCGCCGGCAAGGTGACCGGCTTGCTGGTGTCCGAAGGCGACACGGTCGAGGTCGGCAAGCCGATCATCCGGGTCGAGTCCGAATCGCACGGCACGTCGACACCGTCGGGAGGCGCGGCACCCGTCGCCGACGCCGCTCCGGTCTCGCCGGACGTCACCGCCACCGCCCCGGTCGCGCCCGCTGCCCCGGTGGCGCCCGCCACGCCGGTCGCGTCAGCGCCGGTTCCGCCCGCGGTCGCACCGAAGCACGCGGCCCCGGCCGCAGTGGCGCCCGCTCCGGCACCCGCCCCCGCCGAGGTCCCCGCGTCGCTGCCTGCGGCCGAGGGCGCCTCCGTGATCGGGACCGACGAGTCGTCCGGCGCCGTCCTCGTGGGCTACGGCTCCGCGACGTCCGCACCGTCGCGCCGGAAGCCGGGCGCCCGCCGGGCCGCAGCCGCCGCGGCGGAGGCGAGCCGAGCCTCCAGTCGGGAAGCCGACCTCGACCTGGTCACCGACGACGGCGAGGCGAGCACCGCCGACGCCGTGGCCGAACAGGGGAAGCGCCCCGCGCGCCCCTCGACCGTCCCCGCCTCGCTGGCACTGCCGGTGATCGCGAAGCCGCCGATCCGGAAGCTCGCGAAGGACCTCGGGGTCGACCTGACCACCGTCGTCGCGACCGGCCTCGCCGGTGAGGTCACGCGCGACGACGTCATCCGGCACGCCACCCAGGCCACCGTGTTCCGCAACATCGAGACGCCGGAGTGGGGTGACGTCCGCCAGGAGACGATCCCGGTCAAGGGCGTCCGCAAGGCGATCGCGACCGCGATGACCACGTCCGCGTTCACCGCGCCGCACGTCTCGCTGTTCGTCGACGTCGACGCGACCCGCACGATGGAGTTCGTGAAGCGGCTCAAGGCCTCACCGACGTTCGCGGGCGTGAAGGTCTCGCCGCTCCTCATCATGGCGAAGGCCGTGATCTGGGCCGTCCGCCGGAACCGCTCGGTGAACTCGTCGTGGACCGACCGCGAGATCATCGTCCACCACTTCGTGAACCTCGGGATCGCCGCGGCCACCCCGCGGGGCCTCATCGTCCCGAACATCAAGGACGCGCAGGACATGTCCCTGTTCGAGCTGGCGAAGGCCCTCGAGCAGATGACGCTGACGGCGCGCGACGGCAAGACGAGCCCGGCGGAGATGGCCGACGGCACCATCACCGTGACGAACATCGGCGTGTTCGGGATGGACACCGGGACACCGATCCTCAACCCGGGGCAGGTCGCCATCGTCGCCATGGGCACGATCAAGCCGAAGCCGTGGGTCGTCGACGGTGAGGTCCGTTCCCGCATGGTGACAACGATCGGTGCCTCGTTCGACCACCGTGTGGTGGACGGCGACGTGGCGTCCCGGTTCGTGCACGACGTGGCATCGGTGCTCGAGGAGCCCGCGCTCCTGCTCGACTAGGACTGCGCTCCTGCTCGACCAGGCCCCGCGGGCGTGGTCGCCGCGTGGCGCCGCGCTTGCAGTCCGGCTCGGAAGAGCCGGACGGCGAGGACAGCGTCGAGTGCCAGGTCCTCGGGTGCCTGCTCGCTCCCGGCAGCGAGCGATGTGTCGACGAACGTGGTCGTTCCGGTGCCCTCCTCGTCCTCGAAGAGGCCGCACACACCGAGCACCGCGCCCCAGCGGTCGCGGTCGACCTCCGGATCGAGGACGGCGGCGACGGCACGCTGGGCACGATCGGGATCCGTCCTCGCAGCGTGCACGAGTACCCACGCGAAGTCGTAAAGGTCCTTCTCCGCCCGACGCCAGAACGCCGCAGCACCCTTGGCCGCCAGGTACCCGCCGATCTCGACCATCCGGACGCGCTCGCCGAGCACGCTCGCGACGTGCGCGTCCCGGAGCGCGGGCCCGGGGCCGCGGAGGTTCTTCACGCTGACCGCTCGGGTTCCGGGAAGCGCGATCTCCTGGTCGAGGTTGTCGGCGACGTCGGTGAGGAACTCGACCACGTCGTTCGTGCCCTGGTGCGGATCGTCCGCGTCCACCAGGTACTCCGGGACGAGTCCGCCGATGAGCACGAGCTCCGTGGAGTGTCGATCGGCCGCGTGGAGCAACGATGCAAGTGCTGCCTCCGCCAGGGCTCGGGCCTCGCGGTCACGCGGCCGCTCACCGCGGCTCATGCGAACATCGCGAGTTCGGCATCCCGGTACAGCTCTGCTGCCTCCCGCTCCCGCTCCGAGCCGCCGAGCAGGTCGGCATAGACCCGGACCGCGGACGCGACGCGTCGGTCGTCGACGACTCGGCTCGTGTGGGAGACCTGTGCCGGGGCGACGCTGAGCCGGACGCGGCCGGTCGCTGCCGGAAGCATCCGCACCTCGTCCGCGCTTGCAGCGATCGTGTCCCAATCGGCGTCCACGTACGCTGCGATCGTCCGAGCACCGGTCAAGGTCGGTCGGACGCGTTCGGAGACGGCGGCCCCGGTGAGGATCAACGTCCGTCCGAACACATCGCGGAGGTGCTGCTCGATGCGGACCGGATCACGGTCCAGGACATGGAACGAATCCCATCGTCGTCGGCGGTTGGCCTCCCAGCCCGCCCACGAGTCCAGCAGCCCCGCGGGGTCGGCGACCGCGCGGCTTCGCGGTTCCGGCCCGGGAACGGTCCAGCCGGACGAGTCGAAGCCGGCCAGCGCGTTGGCGACGGATCCGAGGGACCGCCCGGCCAGGCGCGCGATCGTCTCGACGTCGGCGACGCGCGGTCGTTCGTCGTCCCACGCGATCCCGTTCGCGACGCTCTCCAGGAGGACCTCTGCGATCTCCGCGCGCGCGGGGGACCAGCCGGGTTCGCGAGGTGGCTCGGGCGCTGGATGCGACGCCGATCGTTCGATCCACACTGTGCCGAGGTGAATCGACGCCGAACCGTCGAGCGCGAACCACGATGCGCCCACGCGGTCGAGGAGCTGGCGCGAGCCGTCGGAGATCGCGTGCGCGCCGACGATCAGGTGCGTCTCAGTCGGCTCATCGTCGACCTGGGGCCTGCGGTCGAGTGCAGCCGCGACATCGCGCGGGAAGCCGCGGCCCGCCCACCGGAGATCGATCGGGATGTGGGATCCGTCGGGAAGCCTCGCCGTCGGCCGCTCGTCCCCGACGTTCGTGGGTTCTCTGAACTCGATCGATCCCGGGGGGACGACTCGGCGGAGCTCAGCGACGAGCTCCCGTTCAGTTATGGGCATGTTTTCACTGTACAGTGAAAATAGAGCAGAGGTGAAAGTGTCACGACTGCGCAGGCGGGACGGCACCCGTCATCTGCACGCGCTGCGTGTCCTCGTCCCAGGCGAAGGTCGCCTGCGCGGTGCCCGTCGGGTCGGCCAGGGGGTCGCTGGCCTTCGGGTAGCGGTAGGTGACGGCGATCGTGTCGGCGTCGGTCCGGGTGATCTGCGGCTCGAAGGCGTACTGCTCCTTCGTCGCCGTGCCGAGGTACGTGCCGTCGTGGAAGAGCAGGATCGCGTACGGGGAGCTGCCGGTGGCGTCCACCGGGAAGACGACCGACCACGACAGCGCGGCGCACGCGTCGTAGCCGGAGTGGTCAGCCCGGGCCGCGTCCCAGGTCGCGCCCTCGATGCCCGCCGGAGCTGGCAGTGCGCGGATCGCCGCGGCGGCGGCGTCCGCGGCGCTCTCCGGACCACAGGTGCTGGTCGGGGCCGGCGTCGGGGTCTGCGTCGGTGCTGGTGTCGTCGTCGGGCTCGCGGTGACCGTCCGGGTCACGGTGGGGCTGCTCGTCGGGTCCGCTGCCGACGACCCGCCGGTGCAGCCCGCGACGGTGACGGCGAACGCCGCGGTGATGAGTGCCAGAGCGGTGCGGTGCGTCGTCTTCACCGATCCATCCTGCCGGGAGACCGGTGCGCGGGTGTCGGGAGACGTGGAGGTTCGTGGACGGATCCGCCGGGATGTCGCGTGGTGTTCACGCGGATGTCGGTGGTCGGCGGCATGATCGGTGCATGGTCCACCAGCTCCTGATGCCTCCGCAGGAGATCCGAACGGATCGCCTGGTGCTCGCACCCATCACCCCCGCCGACATCGACGCCGCACACGCGGTCTTCTCCGACGCGCACACGTGGACGCACCTGCCCACCGGTCGGCACGCGAACCGGTCGGAGACGCAGGACCTCGTGCAGCGGAAGATCGGCGGCCGGGTCCGGCACGGCCTCGGGTCGTGGGCGATCCGCGTGGCCGGTGCGCCGGAGCTCATCGGCGTCGGCGGCGTCGACATGACCGCGGGCGGGGTGTGGAACCTCGGGTACCGTCTCGCGCCGAGTGCATGGGGGAACGGCTACGCGACGGAAGTCGCACGCGCTGCCGTGACCGCGGCGCACGACGTCGCCCCGGCGGTGCCGGTCACGGGCCGCGTCCTCACGAACAACCCGGCGTCCGCCGCCGTGCTCGTGCGGGTCGGCCTCGCGCTCGTCTGGCAGGGCACGACCGCGGCGGCGACGCCCGACGGCGTGGAGCGTCAGGTCTGGGCCGACCGTGCGCTCACCACCGAGCAGCACGACTGGCTCGTCGCCAACGCCTGAGGCACGGCTCGTCGGGCGATCCGGTGGCGGCGGTCAGTGTCGTCGGTCCCTGACCATCGCGGCGAGGACGCCGGCGACGGGGACACTGAGCAGGAGCGGAACCGCAGCCACCCAGCACACGTCGGCCGTCGCGAACGTCAGCAGCAGGGTGGCCACGAGCACGACGACACCCATCGTCGCGAGCCGGATCGAGGTCATGCACCCATCTCAGCGGCGCGCTCCGCGGGGCACATCGGCCGCAGGGATGAAGCGTCACAGACATCGACGTCACGAGGACGACTCGCTAGTGTGAAGGGACTGGTCATGTCCGCCCATGACCACCGGCCGAACCACGCGACGGAGCACGAGGAACCGATGACGACCCGCATCACCGAGGGGGCCGAGCCCAAGCACCAGCAGCTCCGCCGCATCCTCCTCGAGCTCGCCACCGTCCGCCTGGCTCCCGGTTCCGCGATCCCGTCCGAACGGCAGCTCATCGCCGAGTACGGCGTCTCCCGGATCACCGTGCGCGAAGCGCTGGGGCAGCTCGTCAACGAGGGCTACCTCGAACGGGTCCGCGGCAAGGGCACGTTCGTCGCGCACCGTCCCGTGCAGTCGACGCTGCACCTCGCCTCGTTCACCGAGGAGATGCGGGCCATGGGGCACGTCCCGACGACGGTCGTCCTCGTCCGTGAAGAGCGGGTGCCACCGTCGGACACGGCCGCGGCGCTGCGGCTCGATCCGGACGTGACGGCCTTCCACGTCAAGCGCCTCCGGATGGCCGACGGCGCGCCGGTGTCCATCGACGATGCGTGGCTCGTCGCGGACGCGTTCCCCGGGCTCCTCGAGCACGACCTGTCCGGGTCGGTGTACTCGATCATCGCGTCGGAGTACGGCACCCCGATCGACCGCGCGCAGCAGACCGTCGCGGCGAACCCCGCGGCCGACGACGTCGCGACCCTGCTCGGCACGAAGACAGGGGCTCCCGTGCTGGAGTTCGACCGGGTGTCCTACGCGGGCGACCGCCCCGTGGAGCACACGCGGAGCTGGTACCGGTCCGACCGCTACCGCGTGCAGATGGAGGTCACCGCGACGAAGGCCGTCGCGTAGGCGCTGCTCCGGCGCTGCGGGTCCGGTCGGCGGAAGCGACACCGGGTACACCTCTGCGCCGCGCTTCCGGCCGGGCGTTGTCGCCTCCGGTGGCTGCGTGCGCATCGAGCGACACCCCGCGGCCGAATGCGTTGCGCAAACGGCAGCGGGGTGTCGCTTTCGTCGATCGACCGCGACCGCGACCGCGACCGCGACCGCGACCGCGACCGGCAGCCGACCGCGCTCAGACCTCGAAGAGGGTGTCGCCGGCGGCCACCGTGGTGCCGACGGCGTCCTGCGCGATCGAGTCCGGCGTGGAGCCGAGCACGACGACCGGGCACACGGGGGAGTAGCCGGCGGCGAGGATCGTCGCCGGGGTGAACCGGACGACGGGGTCCCCGGCGGCGACGGTGTCACCCTCGGCCGCGAGGAGCTCGAAGCCCTCGCCCGCCATCTTCACGGTGTCGATCCCGACGTGCACGAGGACGTCGGTCCCCGCCGCGCCTTGCAGCGCGAACGCGTGCGGGTGCAGCTTCACGATGGTGCCGTCGACCGGCGCCACCGCGGTGATCGACTCCGTCGACGCGGTGGGGTCGACTGCGACGCCCGCGCCCACGAGCTGCCCGGCGAACACCGGGTCCGGCACGTCGGCGAGGGAGACGACCGGGCCCGCGAACGGCGTGAGGACCGCCGTCACAGTTCGTCCTGGATGTCCTGCGCGAGGTTGTCCGCGATCGGGCCGACGATGACCTGCCAGCCGGTGCCGCCACCGACGACCGCCTGGGCGCCGGCCGACTTGAGCGCGTCCTTGTCGACGAGGTCACCGTCCTCCACCTCGACGCGGAGCCGCGTGATGCAGCCCTCGACCTCTTCGATGTTCTCGGCGCCGCCGAGCGCGGCGATGATGTCGGCAGCCTTGATGTCGGCCATCTGTTTCCTCCTCGTTGCGGGTGCGCGTCCAGGTTGACATGCCGTGCCGGGTCATCGACACTACGTACTGGTCATGACCGGACAGGACCGGACCTGGCGACACCGCTGAGGTTACCTGCGCCGGCTGCGTGACTCAACTCACCCCGACAGCTCCACCCAATGACGAGAGGAACTCCGATGAGCACGACTGCTGCCACGGATGTGCCGGAGAAGAAGACGCCGAAGAAGCAGAGCCGGCTCTTCGCGAACGCCCAGCGGCTCGGTCGGAGCCTGCTGCTGCCGATCGCGGTCATGCCGGCCGCGGGCATCCTGAACCGCATCGGCCAGCCCGACCTGCTCGGCGCCATCCCCGGGTTCGAGACCGGTGCGGGCGTCATCTCCGCTGCCGGTCAGGCCATCTTCACCTGGTTGCCGCTGCTCTTCGCCGTCGGCATCGCGATCGGGTGGGCCAAGAAGTCCGACGGCACGACGGCCCTCGCCGCGGTCGTCGGCTACATGGTCATGTACGAGGTGTTCGCGGTCATGTCCCCGATCGTCCTCGCCGGGGTGAAGGACGCCAACGGAGACCAGGCGACGATCAACTTCGGCGTCCTCGGCGGCATCGTGATGGGTCTCGTCGCGGCGAACCTGTGGCAGCGCTTCCACCGTACGAAGATGCCCGACTTCCTCGGGTTCTTCTCGGGCCGACGTCTCGTCCCGATCCTGACTGCCGCTGCCGGGCTCGTCATCGCCGTGCTCATGTCGTTCGTGTACCGCTACTTCGACATCGCGCTGACCGCGGCAGGCCAGGCCGTCGCGGACAACGCCGTCATCGGTGGCGGGATCTTCGGGTTCGCGAACCGCATGCTCATCCCGATCGGTCTGCACCAGCTGCTCAACTTCTTCCCGTGGTTCCAGCTCGGCAGCTTCACGAACGCGGCCGGTGACATCGTCCACGGCGACATCCCGCGCTTCCTCGCGGGTGACCCGACCGCCGGCATCTTCCAGACCGGCTTCTTCCCGATCATGATGTTCGCGCTGCCCGCCGGTGCGCTCGCGATCTGGCGCAACGCCAAGCCGCAGAACCGCAAGCTCGTCGGTGGCATCATGCTCTCCGCCGCACTGACCTCGTTCGTGACGGGCATCACCGAGCCGCTCGAGTACTCGTTCATGTTCGTTGCGTTCCCGCTCTACATCATCCACGCGGTGCTCACCGGGACCTCGCTCGCCCTCGTGAACGCGTTGGGCATCCACGACGGGTTCTCCTTCTCGGCGGGTGCGATCGACTTCGTGCTGAACTTCGGCAAGGCCGACGGGGCGATCTGGCTCATCCCGATCGGCCTCGGGTACGCGGCGATCTACTACTTCCTGTTCGGCTGGGTCATCCGGAAGTGGAACCTCCGGACGCCTGGTCGCGAGGAGGACTCGATCGCGGAGAACACGATCGAAGCGGCCACCAAGGACTGACGCGACTTCGCGACGGACGGGAGGCACGGTGCCAGCTGGCACCGTGCCTCCCGTCCGTTCCCAGACCAGCCGTGAGACTGGTTTTGACAATCGTTATCATCTAGCCCTACGGTTGTGACCATGCACAACCGCCTCCTCGCCCTCCCGCTCATCGCGGGTGCCGCCGCGCTCGCCCTGTCCGGCTGCGCGACCTCCTCGGCCTCGACGAACGACGACAGCGACGGCACGATCAAGGTCGTGGCCTCGACGAACGTCTACGGATCCCTCGTCGAGACGATCGGCGGCGACCACGTCGACGTCACGAGCATCCTGGACGACCCCTCGCAGGACCCGCACTCGTTCGAGTCCAGCGCGACGACGCAGCTCGCGGTGTCGAAGGCCGACCTGCTCATCGAGAACGGCGGCGGCTACGACGACTTCATGACGACCCTCGCGGACTCGTCGTCGACGAAGGCCGACACCATCAACGTGGTGAAGCTCTCCGGCCTGGACAAGGGCGGCGACGCCGAGTTCAACGAGCACGTCTTCTACAGCTACCCGACGATGGTGAAGCTCGTCGCCGACGTGTCGAAGCGCCTCGGCGCACTCGACAGCGCGGACGAGGCCACCTTCGCGAAGAACGCCGACGCGCTCACCACGAAGCTCGAGGACCTCGAGTCCCAGACCGCAGCCCTGAAGCAGCAGCACGACGGCGAGAAGGTGGCGTACACCGAGCCGGTGCCCGGGTACCTGTTCGACGCGATGGGCCTCGACAACGTCACCCCCGAGGACTTCTCCGAGGCGATCGAAGAAGGCGACGACGTCCCGCCAGCGGCCCTCAACGACACGCTCAAGCTGTTCACGAGCGGCACCGCGAAGCTCCTGGCGTACAACGACCAGACCTCGAGTCCGGAGACCGAACAGGTCAAGAAGGCCGCCGAGGACAACGACGTCCCCGTGGTCGGTGTCACCGAGACCCTCCCGAAGGGGAAGAATTACGTCTCGTGGCAGCAGGCGAACATCGACGCGGTGAAGGCGGCACTGGCGAAGTGACCACCACCCGAGACCAGACGCGACAGCAACCGACGCGAACCGCCACTGCTCCGAGCAGTGGCGGTTCCGCCGTGCTCGCACTCCGGGACGCCGGCCTGTCGTACGGCGAGCGGAAGCTCTGGGACGGCCTCGACCTCGACGTCCGGCCGGGGGAGTTCCTCGCGGTGCTCGGGCCGAACGGTGCGGGCAAGACCAGCCTGTTGAAGACGGTGCTCGGGCAGCAGCGCCTGACCAGCGGGACGATGTCGTTCCTCGGCCAGCCCATCCGCCGCGGCCACCGGAAGATCGGCTACATCCCGCAGCAGCGCCTGATGGAGTCCGGCACGCCGCTCCGCGCCCGCGACATGATCGCGCAGGGTGTCACCGGCTCGCGCTGGGGCATCCGGCCGGAGCGGAAGGCCGAGCGGGAGCGCATCGACCGCATCATCGACGAGGTCGGCGCCACCGCGTTCGCGAACGCCCCCGTCGCCGAGCTCTCCGGCGGCGAGCAGCAGCGCACCCGCGTCGGGCAGGCCATCGCCGCGGACCCGTCCCTGCTCCTCTGCGACGAGCCGCTCATCTCGCTCGATCTCCGCCACCAGCGGGGCGTCACCGAGCTCATCGACCGCCAGCGCCGGCAGCAGAACGCCGCGGTGCTGTTCGTCACCCACGACGTGAACCCGATCCTCGACGTCGTCGACCGGGTCCTCTACATCGCGGGCGGCCGGTTCCGGATCGGTTCCCCGGACGAGGTGCTCCGTGCCGACGTCCTCTCCGACCTGTACGGCACGCCCGTCGACGTCGTCCGGACGATGGGGCGGATCGTGATCGTCGGCGCGAACGAGACGCACGACCACACCGGTGAGCACCACCACCCCGGCGAGGTCGACCCGCACCTGCCCACCACGGACGAAGGGCGGATCTGATGGACGTCTGGTCGACGATCTTCTCGTTCCAGGACTACGGCGAGCTCGTCGCGCTCGTGCAGAACTCGATCTTCGCGGGCGCGGTGCTCGGCATCGTCGGCGGGCTGATCGGCCCGTTCGTCGTGGCGCGGAACATGCCGTTCGCGGTGCACGGCATCAGTGAGCTGTCCTTCGCCGGCGCGAGTGCCTCCCTGCTCCTCGGGGTGAACGTCGTCACGGGTTCGCTCGTCGGGTCGGTGATCGCCGCGCTCCTCATCGGCCTGCTCGGTTCCCGCGCGCGGGACCGCAACTCGATCATCGCCGTGCTGATGCCGTTCGGACTCGGCCTCGGGATCCTCTGCCTCGCGCTCTACAAGGGCCGCGCGGCGAACAAGTTCGGGCTGCTCACGGGGCAGATCGTCTCCGTGGACAACCCGCAGCTGGCGTTCCTCATCGTGATCAGCGCGATCGTCGTGGTCACGCTCATCGTGATCTGGCGTCCGCTGATGTTCGCGTCGGTGGACCCGGACGTGGCCGCGGCGGCCGGGGTCCCGGTGCGGACCCTCGCGCTCGTCTTCATGCTCGTGCTCGGGCTCGCGACCGCCGTCTCCGTGCAGATCGTCGGTGCCCTGCTGGTGCTGTCGCTGCTCGTCACCCCGGCCGCCGCAGCACTCCGCCTGACGGTGCACCCCGTGCTCGTCCCGGTGCTGTCGATGGTCTTCGCCGTGGTGTCGGTCGTCGGTGGCATCCTCCTCGCGCTCGGCGGCGGCCTGCCGATCAGCCCGTACGTGACGACGATCTCCTTCGCGATCTGGGTGGTCTGCCGGATCGTCGGGGCGCGGAAGGAACGCCGCGGGCGCGATCGCGTCGCGGTGCGCGACCAGCACGACACGACCGGCACCCCCGAACGGCAGCAGGCAGGAGCAGCAGCATGAACGCACCGGACAGGCCCGCCGCGGTCCAGAAGCCCAAGCGCAACACCTGGCAGCGCGAAGCGGTCCGTGGCGCGCTCGACGGCACCGAGGGGTTCGTCAGCGCCCAGGCCCTGCACGCCCACCTCCGTGAGGGCGGCTCGACCATCGGTCTCGCGACGGTCTACCGCGCCCTGGCGGACCTCGCGACCGAAGGGGACGCCGACTCCCTCCAGCAGGACGGTGAGGCCCTGTACCGGGCCTGCACGACCGACAAGCACCACCACCACCTGATCTGCCGGAACTGCGGGCGCGCCGTCGAGATCCAGGCGGACCCGGTGGAACGCTGGGCGCAGCAGGTCGCCGCGGAGCACGGGTTCACCAACGCCAGCCACGTCGTGGACATCTTCGGCGAGTGTGCCGAGTGCACGGCCGCGCGGGCCGAGGCGTAGCCGCGTAGAGTCCCGGCCATGCACGTGATCCTGGTGCCGGGCTTCTGGCTCGAAGCGGATGCGTGGGACCAGGTCGTCCCGGTCCTCCGCGATGCCGGGCACTCCGTCGAGGCACTGACCCGCGACGGAGACACGCTCGACGAGCAGGTCGCCGCGGTCGTCGAACGCCTCGACGACGTCGCCACCCCGGAGGACCCGGTCGTCCTCGCCGGGCACTCCGGCGCCGGCCCGATCGTGTACATGGCTGCCGACCAGCGCCCGTCGCTCGTCGCGCACCTGCTCTACGTCGACACCTTCCCCGGCCCGACCGGCGGGTGCGTCAACGACGAGCTCCCGATCGTGGACGGCGTCGTCCCGCTGCCCGACTGGGACTTCTGGGAGCCGGCGACGCTCCGCGGCCTGTCGGACGCCGACAAGCGCGACTTCGAGCACCGGGCGATCCCCGAACCGTCCGCCCTGCCGAGCGACCGGTTCCACTACGAGGACGCGGCCCGGCACACGATCCCGGCCACGATCATCTCCTGCGAGATCCCCGCTCCCGAGCTCGCGACGATGGTCGCGGACCACCAGGCGTGGGCGACCGAGCTCGTCGAGACCGAAGACCTGGCGATCGTCGGCCTCGACACCGGCCACTGGCCGATGTTCACCGCACCGCGGGAGCTGGGTGCGCTGATGGTGCAGGCACTCGCACCGCGTCCGTCCGTCGGTCACTAGCGACCCACCCGGACGGGAGGCCCGACCCGAGTCGCCGACGCGCGTGCGGCTCCACGTGTGGCCGCCCTCGGGGCCGCAGGCGCGTTGCGGGGGCGAGTCCGGCCTCCAGACCGGGTGTGGGCTGCGCCCACCGCGCGTACGGTGACCAACCGTGGGACCGGAGGCGTGGACGAGCTGGGCCGGAGCGACGGACTACGACGTCGCGCGCTTCGTGGTGCAGCGCGGGGTCGCGGCGATCGCGTGCATCGCGTTCGTGTCGGCGCTCCTGCAGTTCCCGGCGCTCGTCGGTGAACGCGGTCTGCTGCCCGTTCCGCGGTTCATGGAGCGGCCGTACGCGCGCTCGCTGCCGGTCATCTGGCGGTGGTGGCGGTACACGGACGCACGGTTCCGAGCGCTCGCCACCGGGGGCGCGATCGTGTCGTTCGCCATCGTCGTCGGGGTCCCGCAGCTCGGTCCTGCGTGGGTGCCGGCGGTGTGCTTCCTGCTGCTCTGGCTCGCCTACCTGTCCATCGCGGACGTCGGACAGACGTTCACCGCCTTCGGCTGGGAGTCGCTCCTGGTCGAGTCCCTGTTCACCGTCGCGTTCCTCGGGTCCGACTCGGTCGCACCACCGGTCGTCGTGCTGTTCGCGCTGCGGTGGCTGGTGTTCCGGCTCGAGTTCGGGGCCGGGATGATCAAGATGCGCGGCGACCGGTCCTGGCGCGACCTGACCGCGCTGTACTACCACCACGAGACGCAGCCGATGCCGAACCCGGTCTCGCGGACGGCGCACCTGCTGCCCCGTCCGGTGCACCGGTTCGAGACGCTGGCGTCGCACCTGGTGCAGTTGGTCGTGCCGTTCCTGCTGTTCGCGCCGCAGCCGGTGGCCTCGATCGCGGCGGGACTCGTGCTCCTGACACAGCTGTGGCTCGTGGTCTCCGGGAACTTCGCCTGGTTGAACTGGATCACGCTCGTCCTGACGTTCGCGGCCGTCGACGACCACTCCGTGGTGGCGGTGCTGCCGTTCCTCCGGCCGGTCGTCTCCTCCGGTCCGGCGGCGACCCCGGTCTGGTTCGTCGTGCTCACGATGCTCGTCGGGCTGCTCCTGGTCTGGCTGTCCATCCCGTCCGCGCGGAACCTGGTGTCCCGGCGGCAGCTCATGAACGCGTCCTTCAACCGGTGGCACCTGGCCAACGCGTACGGCGCGTTCGGATCGGTGACGCAGCAGCGGGACGAGGTCATCGTCGAAGGGCTGGCCGCGGACGGAACGTGGCTGCCGTACGAGTTCAAGGGCAAGCCCGGCGATCCCCGACGTCGACCGGGGCAGTTCGCGCCGTACCACCTCCGGCTCGACTGGCTGATGTGGTTCCTGGCGCTCGGGGCGGACGACCGGTGGTTCCGGGTCTTCGTCGTCCGGTTGCTCGAGGCCGACCCGGCGACGCTCCGGCTGCTGCGCCACGACCCGTTCGGCGGTGCCGCGCCGGAGGCCGTGCGGGCACGGGTGTTCCGCTACCGGTTCGCCACCAGGGCCGAGCGGCGGGAGAGCGGGCTGTACTGGATCCGGACGGAGCTGTCCACGATGCTGCCGGCGACGTCGCTCCGGGCCGGTCGGTGATCCGGACCGGTTCGCCGGTTTGCGACACGCCCGGCGGTCTTGTATCGTGGGTGGCTGGTCCGCGTCCGCGCGGGCCCGTTGTTCAGCCCTCCGACCGTCGCGAACGCCGCGGTCGCGCGGTGCTTGGGTTCCCTTCGACAGGGTCCACGGGCTTGGGCGGTGCGTACAACCCCCTCGCAGCCACCTCCGGTGCTCGTCACCCGGTGTCCTGCGCGTGCGCACCAGGCAAGTGAACTTGGGTGCGGCCGTCCGGTCGCACGGTACCTCAGGAGGAAACCATGGCAGCAGTGTGCCAGGTGACCGGAGCCACCCCCGGCTTCGGACACAACATCTCGCACTCGCACCGCCGGACGAAGCGTCGCTTCGACCCGAACGTGCAGAAGAAGACGTACTACGTGCCGTCGCTTCGCCGGAACGTCACGCTCACGCTCAGCGCTAAGGGCATCAAGGTCATCGACGCACGCGGCATCGAGTCCGTCGTCAAGGACGTCCTCGCCCGTGGGGAGAAGATCTGATGGCCAAGAAGGGTCAGGACGTTCGTCCGATCATCAAGCTCCGTTCGACGGCGGGCACCGGGTTCACCTACGTGACCAAGAAGAACCGTCGCAACAACCCGGACCGTCTCGTGCTCAAGAAGTACGACCCGGTGGTCCGCAAGCACGTCGACTTCCGTGAGGAGCGCTAAGCATGGCGAAGAAGAGCAAGATCGCGAAGAACAACCAGCGTGCGGTCATCATCGCGCGCTACGCCGACCGTCGTCTCGAGCTGAAGAAGGCCCTCGTGGACCCGAACGGCACCGACGAGTCGCGTGAGGCCGCTCGCGTGGGGCTGCAGAAGCTCCCCCGCGACGCCTCGCCGATCCGCTACCGCAACCGCGACGCCATCGACGGCCGCCCCCGTGGCCACCTCGGTGAGTTCGGCATCAGCCGTGTCCGCTTCCGCGACATGGCGCACCGTGGCGAGCTGCCGGGCATCACGAAGAGCTCCTGGTAAGCATCCGCTTCCCGAACGCCCCGTCACCCTCATCGGGTGGCGGGGCGTTCGTCGTTCGTGTCGTTCGTGTCGTTCGGCGTCCATTTGGGGGACAGCTTTGTCACACTGGTCACATCTGTCTCTCCAGCACCTCAACAACCCCGGAAATCCGGGCGAGTCGGCAGGTTTCGTCCGACCCGGCTGATAGGTTCAACTCCGGTTCCACGGGCCCTCGGCCTGCTGGTCCGAAGCCCCGGGGCAACCGCTCAGGGCACCGGGCGCCACGTGCGTCCGACCGATACGCAAGAAGTCCGAGGAGGACATCCAATGGCTGACAAGTCACTGAACCGCACCGAGCTCGTCGCTGCCGTCGCCGCCGAGTCCGGCCAGAGCCAGGCCACCGTCAACGGCGTCGTCGACGCCCTCTTCAGCGTCGTCTCGGGCTCCGTTGCCGACGGCACGAAGGTCACGATCCCGGGCTGGATCGCGTTCGAGAAGACGCACCGCGCCGCCCGCACCGGCCGCAACCCGCAGACGGGTGAGGCCATCGAGATCGCCGCGAGCGACTCGGTCAAGGTCAGCGCCGGCTCGAAGCTCAAGGCTTCGGTCAAGTAAGACTGCTCCACTGCACGGAGGGGACGGCTGCGGCCGTCCCCTTCGTCGTTCCCGGGGGCCGGCGGGGCGGCCCGGGCGGCCTGGGCGGCTCGGTCGGCGCGCCGGGCTGCGCTCCGGACGGCGCTCCGGTCGGCTGTCCACAGGTTGGGTCGGCGGATTCTGCCGCCGCGTGGCCAGCGCCTAGGCTTGACGGGTGAACCGGATCGCGCGCATCGCCGGGCCAGCAGTCCTGGTCCTCGCCGCGTTCGTGTCCCTCCTGATCGCCCTGGTGATCGGCGGTGGGGCGAACGCCGCGCTGATCGCCGACCCCGGCGCCGCGGTGCGCTTCGGCCTGCCGATCGCCCGCGTCGTGGTGGACCTCTCGGCAGCCGCCACGATCGGCGGCCTCGCCCTCGCCACGATCGGCCTGTCCCGGACGGCTCCGGAGTGGAACCGCGCCATCGACGTCGCTGCCGCTGCCGCCGGCGTCTGGACGGTGGCGTCCGCCGTCACCACGTTCTTCACGTTCCTCAGCGTCGCGGGGTCGAAGGTCTCCCTCGACGAGCAGTTCGGCCAGTCGATGGGGGTGTTCCTCACCGGCACCGACCTCGGACTCGCGTGGCTGGTCACCGTGCTCGTCGCGGCAGCGGTCACCGTGCTCTGCTTCGCGGTGCGCTCGCGGGGCATGGTCGCCCTGACTGCCGGTGTCTCGATGATCGGCCTGATCCCGCTCGCGCAGCAGGGCCACGCGGCAGGGACCGCCAGCCACGACGCTGCGGTCACTGCGCTCGGCCTGCACCTCGTCGGCGCCGCACTCTGGGTCGGCGGACTCGTGATGCTCGTGCTCGTCCGCGGCGTGGTGCCCGGCGACCGTCTCGCGGTCGTGGTCGGCCGGTACTCGAGCATCGCGCTCGGCTGCTTCGTGCTCGTCGCCGTCTCGGGCATCGCCTCCGCGCAGATCCGCGTGGGGGCCCTGTCGAACCTGTTCACGCCCTACGGTGTCCTGATCCTCGTGAAGATCGGCGCGATCGTCGCGATGGGCGTCCTCGGCGCCGTGCAGCGCCGCCGCGCGATCGTCGCGCTGTCCACGGCTCCCGCGCGGCACCGGCCGTTCTGGACCCTCATCGTGCTCGAGCTCGCCGTGATGGGCGTCGCATCCGGCTTCGCGGCGGCGCTCGGCCGGACGGCCACCCCGGTCGACCAGATCGCGCTGAGCAAGACCACGAACCCCTCGCCCGCCGAACTGCTCACCGACGACTCCCTGCCGCACGCACCGGGCGCATGGGGATGGCTCACGCACTGGAACATCGACCTCTTCTGGCTGATGGCCGCGGTGCTGCTCGCCGCCACGTACGTCGCGGGGGTCGTCCGGCTCCGACGGCGCGGCTGGTCCTGGCCCGTGCGCCGCTCCGTCGCCGCCGCGCTCGCGATCGTCTGCCTCGTCGTGGCGACCTCCGGTTCGCTCCACGACTACGACCGCTTCCTGATCTCCGCCAACGTCGGGGCGCACGTGCTCCTCGGGGTCGTCGTGCCCGCGCTGGCCTGGGCCGCGGCACCCGTGCAGCTCATCCGCGCGGCGGTGCACCCGCGCGACGACGACAGCACCGGTGTCCGCGAGTGGACCGACGTCGTGGTCGAGAACCCCACCGTGCGGTACCTCGTGCAACCGTTCCCGTCGATCCTGCTGCTCGCGGCGGTGTGGTGGGCGTTCTACGGCACCCAGGCCGTCCGGTGGTCCGGCAGTGACTCCATCGGCCGGACGGTGATCGACGCCGTGTTCCTGCTCGTCGGACTGCTCGCGCTCCCGACCCTGTTCACCCCGATCGCTGCCGGAGCGCGCCGAGCCTCGCGGGCGGCGGTCCTCGTCCGGGCCGTCGGCGCCCTCGTCGTGGCTGCCGGCATGGTGTCGCTCGGCGTCGCGATGCGGGGGCCGCTCGGGCTGCTACAGGCCTCGTGGTTCGGCTCCATGGGGCGCACGTGGGGACCGGACCCGCTCGTCGACCAGGCCCGCGCGGGCGGCGTGCTCGTGGTGGCCGGCGTGCTGCTGCTCGTCGCCGTGCTCGTGGTCGGTGCCGTGCGGCTCCGGCGAGACGCCGGCGCGGCGGGGACGGCGCCGGCTGCTGGGCCGGGTGCCGCGCCTGCTGCCGCGCCTGCTGCCGCGTCCGACGTGCCCGAGCCCGCGGCCCCCGGTTCGGCCGCCCCCGACGCGCCTGCTGCCGCGTCCGACGTGCCCGAGCCCGCGGCCCCCGGTTCGGCCGCCCCCGGTTCGCGCCCCGCCGACGACATCGCGCCCCGTTCTGCCGGGGCGCAACGCGCGCACGGGGACGCAACCCGCACGGCCACCGAGACCTCGACCTCGACCTCGACCTCGGACGAGGACGAGGACGAGGACGACTTCGACGAGGACAGCGTGGACACGGCCGACTCCGGGACGAGCACCCCGTGAGCGTCGAACTCAGCGCCGAGCAGCGCGCCGTCTTCGAGTACATCGAGTCGACCCGTGACCACGTGTTCATCACCGGACGTGCGGGCACCGGCAAGTCCACGCTGCTCAACCACCTGTCGTGGAACACCGAGAAGCAGGTCGTCATCTGTGCCCCGACGGGTGTCGCCGCGCTGAACGTCGGCGGGCAGACGATCCACTCGCTGTTCCGGCTGCCGATCGGCCTCATCGCGGACGCCGAGCTCCGGCAGGGCCCGGAGACCCGCAAGCTCCTGAACACCATGGACACCCTCGTCATCGACGAGGTCTCGATGGTGAACGCCGACCTCCTCGACGCGATGGACCGCTCACTGCGCAAGGCACGAGGCCGCCAGTTCGAGGCATTCGGCGGCGTGCAGGTCGTGATGTTCGGCGACCCGTACCAGCTGCCCCCGGTCCCGGGCGACGCCGACGAGCGCGCGTACTTCACCGACCACTACCGGTCGCTGTGGTTCTTCGACGCGAAGGTCTGGCTCGAAGCCGAGCTCAACATCATCGAACTCGCGACCGTGCACCGGCAGCGGGACGACGCCTTCGCCGCGATGCTCACCGCCGTGCGGCACGGACGGGTCACCGCGGACATCGCGAACCGGCTCAACGAAGCCGGCGCCCGTCCGGCCCCCGACGACGCGATCACCCTGGCGACCCGGAACGACACCGTCGCACGGATCAACAAGGCGGCGCTCGATCGGCTCCCCGGCAAGACGAAGACGGCGAAGGCCGACGTCAACGGCGACTTCGGCGGCCGGAACTTCCCGGCGGACGAAGCCCTCGAGCTGAAGCCCGGCGCGCACGTGATGTTCCTCCGGAACGACCCCGACCAGCGCTGGGTGAACGGCACGCTCGGCATCGTGCAGACCATCCGCGACACGGTGTGGGTCGACGTCGACGGTGAGTCCTTCGAGGTCCAGCCCTCCGTGTGGGAGAAGTTCAAGTACTCCTACGACGCGGACAAGAAGGAGCTCAAGAAGGACACCGTGGGGGAGTTCCAGCAGTTCCCGCTGCGCCTGGCCTGGGCCGTGACGATCCACAAGTCGCAGGGCAGTACCTACGACCGGGCGGTGATCGACCTCGGCAACCGGGTGTTCAGCGCCGGTCAGACCTACGTCGCACTGTCTCGGCTGACCTCACTCGACGGTCTCTTCCTGACCCGCCCGCTGCGCCCGTCGGACATCATCGTGGACCTCGACGTCCGGCGCTTCATGTCGGAGGCGCCCCGCGTGGTCGCCACCCAGCTCGAGGCACCCAAGCCCGACGCCTGACCCGCGCCCGGACGCGTCCGCATGTTTCGACACCGCACGAGTCGATCGACTGCTGGCGTGTCGGAAAGCGCATGCGGTGCCCGACACCCGGCCGCCGGCACGCCCCACACACGACGACGCCCGCCTGCCGAACGGCAGACGGGCGTCGGGGAGCAGCAGCGTCAGGCGCGCGCGGCTCGCAGCGCGCGGATGTTCTGCTTGTCGGCGCCGAGCGCGGTGAGCAGCAGGACGACGCCGACGATGGCGTTGAAGACGTTGTCGGTCGTGTTGAGCGCGAAGATGTTCGCCGAGGTGTTCACGAACACGAAGCCGTACACCGCGAGCACGACGAGGACGATGCCGACGAGCATGTTCACGTTGCGCGACCCGACGGTGTTGCCGAGCCCGACGATGAACAGCGCCGCAGCGAGCAGTGTCCACACCGAGGCGAGTGCCGGGTTCACCAGGAAGGCGTTCCAGAGCAGGCCGCCCGAGTCACCGAAGAAGGCGTGACCGTTCTCACCGGCGAAGAAGAAGCCCAGGATGCCCCAGATGGCGAGCAGGGTGCCGACGGTCAGCGCGAGCGCACGGTTCGGCGAAGCGATGATGCTCGGTTCCTTGACGGCCACGTCGGTCTCCTCCTGTGGTGCCACGTCCTGCGCGGCGACTGGTGTGCTCCGAGCGGGGCTGACGCTCCGCTGGACGATGCCGATCGGGCCCTGGTTCCCAGGATTCGACCGGCCGCTCAACGGTATCGTGTCGGACCCCGAGCGACCCAATCGAAGCGCCGTGACCAGGCGCACGACGAGGCCGGCGACGACGACACCGAGGAGGACGATCCCCGTGACCCGCACGCCCGATCGCAACGCCCTGCCTTCGCGTGACGACGCGCGCGGGCCGAGCGTGTCCCGGCGGCTCCGGTGGGGTGTGCTTGCGGGTGTGGGGTTCGTGATCGTGCCTCTCGTCTACGGAGTCGCGGTGCTGACGCCGTTCGGGCAGCGGCTCGAGGACTCCGCGCTCGGCGGGGTCAGGGAGACCGACCTGTTCGGGTCGGACACCGCGCTCAACGTCATCTCGGTCCCGGTGATCCTGTTGCTCATCGTCGTGATCGCCGCCGTGGCCTTCGCCCGGAGGCGGCTCGCCGTCGGACTGGCGGCGGGTCTGGTGGTGCTCGCCTCGGCCGGCACCTCGACGTTGCTCAAGCGTATCGCCGTGCGCCCGGAGATCGCCCAGTCGACGACGCCGAACTCGTTCCCGTCCGGACACGCGACGATCGCCCTCGCCGCGCTGTTCGCCGTGCTCATGGTCACCCCGAGGCGCTTCCGCCCGGTCGTCCTGCTGGTCGGGGCGGCGTACGCGGTGTTCGTCGCGAACCAGACCGTGGTCTACGGGTGGCACCGGGTGAGCGACATCGTCGGTGCCTGCGCGGTCGCACTGTTCTGGCTCGGGATCGTCCGGGCGGTGGGACCGCTGGTGGATCGCGGAGCTCGAGGCGACCGTGACGGACGCCGTGGTCCGCGCCGGGTCGTCACCGTCGTGCTGCTCGTGTCGGTCGGGGTGGTCGTCGCCGTCGGGGTGACCGCGCTCGTGGTCGCCCTGACGACCGGGTCGGGCAGCGGCAGCGGCGGGTACGACCACGACGCCATGCTCGTCGCGGGACGCATGGCGTCGTCCGCGAGCGTGCTCATCGTCGTGACGGTGGTCTGGCTCGCCGACGGCATGCACCACGCGGCCCCGACGACGGACACCACGGCCCTGCCGACACCGCGGTCCTAGGGCGTCGCGGACGACCGAGCCGTCTCGCCCGCGTGCATGGTGCGGAGGATCCGGCGGGCGATCCGTGCCTCGTCGTCGGACCCGACTTCGTCGCGGACGGCCCGGACGGAGAGCCCGAGGATCTCGGCGATCTCCGACGGTGCCACGTGCAGGTCGGTGAGTCGCTCGACGAGTCGCTCCCGCTCACCGGCGACGGATTCCTCCAGCGCACGGGCAGCGGCGCGCATCGCCCGTGCCCGTTCGCTGGCGTCGCGGACGGCTGCGATCCGCGCAGCCGTGGCGGCGTCCCCGACGACGAACTCGATGCGGGGCGCCGACCCGGCGAAGTCCTGCACCATCGTCCGGTGCCGCACGACGACGTCGTCGAGCCATGCGCCGCGGTGCTCGATGGCGGGGTAGTCCACGCAGCGGAGCACCCACTCGTCGTCGACGAGCGCGGCGGTCGAGGAGATGGTCGGCACGGTGGAACCTCCGCGGTGTCCTGATCGGTGAGCCTGGTGAGGGTTCCACGTCGACGCTACGCGTGTTGCCCAGGAACGGCCGTCGGCACTTCGGTGGACGTCGCGGAATAGTCTCCGGTGCGTTACGTTGTACTCGTCAGTTCGATGCAAACGCATAGAACGATCACGCAGGAGGCGGACACCATGCAGTTCGGTATCTTCACGGTCAGCGACGCGACGACCGACCCCACCACGGGAACCACGCCGGACGACACGCAGCGCGTCCGCGACATCCTCACCATCGCCGAGCACGCGGACCAGGCCGGTCTCGACGTCTTCGCCACGGGTGAGCACCACAACCCGCCGTTCGTCGCGTCCTCGCCGACGACGATGCTCGGGTACCTCGCCGGTCGGACGAAGCACATCACGCTCTCGACCTCGACGACCCTGATCACGACGAACGACCCGGTGCGCATCGCCGAGGAGTACGCGATGCTCCAGGTCATCTCCGACGGCCGCATGGACCTGATGATGGGCCGCGGCAACACCGGCCCGGTCTACCCGTGGTTCGGGCAGGACATCCGGCAGGGCGTCAACCTGGCGATCGAGAACTACGCGCTCGTCCGCCAGCTCTGGGAGAACGACGTCGTGAACTGGCAGGGCAAGTTCCGCACGCCGCTGCAGGGCTTCACCTCGACCCCGCGTCCGCTCGACGGTGTCGCGCCGTTCGTCTGGCACGGCTCCATCCGCACACCGGAGATCGCGGAGCAGGCCGCGTACTACGGCGACGGCTTCTTCCACAACAACATCTTCTGGCCGATCGAGCACACCGCGCAGATGGTCGGTCTGTACCGCCAGCGCTTCGAGCACTACGGTCACGGCACCGCGAACCAGGCGATCGTCGGCCTCGGTGGACAGTTCTTCGCCCGCAAGAACTCGCAGGACGCGATCGACGAGTTCCGTCCGTACTTCGACAACGCCCCCGTCTACGGGCACGGGCCGTCGATGGAGGGCTTCACGCAGCAGACCCCGCTCACCGTGGGCTCCCCGCAGCAGGTCATCGACCGGTACGCCGCGATGAAGGACAGCGTCGGGCACTACCAGCGCCAGCTGTTCCTGGTCGACCACGCCGGACTGCCGCTCAAGACGGTGCTCGAGCAGATCGACATCCTCGCCGAGGACATCGTCCCCGAGCTCCGCAAGATCAACGACGAGGGCCGTCCGGCCGACGTGCCGTCGAACCCGCCGACGCACGCGGAGCGTGTGGCCGCGGCGCGCGCAGCGGGCTCGGTCGGCAGCGACCACGTGGCCGCGGTCGACGAGTGGACCGGAGCGTCGGTCTGATCGCAGCTCCATGACGGACGGGAGGCTCGGTGCCAGCTGGCACCGGGCCTCCCGTCCGTCGGTGGTTCCCACCCACGCCGCGCGCGATGGGAAGCGGAAACGCGCGTCGGGGGTCGGAACTTTCGACCCCCGACGCGCGATTCGACTGACTACGCGCGATTCGACCCCGACCCGCGATTCGACCCCCGACCCGCGATTCGACTGACTACGCGCGATCCCGCGCCGCGGGTGCCGACGCGGCGTGCGCTGCCGGCCGCGCCGGGAGCAGCTTCAGTCCCACCACGCACCCGACGATGCCCGCGATGAAGACCAGGCGGAGCACCGTGACGGGCTCGGCGCCGGTCGCCATGCCCCACAGCACGGTGAGTGCGGCCCCGGTGCCGGTCCACACCGCGTACGCGGTGCTGATCGGGACGTGCCGGAGCACATACCCGAACGCGACCAGGCTGATCACGATCGTGATCGCGAAGACGATCGTCGGCTGCAGGCGGGTGAAGCCGTGGCTCTCGCCAAGGGCCGTCGCCCAGACGGTCTCGAGCGCGGCGCTGACGAACAGCACGATCCAGGCCATCTCAGCTCACCACCTTGAGGCCGACGACACACGCGACGAGCCCGAACACGAGGGCGATGCGGCCGAACGACGCCGCTTCCTGCCGGCGGGCGATCGCGACGAGCACCGTCAGGGACGCACCGATCCCGACCCACACCGCGTAGGCCGTGCCGACCGGGATCGCCGTCATCGCGAAGGCCAGGCCGGCCATGCTCGCGGCCATGCCGACGACGAAGACGATCGTCGGCACCACCTTCTTGAACCCGTTCGACGCGCCGAGTGCGGTGGCCCAGACCGCTTCCAGCACGCCGGACAGGACCAGGACGATCCAGGTCATGGTGTTCCTCTTCCACTTCGGGACGTTTCTCGCACGACTGTGCGACAACCACAGTTCTAGCACGAAGTCGCACACTCGTGCCAGAATGATCGGGTGGCTCGCAGCATGGACGTCGAGGAACGCCGGAGGACCGTCTCCGCGGCGGCCTGGCGCGTCCTGGCGCGGGACGGCCTCGGCGCGCTGAGCGTCCGGAACGTCGCGGCCGAAGCGGGGCTGCCGCCGAGCACCGTCCGGTACACCTTCCCGACGCAGTCCAGCGTCCGGGAACACGCCCTCACCCTCGTCTTCGACGGCACCGCCGCGCGCATCGACGCGCTGCCGTCGGACCTCACCGGGACGGCGTACGCGCACGCGGTCCTCGTCGAGCTGCTGCCCCTGGACGACGCGCGGCGCATCGAGCTCGACGTCTACCTCGCGCTCGGCACGGCGGCGCTGACCGATGCCGAGCTCCGGCCGTTCCACGACCGCGTCGTCGAGGAGATGCGGCAGTGGTGCGCGCGGATCCTCGACGCACTCGGGGTGCCGGCCACCGACGCGGAGTACGAGACGCGGCGCCTGCACGCGCTCGTGGACGGACTCGCGCTCCACGTCGTGCGGCTCGATCCGGGCGGCGACGCGAGCTGGGCGATCGACCTGCTCGACCGCCACGTCGCGGAGCTCGCCGCCCGGGCGGCCACCACATCGTGAAACGGACACCGCACCGCGCGGATGCGCGGTGCGGTGTCCGGGAACTGGACCCAGTCGGGCCGACTACGCGAACGTGGCCGCGTCGATCACGAAGCGGTAGCGCACGTCCGACGCCAGGACGCGCTCGTAGGCGCCGTTGATGTCCTCGGCGCTGATCAGCTCGGTCTCCGGCAGGATCCCGTGCTCGGCGCAGAAGTCGAGCATCTCCTGGGTCTCGCGGATGCCGCCGATGGCCGAACCGGCCCAGCTGCGACGGTGTCCGATGAGCGCGAAGGCCGGGACCTCGAGGGGCTCGGCCGGGGCGCCGACGTTGACGATCGTGCCGTCGACGGCGAGGAGCCCGAGGTAGGAACCCATCGGGATCTTCGCGGACACCGTGTTGATGATCAGGTCGAATGAGCTCGCGAGCTGCTCGAACGTCGCCGGGTCCTTGGTCGCGTAGTGGGCCTTCGCACCGAAGCGGAGGGAGTCCTCCTGCTTCGAGGTGGTCTGCGACAGGACGGTGACCTCGGCGCCGAGCGCGACCGCGATCTTCACGGCCATGTGGCCGAGGCCGCCCATGCCGACGACCGCGACGCGGGTGCCGGGGCCGGCCTTCCAGTGGTGCAGCGGGGAGTAGGTCGTGATGCCGGCGCAGAGCAGCGGCGCGACCTTCTCGATGTCGAGCGACTCCGGCACGCGGAGGACGAAGTCCTCGTTCACGACGACGGCCTGGGAGTAGCCGCCCTGCGTGATCGTGCCGTCGGCGGGGTCGACGCCCGCGTAGGTCTGGATGTTGCCCTTCAGGCAGTACTGCTCCTCGCCGGCGACGCAGTTCACGCACTCGCCGCAGGAGTTCACCATGCAGCCGACGCCGACACGGTCGCCGACCTGGTGCTTGGTGACCGCCGAGCCGACGGAGGTGACGTGGCCGACGATCTCGTGGCCGACGACCTGCGGGTACTGGATCTCGCCCCATTCGCCGCGGACCGTGTGGATGTCCGAGTGGCAGATGCCGGCGTAGGCGATGTCGATCTCGACGTCGTTCGGGCCGACGTCACGACGGGTGATGGTGGTCTTGACGAGCGGCTCGGTGGCTGACGGTGCCGCGTACGCGTTGACGGTGCGCAATGATCTCCTCGTGGGGTCGCATGTGGGCCGGATCCGGCCCGCATCCATCTTGCTGGAGCGCTCCCGAGAGTGGGAGGCACCATCAGGGCACCCCGGGGAAACGCACGCAGCGGTCCGGTTCGCGCACTGGCTTTGTCGGCGACCATCGGCCGACTTACGGTGGAGCAACCGAGTCGACACCGAATCCGTCGCCACGATGCCGTCCGCGTCCTGCGGATCCCTGGCACAGCGGAACGACACGGGCAGCCGGGCTTCGCCGCCCACGAAGGGCTGGTCCTCATGACCGCCGAGAACGTCACCGTCCACCCGTACGAATGGCACCGCCGGGGCCTGCGCTCACCGGCCGAGATCCAGGCGCTCGTCGAAGCTCGCCTGATCCACCACACCGACACGCACGAGCCCACCTACGCCGACTTCCTCGGCGAGCAGGTGGCCTGAACCGACCCGCTAGCTCCTGGGGGTCCTCGCGAAGAACAGGGTGAGCGCTCCGAGTGCGATCGCCGCGACGATGAGGACCCAGGCGACCGCGCCGACCACCCCGTCCCACGGGCTGATCAGCAGCCCGATGCCGACCAGCAGCAGCACGAGCGCCCCGACGAGTCCGAGCACGTGCGGTCTGCGGGTCCAGGTGCGTGCCATGGTCCTGACGCTACGCGCCGGGGGTGCGCCGACGCACTGGTTCGCACGTACCCCGTCAGGCGCGAACGGCCAGCCGCTGCCCCGCGATGCGGGCGAACCGCAGGGGATCCGCGAGCGCGTCGGACGGTTCCCCGGTGGTCTGTGTGGCGATGACGGTCAGGGAAGCGGCGGCGTCGAAGTCGTCGATCGGCGCGTCGATCGCTCCCGCGACGAGCATCCGCCGACGTCCGGCGGCGAGTGACCCCACCACGCTCGGCACCTTGCCCACTGCGGACTGCCCGTCGAAGCGCCCCTCGCCGGTGATCACCACGTCGGCGGTGTCGAGCACCGCGGGCAGCCCGAGGACGGTCGCGACCGCGGCGGCACCGGGTGCCAGGGTCGCGCCCCAGACGAGCAGCCCGAACCCGGCGCCGCCCGCGGCTCCCGCACCCGGGGTGATCGGGTCGACCGTCGGGAAGCGGCCGGCCCACCGTTCGAGTCGTGCCTCGTGCACCGCCACGCGGTCGGGTGCGACGCCCTTCTGCGGCCCGAAGACCGCGGCCGCGCCGGTCGGGCCGAGCAGCGGCGACGTCACGTCGGTGAGGACGGTGACCCCGAGCGGCGGCAGCGGGCGGAGGCCGGCCGTGCTCACCGCGGCGACGTCGTCGAGCAGTGAGCCGGTGGTCGTCGTCGAGACGCCGGAGAGCCCGAGCGCGCCGAGCATCCCGGCGCCACCGTCCGTCGACGCGCTCCCGCCGATCCCGAGCACGAGCCCGGTGGCTCCGGCGTCGAGCGCGGCGGCGATCGCCTGGCCGAACCCGGTCGTCTGCGCGCGGTCCGGCTCCGGTGCCGTGAGGAGCGGGAGTCCGCTCGTCGCCGCGAGCTCGACGACCGCGCGACCGTCCGGCAGCGCCAGCCACGCGGTGTCCACGGGCGCGCCGGCCGGTCCGGTGACCGTGACCGGGACGCGACGGGCGTCGGGGAACGCGGTGGCGAACGCGTCGAGCGTGCCCTCGCCGCCGTCGGCCATCGGCATCAGCGTCACGGTGTCGTCCGGCCGTTCGGACTGCCAGCCCTCGCCGATCGCCGTGGCGACCTCGGCGGCGGTGGCGGTCCCCTTGAAGGAGTCGGGCGCGATCACGACGTGCACGCGACAACCGTAGTGCGGGCTCAGTCGAGGAGCGCGAACCTCGGGTGCGGTGTCCCGCCCGTGGCGAGGTCGGCGAGCATCTCGCCGAGGAGCGGCGCGAACTTGAAGCCGTGCCCGGAGAAGCCGGTCGCGACGGTGACGGGGCCGCGACGGTCCATCACGAAGTCGTCGTCGGGGGAGTTGTCGTACAGGCAGCTGATCGGCTCGGGGTCCCTCGCGTCGACGCCCGGCACGAAGCGCGCGACGTACGCCTGCAGCCGCTCGAGTTCCTCGGGCACGGGGATGAAGTCCCGGTGGTCCGGGTCGACGACGGGCCCGGTCCCGTGGAACCCGACCTTGACGCCCTCGCCCGGCGTGAGGAGCCCGTAGACGTCGGGTCCGTCGAGCTGCCAGTGCACGAAGCTCGGCCACGCCCCGTCCGGCAGGTGGCTGGGGAAGTGGGCAGGCTGCTCCTGGGTGACGCGGATGGCCGGGAGGCTCGCCCCGCGTCCACGGAGCACGTCGCCGACGAGCGTGGGGGCCCACGAGCCCGCGGCCGCGACCACGCCGGATGCGGTGACCGACGTGGCGCCGCCCGGGCCGTCGAGGGTCAGCGTGACCGAGTCGCCGTGGTCCTCGACGCCGGTGACCCGGGTGCCGAAACGGAGTTCCGCGCCGTCCGACGCGGCCAGGTCGAGGAGCGCCTCGACGGTGTCGGCGGAACGGATCCGCCCGGCGGACGCGTGCGTGAGGACGTGGCCCTCGAACGCCAGCCCCGGCCACCGCTCGGCGGCTTCGTCGGGCGTGAGCAGCTCGTGGTCGATGCCTGCGTCGGTGAGTGCGGCGTGGATGGCCGCGATCTGGTCCGGCCGGCCGTGGTCGACCGCCCCCGTGAGGTCGAGGAGCGTCCGCCCGCTGGCCCGTTCGAGTGCCCGCCATGCGTCGAGTGCCCGGATGCAGAGCGCGACGTACTCGGCGTCCGCGTAGCCCATGCGGAAGATCCGGCTGGCGCCGTGTGAGGACCCCTTGTCGTGCCCGCGCCGGTGCTGCTCCACGAGCAGGACACGTTCCCCTCGCGCGGCGAGAGCCCGGGCAGCAGCGGCTCCGACGACACCGCCCCCGACGACGACCTGGTCGACCACGGACCTGGGGGAACGGCCGGATGGCCTGACGATCACGAGCGAGTGACGGGAATCGAACCCGCGCTACCAGCTTGGGAAGCTGGAGTTCTACCATTGAACTACACTCGCGCGCCCGCTCAGCGGGACTCGACAACCATATCGGATTCTCGCCGGGAAGCCAGCCGACCGCGCGCCGCACGCTGACCGGCGGAGTCGCCCCGAACCTCCCGTGTCTCTTCTGTGAGCCGTGCCACCTGACGGACAGGTGTCGGGCGTGTGTGTACCGTCCAGGGAGTTCCAGCGACCCCGACCCGAGGAGGACCCGGATGGTCAGACATCCCCTCATCGACGACGTGAGCGGCCCCGCCATCGTGGTCGACTCCGGCTCGCAGGTGGTGTGGCTGACCGACGCGCTCGGCTCGCTGCTGCGGCGTGCTTCCGCCTCCGACCGCATGGTCGTCCTCCGGACCGGACCGGACGCCGCGATCACCCCAGCGCTCCGGCACGCGCTCGGCGCCCACGGCGCCGCATGGGCCGTGACCGACGCGGACGGCACCCTGCGCGACGGCCGCACCGGTGTCGTCGCCGACGGGATCGACGACTTCGTGCAGCACGGTCCCGAGCTCCTCGGGGAACCGGCACCCGGCGTCCCCACCGCCACCGGCTCGGTCCGCCAGATCAGCATCGACCTGACCCTCAGGCACCACGCCGAGCGTGCGGTCGACATCGGCTCCGCGATCGAGGCGCTGTGCCACACCGTCGGCACCTGCCCGAACCGCTGGGGGACCGCCGAGCCCCTGTCGCTCCCGTGGGACCGCTGGGTCGTGACGCAGTACGCGAAGCACGAGTCCCCGGGCATCAGCACCTCCTACGCCGTCGGTGACGGCTTCTCCGCGACGATGACCGCGCACCTCGACGACGGCGTGGTCGTCGAGACGATGTCCGCCGTCCTCACCGTCCCCGACGAGGGCACCGACCCGCAGCTCGCCGAGCGGATGCTCGAGGCCGTGCACCGCGTCGCCGAGGACGTCGTCCCCGTGTTCGGCGTCGTGATGCAGCGCCGCGGCGACGCGGACCACCTCGTCCGGGCGGTGGCCCACGCGGAACCGTCGCCGCTGGCCGTCGTGGTCGGACCGGAAGCGGTGTCGTTCCTCGACCGTGGTGACGTCTGGCCTCCGCCGCACACCTCGACCTCCACCTTCGGCGGTCGCGGGCTCGCCCCGGGCGACTCCGACGACCAGGGGCTGATCGTCCGTCTCGAAGACGGATGGACCGCGCTCGAGTCGTTCCTCGACCGCATCGACGAGGACCGCTTCCTGCAGCTCGTCGGTGGCGCCCCCCTCGACCCCGCGCACGACGAAGGCACCCTCGACGGACACGTCGCGGCCGGGCTCCACGGTGGCCACGGTGCCGCGTGACGTCACCCTGCTCTGCCGGGACGAGGTAGAGGTCCGGGAGATCGCCGAGGCGCTGCTCCTGCACGACGACACCTGGGGGGTCCGCGCACTCGACGACGGCCCGATGATGCAGGTCTGCCGCGACGCGACGCACCCGGTGATCACCGTGCTCGGCGTCCGACGCGTGGACACCCTCGACGAGGTACAGCGGATCCTGCCCGAGGCCCCCGCGCTCTCGACTCCGCTGTGGTGGGTCGACACGGTCACCCCGGCGGGCGCCGACGGGGAGTCCGGGATCGCCGCCGCGCTCGAGGCCGCGATCGACCTCGACGCGGTCTGCATCGTCCACGGGGACTGAGTCAGCGCCACCCTTCGAGCTTCCTGTGCGGGGCCCGACGGCGACGGCCACGCCTGCCGCGACCGCGGGCACCGAGCTCGCCTTCACGGGTGCGCCGATCGTGATGAGCACCGGGATCGCCCTCGCCCTGGCGCTGCTCGTCGGTGGCTTGGTGCTGCTGGTGGCGCGTCGCCGCGCGGCCCGCGACACGGAGTCCACGCAGGAGTAGCCCCCACGACGAGAACCGCCCCGCACCACGGCCTTCCGTGGTGCGGGGCGGTTCTCGTCGTACCGTGCGTCAGTCCTGCTCGCGCATGGCGGCCAGGCGCTCGTTGTACGCCTTGAGCTCCGCGTCCCCGTCGCGCTCGGCCTGACGATCGAGGCGCTTCGCGTCGCGGGTGTCCGACTTCACCCAGTTGCGCACCACGAGCAGCGCGACGAACACCATGGGGAGCTCGGATGCTCCCCAGGCGATGCCGCCACCGGTGTGCTGGTCGTCGAGGAGCGCCGCGTCGTTCGTCTGCCCGAGCGCGTGGAACCAGTCGATCGCGTACACGGACTCGGAGGTCATCACCGCGACGCCGAAGAACGCGTGGAACGCCAGGGTCGCGAGCAGGGCGATGATCAGGATCGGGTACTGCGGCCGCTTCGGCCCCGGGTCGATGCCGACGAAGACCCAGAAGAACAGGTAGCCGCTCAGCACGAAGTGGACGACCATCACGACGTGCCACTCGTGGGACTGCATCGCGAACTGGAACGCCGGCGTGAAGTAGAACACCACGAGGGACCCGGCGAAGATCACCCCGGCGACGGCGGGCTTCGCCATGAACTGCATGTAGCGGGAGTGCACGAAGAGCATCAGCCACTCGCGGGCGCCGCGCGAGCCGTCGTTGCGCACCGGCAGGGTCCGCAGCGCGAGGAGCACCGGGCCGCCGAGGACGAGCGGCAGCGGCACGAACATCATCAGCAGCATGTGCTGGATCATGTGCGACGAGAAGTGGATCATGCCGTAGACCGACGGCCCGGCCGAGGTGGTCCAGATGAACACCGCGCAGCCGAGGACCCAGGAGATCGTCCGGCCGACGGGCCACTTGTCGCCGCGCTTCCGGAGCTTCCGGACGGCGAACAGGTACCACCCGGCGCCGACCACCGCGAGCGCGAGCCAGACCCAGTCGATGTGCCACTGCGTCAGGAAGGTGTGCAGCGTCTGCGCCGGCGGGTACGGGTAGCCGATCAGACCGGACCGGGTGTCCTCACCGGTCTCGGGGGTCTGCGGGATCGGCGGCTGGCTGCGGGACACGGCGACGGAGACGCCGATCGCCACGGCCATGAAGACCACCTCGGCGAGGGCGAACCGCGTGAACGACCGGCGGTCGAGCGGGGAGCGGAGCAGCGCCGGCACGAGCTTGCGGCGCTGCACGATCCCGGCGATGCCGAGCAGGATGAGGATCGACGCCTTGACGGTGATGAGCCACCCGTAGGTCGTCGTGAACAGGTCGAGCGGGCCGGTCAGCCGGAGCGAGGCGTTCACGACGCCGGAGAACGCCACCGCGGCGAACGACCAGCCGGCGAGCGTCGAGTACCGGGCGACGACGCGTCCGGTGGCGCCCTTCGTCCGGGTGCGGAGGAGGAGCACGGCGACGAGCCCGCCGGCCCAGACGCACACCCCGAGCAGGTGGATCGCGAGGGAGTTCACCGCGTTGGCGTGTTCGAGCGAGCCGGCGGCGTGGCCGGAGAGCGCGAGGGGCAGCAGGGCGAAGAGCCCGAAGACCGTGGCGACGGCGAGCGTCGTGACCCGGGTCGCGAACGCGGCGAGCACGGTGGCGATGAGGATCGCGGCGGCGGAGACCACGAGGGACTGGCCGATCTCGACCTGGAACGCGAAGAGCAGGAAGTTCCGCGCGAACAGCGGCGACGTGATCGACGAGCCGAGGGTGTTCGCCCCGGTGAACACGATCCCCACGACGGCCGCGAGGAACCAGATCGCGCCGGTCGTCGCGGCCCACCGGACGGCCCGGTGCTGCACGCTCGACATCGCGCCGTGGTCCTTCTTCTGCGCGGGGAGCGCGAACGCGGCGACGATGAGGAGCCCGACGGTCAGCGCGGCCATCCCGTCGTGCACCGCCCGCGCGACCGGCAGGCCGTACTGCACGAGGTCGCCTGCGGAGACGAGCTGCTGGTCCGAGGAGAACGCGCCGGTCACCGTCATCCCGATGATCGAGCACGCCACCGCGAGGGGCAGGGCGATGGCGAGCACGGTCGCGACGGTGGACGTGCGCGCGGTGCGGGGCGCGGACTCCGGCGCCGGGCCTCCAGGCTGGGCCTGCGCTGAATCTGGCTGGGGGGACGTGACGGTCATCAACCTTGTTCCAGGGACGCTTCCGCCCGCGAGTCCGCGGACCCTCCATCGTAGGCGCGCCCGTCTGGTCACACCCTGCGTTCCCAGATGCCCTCACTGCCGACGGCGAGGAAGCCGACCGCCTCGTTGACGTCGAGCATCGGGCGGTTCTCCTCCGCGTTGAAGGTGATGATCGACGGGTGCCCGGGGTGGTCCCGTGCGATCGTGTCGATCCCGACGACCTTGAGGAGCCACCCGAGTCGGTGCCCGCGGTGTTCCCGGAGGACCAGGGTGTCGCCCTGCATCACCGGTTGGGTGACCTCGTTCGGCACCGCCAGCTGTGTGAAACCGGCCAGAGTGGTCCTCGGGATGTGTTCGACGGCCACGGTCACCATCGTGCGCGGGGACTCCGCCAGGTGTGCCTCGTGCTCGGCCAGGCGCTCGAGCGTCCACACGTCCTCCGGCTCCTCCATGTCGCCCTCGGGCGCATCAGTGCTCATCCGCGTCTCGAGCAGGGCGATGCCGGCCTGCCACTGACGCGGGGTGGGGCCGGCCCAGGTGTGCACGCGGTAGTCCGCCCCGGCCGCGGTCGATGCACGCTCGTACAGGGTCTGCACGACGGAGTGGTCGGCGGGCAGGAGCAGTCGGCTGATCCGGTTCACCTGGCCGAAGCGCCACCCGCGGCCGGTCAGGAACCGGACGGCCGCCTCGTCCTCGGGGACGCCCCCGAACCCGGTCGGGGCGTGCAGGCACCCGTGCCCGACGGCCGGGCCGACCTGACGGGAGACCGCGTACGTCTTCCACTGCGTCCGGCCGTCGGCACGCGCGATGCCCTCGAGGTGGTCGGCGAGGAGGGTCCCGAGGCCGCGCCGCTGGTGGTCCGGGCGGACGGCGATCGAGATCCAGCAGTTCGGGGTGCCCGGGGCCTGTTTGGTGTCGTAGGAGCCGACGGCGACGGTCACGCCGTCCGGCGAGCGGAGCGCGAAGAGCCGGCTCGGCGCCTCGGTGTCGAGGAGGTAGGGGAGCTGCTCCTCGGGCGTCCAGAGGAGCTCGGGCAGACCGGTGACGGCCACCTCGGCCGCGTTCTGCACCGCGACCCACTCCCGGAACGCCTCGACCACCGCCGGCTCGCCCGCCATCGTCGCGGGCACGTCGAGTTCGATCACGCGGTACACGGTGTTCCCTCCGCGGCCGAGCACGGTGCAGGGCAGCCGAGCAGCATATCGGGACCCCACCCGCTGCCGCTAGGATTCCGGACGTGCTGCTCTCCGACCGCGACATCACCGCCCAGCTCGCCGCAGGCCGGATCGGCCTCGATCCCCACGACGCCTCGCTCGTCCAGCCCTCGAGCATCGACGTGCGCCTCGACAAGTACTTCCGGTTGTTCGACAACCACAAGTACCCGCACATCGACCCCGCCACCGACCAGCCCGACCTGACCCGTCTGGTCGAGACCGACCCGGACGAGGCCTTCGTGCTGCACCCGGGGGAGTTCGTCCTCGGGTCCACGTACGAGGTCGTCACGCTCCCCGACGACATCGCCGCACGGCTCGAGGGCAAGAGCTCGCTCGGCCGGCTCGGCCTCCTCACGCACTCGACCGCCGGCTTCATCGACCCCGGCTTCTCCGGACACGTGACCCTCGAGCTCTCGAACGTCGCGACGCTGCCGATCAAGCTCTGGCCGGGCATGAAGATCGGACAGCTCTGCTTCTTCCAGCTCTCGAGCCCCGCGGAGAAGCCCTACGGTTCGGCCGAGTACCAGTCGCGCTACCAGGGACAGCGCGGACCGACGCCGTCGCGTTCGGCGCAGAACTTCCACCGGGCGGACGTCTCCCAGCGCCCCTGACCGGGGCGGTGCCTCCGCGGCAGTAGAACGCTCGGTGCGCCGGATGCTACGAAATTTCTCATGTTGTGTATCGTGGCGGCATGTCCGGAGTCTCGTCACGGCCTGCGCCGCACCTCTCAGCAGCCGAGCTCATCCGTGACGCCCGCCTCCGAGCCGAGCTGACCCAGGTCCAGCTCGCGCACCGGGCCGGGGTCACGCAGAGCGTCATCAGCACGTACGAGAACGGTCGTCGTGAGCCGTCGCTCGCGGCGCTCCAGCGACTCCTGCTCGCCGCGGGGTTCCTGACCGTGATCGACCTCGAACCGGTCGCCGACCCGCCGCCGCTCCGCGACCGGGTGACGGCGAACCGCGCCGAGCTGCTCGAGGTGATCTCCCGGCTCGGGGGCCGGAACCCGCGGCTGTTCGGCAGCGTCGCGCGCGGTGAGGACGGGCCGGACAGCGACGTCGACCTGATGGTGGACCTGCTCCCGGGCCTCGGGATCTTCGCGCTGATGCGGATCCAGGACGCGGCCGAGCAGGTCCTCGGCGTCCGGGTCGACGTCGTCGCGGCGGACGGGATGAGCCGCGAGGTCGTCCGCGGATCGGTCGCGCTGTGAACCGCAACGTGGGGGAGCGCCTCGACGACGTCATCCGCGCGTGCGGGGTGATCGACCGGTACGTCTCACAGCCGTCGCTGCCCGAGGACCTGGTCTACGACGCGGTCCGGATGCGCCTGGTCGAGATCGGCGAGGCCGTGCGGATGCTGCCCGTCGCGGTGACGGCGGGGGAGCCGGGGATCCCGTGGTCGCGCGTCTCACTGCTCGGGGAGCGGCTCACGCGGCGCTACTTCGACACGACGCCGGCGATCGTGCTCGGGACGGCGCGGGTGGACGTCCCGCACCTCTGCGACGCGGCGCGGCGGCTGCGCGCCCGGATCGCGTGACGGCCCCCGCCGCCCGGCTGGCCCACACCGGCCTGGAGGCTCGGTGCGGACCCGACCCGTGCCTCCCGTCCGGCGCGCCCGTCGCGACCACCGCCCACCAACGGGAGAGGGCCCCGTCCGCAGTGCGGACGGGGCCCTCCAGAGGGTGACGCGAGGGTCAGCTGCCGGCCTTGGCGAGCTTCTCCAGGGTGTCGTTGCCCTTGTAGGCCTCGACCGCGTTGTCCTTCGTGACGAGCACCGGGGTGAGCTCGATCGCGGGGACCGTCTTCACGCCGTTGTAGTTGTTCGTCTTGTCGATCTTCGTGTCGGGCTTGTTGCCTTTCGAGAGGTCGGTCACCAGGTCGACGGCGGCCTGGGCCTCTTCGGTGGTGTTCTTGTAGATCGTCGAGTACTGCGTGCCGGCCATGATCAGCGGGATCGAGGCGGTCTCGGAGTCCTGACCGGTGACGACGGGGTTCTCCTTGCCGGCGGCCTTCGTCGCGGTGAGGATCGCACGGGCGAGGGTGTCGTTCGGCGACAGGACGCCGTCGAGCTTGGTGTCACCCGAGTAGTACTGCGAGATCAGGTCGGTCATGCGCGACTGGGCGTTCTGCGCGAGCCAGCCCTTGGTCTGCACCTTCTGGAAGGTGGTCTGACCCGAGACGACCTTGATGGTGCCGTCGTCGATCTTCGGCTGCAGGACGTTCATCGCACCGTTGAAGAACACGGTGGCGTTCGCGTCGTCAGCCGAACCGGCGAAGAGCTCGACGTTGTACGGTCCGTTGCCCTTCTTCTCCTTGAGGCCCTTGAGGAGCGCCTGGGCCTGGAGCTGGCCGACCTTGTAGTTGTTGAACGCGACGTAGTAGTCGACGTTCTTGGTGTTCAGGATGTTGCGGTCCCAGGCGATGACGACGGCGCCCGAGGACTTCGCCGACTTGACCTGCGAGGTGAGCTGCGAACCGTCGGCGGCACCGATGATGACGGCCTTGGCACCCTTGGTGATCATGCCGGAGATCTGCGACTGCTGGTCCGGGACCGGGCTGCCGGCGTTGGCGTACTGGATGTCGGCCTTGAAGCCGGCGTCCTCGATCGACTTCTTGAACGCGGCACCCGCGAGGACCCAGTTCTGCGAGGTCTTCGCCGGCAGGGCGACACCGATGAGGTCGCCCTTCTTGATGGTCGCGTCCGAACCGCTGCCCGAGTCGGAGCCACGGGACGAGCAGCCGCTGAGGGCGAGGCCCGCGATGAGCGCCAGGCTGAGGCCGGCGACGATCTTCTTGCGCATGTGATTGCTTTCTCTTCGTTGAGGAGGGTTGGGGCCGGAGCCCCGCTGTGGGAGGTGGGGACTAAGGGAGGGTGATCTTCTCGGGCTGGTCCTCGATGGACCGCGGCTGCTGGGCGGCCACCGTGTTCTGCTCGGTGTCCTTCCGCTGGAACTGCCGCATCATGCCGCCGATCAGGGACGGGCGTCCCTGCGACTTCGAGTAGACGTCGAAGGCGACCGCGATGAGCAGCACCAGACCACGGATGATCTGCACCTTGTTGGACTCGAGGCCCATCAGCTGCAGGCCGTTCGAGAGCAGGGCCATCACGAGACCACCGATGATCGACCCGGAGATCGTGCCGACACCACCGGCGACCGCTGCACCACCGACGAACACGGCGGCGATCGCGTCGAGCTCCCAGCCGGTGCCGTCGGCCGGGCCGGAGGCACCGGAGTAGGCGACGAACACCATGCCGGCGATCGCGGCGAGGACGGACATGTTCATCATGACGAAGAAGTTGACCTTCTTCGCGCTGACACCGGAGAGCACCGCGGCGCTGGAGTTGCCACCGACCGCGTAGACCTGGCGGCCGAAGATCGTGTTCTTCGTGACGAAGCCGTAGATGATCGTCAGGACGCCGAGGATGATCGCGACGATCGGGACCGAGGTGCCGACCGGGCCGGCACCGAACAGGTACGTCGCGACGAGCGTCACGGCGACCAGGATGCCGGTGCGGACGATCGAGACCCACAGCGGCGGGACCTCGGCCTGCATCTTGCGACGACGGGCACGGCCGCGGGCCTCGATGATGATGAGCGCGGCGATCGTGACCAGACCGATCAGCAGTGTGCCGTTGCTGTAGCCGAAGTCCGGGCCGAAGTCACCGAGGAAGCCGGCGCCGATCGTCGTGTAGCCGTTCGGCACGGGGACCGAGGTCGAGTTGCCGATGATCTGGTTCACACCGCGGAAGATGAGCTGACCGGCCAGCGTCACGATGAACGCCGGGACGCGGACGAACGCCACCCAGAAGCCCTGCCAGGCACCGATGAGGGCACCGACGGCGAGGCCGAGGATGATCGCGGTCCACACCGGGAAGTGCCAGACCGCCATGGACTGCGCCACGATGATGCCGACGACCGCGGCGACCGAACCGACCGAGAGGTCGATGTGGCCGGCGATGATCACCATGACCATGCCGAGCGCCAGGATCAGGATGTAGGAGTACTGCAGGAACAGGTTGATCACGTTCGTGGGCTGCAGGATGAGCCCGTTCGTGGTGAACGCGAAGAACGCCAGCAGCACGATGAGTGCGATGACCATGCCGTACTGGCCGATGCTGTTGCCCTTGCCGAACAGCAGTTTCAGGTTGTTCATGAGACGGTGGCGCCCTTCCGCGCGGAGGTCATGCTGCGCATGAGCGATTCGGGATCGGCCTGGTCGGCCGGCAGGTCAGCGGTGATCTGACCCTCGAAGATGGTGTAGATCCGGTCGGAGAGACCGAGGAGCTCGGGCAGCTCGGAGGAGATCAGGATGATGCCCTTCCCCTCTGCCGCGAGCTGCTGGATGATGCCGTAGATCTCGAACTTGGCGCCGACGTCGATACCGCGGGTCGGCTCGTCCAGGATGAGGAGGTCGGGGTCGGTGAACATCCACTTCGACAGGACGACCTTCTGCTGGTTCCCGCCGGAGAGCTTCCCGACGTTCTCCTCGACGCTCGGCACCTTGGTGCGGAGCAGCTTCCGGTACTTCTCGGCGACCGAGTACTCCTCGAGCGAGTCGACGACGCCGCCCTTGGAGATCTTCTTGAGGTCGGCCGACACGGTCGAGCGCTTCACGGTGTCGAGCAGGTTCAGCCCGAGCGCCTTGCGGTCCTCGGAGACGTACCCGATGCCGGCGTCGATCGCCTGCTGGACGTTGTTGACCTTGATCTCGTGGCCGTCCTTGAAGACCTGACCGCCGAGGAACGTGCCGTAGGAGTGGCCGAAGAGGCTCATCGCGAGCTCGGTGCGACCGGCGCCCATGAGGCCGGCGAAACCGACGATTTCCCCGCGCTTCACGGTGAAGTTCGAGCCCTTGCAGACCAGGCGGCTCGCGTCGAGCGGGTGCTGCACAGTCCAGTCGCGGACCTCGAAGAAGGTCTCGCCGATCTTCGGGGTGCGGTCCGGGAAGCGCGACTCGAGCGAACGGCCGACCATCCCGCGGATGATCCGGTCCTCGTTGACGCCGTCCGCCTTGACGTTGAGCGTCTCGATGGTCTTGCCGTCACGGATGATCGTGATGCTGTCCGCGATCTGCTCGATCTCGTTGAGCTTGTGGCTGATGATGATGCTGGAGATCCCGCGGGCCTTCAGGCCGACGATCAGGTCGAGCAGGTGCTGCGAGTCGTTCTCGTTGAGGGCCGCGGTGGGCTCGTCGAGGATGAGCAGCTTGACGTCCTTGTGCAGCGCCTTCGCGATCTCCACGAGCTGCTGCTTGCCGACGCCGATGTTCTTGATCTGGGTGTCCGGGTCGTCGCCGAGACCGACGCGGGCGAGCAGGTCCTGGGCGCGCAGCTGGGCCGTGGTCCAGTCGATCGCGCCGAACCGGCTGGGCTCGTTGCCGAGGAACAGGTTCTCGGTGATCGAGAGCTCCGGGATCAGCGCGAGCTCCTGGTGGATGATCACGATGCCGGCCTGCTCGGACTGCTTGATGTTCGCGAAGCGAACCTCTTCGCCCTCGTAGACGATCTCGCCGGTGTAGGTGCCGTACGGGTAGACGCCGGAGAGGACCTTCATCAAGGTCGACTTGCCGGCACCGTTCTCGCCGCAGATCGCGTGGATCTCGCCGGCACGGACGTTGAGCGACACCTCGGACAGTGCCTTGACACCAGGGAACTCCTTGGTGATCGACCGCATCTCGAGGATGGTCTCGGGTGCGGTGATCGACCGGGTCTCGAGTCCGGTGTCGATCGGGGTTGACGCCACGGTGCATCTCCTTCTGCCGCTGCGATGCGGCAGTCCTTCGGGTGGTTCTGCTGCGGCAACGAAGGGCACAGGAGGCTGTGCGGACTTCGCTGTCGGTCCGGTGTCCCCGCCGGTGTGACGGTGATGTGAACGGTCACATCGGCTGGAACGGAGGTAATACTACGCACGGCGTCGGCACGGGTGTCAATTCCGTATGGTCGCGTTTCGGTAACGGACCGCATCTCCGCACGGAAGGGGGCGTCCGGTGGCCCCCGGGCTGGGGTCGCGCTGCCCGCGTGTCGGCTGCTGCGGTCGCCGCCAGCCCCGCGTGGAACGGGCCGGACCGGAGGCTCGTGGCGGCCCCGGCCAGAGCCTCCCGTCGGCCCTGTGCCCGCGTCCGCGCCGCCGCCCGCCGGTTCCTGTCATGGCGCGCTCGCGCGCTCCGGCTCATCGTGCGCTGCGCGCATCGCGCGGCTCTGCGCTCCGCGCATCGTGCGCGCTCGCGCTCCCCACGCGCGTTCCTTCCCATCGCGCCCGCACCGGGAAGGGGAATCGCGCGTCGGGGGTCGGAAGGAACGACCACCAACGCGCGATTCGACCCCCTTCGAGCGAAACTCCTGGTCAGCCGCGTGGGGCAGCTGTCAGCGGGGCGGGGCGGCGCCAGCCGGCGCCGGGTCAGCCGCGGGTGCGCGGAGCGCCCGTGGAGGCGCGGACCACGAGCTGCGGGACGATCTCCACGGGGCGCAGCAGGTCGTCCTCGCGAGGGAGCAGCAGGTCCACACAGCGTCGGCCGAGCTCGGCGAAGTCGACCTGCACGGTGGTGAGCGGCGGCCAGAAGTGCTTCGCCTCCGGGATGTCGTCGTAGCCCACCACGGAGAGGTCCCCGGGGACGTCGAGCCCGTACGACCGGGCAGCGTGCATCACCCCGAGCGCCATCGCGTCGTTCGAGCAGAACACCGCGGTGCAGTCCCGCCACCGCAGCAGCTCACGCCCTGCGTGGTAGCCGAAGTCTGCGGTCCAGTCCCCGAGGATCGGCGGCTGCACGGGCATGTCGCGGTCGGACATCTCGCGGAGGAAGCCCTGCATCCTGGCGTCCGCCTCGATCCAGTCCTGCGGTCCCGCGATGTGCCGGATGTACTCGTGGCCGAGGTCGAGGAGGTGTGCGGTCGCCAGGCGGGCGCCCTCCATCTGGTCGACCCAGAGCGCCGTCGGGTCTTCGTTGATGCTCGAGCGCAGCGTGACGTACGGGGTGCGCACGCCGAGCTCCTCGATGAGGTCGAAGACCCGCTGCTGCGGGGCGAGCACGATGATGCCCTCGACGTCCTGGTCGAGCAGGTGGCCGAGGCCGTCGCGCACCGCGGTGTCCGTCGGTTCCGCGATGTTCGCGGTCGTGACGGAGTACCCGCGACCGACGGCGGCGTCCTCGATCGACTGCAGCGTGACCGCCGGGCCGTAGTGGGACCGGCGCGCCGTCAGGACACCGATCGTCCGCGTCCGGCTGGTCACCAGTGCGCGCGCGGCCCGGTTCGGCCGGTACTGCAGTTGCTCCATCGCGGCGACCACGCGGTCGCGCGTCTCGGCGCGGATCGCGTCCGAGTTGTTGAGCACCCGTGACACGGTCTGGTGCGACACACCGGCGACCCGCGCGACATCGCGGATGCTGGGCGATCGCGGTTGCTGTGCCCGCGTCGACGCCATTGCTGCTCTCTCCCGCCCGGGACCGTGGCACGCCCATGTGCACGTTCACATTCCGAGCCAGATCATTATGCACGTCCGCGGCCCCGACGCCAGCTGAGAGCGCCGGAGCCCGGGTCCTACAGCCAGTCGCGCTTCCGGAAGACGACCCAGAGGATCCCCGCGAGCGCGAACATGCCGGCGATCGCGGCCGGGTAGCCGTACCGCCAGTGCAGCTCGGGCATGTGGTCGAAGTTCATCCCGTAGACGCCGGCGATCAGCCCCGGCGCGAAGAGGATCGCTGCCCACGAGGAGATCTTCTTCACCTCCTCGCCCTGCCGGTGCGCGGCGCGGGCGAGTTGCCGGCTCTCCTCGCCCTGGGCCAGGCTCGCGCTGGTCATCCGGCGCATCGCCTCGTTCTGCTCCTGGGAGACCAGGGTCGAGTGCAGCGTGAGTGCGTTCTCGAGCAGCGCGCGGAACGAGTCGACCCGCTCGGTGACCCGCAGCGCGTGGTCGAGGACGTTGCGGAGCCGGTGCTGGACCTCGTCGTCGACGCCGTACTTGTCGGCCCCGCGGAGCAGCCCCTTCACCATGGCCGGCACCGGCTTCGTGGCGCGCTGGAACGCCAGGACCTCGCTGAGCAGCTGGTAGATCCGCTTCGAGACGTCCGCGGCGACGTGACCGGCGAAGAGCTGGTCCTCGATCTCGTCGATCTCGTCCTGCAGCACCTCGACGACGGGCGCGTAGCCGTCCACGACCTCGTCGAGGACCGCGGCGGTGACGGCTTCGGAGCCCTTGGCGAGGAACTCCGGGTCCTGCTCGACGCGGGCGCGCAGGGCGGCGAGGTCGGGCCGGTCGGCGTGCCGGACGCTCACCACGAACCGGTCGCCCACGAACAGGTGCACCTCGCCGAACGCGACGGTTCCCTCGTCGGCGCAGAACCAGGCCGGGCGCAGCACGACGAACAGCGTGTCGCCGTAGCGCTCGAGTTTCGCGCGCTGGTGCCCCTTCATCGCGTCCTCGACCGCGTTCTCGTGCAGGTCGAACTCGGTCGCGACGGCGTCGAGCTCACGCGGGTCCGGGCGCAGCAGTCCGATCCACGCGAGGTCGTGGTCCGATGACGACTCGACGCGGCGTCCGTCGACGTAGACGGCGTTGTCGATCATTGCCATGCTGTGCTCCTCCGATGGGGAGCAGGCAGGCGCGAGTCCGCGCAGCGGTGCCGTTGCGGGGGCGGTTCAGGACACGGGCGCGGCGACGACGTTCAGGGGCAGCCGGCCCGCACGAGGATGGTCACCCGACATCGCGCCTCACCTGCCCTTCTGGTTCGTCCTGCGGCGCGGATCGCGCCGTCGTCCGGCGCTGCACGCGCCCGGCGGCGCCCGTTGCGCAGCCGACCGCCGAGCGTACGCCTGTCACCCGCGATCCCCAAACAGCGGCATCGGGACCAGGATGCTGCCATGTGACATTGCGGTCACTGTTCATCGAAGGAGATGTCATGGCAAGCACACGATTCCGACTGTCCATCGCGGCCACCGCACTCGCGACCGTCCTGCTCGGCGGGCTGGCGGCGGCGCCGGCCTCGGCGACGAGCGGCGCCGACCCGACGCCGACGACGACGGGGAGCTTCGAGTTCAACTGCAACGGGACCCCGGGCGGCGGCGCGCGGGTGTCGTGGGAGCGCGTCGGCACGAAGTACACGGCGACGATCGACGAGTACCGCCTCTCGCCGGCGCACGGCGACACCAACCAGAACGGCGAGGTGCTCCTCCGCTTGACGGGTGGCGATTCGGTCTGGAAGAAGAGCCTGACCGCGGACGGAGGCTGGCATGCACTGGGCGCCACCGCGACGACCACCGCCGCGAGCGATGCGGCGATCGAGCACGCGTTCACGTTCGTGTACGCGGGGTTCCCGACCTACCCGCAGTGCGCCGCCTCCAAGTGGCTCTGACGGGGCGACCGAGCGCCGACTGATGCAGGAGAGCGACAGTGCTCGTTGGGCGGACCCGCGAGCACTGTCGCTTCGGAGCAGCTCAGTCCAGCGCCCGGACCGGGAGCTCGGTGAGCTGCCACCCCAGCCAGGGGCTGAAGGCGAACGGTGCCGCCGAGACCGCGGCGCGCAGCTTCTCCTCGGAGAGCCACACCCACTCGGAGACCTCGTCGGCGGCGGGTTCCGGGTCGTGGTCGGCCACGGCGCGGAACACCGGGCAGACCTCGTTCTCGACGATGCCGGACGCGTCGACGGCGCGGTACCGGAAGTCGGGCAGGACCTCTTCGATGCTGTGCACGGTAAGGCCGAGCTCGCGTGCGGCACGGCGGGCGATGGCGTCCGCGAACGACTCGTCCGGGCCGGGGTGGCCGCAGAACGAGTTCGTCCAGACACCGGGCCAGGTCTTCTTCGCGAGCGCCCGACGGGTCACGAGGATCTCGCCGGCGGCGTTCGTCACGTGGCAGCTGAACGCCAGGTGCAGGGGCGTGTGGTCTGTGTGCACCGTGAACTTGTCCGCTGTACCGATCGGGGTACGGTCATCGGCCAGAAGCACCACGGTTTCCGGGAATTGGCTCATCTGTCTCGATAGATTAGGCCAATGACGGACGAAGCGGCCACCGTGGCGCACATCGACCTCGCCCTGGTCGACGAGTGCCTCGAGCGGTTCTTCGCCGTGTCCTCGGCCCGGGCGCAGGCGTTCGGACGCCCCTCGGAAGAACTCTGGCGTGTGCTCCGCAAGGCGAGCATGGGCGGCAAGCGGTTCCGTCCGCGCATGGTCATCACGGCGTACGCCGGGCTCGGCGGCACCGACGTCCACGCCGCCGCCAACGTCGCGGCCGCGTACGAACTGCTGCACACCGCACTCGTCGTGCACGACGACGTCATCGACCGCGACTGGTCGCGCCGCGGGATGCCGAACGTCGCCGGGTCGTTCCGCGACACCGGCACGACGGGTGGGCTGCCGCTGCCGACCGCCGAGCACCGGGGGATGAGCGCCGCGGTGATCGCGGGGGACCTCGCGCTGTCCGGGGCACCGCGGTTCATCGAGTCGAGCGGGGTCGACGGAGACCGCCGCACCCGCTTGCTGGACCTGTTCGACGACGCGGTGTTCGCCAGCGCCGCCGGTGAGATGGCGGACGTCGACCTGACCCACGGCGTGATGCCGACCGTGGACGAAGTGCTGGCGATGGAGCGTGCGAAGACCAGCGTCTACTCGTTCGAAGCACCGCTGCAGTCCGGTGCCGTGCTCGCGGGGGCGCCCGAGACCGTGGTCGCGGCACTCGGTGCCTTCGGCCGCGAGATCGGGATCGCCTACCAGGTGGTGGACGACCTGCTCGGCGTGTTCGGGGACGAAGCCGCGACGGGCAAGACCGCGATCGGTGACCTGCGCGAGGGCAAGCGCACCATGCTCATCGCCTACGCGGCGACCACGGCGTGCTGGCCAGAGCTTGCGCCGTACCTCGGCGACCCGCACCTGACCGAGGAGCGCGCCGCGGAGATGCGTCGCCTGCTCGTCGAGTGCGGCGCCCACGATGCGGCACTCGCCCGTGTCCGGGAACACACCGCCCTCGCCCGCGCCGAACTCGCCGCGCTGCCGTACGAACTCGCGGACCGGCTGGAGACGCTCGTGTCCGAGCTGGTGGAGCGCGTCCGGTGAGCTCCAGCAACTCGGGGAGCACGCACACCGCGCGGCTCCCGCTCTACGACGCCACCGCGGAAGCCGCGTCCTCGGTCGTCATCGACCGGTACTCGACGTCGTTCGGGATGGCGAGCCGCCTGCTCACCAAGGACACCCGAGAGCACATCCGGAACGTCTACGCCCTGGTGCGCGTCGCCGACGAGGTCGTGGACGGCCCGGCGACCGAAGCCGGCCTCGACCCCGCGCTCGCACGCACGGTGCTCGACGAGCTCGAGCAGGACACCGAGCGGGCGATGGCGCACGGCTTCTCGGTGAACCCGGTCGTGCACGCCTTCGCCCGGACCGCGCGGACGACGGACTTCGGCGCTGAACTGACGCGGCCGTTCTTCGCGTCGATGCGGATGGACCTCGAGCAGACCGAGCACGACGACGCCTCGTTCGACACGTACGTCTACGGCTCCGCGGAGGTCGTCGGTCTGATGTGCCTCCGCGCGTTCGTGTACCGCGCAGGCCGCCCGACCTTCGACGACTCCGTGCTGGTCGACGGTGCCCGGGCGCTCGGTGCCGCGTTCCAGAAGGTGAACTTCCTCCGCGACCTGCACGCGGACTTCGAGGTCCTCGGTCGCTCGTACTTCCCGGGCGTCGACGTCCGGAGCTTCGACGAGGCGACGAAGGACCGCCTGGTCGCCGACGTCCAGGCGGACCTCGACACCGCAGCCCGGACGGTCCCGCTGCTGCCGAAGGACGCCCGCCACGCGGTGGGCCTCGCGCACGCGCTCTTCCAGGAACTCAACGACCGCATCGCGGCCACCCCCGCCAGCCGGCTCATCACCACGCGCGTCCGCGTGCCGAACCCGGTGAAGGCGAAGCTGGCCGCACAGGTGCTCGCCGGCCGCGCGCCGCTGCGATCCCGCACCGTCCCCACCAGACAGACAGGAGGCCCGTCATGAGCCCGACCCGTGCCTCCGGTCCGACGACCCAGCCGTCCACTGCCCGCAAGGTGCCCGTCCGTCGCGCCGTCGTGATCGGCGGTGGCATCAGCGGGCTCGCGTCCGCCGCGCTCCTCGCACGGGACGGCTTCGCCGTCACGGTGCTCGAGCAGCGGAACCAGCTCGGCGGCCGCGCCGGGTCGTGGGAGCGGGACGGCTTCCGGTTCGACACCGGCCCGTCGTGGTACCTGATGCCCGAGGTGTTCGACCACTTCTTCCGGCTGCTCGGCACCAGCGCCGACGAGCAGCTCGACCTCGTCAAGCTCGACCCCGGGTACCGCGTCTACAGCGAGGGCTACGACGAGCCGATCGACCTCCGGGCATCGCGGGAGGACAACCTCGCCCTGTTCGAGTCGATCGAGCCGGGCGCCGGCAAGCGGATGGCGAAGTACCTGGACTCCGCGGCGGAGACCTACGACATGGCCGTCCGCCGGTTCCTGTACGGCACGTTCCAGGACTTCCGGAAGCTCGCCGCACCGGACGTGCTGCTCCGGATGGGCAAGCTCGCCCGGCTCCTGATCGAGCCGCTGTCGACCTTCGCGGAGAGTGCCGTGCGGGACCGCCGGCTCTGGCAGGTCCTCGGCTACCCCGCCGTCTTCCTCGGCACGAGCCCGTATGCCGCTCCGAGCATGTACCACCTGATGAGCCACCTCGACCTCGCCGACGGCGTGCTCTACCCGAAGGGCGGCATCACCGAGGTGATCAACGCCGTCGAGCGGGTCGCCCGGGCCGAGGGCGCCCAGATCATCGCCGGAGCGAAGGTCGAGCGGATCGTCGTCGAGGGCGACCACGTCACGGGCGTCGTGCACCGGGACCGCCGGGGCGTCCAGCACGTCGCGCCGGCCGACGTCGTCGTCAGCGCGGCGGACCTCCGGCACACCGAGATGCAGCTCCTCGACCGGGAGCACCGGACGCACGGCGAGTCGCACTGGAAGAAGCGCGACCCGGGCCCCTCCGCCGTGCTCGTGTACCTCGGGGTCGACGGCCCGGTGCCCGGGCTCCTCCACCACACCCTCGTCTTCACCGCGGACTGGAAGGCGAACTTCGGCGCGGTCTTCGGCGACGACCGGCACGTGCCCGACCCGGCGTCGATCTACGTCTGCGCCCCCTCCGAGACGGACCCGACGGTCGCCCCGCCCGGCTCGAGCAACGTGTTCATCCTCGTGCCGTTGCCCGCCGACGTCGGCATCGGCAAGGGCGGCGTCGACGGCGCCGGTGACTGGGAGGTCGAGCGCATCGCCGACCGGGCGATCGACGTCGTGGCCGAGCGTGCCGGCGTCCCCGACCTCCGCGACCGCATCCGGGTCCGGCGCACGGTCGGTCCCCGGGACTTCGCGGACGACTTCAACGCCTGGAGCGGGTCCATGCTCGGGCCGGCGCACACGCTGAAGCAGAGCGCCTTCTTCCGTGAGGGCAACGCATCCGAGAAGGTCGACGGGCTCTACTACGCCGGGTCCTCGACGATCCCGGGCATCGGTCTGCCGATGTGCCTGATCTCCGCGGAGGTGCTGCTGAAGCGCATCCACGGCGACACGTCGACCGAGCCGCTCCCGACGCCGCTCGAACGCGCCGCGGACGCACCGCCGCGGCCGACGAAGCGTGCGCCACGGCGGACGACCGCGGCCGCAGGCTGATGCCGGGGCTGTACCTGCTCGGGCTGCTCGTCGCCCTGACCGGCATGGTGGTCCTGGACCGCCGGTTCACGCTGTTCTTCTGGCGAGCACCGTGGCGGGCGTGCGCCGTGACGGTGATCGGCGTCGCGTTCTTCCTCGTCTGGGACGCCGTCGGCGTGGGGCTCGGCATCTTCTTCATCGGCGAGCAGCACCTGCTCACGGGGGTGCTGCTCGCGCCGGACGTCCCGCTCGAGGAGCTCTTCTTCCTGCTGCTGCTCTGCTACACGACGATGAACCTGTTCGGGTTCGTCCGTCCTCGGGTCGCCCGGTCGGCCGACGCCGCCGCGGAACGAGCCGACCGGTGACGGGCTCAGGCGCGTACGCGCTCCTCGCCCTGCCGTTCTTCGCGATCGTGGCCGTCGTCGGTGTCGTCGCCGCGGTGGTCGGCGCGCGCCGGGCCCGGCGCACCGGCCGCTCGGTGCACCGCACCCGCCGGATCGGGCTCGTCACGGGCCTCGTCACCGGGATCGCGCTCCTGGCGATGACGATCGTGTTCGACAACGTGATCGTCTCGCTGCGGATCGTGGCCTACGACCCGTCGTTGATCAGCGGCGCGAAGATCGGCGCGATCCCGGTCGAGGACCTCGCGTACTCGATCGCCGCGGTCGTCCTGCTCCCCGCGCTCTGGGTCCTGCTCAGCCGCGACCACGCGCGGTCGGGACCCGACCGCGCGACCAGCCCCGTGCCCGAGAACCGGCCACGACCCCGACCGGAGGATCCGCGATGACGGCGACCCCTGCCTCCCGGCAGTCGACACTGGGCGCGCTCTTCGTGTCGTCCCGACCCATCAGCTGGGTGAACACCGCCTACCCGTTCGGCGCCGCGTACCTGCTCGGCAGCGGCGTCGGCGTCGACGGCGGTGGCGGGTTCTCGATCGCCGCGTTCCTCATCGGCGTCGTGTACTTCCTGGTGCCCTACAACCTGGCGATGTACGGCATCAACGACGTCTTCGACTACGAGTCGGACCTGGTGAACCCGCGGAAGGGCGGGGTCGAAGGTGCGCTGCTCGACAAGAGCGTGCACCGCACGACGCTCTGGGCGGTCGTCGTCACGAACGTGCCCTTCCTGATCGCGCTGGTGCTCCTCGGCGGACCGTGGTCGTGGCTCGTCCTCGCGATCAGCGTGTTCGCGGTCATCGCGTACTCGGCACCCGGGCTCCGCTTCAAGGAGAAGCCCTTCCTCGACTCGCTCACCTCGAGCACCCACTTCGTGTCGCCCGCGGTCTACGGCCTCGCGCTCTCCGGGCCGCACTGGACGGGCCAGCTCGTCGCGGTGTGCATCGCGTTCTTCCTCTGGGGCGTCGCATCGCACGCGTTCGGCGCCGTGCAGGACGTCCTCGCCGACCGGGCCGGCGGCATCGGCTCCGTCGCCACCGTCATCGGCGCACGTGCCACGGTCCGGCTGGCCTTCGTCGCGTACGTCGTCGCCGGCGTCGCGCTGCTGTTCTCCGCGTTCCCCGGGCCGATCGCCGCCGTCGTGGTGATCCCGTACGCGCTCAACGTGCTGCCGTGGTGGAACGTGACCGACGCAGGCGCGGAGTCGGCGAACGCCGGGTGGAAGCGCTTCCTCTGGATCAACTACCTGGCGGGCTTCATCGTCACGATGGCGCTGATCGCGTACGCCTTCACACACTGACCCCGCACGTGCCCACGGCGTCACCGGTCCCTGACAGGATGGACGGGACGTCGTCGTCGGCGTCGCTCGAACACGAAGGAGTGCACGCATGACGGTCCGCATCATCCACGTCGGTCTCGGAGGGTGGGGCGGCAGCTGGGCACGCGTCGCGCTCCCCGCGGTGTCGGAGGTCGAGGTGGTCGGCATCGCCGACCCGAGTGCCACGACGCTCGAGGCCGTCCGGACGGACCTCGGGCTCCCCACCAGCGCTGCGTTCCCCTCGCTGACCGATGCGCTCGCCGGCGTCGAGGCCGATGCCGTCGTCATCACCGCACCCGCGGTCACCCACGTGCCACTCGCGCTCGAGGCGCTGGACGCCGGCAAGCACGTCCTCGTCGAGAAGCCGTTCGCGAACTCCGCGGTCGAAGCCGCTGAGGCCGTGCACCGTGCCGAGGAACTCGGTCTCGTGCTGCAGGTCAGCCAGAACTACCGCTTCTACCCGGCGCCCCGGGTGGTGCAGGACCTCCTCGCCGCGGACGCCGTGGGGGAGCTCTCGGCGATCAACATCGACTTCCGCCAGTGGGACAACGACCGTGCGTTCGAGGACCACCCGCACTACCGGTTCCCGCACGCGATGATCAACGACATGGCGATCCACCACTTCGACCTGCTCCGGATGGTCACCGGCAAGGAAGCCGTCCGGGTCTTCGCGAAGGCCACCTACCCGTCCTTCAGCAAGTACCAGGACGAGGCGGTCGCGTCGATGCTGATCGAGATGGAGGACGGCCTGGTCGTCAGCTACCGCGGCAGCTGGCTGAGCCGTGGGGAGCACACGCCCTGGGCCGGGGAGTGGAGCATCCAGGGGGAGGACGGTGAGCTCCAGTTCACCAGCCGCGGCGGCGAGCCCGGGGACGTCAGCTGGGACCTCGTCACGGTCCGCCGTCCGGGCGACACGAGTGCGGCGCCCGTCGAGCTGCCGACCGCGGAGCACCACGACCGGCAGGGCGGGCTGCAGGCCTTCGCCCGGGCGGTGGCGGGCGGTCCGGCACCGGAGACGAGCGGGCGCGACAACCTGCGGAGCCTCGCCCTGATGGAGGCGGCGACCCGCTCCGCGGCGTCCGGCTTCCCCGAGGACGTCGTCGTGCCGTCCTGACGGTCGGCGCGCGGCTGTCGCGTGCCGAGTGGTCACCAACGGTCGCCTCGCGCGCGAGCAGGCGTCCGTTCGTGCGCGCTCGGCGCCCGGGAGGCCCGTGGCGGACCGGCACCGTGCCTCCCGTCCGGCCGTGGTCGCGACCAGGGCCCGGGCCGGACCCGCAGGAGCGCGTCAGGCCGCGCCGGCCGTCCGCCGCGCCTGCGCGACCGCGGCCCGCACGCCCGTGGACCACTGCGGGCCGTGCCCCGGCAGGACGTGGCGCGCCTCGGTGTCCTCCAGCCGGGACAGCGACGCGACCGCGGTGTCCATGTCGGCCGTCGCCGCCGGAGCCACCACCCGCGGCCCGATCCCGCCGGTGTACGGGTCGAAGGTGACCAGCGCGTCCCCGACGATCACCGCGTCCCGGTCCGCGAAGTGCAGCGCGACGTGCCCGTCGGTGTGCCCCGGGGTCTCGATGATCCACGGCGAGCCCGGGACGTCGGCGCGGGACTCGAGCGGCTCGGTGTCCTCGATCCCGTCGACGTTCGCCGCCCCGGCGAGGAGCATCTGCCCGAGCGGCAGCAACCCTCCGGGGTGGCCGAGCACGAACCCGAGCCGGTTCGTCTGCGGCCGGTACGAGTACGGGTGTGCGGCCAGCGCCGTGTCCCCGGGGTGCACGAACACCGGCGTGCCCCACTCCCGGTGTGCCCGCGCCGCGGTGCCGACGTGGTCGAAGTGCCCGTGCGTGAGCAGGATCCCCTCGACCCGGGACGGCGTGTACCCGAGGTCGTGCACGGCCAGCAGCAGGTGCGGCCACGCGGCGGGGAGCCCTGCGTCGACGACGAGCAACCGGTCCCCGGTCTCGACGAGGTACTGGTTCGTGTGTGCGATCTCGAGGCGGTGGATCCCCTCGGCGACGTCTCGGTACAGCATGCGCGGGACGCTAGCCGTCCGTCTCTGGGCGTCCTTCCGGGTGTGTGTCGGGCCGCGAGCGTGTACGAACGATGTATGGCGAACGACAGTCTCCCCGAGCTCGAGCTCGCGAACGTCCGCACCCGCGAGCGCATCACCGACACCGTCGAGCGGATCCGGCAGAAGGTCGACGTGCCCGCGCGCACCCGTCTCGCCGTCGCGAAGACGAAGCAGCGCTGGCACCGCGACCCGACCCCGCTCGTCGCGCTGGCGGCCACCGCTGCCGCCGGCATCGCGGCGATCGTCGTGGGCGTCCGCATCCGGCACTCGCCGGGGGCGCGTCTGGACGCGCTCCGCACCCCGGCACCGGTCCCCGTGTTCAAGCCGGTGAAGGTGGGCAAGGACGGCAAGTCGAAGGGCGTCCCGGCGTTCTCGCGCAAGGACGACAAGCACAACCCCGTGCTGCAGGACCAGCAGGCCGCTGCGAAGCGCCGCAAGAAGGTCCAGAAGCAGGCGAAGAAGGCCGGCAAGCAGGCCGCCAAGCGCGCGAGGAGGATCTGAGCATGGCACGCGACCAGCAGAAGCCCGCGCCGGACGACCCCAGGAAGCCGGACAGCCCGACGGACCTCACGAAGCCGTCGCTGATGTACACGCTCAAGAAGACCCTCCGCGAGTTCTCGAGCGACCAGTGCACCGACCTCGCCGCCAGCCTGACCTACTACTCGGTCCTGGCACTGTTCCCCGGCCTGCTGGCCGTGGTGTCGATCCTCGGCCTCGTCGGCCAGGCGGACACGACGATCAAGACGCTCCTCGACATCGTCGGGAACATCGGCTCGCCGCAGGTCGTCGAGCTGATCCGCGGCCCGATCGAGAACCTCGTCCGGTCGCCTGCCGCCCCGGTCACGTTCATCGTCGGTATCGTCGGCGCGATCTGGTCCGCCTCCGGGTACGTCGGGGCGTTCGGTCGGGCGATGAACCGCGTCTACAACGTGCGTGAGGGCCGTCCGATCTGGAAGCTCCGTCCGACCATGCTCGGCGTCACGCTCTTCACCGTGATCCTGCTGGTGCTCGGTCTCCTGGTCCTCGTGAGCGGCCCGCTGGCCCGCAGCTTCGGCGACGTCATCGGCCTCGGTGACGTCGCGGTGACCGTGCTGTCGATCGTCCAGTGGCCGATCCTGCTGGTCATCGCGATCGTCGTCGTCGCGGTGCTCTACTACTGGTCGCCGAACATCAAGCAGCCGAAGTTCACCTGGGTGAGCGGTGGCTCGATCCTCGCGCTCCTCATCTGGATCATCGCGAGCGTCGGCTTCGGGTTCTACGTCGGGAACTTCTCGAACTACAACGCGACGTACGGGTCCCTCGGTGGTGTGATCGTCTTCCTGCTGTGGATCTGGATCACGAACAACGCGCTGTTGTTCGGTGCGGAGTTCGACGCCGAGCTCGAGCGGAGCCGGCAGCTGCAGGCGGGCATCCGTGCCGAGGAGGACATCCAGCTGCCCGAACGCGACACCCGGCAGATCGCGAAGCAGGACGAGAAGCACGCGCAGGACGTCCTCGAGGGGATCAAGATCCGCGACAGCGCCGGCCGCGAGTAGCCGCCGACGACTCCCGGGCACGTCCGCTACGGTTCGGACGTGCCCGACTTCCTCGAGGGGCTCCCGTTCTGGTGGCTCGTCCTCGCGCTCTTCGTGATCGTGTTCTGCCGCGCGCAGGCCACGTACTGGATCGCGCGCGGTGCCGTCGCCGGAGCATCGCGTTCGCGGTGGGGGCGCTGGCTCGACTCGGCTGCGGTCCGTCGGGGTTCGGCTCTGCTCGACCGGTTCGGCCTGCCGGTGCTCACGGTGAGCTTCGTGACGGTGGTGCTCCAGACGGTGATGAACGCCGCCGCCGGCCTCGCCCGGGTGCCGTGGTGGCGGTACCTCGTCGCGATGGTCCCGGGCTGCGTCGCGTGGGCGTTCCTCTACGCCACCGTCGGCCTCGCCGTGTTCTGGGCCGTCGTCGCCGCACTCGCCGGCTCGCCGTGGGGGATGGCCGCGGTCGTGGCCCTGGTGGTCCTGCTGGTGGGGACGGTGGCAGTTCTCCACAACCGCCGCAACCGGCCTGGAGGCTCGGCTCGGCTTCCGTAGGCTGGCTCGCGTGACGACTTCCCTCCCTGCAGATCGTCCGGTCGCCCTGGTGACCGGAGCCACCCGCGGCATCGGCCGCGCGATCGCGGCCGACCTCGGCCGCACCCACCACGTGCTCGTCGGCGGCCGCTCGGCCGACGCGGTCGCGGCCGTCGTGGCCGACCTGCCGAGTGCCGGACCCTTCGTGGGCGACCTCGGCGCGGGGGACGTCCCCGACCTGCCGGATCGCCTCGACGTGCTCGTGCACTCCGCGGGCGTGGAGCAGGGCAACCGGATCGCGGACACCCCGCGTGCCACGTGGGAAGCCGTGTTCGCGACGAACGTGTTCGCGGTCGCCGAGCTCACCCGGCTGGCGCTGCCGGAGCTCCGGGCGTCGCACGGTCTGGTCGTGACGATCAACTCCGGTTCGGGCTTCCTCTCCGGCCCCGGCGGCGGCGTGTACGGCGCGTCCAAGTTCGCGCTCCGTGCGTTCACCGATGCCCTGCGGGAAGAAGAACGAGGCAACGGCGTCCGGGTGTCGAGCGTGCACCCGGGCCGCACGGACTCCGACATGCAGCGGGCCCTGACCGAGAAGCTCGGGGAGTCCTACGACACGGCGTACTTCCTCGCCCCGCAGGACGTCGCCGACGCCGTCCGCACCGTCGTCGACCTGCCGGAGCGCGGAACGATCGAGACGCTCTCGATCCGTCCCACCCGGAAGCGCTAACCCGCGGTCAGGTCCAAGCGCACGTCCAGCCCCAGACGATCCAGGAACGTCTCGTCGTGGCTGACCACGACGACCGCGCCGCGGTAGGCCTGCAGGGCATCGACGAGCTGGTCGACGCTCGTGATGTCGAGGTCGTTCGTCGGCTCGTCCAGCACCAGGAGCTGCGGCGCCGGATCCGCCAGCACGAGGCTCGCGAGCGCGACCCGGAACCGCTCCCCGCCGGAGAGCGATCCCGCGGGCCGGTCCACCGTGCTCCCGCGGACGAGGAACCGAGCGAGCCGGTTGCGGAGTTCCGCCTCCGGCACATGTGGTGCCCCGCGGCGGACGTTCTCGAGCACCGTGGCGTCGTCGTCGAGTCCGTCCTTCCGCTGCGGCAGGTACGCGATGTGCTCCACGTGCGGGACGGCACCCGTGTCCGGCAGGGGGTGCTCGCGCGCGCCGGGGACCCGGACCAGGTGCTCGAGCAGGGTCGTCTTGCCGACGCCGTTGTCCCCGCCGACGGCGACGCGCTCCGGCCCCTGCACGACCGTTTCGCGCCCCCTGACGGTGATCGTGGCGATGCGCCGGGATGCGGGCACGCGCGGGTCAGGGAGCTCGACGTGGATGGACTCGTCGTCCCGGAGTCGCAACTCGGCCTCGCGCGCGGTCGCGAGCGCGGCCTCCTCCGCGGACCCGTGCGCGACGCGGAGCCGCCCGGCGGTCTCCTGCGCCTTCTTGCGCTGCTCGTTCGCCAGGATCTTCGGCATCGACCGGCCGGCCTTCTCGCCCGCCTTCGCCCGCCGCGCGATCTTCGTCTCCGCCTCGATGCGCTGCCGCTTCTCGGTGCGGTGCCGTTGTTCCGCGACGCGGACCTCACGCTCCACCGCGGCCTGCTGCACGCCGAGGTACTCCTCGTACGCCGAGAACGTGCCACCGAAGACGGTCATCGCACCGGCACGGAGTTCGGCCACCTCGTCCACGTGTTCGAGGAGTTCCCGGTCGTGGCTGACGACCACCAGGGTCCCGCGCCAGGTGTCCACCATGTCGAGGAGCATCGCGCGAGCACGGCGGTCCAGGTTGTTCGTCGGCTCGTCCAGGAACGCGATCGGCAGTCCGCGCAAGCGGATCCCGGCGACCGCGGCGAGGACGGCCTGGCCACCCGACAGTGTGCCGACGGGACGGTCGAGCTCGAGTCCGAGGGGGTCGACGGCAGCGGTGGCGCGCTCCTCGACGTCCCAGTCGTCTCCGAGGACGTCGAAGTGCGCCGGGGACGGGTCACCACCGAGGATCGCGCGCAGGGCCGTCAGCGCGTCGCCGACACCGAGCAGGTCGGCGACCGTGTCGTCGGCCCCGGTCTGCAGCCGTTGCGGCAGGTGGTCGACGGGCCCCGACGTCGTGATCGTGCCCGACGTGGGGGAGAGCCGGCCGGTGACCAGCCGGACCAGCGTGGACTTGCCGGCCCCGTTCCTCCCGACCAGGCCGGTCCGGCCGGACCCGAAGGCGGCGGTCAGGTGGTCGAGCGCGACGGTGCCGTCGGGCCAGGTGAAGGTGAGGTCGTGCAGGACGACCGAGGGGTTCGCGGGCATGGTGGTGCCTTCCGGTGTGATCGTGCGGGCGCACGACACCGGACCGCCGCGGGAGCGGCAGGTGCCCACTCGACGGCGGGCGTGATCACGGTGTCAGCGCAGGGGCAGCTGCTGCGAGGACGCAGTACCGGTGATCACGCGCAAGGCGGCTTCTTCCGTCGGTTCACCCCCGTGTCCGTGACCCGAGCCGGCGGTCGGTCTCCCGCCCCGCTGCTCCGCGGTCACGACGGAGTGGGACCACGCTAAGCCCGGGAACGTGGTGTGCGCAAGCGATGCTGCATGGACGGCGGAACCACTGGACGCCGGAGCCGTCCGTCGATACATTGCATTTCACGACGGGCCGGAGGCGCCGACCGCGGGGACGATGGAGGCACGATGGACTCGACACGGACCGAGCCAGCGATCGCGGTGTTCTGCGGCTCGAGCGACGGAACCGGCGCGGGGCCGGCGCTCGTGGCGGACGAACTCGTCCGGGTCTGCGCGGCCCGCGGCATCCGCATCGTGCACGGCGGCTCGGACGTCGGCCTGATGGGGCGGATCGTCCGGACCGCGCACGCCGAGGGCTGCGCCGTGACCGGTGTGACGCCGCACCACCTGGCGGCGATCGAACCACCGGCGTCCGGCATCGACCTCGTCCACGTCGACACGATGGCCGAGCGCAAGCAGCGGTTCCTGGACTGCACGGACGCGGTCCTCGTGCTGCCCGGTGGCATCGGCACCCTCGACGAAGCGTTCGACGCCCTCACCGGCGCCCAGCTGGGGCTGCACGACCTGCCGGTGGTCTTCGTCGACGTGGACGGGTTCTGGCAGACGCTCCGCGTGCTGCTGGAGCACCTCCGCCGCTCGGGCTTCATCGCGCTGGATCGCGAGATCTGCTTCGCCCGGACGGTCGACGACGCGCTGGCGCTCGCGTTCGCCGGCACCCCGACGGCGGTGGCCTGAGATGCCGACGCTCCTCTCGTACCTCAACGTCAGCAACGCCTCGAACCTGCAGGCGGACAGCGGCTTCGTGTTCCAGGAGTCCCTGCTCGCGGAGCTCCGGGAACTCGGCTGGGACACGGTGCTCGTCGGTCCACCCGGGATCGGTGCCGTCTCGGCCTCGCGCACGATCGAGATCCCGGTCCCGCAGTCCAAGTACGGCGTGCGGTACGGCATGCCGTGGGACACGCTCGACGCCGAGCTCGCGGCGCTCCCGTCGCCCCCGGACGCCCTGCTCGTCAACCAGCCGGAGCTCGCGGTGCCGCTGCTCGCCCTCGTGTCGCGCGCCGCCGGCCACCGCGTCCCGATGGGGGTGTACTTCCACTACGTCCCCGTCCAGGCCGCGTCCGACGGTGTGGTCACGTTCGACCCCAGCCTCGACGACGACGGGCTCGCGGCGAGCATCTGGACACGCCAGGTCGAGGCGGCCTGCTTCGCCGACGTCGCGATGATCGGCAGCACGTACGGCCGTGACCTGTTCCTCGCCGCGACGACCGAGCCGTGGCGCCTCGCGGACCGCTTCGCGATCGTGCCACCACCGCGGACGGCCGGCGACGAGCACCACACCGATCCCGCGGTGCCGGCGGACCCCGACGAACCCGTGACGCTGCTCTACAACCACCGGCTCTACGCGCACTACGGCACGGCGGAGCTCACCGACCGGCTGGAGGCGCTCGCCGCGCGACGACCCGGGGCGTTCCGGGTCGTCGTGACGAACCCCACCGGCGAGCGTTCGGCGGAGCGCCGCCGCCTCGACCCGAGCATCGACCGCGCGCTCGACCGCCTGCGGACGCTGCCCTTCGTCGAGGTCGTCACCGCCGCCGACCGAGCCACCTACGAGCGGGTCCTCGCCCGGACCGACATCGCCCTCGGACCGCTCCGCGAGAACGCGCTGTGGAACATGGCGATCGTCGATGCGATGGCCCACGGTGCCCCGGTCGTCGCGTACGACCGCGGAGCGTTCCCGGAGATCGTCGGTGACCCGTCGATGCTGCACGGCGGTCGCGACGAGTTCCTCGACCTGCTCGCTGCCCTGATCGACGACCCGGACCTCCGCCGGGCAGCCGGAGCGCGGGCTCGCGCACGGACCAGGGAGTGGGAACCCGCGCGCATCGCTCGCCAGGTCGCCGAACTGCTGAGCGGCAGCCGTCACCGTGCGTGAGACCGATCGTGCCTGAGACCGATCGTGCACGCGTCGAAGGAGCCCGGGTGGCCACGGGGCTGGTGTTCGCGGCGTTCGGGATCGTCGTCGGCACGTGGTCGGCACGGCTGCCCGCCGTGGCTCACAGGGTCGGAGCCGACCACGGGGAGCTCGGCATCGCACTCGTGTGCCTCGCCGCCGGCTGCGTGCTCGGGATGGTCGTGCTCGGCCGGTTCGTCGACCGCGCCCGGTCCGGCGTGCTCATGCCGGTCGCGGTGCTCCTGCTCGGCGTGGTCCTGCCCCTGACCGCCGTGGTGTCGTCGCTGCCCGCACTGTGCGCGGTCCTCGTGCTGGTCGGCCTCGTCCAGGGCACCTGCAACGTCACGATGAACGCTCACGGCGCCGCGCTGCAACGCACACTCGGGCGTCCGGTGCTCGGCGGGCTGCACGCCCGGTTCAGCATCGGCGGGTTCGTCGGCGCCGGCATCGGTGGCGCCGTCGCCGGATTCGGTGGCGGAGCCGGGGTGACCTTCCTCGTCGCGGCGCTCGCGTGTGCGCTGGCAGCGTGCGCCGGGTGGGCACGGCGGTGGTCCCCGACCCCGGCCGACCGCCGCGGGTCCGGTGCCGTCGTCCGGGACGGCCACGTGCCTCCCGTCCGGATCGTCGTGCTGCTCGGCGCCCTCGCGCTGGCGGCGATGGTCGCGGAGGGCGCCGTCGGTGACTGGGGTGCCGTGTACCTGCGGGACGCGCTCGGTGCGCCGGCGAGTGTCGCGGCGCTCGCGTACTCGGCGTTCGCGGTCGCGATGACGGGCACCCGTCTCGTCGTCGACCGTGTCGGCGCTCGTGCCGGACCGGTCCGCACCGTCCGCTGGAGCGCCGTCGTCGCGATCGGCGCGCTCGTGCTCGCGGTCTCGGGCGGCTCTCCTGTCCTGGCACTCGTCGGGTTCGCGGGACTCGGCGTCGGCCTGGCCGCGATCGTGCCCACCGTCTACGGCGCCGTCGGGGCGAGCGCGCGACTGATGTCCGTGGTCGTCGGGACCGGGTACGTGGGGTTCCTCTGCGGGCCGGCGGTCATCGGGTTCGTGAGCACGCTCACCGGACTCCGCATCGCGCTCCTCGTGCCGGCGGCGCTCCTCGTCGCGGTGGTTGCCGGCGCCCGAGTGCTGCGCCAGGACCACACCACCACCCCGATGCGGTCCGACCCAGTGTCGCCATGACAGGCTTGGAGACATGCCCGAGAACCTGCTGCCGACCCCGTCCGCGAACCCCGAGACCTTGCTCCCCGCCGACCCGGAGGTGGACGCGGCGCTCGCCGCTGACGCTCCCGTCGCGAGTGTCGTCGTCGCCCATCCGGCCTCGAGCCTGGCGTGGGCTCTCCTCGCTGACGAGGCCTGGGACCGCGGCGCGACGCTGGAGTCCTACGCGTACGCCCGTGTCGGGTACCACCGCGGGCTCGACTCGCTCCGGAAGGCCGGCTGGCGGGGTGCCGGGCCGGTGCCGTGGTCGCACGAGCCGAACCGCGGGGTGCTGCGGTCCCTGTTCGCGCTCCGTCGCGCTGCCCAGGCGATCGACGAGCCGGGCGAGCCCGAGCGCCTCACCGAGTTCCTGAACGGCGCGGACCCCGCGGCGATCCCCGCGCTCGAGGCGTAGCGCGGCGCCCGCCGACGCGGGGCCCGCCGACGCGGCGCCCGCCGACCCGGGCCCCGGCACCGCACAACCGAAACCGGCTCGCACCACGGATTTCCGTGGTGCGAGCCGGTTTCCGTTGTGCGACGCCGATCGGCACCGCCGCCCGGCGACGCCGCCCGGCGCCCGCAACCCGCTACGAGAGCAGCACCGACCACGCGGTCGTCGCCGGCCACAGCTGGTGCTCCGGCAGCACGTCGAGCCCGCAGGCGCGCGAACCGAGGCCGTGCTGCGCCGCGTCGAGGTACAGGTACGTCGCCTCCGGCGTCGGGAGCTCGTACGGGTGCCCGGCACGCCCGACCTGCTGCGCGGTCCACGGCGTCAGGGTGAACCCGGTCCGCCTGGCACCGACGGACGACACCGTGAACGGCCCCACCGTCAGCGTCCGGAGCTCGGGACGGTGCCCGGTCTCCTGTGGCCGCGAGTAGTTCACGTTCAGCAGGGACACCGGGGAGCCGAAGCGTCCGACGTGCGCCGCGTGCGACGAGTCCGCGTAGGACTCCAGCGGCCCGGTCCCGAACCACTCCACGGACTCGGACAGGAGCGAGGCGGGCAGGTCGATCCGCACCCCGATCCGCGGCCAGGTCACGTCCCAGGCGCCGAAGGGGATCGCCGTGGTGTCGAGCTGCAGCCCGGCCTCGGTCAGTGTCCAGCGGTGCGTGACCTCCACGCCGGCGCCGCTGTTGGCCGCCGCGACCCGGACCCGCTGCACGAGTCCGTGCGACGTCCGCTCGAGGTCGACCAGCCGGTGCGTCAGCCGGTCGAGGCCCGCTCGCTCCCACTTCGATGCCGACGCCGGGGCGTCCGGGTCACCGACCCCGTGGGTGAGCACCGGGTCGGCCGTCTCGTAGCCGCCCTGCGATGCGAGCCGGTCGTTGTCGGTCGGTGCGCGCCACAGCTCCAGCCGCGGCCCGGCGACGGGCAGTCCCTTCCAGCTGGACAGGTCTCCGCGCTCGGTGAAGGTCGCCTCCCCGAGCCGGTCGCCCTCCCACCCCTGACGGGAGGCTCGGATCGCCTCCGCCGGTCGCGCCGCGACGAGCGTCTGGGTGCGTGCGACGACGTGGCCGGTGTCCGCCCACGCGGTCGGCCCGGCGAGTTCCGCCACGATGTCGAGCCAGAGTTCCTCGCCGGGGGCGATCGGACCGGCCGCGGCTTCGAGGACCTCCTTCGGCACCGGCACGGTCGCGGACTCCCGCGCGGCGATGACCCCGGGGGCGAGTCGCCCGGTGGCCGCGGGGACGCCGTTCCGCGTCAGGGTCCAGGTGAACCGGATCCCCGCGGTCGAGGCCGAGTGGAACCGGTTCTCGACGAGCACGGTGCCGCCGCCGGAGCCGACGGACGCCGACAGGCGGACCGGCGCGACCACGGCCGCGAACTCCGCGAGCCCCGGGGTGGGGATGTCGTCGGGCAGCACCAGGCCGTCCATCACGAAGTTGCCGTCGTGCACGACCTCGTGGAAGTCCCCGCCGTACGCGTAGTACGGGGTGCCGTCGGGGGTGTGCGCGAGCAACCCGTGGTCGCGCCACTCCCACACGAACCCACCGTGCAGGCGTGGGAAGCGGTCGACGAGCGCCTCGTACTCGGCGATCTGGCCGGGGCCGTTGCCCATCGCGTGCACGTACTCGCAGTGGATGAACGGCTTCGAACGCTGCCGGGCCGCCTCGGCGGGGCCGCAGCCGAGCAGTGGCGTGGGGGTGCCGCCGCCGATCGACTCGGTCTCCTGCAGCGTCGGGTACATCCGCGAGTACACGTCGGTGTACTCGCCCGTGTAGTCGCCCTCGTAGTGCACCGGGCGCTCCGGGTCGCGGGCGTGCACCCAGGTGGACATCGCGGCGAGGTTCCGACCGGTGCCCGACTCGTTGCCGAGCGACCACATCACGATCGACGGGTGGTTCTTGTCGCGCTCGACGGTCCGCGCGATGCGGTCGAGGTACGCGTCCTCCCACGCCGGGTCGTCGGACGGGTTGCCCTGCCAGTCGAGGAAGAAGAACCCGTGGGTCTCGAGGTCGCTCTCCAGGATCACCCAGAAGCCGAGCTCGTCGGCCAGGTCCAGCACGCGGGGGTGCGGCGGGTAGTGCGAGGTCCTGATCGCGTTGACGTTGTGGCGTTTCATGAGCGCCATGTCCGCGCGGGCATGGGCTTCGTCGAAGACCCGTCCCCGGGTGGGGTGCGTCTCGTGCCGGTTCACCCCGTGGAACACGACGCGCTCGCCGTTGACGAGGAACCGGTCACCGTCGATCGCGACCGTTCGGAACCCGAGGCGGAGCGACACCGTCTCGCCGCCGGTCGTGCCGCCGGCGTCGGTCCCGGTGGACACCGTCGCGTCGTACAGGCGGGGGAGTTCGGCGCTCCACGGTTCGACGCCCTCGACGTCGATCGGCGCGACGTCGGCCGCCGAGGCCCACACCACGTCGACGCCCAGGTCCGGCACGGCGAACCGCAGCGGGAACGCCGCCTCGAGCGTGGGGAACGAGATCGTCCCCGTACCGGTGGACGGGCGGCCGGACGCCGCCGTCCCGGCGGTCGCCGCGCTCCCGAGCGAGGGCGCCCACGAGGCGCGGACGAACACGTCGTCGACCGGTGCTGTGGGCCGTGCGAGCAGCGTCACGTCGCGGAAGATGCCGGGCAGCCACCACTGGTCCTGGTCCTCCAGGTACGAGGCGGCGGACCACTGGTGCACCCGCACCCGGATCTCGTTCGGTCCCGGACGGAGCACGCTCGTGACGTCGAACTCCGTCGCGAGCCGGGACCCGGTCGACCACCCGATGAGCGAGTCGTTCACCCACACCCGGAAGTGCGACTCGACGCCGTCGAAGCGCAGCAGCACCCGGGCCGCAGCGTCGAACGACGACGGCACCGAGAAGCTGCGCCGGTAGTCGCCCGTCGGGTTCTCCTCCGGCGGGTGCGGCGGGTCGATCGGGAACGGGTACTGCAGGTTCGTGTAGCTCGGCGCTCCGTGCCCGTACAGGACCCAGTGCGCCGGGACCGGCAGCGTGCCCCACCCGTCCTGGTCCTCGAAGGACGCAGCCGCCGCCACCGGCGACCAGCGGAAGTCCCACTCCCCGTTGAGCGACACCGCGGGTGCATCGGTGTGCAGCCACGCGCGGGGCGCCAGGCGGGACGCCGAACCCGGCGTTTCGGAGTGCAGGTCGTCGATGGCGGTGGTGGTCAACCCTTGACCGATCCTTCCGTGAGGCCCCCGCGCCAGAAGCGCTGCAGGACGATGATGGCGATGACGAGCGGGATGACCGAGACGAGCACCCCGCCGGTGGTGAGCTGGTAGAACTCCGGCAGCCGGTCGACCTGCGCGCGCCAGTTGTTCAGCCCGAGCGTGATCGGGTAGAGCTTCTGGTCGGCCAGCATGATCAGCGGCAGGAAGAAGTTGTTCCAGATGCCGACGACCTGGAACAGGAACACCGTGACGAGCGCCGGCGTCATCTGCCGGAGCGCGATGGTGTGGAAGATCCGCAGTTCGCTGGCGCCGTCGAGTCGTGCGGACTCCATCAGCGCCGTGTCGATCGACGCCGCCGCGTAGACCCGGCAGAGGAACAGACCGAACGGGGAGACGAGGCTCGGGATGAGCACGCTCCAGTACGTGTCGGTCAACCCGAGCGTCGAGAACAGCAGGAACAGCGGCAGGGCCGTCGCGGTGCCAGGCACCAGCACGCCGCCGAGGATCGTCCCGAACACCAGCTGGCGTCCGCGGAACTCGTACTTCGCGAGCGCGTACCCGCCGGCAGCGGCGAAGTACGTCGCGAGCACCGCGCCGACGCCGGAGTACAGCACGCTGTTCGCGATCCAGCGGACGAAGATCCCGCCGTCGTAGGTGAAGACGTCCCCGATGTTGGAGAACAGCGAGAAGTCCCCGCCGAACCAGAACCCGTTCGTGGAGAACAGCGCACCGGTGGTCTTCGTCGCGGCGATCACGACCCAGTACAGCGGGACGAGGAAGTAGACCGCGACGATGACCAGGATCCCGGTCACCACGATCTGCGACTTCGGGGAGCGGTCGAGCTTGCGGCGCTGGTGCGCCGAGATCGACGTGGTGTCCACCGGGACGGCGGACTTCGCCGTGGTCGACGCTTCGATGGCTTCGCTGGTCATCGGTCGGTCCCTTCGGTGGTCGCGACGCGACCGGACGCCAGGCCCGGGTCGGCTTGGGTGGTGACCGCGCGGACGGCGGATGCGCGCGTCTGGAGCGTGCGTCGTGCCTCCAGGCCGTCCTTCTTGGCCCGCTTGCGCTGGTCGCGCTCGTTCTTCGGCGGCCGGTTCGTCAGCGCGAGGAACGCGAACGACAGGATGAACGCGGCCAACGCGATGATGACCGCCTGCGCACTCGCGACGCCGTACTCGTTGAACGCGAACGCGTTCGTGTAGGCGGCGTAGTTCGGCGTGTACTCGGTGTCGATGGCGGGGGCGACCGTCGACAGGATCTGCGGCTCCGCGAACAGCTGCAGCGTGCCGATGATCGAGAAGACCGTCGTGAGCACCAGGGCGGGCGCGATGAGCGGGATCTGGATCCGCCACGCCACCTGGAAGGGTCCGGCGCCGTCCATCTTCGCCGCCTCGTAGATCTCACCGGGGATCGACTTCAGCTGCGCCACGATGATGAGCATGTTGTAGCCCGTGTAGGTCCACGTGACGATGTTCGCGATCGACCAGAGCACGCTGTTCGCGCCGAGGAAGTCCGGCTGCAGCCCCATCGACTGCAGCAGCGACACGATCGGCGAGAGCCCCGGGACGTACAGGAACGACCAGAGGATCGTCGCGATGACGCCGGGGACGCCGTAGGGCATGAAGTAGATCGCCCGGAAGAAGCCCGGCCAGCGGGCGCTCGCCGACTCCAGCAGGAGCGCGAGGATCGTGCAGGCGATGATCATCACCGGCACCTGGACGATGCCGAAGAGCAGCATTCGGCCGATCGACGCCACGAAGCCGTTGTCGCTCAGGGCCGTGACGTAGTTGTCGAAGCCGGCGAACCGGCCGGTGACGCCGTCCTCGCCGAAGAGCCCGGCACGGTCGACCGTGGTGAAGCTCTGGAACAGCGCGCTGATGATCGGGATGATGAACGTCAGCACGAAGAGCGCCAGGAACGGCGCGAGCAGGATCCACGGGGCGCGCTTCTGCGCCCGGGTGGCCTTCGTGCTCGTGCGGAAGGTCGGTGTCTGCTGGGTCATCGTGCCGTCCTGACGCTGAGGCCCTTGTCCTTGAAGGACTGGACGATCTCCCGCTGCGCGAGCTCGACGGCGTCGCTCAGCTTGAGGTTGCCGGTGATCTTGCGGCGGAACTGGTTCTGCAGCGACGTGAACGCCGACTGCGTGACGGGGGACCAGGACCAGTCGACGTTCTGCTCCTGCGACGCGGGGACGAAGACGTCCTCGTTGTAGTTCTGGCCGGAGAACCACTTCGACGGCTGCTGACGCTGCTTGCCGATGTAGTCCTTCGCCGGCGACCAGCCGATGCCGCAGTACTTGATCATCGCGTCGATGCCCTCCTTGGAGGTGGTCATCCACGTGATGAAGTCGAGCGCCTCCTTCGGGTGCTTCGCGTTCGCGAGGACCGCGGCCGTCGAGCCGCCGATCGCGCTCGAACCGAAGCCCGTGTCGCCCCAGGTCTGCATCTGGGCGACCTTCCACTTGCCCTCGCCGCCCTGCACGGACTCGATGAGGGCGTCGCCCCAGCTCGCACTCGTGACGGCGGCGATCTTGCCGCTCGCCGCCGACGCGTACCAGCCGGGCGTGTAGGCGCCGGCGCTGGTGTCGACGAGCTTGTCGTCGATGCAGCCGTCGAAGAAGTCGGCGACCATCATCGTCTTGTCGTCGGTCATGTCCACGACCCACTCGTCACCGTCGACCTTGAACCAGCGGGCGCCGGCCTGCTGCGCGTACGCGGCGAACGGGGAGGCATCGGCGACGGGGAACACCTCGAGGTAGTTCTGCTTGCCGGTCTTCCGGACCTTCTCGGCGAGCTCCTTCCACTCGTCCCAGGTCTTCGGCGGTTCGCCGCCCGCCTGCTCGAGGAGCGCGGTCTGGTAGTAGAAGCCCATCGGGCCGGTGTCCTGCGGGATCCCGTAGATGCCGTCGACGAACGACACCTGCGCCCACGCGGCCTCGTCGTACTTCGCCTCGAAGTCCTTCGCGCCGTACCGGGCGAGGTCGACCAGGCCGTTCGCGAGCATGAACTCGGGGATCTGCCGGAGCTCGACCTGCCCGATGTCCGGGCCGCCGCCGGCCGCGAGCGCGGAGTACATCTTCTGGTACCCGCCGCTGTTGCCGCCGGGGATCCAGTTCGCCTGCACCTGGACCTTCGGGTTCTTCGCGTTCCAGATGTCGCAGACCTTCTGGAGGTCCTTCAGCCAGGCCCAGTACGTCAGCGTGATGGTCTCACCGCTCGCAGCGGCGGGGATGACGGCGGCGCGGTTCACGTTCGTGGAACCGGGGACCGCGCAGCCAGCGAGGAGGCCGGTGGCTGCCGCGCCGATCCCGAAGCCGAACAGCTGGCGTCGTGTGATGGGGCGTCGTGGTGATGGGGGCGTCATTGCCTGCACTCCGGTTCGTCGTTGGATCGGGGTTGCGGTTCAGCCAACCACAAAACCGAGCGTCGGTGCACTTTCGCGTTCTGGGCGTTCGCTCCGATCTGCGAACGCGATCCGCGGTGGCGGTGAATGGTGGGGACCACGTGAGAGCGCAGGGGCTCGACCGAGCTCCGGTGATTCGCCTTCCGAGAGGAGCTGCCATGACGTCGACCAACGTCACGAACGAACTGCACCGGGTACTGGGACAGCGGCTGGAAGGTGGTGGGACGTGGGCGTGGGCCTACGTCGACGCCTCCGCCAACGTCGAGGATCCGCGCCGCCAGGCCGCGCTGAAGCTCCGTGCCGTCGAGGAGGCGCTCCGCGCGCAGGGCTCCGATCTCGACGCGGTCGACGTCATCGCCGGTGAGCTCGAGGACACCCCGGGGATCCCGGCCCCGGTGGCTCGGTACGTGCTCGTGCACGACGGCGAACTCGTGTTGAGCGAGGTGCTCCCCGGTCCGATGCACGCGGCGGAGTCGATCGGCGCCGGAGCCGTCCCCGACCTCGTGCCGCTCGTCGCCCACCGCCCGATCGACCTGCCGTTCCTGGTGGTCCAGATCGGGAAGGACGGCGGCGGGTACCGCGCCTACAAGCTCGGGCACCCCGGGAACTCCGACGACGAGCAACGCATCCAGGGGGAGACCTTCGACCAGCACAAGGTGAAGGGCGGCTTCGGCGACTGGAAGCAGCCCCGATGGCAGGGCCGCACCGAGGAGATCTGGCGGCAGAACACCGCCGAGGTGGCGACCGCGATCGACAAGGCGGTGGAACGGCTGAGCCCCGCGCTCATCGTGGTGTCCGGCGACCTGCAGGCACGTCCGATGCTCATCGAGCGGCTCTCGTCCGATGCGCGCCGTCTCGTCAGCGAGGTGCCAGGCGGCGGCTTCGACGAGACCGTCGTCGGCGACCACGTGCGCGTCGCACTGGCCCGGGTCATCGCCGGGCACCGACACGACCTCGAGGACTCGCTCCGCACCCACGTCGGGCGCGGCGACAACCAGGCGGTGACCGGGCTCGGCCCCGTCGTCGAGGCGCTGCAGCAGGCGCAGGGCTCGACGATCGCGCTCGATGCCGTCGCGATCGGTGACCGGACCCTGCTCGCGCTCGGCACGGCTCCGTGGGTGGCCACGGCACCCGAGCAGGCGGCCGGCGCGCCGGTGATCGGCCCTGTGCCGGCGGTGTGCGCGCTCGTGCGCGCCGCGGTGCTGACGGATGCGGAGCTCGTGCTCGTCAACGCTGCGTCGTTGCCCGGCGGTGCCGCGGCGGCGGCGCTCCTGCGCTGGCCCGTCGGCCCGACCGTCCCGGCCTGAGCCCGCGGGTACGCCCCGCCACGCTGCTCTCCTGCTGAGACGCCACCGAACTCGGTGGCGTCTCAGTCGGAAACGGGCGTTCTGCTCGCCAGGAGGCGCCGGGCGCGAGGGGGCATCTCGAACAGGAAGCGCGCCGGCGTGTGGCGGAACGACCAGAACACGGCAAGGCCGAGGAGGGAGGCGGTGGTCGTCAGCACGAGCACCGTGCAGGTGGGGTTTGCGCAGAGGAGCGGCAGCAAGCCCGCATCCGTGCTGATCGCGAGCAGCACGACGATGACTGGTGTGTGGGTGAGGTAGGGGACGACCGACCACTTCCCGAGCCAGGCGAGAGGAGCAGCCCATCGCGTCACTGCCCGAGCAGCGAGGACGGTCGCAGCGGTGCCGACGAACACCTGGACGACTCCGAGCGGCGACGCGACGCTCGGGTCCGCGGTCGCGTGCAGTTCACCGATCCCGAGCCACAGGAGGACGGCGATGATCACGACGACCGGTGACGCCAGCTGTACACGAGCGATGATCCATGGTGCGAGGCGAGCTCCTGCCAGGGTGAAGAACGCGTACCCCGGGAGTCCTTGCAAGCCGGGCCCGAGAACGTGCCAAGTCGCCTCTCCGGTCATCTCACGACCCCAACCGATCACGGCGGCGGCAAGCACGAAGGTCGACGCGAGGACCGCGGCGGTGGGGAGCCGGCGTGTGGCCCATGCCAGCGTGAGGTGGATGGCGAGCGCCCACAGGTACCAGATCTCGCCGTTCGGCCGGACGACAGCGACGGCGACCCTGGCGAGTTCGCCGACGAGGTCGACGGCACCGTCGGTGGTCAGGCTGCCGAGGATCCGGTAACCGAGGACGACCGGTTGCCAGAGCAGGTAGAGCCAGAGCAACGGGAGCACCCGATCGGCAAGACGCCGTCGACCGGCCGCAGCGTCGAGCAATGCCGGCCCGGAGACGATCCCGGAGACGAGGAAGAAGACCGGCAGGGAGACCACGAGGCGGTCGAGGACCCAGGTCGCCGGAGCCGATGCGGCCGGGCTCCACGAGACCGCGTGGATGAGCACGATGCCGATGATGGCGATGCCCTTGGCAGAGTCGAGCCATCCGATTCGTCGCATCCTACAAGAGTATGTGACATACGACATGTTTTCAAGGATCCAACGCAGTCGTGCGAACGGTCCACGCGGGACCAGCGGCAGCGCCAGCGCGACGATCCCGAACGACGCTGCGAAGCCGAGCGCCGCCGACCAGGGCGCCGATGCCCGGGCCGGCGGCGATCGCGGCGGCGTCCGCCGCTCGCGAGGATCACCAGCCAGAGGGGCACCGGATTGCTGGCTGCGGCGCACGCGGCGAGGTCCGGCAATGTGGTGAGCACGAGCCCGCCGGCGATCACGCTGCGCTCGATGCCGTCGCGATCGGTGACCGGACCCTGCTCGCACTCGGCGCGGCGCCGTGGGTGGCGACGGCACCCGAGCAACCGGCCGGAGCGCGGCTCCCCTGTTCATGAATATCAGATGCTGATATTGTGATTGCATGCGAAATTCAATCACCCATGCGCGCCGGGTGGCCCGCCTGGCCGGTGTCGTCGCGGATCGCGTCCGCGCACGTCGCGACGACCGGAGGGCTGCCGACGCCGAACGTTCCCGGGCCCCGCGGGCGGCACTCGTCTACGACGGGGTGACCGATCGGAGCCTCGTCCTCGCCGGGATCGAGGTCGGCGAACGCCACCCGGAAGTCGTCCTCGTCATCGACGAGGTCCGACGAGGAGCGGCGTTCGCGGGCGTCCAGACCGCACTTGCAGCAGCGATCGGGTACGCCGACCGGACCGGACGAGACCTGCGTGTCGTCATGACGCGCTCGACGTCTCGTGGGAACAGCGCCGAACGGGCGGCGGCACTCATCGCCGAGCGCTTCCCCGGGCGCTTCGCCGGGCGCGGACCGGTCGAGGTCGTGACGAGGGAGTCGATCCCGGCAGCGGTCTTCGCAGCCGACACCGTGTGGATCGCGACCTACTGGAAGACCGCTCACGCCCTCGACGTCGCCGCTCGTGCCGGGGTCGTCGACCCGCGCCGGGTGGTCTACCTCGTGCAGGACCACGAGCCGGGGTTCCAGCCGTGGTCGACCGCGTTCGCCGTCGCCTCGTCGACCTACCGCGCAGGCTTCACGCTCTGCGTCAACTCGGAGCCGGTCGCCGCCGCGCTCCGGCAGACCGAGGGCGTCGCCGTCGCGTCCGGCCTCGTCTTCGCACCCGAACTCGACCGTGCCGGCATCGACCGTGCGGCGGCCGTCCGCGCAGCATCGACGAGGACCGCCGCCCGGGTGCTGTTCTACGCGCGCCCGTCGAAGCCGAGGAACATGTACGTCCTCGGGGTCGCCGCACTCGCGGCCGCCGCTGCACAGCTCCGGGACGCCGGCGTCATCGCCGAGTTCGTCTCCGCGGGCGAGCAGCACGAGGCCGTGGAGCTCGGCACCGGCGACGTCCTCAGGTCGCTCGGGACGCTCGACTGGAACAGCTACTTCGAGGTCCTCGGTGAAACCGACGTCGTGCTGTCCCTCCAGCAGAGTCCGCACCCGAGCCATCCGCCGCTCGATGCGGCCGAGTCGGGCGCCCGGGTGGTCACCAACGACCTCGGCGGCGCGCGGGCGGGCCTCCACCCCAGCATCGGCGCAGTGCCGGCGGATCCGGCGACGCTCGGGACCGCGGTCGCTCGCGCTGTGCTCGCGGGGCTCGGGATGACGAGCGAGGGTGCCCCCGCGGCCGCCGAGCGCGTCGCGAGCCGGAGCGACCTCGGGCGCCCGCTCACCGATGTGCTCGACGAACTCGCCATGAGTGTCGAGCCGGGCGTCCGCCTGCGTTGAGCCGTGTGGCCGCCTGCGTTGAGCCGCGCAGCCGCCTGCGCTGAGCCGCGCAGCCGCCTGCGCTGAGCCGCGCGCGCCCGGGGCGTCCCGCCCGGGTCAGTCGTGCGAGCGGTCCGCGCGCGGGACCAGCGGCAGTGCCAGGAGGGGCAGCACCGCGACGATCCCGAACGACGCCGCGAAGCCGAGTGCCCCGACCAGGGCGCCGATGCCCGGGCCCACGGCGCTCGCCGCGATGAACTGCCCCGTGTTCTGCGCGCCGAGTGCCCGGCCGGACCAGAACGGCCCGGCCGCCTCGGCGACCGACGTGTACGCCAGGCCGTTGTCCGCCACCGTGACGCTCGTCGCGATGACCAGGAACACCGCGGCGCCGGCCAGGTGCGACACGTCGACCAGCGCCAGCACGGCCATCACCACGGCGGCACTCACGGCGACGATCCGCAGCGGGCCGACCCGCGAGCCCGCGCGGTCGCTCCAGACGCCGACGAGGATCCGCCCGATCGCCCCGACGAACTGCGACGCCCCGACGAGGAGCCCGGCCGCCGGTGTCGACCACCCCAGGCCGACGAGCCACACCAAGCCGTAGGTGGAGAGCGTGAACTGCGGCACCACGAGCAGGATCGACACCGCGTGGATCCGCCACAGGAAGCCGTTCGCCCGGTACGGGTTCGCCGTGACGGTCTCCGGCGCGGCCGACCGTGCCGGACGCGGCGGGTTCGCGATCCCGATCGCACACAGCACCGCGAGCACCGCGCACAGCACGATCGGCAGCACGAGTGCTGCCCGGATGCCCGACACCTCGGCGAGCTGCGGCACGGTCACCGCCGCGAGTGTCACCCCGAGCGGCTGCGACATCTGCCGGATCCCCATCGCGAGCCCACGACGCTCCTTCGGGAACCACCCCACGACCACGCGACCGCTGGCCGCGTTCGTCGAGGCGCTCGTCATGCCGCCTGCGAGGAACGCCAGCCCGAGGAGCACCGGGTTGCCGGCCGCGGCCCACGCGGCGAGGACCGCCAGCGTGGTGAGCACGAGCCCGCCGGCGATCACGATGCGCTCGCCGAAGCGGTCGGTGATCGCGCCCCAGGCGATGAGCGTCAGGACCATGCCGAAGGTGGGTGCTGCGGCGAGGACACCCGCGAGGGTGAGCGACGTCCCCTGTGCGTGCAGGTAGGGGATGAGCAGCGCCGGAGCGGAGACGACGAGGGTGCCCGCTGCCTGCGCCGCCACGCCGAGCGCGAGCATCGTCCAGGCGCGGGCGCTGATCGTGGGGACGGGGGCGGGAGCAGTCGTGGTCACGGGAATCGTTTCGTCTCGGAACTGATTGGTATACCAAAACGGTATACCATCCGAGGCTGCCCGCCGCTAGGGTGGTTGGCCGTGACCGAATCGATCGACGCAGCAGCACCGGTGTCGCAGACGGCGCAGCTCTACGACAACCTCCGAGCCGCGATCCTCACGCTCGAAATCGCGCCGGGTGAGCGCATCTCGGAGCGCGGGCTCGAGGCCCGGTTCCACGCGTCACGCACCCCCGTCCGCGCCGCGCTGTCCCGGCTGGAGCGCGAGGGGCTCATCCTGCACGAGGGCCGCTCGTGGACGGTCACCCCGATCGACCTCGACGAGATCGCCTCACTCGCGGAACTGCGTGGCGTCCTGGAGCCCGCCGCCGCCCGGCTGGCGGTCTCGCGTGCTTCCGCGGAGCAGCTCGCCGAGGTCCGGGCGCACCTCCACACCCTCCGTCCGACACCCGACCAGCAGTCCGGCATCCGGATGGGCTCGACGTTCCACCTGGACCTGGCCGCACTCGGCGGCAACCGGTTCATCACGGAGGCCATCGCCGACGCGCTCACCCGGCTCGAGCGCACCCGATGGATCGAGGTCCGCACGCCCGAGGCCCGCGACGCCGCCTGGGCGGAGCACAGCGAGATCATCGATGCGGTGCAGTCCGGCGACGCGGACCGCGCCGCCGAACTGCTCGCCGCGCACGTCGCCGGCACCAACGACCGCCTGCTCGCGTGGATCGCGCAGGAGCGTCGCCGTCTGCGCGGAGCGGGCATGGCGATCGTCGGCGCGACCGACCGCTGAGCAGCACGGCGGCGGCGATCACCGGCCCTGCTGCGCTCGCCGACGTGACCCACCGCTGAGCCGAGCGCGCGTGACGGAGTCGACCCGGGCCTCCTGCCCGAGACCGCGTCAGCGGCTACTCGAGCCGAGACCGCGTCAGCGGCTACTCGAGCCGCGCTCCGTCGTCGGTGTCGTCGAGCGCGATCGCGCCCGTGTGTTCGAGGAGCGCCTCGCGCACCTCTGCTTCATCGCGGCTCACGCGGATCGCGTCGCGGCGTCCTGAATGGGTCGACTGTGACATCTGGATCGTCCTTCCCGAAGGCGGGCCGAGGCCCGCGATGACGCGGACACCGTCCGCTGGTTGCGCTTCCCCACGGGACGTACTGAGGTCGCCCCAGTGTGGTCCGCTGCGTCCGCGGAACGCAAGGGTCCACACCGCGCTGTGGAGAAGTGTGTCGGGGACCGGTGCCTAGGATGGTCCGCTGTCGGGGCGGCTCACTCCCGGCGTCGACGAACGGACGGACGGGAGGCACGGGTTGAGCGAGCAGCGCACCGCACCTCCCACGGTCTACGACGTCGCCTCCGCGGCGGGTGTGTCCATCGCCACCGTCTCGCGTGTGCTCCGCACCCCGGACGCCGTCCGGGAGGGCACCCGTGACCGCGTGCAGGCAGCGATCCGGACGCTCGGGTACGTGCCGTCGGGCAACGCCAGGGCGCTCGCGGGCAAGCGCACCGGGGTGATCGGGCTGCTGCTGCCCGGGTTCGACGTGGTCCCGGACGAGCGACCGGGGCTCGTGACCGACGGCGGGGTCCGCGTGGTCGACGACCGCCGTCACGTGACGCAGCCCTTCGCGTCCAACCTGTACTTCGACGAGGTCCTCCGCGGCGCCGAGACCGAGGCCTGGCAGCGTGGCCTCGCCCTCATGGTGGCGGCGGGACGTGGACCCTCGCGCGACGTGATCGTCAACGACGTCGCCGGCCGCGTCGACGGACTCGCGGTCCTGGCGCAGACCGTGCCGGACGAGCTGCTCGAGCACGTCGCCCGCCGGATCCCCGTCGTGGTGCTCGCCGACGACCGCCGCTCGCACGGGTTCGACTCGGTGAGCGTCGACAACGCCGCCGGCATGCGCACCGTGGCCTCGCACGTGATCGGCCGGCTCGGGATCGACTCGATCGCGTACGTCGCCGGTCCCATCGACTCCCCGGACGACATGGAGCGGTGGACCGGGTTCCGGGCGGCGCTCGCCGACCACGGCCTCCCCGTCGAGTCGGTGCGGACCGTCCACGGCGACTTCGGCCGGGCCCGCGCGCGGGAGCTCGCGGCGGCCCTGCTCGCCGATGCAGCCCCGCGGGCGATCGTCTGCTCGAACGACCAGTCGGCGCTCGGCGTGCTCGACGCCGTCGCGGCGCGGGGGCTGCGCGTGCCGGAGGACGTCGTCGTGACCGGGTTCGACGGCATCGACGCCGGACGGTTCTCGTCCCCGCGCCTGACGACGGTGCACCAGCCCATGGGCGAGCTCGGGCGGGCTGCCGTGGCGGCGATCGTCGACCGGCTCGAGCGTACCGAGGGGCCGCCGCGGTCGGTGCGCCTCCCCGTCGAGGTGCTCCTCCGCGAGAGCTGCCCCCCGGCGCTCTAGCGCCGCGCGCCGCGCCGCCGCGGCGCTGCCGCGCCGCTGCCGCGCCGCCGCGGCGCTGCCGCGCCGCTGCCGCGCCGCCGCGGCGCTGCCGCGCCGCTGCCGCGCCCCTGGGTCGTTCCGTGCGTGGTGAGTCGTTTCGCGCGTGGGGGGTCGGAACTTCCCACCACCAACGCGCGTTTCCTCTTCCCAGAGCGGCCGAGATGGGACGGATCGCGCGTGTTCCGTGGCGGGGCCGAGCCGAGCCTCCCGGCAGTCCCGCTGAGCGGCAGCACCACCCGCCCGCTGCCCGCCGAGATCGCACGAACTGTCGCATCGGTGCGCCTGACGCGACACAAGGTGCGATCTCAGCGCCCCTCGGCGGCCGTCGGCGGCACGCCGTGCGATCTCAGCGCCCGTCGGCGGCCGTCGGCGGCACGCCGTGGCCGCTCGAGGGCCGCGTGCGCGGAGCCGGCGCACGCCGAGCACGCGGCGTTCCGGGGTGCACCACAAACCCCCGGTTGCAAAGCGCGATGTAAGCGCATACATTGTCCCGGTACCCACTCGACACGGAGGTCGACCGAGCAATGACGCTTCCCCCACAGCGCACGCGCTCCCCGCGCGTCCCCGGCGCACGCCGTGGCCGGCGCGGACGCCTGATGGCGGCCCTCGCCGGGCTCGCCATCGTGGCCCTCACCGCCACCGGCTGCAGCATCCAGGTCCGGTCCCAGCCGGACCCGAGCATCGGCAAGGACACGATGCTCATCAACGCGGACCACGGCAACCCGCTGTTCGACCGCAACTTCAACCCGTACATCGCGAACGCCCGTACCGCGTCGAAGTGGATGTACGAGCCCCTCATCGAGGTGAACCCCCTCGACGGCAAGCGCAACCCGTGGCTCGCGAGCTCCTGGACGCAGCCGGACGCCAAGACGATCGACATGACGATCCGCAGCGGCGTCAAGTGGTCCAACGGTGACGCCTTCAGCGCGAAGGACGTGGTCTTCACGTTCGACCTGCTGAAGAAGTTCCCGGCGATGGACCTCAAGGGTGCCTGGCAGCACATCGCGAGCATCGAGCAGCAGGGCCAGCACGTCATCTTCCACCTGAAGTCGGAGGACGTCCCGAGCCTGACGATCATCGGGCAGACGTACATCCTCGGTGAACAGCACTGGAAGGACGTCAAGGACCCGACGACGTTCCGCGACCCGAACCCGGTCGGCACCGGCCCGTTCGTGCTCGGCAACTACACCGACCAGCAGTACTCGATGGACAAGAACAAGTCCTACTGGCAGGCCGACAAGATCGCCATCAAGCACCTGATCCTGCCGGCGACGAACACGCAGCTCGACACCGTCACGCGTGGCTACGACTGGGCGTACGCGTTCATCTCCGACGTCCAGGGCACGTGGGGTGCAGCCTCCAAGACGAACACGTACTGGTTCCCGCCGGGGGGTGTGATCGGCCTGATCCCGAACCTGACGAAGGCGCCGTACAACGACGTCAACGTCCGCCGGGGCATCTCGCTCGCACTGAACCGTGACGACATCGCCGAGACCGCGACCGAGGGCAACCTCAAGGCGGCGGCGCAGACCGGCCTGATCCTGCCGAACCAGGAGCAGTACGTGAACGACAGCATCCCGGACAAGGGTGTCGTCACGCAGGACACGAAGGCCGCGATCGCGAGCTTCGAGAAGTCCGGCTACACGGTCCAGGACGGCAAGATCGTCAAGGACGGCAAGCAGCTCGAGATCAACATCATGACCGCGAACGGCTACTCCGACTGGCTCCGCGCCGCACAGGAGGTCCGCCGCAACCTGACCGCCATCGGCATCAAGGTCACGATCAGCGCGCCGCAGCCCGCCGGGTACCAGTCGAACATCAACAACGGCACCTTCGACATGGCGATGGGCGGCATGGGCAACGGCGACGTCTACCAGGCGTTCAACTCCCTGCTGAGCTCCGACTTCTACCAGCCCGTCGGCAAGTCGACGGTGAACAACTACGAGCGCTACAAGAACGCCGACACGCAGAAGCTCCTCGACGAGTACAAGGCGACGACCGACACCGCGAAGCAGCAGGAGATCCTCGATCAGCTGCAGGAGGTCGTGTACAACGACCTGCCCGTGATCGGGATGTACTACGGCGGCCTCTGGGGCCTGTTCAACACGTCGAAGTTCGTCGGGTGGCCGAGTGCGGACGACCCGTACATGGCGCCGCAGAACTACGACTCGGCTCCGCTGCTCATCTTCTCCAAGCTCCGACTGCGCGACAGCGCCGCGGGACGCAAGATCCTCCAGGAGCAGAAGTGAAGTACATCCTCCAGAAACTCGTCCTCTTCGTCCTGACCCTCTGGGCCGCGGTCACGCTGAACTTCGTGCTCCCGCGACTCATGCCGGGCAGCCCGACCGACGCGGCCCTGGCGAAGCTCAGCCAGAACGGCCCGGTCACCGACGCCACCAAGAAGGCCATCGAGGCCCAGCTCGGCGTCCCGACCGGCAACCTGTGGGACCAGTACGTCAGCTACCTGCACCAGGTCGTGACGCTCGACTTCGGTGTGAGCTACACGTTCTACCCGCAGGACGTGGGGTCGCTGGTGGCCCGCGCGCTGCCGTACACGCTGATCCTCGTCGGCCTGGTCACGATCATCGCGTTCGTGCTCGGCACCCTGATCGGTGTCGGCGCAGCGTGGAAGCGCGGCACCTGGCTCGACTCCCTCCCGACCCTGTCGGGGAGCTTCATGTCGACGTTCCCGTACTTCTGGACCGCGCTCCTGCTGCTGTTCTTCCTCGGCTACGTCCTGCACTGGTTCCCGACCACGGGCGCGTACTCGGCGACGACGACACCGGGCCTCAGCGGCGCCTTCGTCGGTGACGCCCTGCAGCACGCGATCCTGCCGGCCGTGACGATCCTCGTGACGAGCCTCGGCGGCTGGATCATCGGCATGCGCAACGCGATGATCAACACCCTCGGCGACGACTACGTCACCTTCGCCGAGGCGAACGGTCTCCGTGGCCGCACGGTCGCGATCCGCTACGCCGCCCGCAACGCGATCCTGCCGAACCTGACCGGCTTCGGTCTGGCACTCGGTGGTGTCGTCGGCGGTTCGGTGCTGGTCGAGCAGGTGTTCGGCTACCCGGGCATCGGCTACCTGCTCTTCAACGCCGTCATCGGGCAGGACTACCCGCTCATGCAGGCACTGTTCCTGATGATCACCGTGTCGGTGCTCATCGCCAACTTCATCGTGGACGTCCTGTACGGCGTCCTGGACCCGAGGACTCGACGATGAGCACTGTCGCAGTACGCACGCAAGACGCACCGGAGCAGCAGGCTCCGTCCCGATGGAAGAGTGCAGCCCGCCAGTTCGGCGTCGTCTGGGGCAACACGAAGGCCCGGATCGGGATCATCATCCTCGCCGTGTTCGTCGTCGTGGCGCTCGCAGCACCCCTCCTCGCCCCGTACGGCGCGTCCCAGAACGGCTTCGCCCGTTCCGCCGACGCGACGTGGGCGCACTGGATGGGCACGACCGCAGCCGGTGAGGACGTCCTCTCCCAGATCATCTACGGCGCACGCATCTCCGTGATGGTCGGTGCGGTCGCGGGCATCCTGTCCACGCTCGTCGCCGTCGCGATCGGTCTCAGCTGGGGCTACGTCCGCGGCTGGATCGCCGAGGTCATCGGGTTCATCGTGAACCTGTTCCTCGTCATCCCGGGGCTGCCCCTGATGATCGTCATCGCGGCCTACCTGCAGAACGGCGGGATCGCGGTCATCATCGCGGTCATCGTGGTGACCGGCTGGGCGTGGGGTGCTCGCGTGCTCCGCTCCCAGACGCAGTCGCTCCGCGGTCGCGACTTCGTGACGGCGGCGCAGTTCTCCGGTGAGGGTGCGACCCGCATCGTCTTCCGCGAGATCCTGCCGAACATGACCTCGCTCATCGTCGGCTCGTTCTTCGGTGCCGCGACGAGCGCGATCCTCGCGGAGGCCGGCCTGGAGTTCCTCGGCCTCGGCGACTCCTCGATCGTCAGCTGGGGCACGATCCTCTACTGGGCGCAGAACTCCAACGCGCTGCTCACCGGTCAGTGGATCCTGCTGTTCGCCCCGGGTCTCTGCATCGCGCTCCTCGCGATGAGCCTGACCCTGATCAACTTCGGCGTCGACGCCGTGTCCAACCCGCGACTGCGCGAGGGTGCGCGGCCCCGTAAGGAGCGAAAGAATGCCTGAATCCACCCTGGAGGCTCGGCCCGACTCCGCCCCGCGGGCTGCGGACGTCCTGCTCGACGTCCGTGACCTGTCGGTGGTCTACGAATCGGCCGGACAGACCGCGGTCCAAGCGGTCGACCACGTGTCGTTCTCGCTGCGGAAGGGCGAGTTCGTCGGCCTGGTCGGTGAGTCCGGTTCCGGCAAGTCGACGCTCGGCTACGCGCTGACCCGTCTGCAGAAGCCGCCGGCGCGCACGAACGGCGGCAGCATCGTCTTCGCGGGCAAGGACATCCGCGACCTCGACGAGGAGGCGCTCCGGCAGCAGCGCCAGGGCGGGTTCGCCATGGTGCTGCAGTCCGGCATGAACGCGCTGAACCCGGTGCGCACCATCCGGAACCACTTCATCGACATCTTCAAGGCCCACGGCCACGTCCCGCGCGAGCGCTGGGACAGCCGGATGCGGGAGCTCGTCGGCAAGGTGAAGCTGCCGGACTCGATGCTCGCCCGGTTCCCGGGCGAACTCTCCGGCGGCATGCGACAGCGCGTCTCGATCGCGCTGGCGCTGTCCCTCGAGCCGCAGCTGATGGTGTTCGACGAGCCGACCACGGCGCTCGACGTCCTGGTGCAGCACGCGGTGATGGACACGATCATCGAGCTGCAGCGGTCCGAGGGCTTCACCGCCGTGCTGATCTCCCACGACCTCGGCATCGTGCTCGAGGCCACGGAGCGCGTCCTCGTGATGCACGAGGGCCGGATCGTCGAGGACGGCGGCTCCCGCGAGATCCTCCGCGACCCGCAGGACGAGTACACGCAGATGCTGCTCTCGCACTACGCGGACCCGCGCGCCGAGGTCGTCTCGCTGCCCGGTTTCCCGGACCGCTCCCTCCGGGGGGAGTCCGGTGCCAGCCGCCAGGAGACGACGACCTCGCACGCGACCGTCGGTTCCCGCGAGCGCAGTGCCGCGAAGAACCCGATCGTCGTCGAGGGCCTGGTGAAGACCTACGCCCCGCCGCGTCGCGGTGAGGACCCGGTCCGCGCCGTCCGCGACGTCTCGTTCACGCTCGAGCCGGGGCAGTCCCTCGCGCTCGTCGGCCAGTCGGGTTCCGGCAAGTCGACGATCGCGAAGATGCTCACCGGCGTCGAGAAGCCCACCTCGGGCACCGTCCGCTTCGGTGACCTCGACGTCGCGAAGCTCGGACGCCGAGGCCTGCGCGACCTGCGCTCCGAGGTGCAGATGGTGTTCCAGGACCCGTACGCGGCCCTGAACCCGCTGCACACCGTGGAGTACACGCTCACCCGTCCGGTCGTGAACTACACCGGGCTCCGCGGCAAGGACGCCCGTCGTCGGGTGCTCGAGCTCCTCGAGACCGTGGGGCTGTCCCCGGTGGAGCAGTTCGCGCAGAAGCTCCCGCACCAGCTCTCCGGCGGGCAGCGGCAGCGTGTGGTGATCGCCCGGGCGCTCGCGAGCGACCCGCAGGTGATCATCGCGGACGAGCCGGTGTCGATGCTCGACGTCACGCTCCGCGCCGGTGTGCTCGCACTCCTCGAGGACCTGCGCGAGCAGTGGGGCGTCTCGCTCCTCTACATCACGCACGACCTGCTGAGTGCCCGGCTCATCACCGACGACATCATGGTGCTGCACGACGGCGCCGTGGTGGAGCGCGGCCGGACCGCCGACGTGCTGCAGCACCCGCAGGACAGCTACACGATCGACCTGCTCGACGCGGTCCCGAACCCGCGCCGACGGCTCGCGGAGGGACTGATTTGACCACGCTGCACGACTTCGAGGCGGTCCCGTCCTTCGGGCACCTGCCCACCCCGGACGGCGTCGACGTCGTCGGCATCGACCTGCCGATCGGTCGGCTGACCGCGTACCGCGTCGTCCCGGACGGCGCGAGCAAGGGCACCGTGCTGATCGTCCCCGGGTACACCGGCTCGAAGGAGGACTGGCGCACGTTCATGCCGCTCCTCCGCGATGCCGGCTGGACCGCGGTGGCGATCAGCCGTCGCGGTCAGGCCGATTCGGCAGCTCCGGCGGAGCCGCGGGACTACGCGCTCGAGGCAGAGGCCGCCGACGTCGTGCGCGTCGCACGGCTGCTCGACGACGGGGCGCCCGTGCACCTCATCGGGCACTCCCTCGGCGGCGTCATCGTCCGTGCGGCTGCGATCCAGGACCCGAGCGCCTTCCGCGACGTCGTGCAGTTCTGCTCCGGCCCGTACGGCTGGCCGTACCGCAAGGTCACCGAGCTGACGATCATGCACGACACCGGCGGGAACAACCGCACCCTGTTCGACGCGACGAACCCGCTCTGGGCCGGACGCCCGGACGAGGAGCTCCCGGACGACGTCCGCATGGTCCGTGAGCGGTTCGACGCCACGAGCCCGCTCAGCGTCACCGCCGGCGGCCACATCCTCGAGGACCACACCGACGCGTCCGCCGAACTCCGCGCCACCGGCCTCCCGGTGCTCGTCACGCACGGCGAGTGGGACGGCGCCTGGCCGATCCCGTGGCAACGCGCGATGGCCGAGGACACCGGCGCCGAGTACGTCGTGATCCCGGAGAGCTACCACGGCCCCCAGGTCGAGAACCCGCTCGGGACGGTCGCCGTCTTCGATGCGTTCTTGGCGAAGCACTGAAAGGACCCATCATCACCACGCTCAGCTTCCCCGACGGTTTCCTCTGGGGCGCGGCCACCGCTGCCCACCAGATCGAGGGCAACAACGTCAACAGCAACTGGTGGGTGCACGAGCACGAGCCGGACACCACGATCGTCGAGCCGTCCGGCGACGCCGCGGACAGCTACCACCGCTACCGCGAGGACATCCGCATCGCGGCCGAGCTCGGGCTGAACTCCTACCGCTTCAGCATCGAGTGGGCGCGCATCGAGCCCGAGCGCGGGTTCGTCAGCCGCGCCGAGGTCGACCACTACCGGCGCATGGTGGAGACGTGCCACGAGTTCGGCATCGAGCCGATCGTCACGCTCATGCACTTCACCGTGCCGCGCTGGTTCGAGCGCGACGGCTTCTGGCGCGCCCCCGACGCGGCGGACCTGTTCGCCCGGTACACCGAAGCCGCGCTCCCCGTCGTCCAGGACGGCGTCCGCTACGTCTGCACGATCAACGAGCCGAACATCGCGGCGATGCTCGCGGGTGGCGAGGACGCCGCGAACCTGGTCGCCTTCGGCCTGCCGAACCCGGACCTCGGGGTGGCCGACGCACTCCTCGCGTCGCACAAGCGCTCCCGCGAGGTCCTGTCGCAGGTGGACGGCATCAAGTCGGGCTGGACCATCGCGACGCAGGCGTTCAAGGCGTCGGGTGAGCCCGGCTCCGAGGAGATGCTCCGCGAGTACGGCTACCCGCGCGACGACTGGTACCTGGAGAACGCCGCGGGTGACGACTTCCTCGGTGTCCAGGCGTACACCCGGACGTTCATCGGCCCCAACGGTCCGCTCCCCGTCCGGGACGACGTCGAGACCACCCTCACGGGCTGGGAGTTCTACCCGGAAGCCTCGGCCGACGGTCTCCGCAGCGCGTGGGAACTCTCCGGCCACGTGCCGCTGATGATCACCGAGAACGGCATCGCCACCGCCGACGACACCCGCCGCCAGGCCTACACGCAGGGTGCCCTCGAGGGGATCCACCGCTGCATCGAGGACGGCATCGACGTGCTCGGCTACCAGCACTGGTCCCTCCTCGACAACTACGAGTGGGCGTCCGGCTTCCGGCCGACCTTCGGGCTGGTGTCCTGGGACCCGGTGACGTTCGAGCGCACCCCGAAGCCGTCCGCGCACTGGTATGGCGGTGTCGCGACGGCGAACGCCCTCGAGTCCCAGGCCGACTAGGAACCCGACGCCAGCAGCTCGGCCGTCGCCGGTTCGCGCAGGAGATCTGCGCGGTCCGCGGCGGTCGAGCCCTCGTCGTCCCGGGCGTCCCGGTCCACGTCGAGCTCGAGCGCGGCGCGCACCGTGTCGACGTCCCCGGAGTCCACCGCGGCGATCAGCACCGTCGCGCCACGTGACCCCCGTGTCGTGGTGTCCGCGCCCGCCTCGGCGAGGCTGCGCACGATCGCCGCGTGCCCACCCCAAGCAGCGCGGACGATCGGCGTGTTGCCGTCGCTGTCCCGGGCCTCCAGGCCGGCGCCCGACGCGACCAGGACGTCGACCGCAGCCCGTGCGTCCCGGTCGATCGCCAACGTGAGCGGCGTCCGCCCCTCGGAGTCCGGCAGGTCGATCGATGCGCCGCGGCCGAGCAGCTCGGAGAGCATCTCGGGGCGGTCGAACCACGCGGCGGCGTGCAGCGGGGCGAAGCCCCAGCGCGGGTCGAGGTCGTCGACGTCGCTCGCGTCGTCGGCCAGGTGCAGGCCGCCGAGGTCGCCGTACGCCGCGGCACGGACCACCTCGTCCGCCCACTCCACCCAGCCGTCCGGCACCGGGCCGTGCCACCCGCGTGCCGGTCGTGCTTCGAGGTCGGTGAAGTCCTCCTCGTTGACGCTCCGGACCTCGACGGTGACGTCGGTGAAGCGGATCGCGACCTCGCCGACGGGGGAGACGAGGAGCCGGAGCTCCCAGCCGTCCCGACCGACGTGCTCGATCTCTCCACGGGCGATGTGTGCGTCCCCGGCGAGCAGCGCCTCCGGCTCGAGCACTGTCGGATCGATCACGGCGTCCTCGAACCGCAGTGCGACGCGCGCGTGGTTCCAGCGCCGCCAGAGACCCTCTGCGGTGTCGAGCACCTCGTCGTTCCGGACCATGACCTGCGCGTGCAGGACCACCGGGTCGGGCTCGCCGTGGTCCGGGAGTGCAGCGGTGTCGTCGGTCTCGGCCGCTGCGTGCCGGTGCGCCGGCTCGACGGTCCACTTCGCGATCCGGGAGTCGCTCCACCGGACCGTCGCGAGAGCGGCGATCGGGGGCGGGGCGTCCTCCAGGAGGCGGGCGAGGTGTTCGGCGTGGCCGTCGAAGTCCTCGAGCGACACGTAGCCCACCGCGGGCCAGTTCACTCGGGACCAACGCATGGGGTCGAGACTACCGGGGCCTACCGCTCGGTCGCGGAGTTGCCCGTGCCGTGGTCCTCGACCTCGGCGTGACCGCCGTGCTGGACGACGTTGTCGTTGCCGGCGAACACGATCTTCGCAGCGGAGTCCGCAGTGACCTTCGTGGCGTTGCCCTCGATGACGAGGAGGTCGAGCGCCGGGAGGGTGATCGTCGTGCCCTTCTTGGCCGCACCGACGATGCTCACGGTCTTGCAGTCGCCCTCGAGCGAGAAGTCGCCCGTGAGCTTCGAGGCGAGGACGGTGGCCTGCCCGTCGACGCACTCGTCGTAGACGGTCTTCGCGACGCTCGGCGCGGTCGAGGTGCTCGAGGTCGGCTTCGCGGTGTCGGGCTGGCTCGCGGCGCAGCCGGTCAGGCCGGCGAGGGCGACGGTGGCGGCGAGGGCGGCGATGACGGTACGGGCACGCATGAGGGCTCCTTGGTTCGGGTGTGATCGGCGCGGCTCGATGGGGCACGCGCCTCATCAGTGTCCAACATGTCAATATTCAGTGTCAAGCATTGCAATATCTCGCATGTGAAATTAGATTGGGGATGTGGCCGTGCTTGCGGTGCACCACCCGATGCGCTCAGAAGGAGCCCCCATGTCAGCTCGCAACCAGACCGTCGTGATCGTCGGACAGGGGTACGTCGGACTGCCCGTCGCCATGCGTGCGGTCGAGGTCGGCTACGACGTGATCGGCATCGACGTCGACGTCCGCCGGTCCTCAGCGCTGCAGGAGGGCCGGTCCTACGTCGAGGACGTCCCCGATGCCCAGGTCCGGAGGGCGCTCGCATCCGGGCAGTACGTCGCCACGGACTGCTACGACTCGCTCGTCGAGGGCTTCGACATCGCCGTGATCACGGTCCCCACCCCGCTCCGGGACGCCGCACCCGACCTCAGCTACGTCGAGCAGTCCGCGGCGTCGCTGGCCGAGCACCTCCGGCCGGGCGGCACGATCATCCTCGAGTCCACCACCTACCCCGGCACCACGGACGAGCTCGTGCTGCCGATCCTCGAGCGCGTCTCCGGGCTCACCGCCGGTCGGGACTTCCACCTCGGGTACAGCCCGGAGCGGATCGACCCGGGCAACGCGACGTGGGGGTTCGTCGAGACGCCGAAGGTCGTCTCCGGGATCGACGCCGCCTCGCTCGAGCGAGTGCAGGACTTCTACGGCGCGCTCGTCGACACGACCGTCCCGGTGTCCGGCACGCGTGAGGCGGAGCTCACGAAGCTCCTCGAGAACACCTTCCGCCACGTCAACATCGCCCTCGTGAACGAGCTGGCCGTGTTCGCCGACCTGCTCGGTGTCGACGTCTGGGAGTCCATCGACGCGGCCGCGACGAAGCCGTTCGGGTTCATGAAGTTCACGCCAGGACCCGGCGTCGGCGGTCACTGCCTCCCGGTGGACCCGAGCTACCTGTCGTGGCAGGTCAAGCGCTCGCTCGGACGCACCTTCCGGTTCGTCGAGCTGGCGAACGACGTCAACGACCACATGCCCGACCACGTGGTCGAGCGGATCGCGGGCATGCTCAACGACGCCGGCCGCCCCGTCCGAGGATCGCGGATCCTGCTCGCGGGACTCGCGTACAAGAAGAACTCCGGGGACACGCGCGAAGCACCGTCCGCCCGGGTGATCGAGTTGCTCACGTGCATGGGGGCAGAGCTCGTCGGTGTCGATGCGCACGTCGAGGACCACCGCTGGCCGACGTCGGTCATCCGCGCCGACCTCACACCGGCGCTGATCCCGACGATCCACGCTGCGATCGTGCTCACCGAACACGAGGGCGTCGACCTCGAGCTGCTCCGCGGCATCCCGACGCTCGACACCCGGAACACGCTCGGCGCCGGCGGCTCCGTCGTCGTCCTCTGACGCGGGACCCGATCACCATGCTGAAGATCGTGCAGTACGGCGTCCACGACGTCACCTACCCGCGGAACGCCCGCGTGCGCGCCGCGTTCCAGGACCGGTTCGACGCCGAGGTCGTGGTCGTCACGCAGTCCCGGGCGTCATCGCGGCTGCGGCGGATCCGGCAGGACCTCCACGGGCTGTGGCGTGCCTCGGCCGGAGCGGACGTGGTCATGCTCGCCGAGATGCGGTTGACGCACGCGCCGCTCGTCTGGCTGGTCGGACGACTCCGCCGCGCGGTGGTCGTGATCGACCGGTTCATCGGTCTGCACGAGACCGCGGTCGAGGACTGGGGGTCGGTCGCCGCCGGAAGCACCCGTGCCCGTCGGTTCGCGTTGCAGGACGCGATCGCCACCGGACTCGGGGACCTCGTCGTCACCGACACGGCGGTCCGAGCGCGCGCGCTCTCCGCGGTCACCGGCCGGGAAGTGCTCGACCTCCCCGTCGGCGCGCCTGCCTGGGCGGGCTCGACGGCTCCGATCCGACCGGGCTCCCGGCTCCGCGTGCTCTACTACGGGAACTACATCCCGCTGCACGGCACCGAGCTCGTCGTCGACGCCCTCGCCGAGCTCACCGCCACCCGTCGCTTCACCGCGACGTTCGTCGGCAACGGTGTGCGGCGCGCCGCGATCGAACAGCGCGCCGCAGAGCTCGGCCTGCGCGGACGCATCACGTTCCTCGACGCCGTGTCCGAGTCCGAGCTCGCCGAACTCGTCGAGCGCCACCACGTCGTCCTCGGGGTGTTCGGGTCGTCCACGAAGGCGACGAGCGTCGTCGCGAACAAGGTCTGGCAGGGACTCGCCGCCGGACGGGTCGTCGTCACGCAGCGTTCAGCCGCGGTGGAGGAACTCGCGCGCATCGCCGGCCCGCTGCTGGTGCAGACGGATCCGGGTTCGGCACACGCGATCACGAGCGCGCTCGCAGACATCGAGCTCGACGCGCTCACCACCGACAGCGCCCGGGCGCACACCGCGCAGCTCGCGGCACGGCTCGAGGACTTCGTCGCCGTGCGGTTCGACCGGTTCTCCCGACGACTCGCCGCACTCGTCGCGGGCGGCCCCCGGTGAACGCCCGTCGCGTCACCCGGATCGGCGCCCAGCTCGCGCTGTACGTCGGAGCCCCACTCCTCGGTTCGCTCGCCCCGCTCGTCGTCATCCCCGCGGTCACGTCGCAGTACGGCGCCGCCGGGTGGGCGAGCGTCGCCGTCGCGCTGTCCGTCGGGCTCGCCGGTGCGGTCATCGGCGAGCTCGGCTGGGTCGTCGTCGGCCCCCAGAAGGTGTCGAGGGACCGCGCGGCAGCGAGCGGCCTCTACGAGCGCGCCCTCGCCTCCCGGCTCGTCGCCGTCGGGGTCCTCGCCCTGCCGGTCGCCGTCGCGAGCGGCACGCTTGCGCACGAGCACCGGACGGCCGCGGTCCTGCTCGGGCTCGGCATCCTCGGCGGTGCGCTCAGTCCGTCCTGGTACTGGACCGGACTCGGCCGACCGGCGACCATCCTCCTGGTGGAGGCGCTCCCGCGCATGACCCTCGCGCTCTCGGCCGCCGGTGCGATCGCGCTCGGCGCTCCGCTCGAGTCCTACGGAGCCGCACTCTGTGCGGCGGCGGCGCTCACCGTGCTGCTGTCCGCTCGGACTGCCGGCGTCCGTGCCTGGCCGTCTCGTGCGGCGTTCCGCGCGGCACCGTCGACCGCCCGCTCCCAGTCGGTCGTGATGCTCGGACGGACGATCAGCACCCTCTACCGCGCGCTCCCGGCAGCGCTCCTCGCCGGAGTCGCCCCCGGGGCCGTCGCGACCTTCAGTGCCGTGGACCGGCCGCTCCGGATGGGGCTCCAGTTCCTCGCCGTCGTCCCGCAGCGCCTCCAGACGTGGGTCGGTGTCGAAGACCAGGTGATCGCACGGCGACGGGCCGTCCAAGTCGTGCTGATGAACATCGGTCTCGGGGCAGCAGCCGGTGTCCTCGTGCTCGCCGCGATGCCGACCTTCGTCGCCGTGCTCTTCACCGGCGTGGTCGCCGTCGACGGCGCCCTGGCAGCGATCGCCGGGCTGCTCGTCGCGGTAGTCTGCGCAGCACGCGGCTTCGGCCTCGCGCTGGTCGCACTCGGCCGCGCGGACGCCTCGACCTGGGCTGCCGCGTCCTCGGCGGTCGTCGGGATCCCGGGTGCGGTCCTCGGTGGCGTGCTCGCCGGTGCGGAGGGAACGATGGCAGCGCTCGTGATCGCGGAGTTCGTCGGACTCGTCCTGCAGTGGGGCATCCTCGCACGGGCCGTCCGGGCGCCGAGCGGCGCCGGCAGCGGAACCGCGCAGAGCGCCAGGGGCTGCACCGACGCCGAACGGCTCCGGTCGTGATCCTCGCGGCGCTGGTCGGCCTCGCAGCGCTCGCCGCAGTCGCCACCGGCATCGTGCTCGTCCCGGTGGACGCACGTCGCGGGGCCGCGGTCGTCCTCGCGCTGGTCCTGCTCCTCGTCGGTGCCGGTTCCGCCGCACCGGCCATCGTCCGGGACGCCGTGGTCTTCGGGAGCGCGGCGGTGCTCCTGATCGGGCTGCTCGCCGGCGGACGCCGCCCCGCCCGCGGCGGCCCGGTGATCGCCATCGCGGTCGTGTTCCTCGTCGTCGTGCAGACCGTGACGATCCTGAACGCGTCCTTCGCGACCCTGCAGTTCACCCGACTCGCCGTCCTCGCCGTGCTGGCACTCGTCGCGGTCAGCGGCTTCACCGCCCGGGAACGCCGGATGCTCCTCACCGCATTCATCACCATCGGCGTCGTCGAGGCCGGCCTCGGACTCGTCGAGTTCGCGGTGACGCACCGCCCGATCCCGTGGGGGAACCGGCTCTACGCCGACGGGTCCGAACCGTCCCTGCGGAACCCCGTGCTCCCCGGATCACTGCTGCGCGTCTCCGGCACGCTCGGCCACCCCATCCCGTACTCGATCGTCCTCGGGCTGGCCTTCGTGGCACTGATCGCGACGGCACGACAGCGGCCGCGACTGCTGTCCGTGACGATCGGTGCGGCGCTGTCCGCCGGGGTCCTCCTCTCCGGCAGCCGTACCACCCTGATCGCACTCGCCCTGGCGCTCGGGTTCCTCCTCTGGACCTCTGACGCGACAGGGCGGGCCGTCCGCATCCTCATCGTGACGGTCGGGGTGCTCCTCGGGTTGGTGGTCTTCTGGCCGGCACTCGGCGCGTCGGTGGACCGGCTCCTCGGCTCCGGGTCCTACACGAACCGCGCCGGTGCGTTCGAAGCGGTCCCGGCGCTCCTCGGACGCGATCCGCTCGAGATGTTGTTCGGGAGCGGCTACGGCACGGACATGCTGCTGTACCAGCGGGGGCTCTTCCCGCAGAACGGGTTCTGGATCATCGACAACCAGCTCGTCACGACCCTCGGGACGGAAGGACTCATCGGGCTGTTGCTCGTCGTCGGGTTCCTCGTGACGTCGTTCCTCCGGGGCGACCGCACCCGGCGGGCGTTCCTGCTGATCCTGTTCGTCACGCTGTTCTCGTTCGACTACTTCGGGTGGACGGTCGTCTTCTTCCTCCTGATGGTCGTGCTCGCGCTGCCCACCGCACGCGACGTGGAGCGGCCCGCCGAGGCGGAGCGCACCGTCCAGAACGCCTGACGCGCCTGCCCGGCGCACGACAGAGCCCCACCCGCGAGAAGCGGGTGGGGCTCTGTCGTGTCGTCAGACCGCGGACGCACCGGGCGCTGCGGGGCCGCGCCGGACCTCCAGTCCGGTGGTCACCCGGCATCCTGCCTGGCGAGCCGGCGCTCGCTCCTCGGCATCGCCGGCGCTGCACGCCGCCCGCGTCGCGGGACGAGTTCGCTCGGGTCGAGTGCGTCGTCGCCGGCGCGCTCGCCGTAGTACGCGTAGTAGGTGCCGTACCCGTAGGACCCCGCGCCCTTCGCCGGCAGCATCGTCATGACGATGCCGAGGGTCCGGCTGCCGACGCTCGAGAGCGCGTCGATCGCGACACGGAGCTGGTTGCGGGTCGAGCGTCCGGCTGCGGAGATGACGAGCGCACCGCCGGTCAGGCGGCTGAGGATGGCCGCATCCGTGACCGGCAGGAGCGGTGGCGCGTCGATGATGACGTAGTCGAACTCGGTGGTCAGTTCTTCGAGCAGGACCCGCATGCGCGCGCTGCCGAGCAGTTCGCTGGGGTTCGGGGGGATCCGCCCGGCGGGGATCACGTGCAGGCCGCCGTGGCCCCAGGGCTGCAGGACCTCGGTGATCTCCGCCTGCCCGATGAGCACGTCGGTGAGCCCGACAGCGCCTTCGACACCGAGGATCTCCGCGAGGCGCGGACGGCGGAGGTCGGCGTCGATGATCGCCACGCGTGCGCCGTTCTCGGCCATCGCGATCGCGAGGTTCGCCCCGGTCGTCGACTTGCCCTCCGAGGGCACCGCCGAGGTCACGACGAAGCTCCGCGTGGACTCGTCGAGGTCGATGAACTGCACGTTCGTCCGGAGGGTGCGGAACGATTCTGCACGGGGGCTCCGCGGGTCGACCTGCACGATGAGCGGTCGCTTCGGTGCGCCCGGGTCGAACTGGATGCCGCCGAGGATCGGCGCATCGGTGACGGCCTCGACGTCGTCCTGGCGGCGGATCTTCGTGTCGAGCGTCGCGCGGAGCACCGCTGCGCCGGTGCCGAGCAGGATGCCGGCGAGGAGCCCGACAGCGAGGTTGATCGAGAGCTTGGGGGAGGACGGCTTCGACGGTTCGACGGGTGGCTGCACCGTCCCGATCTTGACCAGGCTGGGGCCGCCGGCAGTGGGGACCTCGAGGTCGTTGCCGACGACGTCCTTGAAGCTCTCGCCCACCGCGGTCGCGGTCTTCACCGCCTGAGCGGGGTCGGAATCGGTCACGGTGATCGTGATGAGCACGGTGTTGACGGGGGAGCTGGCGTTGATCCGGCTCGCCAGCGACGGCACCGAGGTCTTCAACCCGAGTTCGTCGATCACCGGCTGCAGCACGCTGGCGCTGGTGACGATGTCGACGTAGCTCTGGACCTTGCCCTGCGCGGCGCTGTTGCCCTGCACGAGGTCGCTGGCCGTCGCGCCCTGCGACTGCACGGAGACGAAGAGCTTCGTCGAGGTGCTGTACATCGGCGTGGTGAGGACCGCAAGGCCGCCGCTGAGCCCGATCGCCATCACGACGAACGCGGTCACGAGCAACCAGGATCGTCGGAGGATGCGGATGAAGTCCTGGATGGTCACTGTTGCCTCGCTCGGGTCGTCGGTCGGGTGTGAGTCACTGCGTTTGTTATTCTAACACCTGATATGTCAATTCTGCATGGCCGAGACGGCCGCATGGAACGACGCCTCGATGGTGAGGTGCTGCGCGTTCGCCCACCCGTGCTCGACCACTCGCCTCCGGAACAGGTCGTCCTGCCGAAGCCGTCGGATCGCGGCGTCCCACCGATCCGGTTCGCCGATCGGCAACACCAGCTGGTCGCGGAGCTCGGTATCCGTGTACAGCAGCGGTGCCACCCCGACCTGGTCGCTCATCACGACGGGCACCCCGGCGCTCGCCGCCTCCACCGGGGTGCGACCGAAGGCGTCGCGGTGCGACGGGACCACGCACACCCCGGCGTCGGCCCAGATGTCGCCAGCGGCTCGCCATCCGCCCCAGGCGAGGTTCGGTGGGGAGGCCCGGTGCAGTTCCGCCTCCAGCGCGCCGGTCCCGTGGATGCGTGCGTCCACCCCCGTGCGCGCGGCGATCTGCATGAACAGGTCGGCGCCCTTCTCGGTGGAGAGTCGCCCGGCGAAGACGATCGGCGCCTCCGCGCGGGAGCGACCGCGAGCGAGGAGCGGGACACCGGCCGGCACGATGCTGCCGCGGCCCGAGTGCCCGAGCTGGGCCTCGAGGAGCGGCGTGGTGGACCAGACGTCGTCGAACCGGGCGAGGGCGCGGCGCTCCATCGCGGACAGCAGGACCCGGCGCGCACCGTGCTGTTCCCCGACCGCGGGCCACGGGAGCCCACGGACCCACGCCACGCGGCGCTTCGCGAGGAGGTCCTGCCGCCGGGCGATCACCATGTCGGACTGCGGGATCAGCGAGACGATCACGTCGGCGGACCGGACGGCGTCGGAGTCGAGTAGTCGGTCGACCGCGGGCAGGAGGTGCCGCCCGTGCTCCGTGACGACGCGCTCGGTGAGCCGGTCGTCCTCGACGGGGATGCCGGCGGCCTCCGGGCGGACGCCGAGCACCGCATGCCAGTCGTGGCCGGCCGCGCGCGCCGTCGTGACGAGGTCGACCGCGGAGCGGTACACGCCGCTCCGGGCCATCAGCGGGGCGGCGACGAGCGTGACCCTCATCGGGAGACGCCGACGGAGCTGCCGACGAGGAGGTCGGTGATGAGATCGGTCTTGTCCCGCCACGTCGCACCCACCGGGATGGTGGTCGGGGTGCGGGGGACGCGTGTGGCGCTCCGGGTCCAGTCGCCGATGACCTCGGCGTGCTCGTGGATGCGCGTGGTGGTGACGCCGTCGATGCCACGGGTGCCGGCTCCGGCCACCGGGGTGGTCAGCGTGGGGAGCCCGGCGGCGCGGTACTCGTACGTCTTGATGATGTCGCCGCCGACCTCTCCCGCTCCGACCCGGTGCGGGACCCAGCCGACGTCGAAGCCCTCGAGGAGTTCTGGGACGTCGGAGTAGTGCACGTCGCCGAGGAGTTCGACGTTGCCGAGTGCGGCGAGCGGTGCCCGGTACTCGGCGTCGAGGATCGGTCCTGCGAAGACGAAGCGCACGTGCGGCAGCGCCGTGATGGTGGCGACGATGCCGGGGAGGTCCAGGCGACGGCCGATCTTGCCGACGTAGCCGACCGTCGTGGGGCCCGTCGCGGTGTGGTTCGGGGAGAAGCGCTCGGGATCGCAGCCGTTCGGGACCAGGATGACGTCGTCCCGGCCGAAGCGTCGTGCGAGTTCCGCGGTGCCCTCGGCGTTGGCCGTGACGTGGGTGGCGCGCTCGAACGCCGCGGCGTAGGCGCGTTCGACGTGCGCCGCGATCGGCGCGAAGGCGTAGTGCTTCGACCAGTCGTCGAGCAGGTCGAGGACCGTCACGCGGGAGTCGGCGAACGGTGTCGCTCCTGCTGGCGCGAGCGCGGTGAACGGGTTCCAGACGATCGCCGGCGTCGCATCCGCGATGTGTTCGATCCGTGGGTACGCGGCGGTGGCGGTGACCCACCAGCGTCGGCGGGAGAAGGGATTGGGGAAGCGGAATGTGCGGGTCTCGTGCGGGTGGGTTCCCGGAGCGAGGCTGCGGTCCGACCGGGGGCGTCGGGCGATCGCGGGCTCGGGTCGGGAGACGACGTCGACGCCGCCGTGGGACCCGAACGAGCGGCCGAGCCATTCGATGACGTGGCCGTCGCGGGTCCGGTAGCCCTCGTCGGACAGCTTCCGCTGGCCGTGCATCGGGTAGGCCAGGACGGCGCCGGACCAGGGGGTGTGCTGCTGCTGCTGGGACATCGGGTTCCTTGCGTTCGGGAGGTGTGGTCGTGCCGATGGGCGGCAGGGCTGGTGTGCTCTGCCGCCCATCGGGTGGTGCTGGGTGGTGCTGGTGGTGGGTGTTACTTCGTGGCGGGTGCGTCGGGGGCGAAGATGAAGTTCTTCAGGACGCGGGTGGTGGTGCCGTTGGTGGTGGTCTCGTCGAAGTTGAGCGTGTAGGTGTTCGTCGGGCCGTAGGCGCGGGTGTACGACCAATCGCCCTTCTGGTCGGCTTCGGTCTCGAAGACCTTGGTGCCGAGGGTGGTCGTGACGGTGATCTTCGAGAACGCGGATGCCTTGCCGGTGAAGGTGGTGGCCTTCATGGGCGTGTAGGTGTCACCGGCGGCAGGGCTGGTGAGGGCGAAGTCCTGGACGACGGGGGCGGCGAGGTTCAGCGGGACCGTGTTGATGGTCTTGCCGTCCTTGGTCTGGGTGAAGGTGAGCGTGTAGGGCGCCGAGGGGCCCATGGTGCGCTCGAATGCCCAGTCGCCGTTCTCCTTCACGGTCGCGGAGCCCATCACGGTGTTCCACTGGTTCCGGGCGGTGACGGTGGCGCCTGGCGCGCCGACGCCGGTGAAGGTGTTCGAGCCCGGGCGGTAGGAGTCGCCGTCCTTGTGGCTGGTGATCGTCATCGGGGTCTCGGTGACGAGCGGCTTGAGGACGAAGCCCTCACGCTTGTCGGTCTTGCCGTCGAGAGCCTTCTGGACGAACGTCAAGGTGTACTCGGCGGTCGGACCGTACTGGCGGGTCGAGGTCCACGTGCCGTTGGACTGGTTCGCGCGGGTCTCGAAGACCTTCGTGCCCCACTGGTTCGTGGCCGTGATCGTGGCGCCCGGGGTCGCGGTACCGGTGAAGGTGTAGTCCTTGCCGGCGGTGTAGGTCGCGGGTGCTTCGTTGTCGATCGTGAGGTTCTTGAAGGAACCCAGCGGTGCGAGCGCGAACGCGGCGGACTTGCTCCCGCTGCCGTCCAGACGGGTCTGCGTGGCGGTGAGCTGGTACTCCGCAGCCGGACCGTAGACACGGTCGAAGGACCACGTGCCGTCCTTGCCCGCGGTGACCGTCGCGATCGACACGTTCCACTGGTTCGTGATGACGACCGTCGCGTACGGGGTCGCAGTGCCGGTGACGGTGGTGGTCTTCATCGGCTCGTAGACGCCGTCCGCGGGGCCGGTGATGGCCGTGCCGGTGGCCTCCTGCTTGCCGTCCGCGGTGACCTTCACCGCTGCGGTCGTCGTCAGGTTGCCCTTGGACTGCTGCGACACGGTGATGTTCGTGATCGAGCTGGACGGGGCGATCTCGACCGGAGCGGAGAACGTGTTGTCCGTGCCGACGGTGGTGGTGACCGTCTTCGCGCCACCGGTGATGGTGACCTTCGACCCGGAGACACCGGTTCCGGTGACGGTGACATCACCCGGGGTCACACTGCCCGTGGCCGGACCCGTGATCGCCACGGCGTTGCCGTAGTCCAGGGGGGCGTCCTTCTGCGGCGACTCGACGCCGTCCGTGGTCTGGGACACCTTGAACGTCTGGACACCGGAGCCCGGCGCAGTCACGGAGAAGGAGTACTTCCCGTCGGACACGGTCTGCGAGTCGATCTCGTCACCGTTCGGTGCGTAGAGCTTCATCGTCGAACCGTCCACGCCGGTGCCGCTGATCGTGGCCTTCTTCGTCACGTCGTCCGCGAAGGCGCCGACCGCGGTGAACTCGTTCTTGCTCGCCTTCACGGTGACCCTCGTGTTCCCGTTCACGATGAACGTGCCGAGGTTCGAGGTGCCGACGAAGCTCTGCTTGAGCTGGCCGTGCGAGTCCGGTGCATCCGCGTCAGCGGTCACGTTGATCAGCCACGAGAAGACCATCGTGGTCGGCAGCGAGACGTTCTCGGGGAGTGCCGCGCGGAAGGACTTCCCGTCGGCCGAGACCGAACCAGTGACATTGAGTGCCGGGTAGTCAAACCAACGTCCCCCGTCGCCGGAGCGGCCCTTCAGGAGGGTCTGCCCCTTGGCGAACGTGGTTCCTTCGGGTGCCTGGAGCGCGAGCAGACCGCCCTCCACCGTGACAGCGGTCGTGGTGAACACCGGTACCGACATGACCATCGACTTGCCTGCTTCGAGTTCGTGGTCGTACCCCGGCGAGGGCTCGAATCCGCCATTGTCGACGGGATTCGTCCATCCCGCCGAAAGGACCGCAGCCGCGGTCCCTACCGCAGCGAACTCGATGTTCGTGCCCGTGCTTTCCGAGTACATGAGTCTCGAAGGCGCACTCTGCGGAGCCAGCTGGCCGTTCGAGGAGAGGACGAACTTCTGGTCGCTGCTCGTACTGGAGCAGCCCACGAACGCGGTGTTGGACAGCGCGAGGCAGAGGTCCTGGCCTTCGACCTTGAGGGTGCTCGGGGTGCCGATGGCCGGCACGCTGATCTTGACTGCAGCCGCACGAGCGGCCGCTTCCGTCGGGTACTTAACCCACTTGAAGTCGTGGGCCCATTCCGGGCTCTTCTGGACGACGCCGGCATACCAATTCTTGTTCGCTGTGTACACAAACGGTTCGTATCGCTCCGTGGCTGCGGTCGAGGTCGGGGCTGCGGAGGCGGAGGCGGCGGTAGCGCCGAAACTGAGGCCGGAGGCGACGGTGGCTGCGGCGAGCGCCGTCGCGCCGAACGCCTTGAGGGTCTTGTGCTTTCGCATGGGTGTGTGCTTTCTGTGATGGCCCGGTGCCGTGGTGTCGGGTGGCCGGGTCGGGTAACAGGAGACACGCGGCCCATCCGGGAGGCTTGCCGCGTTCCAAGAAAATATCACACACATCATACAGATATCAACATACCGAGTGCGATCGTCTCCACGAGGCGGCCGTGCGCGGCAGAGGGCCCGGGGCCGGCTCGCGCCGGCCCCAGGCCCTCGTGGATGCGGCATCGTCGCCGCGTGCTGCTACTTCGTGTCGGCCGGCACGGTGAAGAGCTCGCTCGGGACGGTCTGCCCGTACTTCGACTGCTCGATCACGAACCGGAAGCGCTTGGAGCCTGCAGCGACCACGTGGTCGAACGACCACGTTCCGTCGATGCCGACGACGTGTGCCCCAGGGGCGATCTCCTTGCCGTTGGCCTTGAGGACCCGGAAGGTCGCCCCCGGCTCACCCGTGCCGGTGATGGTGTTCTGCTCCCCGGGACTGACCGTCCGCGTGGTCACCGTGACGGGGGCGAGCTCGAGCTGCTTCACCTCGACGGGGATCGTGGTGTCGTCGACCTCCTCGCCGCGCAGGTACTGAGCGAAGCTGACGTCCTGCTTGCCGACGACCAGGTTCGTGACCGTGCCGGACCAGTTCCCGTCGGTGTCCGCCTTCGCGATGATCGTGTTGCCGACGCGGACCTCGGCTTCCTTCGTCGCGGTCCCGGAGACTGCTGCGGTGCGCGCGGCGTCGTCGACCGAGTCCACCTTCGCGGTGATGGGGCGCACGGACTGCTCGACGGTGACGCGGGATGCGCCGGTGATCCGGAAGGGCTTCTCGCCGACGGTGGTCGTGACGGTGAAGCCGAGGTCACCGGCGCCGCTCGTGGCGTCGTCGGGAGCGGCGACGGGGACGCTCCAGCGGACGCTGTAGCCCGTGGGGAGCTCGAAGCCGTGGCCGGAGTCGGGCATGGTGCCGGTGAACGTCGTGCGGTCGGCGCTCAACGAACCGGTGACGCGTAGGGAATCGGTGCGCTTCCACCCTCCTCCCGACGCGTACTCGCCGGTGAGCGTCGTCGCGCCCTCGGGGAACGCGGTACCGCGCGGCGCCGTGAGGACGACCTTCGTGTCCCGCATGCCGGTGACCTTCTCGGTGACCGTGGCGCCGAAGTGCACGGGCTGGACAGTGCCAGCGGGGACGGTGGCCGGAGTGCCGACGCCGGCCGGGTCGAAGGACCCGTCGATCGGCGTCGGCGGCGTGACACCGGTGATCGCCACCCGGGAGGTCCCGGCGACGTTGAAGGAGCCGAGGTTCGAGGAGCCGACGAAGCGCTGGCCGAGCGTTCCGGTGCCGTCGTCGGTCGCGGGTGCGGCGTCGACGCTGACCTGCCAGGCGATGTAGGCGTTCTCGGCGATGGTCGTGTCCTTCGCCCCCTTCGTCACTCCGATGAAGGTCCTGCCGTCGGCCGAGACCTCGCCGACCGCGTTCAGCCACGGTGCGGACTCGAAGTTCGAACCGGTGGTGTAGCGGCCCTGCAGGGTGGTCTGGCCCGGCGTGAACGTCGTGCCGGACGGCGCGGTCAGCGCGAGCGTGCCGTCCGAGATCTTCAGGTCGGCCCGCGCTTGCACGGGCACGAGCAGGTTCTTCTTCGTGGTGCCCGCGTCCATCGTGTAGTCGTACCCGGGGGTGGTGACGAGCCCACCGCCGGGTACCGGCGGCGGGGTCACGCTGCCCGGGCGGGTGACGGTGATGGGAACGGCAGGAGAGAGGTGTCCCTGGGACTGCCAGAAGTTGCGGCTCATCACGTACAGCGTCGCCGTCGCCCCCGGGGCGATCGAGGCCGGCCAGGGAACGGTGCCACCGTTCGACAAGTCGCCGAGCCCGACGGTGTGGGTCGTCGTCGTCGACAGGTAGAGACTGCAGGTGTCCCAGGTCCCACCGCACGACGGGGTGCCGTGGTAGGTGATGCCGCTCTCGCTCACCGACGAGGTGACACCGGATGGCGTGTAGGCGTACGAAGCGCGGAGGTGCGGGGCTGCGTTCGCGCCAGCCGGCCCTGCGCTGATGCCGGTGATGACGGTGGCGAGTGCGAGGGCGGTCGCGCCGAGCGCCCTGAGCGTTCCGTGTTGTGACATGGTTCCGTGCTCCTGTGTTGTTCGGGCCGCGATCTACGGCACGCGACACCTGAACGCTACACATGAAACACACATATCAGTATGCCGCCAACGGAATTGGCTGCAAGGTTTGGACTTGAGCCATTTGGACGCAACTTTCAGCTCCCAGAGTTGACGAGCCTCCAGTCCGGAGTAGAGTTGAGCCCATCGGACGCAAGTCCGGAAGACTTCAGCACCACAGCAACGACAGAAGGAGCAACACCACATGGGACGTGCAGTAGGCATCGACCTCGGAACCACCAACTCGGTCGTCAGCGTTCTCGAAGGTGGCGAGCCCACCGTCATCGCGAACGCCGAGGGTCTCCGGACCACCCCGTCGATCGTGGCGTTCACGAAGGACGGCGAAGTCCTGGTCGGCGAGACCGCCAAGCGCCAGGCGGTCACGAACGTCGACCGCACCATCGCCTCCGTCAAGCGCCACATCGGCACCGACTGGAAGGTCGAGATCGACGGCAAGCAGTACACGCCGCAGGAGATCTCGGCCCGCACCCTCGGCAAGCTCAAGCGCGACGCCGAGCAGTACCTCGGTGAAGACGTCACCGACGCGGTCATCACCGTGCCGGCGTACTTCAACGACGCCGAGCGCCAGGCCACCAAGGACGCCGGCGAGATCGCCGGGCTCAACGTCCTCCGCATCATCAACGAGCCGACCGCGGCTGCCCTGGCCTACGGCCTCGACAAGGGCAAGGAAGACGAGCTCATCCTGGTCTTCGACCTCGGTGGCGGCACGTTCGACGTCTCCCTGCTCGAAGTGGGCAAGGACGACGACTTCTCCACGATCCAGGTCCGTGCGACCTCGGGCGACAACCGCCTCGGTGGTGACGACTGGGACCAGCGCATCGTCGACTACCTGATCAAGAAGTTCAAGGACGAGCACGGCGTCGACCTGTCCACGGACAAGATCGCCAAGCAGCGCCTCAAGGAAGCCGCCGAGCAGGCCAAGAAGGAGCTGTCGAGCCAGCTGAGCGCCAGCATCCAGCTGCCGTACCTCACGCTGACCGCTGACGGTCCGCTGAACCTCGACGAGACCATCTCGCGCGCACAGTTCGAGCAGATGACCTCCGACCTGCTCGACCGCACCAAGAAGCCCTTCAACGACGTCATCAAGGAAGCGGGCGTGTCGGTCAACGACATCGCGCACGTGGTCCTCGTCGGTGGCTCGACCCGCATGCCCGCCGTGGCCGAGGTCGTCAAGTCGCTGACCGGTGGCAAGTCCCCGAACCAGGGCGTCAATCCGGACGAGGTCGTCGCCGTCGGCGCCGCGCTGCAGGCCGGTGTCCTGAAGGGCGAGCGCAAGGACGTCCTGCTCATCGACGTCACGCCGCTCTCGCTCGGCATCGAGACCAAGGGCGGCCTGATGACGAAGCTCATCGACCGCAACACCGCGATCCCGACCAAGCGCAGCGAGACCTTCACGACCGCTGACGACAACCAGCCGTCGGTCGCGATCCAGGTCTTCCAGGGCGAGCGCGAGTTCACCCGCGACAACAAGCCGCTCGGCACGTTCGAGCTCACCGGCATCGCGCCGGCTCCCCGCGGCGTCCCGCAGGTCGAGGTCACCTTCGACATCGACGCCAACGGCATCGTGCACGTGTCCGCGAAGGACAAGGGCACCGGCAAGGAGCAGTCGATGGTCATCTCCGGCGGCTCCTCGCTGCCGAAGGAGGACATCGAGCGCATGGTCCGCGAAGCCGAGGAGCACGCGGCCGAGGACAAGGCCCGTCGTGAAGCGAACGAGCGTCGCAACCAGGCCGAGCAGCTCGTCTACTCGATCGAGAAGCTCATCAAGGAGAACGACGAGAAGCTCCCCGCGGACGTCAAGTCCGAGGTGCAGGCCGACGTCGACGCGCTGAAGTCCGCCCTCGCGGGTGAGGACGAGGACGCCGTCAAGACCGCCTTCGACAAGCTCAACGAGTCGCAGGGCAAGCTCGGCCAGGCGATCTACTCGCAGCAGGACGCCGCCGGCGCCCCCGGTGCGGACGGCGCGCAGGGCGAGCAGCCGACCGACGGCGCGGATGACGAGGACATCGTCGACGCCGAGGTCGTGGACGACGACGAGAACGACAAGAAGTAGCCGATGACGGACTCCACGAACGACGACAACGTCAACGACAACGAGGAGCCCCAGGTCGAGGGTGACGCCACCAACGCGGCGGAGCCCGAGGACCTGATCGAGGCCGAGGGACCCGACGTCGAGGTGCCGACCGACGCAGCGAACGACCTCAGCCCTGAGGACGAGGCACTGCTGGCCGATGCGGCGCGCGGCATGGCCGAGGACAAGCTGTCCACGGCCGACCGCGACCTCGTCGCCGAGATGCGCGCGGACATGCTCCGTGCGCAGGCCGAACTGGTGAACTTCCGGAAGCGCGTCGAGCGCGACCGTGAAGCCAACCGCGAGGTCGCCATCGCCGAGGTGGTGCGCGCACTCCTGCCGGCGCTCGACGACCTCACCCGGGCCGAGGCCCACGGCGACCTGACCGAGGGCCCCATGCAGGTCATCGGCCAGAAGATCCGTGGCGGCTTCGAGCGGTTCAAGCTCGTGCAGATCGGCGAGAAGGGCGAGTCCTTCGACCCGAACATCCACGAGGCGATCGTGCAGCTCCCGACCCCGGGCGCCACCGGCCAGACCGTGGCGGACGTCGTCGAGCCGGGCTACAAGCTCGGTGAGCGCGTCCTCCGTGCGGCCAAGGTCGCGGTGGCGGTCCCGGCCTGATCCGGACAGGAGGTAGGTGATCCATGGCCAGCCAAGACTGGTTCGACAAGGACTTCTACAAGGTCCTCGGGGTCTCCAAGGACGCCTCCGACGCCGAGCTGAAGAAGACGTACCGGAAGCTCGCGCGGCAGTTCCACCCGGACTCCAACCCGGGTGACACCGCGGCGGAGAACCGCTTCAAGGAGATCAGCGAGGCGTACTCGGTGCTCTCCGACAAGGAGCAGCGGGCCGAGTACGACCAGGTCCGCGCGATGGGCTCCGGTGCTCGCTTCACGGCGGGTGGCGCAGGCCAGGGTGGCGGGTTCGAGGACGTCTTCGGCGGGATGTTCGGTCAGCAGGGCGGTGGCGGGCAGCGTGTCCGCTTCGGCCAGGGTGGCGGCGGTGGCTTCGAGGACATCCTCGGGGGCATGTTCGGTGGCGGCGGGGGTGCTGGTTTCGGCCAGCCCTCCGGCGGCTACCGCGGCTTCGGTGGCCCGACGAAGGGGCGCGACGTCACCGCGACGACGACGCTCGACTTCACGACGGCCATCGCCGGCGACACCGTCAAGCTCTCCCAGGGCAACGGCCGACCGGTGAACGTCCGCATCCCCGCAGGCGTGGCCGACGGCCAGAAGATCCGGCTGCGCGGTCGTGGCGAGCAATCGCCCGACGGCGGCGACGCGGGTGACCTGGTGGTCACGGTGCACGTCCGCAAGCACCCGGTGTTCGAGCGTGACGGGCAGAACCTCCGTGTGGACGTCCCCGTGACGTTCGTCGAGGCGGCGCTCGGCGCGACGATCCAGGTGCCCACCCTCGGCGGCGAACCCGTCAAGCTCCGGGTCGCGCCCGGCACGCCCTCCGGTCGTGTCCTCCGCGTCAAGGGGCGCGGGGTCGCGACCAAGAACGGGACGGGCGATCTGCTCGCCACCGTGCAGGTCGCGGTGCCGTCGCACCTGTCGGACAAGGCGCGGGAGGCCGTCGAGGCACTCGCGGCGGCCCTGCCCGACGAAGACCCGCGCGAGGACCTCCTCGCCAAGGCGCGCAGCTAGAACGCGCGCCGGTGCGCTCGCGCGCCATCAGCAACAGACCCAGCCTGGGCCCACGCAGCCGGTACCGGCCCGTCGCGAAGCGGCGGGCCGGCCGTGCCGGTGGGGAGCGGCTCGGCGCGGCTTCCTGACGGACGCCCGCCGAGCCTCCAGGCTGGTTTTCGATCCACGCGAACGACGGAAAGGAACACGCCATGACCGACATGGACGAGAACTCGCCCGTCTTCGCGATCGCGGTCGCCGCGGAGCTGGCGGAGATGCACCCGCAGACCCTGCGGCAGTACGACCGGCTCGGCCTGGTCGTGCCGGGGCGGACCCGTGGCGGGTCCCGCCGGTACTCGATGCGCGACGTCGCGCAGCTGCGGGAGATCGCGCGACTCGGCTCCGAGGGGGTGTCGCTGGAAGGGATCCGGCGGGTGCTCGAACTCGAGAACGAGACCCGCGCGCTCCGTGAGCGCGTCCGTGAGCTCGAGACGGCTCTGGCCGACCAGCTCATCAGTCGACCCGGGGCGCGGGTGTTCGCGGCGACGACGACCGGGGCTGCGGTGTCCCTGCGGGCTGGCGCTCGACCGCAGCGGAACACGCAGATCGTGCTCTGGCGGCCGCCGCACTGATCCTGCTGCTGGGCGATCACCCCGCGGAATAGTGCGATATCCGCGAAATGTGTATACTTCGCACCGGTATTCCAGATTCGTGTAGCGTGCGGCTCGATGACCACACGCACAGCTCCTGGCGACCCCTTCGTGTCGCCCTCCGCCGTCGTCGCCGACTCGGCACGACTCCACCCGGGCGTGCGCGTCTGGGACCACAGCCACGTCGAAGCCGACGCGGTCATCGGCGCCGAGACCCTGGTCGGACGGAACGTCACCATCGGCGGCGGTGTCCGGATCGGGGCCCGCTGCAAGATCCAGAACGCGGCGCTCGTCTACGGGCCCGCGGTCCTCGGCGACGGCGTCTTCGTCGGCCCCGGGGTGGTGTTGACGAACGACACGGTCCCGCGCGCGATCACGCCGGACGGGTCCGTGGTGCGGGCGGGGGACTGGCGGGCTTCGGCCGTCGTCGTCGAGCAGGGGGCGTCGATCGGAGCCGGTGCGGTCTGCGTCGCACCCGTGCACATCGGCAGCTGGGCGATGGTCGCCGCAGGAGCCGTCGTGAACCGCGACGTCCCGGACCACGCGCTCGTCGCCGGCGTGCCGGCCCGGCGGATCGGCTGGGTCGGCCGGACCGGTGCACGCCTGGGCCGTGTCGACCACCACCACCTGGTGTGTCCCGACACCGGGGACCGGTTCCGGTTCACGGACGACGGTGCGTTCCTCGAGGAACTCCGGTGAGAGCCGTCATGGCCGATGCGATCCCGGTGGCGAAGCCGCTCATCGGCGTCGAGGAACGCCGGGCGGTCGATGCCGTGCTGGCGAGCGGCGCACTCGCGCAGGGCCCGGAGGTCGCGGCGTTCGAGCGCGAGTTCGGCAGTCTGCTCGTCGAGGCGTCACCGGTCGTCGCCGTGAACAGCGGGACCGCGGCGCTGCACCTGGCGCTCCTCGCGCTCGGCATCGGCCAGGGCGACGAGGTCATCGTGCCGTCGTTCACCTTCGCCGCCACCGCGAACGCCGTGCGGCTCGTCGGGGCCGTCCCGGTCTTCGTCGACATCGACCCCGCGTCGTTCTGCATCGACCCGTGCGCGGTCGCCGCCGCGGTGACGTCCCGCACCCGGGCGGTCGTCCCGGTGCACCTGTACGGGCACCCCGCGGACATGGACGAGCTCGTCGACGTGGCCCGGTCGCACGACCTGCTCGTGCTCGAGGACGCGGCGCAGGCGCACGGTGCGCGGTGGTCCGGCGCGCGCGTCGGGACGCTCGGGGACGCCGCGGCGTTCAGTCTCTACCCGACGAAGAACATGACCTCGGGGGAGGGCGGGATGGTCTCGACGCCGTCGCCCGGCGTCGAGCGGACGGTCCGCCTGCTCCGCAACCAGGGGATGGCGACCCGCTACGAGAACGAGATCGTGGGCTTCAACGCCCGGATGTCGGACGTGCACGCGGCCATCGGACGAGCGCAGCTCCGGAAGGTCCTCGGCTGGACGGCGCAGCGGGTCGCGAACGCCGCGTACCTGACCGGTGAGCTCCGGGGTGTGACCATCCCGACCGTGCACCCGCTCGCCGAGCACGTGTTCCACCAGTACGTCGTCCGGGTCCCCGACGACCGGGACGGCTTCGTCGCGGCGCTCGATGCGGAGTACGGCATCGGCGCCGGTGTCTACTACCCGACGCCGGTGCACCGGCTGCCCTCCTTCGTCGGGTCGAGCGGTCCGGTGTGCGGCGACCTGCCGGAGACGGAGCGGGCCGCCGCCGAGGTGCTGGCGCTCCCCGTGTACCCGACGCTCACACTGCAGCAGCTCGACCGGATCGTCGCGGCCGTGAACGCGTTGGCCGGAGCAGGACGGTGAGCGGCGTGCGGATCGGCGTGGTCGGGCTCGGGGTCATGGGGGCGCACCACGTCCGCGTGCTGCGGTCGCTCGACGGGGTCGACCTGGTCGGGGCGGCCGACGCGCTCGGCGACCCCCGCGGTGCCGCGGACGGGCTGCCGGTCGTGCGGACGGCCTCCGACCTGATCGGGATCGGGATCGACGCCGCGGTGGTCGCCGTCCCGACCGGGCTCCACGAACCCGTCGGCCTGCTCCTCGCCGCCGCCGGCGTGCACGCCCTCATCGAGAAGCCCGTGGCGGCCGATGCCGGCGCCGCCGCGCGGCTCGTCGCGGCGTTCGACGGCGCCGGGCTGGTCGGAGCGGTCGGGCACATCGAGCGGTACAACCCCGCGCTGCAGGCACTCCGACATCGGCTCGACGCCGGCGAGCTCGGTGCCGTCCACCAGATCGCCACCCGGCGACAGGGTCCGTTCCCGTCGCGGATCGCGGACGTCGGGGTCGTCAAGGACCTCGCGACCCACGACATCGACGCCACGGCGTGGATCGCGCGGTCGGAGTACGTGCACATCGGGGCGCTCGCGTGCACGAAGAGCGGGCGTGCCCACGAGGACCTGGTGACCGTCACGGGCGAGCTCGCCGACGGCACGCTGACCTCGCACCTGGTGAACTGGCTCACCCCCTTCAAGGAGCGGCTCTTCGTCGTGACCGGAGAGCACGGCACGTTCGTCGCGGACACGCTCAGCGCGGACCTGACGTTCCACGAGAACGGCACGGTCCCGACGGGCTGGGAGCGCGTCGCCGCGTTCCGCGGGGTCGCCGAGGGAGCGAGCACGCGGTTCGCGATCCCGAAACGCGAGCCCCTCGTCGTGGAGCACGAGGCGTTCCGGGACGCCGTGCTCGGGTTGCCGGCCGACATCGTCACCCTGCGGGACGGGCTGCGGACCGTCGAGGTCGCCGAGGCCGTGCTCGAGTCGGCGCACACGCGGCAGACCGTCCGCATCGGGGTCGCAGCGTGAGGGTCGCGGTGGTCGGGCTCGGCAAGATCGGGCTGCCGCTCGCCGTGCAGTACGCGCGGTCGGGCGCCACGGTGGTCGGGCTCGACGTCGCGGACGCGGTCGTGGAGTCCGTGAACGCCGGGGTCCCGCCGTTCCCGGGGGAGCACGGGCTCGACGAGGAGCTGTCGGCCGTGGTGGCCTCCGGTGGGCTGACAGCGACGACCGATCCCGAGCGGGCGCTCGCCGTCGCGGACGTGGTCGTCGTCGTGGTGCCGCTGTTCGTGTCGTCGGACGGCGTGCCGGACTTCGGCTGGATGGACGCGGCGACCGACGTGATCGGCGCGCACCTGCGGCCGGGGATGCTCGTCGCGTACGAGACCACGCTCCCGGTCGGGACGACGCGGACGCGGTGGGCACCCCGGCTCGAAGCCCGCTCGGGGCTCGTCGAGGGGCGGGACTTCGACGTGGTGTTCTCGCCTGAGCGGGTGCTGACCGGGCGGGTGTTCGCGGACCTGCGACGGTACCCGAAGCTGGTCGGCGGGCTGTCCCCACGCGGTGCGGAGCGCGCCGCGGGGTTCTACGATTCGGTGCTGCAGTTCGACGACCGACCGGACCTCGACCGGCCGAACGGGGTCTGGGACCTCGGGTCCGCCGAGGGCGCCGAACTCGCGAAGCTCGCCGAGACCACCTACCGCGACGTCAACATCGCCCTGGCGAACGAGTTCGCGGTGTTCGCCGACCGGTCCGGTATCGACGTCGAGCGGGTCATCGAAGCGTGCAACTCCCAGCCGTACAGCCACCTGCACCGTCCGGGCATCGCCGTCGGTGGGCACTGCATCCCGGTGTACCCGCAGCTCTACCTCTGGAACGACCCGGATGCATCGGTGGTGCGGGCCGCTCGTGCCCGGAACGCCGCGATGCCCGCGCACGCGGTGGACGTGCTCGCCCGGGTGCACGGCGACCTCCGGGGTGAGCGGATCGTGGTGCTCGGCGCCGCGTACCGCGGTGGGGTCAAGGAAACCGCGTTCTCCGGGGTGTTCGACACCGTCGCGGCGCTCATAGCGCGGGGTGCCGTGGTCACCGTCACAGACCCGCTCTACGGGCCGGATGAGCTCCGGACCCTCGGGTTCGCGCCGTCCGTCGCCGGAGCAGCGGTCGACGCTGCCGTGGTGCAGGCCGACCACGCGGAGTACGCCTCGTGGGGACCGCAACGCCTTCCCGGCGTGCGGACGATCCTCGACGGGCGGCGGGTCCTGGACCCGGCGCGGTGGCCGTCGGTGACGGTGATCGCCCTCGGCGGCGGGCTGCGAAACACAAGATGTGAATAACTCGCGCGCTCGGCTCGGCGGCACATAGCTTCGCAGCATGCGCCACCGATCCCGTCCGTTCGACATCGTGCACGTGTCCAGTGCGCACCCGTGGACCGACAACCGGGTGCACCTCCGGTCGGCTGCGAGCGCCGCAGCCGCCGGGTACCGCACGGCGCTGGTCGCGGTGGCGGTCGACGGCGACGACGTCGCTGCGACGGGCGACACCGACTGGGGGCGCCCGGACCTCGCCACCGGCGTGTTCGTCCGCCGCGTCCCCGCACGCCGTCGCCGGGCACGGGTGGTCCGCTCGTCCGCACAGGTGATCACTGCCGCGCTGTCGTCCCGAGCCACGGTGGTGCACCTGCACGACCCGGAACTCGTCTGGGCGGTGCTGCTCCTCCGTGCGGTCGGACGCGTCGTGGTCTACGACGCGCACGAGGACCTGCCGGACCAGGTCCGGGGGAAGGAGTACCTCGGTCGATGGGCGCGGCGGGCGGCCGTCGCGCTCGCGCACCTCGTCGTCCTGGTCGCCGGGCGCGCCGACGCGGTGGTCGCTGCGACGCCGACGATCGCCGCTCGGTTCCCCGCGGCGCGGACGACCGTCGTGCGCAACCTGCCGGTACTCCGTCCCGCCGACCTCGACGCACCACCGGTGACCGATCGGCCCCTCGTCGCGGTGTACCTCGGTGCGCTGAGCCGGGACCGAGGGATCGACGTGATCAGCGGTGCGGCGTCGTCGCCCGACTTTCCCGATGCCTGGCGGGTCGTGACGGCTGGGCGTATCGACTCCGCCGTCGACCGGTCCCGCTTCGACGGGCTGGTCGCGGCCGGTCGGATCGACCACCGCGGGACCCTCGCGCCGCACGCCGCGCGCGACCTGCTGCTCGGGGCCCGGGTCGGGCTCCTCCCGCTCCGGCCGACCCCGGCGTACGCGGCCTCGATCCCGACGAAGCTGTTCGAGTACCTCGCCGCCGGCACCGCCGTCGTCGCCACGGACGTCCCGCTCTGGCGCGAACTGCTGGCCGGCGCGGACTGTGCGACGTGGGTGCCGGCGGATGACCCGGACGCCGTTGCCCGCGCCGTCCGCCGGTACGCCGAGCACCCGGACCTCCTGCGCGCACACGCCGCCGCCGGTCGCGCGCTCGTTGCGGACCGCTACCGCTGGGACCACGAGGCGACGGCGCTCCTCGCCGTCTACCGCTCTGTGTGGGGCGTCGCCCCGTTCGACGCGTGAGAGAAATGTGATGTACTGATGTTCACCCTGCACCCCACGACGATCGGCGGTCCGCATGCGCAGACCCCCGCGCGCTCCGTCAGCTGTCCTGACGATCCTGGTCGGGACCGTCCTGGGCCAGGGAGCCGTCGTCGCGGTCTCGCCGGTGCTCACCCGGACGTACTCCGCGTCGGACTTCGGGACGCTGACCGTGGTCACGGCGATCGCATCGGTGCTCGGTGCCGGTGCCGCCCTCGGGACCGACCGAGCGCTCGCGGTCGCCGAGCCGAACCACGTCCGGTCGCTGATCACCGTGGGGTTCGGAGCGACGCTGCTGGCCGGGCTGCTCACCGCAGGCGTCGCCTGGGCGCTCCGCGAGTCGCTCGCTGCATGGTTCCGGGCGCCGGCGCTGGCCGACCTCTGGTGGGTCCTGCCGGTCACGACGATCGCGATCGCCGTGCAGCGCATCTGCTCCGCCGTGCTCGCCCGACGTCGAGCGCACCGCGCGCTCGCGGTCCGGAACGCGTGTCAGGGACTCGGTCAGACGGCCTGGAACCTCGCGATGGCGTTCGCCGGACCCATCGGTCTGGTCGGCGGGCTCGCAGCGGGGCGCTTCGCCGCGGTGCTCGGGATGCTCCGGCCCGCAGCCGGGCTGCCGTCACGGAGGCAGGTCGCGCAGGCGGCGTCGGAACACCGTCGCTTCCTCACGCTGACCCCGTGGTCCGCGATGCTGAACGTCGTCGGGCAGCAGGCTCCGGGCATCGTGATCGCGGCGGTCCACGGCAGTGCTGCCGCCGGGTTCGTCGCTCTCACGATGCGCGTGCTCGGGTCGCCGGTGGGCATGGTCGCGGACGCGGTGTCGCAGTACGCAGCGGGCGCGTTCGGACAGCGGGCCCGCTCGGGTTCGCCGATCCGGCCGCTCCTCGTCCGGCTGACCGGGCGGCTGCTCGTCGCCGGGGGAGCGGGAGCGCTCGTCGTGCTGCTCGCGGGCCCGGTCCTCTTCGGTGCGGTGTTCGGTGCGGAGTGGCAGACAGCGGGGTCCTACGCACGGATCCTCGTCCCGGCGTTCGCGATCCAGGTCGCGGTGTCACCGGTGAGTCAGGTGCTCTCGATGCTCGGGCGGCAGACCACGCAGCTCGTGTGGGACGTCGCACGGCTGGTCAGCACGACCGGGGCCGTCCTCGTGCCCTCGGTCCTCGGCGCCCCGATGCCCGTCGTGCTGGCGGTGCTCGCCGCCGCGATGACGGCGTCGTACGGGGCGATGCTCGTCCTGGTGCTGCTCGTCACGAAGGGGACCCCGGCGAGTCCCTGACGTCGACCGAGCGCTCGCTCGGACTCCGAGGGGAGCCTGTCCATGGCGCGCGGTGAGCTCCTGCCCGTGTCCCGACGTGCCGCGCTCCTGGGCGCGGCGAGCACCGTCCCGGGACTCGTACTCGCGGTCGCCTCGGCGCGTGCCGGCGCGTCGACGGTCGACGCCGCGCCTGCGTCCGTGCCCGTGGCATCGGCATCGGCATCCGAGGGCGTCGCGCACAGCGACGACGTCGGCGCGGCACGGCTGCAGGACGTCCTCGACGCCGCGCGTCAGGACGCCGTCGTCGACATCACCCGCGCGTGGTCGCTGTCCGCACCGCTCGTCGTGGCACGGCCGATGACGCTCCGGTTCGTCGGCGGCGCGCTGTCGACCGACCGCGACATCGACCTCGTGCTCGTCAGGGCGCCGCGCGTCCGGGTCGTCGACGCACGGCTCGTCGGCTCCGGGGCGACGCACTCGGGACTCGGCCGGGGCGTGCACGCGGTCGGCACCGTCGGGGAACCGCTCACCGACGTGCACGTCACCGGTGCCGAGATCCGCGGCTTCTCGCACGACGGCGTCCTGTTCGACCACTGCACCCGGTTCTCCGTGACCGACTGTGTGATCACGGACGTCGGGTACGCGGGCGTCCTGCTGTTCTCCTGCGTCGGCGGCAGCGTGCTGCGGAACCGGGTCGCGCGGGTGCTGCAGCCGTCGCCGTACCCGAACTCCTACGGCATCGAAGCGGTCCGGGCCACCTCCGACGGTCTGGCCGGCGCTCCACGGAGCAGTCGGATCACGATCGCGGACAACCACGTCTCCGACGTCCCACAGTGGGAGGGCATCGACACGCACGGCGGTGAGGCGATCTCGATCCTTCGCAATCGTGTGGACAACTGCCGGGTGGGCATCGCGGTCGTCCCGTCCAAGGACGAGGCCGATGCCACCGCGACGAAGTACGCGCCGATCGACTGCGCGGTCGTCGACAACCTGGTGACCCGATCCGAGGACGGCCCGGGATCCGGCATCGTCGTGCGCGGAGCCGGAGAGGTCGTCGGGTCCGAAGCCGAACGCGCCACGGGCGTGGTGCTCCGGAACACCGTGACCGGGTACGGGGACGGCGACCGGGACGCCGGCATCCTGGTGTACCTGACGAGGAACCTCACCATCGCGCACAACCGGTGCGACGGCGGAGTCCGGCGGGGTCTGTCGCTGTACCACTCGAACGAACGCCTCGCGGTGATCGGCAACACCGTCGACGGGCTCCGGCAGCAGGGCACGGCGACGTCGGTGGCGATCGACGTCCGCGCCGGGGCGAACGACGCGGTGCTCCTGGACAACCGGTACTCGGCGGACGCCGGCGGTCGCGGCGGCGCGGTCTACGGCGTGATGTGTCGTCAGGCGGGCAACGACCTGGTGCTCGTCGCCAACGACTGGGCGGCGACGACCTCGGCGGTCGTGGCGACGACGGGCGTGGTCGTCCGCTACCGCGAGGACTGACGGTCGCGCCGCGACGGAGACACGGACCGGCGCCGCCCGGACGACGGGGGCACCGCCTGTCCGTCCCACCCCGACCTCGGCGCGATCGCCAGGATCACGGTCCCCACGAGCAGCCCGTGCGAGAGCATCGCGGTGAAGACCGACGTGTTGCTCAGCATGATGCTCGGCATCACCACGGTCATCGCCGCCACCCGCAGCGGCAGCCCGGCGGCGGCGCGGTCCAGGAACCGGAGCCACACGAACAGCGCCGCAGCGGCGACCGGGATGCCGACCCACCCCAGGTTCGCGAACCCGTCCGCGAACAGGTTGGCGTTCGCGTACCCGTTCGACCCCGGGACCAGGAACGCCGCGATGCGCTTCGGTGGCGGGAGGTCGTACGGGTAGTCGACCCACTTCCGGAGGAACGAGTAGCCGTACCCGGCGACCGGGTTGTCGGAGAAGAACTGGACGTACACGGACGTGAGCAGCCCGGGCGTCAGCATGAAACGACGCGTGAACACCGAGGTCCAGGTGATCCCGCCCTGCAGCGCGTCTGCGACCGCGGAGACGATCATGATCGCGATCGGTGCCACGAGGAAGGACAACGACGCGCGTTGCGCGCGGCCACGGAACAGCAGGGCAACGCCGAGCACCGCGACGAACGAGAACAGCACCGCCTTGAACCCGGTGCTGGAGTAGAGCAGGAACTGGCCGGCCGACGCGAGCACGACGAGTGCCGGGCGACGACGGGCGATCCCCCTGGCCAGCAGGAGCGGGTTGACGACGTAGGCCTGGCCGGTCAGCAGGTACCCGAGCGTGCCGCCGGAGCCGACGTCGGCGGTGTACGCGGCCCGGACGTCGTAGATGTCGTCGAGGGCGAGGAACCGGACGTGCACGCCGACCGTGGCCGTCATCACCGCGTAGGTGAGGGCGGAGTACGCCGCGCACACGGTCCAGGTCAGGGCTCCGCGGTCGACGGACCGTGCGCCGAGGCGGATGACGTCGCGCTCAGGTCCATCGGACGTCGGCACGGACCGAGCGGCAGACGCCCCGCAGACCGCGAACGACGCCCCGACGACCGCGAAGGACGCCCCGATCGTCGCACTCAGCGCGAGGGCGGTCCCGATCGACAGGTACCCCGTCGACGGGCTCATGAGCATCGCCGGCGCGACGCACACGACGAAGATCGTCCAGAGCACCACGTGCGACGCGCGACGGATCGTCGCCGGCAGGCACATCGCGACGCCGATCGTCAACGCCACGACGACCAACCGCGCGGGCCACGGGGCAACGACGTGTGTGAACCCGCTGTACGAGAACAGCGGCGCGACGAGGTGCGCCGCGATCCAGTCCGTCGTCGTCGCGAGCACGGTGACGGTGACCCCCACCAACACCAGGCGGCGGAGCAGCCCCCGGAGCAGGGCGCGCTCGGCCCGCTTCACCGGCGCCCGTCGCGGACACCGGGCAGGAGCTCGTCGTACATCGCGACGAGCCGTTCGGCCTCCGGCTCCCACCGGAACCGCTGGGCCGCGGTCCGCGCCGACGCACCGTGCCGCCGGAGGAGCTCCGGGTCGTCCGCGTAGCGCCGGATCGCCCGCGCGATCGCGCCCGGATCGTCGCCCGGCACGAAGGTGACGCACTCCACGCCGTCGAGCAGGTGCCGCCACAGCGGCACGTCGGTCGCGATCACCGCGAGGCCCGCGGCGAGGTACTCGAACAGCTTCGTCGGGAAGATCTGGTCCGTCACCAGCGTCCGCCGGAACGGCACGAGTCCGATCCGCGCCGACAGGAGGAGGTCCCGGGCCGCCGTCGGTCCGACCGCGCCGCCGTGGTGCACCCGTCCTGTTCGTGCCGCGGCGTCGAGTCGTGTGCGGTCGGTGGCGGCGTCGATCGAACCGACCAGCTCGATCCGCCACGTCGGCGGGAACGACGGGTCGTCGGCGACCGACGCGACCACGTCGATCCCACGGTCACGACTCAGGAGCCCGACGTGCGCGACCAGGGTGGGGCGAGCCTCCAGGCCGACCTGTCCGTCGTCCTCGGCACGCGCCGTCGGGAAGTTGTGGATCGCGATCCGGCGGGTCGCCGGGAACCGCCGGCCGGTCCAGGCGGTCGCGGTCACGATGCGGTCCGCGGTCCCGGCGACCCGCAGCAGCAGGAGGGAGAGCATCGCGAACACCCCGCGCTGGCGGTGCGACAGGTAGTCCTTGCCCCAGACCTGGTCCGGGAGGTCCTCGTGCGCGTCGTAGACCACCCGCCGCCCGGCGACGCGCAGGACGGGGATGGTCCAGATGAGCTCCGGGTCGTGGAGGTGGACGACGCGGGCCCGCGAACGCAGCGCGAGGACGAGCGCCTGGGTCGTGGAGACGGTCATCCGGCGGAGCCGTCGCCGACGCGGGATCCGGACCACGTCCACCCCTGTCGGTGGTGCGCCGAGGTCGGAGTCCACCGCGATCAGGCGCACGCGGAACCCGGCCTCGGCCGCGGAGGCCGCCTCGCGCAGGTGCACCCGGTTGTCGACCCACGGGTGCGCACTCGACACGTGGACGATGTCCGGGATCACGCGCGGCTCCGTCCTGCTGACCACGCGGCGTCCAGCGCTGCTCCGTACCGCCGGGCCAGCGCCCGGTAGTCGTGTTCCCGCAGCACGTGCTCGCGGCCGCGTGCGCCCATCGCGGCACGCTCGTGCTCGGGCATGCGGGCGAGCGCGAGGATGCCGTCCGCGAGCGCGTCGGGTGCGTCGGGCGCGACGTGCACGCCGCACCGCGCTGCTGCCACCGGCGCGAGGACCACCGGACTGGCGACCAGCAGCGGCCGGCCCGTGAGCATGTACTCGTACTGCTTGTTCAGCGAGACGCCGTGACGGTAGAGCGGCAGGTCGTGGACGGCGACCACGAGGCAGCCTGCGCTGCGTCCGATGTCGCGGGCTTCGTCCTGTGACACGCGTCCGTCCCAGATCACGCGGGCACCGGCCGGGAGGCGCGACACGCGCTGTCGGAGAGCGTCGCGGTCCGGCCCGTCCCCGACCATGCGCAGGGTCAGTTGCGGTCCGTCGGTGGGGTTCCGGCGGTGGGCGGCGGCGAAGCCGTCGATGACGGTCTCGAGGGCGTTCGCGGTGCCCATCGAGCCGATGTAGGCGACGGTGAACGGCGCCTGGTCTTGGTCTTGGTCTTGGTCTTGGTTCGGTCGGCGCGGTTGCGGACCGGGCTGCGTGGGCTCGTCGGGGTCGACCCCGTTCGGCACCCACGTGAACGGCCGGGGCTGCCCACGATCTGCGTAGTACCGCCCGACACCGTCGAGCGGGGAGACGACGTGCACGGCCCGTGCGATCGTGGTGCGCTCGATCAGGCGGAGGACGCGGACCACCGGATGCCGCTCGGACATCCGGGTGAGCGCGACCGCGGATTCCGGCCAGAGGTCGCGCGGCTCGAACACGAACGGGACGTGGTGCCGTCGCGCGAGCACCGAGGCGGCCCATGCGGCGAGCGGGTGGAAGGAACCGCCGACGACGACGTCGGGGTGGGGGAGCCCGCGGAGCATCCCGGGCACGAGCAGGAGGGCGGTGAAGAGCCCGATGTCCGCGAGCCGTCGCAGCGTCCGTCGGATGCCGTGTCCGCGGTGGTCGACCCCGCGGAGCCAGCAGAACTCGTGGTCGTCGCCTGCCCACCGTTCGCGCAGCCGGACGCCGCGGAGGTGCGCCCGGCCCGTCGGGTGGTCGGTGCCGGCCGCGATCACGACAGCGTGCCAGCCGGAGTCCGGGAGCCCCGCGGCGAGGTGCTGGTGCCGCGTCGCCCGCCCGTCCCGCTCACGGTGGTGGGCGTAGTGGTTCACGATCCAGACGGTCTTCACGGGGTGCTCCTGGTGCTTCACGGCGTGCTCCTCGCGCTGTTCGCCGATCCGGTGAACCGGTCGGAGGTGACGTGGCCGGGGGTGGTGATGCCCTCGCGTCTGGCGACGACGACCACGGTGCGCGCCAGGATCCGGGCGTCGAGGGCGAGCGTGGCCGTGTCGACGTACTCCACGTCCGAGCGGAGGCGGTCCGGCCAGGGGAGGGCGTTGCGGCCCCGGACCTGTGCCAGGCCGGTGAGACCCGGCCGGACATCGTGCCGTCGTGCTTCTTCGGCGGTGTAGAGGTCGAGGTACCGGCACAGGCTGGGTCTCGGTCCGACGAAGCTCATCTCGCCGCGCAGGATGTTCCAGAGGCTCGGCAGCTCGTCGAGACTCGTCGACCGGAGGCGCTCGCCGAAGGGGGTCAGTCGATCGGCGTCGGAGATCCGTCCGGCTGCCCGGTCGACCTCGCGCATGGTGCGGAACTTGAGGATCGTGAACGGTACGCCGCCGAGGCCCGGCCGCTGTTGCCGGAACAGCACCGGGCGGCCCAGCCGGATCGCGACGAGGGCAGCGAGTGCGGCGAGGACCGGGGCGAGCAGCACGAGGAGGGTGCCGGCGCCGAGTGCGTCGAGGGCGCGCTTCACCGCGCCGGCTCCGTCGTGCGCCGCGCGCCGTACTCCGAGCGGTAGTACGACCGCCGCGAGATGGCATGCCGGGTCTTGGTCAGGACGATCCCGTCGGCGTGCTCGCCGACGCGAGCGAGTGCCTCCACGACCGCGCGCGCGTCGGAGCGGCGCCCCTGGTTGGCCGCGACGACGATGAGGGTCGTCGAGACGAGGGTGCTCATCAGCGCGGCGTCCGTGACCGCCAGGACCGGCGGGGTGTCGACGAGCACGACGTCGAACCGCCTCGCCAGCTCGGCGATCACGCGCTCCATCGCCTCCGAGCCGATGAGCTCGCTCGGGTTCGGTGGGACAGTCCCAGCCGGCAGGACGTGCAGGCCATCGTCGCCCCACGGCTGCAGGACGTCCTCGAGTTCCGCCCGGGCGACCAGCACGTCGGTGAGCCCGGCCGCTCCCTCGAGTCCCATCGTCTGCGCCATCGCGGGCCGACGGAGGTCCGCGTCGACGATGACGGTCCGGAGCCCGCCGGTGCTCATCGCGATCCCGAGGTTCGCGACGGTGGTGGTCTTGCCCTCGGCCTGGCGGGCGCTCGTGACGGCGATCGTCGGAGCGCCGCCGGACCGGAGGAACTGGATGTTCGTCCGGAGGCTGCGGAAGGCCTCCGATCTCGCGCTGGAGCCGTCGTCGCGGACGATGAGCGGGCGGCGCTCCACGTCCGGGTCGAAGGCGACGTCACCGACCACGGGGACGTCGACGTCGAGGTCCTCGGCGGTCCGGACCCGCGTGTCGACCGCGGCGCGGACGAGCGCGAGGAGGACGCCGGCGGCCAGGCCGGCGCCGATCCCGAGTGCGAGATCGGCGGCGGGCCGTGGCGACGACGGCGTGGTCGGCACCGTCGCGGGCATGACGGGCTCGAGCGTGACGGAGGCCACACCGCTCGCGGCCGCTGGCTCGATGTCCGAGACGACCTCGGCCAGGGACGAGCCCACCGCGGATGCGAGGGTCTTCGCGGCGCGGGCGTCGGGATCGCTGGCGGTGATGACGATGATCACGGTCCCGGTGCGGGTCGTCGCGGACACCCGGCTGCCCAGGTCGGCGACCGTGGTGTGGAGCCCGAGCCGCTCCACGACCGGACGGAGCACGCGGGGTGAGGAAACGAGGGCGATGTACGACGTGATCTTCTGCTGCGCCGCCGTCGATCCCTGGGCGATCTCGCCGGCGGACAGGGCGTCCTGACCGGTCACGGAGACGTAGAACGAAGTGCTCGCCCGGTAGACCGGGGTCGTCGCGTTCGTGACCAGCAGTGCGGCGCCTGCTCCCAGCGCAGTGGTCGCCATGACGATCCACCAGCCGGCGAGCACGGCGCGGGCGACGGTGACGACGAACATGTCCCGTTCCTCAGCCGACGGGGATCGTCAGGAGTTGGGACTTGACCGTCACGGTCTGCCCCTCACGCCAGGTCGACGGCCACGGGACGCAGTACCCGCTGGTGGTGGTGACGTCCTTGACGTCGACACCGAACCCGGGGGCGCGAGGGCCGTGATGGAGACGAGCGCGGTGAGGGCCGCGGTGGCGAGCCGCCGCCGGAGGAGAAGGGTCATGAGGTGCTCCGAGCGTGGGACGGGGCCGCCGTCGGTCGGACGGCGGCCCCGGGGTGGGTGGTGGGATCAGCGGGTGTTCGCGGGCAGGGTGAAGAGCTTCGTCGTGTAGGACGAGCCGTCGACCGTGATGCGGAACTTGAAGCTGAAGCCGAGCTGGCCCTTCGACACGTCACGATCGAACGACCACTTGCCGTTGCTGTCGATGTCGCGCTTGCCCGGCAGGAGTGGGCTGCCCGAGGCGTTGAGGACCTCGTACTCGGCGTCCGCGGGGCCGGTCCCGGTGAAGGTGTTCAGCTCACCGGGCAGGACCGTCTTGTTGGTGACCGTCACCGGGGCGAATCCGGCGTTCGCAGCGATGACGAACAGCTCTGACCGATCGGTCTGGTCGCCCTTCGTCTGGACGATCCGGAACTGGAACTGCTTCGCATCCCAGCTGATCGTGCGGTCGAACGTCCACGTGCCATCGCTGGCGACCCTGAGTGGACCATCGACGATCGGGGTGCCCGAGACGTTCACCACCTCGTAGGTGGCGTCCGGTTCGGCCGTGCCGCGGAAGGTGTTCACGACGCCCGGTGTCACGGTGGTCGGTGCGACCAGGGTCACCGGCGCGAGTCCGCCGGTCTCGCCGGGGTTGATCGTCACCTCGGCCACGGTCGTGTTCGCACCCTTGGACTTCTGGACCACACGGAGCACGTGCTCCGCACGGTCGAGGTCCGTGGTGTCGAGCGACCAGTTCTTGTTCGGCAGGACGCCGTCCTTGCTCGTGCCGACCAAGGAGTTCCCGCCGTTCGTGACGTCGCGGACCTCGATCGCGGAACCGGGTTCACCGGCGCCCGTCATCCTGAGCGGACCACCGGCGTGCGAGGACCCGTCAGCGGGCGTCGTGACGGTGACGGCGGCACCGTACTCGACGGACCGCGTACGGTCGTGCGCCGAGTCGCGGACGCCGTCCATGAACTGCGCCGCCGTGACCGCGTACCCGCCGCCCCGGTTGGGCGCAGGGATGGTCGTCGTCCACGCGCCGGTGATCGGGTTCGCCGTCACTGTGCTGCCGATCTGCTTGCCGGACGCGTCGAAGAGCGAGACCTCGGCGCCGGGGTGCGCCTTGCCGGAGGCGATCACCGGGGCATCGCGGTTCCCCGAGAACGTCGCGTCGAAGGTGAGCGCGTCGGCGACCAGGTCGGCGTCGAGCACCACGTCGCCGGTCTTGACGGAGCCCTCGTACTGCTCCACCTGGATCGTGTTCTTCCCGAGGTCGAGTCCGCGGACCGACGTCGACCAGCTGCCGTCCTTCGCGACCGTCACCGGCGACCCGCCGTTCACGAGGATCGTGGCGTCGGGGGTGCCCGAGCCGGAGATGTACGCCGTCCTGGTGAGGACGTCCACGCGGTCGAGGTCGGCGCTGAACGCCCCGACGAAGTCGTCGAGCGTGGGGATCCGGTCGGCGACCGTCTGGGACTGCAGGCGCATGACGCTGTCGGTGTTGTACAGACCGAGGAAGCCACCGTTGTACGTCGACTGCAGACCGGTGCCGATCGGGTTGTTCGACCCGGTGTTGGCGGCGAGCGTGAACTGCTGGGCGGGGGCGCCGGCGACGCAGTTCTGGAGCGTCACCGGCGACGAGTTCTCGATCGTCGTCGAGCCAGCCGTCAGGCACAGGCCCGGAGCCGAGACCGGCCGGACGTTGGTCGTGGACCCGGGCGCCGGGATGAACCAGCGTGTGGCCGCTGCCCGCGCTTCCGCCAGGGTCCTGGCACGGTTCGCGGCGACCGCTCCGCCGACGGTGCCGGCGGAGGGGGCGCTGAACGCCGGGCTGTCGGCGAACGACGACGTCTCGGTGACCAGCGGGCCGACCTGTTGCGCATCGGCTGCGCGGGACTCGCCCGCCCAGGCGGCACCGGCGGTGAGACTGCTCGCAACGGTCGCGATCACCACCGCCCCGATGCCGAGAGCGAGCGGTGCGCGCGGGGACGATTGGGACTTCTGCATTGGTGCTCTCTCTTCGTCAAGGATGAATGCGCAGGGAACATATCACATTCACACGCCGAGTCGCGAGGATTTGCATTCAACATTTCTCCTCGCATTATTCAGCGAATATCGCCATGGTGATGAGCGGTATTCTGAGATTCCAGAGAGGGAGACCGAGATGGATGCTCGACATCGCTTGCTCCGCAGGCAGTTGCTCATCGGTGCCGGGGTGGTGGCCGTGGTCGGGGCCGCCTCGCTCGTCGGTGGGTTCGTCCCGCTCGTTGCCGATGGTGAGGAGCCGGGCGTCGATGCGCTCCAACGTCGGCTCGACACCCTGCCAGCCGGTGGCGTGCTCACGATCAGCACCCCGCAAGCCCGGACCAAGAGCCTCGTGGTCCGTCGCGCCGTGACGATCCGTTTCGTGGGGAGCGGTGCGCTGCGGATGGGTGCGGACGCCACGGCGATCCTCGTCACCGCTTCGGGAGCGCGGATCACCGACCCGGTCATCGACGGCGTCGGTGCCTCGACGGGCGGGGACGCACACGCGATCGCGGTGATGGGCACCCGTGCCGCACCGATCAGCGACGTCCGGGTGTCCGGGGGGCGGCTCCGCCAGTTGCCCCACGACGGCGTCCACGTGGAGTACTGCTCGGGGTTCCTGCTCGAGAAGACCTCGATCGCCGCGGTCGGGTACGCGGGCGTCGCACTCCTCGGGGTGCAGGACGCCATCGTGCAGGACACCGCGATCTCCGACGTCCGTCAACCGGCAGGCCGGGTCAACTCGTACGGGATCACGGTGACCCGGGACGCCACCGCAGTGGTGAGCGTCACACGCCGGTCCGCCCGCGTCCGCATCCTCCGCAACCACGTGAGCGGCGTGCCGGCGTGGGAAGGCATCGACACCCACGCCGGGGACGGCGTCGAGATCCGGGACAACGTCGTGACCGGATGTCGCGTCGGGATCGCGGCAGTCCCGAGCAAGTCGGCGACGAACCGGGCGCAGACCGACGTCGCTCCCACCGGCCTCGTGATCGCCGGGAACCGCATCACGCGCACGGCCGCGCTCCCTGCGGGTTCCGGCATCGTGGTCAGTGGAGCCGGCAGCACCGTCGGGTCGACGGCCCCCCGGGCGACCGGGTCGGTCACGGGCAACACCGTCACGGGCGCGGGTGGACCGGATGCTGCCGGGATCCTCGTGAAGCTCACCCGCGGGCTGCTCGTCGCCGACAACACCGTGACGTCGAGCGTCGGGGAAGCGATCCGGGTCGAGCACTCGAACGCATCCGTCACGGTTCGTGGCAACCGGATCGCCGAGGTGTCCGGCAAATCCGTGGGCATCGACGTGGCCGCCGGTGCGAACGACGGCTCGATCGTGGCCAACCGCATCGACTCGACGTCGCCGCGGGTGCGCATCGGGCTGCGGTTCGGCAGTCCGGACAACCGTTTCGTGGTCCGGGGGAACGCCCTGCGCGCTGCCGACGTCCCGGAGGCGGACGGTCGAGCCCGGATCACCCGGTGATCGGTTTCACACGCCGAGCCGGACCGATCCGCCGCCAGCGGTGCCGTTGAGCTCCCACCGCATGCCGAACTCGCCCGCGACGGCGTCCTCCGGCGTGTGCACCTGCGGGCTCCACCGCGCCGCGGCTCCCTGGGTCAGTCGGAACGAGGAGGCCGTGTCCAGCCGGAACGAGATCGTGCGCCCGTCGGGGGAGCGCTTTCCGTTCCGGAGGGTCATCGACGACGCGGGGCGCCATCCCTCGCCGGGGTTCCGGTACTCCCCGGTCAGGGTCGACTGTGCTTCTGTGAAGACGGTGCCGTCCGGGGCGACGACGACGAGGTCTGCCCGGAGCTCGGTGAGTTCCCGCCCGGCGACGATGCCGAGGGGCACTGCGGTGTCTGCTCCACGCGCGAGCTCCACCGCGTCGACCGGCAGGACGCGCACGGCCGCGTCCACGATCGGCTCGATCCGGTCGTCGACGATGCGGAAGCGTTGGACGCGATCCGAACGGCCGGGGAGCTCGTCGCCGTCGCGGTACGCGGTGAGTCGGGACCGTGGCTCGGCATGTCGGATCTCGAGCACCTGTCCGTCCTCGTACCGCTGCGCGAACGACGCCGCCACGACGGCGCCGGACTCGTCGCCGCGGATGGTCCACTCCCCGAGGACCTGCGCTTCGTCGGCGTCACGGAGGGTGAAGCCGACGTACTCCTCGCCGGTGAACCCGGTGTGCGCCTGGGAGCCCGTGATCTGCACGAAGCGGAGCGCTCCGGCGAGCGGGTCGAGTGCGAGCCATCCGATCGTCCGATCGCTGAGGCCTCGGAAGCGGAACGCGTTGCCGGCGCCGACGTCGACGGGCGTGGACACGGTCTCTCGGATCCCGCGGTCGTTGCGGAGCACGACGAGCGCGTGCCCGACGCCCGGCTCGTCCGCCTCGAGTGCATGGCCGACGACCCGCGTCGCGCCGGTCCCGTCGGTGTTGCCGAGGTCGGCGGCCCTCGGCGCAGTGCCGAGCTGCCGCTGTCCGACCGTCGCGCGCTCGGTGACCGGCTCGGCGGTGCCGGTCGGCGCACCGTACGTCGGGAGATCCCGTTCACGGACGGTGTCCGCCGACCGCGTGTTGTGCCAGATCGGCGTCGTGAGGGCAGGAAGCCGGGCCATGGACGCCGCGGTGTCCGCGTCGAGCGGGAATCCCCACTGGCGGAAGAACGGGCGCAGGTCGCGGTCGGCGATCTGCGCCGCGATGCTCACGAAGTGCTGCTGTTTCGCAGCGTCGTCGCGGAGGACCACCTCGCCGGTCCGGAGTCGGACGCGGAGTTCCTGGTCGAGTGACGGGTAGAACTCCTGCCCGAATGCGCGGCGGAGCTGGTCGAACATGAGCAGCCGGACCCAGACGTCCTCCTCGGCCGCGAAGCTCCGGGTCTCGACGGGCTGTGCGAAGAACCGCGTGATGGCGCTCTGCTGACCGTCGAGACGATTCGCGCCGAACACCGTCGCCTGGACATCGAGCGCGGAGACGTTGTTGACGACCTCGACCATGCCCTTCCAGTTGTAGGCGGGGGGCTGGTACGTGTGTCCGACTTCGTGCCAGAACCCCCAGAGGTCTCCCGCGCGCATCGTGAAGAGCTCGGCGGCGGCGCCCGTGTCGACCTGGAACACGATCCGGTCGTGGCTCGCGCTCGCGTACCCGGCGCCCGAGTCCGGCGAGGCGACGTAGATGTGGTGGGGCGCCTTGCGCGCCGACCCGACACCCTCGTCGAGCAGTCCGTGGTGGTCGTTCGTGACCTCGATCACCCGGTCCCAGTCGTGGACTCGTGACGCCAGGTCGGACGCCGTCATCGCGGAAGCCGTCCTCGCCTGGAAGTCACCGAAGACCCGTTCCCCGATGATCGTCACCATCGGGGCGTCCGGGAAGCGTTCGAGGTCGCGCAGGAAGTCCTCGTTCGACGTCTGTCCCGCGATGAACACCGGGACGGGTTGGCCGCCAGTGACCTCGACGTCCGCCGAGCCCGACGTGGCGGTACTCGTGAGGAAGACCATGCCGTCTCGATCCGCCGTGACCGTGTTCGGGCCCGGTGACAGGGGGGTCGACTCCATCCCACGGTCCGCGCCGTCGTTGAACGCCGCGTACCTGCCGTCGAGGCCGATCACGACGTGCATCGCAGGAGATCCCACCGGCACGTCGACCGTGACCGGCTGGCCGTGCCGGACGAACCGCCCCGTCGGCTGGAGCGCGCTGTGCCGCATTCCGCGGCCTTCCCGGATCCGTTCGGCTTCCGGGTCGCCGAGTCCGTGGACGAGGATCGTGGTCGACCGGCCGTCCTCGCTCCGCGTGATCGAGGTGGGCAGCGGGCCGTCCTCGGCGGACTCCAGCGACGCCGTTGCACTCGCGGACGCGACGGTGACGACGATCGTGGAGACGACCGCCGCCGTCACGGCGGCGACGAGCGCGACGGTGGCACCGCGACGGAGCAAGAAAATCGGCATTCACTCAGTATTTCACATATTGACAATGCCGTCGAGGAGGCCAGGCTCGACGGGCTACGCTGCACCGGTGCCCGCGTTCGACTTCGCCGACTTCTTCCGACGGACGCCCGACGACGACGGGCCCGACCTCATCACCATCGACGGCACCGATCGGTTCCTCCTCGACGAGGCGCCCCACGTGCACGGCGACGCGCTCCGGCACCCCGGTGCGGTCACGGTGGTCGACGACCAGCGCGGCGTGCTGACGCTCGGAGTCCTCGCCGTGCACGGTGCTGACGACGTCCGCGTCGTGCAGGACTCGCTCGTCAGCGAGCGTGCGCTCGAGTCCATCGCCGGCACGTTCGGACGACGGGGGTTCCACCACCCGGAGACCTACGAGGACGCCTTCACGGACGCCCGACTCGTGCTGCTCCGGCTCTCGAAGTCGCACGACCGCCTCGACGAGGTCGCCCGGGCCGTCGCCCGGTTCGCCGCGCCCGACGTCGTGCTGCTCTGCGGCGGCCGGACGAAGTACATGACGCTCTCCCAGAACGACGTGCTCCGCCGGTCCTTCGGGGAGGTCGCCGCGTCCCGGGGTCGTGGCAAGTCCCGGCTGCTCGTCGCGCAGGACCCGCTCCGTGCGGCTGCGAACCGCGCGGCGATCACCGACCCGTGGCCGCGGCGTGTGCACCTCGACGAGCTCGGGATGACCATCGCCGCGCACGGCGGGGTCTTCGCCGGGGCGTCGCTCGACCTCGGGACCCGCGTGCTCCTCGGGGAGATGGACGCCGCGGTCCCCACCGCCCGGGTCGCGGTCGACCTCGGGAGCGGCAACGGCGTGATCGCGACCGAGATCGCCCGGCGCCGCCCGGGTCTCCGGGTCATCGCGACCGACGTCTCCGCGGTCGCCGTCGCGAGCTCCCGCATGACGGCGGACCTGAACGGGGTCGGAGACCGCGTCCGGACCGTGCGGAGTGACGCCGGTGACGAGCTCGACGAGGGGTCCGCGCAGCTGGTGCTGTGCAACCCGCCGTTCCACGCGGACACCACCGTGAGCACCGACGCGGCCGAGGCGATGTTCCGGAACGCGGCCACGATCCTCCAGTCCGGTGGCGAACTGTGGTGCGTCTGGAACTCGCACCTGCGGTACCGGCCGGTGTTGGAGAAGACCGTCGGCCCGACGCGGCAGATCACCCGGACCGACCGCTTCACCGTGACGGCGTCCCGCCGGTCCTGATCGACGTGGACACGGTATGACGAAGGGCGGGACTACTCCGGGACGTAGTCGAACGTGTCCGGGTCCGGACCCGTCCGGTGCCCCTTGTCGAGCGTCGTGATGTCGGTCATGTCCTCGTCGGAGAGCTCGAAGTCGAAGATCGCGAAGTTCTCCTCGACGCGGGCACGGGTGACCGACTTCGGGAACACGATGTCGCCGCGCTGGATGTGCCAGCGGAGCACGACCTGCGCGGGGGACTTGCCCGTGGCCGCGGCGATGCGGGTGATCGTCGCGTCGTCGAGCACGAGGCCCTGCGCGATCGGGGACCAGGCCTCGGTCGCGATGCCGAGCTCACGGTTCACCGCGCGGAGGTCGTCCTGCGCGAGGTACGGGTGCACCTCGATCTGGTTCACCGCCGGGGTGACGGTGGTCTCCGCGATGAGGCGGCGGAGGTGGTGTGCGTTGAAGTTCGAGACGCCGATCGAGCGCGCGGTGCCGGCGGCGTAGAGCTCCTCGAAGGCCTTCCACGTCGGGACGAAGTCCGAGACGGTCGGGAGTGGCCAGTGGATGAGGAAGAGGTCGGTGTAGCCGCCGAGCAGCTCGGCGGACTTCTTGCCGTTCTCCAGCGCCGCCTCGGGGGCGTGGAAGCCGTTGTTCAGCTTCGAGGTGACGAAGATCTCATCGCGCGGGATGCCGGACGACGCGATCGCCTCGCCCACCTCTTTCTCGTTGCCGTACATCTCGGCGGTGTCGATGTGGCGGTAGCCGACCTCGAGCGCGGTGAGCACCGCGTCCTTCGTGTCGGCGGGGTCGATCTGGAAGACGCCGAAGCCGAGCTGCGGGATGGTCTTGCCGTCGTTGAGGGTGATGTTCGGAACGGTCATGACCCCAGACAACCAGCGCACCCCCGAGTGTCATTCCGGGGACGTTCAGCCGGGCGCGGCGCGTTCGTATGCAGAATACTGATATTCTTCTGAGGTTGCCCACGGACGAAGGACCCATGACTGCACTCGCTCTGCCCTTGCTTGCTCGCGCCGCTTCGGCGGCCACCGCCCTCGGGCTCCTCGCGGCCCTCGGTACCCCGCTCACCGCAGCTGCCGCACCGAACCCGTCGGCCGTTCGCGGTGCATCCGCCGCGGGCGCCATCACGGGGAAGGACCCGCGGGTGCTGTTCGTGGAGGACTTCGAGCACGGGATGGGGTCCTCCCCGAGGATGCTCGACAAGTACGTCGGCGCGACGGGCGAGACCTACGCTGCCGATCCCCAGTGGCTCTCGTCGGCGTGGTGCAACGGCATCATCACGAGCCGGTCGAGCTCCGACACGGCCGGCTGTTCCGCGAACGCCGGCCTCCGCTCCCTCGCCGGTGCACTCGGGGAGATCAGCGGAACCGATCCCGCGACGAACCATGCCGTGAGTGCCTACACCGACGGCTCGAGTCCGGGCGCGAACCGGATCCAGATCGAGTCCCGTGAAGCGTTCTCCCTCGGCGAGTCCGGACGGTTCGTGTCGTTCGGGGTGTCCGCAGCGGCTCAGAACTGCCATTCGAACCATCCGCTCCTGGACTTCCTGCTCGTCGATGACGGAACCGAGCGTCCGGTGTCCGACCGGCCGCTCGACCCGTGTACCGACCCGCGGTCGAGCGACCACGGATCCGTGCGAGGCGGCGAGTTCGTCTCGAGCGGTGGCGTCCTGTTCTCCGGCGACAGCCTCCGCTGGCGGCTGCGCAACGCGCAGGGCTCCGGTGACGGCAACGACGGCGCCTTCGACCGCGTGACGATCGTCGACTCGACCCCGACCCTCGCGAACGAGTTCTCCACCGGCACCATCGTCGGCGACACCGCGCGGATGACCGTCCGCGTCGTGAACACCAGCGAGCACGGCGCGAAGCCCGGGTGGTCCTTCGCGGAGACCCTGCCCGCCGGCCTGACCGTCGCGGCCGATCCGAAGACCGCCACGACGTGCGCGGCGCCGACCCTCGACGTCGACGCGGGTGCCAGCGCGGTGGGCGCGAGCGGTGGCCTCGCCATCGACGCGCCCGACTGCACGGTGACCTTCGACGTGACCGCCGCCACCGCTGGCACCTACACGGTCGCCCCGGACGCGGTCACGAAGCGGGTCGGGCTCGACGCCCCCGCCGCGTCGAGCGTGACCTTCGCTCCCGAGCGCAACGAGCTGCGCGCCGACGAGCAGATCACCCTGGGCGGCGGCAACGGAGACGCCGTCGCGGACCTCGGTGAGACCATGACCTTCCGCACCGTCGTCGAGAACGCGGGGAACGTGCTCGTGCACGACCTCGGCGTCTCCGGGACGCAGGGCGCCGTGCGCTGCGATCGTTCGGAACTCACCCCCGGCGCTTCCGCGACCTGTGTCACCGCTGCCCGGCCCGTGACGCAGGCGGACGTGGATCGAGGATCCGTCGAGGACGCCGTCACCGCGTCCGCGTCCTCGCGGCTCGGCGTTCCGGTCTCGGCCAACGCCGCGGCGACGGTGTCCACGACCCCGTCCGCATCAGCTGCCGAACTCACCGTCACGCCCGTGACGACCGGCGGAGCACCCGCGCTCGGCGACGACGTCCGGCTCGCGGTCGAGGTCCGGAACCACGGGAACGTGTCCCTCGACCGGATCGCGGTCCGGGTCGACGGTGAACCGACGATGACCGTCGACTGCCCGACGGGCAAGCTCGCTCCTGGAGCAACGATCACCTGCGCGCTCGAGGGCGCGCACCGCGTGACACAGGGCGACGTCGACGCCGGAACCGTCGTGTTCCACGCGGCGATGACCGCCGTCGACACCGCCGGGAAGCCGGTCGCCGCTGCCGCGACCGCGACCCAGGAGACGCAGACGCAGGCTCCGGCGCTCGCCACGACGATCACGCCCGTCCTCGAGACGGCCGGGAAGGCTCCGGCCGTCGGCGACGAGGTCGCGCTGACGATCGCGGCGCGCAACAGCGGGAACGTGACCCTCACCGACCTGCGCGGCGTCCTCCGCGGCCGCGACGGTGCGGCGGACTGCCCCGCCGGCGCACTCGCGCCCGGTGCTCCTGCGACCTGCACCCTGCCGAGTCACGTCCTGACGCAGGACGATCTGGACCGGGGGGAGATCCAGTTCGAGGCGACCGCTTCGGCGACGGGGCCGAAGGGACAGGCAGTGTCGGCGTCGGACTCCGCCACCGTGACGCTCGACCGTCAGCACGGCATCGTGGCCACCGTCACCGCGGCCCTCGCCGACGACGGAGCCGCCCCGGTCGCGGGTGACGCGGTCGGCCTCCACGTGGCCGTCCGGAACTCGGGCAACGTCACCCTCCGCGACCTGACCGGCGAGGTGGACGGCCGGTCGATGGACGTCGAGTGCGCCGACGGCGCGATCGCCCCCGGTGCCGAGGTCACCTGCACCGTCGACGACCACCGGCTCAGGCAGGCCGACGTGGACCGTGGGCACGTGGGCTTCGACGTCACGATGACCGCGGCGACCCCGTCCGGTGGGACTGCCTCCGCCACGGACGGCACCGAGGTCCAGCTGGCCCGCGCCCCGCAGGTCGCGGTCTCGGCGACGAGTGTCCTCGACGCCTCCGAGCACGAGGTCCCGCGGGCCGGCGACGGCGTCACCGTGGCGATCACGGTCCGCAACACCGGCAACGTCACGGTCGACGACGTCGACGCCGCGGTGCGCGACCGGAAGGGCATGGACGTCACGTGCCCCGGTCGTGCGCTGGCACCCGGCGAGGAACTGACCTGTGTGGTGACCGCGTACGAACTCGGTCAGGACGACGTCGACGCCGGCACCGTCCGGTTCGAGGCCGTCGGGTCGGCCACCGGTGCCGGTGGCACCCGGGTCGAGGGAACCGCGTCGACCGAAACGACCATCGTGCGAGCGGCCTCGATCGCCGCGAGCACCTCGGCCCGTCTCGAGCCGACGGGGCGGGAACACCCGGTCGCCGGTGACACGGCAGCGCTCCGGGTGGCGGTCCGGAACACCGGGAACGTCACGGCGACGGACCTCGACGGCCTGGTCGAGGGGCGCGACGGCATGGTCGTGACCTGCCCGGCCGACGCGATCGCTCCGGGCGGTTCGGCGGAGTGCGCTTCGTCGACGACGGTGACGCAGGACGAGGTCGACGCGGGCACCGCGCGGTTCACCGTCCGGTCCACGGCGACGGGTGCCGGTGGGAGCCGCGTCACGGCCGAGTCGGACGCGTCGGTCGCGATCGAGCGGTCGGCTGCGGTCACGCTCGACCTGACGGCGCACCTGGCGGACACGGAGCGTGCGCGCACCGACGACCCGAAGGCGGGCGACCACGTCTCGGCGTCGATCAGCGGCACCAACAGCGGGAACGTCACGCTCCGTGACGCCGCCACGGAGGTCGTCGAGCTCGCTGACATGACGGTCGAGTGCGCACCAGGGTCGGTGACGCCGGGAGCCACGATCGACTGCACGGTGCCCGATCACGTCCTGACCCAGTCGGACATCGACCACGGCCAGGTCACCATCGCGGCCGTGCTGGAGGCCACCGGGCCGGACGGGCGACGGGTCACCGACCGCGCCGAGGTCCGCGTCGGCCTCACGGCCGGCAGCGCGCTCGACCTGACGGGCGAAGCGGTGCTCCTCGGATCCGATGGAGAGCCGTCCCCGATCCCGGAGGGCCGCGCGGTCCGTCCGGGCGAGCAGGTCGCGATGCGCTACGAGGTGCTGAACACCGGGAACACGACGGTGGACGACGTCCAGCGCACCGGTTCGACCGGGCCGTTGACGTGCGAGCTGACGACGCTCGAGCCCGGCGCGAGCACCGCCTGTGCGAGCAGTGCCGCGCACACCGTCACCGCGGGCGACGCCGAGCGGGGCGAGGTCGTCACCGTCGGTCAGGTCAAGGGCTCGGTCACGCGCGCTGACGGCGAGACCGTCGAAGCTCCTGGTGCTGCAGACACGACGCAGTCCGGCGTGCGGACGCGTGCCGCGGCCGTGGCGAACGGCCGGATGTGGGTGTTCTCCCAGGAGCTCCGCACCGTGGCGAAGGCCGAGCTGGAACCACAGCAGGCGGAGGGGACGGAACCGGACGAGCTCGCGTTCACCGGGTCGGAGATCACCGCGGTGGTGCTCCCCGCGGGCATCGTGCTCCTGCTGGCAGGACTGACGCTGCTCGTGTACGTCCGGCGTCGTCGACAGGGGGACGACACCACGACGCCGCGCTCCTGATCGACTGACGACGGAGGGCACCCCGAGCGGGTGTCCTCCGTCGTGGTGTCAGTCCAGCGCCGCCGCGATGTACGCCGCCAACGCCTCCCCGTACGCCACGGCCGGGTCCGCCGCCGCGAACGTCCGGTCCTCGCCCCGCAGCGCGATCGTCACGGTGTACACGACCCGGGACGCCGCGGCGACCCGCGTCAGCCCGACGAACGAGGGCCCGAGGAGCTCGCGGAGCTGGTCCTCGCGGGGCAGCCACAGCGACTCCTCCGCGGACACCGAGTCGAGCGCCCACTCGGTCGTCCCGTTGAAGCCGAGCGTCGTGCCCGTCGGGTGGTCGTGCCGCTCGACGGTCATCTCCGACACCGTGTAGACGTCGTCGTCGACGCCGGGCTTGTCGATGACGAACCGGTCGCCGGTCGCCGGGTGCCAGCGGAGTCCTGCGTCGCGGAGGGTCTTGGCGAGTTCGACGGTGATCACCACCCCAACCTGCCACGGTCGCCCGTGCATATGTTCCGGAAAGCAACCCGTACTAGCATCGCGGGGCACCCCTCGTGCGCGGATCGCCCGACGCTCCGCGCGCGCGACGCGACGACGCCCGGACGACCGGTGCCGTGCCTCCAGGCCGTACGAACCGGCCCCGGGACGGACCGAGCGCCGGACCCCGACCGCGGCTGACCGCACCAGCGGCCCGCTGAAGAGAAGGACCGCAATGACCCTCGACCGCGAGGAACTCCGCGACCGCTGGACCGTGTCCATGGTGCGCGAGAACGCGCCGGCCGGCGCACCGGCCGGAGCTGCCGCCGGGATCCCCGCGACCGTCCCCGGCCAGGTCCACACCGACCTGCAGCGCGAGGGACTCCTGCCGGACCCGACCCTCGACCGCAACGAGGACGCCGCGAAGTGGGTGGGCCGTTCCGACTGGACCTACCGCCGCTCGGTGGACGTGGACCCGCGCGGCCACGAGCGCGTCGACCTGGTCTGCGACGGCCTCGACACCGTCACCGAACTGACCCTCGACGGCGTGCAGATCGGCGCGACGCGGAACATGCACCGCCGCTACCGCTTCGACCTCCGCGACGTGACGGACGGCAGCAACGCGCGGACGGAGCGCGACCTGGAGATCCTCTTCGAGTCCCCGTACCGCGAGGCCGGCCGCGTCGCCGCCCGGGCCGGCGCGATGCCGGGCCCGTACGACGAGCCGTTCCCGTACGTGCGGAAGATGGCGTCGAACTTCGGCTGGGACTGGGGGCTGACCGCCGTCACGAGCGGTCCGTGGCGTCCCGTCGCGATCGAGCGCTGGTCCACCGCGCGGCTGCGCGACGTCCGCCCGCTCGTGGACGTCGAGGCCGGCGAGGGCGTCCTCGACGCGCACATCGCGTTCGAGCGCTCCGGCATGAACGACCTCGACCAGGACGGCGAGGACGACGACCTCGTGCTCGTCGTGACGGTCGCGGGGGAGACCGCCGACGGCACGAAGACCCGGCAGCGTTCGCGGGCGCAGGTGACCCCGAAGGAGAACGAGACCGTCGTCACGGTCCGGATCCCGGAGGCCCGGCTCTGGTGGCCGCGCGGGTACGGCGAGCAGCCCCTCTACGACGTGTTCGTCGAGCTGCAGACGGTCGAGGGCGAGGTCCTCGACCGGCACACCTTCCGCACCGGTTTCCGGTCGACCCGGGTGGACACCGCGGTCGACGACATCGGCCGCCCGTTCAACATCCACGTCAACGGCACGCTCATCGACGTGCGCGGCGTGAACTGGATCCCGGACGACGTCATCGTGTCCCGGGTGGACCGGTCGCGCTACGAGGACCGGCTCACGGCTGCCGCGTCGCTCAACACGAACCTCGTCCGCGTCTGGGGCGGCGGCGTGTACGAGTCGCACGACTTCTACGAGGTCTGCGACGAGCTCGGGCTGCTCGTCTGGCAGGACTTCCCGTTCGCCTGCTCGGCCTACCCCGAGGACGAACCGCTCCGCAGCGAGGTCGTCGCCGAGGCGCGTGACAACGTCGCCCGGCTGTCCCGGCACCCGTCCCTGGTGCTGTGGAACGGGAACAACGAGAACATCTGGCTCCACGACGCCGACGGCTGGGGCGAGGCGCTCGGCGACCGAGGCTGGGGTCTCGACTACTACCTCGACCTGCTGCCGACGATCGTCGACGCGGTCGACCCGTCGCGCTTCTACACGGTCGCATCGCCGTGGTCCGGCTCGGAGTCGCTGTTCGCGAACGACGTCGACCACGAGACGCACCACTCGTGGGACGTCTGGAACCGCGAGTCCGACGACCACTACCGCGACTCCGTGCCGCGCTTCGTCTCCGAGTTCGGCTGGCAGGCGCCGCCGGCCTGGCGCACGCTGCGTGACGCCGTGTCGGACGAACCGATGACGCCGACCTCGCCGGGCGTCGTGCACCACCAGAAGGCCGCCTCCGGCATGGCGAAGCTCGCGAACGGCTTGGCGCCCCGCTTCGGCACCGGCTGGGACACCGACTTCGACCGCTGGCACTACCTCACGCAGTTGCAGCAGGCGCGTGCGATCGCGACCGGCGTGGAGCACTGGCGGACGCACTGGCCGCGGAACACCGGGGTCGTCGTCTGGCAGCTCAACGACCTGTGGCCGGTCTCGTCGTGGTCGGCGATCGACTCCGCCGGGCGGCTGAAGCCGCTGGCGCACGAGCTGCGTCGGCTCTACGACGACGTGCTGCTCACGATCCGGCCGGCGTCCGACGTGACGGTCGCGGTGGGTGGTCCGGTCGCGGACACGGCAGGGCGGCCGGGAGGCTCGGAGCAGGTGACCGCGTCCCTTCCCGTCCCCGACATGGCCGGGTCCGGTGCCGCGGGTCCTGCCGCGGGTTCGGCCGCTGGGGACACCGCGGTCATCGAGACGTCCGGTGCGTCGCCGATCGAGGTCGCGGTGCGGTCGACGCGTCGCGGGCTGGACAGCGTGGTGCGGATCCGCCGGATCGACATGTCCGGGCGCACGCTCGCCGAGGTCGGGCTCCCCGTGCACCTCGACGGTGCCGGGGTCGCGGTGGTGGCGCTGCCGTCGTCGGTCGGCGTCGTGGCCGACCCGACGGCCGAACTCGTCGTCGCCGACATGGACTGGCGTCGCGCCGTCTGGACACCGGCGCCGGACAAGGACATGCGATGGGAGCCGGCGCACTACCGGGCGGCGTTCTCGCCGGCGGCGGACGGCGACGGCCTGGACCTGGTCGTCGAGGCCGAGTCGCTCGTGCGGGACCTCCTGCTGCAGCCGGACCGGGTCCGGCCCGAGGGCACGGTCGACCGCGGCTTCATGACGCTGCTGCCGGGGGAGCGGGTGGCCTACCGGCTGCGCGGGGTCACCGAGGCCGACGTCCCGCAGCTCACCGGCACCGCGGTGCTCTGGAGTCTGGACCGCGTCCTCGACCGTTGATATACAACATACAATTTGATATATTGGGGAGACGCCGACCTGTGTCGTGACCCGTGATGACCCGGCGTCCGGTGCGACTCTGTCGCGCCGGTGGCCAGCAGGAGGTCTCCGTTGTCACTCGCGCTCCACCCCACCCCGTCGCCCGCTCCGTCACCCGCCCCCGCGTCCGCCCGTGCCGGGGGTGCTCAACTCCGAGGCAGTCGCGCGCTCGGTGTCGCCGCGCTCGACCTCGGACTGCTGCTCGCTGCGTTCGGCGGCGCGCACCTGCTGCGCTTCCCCTGGGACGCGGCGACCGGCATCGCAGGGGAAGGCTGGCTCGAGGTCGTCGTCGCTCCGGCGATCATCGTCCTCTGGATGCTGCTGCTCTCCACGTTCCGCACCCGTGACCCACGCATCGCCGGGGTCGGCGGCGACGAGTACCGCCGGCTCCTCACCGCGAGCCTCCTGACCGGGGCGCTGGTCGCCGTGGTCGCGTACGCCCTCCAGGTGGACATCGCCCGCGGGTACGTCGCGATCGCCCTTCCGCTCGGCGTCCTGCTGCTCGCGCTCGGTCGGAAGAGCACCCGGGCCGCGCTCGCACGCCGCCGGGCATCCGGCGAGCAACTCATGGACGTGCTGCTCGTCGGCGACGCCGAGGACGCCCGCTACGTCGGGCGCCGCATCGCCGCCAGCCCGGGGGCCGGCTACCGGGTGCGCGCGGTCGTCACCGACTGTCTGCCGGTCGGGACCGAGATCGAGCTCGGGGACGCCGTCGTCCCGGTCCTCGGTGGTGTCGGCGGGGTGCTGGCCCTGGCCGAGGCCACCGGCGTCCCGGCGGTCGTCATCGCCGGGGCGGTGCCGGGCGGCCACGAGCGACTCCGTCGACTCGGATGGCAGCTCGAGGACCGGGGTGTGGAGCTGGTCGTGTCCTCGCCGCTCGCCGACATCGCAGCGGGCCGGGTGCACGAGCGCCCGGTCGACGGGCTCCCGCTCATGCACGTCGAGACGCCCGAGTACCGGCGTCGCTTCGGCAAGCGGTTCGTCGACGTCGCCGGAGCGGGCCTCGGGCTGGTGCTGCTCGCCCCGGTGATGGCCGCCGTCGCACTGCTGATCCGGCTCGACGACGGTGGACCGGTGCTCTTCCGGCAGACGCGCGTCGGGCGAGGGGGCGTGGACTTCTCGATCCTGAAGTTCCGGACGATGTGCGTCGACGCCGAGGGTCGGATGGCCGCCCTGCAGTCGCAGAACGAGGGCGCCGGCCCGCTGTTCAAGATGCAGGACGACCCACGCGTCACCCGGGCCGGGGCGTTCCTCCGCAGGACGTCGCTCGACGAGCTGCCGCAGCTCTGGAACGTCCTGGTCGGGTCGATGAGCCTCGTCGGACCCCGCCCGGCGCTGCGCCGTGAGGTCGCCCTCTACGAGGACTTCGCCGACCGACGGCTGCTCGTGACCCCCGGGATCACCGGCCTGTGGCAGATCAGTGGCCGCTCGGACCTGGACTGGGCCGACGGTGTCCGGCTCGACCTGCACTACGTCGAGAACTGGTCCTTCGTGCACGACGTCGTGATCCTCGCCAGGACGATTCCCTCGGTGCTGCGATCGCGCGGGGCGTACTGAGGGTGAATTCCTGTGCGAACGGTGTCCGTTCAGGAGTGCGGCCTGGGCATCCCGGCCCGCGGGAGTTACGATGGGACGAACTCGGCTTCCGCCGGGCGGATCGATGACGACCCGCTGACGGCGACCACTTCCAGAACCAAGGAGTCATGATGCTCGGAAACCTCACCGGTGTGCACCTGCTGATCATCCTCGGCATCGTCGTGCTGCTGTTCGGTGCGACCAAGCTCCCGGCCCTCGCGAAGGGGCTCGGCCAGTCGATCAACATCTTCAAGAAGGAGATGGACATCGACGACAAGAAGGCCAAGGGCACCGACACCACGGTCCAGAACACCGCCGCTCCGGCAGCCCCCGCCGAGCCGGTCGTGAACCAGGCCCCCGTCGTGAACCCGGGCCCGTCGGTTCAGCCGAACGCCACCACCGACCACCGGAACTGATCCGGTCCCGCCCCGTCACCGAGCCTTCGGGCTCGAAGCCCCCGTGATCCCACACGGGGGCTTCGTCGTGTGCGCAGCGCCCGGAACGCGCATGATGAGCGCATGACTGCTCCCGTCCACACCGCACCGCTCCGTGACGACCGGCGTGTGGTGCTCGTCGTCGCGATCCTGGCGTCGTTCGTGGTCGGCCTCGACTCGAGTGTCGTGAACGTCGCGCTCCCCGCTATCCGGCAGGAGCTCGGCGGCGGGCTCGTCGTGCAGCAGTGGACCGTCGACGCGTACCTCGTGACGCTCGGTTCGTTGATCCTCGTCGCGGGTTCGCTGTCCGACCTGTACGGCCGCGTCCGGATCATCCAGTGGGGCCTCGTGGTGTTCGGGATCGCCTCGATCGTGTGTGCGATCGCACCGAACGGCGAGGTCCTCATCGGCGCCCGGGCGCTGCAGGGCGTCGGCGGTGCCCTCGTCACCCCGAGTTCGCTGGCGCTGATCATCGCGGCGTACCGGGGAGCGGCCCAGTCGAAGGCGATCGGCTCGTGGACGGCGTGGTCGAGCGCGGCGATCATCGTCGGACCGGTGATCGGCGGCCTGATCGTGGACGGCATCGGGTGGCGCTGGATCTTCGTGCTCACCGCGATCCCCATCGCCGTGACGATCCCGCTGGTCCGGCGCATCTCCGGGGACGTCGTCGCCGGGGACCACCCCCGAGTGGACGTCGTCGGGGCGGTGCTCGCGGTGGTCGGGGTCGGCGGCGTGGTGCTGGGGCTCATCGAGCAGGAGCGGCTCGGGTGGGGCTCGCCCGTGGTCGTCGTGGCGCTCGTCCTCGGCGCCGTGGCGCTCGCCGCCTTCGTGCCGTGGGAGCTCCGCGTGACGCGGACGACCGGCGCCCCGCTGGTGCCCCTCGGACTGTTCCGTGCCCGGAACTTCGCGGTCGGCAACATCGCCACGCTCTCGATCTACGGCGCGCTCGGGATGGTCGGATTCGTCGTGACGCTCTTCCTGCAGGAGGTCTGGGGCTTCCCGGCCTGGCTCGCCGGTCTCGCGACGCTGCCGCCGACCGTGGTGCTCCTGCTGCTCTCCACCACCGTCGGCGGCTTCGCCGGGCGGTACGGGCCGCGGTGGTTCATGGCGGCCGGGCCCGCGATCGCCGCGATCGGTGCGCTGCTGATGGTGACCGTGGGGAGCCAGCCGGACGGGTACTGGCCCGCGGTGTTCCCGGGGCTGGTCCTCGTCGGCCTCGGGATCACCCTGATGGTCACACCGCTGACGAGCGCGGTGCTCGGATCGGTCCCGCAGACCGAGGCGGGCGTCGGGTCAGCGGTGAACAACGCGATCGCCCGGATCGCCAGTCTCGTGATGGTCGCGCTCGCCGGCGTGGTGCTCGGTGGCGAGATGAGCGTCGCGGGTCTGCACCGCGCGGTGGTCGTGATGGCGCTGTTGCTGGTCGCCGGGGCCGTCGTCAGTGCGATCGGCATCCGGAACCCGGACCGGCCGCGGCCCTGACGGCGCTGGGTCGTCGAACCGCCGCGATGCCCACCGTGTGAGTCGTTCGAGCGGCCCGCTCCCGCGGAGCCGTCGCCAGAGGACCGCGAGCACAGTGCTGGCGAGGGCCAGCACGAGGAACGGAACCCACCCGCCGAGCGGGGGCGCCGGGTCACCGCCCGTCGGCCCGCCCGGTTCCGCGGCGCCGAGGGTCCCGAATGCCGTCCAGATCCGGAAGGCGACCACGTGGGCGCAGTACAGCGTGAGCGCGAGCGTGCCGACGGTGGCGATCGGGCCGAGGACGTGGCGTCGACGGCGGGTGAGCAGACAGCAGATCGCCAGCACTGCCATCGCGACGCCCAGTCCGCCGAGCAGCTCGGCGGTCGAGCCGGCGTGCGGGAAGAGCCCGGTCAGTCGCTCCCAGTCCAGGTGGACGCCCGCGGACCCGTCGGTCCGATGGGGGCGACCGAGCCGTCCGGGGGCACGGCGACGGAGGAGCCGCCTGCGGAGTCACCCCCGAGGTCGGCGGCGTTCACCGACGTCGACGGCGCCGGGGGCTCCAGCCCGAGGCCGAGGCACAGGAGGAACCCGCCGCCGTACCCGACGAGGGCGCACCCGGTGCCGGCGACGAGCAAGAGCGCGAGCGCACGGCCCCGCTCGAGGCCGGCCCGGCCCACCACGACCCCGGCGAGCACGATGCCCCACCAGGAGACCGCCGGGTACCCACGGACGAGGACGTCGCCGACGAATCCGGACCCCGGACCCGTGAGTGCCTCGCCGACGACGGCCACGACCGGCCCCACCACGAGCGAGGTGCCCGCCAGCAGGACGAGGGTGCGGAGCCGGGCCCGCAGGAACGGCACAGTGGCGACGAAGAGCACGGCGTAGGTGGGCAGGATGACGTTGATGGGTGTCTGCAGGACCATCAGCACCGCCCCGAGGGCGAAGACCGCGATGGCCCGGCCGGCCACACGTCGACGGTCCGTCACCCTCGCGAGCGGCCCGTCGACACGACCGGCGGTGGCGAGCACCAGGGAGACGCCCGCACAGAAGGCGAACAGGATCGACGAACGGCCGTGCACGAGCGCGGACCACGAGGCAGGGTCGGCCCAGGTGAAGGGCGTGGCAGCGGCACCGACGTGCGCGGCGAACATGCCGAGGACGGCGATTCCACGAGCGACGTCCAGCCCGTCGACCCGTGGACGAGTGTTGAGGTTCATCATGTGGAGAGCACACCGCTCCCGGTGTTTCGCGGACGTATCCCGGAATACGGCCCGCCGGGCGTAAGTTGAGTGCAGTAGACTCAAGTTCAGGACCAACGCAAGGAAAGGACAGAACGCATGGCGAACCTCCAGGGCGCTCCTGACTCTGCGGAGCAGCAGAAGACCGCCCTCGAGCAGTACGGCGTCGACCTCACGGCGATCGCCCGGAGCGGCAAGCTCGACCCCGTGATCGGCCGCGACGCCGAGATCCGGCGCGTCTCCCAGGTGCTGACGCGCCGCACCAAGAACAACCCCGTGCTCATCGGTGAGCCGGGCGTCGGCAAGACCGCCGTCGTCGAGGGACTCGCACAGCGCATCGTCGCGGGCGACGTCGCCGACTCGCTCAAGGACAAGCGCCTCGTGTCGCTGGACATCTCCGCGCTCATCGCAGGCGCCAAGTACCGCGGTGAGTTCGAAGAGCGGCTGAAGGCCGTGCTCAAGGAGATCAACGAGTCCGACGGCCAGGTGATCACCTTCATCGACGAGCTGCACACGCTGATGGGCGCGGGCGGCGGAGAAGGATCCGTCGCCGCCTCGAACATGCTCAAGCCGATGCTGGCGCGTGGCGAACTGCGACTCATCGGTGCGACGACGCTCGACGAGTACCGCGAGTACATCGAGAAGGACGCCGCACTCGAACGCCGCTTCCAGCAGGTCTACGTGGGGGAGCCCAGCGTCGAGGACTCGGTCGCGATCCTCCGCGGGCTCAAGGAGCGCTACGAGGCGCACCACAAGGTGACGATCAACGACTCCGCCCTCGTGGCCGCGGCGAGCCTGTCGAACCGGTACATCTCCGGGCGACAGCTGCCGGACAAGGCGATCGACCTCATCGACGAAGCAGCGTCCCGACTCCGCATGGAGATCGACTCCAGCCCCGTCGAGATCGACGAGCTGAAGCGGAACGTGGACCGGCTCCGGGTGGAGGAGTTCGCGCTGAAGCAGGAGAAGGACGACGCGTCCAAGGCGCGCCTCGAGATCCTGCGGAACGAGCTGCACACGCGCGAGGAACGGCTCGCCGAACTCGAGGCGCGGTGGCAGGCGGAGCGGGCGTCGCTGAACCGCATCGGTGAACTGAAGCAGCAGCTCGACGAGCTCAACATGCGCTCGCAGCGAGCCCAGCGCGAAGCCGACTTCGAGACGGTGTCGCGGCTGGAGTACGGCGAGAAGCCCCGGATCGAGGCCGAACTGGCCGCAGCGGAGCAGGCCGAGTCGGCCGACCGGATGGTCAACGACAGCGTCACCGACGAGGACATCGCCGCCGTGATCGCGCAGTGGACGGGCATCCCGATGGGGCGTCTGCTGCAGGGCGAGACCGAGAAGCTCCTGCACCTCGAGAGCGAACTCGGCCGCCGCATCATCGGGCAGCGCACCGCCGTGCAGGCCGTGTCCGAAGCCGTCCGCCGCACCCGCGCCGGCATCTCCGACCCGGACCGTCCGACCGGGTCCTTCCTGTTCCTCGGGCCGACCGGTGTCGGCAAGACCGAGCTCGCGAAGGCACTCGCCGAGTTCCTGTTCGACGACGAGAAGGCCCTCGTCCGCATCGACATGAGCGAGTACGGCGAGAAGCACTCGGTCGCACGGCTCATCGGTGCCCCGCCCGGGTACGTCGGGTACGAGGCCGGTGGCCAGCTCACCGAGGCCGTCCGGCGGCGCCCGTACTCCGTGATCCTGCTCGACGAGGTCGAGAAGGCGCACCCCGAGGTCTTCGACGTGCTGCTGCAGGTGCTCGATGACGGGCGGCTCACCGACGGGCAGGGCCGCACGGTCGACTTCCGGAACACGATCATGGTCCTCACGTCGAACCTCGGCTCGCAGTTCACGACGGACATGTCGCTGACCGAGGAGCAGCGCGAAGAGGCCGTGCGCGAACTCGTGCAGCAGGCGTTCCGCCCCGAGTTCATCAACCGGCTCGACGACATCGTGGTGTTCCAGGCGCTCACCTCGGAAGACCTCGGGCAGATCGTGTCGCTGTACGTCGACCGGCTCGCACGACGGCTCTCGGACCGCCGGCTCGAGCTCGCGGTCACCCCCGAAGCCCGGGGCTGGCTGGCCGAGCGCGGGTACGACCCGGTCTACGGCGCACGTCCGCTCCGCCGGCTCATGCAGCGCCAGATCGACGACCAGCTGGCGCGCGCGATCCTCGCCGGTGACGTCCGGGACGGCGACACCGTCCGGGTGGACGTCGCCGAGGATGGCAACGGGCTGGTCGTGGAACCCTTCGAACTCGCGGAGATCGTCGAGGAGTAGCGTCCAGCGCATGCCGGAGATCCCCGCGATCCGTCGCGTCACCGAGTCCATCGAGCACGCGAGCGTGCTCGACAAGGCCGTCGACATCGACCGCAAGGTCGTCGACGCCCTCGTCCGCCCCCGAGGCCTGCGGAAGCTGCTGCACGGCGTCCCCTTCGGGCACCCGCTGCACCCGCTGATGGTGCAGGTCCCGCTCGGCGCATGGATCTCCGCCGCCGTGCTCGACCTGCTCGGCGGGAAGGGCAACGCGAGGGCGGCGAAGACGCTGGTCGGCGTCGGGCTGGTCTCCTCGGGCAGCGCGACGGCCGCCGGGTACGCCGACTGGTCCGAGCTCGACCGCGAGCAGCTCCGGACCGGATGGGTGCACCAGGCGGTGAACTGGGTCGGCATCTCGCTGTACGGGCTGTCCTGGCTGCAGCGGAAGCACGGCAACCACGGCGCCGGCAAGCTGCTCGGGTTCGCCGGACTCGCGGTCGTCGGCGTCGGCGGCTACCTCGGAGGGCACCTGGCGTACCGGCAGCGAGCCGGGGTCAGCCGGTCCGGCGAGGTCCCGTTCGACGTCTGACGCCGTCCGCGTAACGCCAGCGAAACAGTCGGTTCGCGAAGCTCGGCGCATGGACCAGCTCACGATCGACACCGTCCCGTTCTCCTTCGTCCCCGGCGTCCGCTGCGTCGAGTTCGTGGTCCGGATCGATGAACAGGCCGGTGCCGTGCATGTCGATCCAGCCAACGCTTAGGAACATCACGTGCAATATACGAGTGCGCGTACTGGTGGTGGATGACGAGGTCCCGCTCGCGGACCTCGTCGCGAAGGGACTGACCCGGCAGGACATGGCGGTGGACGTCACCTACCGCGGCGACCACGCTGACGAGCTCCTCTCGGTGAACGACTACGACGTCGTCGTGCTCGACCGTGACATCCCCGGGATGCACGGCGACGAGGTCGCACGTCGACTCGCAGCACGGGGGAGCCTCACGCGGATCCTCATGCTCACCGCGGCCACTGCCCTGGCCGACCGGGTCAACGGACTCGAACTCGGGGCAGACGACTACCTCGCGAAGCCCTTCGAGTACCCCGAGCTCGTCGCACGGGTCCGCGCCCTCGGACGGCGCACCGTCGCTCCGGTCGCGCCGGTGCTGTCGCGGGTCGGGCTCGTCGTCGACACGAACCGCCGCATGGTCACCCGGGACGGTCGGCTGCTCGACCTCACCTCGAAGGAGCTCGGGGTCCTCGAGACCCTGCTGCGCGCGGACGGTCGCATCGTCTCGGCCGAGGAGCTGCTCGAGAAGGTCTGGGACATGAACATCGACCCGTTCACCGCGGCGGTCCGGGTGACGATGTCGAAGCTCCGCAAGAAGCTCGGCGAACCGGACCCGATCAGGACGGTGCCGGGCAGGGGCTACGCCCTGTGAGACGCATGTGGAGCATCCGTGCCCGCACCGCCCTCGTCTTCGCGCTCGCCGCCATGGCCCTTGCGACCGGGGTCGTGGTGTTCACGAACGTGATGTCCCTCGCGGGAGTGGGCGCCGTCTCCTCCGTGGCGGTGGAGCGCGAGGAATCCGAAGGGTCCGGACCCACGACGTCGGCGACGGAAGGCACGACCGCCGCGACCGTGGTGAGCGTCGTGGCCGTTCGGCAGTGGCGATGGTCCGCGGTCGGGGTCACCGGCGCGGGCGTCCTCGCCGGTGGGCTCGGGTGGCTCGTCAGCCGGCGGATGCTCCGCCCCATCGACAGGATCACGGCGACCGCGAACCGGATCACCGCGTCGAACCTGCACGAGCGCATCGACCTCGGTGGTCCGGACGACGAGCTCCGGCGCCTCTCGCGGACGGTCGACGATCTCCTCGACCGCATGGAGACCGCGTTCGAGAGCCAGCGGCGTTTCGTCGCCCAGGCCTCGCACGAACTCCGGACCCCGCTCGCCGTTCAGCGAGCGGCGGTGCAGATCGGACTGCACGAGCATGCCGGCCCCGAGGAGCTGTGGGCCACGCGCGAGGAGCTCCTGGCACAGAACCGCCGAACGGAGCACCTCGTCGAGTCGCTGCTGGTCCTCGCGGAGGCGGACCGCGGACTGACCGACGCCGGATCGGCGATCGACCTCCGAGCGCTCGCCGACGAGGTGACCACCGCCCTCGCTGAGACCGGCCGGGAGCACGAGGTGACGCTGACCCACACCGCGCGATCCGAGCCTCCCGTCCGGTGTGTCACCGGTGAGCCGACGCTCGTCCGCCAGCTCCTCACCAATCTCGTCGGCAACGCCGTCGAGTACAACGAGCCCGGCGGGTTCGTCCTGGTCGTCACCGACGACCGCGGGTTCATGGTCGAGAACTCCGGGCCGGCAGTGCCCCGCGAGATCGCGCCGCTGCTGGTCGAACCGTTCCGTCGCTGCCCGAGTCGAGTCGGTTCGGGCCGGCACAGCGGCCTCGGCCTCTCGATCGTCGCCTCGATCGCGCAGGCGCACGGGTGGCAACTCGCGATCGCCGCTCGCGACGACGGCGGGCTGCGCGTGCGGGTCGACGTTTCGCCGCTGTAACGCGGCGGGTACACGGGCCGAAACAGCCTCTCCGGTGTGCTGGTCACATGAAGCACACACCATGGAGCCACCGCACCGCACTGGTCGCGGCCGCACTCGTCATCTGCACCCTGCCCTTCACCGTCGCGGCGTGCTCGACGTCCACCGGGACCGACACCGTCGCCGACGCGAGCGCCGGCATCGGGGCCAAGTGGGGCTCCTGCATGCGCGACGCCGGGTTCGACGTCAAGGACCCGAGTGACGCCGCGGCCGAGTCCGGCATGATGCAGGCGCCGTCCGGCGCCGACGGCGACGAGTTCACGGAGGCCGGTGCCACGTGCAGGAAGCAGGCCGGAATCGCCGGGCACAGCAAGGCGGACATGCAGAAGTGGGAGCGCGAGTCCGCCGAGGTCGCCAGCTGCCTCCGCGAGAACGGCTACGCGGACTTCCCCGAGCAGAAGCCGGGCGTGATCGACCTGAACGGCTACGCCCGCGCTCAGGAGCCGGCGTTCCAGGAGGTCATGCAGGAGTGCACGGACGAGTTCGCACCCGACACCCAGACCCAGGACCTCGGCTGATGCCGGAACCACGCAAGGAGATCACCATGCAGAAGACCACGAAACTCACCACCATCGTCGCAGCGGCATTGCTGCTTCCCGGACTCCTCGCGGCGTGCTCGAGCGGATCGCCGACGAGCGACGAGACGTCCCCCGGTGCGAAGAGTGCGAACGCAGCGGAGTGCATGCGGGGAAAAGGCTACGACATGGCGGACCCGGACACGTCGAAAGGCGTGGACATGCAGGTTCCCGAGGGCGTCGACAAAGACCAGTGGGTGCAGGATCTCGGAGCCTGCCTCGGCGCCGAGAGCGGCGCCGAGAGCGGCGCGGGGCAGGCAGGGGAGGCCAAGGAGGCGCCCGGCACGGAGAAGCAGATGCGCAAGATGGCAGAGTGCATCCGCGACAACGGGTTCGAAGACTACCCGGACGACCCTGCCGCGATGGCGAAGTTCACGCCCGATGACGAATCGACGTTCGACGACGTCGCCCACAAGTGCGGCACCGAGGCGTTCGGCGACGGTGGAGTGGCGGAACAGCGGTGAACACCAGGACGCGGAAGCGCGCCACCGTCGCCGGCGTCTGCCTCGTCGCGGTGATCGCGGCCGGGACGGGGACGTGGGCGATCGTCGATCTGCCGTCGAGTCCTCCTGCCGCCGCTGACGACGGGACGAAGGAGCGCCGCCCCACCACCCCGGTCGTCAAGGGCGACCTGACGGACTCGAAGGTCTTCGCCGGAACGCTCGGCTACGGTGCCCCGGTCGGTGTTCCGGGAGCGGCGGCCGGGACGCTCACCTGGCTGCCGAAGCCGGGCACCGTCATCCACCGCGACGAGACCCTCTACGCGGTCGACGAGCGCGCAGTGCGCAGCATGCACGGCACGGTCCCGCTCTGGCGGGAACTGCAGCGTGGGAGGAAGGGCACCGACGTGCGGCAGCTCAACGACAACCTGGCAGCACTCGGCTACGACGTCGCTCAGGACGACACGTTCGGTCCCCGGACGCAGCGCGCCGTGCGGCAGTGGCAGAAGGACCGTGGCCAGAAGGTGACCGGGGTGCTCACCGCGAACGACGTCGTGTTCGTCGACGGCGACGTCCGCGTCGCGTCCGTCACCGGGAAACTCGGTCAGCCGGCGGGCGGCGACGTGGTCACGGTCACGAGCACGAAGCGCATCGTGACCGCGACGGTCTCCCAGCGTGACGCCGAACGGCTCGCGGTCGGGACGAAGGTCGACGTGCGGATCAACGGGACCGGCGACCCGATGACCGGGGAGGTCACGGACGTCCAGCCGAGTGCCGGGGAGGACTCCGGCTCGAAGGTGGACGTCCAGGTGTCGTTCGAGCCGGGCGACCGGCAGCTCCCGGCGGCAGCGTCGGCGCAGATCGACGCGAAGGGAACCACCGAACGCGACGTGCTCTCGGTGCCGGTCTCGGCCCTGGTCGCCCGGGGCGACGGGCGGTACGCCGTCGACGTGGTCCGGAAGGACGGCACGAGCGATCGGGTCGCCGTCGACCCGGGGTTCATCGCCGACGGTCGGGTCGCGATCACCGGCGAGATCGCCGAAGGCGACCGCGTCGTGGTGCCGGGATGACCGGCGCAGCGGTCCTCGCGCTCCGGGAAGTCACCAAGACCTACGGGGACGTCGGCGCCCTCCGCGGCGTCTCACTCGACGTCGCCGCCGGCGAGCTCGTGGCGGTCGTCGGGCCCTCGGGATCCGGGAAGTCCACGATGCTCAACATCGTCGGCACCCTGGACCGCCCGACCTCGGGCACGGTGACGATCGCCGGCAACGACGTCGCGACGATGTCCGACGACGCGCTCTCGCTCCTCCGCGCGGACCACATCGGGTTCGTGTTCCAGCACTTCCACCTGCAGGCCGGCGCGACCGCGGCGGAGAACGTCGCCGACGGGCTCCTGTACACCGCGACCGGGCGGCAGGAGCGCCATCGACGTGCGGTCGATGCGCTCGGCACGGTCGGACTCGCACACCGTGTGGACCACCGCCCGAACCAGCTCTCCGGCGGTGAGAAGCAGCGGGTGGCGATCGCGAGGGCACTCGTCGGGGATCCGACGATCCTCCTCGCGGACGAACCCACCGGAGCGCTCGACACGGCGTCCGGGACCGCGATCCTCGAGTTGCTCCGCGCGCTGAACGCTGCCGGCACGACGGTGCTGGTGATCACCCACGACCTCGAGCTCGCCGCCTCCCTCCCGCGCCAGGTCCGGATGCGCGACGGCCGGGTGGAACAGGACTCCGGACCGGACGCCGACGGCGCTCCGGCCGACGCGGCGGCCCTCGCGACCGCGATCCGGGGCGGACGATGAGCCGCCGGTCCGGAGTCAGCGGCGCGGACCTCCTCCGGCTCGGGGTCTTCGGCCTCCGGACCCGCCCTGGCCGCGTCGTGCTCTCCGCCCTCGGCATCGCGATCGGCATCGCGGCGATGATCGCGGTGGTCGGCATCTCGTCCTCGAGCAAGGCCAAGCTCGACCAGGTCCTCGACGCGCTCGGCACCAACGTGCTCACCGCGACCCAGGCCCAGGGGTTCGGCGAGGTCCCGCCCCTTCCTCCGTCGGCACTCGAGTCCGCCCTGCGGCAGGACGAGGTGCAGTCGGCAGCGGCCGTCGGTACGGTCGAGGACACCGCCGTCTACCGGAACCCCTTCATCCCCGCTCCGGAGACGAAGGGCATCGGAGTCTCGGCCGCGTGGGGCGACGTCCCGGAGGTGCTCGGTGGAGCCGTGGCGTCCGGCAGGTGGATCGACTCGTCCGCGGACGCGCCGGCGCAGGTCGTCCTCGGTGCCGATGCCGCGGCGGCGCTCGGGATCGACCGGGTGCGCGACGACACCCGCGTGTGGATCGGCGGCCGGTGGGTGCAGGTCGTCGGCATCCTCGAGCGGCTCGAACTCGCGGACGACCTCGACAACCAGGTGTTCGTCCCGCGTTCCCTCGCGTCGGACCTCGGGTTCGACGGGTCGCCGACCGCGGTCTACACGCGGGTCGACCCTGAACGGGTCGCGCAGGCCCGCGACGTCCTCGCCGGAGCCATCCGGTCCGACGCGCCGCAGGACGTCGGAGTCACACGGCCGTCCGAGGCGCTCGCCGCGAAGAACGCGACGGACGACTCGTTCACGGGGCTGCTGGTGGGCATCGGCGGTGTCGCGCTGCTGGTCGGCGGGATCGGGGTCGCGAACACGATGGTGATCACGGTGCTCGAGCGGCGCGCCGAGGTCGGTGTCCGGCGAGCGCTGGGTGCCCGACGACGCAACATCCGGGACCAGTTCCTCGTCGAGTCGCTGCTGCTCTCGTTCCTCGGCGGTGTCGCCGGGGTGGTGATCGGTGTCGGGGTGACGATGGTCTTCGCGATCGGCCAGGGGTGGCCGGTGACGATCCCCGCCTGGGCGGTCGCGGGCGGACTCGGCGCGACGGTCGTCATCGGTGGGGTGTCCGGGTTGTACCCGGCGGCGCGCGCAGCGCGCATCCCGCCGACCAGCGCGCTGGCTGCGGTCTAGGGACCACGGCTCTGGACCCGGACGGGAGGCCCGGTGCCGGTCTGCGGGACCGGCACCGGGCCTCCCGTCGGTGCGTCCGGTGCCGCGGTTCAGCCGGCCAGCACCGCGTCCGCGACCAGGTCCGCCATGCCGGCGTGGCCACGCAGGGTCGGGTGGACGAGGGTGTCGGTGCCGTCGGCGGAGCGCAGGCCCTCGATCCAGCGCGATGCCGGGTCCGCGCAGACGTCGTTGCCGGTGCTCGCCGCCGTGGGGTCGACGTGGGTGATGCCGTGCGCGATGCTCTGCGCGGCGATGCCGAGGTTCAGGCGGTCTTCGGCGAGCTTGAAGAACGGCAGGTCGGACCGGGTCACGAAGGAGAACTGCGTCGGTTCCTTCCACGTGCACGTCGACGGGTCCGCGGGCGCCAACTGCGGGTACCCGACGGTGACGATGCGGGCGTTCGGTGCGGCGTCGTGGACGGCTTCGAGCATGGTGCCGTACTCGGTGAGGACCTGCTGCATCCGCTGTTCCAGCTCGTCCCCGAGTCGACCGCCGGCGACGTCCGCGCCGTACGAGGTCGTGCACGGGGTGCCGGCTTCTCGGAGACGGCGATGCCGAGCGCGAGGCACTTCGTGAGGACCGGGCCGAAGCCGAACGAGTTCCCGCCGAGACCGATCGTCACGACCTCGGTCCGGTCCGACAGCGCTTCGATCTGCGGTGCAACGGGATCGGTGCCCGCGGGTGGGACCTGGCTCTCCCAGACGTTCCTCGTCTCGGCGCCGACGCACGAGACGTTGCGGAGGACGAGGTCCGGCCGGGCCGCGGCGTGCGCGAGCACCGGGTACGAGCCGTTCGTGCGGAGGCACCCGTCGCGCGGCTCGAGCTGGTCGCCGGCGAAGTAGCCAGCGGTGTAGGAGTCACCGAGGACGGCCCATTCGCCGTCCGGTGCGTCCGCGGCGGCGGCCCCGGGCACGGCGCCCACGGCGATGAGCGCTGCGGTCGTGGTGGTGAGGGCGAGCAGGATCTTGCGCATCACGTCTCCTTCTCCCCGTCGCGTCGGTGCGACGAGTGGTTGCGAGCATGCAATACCCAGAACATCAGCATGTCAACGAGCTATGGACGAAGCGGGATGGCGGTCGTCAGGGGTCGGTGATGATGCCTGGTCATGACCAGTTCGTCAAGAGATGTTCCCGATCCGTTCGGCATCCGTGATCCCCCGGAAACACGCGGATCGAATGTCTCCACAGGGACCGATCCAACGGTTGACAAGGGGCGCTCGAAGGTCTTCTATTGCGAATACGCAACGTCCTTTCATAAAGGTCGGACCAAGGGAGTCAACGTGACACGCACGCGATTCGCCGCACTCGGTGCGCTCGGCCTGGCAGCCGCGCTCGCCCTCACCGGGTGCTCCGCCGGAAGCAACGCCGCTTCCGACAGCGGGACGAAGTCCATCGGCACACCCGATGGCAAGGGCAAGACCATCACCGTCTGGATGATGAACGGCGACCTCAGCGACAAGGTGCTCAGCGCCGCCGAGCAGCAGTTCACGAAGGCCACCGGCGCGAAGGTGAAGGTGCAGCTCCAGCAGTGGGACGGCATCACCACGAAGCTGACCACGGCACTCGCGCAGAAGGACGCCCCGGACGTGGTGGACCTCGGCAACACGCAGGTCCCCGTGTACGCGGCGACCGGCGGGCTGATGGACCTCACCCCCTACGAGAAGGAACTCAAGGGCGGTCAGACCTGGCTCTCCGGGCTCGAGGGACCGGCCACCGTCGACAGCAAGCTCTACGGTGCGCCGCTGTTCGCCGGCAACCGCGCCGTCGTCTACAACAAGAAGGTGTGGGCGGACGCCGGTGTCACCACGGCGCCCACCACCTACGAAGAACTCACCGCGGACCTCGACAAGGTCAAGGCGAAGAACACGGCGAGCGACTTCTCCGCGTTCTACATGCCCGGCCAGTACTGGTACGGCGGACTGCAGTGGGTGTGGGACGCCGGCGGCCAGATCGCGACGGAGAAGGGCGGCAAGTGGACCGGCACGCTCGACTCCGCGGACGCCGTGAAGGGCCTCACCGCCTGGAAGGACTTCCAGAACGCGTACTCGGCGAAGTCGACGCAGGACATCAACACCGACAAGCCGTCGCAGAGCGACGTCTTCGCCCAGGGGAACACCTCGGCGTTCCTCGGATCCGCGTGGGAGATCGGCTCGGTCACCACGGCCAAGCCGGAGCTCAAGGACCAGATCGGCACCTTCCCGATGCCGTCCGCATCGGGCAGCGGCACGCAGCCGGTGTTCCTCGGCGGCTCGGACCTCGGCATCCCGGCGAAGGCGGCGAACCAGGACCTCGCGCTGTACTACCTGAAGATCCTGACCTCGAAGAAGTTCCAGCAGGACCAGGTGTTCGGCGTGGACGGCTGGGAGCCGAACTCGACCCAGCTGCTGAAGTCCGTCGCCGGTGACGTCGACGAGCTGCACAAGCCGTACTTCGAGGCCGCATCGACCAGCCGTCCGACCCCGGCAACCCCGGGCTGGGCGACCATCGAGGGCGACGCGAGCTTCCAGTCGATGTTCGCGGACGTCGCGACGGGCCGGAAGTCGCCGAAGGAGTCCGCCACGGACTTCTCGAAGCACCTCACCTCGGCGCTCAACGCGAGTCTGTAGTCGATGGCGTCCACCGCTGACACGGCGACCGGTTCGGCTGCGGCCGGGCCGGTCGCCGGCGCGGGGCAGCCACCCGTGGCCGGCCGGGTCCCCGGACCCGGCCGCCCCGGGCGGTCCGGACGACCGCCCCGCCCGCGTCGACGTCCCGTCGGAGCATCGCGTGCACCGCTCGTGCTGCTCGCCCCGGCCGCCGTCATCCTGCTCGCGCTCGTCGTCTACCCGCTCGTCCGGCTCGTCGTCATCTCGTTCCAGGAGTACGGCCTCCGGGCGATCTTCACCGGGCAGGCCGGGTTCGCGGGGTTCACGAACTACACGAACGTCCTGACCGACGCCAGCTTCTGGCCGGTCATCCTGCGCACGATCGTCGTCACCGCGTCGATGGTGCTCGGCACCCTGGTGATCGGCATGGCCGTGTCGCAGCTGCTCACGCGGCTCGGAGTCGTGATGCGCACCGTCGTCAGTGTCGTGCTCGTGCTCGCCTGGGCGATGCCGAACGTGGCGTCCAGCCTGGTCTGGCAGTGGCTGTTCCAGCCGTTCTACGGCGTGCTGAACTGGCTGATCACCTCGGTGCGGGTGTTCGGCAACCACACGCAGGACAACTGGGCGTCGCACCCGGGGCAGGCGTACACGATCGTGCTGACGCTGGTGATCTGGCAGGCGGTGCCCTTCGTCGCACTGACGCTCTACGCGGCGCAGTCGCAGATCGCGCCCGAGTACTACGAGGCCGGGGCGCTCGACGGGGCCTCCACGTGGGCGATGTACCGATCGATCACGCTGCCGGCGCTCGCACCGACGCTCCTCCTCGTGACGATCCTCTCGGTGATCTGGGACTTCAACGTCTTCAACCAGATCTGGCTCCTCACCAGGGGCGGCCCCGAGGACGCCACCCTGACGCTCGGCATCTGGACCTTCGTCAAGTCGTTCGTCTCGAACGCCTACGGGCAGGGTGCGGCGATCGCGGTCATCTCGACGGCGATCCTCGGCGTGCTCACCAGCTACTACATCCGCCGGCTCATCCGGAGCGGGGAGGAAGACCTGTGACGACTCCGACTGTGCGGACCCCGGCACCGGCTCCGGTACCGGGTCCGGTGCGTGCTCGCAAGCGCAAGCCGCGCGTGCTCGCCAACACCCTGGCGGTGCTGTTCTGCCTGGTGTGGGTGTTCCCGATCTACTGGATGGTGAACACCGCGTTCAAGCCCGCGGACGAGGTCACCACGATGACCCCGATATGGTTCCCGCTCCACCCCACGATCGAGAACTTCACCCGGGCGCTCACGCAGAACGACTTCCTGGTCTACCTGCGGAACTCCGCGATCGTCGTCGTGGCAGCCGTGGTGCTGTCGATCGTCGTCGGGTTCCTGGCGTCGGCCGCGCTCTCGCGGTTCCGGTTCAAGGGACGACGGGCGATCCTCGTCGCGATCCTGTTCGTGCAGATGATCCCGTCGGGTGCGCTGCTCATCCCGCTGTTCCTGTCGTTCCAGTCGCTCGGGCTGCTGAACAGCTACATCGGGTTGATCCTGGCGTACGTCGCGAGTGTCCTGCCGTTCTCCATCTGGGTCATGCGCGGGTTCTTCGTCGCGGTGCCGATCGAGATCGAGGAAGCGGCGAAGACCGACGGGGCGGGGACCTTCCGCATCCTGTGGAGCGTGCTGTTCCCGCTCGTGATGCCCGGGGTGATCGCCACGAGCGTCTTCGCGTTCATCGCCGCGTGGAACGACTACCTCACCGCGTACGTGATGCTCAAGGACCAGGGGATGTACACGCTGCCGGTGTGGCTCGCCGGGTTCTCGACGAACAAGGGGACCGACTTCGGCGGGCTGATGGCGGCGAGTGTGCTGTTCAGTCTGCCGGTGGTCGTCTTCTTCCTGATCGTCCAGCGCCGCCTGGTGTCCGGCATGACCGCCGGCGCCGTCAAGGGCTAGCCCCGCCCGCGCCCCCCCCGCACCCCTCTCACACTCCCGCCGAGATCGCACTTGGTGTCGCCTGCCTTCGGGGAGGACCGACACGAAGTGCGATCTCGGCGTCTTCGGTTGTGTTGGTTCCGCGGCGAAACGGTTGCGATTGTGTGGGATCGCGGCGTATCGTTCTCGAAACCAACGGGAACGAAGGATTTCGGGCATGTACGCAACGGAGCGCCACGACGCCATCGCCGCACAGCTGCACAGCGCCGGTCGGGTCTCCGTCGCCGACCTCGCCGAGCACTTCGACGTCACCACCGAGACCGTCCGCCGTGACCTCGACCAGCTCGAGTCCGCCGGGGTCCTCCGCCGGGTGCACGGGGGAGCGGTCCCCGTCGGTCGCTCCAGCGTCGTCGAGCTCAGCGTCGCCGAGCGCGAGGGACAGCACGGCACCGCCAAGTCCGCGATCGCCCGAGCCGCGATGCGCCTGGTCCCGCCGACCTTCACCGGGTCGATCGCCCTCGACGCCGGCACCACCTGCGCCGCCGTGGCCACCGAGCTCGCCGCGTGGGAGCCCGCGGAGCCGGGCGCGACGATCACCGTCGTCACGAACTCCGTCCCGATCGCCGCGACCCTGCAGCACAGCGCGCACGTCGAACTGCACCTGCTCGGCGGACGCGTCCGCGGGGTCACGAGCGCCGCGGTCGGCACCGCAACCGTCGAGCAGATCGGCGCGCTCCGCCCGGACATCGCCTTCATCGGGACGAACGGTCTCTCCGCCGGCTTCGGCCTGAGCACCCCGGACGAGTACGAGGCCGCGGTCAAGGGCGCGTACGTCCTCGCCGCTCGCCGCAGCGTGGTGCTCGCGGACGCCGCCAAGCACGGCGTCGAGGCCCTGATGCGCTTCGCCCGGCTCGACGAGGTCGACACGATCGTCACCGACCAGGAGCCACCGGCCGACCTCGCCGAGGCGCTCGCCGAAGCCGACGTCGAGGTGGTCGTCGCATGAGCGGGCGCATCGTCACCGTCACCCCGAACCCGTCCCTCGACCGCACCATCGAGCTCGCCGGCGAACTGCAGCGCGGCTCGGTCCAGCGCGCCACCCGGTCCACGGCGGAGCCCGGTGGCAAGGGCGTCAACGTCTCACGCGTCGTCGTCGCCAGCGGCGGGGACACCGTCGCGGTCCTGCCCGGGGACGAACTCGACCCGGTGCTGCTCGGCCTCGCGGCTCGTGGCATCCCGACCGCCGCGCTGCCGATCGGCGCCCCGCTCCGCTCGAACGTCACCGTGACCGAGCCGACCGGCACCACCACGAAGCTCAACGAACCGGGCCCGTCGCTCGCCGGACGCCTGGAGGACCTCGCCGCCCTCGTCGCCGACACCGCCGACGTCACGCCCACCGGGCCGCGCGCCCGATGGGTCGTCCTCGCCGGCTCCTTGCCGCCGGGCCTGCCGGACGATGCGCTCGCCGTCCTGGTCCGGGCCGTCCGTGCCCGTCACGGCGCGGACGTGCGGATCGCGGTCGACTCCTCTGGCGTGCCCTTCACGGCGCTGCTGCAGTCCGGAGCGCACCTCGATCTGGTGAAGCCGAACGCCGAGGAGCTCGCCGAGATCGTCGGCGGGGACCCGGACGAGTACGAGCGCGACCACGAACTCGCGGCGGCGGCGGCCGAACGGCTCCGTGACCGCGGTGTCGAGACCGTCCTGCTCACCCTCGGCAGTGCCGGCGCGATCCTGATCGGCCCCGAGGGGTCGTTCTTCGCCGCCGCACCGCGCATCACGGCCCGGTCGACGGTCGGCGCGGGGGACTCCTCCCTCGCCGGCTACCTGCTCGCCGAGGTCGCCGGACGCTCACCCGAGGAACGGCTCGCACAGGCCGTCGCCACCGGAGCCGCCGCGGCCGCACTGCCCGGCAGCGACGTCCCGGCCCTCGACCACACCGACCCGGACGCGGTCACCGTCGTCCGCCTCACCACCGACGAACCCGTCACCGCCACGACCCCCACACCTGAACCCACTGCGTCACTGCAAAGGAGCACACCATGACCGCTGAGCGCACCACGAGTCCGGGACTCATCAGCGTCCCCCTCGTCGGCCTCGACGAGGACCTCGGCGCCACGTCCGCCGACGTGATCCGCGTCCTCGCCGACCGCGTCGCCGCCAGCGGCCGCGCCGCATCGGGCGAGACCCTCGCCGCCGACGCCATCAAGCGCGAGGCGTCGGTCGGCACCGGCGTCCCCGGTGGCATCGCCATCCCGCACGCCCGCTCGGCATCCGTCACGGAGCCCACGCTGGCGATGTCGCGGCTGGCCCGGAAGGTGCCGTTCGGCGCCCCGGACGGCGACGCCGACCTCGTCTTCATGATCGCCGTGCCCGAAGGCGCGGACAAGGACCACCTCACGGTCCTCTCCACCCTCGCCCGTGCGCTCATCCGCGACGACTTCACCGCCGCGCTCCGTGCCGCGACCACCCAGCAGGAGATCGTCGACCTGGTCGACCGCGAGGTGACCGGCGAGGTCGCCGACGCCGGTGTGACGGGCGCACCCCGAGCCTCCACCGCGGTGCCCGGACCGGCGGACCCCGCCGCGGACGGCGGTCGCAAGGTCATCGTCGGCGTGACCGCCTGCCCGACCGGCATCGCCCACACCTACATGGCGGCCGACGCGCTCGTCGCCGCCGCCCAGCGGGCCGGCGCCGAGATGCACGTCGAGACGCAGGGGTCCTCGCAGGTCGAACCCCTCGACCCCGCGCTCATCGCCCGCGCCGACGCCGTGGTCTTCGCGGTGGACGTCGACGTCCGCGACCGCTCCCGCTTCGCCGGCAAGCCGCTGGTGTCCGGCCCGGTCAAGCGCGGCGTCGACGAACCCGACGCGATGATCGCCGAGGCGCTCCGAGCCGCCGACGACCCGCACGCCGCCCGCGTCTCCGGCGCCGTCGGCGACGCGTCCAGCAGCACCGCCAAGGACGAGCACTTCGGCCAGTCGCTCAAGCGCTGGCTGCTCACCGGCGTCAGCTACATGATCCCGTTCGTCGCCGGCGGTGGCCTGCTCATCGCGCTCGGCTTCCTGCTCGCCGGGTACGGCATCGCGCTCGCGCACGGTGACTCCGGCCAGAACAACGCCGTCTACACGCTGACGAACTACACGCTGCTGCACCTGCCGCCCCAGGGTCTGGCGTACTACCTCGGTGCCGCCGCGTTCCAGATCGGCGGCGTCTCCCTCGGCTTCCTGGTCGCGGCGCTCGCCGGGTACATCGCCTACGCGATGGCCGACCGTCCAGGTATCGCACCGGGCTTCGTCGCCGGGTCGATCGCCGTCTTCATGAACGCCGGGTTCCTCGGCGGTCTGGTCGGTGGCCTCATCGCCGGTGCCGCCGCGTACTGGATCGGTCGCATCCCGGTCTGGCGCTGGCTGCGGGGCCTGATGCCCGTCGTGATCATCCCGCTGTTCGCGTCGATCATCGCGTCCGGGCTGCTGCTGCTCGTCCTCGGCGGACCCATCGCCTGGGTGATGACCGAGCTCACCGCGTGGCTGAACTCGCTGTCCGGCGCGTCGGCAGTCCTCCTCGGCATCATCCTCGGCCTGATGATGGCGTTCGACCTCGGCGGACCCGTGAACAAGGTGGCGTACGCGTTCGCCGTCGCCGGGCTCGGAGCCGGGACCGCGACGAACGTGGTGCCGTTCGAGATCATGGCGGCCGTGATGGCTGCGGGCATGGTCCCGCCGCTGGCCCTGGCGCTCGCATCGACCCTGCTCTACCGCAAGGGGTTCACCAAGCCCGAGCGCGAGAACGGCAAGGCCGCGTGGCTGCTCGGCGCGTCCTTCATCTCCGAGGGGGCGATCCCCTTCGCCGCCGCCGACCCGCTCCGCGTGATCCCGGCATCGATGGTCGGGGCCGCGGTCACGGGTGCGATCTCGATGGCGGCCGGGGTGACCTCGCGGGCGCCGCACGGTGGGATCTTCGTGTTCTTCGCGATCGGGGACGTCGGGATGTTCATCGTCGCGATCCTGTCCGGCACCGTGGTCTCCGCGCTGGTGCTCGTCGGGCTGAAGAAGTGGGTGCGCCGCGCGCCGGCCGCCGATGCGGCTCGGGCGGAGGAGGCGGCACTCGCCGGCGACGCCGTCGACCAGCGCACGCCGGTGGCCGCATAGCGCGATCGCGGCTGGGGCCGCGTCGGGGCGCCGCTGCTTCGTCGAGACGCCGCCGTGTGCGCGAGACGCCGCCGGAATCGGCGGCGTCTCGCACCGCGTGCGGCGTCTCGCGCGGCGTGCGGCGCAGCGTGTCGGACGCGACCATGCCACGGACGGGAGGCCCGGTGCCAGCTGGCACCGGGCCTCCCGTCCGTGGTCTGGCTTGGCCGGGCACCGCCGGGTCACCGAGACGCCGCCTTGTGCTCGAGACGCCGCCGGAGTCGGCGGCGTCTCGTGCACAGAGCGGCGTCTCGCGGACCGGGCCGCGTCTCGCTGACCGAGCGGCGTCTCGCGGACAGAGCGGTGTCTCGCGCCGCAGTGCGGCCCGCGCCGTGTCAGGCAGCCAGCAGGACCGGCGCGACGTTCGCGCGCGGCGCGGCGTCGAGGGCCGACGGTGCGAGCGGGGGCACGGAGGCGTGCGAGATCTTCGGGTGCACCGGCCGCCGCTCCGTCTCGCCGCGGCCGATGAGGTCCTCGTGCAGCTTCTCGCCTGGCCGGAGCCCCGAGAACACGATGTCGGAGGACCCGCCCAGCGCGGACACCATCCGGCGCGCGATGTCGAGGATCCGCACCGGCTGCCCCATGTCGAGCACCAGGACTTCCCCCGGTTGCGCGACCGCCGCCGCCTGGATCACGAGGTGGCACGCTTCGGGGATGGACATGAAGTACCGGGTGGCGTCGGGGTGCGTGACGGTCACCGGCCGGCCCGCGCGGATCAGGTCCGCGAAGAGCGGCACCATCGACCCGCGACTGCCGAGGACGTTGCCGAACCGGACGGACACGTACGCGCGGCCCGTCTCGGCCGCGGTCCAGGCGGTGAGCCGTTCCGCCATCCGCTTGGTGGATCCGAGGATGCTCGTCGGGTTCGCGGCCTTGTCCGTGGAGATGTTCACGAGCGTCCCGACGCCCGCTCCGGCCGCGGCGGCGAGGACGTTGCGGGTGCCGAGGACGTTCGTCTTCCAGCCTTCGTCCGGGTACTGCTCGAGCATCGGGAGGTGCTTCAGCGCCGCGGCGTGGAACACCACGTCGGGGCGCCGATCGAGCATGATGTCCCGGATCGTCGTGGCGTCCCGGATGTCGGCGAGGACGACGTCCCTGGTGTCGAGGAGGCCGTGCCCCGCGACCGACACCTGCACGTGCTGCAGGGCGGTCTCGTCGCGGTCCAGCATGATGATCTCCGCCGGCTCGAAGCGCATGAGCTGCCGGCACAGCTCGCTGCCGATCGAGCCCCCGGCCCCGGTGACGAGCACCGACTGCCCGCGGACGAAGTCGACCGCGAGTTCGAGTTCGTCGTGCCGCGGCCGGTCCCCGAGGAGCGCTTCGATGTCGACGCCGTCGAGGCCGGGGCTGCTGGGGATGGGCATGCCTGCGACCCTACGACATTGATACATCAGATGTCGAGGGCGTCACTCCGCGATGTTGGCCGTCACCGCGTCGATGTAGGCCGCACGTTCCTCCCGCGAGTGCGGACGGCCCGGCACGCCCGGACGCTCCTGCCACGGGAACGGCCCGGTCTCGTGGCGGTACTCGATGCCCATGGCCTCGAGCCGCGCGAGGTGCTCGGCCAGTCGCCCGGAGAAGTCCGCCAGGTCGCGCGGGCCGGTGACGTCCGCGGACCAGAGGGCCTCGGACAGCGCCGCGACGCGCGGGAACAGCTGGTAGTCGAGCTTCCGGACGGAGTCGACGTGCTCGCACCACATGTTGCCCTGGCCGCCGATGACGTGCGCCCGCTCGGCGTCCGTCAGGCCGGCCGGGACCGGGTCGAACCGGAACACGTCGTCCACGGTGAGGACGATCGACACCGGGATCGGCTCGTTCGGCAGGTCGCTCTGCCGGTAGTCGAGGTACACCTGGTCGTCCGGGGAGGAGATCACGTCGTGCCCGCGCTTGGCCGCGGTGGTGGCGCCACGGAGCCCGCGCCAGGAGACGACGGTGGCGGACTCGGAGAGGGTCCCGCCCTCGAGGATCTCGTCCCAGCCGAACGCACGGCGGCCCTGTGACTCGATGTGCGCCGCGAGCTGGCCGATGATCCAGGCCTGGAGCTGTTCCTCGTCGGCGAGGCCGAGCTCGCGCATGCGCGCCTGCGTGCGGGCGTCGCCCTCCCACTGCACCTTCGGGCACTCGTCGCCGCCGACGCCGATGTACGCGGACGGGAAGAGGGTGATGACCTCGTCGAGGACGTCCTTGAAGAAGTCGATCGTGGCGTCCTCGGCGTTCAGGACGTCGTCGGCGATGCCCCACTCCGTCCAGACCTCCACGGGCTGGTCCGGGGTGACGCCGAGTTCCGGGTACGCGGCCAGCGCGGCGCGGACGTGCCCCGGGCTCTCGATCTCCGGCACGACCGTGACGAACCGGTCCGCGGCGTAGGCCACGATCTCCCGGATGTCGTCCTGCGTGTAGTAGCCGCCGTGCGGACGGCCGTCGAAGGCCTGCGGGCGGAGCACCCCGTCGGCGTCGGTGACGTGGGCGCCGACCTGGGACTCGCGTCGCCACGACCCGATCTCGGTGAGGCGCGGGTGCTTCCGGATCTCGATCCGCCAGCCCTGGTCGTCGGTGAGGTGGAAGTGCATCGTGTTGATGCGGTGCGCGGCGAGCTGGTCGATCACGCGGAGGACCTCGGCCTTGGTCCGGAAGTGCCGGACCACGTCGAGCATCACCCCGCGCCACGCGAACGCCGGGGCGTCCGCGATCTCCTGGACGGGCACGGTCCACGGACCGGCGTCGACACGGCCCTTCCGGTACACGTCCGCCGGCAGGAGCTGGAGGAGTGCCTGGACGCCGTAGAAGACCCCGGCGGCGCCCCCGCCGACGATCTCGATGCCGTCGGTCGTGACGGTGAGCCGGAACGACTCCTCGACGGACCCGGCGGGGCCGGCCAGCAGGTCGTCGGCACCGACGCGCAGCGCGATGGTGTCGGGCCCTGCGGTCTCGGCGTCGCGCACGGGCAGTCCGGTCGATCCGCGCAGTGTCTGCTGCAGGTACAGTCGGACCGAATCGCTCGCGTCGTCTGCGGCGATGCGGGTCGTCGGGGTGATCTCGAACGAGCCGACACCGGGTGTCGACAGGCGCGGGCGGGGGATGAGCATGTCGGCGTCCACCATTCCTCAATGATCTTTCGTAATGTGGAGGCTATGGCTGTGAGCGAGACCCTGTCAACGATCCCGAGTGGGGTCGTGGGAAGCTCGCCCGGCACGCTCAGGCTGATCAACTCCCGCGCGATCCTCGACGAGCTGTTCCGCGGCGACGGCTCGTCCGCCACCGAGACCTTCACCGTCACCGAGCTGAGCCGACTCGTCGGGCTGTCCCGACCCACCGTCGAGGCGTCGCTGGCGGACCTCGTCGCGGAGGGCTGGGTGCGGGAGGCGGACGCGATCGCGACGCCGAACAAGGCCGGCCGCCGGGCGAAGCGGTTCCGTGCGGACGCGGCCGCTGGATCCGTGCTCGGGGTGGACCTCGGGCTGCACGGCATCGTCGGCGTGCTCGCCGACCTCCGTGGCGAGCAGATCGCCCGCGTCGACGAGGTCTACCCGAACCTGGCATCGGCAGATCAGGCATGGGCGAGCGTGCAGGACGTCGTGACACGCCTCACCTCGACGCCCGGGGCCGGCGGGCTCCTCGCCGCGACCTTCGGCGTCCCGGCCGTGGTCGACCGGGACGGCTCGATCGACTACACGATCGCGGTGCCGCAGTGGGTCGAGGGCCGCATGCCCGGCCGCATCCAGGACCTCTTCCCGACGGCGACGACCTTCTTCGACAACGACGCCAAGCTCGCCGCCACCGCGGAGACGATGTGGGGATCGTTCCGCGGGGTCCGGGACGCGCTCTACCTCGTGATGGGCCGCCAGATCGGCGCCGCGTACCTGATCGACGGCGCGCTCGCCCGCGGAGCCCGCGGCGCGGCGGGCGAGGTGGGTGGCCTGGCATCGACGGGCTGGCCCGGCGCACCCGCCCGACTGGAGGCACGGATCCCGTCCGGCGCGGACCTCGAGTCCGTCATGGTGTCGGCCGGGCAGGGCGACGCGGCCGCCGCGGACGTGGTCCGGGCGCTCGCTGCCGACGTCGCGACCGGCGTCGCGCAGCTCGTGGCGACCATCGACCCGGAGGTCGTGGTGGTCGGGGGAGAGGTGACCCCGGCGGCCGAGGTGTTCTGCGCGGCGCTCGCCGAGGCGGTCGGGCCCCAGCTGCGCCACCCCGTCGCGATCGTGCCGTCCACGCTCGGACGGGACGCCGTCGCGCGGGGAGCATTGGCGCGGTCGTTGACCCACGTGCGCGCGACGCACATGGGTCTCGGCGGCTGATCCCCAGGTCGCTCTGCGCGACCTGTCAGGCCGTTCAGGGACCATGGCGGCATGACGACTGCCCTCGCCGCCGCCACGTCCGTCGCGTCGTCCTCCTCATCCGACGCGGAGATGGGCGGGCTGTCGGGGATGGTCCTCCGGCTCATCGACGCACTCGGCGAGTGGGGCGTCGCGCTGATGCTCTTCGTCGAGACGGTGTTCCCGCCGATCCCGTCCGAGGTGATCCTGCCGCTCGCGGGCTTCCTCGCCGGCGCGGGACGCATGAACCTCGTCCTCGTGCTGGTCCTCGCGACCCTCGGCTCGTACGTCGGGGCGCTCGTGCTCTACTGGCTCGGCCGGGTGATCGGCTTCGAGCGGACCGTTCGGTGGCTCGGCAAGCTGCCGCTCGTCGACGAGGACGACTTCCGGAAGGCTGCCGGCTGGTTCCACCGGCACGGACGGAGCGCGGTGCTCTTCGGGCGCCTCGTGCCGATCGTCCGGAGCCTGATCTCCCTGCCCGCCGGCGCCGACCGGATGAACCTCGTGTCGTTCTCGGTGTTCACGATCATCGGGTCCGGGGTGTGGAACAGCCTGCTCGTCCTCGGCGGAGCGGCCCTCGGCACCCAGTACGAGAAGATCGAGGGCTACACCGAGTGGATCGACCGCGGGATGTACGCGGCGATCGCCGGCGTCGTGATCGTCTTCGTGGTGCGGCGCGTCCGTCGCTCGCGGGCGGAGAAGGCCGACCGCCGGCGGTCCGGCGTCACGCCTTCGTGAGCGCCGACTCCTTGTGCGCGGCCCGCTTGCCGGACTTCTCCGACTCGACGATCCAGTACGGGTCGTCGTCGGTCGGCTTGAACGTCTGACCGTCGAACTCGAAGTCGCTCGTGCGCTTCTGCACGAGCTTGCCGGTCGTCTTCCCCTGCGAGGTGTTCCAGTGCACCTCGTCGCCCTTCGTCAGCGCCATGAGTCATCCTCTCCGGGTGATGTGGGCAGAGCCTAAACCCCGATACATCCGCATGAACACAGGGATGTACCCCTGGTCACGAAGGCATAACACCCGCGCTTTCAGCCTCGCGAACGCGTACCGTACTGGATGAGCCACCACGCGAGCAACCATCGCCTCCTCCTGGCTCCCGACGGAACGACACGCACGATGACCCTGGTCGACAACCAACGGACCGAGACGGTGCTCTCCGGTCGGTACCGGCTGTCCCGGCTCATCGGCACCGGGGGGATGGGCTCGGTCTACGAAGCCCGCGACGAGCACACCTACCGGCTCGTCGCCGTGAAGCTCTTCGCGACACCGCAGGCCATGACGACGGCCGACCGGGTGCGCCAGGAACGCGAGATCCGGCTGCTCAGCATGCTCTCGCACCCCGGGCTGATCCCGCTCTACGACGCCGGCACGCACGAGTTCTCCGACGGACCGCACCGGTACATCGTGATGGAGCTCATCGCCGACACGACCCTGCTCCGCCGCCTGGCCGAGGGGGCTCTCCACAACTACGAGGCCGCTGACCTCGGCGCGCAGCTCGCCGACGCGCTCGCGTACGTGCACTCCCGCGGGATCGTGCACCGGGACGTGAAGCCGGCGAACATCCTGATCAGCGACCACGGGTCCTCCGGGTTCGCCCGCACCGTGAAGCTGACGGACTTCGGGGTCGCGCACTTCGTCGACGGCTCCCGGCTCACCAACGACGGCACGATCATCGGCACCGCCGCCTACCTCAGCCCCGAGCAGGTCGCCGGGGAGCCGATCAGCTACGCGACCGACGTCTACTCCCTCGGTCTGGTCCTGCTCGAGGCGCTGACGGGCAAGCAGGAGTACTCCGGCACGCTCGTCGAAGCAGCGCTCGCCCGACTCCGCCGGAGCCCGGAGATCCCGGACGCCGTCGGCCCGGACTGGCGGGACCTGCTCCTCCGGATGACCGACCGCGACCCGGCACGACGACCCACCGCGGTGGCCGTCGCCCGTGCGCTCCGCGGGGGATCCACCCAGGTCACCGGCCCGGTCCCGCTCGGCCCGCAGCGGGTCGCGCACAAGCGCGACCACCGCATGCACCGGGCGGCGCACCGGCACGCCAAGCGCGGCACGTTCGTGGCCGTCCGGCGGTGGCGGCGACGGAACATCCTCACCGGGTCGTTCGCCGCGGCAGGCGTGCTGCTCGCCTGTGCCCTCAGCTACGTCGCCGGCACCCTGCACTGATCGCGCCGAGCGAACCCGACCGCCGGTCCCGTCGGGCAGGATGGAACGCATGAGCACCGACCAGCGCTGGATCAAGATCTGCGGACTCTCGACGCCGGAGACCGTCGACGCCGCCATCGACGCGGGCGCCGACGCGGTCGGGTTCGTCTTCGCCGCGGGGAGCCCCCGGACCGTGACGGCCGACCTCGCGAAGGAACTCGTCGAGCGGGTCCCGGACGGCATCGACGCGGTCGGGGTGTTCCGCGACCAGGAGATCGACGAGATCGTCGGCATCGCCTCCGCGGTGGGGCTCACCACGCTCCAGCTCCACGGTGGCGAGTCGGCGACCGACTTCGCCCGCGCCCGTGACGCCGGGTTCTTCACGATCCGTGCCGTCGCCGCCGAGGACTACCTCCGCGAGACCCCGGAGCAGCGCGGGTCCTACGACCACGACCTGCTGCTCCTCGACGCCGCCGTCCCCGGCAGCGGCCGACTGATCGACCCGTCCGTCATCGCCGACGGCATCGACGAAGCCTGGATCCTCGCGGGCGGGCTCACCCCGGCCAACGTCGTCGCTGCAGTCGAGAGCCTCGACCCGGACGGGGTCGACGTGTCGAGCGGTGTCGAGTCCGAGCGCGGCGTCAAGGACGCCGCGAAGATCCGGGCGTTCGTGGAAGCGGTCCGCAGCATCGGCTGACGGAGCCGCACCGGGCCTCCCGGCGGGGTGCGAACCGGCCGTCAGGCGGACGTGCGCCCGAGCGTCGGGATCAGCTCCGTGAGGAACGCGTCGGTGTCCTCCCAGCCCTCGACCGCGTGGCAGGGGACGCCGAGGGCCTTCACCGGGTAGTCGTTGCCCTCGGGGTCGAGCCGGTCGCCGACGAAGAGCATGTCGTCGAGCGCGATGCCGGTCAGCTCCGCGAGACGCTGCATGCCGTACGCCTTGTCGATGCCCTTGCGGGTGATGTCGACGCTCGTCGAGCCGCCGGAGCGCACCTCGAGGTCGGGGAGCTCCGCCTGGGCGCGACGACGGAGGTCGTCCTTCTTCGCACCCGTCGGGTCCCACGCCTTCTTGACGTCGACCGGCGCCGCCTGGCCGAGCGCGGAGAACGTGATCTGCGAGCCGCGGTCCTCGAGGATCGCGCCCCAGGTCTCCGACTCCCAGTAGCCGGCGTCCTTCGCCTGCGCCTCGACGACGGCGAGGGCGCGGGCCTTCTGGTCGTCGGTGAGGTCCTCGGCGTACTGCAGGGCCCAGTCGTCGCCCGCCCAGCGGTAGTAGCGCGTGCCGCAGGTCGGCAGCAGGTGCAGGTCGTCGAGGGTGAGCCCCTCGCGGTGCCGGAGCGGCGTGACGAGCTGCGTCTCGAACTGCTCGAAGTTGCCGCCGGAGATGACCGCGACCGGGACGACCTCGAGCAGGGCGGCGAAGGTCTCGAGCATGCGGGGGTCGAGCGAGGACTTCGACGGGGCGAGCGTGTCGTCCAGATCGAAGGCGACGAGGCGAGGTGCGGTCATGTCCCCGATTCTGTCAGGCGGCTGCTCGGAGACTCCAACCAGCCGCATGGCTTCACGCGATGTGTGCGGGAACCCGGTCGCGTGCGTACGTGATGTCGGTGTAGCCGTGCGGCGCGGGGTTGCCGTCGGCGTCGAGGTTCACGAACACGACCTCGTCGATCGTCAGGATGCTCCGGTGCGTGAAGAGGTTGCGCGCCTCGGCACGCATCGTCAGGGACGTGCGGCCGAAGCGCGTCGCGACGAGGCCGATCTCGACGATGTCGCCCTGCTTCGCGGAGGAGACGAACTCGATCTCCGACATGTACTTCGTGACGACCTTGCCGTTGCCGAGCTGGATGATCGCGTAGACGGCGGCTTCCTCGTCGATCCAGCGGAGGAGGCTGCCACCGAACAGGGTGCCGTTGGCGTTGAGGTCCTCGGGGCGCACCCACTTGCGGGTGTAGAAGTTCATCTCGGGTTCGTCGTGCTGCTCCATGTCACGACATTCTACGCGAGCTACTCCTTGACGAGCACGACCTCGTCGAGGGGGATGCGGGTGCGCGGTGCGACCTCGCGCTCGGCGGCCTTCTCGTCGAGCTGCGACGGGTCGGCGACCGTGCCGATGGCGGTCACCGTGAAGGGGACGAAACGCTCCGGCAGACCGAACGCGGCGGCGAGGCCGGCGGCGTCGATGCCCGCCATCTGGTGCACGTGGAGGCCCTCGGCGTGCGCCTGGACGGTCAGCGCGGCGATCGCCTGGCCGAGGTCGTACTCGGCGAAGCGGCGGACGTCGCCCTCCTCGGACTGCGTCTCGAGGACACCGACGACGAGTGCGCTCGCGCGGAAGGCCCAGCCGGCGTTGAAGCCGATGAGGTTCTCGTTGATCTTGCGGAAGGTCTCGGTGCCACGGCGGCCGGCGATGAAGCGGCGCGGCTGGAAGTTGTTCGCGGACGCGGCCCAGCGAGCCGCTTCGAGGACGGCGTCGAGCTGGTCGTCGGAGACCGTCGCGGTCTCGTCGTAGGAGCGCGGGCTCCAGCGCTCCTCGAGCAGGGGGACGAGGGGCTGGCTCGAGTCGGTCGAACGGGTGAGCGTCGTGGCGTTGGTCATGATGCCGTCAACGCTATTCGATGCGTACGCATTTCCGCCCTGAACGACGTCACATGTCGCCGACGTTGCGGCACGCCCGCCGCGCCGGCTCGCGCGTCTGCCAGGATGGACCCGATGGGTGGCGTACTGATCGGCTTCGCGATCATCGGCGCGATCATCGCGACCGGGTACGTCGTCGGCCGCGTCGGGCTCCTCGGGCCGCACGCCCAGTTCGTGATGAGCCGGCTCGCGTTCTTCGTGCTGATGCCGTGCCTGCTGTTCCACACCATCGCCACGGCCGACATCGCCTCGCTGGTGTCGCCGATGCTCTGGGTCTCCCTGCTCAGCGCCGTCCTGGTCGCCGTCGGCACCGCGCTCGTGTTCGGGCTCGTGCTGCGGCGCTCGATCACGGTGACGACCGTCGGGGCACTGGCCGCCAGCTACGTCAACGCCAACAACATCGGTCTGCCGGTCGCCGTGTACGTGCTCGGCCAGGCCACCGCGGTCGTGCCGGTCATCCTGCTGCAGCTCGTCGTGATGGCACCGATCGCGTTGACGATCCTCGACGCCGCGACGGCATCAGGAGGCGGATGGCGGCGCCGGGTGCTCGGACCGGTGACGAACCCGCTCATCATCGCGTCGCTGCTGGGGCTGCTGTTCTCCGCGCTGCACGTGCAGCTGCCGGATCCGGTGCTGCAACCGTTCGCACTGGTGGGGGCCGCGGCCGTCCCGGTCGTGCTGCTGTCCTTCGGGATGAGCCTGCACGGGGCGGCGCCGCTCAAGGACCCGGCGATCCGGACCGACGTCATCGTGGCGTCCTCGATCAAGCTCGTGGTGATGCCGACGGTGGCGTTCGTGCTGGCGCGGTTCGTGTTCGGGCTCGACGGGCAGCAGGTGTTCGTGCTGACGACCCTCGGGGCGTTGCCGGCGGCGCAGAACGTGTTCAACTACGCCCAGCGGTACGACGCGGCGGTGCCCGTGGCCCGCGACGTCGTGCTCATCTCGACGCTCGGCGCGGTGCCGGTGCTCGTCGCGATCGCGGCGCTGCTGCACCCGTAGCGATGAGCGGGGTGTCGTGACCCCACACCGGACGGGAGGCTCGGTGCGGGGCCGCCACGAGCCTCCCGTCCGGTGTCGCGACCGGTCCGCGCGTGCCCGCGGCTCAGAAGATCATCGGGCGGTCGTCGTCGAGCGAGGTCTCGAGGTCGAGGTCCACCGCCACCGGGACGTGGTCGCTCGGGGCGTCGCCCTTCCGCTCGTCGCGGTGGATCGTCGCCCCGGTCACCACGTCCGCGAAGGCCTGCGACCCCATCACGAAGTCGATGCGCATGCCCTCGCCCCGCGGGAACCGGAGCTGCTTGTAGTCCCAGTACGTGTACCCGGTCGGTACCAGCGGCCGGACGACGTCCTGCAGCCCGCGCTCCTCGAACGCCCGGAACGCGGCGCGCTCCGGCTCGCTGACGTGGGTGGCACCCTCGAAGACGCGCATGTCCCAGACGTCCTCGTCGAGGGGCGCGACGTTCCAGTCGCCCATCAACGCGAGCTTCAGCGACGGGTCCTCCGCGAGCCACTCGGTGGTGCGGTCCGCCAGCTGCGCGAGCCAGTCGAGCTTGTACGTGTAGTGCGGGTCCCCGACCTCACGGCCGTTGGGGACGTAGAGGCTCCAGAGCCGCACGTCGTCGACGGTGACGCCGATGGCGCGGGCCTCGACGGGGAGCTCCGGGCCCTCGTGCCCCTTGAGGAACCCGGGCTGGCCGGGGAAGTCGCGCGTGACGTCGTCCATCGGGAGCCGGCTGGCGAACGCGACGCCGTTCCACTGGTTCAGGCCGTGCGCCTCGACGTGGTAGCCGGCTGCCTCGAAGGCCTCCACCGGGAACTGCTCCGGCTTGCACTTGATCTCCTGCATGCCGAGGACGTCGACGTCTTCCCGGACGAGCCAGTCGACGACCCGACCGACTCGGGTGCGGACGGAGTTGACGTTCCATGTCGCGACGCGCATGGGATCGAACCTACCGGTCGGGGCTCCGGACGACGTGCGGGCAGATGGTGTTCCCTGGAGCGAGCAACAGCAGCGAGCAGACAGCGCAGATGTGAGGAGCACCACCATGGCATCGACGAGCAACCGCGTCGACGGGACCACGTCCACCGGCAGCGTCACCACGCAGGTCACCAGCGCCGGACGGACCATCATCGACGACCAGGTCGTCGCCAAGGTCGCGGGCATCGCCGCCCGGGACGTCCCCGGCGTCTTCGCCCTCGGCGGCAACGCGGCACGCGCGTTCGGCGCCATCCGTGACGCGATCGGGTCGAGCGCGCTCGGCCAGGGCGTCCGCGTCGAGGTCGGCGAGACCCAGGTCGCCGTCGACCTGACGATCGTCGTCGACTACCCGACGCCGATGATGGACGTCGCTTCCGCCGTCCGGGCGTCCGTGACGAAGGCCGTCACCGAGCTCGTCGGACTCGAGGTGACCGAGGTCAACATCGCCATCAACGACGTCAACATCCCGGCGCTCAACCAGGCTCCCGACGAGGCCGAGGGTCGCGTCCGGTGACCGCCACCGTCGTCGGGATGGGGGTCGGCGCCCTCCTCGCGATCGTCGCGCTGACCCTCGGGTTCTGGGCGTTCGTCGTGGTCGCCGTCTTCATGCTCGTCGGCGGCGTGGTGGCACGCATCGCGACCGGTGACATCGACTTCCGCCGACTGCTCGACGTGCTCCGCGGTCGTCGGAGCTCGTCGTGAGCGGAGCGCCCACGCTGCCGTCCGCCGGTCCTGCCCCCGTTCCCGCCGGTCCTGTCCCCGTTCCGCGCGTGGCCGGGTACGACCGGATCGGCACCACCGCTCTGGTCCGGACCGCGCAGGCGGTGGCCGCCGAGGCGCTCCGTGCACCCCTCCGGGAGGTCCGTGCCCGGGTCGCCGACGACGGCCGCGGTTCCCTCGCGGTCACCATCACCGCCCCGCTCGCCGTGCCCGTGCTGGGCTCGCACACGGTCCCCGACGAACCGGTGGTCCGGACGGCGCACCGAGCCCGTGCGACGATCGCCGAGCGCATGGTGGCCATCACCGGCCGCCAGGTCGAACGGGTCGACGTGACGTTCTCGTCGTCCGTGATCGACACCCCGAGGAGGGTCCGATGACCTCCGAACACGACGCCCTGTACCGCCGGGTGCTCCGGCGCGAGACGCACGTGTCCCGCTCGGGGACGGTCGTCGTCGCGATGGTGGTCGTGCTCGTCGTCGCCGCTGCCGCCGTGTTCGCCGCGACGCTCGTGTTCCTCGACCAGAACGTCGCGGGCATCGACCCCCGAGCGGTGGTCGACGCGGCCGCCGGTGCCCCTCGAGGGCTGATCGACGCCGTCGTCATCGGGGTCGGCGCCGTCGTCGGCTTCGTCGGGCTCGTGTTCCTGCTGCAGGGCGTCCTGCCCCAGCGCCGTCCGCGGCACCAGATGGCCTCGCGCCGCCTCGCCGTCGTGGTCGACGACGAGGTCCTCGCCTCCGCAGCAGCCCGCGCCGCGCGCGGAGCGACCCGGCTCGGCCCGGACGCGGCCGTCGGCACCGTCGGTCGCCGCACGGTCGACGTGGTGCTCCGTCCCGCTGCGGGCGTCGACGTGCCCGCCGTGGCCGCGACCGAAGCGGTCGAGCGCGAGTTCGCCGACATCGCCACCGTGCCCGCGGTCACCGCGCGGGTCCGGGTCCAGCCGACGGGACGGGTCGACGGATGAACGCCACGAACCGGGCGCTCGGCCGCATCGCGCTGATCGTCGTCGGCGTCGCGCTCCTCGTCGCCGGGGTCGGGGCGGTCCTCGTGCAGACGGTCCCGCAGGCGGCGGACCTCTGGCACGGCGCAGCCCGTGCCACCCTCGGCGACCTCGGGGTCGACGCGGGACGCGGTGCCTCGATCGCCGCGTGGACGTGGGTCCTCGGCGGCGCCGTGGTGCTCGGGGTCCTCGCGCTCGTCGTCCTGACCACGCTCGGTGGCGGACGGGTCGGCACCGTGGTCGAGGACGACGGCGCGTCGGACAGCCTCCCCGGCGCGGTCCGCATCGACGCCGCCGCGGTCCAGCACGCGCTCTCGTCGGCGATCGGTGACCTGCCACAGGTCGCCTCGCTCGCGGTCGACGTGTACCGCGTCCGCCGCCGTCGCGCCGTCCGGATCAAGGTCCGGCCGCGCAAGGGGGCCGCACCGCGGGAGATCACCGAGCGGGTGGAGGGCATCGTCGCCGACCTCGACGCCCTGCTCGGCGACGAGCTGCCGGTGCTGCTGGAGATCGCGCGCGGCGGAGCCGGCTCGTCCCGCCCGGACCGCGTGCACTGACGTGGTGTCGATCGGCAGCAGCATCCCCGCACCGGACGCCGCGGTGCCGGTGCCGGCGGTCGTCGCCACGCTCGCTGCCGGTCGGCCGCTCGTGCCGGTGTGGCTGAACGAGATCGGTGGGAAGACGTTCCGTGTCGGCGGCTCCGGCGGCGCCGACACGGCTGAGGAGTACCTGAAGTGGGTGCCCAGCCGGTACGCGGGGTGGATCACGTCGGAGGCGGAACGGCTCGAGTGGGCCGGTCGCTGGCTGCGCGTGCCCGAGGTGCTCGACCACGGGGTCGACGACGACGGCGCCTGGCTCCGTACGAGGGCCGTGCCGGGGTGGAGCGCCGTCGACCCGCGCTGGCGGGACGAACCGCGCACCGCGGTCGTGGGCATCGCCGAGGGGCTGCGGGCGATGCACGACACACTGCCGGTCGCGGAGTGCCCCTTCGACTGGTCGGACGACGCGCGCCTGGACCGGGCACGAGCGGCCGGTGTCGACGTCGACGTGATCGGACCCGCCCCGGCGCCGGACCTGGCGGTCGTCTGCCACGGGGACGCCTGCTCGCCGAACACGCTGCTCGGGGCGGACGGCCGGTGGAACGCGCACGTCGACCTCGGCGCGCTCGGGGTCGCGGACCGGTGGGCGGACATCGCCGTGGCGACGATGGCGCTCGGGTGGAACTACGGGCCGGGGTGGGACGCGGTGTTCCACGACGCGTACGGGATCGCACCCGACGAACAGCGCACCGCCTGGTACCGGGCGCTCTGGAACCTGGACGTCGACGAGGTCTGACGCGGCGGGTGCCGCGCTAGAACGCGACGCCGCGGGCCGCCATGAAGGAGACCGGGTTGGTCGTGCCGCCGCCGACGTGGGTCTCGTAGTGCAGGTGGCACCCGGTGGAGTTGCCCGTCGACCCGACGAGCGCCACGAGCGTGCCCGCAGCGACCCGCTGCCCCGGCGCGACCCGGAAGCCGCCGCTCACGATGTGCCCGTAGGCGCTCTTCACCCCGCCACCGTGGTCGATCCGCACGTAGTTGCCGTAGCCGCCGTACCAGCCGACGTACTCGACGGTCCCCGCTGCCGCCGCGACGATGGCCGTCGAGCAGCCGCTGCCGAGGTCGATGCCGTCGTGGAAGGTCACTGCGCCGGTGATCGGGTGCACGCGGGAGCCGTACCCGCTGGTGATCCAGCCGCCGGCGGGACGGACCCAGCCGGAGCCGGAGCCCGAGCCGACCGCGCCGGACCCGCCGCCGCCACCGCTGCTGCCCCCGCCACCGCTGTTCGCTGCTGCCGCGGCGGCCGCCGCAGCCGCGGCACGGGCACGTGCTTCGTCGGCCTTCCGCTTCGCCTCGCCCTTGGCGAACTCCGCTTCGGTCCGGACGCGGCCGGACGTCAGGGTCGCGAGCTGGGCGTCGAGTCGGGCCTTGTTGTCCTGCTGCTCGTCGTAGGCGGTCTGTGCCCGGTCGGACGCGGCCTGCGCGTCGGCCATCCGGGCTTCTGCCTCGGCGGCGAGTTCGGCGAGGGCGGTGGCAGCCCGGTCCGCCTGCCCGGAGAGGGCCCGAGCAACGGCGGCGTCGGCGCTCGCCACGGCTTCGACCCGTTCGGCCTGCTCGGAGAGCTTGCTGAGCGCACCGAGGTCGTACAGGAGGTCCCTGGCGTCCTCACCACCCGTGAGCACGCTCGTCGTGACGTCGGCCCCACCGGAGCGGGCCATCTGCGCGGCGAACTGGCCGGCCTGCGCGGCGCTCTGCTCGGCGATCTCGGCGTGCTCCTCGGCGTCGGCGCGGAGGGTCTGTTCCTTCTCGGCGGCGCGCTGGGCCTTCCGCTGGGCGGCGGAGTACTCGTTGCCGCGTGCTTCCGCTTCGGCCACGGCGGCATCGGCCTTCGAGGCGAGGTCGCCGATGAGGGTCTCGATGTCGGCGATCTGGTCGTTCTTCTTCGACTCCTGCCCGCGGGCGGCCATCACGTCGTCCCACGACGGGTAGGTCGCCGCCTGCGCCGGGGGAGCGTCGAGGACGAGTGCCCCGGCGAGTCCGACGAGCGAGAACGCGGCCACGGCGACGCGCAGCCGCACGGCCAGCGGCGACCGCACGGCCAGCGGCGACCGCACGGCGAGCGGCATCCGCGCGGACGGTCGGGGATGCGGGGAGCGGGCGGCGGAGCGAGTCATCCCGGCGAGCCTATACATCCGCACAGGAACCGCGCGATGCCGACGCACCACTGTGGAGAACTCTCTTACGAACCGGCCGCGAACCCGCGCTCCTGCAGGACCGCGGTCGCGCTGCCGACGACGTCCCGCCGGAGCACGTCCGCCCCGTCGGTGCCCGCGTAGTCCCAGATGTCGAAGCCGCTGCAGTGGGTCACCGACACCGGGGCGCCGAGGGAGTCCTCGACCGGGGTGGACCAGACGTCGCCGGACCCCACCACGACGAAGGTCGGGGCCACATCGCGGTAGGCACCGAGGTCGACGAGCCACGGGTACACCTGGAACGTGTCCCGGACCTGCAGCATGTCCACGTTCGTCGCCGCGTAGGTGGCGAGCGGTCGGACCGTCCAGAACTGACCGACGCCGACCACGTCGCGCCCGTCTGCCCACTGGTCGAGGCAGTCGGCGGGCTCGTACGCGGCCGTGCGGACGGTGCGGACGGTGCTCGGGGTCACGGCGACCCCGGCGGCGAGCACCACTGCCGCGCCGATCGCCAGCGTGACGCGGACCCCGCGGAGCGGCCGGTGCACGCGGGTCTTCCGGACGGCGGACCGGGTGAGTTCGCACACCGCGACCAGGGCGAGGAGCGGTGCGACGACGACGGGCTCCAGGTACCGCGGGGTCTCGGACCCGGCCGCGATCACCCCGACCGAGACGGCGGCGACCGTGACGAGCGGCAGGAGCGTCGCCACGAGGACGGTGCGCGAGGTCCGCACCCGCCACGCCCACACCGTCCCGCCGACCGAGAGCAGCACACCGATCAGCATGAGCACGAGGCCCGCGTCGCCCGCGGCCGTGCCCGCTCGCACGTCGGTCAGGGACGCGAAGAAGCCGAGCGTGGTCACCGCGTGCTCGGGGTGGACGTAGGTCGACGGGTCGAGCGAGACGAACGGCCGGAGCGGGATCCGCACCAGGTACCCGACGACGGCGCCCGCGACGACCACGCCCGAGAGCCACGACGCCAGCCGCCACGGCACCCGCCGGGCGAGCACGAGCAGGGCGAGCGTGACGACGACGGGAGCGCCGGACCAGGGGACGTACAGCGGGTTCGACGCCGTCGTGCACGCGGCGACGAGCCCGAGGACGACGAGCACGGTGGTCGAGGCCCGGCCCGTCCGGACCGCTCGGAGCACCAGCACGGCCGTCGCGAGCAGCGCCAGGGCCACCCCGTAGTAGTAGGTGGTCGTGAGCAGCAGGGACGCGAGCTCGAGCGAGGTCGCGGTGGCGCTCGACTCGGTGAGGACGACGAGGGTCAGGAACCCGAGCGCCGTCGCGGACACCGCGATGCGGGCCGGGCGTCCGGCAGCCGGCATCAGCTCGTTCGCCGCCGCCCGCAGGAGTGCGTACACCGCGACGAGGACGAGCACGCCGTTCAGCGCCAGGGCCTGCTGCGGGGTCCCGGTGACGAGCGAGCACAGCAGGTAGACCGGCAGCTCGGGGAAGAAGAACAGCGCCGGGGACATCGCCCACTCGAAGGGCTCGCCCGCCTGCATCGACCGGACGACCATCGGCAGCAGCACCGAGTCGCCGTCGTACCAGAGCAGCGAGACCCGCGCCGTGGCGATGACGTGGCGGAGGGCGATCACGGCCAGGGCGAGCGCCACGAGCCCACCCAGCGCCTCGTGCCCGAGCGAGCGGAGACGGGCGGAGGGCATGGACGGAGCGTACCGATCGTGGCTCCGGACGGACCCGATGAGCGCCGTCATGGCGGGACCGGCTACCCTTGTGCGCTGTGACGGACGCGCGCGAGCAGTTGATCGACCACATCAAGGCCGAGGCGGTGTTCCACGGCGACTTCACCCTGACCAGCGGGAAGAAGGCGACGTACTACATCGACCTCCGCAAGGTGAGCCTCGACCACCGTGTCGCGCCGCTCATCGGGCAGGTCATGACCGAGCTCGTGGACCAGGTCCCCGACGTGTTCGCGGTGGGCGGGCTCACGATGGGCGCCGACCCGATCGCCAGCGCCGTGCTCCACCAGGCCGCCGCGCAGGGCAAGGCCTACGACGCCTTCGTCGTCCGCAAGGAGCCGAAGGACCACGGCCGCGGCAAGCAGGTCGAGGGTCCGGACCTCGCGGGCAAGCGCGTGGTCGTGCTCGAGGACACCTCCACCACCGGCGGTTCCCCGCTGAAGGCCGCGGAGGCGCTCGAGCGCGAGGGCGCGATCATCGCGGCCGTCGCCGTCGTGGTCGACCGCGACACCGGCGCCAAGGAGACCATCGAGGCCGCCGGCTACCCGTACTTCGCAGCCATCGGGCTGGCTGATCTGGGGCTGACCGCGTGACCGGGGAGCGTCCGGACGACGCGCGCGAGCCTGACGACGCCGCCCGCCCCGCAACGGGGGCAGACGGTCAGGAGGCCCCGCCCGCGTCCGCCTCGGACGCTCGGTTCCCCGGACTCCGCAGTGCTGCCGACATCTTCGGTGCGCCGCGGTCGGCCGACGAGTGGCCGTCCCGCCGTGAACGGCGCGAGGCCGAACGTGCCGCCGCCGAGACCGGCGCGCCGCTCCCGGAGCCCTTCGAGCCGCCGACGGTGCCGTCGGCCCCGGAAGCGCCGGAAGCGCCGGAAGCGCCGGCGGTACCCGAAGCACCGGCAGCGCCCGAGCAGCCGATCCCCGATGCGCCGCTGGACGAGTCCACCCAGGCGATCTCGATGCCCGAGGAACTCGCCCGTCCCTCGCAGCCGGCGCAGCCCGCCTCCGACCCGGACCGCTCGCTCCTCGGCAGCCGCATCCCCGCGGCAGCGCCGGTCCCCCCGAACACCACCGCCCCGCACCCGAGCTCGATCGTGCTGCCCACCGCGCAGGCGCACCGGGACGAACGGGCCGCGCAGACCCGCGCGATCGAGGACGAGCGGCGCCGCACCGACCCCCGCGGCGAGGGCCGTGACGACGTCGACTGGCTCGGCCGCGCCACGGGCGCACCGCTGCCGCCTGCCGGCATCGCGGGCGTCCCCGCACCGACCGGTCCGATCGCGCAGCCCGTCGGCGTGCCGAACGCGCTGCCCCCGACCGAGGAACCGCCGAGCTTCACCGACCTGCTGCGCATCGCGCCGACGGCCGAGCCGCCGCAGGTCGACCGTCCGTTCGACTGGGCGGTTCAGGACGACGTGACCGGCGAGGTCCCGACCACCCTGACGTCGAACCCGTTCGACACGACGACGACCGCGACGCCGATCCCGTCGGCGGAGCGCACCGACCCGGCCCCGGCACCCATGGCGGTCCCTGCACCCACGCCGGCCCCGGCACCCGAGACCGAGTCGGCGCCGGCCACCGAGTCGGCTCCGGACACCGACAGCGGCAGCTGGTCCCTCGTCGACGATGCCGTCCGCACCGGCGAGACCCCGTGGTGGGCCGAGCCCGACGCCGCGCAGCCGACCCCGACGACGCAGGTGCCGCCCCTCGTCGAGCCGACGCCCGCACAGCCGGCGTCCGCGAACGACGTGTACCCGGCGCACCTCCCGCCCGCCGTCGGCGAGGACCTCGACGCGATCCTCGGCATCCGCGGCGCCACGGACACCGGCCAGCAGGACACGACGCTGCCGCGCACCGCGCCGGACGACCTCGACCAGTCCGAGTGGGACGGTCGCGAGACCAGCGACACGAGCGCCATCAAGGACCTCTTCGGCACGCAGGCGGTCAACCAGCTCGGCACCACCGGGTACGACCCGCACGACACGGGGACCCGGATGATGCCGGCGGCGATCACCCCGGCACACGCGCCGGCGCCCGGCCGTTCCGCGTACGCCGCCGGTCCGCCGGTCCCGCCGCCCGCGGACAGCGGCAACTTCATCAACGAGGGCTTCGCGAAGCTCCGGGGCGAGGGCAAGCGCGGCAAGCAGCTGCTCATCGGCGGCGCGATCGTGATCATCCTCGTGATGCTCGTCGCCGTGTTCGCACTCACCCGGTGGATCATCGGGAACAACATCGAGGAGCACACGACGCCGACGAAGTCGCCGGCCGCCGCGTCCGCCTCGATCACGACGAAGTCCTCCGCAGCCCCCGCGGCAGCGCCCACGCCTGCATCGGCCCCGACGATCTCGTTCGCGACCACCACCGCGTCGGCCGGGCAGCACGCCTGGTACGAGCTCGCCGGTGGCGAGTACCTGACGCCGTTCACGAACGCCTGGGCCGAGGACTTCACCGTCGTCGACTGCTCCGCCGCGCACCTCGCACAGCTGACCAGCCGCGGCGCGATCGAGGCGGACGCCTACCCCGGCACCGCCGAGGCGCAGCGGATCGCCACCGACCAGTGCCAGTCGACCGGGGCGTTGAACGTCACCGCCGCGTCGTCCTACGGCGACGTCCAGGTCCAGAGCGTGTACCCGCCGGACGCCGCGTCCTGGCAGGCCGGTGACCGGTTCTGGTCCTGCTTCGTGACCCGCTCCGGCGGCGGCACGATGACGGGGTCGCTCGCGCCGTCCGCGTAGTCACCACGGGACGGACGGGAGGCTCCCCACCGGTCCGGTGGGGAGCCTCCCGTCCTGTCATCGGTCGTGACTCAGGCCGCAGCCGGGACCTTCGCCGACGCGTCCGAGAGCGTCCGCACCTCGTCCGCCGTCAGCTCGAGCTCGGCGGAGGCGAGGAGCGCCGGCAGCTGCTCCGTGTTCCGGGCGGAGGCGATCGGCGCGACGACGTCGGGCTGCGCCTGCAGCCAGGCGAGCGCCACGGTGGCGATCTCGGTGTCGTGCGCGCCCGCGATGGTGGACAGCGCGTCCACGACCGCGAGGCCCTCGTCGGTGAAGTACCCCGACACCTGCCCCTCGCGGTCCTTGCCGGCGAAGTCGTCCTTCGTGCGGTACTTGCCCGTGAGGAACCCGGCGGCGAGGGAGAAGTACGGCACCACGCCGAGCCCGGCCTCGTGCGCGAGCGGCGCGATCTCGGACTCGTAGGGCTCGCGGGTGACGAGGTTGTAGTGCGGCTGGATCGCCACCGGCTTCGCCAGGCCGTGCTCGTCCGCGATGCGGATCCACTCCGCCGCGCGGTCCTTCGAGTAGTTCGAGATCGCCGTGTACCGGACCAGGCCCTCGCGGACGAGCTGGTCGAACGCGCGGACCGTCTCCTCGAGCGGCGTGTCCTGGTCGTCGAAGTGCGCGTAGTACAGGTCGATCCGGTCGGTGCCGAGTCGCTGCAGGCTCGCGCGGGCGGCCTTCGCGACGTTGTCCGCGGAGAGCCCCGGGAACTCCGGGTGCTGCGAGACCTTCGTGGCGATGACGACGTCGTCCCGTTTGCCGGACTTCGCGAACCACGACCCGATGACGGTCTCGGACTCGCCACCGGAGTTGCCGTCGCCCCACGCCGAGTAGACGTCGGCCGTGTCGACGAAGTCGCCACCGGCGGCCGTGTAGGCGTCGAGGACCTGGTGCGAGGTGGCCTCGTCCGCCGTCCACCCGAACACGTTGCCGCCGAGGGCGAGGGGGAAGACGGTGAGGTCGCTGGTTCCGATGCGGGGCATGCGGATTCCTTTCAGATCGGTACGGTTCCGGGCCCACGCTAGGCCGCGACCCTTGGCATGATCGGAACATGACGTCACTGGTCACGTACCTCACCGACCCCCGCGCCACCGTGCGGCTGCGCGCCGTGATGGCGGCGGGGACGACGCCGACGGCGGACGACCTCGAGACGCTCGTCGACCAGTGCGCGATCGAGCCGGACCTGCAGGTCCGCGAGATGCTCACGTGGGCGCTCATCCGGCTGCCGGCGGAGCTCGTCGTGCCGCGCGTCCTGCGGGAGCTCGACCGGCCGGAGGCGAAGGCGCGGAGCCAGGCGCTGCACACGCTCTCGAAGATCCACGACCGGTCGGTGTACCCGCAGGTCGCAGCGCGGCTCGAGGACCTCGACCCGGGCGTCGTCCGGACGGCCTGGCGGGCCGCGGTGGTGCTCGTGCCCGACGACTCCCGTTCCGCGCTCGCCCGTGCACTCGCCGTGCAGCTCGGGCAGGCGGACCCCGAGATGCGGCTGTCGCTGAGCCGGGCGCTCGTCGGACTCGGCGCGGACGTGGTCGAGCCGGTGCTGGGCGACGCGGCGTCGCACCGGAACGAGGACGTCCGCGCGCACGCCGCAGAGACCGAGCGCCTGCTGCACGACCCGTCCGCCGGGTCGGAGCTCGCGCGGGAGCGGGCGCGGCGCGAGGTCGCACTCGGCCGGACGCGGTCCGCGAAGGGCTGAACCGCTCCGCGGCTTGGCGGGGCGGGTTGTCGACACTCAGGATTCGGGCTGCCGAACAAGCCCGATCGGCTTGCGCATGCCGATCGGAGCGCGCCAAGGTGGGTGTCGAAGGGGAGTAGCTCCCAGCGCGTGCATCGACACACTGGCCATCACGACGATCGGCCCGGTGCACCACCTCGGCCCGTGCCCACAGCACGGCAGAGGCGAGCGAGACCTTCGGCCGTTCCGCCATGGCCGAAGCCGCTCAGGTGTGTGCAGCGTCATGGCTCGACCACGAGGACCACCATGACGAACACCCTCTCTCCCGCACCGGCGACCGCCGTCGCGGTGTCGCGGATGGGCGCCAGCGCCTGGGGACGCATCGCGATCTGCATCGCCGTCGCCCTGCCTGCCGTCGTCTTCCGGATCGGCGGGTTCGCGCCGAACCCCGTCGTCGACCTGCTCGTGTTCGGTGCGGCCGTCGTCGCCGCGTCGTTCCTGCTCGCCTGGGCAGCCGAGGCGGCGCAGAAGGACATCGCCGGCGCGCTCGCCATCGCGATCCTCGCGCTCATCGCCGTGCTGCCCGAGTACGCGGTCGACCTGTACTACGCGTTCCGCTCCGGGTCCGACCCCGCGTACGAGCAGTTCGCGGCCGCCAACATGACCGGCTCGAACCGGCTGCTGCTCGGGTTCGGCTGGCCCCTCGTCGTGATCATCTCGCTGCTCGTCGCCCGGCGGTTCGTCCGCACCGGCGCGATGCCCCCGATCGCCACGAAGGTGCTCGAGCTCGAGCGGTCCGCACGGCTCGACGTCGGGTTCCTGGCGCTCCTGGCGCTCGTCGCGTTCCTCATCCCGCTGATGGGGTCGATCCCGATGTGGTTCGGGTTCGTGCTGCTCGCGGCGTTCGTGCTGTACCTGTGGCGGGCATCGAAGGTGTCGGACGACGGGGACGAAGACGACGAGGAGCTCGTCGGGATGGCGGGCAACATCGCGTCGATGTCGCAGAGCTCCCGGCGGTGGACGATCGTGGCGCTCTTCGTCGTCGCCGCGGCGGTCATCCTGTCCTCCGCGGAGCCCTTCGCCGATGCCCTCGTGCAGTCCGGCAGCGCGCTCGGGATCGACAGCTACTTCCTCGTGCAGTGGCTCGCGCCGCTCGCGACCGAGGCGCCGGAGTTCATCGTCGCGGCGCTGTTCGCCCTGCGGGGGATGGGCGGCGCGGCCATCGGGACGCTCATCGCGTCGAAGGTGAACCAGTGGTCGCTGCTCGTCGGCTCGCTGCCGATCGCGCACGTGCTCGGCGGTGGCACCACCGGTGGGCTGCCGCTCGACGGCCGGCAGGTCGAGGAGTTCATGCTGACCGCGTCGCAGACCCTGCTCGGGGTCGCGATCATCATCGCGCTGCGGTTCCACCGGTGGTCGGCGATCGCCCTCGCGGCGCTGTTCGCGGTGCAGTTCGCCGTGACGGACACGAACGGGCGCTGGGTGCTCAGCATCGTGCACGTCGTCGCGGCGCTCGTGGTGTTCTGGATCAACCGCCGGGACATCCTCCCCACGCTCGCGGCCCCCTTCCGCCGCCCGTCGTCCCCGTCCCTGCGCTGACGCGCCCCGCGCCCCGCCGCGCCGCGCCGCGACGCGCCCCGCGCCCCGCCGCGCCGCGCCGCGCCGCGCCGCGCGCCGCGCCGCGACGCGCCCCGCGCCCCGCCGCGCCGCGCCGCGCCGCGACGCGCCCCGCGCCCCGCCGCGCCGCGCCGCGCCGCGCCGCGCGCCGCGCCGCGCCGCGCGCCGCGCCGCGCCGCGCGCCGCGCCGCGCCGCGCCGCGCGCCCCTTGCGGGCCGGTGAGATCGCACTTCGTGTCGCCGCAACGACCGCGAGCCGACAGGAAGTGCGATCTCGGCCCCGGGTCCAGGCCCCGTTCTGGACTGGAGGCTCGGCGCGGGTCCGCACCGAGCCTCCAGTCCGACGGGGGCGGCCCCCACCTCCCCACACGATCCATCACTGTTGAGATCGCACTTCGGGTCGCCTGCGGCGACCGCGAGCCGACACGAAGTGCGATCTCAGCGGGGTGCGCGCCGCGCGCGGGGCTCAGTCGGCGTCGGGAGCGAGCCAGATCGCGTCGGCCGCCGCAGCCGGCAGGTCGACGAGGGACTCCGTCCCGTCGGCGGCCCGCCGAGCCACCGCGATGACGCCCGCGTAGTCGCGGACCTGCTCCACCCGGAGGTGCGTGCCGAGCCCCACGCCGAGCTCGTCGAAGTACCGCAGCAGCGACGGGTCGTCGTCGGACACCCGGTCGACGGTGCCGCACGACCCGGGCGCGATCGTGCCGAGGAGCGCCCCGGGGGAATCAGGCAGGGTGCCGTCGGTGCGCGGGATCGGGTCGCCGTGGGGGTCGTGCGTCGGGTGCCCGAGGTCGGCGTCCACCCGGTCGAGGAACGTCTCGGACACCGCGTGCTCGAGCGCCTCGGCCTCGGTGTGGACCTCGTCCCAGGTGTAGCCGAGCCGGGACACCAGGAACGACTCGATGAGCCGGTGCCGGCGGACCATCGCCACGGCGACCTGCTGTCCGAGCGGGGTGAGCACGACGCCGTAGTACGGGGTGTGCTCGATGAGGCCGTCGCGGTCGAGCTTCCGGAGGTTGCCGGACACGGTCGAGGCGGAGACCTTCAGCGACGCGGCGATGTCCCTGGTCGCGATGCCGGTGTCGCCGCGCTCCCGGGCCTTCCAGATCAGCTTGACGTAGTCCTCCGCCATGGTCGACAGAGAAGGGAGTCGCATCACGCCGCCGTAGTGCTGTGGCTACTACGGGCCATGGTCGAGAGCGAAGGAAGGCGCATGTCCCAATGGTACAAACAGGCATGACCGAACAGAGACGGCGCTGGCCCGTCCCGCCGTCGCTCCTGGTCGGCCTCGCACCGATGCTCGTGTTCGCCGCGATCAGCGCCTGGCGTGCGCGACCGAGCGACGACTACCCGTCCCTCGGGCTCACGGTCGACAGCGTCGTGCAGGCGCTCGTCATCCCGGAGGGGATCGCGGCACTCGGGCTGGCGGTCGTCGTCACGGTCCTCGGCTGGTGGCGGATCGCGACGGTCGACCCGACCCGGGGACGCCCACGGTGGGCCTGGACCGCGCCCGCGCTGATCCTCGCCGTCTGCCTGGCGCGCCTGCCGCTCGTCGACTGGACCGCGCTGCCGTGGCACTACTTCGCGCTGCTCGGGGTCGGGGTGCTCTTCGTCGGGTTCTTCGAGGAGCTGATGACCCGCGGCGTGCTGCTCGTGGGGCTGCGCCGACGGCTGCCCGAGTTCGGCGTGTGGCTCGTCTCCTGCGTGCTGTTCGGGCTGCTGCACCTGCTCAACGCCCTCGCCGGCGCCGGGATCGGCCCGACGCTGATCCAGGTCGTGTTCGCGGCGTCGTTCGGCTCCGTCCTGTACGTCGCCCGTCGGCTCAGCGGGAACCTGCTCCTGCCGGTGCTCCTGCACGCGGTGTGGGACTTCGGGTCGATCGCGGTGTCCGCGACCGCGAACCGGGGCTTCGGCGACATCGCGCTCGCGGGGCTGCTCGGCCTCGTGGCGTTCGCGGTGCTCGTGCTCGGCATCGTCGCCGGCGGGGTGATCGCGTGGCGGGACGACCGGCCGCGCCGACTGCGCCGACGCTGGCGGGACGTGCCGCCCAACGACGTGCCGCCCGACGACGTGCCGCCGAACGACGTGCCGCCCGAGGACGTGCCGCCGAACGACGTGCCGCAGCGTGACGGCGTGCCGCAGCCCGGCGTCTACGCACGCCGGGCCGTTCCCGGCGGGCGCGACCTGCGAGACTCCACAGACACCCCGTCCGGTTCACCTTCCTGACGCTGGCCGTTCGCCGGACCGACACCGGGCCTCCTTACCGTCTGACCGTTCTCGTCAGCAACTGACGGTCGGTACACAGAGAGGAGCGCCGCCCGGGTCCCCGGGCGGCAACCACGCATGCGCACATCCGCACGCGCCGTGGCCACGGGGGTGACCGTCGCGGCGATCGCGACGTCCCTGGTCATCGGCACCCCGCTCGCGGCCTCCGCCGCCGGCTACCCGAGCGACACCACCAAGCCGGACCTGACCTCGCTCCTGGGCGGCTACGACTCGTTCTGGAAGTCCAGCGGCACGAACGACCTGCACGGCACGGTCGTGGGCGCCGCGACGCTCGCGAAGAACGACGAGCTGGCGTCCTGGATCAACCAGAACGCCACGACGGCGCAACAGTTCCGGGCGCTGCAGGACTCGGAGTACAACAACGCGACGAACACCGCCTACGACCAGTCGTTCACGGTGTCCCAGGGGCTCGGTGCCGCACTCGAGAAGATCTACGTCGACGGCCGTACCGACGGGGACCTCCCGCTCACCAGCGCGCTCATCAACAGCTCGAACGGCACGACCGGCGCGTACGTCAGCACCGGCGACGCGAAGGCGCACTTCAGCTACCCGCGCCCGTACCTCCCGGCCACCACCACGGCGACGTTGCCCGCGGGCGACGACCAGACCGGTTGCGCACCGACGACGGTGAACGCCTCGTCCGTCACGCCGAACCGCGTCGGGAAGTCCTACGCCAGCGCCGACGGCACGCTGAAGATCACGCGGGTCCCGGTCGCCACCGACACGACGAAGGAGTTCTCGCCGAACGACGTCGTCCTCGACGCCGGGTACGGCACGGCCGGCATCTGCACCGGCGGCTCCTACCCGAGCGGGCACACCACGACGGCGTACCAGGCGGGCATCACGCTGGCCACGCTCGTCCCGGAGCTCGCGCCGGAGATCCTCGCGCGCACCTCGGAGAACGGCAACGACCGCATCGTCCTCGGCGTGCACTACCCGCTCGACATCATCGGCGGGCGCATCGACGGCGAGGCGGCCCTGGCGGCCCGCTGGTCGGACACCGCGTACCGGACGGACGTCCTCGAGCCGGCCCGCAAGGAGCTCGTCAGCTACCTCGAGGCGAAGTGCGGCGACACCCTCGCGAACTGCATCGCCGCCGAGCAGCCCTACGAGAACGACCCCTACGGCGGCAAGGCGATCCCTGGTGGCACGTCGCAGGTCATCACCGACCGCGCCTCGGCCGTGAAGGTCTACGAGGAGCGCATGACGTACGGCTTCGCGGCGACCGGCACGACGGGGCTCGCACCGTCGGTCCCCACCGGTGCGGAGAACCTCCTGCTCACCACGTTCCCGACCCTCACCGACGCGCAGCGCACCGCGGTGCTCGCGCAGACCGAGATCGCATCGGGCTCCCCGCTCGACCAGTCGGGCACGGCGAACGGTTCGTGGCAGCGCCTCGACCTCGCCGCCGCCACGAGCGCGACCGTGGCGGTCGCCGCTGACGGCTCCGTGCAGGTCGTCTCGACCGGCGGCACGGCGAAGGTCGTCACGGGTGTCATCACCGCCCCGAACGGCACGAGCGTCCAGGCCGGCACCGAGCTGGCCCTCGCCGGCACCGGCTTCACCGCCGGCGCGCGCTACCAGGTCGTGCTGCACAGCGACCCGGTCGTGGTCGGCACGCTCACCGCGGACGCCTCGGGCGCCCTGTCCGGCAACGTCGCGATCCCGGCCGCCACCACCGCAGGCTCGCACACGATCGACGTGGTCGACGCGACGGGCGCCTCGGCGCTCGTCGACCCGCTCGCGATCACCGTGACGGCAGCGGCCGCCCCGGCAGGCAGCGGGAACGGCACCGGCACCACCGTCGTCCCGACGACCGGCATCCACCTGCCCGTCGTCAGCGGCTGACGCACCACCACCGGTCGGCCGGCGTGCACGGCACGTCGGCCGACCGGTCCCGTTCCACCCGGCCGGGAGGCTCGGCTCACCGCCGCCCCGCCGGCTCGCACCCCGAGAGAGACCGTTCCCTTGCACAAGCGCACGCTCTGGACCTCCGTCAGCATCGCGGCAGCGGCCGTCGTCGCCGCCGGCGCGCTCGCCGTCCCGCTGCTCGGCAGCACCCCGGCTGCTCCGGGGGCCACGCCCACGTCCCCGTCCGCGTCGGCCGCCGCGATCCCGGCGGTGCCGTCGGTCTCCGCCGCCGCCCTCGCCGCGTTGCCCGAGGCGCAGTACTCCGCGGTCATCGCGGGACTCGTCCCGGTCGAGCACACCGTGACGGAGGACACCGTCTTCCACCTGCGCGCCGATGCGCCCCTGTTCGGTGCGGACCGCCACACGGCCGTCGCCCGGTTCGCGAGCAAGGACTTCCTGCAGCAGCCGACGACCGTCGTCGGGCTCCGCCGCGAGGGCGCGTGGGAACTCGTGCTCACCCCCGCCCGTCGGCAGCTGCCGTCCGCGGCCGGAGTGTCCGGAGCCGCGGCGCAGACCTCGGCCTGGGTGCCCGCCGCGTCGCTGACGCGGGTGTCGACGCCGTCGTCGCGCGTGGTGATCTCCACGAAGGACCAGACCGTCTCGATCGTGTCCGCCTCCGGCGCCGTCCAGCAGCGCTTCTCGGCCGGGGTCGGCACGGCGGACACCCCGACCCCGACCGGCGTGACGGGCTACCTGGAGCAGCGCTACGTCGACCCGAGCCAGGGCACCGGCGACCACCCGATCCAGCTCACCTCGCTGCACTCCGCGGCGGCCGACGAGCCGTACGGCGGGCACGACGGCGGGCTGATCGGGATGCACTGGAACGCCGCGACCTCGGGTGCCGTCTCGCACGGGTGCGTCCGGCTCGACGCCGACGCCGTGGCAGCGGTGAACGCCCTGCCGCTCGGCACCCTGGTGACGGTCGAGTAGGCGCGCCGCGCGCGCCGCGCGCGCCGCGCGCCGCGCGCCGCGCGCCGGCCGCCGGCCCCGGTGAGATCGCACTTCGTGTCGGTCGGCGTCCGGGGGACGCGACACGAAGTGCGATCTCACCGGACGGGGACGACGCGCCTCGCCCGCCCCGCGCGGGCGCCCCGCGCGGGCGCACCCGCGCGGGCGCGCCGCGCGGGGGCGCCGCGCGCGCGTCAGCGCTTGCGGGCGACCGTGAAGACGCGGCGGAAGGGGTAGACGGTGCCGTGCGGACCCGCCGGGTACGCGTGCCGCAGGCGTGCGGCGTAGGTGGCCTCGAACTCGGCGGTCAGGGAGCCGGACGGGTCGGCGACGTCGAGCGCAGCCAGGGCCGGTCGGAGCCCGGTGCCCCGGACCCAGTCGAGCACCGGGTCCTCGCCCTGCAGGAGCTGCATGTACGTGGTCTCCCACGCCGACGCACGGAAGCCGTTCGACTCGAACAGGTCGAGGTACCCGGCCGCGTCGAGCACCGGGTCCGCCCGGAGCACGCCGGACAGCGCCGCCGCCCATGGGCCCTCGGCCGCGACGGCACGCATCAGCGCGTGCGACGGGGAATCGAAGTTGCCGGGGACCTGCATCGCGAACCACGAACCCGTCGGCATCGCGGCGAGCCACCCGGGCAGCAGCGATGTGTGTGACGGGACCCACTGCAGCGCGGCGTTGGTGACCACGACGTCGTCCGACGCGGTGGGAGCCCAGTCCTCGATGGGGCCGAGCGCGAACGACAGGTTCGGGGAGCGCTGGGTCAGGGGAGACGCGTCCTCGAGCATCTCCGCGGAGGAGTCGATCCCGACGACGCGGGCCGACGGCCAGCGTTCCGCGAGGGTGGCCGTGAGGGCCCCGGAACCGCAGCCGAGGTCGACGACGCGACGAGGGGCCTCCTGGCCGATCTGCGCGACCAGGTCGTGGAACGGGCGCGACCGCTCGTCGCTGAACGCGGCGTACCGCGCCGGGTCCCAGCGCATGCCTACATCTCGACTTCGACGGGCTCCGTGCGCACGAGCTCGTGGACGCCGGAGATGACCTCGCTCGGCCGGAACGGGTAGCGGTCGATCTCGGCCTGGTCGCTGATGCCCGTCATCACGAGGACGGTGTGCAGCCCCGCTTCGATGCCGGCCTGGACGTCGGTGTCCATCCGGTCGCCGATCATCCCGGTGTTCTCCGAGTGCGCACCGATCCGGTTCATCGCGGAGCGGAACATCATCGGGTTCGGCTTGCCGACCACGTAGGGCTGCTTGCCGGTGGCCTTCTCGATCATCGCGGCGATCGCGCCGGTGGCGGGCAGGACACCCTCGGCGCTCGGGCCGGTCGCGTCGGGGTTCGTGACGATGAACCGGGCGCCGTCACGGATCAGCCGGACGGCCTTCGTGATCGCCTCGAACGAGTAGTTCCGGGTCTCGCCGACGACGACGTAGTCGGGCGCGGTCTCGGTCATGATGAAGCCGGCTTCGTGGAGCGCCGTGGTCATGCCGGCTTCCCCGATGACGAACGCGGAGCCGCCGGGCATCTGGGACTTGCAGAAGTCCGCCGTGGCGAGTGCGGAGGTCCAGATGCGGTCCTCCGGCACCTCGAGACCGGACCAGCGGAGCCGGGCGCTGAGGTCGCGCGGGGTGAAGATCGAGTTGTTCGTGAGGACGAGGAACTCGGTGCCCTCGTCGAGCCACTGCTGGATCAGTTCGGGTGCACCGGGGAGCGCCTGGTTCTCGTGGACCAGCACGCCGTCCATGTCCGTCAGCCAGCACTCGACGTCGTCGCGGGATGCCATGGCCTCACCCTAGTGCGCGTGCGTGGCGGCCCGGCACGGGGTGGGCTTCGAAAGGGCCGGGAGGCTCCGATCGGCTCTTGCGCGCCGCTTCCGGACCCGAGAAGGTCGAGACACCGAATGCCACTCGGCTTTGCCCTAGGCTTTTCGGGACACGTACCGCAACAAGGAGGCCACCCGTGCTCGTCGAACCCGGAAACCCGACCGTGACACCCCGACCGGCTGCGGCCGCGGTGTCGGCTGCGGCCTCCGCCGCGGGTGAGGTCGTGGCGCCGCGACGACGCCGGGGACGCCCCAACGTGCTGAGCCGCGAGCAGGTGATCGACGCCGCCACGGTGATCGCGAACGAGGACGGGCTCGAGCGGCTCTCCTTCCGGGCGCTCGGGCAGCGGCTCGGCGTCGCACCGATGACGGTGCACCGGACCATCGGCGGCCTCGACGACCTGCACGCGGAGATCGTCCGCCGCACCGTGGACGAGTTCGCGTCGACGTTCGTCTGGCCGTCGGAGTGGCAGGCGGTGGTGCGGACCTTCGCGACCACCTTCCGTGACCTGATGCGCACCCACCCGCTCGTGCTCGAGTCGCACAGCCGCCGCGGGCCGCTCGTGTCCGACGAGTCCGACGGCGTGGTCCGGACGGTCGTCGGCGCCCTGCGCACCGGCGGACTGCCCGACGCCGAGGCGATGTACGCGTTCTTCGTCGTCTACGACTTCGTCGTGGGGCACGCCGGCGTGCAGGTCGGCCGTGGCGACGCGGATGCCGGACGACCGGAACGGCACGCCCTCGTCAGTGAGCTCGTCGGGACGCACTCGTACGAGGACCGCTTCCAGCTCGGGCTCGACGTCCTGCTCGCGGGCATCGAGTCGCGCGTGCGCTGAATTTCGATACGGTTCCCAACAAAAAAAGATCTGAGATACCGTCTTTCGCGATGTCCACTCAGTACCAGTTTCCCCAGCCCGCCACGCAGCAGCCCTCCGCATCCGTCCCCCAGCGAACGAACACACTCGCGATCATCGCGCTCGTCGCCGCGTTCGTCGCACCGCTGATCGGGTTCGTCCTCGGTTTCGTCGCGATGTCGCAGGCCCGCAAGCGGTCCGAGGGTGGCCGCGGTCTCGCGCTCGCCGCGGTCATCGTCGGCGGGGCGATCACACTGCTGTACATCGGGCTGTTCGTGCTGATCGCGGTCCTCGCGGCGAACGCTCCCGCCCCGTCGTACTCGTACTGAGCGTCGGCCGGGGCGTGCTCGTCCGGGCCGGCCCGCGCCTGACCGCCGCGGCTCTACCCTGGAGTCGTGACCGACGAGCCCGCCCCGACCGAGTCGCCCGCTCCGACCGACCTGCCCGCGCCGACGCACGAGCGCACGACGCACGGGGTCGGCCCGCACCCACGGCCCTGGCCGGACGACCCCCGGCTCGACCCCGAGCTGCTGGAGCACGGGGACACCCGCAACGTCGTCGACCACTACCGCTACTGGTCGATGGAGGCCATCGTCGCGGACCTCGACACCCGCCGGCACGGCTTCGACGTGGCGATCGAGAACTGGCAGCACGACCTCAACATCGGATCGATCGTGCGGAGTGCCAACGCGTTCCTGGCGGGCACCGTGCACATCATCGGGCGTCGTCGGTGGAACCGCCGCGGCGCTATGGTCACCGACCGGTACCAGCACGTGCGGAACCACCCGGACGTGGCGTCGTTCCTGGCGGCCATGCGCGACGAGGGGCGGCCGGTCATCGCGATCGACAACACCCCCGGAGCCGCGATGCTCGAGACCGCCGAGGTGCCGGAGCGGTGCGTGTTCCTGTTCGGGCAAGAGGGGCCGGGGCTCACCGACGAGGCCGTCGCCGGCGCGGACGGGCACCTGGAGATCGCGCAGTACGGGTCGACGCGGAGCATCAACGCCTCGGCGGCGGCCGCCATCGTCATGCACGCCTGGATCGTCCGGCACGCGGCGCCCGCGCGCTGAGTGCCGGGCCGGTGCCGGTCTGGCGGGGGTGCGGTGGGCCTCCCGGCCGGGGTGGCGTCAGCGCCTGGCGGTCGTGCGCCGGGCGACCAGGCGGGGTTCCACCAGCGTCTCCGTCGCCGCGATGTCCGGATCGGCGATGCGGGCGAGCAGGCGTTCCCCGGACCCGCGGCCGATCTCGACGCTGCGGTCGTCGATGCTCGTCAGCCCGACGTACCGAGTGGCCGCGATCGGGGTGTCGTCGTAGCCGATGACCGAGACGTCCTCGGGGACGCGGAGTCCGCGCTCGGCGAGGGCGGACATCGCGCCGAGCGCCATCACGTCGTTGCCGGCGAACACGGCCGTGACGTCGGGGTGCTCGTCGAGGAGCGCCCGGGTGGCGCGTGCTCCGGCGTCCTCGGTCAGCTCGCCCGCGAGGCTGGAGACCGCGACGGCAGCGGACTCGCCGACACCGTCCCGGAAGCCGGCGAGCCGCTCGACGGCCGCTGCGGACTGCGCGCCGACGAAGCCGAGCCGGGTGTGCCCGAGCCCGAGGAGGTGCTGCGCCGCCATCCGGCCGCCGGCACGGTCGTCGTTCGCGACCGTGTCCGCGCGGGGGATCGACAGCCGGCCCCCGGCGATGACGAGCGGGGTGGACGCGGGGATGGCGAGGTCGGTGTCGGGCTCACCCGCGATGACGATGCCCTCGACGCGCATCGAGAGGAAGCCCTCCACCGGGGAGGCGTCGAGTCCCGTGTTGAGGAACCGGTCCGCGACGACGAGCCGGTGGCCCTGGTCCTGCAGGGCTTCCCGGAGGCCGGTCAGCAGGTCCACGAACCACTGGTTGCGGAAGTCGTCGAGCACGACGCCGATCGTGCGGCTCCGGGTGCCGGCGAGCGAGACCGCTGCGGTGGAGGGCCGGTAGTCGAGTTCCTGGATCGCCGTGAGGACGGCTGCTCGGCGTTGCTCGCTCACGCGCGGGGACCGTTGCAGCACGAGCGAGACGAGCGACTTCGACACCCCCGCCCGGGCAGCGACGTCGTAGATCGTCGCGGGTTTCGCGTCTCCCATTGTCAGCATCGACCTCCGGCTTGCGTCCCCCGATCGTAGCGGGGCGTGCCTGGGGTACGGGGCGGGTCAGTCGCGCGGGTGTCCGAGGGGCATGTCCGCCATGCCGCCGCCGAGGAACGCCATGTCCTCCGGCGGGAGCGCCGCCCGTTCGTCGGCGTCGAGCACCGTGGACGCGTCGTCGACGGGGTGGAAGCCGATCCGCTCGCCGGCGGTGAAGTCCGCGGGCGCGCCGCTGTTCCGCGACACCGCCCACACCACGTGGTGCCCGGGTTCGGTCAGCTCGACCGTCGCCGACACCAGCCGGGCGAGGTCGTCCGGCGAGCTCCACATCAGCAGCGCCCGGCGCGAGTCCGGACGCTCCCCGAACGCGCCGATCCGGGCGGACACGACGGACATCTCGTACCGGTCGGCGAAGAGGCTCCCGAGGAGCTCCATCGCCGCCTTCGTCACGCCGTAGTACGAGTCGGGCCGGGGGAGCCGGTCGCCGGGGACGCTCGCGGGTGCGTCGGTCTCCTCGGGCACCCGGCCGACGGCGTGGATCGAGCTCGCCTGGACGACCCGGAGCACCCCGGCGGCGGCAGCGGCCTCCAGGACGTTCTTCGTCCCGGTGACGTTGGCGTCGATGAGCGCGTCCCAGGTGTCCTCGGTCGGGATGCCGGCCAGGTGCACGACCGTGTCGACCCCGGGCAGCGCGGTCTCGAGCGCCGCGCGGTCGTTCACCGACCCGGGGACGAACCGCTCGCGATCCCCGACCGGTGGGTCCGGGGGCCGCTCGTCGAGCAGCACGAGGTCGTGTCCAGCGTCCAGCAGCCGGGGACGCAACGCCGTCGCGATGCGTCCGGCCGCCCCGGTGATGAGCAGCGTCGCCATGTCCGCGACGCTACGCGCGCCGAGGTCGCGGCGCTCGCGGGCGCCGGGCGAGCGCGGTGCGGCGCGGCTTCGCACAACCGAAAGCACTCCGCACCACGGGATCACGTGGTGCGGAGTGCTTTCGATTGTGCGAAGGCAGGCGGCGCCGGCGCCCGGCGCCCGGCCGCGGCGGCGCTCGCTGGCGCCGGGCGCTACCCGATCAGGCTCGGGCGCAGGTCGCGCAGCGTCCGGGAGCGGCCCTGCCGGGCAGCCACCACGAAGGTGACCAGCAGCGCGCCGAGCATCCAGCATGCGAGCACGCCCGCGTCCGACCACGCCGCACCCGCTGACCCGCCGTACATCGTCTGCCGCAGGGCGTCGACGGAGTACGTCATCGGCAGGGCGAAGTGCAGCGCCGCCAACGGCCCGGGGAGGGTCTGCCAGGGGAACGTGCCACCGGCGGTGACGAGCTGCACCAGCATGAGCACCAGGCCGAGGAACTGTCCGACGGACCCGAGGAGCACGTTGAGCGCCATCAGGACCGCCGCGAACGTCGCCGATGCCAGCACCATCACCCCGATCGTCGCTCCGGCGTGCACCACGTTCAGGTCGAGCGCGAACCGCACGATGAAGAACAGCGCCACCATCTGCACGATGCCGAGCACCACGGGGGTGAGCCACCCGCCGAGGACGATCTGCAGCGGCTTCCGCACGGCGGTGATCGCCCGCTTCGAGATCGGCTTGAGGATGAGGAACAGCGCGTACATGCCGATCCAGGCCGCCAGCGAGATGAAGAACGGCGCGAGGCCGGCTCCGTAGTTGTCGGCCGCGGCGACGTTGTCGTCACCGACCTTCACCGGGTTCGAGATCACCGACGCCTGTGCCGATCGCTGGGACGCGGTCGACGCCGGGATCTTCGTCCGGCCCTCGTCGAGCTTCGACGCGAGCGTGGACGCACCGGAGGACAGCGTGTGCAGCCCGCTCGCCAGCGACTTCGCGCCGTCGTCGGCGGAAGCGGTCCCCGTGGCCAGCGTCGCGGCGCCGTTCGACAGCGTCGGTGCGGCGGACGCCAGCTTCGACGTGCCTGCTGCGACCTGCGAGGCGCCGTTCGACAGCGTGGACGCACCGGTGGCTGCGGAGGAGATGCCGTTGGTCAGCGCCGGTGCCGCGGCCGCGAGCTTCCCGGTGCCGGCGGCCAGCGAGTCCGACCCATCGGAGAGCTGCTGGACGCCGGACGTCAGCTGCGGCGCGGCGGTCGCGAGCTTCGACGCGCCGTCGGACACCTGTGCACTGCCGGTCTGCAGCTTGCCGAGCGCCTCGGACACCGCGGCGCCGCCGGCGCCGAGCTGCGAACTCTGCGTCTGGAGCGTGTCCAGGGTGGCGAGGAGCTCGGTCTTCTGCGCTGCGGTCAGCACCGTCGACGCCTGCACGACGGGCTTCAGCGTCGCGACGAGCTGCGGTGAGTCGGCGGCGAGCTGTTCGACCCCGTCGATGAGCGGCTGCGCGTCCGTCGCGAGCGTCGCGTTCCCGGAGGCCACTGCAGCGGCACCGGTGGCGAGCGTCTTCGTGTCGGCCGGCAGCGTCGCGGTCTGGTCGCGGAGCTGGTGGAGCCCGCTCTGCAGCTTCGTGGCACCGTCGTCCAGCTGCGTGGTCTGGGACGGCAGCGACGCCGTGGACTGCTGCAGCGTGGACAGCCCGGACGACAACGACCCGGCTCCCGTCGCCACCTGCTGCGCGCCGTCGTTGAGCTTCGTCGTCTGCGCGGGGAGGTCCGCGGTGCCCGCAGCGAGCTGCGCCGCGCCGCTCTCGAGCTTGCCGGTGCCGTCGGCGAGCTGGTCGGCGCCGTTCGACGCGGTGGTGGCTCCGGAAGCGAGGTCGCCGGCCCCGTCGACCGCGTCGCCGAGGCTGTCGCGCACGTCGGCCAGCCCGACGAGCAGGGTCTTCGCCGCCTTCTTCCCGACCTGTTCGGCCACGGCGGTGCGCATGGTCTTGCCGGCCTGCTCCGCGATGGTCGACGCGAGGTAGGAGTTCGTGTCCGCCGTCGTCATGACGAGTTCGGCACGCTTCGGGTCGTTCGTCTGCGCCGACACCAGCGACTCCGAGAAGTCGTGCGGGATCGTCACCACGAAGTCGTACGTGCCGTTCCGGACACCCGAGCGGGCGTCGGCCGCGGTGGTCTTCACCCACCCGAAGTCGCCGCCGTCGATCGCGCGCTTCGTGACGTCCTTGCCGTAGTTCACGGTGTCGCCGTCGAGCGTGGCGCCGGCGTCCTGGTTCACGATCGCCGCGGGGACCTGGTCGAGCTTGGCGTAGGGGTCGCGGTTCGCCCAGAGGTACGCGCCGCCGTAGAGCAGCGGGACGACCATGAGCGCGATGAACGCCAGGCGGGCGAGCGGGGTCGCGGTGAGGCGCGCGAGTTCGGCGCGGACGAGCGAGGTGGTGGTCACGAGCGGGTCTCCAGGGTGTCCGACGGGAGGCGCTGCTCGCCTCCGGTGGGGGAGGTCGCGTCATCGGGACCCTCAGTTGCGGATGCGCCCTCGTCGGGCAGGTCGTCGTTCGGCACGGGGATGGTCGCCAGCAGGCGCTCGGCGGTCTCCGCCGCGGCCTTCGAAGTGACGAGGAGCACGGTGATGCCGCGCTGGGCAACGTCGCGGACGACGGCGAACCAGCTCGCGACCGAGCCGCCGTGGCGTTCGGGGGAGGTGATCACCAGGCCGGTGACGCCGTCCCGCAGCAGTGCGAGCTCGACGAGCAGCCGGACCCGGACGTCGGTGGGGACGCGCTGCACGGCGGTGTCGGCGTACGCGCTCACGCCGAGTTCGTCGAGCACGGTGTCGATGTGCTCGCGGGAGGGGCGCTGCCCGGCGAACGCGAGCTCTTCACGCACGATGCGTCGGAGCGTCATGACGGGGAAGGGCTCGGCGACCCCCGGGGTGTCCACGAGCGCGAACGCCCGGCGGAGCGCCGCGGGGTCGTCGTGCCCGTCGAGGAGCACCCGCCCGCGGTCCGGCTTCATCCGGCCGCCGGCGACGAGGGAGGCGAGCACGGGGGCCTGCTCGGTCTCGACGGCGACGATGCCCGGGCGGTGCGGCCCGGCGACGGCGGAGACGACGGGCAGCGGTGCTCCCGGTTCGTCGCCGATGCCGGCGGTGTCGATCTCGAGCGTGCTCATGCTGGTGCTCCCTGGGCGGGGTCGAGTGGGTCGGTCAGTGCGGCGGTGCGCCAGTCGATGCCGGCCATCCCCAGTGCGGAGAGGACGACCATGCGTCGGCCGGCCTGGTCCGGGGTACCGGAGCGGGTGGCTTCGTCGAGGACGGCGATGCACGCGCCCTCGACCAGACGTCCGAGTGTGGCCGCGTCGACGTCGGTGCGCATCGATCCGTCCGCGATCCCGAGCGCGCACGCGTCACGGACCTGGGCACGGAGCGGCGCGAAGACCTCGGCCACGGACTCCCCGTAGGGGCTCCGGACGGCGATCCGGGCCATCGAGCGGACGTGGGAGACCTCGGACCAGAGGGTGACGGCGATGGCCGCGATGCGCGCTGCCGGCGGGAGGTCGCCGAGATCGGTGGAGGTCGGCATGGCTGCGGCGACGCGTGCGGCGCCGGCGGTGACGACCGCGCGGACGAGGTCGTCGCGGGAGGGGAAGTGCCCGTAGACCGCGCGGCGGGAGAGCCCGGCCGCGGTCGCGATCGTCTCGAGCGAGGCGTCCGGATCCCGCTGCAGCACGGTCTTCGCGGCGTCGATCAGGGCAGCCCGGTTCTCGGTCGCGTCGCGCCGGGGGGCGCGGATCGGTGTGGTGGGGGTGCTCACACGACCATCGTAATAACGTGCACACGCCTGTGCAAGTTAACCGGATCGGGGTACCCCCGTTCGGGGGACGTCCCCCAAAGTGCCGACTCCCGCGTCTGTGAACCACCACATAGCTTCTGAGCAATTCCCAAAGCAACACGGATGGAGCTCCAGGTGCGCCCAGTGAACCGTGCAACACCGAACACCCCGAACGACCACAGTCCACATCGCTTCACGCGCATCGCGACGGCGCTCGTCGCTGCCGGAGCCCTCGCCTGCGGCGGTCTCGCCGTCGGCGGCGCGGCATCGGCGGCGTCGGCCGGCGTCGGCTCCGCGGACCTGAAGCTCGCGGCCCCCCTGCGGGACGCGAAGTCGCAGACGACCGTCGCCGCCTTCGTCCGCACCACGGGCGAGGGGGCGCTCGCCGTGGACGCGAAGGCGAAGGGCGGCGACCTCACGAAGTCGAAGACCCCGTCGACCGCCGCGAAGCAGCGTGTCTCGGCGATCGAGTCGACGACGTCGGACGTCAGCGATGCCGTGCAGTCCGTCGACAGCGACGCGACCGAGCTGTACACGACCGAGTACACCGTGCCCGGGGTGGCCGTCGTCGCCGACGTCGCCGCGCTCCGGGAGATCGCGGACCGCTCGGACGTCGAGAGCATCATCCCGCTCACCCCGAAGAAGATCGTCGACCCGAGCGTCAGCGACAGCGCCGACGCGGCCCCGAGCGGTGTCGACCCCGACGCCGTCAAGCCGGGCGTCGACGGTGTCAGCCCGAAGAACGCGGCGAGCGACGTCTACACGCGCTCGCTCGACGCGTGGCAGCAGACCGGGCACACCGGCAAGGGCGTCAACGTCGCCGTGCTGGACACCGGCCTCGACTACACCCAGGCGGACTTCGGCGGCCCCGGCACCACGGCCGCGTACGACGCAGCCCTGGCGAGCACGAGCGCCCCGGCAACGGGTTCCTACGACCCCGAGAAGTTCCTCGGAGGCTACGACTTCGCCGGTGCGACCTACAACGCGGACCCGAGCGACCCCGCCTACGACCCGACGCCGGCCCCCGACGCGAACCCGATCGACGGCAAGGGCGGCGACCACGGGACGCACGTGTCCGGCACGATCGCCGGGTACGGCCTCGACGCCGACAAGCAGACCTTCGACGGCGACTACACGAAGCTGACGACCGAGCAGGTCCAGGACATGTGGGTCGGTCCGGGCACCGCACCAGAGGCGGGTCTCTACGCCCTGAAGGTCTTCGGTGACGGCGGCGGTTCGACCGACCTCACCGGTGCCGCGCTCGACTGGGTCGGCCAGGCGCTCACCGAGGGCAAGGACATCAACGTCCTGAACCTCTCGCTCGGCTCCGACTACGGCGCACCGGACGACCCCGACAACGCGAAGATCGACGCGCTCACCGCCCGCGGTGTCCTGCCCGTCATCGCCTCGGGCAACGCCGACGACTTCACCGACATCGGCGGTTCGCCGGGGAACGCGGAGGGTGCCCTCACGGTCGCCGCGAGCGCCACCGGCCAGAGCCTCTACGACGGTGTCCAGGCGACCGCCCCGGCGGACGTCGCGAAGACCTGGCGTGCGCAGTACTCGCAGAACTACCAGGGTGAGCTGCCCGTCGAGGGCGACGTCGTCGTCCCGACGACGAACGTCGACGGCTGCGCCGCGTTCAGCGCCGACGAGGCCGCGAAGATCGCCGGCAAGGTGGTCTGGCTGAAGTGGACCGACGCCGCGCTCGAGTGCGGCTCCGGCGTCCGCTTCACCAACGTCGAGGCCGCCGGCGGCGTCGGCGTCCTCCTCGCCGGGACGATCAACACCTTCGCGTCCGGCATCGCGGGGAACGCGACCATCCCGGGTGCCGAGCTGACCGCGGACAGTGTGTCGAGCCTCCAGTCCGCTGCTCAGGCCGGGACGCTGCACGTGCGCTTCGCCGACGAGCTCAAGGGCTTCGAGCTCGCCACCGACGCCGAGGCGGTGAACACGCTCGCGCAGTTCACCAGCCGGGGTGTCCACGGTTCGTACGACGACATCGTCAAGCCGGACATCGCCGGCCCGGGGGTCAACGTGATCTCCGCGGCCAACGGCACCGGTGACGGCCGTCTCTCGATGAGCGGCACGTCGATGGCGACGCCGGACGTGGCGGGCATCGCCGCGCTGACGTTCCAGTCGCACCCGACCTGGTCGGCGCCGGACGTCAAGGCGACCCTGATGAACACCGCGACGCACGACGTGCTCGACGGTGACGGCAACGCGACCCTGCTGCGACAGGGCACCGGCCGCGTCGATGCGCTCCAGGCGGTCACCGCCGGCACCACGGTGCGGAGCGTGGAGAACGACCAGCTCGTCACGGCCTCCTTCGGCGTCGTCGAGGTCGCCTCGCCGACCACCGAGAAGCGCACCCTGCAGATCAAGAACACCGACGGTCGACCGCACACCTACGACGTGGCGTACGAGTCGCGCGTGGCACAGGCCGGCGTCGCGTTCTCGGTCGACAAGAAGCGCGTCACGGTCGTCCCGCACGGCACCGCCACCGTCACCCTGACGATGCGGATCGCCGACCCGACGAAGATCGGTCGCACGATCGACCCGACCCAGGAGTCGACCGAGCTGGGTTACCAGCGCGAGTTCGTCTCGGCAGCCACCGGCCTGGTGACCTTCACCCCGACCGACAAGAAGCTCAACCCGCTGCGGCTCGGCACCTACGCCGCGCCGAAGGCGGTGAGCGCCGTGCACGGTTCGGACGTGACGTTCCCGGCCTCCGCGACCACCGCGAGCATCGCGCTCGCCGGACGCGGTGTGACCGGTGCGCTCGTGGCGCCGTTCGTGCTCGGTGGGACGGACCCGCAGGAGTCGTTCCCGGACGGCTCGGCGAAGCAGTCCCTGCAGGCCGCTGACGTCCGTGCCTACGGGGCGAACGTCGCCGACGGCACGCTCGCGTTCGGTGTGCAGACGGCCGGTCCCGACGCCAACCCCGGCGCCGTGACCAACGTCGAGGTGCTCATCGACGCCGACCGTGACGGCACGCCGGACTACCTGGTGTACGACGCGAAGTCGGCGACGGTGGACGCGACGTTCGCGACGACGATCGACCTCGCCACCGGCGACACGCTCGACTCGCAGCCGCTGAACGGCGGGGCGCCCGGCCAGGACGTCAACACGTTCGACAGCGCGGTGAAGGTCCTGACCGTCTCGCAGGAGGCGATCGGCGTCACCGGCGCGTTCGACTACTCGGTGCTCACCGAGTCGTCCTACGCACCGGCGCTCGCGACGAGCGGTTCCTACGTGGTGGACGACACGAAGACCGCGACGTTCGACCCGTCCGCCCCGGCACTGTCCTTCGGGTCGTCGGTGCTGCACCCGGACAGCGGCTCGCTCGCGGTCACGCGTGCGGCGTCCACGTCGAGTGCGCAGGTGCTGCTCCTGCACCTGCACAACGCCGCGGGTGACCAGGCCGACACGGTCAGCGCGACCGTGGCTGCACCGACGGTGACGCTCCGCAAGGGCAGCGCTGTCACGGTCTCCGGGGTGACGCAGGTCGGCAAGAAGCTGACCGGACACCACGGCTCGTGGGACGCCCGCGGGGTCCGCTACTCGTACCAGTGGCTCCGGGACGGCGCGGCCGTCAAGGGTGCAACGGCGGCGACGTACAAGCTCGGCTCCTCGGACGCGGGTCACCGCTTCCAGGTCCGGGTGACCGCGTCGGCGAAGGGCTACGAGGACGGTACCGCGACGTCGAAGGCCACGGCCAAGGTGACCAAGCGGTAGCCGCTCGTGGTGCGTCTGACGGATAGGTAGTTAGGGGAACTAGTGAAAATGTGGCACGGTGTCCTCATGCAGAACACGTTGACGCAGCTCCGGCAGAACCCCGCCGAATGGCGCCGTCGCGGTCTGACGCCGCCCGACGTCATCCAGGCGATGGTCGAGCGCCGGTTGGCCGAACCCGGCCACCACGCCCCGGTGGGCGACCCCAGCTACGCGGACTTCTTCCGCGGCTGATCCGCGAGACGTCACCAGACAGACCGACGGGAGGCACGGTGCCAGCGGGCACCGTGCCTCCCGTTCGTCGTGTCCCGGGTCTCGTTCCCGATCTTGTCGTCCGCGGTCTTCTCGGCCTCGTCGAGGCGCCTCGGGCAAGCCCGTCAGGATCCGCCCGCCCGCTGGCGGAAAGTGGTCAGGCCACGATCTGGACGACGGTGCCCAGGGGGAGTGCGTTCACCGCGTCGACCGCATCGCCGTCGAGCCGGACGCATCCGTGCGACACCGCTCCTCGTGCGGCTGCCTCGTAGTGCACCCCGATCAGGCCGCCGTCCTCGCCGCCGTAGGGTTCGTCCGCGGCTGCGGAGTGCAGGGTCGTCAGGTTGATCTTGTGCACCGTCTGGTTCTGCGCCGGGTCGAGGTACCGCGCCTGGACGTACCCGATGACGCCGGTCGGGGTGGGGGTGCCGCCGGCGCCGACGCCCGCGGGGAACTCGTGTGCGACCTTGCCGCCCGCTCCGACGATCGACACGGTCTGCTTGCTCACCGAGATCACCAGGTGGTCCTGCAGGGTCGTGCGCTTGTGCAGCAGGTCCCGGCGGATCCAGGCGGCGGTCTGCGCTGCAGCGCCGCTCGGTGCCGCTGACGGCAGCTGCTGACGGGCCGGGGTCATCACGAGGGCCCAGTCGCCGGACACGCGCACGGGCACGACGACGGTCGGGTCACCGAGGAAGTTCTTCGCCGCCAACCGCGCGACCGGCGTGCGGTGCTCGTCGCCGTAGAGCGGGGCGTCGGCGTTGATCGTGTAGGACTCGTCCGCGACCTTCGGGATGTCGTTCTGGTAATAGGGGAGCAGGCCCCCGATCACGGCGTTGTACTTCGCCTCGGGCAGGGTTGCGATGGCTGCGCGGCTCGGAGCCTCGTACGGAGCGGCCGACCGAGTCGCGGTCGCGCTGGTCGTCGGCTTCGCGGCGTGGTCGGAGCTCGTCGCGGTGCAGCCCGTCAGCACGAGGAGCAGCGCTGCGGCACCGACGGCGATGGCGGTGCGAACGCGGACGCGGGTGGTCAAGATCGTGCCTCCGTGGGGGAAGGGGAGAGGGGAACGGGTATCGCGGAACGGTGAACGGGAGCGCGACCGATGGTCGCGCTCCCGTCGTGGAACCGGATCGACTAGCCGCTGACGACCGGCAGGGTGCCGACGGTCGTGCCCGCGCTCGTGGCGGTGGAGGTGCCGCTCGCAGTCGGGGTGGTGTCGGCCGGGGTGGTGCCGGTGCCGGGGTCGCTCGTGCCGCCGCCCGGGGTGGTACCGGTGCCCGGGTCGCTCGTGCCGCCGCCCGGGGTGGTGGCCACGGCCGGCAGGGTGATCGTGAAGTCGATCGAGTCGACGACCGTCAGGTCCTCGCCGATCTCGGCCACGGTCAGGTCCTGCGTGGTGCTGGCGGAGTCGGAGAAGGTCCCGGTGGTGGTCCAGTTCCCGTCCGCGTCGACGACCGTCGCCGGGGCGGCGAGGGTCGTGCCGTCGGCGGTGAGGACGCCGATCGCGTCACCCGGCGTGCCGGTGCCCGTGAAGGTCACGGTGCGGGACGCGACGGTGTCGCCGTCCTTCGGCGTGGTCAGCGTGAGCTCGGCCGCCGGCGTCGCGGCCTCGGCTGCAGCGGTGAAGGTGCCCTGCTCCTCGATGGAGAGGTTCGGGCGCTCCTCGAGCACCGTGTAGGTGTGCGAGTCGGTGTCGGTGCCCGGGATGTCGTACGTGAACGACCAGGTGCCGTCGTCGGCGATGTCGTGACGGACGACGGGGTAGCCGACGTCGAGCTGCACGGTGTCGGCGGGGTTGCCGGTACCGGACACCGTGATGGTGCGGCCGGAGACCGAGTGGGACGTGATCGCGAAGGCCGGGGTCGTCGCCTCAGCCGCAGCGGTGAACGTGCCCTGCGCCTGGATCTGGAAGTTGTTGTTCTCCTCCAGGACCGTGTACTCGTGCGAGTCGGTGTCGGTGCCGGCGATGTCGAACGTGAACGACCAGGTGCCGTCGTCCGCGATCTGGTGGCGGACGATCGGCGCTGACTGCGGGTCGATCTGCACCGTGTTGTCCGGGTTGCCCGTGCCGGACACCGTGACGGTGCGGCCGGAGACCGAGTGCGACGTGATCGCGAAGTCCGGGACGGGGTTCTCGGCAGCGGCGGTCACCGTGGTCTGACCGTCCTGGTTGAGGCCGTTGGGCAGCGTCTGCGTCACCGTGTAGGTGTGCGAGTCGTAGTCCGTGCCGGGGATGGTGTACGTGAGCGTCCAGGTGCCCGAGTCGCCGATGACGTGGCGCGACGTCCGGAAGTTCTCGTCGAGCTGGATGTTCTCGCCCGGGGTGCCGGTCCCGGTGACCGTCAGGACACGACCGTCGACGGACGTGTTGGTGACGGAGAGGTCCGCGGCGGCGGCGTTGGCGGGGAGCGCGGTCAGCATGACGCCACCGAGCACGATCGCGGCGCAGGCCGGAACGGCGAGCACCTTCTTGCTCCAGAGAGCCTTGTTCATCGTCGAACTTCTTCCTGTGCCACGACGGGCACGGTGTGGTGCGTTCGGGCATGCGGACATGCAGGACCGCTGGTTTGGCGGGCACACCGAACGCGGCCGGCGTGCGGGCACGCCAGCTGAGCCGCGCGGATCTCACGCGACGATGGTCCACACGCAGGGACGCGGGACCATTGCAGGACACTCCGCCGGGAACGCGGGGTGTGGGGCGAGGCTACGTCGGTGGATCGGCTTTAGTACAACAATGGAATGAAATTGGCCCCCGTTCTGGGGAGGTCTGGCAGCGATCGTCCCAAAAGCGCGCTCATGCGGCCGTTCGATAGACTCGGGTGGACCACCGGCCCGAGGCCGTGTGAGGTCCTCCGCGAACGTGAGGAGAACCAGATGCCCGCAGCAGTCATCATCGGCGCCCAGTGGGGCGACGAAGGCAAGGGGAAGGCGACCGACCTCCTCGGCAGCCGCATCGACTACGTCGTCAAGTTCAACGGCGGCAACAACGCCGGGCACACCGTGGTCGTCGGCGGCGAGAAGTACGCGCTGCACCTGCTGCCCTCCGGCATCCTGACCCCCGGGGTCACGCCCGTCATCGGCAACGGCGTCGTCGTCGACATCGAGGTCCTGTTCCAGGAGCTCGACGCGCTGAAGGCCCGCGGCGTCGACGTCTCGAAGCTCCGCGTCTCCGCGAACGCCCACGTCATCACGCACTACCACCGCACCATCGACAAGGTGACCGAGCGCTTCCTCGGCAAGCGTCAGATCGGCACCACCGGTCGCGGGATCGGCCCGACCTACGCGGACAAGATCAACCGCGTCGGCATCCGGATCCAGGACATCTTCGACGAGAACATCCTGCGCCAGAAGGTCGAAGCCGCACTCGACCAGAAGAACCACCTGCTGGTCAAGGTCTTCAACCGCCGCGCGATCGACCCCGAAGAGGTCGTCCAGTCGCTGCTGTCCTTCGCCGAGCGTCTGCGCCCGATGGTCGCCGACACCGCGCTGGAGATCCACCGTGCACTCGAGCGGGGCGAGACCGTCCTGTTCGAGGCCGGCCAGGCCACCATGCTCGACGTCGACCACGGCACCTACCCGTTCGTGACGTCCTCGTCCGCCACCGCCGGCGGCGCCGCGACCGGTTCGGGCATCGGCCCCGGCAAGCTCGAGCGCATCATCGGCATCGTCAAGGCGTACACGACGCGTGTCGGCGCCGGGCCCTTCCCGACCGAGCTGTTCGACGACTCGGGGGAGTTCCTCCGCGCGAACGGCTTCGAGTTCGGCACCACGACCGGGCGTCCGCGCCGCTGCGGCTGGTACGACGCCCCGATCGCGCGCTACACGGCGCGCATCAACGGCGTGACGGACTTCGTGCTGACGAAGCTCGACGTCCTCACCGGCCTCGACACCATCCCGGTGTGTGTGGCGTACGAGGTCGACGGCGAGCGGGTCGAGGAAGTGCCGGTCTCGCAGTCGGACTTCCACCACGCGAAGCCGATCTACGAGGAGTTCCCCGGCTGGACCGAGGACATCACCGGAGCGCGGTCGTTCGACGACCTGCCGAAGAACGCGCAGGACTACGTGCTCGCCGTCGAGGCGATGTCCGGGGCCCGCATCTCGGCGATCGGCGTCGGCCCCGGCCGTGACGCGATCGTGGTCCGGCACGACCTGCTCGGGACCGACGAGTCCTGACCATGCGGATCCTGTTCGTCTGCAGCGGCAACATCTGCCGGTCGCCGCTCGGGGAACAGCTCCTCCGCGCGGAGCTCGGTGCCGTCGACTCGGTCACGGTCGAGTCGGCGGGCACCATCGCCCAGGACGGCGCCGCGATGGACGGCTTCGCCGCGTCGCAGTCGGTGCGTCTGGGTGGCGATCCCGGGCCGCATGCGTCGCGCTACCTCACCGAGTCGATCGCGGCGTCCGCTGACCTCGTGCTGACTGCTGAGCGCTCGCACCGGGCCGACGTCGTGCGCCTGTCGCCGCGGGCGTCGAAGCGGGCGTTCACCATCAAGCAGTTCGCCCGCGTGCTCGACGGGCTCGAGCCCGACGACCTCGCCGACGTCACGTCCCCGGAGCAGCTGGTCGAGCGGGTCGCACGGCTGCGCGGCACCGTCGCACCGCCGGCCGACCCCGCCGACGACGACGTCGACGACCCCTACCGACGGTCCGAGTCGACGCACGAGCGGGTGGCGACCGAGATCCACCGCGCCGTCGCGACGATCGCCGACGCGCTCCGCGCGATCGCGTAGGGGCTCGTCCGTTCCGGGAGTGCGGGAGGACTGTCCGCTGAGCGCGGGAGCGATCGGGGGACGTGTACCCCGGAAGTGCGTCGCACCACCCCGGGAAACCGGGAGCAGCCGATGCTCGGCATGAACGGAAGCCGTGAATCGACGCGGCCCCATGGCGAGCGAGGTCGGTGACGCCATACGGTCGTACCACCGCACGATGTACCCCGGAACGCGACAGGAGCAGCGCCATGAGCATGACCGCCAGCAGCACGAAGCCGCAGCGTGAACTGACCCTCGACACCGACACGGTCGACACGATCGCGGTGCTCGAAGCCGAAGCGACCAGCGGCATCCGTCCCGCGCGGGCCAAGCTCACCTGGACCCAGGAAGACGCCGGCGAGTGGATCGCGAACTACGGCGGCTACTTCGGCGGCTCCGTGGACAAGCGCGACGGCCGGTACGTCGCCTCGGACACCTTCGGCCTCGTCGTCGGCGAGTTCGTCTCGCTCGAAGACGCCCAGGCGAACCTGGCGGACCGGCTGCACGTGATGCTGCCGACCGTCATCCGCCCCGTCGAGTAGTCGGCCGTAAGAACCAGCAACCGCCCGGGCAGGGCACCGCGTCGCGAAGGAACACCACGAGCATGACCGACACACACCACGCACCGGCCGAGGTCACCCTCGACACCGAGACCATCCGCGTGATCACCGCGATCGAGGCAGAGGTCGTCGCTCCCGAGCAGCGCGCCCACCTCACCTGGACACGTCCGGACGCCGGCCTCTGGGCCGCGAACTACGCCGGGTACTACGGCGGCACGGTCGACCGGCAGGGCACCCACTTCTTCGTCTCTGACACCTTCGGGCAGTACGTCGGGGACTTCCGTTCCCTCGACGAGGCACAGGCGGCCCTCGCGGAGCGCCTGCGCCGCATCCTGCCGGGCGTCGTCCGTCCGGTCGCCTGAACCCGACCAGCCACGCCCCGTCGCACTCCGGCGGGGCGTTCGCACGTGCGCTACCGGCTGTCGGCCAACTGCGACCCCGACCGTCCGGCGCTGTGCGGATCTGCTTCCGCCGTCACCGCCGATCGTCGGAGCGCCATCACTGTGACGTCGTCATCGTGGTCGACGGACCGGGCGAGGGTGATGAGCCGCTCCACGATCGTGTCAGGGTCGGTGTCCTCGAGTGCGATCGCCGCGACGTGGTCGACAGCATCGAGCTCGCCGCCGAAGAGGTCGAGCACGCCGTCGCTGATGCAGACGAGCACGTCGTCGGGTTCGAGTCGGGTCTCGTTCGCGGTCCAGTGCTCCTCGAGCCCCAGGCCGAGCCCGATCGGCAGCTGTGCCGATGCGAGTCGTTCCGCGGAACCGTCGTGTCGGGCGATCACGGTGAGCCCGTGACCGGCATCGACCCAGAGCAGCCGGTCCCCGTCGACCCGTGCGTGGAAGAGCGTCGTGAACCCGGCGACCGTCCCGCTACCGTCCGGGTCGATCGCGAGCCCCTGGGACGCGCGTGCGACGGCGGCAGCCGGATCGGGATCCGCACGAGAGCTGCGCAGCACCGCGCGCACGGCGGCAGCGAGGAGGCCGGACCCGACGCCCTTGCCCATGACGTCGCCCAGGGTGATCGCGAGGCCTTCGTCGGTCTCGTACCAGTCCAGGAAGTCTCCGCCGACCGTCCGGGCAGGGAGACAGGTGCCGGCCACGCTGTACCCCGGGACGGGACCGAGCGCCTTCGGGAGCAGTGACCGCTGGACCGCGGCCGCTTGCTCGAGTTCGGCGCGGACCCGTTCCTCGCGCCGCTGCGAGCGTCGCAGCTGTGCACCGTGCAGCCGACTGAGCTGGTTCACCACGACGGCGAGTGTCCCGTATGACACCAGCACCACGCCGAGGCGGATGAGTTCCGTGGTGGGGTCGATGAGTCCGTCGCCGAGGGCGATCGGGGTGAGGATGACGACCGCGGTGCCGAGCGCGGCGTACAGGACGAAGCGTCGAGCCTCCTGCGCCGCGAGCCACACGACCGGCAGCGCGACGAGGGCGGTGAAGACGGACGCCGACGAGCCGGTCGCCCACCGCAGGACACCGAGCGCGATGAAGTCGAGCGCCGGGACGACGTGCACCAGGGCGGAGACCGCGGTCGGACGGGCCGTCACGGCAGCGGCCCAGATCGTCGCGACGACGGTCAGGGCGATCGCGGTCAGCAGCCCGCCGCCGTTGCTGACGCGGAGCTGCGGAACGGTGACGGACAGGACCGTGGCCATGCCGATGAGCAGTGCGAACGGCGCCTGCTTGACCAGCGGCGTGAGCGACCACCGCTCGAGGAGACGGTTCACCGTGCCCACCGCCGGACCTCCGTTCCACGCCCTGACCCGACGCCTCCGTCGTCCACGCTAGGTCGGAGTTCCGGGACGTGGCACCCCCAGTGCGAGGTCACCGCGGCCACGTGGCGACCACCGCCACCGCGTTGAAGAGCACGTGTGCCAGGACGGCTCCGCCGATCCGGTCGGTCATCGCCACGAGGGTGCCCGTCAGCGCGCCGAGGAGGAACGTCGTCACGAAGACCTGGAAGCCACCGACCGGGGTCGACGCTGCGCCGAGCAGGAGGTGGAGGAGCGCGAACAGGAAGGCGGTCAGGAGCACGGCAAGGAACCGGCTCCGCGGCGTGAGCTCCGCGGCCAGGCGGCGTTGGAACAGCCCGCGGAAGACCACTTCCTCGAGGAAGGGGCTGACCAGGACGACCCCGATCGCGGACACCACGAGCAACCCGGTGTCGGGCGTGCCGAGCGACGGGGCCGGAGCGAGCCCGGTGCTCCCGGTGAGGGCGATCGACAGTGCCACGTCGACGACACGGCAGATGATGACGATCCCGATGCCGAAGACCACGTCGCCGAGGTCGATCCGCAGCCGTGCCGTCATCGCCGAGCGGCTCGTGTGCCGGAGGACCCACCCGGCGCCGACGACCAGCGGTACCCACACGGCGGCGTCGGCGGCGAGGACCTGCAGGACCGGCGACGGGATGCCCCCGGAGCGCGACACCCCGGCCACGACCCGGGCGAGGAGGACGGCCACCCCGAGTCCGACGAGGAGCACGACGAGGTCGCGCTGGCGTGTGGTGTCTGGCTCGGCGGTGGGTCGGGCCGTCTCGGAGCGCATGGGGCAACCGTAGAGGACCGGTAGCCGAGTTCGGTGCCGCGAGCCGAGGTGTGCTCGAACCTGTGGCAGTATTTGAATGCCGTGCGCCAGGACTACCCTGGCGCGCCTGTGATGGGACCACAGGAACGGACCGGATCGGGGAAGGCGAGCGCGTGGAGCTCCGCGACTACATCACCGTGCTGCGCAAGGGGTGGGTGCTCATCCTCGTGCTCGCACTCGTCGGCGTCGCCGCCGCAGCAGGGTTCTCCCTCCTCAAGAAGCCCGTCTACTCCGCGTCCGCGCAGGTCTTCGTGTCGACGGAGACGACGGGCAGCGCGAGTGACCTCGCCCAGGGCAACACGTTCACGCAGCAGCGCGTCCTCACCTACTCCAACCTGGTCTCCACGCCGATCGTGCTCCTGCCGGTCATCTCGTCGCTCAAGCTCGACATGAACGCCGATCAGCTGGCGACGATGGTCACCGCGACCGCGCCGACGAGCACGACGCTCATCTCCATCTCGGTGGACGACACCGACCCGGTGCAGGCGGCGGACATCGCGAACGCGACCTCGCAGAGCCTGACCAACGTCGTGCAGGACATCGAGGCCACGGACGCGAACGGCACCAGCACCGTGAAGCTCACCCGGGTCAAGCAAGCCCAGGTCCCGAGCACGCCGGTCAGCCCCAACGTCCCGGTGAACGTGGCACTCGGACTGCTCGTCGGGCTCGCACTCGGTGTCGGCATCGCGGTCCTCCGCGAGACGCTGGACAACCGTGTCCGCACCGAGCTCGACGTCGAGAAGATCAGTGACAAGCCGGTGGTCGGTGGCATCGCCTTCGACAACAAGGCGTCGGAGCGTCCGCTCATCGTGCAGGTGGACCCCAGGAGCCCGCGTGCCGAGTCCTTCCGCACCCTGCGCACGAACCTGCAGTTCCTCGACATCGGGACGGGTGCGCGGACGTTCGTCATGACGTCGTCGGTGCAATCGGAGGGCAAGAGCACCACCGTCGCGAACCTCGCCATCGCCCTCGACAGCGCCGGCTTCCGCGTGATCCTCATCGACGCCGACCTCCGCCGTCCGCGCGTGGCCGAGTACATGGACGTCGACGGCAGCGTCGGACTGACCGATGTGCTCATCGGTCGCGCGAGCCTCGAGGACGTCGCGCACCCGTGGGGGCGCGGCAACATGGTCGTGCTGCCGTCGGGCGCGATCCCGCCGAACCCGTCGGAGCTCCTCGGCTCCCGGGCGATGGAGGGCCTCATCACGACTCTCGAGCAGCAGTTCGACTACGTGCTCTTCGACGCCCCGCCGCTGCTGCCGGTGACCGACGCCGCGATCCTGGCGAAGAAGGCGTCCGGCGCGATCCTCGCGGTCGCGGCGGGCAAGACGCACAAGGGCCAGCTCGCGGCCGCGGTCACGTCGCTCGAGAACGTCGGCGCCCCGATCGCCGGCTTCGTGATCACGATGATGCCGGTCAAGGGGCCGGGTGCCTACGGCTACGGCCGGTACGGCTACGGCTACGGGTACGGCCTCGGTGAGGACGACGAGTCAGCGTCGGAGGGCGCTCGGACGTCCAAGCGCATCGGCAAGAAGGCCGGCGTCCTGCGTCGAGCCGAGCACTGAGGGGGCTGAGGGGGACATGAGCAATCGCCGGGGGACCCGAAACCTCGGCCGCGGGCTACCGCGGACCACCTTGATCTGGGTCACGACAGCGGTCGTGGCCCTGGTCGTGATCGACGTCGTGCTCGTCTCGCTCGCGCTCGGCCGCACCTCGCCGGAGCAGAACGGTCCCGCGGGTCCGATCCCCACGTTCACGAGCACTCCGGACACGACCGAGGCCCCGTCGCCGAGCGCGTCGTCGACGTCGGCCCCGTCCGCCAGCGCGGATCCCGCATCGGCCACCTCATCCGCTCGCCGTCTGCTGTCCGCAGTGGACGGCCTGGAGGCATGGCGCGCGTCCGCAGGGACATGTGGCGTCGACGAGCCGGTGCTCGAGCACACCGTGGACGGTGGGGCGACGTGGGTCCCGGTGGATCTCGGGGCGGATGTCGGCTCGCTCATGGCGATCCGAGCCTCCAGTACGGGTCTGTCGGTACTGGCCGGCGTCGGTGACGGCTGCACCACCACCGTCCGGACCAGCACGGACCACGGCGCCACCTGGATCGCCGGCGCGTCCGGCGCCGCCGGCGCCGGGATCGCCGCCGACGGCATCGTGCTGTCCACCGGCACGGTCGACGAACCGTGCTCGGACCCGATCGATGCCTTCCAGGGGCAGCGGACAGCCGTCGTCGTCTGTGACGGTCAGCTGGAGTGGCGGACGGGGACCAGTGCGTGGGTGGACGTCCCGGTCGGCGGGGTGCGCTCACTCGCCGTCGACGGCAACGACTACACCCTGGCTCGTGTCCGCACCGCCCAGTGCCAGGGCGTCGCGATCGAGACCATGTCTGCGATCGGTGTGACGCCCTCCACGGCGACCACTGCCGTCGGCTGCGTCGACGACGCCGACAGCTCCGGCCCCGTCTCCATCGACCGCGCCGGCGAGGACGTCTGGCTGTGGGCGGGGGACGACGTGACGGTGTCTGCGGACGGTGGTGTCACGTGGTGACCAGGCGGCGGGCATGACCGCCGAGACCACCCGATCCTCGGCCGCGCTCGGGTCCACCGAGGACTGGAGTCGTGCGTACTCCCGTCGTGTGCTCTTCACCGACCTGCTCGCCCTGATCTGGGTCGTGTTCGGCGTGCAGATCGCCTGGCTGGGGCTGGAGTCGAACCTCGCCACGAACACCGCAGACGTCCGCCTGAGCTACTTCGGGATCTCCGTCGTCGTGATCATCGTGTGGATGAGCGCCCTCGCCCTCTACGACACTCGTGGCGACCGGGTGATCGGCGTCGGCAGTGTGGAGTACCGACTCATCGCGGACTCGAGCGTGCGGGTGTTCGGGCTGTTGGCGATCGCCGCGTTCCTCTTCCACGTCGACCTCGCCCGCGGGTACGTGCTCATCGCGTTCCCCCTGGGGATCGGAGTCCTGCTGCTCTCGCGCTGGATGTGGCGGCAGTGGCTCGTCGCGCAGCGCAAGCAGGGGGCGTACTCGGCGAAGGTGCTGCTCGTCGGCTCGACCGCGAGCGTCCTGCACACCGGACGGGAGCTCGGCCGCTCCCCGGAAGCCGGCTACCGGGTCGTCGGTGCCGCCGTGTCGAACGGACACCGCGGCCTCCTGCCGAACTCGACCATCGAGAGTCACGGCGGCTTCGACGACCTGGCGGACGCGTTGGCCCAGACCGGTGCCGACACGGTCGTCATCACCAGCTCCGACGACCTGCCACCGGAGCGCGTCCGGCAGCTCAGTTGGTCCCTGGAGCCGGGCCGGCAGCACCTGGTCGTGGCGCCGAGCCTCACCGACATCGGTGGTCCGCGCATCCACACGCGGCCGGTGCAGGGTCTCCCGCTGATCCACGTCGAGACTCCGACCTACTCGGGACGGAAGCTCTACACGAAGCGAGCGTTCGACGTGATCGGCTCCGGCCTGCTCATCATCATGCTGTCGCCGGTGCTGCTCGTCCTCGCGCTCATCGTCAAGACGACGTCCCCTGGTCCGGTCTTCTTCCGCCAGGAGCGCGTCGGCCTGAACGGCAGCAGGTTCCACATGGTCAAGTTCCGCTCGATGGTGGTGGACGCCGAGGAGCGCCTGCAGGAGCTCAGCACCCTCGACCGCGCGGAGGGCAACGACGTCCTCTTCAAGATGCGGAACGACCCCCGCGTCACGAGGGTCGGCGCCTTCATGCGTCGATACAGCCTCGACGAGGTGCCCCAGCTCTTCAACGTGCTGCTGGGCACCATGTCGCTCGTCGGCCCCCGGCCACCGCTTTCGAAGGAAGTGGCCCTCTACGACTCGCACGTTCACCGCCGTTTTCTGGTGAAGCCAGGTATGACCGGGCTTTGGCAGGTCAGTGGAAGGTCGGATTTGTCATGGGACGATTCAGTTCGACTCGACCTCTTCTACGTCGAGAACTGGTCTCTGGTCGGGGATCTTGTGATTCTGTGGCGGACCATGAAGGCGGTCGCTCAGAGTGATGGCGCGTATTGACCAACCACCCGACCGGATCCTTGTTATGGAAAGTATGAATGCTCAATGACTGCTAAGTCTTCTTCTCATCTTCAGGAGATGCGCAGACGTCCGCTCGGCGGCCTATCACTTATCGCTGCAAGACCGGAGCAAGCCTCTCGAGCGGTGATTGAAGCGAGCAAAGCGGGCGGAGGAGGGAGAGCGGTGCATTTCCTCAACGCGTACTCACTGGCTCTGGCACAGAGCGACGGAGAGTTCCGAAGCACCCTGCAGACCGAAGCGCATAACTTCCCCGACGGAAAACCACTCAGCTGGGTAACACGTTGGTCAGCGGAACCGCTTCATCAAGTACGAGGCCCCCAGTTCTTCCTCGACGTGATGAATAAGGGTCGCGCGTCAGATGTCCGTCATTTCCTTCTCGGGGGATCGCAGGACCTGCTAGACAAGCTCGAGCGGAACTTGACCGACCTATTCCCGGGGGTGCTCCTTGTCGGTTCTTTCAGCCCCCCTTTCAGGCAATTAGCGGCGGAAGAAATTCTGGCGCAGGACGCACTGATCAGAGAGTCCGAAGCGGATATTGTTTGGGTCGGGTTGGGCACGCCGAAACAGGACTTCGAGGTTCAGCGGCTTGCGGCGGAACTTCATGTTGTTGCTTGCGCTGTTGGCGCTGCGTTCGACTTCACAGCCAAGACGAAGCGGGAGGCACCGCGTTGGATGACGTCCGTCGGGCTCGAGTGGCTCTACCGGCTACTCTCCGAACCCCGTCGGCTCTGGAAGCGCTATCTAATCGGGAATTTCGTTTTCCTACGCGCGATTTTAAGGGATCATTGATAATGCCTAATCAAAGCATCGTGATTATAAGTCAATTGCCTCCGCCCACGCACGGGTCAACAATCATGACGAAGATACTTCTTGAAGTCCTGGATGAGCTTGGAGAAGATACTTGCATTGTTGAGCGTCGGTTCAGCAGAGAAGTCGGTCAGATCGGCGCGCTGTCGCTACGCAAGATAATCGCCGCGCCATCGCTCGCACTGCGTCTCGCGATGGCCTTAACTCGTCGTCCCTCGATGTGCATATTCTTCTGCACGAGTCGCCCTTTTTCGTTTTTAGTCGATGTCATCCTCGGTGAGATTTTGCGAGCATTCAGGGTTCCAACGGTGAACTATGTCCATACGAGGGGCTATACGAGTCTGGCTTCCCGGGGGCGCATTTGGCGCTTTTTGACCAAGCGTTTGCTCTCCCATGCGAAGCGGACTGTTTGCTTGAGCGAAGCCCTTATATCAGACGTTTCTCCGTTCGTCGGCAGCGGCGGCACGATTATCATTGGCAACACGATCGAAAGTCCGCTGGTCCCCGTTGTCAGAGATCCTGAAGGGTTAATCCTCTTCCTTTCCAATCTCCTAGAGGAAAAAGGCGCTGATATATTCGTTGGGATGGCTATCGAGCTCTGTAAGCGGTATCCGGCGCTCGACTTCGCTCTTGTCGGCGCATCCGCCGATCCATCGCTGAAGGGGCGGCTCGAACGACTCGTCGCACAAGCCGGCCACAGCGACCGTATTCGGTTCTTGGGTTCGTTGTTCGGTGACGACAAGTGGGCAATCCTCGCTCGCGCCCAGCTCTTGGTTTTCCCGTCCCGGTACAGGTATGAGGCGCAGCCGCTTACGATCCTTGAAGCGTTTAGCCTCGGTTTACCGGTGGTGGCGTCGGACGTAGGAGCAATCGGGGAGATTGTGGACGCGAAAAATGGGAGGCTCCTGCCTATCCCCGCGATTGCCGATGCGGTTCGCGCAGTTTCCGAGGTATTAGATGACGCTCTCACGATCCCTGAACTGTCCCGAGGGGCGCGTCTGACGTTCGAGCGGAACCACTCAAGAGAAACGTTTCGACGGGCTTGGTCGGAGCTAATTGCATCGACGCGGGAGACTAAACGATGAGCAGCGCGGAGCTATTGCCTGGTGTCGGGACGCGGGAAGGAAGGCTGTAGAAGTGGTGTTTAAAGAGACAAAGCCAGTGATACTACTCACGGCTGCCATACAACCGAACCCAGGTATCCAAGTAGCCATTCAGGACCGGTCGGAACGTCTCGTGCAATATTTGCACGCGTTCGGCTTTTGGGCTCAGTTTTGCGCCGACCGGGGTAGCCAATTATGCATCATCGAATCATCTGGCGCAGACCCAACGGTGTTCGCTGAGGCATTGTCTGCTCTGCCCACGGCGCAGGTTGAAGTGCTGAGACACTCACCGGATACTCAAACTCTCGCGCGCGGTAAGGGTGCCGCTGAGGCCGAGCTCATCGATTTTGCGCTTGCGGAGTCGAGATTTTTAAGTGAGCCAACAGCTCAATTTTATAAAGTGACTGGGCGCTTGATTGTGGGTAATGCTGAAGAAGTTATCGTACCGGTGTCAGCGGACGTGGTGCGGGCGAGACATTTTCTAGACCGTACCCGCGTAGATATGCGCGTAGTCGGGACGACCGCTTCGCTTTGGCGCGAACTGCTAGCGGACATGGGCCGTGACGTCAATGAGAACAAAAGCATAGACCTAGGAAATGTGGTCGCCGCCCGCCTTGCCTCACCGGCGATTATGAAGCAGATACAGGTTGAACGTTTCAACCCTCGACCCGCGATTAGGGGCCAGTCCGGCACTAATGGTCGTACCTACGGATCATTGAAGCATAGGGTCAGCGAGGCGTTCGGGCTGGGCGTCGAAGACGCTCTAGCTCGATTCGCTGGATGGAAATCAATCTAGATGAAACCCGAAGCTACTTGGTCCTCGAGGGTACCCCTCGGCCGCGACATACGGCGAATTGGTCAAGCAGGTGTTCGCAGTGCCTTGACGATTTATCGTCCGTCGACGAGGCGAGGCCGGTTTCTCCTCCGACTCAAGGTCATATCGTTATTCATCTGGGGCGCAAGAAGAAGAATGCACACGTCCTTGGAGATGACGCGGATGATGCGGAAGCTATCGACGGACTCTGCCTTCTTATACCAGTCGTCAAAAATGTCGCGATGGATCATCGGATTATATCAATCTCGACGCCTAGTCTTTGTTGCAAAGGTGGGGGACGAGGCTGATAGCGCTTTGGCTAGCGAGGCAGACTTTCTGACTCGCCTTCAAGGTGGTTCGGACGTTTTTCGCGTCCCCGAGCTTGTCAGCTTTGAACACGAAAACAATTCTCAGGTGTTGATTACACGTGCTGTCCCGGATGACGGGCCATCTCTCAGTCGCTACGACATCGCGAGCCTCGTGCGGGAGCTTGCTCGTCTGCGTATCACGCACGGCGATTTGACCCCCTGGAATATTCTCGGTAGCGAGGGTCAGGTATGGTTAATCGACTGGGAGTCAGCCAGTGGAACTCTCGCGCCTGGTTTCGATTTGATCCACCATGAGGTGTCAGTTGCGGCGCTAGTTACCGGGGCGTCTCCGCGATCCGTGTTTCTTGACCTGATTGAACACGGAGGTGTTTTACGCGAGTTGCTGACAAGTGAGTTAAGTCCGGCCGGGCCGACCGCCACGATTCTCCATTACATTACGTCTATCGATTGGCGAAGACGCGACGATCGTTTACGAGTATTCGCCGATGCCCTCCTTGAACTTTGTGAATCGGACGAGTGAGGCCGGGTGGGAGTGTAATGTCAAGCGCGGCTAAGGGACGAGCGATACGTCTCGCGGGCTACATTGCTATACCGGTGACAAGCGGTCTTGTTTCGCTCGCCCTCTTCCCTACAGTGAGTTCACTGTTTGGGTCGCTCGGATGGAGCAGCGTCGCGGTCGGACTCTCTTCGGGCATGGCCATTTCAGTTGTCCTGGAACTCGGATGGGGAGTGACCGGCCCAATGCGAGTCGCGCGTGCAAGCGCTCGAGCTCGGCGTCGTATTTTCGCGATCTCGATTGTTTCTAAGGCCGTGGTAGGATTGCCTTTGGTGTTGATTGCGGGCATCTTGGCTTTCTCTGTGGCCAAGGGCTATCCTTTGGCAAGTGCGGTTATGGCGGCGGCGAGTACCCTCGGGGGGCTTTCATCTGTCTGGTATTTCGCCGGCGCCGGGAAGCCTTGGATAGCCGTACTCACGGATCCCGCAGGGAAGTTCCTTTACTCCGTCGTGGCAGTGGCGGTCGGCTACGGTACTCATTCGCTCCTCGCTATCGCTCTGGTCATGCTTGCAGGGTCGCTATTCTCGCCCCTGCTGGCGATCGTAGGGTCCGGTGTACGAAAGCGCGATTTCGCCAAGCTCTCAGCGGGACGAATCCTGTTTGTTGTCAGAGCGCAACTTGTTGCCCTCGGCGGTCGTGCGGCGACGGCGGGATACATCTCCTTGCCTACCGTTCTGGTCGGGGTAGCGAGCCCTGGTTCGCTGGCCATTTTTGCGTCTGCTGAGAGACTGCAACGCATGACTCTCCAGGTCTTGAACGCAGTTCCAACCTCGATGCAACCTTGGGTTGGGTCTGTGCCTCTGCCGGAGCGAGTCCGGCGAATGAAAATAGCCATCTGGGCTTCATTGAGCTATGGGTTGGTGGCCGGCGTGTCGTTTGCCCTCTTGGCCCCGATCGCCGCAGATATTTTGTTCAGCGGGGAGACTCCACTCCCCATGCATCTGACTTGGCTTTGTGCTGCAGTGATCGCTGTAACCTGTACCTCTAGGGCGACGGGTGGCATAGCACTCGTTGCGCTTGGCGAGGTACGAAGTTTGACTCGTAGTGCTCTTCTTGGTGCAGTCGTAGGACTCCCCGCCATTCTAATTCTTGCGCATTACCTGGGTGCATCTGGCGCTGTTGTGGGAGAGGTTGTGGCGGAGGTCGTAGTGCTCGCCGTCCAGTTGCGACGTCTGATAGGTCGAAGACGTCAAAGGCGCACTTTGTAGCTAGTCCTGTAAGGTTCAGTCGCACCGGAGAGTGGAACAAGAGATTGATGCGAGCATCTGGGATGGGTTGCAACTTCCCCTGATCTAGGGCTGTGCTGCCGCATTCATCGATGGTGAGCTTCACGTGCGTGCATCTCAAAGGTGAGAGCCCTGCGTTCCCCGCGGAGTGTTAGCAACACCCCGGCTGCCCAGAAGAATGGGATCGCGCCGAAGGGTGCTTCCAGCACCACTCCGAAAGACGCTACCGGAAGAATAGTGACGATAATCAACGCCGCCAGGGCGAGGATGGGCTCCCGCGCGATCAAGCGTCTGGACCGCACGATTACCCCTATCAAGCGTAGAACGATGAGGGCAATCAGCACTACGCCAACCCATCCTAGGCGCGCAAATACTCCGATGAAGTAATCGTGCGGACTGCGAACGCCGGTGTAGTCAGTGCCTTCAATGATTTGCACCGCTCCGGATTGTGTGAGGAAGTCGTTCCCGAACCCTCCGCCGAAGATTGATCGAGTTGCTGACTGGTTCGTCCAGTCGATTACCAGTGCCCAAGCCTGCTCTCGAGCATTACGTGTGCCGAGCGCGTTGATCTGCGCTGCGTTGGTCGCAAGCGATGGGTTTATGGTCGCGATAAGGCGTAGGCCCGGCGTCGTGCTTACGAGAGTCCAGAGCCCAGCAAGGGCAACTCCGGGTACCGCTGTTACAAAGAGAGCGCGCTTGTTCGAGATCCGTGGGATCACAGAAAATGTAAGGATTGCAACCACGGAAAGTGAGAGGAACAGGCTGATGAAACCCGCTCTTGATGGTAGCCCTGCAACCACCGCGGCGCAGAAAGCGAGCAGAAGAAGCATCAGGACGGGCCGTTGGCCGAGCATCATCCTGCGCAGACTAAGGCCAGCCAGAATTGCGATGAGAGCGCCGTCGAAGTCGTGACGAAGTTGGAATGGCGCTACTCCGAAAAGCGGTGGAGTGAATCCGATTCCAGCATTGTTCTTTGTGATGACCATTGTTGCAACCCAAAGCAAGTGAAAAATCAAGGCGATCCAAACGAGCTTCATCGTTGCCTCGCGTGCGCGGCGAGTTGAAGTAGACACCGAGTACGCTCCGATGAATGCGAGAACGGCGTAAGCGAAAGGTGCGGAGTCCCGAGCCCAGTCAACGAGCGATGACTGTCCTAACGAGAATGCCATCCGGAGCAGGGAGTAGCCCAGGAACACCCCGAGCAGTGTGCCTGGTGTCCGACTGGGAAGCGTGGGGGTTAGTTGCACCGTCGGGCGCGTTGCGAGTCGGGAGCGGGTGAGGAGAAGATGTGCTATTGATAACGCGAGGATCGCGTCCGATATGTAAAAGGGCGAGTGTCCAATTTGAGTGCCCCACCTAGATGCGCCCATGATCAATACGAGGGCTGCCGTTCCCGCGAGGAAACGTGTTGGTGTCACTGTAACTATTGTTCTAGTGCCGATGATTTGCTCCTCGCTTCGCTGTCATCTTAGACGTACTGAAGAGAGTCCGCCGAGGTGACGATCCTCCTAGCCCTGGAACCCAAGGTGTTCACCTCGCTCCTCTCAGGCACAGCAATGGTCAGGTCTTGCAGGGGAAGCTTCACGTACGAGCTGGCAAGTGAGATCCGTCGTTGGGGCTGTGCGAGACGCTGGGGGGCCAGAACCACTGCGGCGTGGGTGACGCCAGGTCCAGATGGGGTCGGGTATGGGGGCTAGCGCGGACCGGTAGGTGGCAGAACGTCGCGGTTTCAGACTAAGCAAGGACGAGTCGGGCGCGGCATCGGCACGCATGCTGCGTGCCGGTCAAGCTCTGCGAGAAGCGGTTGAAGAGGTTCATCAGTATTAGGCGGTCCACAGTTGCTTGGTCGATCGTCGTTGTCCCGACTTGTTTGTCGAGCGCCTCACCGCGGGTCAAGGTCCGGCCTGTGCTCGGTTGGGCGATGTCACCTACCGTGCGATTCGGCACCGTGTTCGGGTACTCCGCTATGGAATACCCCCCTGGGCCGCGATCGGATCGTGGAATCGTGGTGCGGTTCGTGCGAGTTTATTCGAATAGCCATGCCCTCGTCGTTTTGCCAGTTAGGCAGGTCGGCCCCCTACGGTGCTGCGAACTTGGGCGTCGTGGGTCGCAGCGGATTCGAGCGTCGGAGACACGCGGCCCGGATGTTCGCGCTCCCGGAAATCAACGCCAGTCAAAGCGGGTGCGCTAGCGTTTCGAATAACGAACGTGCGTACCGCGCTCGGTTCACGGGTGGGGTGGTCCGCGCCCTCGGGCCGGTGAACGCGACCAGCATTTAATACTTCAAATTTACTCGTATCATTATTAGGGGAGACTATGGCGAGAAAAGCGCTGATCACCGGGGTCACCGGGCAGGACGGCTCCTACCTGGCCGAGCTGCTCCTTCGCAAGGGATACGAGGTGCACGGGCTGATCCGGCGCGCCTCGACGTTCAACACCTCTCGGATCGATCACCTGTACGTCGATCCGCACGATCCGAACGCGAAGCTGTTCCTGCACTACGGGGACCTCGGGGACGGTGCGCGGCTGGTCAGCCTGCTCGGTGAGCTGAAGCCCGACGAGGTGTACAACCTGGCGGCGCAATCGCATGTTCGAGTGTCGTTCGATGAGCCGGAGCACACCGGGGACGTGACGGGCGTGGGCTCGATGCGCATGCTGGAAGCGGTCCGGATGTCCGGCATCCACACGCGCTTCTACCAGGCGTCGTCCTCCGAGATGTTCGGGGCGACGCCGCCGCCGCAGAACGAGGAGACGCCGTTCTGGCCGCGCTCCCCGTACGGGGCGGCGAAGGTCTACAGCTACTGGGTGACCCGCAACTACCGCGAGGCCTATGGCATGTTCGCCGTGAATGGCATCCTGTTCAACCATGAGTCGCCGCGTCGTGGTGAGACGTTCGTGACGCGCAAGATCACTCGCGCTGTGGCTCGGATCAAGGCCGGTCTGGAAGACAACGTCTACCTCGGCAACCTCGACTCGATCCGTGACTGGGGCTACGCAGCCGAGTACGTCGAGGGCATGTGGCGGATGCTGCAGGCTGACGAGCCGGACGACTTCGTTCTCGCGACCGGCGGCAACTTCACCGTCAAGGACTTCCTGCAGACGGCGTTCTCCCACGCCGGCCTGAACTGGGAGGACCACGTGCGCTTCGACGAGCGGTACCTCCGGCCGAGTGAGGTGGACGCCCTGGTGGGCGACGCCTCGAAGGCCAAGGAGAAGCTCGGGTGGGAAGCGACCGTGGACACCGCGGAACTCGCACGCATCATGGTCGACGCCGACATCTCGGCGCTCGAGCACGAGGGGCGCCCGTGGATCGACACCGTCCGTCTCGAGAGCTGGGGTTCCTGATGACCACGCACGACTTCACGCCAGGTGCGATCGATCGAGACGAGCGCGTCTACGTCGCCGGTCACCGTGGACTCGTCGGTTCGGCGGTCTGGCGGAAGCTCGAGTCCGAGGGCTTCAACGACGTCATCGGGCGCTCGTCGTCTGAGCTGGACCTGAAGGACCGCACGGCGGTGTTCGACTTCTTCGCCGAGGAGAAGCCCAAGCACGTCGTCCTCGCCGCCGCCAAGGTCGGCGGGATCATGGCGAACAACACCTACCCGCACGACTTCCTCAGTGAGAACCTGCAGATCCAGGTCAACGTGATGGATGCTGCGGTGGAGCACGGCGTCGAGCGCCTCGTGTTCCTCGGGTCGTCGTGCATCTACCCGAAGCTGGCCGAACAGCCGATCCACGAGGATGCGCTGCTGACCGGGCACCTGGAACCGACGAACGACGCGTACGCGATCGCGAAGATCGCCGGCATCCTCCACGTGCAAGCGGTTCGCCGGCAGCACGGGCTGCCGTGGATCTCCGCGATGCCCACGAACCTCTACGGCCCGGGCGACAACTTCTCGCCGCAGGGTTCGCACGTCCTGCCGGCGCTGATCCGTCGATACGACGAGGCGGCGCAGTCGGGCGCTGGCCGTGTCGAGAACTGGGGGACCGGTACTCCCCGTCGCGAGTTCCTGCACGTCGACGACATGGCCGCTGCCGTCTTCCACCTGCTCGAGAACTACGACGGTCCGGACCAGGTCAACGTCGGCACGGGCTCAGATGTCACCATCCGCGAGATCGCGGAGACGATCGCGAAGATCGTGGGCTTCGACGGCGAGACCGTGTGGGACACGTCGAAGCCCGACGGGACACCGCAGAAGCTCCTCGACGTCTCGAAGCTGGCGGACGCCGGATGGACGGCGCAGATCGGACTCGAAGAAGGACTGCGCAGCACCGTCGAGTGGTACCGGGAGCACGCGGGTTCGGTGCGTCAGTGACGGTGGTCGGACATGAGGAACCGTAGGATTGCCTCATGTCCGACCTTCCCGAGTCGCGACGCACTGCAGCGCCCCGGGGGTTCAGGCCCCGGATCGTCCTGTGGGTCGTCCTCGCCTTCGTCCTGCTGCTGATCCTCGCCGTCGCGTGGGTCGGGGTCCGTGCCGTGCTCGCCAAGGGGCACCTGGAGCAGGCGGTCGCTGACGTCGGCACACTCCGGTCGCAGTTGACCGGCGGGGACACTGCGGCAGCGCAGAAGACCGCGCGGCACCTGTCGGACGAAGCCGGCGCTGCGCGGTCGCTGACCGGCGACCCGGTGTGGGGCGCGGCGCAGGTCACGCCGTTCTTCGGGACGAACCTCAGCGCGGTGCGGCAGGTCTCCGTCGTCGTGGACGACGTCGCCCGGAACGCCGTGAGTCCGGTGGCCGGCGTGGTCGGGAAGCTCGGGACCGACTCCTTCGCCCCGAAGGACGGCAAGCTGGACCTGCAGCCGATCGAGGACGCGCAACCCGCGGTCGCGAAGGCGACGAAGACGTTGTCGGTGGCCACGAAGGACGCGGACGCGATCGACACGAGCGACACCCTGTCGCCGGTGACGACCGCTGTCGGTCAGCTGCGGAACGCCTTGTCGTCCGCAACGGCGCAGGTGACCGCGGTGAACCGCATCGTGCAGCTCGCCCCTGCGATGCTCGGGCACGACGGCGACCGGAACTACGTGCTGCTGTTCCAGAACAACGCCGAGTTGCGTGCGGGCGGCGGGATCCCGGGGGCGGTTGCGCTCCTGCAGGCCAAGGACGGCGTCATCAAGCTGGAAAGCCAGGCGGCGGGCGGATCGTTCGGCCCGTACGACGAGCCCGTGCTGCCGCTGTCGGCGGACACCACGGCGCTGTACGGGTCGATCACGGGTGAGTACATGCAGGACGTCACGCTGACCCCGCGCTTCGACGTGTCCGCGAAGCTGGCGCAGGCGATGTGGAAGCAGAAGTTCGGCCAGCAGGTCGACGGGGTCCTGGCGATGGACCCCGTGACGCTCAGCTACATCCTCCGGGCGACCGGGCCGGTCAAGCTTCCGACCGGTGACACCCTGACCTCGGACAACGCGGTCAAGATGCTGCTCAGCGACGTGTACGCGAAGTACCCGGACCCGGCGGTGCAGGACCTGTTCTTCGCATCCGCCGCCAGCGCGGTGTTCGACAAGGTGTCGAGCGGGGGCTACGACACGAAGGAGTTCGTGGCCGCGCTCACCCAGGGATCGGACGAGGGGCGGCTCCGGCTGTGGAGTGCCACGAAGGGGGAGCAGCGACGGCTGAGCGGAACGGCACTCGCCGGCGAGCTGCCCACGGCGACCGCAGCGTCGCGGCAGTTCGGCGTGTACCTGAACGACGGCACCGGCTCGAAGATGGACTACTACCTCGACAAGACGGTCGCGGTCGGCAGTTCGGTGTGCCGGAAGGACGGTCGGCCGACCTCCGTCGTCGAGGTCACGCTCAAGAACACCGCACCGGCGGACGCGGCGACGAGCCTGCCGTCGTACGTGACGGGTGGCGGATCCTTCGGCACCGAGCCCGGCAAGGTGAAGACGCTCATCGCGGTGTACGCGCCGGCGAACGCGATCTACCTCGGCGGGACGCAGGACGGCAAGCCGGCCGCGCTGCAGACCACGAAGGACGGCGAGCATCCGGTGACGCAGCTCCGGACGGTGCTGGCGCCGGGGGAGAGCACCACGCTCCGGGTGGCGTTCCTGGGGTCGGCGGAGTTCGCGAACGCCGGCGTGCAGGCCGTGTCGACGCCCGGCGTGCATCAGACCGAAGCGAAGCCGGTCTCCTTCGAGTGCTCGGACCCGACCGCCGCGAAGTGATCGCGCATCCTGATCGCCAGGATGCGCAACGACGCGCACCCCAGAACGGGGGGCAAGTCGGCACCCTGTGAGCGCAGCAAGCAACCTGCGGTCGGTCGCAGCGCCGTCCAAGGTCCGCTGGCCAGGGCTGCGGGTGCGGCGGTGAACGGGGCTTTCCGTGGGAGGCGCACCGAGCCGTGCCGCAGTCACAGGTGTCCGGGGCTCTGTCGCCGGCACGTCCTCGTCAAGATGAAGTTGCAATGCGAATGACAACAGGCTGTGAGAATCCGCTAGATTGAGACAACTTCGCCAATCACACCCGCTATCACCACGGCTGGGGCGGTCGATGAGGTGAGGAAGCGGGCTCTGGGTGTCAGGGTCTGACGGATCAGATCACTAGGGGAATCACTTCATGAAGAAGCTCATCGCTGCGGTGGTGCTGGCTGGGGCCGCACTGCTCGCAACGCCGGCCGCTGCCAACGCCGCCGGTTACACGCCGGACTCGAACGTCTCCGTCTCCGGTACCTACACCGCCGGTGGGGTCGCCTCCGTCAACTTCAGCGACGGCGCGTTCCAGGACAACGAGACCGTCAACGTCCAGGTCACGGGCGCCGGAGCGGTCACGCTCGGCGCGCTGCCGACCACGACCGTCTCGAAGGCGTACACCGCCTCCTCGACCGGCTCGCTCGCCGTGAAGGTCACCTTCCCGGCCGGCGCGTCCGGCACGTACAACCTGACCGCCACGGGCGCCACCTCGGGTGTCGTCGGCCTCGCGTCGTTCACCGTCGCTCCGGCTGACGCCACGGCCGTCGCCGCCGACGGTTCCACCACCGGCACCAACGGCACCCTCGCCTTCACCGGTGGCACCATCTCCGCGCTGGCCCTCTGGGTCGCCGGCGGCGCCGTCGTCCTCGGTGGTGGCCTGCTGGTCGTCCGCGGGTCGGTTCGCCGCCAGCGTGAGACCGTCTGAGTCGCTCAGCACTGAACGAAGCCCCCGGAGCCATCGGCTCCGGGGGCTTCGTCGTGTTCGGTGTTCAGTGTTGTGACGTCAGACAGCCAGCAGCATCGCGGCGACGACGCCGACGGTGAGCAGCGGGCTGAGCGCCCAGATCCACCAGGGGAAGACCTGAGCGCGCCTGACGGGGCGCGGCGCCGCGTGGACGCCGGGGTGGTAGGCGTACGACGCGTGCACGCGGGTCGGGTGCGCGTCGATCGTGCTGTGTGTTCGGGTCACGTACGGGACGATACGGAGCGGTACGGGGAACTGAAAGATGCTCGCAAGAGCGCTGCGGGGGTCCGCAAGGCGATTGCGTGATCCGTCACCGACCGGGTCGGGAGTTGCGGTGTCGCGCAGCTCGCGCGAGCACTGCGACCCCGATCAGCGCACCGATCGCGGCGCCGCTCGTGTTCGCGAGGACGTCGTCGAACGACGCGAAACGCGCCGGCAGGAACAGCGCCTGCCCGCTCTCGATCGCCGTGCTCACCAGCAGCCCGGCGACCGCGCCCACCCACCAGCGTCGGCCACCGAGCAGCAGGACCACGAGGAGTCCGAGCGGCACGAAGAACAGCACGTTCGCCGTGAACTCGAGCGCCCCGTAACCGAACCAGTCGGGGACGCCGAGGCGGTGCGCTGCGACGAGCGCCCGCAGGATCCCCGGGTGCACACCCGCGTCGACCGGTGATCCCGTGAAGCCCACCAGCAGCACGGCGACGCCGTAGACCACGATCAGCCAGGTCGCGACCCTGCGACTGCGTGGCGTCGCGCAGGCGCCGCGTCCGCGTCGAGGAGCGAACACCAGCCAGCCGAGCAGCAGACCGGCCGCACTCGCGGACACGAGCGAGGTGAACGTCGCACCGGGGTGGTCGCTCCGCAGCGCCGCGATGCCCTCGAGTGCAAGGACCCCGGTTGCGGCCAGGCTCACGGCACGACGGGCGGAGACCGGGACGGCCATGGCGACGAGTACCGGCAACGGGATGGTGACGGCCGTCACGATGGTCGCGGTGACGAAACCGTCCTCGACGGACAGGAGGCCGTGCCCGGCCCCGCGGAGCACCGTCACCACCGCATGGAACGGGCCCAGTGCCGCGGTCACGAGCCCAGGAAGGGACGCGAGGGTGAGCGCCACGACGACCCCGGCGGCCAGCGCGGAACGAGCGAGCACAGTGGGGGCCGGGCCGGTCATCCCACAGACGTTATCGTGCGCCGGATGTGCCCCGGAATGGGGCTCCGTACCGGTCGGTACCGAGACGCTGGAGCAACTACCGTGGAATGGTCCCGCACGAGCGTCTGTGCGTGGCCTTCCCGAATCGCCCTGACCCGACAGGACATCTTCTTGTTCGCTTCTGCGAGCGCTCGTCATCGAGCGCGCCCGAAAGTCGCCCGCCGCCTCGCCGTCCTCGGTGCGGCCCTCGTCCTCGGCGGTGTCTCCGTCGGCGTCACGACGAGCGCGGCGAACGCGATCGACGTGACGAACGTCTCGCCCTACGCGGCGGAGACCTTCACGAACGCGACGGTCAGTGGTGTGCAGGCGCCGGCCGTGCCGGCGAACGGCACGACCGCGATGACGAACTCCGCGTGCCTCACGGCGGCTGCCGGCACCGGCACCGCGAGCGGCGCGACGATCCCCGGCTGTTCCACGAGCGCGATCAACGCGGCGGGCAGCGGCGCGCTCCGGCTGACCGACGCCGTGGGGGAGAAGGAGGGCGGCGTCGGCGCGACGACCGCCATCCCGACCGGCCAGGGCCTCGACGTGACCTTCAACTCGTACCAGTACGGCGGCGACCGAGCGGACGGCATCGTCTTCTACCTGGCGACGACCGACCCGTACGACCCGAAGGTCCCGACGACGATCGGTGCGAAGGGCGGCTCCCTCGGGTACTCCGCGTCCTACTACTCCGACGCGACCAACGGCACGCCGGGTCTGGCGAACGGCTACCTCGGCTTCGGGCTCGACGCCTACGGCAACTTCCGCTCCAGCACCTACCAGGGCAAGGCCTGCGCGGCATCGACCGCCGCCCCGAGTGTCTCCGTCCGCGGTCCGGGCTACGGCGTCAACGGCTACTGCCTGCTGACCCCGGACACGAACACGACGGGCACCCTCACCAACGCCAGCATCAGCGGCGGCAAGAGCGGTTCTCGCGCGTCGAGTGCGGTCCCGGTCGAGGTGGTCGTGAACACGTCCGACGCGGCCGTCACGTCCTCCGGCTTCAGCGGCTCCCTCACGCAGCAGACCGTCGCCGCCAAGCACTGGGCGATCATCGTCAAGCCGCTCGGTCAGTCCGCCACCAAGATCGTGTCCGGTGTGCTGCCGTCGCTGAAGACCACGACCGCCGCCGGTGTCTCGTCCGACTGGTACGACCCGACGACGGGCCTGCCGTACAAGCTCACCTACGGGTGGGTCGCATCCACGGGTGGCGTCACCGACATCCACGAGGTGAACCAGTTCACCGCGACATCGGCGAACGGTCGCACGCCGGTCCTCGCGGGCACCGCCGACGTCTCCGACGCGACCCCGCAGCAGGGCGCTGCCGGCACCTACACCGTGCACCCGACCGTGACGAGCACCGGCGGTGCCGAGCTCGGCAAGGTCCGGATCAGCACCACGTTCGGCGCCGGCGCAACGCCGAAGTCCGGCACCTTCACCGCCGGCTCCTACTCCTGCACGACCACCGGCCAGGACGCCGTCTGCACCACTCCGGCCGCGCTCGCCGTCGACGCGGGGAAGGCCCTTCCCGACCTCGCCGTCCCGTACACGGGCACCGCCGCGATCGGCGCCACCGTGAAGGCCACGTCGACCGTCGCGTCGACGGACGCGCTCAAGTCGGTGCCGGTGTCGGCCTCGCTCACCGTCGCGAAGGTCCCGACCACCACGAAGGCCACCCTCGCCAGCGCCCAGGTCACGGCCGGGGACTCCACCACCGTCACCGGGACCGTCGTCGACGCCGACGGCCGGGTCCTCACCGGGGCGACCGGCACCGTCACGTTCACCGAGGGCAGTACCGTCGTCTGCTCGGGTGTCACCGTGTCGAAGGGCATCGCGACCTGCGCCTACACGCCGACGACCAAGGGCACCCACACGATCACCGCGACCTACAGCGGTGACCCCACGTACACTGGCTCCACCGCGACGCAGACGATCACCGCGTCGGCGCGGAGCACTGCGTTCTCGGTGCAGGCGGCGCCGGCGCAGGTGCAGTACGGCACGCCGTCCACGGTCACCGCGACCGGACTGCCCAGCACCGCGACCGGCACCGTCACCTTCACGGCGACGGACCCGGACGGCACCACCACGACGCTCTGCTCGGTCGCAGCCACCGGCGCCGCGGACCCGGGGTGCACGACCCCGAGCGACCTCGCGATCGGCTCCCACGTCGTCACCGCTTCGTACGAGGGCGACCAGACCAACGCCGCTTCCGACTCGACCGACTCGACGACGATCGTCGTGACCACGGTCAGCACCACGCCGAAGGTCACCGTCGACGGCGGTTCGTCCGCGACCCGGACCTACGGCTCCACCGCCCCGCTCGCCACGACCGGGCTGCCCGCTGACGCAACCGGCACCCTGACGTACTCCGTCGACGGCGCCGCCGTGTGCACCGTCTCGGTCGGCGCTGCCTGCGCAACGCCGTCCGTGCTCGCCACCGGGTCGCACACCGTCACCGTCGCCTACTCGGGTGACGCACGGTACGCGCCGTCCTCGTCCAGGACCGCGGCGACGCTCACCGTGACGAAGGTCGCGTCACCGGTCACGGTCGCGGCCTCCGACACCACCCCTGCGCACGGCGACGCCGTCACGTTCAGCGCTGGCGGCCTGCCCGTCGGCGCGACGGGCAGCGTGACGTTCCGCGACGGCACGGCCACCCTGTGCACCGCGACGGTCACGGACCGGACCGCGTCCTGCGCGACCGTCACCGACCTCGCCACCGGGACGCACACCGTCACGGCGACCTGGACCGGGGACGCGAACCACGAGCCGGCGACCAGCGCCCCGGTCACCGTGACCGTCGCGAAGGCGACCTCGGCCATCGGGGCCGGCGTGCAGGGTACCCAGACCGCCAGCGTCGAGTACGGCACGACCGCGACGTTCCGCGCCACGAGCCTCCCGGCCGACGCCGACCCGACGTCCGTCGTGACGTTCCTCGACACCCACGGCAAGACCGTCGCGACCGCGACGGCCGGTGACCCGACGTACACGACGCCCGAGGACCAGCCGGTGGGTGACCTCGTCCTCACCGCGAAGTGGGACGGCGACGCGGACCACTCCGGGAGCACATCCGCTCCGATCTCGCTCCACGTGACCAAGGCGACCGTCACCATCTCCCAGACGGTCGACCAGGGCACCCGGTCCACGATCACGCACGGCGACACCGCCGAGCTCGCCGTCGTCGGCCTGCCGAAGGGTGCCACCGGCACCGTGGAGTACACCGGTGTCGACGGAGACGGCCACACCGTCACGCTCGGCGAGGGCGACGCATCCGAGACCGGCGCCTCGGCGACGACCTCGAAGCGGCTGCCCACCGGGGACTACACGGTCACTGCCGTCTGGTCCGGAGACGACCGGTACTCGACCGTGACCGCTGCCGCCGTCGAGCTGATCGTGACGCAGGCGAAGCCGAGCCTCACGGGTTCGGTCGGAGGCTCCACGGACCCCGTGACCACGCCCTACGGCACGCCCACCACGGTGGAGGTCAGCGAGATCCCCGACGGCGCCACGGGTACCGTCGAGTTCACCGTCGGGACCGGCGACGACGCCATCGCACTCTGCACCGCCACGCTCCCGACGACATCCTGCACGACGAAGGCGGACCTCCCGGCCGGGCAGTACGACGTGACCGCCACCTACAGCGGCGATCACGACAACGCCCCGAACACCACGACGGACGCCGTCTCGCTCACGGTCGAGAAGGCCGCCACGGCGATCACGCTCGGTACCTCCGCCACCGCTCCGACGTACGGCGACCCGGTCACCCTGACCGCGGGTGGCCTCCCCGGCGGCGTCACCGGCACGGTCACGTTCGAGGACGGCGACACCGTGCTCTGCACCGCGACGATCGAGAACGGCACGGCGAGCTGCTCCCCGGAGCACGCCCTCGCCGCCGGCACCCACGAGGTCACCGCGGCGTGGAAGGGCGACAGCAACCACGCGTCCGACACCAGCGATCCCGTGACCGTCACCGTCGCGAAGGCGAAGGCCACCATCGGTGCCACCGTCGACGGGAAGTCGACCGCCACCGTCGAGTACGGAACCGGCGCGACCATCGAGGCCACGGGCCTCCCGGCCGGCGCGGACGGCGCGTCCGTCGTCACCTTCACCGACGAGCACGGCACCGTCGTCGGGAAGGGAACGGCCGCCAAGCCGACGACCACCGTCCCGGCCGACCAGCCGGTCGGGGTCCTCCGGGTCACCGCCACGTGGGCGGGTGACGGGAACCACGACGGCGCGACCGCCGACGCCGTCACGCTCACGGTCACCAAGGCCCGCGTCCCACTCGTCGAGACGGTCGACAAGACCTCCGTGACCACCATCACCCACGGTGACTCGGCCACGCTCGAGGCGTGGGGCCTGACGAAGAGCGCCACCGGCACCGTGACCTACACCGCGGAGGACGCGAACGGCGTGCGGACCGAGCTCGGGACCGTCGACGCCACGGCGGAAGGCTCCCCGTACGCCACGTCGAAGCACCTCCACAGCGGTGACTACAGCGTCTGGGCGACCTACTCGGGCGACACGCAGCACGAGACCGTCACGGCGACGGCGGTCCGGCTGCTCGTCGCCAAGGCGACGCCGAAGCTGACCATCGGCACCGGTACCCCCTCGACGCCGTACGGTACCGGGACGACCGTCACCATCGGCGGCCTGCCGGACGACGGCAGCGGGACCGTGATCGTCACCGCGCGGTCGGGCGACACCACCGTCCCCCTCTGCGAGATCACGCTGCCCGGATCGAGCTGCGCCACGCCGCCCGCCCTGCACGCCGGCGAGTACGAGCTCACCGCGACGTACCTCGGGGACGACGACCACGAGGTCGACACGACCGACGCGTCGGCCACCCTCACCGTGACGAAGGCGGCGACCACGGTCGCCGTCGGGGACGGCGACGGCACCGGCACGGGCACCGGCAACGGGACCGGCATCGGTGGCACCTACGGTGACCCCGTGACGCTCCCGGTCAGCGGCCTGCCCGCCGGCGCCACCGGCACCGTCACGTTCGAGGACGAGGACGGCGACCCCGTCTGCACCGTGACGCTGCCTGCGACCTCGTGCACCACGCCCTCCGACCTGCCCGTCGGCTCGCACCCCGTCACCCCCGTGTACTCGGGCGACGACGACCACGCGGGCTCGACGGGTGACCCGGTCACCGTCGGCATCGTGCGCGCAGCGACAGCCCTCACGGTCACCGCCGGCCCGTCCCACGCGTGGGGCTCCTCGACCCTGCTGACCATCGGTGGCCTGCCGGCGCGGGCAACCGGCAGCGTCGTGCTCAGCGTCGGCAGCACGGAGATCTGCACCATCGCCCTGCCCGCCACCTCGTGCACCACCGACGTCATCGAGCCCGGCACGGTCACGGTCACCGCGGACTGGGACGGCGACGCGTCGTACCTGGGCTCCTCGGCGACCACCCTCGCCACGGTCACCGCGATCCACACGGTGAACCCGACGCACGTGGAGTCGTCGTCAAGGACGACCGGTCCGCTCGTCTGGCCGTCGATCACGGGGGCGGTGGTCTACCAGGTCACGGTCGCCACCGACGAGGGGCTGTCGAAGGGCGTTCGCACCGTCACGGTGAACGCGCCGCTGACGACCACGTCGCTCGACGCCCTCACCGCCGGCACGACCTACTGGTATCGCGTGACCGCGGTGTCGGCGTCCGGCACCGTGCTCTCCACGCACGACGCCGTCATGGTCACGGCGGCCGCGGCCGCAGCGAACCCGACGCCGGGGACCCCGCCCGCGGCAGCATCGGGGACCCCGTCCGCGACGGCGTCGGCATCCGCTGCTCCGGTGGCTCCGGCGAAGGTCCTGCAGGTCGGCGAGCTGGCCTTCACCGGACCGACGGTCGCCGTGGGCATGATCGGGTTCGGCGCGGTCCTGCTCCTGGTGGCCGGTGGCCTGCTCCTCCTCGCCCGTCGCCTCCGCGACGAGCAGGGACCGATCGGCCCGCTCCGCAAGGGGTAGATCCAGATCGGGACGGGAGGCCCGGGTCACGTCCGCCACGCGGTGGACGTCGACACGGGCCTCCCGTCGTTCGCCGTGCTCGCACCGGGCGCGCACGTGCGGTGGCGGTTTTCCGCATTGATCCGGATCACCGTCGTTCCGCGCGCCCGAGCTGTCTACCCTCGGCCCCGTGAGCATTGCTGACGTACAGGGGCGACGCAGCCTCGGCGCGCGGTTCGATCCGCGCAGGAACTCGCTGAACGCGATCCGGCTGATCCTGGCCGGACTCGTCGTGCTGTCCCACTCGTGGCCCATCGGTGGGTACGGCCCCGATCCCGTGCTCGGGGACCAGGGCCTCGGGAGCTGGGCCGTCGCCGGCTTCTTCTGCATCTCCGGCTACCTCATCACCACGAGCCGGGTGAACAGCCGCTCCCTCGTCGACTTCGTCTGGCGCCGGGTGCTCCGGATCTACCCGGCGTTCATCGTCGCGCTCGTCGTGGTCGCCTTCGGGATCGCCCCGGCCGTCGTCGCGATGTTCCCCGGTGGCGGCACCTGGACGTTCACGGGCGCGGCGGGGTACGTCTTCCACGATGCGTTCCTCTACATCCGTCAGTACGGCATCACGGGCACGCTGGGGCACGTCCCGTACCCGAACGCGTGGGATGCCTCGCTGTGGACCCTGTTCTTCGAGTTCCTCTGCTACCTCGCGATCGGGTTCCTGGTGTCGCTCGTCGCCGTGCGGTGGCGGACGCGCGCGGTCGTCGCGCTGCTGGTCGTCTGTGCCGCGATCGTCCTCCTGCAGGCAGCCGGGGTGCTGCACCTCCCCGGACAGATCGAGGCCACCGCCCGGCTCGGCGGGTACTTCGGCGGCGGTGCGCTGCTCTACCTGCAGCGCGACCGGATCCCGGTCGCCTGGCCGCTCGTGCTGCTGGCCGCTGCACTCGTGGTGGCCGTCGCGGCGCTCGGGGTGTCCGGTGCGCTGGTCGGCGTCCCCCTCGCCTACCTGTGCCTGGTCGCCGGCATCCTCCTGCCGCTGCACTGGATGGGCGCCCGCAACGACGTCTCGTACGGCCTGTACATCTACGGCTTCCCCGTGCAGCAGACGATGGTGCTCGCGTTCCCGCACCAGCAGCTGCCGGTCGTCGTGTTCGCGGCGCTGTCGGTCGTGGCGGCGCTGCCGTTCGCATGGGCGAGCTGGCTGTTCGTCGAGCGACCGGCGATGCGCCTCAAGCGGGTGTTCGCCCGACGCCCCGTCGATGCAGAGGGGCACGTCGAGGAGCGGTCCCTGTCGGCTACGCCACCGGCTCGATGAGCTGTGGGCCGTTGTTCTTCACGCTGTTGACCGTCCGGGAGACCTCGTACTGCTCGAGGCCCGCGGCCACCTCGAGCGACTCGTGGTCGAGCAGCGCGAGCAGGTCGTCGGTGTGGAGCTCCCCGCCGAGCCAGTCGTCGTAGCCGTCCGGGGTCAGGAAGGCCGGCATCCGGTCGTGCACTTCCCCCGGGGCGACGTGGGCGTCCCTGGTGATGATCGCCAGCGACAGCTTCCACTTGTCCGGGTCACCCTCGGGCTTCGTCGGGTCCGGCCACGCGCTGACGACCCCGGCCATCGCGAGGGCACCGCCGGGCTCGTGCACGAAGTGGGGTTCCTTGCCGTCCTCGCGCACCACCCACTCGTAGTAGCCCTGCGCTGGGACGATGCACCGGTTCGTGGCGAAGGCGCGCTTGAACATGCCGCTCGTCGCGACGGTCTCGATGCGGGCGTTGATCGGCTTCGGGCGCTGCTTCTGGAAGTCCTTCGCCCAGCTCGGGACGAAGCCCCAGCTGATCTGCGGGAGTTCGCGCTCCCCGTGGCGCTGCCGGACGGCGAAGACCGGGTCAGTGGGGGCGACGTTCCAGCTCGGGACGAGCCCGGTGCCGACGACGCCGGTGTCCTCGTCGACGTGCTCGGTGCGATCGGCGAGTTCCCCGATGAGCTCGGGGAGCAGGTCAGCGGTGGTGTCGGAGACGACGAAGCGGCCACACATGCGCCCAGTGTGCCCGCTGCCGCCGACAGTCGTCAGTCCCCGGGGAGCTGGATCTTCGACCCGTTCGGGGAACGCCGTCGCCCGGGCGGCCGCTCCGGAGCGGCCGGGACGTCGGGGAGCGTCGCGGCGAGGGCTCGGGCGCGCTCGACGCGGCCGAGCCGGATCACGTTCATGACGGTCCGCACCGCCGTGATGAGCGCCACCCAGACGACGATGCGTGCGGGGAGGTCGAGGAGGGCCACGCCGGCGACGGCCAGGACCGTCGCCGCGACGACGACCAGGCCCCGGTAGACCTCGGGGAGCACGCCGGCTCGGACGGCCTCGGCATCGCGCAGCACGTCGTCCCGGTCGCGCGGGTCGACCGTCGGGGCGGTCCTCGCCCGGAAGTACCGTTCGACGTGGTCCGGCGCAGCCATCTGCGATCCCGACCAGTACAGCCGTGCGCCGTCGGCGGTCCGCGGGCGGAGCGGGACGAGGGCGACCGCGAAGGCGCCGAGTCCGGTTGCGAGCAGCGCGGCTCCGATCCACGCCGCCGGCTCCTGGAGGTCCGGCCACGGGGCGACCAGGCCGACGACCACCAGCACCACGAACGCGGCGACCGCGGTGACGACGCCGACGACGAACCCGAAGCGGCGTCGGTCCGCGGGCACGTCCCGGCCGAAGTGGTCGCGGAAGACGCGCCAGCCGAGGGCGTACGTGCTCATGTGGTCCCTGGTACTCCTCAGCGCTGAGCATCGCTCGGACACGCCCGACGAGCCGGGTTCGGACACGCGCTGGTCCGCGTCGCGGAGCCGCTCGTCAGGAATCGTCCAGACAGGCACGGTCACCTGATCCCATGAGTCTCGACATCGTCTACACCGCCGTCGCCCACGCCTCGGGAGGCGGCCGCGACGGGCACGTCCGCAGCGAGGACGACCGTCTCGACCTGGACACGCGTCCACCGAAGGAGATGGGCGGCAGCGGCGAGGGCACCAACCCGGAGCAGCTCTTCGCCGCCGGCTACGCGGCGTGCTTCCTCGGCGCACTGCACGCGGCGGGCAAGGAGCTCAGCGTGGACACCACGGACGCGGAGGTCTCGGCGGAGGTCGGCATCGGCGGCAACGGCAACGGCGGCTTCGGGCTGGCCGTCGAGCTGGACGTCTACACGCCGAACGTCGAGCAGGCCAAGCGGCAGCGGGCCGTCGAGCGCGCGCACGAGATCTGCCCGTACTCGAACGCCACCCGGGGCAACATCACCGTCACGCTGTCCCTCGTCGACTGACCTCGTGGCCACCACGCGCTGTCCCTGTCTCAGCGGGAACCCGTACGACGAGTGCTGCGGCCCGCTGCACGCGGGCGCCGCGGCGCCGACGGCGGAACGGCTGATGCGCTCGCGCTTCTCCGCGTTCGCGCTCGGGCTGCCCGAGTACCTGCTGCTCTCGTGGCACCCGAGCACCCGACCGGACACGCTCGAGCTCGACGCGGAGCAGCGGTGGACACGGCTCGACGTCCTGTCGACCCGGGACGGAGGCCCGTTCGACTCGCGCGGACAGGTCACGTTCCGCGCGTGGTGGCGCACCGACAGCGAGCGTGGCACGCTCGAGGAGACGAGCGACTTCGTCCGCGAACAGGGCCGCTGGTTCTACGTCGACGGCGTGGTCGCCACCTGAGTCCCGACAGGAGTGCCCATGCCGTCCCGTGACCTCGCCGCCTTCGGTGCCCGGACGACCGCCGCCGAGGTCCTCGACGGCATCGACCTCACCGGACGGACGGCGATCGTCACCGGCGCCGCCTCGGGCATCGGCATCGAGACCGCCCGGGCGCTCGCCGGCGCCGGTGCCGTCGTGACGATGGCCGTGCGCGACGTCGCAGCGGGGCACCGTGTGGCAGACGACATCGCCCGGTCCACCGGACGAGCAGCACCCGCGGTGCGTGCACTGCACCTCGACCGCCCCGATTCCGTCGAGGCCTTCGCGGCGGACTGGGACGGCCCGCTCGACGTCCTGGTGGCGAACGCCGGGATCATGGACGCGCCGGAGTCGTACACGGCGGCCGGGTGGGAGTCGCAGTTCGCGACGAACCACCTCGGGCACTTCGCGCTCGCACGCGGCCTGCACCGGGCACTCGCCGCGTCCGGCTCCGCGCGGATCGTCGCCGTGTCGTCGACCGGCCACGGATCATCGCCCGTCGTGTTCGACGACCTGTTCTTCCGCCGCCGTCCCTACGAGCCCGGGCTGGCGTACGCGCAGTCCAAGACGGCGAACGCCCTCTTCGCCGTCGGGGTCGGACTCCGCTGGGCCGAGGACGGCATCACCGCGAACTCCTGCATGCCGGGCGGGATCTGGACCGGGCTGCAGAAGCACTGGGACCCGGACGTCCTGGCGGCGACGAAGGTGGCTGCCGCCGACGTCGTGAAGACGCCCGAGCAGGGCGCGGCCACGTCCGTCCTGCTCGCCACCGCTCCGGAACTCGCCGGAGTCTCCGGCCGGTACTACGAGGACTGCCACGAGGCCGCCGTCGTCGACGCGATCCAGGACGGGCTGTACGGGGTTCGGCCGTGGGCGCTCGACCCGACGGACGCCGACCGGCTGTGGGACGTGTCGGTCGCGCTCCTCGACGCCGAGGGTCGGACCCGACAGGCCTGACCGGACGGCCGGGGTCAGCCGCCGATCTGCTCGGGCAGTCCGACGGCGCCGCGCATCGCACGGCGGACCGCGGCCTCCGACGGCAGGAGCTCGTCCTCGTCGCCGGTCAGGAAGAACCGGATCTGGCCGATCGCCTGTTCGGTGAGCATGTCCAGGCCGTTCAGCACCCGTCCGCCGGCGGCTTCCCAGCGCGTGGACGCCGCGGTCGGCCACGGCTCGTACGCGACGTCGAAGAGCACCGCGTCGGAGCCCGACGGGCGCAGTGGCAGCTCGTCGGCCGCGCCGCCGGGGAGCGTCGAGATCACGAAGCCGAGCGGCCCCGCCTGCTCGAGGTCGGCGAGGGGGTGCACCTCGAGCGTGATCCCGAGCCGGGTCGCGAGGCCGACGAGGTCCCGCGCCTTCGCGGTGTCGCGGAGGAACACCCGGACGACACGGGCGCCGAGGCGGAGCGATGCCGTCAGCGCACTCGCCGCCGTCGCCCCGCCGCCGAGGATCGTCGCCTCACCGGGGACGTGCCCGAGGGCGGCGACCGGACGGACCAGTCCCTCGACGTCGGTGTTCGCGCCGGCGCGCACCACCCGGCCGCCCTCGGAACGGAACGCGAGCGTGTTGGCGACCCCGAGCTCGTCCACGAGCGGTGTCGTGCGATCGAGCAGCGGGAGCACCTCGCGCTTCAGCGGCATCGTCAGGCTGAGCCCCCGCTGCGCTGGACCGAGCCCGGCGATGAACGCGTCCAGACCGCCGGAGGCGACCTCGTGCCTCCCGTACGTGAAGGGCAACCCGAGGACGTCGTAGGCCGCTGCGTGGAGCGTGGGCGAGAGCGAGTGTGCGATCGGCGAGCCGAGCACGGCGAGGCGCGTGCGATCGGGGTCCTGGTACGACGTGGCCACGGGTCCAGAGCCTATCCACCCGCGTTTCGTGGCGGACCCTTAGGTTAGGCTTACCTTTGTGATCCGTACCTCCCTCTCCAAGCAGCGCTTCCGGCGCGTACTCGCCGCCGCCGGTGCCGTGGTGGCCGCCTCGCTCGTCCTCGCCGGATGCTCGTCCGGCTCGTCGACCACCTCGCCGGAGGCGTCGTCGTCCTCCGCCGACGGTCAGTTCCCGGTGTCGATCACCACGGCACTCGGCACGACGAAGATCGACTCGCAGCCCAAGCGCGTGGTCGCCCTCGGCTGGGGCGACGCCGAGACCGCACTCGAACTCGGCGTGCAGCCCGTCGGCGCCAGCGACTGGCTCGCCTTCGGCGGCGACGGCGTCGGCCCGTGGCTCAAGGGTGCGTACACGAAGTCCCCGAAGATCATCAACACGCTCGAGCCCAGCTACGAGGACATCCTCAAGCTCAAGCCGGACGTGATCCTCGACGTGAAGTCCTCCGGCGACAAGGACCGCTACGCCAAGCTCTCCGCGATCGCGCCCACCGTGGCGATCCCGAAGGGCGCGGAGAACTACCTCGCCTCGACGAAGCAGCAGACCACGATGATCGCGAAGGCGCTCGGCAAGGTCTCCGAGGGCAAGAAGCTGCTCGCCGGCGTCGACGACGCGTACGCCGCCGCGCGGAAGGCGCACCCGGAGTTCCAGGACAAGACCGCGGTGATCGGCGCCTACACGTCGGAGGGCTTCGGTGCCTACGCCTCCGCGGACAGCCGGGCCACCTTCATGCAGAACCTGGGCTTCACGATCCCGGCGAAGATCGACGAGGAAGCGGGCAAGCAGTTCTCCGTCCACCTCTCCGACGAGAACCTCGACCTGCTGAACGCCGACCTCACGGTGATCCTGCCGATCTACGTCGAGGCGTCGGCGGCGGAGTCCGATCCGCTGTTCCAGAAGGTGCCGTCGGTCGAGGCCGGCCACTTCATCGTGTTCTCCGACAAGGACGTCTCGTCCGCGTTCTCGATGGGGACCACCGCTGCGATCGAGTGGGCGCTCAAGCGCCTGCCGGACCAGTTCGCGTCGAAGCTCGGCTGATCAGCCCGGGCCGGGCCCGGGCGGGTCGGTTCGCAGTGCGGTCAGTTCGCGAAGAGCGAGCCGAGGAACGCGAAGAGCAGCGTGATGAGCGGCAGGGAGCCCTGGACGAACGCGGAGTTGAGGTACCGGCGACCGGTCCCCGCGAGGATCACTGCGGCGCCGAGCATGCTCGCCGTCGAGAAGACGATCAGCGTCCAGCCGCTCGCCGCGCTGCCCGTCACGACGAACAGGACACCGAGCACGGCGCCGATCGCGAGGAACAGGTTGTAGAAGCCCTGGTTGAACGCGAGGGCTCGCGTCGCCCGGGCTTCGGCGTCCGAGGCCATGCCGAAGATCCGCCGGACCCGGGGGCTGGTCCAAGCCACCGACTCGAGGAAGAAGATGTACACGTGCACGAGTCCAGCGAGGACCGCGCACACACTCGAGATGACGAGGAGCACCGACATGGGTTCCATTGTCCCAGCACCGAAGGGGTGCTCAGGTCCCACTCAGCTTCGGACGTGGCGCGCTCTCGCGTAACCGACACCTGGCGGCCAGCCGGACGCCGTTAGGCTCGGCACATGAGCGAGTACGACGACGCGGCCGTGGCTGAACTGCAGAGCATCCGGCAGAGCATCGACAACATCGACGCCGCCGTGATCCACATGCTCGCGGAGCGCTTCAAGTACACCCAGCGTGTGGGGTACCTCAAGGCCAGCGCGGGGATGCCGGCGGCGGACCCCGACCGCGAGCGCATCCAGGTCGCCCGACTCCGCTCCCTCGCCGCCGAGTCCCACCTGGACCCGGCGTTCGCGGAGAAGTTCCTGAACTTCATCGTCGCCGAGGTCATCCACCACCACGAGCAGATCGCCGAGGAAGAAGCGTGAGCGCTCCGGCGCTGCCCACGCTGCTCGTCGGGTCGTACACCGCCACCGGCGGGGGCACCGCGACCGGGATCTCCGTCGTCGAGGACGGCGTCGCCTCGACCGTCGCCGTGCTGGACGACCCCTCGTTCCTGGCCGTCTCCGGGGACCGCGTGTACGCCGTGTCCGAGCTCGCCGACGGCAGCGTGAGTGCCTTCCGCCGCCGCGGGACCGCCCTCGAGCACCTCTGGGACGCACCGTCCGGCGGGGACGCCCCGTGCCACGTCCGGGTCGATCCGTCCGGCACGCTCGTCGTCACGAACTACGTGTCCGGCACCGTCACGGCCGTGTCCCTGGCCGCAGCGGAGTCACTCGCCGCGTCCGTCCTGGCGAGCGACGGGGTCGTCGGTGCGCACGGGGCAGGGGACTCCGTCGTCGTCCCGGAATCCGCCGTGGACACCGCGGTGCTCCCCGACGTCACCGGCCCCGTCGAGGACCGACAAGAGGGGCCGCACGCCCACCAGTCGATCGCGACGCCCGACGGCACGCTGCTCGTTGCGGACCTCGGCGGGGACGCACTGCACGAGTACCGGGTGGACCTCGGTCCGGAGTCCGTCGCGCTCGAGGTGGTGCGCGTGCACCACGTCGAGCCCGGCGTCGGCCCGCGGCACATGGCCTGGTACGACGGCGACCTGTTCGTCGCGGGGGAGCTCGACGGTCGCGTGCACCGCCTCCGTCGAGACGAGTCCGGTGCATTCCGCGTCGTCGCGTCCGCACCGACGTTCGACGGTCCGGTCGGTGAGTCGCTCCTCAGCCACATCGAGGTGGACGAGGACGGCCGCGTGGTCGTCGCCGTCCGTGGACGTGACGTGATCGTCGTGCTGGACGCCGCGGACGGCGGGCTGACGCTCGTCGGGTCCGCACCGTGCGGCGGGGTGTGGCCGCGGCACTTCGCCCGGGTGCCCGGGTACGTCCTGGTCGCGAACCAGATGTCGGACGCGATCGCGGTCCTGCCCGTGGGTGCTGACGGCGTCCCCGGGGAGGCAGTCGCGCAGATCCCGGTCGGGACGCCGACCTGCATCGTCCCGCTGTAGCGGTCCTGCGGGCCGCGCTGGCTTGCGGGCCTGCGGGCCTGCGGGCCGCGGACCTGCGGGCCTGCGGGCCGCGGACCTGCGGGCCGCGCTGGCTTGCGGGTCGCGCTCGGTCAGACCTCGATGAGGTTCTCGAACGCGCGGCCCTCGGCCAGCGCCGCCGCCTGACGGCGCATCAGCTCGATGGACCGCGGCACGCTGAGGTCCGTGTTGCCGCCGACGTGCGGCGTCAGCACCGTGTTCGGCGTCGTCCAGAGCGGGTGCCCCTCGGGGAGCGGCTCGGGGTCGGTGACGTCGAGCCCGGCGGACAGTCGGCCGCTCGAGAGCTCGGCGACGAGGGCGTCGGTGTCCACCACCTTGCCGCGCGCGACGTTCACCACCAGGGCGCCGTCGGGCAGTGCGGCGAGGAGATCGGCGTCGACGAGTCGTTCGGTCTCGTCCGTCAACGGCGTGATGAGCACGAGCACGTCGGTCGTCCGCGCGAGCTCGGGCAGCTCGCTGAACGCGTGCACGTGCCGGCCGTCCTGCTCGCGGGCGGTCCGAGCCACCACGGTCACCTCGGTCTTGAACGCCTCGAACCGGGTGGCGATCGCACCGCCGATCGCGCCGTAGCCCACGACGGTGACCCGCCGGTCGGCCAGTGACCGGGTCTGCCGGACGTCCCAGACGCCGTTCGCACGGTCGAACTGGAACTGCCCGAGTTCGCGGAGGGACGTCAGCGCGAGCCCGACGGCGAGTTCCGCCGTCTCGTCGTCGTGGATCCCACGGCCGTTCGCCAGCTGCGCGTGCCCGGGGACGTGCGGCACCGCGTGCTCGTAGCCGGCGCTCGGCAGCTGCAGGAGCTGCAGGTTCGGCAGGTCGTGCACGTACTGCCAGCGGTGGCGCCCCTGGAAGTAGAACGGCAGGAGCGCGACCGCGACCTCGTCCGCGCGCGGGTACGGCGCCTCGAGGTCCCAGACGTCGAGCTCGACGCCGTCCGGCACGGGGCCGAAACGGTCGACGAGTTCAGCGAAGGGCAGCGTGACGATCGGCACCGGGGATCAGCTGTCGGTGCGCGGCGAGAAGGTGCCGTCCGAGGCGAGCGGGCCACGGCCCAGGACACCTTCGGTGACGGTCTCCTGGATCACGTCGCCGAAGTGGCCGGGCAGGGTCGCGCCGTGCGTGCCACGGAGCTCCTCCACGGTCGCTTCGAACGCGCCCTGGACCTCGAGCGCCTGCGAGGTGCCGTCGGTCACGCCGATGCGCAGCACCGGGAAGCCCCGGCCGTTGCAGAGACCCTGGAAGCGGACGTCGTCTTCACGGCGGACGGTCACGATGACGCGGGCCGTCGACTCCGAGAAGAGTGCCGTCGCGGTGTCGATGCCGTCACGGCTCTCGAGCTCGTCGAGCACGACGCGTGCACCGACGCCGAAGCGCAGGACCGATTCGGCGAGCGACTGGCCGAGACCGCCGTCCGCCAGGTCGTGGGCGCTCGTCAGGAGCTGCTCGTCCGCAGCGGCGTGCACGAGCTCGGCGAGTGCCTTCTCGCGCGCGAGGTCGACGCGCGGCGGCCGACCACCGAGGTGACCGTGCACCGTGCCGGCCCATGCGGAGCCGTCCAGCTCGAGGTTCGTCGTGCCGAGCAGGTAGATGTTGTGACCGTCGTCCTGCCAGCCGGACGGGATCCGGAGTGCGACGTCGTCGATCACGCCGAGCACGCCGACGACCGGGGTCGGGTGGATCGGGGTCGACCCGGTCTGGTTGTAGAACGACACGTTGCCGCCGGTGACCGGGATCCCGAGCTCCATGCAGCCGTCCGCGAGGCCCTCGACGGCCTCGGAGAACTGCCACATGACCTCGGGGTTCTCCGGGGAGCCGAAGTTCAGGCAGTCGGTGACCGCCGCGGGCACGGCACCGGTGACGGCGACGTTCCGGTACGCCTCAGCGAGGGCCAGACGCGCGCCCTGCTTCGGGTCGAGCTGGCAGTAGCGGCCGTTGGCGTCGGTGGCGATCGCGACGCCGAGCCCGGTCTCCTCGTCGACGCGGATCATGCCGCCGTCGTCGGGGAAGGAGAGCGCCGTGTTGCCGAGCACGTAGGTGTCGTACTGGTTCGTGACCCAGTTCTTCGACGACAGGTTCGGCGAGCCGAGGAGCTGGAGGAACTGCGCCTTGAGCGCCGGACCCGTCTCCGGGCGGTCGAGCGAGTCCGCGCCGTCGGCCTGCAGGGCATCGATCCAGGTCGGGTACGCGACCGGGCGGTCGTAGACCGGACCGTCGACGGCGACCGTGCGCGGGTCGACGTTCACGATCTCCTTGCCCTGCCAGTCGATGACGAGACGGCCGGTGCCGGTGACCTCGCCGAGGACGCTGGTCTCGACCTCCCACTTGTCGACGACGGCCAGGAAGGCGTCGAGCTTGTCGGGGCGGACGACCGCCATCATGCGCTCCTGGCTCTCCGACATGAGGATCTCCTCGGCGGTGAGCGTGGGGTCGCGCAGCAGGACGTCGTCGAGCGAGATGTGCATGCCACCGTCGCCGTTGCTGGCGAGTTCCGAGGTGGCGCAGGAGATGCCGGCGGCACCGAGGTCCTGGATGCCCTCGACGAGCTCCTTCTGGAACAGCTCGAGGCAGCACTCGATGAGGACCTTCTCGGCGAACGGGTCGCCGACCTGCACGGCGGGGCGCTTGGTGGGGCCGCCCTCGGTGAAGGTGTCGGACGCCAGGATCGACGCGCCGCCGATGCCGTCGCCACCGGTGCGGGCGCCGAAGAGGACGACCTTGTTGCCGGCGCCGGAGGCGTTCGCCAGGTGCAGGTCCTCGTGACGCAGCACGCCGACCGCGAGCGCGTTCACCAGCGGGTTGCCCTGGTACACGGAGTCGAAGTAGGTCTCGCCGCCGATGTTCGGCAGGCCGAGGCAGTTGCCGTAGAACGAGATGCCGCCGACCACGCCGTGCACGACGCGCGCCGTGTCCTCGTGGTCGATCGCGCCGAAGCGGAGCTGGTCCATCACGGCGACCGGGCGGGCGCCCATCGAGATGATGTCGCGGACGATGCCGCCGACACCGGTGGCAGCACCCTGGTACGGCTCGACGTAGGACGGGTGGTTGTGCGACTCGACCTTGAAGGTCACCGCCCAGCCGTTGCCGACGTCGACGACGCCGGCGTTCTCGCCCATGCCGACCATCAGGTTCTTGGTCATCTCCGGCGTGACCTTCTTGCCGAACTGCCGGAGGTAGTTCTTGCTCGACTTGTACGAGCAGTGCTCCGACCACATCACGGAGTACATCGCCAGCTCACCCGAGGTGGGGCGGCGGCCGAGGATCTCGCGGATCTTGGCGTACTCGTCCGCCTTGAGCCCGAGGGCCTCGTACGGCTGGTCCTTGTCGGGCGTCGCTGCGGCGTCCTGGACGGTGTCGGGCTCGGGGCGCACGAAGGTCGTCACGGTGTTGTCGTTCCCTGCTGCAGTGGAGTCGGTCACGTCGGTCGGCTCGGTCACTTGACGAGCGTCGACTCGATCACGGAGGTGAAGAAGGTGAGGCCGTCCGTGCCGGAGGCCATCGCCGCGGGGGTGTCCGGGCCGAAGCCGGGCTCGGTCGCGTGCTCGGGGTGCGGCATCAGGCCGACGACGTTGCCGCGCTCGTTCGAGACGCCGGCGATGTCGTCGATGGACCCGTTCGGGTTCACGCCGAGGTAGCGGAACACGACCTGGCCGTTGTCCTCGATGCGCTTGATCTCGTCGGCGTCCGCGACGAAGCGGCCGTCGGCGTTCTTCAGCGGGATGGTGATCTCCTGCTGCGCGGTGAACCCGGAGGTCCAGGCGGTGCCGGCGTTCTCGACGCGGAGCTTCTGGTCGCGGCGGATGAACTGCTGGTGCGCGTTGCGGGTGTGGGCGCCGGGGACCAGGCGCGCTTCCGCGAGCATCTGGAAGCCGTTGCAGATCCCGAGGACCGGCATGCCCTTGCCCGCGGCGTCGATGACCTCGGCCATGATCGGCGCCTTGGCGGCGATCGCTCCGGCACGGAGGTAGTCGCCGTAGGAGAACCCGCCGGGGAGCACGATGGCGTCGACGCCCTGCAGGTCGTGGTCGCCGTGCCACAGCGCGACGGGGTCGGCGCCGGCGAGACGCACGGCGCGCTGGGCGTCGCGGTCGTCGAGCGAACCGGGGAACGTGATGACACCGATGCGCATGGAGGTCACTCCGCGTCGGCGACGCTGACCGAGACGACGTCCTCGATCACGGCGTTGGAGAAGATGTCGGCCGCGATCTCGCGGACCTCGGCGAGCTTGGCGTCGTCGACGGGGCCGTCGACGGTCACCTCGAATCGCTTGCCGATGCGGACGTTGGTCAGGTCGTTCTTGCCGAGGCGGGCGAGGGCGTTGCCCACCGCCTTGCCCTGGGGGTCGAGGATCTCGGCCTTCGGCATGACCTCGACGACGATCGTTGGCACGTGTTCACTCCAGCACGGGGGGTCGGGTGGGGACCGCATCAGTCTATGCGGCGCGCGCGGCGCGCCCGACCGGTTGTGGAGAACTCCTCCAACGCGTATATTCCAACTCGAATAGTCCACCCGGAACATCTGACTGGAGGCTCGTGTGACGTCGCTCACGCCGCTCGCGTTCGCCTCGCTCGGCCTGCTCGCCGAGGGGCCGATGCACCCCTACGAGATGTTCCAGACGATGATCCACCGCAAGGACGACCGACACGTCAAGGTGCGGCCCGGCACGCTCTACCACCAGGTCGGCCGTCTCACGGAGCTCGGCCTGGCCGAGGTCGTCGGGACCGACCGGGACGGCAACCGCCCCGAACGCACCACCTACGCCATCACCGACGCCGGGCGTTCCGCGCTCCGCGATGGGCTCCGACGCATGGTCGCCGAGCCCGCCGAGGAGTACCCGGAGTTCCACCTCGCCCTCGCGGAGATCGAGAACCTCCCCGCGCCCGAGGCGGTCGATGCCGTCCGGGTGCGAGTGGCGGCGCTCCGTGACGAACTGGCCTTCTACGACCAGGGACTCGCGGACATGCGCGCCAAGGGCCTCGCGGAACGCTTCCGCCTGGACGTGTCGTACGTCCGTGCCATGCTCACGACGCAGATCGAGTGGCTCTCCGCCACGGCCGACCGGATCGCGAGCGGCGACATCCCCTGGGACGGTCCGGCCGTCCCCGACGACATCACCACGAACAGCAAGGAAACCACTCGATGACCACCGTCACGCCCCCGCGGACGACCGAGAAGAAGCCGTGGCCCGCGCTCTGGGCGCTCGTCGTCGGCTTCTTCATGATCCTCGTCGACTCGACCATCGTGTCCGTCGCCACCCCCACCATCGCGCAGAAGCTGGACGCGGACATCAACGCCGTGATCTGGGTGACCAGCGCTTACCTCCTCGCGTACGCGGTGCCGCTGCTGATCACCGGCCGCCTCGGTGACCGGTTCGGCCCGAAGGTCCTGTACCAGGTCGGCCTCGTGGTGTTCACGCTCGCCAGCCTCTGGTGCGGGCTCTCCGGCTCGATCGAGATGCTCATCGTCGCCCGCGTCGTGCAGGGCCTCGGCGCCGCGATGATGACCCCGCAGACGATGTCCGTCATCACGCGGATGTTCCCGCCGCAGAACCGTGGCGCGGCCATGGGCCTGTGGGGTGCCACCGCGGGCATCGCCTCCCTCGTCGGTCCGATCGCGGGCGGCCTGCTCGTCGACGGCTTCGGCTGGGAGTGGATCTTCTTCGTGAACGTCCCCGTCGGCGTCGTCGCGTTCGTCCTCGCGCAGCGCTTCGTGCCCTCGTTCGACCGGCACCAGCACCGCTTCGACTACCTCGGCATCGTGCTCTCCGCGGTCGGCATGTTCCTGCTCGTCTTCGGCATCCAGGAAGGCGAGACCTACGACTGGGGCACCATCGCCGGTCCGATCTCCGTCTGGGCGCTCATCATCGCCGGCCTCGTCGTGCTCGCCGCGTTCGTGGTCTGGCAGGGCGTGCAGAAGACCGAGCCGCTGCTGCCGCTCGGGCTCTTCAAGGACCGCAACTTCACGCTCGCGAACATCGCGATCACGGCCGTCGGCGTCGCGATCTCCTCGTTCGCCCTCCCGCTGATGCTCTGGGCACAGGACGTCAAGGACTTCAGTCCGACGCAGGCCGCGCTGCTCCTCGTCCCGATGGCCGTGCTCTCCGCGGCCCTCGCACCGCTGGTCGGCAAGAACCTCAACCGCTGGAACCCGCGCTGGGTCGCCGCGTTCGGTCTCGCCTGCTTCTCGGGTGGTCTGTTCTGGTTCGCCGGCCTCGTCGCGGCGAACGCCGGCTGGCAGGTCATCCTGCTGCCGAGCGCCCTGCTCGGCATCGCCAACGCCTGCATGTGGGGTCCGCTGTCGGTCTCCGCGACGCGGAACCTCTCGCCGCGCCTCGCCGGTGCCGGCTCGGGCGTGTACAACACCACGCGTCAGATCGGTGCGGTGCTCGGTTCGGCCGGCATCGCTGCCCTGATCGAAGCTCGCATCACCGCGAACTTCCCGTCCTCCACGGGTGGGTCGTCCGCGGGCGGCGCCGAGCAGCAGGTCGGTTCGCTGCCGTCCTTCCTGCTCGACCCGTTCTCGAAGGCCATGGGGCAGTCGCTGATCCTGCCGGCGGTCGTCCTCGTGGTGGCCATCGTCGCCGCGCTGTTCCTGGCGAAGCCGAAGCAGACCGTCGCCTGGGCGCAGACCGGTGCGGTCGCGACGCAGCCCGGCGCCCCGGAAGAGCCGGCCCGCGCCGAGCACGGCTCGCACGCCGCCGGTGCCGCGCCGACGAGCCCCGAAGCGGAGCTCGCCGCGTCCGATCACCACGGTCGTCACGCCGACGTGTGACCCGCGCCACCCGGAGCCCCCGCCCACCTCGGTGGACGGGGGCTCCGTCGTGCCTGGCCCGGCGCGTTCGGCCTGCTCCGCTCGGCCCGGCGCGACAACACCGCTGTCGTACGACAGCGGTCCTGTCGTCCGCAGGCGTGCGCAACAGTTGCGCACACCGCCTGACGACGAGGTCGTTGTCGTACGACAGCGGGCCTGTCGTTCCGAGTCGACCCTTCGCGACGCCCCGCAGCCGCGCCACCCGACCCGCCGGCGCGCGGCGCTCACCCGCGGCGGGACAGGTGCGCCCGCGTGAGCGCCTCCATCTCCTCGTCGGAGAGGGCGTCGACGGCGCGGGCCTCGCGGCGGTCGGTCCGCTGCCACCGCACGAACAGCGAGATCAGCACCGGGATGTCCGCGACCTCGGCGATGAACCACAGCAGGTCTCCGGCGAGGTGCTGGTCACGCAGCGGCGACGGGAACCACCCCGGCCCGACGGCCATCCGCGTCGCACCGTCCAGCACGTGGTCGGTGATCCGCAGCACGATGCCCGGGATCGCATCGAGCATCAACTCCACGAACGCGAGCAGGAACTCCGCCGTGACGAACGTCGACGAGCGCAGCACCCCGGGCTCGGACAGCGGCGCGAGCAGCCCGAACCCGAGCACCGGGACGAGCACCGTGATGGCGATGGCCCAGACCGAGGACGGCCGGATCGCCGCCGACAGCGGTGTCAGCAGGAGGCAGAACAGCGCGAGTGCGACCAGTGGCGACACGATCGCGTTGCCGAGCACGCGCACCGGACGCGACCCCATCAGGACGGAGGCTCCGCGGGCGAGCCGATCCGGGCCTCCCGTCCGGAGCAACGTGACCGGCGCTGCGAACGCGGCGAACGTGGGGACCGCGAAGAAGAGGAGCGAGAGCCGCAGCACGAACGCCCACCGCAGGGTCTGGTCGTAGACGCCGACGATGCCGAACTGCAGGATCCCGAACAGGACCAGGGCTCCGGCGAAGGACAGCGTCCGCCACCACGGCCAGGGCGCGCCGCGTCGATGCGCGCCGACGACCCACCAGCCGTACGTCACGCCGGCGACGGCGATCAGGACCGCGGCGAGGGGGTCGAGGTGCCAGGTGCTCCAGAACTCGGACGGTGACGGCGTGGGGTGCCTCCTGTGGTCGCTGCACCGACAATCCTCCGCGCACGACCGGGTGGATCGGGGCCGTCCGCCGTGAGAACCGGTTCAGGAGCAGAACCGTGTACAGTGGTGTTGTCTTGATTGCTGCAAAAGAAGGGGACCCCATGGACGCCGATGCAGACCTGCTCCGCACCGCCGGTCTCCGCGTCACGACCCCGCGGCTCGCGGTCCTCCGTGCGACCGAGACGATGCCGCACGCGACGGCCGACGACATCGTCACCGCACTCGCGGCGGAGCTCCCGACCACCAGCCACCAGGCGGTCTACGGCGTCCTCGCGGCGCTGACCGGCGTCGGGCTCGTCCGCCGGATCGAACCGGCCGGCAGCCCCGCGCGCTACGAACGCCGCACCGGCGACAACCACCACCACATCGTGTGCACCATGTGCGGCACCATCGCGGACGTCGACTGCGCGGTCGGGCACTCGCCGTGCCTGACCCCGTCGGATGCGCACGGGTTCGCCGTCACCACCGCCGAGGTCACCTACTGGGGGATCTGCGAGCAGTGTGCGGCGGCCGAGCGCGACGACGCCGAGCCCGTCACGGCCTAGCCCCGCCAGCACGAACCGGCGCGAGCGCGAGCACCAGCGCAACCGCCCCACCGACCACCCGAAGCACCCCTGACCGCACAACCGTTCCAACCGAGGAGGACCCGTGTCCGACCAGAACACGACGCCCGGCCAGCCGGCCGGCACCCCCACCACGACCACCAACAGCGGCGCCCCCGTGTCGAGTGACCAGCACTCCATGGGCGTCGGCGCGGACGGGCCCCTCGCCCTCCACGACCACTACCTCGTCGAGAAGCTCGCCCAGTTCAACCGCGAGCGCGTCCCGGAGCGGGTCGTCCACGCGAAGGGCGGCGGCGCGTTCGGCACCGTCACCGTCACGCAGGACGTCAGCCGCTTCACCCGCGCCGCGTTCCTGCAGCCCGGACAGCAGACCGAGATGCTCGCCCGCTTCTCCAGCGTCGCCGGCGAGCAGGGCTCCCCGGACACCTGGCGCGACCCCCGCGGCTTCGCGCTGAAGTTCTACACGACCGAGGGCAACTACGACCTCGTCGGCAACAACACCCCGGTGTTCTTCATCCGCGACGGCATCAAGTTCCCCGACTTCATCCGCTCGCAGAAGCGTCTGCCCGGCTCGCACCTCCGCGACCACGACATGCAGTGGGACTTCTGGACGCTCTCGCCCGAGTCCGCGCACCAGGTCACGTGGCTGATGGGCGACCGTGGTCTGCCGGCCTCATGGCGGAACATGGACGGCTTCGGGTCGCACACGTACCAGTGGGTCAACGCCGAGGGCGAGCGCTTCTGGGTGAAGTACCACTTCCTCACCGAGCAGGGCCACGCGACCCTGACGCAGGAGGACGCCGACCGCATCGCCGGTGAGGACGCGGACTTCCACATCCGCGACCTCCACGCAGCGATCGAGCGTGGCGACAACCCGCGCTGGACCCTTAAGGTGCAGGTCATGCCCTACGAGGACGCCGCGTCCTACCGCTTCAACCCGTTCGACCTGACGAAGGTGTGGCCGCACGCGGACTACCCCCTCATCGAGGTCGGCACGATGGAGCTGAACCGCAACCCGGAGAACTACTTCGCCGAGATCGAGCAGGCCACCTTCGCGCCGTCGAACTTCGTGCCCGGCATCGCGGCGAGCCCGGACAAGATGCTCCTCGCGCGCATCTTCAGCTACGCGGACGCCCAGCGGTACCGCGTCGGCACGAACCACGCGCAGCTCCCGGTGAACGCGCCGAAGAACGAGGTGCACTCGTACTCGAAGGACGGCGCGATGCGCTTCGACTTCCAGAAGTCCGAGGTCCCCGTGTACGCGCCGAACTCCCTCGGTGGCGCACACGCCGACCCCGCCGCGACCGACGACGCCCCCGGCTGGGAGTCCGACGGTGCGCTGCAGCGTTCCGCGGCGACCCTCCACCCGGAGGACGACGACTTCGGTCAGGCCGGCACGATGTACCGCGAGGTCCTCGACGACGCCGCCCGCGAGCGCCTGGTCGGCAACATCGCCGGTCACGTCTCCAAGGTGACGCGCGACGACCTGCGTGAGCGCGTCTTCGCGTACTGGACGAACGTCGACGCCGACCTCGGTGCGCGTGTGCGCGCCGCGGTCGCGCCGAGCGCGCCGGGTTCGAACGAGGACCCGGAGAAGGTCGCGGTCGAGGCGTAAGCCCCGATCTCCACGGACGGGAGGCACGGTGCGAGCTGGCACCGTGCCTCCCGTCCGTTGGTTGTGTCGAGACCTGCTGGACCTGCGAGAGCTGCTGGCCGTCTGCTAGACCTGCTGGCCGTTCAGCCAGATGGGGCCTGCCGGCCAGTCCTCGAGCGCTGCGGTCACCGGCCGCACCATCCAGCCGCCCTGCTCGGTGTTGCTGACGCCGGCGCCCTCGGCGGTGAACGCCGAGAACGTGCCGACCGCCTCCGGGAACTCGTGCCAGCCGAGGTGGCTGTAGAACGGGATCCGGTTCTCCCCGGCGCCGAGGAACCCGTAGGGAACGCGGAGCCCGTCGAGCACGGCGTGTGTCCTGGTCATGAGTTCGCGGCCGACGCCGGTGCCCTGCAGCCGAGGGGAGACGGCCACGAGGCCGGTGTCACCCACGAGGACGTCCTCGCCGCCGACCGTGACGAACATCCGCCGGATGCCGACGTGCGCGAGGACCACCCCGTCCGCATCGCGCGCGATCACCCGGCGTTCAGGTTGCATGCCGGACCAGCTGCGGCCGCCCACGTACCAGTGCGACCAGTCCGGGAACGCCTGCCCCAGCATCGCCGCGATCGCCTCGTGGTCGGGGAGGGTCAGCGTGCTCTCCTCGACCACCTCCCACCGGATGTCGTCGCTCATGCGTCCATCCTGCCCGACGGCTCCCAGGGGCTTGCGCTGTTGGACGTCACTGCGAAGCGCTCGCGGATCGGCAGGGACCACCATGGGCATCACGAAAGTCCTCCTCGGGGCTGTGGAGTGATCCCGGAACGCGACAGGCGTCAGCCTCGGCCGGGGGCCGTCACCTCGATGCGGTTCGACCACGGGTCCTCGAACGCGACCGTCCGCCCGTCGTCCGCGGTCTGCACGCCGTGGTCGCGCATCCGGGTCGTCAGCGCGCCCAGGTCGTCCGTGCCGGGGACCTCGATGCGGACGAGGCCGAGCCCGAGCCCGAGTTGCCGCCGTCCGGCTCCGCGCGAGTTCCACGTGTTCATCGCCATGTGGTGGTGGTACCCGCCGGCGCTGACGAAGAGTGCCTCGCCCCACCCCGCCGTCGTCGCGAAGCCGAGCTTGTCGACGTAGAAGTCCTTCGCGGCGGTGACGTCGCCGACCGACAGGTGCACGTGTCCGACCCGGCCAGGGGTGGTCGCTGTGGACTCCAGCGCGGAGGACGTCAGGTGCTCCTGCAGGAAGGCGTTCGGGTCCACGTACTTCGTGTCCATGTCGACCATGCCGTGCGTCCACGACCACGCGGTGCGGTCGCGGTCCCAGTAGAGCTCGACGCCGTTGCCCTCGGGGTCCGTGCAGTAGAACGCGAAGCTGACCAGGTGGTCGGCGCTGCCGGTGAACGTCTGCGGGTACTTCGTTGCGACCGAGTACAGGGCGGCCGCGAGGTCGGCCTTCGTGTCGAAGAGGATCGCGGTGTGGAACAGGCCGGCCTCGTGGGCGCCGGCGTGTGCGAGCGCGGGGGAGTGCTCGAGGATCACGATCGGCACGGCGACGCCTGACGGGGACGGTCGTCCGAGGACGGCGACGCCGCCGTCGTTCGCGAAGAGCGACAGTCCGATGCCGTCGCGGTAGTAGCCGATCATCCGGTCGAGGTTCGCGACCCGGAGCGTGACGGCGCCCATCCCGGTGTCGGCGGCGAGGAGGTCCTGCGTGTGCATGGGACCAGTGTCCGCCCAAATAGTTGACGCGTCAACCAAACGTCGCCCTCAGCATCGCACTCGGCGTCCTGTCGGCGGAGCGCGGTCGGGCAGGGCCAAGATGGAGGGATGCCACGCTCACGACGCGCCACCGATCGCGCCCGACCTCCCCGCGGTCGGGGTCCGGACGGGCAGGGTCCGGACGGGCAGGGTCCGGACCGGCGGGGTCCGGGCGGGCGGGCGTTCCCCGTTGCGCAGATGCGCGACCGGATGTCCTCGTACATCTACGGGAACATCACCGTGCTCGCTGCTGCCATCGCCGTCGACCCCGAGGCGATCCACCACGGCTCGGCGGTGTGGGCGGTGCTCGCGACGGCGGTCCTGACGTACCTGGCGCACGTGCTCTCACACCTCGTCGCGCACGGCATCGGCGACGACGAGACCGACGACGACGCCCGTCGCGAGTCCGTCGTGAGCATCGTGCGCAACGCGAACCCGATCGCCACGTCCGGCATGATCCCCGCGGTGCTCTACGCCGCGGCGTGGATCGGCTGGATCCCGGCGCCGTGGGCCCAGACGGCAGCGCTCGTGATCCTCGTCGTCCGCATCGGCATGGTCGGCGTGTTCATGCAGCGGTTCAGTGGCAAGCGCCCGACGTTCCTCGGGCTGTGGGGCGGCATCGTGCTCGCCGCCGTGGCCTTCGTGATCGGCCTCGTGAAGGTGGTGTTGACGCATTGAGCGGATCCTCGACGACCGGCAAACGGTCGAACTGGCGGTTCCTGCGGGACCTCGTGATCATCGTCGTGGCCGCGCTGCTCGCGTCGTTCCTCGTCAAGGCGTACCTGGTGCGCTCGTTCTACATCCCCTCGGCGTCGATGGAGAACACGCTGCTCGTGGGGGACCGGGTGCTCGTCAACGAGCTCGTCCCGAAGACCGTCGGCCTGCAGCGCGGTGACGTCGTCGTCTTCAAGGACCCGGGCGGCTGGCTCGGGCCGGGACTCGGTGACGACCTCATCAAGCGGGTGATCGGACTGCCGGGCGACACGGTCTCGTGCTGTGACGCGCAGGGACGACTGCAGGTGAACGGGCACGCGGTCGACGAACCGTACGTCCTGCACGACCAGGGATCGGATCGCGTGTCGACCGACTTCACGGAGACCGTCCCGGCGGGCAAGATCTGGGTGATGGGCGACAACCGGTACAACTCCGCGGACTCGCGGGTGCACGGCCCCGTACCGGAGTCGGACATCGTCGGCCGCGCCTTCGTCATCACCTGGCCGATCAGTCGGTGGTCGACGCTGTCGCGCTACGGCAACGAATGGGACGCGGTACCGGACCCGAACTGATCGCGGTACCGTGTCGCGTGGCCGAGACACCGCCGTTCGAGTACGTCACCGGGGGTGACGACGACGTCCGTCTGCGGCGGATCGGCACGAACGGCCCGCAGGCCGGCACGATCGGCCCCCGACCGGACCACGTGCTGTTCTGGCTGTCCGACGGTCGAGCGGTCGTCACCGCGGACACGGGCGAGCGCTGGGAGGTCGAGGCAGGGCGGCCGGTGATGCTCTCCGCCCCGGTCGCGTACGCCTTCGAGACCGATGCCACCCGGATGACACTGCTGCACCTGTCGCCGTCGTTCCTGCACACCGTCGCGGCTCGGGCGGACGCCGGGACGGACCCGTGGGAGTTCGTCCAACCCGTCGCCGGCGACATCCGGCTCGAGCCGCTCCGGACGCTGCTCCGCGAGGTCACCACGCAGATCCTCGACCCGGGACTGCCGGACGCCGACCGGCGGGCCGTGAACCGCCGGGTGGCGAAGGTCGTCCTGTCGACGTTCACCCGGTCACGCTCGGACGTCGAGAACCGGTTGCGTCGCGTGGTGCGGTTCGTGCACGAACACGCCGCGCACGACGTCACCGTCGGCGACATCGGCGATGCAGCGGGCCTGAGTGAGCGCGGGGTGCAGGACCTGTTCCGCCGGACGCTCGACGTCACGCCGATGCAGTACCTCAGGGAGGTCCGGCTCGACCGGGTGCACCTCGAGCTGCAGGTGCGCCGTCGTGGCGTCGTCACGGTGCGGGAGGTCGCCGGGCGGTGGCAGTTCGCGCACCTCGGGCGCTTCGCCGCCGCGTACCGCCGGCGGTTCGGGGAGAGCCCGAACGAGACGCTGGCGCGGACTGGCGGCGCCTGACCCGGGCGGGTGTGAATACAACATGTTTCGTCTGCGGATGCCCGCGGACCTAGCGTCGCCGGCATGGGAGACCCCGTTCCGAGAGATTACGTCCAGACGCTCGACCTGCTGAAGGAGCAGGTGCGCAGCGCACGGTTCACCGCCCAGCGGCGCGTGAACACCGAGCTCGTCCGGCTCTACTGGCGCATCGGCGCGATCATCCTCGATCGCCAGCGGCGGTCGGGGTGGGGGTCGGGTGTCGTCGCTCGTCTGGCAGCCGATCTGCGAACCGCGTTTCCGTCCATGAAGGGATTCTCGCCGCGCAACCTGGCGTACATGCGCGCGTTCGCGAGGGCGTTGCAGGACCCTGAGGATCTGCAACAGCCTGTTGCACAATTACCGTGGGGCCACATCACCGTGCTGTTGAGTCGCTTCGACGATCGGTCACGACGTGACTGGTACGCCGAGCGTGCGGTTCACCACGGGTGGTCACGAAGCGTCCTGGAACACCACATCAGGGCGAACGCGCATGAACGGTTCGAGGGCGCACCGACGAACTTCGAGCGTGCCCTCGCGCCCGGGGCCTCCGACCTCGCGAAGCAGATCACGAAGGACCCTTACGTCCTCGACTTCCTCGCTCTCGACGGGGACAGCGGTGAACGCGCGCTCGAGCAGCGGCTCGTCGACCGTATCTCCGACACCCTCCGGGAACTCGGCAACGGATTCGCGTTCGTCGGGCGGCAGGTGCACTTCGACGTGGGTGGGGACGACTTCTTCGTGGACCTGCTGTTCTTCCACGTGGACCAGCTGCGCTACGTCGTGATCGAGTTGAAGACGGGGAAGTTCCGACCGGAGCAACTGGGCCAGTTGTCCTTCTACGTCGCGGTCGTCGACGATCGTCTTCGTCGGTCCACGCACGCCGAGACCGTCGGTCTCCTGCTCGTCGCCGGCAAGAACGAGTCCACCGTGCGGTACTCCCTTGGAGCGCACCAGAGCCCGGTGGGCGTCGCGACCTACGATCTGCTGCCGGAGGACGTACGGGACGCGCTGCCCTCAGAACATGAACTCGAGGGCTTGTTGGCTGCGAGTGTCGGTGACTGAGTCGGGTCAGCAGCCGCTGGACGTCAGCGTCACGTCGGTGACCTCGCCGCTCGCGATCGTCGCGGTCTTCGCGCACAGGCCGTCGGCGCGCACGGTGACCTTGCCGACGGCGATGCCCGCGAAGTTCAGGGTGTCGCCGGGGAACGCCTTCTGGTGCGCCGCGGCCCGACCGTTCGGGACGAGGACCTCGACCAGGTAGCCGTGTTCGGCTTCGTTCGCAGAGACGGTGATCGAGATCCGTCCGGTGGAGTCCTGTGCACCGCACCCGGTCAGGACCAGGCCCGCGGCGAGACCGAGGACGAGGACGGTGGGGAGACGACGGAGCACTCGCCAAGCCTACGCGGAACCGAGCAGCCACCCGTTGTCGGCGGCCACGCGCAGCGCCTCGGTGGCGTTCCGCGCGGCGGTCTTCCCGATCGCCGCGGACAGGTGGTTCCGCACGGTGCCCTCGGACAGGTGCAGCGCTGCGGCGACCCCGGCGACGGTGGGGGCGGTCCGGAACGCGATGAGCGCGTCGGTCTCCCGTGGCGTGAGCGGGGACGGGCCGGCGGCGAGCGACTCGGCGGCGAGGACCGGGTCGACGACGCGGAAGCCCCCGGCGACCCGACGGACGGCGTCGGCGAGCTGTTCGGCGGGCGTGTCCTTCACGACGAACCCGGCGGCGCCGGACTCGAGCGCTCGCCGGAGGTACCCGGGGCGGCCGAACGTCGTCACGATGAGGGAGCGGCAGGACGGCAGCGACGCGGCGAGCTGGGCTGCTGCGGTGAGCCCGTCGGCGCCGGGCATCTCGACGTCGAGCAGCGCGACGGTGGCGCCGGACTCACGGGCGGCGTCGAGGACCAGGTCGCCCCTCGCCACCTGCGCGACGACCTCGATGTCGGGTTCGAGGGACAGCAGGGACGCGAGCGCCCCGCGGACCAGCGCCTGGTCGTCGGCGAGCAGCACCCGGATCGTGTCGGTCATCGTCTCCCTCGTTCCACCCGGAGCAGGAAGCCGCCGAGGTCGCTCGTGCCCGTGACGAGCGTCGCACCGACGGCGTCGGCCCGCTCACGGAGTCCACGGAGCCCGTTCCCCCCGAGTGTGTCCCCGCCCCGGACGCCAGGACCACCGGCAGGGCCGGCAGCGCCAGCACCACCGGCACCGCCACCGGCACCGAGCACCCCGGTCCCGTCGTCCTCCACCGTCAACGACGTCCGCGTCAGCGTGATCCGCACCGCCGACGCCGCAGCGTGCCGCACGACGTTCGTCACGCCCTCGCGGAGCACCCACGCGAACAGGCTCCGCACGTCCGTCGCGGCGACGTCGCCCGACACGGGCAGGTCCGCGTCGATCGACGCCGCGGACAGTGCGGCCCGTGCCGACACGAGCTCCGCGGACAGGTCGGCCTCCCGGTACCCGCTGACCGCCTGCCGGAGTCCCTGCAGTGCCTCGCGGGAGAGCCGTTCGACGTCCTGCATCTCGGCCTTGGCCCGGGCCGGATCGACCTCCACCAGGCGCGCCGCGAGTTCGGACTTCATCGCGACCACGGTCAGGGAGTGGCCGAGCACGTCGTGCAGGTCGCGGGAGAAGCGGGCGCGCTCCTCGACCACTGCCAGCCGGGTGATCTCGTCCTGGGCGACGCCGAGTCGCTGCTCGGCGTCGCGTTGTCGGCCGAAGAAGAGCATCGACGCACCGACGGAGACGGTGATGACGGGAGCGAACAGGATCCCCAGGTCCGCCGCGTTCGACCAGCCCATGACCGCTGCGACGACGAGTTCGCCGAGCACGGTGAGCACGACGACGACGAGGGCGACCCAGAACCGGGCGGCGACGAACCCGGAGAGCGCCACGAGGAGCGGCCAGGACCACACCGCAAGGGGGCCGACGACGACGAGCAGGAGCGCCGAGCAGAGGGCGTAGAAGCCGACGACGACGGTGCGTCCGGTCAGCCCCCGCCGCCACATCAGTTCCGGCGCGACCAGGTAGAACGCGTAGACGAGCGTCAGCGTGACGGTCGCGACGACGTGGTCCGTCAGCGAGCGGCCGTCGGTCCACAGCGCCACGATGAGCAGCACCTGCCACAGCAGCCCGAAGACCGCTCCGCCGTACCAGCGTCGACGTGCGTGCGCGATCTCCGCCGCGTCGCTGCTGGGCGGTGCGGCCCACGGGAACGAGCGTGGCCCCTGACGGGAGGCCCGGCTCGGGCCCGCCACGCTCGTCACCTCGTCCATGGACGCAAGGCTAGGGCCGTCAGCACCGGTCGTGCGCGCGCCGGTGGAGCGGCTCACTGCCGCGCGGCGTCGCGACGGTAGCGCCACATGATCACGGCACCGAGCACGATCGCCCAGCCGGTGAGGACCAGCGCGGGGTCGAGCATGCCGCTCGTCCCGGTCGCGCCGGCACCCATCTGCCCGATCCGGTTCAGCCAGTACGAGGGCAGCAGGTGCGCGATGCTCCCCATCCACGCGGGCATGATCGACAGCGGCACCCAGAGCCCGCCGAGGATGGCGAGCCCCATGAACACGACCATGAAGAGGGGCTGCGCGAAGGACGGCTTCGCGAACTGCCCGATCAGGATGGCGATGAGCGCGAAGGGCACGACCCCGCACCAGATGCCGAACGCCGCCGCGAGCCAGTGCATCGGGCTGAGCGACGCGTGCAGCGCCAGGACGGACACCAGGATCGTCACCGCGATCGACATCGCGGAGAAGGCCATCGCGGCGATGACCTTCGACACCAGGAACCCCCATCCGGAGAGCGGCGTGACCCGGAGCTGCCGGTTCCAGCCGATCGAGCGCTCGTTGACGATCGCGAACGCCTGGCTGAGCGCCGCCATCATCGCGCCGTACGACGCCATCTGCAGCGTGGTGACGACGAGGTAGGGCAGCCCCGTGGTCGGGTCGTGCTCGGCGCCGTACGCGGCGCCGAAGACGAGGAGCATCACGACCGGCACGGCGAAGGTGAACACCATCGCCCGGACGTTCCGGAGCTGACGCTTGGTCTCGAGGAGCACGTAGCGGACGGGCATCCGGCCGCCGCGGCCGGCGGGGACGGACAGGGGCGCGGCGACGGCGGCCGCGGAGGTCGTGGTGGTCATGCGGGGACTCCGATCGGGTCACGGGTGAGTGCGAGGAAGGCGTCGTCCATCGTGGAGGCGACCACCTCGATGTCGTGCGCCTCCGGGAACGAGGCGAGGAGGGCCCTGAGCGTGACGTCCGAGCTGTCGGTGCGGAGCGTGACGGAGCCGTGCCGCGCCTCCAGGCCGACCGTGCCGGGCAGTGCCAGGAGCGCGTCGTGCGCGGTCTCGGGGACCCCGCCGAACCGGATCGTCCGCGTCGCGGCGATCGCCTTGATCTCGGCGGGGGTGCCGTCGGCGACGACGCGACCGGAGCGCAGGATGACGATGCGGTCCGCGAAGGTGTCGGCCTCGTCGAGGTAGTGCGTGGCGAAGACGACCGTGCGGCCGGCGTCGGTGAACTCCCGCATCGAGGACCAGAACGTGTGCCGGGCCTCGACGTCCATCGCGGCGGTCGGCTCGTCGAGGACCAGCAGGTCCGGGTCGGAGACCACGGCGACCGCGAAGCGTGCCCGCTGCAGCTGCCCGCCGGAGAGCTTGTTCACCCGGCGGCCGGCGATCTCGGTGCAGCGTGCGCGGCGGAGGGCCTCGTCGATCGGCATCGGGCTCCGGTGCGCGGCGCCGACGAGGGCGACCGCCTCCCGGACCGTCATGTCGGGCAGCAGCGCGCCGCCCTGGAGCATCGCGCCGACGCGGCCGTCGATCACCGCACGGCGCGGGTCGTCGCCGAACAGGCGCACCGTGCCCTCGGTGGGGGAGGAGAGCCCGAGCGCGAGGTCGACCGTCGTGGTCTTCCCGGCGCCGTTCGGGCCGAGCAGGGCGACCACCTCGCCGGTGCGGATGGTGAGGTCGACACCGTCGACCGCGGTCACCGGGCCGAAGCGCTTCCGGAGACCGCTGAGCTGGATCACGGGTGCTGGGTTCATGTCCTCCAGCATCCGGGGCGGGCGCGACTCGCCCATGGGGCAGCCGTCACGGATCTCCCGTGACTTCTGTCACGGTGGCCGTCCACGGCGGGATGGCCCGTCTACTGGGGGCGCTGGTCCTCCGATGTGGGGACAGGACCTGTCCGGTTGGCGCGTTAGCGTGGAGCCATGACAGCCGAGACCGCGACGACCGTGCCGTCGACACCCCAGACCGACGCGGTCCGGCGCGCGGCACTGCTCGCCGCGCTCGACGTCGTCGAGGGTGGCGCGGAGGAACGCTTCGACCGGATCACCCGCATCGCGCGAGAGGCGTTCGGTGTCTCCGGCTCGTTCCTCAACCTGGCGGGCGACGACCACCTGGTCATCAAGTCGCAGCAGAGCGCCAGGGTCTTCGAGCCGGTCATCCCGCTGCAGGACACCTTCTGCGGGCGGACCCTCGCGAGCACCGGGCCGGTGCTCGTGCCGGACGCGCAGATCGACGCACGCTTCCGCGACCTGCCGATGGTCACGGGCGACCCGAACGTGCGGTTCTACGCCGGGGTGCCGCTGCACGTCGGGTCGGAGGACGTCAAGGTCGGCACGCTCTGTCTCATCGACCCGACCCCGCGGACGCTCGAACCCGACGACGTCGCCCTGCTCGAGGAGCTAGGCACCTGGGCTGCGCGGGAGCTCGCGGCCGGCGCCGACGAGGACCGGTTGCGTTCGGTGCTCGCCGACCTCGAACCCCGAGCCGTCGACGTGCCCGGCTACCGCGTCACCGGGATGTCCGTCCCGCACGGTGTCGTGTCGGGTGACTTCCACGACTGGCACGTGTCCGACCGGGGACTCCACGTCACCGTCTCCGACGTGATGGGGAAGGGGATGTCGGCGGGGCTCCTCGCGGCGAACATCCGCGGCGCGCTGCTCGCACACGCCACGTCCCCGGCGGACGCAGCCGTCACCGCGCTCGAGGCCCAGGTCGCCCCGGAGCTCAGCCGCGCCGAGTCCTTCGCCACGCTGTTCCACGGGGTGCTCTCTCCGGCGACGGGTCGCGTGGACTTCGTCGACGCCGGGCACGGCCTCGTCCTGCAGCTGCACACCGACGGCACCGAGACCATCCACCGCTCGTTCGACCTGCCGCTCGGACTGCACCCGACGGGGCTGTCCCGCACCGCCGGGTCCCTGCTGCTCGAGCCGGGGGACACCCTGATCCTGGTGAGCGACGGCGCGCTCGAGCTGTGGGACTCCACGCTCGCGTCGCTGTCCCGGCTCGGCGGGCTGTACCGGAAGTCGGCGGACGCCGCGGTGTTCCTGGAGCGCATCCGGGCCCGCGCGGCGTCCCACGACCCGGGGGACGACCTGACGGTCGTCGTCGTCGCGCGCAACGCCTGAGCGAGCGCGCGCGTCGCGCGCGCGCGTCGCGTCGCGTCGCGCGCCCGCAGTCTCGGTGAGGTCGCACTTCGTGTCGAACCTGCGCCGAATAGGCGACACCAACTGCGATCTCAGCGACGCGCGGTGGTCGCGGCGACCGGACGGGACCGCCTGGAGGCCCGGTGCCGGTCCGGCGGTGTGGCACCGTGCCTCCAGGCGGTGCGTCCTGACCCACAACGCGCGCCATGGAAAGCGGAAACGCGCGTCGGCGGTCGGGAGAACTGACCACCGACGCGCGATTCGACCACCTTCGCAGAGGGGGGGGCGAGCGAGCGCGCTACGCGCCGAGGCGCTCGATGAGCTCGCGGTAGCGGGCGGCCGTGCGCTCGACGATCTCGTCGGGGAGCACCGGCGGCACGCCCTGCTTGCCCCAGTGGTCGCTGAGCCAGTTCCGCACGATCTGCTTGTCGAACGAGTCGGTCCGGTTGCCCTGGTCGTACGAGGTGGCGTCCCAGTACCGGCTGGAGTCGCTCGTCAGGACTTCGTCCCCGATGCGGATCTGCCCGGAGGTGTCGTGCCCGAACTCGAACTTCGTGTCGGCGATGATGACCCCGCGCTGCAGGGCGATGGCCGCTGCCTCGGAGTAGACGTGCAGCGACAGGTCGCGGAGCTGCGCCGCGATCTCGGGCCCGACGAGTGCTTCCGTGCGCTCGAACGAGATGTTCTCGTCGTGCTCGCCCTGCGGCGCCTTGTACGCGGGTGTGTAGATCGGCTCGGGCAGACGGTCGCCGTTGGCGAGCCCCTCGGGGAGCGCGACACCGCAGACGCTGCCGGACTCCTGGTACTCGGCCCATCCGCTGCCGACGAGGTACCCGCGGACGACGCACTCGATGGGGAACATCCGGAGCGGCATCACGTGCATCGAGCGGCTCGCGATGTCCGCCGGCACCGGCGTGCTCGTGCCCGTCGGGCCGAGCAGGTGGTTCGGGACGTCGCCGAGCTGCGTGAACCAGAAGCGGGACAGGCGGGTGAGGAGCTCGCCCTTGCCCGGGATCGGCGGTTCGAGGGCGAAGTCGTAGGCGCTGACCCGGTCGGACGCGACGAGGAGGAGCTCGGTCGCGCCGGCCACGTTCGCGGTGTCGGCGGGGACGTAGAGTTCACGGACCTTGCCGGAGGAGACGTGCTTCCATCCGTCGACCCGGGGTGCTGCTGCGCTCATCGGGTGACCTTCGCGGCGATGTCGGTGCGGGACTGCGAGCCCTGCAGGGTGATGTCGTGGAGACCGGCGTACGCGCGGTCCCGCGCTTCGGTGAAGTCGGTGCCGGTGGCGACCACGCTGAGCACCCGGCCGCCGGTCGCGACGAGCTTGCCGTCGAGCAGCCCGGTGGCGGCGTGCAGCACCGAGACGCCGTCACGGGCGTTCGCGGCGTCGATGCCGGTGATCACGCGGCCGGTCTTCGGGTTCTCCGGGTAGCCCTCGCTCGCGAGGACGACGGTCACGGCGGCGTCGTCGTGGAACACGGGCGCCGGGTGGCTGCCGAGCTGCCCGGACGCGGCTGCGAGGAGGAGCTCGCTCAGCGGGGTGGCGAGGCGGGGGAGGACGACCTGCGTCTCCGGGTCGCCGAAGCGCGCGTTGAACTCGATGACCCGCACGCCCTGCTCGGTGACGATCAGGCCGCAGTAGAGCAGGCCGACGAACGGCGTGCCTTCGTGCTCGAGACGGCGGACGGTGGGCAGTGCGACGAGGTCCGCGACCTCGGCCACGAAGGCGGCCTCGGAGCCCCAGCGGTCGGCGAGCCACGGGAGCGGCGAGTAGGCGCCCATGCCGCCGGTGTTCGGGCCGGCATCGCCGTCGCCGAGGCGCTTGTAGTCCTGCGCGGGGCTGAGCGGCGCGATGTCGTGACCGTCGCTGAGGAAGAACAGCGACACTTCTTCGCCGTCGAGGAACTCCTCCACCACGACGGGGCCGTGCTGCAGCCAGTAGGTGGCGTGGTCGACGGCTGCCTGGCGGTCCTCGGTCACGAGGACGCCCTTGCCCGCCGCGAGCCCGTCGGCCTTGACGACGTAGGGGGCGCCGAGCTCGTCGATCGCGGCGACGGCTTCGTCGATGGTGCCGGCGTACACCGGGCGACCGGTCGGCACGTTCGCTTCGGACATGATCCGCTTCGCGAAGGCCTTCGACCCCTCGAGCGCAGCGGCGGCCTTGCTCGGACCGAACACCGGGATGCCGCGGGTGCGGAGCGGGTCCGCGACGCCGGCGATCAGCGGCGCTTCCGGCCCGATGACGACGAGTTCGATGTCGTTCTCGATCGCGTACTCGGCCACGAGCGGCCCGTTCGTGGGGTCGAGCGACACCGTCTCGACGTCGGCTGCGATGCCGGCGTTGCCGGGCGCTGCCGTGATGACGTGACCGGCGGACTCTGCGAGGAGCGCCGTGATGATCGCGTGCTCGCGGGCACCGGAACCGAGGACGAGGATTCGCACCCGATCACCCTACCGAGCCAGGGGCCCGCGCTGCGATGCACCGGCTAGCCTGTGGAGATGCCTGGCAGGACGATCGACGACGCGGAAGGCGCCGCTGCACTGGCCGCGGTGGTCGCGGGGGCGACGGACCGCCCGAGCGTCGCGACGGCCGTCCGGTGGACGTTGCAGCGCCTGGCCGAGGACGTCCCCGGGAACGCCGTGGAGGTGCGCGTCCCACCGTTCGCCGCCGTGCAGGCGGTCCCCGGACCACGGCACACGCGCGGGACGCCCCCGAACGTCATCGAGACGGACGCGACGACGTGGATCGCACTGGCGACCGGGGCGCTGCGCTGGGACGACGCGGCGACGGCAGCGGCGGTGAGCGCCTCCGGTTCGCGGGCCGACCTGGCACCGTTCCTGCCGGTGCGGACGAGCGCCTGACGAGCACTTGACGGGCACTTGACGAGCGTCTCACGACCGACCGCGGGGACCGCCACGACGCGGCACGAACAGATGCGTACCGACCGGGATCGAATTAGGTAGGCCCTACCGATGCGGTGGCCACGGCGACGGCCGTAGCGTAGAAGCCGCCGGGATTCGGACCCGACCCGAACGGGTCCGAACCCGGCGACGGACCCAACGCTACGCGATGTTCCGCGTCACGTGTCAACCATTCGGCGTGGCGTGCTGCATTCCGCAACGGATTTGCGATTTCATCGCACCCGCAAGTCCGAAAGCCGCAATGTCAGCGGACGCGGCCCCCGCGAGCGGTCGACTCAGAGCAGCGCGCTCAGCTCGGACCGCGCGTGCAGGTCCCACTTCGCGAACACCCGCGACAGGTGCGCGTCGATGGTCCGCACCGACAACCCGAGCTGTTCCGCGATGCGCCGGTTCGACAGCCCCTGCGCCGCGAGCCCGGCCACCTCGTACTCGCGCCGGGTGAGCGGGGGTCGCACCCGCCCCGCCGTGACGGCCATCCCGCACGCGGCCAGCACCGTCTGCGCCGCGATCGTCCGGGTGCGGTCGCCCGCCCGGATCGCGTCCGCGTACTCGACGATCGCGCCGGCGAGTGGCCCGTCCACCCGGCTGGCCGCGTCCCGCATCCGGTCGAGCGACGCGGTGGTGTCCTGCCCGTTCAGCATGTCGTTCGCGTAGTGCAGCGTCTGCGCGTACATGACGTGGGTCCACGCGCCGCTCGCGGTCGCCCGCTCGATCAGCTCGTCGGCGTGCTGCAGTCCGGCCGGGTTGCCGAGCACCGCCTCGGTCCAGGAGATGGTGGTCGCGATCTGTTCGCCGGTGATGCGCATGGCGCGTGGCGGGGTCGTCCGGGCGCGCTCGAGGGCCGCGCCGGCCTCCTCGGCACGGCCGGCGTACGCCAGCGCCATCGCCAGCCGGGCCCACGGGTACGCCCCGAACCCGCCGTGGTCGGCCACCGCGTACCGCTCGCAGGCGGCGGAGAACGCCGCGATGGCGTCGTCCCAGCGGCGCTGTCCGAGCGCCAGGTTGCCGGCGCCGATCAGCTCGAGGGTGAAGTCGTACTTGAGGAAGGGGCTCGACCGGTTCAGCGAGACCTCGGTGAAGAGGTCGTCGATCTCGCCCCGCCACACCTGGACCTGGTGCAGGACGGAGATGATCTCCCCGACGCTCCACGGTGCTTCCTCGATGTGCACGGCCGCCGTCGCCAGGGACGCTCGCCCGAGCGTCATCGCGTCGTCGAGCCGGCCGCCCGTCGCGAGGGCCATCACCGCGCACGGTGCGACGCAGAGGAACGACACCGGGACGGTCGGTGCGTCGACGATGCCGGTCCGGTCGATCTCCGCGCGGATCTCGTCGAAGCGGCTGCCCCACCCGAGGTGCGCGAGCCGGAGCAGTCGGAGTCGTTCGGCCGCGTCGGCGCGCACCAGTCCCATCGCCACGTCGGTCAGGGCGGCGGCGGCCAGGGGGTCGTCGTCGTGGAACTGCCGGATGTTCGCCAGGGTCTCGCAGGCCTCGACCACCGCGGAGTCCGCGACCTCGTCGCTGCGGGTCCGGGCGATCTCCCACGCGGCCTCGGCGTCGGCGCGGCCGGCCTCGCGACCGCTGCTGTAGCCGTGGGCGAGGGACCGCAGGCAGAGCGCCGCGACGCGTTCGGTCGGGGACAGCTCGGCGCGGAGCACGGCGGAGCTGAGGGCGACCGCGCTCTCGAGCTCCTGCAACCGCGTCGCGACGTGTGCGGCGTCGAGCAGCTGCGGCACGGGTGGGAGCACCCCGCACTCGAGCGCCCACAGCGCTGCGCGGAGTCGTGCCGCGGGGACGGCGCCGGCTGGGTGATCGGTGCGGAAGGCGTTGGCCCGCGCGAACAGGGTCGTGCGCCGGGCGACCGGGACCAGGGAGCGCACCACTTCGCCGACGAGCGGGTGGGAGGGGCGGACGACCGGAGCGCCGTCGGCGAGCGAGTCGATGCGGACGAGGCCGAGCGCCACGACGCGGTCCACGTCCCCGCCGCCGACCAGGCTGAGCAACCGGGACAACGGGATCGGATCGGCCAGCGCCACGATGTCCACGACGTCGCGGAGGTCCTCCGGCAGCGTGCCGAGCTCCGTCCGGTACATGTCCGCCAGGCTGTTCGACGCCGTGATCCGACCGCGCCAGTACCAGCCGGACGCGGTGTGCTCGAGCGCCCCGGACGCGAGCGCGGCACGCACCACCTCCCGCAGGTACAGCGGGTTGCCCTCGGTCGCGCGGTGCACCCGCTCGACCGACGCCGATTCGAGCGGGGCTGCGAGCGCGTCGCCGATCAACGCGGCGGTGTCCTGGAGGTCCAGCGGTCCGAGGTCGATCCGCTCGAGCAGGTCGTCCTGCCACAGCGACCGCAGCGGCTCGGCGAGCGCGGTGAAGTCCCGGCAGGTGAGCACGAGTCGCGCCCCCTGGAACCGGACGAGCCACGCGACGTACCGGGCGGAGATCGCGTCGAGGTGGTCGGCGTCGTCCACGCGGAGCAGCAGGTCACGGTCGACCACGTCCGCGGCCTCACGCAGGCGCTGTTCCGCGCCGGCCGCGTCGGCGAGGACCTCGGCCGGCAGGTCGCCGAGACGTTCGGAGACGGCGCCGAAGGGCATCGACGCCCCGGTCGCGACGGCGGTGATCGGGACGACGAGCAGGCGGCCGGGTGCCTCGCGTCCGGCGACGCGGTCGGTGACACGGGCGGCGGCGGTGCTCTTGCCGAGCCCGGGCGCTCCGACGAGGGCGACGCTGGTGCGGTGCTCCGCGACGACGGACACGGCGCGGTCCTCTTCGCGTCGCTGCACGATCGGCCAGGCGATCCGAGCGGGGACGGGGCGTCGGCGGGGGTCGGCAGCGGTCGAACCGGTCATCCAGCGTCACCTCCACCCATGGGATACCACTCGGTACGGTCCATCTTGCCTCGGAACGGGCTCCACGGGCAGGCCGGAGCACGTCCCACAGTGGGGGACAATGGAGTCGTGAGCAACACCGATCGACCCGACGACGCTCCGGTTCCTGAGCCCGCCACCGTGTCCTCCTCGGACGAGGTCACCATCCGCCGCGCCCCGAAGTTCGGGGTCTTCATCGTCGGCGGCGCAGTCCTCGGCTTCGTGGTGACGGTCATCGTGATCGCCCTCACCCTGAACCTGGACCGCGGCGACCAGACCGAGACCGTCGGCTTCAGCGGCCTCGTCGGCTACTTCGGCCTGTGGGGCGTCGCGATCGGCGGCTTCGTCGGCGCGGTCGTCGCGATCGTCCTCGACCGGGTCTTCGCCCGCCGGGCGGCCCGCCTCACCGCGGAGCGCGTCGCGGTGGACATGCCCCCGGAGACCGTCGACGGTGAGATCGAGGACCACGGCGACCAGCAGCGGTAGTCGCGACCAGAGCCATTGACGGGAGGCACGGTGCCAGCTGGCACCGTGCCTCCCGTCCGTTCGGTCGTCGCGTTCGCGACCCCCGCTCAGCTGAGCTGGTTGGCTTCCACCCAGGACAGGTACTCCGGGCTCACCGTGCCGGTGACGTACTCACCCGTGAAGCAGCTCATCTCGAGGTCGGTGACGTCCGAGCCCTCGATGATGGCGTCCCGCATGTCGCCGATCTCCTGGTAGATCAGGTGGTCGCTGCCGAGCACGCGGTTGATCTCCGGGATCTTCCGGTCGTGCGCGATGAGCTCCTGCCGCGTCGGCATGTTGATGCCGTAGACGTGCGGGAACCGGACCGGGGGAGCGGCGCTCGTGAAGGTCACCTCGTTGGCTCCGGCGGCGCGGGCCATCTCCACGATCTCCTTGCTCGTCGTGCCGCGCACGATCGAGTCGTCGACGATGAGGATGTTCTTGCCCTTGAACTCGGACGACATCGCGTTGAGCTTCTGGCGCACGGAGCGCTTCCGCTCCGCCTGCCCGGGCATGATGAACGTCCGGCCGACGTAGCGGTTCTTGTAGAAGCCCTCGCGGTACTCGATGCCGAGCTTCTGCGCGACCTGCATCGCGGCGGGACGGCTCGAGTCGGGGATCGGCATGACCACGTCGATGTCACCGGTCGGGGCGTACTGCGCGATCGTGTCCGCCAGACGGTTGCCGAGGCGGAGACGGGCGTCGTACACCGAGATGCCGTTCATCACGGAGTCGGGGCGTGCGAGGTAGACGTACTCGAACGAGCACGGCACCAGGCGCGGGTTCGCCGCGCACTGCCTGGCGTGCATCGTGCCGTCCATCTCGACGAAGATCGCCTCGCCGGGGGCGACGTCGCGGACGATGTCGTAGCCACCGGACTCCAGGACGAGCGACTCGGACGCGACGACCCACTCGGACTTGCCGGCGTCGTCGAACTTGTGCCCGAGGATGAGCGGCCGGATGCCGAACGGGTCGCGGAACGCGAGCAGTCCGTGCCCGGCGATCGTCGCGATGGCGGCGTACGAGCCCTCGACGCGCTGGTGCACGCGCTCGACGGCGTCGAAGACCTGACCGGGGTCGAGGTCCTTGCCGCGCACCTGGCCCTGCAGCTCGTGCGCCAGGACGTTCACCAGGAGCTCGGTGTCCGAGCTCGTGTTGAGGTGCCGACGGTCGATGTCGAAGAGTTCACGCGTCAGTTCCCGCGTGTTCGTCAGGTTGCCGTTGTGGACGAGGACGATGCCGTAGGGCGCGTTCACGTAGAACGGCTGGGCTTCCTCTTCGTTGCTGGCGGCACCCTTCGTGGCGTACCGGACGTGCCCGAGCCCCATCGTGCCGAGGAGGGCACGCATGTCACGGGTGCGGAACGACTCCCGCACGTGACCACGGGTCTTGTGCATGTGGTGGATGTGACCCTCGACCGTGGCGATGCCCGTCGAGTCCTGTCCCCGGTGTTGCAGGAGGAGCAGAGCGTCGTAGATGGATTGGTTTGCAGGCCCCTGCGCAACGAGGCCGACGATGCCGCACATTCGCGGAGTGCTCCAGACCGTAGAATCGGGTGGTACCGAACAAGTCTGCCATGCCACGACGGAGGACTCCGCATGCCCAACCCGTACGCAGAGGCCGGGGTCGACACCGCAGCCGGTGATCTGGCCGTCGAGCTCATGAAGTCCGCCGTCTCGGCGACGCACAACGACTCCGTGCTGGGCGGTGTGGGCGGATTCGCGGGCCTGTACGACGTCTCGTTCCTGAAGGGCTTCTCACGGCCGCTCCTCGCCACCTCGACCGACGGGGTCGGCACGAAGGTCGCCATCGCGCAGGCGATCGACAAGCACGACACCATCGGCCAGGACCTCGTCGGCATGGTCGTCGACGACATCGTCGTGGTCGGCGCGAAGCCGATGTTCATGACGGACTACATCGCGTGCGGCCGGGTCGTCCCGTCCCGCATCGCGGACATCGTCGCCGGGATCGCCCGCGGCTGCGCGATGACCGGCACCGCGCTGGTCGGTGGCGAGACCGCCGAGCACCCGGGGCTCCTCGGTCCTGACGACTACGACGTCGCCGGCGCAGCCGTCGGTGCGGTCGAGGCCTCCGAGGTGCTCGGCGCCGAGCGCGTGCTCGACGGGGACGTCGTCGTCGCGATCGCGTCCTCCGGGCTGCACTCGAACGGGTACTCGCTCGTCCGCCACATCCTGTCGTCCCGCGGGGTCGCCTACACGGACTCCCTCCCGGAGCTCGGCGGGCTCGTCGGCGAAGCGCTCCTCGAGCCGACCCGGCTCTACACGACGCCGCTGCTCGGCCTGTTGGCGGACCACCCCGGCGCCGTGCACTCGATGTCCCACGTGACGGGTGGCGGCATCGCCGCGAACCTGGCGCGCGTGCTGCCCGTCGGGTCCTGGGTCGAGGTCGACCGTGCCACGTGGGAGCCCCTCCCCGTGTTCCGGGTCCTCGCCGACATGGCCGGGACGCCGATCGAGGACACCGAGGGCACCTGGAACCTCGGCATCGGCATGTTCGCCGTGGTGTCCGCTGCCGCCGCGTCCGACGTCATCGCATCACTCGGGTCGGCCGGGCTCGCGTCGTGGCCGGTCGGGACGGTGTCGATGTCCGCGCGCGACCTCGACGGGTTCGAGCAGGGCGCGAAGGGCGTCGACGGCGGAGCCGTGCGGCTCACCGGGGCGTACGCGGGCTGAGGCGCGGGCGCTTCGCGGCGCTGCCGCGCTGCTGCCCGCTGCCGCAGCTGCCCGGCGCTGCCGCAGGACTCTTTCGACATCGCTGGAGTCGATCGACTCGTGTCGTGTCGAAACTTGCAGACGCAGAGGATGCGTCTGCAGGGATCGACACCGCCGAAGTCGATCGACTCGTGCGGTGTCGACTCATGCGGACGTAGAGGCCCGCGCACGCGCCGGACACGCACGAACGCCGCGCTCCCGGAAGGGTGCGCGGCGTTCGGGATCCGCGAGTCAGGCGGACTTGTTCTGCTGGTCCTGCTGGGGCTCGAACTCGTCGTCTTCCTCGTACTGGTCAGGTCCGTATTGGTCTGCCCAGCGGTCGACGTAGGAGTTCTCGTCCGAGTCGTGCCCGGCGGAGAGCTCGCGTTCGAGCGCACCGTAGTTCGTCTCCGGGCTGAAGTACTTCAGCTCCCGGGCGACCTTGGTGTGCTTTGCCTTCTGACGGCCGCGCCCCATGCGTGACCCCCTCGTGTGTCGGCTCGTGTCCAGCGCTACGGGAGACGAGTCATCACCCGGAGAATCCGAACGGTTCGTGGTTGGAAATCTGCCGATCACTCTACCATGTACCCCTATCTGGACATGGCCGGCGACCGTGCGCGTCCAGCAGAATCGGAAGTGATGACGGACCTGACACCGACCACCGACGACCAGCACGCCCGGGTGGTCGTGATCGGTGCGGGGCAGGCGGGTCTCTCCGTGGCCTACCACCTGCGCCGACTGGGCCTCGAGCCCGGCACCGACCTCGTCGTCCTCGACCGGGCGCCGAGCACGGGCGGCGCCTGGCAGTTCCGGTGGGAGGCGCTCCGGCTCGGGTCGGCGCACCGCGTGCACGACCTGCCCGGGATGCGGGCGATGGGGCTCGCGTTCGAGGACGCCGACCGCTCCCGTCCCGCGCGGGACGTCGTCGGCGCGTACTACCGCCGGTTCGAGGAGCACTACGGACTCCGGGTGCGCCGCCCGGTCGCGGTGACGAGTGTCACCCGGACGACCGGCGGGCTCTGCGTGGCGACCCGGACCGCTGACGGACACGAGGGCCGGATCCACGCCGAGGTGGTCGTCAACGCCTCGGGCACGTGGGGCACCCCCTTCGTGCCGTGGTACCCGGGACGCGACACGTTCGCCGGGCGACAGCTCGACACGACGGAGTACCGGAGCGCCGCGGAGTTCCAGGACCAGGACGTCGTCGTGGTCGGCGGTGGCACGAGCGCGATCGGCTTCCTGCTCGAGCTCGACGGCGTCGCCCGGTCCACGCGGTGGTTCACCCGACGGCCGATGACGTGGTCGGATACGTCGGCGCTCGACCTCGAGTCCGCGGTCGCTGCGGTCGACGAGCAGGACCGGGCAGCCCGGGCCGGTGAGGTCCTGCCGAGCATCGTCAGCGGGACGGGCGTCCCGGTCTCCCGGCGGATCCGGGCGGGACTCGACCGTGGGGTGCTCCGTGACGAGCGGGTGTTCGCGCGCATCGAGCCGTCCGGGGTGGTCACCGCGGACGGCGAGCACGTGCATGCCGACGCGATCGTCTGGGCGACGGGGTTCCGCGCGGACCTCCGGCACCTCGCGCCGCTGCACCTGCGGACGGCGAAGGGCGGCGTGGTGGTCGCGGACGGTCGTTCGGCGGAGGAGCCGCGGCTGTTCCTCGCCGGGTACGGTCCCCAGGCCTCGACGATCGGCGCGAACCGGGCCGGCCGGCTCATCGCCCGCCAGGTGATGGACGAGCTCGCCGCGTCCTGACCTCGCACGGTGCGAGGTCCCGCGCCGGTGCGGCCCCGCACACTGCGGGACCCGGCGCACACTGCGCGCGCGGCGCGTGCGGAGCGTGCGGAGCCGCGCTACGCGGGCAGCGGCTCGGCCACGCCGCGTCGGCGCCGCCGTGCCCGCAGCACGAGCGCATCGAGCGACAGCCGCCCCGGCCCGGTGAGCGCCACCGCGAGCGCAGCCGCGGCGAGCACGAGCACGTACTCGAACCCGCCGTCCTGCGAGAAGAACCCCGCGGAGGAGTGCGCGAGCACCCCGGCGACGACCATGTCGACCGCGAGCAGCACGCCCACGATCCGCGTCGCGACCCCGAGGACGAGCAGGACCCCGCCGACGAGTTCGAGCCCGGCGACGAGTGGCGCCGCCACCTCGGCGAGGGGGACGCCCATCCCGGAGAACCCGTCGGCCACGGCGGGGATGCCCTGCCCGAACTTCTGCGCCCCGTGGGCGATGAACACCACCCCGAGGACGACGCGGAGCACGGTCAGGCCGATCGATGTCGATGTCGTTCGCATTCCCACGACGGTAGAGATTGACGTGTCATCGATCACCCCTGTCCGGGGGTCTCGCCGGGTATCGCCAGGACATGCCCAGCCCGGGGTCCTCACAAGAGCGGACCCGTCAGGACGTCGCCCCGATCGTGCCGGAGGTGTCCGTGCTGTCCGGGGTGCCCCGTCCGGTCTTCGTCTGCAGGCGGTCGATGTGCTCCGAGGCCTCGGCCTTGGAGAGGTCGGCGGGCAGTTCCTCACCGGCTTCGCGCGCGAGGGTGTCGAGGTAGCTGCGCTGCGGGCCCGTCATGGGCTCGTCGCCGGTGACCCACTGCTCGGGGTCCTTGCTCGCGGTGGTCGAGGGGTCGGGGCGTGCGCCACCGAGGGTCTCACCAGATGCATCACTCATGCCGTGGACGCTACGCCGGGCCCACGACACCGAGATCAGGCCCGGCGCAGATCGGGGGACGCCCGGAACCGCCGCCCGGGGCAGAACGCGGACGCCCGGACCGGCCGCCCGGCGCAGAACGCGGACGCCCGGACCGCCGTCAGCCCGGGACCGCCGTGTACCGGACCAGGTCCGGCCCGACCTCGTTCGCCGCGAGCGGCACCGACCGCCCGTCGCGCGTCACCCAGAGCGTGTTCGCCGGTTCGTCGAGCCGCTCCACCGGCAGCAGCACCCCGTCGAGGAGCACCGAGGCGCTCACCAGCACGGTCCCGGACGCGGGGCGCGGCGGCAGGCCCGGCACGTCGTCCGCGTACGCCGGGTACGTCCCCGGTGCGAGGAGCGGGCTGATCGGCGTCGTGACGATCTCCACGCCCGCTGCGCCGGAGGTCGTCGTCGCGTCGGCCGTGACGGTGACCAGTCGGACCACCTGGTCCTTCGGGAGCGGCGCGTCGACGGCCCCGGAGCCGGCCAGTGCGCGGAAGGCGGGCCGACCGTCGGGGGCGAGGTGTGCCTCCAGGCCGTCGATCTGGACGCGACCACGTCCGCGGGTGTCCGCGTAGATCCCGGCTTCGAGGCCGGAGCGACGTGCCTCGATGAGCGGCACGACGACCCGGTCGGGTCGGTACCAGTCGCGGAGGGTGGCCGGGTCGACCCAGCCGATGCTCGCGACGCCGCGGGCGAGTTCCGCGTCGTCGTCGACGGCGCGTTCGTCGAGCGCGCCGAGCGGGTGTTCGCCGCGGACCGCGACCAGGCCGGCGTACCGCTCGTCGAGCGGTGCATGGTCGAGGACCTCGACGCGCTTGGACACCTTGCCGCCGTGGCCGTCGAACGTCGCGTAGGTGCGCAGGTCGGGAACGTCGGTCATGGCTTCAGATCGTATGCCGGGAGGCCCGGATCACTCCGCGGACGTCGGCGTGCGTCCCGGGGACGCCGGCACCAGGGCCTTCAGCTCGCCGGTGCACTGGGCCGGGTCGACGCCGTCGGCGGGACCGGCCGGTCGGGTCACCCGGCGGGGCTGTGCGCCGGTGCGCTGCACGGCGAGGCTGTTGCGGTGCGCCGAGCGGAGGAGGCGGTCCTCCTCCTCGCTGCGGAACACGCCGTTCGGCGAGCGGCGGAGCGCCGGTCGGACGGGCTCGCCGCGGCGGTCCTGGCCCGGGAACGGGCGCGAGCGGCGGCCGTAGAGGAGCTCGGACGAGTCGAGCAGCCACGGCACGAGGGCGACGGTGACACCGTGCACGAGCAGCAGCTTCTTCCGGATCCGACGGCCGCGGTGGTTGTGGAGGAGGCCCTCCCACCAGTGGCCGACGATGAAGACCGGTGTGTAGACCGTGACGACCTCGGAGCCGTGCTGCATCCGGTGCGCCTTGATGTACTTGATCAGGGGCATCGAGATGTCGCGGTACGGGCTCGGGACGATCGTGAGCGGGACCTCGATGCCGTGCTCCGCCCACTGCTGCCGCAGCAGTTCCGCGTCGGCTTCGTCGATGGAGACGTGCACCGCCTCGAGACCGGCGTGCTTCGCGGCGATCGCGTAGTCGAGCGCCTTCAGCACGGGCTTCTGCAGCTTGTTCACGAGGACGATCGCGTGGTCGCCGGTCGCACCGAACTCGGTCTCGACGTCGGCCTGGATCTCGTGCTTGACGTCGCGGTAGTAGCGGTTCACGCCGAGCATCAGCACGAACAGGATCGGCATGATGACGAACACCAGCCAGGCGCCGTGCGTGAACTTCGTGATGGTGACGATGACGAGGACGACGAACGTGAAGGTGGCGCCGGTCGCGTTGATCGCGCGGGACCGCATCACCTGGCCGCGGTTGACGGGTTCGGCCGCGGTGCCGGCCCGGTCCTCGCGGAGCAGGCGGGTCCAGTGCCGGACCATGCCGGTCTGCCCGAGCGTGAACGACACGAACACGCCGATGATGTAGAGCTGGATGAGGCTCGTGACGTTCGCCCGGTAGACCACCAGGAGTGCGGCCGCGACGAGCGCGAGCACGATGACGCCGTTGGAGTAGATCAGCCGGTCGCCGCGGGTCGAGAGGGCCTTCGGCGCGTAGGAGTCGCGCGCCAGGATCGAGCCGAGCAGCGGGAACCCGTTGAACGCGGTGTTCGCCGCGAGGAGCAGGACCGCCGCCGTCGTCGCCTGGATCACGAAGAAGAGCAGTGAGTTGTCGCCGAAGGTCGCCGCGGCGATCTGGGCGATCAGGGAGCGCTGCGGGGTGGTGGCGCAGTTCGCGAAGCCCTGCAGGTCGCACGCGCGTTCGGCGTAGTGCACGCGGGAGACCAGCGCGAGGGTGATCAGCCCGACGAACAGGACGATCGCGATGCCGCCCATCGCCACCAGGGTCGCCTGCGCGTTCTTGATCTTCGGGCGGCGGAAGGCCTGCACGCCGTTCGCGATCGCTTCGACACCGGTCAGCGCGGAACAGCCGGATGCGAAGGCGCGGAGGAGCAGCAGGATGAAGGCCGCCTGCGTGGTGTGCTCGACGTTCGTGATCGTGTAGTTCGCGGACTCGGCGACCGGGGCGTTGCCGGCGAGCACCCGGATGAGGCCGGTGACGACCATCACGAAGACGCTCGCGACGAACAGGTAGGTCGGGATCGCGAAGGCCTTGCTGGACTCCCGGACGCCACGGAGGTTCGCCGCCGCGAGCAGCACCACGAAGACCAGTGCGAGTTCGACGCGGCACTGGTTGAGGACCGGCAGTGCCGAGATGATGTTGTCCACGCCGGACGCCACCGACACGGCGACGGTCATCACGTAGTCGACGAGCAGCGCGCTCGCCACGACCAGGCCGGCCTTCTCGCCGAGATTCCGGTGCGCGACCTCGTAGTCGCCACCGCCGGACGGGTACGCCTTGATGAGCTGCCGGTACGACGCGACGACGACGAGGAGCAGCAGGACGACGAGTGCGGCGACCCACGGCGCGAAGGTCAGGAACGACATCCCGCCGAGCAGCAGGATCATGAGGAGCTCCTGCGGGGCGTAGGCCACCGAGGAGAGGGGGTCGCTCGCGAAGATCGGGAGTGCCAGGTGCTTCGGGAGCAGCTGTCCCTCGAGCTTCTCGGAGGGGAGGGGATCCCCGATCAGTCGCGACTTCAGCGACCGGATCTCGTTCGTCACGAGCGGCAAACCTACTCGGTTCCGGGCGCGAGTCAACACGAGTGCGGGACGGGGTATTCCGCCCCGGGTCACGTTCTGTCGACCGGTTCCCAGATTGACCCTTGCGGTTGACGCAGCGTCAACCCGTACCGTGTCCTGCATGAGTGATCCGACAGACACCGACGACCCAGCTGCGAAAGCGCCCCACGGCATCGCCGACGTCGCTCGTTCCGCCGGTGTGTCGAGCCGGACGCTGCGGCACTACGACGCGATCGGCCTGCTGCCCGCGACCGCGGTCGGGGACGGCGGGCTCCGGCGGTACGACGACCGGGCGCTCGTCCGGCTCCAGCGCATCCTGCTGCTCCGCGGACTCGGCCTCGGGCTGTCCGCGATACGGGACGTCCTGGACGGCGAGCAGGACGACGTCGTCGCACTCACCGCACACGTCGCGTGTCTCGAACGCGAACGCGACCGCATCGCCCGGCAACTGCAGGCGGTGCGCACCACCATCACCAGGCTCCGGAAGGGAGAGGACATGACCATGCACGACACGTTCGACGGATTCGACCAGTCCCGGTTCCGGGAGGAGGTGGCCGAACGCTGGGGCGCCGACGCCTGGGAACGCGGGGCGGCGTGGTGGGGCGCGCAGGACGGCTCCGCGAAGGACGCGTTCCAGGCCGAGCAGCGCGCGATCGCGACGGATGCGGCAGCGCTCGCCGCGTCCGGGGCGGCGCCGACCTCGGAGCAGGGCATCGCGCTCGCGCGGCGGCAGTTCGCCTGGCTCGCGCAGGCGACCCCGCCCGCCGAGCTGACCGCGGAGCGGTTCCGCACGCTCGCCGACATGTACATCGCGGACGAGCGGTTCACGCACGCCTACGAGTGGGCGGGGGCCGGCGCGTCGCGCGCGCTCCGCGACGCGATGTACGCGCTGGCGGACGCGGGGCTGTAGGCGCCCGCGTCACGGGGCGCGGCCGCGGGCGCCGCGTGCGCCGCGGGCGGCGCCGTCGCCGGCGGTGCGGGGCGGCTCCGCACAACCGAAACCGGCCCGAACCACGGAATTCCGTGGTTCGGGCCGGTTTCGGTAGTGCGACGGGCCGGCGACGGGCCGGCGACGAGCCGACGGGAGGCCGGCGGCGGGCCGACGGGAGGCCGTGGCCGCCGCCGCCCCGCCGGCACGGCCGTCAGAGCGACTTGCGCAGCGCCTCGAGGCCGTCGCGCAGGCGCGTGACGGTGTCCGGACCGAGCGTGCCGCGGGTCGCCCGCCGACGGAGGTCGGCGCGGACCTGCTGCCGGAACGAGGACAGCGCCATCTCGAGCTCGCGCAGGGCGCGGGCGCTCTCGGACGGGACCGACACGGGCTCTTCGGCGGTGGCGCTCTGCGCGGAGGCGGCGAGGTCGGCGCGGAGGGACCGCATGGCGTCACCGACCGAGGCGCGGACGCCGTCGGCCAGGGACTTCACGGAGTCGTTGACGCCTTCCTCGAGCGAAGCGATCTCGTCCGCACGGGCGGCCAGTTCGGCACGGCCGGCATCGGTGATCGCGTAGACGGTCTTGCGGCCGTCGGCGGTCTTCGTGACCAGGCCGTCGTCCTCGAGCTTCGCCAGGCGCGGGTAGACCGTGCCGGCGCTCGGGACGTACGTCCCGCCGAAGCGGTCGCCGAGGGCCTGGATGACCTCGTACCCGTGCATCGGGTGGTCGGCGAGCAGCACGAGCAGGTACAGCCGCAGGTGTCCGTGCGCGAATACCGGGCTCATTCGGGTGCCTCGCTCTCGTCGACGACGGACGTGGTGGCCGACGGGAACCCGGCGGTCGTGGTGGTGTCGGTGTCGGCCGGGGAGGTGGCGGCCACCGGCGGCGCGTGCAGCACCGCGATGTCCCCGGAAACCGAGTTCACGCGCAGGTCGAGCCAGGCGCCGGAGAGCTCACCGCCCTGCTTGACGTAGGAGCCGCGGACGCCCTTGATCTCGGCGTCGTCGAACTGCAGCTTGCCGGAGGCGGTGCTGACGGTGCACTGGAAGGGCACGCCGTCTTCGAGCCGGACACTGACCGAGCCCGACACGGTGTTCACGCGGGCGGAGTCCGGCGTGCCGTGCAGGTCGAGCACGACGTCCGCGGAGACGCCGTCGGCCGAGAAGCGCGGGATCTCACCGGTGGCCACGACGTCGCCCGAGACGGTGTGCACGGTGAGGGCGCCGTCGAGGTCGCGCATGGTCGTGGTGCCGGAGACGGCGTTGACGGTGACGTCACCCGCGACCCCGTCGACGACGAGGTCCCCGGAGACGGTGTTCAGCGTCGCGCCGCGGTTCGTGCCGGAGAGCAGCGCGCCGGCCGACACCACGCCGAGGGTGACCCCGGCGTCGCGCGGGACCAGGATGCTGACGTCGGCGTGGGCCTTGCCGCGGAACGACTTGAGGAACCCGATGGGGTCGTCCCAGCGGATCTGCGGGTGGTCGACGGTGAGGGTGTCCCCGTCGAGCTCCACCTTGAGCGCCTTGCCGGACACGCTGTGGACCTCCACCCGCGCAGTGGGTTCGTCGTGTGCGACGACGTCGACCTGCCCGCCGACGAGGCCGACGCGCAGTGACCGGACGATGCCGGTGTCGATGACCTTGGGCTCTTCGACGAGCCACTTCTCCTGAGCCATGTTGTCTCCTCGAACTCGCGATGTATCGCGTCTGTTGCCGACACGTTATATCGCGTCTCGCGGAGCCGCAAGGGGATTTGGAGAAATCACGGGACGGCCGTGGGCTCCGTGGCGGGGGCGAGTCGTGCCTCCCGTCCGGTGGAGACGTGACCCGCGCGTTCCGGCGACCACGGGAACCGGCGGAAGACCGGCATCAGGGGCTGGACCATCGGGCCGATCACGAACGCCGCGATCACGGTGCCCGCGCCGACGTCCCCGCCGAGGAACCACCCGACGATGACCACGGTGACCTCGATCACGGTTCGGGCCAGCCAGATCGGCCACCCGAACCGCTCGTGCACACCGACCATCAGCCCGTCGCGCGCGCCCGTGCCGAAGCCGGCGCCGATGTAGAACGCGGTGGCGAGGGCGAGCAGCAGGAGTCCGGCGACGAACAGGCCGATGCGGGCCAGCAGGCCGTCCGGGGTGGGCACGAGCCAGAGCACGAGGTCCGCGGAGGGGCCGATCGCCAGGGCGTTGAGCAGGGTGCCGATGCCGGGCTTCTGGCGGAGCGGCATCCAGAAGAGCAGGATGACGCCGCTCGACACCACGGTGATCAGCCCGAACGACCACGGCACCACGTTCTCGAGCCCCTCAGTGAGCACGGTCCACGAACTGACGCCGACGACCGTGCGGACCTGCAGCGCGGTGGAGGCGCCGTAGAGGAACAGGCCGACGAAGAGCTGCGCGAAGCGGAGCGTGAGTGCGGTGGGGCGGGACATGCGTCGATGCTCGCGCTGATTGGACTGCCGGTCGAGAGCCAATTCGGCTAGCGTGGATCGCATGACCCCGGTCCTCCTCAGCGCCCGTTCCGCAGCCCTGCTCCTCCACGAGTGGCGCGACGGCGCCGACGCACCCGCCTACGAGGCCCTCGCCGACGCGATCCGCGTCCTCGTCATCGACGGGCGGATCCCGCTCGGGGCGCGGATGCCGGCGGAGCGTGGGCTCGCCGACACGCTCGGGGTGTCCAGGACCACCGTCGCCAACGCCTACGCGCGTCTGCGGTCCGACGGCTTCCTGCTGTCGCTCCGCGGATCGGGGAGCGTCGTGCAACTCCCACGCGACCTCGCCGGTCGGCCGGACCCGGAGCGCCTCGGCGGGGTCGTGACCGGGGACGTCCTCGACCTGCGGAAGGCGGCGATGCACTCCGCACCCGGGGTGGCGGAAGCCGTCGAACGGGCGGTGCGGCACGTGCCCGCGGCGCTCGCCGGGATCGGCTACGACACCGTCGGCGACCCGGGACTCCGCACCGCGATCGCCGAGCGCTACACCGCGCGCGGCCTGCCCACCGCGCCGTCCGAGATCGTCGTGACGATCGGCGCGCAACACGCGATCGCGCTGCTGGCCCGGGTGCTCGTCCGACGCGGCGACACCGTGCTCGTCGAGTCGCCGACGTACCCGCACGCGCACGAGGCCTTCCGCGAGGCCGGCGGCCGGCTCATCGGCGTGCCCGTCGATTCCCGGACCGGCTGGGACGTCGGGGTGCTCGAGACGGCGCTCCGGCGCTCGGCACCGTCCGTCGCCTACGTGATGCCGGAGCTGCACAACCCGACCGGGGCGACGATGTCCGCCGACGCCCGGGACACGCTGCTGTCCATCGCCGCGTCGGTGGGGACGACGGTGATCGCGGACGAGACCATGGGCGAGCTCCGGATCGACGGGGTCGCCTCGCCGCCGCTGGCGGCCACTGCCGCCGGGTCCGGCGCGTCCGTGGTGATGATCGGGTCGGCCGACAAGGTCTTCTGGGGCGGCCTGCGGATCGGCTGGATCCGCGCGTCGCCGGACCTGCTGCAGCGACTGCTGCTCGCCCGTCCGACGGGCGACCTCGGCACGCCGGTGCTCGACCAGCTGGTCGCGCGGGAGCTGGTGCCACGGACCGACGCCGTCCTGGAGGCTCGGCGCGAGTCCCTGCGACAAGGTCGCGACGAGGTGGTGGGCGCGCTCCGAGCGCGGCTCCCGGAGTGGGACGTCCCGTCGCCGGCGGGCGGGTTGACGACGTGGGTGGGGCTCGGACGCCCGGTGTCGAGCGCGCTGGTGCTCGCCGCCCGGACCGAGGGCGTGGTGCTCGCGTCCGGCGGGGTCTTCGGGCCGGACGGCGGGTTCGAACGGTTCCTCCGGGTGCCGTTCACGATGCCGCCCGCGGACCGGACCCGGTTGGTGGACGTGCTGGAGCGGGCGTGGGCGCGGACCGGGGGATCGTCGGCCGAGGTGCGGGGGTCCCTGGCCGCGGTGGTGTGAGCGGCGCCGTGGGTCATCCTGTGGGTTGATCTCGGTCCGTCGGGTTTGGGTCCTTCGGGTGATGTCCGGTCGCGGCGCGCTCACCATGCTGGAGGCATGACCCCGATCATCTCCGCTCCGCCCGTCCCGCCGGTCCCCGCGGTGCCGGTCGCCGCCCGGGTCTCGATGGTGCTCGGCGGCGCACTGCTGGCCGGCGTGCTCACGTCGTACGGGCAGGGCGTGCCGGGGCTCGCGACGGCGTCGAACGCTGCGGGGCCGTGGTTCCTCGTCGCCGTGGCGCTGCTGCTCGTCGCCGGCGTGCGCGGCGGCCGCGTCGGGATGCCGCTGGCGATGGTGGGCGGGGTCGTCGTCCTCGAGTTGATGCACGTCGGGTACTGGGCGACGTCGAACCTCCGTGGGTTCCCCGACGTCCTCGCGATCACGAACTTCTGGGTCCTGATGGCGGTCCCAGCGGGGGTGCTCGCCGGCGCGGTCGCCGTGCTCGTCCGCTCCCGCGATGCACGCTGGCGGGGCGCGGCGTACGGGGTGACCGGGGCGGTGCTCGTCGGTGAGGGCGTGCGTGCGCTGCTGCGGGTGGCGTCGTCGACCGGTGCGTCGTCCTGGATCGTCGAGATCGTCGTCGGGGTGCTCGTCGTCGCTCTGGGGGTGGTGCTCGCGCGGTCGCCGATCGGCCGAGTCGTCGCGCTCGGGGTCGGGGTGGTCGGGACGGTCGGGGTGCTCGTCGCGTACCTGGCGGTCGGCGGGTAGCCGGAGCGAGCGAACCGGTGTCGGCGCATCCTGCGAGGATCGGACCGTGCACCTCCTCTCGGTCTTCAGCCTGCGGAACCGCGCGCTCATCGCGCTGGTGACGATCGTCGTCGCGATCTTCGGCGGCATCTCGCTGTGGAGCCTCAAGCAGGAGCTCATCCCGAGTGTCCAGTTCCCGCAGGTGGCGATCGTCAGCGCCTACCCGGGGGCCACCCCGGAAGTCGTGTCGAACGACGTCTCGACGAAGATCGAGCAGGGGATCCAGGCGGTGCCCGACCTCAAGTCCACGACGGCGACGTCCTCCACCGGGCAGAGCGTGGTGTCGGCCGAGTTCGACTACGGCTCCAACCTCGCCAGCGCCGAGGACAAGATCCAGACCGTCGTGAACGCGCTGTCGCTGCCCGACTCCGTGCAGACCCAGATCGTCACGGGGTCGTTCGACGACCTGCCGGTGATCCAGCTCGCCGTGTCCGCGAGCGGGAACCAGGAGCAGCTCGTCGACCGGTTGACCGCGACGGCGATCCCCGACCTCGAGAAGCTCGACGGCGTCCGCGAAGCCGACGTGTACGGCAACCCCGGGCGCCGCGTCCTGATCACCCCGGACCGGGACGAGCTCGCGGCGCGTGGCCTGTCCGAGACCGCGATCAAGGACGCCCTCGACGACAACGGCACGCTCATCCCCGGCGGCACCATCACCCAGGACGGCTCGACGCTCTCGGTGCAGACCGGGCAGCGGATCGCGTCCGTGGCCGACATCGAGGCGCTGCCCCTGACCGGCGGCGCCACTGCGACCACGGTGGGCGACGTCGCGACGGTGGCGATCACCGAGTCGCCCCGGACGTCGATCAGCCGGGTCGACGGCCGACAGGCGCTCACGATCTCCATCACGAAGACGCAGGAGGCGAACACCGTCGACGTGTCGAAGACGGTCCGCGCCGCCCTGCCCGACATCGAGTCGAAGATCGACGGCAACCCGCGCTTCACGGTCGTCTTCGACCAGGCACCGTACATCCAGCAGTCGATCGACTCCCTCGCGGAAGAGGGCCTGCTCGGCCTCGGGTTCGCCGTCGTCGTGATCCTGGTGTTCCTGCTGTCCGTGCGGTCGACGATCGTCACGGCGATCTCGATCCCGACCTCGGTGCTGCTCGCGGCGATCGGCATGCGGGCGGCGGACTACACGCTGAACATCATCACGCTCGCCGGGCTCACGATCGCGATCGGCCGCGTGGTCGATGACTCCATCGTCGTCATCGAGAACATCAAGCGGCACCTGCAACCGGGCGTGGACCGCAGACAGGCGGTGCTCGACGGCGTGCGGGAGGTCGCCGGGGCGGTCACGGCGTCCACGCTGACGACCGTCGTGGTGTTCCTGCCGGTGGCCTTCGTCGCCGAGCTCGTGGGGGAGCTCTTCCGGCCCTTCGCGTTGACCGTGACGATGGCGCTCATCGCGTCGCTGCTCGTCGCGCTGACGATCGTGCCGGTCCTGGCGTACTGGTTCCTCCGCGCGCCGAAGGGGCACAAGCACGCGGGCACGGTGGCGCCGGCGTCCGCCACGGACTCGACCCTGCGTTCCGCCGCCGACCTCCACGACGCCGGTGCGCCGGACCGACTCCGCCGTGGGTACCTGCCGGTGCTGCACTGGGTCCTCCGGTTCCCGGCGCTCGTCGTCGTGCTCGCCGTGCTCGTGCTCGGCGGGACCGCGGCGGCGCTGCCGTTCGTCAAGACGAACTACCTCGGCGACTCCGGGCAGAACACGTTCACGGTGACGCAGGACCTGGCGCCCGGCACCTCGCTCGACGTGCAGTCCGACGCCGCGCGCAAGGTCGAGCGGCAGCTGCGGGCGGTGGACGGCGTCGAGACCGTGCAGACCACGATCGGGTCGAGCGGCCAGTCGATCCAGGCGGCGTTCGGCGGCGGCGGGACGGCGTCGATCCAGTACGCGGTCACCACCGACTCGGACGCCGATCAGGCCCGGATCCAGTCCGACACCCGGAAGCGGCTCGACGCGCTGAGCGGTGCCGGCGAGATCGCGCTCTCGTCCTCCGGGGGCAGCTTCGGCGGCAGCAGCGACATCGAGGTCGACGTCACCGCACCGACCCAGGCGCAGCTGAAGACCGCGGCGGACAAGGCGCTCGACAGCCTGGAGGACGTCGCGCACACGACCGGGGCGTCGAGCAACCTCTCCGCCGCCGAGCCGTACCTCGCCGTCCGGGTGGACCGCGTGCAGGCCGCGGCGCTCGGGCTCACCGAGACGCAGGTCGGCGGGATCGTCGCCGCCGCGGTCTCGCCGCAGGACACCGGCACGGTCGAGATCGACGACGCCTCCCTCGACGTCTACATCGCCGACCCGGAGCCGCCGACCACCGTCGACGCCCTGCGCTCGCTGTCCGTGCCGACCTCGACCGGGCCGGTCCCGCTGTCCGACGTGGCCACGGTCGAGAAGGCCGACGGTCCGACCACGGTCACCACGTCGGACGCAGTCCGCACCGCGACGATCACCGTCACGCCGGACTCCGCGAACCTCGGCGCCGCGGTCACGGCGGTGACCTCGGCCGTCGACCAGCTCGACCTGCCGAAGGGCGCGTCGGCGACGATCGGCGGGGTGGCCTCGAGCCAGTCGTCGGCGTTCAGCCAGCTGCTGCTCGCCGCGCTCGTCGCGATCCTCATCGTCTACGTGGTGATGGTGGCGACCTTCCGGAGCCTGCTGCAGCCGCTGCTGCTCCTGGTGTCGGTGCCGTTCGCCGCGACCGGGGCGATCCTGCTGCAGATCGTGTCCGGGATCCCGATCGGTGTGGCGTCCCTGATCGGCGTGCTCATGCTCGTCGGCATCGTCGTGACGAACGCGATCGTCCTCATCGACCTCGTCAACCAGTACCGACGGCGGGGGCTCCGCGTGCGCGAGGCCCTGATCGAGGGGGCGACCAGACGACTCCGCCCGATCCTGATGACGGCGCTGGCGACGATCTTCGCGCTCGTGCCGATGGCGATCGGGCTCACCGGACAGGGCGGTTTCATCTCGCAGCCGCTCGCACTGGTCGTGATCGGCGGTCTGGTGTCCTCGACGCTGCTGACGCTCGTCGTGCTGCCGGGGCTGTACTTCCTGGTCGAGCGCGTGCGGGAGCGCCGGGCGGACCGTCGAGCGGGGCAGGTCTAGCGGCCGCTGGTGTCCTCGTCGGGGGCGCCGGCACCGCTGAACCACGACACGAGCACGCAGGTGAGCGTCGTCAGGAACGCGATCGCGCCGAGCTGGGCGACGAGCGAGGTGTGCCCGGTCGCCGCGCCGTAGCCCGCGAAGGCGACGGTGACGAAGAAGGACACCCCGAGGAGCAGCTCCGCGGCGGTCCGGACGGGGGAGTGTCGGTCCCAGGTCGTCGCGGTGCGTGCGGGGCGGGTCGAGGTGTCGGTCACACCGGAAGTCTCCGTCCGGGGACCCGTCCGGGGGCAGTCCCGAGTCCGGGTGGCACCCGCCCGGGGTACAGCCGACGTCGGCGCTGTGACGGACCGGTTCGGCCGGGGTCGTCAGCCCAGGTGGCGCCGGAGGAACGCCACCACGCGTTTGCTCATCGCCTCGTCGAGCTGTGCGATCGAGTGCGCGGTGCCCTTGACCGCGACGAAGGTCACCGGCACGTCGTGGGAGCGCAGCGTCGCCGCGAAGTCCTGCGACTCCCACAGCGGGATGAACTCGTGCGTGGAGTGCCCGATGAAGAACGGGGCGGTGTCCGCGGTGACGTCGTCCGTCGGTGACGCCCGGGCCGCCGCGGGACACGAGGTGTACGTGGAACAACCGAGGTAGAGCAGCTGCTTCCGCTGGAACGACGCCGACACCCCGTCGGACCTGGTCGAGCGTCCGGTGAGGTCCGTCGGCCCGCTGAGGTCGACGACCGCGCGGATCCGGTCCCCCTCGGCGTAGGCCGTGGACTGGTGGTCCTCGACCGCGAGCAGCGCCGCGAGGTTCCCGCCCGCGCTGCCGCCGAACACCCCGATCCGGTCGACGTCGACGTCGTACGTCGCGAGGGTCGTCGGCCGGTACACCCAGTCGAGGGCGCGCCGGACGTCGTCGAGGCCGGCGGGGAAGGGGTCCGTCGGCGCCAGGCGGTAGTCGACGTTGAACGTGACGAAGCCCGCCGATGCCAGGTACTTGCACACCGAGCGGTACGCGGCGGTGGCCTTGTCGCCGTGCGACCAGCTCCCGCCGTGGATCATCAGCACCGCGGGACGGGACGACGACTCCGCCGGCGCGTCAGCGTCCGCGGCCGACGTCGCCGCGGCCGAGGGCGTGGCGGTGGTCTCGGGTGCGCTGTCCGCGGGCAGGCAGACGTCGAGCTGCTGCAGGCGGTCGGTGCCGTAGGGGACGTCCTGCACGACGTCGATGCCGTGGTACCGCAGCGAGAGCGGGTAGATCACCGGGTCGGCGGTGACCGTGGTGTTCTCGTCACCGGTCGGATCCGAGCTGCACGAAGCGATCGCGCCGAGCGCCACGACCGCGGCGACGAGCGCGATCAGTGTGCGACGGCCTGACCTCATCGCCGACAACGGTATCCCGAGGTGCTGCGCGACGCATGACGCCGTTCACCTCGTGGTGCCAGGATGAGCGGCACACCACCGTCGATGCAGGAGGACCCGTGAGCCGACGCAAGGCCTGGAACGCCGATCCGGAACCGCTCCTCCGCGTGGACGAGGGGTTCCGACTCGCTGACGTCGACCCGGACGGCACCCCGGGGTTCCCCGGACGGAAGATCGACGGACTCGAATCCGTGGCGGCAGGCGCCGACCGGCTCTCCGCCCTGCAGGAGCGCCTCTGGGCCGCGGCGACCGCGGGGGACCAGCGGCGCGTGCTGCTCGTCCTGCAGGCGATGGACACCGCGGGCAAGGGCGGCATCGTGTCCCACGTGGTCGGTGCCGTCGACCCGAACGGCGTGCACTACGCGGGCTTCAAGGCGCCGACGGCCGAGGAACGCGAGCACGACTTCCTCTGGCGCGTCGAGCGGGAGCTCCCGAGCGCGGGCCAGCTCGGCGTCTTCGACCGCTCGCACTACGAGGACGTCCTCATCCAGCGCGTTCGGGCGTTCGCCCCGCCGGAGGAGATCGAGCGTCGGTACGGTGCGATCGTCGACTTCGAGAACCGCCTGGCCGAGCAGGGCACCACGATCGTCAAGGTGATGCTGCACATCTCCAAGGACGAGCAGCGCGCTCGACTCGGGGACCGCCTCGACCGCCCCGACAAGCACTGGAAGTTCAACCCGGCTGACATCGACGAGCGCCTGCGCTGGGACGACTACCAGGAGGCCTACCAGATCGCCTTCGACCGGACGTCGACCGCAGTGGCGCCCTGGTACGTGGTCCCGGCGAACCGGAAGTGGTACGCCCGGCTCGCCGTCCAGCAGCTGCTGCTCCGCGCGCTCGAGGACATGCACCTCTCGTGGCCGCCCGCGGACTTCGACGTCGCGGAGCAGCGGCAGCGCCTGGCCGAGTCCTGAGGGGTGGTGTCCTGGCCGGTCGTCACGTAGACTCGCTCGGTCGGCCTTCGACACCGCGGCTGCGAGCCGCGGACGTGTTTGGGTGTTGTGTAGTTCGAGGGCTGGAATCACGTCGATTCGACGACGGGATGAACCCCCTCACCACGAACCGCCCCCGCCGATGTCGCTGCCGGGCTGCGTGGCATGTCCGCACCCCGGAAAGTAGCTATGGCCCCGTACGACAAGGGCGCGAACTCGCGCGCCTCCGACCGTGTCCGTCACCCGAACGGCACCCCCGCCGCACGCAGCAACAAGCACCGCGGCTTCCGCGCCGCCGACCCGTCCGCGCCGCGCCAGAAGCAGCGCTGGGACGCCGACGACCGTCGCAACCGCTCCTCGCAGGGCGAGCGTCCGAGCCGCCCGAACTGGGAGCCGCGCGACCCCGCCCGCTCGAGCTGGGAGCCCCGAGGCGCCGGCCGTCCGGCACGCGGTGGCGATCGTGACGACCGTGCCCCGCGTCGCTTCGACCGCGATGACCGTGCTCCGCGTTCGTTCAACCGTGACGATCGTGCGCCCCGTCGTGACAGCGACGACCGTGCCCCGCGTCGCTTCGACCGTGACGACCGTGCGCCGCGTTCGTTCAACCGTGACGATCGTGCGCCCCGTCGTGACAGCGACGACCGTGCCCCGCGTCGCTTCGACCGTGACGACCGTGCTCCGCGTTCGTTCAACCGTGACGACCGTGCGCCCCGTCGTGACAGCGACGACCGTGCCCCGCGTCGCTTCGACCGTGACGACCGCGCTCCGCGCTCGTTCAACCGTGACGACCGTGCGCCCCGTCGTGACAGCGACGACCGTGCCCCGCGTCGCTTCGACCGCGACGACCGTGCGCCCCGTTCGTTCAACCGTGACGACCGCGCGCCCCGTCGCGACCAGGACGACCGTCCGCGCCGCAGCTTCGACCGCGATGACCGTGCGCCGCGCAAGTTCGACCGCGATGACCGTGCGCCGCGCAAGTTCGACCGCGATGACCGTGCGCCCCGCAAGTTCGACCGCGACGACCGCGCTCCGCGCAAGTTCGACCGCGACGACCGCGCTCCGCGCAAGTTCGACCGCGACGACACCGAGCGTGGACACTTCGTCCCCGCCGACGACGTCAAGCTCGAGAAGCTCCAGGCCGAGGCCACCGTCGCGGCCGACGTCGAGGGCGTGACCTTCGCCGACCTCGGCATCGGCGGCAACATCTCCCGTGCCCTCGGTGAGCTCGGCGCTACCAGCCCGTTCCCGATCCAGGCCGCGACGATCCCCGACGTGCTCGCCGGCAAGGACGTCCTCGGCCGTGGCCGCACGGGCTCCGGCAAGACCATCGCCTTCGGTGCTCCGCTCGTCGAGAAGCTCATGGAGAACGGCGGCGGCACGAAGCGCAAGATGGGCCGCGCCCCGCGTGCGCTCATCCTCGCGCCGACCCGTGAGCTCGCCCTGCAGATCGACCGCACGGTGCAGCCGATCGCCCGCTCGGTGGGGCTCTTCACGACGCAGATCTACGGCGGCGTCCCGTACGGCCGCCAAGAGGGCGCGCTCGAGCGCGGCGTCGACATCATCGTCGGCACCCCCGGTCGCGTGCAGGACCTCATGAACAAGGGGAAGCTCGACCTCAGCGAGGTCGTCATCTCCGTGCTCGACGAGGCCGACCACATGTGCGACCTCGGGTTCCTGGAGCCCGTGCAGGAGATCCTCGAGGCGACCGCGCAGGTCACCCCCGAGGGCAACCGCGCGCAGAAGCTGCTGTTCAGCGCGACGCTCGACACCCAGGTCGCGGCGCTCGTCGAGCAGTTCCTGCACGAGCCGAGCGTGCACGAGGTGGCGGGTGAGGACCAGGCGTCCTCGACCATCGACCACCGCGTGCTCGTGGTCGAGCAGCGCGAGAAGGACCGTCTGCTCGAGGAGCTCGTCGCCGGTGACGGCAAGACGATCGTCTTCGCCCGGACCCGTGCCTACGCCGAGCGTCTGGCCGACCAGTTCGAGGACGCCGGCATCCGCGCGACCTCGCTCCACGGCGACCTCAACCAGTCGCGACGGACGCGCAACCTGCAGCTGCTCACCAGCGGCCGCGTGAACGTCCTCGTCGCGACCGACGTCGCCGCGCGCGGCATCCACGTCGACGACGTCTCGCTCGTCGTGCAGGCGGATGCGCCGGACGACTACAAGGCGTACATGCACCGCTCGGGCCGCACGGGTCGTGCCGGCAAGGAGGGCACCGTCGTGACGATCGTCCCCCGTGGCCGCATCCGGAAGATCGAGGGCATCCTCGAGCGCGCCGAGATCGAGGCGGACCTGGTCCAGGCAGCGCCTGGCGACGGCATCGTCGCGGAGCTCGCCGCCCGCTGACGGTCCAGTCTCCGCGAGACGCCCCGGTGCACGCGAAACGCCGCCAGCGATGGCGGCGTTTCGTCGTGCCGGAGGTGTCTCGTGGACTCAGCGGTGTCTGGCGGAGCCGAGCCGGGCCTCCCGGCGGTTGATCCGTCAGCGGTTGAAGAACAGCAACCCGCGCGCGTACCCGGCCTGACCCGCGTGCTGGACGCAGTCGTCGAGGATGCTCACGAGCCGTGCGCCGGCGGTGACCGGCGGGTCCCACGCGTCGTCGACGACGGGGTCGAGGTCATCCGGACCGAGCGTGCGGAGGTACTCGACCGTGCGCGCGTGCACCGCACCGAGGTACCCGTTCAGCAGCGTGGCCGAGGCGCGGACGCGGCCGACGTCGTCACGGGACATGCCGTAGCCGAGCGCCTCCGCGGGGAACGGCAGCCCGAACCGGTCGTACCAGCCGTCCGCGGTCCACACCTGCTCGGTGCCCGCGAGGCCGGCGATCTGCGCGTCCTGCCCGCGTGCGATGTGCCACGCCAGCCAGGCGAGCGTGTTCGCTCCGGCACCCGGGCGGGATGCGAGCTGGTCCTCGGAGAGCCCGTCGAGGGCACGGCCGACGGTGTCGGGCACGCGGGAGAACGCTTCGATGAGGAGGTCGCTGGGGGTCATGCCCCCGAACGTACGCCCGTCCCGGAGTCGGAGCGACGAGCAGACGCGTCGCCCTCGGAGCGGCGGCCGAGGGCGTCGCCGATGCGCGCGAAGGCGTCGGCGACGGCCGCTCGTTCGGCGGGTGCGACGACCTCGCGGAACGCGGCGGAGTAGACGGCGCCGATCTGCTTCGCGACGGCTTCGCCGGAGGCGGTGAGGTGCAGGAGGATGCTGCGGCGGTCGTCCGGGTTCGGGCGGCGCTCGATGTGCGCGCGCTTCTCGAGCCGGTCGATGAGCGACGTCATGGCACCAGTGGAGAGCTCGAGGTACTCGCTCGCCTGCTTCGGGGTGACACCGGCGCCGTCCGCAGCGGCGAGGAAGAACACGAAGCGGCTGTCCGTCGGGTTGAGCCCCCGGGCGACGCTCTCGTGGTTGAGGACGCGTGCGTGCTGTGTCTGCATGAGCCGGAACGCGGTCATCAGTCGTCCGAGGTCGGAGTCCTCGACGCCGTCGGTGGTGCCGGCGGAGCGAGGCGCGTCGACGACGGGCGCGTCCACCGGGGACGTCGGAGCAGCGGGGATCGCGGACGCCGCCGTGGAGGCGGGGGCTGCGGTGATGCGGGTGTCCGTCATCGGGCGGGCTCTTCTCGGGTGGTGATCGCAGGCACGATCGGCGAGGCGACACGGGGATGCCGCCGTGCTGCTCATTGAACAAGTATCTCAGTGATTGAACTACCCCCAACAGTGGGGGTATGCCACGGCTTGTGAGCAACACGGCAACAAAGTAGCTTGATCGTCGTACCAACCAGTACGGCATCACCACGGCACGAAGCGCGGCCAACCACCGCGGGTCCGGCCGAACCCACCGATCAGCCCTCTTCTTCCTCTCGGAGTACCGCCATGTCCCGTGTCACCCCTCGCGCCGCTCGTCTCGCCGCCTGGATCGCCATCCCCGCCGCCCTCGTCGCCTCGGGTGTCGTCGTCTCGACGGCTTCCTACTCGGCGTTCTCCGCCACCACGGTGAACCCGACCAGCAACTGGACCGCCGGCACCGTCGCCCTCAGCGACGACGACAACAACACCGCGCTCTTCACCGCGACCGGCCTGAAGCCCGGCTCGACCGGCGCGAACTGCATCACGGTCACCTCGACCGGTTCGCTCGCCTCGACCGTCAAGCTCTACGGCACCAACCCCGCGACCACGAACAACCTCGCATCCAACATCAACCTGACCATCGAGCAGGGCACCGGCGGCGGCTTCGGCTCCTGCACCGGCTTCACCCCGGCCACCACGAGCGGCACGCTCTACAGCGGCACGGTCGCCGCCTTCGGCTCCGCCTCCACCAACTTCGCCACCGGCGTCGGCACGTGGGCACCGACCGGCTCCGCGTCCGAGTCCAAGGTCTACCGCGTGACCTACACGGTCCCCACCGCCGCCCCGAACACGATCCAGGGCGGCACCGCGTCCCTCGGACTCACGTGGGAGGCCCAGAACAGCTGAGGCCCGGACCCCTCCGGGCGCGCGCGCAGCGTGCCCGGCCGGATCCCTCCATGACGACCGGGACCGCACCCGATGCGGGCCCGTCCGCCACACACAGCACGCCCCCAGTCGAAGGCAGCCATGGTCAGCATCGAGGTCAGCGGACCGCACGCACCGCGTGCACCGCACGATGCGCTCAGGGACGCCGCCGACTGGGGGCGTGTCGTCGTCGCCACGCTCGCCCGAGGCGTCGTCGCGACGCTCCTCGGCCTGGCGCTCTGGGCGGCCGCACCGGCCGTGATCGGCTGGCAGCCCACCACGGTCATGACCGGGTCGATGGAGCCGCGGCTGGTCCCCGGCGACGTCGTCGTGTCCCGTCCCGTCGCGCCGGCGCAGCTCCGGCTCGGTCAGGTCCTGCTCGCGGACGACCCGGACCAGCCGGGACACCTCCGCATGCACCGGTACGTCAAGGCCGGGGCCGCCGGGACGCTCGTCACCAAGGGCGACGCGAACCCGCAGCGGGACTCCACCCCGATCGAGCGGTCGGCCGTGCACGGGGTCGCGTTCCTGCGCATCCCGTACGTCGGGACGCCGATCGTCTGGCTGCGGGACGGCGAGTGGCACAAGGTGGTCCTCCTCGCGCTGGCCCTGACCGCGATGCTGTACCTCGGCACGATCGACGGGTCGCTGCGGCGGCTCGGTTCCGCTCCCGCAGACGGTGCCGACGGCGACGACGGTCTGGAGGCTCCCACCGGGTCCGCCCCGCCCGTCGCCTCGACTGCGTCCACCGTTGCCGGGCCCCGCTCGCGTCGCGCACTCCGCCGTCGCGCCCGACGGGTGCGCCGGCTCCGCCGGAGCGGCGCGGTCGCCGCCGTCGTGCTCGTCGCCGGGGGACTCGGCGTGTTGCTGCCCGCGCAGGCCGTCGCCGCGCCGTGGACGAAGACGACGGTCAACCCGACGACGAGCTTCGCGACGGCGACGGCCACCGCGGTGACGGCGCTCACCTGCACGAACAACGCCGACAACACCGTCACGATCGGGTGGACCTACCCCGGGGCCGCCGGGGTCCCGACGTCGTTCGACGTGCTGATGGGGACGACCGTGGTCGGGACCGCGACGGGGTCCGCCAGCTCGGCGCGGGTCGCCGGCAGCGGCATCCTCAGCCTCGGCGCGACCGTCACCGTGAACGTCCGGACGAACCTCGGCGGGACCTGGAGCGCGACCAGCTCGTCGACGGCGAAGATCAAGACGGCGGTCATCGGCACGAACCTCACCTGCGGCTGAGCGGCTGAGCGGCTGGCTCCGGGTTCCGGTCCTTGGTCCTCGGCCGGGTTGTCCACAGGTCGGGGCGCGGTGTCCGGGGATGTCCGTGGGCGGCACTACCGTGACGGACATGCGCATCCTGCACACCGGCGACTGGCACCTGGGCCGCACCCTGCTCGGTGCCGATCTGCTCGAGCACCAAACGGCGTTCCTCGACCACCTCGTGGGGGTCGTCGTGCAGCGCTCCGTCGACCTCGTGGTCATCGCCGGTGACGTCTACGACCGCGCCATCCCGCCGGTCGACGCCGTCCGGATGCTCTCCACCGTGCTCGAACGGCTCGCCGCCGTCGCCACGGTCGTCGTCACCCCGGGCAACCACGACTCCGCCGCCCGGCTCGGGTTCGGCTCCGGCGTCATGAACCAGCGCGTCCGGATCCTCGCCGAACCGACCCGCGTCGGCGACCCCGTGCTCGTCGACGACCCTGATGGTCCGGTCGCCGTCTACGGCATCCCCTACCTGCAGCCCGACATGGTGCGGTACGCGCTCGCCGCCGTGCCGGACGAGCCCCTCGCCCGGTCACACCAGGCCGTCGTCGGCGCCGCGATGGACCGCGTCCGCGCCGACCTCGCCGACCGGCCGGGCACGCGCAGCGTCGTCGTCGCGCACGCCTTCGTCGGCGGCGCGGAACCGAGCGACAGTGAGCAGGACATCCGGGTCGGCGGCGTCGACCGGGTCGCCGAGTCGGCGTTCGCCGGCATCGACTACGTCGCGCTCGGGCACCTTCACGGGCCGCAGCGCGTCGGCGACTCCGAGCGCATCCGGTACGCCGGGTCACCGCTCGCGTTCTCCTTCGGCGAGCGGAACCACACGAAGTCGGTGACCCTGGTGGACCTCGACGCCACCGGTGCGGTCAGCGTCGAGCTGCTGCCGACGCCGGTGCCACGGCCCCTCGTCGACGTCCGTGCCGGCATCGACGCCATCGAGTCGGGGGAGTTCGCCCGGCACGCCGAGTCCTGGGTGCGGGTCGCCGTGACGGACCCGGTGCACCCGGAGCGGATGTACGCCCGCGTCAAGGACCGCTTCCCGCACGCCCTCGCCATCACCCACGAACCCGCCGACGCCCCGGCCCGGACCGCCGGTCGTGCGGTCACCGCCACGTCCGACCCGGTCGAGGTGGCTGCCGACTTCGTGACGTTCGCCACCGGCGGCGCACCCTCGGCCGACGAACTCGTCGTCCTCCGCGAAGCGTACGAAGCCGCTGCCGCCGCGCTCTCCGAACAGGACGGGGCCGCACGCTGATGCACCTGCACCACCTCGAACTCCGCGCCATCGGCCCCTACCCGGACCTCGTCACGATCGACTTCGCCGCGCTCGCCGCGTCCGGGGTCTTCCTGCTCGAAGGGCCGACCGGGTCCGGCAAGTCGACCATCATCGATGCCGTCGTCTTCGCGCTGTACGGCGGGCTCGCGGGCTCCGACGCCAGCAACGACCGCCTGCACAGCCAGCACGCCGACCCCGCGGTCGAACCCTTCGTGGAGCTCGTCTTCGAGACCGGTGCCGGGGTGTTCCGAGTCCGTCGCACGCCCCAGTACGACCGCCCGAAGCAGCGGGGCACCGGCACCGTCAAGCAGCAGTCGTCGGCGCAGCTCTCCCGGCTCGCGGACCCGGCAGACCCGGCGGGTGAACCGGTCTCGGCGCGCGCGCAGGAAGTCGGTGCGGAGATCGCGCGCATCGTCGGCCTCGACCGCGCCCAGTTCCTGCAGACCGTCGTGCTGCCGCAGGGCGAGTTCGCGCGGTTCCTGAAGTCTCCGGGGGAAGACCGCCGGAAGCTCCTGCAGTCCCTGTTCGGCACCGAGATCTACGACCGCACCGCCGATGAGCTCGCCGCCCGCCGCCGTGCGGCCGCGGCCGAGGTGGACGCCGCGGACGCCCGTGTCCGCGACGCCCTCGCGCGCTTCGCCGAGGCATCGGGACGCTCCGCCGCCGACGAGCCGGACGTCCCCGCGGTCGTCACCGAACTCCGCGCGGTGGCCGACGCCGCCGCGCACGCCCGTTCCGACGCCACGGCCGCGGCGCAGCTCGCAGCCGACCACGAGCAGGCCGTCGTGCTCCGGCTCGCCGCGCTCGAGCGCCGGGCGGCACTGCTCCGCCGGGCTGCCGCACTCGACGACCGGGCCGTCGCCGTCGCCGCCGCGCGGGCGCGTCTGGCCCTCGCGGAGCGTGCCGCCCGGGTCGCCGCGGTCGCCGACGGGCTCGACGCGGCCCGGGCCCGTGCCACCCGGGCCGAGCAGGAGCGGGACGCCCTGCGCGAGCGGCACGGCGTGCACCACACGGACACCACGGGCGGCACCACGGGTGGCACCGCGGGCGTGCGGGACCGGCTCGCCGAGGCAGTCGGAGCCGTCCGGCACCTCGTGCCCGTCGCCGAGTCGCTGCCCGGACGCCGTTCGGCGGTCGACACCGCGGTCGCGGACGCGGAACGACTCCGCGAGCAGCTCGCCGAACTCGACGCCGCGCTCGAACGCCGACCGGCCGAACGTGCGCGCATCGTCGAAGCATCGCGTGCCGCAGCCGAAGCCGCCGGGGACGCCGACGCCGCCCAGCGAGCGGTCGACGCCGTGCAGGACCTCCGACGGACCGCCGCCGAGCTCGACGCCGTCCGCGCGCGGGTCACCGACGCCGAAGCCGCGGTCGGCGTTGCCCGCGCAGCCGCCACGGCAGCGCTGGCCGCCGAACAGCACCTCCGCGAACGGCGGATCGCGGGGCTCGCCGGGGAACTCGGGGCCGCCCTGACGCCCGGCGATCCCTGCCCGGTGTGCGGCGCGGTGGAGCACCCGGCCGTCGCGATGCCGCAGGACGACCACCCGACCCCGGCGCAGATCGACGAAGCGGCAGCAGCAGCACGGCGCGCCGACAGCGTGCTCGCCGATGCGGCGACCGACCTCGCGCTCGAGCGTGCGGAGCAGGACCGTCTCGCCACCGTCGTCGGATCGGTCTCCGTCGCGGACATCGACCGTCGTGACACCGAGGCCACCGCACGACTCCGGGCCGCACGGGCGGCGGCCACGACCGTCGCGGAGCGCGAGCGGGAGCGCACTGCGCACGACGACGCGACGCGGGCGCTCGAGCGGGAGCGCAACGACGTCGACGCCCGGCGCCAGGTGCTCCTCGCGACGAGCGCCGCCGACGAGCAGCGACTCGACCAGGACACCGACCTCGTCCGGGCGGCGCTGGACTCGCTGTCCACAGCGCCAACCGCACCCGCTGCGCCCGACGCACCTGCCGCTCCCGACGACCTGGCGGGTGCCGTCGCCGCGCTCGACCGCCGCGTCGCCGAGCTCGGTGCCGTGGTCGACGCCGAGGAACGAGCCCGCGCTGCCACCGCCGTCGCGGACGAGCGGGCGACGGAGGTCGCTCGCATCGTCGCCGACCAGGACTTCCCGGACGTCGCGGCAGCGCGCGCTGCGCAGCTCGACGCGGCGGAGACGACCAGGCTCCGTCGCGACGTCGACGACGCCGACCGCGAGCGCGCCGTCGTCGACGCCGGACTCGCCGAACCGCCCGTGGTCGCCGCCGCCGACGACGATGCCGAGGCACTCGACCTCGACGGTGCCCGAGCGGAGAAGGCCCGCACTGCTGCCGTGCTCGACGCCGCCACCCGAGCCGCGGTCACCGCCGAGGATCGGGCCGGCGCGACCGAGCGCTGCGCCACCGAGGTCACCCGAGCGGTCACGGCACGCGAGTCCACCTCGGCGCGGAGCCGTGCCGTCGTCCGGCTCGCCGACATCGCCTCCGGGGCGCCGGGGCACAACCCGACCGGCATCACGCTCGGCACCTACGTGCTGATGCGCCGCTTCGAGGACGTCGTCGCCGCCGCCAACGACCGGCTCCGGTCGATGCTCGGCGGACGCTTCACGCTCGAGACCTCGGACGAACGAGAATCCGGCGTCCGGGCACGCCGTACGGGCCTGGCGCTCGCCGTGCGCGACCACACGACCGACACCACGCGTGACCCGAGGAGCCTGTCGGGCGGTGAGACCTTCACGTTCTCGCTCTGCCTGGCCCTCGGGCTCGCCGACGTCGTCCAGGCCGAAGCCGGCGGGGTCTCGCTCGGCACCCTGTTCGTCGACGAAGGGTTCGGCACGCTCGACCCGGAGACCCTCGACGACGTCATCGGTCAGCTCGCACGGCTGACGGCGGGCGGGCGTCAGGTCGGCATCGTCAGCCACGTCGAGGAGCTCAAGCAGCGCATCCCGGAGCGGATCGCGGTGCGGCGGGCTCCCGGCGGCGGTTCGCGGGTGACCACGACCGTCTGACCCGGGGACCAGGCCGCACCGGCCGCGGCCGCGGGCGACGTCAGCGCCAGCGTCGACGTCAGCGCGTCAGCGCATCAGCGCGTCAGGCCGTCAGGGCGTCGGGGTCGAGGTGTCCACGGTGCCGTCGGGCGGCGGCAGGATGTCCGCCGCGACCCACGGGAACACCCACGTGAACAGCACGAAGACGATCGCGGCGAGGAGCACGACCAGCTCGAGCACCTTGAGCGCGGTGGGACCCGGCAGGATCCGCCAGACGAACGGGAAGATCACTTGGCGGTCTCCGAGAGTTCCTTCGGGGTGCCCTCGGACGCGGGCATCCAGTAGTCGAGCTTCGCGTGCGTGACGTACCGCTCCTTCGCGGACCACATCGGGTGGCACGCGGTGAGGGTCAGCCAGCGGTCGCTCGCGGTCGGTGCGACACCGGGCTTGTTCGGCACCGGCGCGATCGTCTCGACGTGGTCGGGGGTGACGATCTGGCTGTCGGTGACCTCGTAGACGTACCAGACGTCGAAGTCGGTCGCCTTGTCGGTCACCCGGACGACGATCGCGTCGCCGGTCTTCAGCTCGGCGATCTGGTTGAGCGGCTTGCCGTAGGTGACTCGGTGCCCGGCGACGGCGAAGTTGCCGGGAGCGCCGGGCATCGCGGTGTCCTGGTAGTGCCCGAGCCCGACGGTGTTGAGCACCTTCTCACGGTCGGTGCCCTCACCGATGGGACGGTCGTAGTCGGCGCCGAAGCGGGGGATCTGCATCGTGCCGAAGACGTCGGACAGGGCGGGCGGTTCCGCGAGGACCGGTGCAGTGCCCCGGTGCTCTGCGCCGGTACCGAAGCCGGCTTCCTTCTGTCCGAGGTCCTTGACGAGCGCGGTCTGTCCGTGGACTGCGACGACATCGGTCCACCAGGCCGTCCACAGCACGTACAGGCCGGTGATCGCGCCCGCGACGATGAGGAGTTCGGCGATGAGCGAGACGATCGCGCCGCCGACGGTCTGGCGCGGCCGCTGCCGTCGCTCAGGACGAGCGTGGCGCTCGCCACGGCGCGGCGGGAGGGTCTCCTGAGCGGTCACGTGGCTCCTGGTCCGGTGGTGAGACGTCGCGGTGGACGACGCTCAGGTCTATCAGATCACGAGAACGCCTCGATGACGGCATTGTCCACAGCACCGTTACCGTGGAGTGATGCAGCAGGTCATCCGCCGTTTCGTCCCGGCCGACACCGAAGCCGTCGTCGCGCTCTGGGAGTCCTGCGGCCTGGTCCGTCCGTGGAACGACCCGCGGAAGGACATCGCGCGGAAGCTGACCGTGCAGCCCGAGCTGTTCCTGGTGGCGGTCGACGCCGACGACGACGGCGTGGTGGTCGGTGCCGGGATGGCCGGCTTCGACGGGCACCGGGGCTGGGTGAACTACCTCGCGGTGCGGCCGGACCTGCAGGGCTCCGGGCTCGGGCGGGCGTTCATGACCGAGTTCGAGCGGCTGCTCGCGGACCTCGGCTGCCCGAAGCTCAACCTGCAGGTGCGTGCGGGCAACGAGCGCGTGATCGGGTTCTACGAGTCCCTCGGCTACGCGGACGACCGCACGGTGTCGCTCGGCAAACGCCTCATCCCCGACGCCTGACCCGCGCGCCGCCGCCGGTCACGCCAGGGCGAGTGCCACCGACGCCACGAGCGCCAGCCCGATGCCCACGGCCTGCAGAACGGTGAGCCGCTCGCGGAGCACCACAGCCGCCAGCACCACCGTGCCGATCGGGTACAGCGCGTTGAGCACGCTCATCACCGGGAGCGTCGACGGGTCCGTGCTCGAGTGCAGCCCGGCCTGGATGAACACGTTCGCCAGCGCGTCGAGCACCCCGCACGCGACGATCACGAGCGCGATCCGCCGGACGGACGCCCCCGCGGACCCGGGGCCGGGAACCGCACCCGCCGGCGCCGGCCCGGCGGGGTCTGCCGAGCCTCCCGACCGAACAGACGTGACCGACGTGGCAGACGCGACCCGCGTCCACACCAGGGCCGCCGCGCCGAGCAGCACCGCCTGCAGCACTCGCGCCACCACCAGCGGTGCGACGCCGGAGTCGGCGGGTGTCTCGTTGAACGCGAGCACGATCCCGCCGAACCCGCATCCGGCGACCGCTGCCGCGACCACCCCGCGCGTCGTGAGCCGCGCTCCGCCGGGGTCCGGGACGGAGGCGACGAGCACCACCGCGACCACGGCGACGACGAGTGCGCCGACGGCCACGGGGGAGAGGACGGTCCCGCGGAGCACCGCGACGAGCACGGGCACGACGGCGGCGAAGACGGCGGTGAGCGGTGAGAGCACGCTCATCGGCCCGATCGCGAGCGCCGCGTAGAGCAGCAGCACGCCGACGGCACCGGACAGCCCGCCGAGCGCACCCCACACGGTCGCGGACCAGGAGAACCGCCCACCGACCACGACGAGTCCGACGAGCAGCGGCGCGATCCCGACGGCCGCACCGATCGCGGCCACGGTCACCGGTCGGACGCGCCGGGACGCCAGTCCGCCGAGGAAGTCCGCGAACCCGTAGACGAGCGCGCCACTGAGGCCGAGCAGGACGGTGAGCACGGGTCCCATCCTGCCCCGCCCGGTAGCCTGCGCTGCGTGAGCGTTCCCTACCACCGTCTCTTCCGCGTCGCCGGCCGCTGGCGCTGGTGGCGTCCGCTCGTCGCCCTCGCGTTCCTCGCCGGGTGGTACCTGGTGTCGCAGGTCCTCATCACCGTGGCGTACTTCGTGCCGATCGGTGCGACGCAGGGACCGGACGGGCTGCTCGACCTGGAGCGGAGTCTGCAGGACTCAGCGCTCGACCCCACGGACCCGATCATCCTGAGCCTGTCGCTGGTGTCGCTCGTGGTGCTGCTGCCGGGGATCCTGCTCGCGGTGAAGATCGCGCGGATCGGCCCGGCGAACACGCTGTCGTCGGTGCGGTTCCGGGTCCGCTGGCGCTGGGCCGCGTGGTGCGTGCTGCCGACGCTGGTGATCGCTGCGGTCATGTTCGTCTTCCAGGCCGCCGGCACGTTCACGTTCGCCGGTGGTTTCGCCTGGAACACGGCCGAGATCGGCCAGTCGACGGTGTCGCTCGGCACCCTGACGACGACGATCGTGCTCGTCGTCCTGCTCGTGCCGTTCCAGGGCGCGGCCGAGGAGTACATCTTCCGCGGCTTCCTGATGCAGACGATCGGCGCCTGGATCCCGTGGCGGATCGTCGGGACGGTCGTCGCGGTGGCCGTGTCGACCGTGGTGTTCGCGCTGCTGCACATCCCGAACGGCTACAACGTGTGGGGGATCCTCGACGTCGGGTCGTTCGGCCTGGTCGCGGCCGTCATCGTGCTCCGGACCGGTGGGCTCGAGGCAACCGTGCTCCAGCACGCCTTCAACAACATCATGATCTTCGTGCTGCAGGCGCCGGGGTGGTCCAAGGTCGACCTCGACTCCTCGAACGGCTCGATCGGCGGCTGGCTGCTGACGCTGGCCACCTCGCTGGCGTACTGGGGCATGGTCGAGCTCCTCGCGTGGTGGCGGAAGCTGGACCGCACGTTCCCGGGTGCCGAGGCACCCCGGTTCCGTGGTGCGGTGCCGGCCTGGGCAGGCGGCAAGCGCTGGACCCGGCCGGGAGGCTCGGGCTGGCGCGACTCGCCGGCTCGCTCCGAGGGGGTGGCCGGGTCCGGTGCCGTGGGTGCGGCTGCTCCGGCCGGTGCTGGTCCGGTCGGGGCTGGTCCGGCGGACGCTGTGGACAACGCCGGTGGTGTCGCTGGTCGCCCGTAGGCTGGGCGGATGAGCACCACCGAGGCCGCTGCGGCCGTCACCCCGTCGCGCGCGGCCGCGCTCGACGTGCTGCACCGGGTCTGGGGCTACGACGACTTCCGCGGCGAACAGGCCGCGATCATCGACCGCGTCGTCAGCGGCGGGGACGCCCTCGTCCTGATGCCGACCGGTGGCGGCAAGTCGCTCTGCTACCAGGTGCCCGCGCTCGTCCGTGACGGCGTCGGTGTCGTGGTGTCGCCGCTCATCGCCCTCATGCAGGACCAGGTGGACGCCCTCGCGGCGAACGGGGTCCGTGCGGCGTTCCTCAACTCCACGCAGGGGCCGGACGAGCGTGCTCGGGTCGAGCGTGCCGTCGTGCAGGGTGAGGTCGACATGCTCTACCTCGCTCCGGAACGGCTCCGGCTCGAGAACACCCGCGCGCTGCTCGACCGGGCGCGCATCGCGCTCTTCGCCATCGACGAAGCCCACTGTGTGGCGCAGTGGGGCCACGACTTCCGCCCCGACTACCTCGAGCTGAGCGTCCTGCACGAGCGCTGGCCGACGGTGCCCCGCATCGCGCTGACCGCCACGGCGACACCGCAGACCCACCGGGAGATCTCCGCCCGCCTCGGCCTCGACGACGCCGCACACTTCGTCGCGGACTTCGACCGGCCGAACATCCAGTACCGCATCGAACCGAAGACCGGTGCGCTGCAGCAGCTCCTGACGTTCATCCGCACGGAGCACAAGGGCGACGCGGGCATCGTGTACTGCCTGTCGCGCAACTCGGTCGAGCGCACGGCCGCGGCGCTCGTCGCCCAGGGGATCCCGGCGCTGCCGTACCACGCGGGACTCGACGTGCGGGTGCGTGAGCGGAACCAGTCGCAGTTCCTGCGCGAAGACGGCATCGTCATGGTGGCCACGATCGCGTTCGGCATGGGCATCGACAAGCCCGACGTCCGCTTCGTGGCGCACCTCGACCTCCCGAAGTCGGTGGAGGGCTACTACCAGGAGACCGGTCGTGCCGGGCGTGACGGAGCCCCCTCGACCGCGTGGCTCGCGTACGGCCTGAACGACGTCGTGCAGCAGCGCCGGATGATCGACCAGTCCGAAGGCGACGCCGCACACCGACGCCAGCTGAGCGCGCACCTCGACGCCATGCTCGCGCTCTGCGAGACGATCGAGTGCCGCCGGGTCCGGCTGCTCGCGTACTTCGGCCAGGAATCCACGGCGTGCGGCAACTGCGACACCTGCATCGCGCCGCCGGAGTCGTGGGACGGCACCGTGCCGGCGCAGAAGCTCCTGTCGACGATCGTCCGGCTCGACCGGGAACGCGGACAGCGCTACGGCGTCGCGCACCTCGTGGACATCCTCGTCGGCAAGGCGTCACCGCGCGTGCAGGAGCTCCAGCACGAATCCCTCGCCACGTTCGGCATCGGTGCCGACCTGTCCGAGGGCGAATGGCGCACCGTCGCCCGGCAGGTCCTGGCGCAGGGCTACGCGACCGTGTCGAGCGACGGGTACGGCACGCTCGTGCTCAGCCAGTCGAGCGCGGAGGTGCTGGCCGGGCGGGTCCAGGTGCTGATGCGCCGCGACCCGGTGAAGGCCCCGCGTGCCAGCCGCTCCCGTCGACAGGTCGTGTCGGACATGCCGCAGGAAGCGCTCGGGCTGTTCGAGGCGCTCCGGGCCTGGCGTGCCGGTCAGGCCCGCGAGCAAGGGGTCCCGGCGTACGTGGTCTTCAACGACGCCACCCTCCGGGGCATCGCTGCCGTACGTCCCTCCGACGTCGACCAGCTCGCCGAGATCTCCGGCGTCGGCGCCGCGAAGCTCGAGTCGTACGGCCGCGCCGTGCTCGACGTGGTGGCCGCCGCCGACTGACCCGCTGGTCCATGCCGATCGCGGCATGTACCCGTCCGACCCGTGGCTACACTCGGTACCTCCCGCCCCGAGGAGGCAGCAGGTGTCCGGTTCGTCGATGTTCGCCACCGTGCTCGGTCGCGCCGTGGTGGCGCCGCTCGCCCGGGTCGTCTGGCGGCCGAAGATCATCGGACGGAAGAACGTCCCGAAGCGCGGGCCCGTGATCCTCGCGAGCAACCACCGGTCCTTCATCGACTCTCCGGCGATCACGATCATGGCGCCGCGGAAGGTGTCCTTCCTCGCCAAGCAGGAGTACTTCACCGGCAAGGGCTTCCGGGGTGCCGTGTCCCGGGCGTTCTTCGGCGGCATCGGCGCGATCGGCGTCGAGCGGGGCGCGGGTGCCGCTGCGCAGCACGCCCTCGACCTCGGCCTCGCACGCCTGCAGGAGGGTGAGGCCTTCGCGATCTACCCCGAGGGCACGCGGTCCCTCGACGGCCGGATCTACCGCGGTCGGACGGGCGTGGCGTGGCTCGCACTGACGAGCGGCGCTCCGGTCGTCCCCGTCGCCCTGCGCGGCACCGAGGACGTGCAGCCCGTCGGCTCCCGGATCCCGAAGCTCGCCCGCGTCACGATCGAGTTCGGCAAGCCGCTCGACCTCTCCACCTACGGCGAGGCGTCGTCCGGTCGCGCCCGCCGGCACGCGACCGACGCCGTGATGGCCGCGATCCAGGCGATGAGCGGCCAGGAGCCGGCGAACGCCTACAACAACCCGCCGGCGGCCACGATCGTCGAGCGGGTCCGCCGGGTGCTGCACCGGGACGACCCGATCGAGGCCGTCGAACCCGACTGACCGTAGACTATTGCACATGTGAAATATTGCTGGCAGGATGTGCGGAGTGCACAGCGCACACCCGGGTCGTCCGAATCGACCCGGTCTCCTCGCACGTGATCGGAAGGTCAGCAGCATGTCCTCCACCCCGCTCTTCGACTCCGTCGCCCGTGACCACGACGGCGTACCGGCCGTGGCCCGTGCGACGTTCACCCCGGCTCCGACCTCGCCGATGACCGCTCCGGTCCCGTCGGCGCAGTCGATGTTCGTCCCCGCCGCACTCGTCGCGGCCATCGACGAGATCCCCGCCCGTGTCGGTTCGGCCCTCGCACACGAGCACGCCGTCCGCGCCGACCAGCTCGGCCTCGTCGAAGCGGTCGCCGACGCGATCACCCGCGCGGTCGTCGACGCCGTCGTCGCCGAGCTCGACCGGATCACGGCCGACGGCGTCGTGCGCGCCTGACCGCGTACAGCTGCCCGATGACGACGAACCCCGGGCTCCCGGTGCGCCCGCGTGGTGCCGCCCGGGACGCCGCGAACCGCGCAGCTGCTGCTGCCGCTGCCGCTGCCCGCATTCCCCAGTCTTCCGGGGTGACGGTGTCCCCTCCCGCCGCCCCGGAACCCACCTCCCCGGAACCCACTGCCTCTGGACCCGCTGCCTCTGGACCCACTGCCCCCGGACCCGCCTCCCGGGAGCCCGCCTCCCCGCGGGTCGCGCCCCCGAGCCTCCCGAGCCGTCGCAGCCGTCGCAGCCGTCGCCCGGTACGCTCCGCGCGTGCCGACCTCCTCGCCGCGGGCGCACTCGTCGTCCGCATGGTCACGACCCCGCTCCGTGCCCTCGGCGGAGCGGTGCAGTCGGCCCGCGCGATCCCGGTCACCGCGACCGCCGTGGCCGCGTGTCTCTTCGTCACCGTCGCCACGCCACAGCCGGCGAGTGCGAGCACCGTCGACGTCGGCGTGCTCGCGTTCGACATGCAGGAGTTCACCGTGCCCGCCGCCGCGAGCCTCCCGACCGCCCGGGACGGCTTCTCGGTCGGACGTGCGGGTGCGGCTGCCGCACCCGCTGGCACGACCGTCGGCACGACCGCCGGTCCTGCCTCCCGTCCGGTCGCCGGGTCGATCCCGGTCGCCGGCGGCTTCGGCGCGCGGTGGGTCCGCGGGTGCGGGGCGTGCTCGACGAACCACCAGGGCCTCGACTTCGCCGCGCCGCTCGGGACGGTGGTCGTGTCCGCGATGCCCGGACGGGTCGTCTCGGCGGGTGTCTCCGGCGGGTACGGCCAGCAGGTCCTCGTGCAGCACGGCGACGGCACGCAGACCCGGTACGGGCACCTGTCGCAGATCGACGTCCGCGTCGGCCAACCCCTCGTCGCGGGGGAGCGGCTGGGTGCCGTCGGCAGCACCGGGGTCTCGACGGGGGCACACCTGCACTTCGAGGTCATCATCGGCGGCCGTCCCGTCGACCCCGCGACCTGGCTCGGCGCCCGCGGCCTGCTCTGACCCGCCCCGCCCCGCCGCCGCCCGCCGCCCGACCCGCCCAGGCCCTCCGCCCGACCCGCGCAAGCCCTCCGCCGGAGTGGTCCCGGAAAGCGACAGAGGTCACGAGCGATGCCGGCGACCACTGTCGCTTCCGCGCACCACTCCGGCCGCCGAGCGCGCAGCGTGCCGCGCCGGACCCAGCTGACCGGCGCCGCGTGCCCCGGGCGTACCGTCCGAGGTGCCGGCGGCACCGTGCCGCGCGGCGGGACGGAGACACAAGGTGCGCGTGACGGTGCTGGGTACAGGGGCGATGGGAGCCGGAGTGGCGCAGTCGCTGCTCCGCGAGGGACACGACGTCACGGTCTGGAACCGGAGTCGTGACCGGGCGCTGCCGCTGGCAGAGCACGGCGCGACCGTCGCGGACGACCCGGGTGCCGCCGTCGCGGACGCCGAGGTCGTGCTGCTGACCCTGTTCGACACCGACGCCGTGGTCGACGTCCTCGAGCAGGCAGCCGGAGAAGCTCCAGAGGACGCGGTGTGGGTGCAGAGCTCCACGGTCGGGGTCGCCGGCACCGAGACCGTGGTGCAGATCGCCGCGAAGTACGGCATCACCCTCGTCGAGGCGATGATGCTCGGCACGAAGGCCCCCGCGGAGCAGGGCAAGCTGACGATGCTCGCCGCAGGACCGGCCGAGACGCTCGACCGCATCGACCCGGTGTTCGACGCGATCGGCGTGAAGACCGTCCGCGCGGGCGACCAGGTCGGGCAGGCGACCGCGCTGAAGCTCGCCGCCAACGCCTGGATCGCGTCGATCACCGCGGCGACCGGACAGTCGCTCGCGATCGCGCAGGCGCTCGGGATCGACCCGGCGCTGTTCCTCGAGGCGCTCGACGGCTCCGCGAGTGACTCCGCGTACGCCCACACGAAGGGCGAGTCCCTGCTCAAGGGCGAGTTCCCGGCGCAGTTCGCGCTCGACGGACTCCGGAAGGACATCGGCCTGATCACCGACGCGGCCCGCTCCGCCGGGGTGTCGACGACCCTGCTCGACGCGCTCGGCCGGGTCTACGCCGACGCGAGCGCGGCAGGTCACGGCGGGGACGACATCGCCGCGGTCGGCACGGCGTTCCAGGCCGACCACGGCCAGCCGGACCGGGCGCAGGGCTAGCTAGCGGCGGAGCCACCGCCGGAGAGCTGCGCCGAGCCGTCCGACGGCTTCGTCGTTCATGGTGTTCGCGAGGTCGAAGGCCTCACGCGCGGGATCGCCGCCGTCCCGGATACGACGGAGTGCGGCGTCGGCGCGGGCCCGTGCGTCGAGCTCGGCGAGGGGCATGTCGTCCTCGGGCTCGTGCGGACGCGTCTCGGTCATCGCCCCAGGCTACGCTCGCGCGGTCGACGCTCCTGGTGCGGTTCGGCGGCGGAAGCGACACCGCCCCGGACTTCGCGCCGCGCATTCGTGTGCGCGTTGTCGCTCGCCACGATGAGCACGCATCGAGCGACAAGGACCCGGGGGATGCGCGGCGCAGAACTCCGCAGCTTGTCGCATCGCTCGCATCCGCCGCCGCCACCGCATCTGCCCCCGCACCCGCCGCGCCCGCACCCGGCCCGCGCACCACGCAACACCGGTGACGCGGCCCGGAAACACCGCTGCAATCCGAGGTCAGTAGGTTTCCGACATGCAGGAGCCGCGGTGCTGAGCCGACTCGCCGGGAGCGTGTTCCGCGTGGGGGCATCGGTCGAACGCGCCGACGTGATCGCGCGGCTCCTCGACGTCTACCTCGCCCGTCCGGAGGCCGCCGCGGGACCGGGGGAGCGCCTGACCGCCCGCGAGCTCCGGACCGTCGCCGGAGCACCCGTGCGGCCGTCGACGGTGTTCGACCGTGCCGCCACGCTCGAGTCCCTCGCGCTCGACCGGCACGAACCGGCCTCCATCGCCGGCGCGGTCGCCGTCGCCCGTGACGATGCCCGCCGTGCCCGGGACGTCGTGTCGACCGAGCTCTGGGACTGCCTCAACGTGACCAGGTCCCGGATGCCGCGGAAGATCGCCGCGGGTCGGGAGCACGAGTTCCTCGGGTGGGTCCGGGAGCGCAGCGCCCTCGCGATCGGGGTCGTCGAGGGCGATGCCAGCCGGGACGAGGTGTGGGAGTTCTTCACGCTCGGCCGGTCCCTCGCACGCTGCGCCGCCACGGCACGGTTGCTCGCGTCGGACCTGCTCGATCCGACCTCGGTGGCGTCGTGGAGCACGGCGCTCCGGGCATGCGGCGCGGGCGAGGCGTTCCAGCGCGAGTCCCGTCCCGGTGCCCCCGCATCGGAGGCGGCGGCGTTCCTGCTCCTCGACGACCGGAGTCCGCGGTCGATGCTGTTCCTCACCCTGCGCGCGGAGGAGTGCCTCGCGGACGTGGCCCCGACCGTGGTCACCGACGAGCTCGATGCCCTCCGGGATGCCCGGCGTGCGCTGCAGTCGATCCCGCCGGCCGACGCCGTCGAGGCGGCCCGCGCAGCGGGCCAGCGGCTGGCCGCGGTCGCGGAGCGCGTGGCCGGCGCGCTCGACGAACGCGTCTTCGCGGTCGCCGAACCGACGCACTGAGCCGAACCGACGCACTGAGCCGAACCGACGCACTGACGGTCACCACCCACCGGACGGGAGGCTCGGCGCGGGCTGGCACCGAGCCTCCCGTCCGGCGCCTGGACGCGACGCGACGTCTCAGACCGCGCTGGACCGGTCCGCCACCGCCTCGTCGCGCTCCAGGTCGTGCCGGACCGCCGCACGCGACGCGCTGGTCCCGACGACCGGGATCGAGTGCGTCACCGCCATGTGCAGCAGGTTGTCGGCGTCGTACCGCACGCGGAAGTGCTCGTGCCGGACCAGCCAGACCAGGGCGATGGCGAGTGCGACGAAACCCGAGGCTGCACCGACGCCGATCGCCCAGCGGGGGCCGGCGGCGTCCGCGATGGCGCCGACGATCGGGGCGCCGATGGGGGTGCCGCCCGCGAAGATCGCCATGTAGAGCGCCATCACGCGGCCGCGCATCGCCGGGGCGGTCGTGGTCTGGACGAGGGCGTTCGCCGTCGTCATGAAGGTCAGCGACGCGAGACCGACGAACATCAGGACGATCGCGAACGTCCAGTAGGTCGGAGCGAACGCCGCCGCGGTGCACGCCAGGCCGAACCCGGCACTGGCGATGACGAGCAGGCGCATCCGTGGACGCTCGCGGCGGGCCGAGAGCAGGGCGCCGAGCACCGATCCGATCGCCATCACCGAGTTGAGCAGACCGAACTCGCCGGCGCCCTTGTGGAACTCCACCCGCGCCATCGTCGAGGTGAAGATCGGGAAGTTCACGCCGAACGTCCCGACGACGAAGATCATGCAGAGCACGACGATGATGTCGGGCCGGGTGCGCACGTACTTGAAGCCGGCGACGACCTGGCCCTTGCCGCGTTTGGCCCGGACGCGGTCGGCGAGCTGCTCCGGGTCGACGAACCGCAGCGCGCAGAGGACCGCCGCGAACGATGCGGCGTTGATGATGAACACCCACCCGGACCCGATCGCGGCGATGAGCACGCCGGCGACCGCGGGGCCGATGAGCCGCGCGGCGTTGAACGACGCGGAGTTCAGCGCGACGGCGTTCGCGACGTGTTCGCCGGTGACCACGTCGGAGACGAACGCCTGCCGGACGGGGGTGTCGAACGCGGCGACGACACCGAGTGCCAGCGCGAAGCCGTAGAGGGACAGCAGTGTCGCGGTGTTCGTGACGACCATGATGCCGAGCCCCAGCCCGAGCAGGCCCATGAGTGCCTGGGTGAGCATCAGCGTGCGGCGCCGGTCGAAGCGGTCGGCGACGAGGCCGGTCCAGGGGAGCAGGACGAGCTGTGGTCCGAACTGCAGGGCCATCGTGGTGCCGACGGCGATCGCGTCGTTGTGGGTCAGCTGCGTCAGGACGATCCAGTCCTGCGCGGTCCGCTGCATCCAGGTGCCGACGTTCGACACCAGGGCACCTGCGAACCAGATGCGGTAGTTGCGTCCCGACAGGGACCGGAACATGGCCGTCACTGGTGGGCCAGCCTCCTCATGATCTCGGTGGCGTCGGTGAGGACGCGTCGTTCGGCGGGCGTGAGCGCGGCGAGTCTCGGGGAGAGCCAGTCGTCGCGGCGACGACGGGTCTCGACCACGAAGTCGGCTCCGGCCGGGGTCGCGCCGATGAGGACCTTGCGCCGGTCGTCGCCGTGCACGCCCTTCGACACCAGGCCGCGCTCGATGAGCGCTGCGACGGTCTTCGTCATCGACGGCGGGGTGACCCCGTCGCTCCGGCTCAGCTCGGCGAGGGTCATCGGGCCGTCGCGGTGAACCCGCGCCAGGGCGGAGAACATCGCGTCGCTGACGCTCGAGTCGGCCTTCTGCGCGCGGAGCGTCCGGGACAGCCGGTTGACGGCGACGCGGAAGTCCGTGCTGAGTGACGGGTGCGGTGCGGCGCGTTCCGTGGTGTCGGACATGGTCATGATCGTTAGCCTAGCAAATTAGTTCAGCGAACGAACTTGTTGCCGACGGGAATTGTCCATGCGGGTGTATGGTTCTGGATCGTAGACAACACGTGTTGCCGATCAACGAGTAGGAAGAAGCACACAATGTCCGAGTTCGAGGGCAAGGTCGCCATCGTCACCGGTGGCGGCAGCGGCATCGGTGAGGCCATCGCGAAGGAGCTCGCCACCGCGGGCGCGAAGGTCGTCGTCACCGACATCAAGCTCGACGGTGCCCAGCGCGTCGTCGCGTCGATCGAGGAAGCGGGCGGCACCGCGGTCGCGTTCGAGGCGAACTCGGCCGTCGCCGCCGACAACGAGCGGGCCGTGCAGTTCGCGGTCGACACCTACGGCGCGCTGCACCTCGCGGTGAACAACGCCGGCATCGGCGCCGCCCCGCAGCCGATCGGCGAGTACGACATCGCCGCGTGGGACCGCGTCCGCGCGGTCGACCTCGACGGCGTCTTCTACGGGCTCCGCTACGAGATCCCGGCGATCCTCGCGGCCGGCGGTGGCGCGATCGTGAACATGGCGTCCGTCCTCGGCTCGGTCGGCATCGCGCAGAACGCCGCGTACGTCGCGTCCAAGCACGCGCTCGTCGGCCTCACCAAGGTCGCGGCGCTCGAGTACACCGCGCAGGGTGTCCGCACCAACGCGGTCGGCCCCGGCTTCATCGACACGCCCCTGGTCCGCGCGTCGCTGTCCGCCGAGGAGCTCTCCGCGCTGGAGTCCGAGCACGCTGCGAAGCGTCTCGGGACCGACGCCGAGGTCGCTGCGCTCGTGCTGTTCCTGCTGAGCGACAAGGCCTCGTTCATCTCGGGCAGCTACCACCTGGTGGACGGCGGCTACTCCGCCCACTGAGGTGGTGCCGCCGCGGGGGTGTCCTTTCCCGCGGAGGTGGTCGAATCGCGCGTAGGCAGTCGGGAGTTCCGACTGCGTACGCGCGATTCGCCTTCCCAGCGTGAGCGCGATGGGAAGGAACGCGCACCACGCGCGTCGGACGGGAGGCCGTGCTCACGTTCCCGACTCCGGGAGCGTGAGCACGGCCTCCCGTCCAGTGCTGTGCCCGCGTCGATCGCCCAGCCGCGGGTGCAAACGCGCGTGGGTGGTCGAATCGCGCGTGGGAGGTCGGAAGTTCCCACCCACCACGCGCGATTCGGCTTCCCAGGGCGGGCGCGATGGGAAGGAACGCGCGTCGGGAGCCACCGCGTCCGCCGCGTCCGTCAGGCGAGGATCGCGCCGTGCGGGAGCAGCGCGTGCACGCCCCACGTCCGGTTCGCGACCTGGGTGACGCGCATGCTCACGGCGACGCTGGCCATCGCGAGTGCCTCGGCGCGACCGATGCCGTGCTCGCCGGCGATCCAGGAGACCATCCGGTCGAGCGCGGTCGTCGTCGCGGTGTTGAGGTCCGCGTCGAACCCGAACGTGATGCGCCCGGCGGGGGTGTCCGCGTGCACGCCCTCGACCGGAGCCGTGTCCAGCAGGGAGAGCGTCATCGTCGTGGTCATGCCGCACTCGATCGCGGTGCCGGACACCTCGCCGTCGCCCTGCGCCGCGTGCCCGTCGCCGACGAACAGCAGCGCGTCGGGCACCGTCACCGGGAGGTACAGCGTCGAGCCGACGACGAGCTCGCGGCAGTCGATGTTGCCGCCGCCGATCGCACGCGGTGGGATGGTCGAGTGCTCCCCGGACGGCTCCGGCGGCAGACCGACGACGCCGAGGAACGGCGCGGTGCGGACCCCGAGGCCGAGCTGGTTCCGTGCGACGCCCCGCTCCGGGTCGATCTCCCAGAGGAGCGGCCCACGGGAGGTCGGGTCGGCGAGCCCGAGCGCGCGGTTCACCGGGGTGTCGACGCCGCCGGAGCCGGTGTAGCCCCAGTCGTCGGGGACCAGCGCGTCGAACCGCACGGCGAGGACCTGGCCCGGACGGGCACCCGCGACGGCGACCGGGCCGACCAGGCAGTGGCCGCGGCGCGGGTCGAGGAGCGTCGGGACGTCGACCCCGGGCTGCTGCTGTCGTTCGGTGTAGCCGGCGGCGCTCAGGGTGCGGACCGTCACGGTGTCGCCGGGTCCGACGCGGAGCACGGGCGCGCGCTCCGCGGTGAAGACGTCGATGGCGGACTCGAGGGAGGCGTCGATGCGGTGTTCGGTCACGCTCCGATCCTCGCAGGCGCGTGGTCTGGGAGGATGCTTCCGTGCCCACCTTCTCAGCTGCTCGCGGCGACTCCTCGTTCGTCGACGCGCACGGCGTCGAGATCGTCTACTCCACCTGGCGCGCCGGCCGGCCGAAGGGGATCGTGCAGATCGCGCACGGCGTCGGTGAGTACGCGCTGCGCTACGAACGGCTCGCGCAGGACCTCGTCCGCGCCGGGTACACCGTCGTCGCCAACGACCACCGCGGCCACGGGCGGACCGGCCTCGGGCAGTGGGACGGCGACCACGCCAAGCTCGGCAAGCTCGGGCCCGGCGGGCTCCGGGCGGCGATCGCGGCCGTCGAGCGGATGACCGCGATCGCCCGGGACGAGACCCCCGGCGTTCCGCTGGTGCTGTTCGGGCAGTCGTGGGGGTCGCTGATGGCGCAGCGGATCGTGAACACCTCGAGCGAGGCCTACGACGGCGTCGTCCTGTCGGCCAGCGCCTACCGACTTCCCGGGTTCATGAACAGCGGCGACCTCAACAAGCGGCACGCGGCGACCGGGCCGACGCGGTTCGAGTGGCTCAGCCGCGACCGCGCCGTGGTGGAGGCCATGTCGGTCGACCCGCTCGTCGTCGAGGCGAACGTGATCAGCCTGTTCGGGCTCCCCGACGCCGTCCGGCTGCTCGGTGTGCCGCGGCGGGGGATCCCGCACGACGTCCCGATGCTGCTGCAGGTCGGCTCCGACGACACGCTCGGTGGTCCCCGATCGGTGGAACGGCTTGCGCGGGCGTACCGGGGGCGCGGCGGGCTGTCGGACGTGACCGTCCGGGTGTACGAGGGGGCGCGGCACGAGGTCTACAACGAGACGAACCGCGACGAGGTGGTCGCGGACCTGGTGGGGTGGCTGGGACGGGTCGTCGGGCACTGACGGTGCGTGGCGTCGGACGGGAGGCCCGTGGCGGCGCCGCCACGAGCCTCCCGTCCGTCGCGGCGTAGGCTCGGACCGTGCACGGTGAGTACAAGGTCCCAGGTGGCAAGCTCGTCGTCGTCGACCTCGAAGTGGTCGACGACACCATCCAGGAGTTCCGGCTGGCGGGTGACTTCTTCCTCGAACCGGACGACGCGCTCCCGCTGATCGACGCCGCCGTGAACGGCCTGCCCGCCACCACGGACGCCGCCGGGGTCGCCGCTGCCGTCCGCGCCGCACTGCCGCAGGACGCCGTGCTGCTCGGCTTCACGCCCGAGTCCGTCGGGGTCGCCGTCCGCCGTGCCCTGTCGCGTGCATCGGCCTGGAACGACTACGACTGGCAGATCATCCACGAGGGACCGATCAGCCCCAACGAGCACCTCGCGCTCGACCAGGTCCTCACGGAAGAGGTCGGCGCCGGCCGCCGCGGGCCGACCCTGCGCATCTGGGAGTGGGACCAGCCCGCGGTCGTCATCGGGTCGTTCCAGTCCCTCAAGAACGAGGTCGACCCGGAGGGCGCTGCGAAGTACGGCGTCGAGGTCGTCCGGCGGATCTCCGGCGGCGGCGCGATGTTCATGGACGCCGGCGCGATCATCTCCTACTCGCTGTACGTGCCGACGGACCTCGTGCAGGGCATGACGTTCGCGGACTCGTACGCGTACCTCGACGAGTGGGTGATCGAGGCGCTGAAGTCCCTCGGCATCGACGCGTACTACCAGCCGCTCAACGACATCACCTCGACCAAGGGCAAGATCGGCGGCGCCGCACAGAAGCGCCTCGGCACCGGAGCGCTGCTCCACCACGCCACCATGAGCTACGACATGGACGGCGCGAAGATGGTCGAGGTCCTGCGGATCGGCCGCGAGAAGATGAGCGACAAGGGGACCACCTCGGCGGCGAAGCGCGTCGACCCGCTGCGGTCGCAGACCGGGTTGTCCCGCGCGGCGATCATCGAGTCGCTGATCGGCACGTTCACGAAGCGCTACGGCGCGACGCCGGGGCACGTCACGGACGCGGAGCGGGCGCGAGCGCAGGAGCTCGTCGCGTCGAAGTTCGCCACGAGGGAGTGGCTCGAGCGGGTCCCGTGAGTCGCTCGGCGGCCGGGGGCCGTCGGCGGTTCTGTGGTACCGGCAAGCGTTGGTCGGCGGCCGGGGGAGGGGGGTACCCCGACCGCCGCGGAACCAGTGTGGGTGTCCTCCCCATGAACCACACATGTGGATCATGAGAATCACCCGCGCGGCTGATCCGGCGACCCGGAGCGCCACGTAGCCTCGCTTGCGTGAACTGGTTGATCCTCCTGGGGGCGGTGGCCGCTGCGGTCGTCGTGACGTGGATCGCCGATCGCCTGGGGTGGATCGACCTGTCGAACAAGTCGACCAGCAGCGGGGGATCCGGCGGTGTCATCTCGATGATGGACGAGGTCTTCGCCCCGACCCGCCACGAGACGCAGGCCGAGTACGAACGGCAGTCGCGCCTCCCGCGGGAAGCGCCGACGCCCGCCGACGACGACCACGACCTGCTCAGCGGGAGTGTGCTCATCAAGGTGCCGGCGGTGCGGGGTGGCGGCCGGCACGACGCCCGTGCGGGCACGCACGACCGCTCGTACTGAGCGGCGACGTCAGCGCGTCGTGAGCTCCTGGTAGTCCGGGTGCCGCTCGATCCACGCGGCGACGTAGCTGCACTGGGGCACGACGCGGAGTGTGGACCCTGCGCGGACGTCGTCGAGCGCCTGCTGCACGAGGATCGAGGCGTGCCCACCGCCGCGGTGTGCCGGGTCCACCTCGGTGTGCACGAAGCGGATCTCGTCGTCGTCGGTCTCGTACGCGGCGAAGCCGATCACCTCGCCGTCGTCGACGAGGGAGTACTGCTGCTGTTCGGTGTCGTTCCGGACCTCGAGTGCCATGCGGACGACCGTACCCGCGGTTCCCGGAAGCGCGGTGGAGGGGCCGCGTGGGCGTCGCTGTCCCGCGTGCGCGACGGGTGCACGCGCTGCGGAACGACGAAGTCGCTGTCGTACGACAGCGACTTCGTCGTTCCGCGTCGGTAGGCCCGGCCGTGCGGGCGTGCGGGCGTGCGGGCGCGCGGGCGCGCGGACCGCGGGCGCGCTACTCCGCGGAGTGGCGGCCGTGCGGGTGGTCGCCCTCGTCCAGCCGGGAGGCTCCGCTCGGCTCCGCAGCACCGGCTGGGGCAGCGGGGGCGTCCGCCTCCAGGGCAGCGGCGTGTGCGGCGCGCCGGGTCCGGATGGCACCGGTCGACGTCGGGGGCTCGTCGATCGGCGCAGCCGCCGAGTGCGCACCGTGCGTCGGGGCGTCCGGCAGCGGCGCACGGGTGTCACCCGCGACGTCCTCCGGCAGCACGGACACGTCGGGCGTCCCCGTGGACCGGGCCGAGCGGGGCTGCGCCGGCACGTCCGGGGAGGTCGGGACCACGTGCATGGACCCGGTGTCCGGCGACACGAGCGAACCCGACCGTGCTGCGGCGCCCTGCGCGTCGACGGTCAGGCGGTCCCGGTCGTCGTCGTCGTTCCCGCCGGCAGCAGCTGCACGTGCGGTGTCGGCCTGCTCCTGGAGCGCCGAGGTCTTGCGCAGCGGCGGCACCCGGAAGAACCAGGTCAGCACGAAGGCGATCAGGATCACGGCGAGGCCGACGTAGTACACGGTGACGGCCGAGCTGCTGAACCCGACGAGGAACGGGCGGGTGAGGCGCTTGTCCGCACCGTTGAGGAACGACGTGTCGCTCGTCGCGGAGCTCGAGGACGAGCTGGCCGCGGAGTCACCGCTCTTGAGCTGCTTGATGAGCGTCGGCGTCACCTCGTCGACGACGTTCGAACGCTGGGACGCGTTCGAGTAGTCGACCTGGAGCGTGCCGTCGACGACCTCGGCGTTCGCCTTGGACGCCGCGGTCTCGAGTGCCTGCTGCTCGGCCGCCGGCTTCGCGGCCGCGACCTGCTCGGTGATGACGGACTGCGCGGCGGCAGCGGGGACGGTGCCGGCGGCGACCTGCTGCTGCACGGCGGCGGTGACCTGCTTCGTCACGGCGGCGTCGGCCGCCTCCTTCGCCTGGACCGCGCCCTTGTCGAGGCCGTCCTGGACGTTCTTCTTCACCGGGTCGACGATCTTGTCCCAGATCTGGTCCATCACGCCCTTGTTGTCGGCCGCGTTCGCGACCGAGGGGGTGAGTGCGGCGTTCAGCGCGCTGGAGAGGTCGGACTTGTTCTGCATCGCCGTCGTGATGTTCGTCGGCATCAGGGTGAAGAGCACCGAGAGGAGGACCGCGGTGCCCATCGTGCCGCCGATCTGGCGGAAGAAGGTCGCCGCAGAGGTCGCGACGCCGATGTCCCGCGGGGACACCGAGTTCTGCGCGGCCAGGGTGAGCGTCTGCATGAGCTGCCCGAGCCCGAGGCCGATGCCGAACATGCCGAGCATCAGGAACCACAGCGGCCGGTCGGCGGTCAAGAAGGTCAGGACCGTGAAGCCGATGGCGGTGAACGCCGTGCCGGTGATCGGGAAGACCTGGTAGTTGCCGGTCCTGGCGATGATCTGACCCGAGGCGATCGAGGAGATCATCAGGCCGAGGACCATCGGGAGCATCGCGAACCCGGACTCGGTCGGCGTGACGCCCTTCACGATCTGCAGGTACAGCGGGATCGTCAGCATCGCGCCGAACATCCCGAAGCCGACGAGCACCGACAGGATCGCGGACATCGAGAACACGCGCGACCCGAAGAGCTTCAGCGGCAGGATCGCGTCGTCGCCCATCGCCCGCTCGACGATGACGAACCCGAGGAGCCCGAGCGCGCCGATCACGTAGCAGGCGATCGCTCCGGGGGAGGACCAGCCCCACGTGCGGCCCTGCTCGGCGATGAGCAGGAGCGGCACCAGGGTGACGATGACGAGCGTCGCGCCCCACCAGTCGATCCGCGGCTTCCCGCGGTCGCCGAACTTCGGCAGGTGCAGGAAGGTCAGGACCATGCCGAGGGCGATGATGCCGATCGGGACGTTGATCAGGAAGACCCAGCGCCAGCCGGCGACGAAGAGGATCTGGTCCGCGCCGGCGAAGAGCCCGCCGACGAGCGGCCCGATGACGGAGGAGATGCCGAACACGGCGAGGAAGTAGCCCTGGTACTTGGCGCGCTCGCGCGGTGCGAGCATGTCGCCCATGATCGCCAGCGGCAGGGACATCAGACCACCGGCGCCGAGGCCCTGGAGCGCGCGGAACCCGGCGAGCATCAGCATCGAGGTCGAGAACGACGCGGCGAACGACCCGATGATGAAGATGCCGATCGCGGTGAGGAACAGCGGGCGACGGCCGAAGATGTCGGAGAGCTTGCCGTAGATCGGCGTGGTGATCGTCGAGGCGATCAGGTACGCCGTGGTGACCCAGGCCTGCTGGTCGAGGCCGTGCAGGTCGTCACCGATGGTGCGGATCGCGGTGCCGACGATGGTCTGGTCGAGGGCGCCGAGGAACATGCCGGCCATCAGGCCGTAGATCACCAACAGGATCTGTCGGTGGTTCATCACGACGTTGGACGCCGTGGTCGGTCCCGCGGGTGCGGTCGCCGTCTGGGTCATGTGCAGGGTCTCCCGGTGCCGGAGCGCAATGGTGAAGAATTTTGCGCTGTCTGCAAAGTTACATCTGCCGCAAGGCGTTGGTCCGCGCCGGTGCGGCTTCCTGTGTGGATCGGCAGCGATCCGTCGAGGAACAGTAGGGTCGCGGTCATGAGCACGCCCGACGGGATCACGCTACGCCCGACCTCCCGGAGTGGTTCACGTCCAGCGGTGATCGTCCTGCCGGGCGGGGGCTACGAGGAGCACGGGCGGCCGAGCTCGGAGCCGATGGCGGAGTGGTTCGCGAGCGTCGGCGTGCACGCCGTCCTGTTCCGCTACCCGCTCCGCACGCCGGCGACCGTCGGGCCGCTGCACCCGGCGCCGATCGACGCGACCCGCGCGGTCTTCACGTGGCTGCGCTCCGGGCAGGCGGCGGAGGACACCGGGCTCCTGATCGACACCGGGCGGATCGGCGTGGTCGGGTCGAGCGCCGGGGGCCACCTCGCCGCGTGCCTGGCGAACGGCATCGACGACCCGACGCTCGACCGGCCCGACTTCTGCGTCCTCAACTACCCCGTCATCACCATGGAGCACCCGACGCGGGAACGGCCGGTCGCCGGACTGCTCGGCGACGCCCCGAGCTGGCGGGAGCGCCGCGAGCTCTCGATGGAGACCCGGGTGGATGCCCGGACACCGCCGACGTTCGTCTGGACGACCGCGGACGACCGGGTCACGCGGGCGACGAACACCCTCGCGTACGCGGACGCGCTCGTCCGGAACGAGGTGCCCGTCGAGGTGCACGTCTTCCCGCACGGCCGCCACGGCCTGGGCACCGCCGTGCGGGAGCCGCACACGTCCCAGTGGACGCGCCTCTGCGAGAACTGGCTGCACGACCAGCGCGTGCTGACCGACGAGGTGACCCAAGCCTCCTGACCGGTGCGTGCCCACCACGGGACCACCGGTGGCTACCGTGGGTGCCGTGACGACGACGCACCTCGACGACCATGTCCTGACCACCCTGCGGAGCGCGGCCGACCGCGTCCGGGCGACGCTCGGGACGGACATCGGTGACCGCGTGGAGCGGGCCCTCGGACGGACGCTGCGGGAGACGATCTCACTCGACGACGACGGTGCCTTCGTCATCACCGGCGACATCCCGGCGATGTGGCTCCGCGACTCGACCACGCAGATGGCCCCGTACCTGCGGCTGACGGCGGCGAGCCCGGCGCTCGCCGACCTGCTCTGGGCCGTGGTCCGCCGGCAGTTCCGGCTCATCGACCACGACCCGTACGCGAACTCCTTCAACCGGGAGCCGAACGGGGCGCACTACGACCCGGACGACCTGAACGCCGACCCGCTCGTGTGGGAGCAGAAGTACGAGGTGGACAGCCTCGGGTACCCGGTGACGTTCGCCCACGCGCTCTGGCGGTCGACCGGTCGTGTCGACGTCCTCGACGCGACGGCCCACCGGGCGTTCCGGACGATCGTCGACCAGTGGCGGCTCGAGACCGACCACGACCGGTCCGCGTACCGCTTCGTCCGGCCGGGTGCGGTGGCCACCGAGACGCTCGCCCGGGACGGCCGCGGGACACCCGTCGCGGTCACGGGCATGACGTGGAGCGGGTTCCGGCCGTCCGACGATGCCTGCACGTACGGGTACAACGTGCCCGCGAACCTGTTCGCCGCCGAGGCGCTGCTCGCCGTCGCGGCGATCGCGCGGGAGGTCTGGGACGACGGCGCGCTCGCTGCCGACGCCGACGCCCTGCGGACGACGATCCTCGACGGGGTCGCCCGGCACGGCGTCGTTCCGGGCCCGTCCGGTGCCGACGTCTACGCGTACGAGGTCGACGGGCTCGGCGGTGTGCTGCTCATGGACGACGCGAACACCCCGTCGCTGCTGTCCCTGCCGCTCTCGGCGCCGACGGTGCTCGACCCCGCGGTGTGGACGGTGACGCGGGAGTTCGTGCGCTCACCGGCGAACCCGTTCTGGTTCGCCGGCTCGGCCGCCGCGGGCATCGGCAGTCCGCACACCCTGCCGGGTCGGGTGTGGCCGATCGCGCTCGCCGTGGACGGGCTCGTGTCCGGATCGGCGGCACGGCGGCGCGAGGTCCTCGACGTGCTCGTCGCGACGGACGCCGGGACCGGGGACATGCACGAGTCGTTCGACGTCGACGACCCGACGCGCTTCTCCCGCCCGTGGTTCTCGTGGGCGGACGCGATGTTCTGCGAACTGGCGCTGGTGGCGGCGGAGGACTAGCCCCCGCCGCCGAGCGGCACCGCGTCAGGCGCCGAGGGCCGCGTCCACGATCTCCTTCGCCTCGCGCTGCACCTGCTCCAGGTGCTCCTGCGACACGAAGCTCTCCGCGTAGATCTTGTAGACGTCCTCGGTGCCGGACGGACGGGCGGCGAACCAGGCCTTGTCCGTGACGACCTTGACACCGCCGACCGCAGCGTCGTTGCCGGGGGCCTTCGAGAGCTTCGCGGTGATCGGGTCGCCCGCCAGGGTCTCCGCGGTGATCGCGTCACCGTCGAGCTTCGACAGGCGCGCCTTCTGCTCCTTCGAGGCCGCCGCGTCCACGCGCTGGTACACCGGGGCGCCGAAGCGCTCGGTCAGCTCGTTGTAGAGCTGCGACGGGGTCTTGCCGGTGACCGCGACGATCTCGGACGCCAGGAGCGCAAGGATGATGCCGTCCTTGTCGGTCGTCCACGCGGTGCCGTCGGTGCGGAGGAACGACGCACCGGCCGACTCTTCGCCGCCGAAGGCCACGGAGCCGTCGATCAGGCCGGGCACGAACCACTTGAAGCCGACCGGGACCTCCCACAGCCGACGGCCGAGGGACTCCGCGACGCGGTCGATGATGCTCGAGGACACCAGGGTCTTGCCGATCGCCGCGTCGTCGCGCCACGCGGGACGGTGGGCGTAGAGGTACTCGATCGCGACGGCGAGGTAGTGGTTCGGGTTCATCAGGCCGCCGTCGGGCGTGACGATGCCGTGCCGGTCGGAGTCGGCGTCGTTGCCGGTGAGGACGTCGTAGTCGTCCTTGTGCGCCAGGACGGAGGCCATCGCCGACGGGCTCGACGGGTCCATCCGGATCTTGCCGTCCCAGTCGAGCGTCATGAACGACCAGGTCGGGTCGACGTCCGGGTTCACGACCGTGAGGTCGAGACCGTAGTGGTCGCGGATCAGGTTCCAGTACGGCAGGGACGCGCCACCGAGCGGGTCGGCGCCGATCTTCACGCCGGCCTGCTTGATCGCGGCGATGTCGATGATGTTCTCGAGGTCCGCGACGTAGGTGTGCAGGAAGTCGTAGCGGTCCGGGGTGGCGTGCTCGGTGCGCTTGACCTCGGCGTTGCCGCCCTCGATGATCGCGTTCGCCCGGTTCGCGATCCACGACGTCGCGTCGCTGTCGGCGGGGCCACCGTGCGGCGGGTTGTACTTGAAGCCGCCGTCGCGCGGCGGGTTGTGGCTCGGCGTGATCACGATGCCGTCCGCGGTGTCCGGGTTGCCGGCGCGGTTGTAGCGGATGATCGCGTGGCTGAGCGCCGGGGTGGGGACGTAGCCGTTGTCGCTGTCGGCGAGGACGTGCACGTCGTTGGCGGCCAGCACCTCGAGCGCGGTGCGCTCGGCGGGGCCGGACAGTGCGTGCGTGTCGCGGCCGATGAACAGCGGGCCGTCGGTGCCCTGCGACTGGCGGTACTCCACGATCGCCTGCGTGATGGCGGCGATGTGCGTGTCGTTGAAGGCGGAGTCCAGCGAGGACCCGCGGTGCCCGGACGTGCCGAACACCACCTTCTGCTCCGGGACGGAGACGTCCGGGACCCGCTCGTAGTACGCGGCGATGAGGGCGTCGAGGTCGACGAGGTCGTCTGCGGTCGCTGGTGTTCCGGCGCGGTCGTTCATGCCCCCATCCTGGCACCAGCACCTCCGGGGCGTTCGAGGGTGACCGCCCGTGCGTACGCTGGGTCGGGCGATGGGTGGCATCGCGGTCGGGGGGAACATGGGGCAGGTCGTGCGCGCGGACGCCGCGCTGTTCGGGCGGGTCGCCCGAGAGCGGACGCGTGTCGTCGAGACGGCGCCCGGCGCGGTGCTGTCCTGGGCGGCGCTGCACCTGCTCGCCGAGCACGGGTACCGCTGGCGGCCGTCCGGGGAACCGGGACGACCGGACGCACCGGTCGGGGACCTGTTGCACGTGGACCTGACGATCGAGCACGCGCCGTCGGGGCGACTGGTGCTCGGCGCGACACCCGCCCGGTTCCTGGAGGCGTTCGGTCGCACCGTCACGTTCGCCCCGCACGAGTCCGCCGAGCCGTGGTCGCCGTCGGAGCTGACGGCGCACGCGGAGCGGCGCTCACCGGCACCCACCACCGTCGTCGTCGGCAGTGCCGACGGCACCGTCGGCGGTCTCCTCGTCGTCGAACGCGGACCGCGGACGGTCTTCGAGACCCTCCGCGTCGTGGTGGCGACCGATGACCGACGCACGGTGCGGCACGGACTGGAGGCGGGCCTCCAGTCCGTCAGTCTCGGTCGCCATCCGCAGTCCGGACTGTTCTCCACCAGCCGCGGACGGCTCGACGGGGTCACCGACCCCGTCCTCCGCGGACCGACGACCCCGCTCGCGGTCTTCGCCGGCGCCCGCGCCGTGCGGGCTCGCGGCCTGGCGGGGCGGGCGGAGGACCTCGGCGGGCGACCCGTCGGCTCGCCCCGGACGCCGGGCCTCGTGTTCTGGTTCGCCGGCGACGAGCCGGATCGATGGCGGGCCGCAGCGGAACTGGCACGCGGCGTCCGTGGGAGCGGGTTGCACCGGACCCCGTCCGCACGGGACGATGGCATCCGAACGGGGGAGGTTCGATGACTTCGGGGAGCTGGAAGATCGACCCGGCCGGGGTGCGGTCGGTGCTCGACGGCATGCAGACGTCGCTCGACGGCACGGCGGCCGCGCTGCAGTCCGTGCAGACGGGGGTCGCCGACGCGTCCGGCGGTGCCGGTGCGGTCGTGAACGAAGCGCTCGGGGCCTTCGTCGACCAGGTCAGCGACGACGTGGACCAGGTCACGTTCCGGCTCATCGGCGGAGTCCAGGGCGTCCACGGGGCGGTCGACGCCTACGTCCGCGGCGACCTCGAGATGGCGGCGGCATCCCAGCGCGCCGGCATCACGGCGCACGAGACCCACGACGTCTCCCTGTTCGTCCGGACCGCCGGGGCGGACGGCGCGACGGCCGTTCCCGGAGCCGGCCGGTGAGCGGCGTCGCGATCGGCGACCACGGCCTCGTCGACCCCGACGGCATCCCCGGATCGGAACTCGACCTGGCGACCGTGTCGGCCGCCGCGACGACGATCTCGGGCGGCGGTGAGTCGATGCGCACCGTCGCCGACGACATCCCGACGAAGTGGAAGGCGCTCGCCGGCGTCTACGAGGCACCCGAGTCGGGGCAGGCCCTCGCGCTGATGGACCCCGTCGCCGACGACACCCACGCGATCGGCAAGGCAGCACGCGGCGTCGCGAAGGCGCTCGACACCTACGCCTCCAGCGCTGCGGGGCCGAAGCAGCAGCTCGACGACCTGCGCGTCGAAGCGGCGGCGTTCGTCGCGCGGGTGCAGCACGGCGTCCCGAAGGCGACGTCGCCCTACTCGACCACGACCGCGCCGCAGGTGGACGGCTCGTGGAACGCGTACGGTGCGACCCGGACCGACGCGCCCCCGGAGAAGACCACCGTGCCCTGGTACGAGGACATCGTCACCCGGAACGAGAACGACGACATCATCCGGCGGATCAACGCGCAGGTCGCGCTCCTCGAGCAGGCCCAGGCGGACTGCGCGACCGCGATCAAGACGGCATCGGGAGCGAGCCTCGAGGGCGCCTACGTCGCTCCGTCGGAGAACGACCTCAACACCCGCGGCGTCGACCTGCCGTGGAGCACACCCGGCACGGCAGACGGCAAGACCTGCGGTGAACAGTTCTCCGAAGGCGCGACGGACGAGCTGCTGCAGTCGCTCGAGAGCGGCATCCACATGCTCGGCTTCGACAACCAGGGAGCCTGGTCGACCGACACCCTCGGCTCGACGTGGGGCGGCTTCGCCGACGGTGCGGCCACACTCGGGCTGTTCCTCTCGCCCTACGCGTGGGTCGACGCCGCGCTCGACCCGAAGGGCGACGCGGCGAAGGCGCACGACGCCGCCGGGCAGGCGCTCGGCGACTGGTGGACCGAGGCGCAGGAACACCCGGGCGCGGCTGCGGGAGCTGCCGCGATGGGGCTCGGGCTCGGTCTGGGCGGGCCCGGCGGCCTCGCGAAGGACACCGCGAAGGCGACGGAGCTGGCGGAGGGGCTGTCGAAGCTCGGGCTGCACGGGCTGAGCCGGGACGTCCGGTCCTGGGTGGAGCACGGTGCGTCGAAGGAGAGCGTCGACGCACTGCACGACCTGGTCGACCGGACCTACCGCGACTACACCGGGAGCGACGACTTCACGCCGGGGATCGGGAAGGGTGACGGCTCCTTCGACCAGATGCTGCGCGGCGAGATGGCGCAGTTCGCGGACGAGCACCCGGACCTGCTGCGGCCGCATGACGAGGCCTCGCTGCCGCACGGCATCGAGTCACAGCCGTTCACCGACGGGGGCGGGTTGGCTGCCGCGGAGGCGGCGGGCGGCCACACCCTCGAGCGGCACGTCCGGCCGGACCTGCACGGGCAGGAGCTCGACGACTGGATCCGCTCGCGGAACGGCGGCAAGAGCGCGAACAGCGTGTTCACCGTGCAGACGTCCGAGGTCGACAAACTGGTCGCGAACACGCTTGACTTCAACCACGAAGCGGTCCAGGAATGGATCCACGCCAATCAGGTCGCCGACAAACCGACACGGACCGAGGGCTTTGACTGGCCTTCGGACCGGGTAGTCGGTCGGGGCTATGCCCCGGGACGCACGCCGCCCATGCACGACGACACGGTGGTCCGCGTCGTGCTGCGGTGGGACCCGACTGCGGAACCGCCCTACCGAGTGATCACGACCTACCCGAAGGCGACGTTGGACCAGTGAACGACTCAGAACGGCGCGCGGTCGTCGCCGAGATCCCGCACCTGCGCAACTTGCTCGGGGCAGTGTTCAACTACGATTGGGACCTCGACTTCGAGGATGCTGAAGCCGCTTACGCATCCGTTCTCGACGATCTCGATCCCGAAGCGCGCGCCGTGTACCTGCGTGAGGCGCAGGTCCTCGAGCGGGAGCTGACGACCGAAGCTGAGGTACAGGCCTTCCTGAACTTCGTCGGGTCTGGGCTCGCTCCGAGTGTGCATCTCGGCGTGCCTCTCGCCGAGTGGCCGAGTTCCCTGACCCGCAGGATCGGTGAGTCGACGTGAGCAACGATGAACTCCCTCTCCGAGGGATCCGCTCGCGGAAGGACGGGCAGACACCGAAGAGCGTCTACACGCTGCCCGTGGAGCACAGGGTCGCGGAGCTCGACGCGGAGTTGGCAGCGATTGCGAGCCGGAGGGAGTGCCACCGATGCGTAACACGACCGTGGTCCGGGCCGTCCTTCGTTACGATCCGTCCCGCAATCCGCCGTACTTCGTCCTCACCGCCCACCCGAGAGTTGCGCCTGAATGAGTGGAATCGAGAAGTACCGTGCGCTCGTCGAGCGTTCGCCCAGCGTCCGCAACTTGCTGGCAGCGGAGTTCAACCAAGACTGGGATCTCGACCATCCCGACGTGGAATCGGTGTACGCATCGACCATCGACCAGCTTGAGGGTCGCGAACGCGACGTGTACTTGGAAGAGGCGAAGCTCCTCCAGCAAGAGCTCGGTGAGGACGATTCCGTCAAGGGATACATGCGGTACGTCGGAACGGGGCTGTCGCCGATGTTGGACCTCGGGATGACGCCGAAGCAGTGGTTGGACGCGCTCGTTGCGCGTCTGGAGCGCGGATGATCGACGTCCCACGACCAGCACGAAAGAGGAGTACGTGATGCCCCATGCCGTCAGGACCGGGACCTCGGTGTTCACCGGCGGGACCGACGACGCGAACCGGATCGTCGCACACGCCCTGGACGCCAACCACCTGCGGATCCGTACCTGGGTCGCCGATGACTGCCCGAAGCCGCTCCGCGTCTACGCGGTCCCCGGCGGTGTGACCGGGCGCGGCATGCCGTTCGGCGAGGTCCAGGACCTGGACGCCGTCCGGGTGGTGCTCACCGCGGCACCGGACCGTCCCGCCGGGTACACGGTGCTGACGGCCTACCCCGCGGTCGCGAGCATCACCGCGACGAACTTCGACGCCTTCGACGACTTCGTCGGCGCCTACTTCCACCAGGACTGGGCCGACGCACCCTACGGGGCTGCCGATGCCCTGGAGCACTACCTGGCGATCAGCTCCGACGACGACCAGCGTGCGCTGCTCGGTGACGTCCGTGACCTGGACGAGGTCCTGCCCGACGCGGCGGCACTGGGCGGGCGACTCGTGGAGCTCGACTGCAACTACGTGCCGGCCGAGGAAGGTCTCGACGATCGCGAGTGGCTCCGTCAGGTCGCGCAGCGTGTCGAGACTGGGCTCGCCGGCGTCTGAGGACCAGGACCAGTACCGAGTGAACGGTGGACGCAGGAAGTTCGCGACGATCCCGTCCTTTCGGGAGAAGCAGGGTTTCACCATGCGGCCGGAGGGCTCGATCGGAAGGGTCTACGACCCGAAGGTGCAGGGGCACGAGATGTCCGACGCGAGGACGGTGCGGGTCGTGCTCCGATCAACTGCCCCGTCCCCGTTCTGCGAGGTGCACGCCTCGTATCCGACGAAATGAGCCTGGTGGACATCGACGAACTCACGAAGGACTTCCCACGTTTCTCAACCTTGATGGGTGGGTACTTCAACTACGACTGGCGCGATGATCACGAGTCCGCGGAGGCCGTCTACGACGAGGCGCTCAAACGGATGCCCCGGAGCAGGGTCGAGCAACTCGGCACCGAGCTGAGGGTCATCGCATCGACGTTCACGACCGATGAGCGGGTGCAGACAGTCCTCGACACCCTCGACACGGGCCTGGATCCAGCGCTCGACACGGGTTTGTCGCCGGTCGCGTGGCTCGAACAGCTCCGCGCGTACGTAGACCGAGACCTTGCTGAGCTGCCTGGTCCGCAGGATCCGGCAGTCGACGTGAGCAACGACGAACTCGCGCTCCGCACGCCCCGCATCGTGAACCTGCTGGCTGCGTACTTCAACTACGACTGGAATCTCGACCATCCCGACGTCGAAGCGGTGTACGCCGATGCGTTCGACGACCTTCCCCCCGAATCGCGACGGGCATACCTCGAACAGGCACGAAGCCTGCAAGCGGCGCTCGATGACGATGACGCGGTCAAGGGATACATGCGGTACGTCGGAACGGGGCTGTCACCGATGTTGGACCTCGGGATGACGCCGAAGCAGTGGTTGGATGCGCTCGTCGCACGGCTGGAGCGCGGATTGTGAAGCGGTACGAGGAAAACCAGGAGCTCGCACGCCGCACGCCCGAGATCTACGGGGTGTCGGCCGAGGACGGCCTCGACGATCGCGAGTGGCTCCGTCAGGTCGCGCAGCGCCTCGAGGCTGCGGGCGCCGGGGCCTGAGGACCAGGACCCGGAACGAGCGAACGGCCGCCCGGCCCGGGTCGAAGGGGGGAGGACCCGGGGTGGACGGCCGTTCGCGGTCGGTCGCCGCGAAGCGCTCAGGCGGTGCGGAACGATCCCGTCGCGGTGCGGAACGAGCCGGTGACCGTGCGGTTCGACGCGGTGACGGTGCCCGGTCGCGCGGACTGGGTGTCCACGAAACGGCCGAGGCGTCCGGTGACCGGCACGCCCGTGTAGGTGCCGACCGAGCGGTCGGAGCGGGAGCCGGTGTAGGTGCCGTGCTCGTCACGTCCGCCGAGTCCGGACACGAAGGCGCCGCCGAACGGGAAGGTGCTGTTCGTCATGGTGGTCTCCTCGATGTGGTGGCAGCGTCGAGGGGAACGCCGAGTCGGCGGCCCTGACGCCGTCGGCTGGAGACACCAACAGTACCCGGTTGTCTTGAGTAATGCAAAACAACCGGTTGCATCGGCGCGGCTCAGGCGATGAGCTCGCAGAAGCTCCTGCCCGCAACGGTCCAGCTCGAGCGTGCGACGAGGCCCGCACGGGCGGCGTGCCCGTGCAGTGCGTCGAGGCCGACCTCCGCCCAGGGGAACTCGGCGCTCTCGTGGCCGTCGGTGTCGATCACCCTCGCCCGGTACGTACGGTCGGCCGTGCGGTCGACGTGCGTCTCCACGACGACGCGGCCGCCGACGCGGACGATGTCCCGGCAGCGCTCGAGCAGGGCGGTGGGGTCGCCGCCGATGCCGATGTTGCCGTCGAGGACGAGCGCGGTGTCCCAGCGCCCTTCTTCCGGGACGGAGTCGAACACGGAGCCCTGGACGGCACGGCCGCCGGCACGCCGTGCGATCGCGACGGCATCGGCGGAGACGTCGACGCCGAGCGCCGGGATGCCGAGCGTGCGGGCGGCGACGAGCATCCGCCCGGGACCGCACCCGATGTCGATCACGGGGCCGTCGACGTCGTCGAGCAGGGAACGGTCGACACGGTCCGCAGCGGCGCTCCAGCGTCCGACGTCGAGCGTGACCTCGGCGTCCGGGCGGTCCGGGTCGGTCAGGCGGAGGCGACCGTCGGAGCGGAGTGCTCGTGCGTACGGCTCGTCGCCGCCGGTGCCGAACGTGACCGGGGCCTGGGTGATGTCGCTCATCGGGTGCCTCCTGATGTGAGGGGGGTCGTCGCCGTGGTGAGGGGCGACGTCAGTGATGCGGCGAGTGCCGCGGCGAACGCGGAGTCGGGGACGAGCTCGGCGACGCGTCGGGCGTCGGGCACAGTGTCCACGTCGAGCAGGGTGGCGAGGGTGCCGACGTCGAGTCCGGCGTCGACCAGCCGTGCGCGCTGCACGGCGCCGGTGTCGTCCCGGGACATCGGGACGCCGCGCAGGTGCGTGCCGTCCGGCTCGCGGAGGTACAGGGCCCAGAAGCCGCCGTCCTCGGCCGGGCCGAACCAGGCGTCGCGCTCGGGGTCGTGCAGCACGGGCGCGAGGTCGTCGGCGGAGAGCTGTGGGGTGTCCATGCCGACCAGGAGCGTCGGACCGGTCATCGCGTCGAAGAGGTGGCCGAGGCGCTCGTCGAGTCCGCCGCCGGGCTGGTGCAGGACGTCGAAGCCGGCCGCGGCGTCCGGGACGACCGAGCCGTCGAAGAAGAGCACCCGGCGGGCGACCGGGAGCGCGGCGACGGTGCGGAGGGTGTCGTCGAGGCTGCCGGCAGCGACACGCGCTGCGTCCTCGGGGGTCATCGCCGGGGTCAGGCGGGTCTTCACCTTGCCGGGCAGGCACTCCTTCGCGATGACGACGACGGTCAGCGGCGCGACGGTGGTCTCAGGGGTGTTCATGCGTTCGTCCCCTCGGCGACGGGGGCCGGCGCGACGACACGGGTGCGTCCGTCGCGCCGGTACTTGCGGAGCAGCCGGGACATGTCCCGCACCGCGTTGATCGTGCCGCGGAGCGTGCCCGTGACCTTGCTGTCGCCGATGCGCTGCTCGTAGCCGATGTCGGACTCGTCGACGCGCCAGCCGGCGGCGTGGGCGGCGAGGACCATCTCGAGCGGGTAGCCACTGCGGCGGTCCTGCAGGTCGAGGGCCACGAGGTCGGCGCGGCGCATCACGCGCATCGGGCCGAGGTCGCGGAGCCGGTACCCGGTCGCGCGGCGCATCAGGACCGCCAGGACCCGGTTCGCGAAGCGCGCGTGCGGTGCCCAGGCGGCGGGGGTGGTGGGGACGCGGCGGCCGAGCGCCAGGTCGACGCGGCCGGTCGCGACACGGGCGACGAGCGGCGGGAGCTCGGCGGGGTCCATGGACGCGTCGGCGTCGCAGAACGCGACGTACTCCGCCGTCGCTGCGGCCACGCCGGCGGCACAGGCCGATCCGAAGCCGCGTCGGGTCTCGGTGACGACGAGCGCGCCGTGCGCACGGGCGACCTCGGCGGAGCCGTCGGTCGAGCCGTTGTCGACGACGATCGCGCGGTAGCCGGAGGGCAGGCGGCCGATCACCTTGGGCAGGGCGTCCGCCTCGTCCAGGCACGGCAGGATCACGTCGACGTTCATGTCGACCATTCGGTGCGGTCGGCCGTTTCGACGGGAGCTGGTTGCCATGCACACCAGGCAACCGGAGTGTCGCCGCTGACGCACAGGATGCTCGTACCCCGTGTCCGGTCCGCGCACAGCAAGCGTCCGGTGGTGGGCAGGGGACCACCGGACGGGAGGCACGGTGCGGGCTGGCACCGTGCCTCCCGTCCGGTGGGTGGTGGCGACCAGGTCGTCAGCGGACGGCCGCGCGCAACGGCGCGTCCGCGAACTCGCGCATGCCCCGTTCGAAGTCGACCTCGGCGCGCCAGCCCAGCTCGTCCGCGATCCGCGCGGACGAGGCGGTGACGTGCCGGACGTCGCCGAGACGGTACTCGCCGGTGACGACCGGCTCCAGGCCGGCCGTGCCCGCGATCGCGGCGGCCATGTCGCCGATGGTGTGCACGGTGCCCGACCCGACGTTGTACGCCCGGAAGGAGTCGTCGGGCAGTGCGTCCGTCGCGGCGATCGACGCGAGGTTGGCGCCGGCGACGTCGTCCACGTGCACGAAGTCCCGTCGCTGCGCGCCGTCCTCGAAGACCCGGGGTGCCTCGCCGCGGGCGATCGCGGAGCGGAACAGGGATGCGACGCCGGCGTAGGGCGTGTTGGCGGGCATGCCGGGGCCGTAGACGTTGTGGTACCGGAGCGCGACGGCACGGCCACCGGTCGCCCGGGCCCACGACGAGGCGAGCTGCTCCTGCGCGACCTTCGTCTGCGCGTAGACGTTCCGGGGGTCGAGGGCGGCGGACTCGTCGATCAGGCCGGGGACCAACGGCTGCCCGTCGGGACCGATCGGGTCGAAGCGGCCGGCGTCGAGGTCCTCGCGGCGGCGGGCGGGCGGCCGCACCGGCTCGCCGGTCGATGTCGTGTACGCCCCCTCGCCGTAGACGACCATCGAGCTCGCGACGACCAGGCGGCCGATCCCGAGCCGGTCCATGCCGGCCAGGACGTACGCGGTGCCGGCGTCGTTGCTGGAGACGTAGTCGGGGGCGTCCTGGAAGTCCACGCCGAGGCCGACCTTTGCGGCCTGGTGGCAGACCACGTCGATGCCGTCGAGTGCGGCGTCGAGGGCCACGCGCTCGCGGACGTCGCCGTGCACGAACGCGATGCCCCGCGCTTCGTGGTCCGCGATGACGGCCTGCGGGTCGCCGTGCACGTCGGCGCGGAGGGAGTCGAGGACGCGGACCTCGTGGCCGTCGGCGATCGCGCGACGGACGATCGCGGAGCCGATGAACCCGGCGCCGCCGGTGACGAGCAGGCGGCTCATGCCGAGGCGCCCGTCACGCGCTCGTCCGCTGCGGGGTCGCTCGCGGCGCGCTCGCTTGCTTCGGCTGGGACGAGCTCGCGTGGGGTGAAGTCGTCCGGGATCGCGCCGACGATCGAGCCGATGGCGCCGACGATCACCTCGTTCGCGCGGGCCAGGCGTTCCATCACGAGTGCGTGGGTGACCGGGGTCTCGGCGGCGGCTTCCGCTTCGTCCTCGGTGGGGGCGAGCCCCGCGTCGGCGTCCGTCACGAACGACAGGTTCACGGTGCCGATCCCGAGCTCGGCGGCGAGCGGGACCTCCGGCGTCATCGTCATGTTGATCGTGTGCCCGCCGGCCTCGCGCATCCACACCGACTCGGCGCGGGTGGAGAAGCGCGGCCCCTGGATGACGACGCACGTGCCGGTCGGGCGGAACGGGACGTCCAGCGCACCGACGGCCTCGATCGCGACGCGGCGGAGCACCGGGTCGAACGGGTCCGCGAAGGACAGGTGCTGGACGGCGTCCTCGAAGAACGTGTCGGCGCGGCCCCACGTCCGGTCGATGAGCTGGTCGGTCACCACGAAGGTGCCCGGGGCGTAGTCCGGGTGCAGGCCGCCGACGGCGCTCGAGGACACGATCGCGCGGACCCCGAGCGAGCGGAGCGCCCACAGGTTCGCGCGGTGGTTGATCCGGTGCGGGGCGACCGAGTGCTCGCGGCCGTGGCGGGTGAGGAACGCGACGCGCTTGCCGGCCATCGTCCCGACGGTGATCGGGGACGAGGTCGACCCGAACGGTGTCGGCACGTCGAGCTCGTCGGCGGTGCCGGGCGCGAAGAGCTCGTAGAGGCCGGAGCCGCCGATCACGCCGATGGTCGCAGTCGGGTTGGTGGCGGGCAGGTCGTTCTCCACAGGTCCTCCGGTTCGTCTGGGCGCGTCGTGCGCGCTCGTTACGCTACTGACACGGGCCGCCTCGGGGGCCGCGCGTCGAGTCATTCGGAGGCACCATTGCGATCGATCGGTCAGCATCGGCAGGACATCGAAGCGCTCGTCGAGCCCGCGGTGCGTCCGTCTGCGCTGCAGTTCACCGGTCCGGAGGCCGTGGCCGTCGACGACCTCGCTGCCGACACCGGCGCGGGACACGGGTACCGCGTGCTCGGTCGTGCCGTCGGGTCGCCGATCCCGCTCCCACCGTTCGACAACAGCCAGATGGACGGCTTCGCGGTGCGGGCCGCGGACGCCGGCTCGACGCTGCGCGTCGTCGCCCCGATCCCGGCCGGGGTCGTCCCCGCGCCGCTGGCACCGGGCAGCGCTGCGCCGATCATGACCGGCGCCCGCATCCCCGACGGCGCCGACGCGGTCTTCCCGGTGGAAGCCACACCGCCAGGGGCCTTCCCGGCGGCGCTGTCGCTGGCATCGGTGGACGTGCCGGCGGACCTCGCCCCGGGCACCTTCGTGCGGGCGACGGGGTCGGACCTCGGCGTCGGCAAGACGATCGTCGACGCCGGAGCCGCACTGACGCCCGCCGTGCTCGGGGCGCTCGCGTCCGCCGGGGTGACCCACGTGGAGCTGGTCCGTCGGCCGCGGGCGCTCGTCGTGTCGACGGGATCGGAGCTCGGTGGGGCTTCGGCAGAGGCTCCGGGCGGCGGCGACGGCGGCGGTGGTGGCGCCGGGATCAACGATGCGAACGGGGTCGCGCTGCGGGCGGCCCTCGCCGAGGTCGGGGTGGAGTCGCGGACCGTCCGGGTGCCCGACGACGAAGCCCGGTTCCTCGCCGCGCTCGAGACCGCCGTGGGGGACTGGGCCGACCTCGTGCTGACCACGGGCGGCATCAGCGCCGGCGCGTACGAAGTCGTGCGCCAGGCCCTCGAGCCGCGCGGGCTCGCCGTGACCCCGGTCGCGATGCAGCCGGGCGGACCGCAGGCGTTCGGCACCGTCGAGTTCGCCGGCAGACCCGTCCCGGTCGTGTCGTTCCCCGGCAACCCGGTGTCGGCGCTCGTCTCGTTCGAGGTGTTCCTGCGTCCGGTGCTCGCCCGCGCCGCAGGGATGCCCGGTGCCCGCCCGACCCAGACCCTGCCCGCCGCGTCCGCCGCAACCTCGCCCGAGGGAAAGCACCAGGTCCGCCGCGGCCGGGTCGCAGACGGCCGCGTGCACTTCGTCGGCGGTCCGTCCTCGCACCTCCTCGCCCACTACGCCGACGCCACGCACCTGGTGCACGTGCCCGTCGGCACCGCGGCCGTCGAACCCGGCGACCCCCTGACCGTCTGGAGCATCCGATGACCGCCGCCGCTGATCAGACCGGCCTCTCGCACGTCCGGGCGGACGGCAGCGCGCACATGGTCGACGTCTCCGAGAAGGACGTCACCGCGCGCTCGGCCACCGCCACGGCGACCCTCGTCACCCGCCCCGACGTGGTCGCACGGATCCTCGACGGCTCGCTGCCCAAGGGGGAAGTGATCGGCACCGCCCGGATCGCCGCGATCATGGCGGTGAAGAAGACCTCGGACCTGGTGCCGCTCTGCCACCCGCTGCCGATCGCCGGGGTCGAAGTGGACATCACCGGCGCCGACGACCGCGTCGTGGTGCAGGTCTCGGTGCGCACGACCTCGCGCACCGGTGTTGAGATGGAAGCGCTCACGGGGGCGAGCATCGGCGCGCTCACCGTGTACGACATGGTGAAGGCCGTCGACCGGACGGCCACGATCACGGACGTCCGGGTGCTCGAGAAGCACGGTGGTCGGTCCGGAGACTGGAGCGCACGATGACCTCGCAACCGACCCGGGGCCGAGCTGCCGTCGTCGTCGTCTCCACGCAGGCCGCCGCAGACCCGGCGCTCGACAAGACCGGGCCCGTGATCGCGGCCTGGCTCCGCGAGCACGGGTTCGCCGTCCCGGACCCGGTGATCGTCGCCGACGGCGGGCCCGTCGCGGAGACCATCACGAGCGAGCTCCTCGCCGACGCCCGGGTCGTCATCACCACCGGAGGCACCGGGGTCACGCCGACCGACCGCACCCCGGAAGCCGTGGGGCCCCTCCTCGACCTCGAGCTGCCGGGCATCGTCGAGGAGATCCGCCGCCGCGGCCTCGCCGGTGCCGGTCCCACCGCGCTGCTGAGCCGCGGTGTCGCCGGTATCGCGTCCGGCGGGGCGTTCGTCGTCACGCTGCCCGGATCACGCGGTGGCGTCGCGGACGGGCTCGCAGTGCTCGACGGGCTGCTCGACCACGTCCTGGCGCAACTGCACGGCGAGGGCCACGCGCCGCGGAGCGCATCGTGACCGACGTCGGGGCCGGGGCTGGGGCCGCCGCCGCCGCCGGGGCCGCCGCCGGGTCGGGGGCCGCCGCTGCGCGGGTCGTGCTGTCGGACGTCGTCGACCGCGCCATCACCGTGGCGGAGACCGCGGACGTCGTCGCGACCGACCAGGACGGCGCCGTCGTGACCTTCGCGGGAGTCGTCCGTGACCACGACGACGGCAAGGGCGTCACCGCGCTCGAGTACGAACGGCACCCGAGCGCGGGGGAGGTCATCACCGAGGTCGCAGCGACGATCGCTGCCGATCACCCGGGGGTGCGCATCGCTGTGCTGCACCGCGTCGGGAAGCTCATCGTCGGGGACGTCGCGCTCGCCGCAGCGGTGTCCTCCGCCCATCGCGCGGAGGCCTTCGCGGCCTGCGCGGCCCTCATCGACCTGGTCAAGGAACGCGTCCCGATCTGGAAGCACCAGCGCTTCACCGACGGCTCCGACGAGTGGGTGGCGTCCCTCTGACGCGGGCGTAGCGGAAGCTCCAAGGGAGTCCATAGAATCCGGGACATGAGCGTGCTGTTGTCCGGGGTGACGATCGTCCTGCTGGTGTTCGCGCTGATCGACATCCTCACCAAGACGGACGACCAGATCCGCGGCCTGCCGAAGATCGCGTGGGTGATCCTCGTGATCCTGGTGCCCGTCGTCGGCAGCATCGTGTGGTTCGCGATCGGGCACGACTGGGCTCCTGGTCCCCGGAACCACGGCCGGTACATCGAGCCGACCCGCCACGAGGACGGGTACGCCAGCCTCGGGCACGCTCGAGCGGCGCACGGCGACCGCAGGGTGACCACCACCGAGCAGGAACTCGCGGACCTCGACCGCGAGATCGCGTTCTGGGAGGCCAAGGCGCGCCTGCAGCGTGCCAAGGAGGCCGCCGGCGAACCCGACCCGACGCTCGGGAGCTGAGCCGAGCCTCCCGTCGGTCGGTCGGGCGCCCGCCCGCGCTCCGCCCGCCCGCCGCGTGCATCGCCAGCGTGGGCCGCCGCCGCGTAACCGAAACCAGTTCGCACCACGGACGCACGTGGTTCGAACTGGTTTCGGTTGTGCGCCGCCGGTTCGCACCACGCACCGCCGCGGCGCGCGGCCGCGAGCGCAGGGCGCGCCGCGCAGCACCTACCCTTGACGGGTGGCACATCTCCTCGGCGCCGAGAACCTGCATCTCGAGTTCCCCACCCGCACGGTCTTCGACAGCGTCACCATCGGCATCGACGAGGGTGACCGCATCGGCGTGGTCGGTCGGAACGGCGACGGCAAGTCGACGCTCCTCAGCCTCCTCGCGAAGCGCCTCGAACCGGACACCGGCCGCGTCACCCACCGCCGCGGCGTGACCGTCGGCGTCCTCGACCAGCGTGACGCCCTGCCCGAGGGGCAGACCGTCGGCGCCGTCGTCGTCGGCGACCGCGAGGAGCACGAGTGGGCCGGCGACCCGAAGATCCGCGACGTCATCGGCGGACTCGTGTCGGACATCCCCTGGGACGAACTCGTCGACGACCTCTCCGGAGGCCAGCGTCGCCGCGTCGCCCTCGCGCGCCTGCTCGTCGGCGACTGGGACGTGCTGTTCCTCGACGAGCCCACGAACCACCTCGACGTCGAGGGCATCCAGTGGCTCGCCGAGCACATCAACCGGCGCTGGCCGGCGAACCAGGGCGGCATGGTCGTCGTGACCCACGACCGGTGGTTCCTCGACGCCGTGTCGACCGACACGTGGGAGGTCCACGACGGCATCGTCGAACCCTTCGAGGGTGGTTACGCGGCCTACATCCTGCAGCGCGTGGAGCGCGACCGGCAGGCGGCGGCCTCGGAACAGCGCCGCCAGAACCTGGCGCGCAAGGAGCTGGCGTGGCTCCGTCGCGGCGCCCCGGCCCGCACCAGCAAGCCGAAGTTCCGCATCGACGCGGCCAACGCGCTCATCGACGACGTGCCCCCGCTCCGCGACACCGTCGCACTGTCGAAGACCGCCACGGCCCGCCTCGGCAAGGACGTCGTGGACCTGCTCGACGTCGGCGTCACCTATCCCGGCACCGACGAGCCGACCATCCGCAGCATCGAGTGGCGGATCGCGCCGGGGGAGCGGACCGGCATCCTCGGGCCGAACGGTGCCGGCAAGTCGACGCTGCTCTCGCTCATCGCGGGACGCCTCCAGCCGACGAGTGGCCGCGTGAAGACGGGCAAGACCGTGCAGGTCGCGGTCCTCGACCAGCAGCTCGCGGACCTGGCGCAGTACGCCGACGACCGCGTCCGCGAGGTCGTCGCCCGCAAGAAGACCAGCTACGTCGCCGACGGCAAGGAGATGACGCCGTCGCAGCTGCTGGAGCGCCTGGGCTTCACGGCCGAGCAGCTCTCGACTCCCGTCCGCGACCTGTCCGGCGGGCAGAAGCGTCGCCTGCAGCTCATGCTCATCCTGCTCGACGAACCGAACCTGCTCATCCTCGACGAGCCCACGAACGACCTCGACACGGACATGCTCGCCGCGATGGAGGACCTCCTCGACACCTGGCCGGGCACCCTCCTGGTCGTCTCGCACGACCGGTACCTGCTCGAGCGGGTCACCGACCAGCAGTACGCCGTGCTCGGCGGGCACCTGCGGCACCTGCCGGGCGGGGTCGACGAGTACATGCGACTCCGGGCGGCCGGCACCGGTGGGTCCACCGCTTCTGCGGCTGCCGCCGCTTCGGCCGGGAGGCCCGACACGGCTGGGGCGGGCTCGTCACCTTCTCCTGCGGTCGCGTCCGGTGCCGGGGGCGCGTCCGGCTTGTCCGGTGCGGATCGTCGCGCCGCGGAGAAGGAGATGTCAGCGCTCGACCGGCGGATCGCCCGCGTCGGGGACGACCGGAAGAAGCTGCTCGACGCCTTCGCCACGCACGACCAGTCCGACTACGCCGGGCTCGGGGACCTGCAGACGAAGCTCGGGACGCTCGAGGCCGAGATCGAGCAGCTCGAGGAGCGGTGGCTCGAGGTCGCGGAGCAGCTCGGGGTCTGAGCGGGTCCGTCGTCCGGTTGGTCGGACGTCAGGCGCCAGCGGCGGGGTCGCCGAGGCCGGGGTTCGCGACGACCTCCCAGAGATGGCCGTCCGGGTCCTGGAAGAAGCCGGAGTACATGCCCCACGGCCGTGTGTACGGCGGCTCGAGCATGGTCGCACCCGCGGCCCGCGCCCGTTCGAGGAACGCATCGGCGGCCTCCCGGGACTCCTCGAAGTGCCCGATCGTGGTGCTCGGGTCGGTCGCCAGCGCGACGCTCGCGTCCTTCCGCATGTCGTCACGGCCGTAGACGGAGACGATCAGCCCGTCGTCCAGGGTGAACATGGCGGTGGTCCCGCCCGCCGCGGTGTCGGTGGCGACGTACTCGGTGCCGATGATGCCGCTGCCCTCGATGCCGAAGAGCGCGGTGTAGAACGCGGCCGATCGCTCGATGTCGGCGACGGCGAGGGTGGTGGCGTGCATGCGGCGGAGACTACGCCTCGGCCTGTGCCTCGGCCCACTCGTCGGCCTGCGCCTCGGCCTGCTCCTCGGTCAGTCGCCCAGGCCGAGGATCAGCCGGCGCAGCAGCCCCGCGAGCTGGTCCTGCTCGTCGTCGGACACCCCCGCGAGGATGTCCCGCTCCGCTCCCAGGAGATCTGCGATCGCCGAGTCGACCGCGGTCCGGCCGGCATCCGTGAGCGACACCAGGATGCCCCGGCCGTCCTTCGGGTCCGTCCGCCGCGCGACCAGACCCCGAGCGGTCAGCCGGTCCACCCGGTTCGTCATCGTGCCGCTCGACACCAGGGTCTGCTGCAGCAGGGTCTTCGGGCTCAGCTCGAACGGCTCACCCGCGCGCCGGAGGGCCGACAGGACGTCGAACTCCCACGGCTCCGTCCCGCTCGCATCGAACGCTGCACGCCGTGCCCGGTCGAGGTGCCGGGCGAGCCGGTCCACCCGGGACAGCACCTGCAGCGGCGCGAAGTCGAGGTCGTCGCGCTGCCGTCCCCACGCCGCGACGATCCGGTCGACTTCGTCCTCGTGCGGCATCCCACCATCTTGGCCGAACCCCGCGCGCACGGCCACCGTGCGGGTCATGGGAGGATGGTCTGGCCCCTTCGTGGGGTGTTCCGCCTTGGTGTAATGGCAGCACGACGGCCTTTGGTGCCGTTAGGTCCGGGTTCGAATCCTGGAGGCGGAGCCACGGGGTGATCCGAGTTTTCGGCGTTCGGTTTGAGACTTTTCGCGGCTGGGGGAGCTTGGTGCCGTGAAAACCGGATTGAGCACCCCGGGGACGAACTGCGAGACGTCGAATGCGACTGCACCCCTTGGCCCAAGGTGCTCTGTGCCAACGACAGCACCCCCTGCCCGACAAACGGGCAGGGGGTACCGCGGCCGGGGCGGCCGTCAGGAGGGTCGATGTTCAGTTCGGAGCGAGCAGTGCGCTACGCGATGAGTCTGAGTTGCTCTATCTCTGCAAGTCGGTTGAACGGGTTGCGACGATCGTGCTCTTCGACCGTGAGGCTTTCGAGGCCGGGCTCGAAGAGCGCGGCGCTCGAGCGGTTCATGCGGTTCATCCCACGGAGAGCGAGGCGGGCCTTGAGCCAGTCGATGATGCGGGAGATGTTGGCGCTCGCTGCTGCCATGGCGCCGGCCATCTCGACGATCCAGGGGCCACGCATGCGTCGCTTCATCGGAACCCCGAGCGCCTCGCGGTCCGCGTCCTTGAGACACGAATTGCCGTTCTCGACGTTGTTACGCTTGCCGAACCAGGCGCGCCACACATCGGACTTGTACTCGTACTCCTGACCGTACTTGAGGTGGTTCTGGTTCTTGTCGCCGTTCTTGTCGCTGAGAACCCCAGGGACTTTCACGGTCTTGCCCGGGATGACAACGTCGATCCAGGTGTCGGACTCTGCGTCGTAGACCTTCGGGTCGGTGAACTCCGGGTAGGAGTACTGGCGCGCGCCGGTGGCGTCGTAACCGCTACGGGGGATGAGCCGGTAGCGGGAGCGCTCCTTGCGGCGCTGACGGAGAAGCGCATGGGCTTCGTCTCGAAGTATGGAACGCTCGGCCTCGGGCTTGCTCGTGATGGTCTTGAGGTAGTCGAGGTAGGTCTTCTCGGCGTCGATGAGGGCGGCTGGCATGAACCGCAGGTGCCAGCTACCCGTGACCATGACCAGGTTGTGCCGGCCATCGGCGCTTGCGTAGAACGCTTGCTGACCGAGCTCTTCTTCCTCGTTCTTGTAGTCCATGACGACCTTGACGCCTGCTTGCGCGAGAGGGCGCTGCAAGTCCTCGGGCTTCGCTCCTGGGAAGTAGGCGCGGTCGCCGACAACGGTCTTGATGGGGTGACCGCGTTCGACGGCAGACTGGTAGAGGAACAAGCCGTGCCCTGTGAGAGCGCCAGGCTTGTGACCGCTGGTCGAGAGAAAGAGCAGGGGATAGCTCGCCTCAGTCTCGTTCGGGTCGCGGGTCATGACCGCGTACTCGAGCTCCCATCCGAACGCGTACTTATCGCCACCGTCATGGTCAGGGTCGTGGCTGCCCTGGCGGCCGTACCAACCGCAGTCGTAGTTCGTGGAGACCTTGTCGCCCGGCTTGATGTTTTTGGCACTCTTCTGCTTGCCCGAGACTTCCGCGAATGTGGCATCGATGGCAATCGCGCCCTTGAATCGCCGGCGAACTTCACGGTTGAGGAACTGGACAGATCCTTCGATCAGCTGGTTCGTGAGTTCGAGCATGCGGGCTGCGCGCTTCGCCATCTCCACCGGGTCGCGCAGCTCCGCAATGGCCGCCGCGCGTTCTGCGTCGGTCATAGTGTTGCGGCGAGGGCCGGGGTGTCGGTCGATGAGCTTCCGGAGCCGCTTGATTGCCTCCCAGATGCGGCGGTAGAGGGTGTCCTGGTGTGGGGTGAACTTCAGGATGCCGATTGCTTCACGCTGTGACGTCGTCAGGGACATCGCGACTTCCGTCATCTGCTGGATGCTGACGCTCCGCCGAGCTCGCATCGTGATGAACATCAGCATGAGCACGGAGGTCTCCGACATCAACGCCTTCCGGCCTCGGTCGGATGTCCGGTCTTCCGCTTTCCAGCGCTCGATGCGCGCTCGAATGCACGCTCTGTCGAACAGGCGGACGGTCTCGAACGTCGCCAGCTCAAGGGGGAAGGCCTGACCGATGCGGATGTATGTCGACATCTTCATGCCGAAGTCGTCCTGCATCCACCGTTCGGCGTCGTCGAAGTCGTGATGCTTCGGCTTCGGCGCGGTCATCGTGCGACCTCCGCACGGAGCTGACGACGGTAGGAAGCAGTGTCGGGCGCGGGAACGTGGGCGACGAGCTGGTCGAGGTGCTCGAACTTCGTGACACCGGCGGCGGTCATCAGGGCACGCATGTTGGTGCCGGCGATGAGGTGGGTGATGAGCCACGTGTTCCGCATGCGGGTGGTGACGGGGTCTGGCTCGTTGCCACGATCGGTGTCGTAGAGAAACGTGGTGAGCGTGCTGATGCCGTGCTTGACGCGCTTCGGGGATCCGAACACCCAGTGCTCCGGCTCGACCTCGGCGATGGAGTTGAGCAGGAGCGTTTCGAAGCGGGCCAGGAGCGGAACGGTCCGGGCTCCCGGGTTGACAGTGACGAGGACACCGCCGGCGTCAGCGAGGATGTCGCGGCGGCGGGTCTGGAGGAGCTCGTTCGCTTTGAGCCCCGCTCCAGTGCAGAGTGCGAGGACGACGCCGGCGCTGCGGCGCCGCGCCGCGGTCGACTGGCCCGTCGCCCAGCTCTCGAGGAGGTGCAGGTCTAGGTCGTCGTAGGGTGCTGCGGTGTTCTGCGGAGTCGTCGGTGCGAACTTCAGCGGCACCTCGCCGACGAGGACCTCGGACATGCGCATCAGAGAGGACCGGTATGTGCGACGCGTGGTGTCCGACCAGGTGACGTCGGTGCGGGTGATGTAGCGCCGGATGATGACGGGGTGGAACACGACGGCGGTCTTCGCCGGGTATCCGTTGACGTTAACGACCCAGTCGACGAACGGTGCCGCAATGACGATGAGTCGGTCGGCGGGCTGAGCAATGGACGCTGCCGCCTCGGCGACTGCGCTGACCACGAATTCCCGGACAACGTCCCATCGGTCCTCCGCGAACGTCGGAACGTACTTCACCGGTGTTCCTCCGCGCGTGAGGAACGACAGGAGGGCGCGCAGCATCGCGGTGATGTACTGACGCGGTGACCGGGGGATCTGGCTAGGCATGCCCGGCCTATGCAGGCGAAGTGGGATGAGCTGTGGGAACGCGTCCCAGATTTTGATCTCGCTGCCGTCCGATCCGCATGCCCGCGCGGATCTGCCGGGGTTGCCGCGCATGCGAACGGTCGCGTCACCCCGGGCGTGTCGCCGCTTGCCAGCGCATGCGGCGTCAGCGTCGGCGTCGTACGCGTGACGCTGGCCATGTGCATGCGATCCGGGCGGCTCTCTGCTTCGGGGACTCAGAAAACGTAGTGATCTTCGCGGCCGGATTGGTCCTGTTTGCGGACCCCGCTCGTCTGCGACCCGCGCGTCCTCCAAGATCACGCCCGTTCCGCGCATACCCCCTCCGAGGCCGACCGCCGGCCTCGGAGAGGACCACATGCCCACCCCGACCACGGCGCTCGCAGCGCTCCACGGCGAGTATGCCGACCACGCAGCGCAGCCAGCCCTGACGCTCACCCTCGACCAGCGGCGCGGCGTTGCGTTCTACCTGGCCGACACCGATGACGCCGTCGAGGTCGAACCTTTCGTGCGACGCTGGATCGACCGAGTGCACGACCTTGACGACTTCGTCGGCAGGCGCGGACGGATGCCCCGCGCCGACTCGACCCGTCCGCGCCCTGCCACCGCCGAGCAGAGCCTCGTCGACGCCCTCACCTACTTCCGGCAGGTCGGCGCTGCGGGTGGCTACTGCTCGTACCAGGTTCGACGACTTGAAGCGGTGCCGGGGTTCGCCTGGAACCCCCGGGACGCGCAGTGGTCCGCGATGCTCGCCGCGCACCAGCAGTTCTGGGCTGATCATCAGCGACCGCCGCGTCGTCGCGCGGCCGACCAGACGGAGGTGACGATCGGACGGTGGGTCGCCCAGCAACGAGCCCAGCACGCCCGCGGCCGCCTGCTGCCGGAACGCGAGCAGCAGCTCCGGGCGGCTCGGTTCCGTGTCCTCTGAAGGCGTTACCGAACTTCGCGGGCCTCGGCGAGGATCCGTCGACGGTGCTCGGAAGCGTTCATCGTCGGAATGTGCCGGAGGGACGTGACCAAGTGCTCGGGCTTGCGCAGTCCGCCGGCAGCCATGAGTTCGGCGGCGTGCGTGCCGGCAGCAAGGTGCGTGGTGATCCAGGTAGCGCGCATTCGCGTCGGGACTGGCTTCGGTTCGTTGCCGAAGTCGGTGTGGTTGATGAACGGTGTGACGAAGTTGTAGGTCGTTTTCTTGTTCGACCCGCCGAGTACCCATGCGTTGTCCGGCACGTCCGTGAGGGAGTCGATGAGGAGCTGCTCCCATCGTTCGAGCACGGGCACCAACCTCGGCGTTCCGCCCTGTACGTTGACGAGCGCTCCGTCACGGTCAACGTGCACGTCGCTGCGTCGAAGGTGCTGCATCTCCCACGGGTCCAGCCCAGCACCTGCACCTAGGGCAAGGACCGCGCCAGCACCTCGACGTCGCAGTGCCGTTGACTGCCCCCGCGCCCAGGACTCGAGCAGGTTCAGTTCGAGGTCGGTGTACGGGGCTGTGACGGACTGCCCGTTCAACGGCGCAAACTCGATCGGACCTTCGTGGGGGAGGACGACCTCCGAGATCCGGAGCAGGAAGGACCGGTAATCGCGGCGTGTCTTGTCCTTGAGGTTGAGGTCGTCGCGGGAGATGTACCGGCGGATCAGCACCGGGTGGAACACGTTGGCGACCTTCTGCATCCCGTTGACGTGCACGACCCAGTCGACGTATGGAGTCACCGCGACCATGAGCCGTTCAGCAAGGTACGCGCACGCGGGCGCGACGAGTGCGACAGCGTCCAGTACGAACGGCTCGATGCTGGCCCACCTGTCGGCGGGAACCGACTGGCTCCGATACTTCCGCATCGCGTGAAGGGGCTCCGGGCGAAGCTGCGCGACAAGAGTCCCCTTGTCTGCGTTCGAGCTTCTGGCCCCGAGCGTTGAGTCCCCGAGGCTGAGCGGCTCGCGTTCCCAACATTGGATGTGCGAGCAGTGCTCGACGGGACCTTGACGTGGGAACGGACGACCGAAGGCGGCGCCCATCGGTCGCCCCAGGGCGGTCGCGGACGCGACAGACTCCTGGTTCGGCATGACAAGGTGCTCGGTTGAACTCGGTGAGCGGAGCGCCGCTCGAACGGCGGCAGGGAGCGAAGGCATGCCACGGCTATGCCTGACGGCCTCACCCTGACGTAAGGAACGCCGAGAAGAAGATCGACCAGGTCTCGAGGGACGGGTGCTCGGCGCCTTTCCCGGCTGGTTCGGGCGTGCCGGCATAGCTCCAGGACTACGACTCCTGGAGGGCCCCTTGGACTACCGCACCGCCACCCGTGAAGAACGAGCCGCCGAGTTCATCGACTTCGCGACGAAGCTGCACAAAGGCCGATACGACTACGCGCACGTCGAACGCAGCTACGTCAACGGCGATACCAAGGTCACCATCATCTGCCCCGACCACGGGCCCTTCGAGCAAACCCCGCGCGAGCACCGCCGAGTCCGCGAAACGCCCTGGGGCCCGCAGCGTGGCCAGGGATGCCGGGACTGCAAGGGCTTCCGCAACGCCAACCAGGAGTTGCGCACGCAGCGTTTCATCCAATGTGCAACCAACCGGCACGGCGACAAGTACGACTACGCGAAGGTCGTCTTCATCGACCAGAAGACTTACGTCACGGTGATCTGCCCGCTCCATGGGGACTTCCAGGAACGCCCCGACAATCATGTGGCGGAGGGCTCGGTCGGCTGCAAAGACTGCCATCGCCTTGCCCGAAGGGCAGGCCGTTCGAAGACGAAGCGGAAGTAGGTCAACGGCGTGCATCCGACTTGTTGCACCACTGACGCGCTAGTCCGTTCTCGGCCGGAGCCACTTCCACCTTGAGTGAGCACGGGAGCTTCGTGGAGCTCAACACCATCACGGTGGCGTTCCACGGGATGTTCTCGCGGTTCGCCGCTACCTCGTTACTCGATCGTGTTGTCGGTCGAGTCCAGATCGTGTCTCCCTGCACCAGATCATGTCGTTTCTTGCCCCGGCGACGAGCTTCGTGACAGTGTTTAATACTCCAGCCGCGATGGTCTTGATTGTCGTCCGCCGAGCAACCGTGATTGTTCGCGGAAACGGTCGCCTGCTCACCGAGGATGTCGCGAGGACCGTTCGGCGACAGGCTCTGCGCGCAACCGCCTCGTTTGAGGGTGGGACTTTCGTCGGCGTCCTCCCCAGTTGGTCTGCCCGCCTAGGGGTCGGTCTGATCGGCGGAGGCCGTTCGTCTCGGCGGAGGGGACCGAGTCGTTCGAGGATCGGAAGTAGCAGCCGAACTGAAGCGTCGGCGAGACCGACGTTGACGGGCCGATGATGATGCGTCAAGGGTCCGAGCGTCGGGCAGCGTGCGACGTGCCGCGGGGCGAGGTCACCGCCGATGCCGCAGCTATGTGGTTGCGCCCTCTACGACCCTGATGTCGAGGTGGAGATCCGATTCCTGCATCGGCTCGCCCGTCAGCGCGGCTAGGAACCCGGCGACCGTGAGGTGGGCGGCCTCGGATGCTGGGTAGTCGATCGTCGTCAGGCGGGGCACGATGACTTGCGAGATCGGCGTGTTATCCATGCCGATCAGAGCGATATCCTGCGGAACCTGGCGGCCCCGAGTGGTTGCCGCCGACAGAAGTGCGGTCGCAACGTCATCGTTGTAACAGGCGATCCCGACGGGAGCCGACGGGAGAGCGTCCAGGGCGACCAACGCCTCATCTCGGTCCACGCCGAGGCGCACGATCGTCGGTTCAGGCAAGCCCTGGTCTCGACACTCGTCGCGAATCCCCGACTCGCGCTCGTCGCCGAAGACGTCCTGGCGTGCGTCGCGGAGGCGGGCGAAGGCGATGGTGCGATGCCCTCTCTCGACAAGGTGACGCACCTGAAGCCTGCCGATCTCTTGATTGGCTCCGCTGTCCGTGTTGATCGGGGAAGATGCGATGAACTGTACCCCTCGCGAACGCATGATCTCCTGCTCCTTGGCGGAGAAGGGCATGAAGGACAGGACGCCGCGGGGGTTCGCATGTGGCTGGGAACGCTTTGTGGCGTGATTCCGACAATGCTGTGTGGCCTAGCTTGCCCTGTCGGCGTGGCCGGTCGGGTCAGGGCTGGCTGTGCTTGGCGTTTGCCTGGTCGTGGGTATCGGGGTGGTCACTCATCATGCGGAGCATGGGCCATGAGCCGCTGCGGGTGAAGACGACGAGCAGGAACGCCGCGACGAGCAGGAACACGATGTTGAGCCAGGTGGTGTAGTTCCAGCTGATCGAGGTCGTCACGATGGTGAGGTGCCGGTTCGTGGGGATAAGGTGCAGCGGGGTGAAGAGCAGTTCGACGGCGTAGCCGGCGAGGACCATGGCGCCGTAGAAGATCCCGGTGATGCGGAGGGCTGCTTTCCAGCCGTAGTACTTCCGGTAGATGATGATGATCGGGATGATGATCAGGTCGGCGAAGATGAAGCTGATCACACCGCCGAAGCTGATCCCACCGTTCCAGAGGACCGCTGCGAGGGGGACGTTGCCGACGGAGCAGACGAAGCTCACCATCGCCAGGATCGGTCCGATGAGCGGGTCGATCAGGAACGCGAGCGTCGGGTGTCCCTCGAGGAACAGTGCTTGCAGCCACGCCTTCGGGACCCAGGCGTCGAAGGCGCCGGCGATGAGTAGGCCGATGACGATGTCGCGGATGACGGATGCCCAGTCCATGACGAAGTACTGCGACACGCTCGTGAGCCCGGGCCTCGAGAACAGTCGCCGCCAGAAGCCCTGGTCGCCCTGCACGGACATGTCCATGGCTGCGTGGCCCTCCATCGCGCCGGCGAGGCCCTTGTCGGCCTGTTCGCGGGCGGCGTCGACGATCTTCCCGCGCATCCAGAGCCGGAACCCGAGGGCGATGAGGATGATCATCAGCGGTCCGCCGACGAACTCCGCTGCGGTGAACTGCCAGCCCATGACGAACGCGAGGATCAGACCGAGCTCGACGACGAGGTTCGTGGAGGCGACCTCGAACGCCATGGCCGACGACAGGCTCGCGCCCTTGCGGAAGAGCGCCCGTGCGAGGGCGACGGCGGCGTAGGAGCAGGACGAGGACAGTGCGCCCAGGCCGGTTGCGACGCTGATCGCTCGGGGGGAGTCGTCGCGCATGAGCTTGGTGATCTGGTCGGTGCGGACGACGGCTTGGATGATGCCGGAGAGGGTGAAGCCGAGGATGAGGGGCCAGAGGATCTCCCACCCCATCGAGCCGGCTGCTACTAGGGCGTCACCGACTGCGTTGATCACGAACATATACACCTGCTTCTTCACGTCGCGGGCATATTCTGCCGCGACAGGGTGGTCACGAACGGGGAAGAACCGGTCACTTGGACGCGAGCATGTCCTTCATCTGCGTGATCTGCTCGGTCTGGCTCGACACGATTGACTTCGCCATCGCGACCGCGTCGGTGTTCTTGCCCTTGTCGACTTCGCTCCTGGCCATATCGACGGCGCCCTCGTGGTGCTGGACCATCTGCTGCAGGAACAGCTTCCCGGCGTCCTTCGCGGATGCCTGGTCAAGGTCGGTCATGTCGGAATCGGACATCATCCCGGACATGGAGTGCCCCGACCCAGGGTGCTCCGACTCCGTGGGCTCACCCCAGCCCTGCAGCCAGCTGGTGAGCTGAGTGATCTCCGGACCCTGCTCGGCCTTGATCTGCTTCGCCAGGGTGGCGACGTTGGGGTCAACACCGTCGCCCTTGGCGAGGAGCACGTCGCTCATCTCGACGGCCTGCTCGTGGTGCGGCAGCATCATCTGCGCGAACATCACGTCCTGGTCGTTGTGCGCCGACGCGGCCGATCTCGACGAGGCGGACGAGCCCGCGTCGGAGCTGCTGTTGTTGGTGGAGCAGCTCGCGAGGGTCAGGCCGAGGGTGAGCGAGGCGGCGATCGCGAGGATGCGCGTGGTCGTGGTGGTGTGCATGGAAGGTCCGTTCCCGTGTATGCGTCAATTGGTCCGGGCAGGCGGATGCCTCCCGGTTCTGGGCATGCGGGAGCCGCCCTGCGGCGGTGTGGTCCCGCAGGGGGAGGATCAGATGCGGATGATCTGCAGTGCCGTCAGTGACGGTGGTTTCGGTGCTGCGATGTGGCGCGGCAGCCGGTCAGCCAGCGCAAGCAGTCGCGACAGCAGCGCGAGGACGCCGCCGGTCCGTGCGCGCACTAGCGCCCATGCGAACAGGGCGATCGTCAGCGCGCACGCCATCCCCATCAGCGAGCACATCAGCGCGCACAGGCCGCTGTCACAGCCGGCGACGGTGAGGACCGTCAGCACCGCGGCCGCGGGAGCGGCATGCTCCCCGTGGCGGTTTGCGACGGCATGGACGTGCTCGGTGGTGGCGGCGGGAGCTGCCATCGGGTGCTCGTGGCCGGCCATCGTGTGCATCAGGACCGTGAACCCGACCAGCAGCAGCAGCGCCAACGTCGCTACGGCCTGCAACAGCAGCCGGCGACGCGGGGAGGCGGTGGTGGTGAGCATCAGTCTTTCGATCAGGTCGGTGAGTGTCGGAGTGTCGAGCTGCAGCGTTGAGCACGTCACAGTGCAAGGTAGATTTAATGGCACTGTACCCCCTGGGGGTATGTGCTGTCTGTGGCGGCTGGGTGATTGATCAGCACAGGGGTATGCGTCGCGTGGCCGTACCGTTCAGAGGCCGTACCCCTTCCGCAGAAGCCGGAGGGACTTTCCTGTCGTGGTGCGTGGTGCGTGGTGGTGGGTGCATACTGGTGGTGTCTTCGGACCCGGTAGTGGGGCTTGCCGGACCCAACCTCGACACCTGTCGACAACAGTCCCTATCTCAGCACGGCGCGCGTCAGCGTGCCCGAGATAGGGAGAAGACATGGTCGAGGCAGACTCCGCCCGCACGATCGTTGCCGGCGTACAGTCCGGGCAGGTAGAGAGCGTTGTCGGCGTTGCCACGCTGATCGCGAAGCATTTCGGTGCGTCGGTAGTGTGTGTTGCGGTGGATCCGGCGCTGCTGAACGCAGGAACTCGTCGGGACGGTTCGGAGATCATCGAACCGATCGATCCGGACACGGCGGACACCGAACCGCAGCAGCTGCCCGACCGCGACGTCGCCGTCATCCACGATCTCGCTGCAGCACGGTCGGTCCGGGTGGAGATCCTCACTCGGGTTGGAGATCCAAGCCGGGCGTTGGCGGCGGTGGCGGAGCAACGTGACGCGGTAATGATCGTCGTCGGGTCGCAGACGGGCCGACGCCGGGTTGCGGAGTTCTTGAACGGTTCCGTCGCCGCCCGCCTGACGCACCAGCAGCACCGTCCCGTCGTGGTCGTCCCACACGCTCCGGTCGGGTTCGAGAGCGCCCTGCCGTGGGATGCGTCGTGACGGGCCGGCTGGTGCTGCTGCGCCACGGGGAAAGCACCGCGAACCGGGCCGGCACCTTCACCGGCCTCCGCGACGAACCGTTGACCGTCGAGGGTGTCCAGCAAGCCGTGACCGCGGGGCGGCTCCTGCAGGCAGCAGGCATCTTGCCGGACCAGGTGCTCACGTCGACGCTGCAACGCACCGTGCACACTGCGGAACTGGTCCTCGACACCCTCGGCATCGCCATCCCGACGGAGAAGGTCTGGCAGCTCAACGAACGCAACTACGGCGCACTCACCGGGATGACCAAGACCGATGCCCGCCGAACGCTCGGCGACGACGAATACACCCGAATCCGCAGGTCCCGGAACGGCGCACCACCGGCGATGTCCCTGCAAGTGTGGACGGCGCTGCGGTCAAGTTCCGCGCTGCGCGACCTGTCAGACGCTGCCCTCCGACGCACCGAGGCCCTCTCCGATGTCATCGATCGGGTCCGACCCGTGCTGCAGGACCGACTTCTACCGATGGTGCGGTCGGGTCGGAGCGTCCTCGTCGTCGCGCACGGCAACTCGCTCCGCGCCATGTGCGCGTGCATCGACGACCTCACGGAGCCGGAACTGCACGCACTGAACCTGCCCACGGGGCAGCCGCTGCAGTATGAGCTTACGCCGACGGGTGCTCTCGTCCCGCGTGGTGGGGCGTTCCTGGATCCGGTAGCAGCGCACCACGCCGCGGCGCTGGTCGCGGCAGAAGGCGGAACATGACCACCCGAACGGACACCCCGATGCCCGATGATCAGCTCCCCTCCGACCCGGATGTGGACGTCTCCGACCCCGCAACGGCCATGCGGCCCGTGCACCTGCGGTGGCGGTACGTCGGCCTCGTCGCGGTCGGTGGCACGGTCGGCACACTCCTGCGCGACGTGATCAGTGCGCTGCTCCCAGCAGACGGCGGGGTGAGCTGGTCGATCTTCTGGATCAACATCAGCGGAGCGCTGCTGCTCGGGGTGCTCCTGGAAGCGTTGGCGCATCGCGGTCCCGACGCGGGCCGCCGCCGTGTCCTGCGTCTGCTGCTCGGCACGGGAGTGCTCGGCGGCTTCACCACCTACAGCACCCTCGCTGAGTCCACCGCCGCACTGTTCCTCACCGGCCACGGTCTCGCCGGCACCGGGTACGCGCTACTGACCGTCATAGCCGGTGCGATCGCGACCGCGGTCGGACTGGTGGTCGCCGGCTGGTTCCGCCCCCGGACGGTGTCCGCATGAACGCCGGCATCCTCCTCGCGGTCGCGGCCGGTGGCGGCGTGGGCGCTGCCGGCCGGTTCCTCCTCGACGGGCTGATCAACACCGGCCGGGAGTTCCGGCTCCCCGTCGGCACGTTGACGATCAACATCACCGGGTCGCTGCTGCTCGGGCTCATCGTCGGCGCCGCCAGTCACCTCGGCGCAGCCCCCGTGGCGGTGCTCGGCACCGGGGTGATGGGCGGCTACACCACGTTCAGTACCGCCAACTTCGAAACGGTCCGCCTCGCCCGCAGCGGCCGGATCACCGCCGCAGCCGTCAACGGTCTCGGGATGCTCGTCCTCTCGGTCGCGGCAGCCATCGCCGGCATCCTCCTTGGCGGTCTGCTGTGACCGCCACCCCACATCCTGGAACGGGCCTTCCCATGCTGTTCGACGTCACGATCGAGGTTCCCCGCGGCAGCGGCAACAAGTACGAAGTCGACCACACCACCGGCCGGATCCGGCTCGACCGGGCCGTGTTCACCAGCATGGTGTTCCCCCAGGACTACGGCTCCATCGATGACACGCTCGGCGATGACGGCGACCCCCTCGACGCGCTCGTGCTGCTGCCCCGACCGACGTTCCCGGGCGTCGTCATCACGGTCCGGCCGATCGGGATGCTCCGCATGGTCGACGAGAACGGCGGCGACGACAAGATCCTCGCCGTCCCCGCCGGCGACGACCGGTTCGAAGACCTGCAGGACATCAGCGACGTCCCGGAGCACACCCTCATCGAGATCGAGCACTTCTTCTCCCACTACAAGGAGATCGAACACGGCAAGCACGTCACCACCAACGGGTGGGCCAACCGTCCTGCTGCCGAAGCCGTCATCCGCACCGCACAGGAAGCCCACACCCGACACCCGTGATCCACGGGCCCCTTGACCGCCGCGGGGAGGCACTGGCGCTGAGTGATCGCCAGCAGGTCGTCCCCTCCGCCTCCCCGCGGCTTTCCCTTCCATCCGCACGACCACGACGCATGACCCGACCAGAAGGAGCGTCACCATGAACGACTACATCAGCGGCATCCACCACCACGGAGCCCACCAGGGCGAGTACGTCACCCACCGCGACCACCCCGTCACCATCGACGCCGTCCACGGCACCCGCATCCTCGACTCCCGCGGCTACCCGACCGTCCGCGTCCTGCTCGAACTCGACGACGGCCGCACCGTCACCGGCGACGCCCCCGCGGGCGCATCCACCGGCGCCCACGAAGCCGTCGAGCTCCGCGACGGCGGAACAGCGTTCGGTGGCCGCGACATCACCCAGGCGCTCCACCTGATCAACACCGACATCGCGGGCCTGCTCACCGGCCGGTCCTGGTCCGCGATCGGACAGGTCGACGCCGCCCTCGCCGAACTCGACGGCACCACCGGGTACCGCCGGCTCGGCGCGAACAGCGTCGTCGCAACCTCCATCGCCGCCTCCCGGGCCCTCGCACACGCCGCGGACCTCCCACTCTGGCAGTGGATCGCCGAGATCACCGGCTCGACGCCGCGGATGCCGGTCCCGCACTTCAACGTCCTCAACGGCGGCGCGCACGCAGCGAACAAGCTGGACTTCCAGGAGTTCATGATCGCCCCCGTCAACGCCTCAACGATGGCCGACGCTGTCCGCATCGGCGCGGACGTCTACCACGCCCTCGCGGGCCTGGTACGGGACCGGTTCGGTAGCCTCGGCCTCGGCGACGAGGGCGGCTTCGCACCATCGATCGCTGCACCCGAGGAAGCGCTCGACCTGCTGGTCACCGCGATCCGCGCCGCAGGCTACGAGCCGGGCGTCGACCAGGTGGCGATCGCCCTCGATCCGGCCGCGAACGAGTTCTCCCTCGGAGACGGCTCGTACCGGATGCTCGACGACAGCCTCGACCGGGACGGGCTGGTCGACTACTACCGGCAGCTCATCGACACGTACCCGATCCGCAGCATCGAAGACGGGTTCGCTGAGGACGACCATGAGGGGTTCCGCCGCATGCAAGCGGCGCTCGGTGACCGGATCCAGACCGTCGGCGACGACCTCTACGTCACCGACCCCCAGCGCATCCGCGACGGCGGCGAGCAACACCTGACGAACGCGGCACTGATCAAGCCGAACCAGATCGGTACGGTCTCCCAGACCCTCGGTGCGATCGCCACCGCCACCAGCATCGGGATGGCCAGCATGGTCTCCCACCGTTCCGGGGAGACCACGGACACGTTCATCGCCGACCTCGTCGTCGGAACCGGTACTGGGCAGATCAAGTCGGGCGCACCCGCCCGCGGGGAACGGGTCGCAAAGTACAACCGGCTCACCGAAATCGCCGAGCAGCACCCGGGACTGCCCTACGGCTTGATCGGGCAGCGGTGAGCGACAATGCAGCGCATCGTGAAATGGTCTCCAGTGGAGACGCATCAGTACGGGTGGGACCGAAGCGCACCAGCAGATGACTGGATGGCATCCGATGTTGACGCGCACCATGTGGAGTGGTTCGACGTAGACGTGAACCATCTTGTGCAGGTCCCGGCGCTGCAGCAGGCGCTCACGCGCGATGGTCAGATCGGTACGATCCGGGAGATGACGCACGAGATGCGTGATGGGCAACGCATCTTCATCTTTCTCGTCGACTTTGGCAGACAGGGCGGTGACCAATAGTCGGCATGCTCCCGGCGATCCGGCGGACCGAATCAACGATGCTCAGGCGGGCGGTCCTGCCCGAGGGCAAGGGGACGCGCGCCTTGGCCGGACACACCTTCTTTTCTTCCCGATCTGGGTACGCCTGCAACCTGAGCGCGTGGCGGCCGCCGGTGGAAGGAGCGAGTTGATCAATTCCGATGAAGCCGTCCGCACTCTCGTCGGCGTGGTCACTCTCGTCGGTGTTACGGCGGCGGTGTTGCTGGCAGTGCGCGCACCCTCACCGTGGGCTCCAGCATTCGCAGTTGGGCGGGGGGTGTTGCAGTTGGCTGCGATCAGCGTGCTGCTGACAGGGATCATCCGCTCGCCGGCGCTGATCACCATCGCGCTCTTGGTGATGTTCACGGTCGCGGCCATTACCTCAGCTCGACGGCTCGGCACGCTCCGCGCTCGCATTGTCCCAGTCGCGACGTGCATGGCTGCAGGAATCATGGTCGCCGGCGTACTCGTCTTCGGAACCGGGGCCATCGCGCTCACCCCGCGATACGTTCTCGCGATCGGAGGCATCGTGATCGGGAACACAATGACGATCTCGACCTTATCCGGAAGGCGATTCGTCGAACTCGTCGATGACCGATGGGACGAAGTCGAAGGGTGGCTCGCCCTTGGAGCGCAGCCACGGCAGGCCACCGTCGACCAGGTCCGCCGAGCGATCGGCGCAGCATTGGTGCCAACAGTGGACCAGACGAAAACGACCGGGCTGGTCACGCTTCCCGGAGCGTTCGTCGGCGCGGTCTTCGGTGGGGTTTCGCCCATCGAGGCCGGACGATTCCAGATCGTCGTCCTCGCCGTCATCATCGGCGCTGGCAGCATCGTGGCCACCGCACTCACCGCCTGGCTCGCTCCCGTTGCAACCCGCCCCACGCGACCACGCTGACACCCGGAAATCCCGCGCGGCACCGGCAGCCGGCACAGAGGAAACTCAGTCCGCCGCCGCCCCTTCCTCCCGACGCAGGTTCGCTCGAGTGAACCCCGGCCCGGTTCCGCCGAGCTGACACCACGACACGGACCAGTGCACCGTGCCGACCAGTGCACCGTGCCGATGATGCTCGGTGGCATGGAAGTCGCCCGCTGCGCGTCGCAACCGCCGCCGCACACAACACGCCGTTGTGTGGTCACAACCGAATCTCCGTTGCCGACCGCCCGAGCGGCGAGGAAGATCGGCAGGAACGCTTCCACGAACAGGAGAGCCATGCTGATGCGCCCCAATCAACGTTCGGGTGGACCGCTCAACGGAACGGCTCGCAGCCGGTGTTACGTCGCGACGGATGCATTCGACATGCACGACCAGGCAGTCGCCGACGTCGTCACCGAAGCTGAGCAGGTGGTGCAGTCACATGCCACGACCCGGGTGCGTCACCGCCAGCCTGCTAGCGCTGCTGGGCTCATGCCAGCCCCAGTGCGTGCCTGATCGCTGCCGTCCTATTCGTGTGACCCCAGCGAGCCGGCAGAATTCGCCCAACCAGTCTCTGCACTGCATGTCGAAAGGCAGCTCATGACCGCCACAACCCCGCGCACCACCGACACCGGGGTGCCCGTGTTCGATGCGCCCCGGACCGGCGCAAAAGGAAACATCATTGTCCGGTGGATCACCTCCACCGACCACAAAGTCATCGGCTACCTATACATGATGACCTCATTCATGTTCTTCCTCCTCGCCGGCGTCATGGCCCTCGTGATCCGCGCGCAACTGTTCGAACCGGGCCTCCAAATCGTGGCGACAAAGGAGCAGTACAACCAACTGTTCACCATGCACGGCACGATCATGCTGCTGCTGTTCGCGACACCGTTGTTCTCGGGTTTTGCGAACGCGATCATGCCGCTGCACCTCGGCGCGCCGGATGTCGCGTTTCCCCGACTGAACGCCTTTTCGTACTGGATCTACCTGTTCGGCGGCCTCATCACTGTGGGCGGTTTCCTGACTCCGCAGGGTGCAGCATCGTTCGGGTGGACCGCGTACGCGCCACTGTCGGACACGACCTTCACGCCAGGCCTCGGTGGCACCCTGTGGGTGTTCGGGCTCATCCTCGTCGGATTCGCATCAATCCTCGGGTCGGTCAACTTCATCACCACCATCATCTGCATGCGTGCCCCCGGCATGACGATGTTCCGCATGTCGATCTTCTCCTGGACCGTCCTGGTAACTGCGCTGCTGGTACTGATCGCGTTCCCGGTATTGGCCGCTGCCCTCTTCGGCCTCGGCCTCGACCGTGTCTTCGACGCGCAGATCTTCAATCCCGCCAACGGTGGAGCGCTGCTGTGGCAGCACATGTTCTGGTTCTTCGGGCACCCCGAGGTGTACATCATCGCGTTGCCGTTCTTCGGCATCATCTCCGAGATCATGCCCGTGTTCAGCCGAAAGCCGATTTTCGGCTACAAGACACTGATTTACGCCACCATCTCTATCGGAGCCTTGTCGGTGACCGTGTGGGCACACCACATGTACGTCACCGGCAGCGTCCTGCTGCCGTTCTTCTCACTGATGACGATGCTGATCGCAGTCCCGACCGGGGTGAAGATCTTCAACTGGATCGGCACCATGTGGCGCGGCTCGGTGACATTCGAAACACCGATGCTCTGGGCTGTCGGGTTTCTCATTACCTTCACCTTTGGTGGCCTTACCGGCGTGATCCTGTCGTCTCCGCCGTTGGACTTCCACCTCTCCGACAGCTACTTCGTCGTCGCCCACTTCCACTACGTCGTGTTCGGCACCGTCGTGTTTGCAATGTTCGGCGGTTTCTACTTCTGGTGGCCGAAGTGGACCGGGAAGATGCTCAACGAACGGCTCGGCAAGATCCACTTCTGGTTACTGTTCCTCGGGTTCCACACCACGTTCCTCGTGCAGCACTGGCTCGGCGTGATCGGCATGCCCCGCCGTTACGCGACCTACTTGCCGCAGGACGGGTTCACCTGGCTGAACCAGGTCTCCACGATCGGGTCGATACTGCTCGGGATCTCATTCCTGCCATTCCTGTTCAATATCTACATCACGGCTCGGAAGGCACCCAAGGTGCAGGTCAATGACCCATGGGGGTACGGTCGCTCCCTCGAGTGGGCAACCCAGTGTCCGGTGCCGCGACACAACTTCACCTCGATCCCCAGGATCCGGTCGGAGTCCCCGGCGTTCGACCTGAATCACCCTGAGGCTGGCATCCCGATCGGGCGCGGCCCATTCACAGATGCTCCGGATGGCCCCGTGGTGCATGGCAATTCTGTCAAGCAGGTTGGCGACGAGAACGGGCAGACGTTCTGATGCAACGGACGAGTCGGTCTCGCAGACGATTCAGTGCCAACGACGCGGAACGTGATCGGAGCGTGTCGCGGATGTCGATGAGCATGCGGGAAGCTGCGCAGATCTCGGCCAATGCCCGCAACGGACTGTTGGACCTGTCCGATCCGACGATCCGCCGTCTGGTCGGCGATGCGCACCAGATCACCGTCCGGGCGAGCGTGTGGGGCGACGCACCAGATGGGCAACCCCGCCGGCAGAAGCGGCTGCTGCTCACCGGCGTCTCCCTCGTCGTCTTGATCGCTGCCGCAGCACTGTTCGTTCCGCTGCTGCATGCCGTTTGATCCGTCCCCGACACCCGCCGCCACATAAGGGAGCACCAATGACCCCCCACACCATCGCCAGCGTGTACCGCGACGTGGTGCATCAGTGGAGCACGCAGTACGCCGGCCGGCGATCGATCATCGCGGTCGATGGTGATTCCGTCGACGCCGTGCACGCGGTTGCGACGGCGCTCGGTGACGCGGTCACTGCAGCTGGCTACGCCGTGCAACACGAGACGATCACTTCGGTCATCACCGCGATGGGAGCACGAGCGGATGTGGCGATTCCCTTCCGCAGCGACCCGGTAGGAGCGGACGTGCTCATCGTGACCGGATGGGGACTGTTGCAAGTGCCCGCTCGAGGGCTCTGGGACTGGACGATCTGGGCCAGTACCGGCATTGTCCGCGCGCCCATCCGTGATGTCGGAGCCGCGCAGGCGTTCACGCAACGAGACGAACCGCGATCCGCAGCGAACGCCATCATCGACGTTTCCAACCCCAACACACCATTCCGTGAATGGAACGACGCGTGCGCAATATGACAACCCCGCGAAGCCGTGGCCGCCAGCTCCGGTTCGCCAGCAGACGACTACACCGGGTGGGTTGCGGTGTGCAGGAACGCCGCGGTCGCGGCTGATGGCGGCGTCGACCAGATCGCGGTAAACCGCCGAAGCGGTGATGGGCCATCGACCGGGACCCGCACGAGGACCCCAGCGTCGACATCCGCACGTACCGAACGGACACTCATCACCGCCGGCGCCACGCCTGAGCGAACGTTCGCGCGAATCACCGCGGTGGTATCAAGCTGCGCCGCCGGTTCCACCATCGTCAACCCCTGGTCACGCAACCACCCTTCCACGACAGCGCGCGTGCCCGATCCCTGCTCGCGCACCAGCAGCGGTGTCGCGGCGACATCCGCCGCCGTCACAGACGCCGCTGACGCCCATGGATGCTCTGCCGCAACGACCACCGTGAGCTCATCGTCCGCAACCGGCATCGCATGAAGATCCACCGGCGTGTGTGGCCCCTCAACGAACCCGATGTCAGCGGCGCCGGTGCGGACGTACCCGATCACGTCGGTGCTGTTCCCCGCCAACATGCGCACACTGATCTCCGGCGCCGCACGACGGGAGCGCAACAACCACTCCGGCAACATCAACTCCGCGATCGTTTGCGACGCGGCAACCGTGATCGTGCCCGATGGCAGCCGCAGTGCATGCACACCTGCCTCCAATCGTGCTGCCGCATCCAACACCGGTGCGGCAAGCTCCATCACCGTCGCCCCAGCATCGGTGAGCCACGAACCCGACGAGGAACGCACCACCAGCTGCACCCCGACCATCCGCTCCGCCGCCGCAATCCGCGCTGACACCGCCTGTTGAGTGATGCCCAACTGGCTCGCAGCCATCGACAACGAGCCCGACTCCGAGACACGCTGCAGCACGTCCAACGTGTCGAGATCCAGCTTCCGGTCCGTCACACGACGTTTCACAAACCATGATTGTGCCACCCCGAAACAGTTCGTGGTTCCACCCCGCCCGAGGTCGGGGTCAGACTGCCTGCATGACCACCCAGACCGCACCGGCACCCAGCACGACCAAGCGGCACGGTGCCCCAAAGCGGCGCACGGTGTTCCGAGAGCTCGATCGGCCAGGGCATATCGTGTCGAACCTGACTCCGAACTGGTTCGCATCCATCATGGGCACCGGCATCGTCGCCGTCGCCGCTGCATCACTCCCGCTGCAGTTCCCAGGGCTGCGCACTGGCGCGACGGTGGTGTGGGCAATCGCTGCGATCCTGCTCATCGCCCTCACCATCGCGACGGTCCTGCATTGGGTGCGCTACCGGGACACCGCGGCGAAGCACCACCTGCACCCGGTCATCTCGCACTTCTACGGCGCCCCGCCAATGGCGTTTCTCACCGTCGGTGCAGGCACGATCCTGCTCGGCAAGGACTGGATCGGCCTCCCCGCCGCCGTCACCATCGACTGGGTCCTCTGGACCATCGGCACCATCGGAGGACTGCTCACGGCAGTGCTCGTGCCGTACCTGGCGTTCACCCGCCACGAGAACAAACCCGACTCCGCGTTCGGCGGTTGGCTGATGCCGATCGTCCCGCCGATGGTGTCCGCCTCCACCGGAGCGCTCCTCCTGTCCTACGCCCCCGCCGGACAGGCACGGGAGACGCTGCTGTGGGCCTGCTACGGCTTCTTCGGCCTCAGCCTCATCACGTCCCTGGTCGTGATCACCCTGATCTGGAACCGTCTCGCGCAGCACAAGGTCGGCGCCGCCGGCATGGTCCCGACTCTGTGGATCGTCCTCGGGCCGGTCGGGCAGTCGATCACCGCCGTGAACCTCCTCGCCTCGAACGCCCCCACCGTTGTCGATGCGAGTACCGCGCATGCCCTGCTGGTCGTGGCGCTGGTGTACGGGTTCGCGATGCTCGGCTTCGCGCTGCTGTGGACCGTCATCGCCCTCGCCATCACCATCCGCACCGCGAAGCAGCACCTCCCGTTCAGCCTGACCTGGTGGTCGTTCACGTTCCCCGTCGGCACCTGCGTCACCGGCCTGAACGGCCTGGCCCTGCACTCCGGACTCACCGTCGTCGCTGGCCTCGCCGTCCTGTACTACGCCGGCCTCGTCGCCGCGTGGATCACTGTTGCCGTCCGCACCTTCCACGGCTCCGTCATCCGCGGCACCCTCCTCGCGCCCCCGAAGCCAGCTTGATGCGGCGATCACCACGTGATGCTGCCGCCGCTGTGCGCGACACCGGTCGGACGTTCGCACCGGCGGATGTTCGGTCGCTGAACGGGTTGGCGGAGATGTGGCGGCTCGCACCGGATGGGACCAGGCGATTCGTGCCGGGCTTCGACGCTCACTCCGGTGGGGTCGAATCCCAGGTCCTGGTGCTGATGGAATCGCCCGGTCCCGCCACGATCGCGGTCGGCGCGGGTGCGATCTGCAGCGAGGACAATCCCGGCCCGACAGTGGCTGCGTTCAGGCGCGCGCGTGCGGAATCTGGGCTGCCGCGTACGGCGTACCTGCGGTGGAATATCGTGCCGTGGGAACTCGCGAGAAGACCCACGCGAGCAGATCTGGTGGAAAGCATCCCCGCGCTGTCGACGCTCCTTGCCTCGCTTCCGCAACTGGCCGCGATCGTCACCTTCGGAGCCACGGCGCTGGACGGCGTCATGCGGTACCTCACCATGACAGACGCCCCGACTGTGCTACCGGTGATCGCCGCGCCACACCCCTCACCGGCCAACGGTCGGCACCGGGCCGAACAACACCTCCGCGCCGTGAATGCGTTACGGGTCGGATGGGCAATTGCGCAAAGGAGCAGCAGACCGTTATGACCTCCCGCACAACGCCGACGCAAGAGCCCGACAACATCCCCGAAGAGCAACAAGCTGAGCTGCTGTCCTTGATGCTCCGAGTGCGGCGGTTCGAGGAACGCGCCGCCCGCGCCTACACGCAAGCCCTGATCGGTGGATACTGCCACCTGAATCTCGGCGAGGAGGCTGCGGTCGCCGGGATCACGACCGCGATGCAGCCGATGGATTACCTGTTCACCAACTACCGGGAGCACGGGTACGCGATCGGCCGCGGAATCGACCCGAACCGGGTGATGGCGGAGTTGTACGGCCGCGTCGACGGGGTTTCCAGTGGTTGGGGCGGCTCCATGCACATGTTCGACCTCACCGCGAGGCTCCTCGGCGGCTATGGGATCGTCGGCGGGCAAATCCCGCTCGCCACCGGGGCAGCCCTCGCGATCGACTACCGCGGCGGCGACGAGGTCGTGGTGTGCACGCTCGGAGACGGGACGACGAACATCGGCGCGTTCCACGAGTCGTTGAACCTCGCCGCGCTGTGGCATCTGCCGATCGTGTACGTCATCATCAACAACCAGCTCGGGATGGGCACGACCGTCGAACACGCCTCCGCGGAACCGAAACTGTACAAGCGCGCTGCCTCCTACCGGATGGCCGCCGAACGCGCCGACGGGCTGCACCCGGTCACCGTGCAGCAAGCGATGACCCGCGCACTCGCGTCAGCGCGTCGAAATGAGCCGTTCCTGCTGGAACTCACCACCGAACGCTTGAAAGGCCATTCGGTGGTGGACCCGGCGAAGTACCGCACCGACAGCGAAACGGAAGCGCTCCGCGAGCACGACCCGGTCGCCGCCTACCGGGCGGCGCTGATCGCCGCAGAGATCATCGACGACGATGCCGCCGCCGCCATGGACGCCGCCGCCATCGCTGCAGCCACCGCGGCAGCGGACTACGCCGCGAACAGCGCCCACCCGGACCCCAGCACCCTGTTCGACTACACCTACGCCACACCGGTCCCGAACGACACGCGCCGGCTCCCTGCACAGCCGCTGTTCCCACCGCCCACTGACACGAACTATCCCGCCACGACAAGTCAGGAGCAGACCCGATGACTGTGATGAGCTACCGGGACGCGCTCCGGATGACGCTCCGCGAGGAACTCCTCGCGGACGAGAACGTGCTCCTGCTCGGCGAAGAGATCGGGATATTCGAAGGGTCGTACAAAATCACTCAGGGGCTGCTCGAGGAGTTCGGGCCACGCCGTGTCCGCGACACCCCAATCGCGGAAGAAGGGTTCACCGGTGCCGCGATCGGTGCCGCGATGCTCGGACTGCGACCGGTGGTGGAGATCATGACCATCAACTTCTCCCTCCTCGCACTCGATCAGATCGTCAACCACGCCGCGAAGATCTACGGCATGTTCGGCGGGCAGAGCCGCGTACCGCTAGTGATCCGCACACCAGGTGGCGGCGGTCAACAGCTCGGTGCAACGCACTCGCAGAACGTGGAGCTGTACTACGCGTTCGTACCCGGTATGAAAGTCGTCGCACCGTCCACCCCAGCGGACGCACGTACGCTCCTGCGTGCGTCGATCCGGGACGACGACCCGGTGCTGTTCCTCGAGAACCTCGCCCTCTACAACATCAAGGACGACGTACCCGATGACGTCGACGACGTCGAAATTGGTCGCGCCGCTGTCAGCCGCGTCGGGTCTGACGTCACGCTCATCGGCTACTCACGCACCGCGCACCTGGCGCGGCAAGCAGCAACACGGCTCGCCGAGGACGGCATCGACGCCGAAGTCATCGACCTGCGAAGCCTCCGCCCACTCGATCGCGAGACCGTGATCCGTTCCGTGCGGAAGACCCACGCCGCGGTCGTCCTTGAAGACGACTGGCTCACTTACGGCATCGGCGCGGAGCTTGCCGCGTCGATCTCCGACGGCGCCTTCGACGACCTCGACGCACCAGTCCGCCGCGTCGCGATGGCCGAAGTTCCCCTGCCATACGCCAAGCCCCTCGAAACGGTGGCCCTTCCCGCGCTCGAGGACGCGATTACCGCCGTCCACGAAACCCTCCACGCGGTCGGCTGGCGCGCCTCCGACCGGAACGGAACGTCCCGATGATCCAGATCACCATGCCGCGGCTGTCGGACACGATGGAAGAAGGCGCCATCTCCGCCTGGCACAAGCACCCCGGCGACATCGTCGAAGTCGGCGACATCCTCGTCGAGATCGAAACCGACAAAGCCACCATGGAATACGAAGCCTACGACGCTGGCACCTTGACGGAGATCCTCGTTCCCGAAGGAGAGAACGTTGCGATAGGGACTCCCATCGCGACGCTCGACGACGGTTCCGGCCCCGCGCTCAGCCCGGCGGATGGCCAACGCGCGGACTCGCCCGCCGATGAGCACACATCGCCGACCACTCCAACGTTCGTCCCCGCTCCCGCGTTCGACACATCATCCGAGCACGACCACCCCGCACGCACATCGGAAGATCCCCCCGTGGAGCCGCAACAGCGTGAACGCTCCGAAGGCATACCCGCGCCGGCAGAGCACATCGCGTTCGCGTCCCCACTGGCACGCAAACTCGCTCGCGAACACCACGTCGACATCGCCACCGTTCACGGATCGGGCCCCGGCGGCCGCCTTGTCAGGGCTGATGTCGAAGCCATCATCGACGCGGACCAGAGTGCTGCAGCTTTAGAGCACGATGTCCCGTCGACGGCAACGCTCCCCGTGCCTGGCAGCGCCTCCACACACCATCAGCAAGACACCGACGCGGACGTGACGACGCCGATGACCGGGACGCGGAAGGTGATCGCTCGCCGACTCACCGAGAGCGCCCGCACCATCCCGCACTTCACCGTCACCGCCGTCGCCGACGCTGACGCCCTCATTGATCTGCGCACCATGGTGAACGCATCACGGATCAGACAAGACACCGCGAAAGTCAGCCTCAACGACTTCATCGTCAAGGCCGCAGCCCTCGCCCTGGCCGCGCACCCGGCCATCAACGTCTCCTACCAAGACGACCCGGATCCTGCGATCACGCAGCACACTGCAGTGAACATCGGGATCGCGATGGCCGCGCCGGCCGGCCTCGTTGTCCCGGTCATGACACATGCCGACACCAGAAGCGTCAGCAGCATCAGCGCCGCCAGCCGATCCTTCAGCGCCCGTGCGGCGGATCGGAAACTGCAACCCGCCGACATGACCGGCGGCACGTTCACCGTCAGTAACCTCGGCATGTTCGGCGCGGAGTCCTTCACCGCCATCATCAACCCGCCCGAAAGCGCAATCCTCGCCGTTGGAGCAGCGACGGCGGACGCTGCCGTACACGACGGCAACCTCGTCGTCCGCCACAGGATCCGCCTCACGCTCTCCGCAGACCATCGCGTCATCGACGGCGCCCTCGCCGCTCAATACCTACAGACGCTCACCAGCCTCCTTGAAGACCCGATCTCACTCTTACTATGACGCCACGGAACGATCTGGACACCGTGGCAGGGAATCATTCACCCGACGGCGGTCGACGTTGCTGCAGCTCCTCCGGCAGCGACCGGATCTCGGCAGACAGTTCACGTAGTTCACGCCGGGTCGCGATCTGTGCTTCGTCGTCACGTCGACCGACCTGATCAATGATCCAGCTCGCGATTGTCGCGGTAACTACACCCAGCAGCGCGATGCCACTGATCATCACTCCCGCGGCGATCAACCGACCTGTCTCGGTCACCGGGGTCAGATCACCGTACCCAACGGTCGTGATCGTGACCAACGCCCACCACAGCGCATCCCCGAATGACACAATCGTCGCGCCGTCGGCATGCCGTTCCACATCGAGGATCGCTAACGCGGACACGAACACCAGCAAAGCTGTCGTCACAATCACGTACACGATCACTCGCCCGCGAACGGCAGCCCCGGTGCTCCGCTGCAGGACTCGGAACAGCTGCGCGAGCCGCAACAGCCGTAAAGGCCTCAGGAACGGCAACGCAAGAGCGGCCAGGTCCACCAGATGGTGCACGAACCACCGACCACGATGACGCGCCAACAGGAGCGTCACGAGGTAGTCCACCACGAACATCGCCCACGTGACGTTGATCACAACATCCGACACGAACGCGCTGCGGCCGTGATGATCGGCGAGCACCTCCACCGCATACGCAGCAAGAAACGCTCCCGCCGCGATCGCAAGCGGCCACCGCATTACCCGTTCCCACCGCTGCTGTGTCCACCTCACATGTGCACGATATTGCCCCTCGCCTCAGCCAGCACCTACCGAAGACCTCCCCGCGACCACGTCGACCCCCGCTCCGAGCGGGCCGCCCGAAACCGGACTCCTGGGACGCCAGATCCTGCGCCTAACCCTCACCTCGCGGGAACCACCGATTCCCGTCCGACCCGACGACATCGGGCGCGGCCGTCGCTCACTTGCCGGACTGCTCGAGATGCTCCCCGAACTCCGCGCCGTGGTCGCCAGCGGCGGTATGGCCATCGACAGCGTCATGCGACACCTCACCCTCCACGCTTGCGCCCGCGTCATCCCCGTCCTGGCAACGCCACACCCGTCACCGGCAAACGGACGCCATCGTTGAGAGCACCACCCGCAGCGGCTCCCTGCAAAGCCCGGATCTAGCTATGTGCCGATAACGAACCATTCCGCTACAACTGTCCGAACCGACGCTCCGGCAATATGCGAGACGGCGTGTCTTGTAGCGGAACTCAGTCCCGGAATCTACGTGTCGCCTCTACCCCTCCTGGTCGAGTTTCGCTACGTTCTCTTCATGGGGCACCTCCTCGGGTACGCGCGTGTATCCACCACCGACCAGGACGCGTCATTGCAGGTCGATGCGCTGAACGCTGCCGGCTGCTTCCGCGTATTCGTCGACACCATGTCTGGGTCACTCGAGCACCGACCAGAACTCGACAAGCTCCTCGACCAGATCCGCCCCGGCGACACACTCGTCGTCTGGCGTCTCGACCGACTCGGGCGCTCGATCCGGCACCTCATCGACCAGCTGCACGGCCTCGCGGACCGTGGTGTCGGATTCCGGTCGCTGCAGGAGACCATTGACACCACCTCGCCCGGCGGCCGCCTCGTCTTCCACGTGTTCGCGGCCCTGGCGGAGTTCGAACGGGACCTCATCAAGGAGCGCACCAATGCCGGCCTTGCTGCGGCTCGCGCCCGTGGCCGCACCGGCGGGCGTCCACCGCGGCTGTCCTCTGACCAAGTCCGAACGGCGCGCCGGTTGTACGAGCAGCAGGACATGACCGTCGCGCAGATCGGAGACGTCCTCGGAGTCAGCAGGACGACCATTTACCGCACGCTCGCGAAGCACACCGAGGTCATGACCGCTCGACGCACCAAGCCCTCCCCGTCGATGTAGCGACCGTGGACGCGGACGAGCGGTGGCGAATCCTTCGACTGCATGTCGATGACGCGATTCCGCTTGCCGAGCTCGTCCGCACAACGGGTGTGCCGCGTCGGACCCTGACGCGGTGGCTCGCCCGCTACCGAACAGGCGGCTACGACGCGCTCTCCGACAGTGTTCGCCTGGATCGTGGGGTCAGGCGCACATCGCCGGATCTCGTGGCTCTGGTTGAGGCACTGGCCCTGACCCGGCCACGACCTTCGATCGCCACCATCCACCGGCGCCTGGTCGAGCGCTGCGCTGGCCGCGACGCCGATGCACCGTCGTACTCGACCGTGCAGAACATCGTGCGCGCTCTCGACCCAGGGATGGTGACCCTGGCGCTCGACGGGCCTGCATCGTACCGGGATAAACACGAGCTGCTCCTCCGGCGTCGAGCGGACCAGCCGAACGCGGTCTGGCAGGCCGATCACACGATGCTCGACATCCTGATTGTCGGCCCGGACGGGAGGCCGGCTCGTCCTTGGCTGACCGTCATCCTCGACGACTACTCCCGAGCGGTGTGCGGGTATCTGGTGTTCCTCGGTGCGCCATCGGCGGCGAACACCGCGCTCGCTCTCCGGCAGGCGATCTGGCACAAGGTCCAACCCGATTGGCCCATCTGCGGCATCCCCAACGTGCTCTACGTCGACCACGGGTCCGACTTCACCAGCCACCGACTCAGTGCAACCGCCGGATCACTGCACCTTCGGATCGTGCACTCCGCAGTCGGTCGACCGCAAGGCCGCGGAAAGATTGAGCGGTTCTTTGGCACCGTCAACACGGAACTGCTCACCGGCCTGCCCGGCCACCTGACGACGAAGACGCCCGCTCCGTCACCAGTCCTCGACCTCGCTGGCCTCGATGCGGCTGTCGTGGCGTTCATCGGCCGCTACAACACTCGCATTCACCGGGAAACGAAACAGTCCCCGGTGGACGCATGGATCGCTGGCGGCTGGCTGGCCCGCATGCCCGACTCCCTCGAACAGCTCGACGGATTTCTCCTGACCGTGCCGGCGTCCCGGATCGTGCAACGCGACGGCATCCGCTTCCAGGGCCTTCGCTCCACGTCACCAACACTGGCACCGTTCGTCGGGGCGACAGTGACGATCCGCTACGACCCACGAGACATCACCGAGATCCGCGTGTTCCACCGCAACATCTACCTCTGCACCGCAGTCAACCCGGAACACCAGAGCGAAACCGTCTCCCTCAAACAGATCCAGGCCGCGAGAAACGCGCACCGCCGAGCGCTCCGCGGACAGATCCAAGAACGCATCGCTGTCGTCGAACATCCGCCAGCGCAGGAGCCACCGTCCGAGCCCGTATCTCAGCAGCGCCGACGGAGGCTCCGTACCTACGAGGAGGACCAGTGATGCCCAACCAGTTCGTCGTCACCAAGGAACACCGTCGATTCACGGAGTTCGCCGACGCCGTTCGCAAGCAACAGACCATCGGAATCTGTTTCGGCGCCGCCGGCGTCGGCAAGACGCTCTCGGCCCGCCGCTACGCACACTGGGACCTCATCGGACCCTTCATCAAGCAATGGGGTCCTCGATCCGAAAGCGACCTCAAGGTCTACGCCGCTGCCCACCGAGCGCGCACCGTCTTCTACACGCCGCAGGTCGCTGCTTCCCTGCGGTCCCTTCGCGACCAGCTCGACTACGACCTACGCCACACGAACATCCTCGTCGAGGAACACCTCCGACTCATCGGTCACACCGTCAGCTACCGCCACGGTCAACCACCGTCCCAGCTCGAGCTCGTCATCGTCGACGAAGCGGAACGGCTTACCGCCACCGCGATCGAGTGGCTCCGCGATCAGTACGACCGCACAGGCACAGCGCTGATCTTGATCGGGATGCCCGGCATCGAGAAGCAATTCGCGCACTACCCGCAGCTCTACAGCCGTCTCGGCTTCGCACACCAGTACCGCCCACTCGGCCACGACGAGCTGCTGTTCGTCCTCGAACGCCAGTGGCGAAAGCTCGGCCACACCCTCGACCCTGACGACTTCACCGACGCCCAAGCCGTCGCCGCCATCGAACGGATCACCCGCGGTAACTTCCGCCTCCTTGAACGACTCCTCCCGCAGATCCAACGCGTGCTCCGCATCAACGAACTCGACGTCATCACCAACGACGTCATCGAAGCCGCCCGCAGCACTCTTGTCATTGGCGTCAGCTAACAAGCCAAAGAACGATGCCCGAACCGGGCCATGAGGCGCTGCCGCTCACAACGAGGACCCATGAAGAGAACGTAGCGAAACTCGTTGGACGGGGTAGTAGCGGGACGTAGATTCCGGGACTGGGTTTCGCTACAAGACACGCCGCTGTCGCCGATGTCTCACCGCGACCTCGGCCCGCTGTAGCGGAATCGGAGGTTTTTGATACGTCCGGCAGACAGAGCTCTCCTGACCGAATGAGGGACGGCTTTTTGAGCCGGCGGTTACTTCTGCCCTCGGCGTGCTCGACGCAGGTCTGCGACGATGCGAGCGCGCTCGGGATCCTTGGCCAGCGTGCGGTCGTCGATGACATCGATGACGTGCTGGATCAGTGCGACGACCTGCTTGGGCAGGACGACACTGAGCACGCCACCGACGACGGCGATGACGCCGGTCAGGGCAGCGGTACCACCGGAGGCCGTCAGCATGTCCACCGTGTCGGTGATGGGCATGATGCCTCCTTCGGGGTTGGCCAGATGTGGCCAGAACCCACCCGGCTTCGGGTGGGGGCATGAGGGCGCCGACGCGCAGCGAGGTGCGGCGGCGGATAGCAGGAGCGTCGAGCGCTTCCCACGGATGCCCTACTCAGATCAGGGCATGAAAAAAGCCGGTCCCGAGAGGGCCGGCCAGAGGCAGGGTCGTGCTGTCTTCAGTGTCAGCGTACAGAGCGGATGCGACACCCGGGAGATTCCGGGCAGACGCGTGCCGAGCGGGTCTCACAGTAGCGGAGCGGCCGGGCATGAAAAAAGCCGATCCAGAGGACCGGCTGTGGGCGCGCACTATGAACGCACGACGATGCTGACACATCTGACGGGCATTCGGCAAGAACTTCGTGGACAGTCGCCGCGCTTACCGCGGTCTCCGCCTACTGTCGCTGTCACGGTGGCGGTCAGGTGCCGCGCCGAGGGGGGGGGGGCTTCTAAAGGCGAGCTTCGCCCCCGCCTTCTGCGCTGGCCGGCGCCCCAGGAGAGTGGTGATCTGCACCGCACTCCCTGCGACCAGCTGGGCGGCCGCCGCACGGAAGACCACCTGTTTCGGGTGGCGACCTCGGCGGGCTCGGCGGATGGACTCAGCGGCATGGCCGAATCGAACGATCCCCTGACAGGCGACATCGACGTGCAGCTCGTCACGAACGCGTACATCTACGGGTTCCCCTTGGTGTTCAACCTGCTCCAGGTGCTGCGGTTCACGACGGACGGCATCGGCGCAGTACCGGCCGCTGCGTTCAACACCTTCAGTCACGGACGCACCCTTGCCGGCCCCGATGACACCTTCGTGACGATCAACAACGACACGCTCTACTCGATGGCTCAAGTCGACCTCAGCAGCGGGCCGGTGACGTTGCACGTGCCCGACACGGCAGGGCGGTACTACGTGCTGCAGTTCGTCGATGCCTGGACGAACAACTTCGCCTACGTCGGACACCGCGCCACCGGCACCGCCGCAGGCGACTACCTGCTCGTGCCACCGGACTGGGACGGCGAACCTGACGATGACGACACGGTCATCAGGTTCCCGACCACGGTTGCCTCCATCGTCGGACGGTGGGCAGTCGACGGCGACACCGACCTCCCGACGGTGCACGCGCTCCAAGACGCGACGACGTTGACTCCCCGCACGCCTGATGCTGCACCACACGGGCTGGCCGTTCCCGACCCGGAAGTGCCGGACGCGCTGGCGTTCCTCGAGCGCTTCCGCGTCTGGTCGCAGCAGTTCCCGCCGGCGCCGCGTGACGCCGCAGTGCAACGGTCCTTCGCGGGGCTCGGCGTGAATTCGCCGGCGTCGCCGTACGTTGGTTTGCCCGACGACGCCGTGGCGGCCCTGACGTCCGCACTCGAGGGGGCCTCAGCCCGACTGCGGCAGATCCTCGAGTCCGGCTCCAGCCCGCAGGTGAACGGCTGGAAGATGACGCTGCACGTGTTCGACTACAACCTCGACTTCTTCGAGGTCGGCGCGCTCGACGACGAGCGGTTCCGCATCGAGGATCCGACCGTTCGCTACGCCGAGCGTGCCGGTGCGGCGCTCGGCGGGTTGTGGGGTAACCACGCCTACGAAGCGGCCTACGTGATGACGTTCGTCGACGATCACGGCGACCAGCTCGACGGCACGCACGAGTACACCTTCCGCCTCGCACCACCGCCGCCGGTGGGTGCGTTCTGGTCACTCACGATGTACGGAGTGCCGGACTTCTTCCTCGTCGCGAACCCCATCAACCGCTACTCGATCGGCGACCGCACGCCGGACGTCGCCCAAGACGCCGACGGTGCACTCACGGTCACCATCGCGCACCAGCAGCCCGAGTCGCCCGATGCGAACTGGTTGCCGAGCCCCGCGGGACGATTCCGTCCGGTCCTGCGCATGTACGAGCCAGGTGACGAGGTCCTCGACGGGCGCTGGACCCCGCCCGCAATCGTGCGCACCGAACGGTAAGTCCCGTCGACGTCGCGAGCTACGCGACGAATCTGACAGCTAGAGCTACGACACAGAACAAACCGGCCACAGGCTTTCCTCCCTGAGGGCGTGGCCAAGTCCGCCAGGCCCGCGCGAGGTGCGCGGGGTTCGAGGTGCCGATGAGGACCGACAGCGCCGCTAATGCCGCTGGTGGACTTGGCGGCTCACGGCATCCGTGCGTAGGAGCGGAGAAGCTGCGCCAGACCGAGGGGCGATTCACCCTCATTCTGGGCATGAAAAAAGCCGGCCCCAAGTGGGTCCGGCTGATGAGGCAGTTCTGCTGCGTGGTAGCGCGCGTCGCGGGTGACCGCAACTCCGGAAGGAGATGCACTTCACCCGAGCGTCTCGATGGTACGGCCAGAAGCTGGCATGAAGAAAGCCGACCCAGTGGGGATCGGCTTTTGGGCGCACACGCTCGACGCGGGTTCAGCGTACTGCCGAAACGGACAGGCCTGCAACTACGCGGATCCGAGCGGCTGGCTATCGTCGGGCTCTTCGGGCGGCTGGCTCTTGAAGCGCGAGTCTCGGCGGGCGACAAGTCGTCGTCGGTACTCGGCCAGGAACGGGCCTCTCTGCACGTACACGGTTCCGTTCACCTTGACGGCGAGCACCCCTGCGTCGATGTAGCGGTTGAACGTGCGCGCGGTGATGCCGATGTGGCGGCAAGCGCGTTCCTTGGTCCACCACTCTTCGTCGTCTGGGAGCACGGGGGGTTCCAGTCCTACGCGCCGGCGTCGACCGCGCCGTCATTCACGGGCACCACTGACGGCACCCGTGGCGATGCCATGTCGGGCTACTTCGTCGGGGCGGTGATCAGCCCGGCGAGGGTGTCCAAGGCGCCGGGGACTAGGGAGAAGTACGCCCAGGTGCCGCGCTTCTCGCGGTGGAGGATCCCGGCGTCGACGAGGACCTTGAGATGGTGTGACACGGTCGGCTGGGACAGGCCGAGCGGTTCCTGCAGGTCGCACACGCACGCCTCGGCGCCGTCGTGCGCGGCGACCATCGAGATCAGCCGGAGCCGCGCCGGGTCGGCGATCGCCTTGAGCGACTTCGCCAGGACCTCAGCGGACGCCTGGTCCATCGGCTCGGTGGTGACTGGCGAGCAGCACGCGGTGACGTCCTGGATGGGAAGCAGCTCGATCGTCATGGGCTCATCCTCCCACGGACTTCGACACGCGTCTATATTTGCGTTCATCGATATCGACGTGCTTCGATGTACGCGCCGTCTTTCGGCTCCCGCTCGATCCTTGAAGGACCAGCCTGATGACTCACCTCCTCGCCGTCGGTGGCAGTGACGCCGGCATTGCCGCGGCGCTCCGCGCCCGTGAACTCGACCCGTCGACGGATGTGACGGTGGTGCTCGCGGATGAGTTCCCGAACTTCTCGATCTGCGGTATCCCGTACTGGGTGTCCGGGGATGTCGCCACGGAAGCGTCGCTCGCGCACCGCTCCCGCGCCGACCTCGAGGCCGCCGGTATGACCGTCCGCTCCTCCACGTGGGCTTCCGCCGTCGACGTCGACCGTCGCTTGCTGACCGTCATCGGTCCCGCCGGCGAGGATGAGATCTCCTACGACGAGCTGCTGATCGGCACCGGCGCCGAGCCGGTGCGTCCGGCTGGGGTCCCGTTCGGGGAGCCGGGCATTCACCTGCTGCACTCCATGACTGATGCCGAGCAGGTCGTCGCTGCCCTCGAGCTGCTGCCGGCGGGGAGCCGGGTCGCGGTCGTCGGTGCCGGCTACATCGGCCTGGAGATGACCGAAGGGCTCGTCGCCCGTGGGTTCGACACCACGCTGATCCAGCGCGGCCCGGAAGTGCTCTCCACCCTCGACCCAGAACTCGGCTCCCTTGTCACCGCCGAGGTCCGCCGCCACGGCGCGACCGTCCTGACTGGTTCCACCGTCACCGGGATCACACCAACCGCCGGCGGTGAGTGGCGCGTCGCCACCAGCTCGACGTCCGGTGATGCGGAGGGCACGTTTGCGCTCGTCGTGGTCTGTGTCGGTGTCCGCCCGGTCACGGACCTCGCTGTCGCTGCCGGCGTGCAGCTGGGTCAGGCCGGCGCGATCGTCGTCGACGCGTCCATGCGGACTGGGGTGCCGCATGTGTGGGCTGCGGGTGACTGCGTCGTGACGCACCACCGCCTCCTCGGCACGACCTGGTTGCCGCTCGGTACGACGGCGCACAAGCAGGGTCGCGTCGCCGGGGAGAACATGCTCGGTGGTAGCAAGGTCTTCGCAGGTTCCGTGGGGACGCAGGTGGTGAAGGTGTTCGACCTCGTCGCCGCCCGCACCGGCCTCCGCCAGCACGAGACCGGCCCACTGGACGTGTCGCCGCTGACGCGGGTGACGGTGGCGGATGACCACAAGCGGTACTACCCGGGTGCGGTGCCGCTGACGATCAGCGTCACCGGCGACCAGTCCACGGGCCGGCTCCTCGGTGCGCAGATCGTCGGTCAGCGGACTGCGGAGATCAGCAAGCGGATCGACACGTTCGCCACTGCCCTTTACGCGGAGCTCACCGTGGACGACGTCATCGATCTCGACCTCTCCTACACGCCGCCGCTCGGATCCCCGTGGGACGCCGTGCAGGTCGCCGCGCAGGGCTGGGAACGCGCCGCCGCAGCGGCGAACCAGGCCGGGGTGACCGCCTGATGGTGATGGCTGTGGTCGCGGCGGCGATCTTCGTCGCGACGCTCGTGGTGGTGATCTGGCAGCCCAAGGGCTTCCCGATCGGCTACACCGCGCTCATCGGCGCCGTCGTCGCCCTCGCCACCACTGTCGTTGGCCTCTCCGACGTCCCGACAGTGGTCGGGATCGTGTGGAACGCGACGCTGACGTTCGTCGCGGTGGTGCTGATCTCGTTGATCCTCGACGAGGCCGGGTTCTTCGAGTGGGCGGCCCTCCACGTCGCCCGTTGGGGCCGCGGCAACGGACGGCTGCTGTTCGTCCTCATCGTGGGCCTCGGCGCCGTCATCGCCGCGGTGTTCGCCAACGACGGTGCCGCGTTGATCCTCACCCCGATCGTCGTCGGGATGCTCCGAGCCCTGAACATGCCGCAGAAGGCAGCGCTGGGGTTCATCCTCGCCACCGGGTTCATCGCCGACACCGGCAGTCTGCCGTTTGTGGTGTCGAACCTGGTCAACATCGTCTCCGCCGACTACTTCCACCTCGGCTTCGCCGAGTACGCCGCCGTCATGATCCCCGTCGGCATCGTCTCGGTCCTGGCGTCCCTCGGCATGCTGCTGGCCTACTTCGGCAGGAGCATCCCGAAGCGGTATGACGTCCTCGCCCTCACTAACCCCGCCGCCGCGGTGAAGGACCGAGCGACGTTCCGCGCCGGCTGGGTCGTCCTGGCACTGCTGCTCGTCGGCTACTTCGCCGCCGACCCACTCGGCGTCCCCCTCGCAGCCGTCGCCGGTGTCGGTGCCGTCGTGATCGTGCTCGTTGCCGCCCGGCAGCCTGCATTCCTCTTCGCCCGCACTGCGTCTGCACCGGTCCTCGTTACCACCGGCGGCACCGCCACCGTCCGTGCCGCTGGTGGCGGAGCAGGGGCGCCGTCGGGGCGGGTGATTCCGGTGTGGAAGACGATCCGGGAGGCGCCGTGGCAGATCGTGCTGTTCTCCATCGGCATGTACCTCGTCGTCTACGGCCTCCAGAACCAGGGCCTCACCGACCACCTCGCGACGCTGTTCGACGTGTTCGGTGACCACGGGGTCCTCGTCACCGCGCTCGGCGTCGGGTTCACCATCGCGATCCTCGCGTCCCTGATGAACAACATGCCCACCGTCCTCATCGCCGCTCTCGCCATCAGCGGTGCCGGAGCGACCGGGCTGACGCACGACGTGATGGTCTACGCCAACGTGATCGGCTCCGACCTCGGCCCGAAGATCACCCCCATCGGCTCCCTCGCAACGCTGCTGTGGCTGCACGTGCTGGAGAAGAAGGGCATCCACATCGGGTGGGGGCAGTACTTCCGCACCGGCATCGTCCTCACCATCCCCGTCCTCGCCATCACCCTCGCCGCCCTCGCCGGCTGGCTCACCCTCATCCACTGAACCCGGAAAGACACACACCCATGAGTGACAAGCCCACGATCCTGTTCGTCTGCGTCCACAACGCCGGCCGCTCCCAGATGGCCGCCGGCTACGCCCAGGCCCTCGGCGGCGACCGCGTCGAGGTCCTCTCCGCAGGCAGTGAGCCGAAGGACCAGATCAACCCGATCGCGATCCAAGCGATGGCCGAAGACGGCATCGACATCGCCGGCAACCAGCCGAAGATCCTCACCACCGACGCCGTCCGCGACTCCGACGCCGTCATCACGATGGGCTGCGGCGACGCGTGCCCGATCTTCCCCGGAAAGCGGTACGAGGACTGGGACCTCACCGACCCCGCCGGCCGCGGCATCGACGACGTCCGACCCATCCGCGACGACATCAAGCACCGCGTCCAGACGCTCCTCGCCGAGCTGCTGCCCACCGAAGCAACCGCGTAACCGACAAGGAAGCCGCAGACCATGACGCTCACCCTCACCGTCCCACTCCGCACCGACGCGGACCGCCTCGCCGGGCTCCCCGTTGCCGTCATCGGTGCCGGCCCCGTCGGCCTCGCTGCCGCCGCGCACCTCCTCGAGCAGGGGCTCGACGTCGTCGTCTACGAAGCTGGCCCGACGGTTGGGACCAGCGTCCGCGCCTGGGGGCACACTCGCCTGTTCTCCCCGTGGCAATACGTCATCGACCCTGCCGCTCAGCGTCTCCTGGAAGCCACCGGCTGGGAAACGCCCCGGGCGTCATCGCTGCCCACAGGTCACGACCTTGTCGACACGTACCTGGCACCCCTAGCTGCGACCCCGCAGCTCGCACCGGTGATCCAGTACGGCACCCGCGTGGAAGCCGTGTCACGGCACGGCATGGACCGAACCCGCTCCACCGGCCGCGCCGACACCCCATTCCTGCTCCGCCTCCACACCGCCCACGGGACACACGACGTCACCGCGCGTGCGGTCGTCGACACCTCCGGCACCTACACGTCCCCGAACCCCCTCACCGCCGCTGGGCTTGCACCTGCCGCGGACCTCGGCGACCGGGTCGTCCACGCGCTGCCTGACGTCCTCGGCGCAGACCGGGACCGGTTCGCCGGTCGTCGGGTCCTCGTCGTCGGTGCCGGCCACTCCGCGGCAAACACACTCATCAAGCTCGCCAGCCTCGCCAAGACCGCGCCGGGTACCGACGTGCTCTGGGCGATTCGTAACCCGGGCACCGCCCGGCTCGGAGCGGACGCCGCCGACGGGCTCGCTGCCCGCGGGCAGCTCGGCTCCACCGTCCACGGGCTCGTCGAGTCCGGTCAGGTGCAGCAGATCGCGTCGTTCGAGATCGACGACGTCCGACCCGATGGCGACCAGGTCACCGTCACCGGCCGACGTGCCGGAGAGCCGTTCGAGGTGAGGGTCGACGTGATCGTGAACGCGACCGGGTTCCGACCCGACCTCGACATGCTCCGCGAGATCCGCCTCGGCCTCGACGACATCGTCGAAGCACCACGAGCCCTCGCACCACTGATCGACCCGAACCTGCACTCCTGCGGCTCTGTTCCCCCGCACGGTGTCGCGGAGCTTGCGCACCCTGAGCCGAACTTCTTCATCGCCGGCATGAAGTCCTACGGCCGCGCACCCACGTTCCTGCTCCTCACCGGCTACGAGCAGGTCCGCTCCATCGCCGCCGAACTCGCCGGAGACCACACCGGAGCCCGACAGCTCGAACTCGTCCTCCCCGAAACGGGTGTCTGCTCCACCGACATCGGTGGAAGCTCCTGCTGCACCACCCCGGCCGCCACTGCCACTCCCGCAGCTGAGGACGCTGCCTGCTGCACTCCGCCTGACTCGGCTACCGGCAACACCTCGTGCTGCACCAACTGACCGAACCTGCGTCCATGACCACGAAGCCCACTGTCCTGTTCATCTGCAAGCACAACGCCGGCCGCTCCCAGCTCGGCGCAGCACTCCTCGAACTCGCCGCACCCGACCGGTACACGGCCACCTCCGCCGGCATCAGCCCAGCCGACGAGTTGAACCCCTCGATCGCCGCGACCGTGGACGAGCTCGGCCTCGACATCACCGGACGCATATCCCGGCGCGTGACGCCCGACCTACTCGAACAGGCGGACATCGTCGTCCTTATGAAGCCCGGCCTTGAGCTGCCTGCAGAACCACGCGGCACGGTCCTGGAGTGGTCGTTCCCTGACCCGACCTCCTGGTCGCCAGACGACGTGCGACCGATGCGGGACGCCGTCGCGGAACGCATCGAGCGAGAGCTCCTGCAGCCGTAGCAACCGGCCAACCCGACACGGAGCGAAGTCCGACTCACGACACGGAGCAAAGCTGCTCACACCATAGGTCATCCACGTTTGCAGACTGACGAGGTGCGGTGACGTTCACTCCGTCCCGACAGCCGGTCGTTGGCTGGGCACTTCGCTGACTCGGGGCGGTGAGCCGTTCCGTCCTACGTGGCGCCGGGCAGCTCCGTCGCACATAGGTGGTCCGGAACGAATCTCAGTAAGGGCGCGTCATACGGTCGCATTCCAAGCGTCGGTGCCTGTTCGTACGATCCGTGTCGTGGGTCGTCGTCGTTCGAATCGTTGGGTGCCGCCGCAGCCGTTCTCGCTTGAGGAAGAGGCGCGAGGCGAGGACGTGCGGGAGCTTGAGCAGCCGATGCCGGTGTACGCCTGGTTCCAGCTGCCGGACAGGCTTATTCGCCGAGATGATGCGGTCGCTCGAAGCATGACTCGTGATGCGGTCTGGGTGGAAGCGGGTCGCGGCGAGACGAAGCTGACGGCATGGGTGTTGCGGAGTGCGGTGCGGCATCGAGCCGAGGAGCGGTCGAGCTGATCCGCACTGTCAAACGCTGAATAGCGTGCAGCGACGTCCCACAAGTACTTGCCGCGCCTCGTCGGTGAGCAGGGAGGTCGAACCCTCCGAGGCGACGCTCCACGTGTTTCGCCCCGGTTCAACGACGGCGAAGGGTTGCGCGTCGGCGTAGATGGCGAGGACCGTTCTATCTGGCGCTGTGCGGCCGAGATCGAGAAGCAGCTCACCGCGCCAGGTGGGTACTCGGGCGGTGTAGCTGTATGGACCGTCGGGTGCGTTGTCGGGTAGATCGAACAAGCGGTCAGAGCCTGTCCCCACGAGCACCGCGTGGGCGGCGGAGCGTCCGAGGAGATCGGCGATGTCGAACAGTGCGTCGCTGACGAAGGGGGCGGTTTAGAAAGGCACTCCACCAGTGCGGACGTCCATGGTGCTCCGTGCGGAGGAGGACGAAGCGAGCGTTGTCGCGAGTCTCGCTGACCACGAGGACGCTACCGACGGTCATCTGTGCGAGGAGTTCTGCGGCGCCGGTCAGCGTGAGGGGCTTGGCTGCGGTCTCCGCGTTGAAGCGCGAGTTCTCAAGCGAGTTGTCAGTCACATGGGGAGCTATGCGGCGAAGTCCGATGCCCGTCAAGCGGCCCCTTACGGAGTGTGGCGGATCGCGTTCGCAGGGCGCCCCTGGTCAGGGGGATTCCCGTTTGACGGGTGGGTGGCCGCGGACGCCGGCGATGTTCGGCAGGTGAACGAAGAGCGAGATCCGGTCGGTTGGTGGTTCGCCGCGAACGCGGAACGCTGCCGCGCCGATGCGGTCAAGCTCTGGTGCGAACAGGCGTGCCTTGGCTGCGGAGATGTGGCCGACTTTTCGTGTGGCGTCCCAGACGGCGACGGCGTTGTTGTCATGTCGGTTCCGTGGTTCGCGCACGAGCCAGTACTCGTGCCCGCCGACGGAGTGGCGGTGCCGGTCCGGCACGTAGGCGAAGGTGCCCTTGACTCGGAACCGGGAAGCGGCCAGCGACGTGAGGTCCTCGGCGTCGCTGAAGTCGGGGTGACGCTCCCGACGTTCTTGTGCTGCCGCTTGCAGCGTTGCAGCGGGCGCCCCGGTCGCTACCTTCGGCTTCGCTGGCTGCGAGGTCGTGTCCGGCGGGGTGGATGAAAGCGGAGCCCGTTTCGATTGGTGCCGGAGCGCGCGGACGGCGAAGTACGCGATCACCAATGCGCATAGGACGACGAGCAAGGCAGCCACGATCGAAGCGTACGGACGCTTTCGACTCGGCTGCAATGCCCCACTCGAGGGCACGTCTCCCCGGTTGCCCCAATCGGCTACCCGTCGATCGGTGTCCGCAAGTGTTGATTCAACGCCGCGTCCAGTTCTCGCGGCAGCCACAGGAACCCGGGCGCCTGATTCGGGGCCTCGGGGACCGCATGCAGTGCTGGAACGAGCTGAGTGATGGCGTCGTTGACCGTGACGACCTGCGCCTCGTATACGTCGGCCTGGTACCAGCGCGGCCCGACTCGGGTCCGGGCGCCACCGTCTGGTCGTGCGGTGACGGGCCAGCACGACCACCGCCACTGGTAACCGACTCTGGAGACATCGCCGCAGACGTACACGCGGTCGGCCCAGCCGAGGACTTCGAAGGTGTTGACGCTGCCGAACGTGCCGGCGTCGTCGAGGTCGAAGGTGCGCATGATCGCCGCCCACGGGTTCTGCGGGGTGCGTGCACGGACGATGTCCTTCGCCTGCTGCAGGTTGTTGAGCGGCTCCCATGCTGTGCGGGTGTCGTTGTCGCGGTACCAGAACTCCTCCTCGGCCTCCGCGTCCGGGGCCAGCAGTAGGGAGGGCAGGAGCTCGAGGGCTCCTGACGCTGCCAGCGTGTTGTCGATCCTCATCTCGGTTTGGTGTTGGTCACGATGGAAGATTCCAGCGGAGGTCGTAGACAGTGTCGGCGAGGAACTGGAGCCGGTTGCGGATGTCGTGGAGGGCTTTGTTGTCGTCGTCGTTGCGGGTGTCGGCGCGGAGGAGTGTGTTGGCGGTGATGAAGTCGTCCGTGTGGTTGCTGTACCCGGCTGCTTTCGCGGTGGGGAAGATGGTGGGGTCGGCGGGGATGATGAGTTCGGTGCCGGCGTAGTCGTGGTCTTCGGGTTCGAAGCCGAGTCCGGGCATGTCGATCTCGGCCGGGGCGTAGGCGACGAGGCGGAACGGCGGCGGAACGTGGTCGGGCCGGAACCGGGATGCGTCGCGTTCGGTCGCCCACCTGCCCGACATCAGGCAGCCCGCACCGATCAGAACTTCTGCTTGATGCTGAATCGGCAACGCTGACCGCCACCTCGCGCGGATTCCACCCACCCCGGGATAGCACGCGATCGAAAAGTCCACGAGGCCGCCGACCTGACGGGATTCCCATCCGATGCTGGTCCTGTGCACGCGTTTGCCAAGTCGTGCGAGTGCGTCATCCACCTGCCCCGGCATGAATCCTCCACGTTCGACAAGTTCGTCGAAGGTGGCCCCGTTCACGGCGAGCATCCGTGCCACAGCGAACGTGATGTAGATCGGGGCGGCGTCCTTCCACCGATCCCTGCTACCCAACCGCTGCTTCCCGTCTGCCCAAACGCGCCGTCGCTCGACGTCAACGAGGAGGACGTTCGCGTTCTGTTCCGCGAGCGCGATCAGCGACGGTGACAGCACCCGCGGCACCAGCAGGATCAGTTCAGAGTCGTCGTGCTGTTCGGTGCGGGGGTTCTTAGTGGCGGTGTGAAGGCGCGCTCGGCGTCCGTCGGCGAGGCGGAGCATGTCGTACGACTCCACGACCGCGTGCAGGCGGGCGAGGGCGAGGACTCCGAGGGCGTCGGTGAGGTCCGCGGTCTCGCCGAGCCCGTACGGGAGGGTGATCTGCGGTCGTCCGGCCCAGGCGTCGGCGACCCATTGCAGTGCTGGGCCCATCAGCGGCGCTCTTCTGGGGTGTCGGGTCGGATGAGGGCGATGAGCCAGCGGGCTTCGGTGAGGAACGGCTCCCACCCGTCGCGGGTGTCACCGTGTGCGGGTTCACAGCGGTAGCCGCCGTCGCTGTCGGTGCTACTGACGAGGACCTGCCGGAGCTCGGAGTCCGGTGGGTCCCGGAAGTACATGTGTCCGTGGGTGCCGGCCATGTCGAACGCGACGGTGAGCAGGAACAGCTCCGGTCGGGTGGTCACCACCGCCACCGCCGTCCGCGGAACAAGGCGATGACGGTGGCGACGGGCCGTCCTTGCTGCATCCAGGCCAACGGTGTCAGGGGCACGTCGTCGACGCTGAGGAACTGCCGGGGTGTGGTCATGAACTCGGTCATCGCGGCCGCGTCGAGTAGCCGCTGCGGCGCTGCCGCGAAGAGGACGTCAAGCCCCGGCAGGAGACTGGCCGGGTCGCCGAACTCGGGGAGGGCGGGTTGGACGATCTGCCAGGTGGGGATTCGTTCTTCGCCGTCGAGGTCGAAGCTGGTCAGCAGGTTCGACCCGAACAATTCACCGACCTCATCAACGCTGATCTGCAGCGCGGCGGCGGCTTCCGCTTCCGTGAGAGTCGCTTCCAGCAGGTGCCGACGGATGCGCGCCTGCGTCGCCCGCCACCACTCCTCGGGCACGTCAGCACCATCAGCAGGAGCGGCACCGGGTGCGCCTGCGATCTGTCGGCCTTGGTCGGTGTAGGCCTGGAGCTGGTCGATGCTGATCTCACCGCGGGCGTACATCCACAACTGGCCTTGCCAGGGCATGTCGTCCGGGAACCCTTCGAGGTAGCCGGAGTGGATGACTTCCCGGACCGCTTTTTCCCGCTTCGCGATCTCGGAGGCGGGGATGAGCAGGGTTTGGACGATGCGGTTCGCTTCGCGTGTTGCGGGGATGGTCAGGTCGGTGAGATGCCGCCGGTTCCGGTCAACGAGCTCGTAACCGGGCTCTTTGTCGCTGTGTTCAATCATGATCCGCGCCATCGACGCTGCCGGGTCGTCGGTGTCCTCGAGGAGGACATGCCCCCAGAGGATCCGGTCGTTCGAGAGGTGTAGGGAAACCAGACGCATCATCAGCAGTACCTCCAAGAAATCGTCAACAGGCGAGCGGGACCGGGGCAGGTCAGCTGGCCGGTGGGTTGGGTCGGGTTCGGCCGATGCGTTCCGGCTGCTCGGTGAGGATGAACCGCATCAGGCGCTCCGTTTCCGCCATCGCCGCGACCGACACGTCGCTCCCGGTCGGGTCGGTGGTGGTGAGGCGGAACCAGGGCTCCTCGTCCGAGTGGTCGACCAGAACCGTCGCCCACGGCCCATCCGGATCGTTCGAGTCAGTGAAGATGGCGGCGCCGAAAAACCGGACGTCGTCGAACGCCAACGTCAGAGACACCAACTGCAACCTCACGGACGGCTCTCGTTTGCTTCGTCGGTCATTGGACGTGCAACCAGCGGAGGTCATAAGTGGCGTCTGCGCGGAAGCAGCAGCTGCCGCAAGGGCGCCGGCTGCGGTGCTCGACGGTCAGACATCGCGGGCCAGCCGCGGATCGTCCTCCGCCAGCCGTTCCAAGCCAAGCCCAGACGCTTCGAGAATCGCGTCCTCAGACTCTTCCGTCGCGACGAAGGACCCGATCTGCGCGTTAGCGGCGACAAGAACCTCGATACGGCTCCGGGCATCCAGCACCACTGCGGCAACTTCCTCGTCGCTGCAGTCGGAGGTGAATTCCGGCTTCGACGGGTGCAGGGCTGGGAACTCGAGCTGCTGTACCGGTGGGTGCCACTTCACGCCGACGCGGAGCACGCGGCCGTCGGCGTCGCTGCGGTAGAACATGGACCCGAACGGGTGGCCCATGTCGAGGGTGAGGTCCGCTCCGTACAACGTCCACCCCGCGGCGGCGTAAGTCGGGTCCCAACGCTGCACGATGAGGGCACCGATGCCCATCTCGAGTCCAGGGACGAGGGCTTGGTCGTCGCGGACGTCGGCGTAGAGCTCCTGCAGGTTCGGGGGACTTTGGTCGCGCATGCTCGACAGCGGGATACGCGCTACGGTGCGAACGGCTGCACGGCCTGGCCGCTTCCCGGGACCCGAGCCCATGTCGGGGGAGTTTCCGCTCATCGGCCGGCGCTCTTGCCAGCGGTGGCAGCCGGGCGGCGACGGTACCGGAGCGTCGTCAGGACGCAGACGGTGGGGGGTGCGACGTGAAGCATGTCGAGGACGCTACGAGAGCGCTCCGTTCTTCGCAGCCGTTTCGGCCGCTCTGAGTCCGGCAGCAGGAAAGCTGACGAGCTTCAGCGGGAGTCGCGGTGCTGCGCCATGGCTTCTGGCGCGTCGTCGGTGGCGAGCCGCGTTGACCCCACTTCGCGGGGCATGACGGGTCCCGTCGGCGCCATTTTGTCCCGCGAACGAGGGTCTTTCGCCGATTTTCGGCTCTGCTGGTGCTCGCGAACAGGATTTCAGCCCCGCTCCCGGACGCGCTCTGGCATAGGGCTGACATCGGCGGAGAACCACTCCGCCCCAACTCGGAAGACCCCAGCCATGAACTCCAACAAGTACAACACCGTCACCTCGATCGCCTTCTGCACGCGCACGACCCCGCACCGCCATAGCATGCTGGAGCTGCAGCAGCTCCGCATCGCACGGCACCGGGCCGGCCAGCGCGGCCAGCAGAAGATCACCTGCCCGATGATCCGTCAGTGGCGAGGCGAGTTCGAGGACATGTACGAGGTGCGGACCGAGCCGGAACCGGTCGAGGTGTCGCGCACGAGCGAGGCCGACCTGCGCGTCAGTCGACGGGTGGAGGCCGACGTGCAGGTCAGCAGCGTGCTCCTCCGCTGGCACTGCACCGAGTGGCCTGTGGTGACCATCCGCACCTGCGGGGAGACCGACCTCGACGGCGAAGCGCCGATCCCGGCACCGGCGCCCGCACCGAACGACCCCATCTGCGGCGGATACGCGCACCGCCTCGACGCCACCCAGCTCCCACCGACCCGCCAGTACGACTACCAGGGGTACGACAAGCACCGTTCCGACCGCGCCACCGCCCTCCAGCGCGCCGCCGAGCGGTGGTTCGACGCAGCCTTCGCTCCCACCGTGCAGACGGTTCCGCGACGCGCCGGCCAGCGAGTGGCCTTCGACGCGACGAACATCCGCCTCACCGCAGCCCGGTACAGCCCGCAGCAGTCGAACGACGACGCTGGCTGGGACGAGAAGACCCCGTCGCCGGTCCGTCGGCAGTCCGCGTGGGAGGTCGAGTACGCCGTCATGACCCGCCACACCTCCGAGTCGAGTTTCCTCGGCTCTGTCCGCTGAATCGCTTTTCCCGAACGCGAGTCACCGCCGGAAGAAGGGAACGCCAACAAGCAGCACGCTTCATCAGGTCATCGAAAGCGCCGTCCACCACAGGTGGGCGGCGCTTTCGTCGTATCGGAGGCGCTTCAGAAGGCAGCGGGCGAGGCGCTCGCGTCAGCGATCGCCGTCAGAGACGCTCTTGGAGCGTCGGTGGCTGTCGTTCCAGCCGGGGATGTTGGCGTCAAGCCATCGCCTTTGGTCGGTGGTTCGTGGTCGGTCCTTTTGGAACCGCAGCCACTGCAGTGCGTTGACGCCGCAGATAACGACGGTGCGATCCGGGCGGCGTCCGTCATGCCTGTCCATCCAGGTCGCGACTGCGTCAGCGATCTCAGACCATGTAGCTCTCGTTGCCGCGACGTTCCATCCGGGCACGTGCTCGTCGAGCCATTGGCCCCGCTTCACCTGCATGGCTCCTTCGCCCCGCTTCTGATCAATCTCCCGTTGGAAGACGAGCCACGTGCCGAGGGAATATCCGTCCACTACCTCACGGGTATGCGGAAAACGGTCGTTCGTGCGAACGAACTTCTGTAGCGTTTCGGCCTGTCGATTCCACAGCTGCTCGCTCGGGGACAGTTCCCACTCGGGCACCCATGTCTCGAGGTAGTACTGCCGAGCTGGATGCAAGGTTTCGCCGGTCCTGGCCTTGCCGAGCCGCCGCTGCTTGTCGAGCCACGCGCCGATCTTCAACCCCCGCGAGACGGTGGTATGCGGTGGGAGAAGCTTCTTCTTCTCGACGTAGTCGCGGACTTCCTCCGCATGCTCGAACCAGGTGTGTCCGAACTCCTCAGGGCCGTCCCAATCCTCTCGGGGGATTTCATCGCGATTCCGGGGTCGTTCGTTTCGCATGCAGCGACTCTTCCGAACCCGCGTTGCTGATCGAAAGCCGACTCGCCCGATGCCCCCCGTACTGGGTCGGCGATTCAAACTTCGGGCCCGGCTATGTCCGCGTCGCACACTTAGGAGGGCACGCGCGGAAGGATGGCATCATCAGCCCTCTTCGCTGGTCTCGCTGTCGGAGTCGTGTGGCGCCTCGGACTCGGCGCCCAGTATCTCGAGGTTGCCGGTGGCCTCACCGTCGATGGTGATCTGCCGCGGGTGAGAACCCAATTCCGTGAGTGCGTGCTGCGCTTCCTCGGTGAATCGGTTGACGTTCTGGCGGCTTTGCAGCAGTCGAAGCTTGGCGTCGCTCGCCTCCGCCCATCCCTGTCGCCACCCCGCGACGAGCCGCGGGATCGCGCTGCTCACGCGCTCGGGATGCTTGAGGACATACATGAACAGCGAGGCCGCACCGCCAGCGCTGGCCACGCCTGCGCCGACGTGCACCCATGCGAGCAGGTCCAACGGGGAGCCGGCGGACATCCGGCGCACCGCAAGACCAGGCAGGTCATCGTTTGAGCCTGGCTCGACGGCTCGGATGCAGGCGTCCCAGAGGCTCGAGAGAGCGAGGATGGTCAGCCCCGCATCCCGCGCGGTCCACTCTGGGCGATCGATGCGAACGGCGATCTGCAAGCCATCTACGGGTCGAAGCCAGTGATCGATCTCGAGTCCATCGAGTCGACGCACGTTGAGGTGCTCGTTCGCCAAAGCAAGCCACTCCAACGAGTAAATGCGCTCGTCACGACGCCCGAGGTTGAGCCACTGCGGCTCCGGGAGTGTGCCGGCAGCGATCATGGCTCGCACTCCGTCTGGTTTCACGCCGAGCAGCCGGGCTACGACACTGGTCGACAGATGTGTCGGGTCATCTCGACGAGTCGTTGTCACACGCGGACGCTAACCTCATGCGATGGCCAGGTGAGGAAGACTCGCCCCATAACGAGAAGGAAAATCTCATCGTGACCGACGACGTGCCCGTGATCAGCTGCCGGGATCATGTCGACCGGGCCCCTTCTCCGGATTCTGGTCGGAACTCGCGGGGAGGGACACCACGCTTCAGAGCAGATCTCCTCGTGCAGGGCCTCGCAACCAAGAAGCTGCGGACCACAGGGGAGAGCTGGTTCACGAGCTGGCGGCGACGCCAACAGGGGTTTGCGGACGGGCAATTCCGTCTGGTACCCGAAGAAGGCAACCCTGCAGACGCGACGGCAGTAGGGGTATGGCTCGACGACGAACAAGTTGCCTACATCTATGGAGACGATGCAGAGCGGTACACGGCGGCGCTCACGCATGTCGGTTGCAATCTCCTGGTCAACGCGGTGCAAACGGAGGACGGGCTCGAGCTTCGAGTCGAGGCACCGGCACCTCGCGCACTCAAGAAGCTCCTCCGAACCGCCGATCCGTCAACGTTCGTTCCCTTGCCGGCGCCAGTATCGATCGCCGCCGGCCCTCGTGCAGGTCATGACATGCGTCGCTACCCTGCGCCCGTAGGGGACTACTCGCTGCCGCCATCCGTTTGGTGGCCAATAACGGGCGGGCGCCGTTCGGGCGGCACGACGGCGGACAGTCCGGGGGCCGTCTCCACCTGCCCGCTGTGCCTCAATCCGATGGATCAGACGACAGCACGAAGAGTGAACGCAACTCGGAACAAGACCGCCGCCCGAATGATCTGCCCAGAGTGCTTCATCGAAATCGGCCCCGGCGAACGACCCAGAGGCGTCGAACTGACGCCAGACCAGATCGTCGCGAGCATGAAGCAATACCACGCGGTCACCGGCGCCATCCCTCGGCAGGGGGGCTCGGGCTACGCGTTCCTTGATAAGTACCCGAGAAGCGCATCGCCGGAGGAGCTCCTTGCCTTCCTTCGCCTCATCTGGGACTGGCCAGATCGCTCGACAGTCAACGAGGTGTTCGGCAGCTGGCATGGAGCGCTCGCAGCATCTGGCGTACTCGGCGACGGCACAGAACGCATGAGCCGCGGCGTGCGATCCATCGCCAACGACGGACATCTCTGCCTGTCCTACGGGGAACGAACAATCGACGACTGGCTCCACAAACAAGGCATCGCCCACACCCGCGAACCCTCCTACCCCGGCACGAACTACCGCGGTGACTTCCTCGTCGGCGACCTCATCATCGAGTATCTGGGGCTACACGGCGACCCCGACTACGACGCTCGCTTCGCCGCGAAACGCAGGGCAGCCAAACGAGCAGGTCTCGACATCTTCGAAATCACACCGCGAACGCTCGGCGACTGGGACACGCTCGCACTCCGGCTAGCCCGACGGCCAGCGCGCTGGGCACCGACAGCGACGCCTGTCTCACCCGCTCCCACTGCCGAGCCACTCACGCCGGTACCCGAAGGACCGACCGGTGCCCCTGGCTGGCGGACCGACCCGCTCAACGCTTCCGGGCGGCGATACTTCGACGGATCTGCCTGGACCCATCACACGCTGGACCGATCGGGTGAGTGGCACGCGCACACCCCGCTCGGCGACGCCGCTCGCAGCGCAGCGCAGGCGTGGGTACGGCACGAACGACCCATGCGAGAAGCGCCCGAGGCCGCGCTCGGGAAGCTCGGCACGCATCCCGACGGGCTGGCGTTCTGGCTCGCGGCGATCGACGAGCACGAGAACGGCGGCCAGGCACGAGCTGCCGACTCAGCAACAGCGCCCGCCTACAGAGGCTTCATCCGCTACCTCGAGAGGGACGGCGCGGCGATGATGGCAGCGATGGACCGATGTGCACGATTTGACCGAGCCGGCAGCAGAACGCTTAACGACCGCGCGCTGCACATCTTCCACCAAGCCGGCGTCCGCCCCGACTTCGCTGCCGCCGGGCTGACCTTCCACGCCTGACAACGGTCTAACGCAACGGACGCAATGAGCGTTATCGGCGCTTACCACGTCGTCGTAGCATCTGAAGCGACGCGCCTGACGATCAACTGAGCTAAGCGTCGCGTGGCAACTGGGCCTGTCTGCAGACCGGCGGCTTGTTCCCGTCTCAGCCTCCTCAGTGACTTCGAGTGATTCGGACTCGACCCCCTGGACCTCACGCCGTGAGCTCGATGTACGGAGTTAACGACGCCGTCGATGAATGCGCCGGGTGGCGATGCTGAGGGTGCCAACGCAAGCGATGGCGAGCGCCGCAACCGGGTGTGACTGCGCGGTCAGGGCGAGTGCGTTCACAAGCGCGACAACGCCGGCCGTGAAGCCCGCGAGGAAGGCGGAGACGATATCGGTGGGTTCCATGCTGCCTTTCTGTAGAGGGCCCGCATGAGGACCGACCGCCCGGGCGATCGGTCCTCATGCGGTCAGCCCTCGGGGAGGTTCTCGAGGTTGTCGAGTTGGGAGCTGTTGGGGTTCGTCTTGATGTAGGGGCTCGCGAGGCAGGTTCCTCGCGGGCAGTAGTGGACGGTGGTGATGGTTGCGGAGTGGCCGCCGGCGCTGGTGCGCCAGGTGTTACCGGCGTTGATGCTTGCGACCACCTGACCTCGGGTCCAGTGGGTGTTCGTGTTGGTGATGACTCCCTCGAGGTGTCGGTGGGCGCCATCTGCGGAGAGTTCCTTGCGAACTCGGGTCACGGTGTACGTGCTCATCGATGCTCCTGTTCGGTGTCGCTGACGAGGGTGCTACTTGGACTTCTTGGACTTGGACGTCGATTCGTTGGTCGTCGTGTTCGGGTGACGACGAACCGTGGACTGCTTCACGAAGCGGCCGGTGATGGCGCTGCGTCCTCGCTTTCCTGTCATGTGTTCACCTCCTTGGTTCGGTGTTCGTTCGGTGGGTCGATATTAGATCACCTGCGCATCGGATGTCGAGCGCTGTGGCGAGTTTCGTTCATGGAGAGCCGCAACGAGGCATACTGGTCACGTGCCGAGGACAACCGTCGATCCCGTTGCGCTCTACGAAGCGCTCGATGCTGCGCGCAGCGCCAAGGGCATGTCTTGGCGCGGTGTCGCCCTGGAGATGGGCGTCAGCCCTTCTCTGCTCTCAAGACTTCGGCAGGGCCAGCGGCCGGACGCGAACGGGTTCGCGACCGTAGTGTCGTGGCTTGGGGTCGACGCTGAGCAGTTTTTCGTCGCGGAGGATGCTGGCGTGCCGCTCCGTCCGGGCGAAGTCGAGCTCATGGCGAAGGTGGCTCCGCTTCTGAGGGCTGACAAGGATCTGCAGGACGAGGACGTGCAGTTCATCACCAACGTGATCAATGCCGCTGTGACGAGGGCGAAAGCGTCCAAGTAGCGATGCGGCGGGGGTTCAAGACTGAGGCGAAGGGGCTCGCTCTCGAGATCAGGCGTGAGCTAGGGCTCGACGCGTTCATGGTGCTAAACCCATGGGGGCTGGCAGATCAATGGGGGATCGAGGTCTGCGGTGTGAGTGAGCTGGCGCTTGACGAGAAGGACCTGGAACGGGCGCGTCGACCGCGTGCGTCCTTCTCCGGGCTAGTCACTGAGATCGAGCACAAGCAGCTAATCGTGGAGAACGACTTCCACGGCCTTCCAAGGCGTCGATCCACGGTCAGCCACGAGATGAGCCACATCATCCTCGAGCACGAGCATCCCGCTGTGGTGACCTTCGACCGAACGTGCGGAGCTGGCGCTGAGCAGGAAGAGGAAGCAGATTGGCTTGCGGGCGAGCTTCTCGTACCGTGGGACGCTGCGCTCAGGCAGGCCTGGCGGAATGCCACGGACGACGACGTGGCGAGGCGCTACCAAGTCAGTGTGCCGCAAGCCCGTCGCCGCATGAATCAGTCCGGAGTGCGGCGCCTCGTGGTTCGCTCGAGGCAGAAACGCGCGGCTTCGACCGGGGCAGCACCGTTTTGAACGCCGGGCTCGCCTCCAACCCGTGGAACGGATCCCCGAAACCCGTGGAACGCCCGTCAGCACTGGGATCCGCGATCCGCCCCAGCACTGGCATCCGCGAATAGACCGAACACCTCGCCACCCGGTCAGAACCGTCCTGCGCGGCTACTCTCAGACGGACGCAGCAGCCCTGCGGGACGAAGGCCCCATCCGCTGGCCTTCCGATGAGGATTGGGGTGCTGACCTGCACTGGATCACCGCGAACTTCGGTCTCATCTGGAGCCTCACCGTCACGCACACGGCGCTCGCCGCCGTGCCGATCGTCCTCGGGTTCGTCGTGGCGGTGCCGCTCGGGTGGGTGGCGAACCGTTGGCGGCCAGTTCGATCGGTCATCGTCGGCGGCGGCAGTCTGCTGTACACGATCCCGTCCCTGCCGCTCTTCGTGATCCTCCCGTACCTGCTCGGGACACGCATCACGGATCCCGTCAACATCGTCGTCGGGCTCTCCGTCTACGCGGTCGCCATCATGGTGCGGTTGTCGTCCGACGCGTTCGGCGCCGTCTCGGCGGACGTCATCGACTCGGCCACCTCGGTGGGTTTCTCGGCGTGGCACCGTTTCTGGGCGGTCGAGTTCCCGTTGGCCGGCCCCGTCCTCCTCGCAGGGATGCGGGTGGTCTCCGCGAGCACCGTTGCCCTGGTCTCGGTGGGCGCCCTCGTCGGTTCCGCGAACATCGGCTTCCTGTTCACCGACGGGCGACAGCGGCAGTTCCTCGAAGAGATCCTCGTCGGCGTGGTGGCGAGCCTCGTCATCGCACTGGTCTTCGACGCCGTCCTCGTGGCGATCGGGCGCGTGCTGATGCCGTGGTCGCGTCGAACCCCGCTCCGGCCACGGCGGCGCGCAGCGCTGGCGACGATCGAACGCGGGGCCTGACCGTGCAGTTCTTCCTCAACGCCGTCGCTTGGCTCCTCGACCCGGCGAACTACCGTCCCGGCCTCCAGACTCCGCTCCCGATCCAGGACCGGATCGTCGAGCATCTGCTGTACACGTTCATCTCCGTCGCGATCGCAGCCCTGATCGCGCTTCCACTGGGCTTGTACATCGGCCACACCGGACGCGGACGCGGGTTCGTCATCGCCTTCAGCGGCGGCATGCGCGCCCTGCCGACCCTGGGTCTGCTCGGCACCCTCTTCGTCGTCATCGGGTTGACCGTGCCGTTCACGCAGACCGCGTTCTTCGCGTCCATCATCGCGTTCGTCGTCCTGGCGATCCCGTCGATCCTCGCCGGGGCGTACGCAGGAGTGGAGTCCGTGGATCCGGAGACGGTGGATGCCGCCCGCTCGATCGGGATGACCGAACTGCAGATCGTCTGGAAGGTCGAGATCCCGCTGTCGCTGCCGCTCATCATCGGCGGGATCCGCGCATCGGTCCTGCAGGTCATCGCGACGGTGGTCATCGCGTCGTACGTCTCGCTCGGCGGGCTCGGTGCGATCATCTCGACCGGGATCAGCCTGAACGACAACGACCTCATCCTCGGTGGCGCGTTGCTCGTGACGGTGCTCGCCCTCGTGATCGACGGGCTCTTCGCGCTCGCGCAGCGCCTCACCCGACGCGGCCACGAAGCACCGACCCGCCGCCGTCGCACACACGTCCGTACGCTGCCATCCCGGCGCCGCGCGGTGACGGTATCCACCGTCGACGAAAGGGACCACTGATGTTCACAGCAGGCACCACGACACGCATCCTCGCGGGCGTGGTGGCGATCGGAACGATCGTCGCCCTCTCCGGATGTTCCACTTCTGATCCCACGAAGGCGGCTCCAGGCGGCAGCTCCGGATCGGGCAGCACGCCGATCGTGGTCGGTTCGTTCAACTTCCCGGAGAGCGAGATCCTCGGCAACATGTACGCGCTGGCCCTGAAGGACGCGGGGTTCGACGTGACGACCAAGTTCAACCTCGGCCCCAGGCAGACCACGATCCCCGCGCTCAAGGACGGTTCGATCAACCTCATGCCGGAGTACAACGGCAACCTGCTGTTCTTCTACGACACCAAGGCCACCGCGAAGACGACAGCGGACGTCGACGCGGCGCTGAAGACCGAGGTCCCGAGCGACTTCCAGGTGCTCGACCCGTCGCCGGCGCAGGACAAGGACGCGTACGTCGTGACCCAGGCGGAGGCGGCGAAGGAGGGCCTCACGTCGATCTCGGACCTGTCGAAGATCCAGCCGTTCACGCTCGGAGCCAACCCACAGTTCGGCACACTTCCCTACGGCATCCCCGGGCTCAAGTCGACGTACGGCGTCGACAAGGTGACGTTCAAGTCGATCGAGGACTACGGCGGACCCGACACGGTCAAGGCGCTCGTCGACGACACGGTGCAGGTGGCCGACATCTACACGACGTCGCCCGACCTCGTGACGAAGAAGCTGCTCGTGCTGAAGGACCCCGAGAACTTGATCGCGGCGCAGAACGTCCTGCCGTTCCTCAACAAGAAGATCTCCAGCGCGAAACTCGCTTCGGTGTTGAACAAGATCTCCGCGAAGCTCACCACAGACGACCTCATCGCGCTGCGCAACCGTGTCGAAGGGAGCGAGAAGGCCCAAGCCGCGACCGCGGCGAAGGACTGGCTGACCAAGGAAGGGCTGCTGCGGTAGCCCAGAGTGGGTCGTCGGGTCACGAGCGACGTGCGCGCTGCCGTGCGACGACGATGGTCAGCGTGAGCCCGCCGAGCAGGAGCGCTCCCGCAACGAGTGTGAGCCCGAGCGGGTCGTACCCGGTGAAGGCGAGCGAGCCCGCATCCGCCCAGGGCGATTCCCCACCGTCACCGGTGATCTCCGGCCCTGCGCCAGCACCCGGGTCCGACGGCGGCCCGGCGTCCGGGGCCGGCGTGCCGGTGGGGGTCGGAGTCGGTTGCGCCGTCGGGGTGGGTGTCGGTGTCGGCGACACGGCCGTGTTGACGATGGTGCACACCACGTCGTCACCGCCCTCGACGGTGACCGTCGCGCCGGTGACCCGCGCGCCGACGCACGTCCAGTCGCCAGCCGTGTACCCGTCGGGGCCGCCCGACTCGGAGAGCGTGTAGTCGCCCGCAGCGACGGTCTGGTCGGTCACCGCGGAGCTGCCGCTCTGACCGCTGATGGTCGTGGCCCCGGCCCCGGCACCGGCAGCGGTCAGCGTCCAGTCGGAAGCGGAGGCCGTGCCGCCGTCGACCTGTTTGACGAGCGTCAGGTTCCCCGTCACGGCATCGGTCGTGACGCACGACACCTCGGCCGCGAAGGGGAAGCCGTGGATCTCACGCGGGGCGGGGCCTGGTCGGGCCGGGACCCCGTGGACGAAGGACGCGGCGATCACGTTGCCCTCGATGTTCTGTGTGACGTCCCACTGCAGGAGGGCACGTGGCGCGTAGATGGTGCCTTCGAGCGCGTCGGCACCGGTGACGTGGACGGTCGTCGCGTCGGGGAAGTTCCACAGCACGAACGGGGCCTGCCCGTTGGTCAGGTTCGCGAGGTTCGGGATGGACCCGTCGAACGACGTCCCGGTGACGTTGACCACCAGCGGGCTGTCCGATCGGGGGAGCCCGTCGAAGGTGAGCTGCCCGAGGGCGTCGAGGTCGGCCGCGGAGACGGTCAGCACGTTCGTCACGCCCGGTCGGATCGCGACACGGGCGGCCGACCCGTCGGGGACGGGGCTGGTGACGGGCGTGCCCTCGTCGTCCGCGAGGGTGGTCGTCGCCGGGCACGTGCCGATGTCGGTCGAGAGCGCGCGGTAGCGGGTGAAGGACGCATCGAAGTCGAGGACCGACGGGTCGGCCAGCCGTGGGACGGTGGCAGCCGGCTCGGCGACGGTCCCCTCGATGCGGGGGATGCTCTCGGCGGTGCCGCCCTCCGGAGCGATCCGGTAGGCGATCGACGCCCCGTTCTGGTCGGCGTCGAACGCGTCGTAGGTCGACGTGTCGCCGACGTGTGTGAGCCCGCCGTTGAGGACACGGAGGATCGCGCCGCTGTCCGCGGGGAACTGGACACCGCCCTGGACGTAGAGGTACGTCGGACGGTCGTCGCCGGGCAGCGTGGGCGCGCCGATCGGGACGCTGCCGGCCGCGATGTTGTAGTCCGTGTCGAACGCCAGGTCCCCGCCCGCGGCGAGTGTGCCCTCTGCCTCGTCGGCGGAGAGTGCGACGTCGCCCTGCACGAACACCAGGAATCCCTGGTTCGCCGCGTGGCCGTCGACCGGCACGGTGACGGGGTTGACCGGAGCGACGTCCGCCGCCTGCGCCGGTCCCGCTGAGGCTGCCGTGAGGGCGAACGCCCCGAACGCCCCGATCGCCGCACCGACGACACCCGTCGCGGTGATCCGACGCACCCGCGTCGCACTGGTCATCTGCTGCTCACGGTCGCATCGACCCTGCTCCACGCCACAGTGTTCCCCAACCCCGGGGCCCTGGTTTCCCCGGTCCGCCCGACCGTAGACCCGAGCGGACCGCTCGATATCGCCCCGATCGGGTGATGGTCCGTCGCCGCGGCGCGAGTGATCCTGGTCGGCAGGAGGTTCTCGATGGACGTTCTCGGCTGGGTGCTGGTCTCGCTCGTGGTGGCGCTCATCGCGTTCTGGGCGGCAGTGGCGATCATCGTGCTGCGGATGGCCCGCGCCCTCCGACGCAGCACGACCGTCCGGACGATCGGCTGGCGGGTCCGGATGGCGACGACGCCCGGACCACGGCGGACCGCGATCGCGCTCAGGGCGGACCTCGCTCGCACGGTCGAACGGGCGCATGCGGCGCTCGCCTACGCGATCGCGGTCGACCGAGCGGAGCCCGGAGTCCGGCGGCTCGTCCTCCGCATCGATGCGGGTGCGGCCTCCGTCGACGGAGCGATCGCGTTCCTCCTGACCGACCACGACGCCGGCCGGGTCGCGGTCGAGCTGCCGGCGCTCCGGAGCCAGACCGCCGAGCTGTCCGGCATCGTCGACCGTCTCTCGAGCACGATCCGTTCCGTCACCAGCGAGACCGGCGGACGGATCTCGATCCTCCGGGACGACGTCGACCGGGAAGCGGCCGCGCTGGCGGCCGGGACGAATGCGTACCGAGACCTGACACGAAGGGACCGACCGTGAGCAACACCGGACGCCTGAAGGCCATCATGCAGGGCAAGGCCGCCCGAGCGATCGACCGGATGGACGATCCACGCGACGCCCTCGACGACACCTACGACCGTGAGGCCGAGATGCTCCAGCAGGTGCGCCGCGGGATCGCCGACATCGCCACGGCCCGCAAGCGCGTCGAGCTCCAGGGACAGGAGGAGGGCGCCCGGTACGCGCGGCTCGGCGAGCAGGCGCGGGAGGCGATCGTCCAGGGACGCGAGGACCTCGCTCGGATCGCCCTGGAACGACGGACGTCGGTCGCCGGGCAGGTCGCGACGCTCCGCGTGCAGTTCGAGGGGCTCGAACGCCAGCAGACCCGGCTGCAGGAGACGGAGCAGCGGCTCCGCGAACGGCTCGCGGCGTTCCGGATCGAGAAGGAGACGATCAAGGCCTCCTACGCGGCCTCAGCGGCACAGGTCCGCGTCAACGAGGCGGTCGCCGGCATCAGCGGTCAGTTCGACCAGGCCGCGGCACGGCTCGACCACACCAGGGAACGCATCGCGCAGATGCAGGCTCGAGCTGCGGCCACCGACGAGCTCCTCGCGACGAACGGCATCCCCGACGTCACGGGCCGACCGGACGCGGACCTCGACCGGCAACTCGGGTCGACGACGGACCGCGCCGCGATCGACCGGGAACTCGCCGCGTTGCGGGAACGACCCGGGATCGACGGCGACGCTCGGGGCGGTGCCGGGTCCTGGCTCGAGATCGACGGTCCGCGCTGACCTCGGAACGGCCACGGCGGGTCACGGCACCGGGCCGAGGACGGATGTCGGCGCTCCGGCCCCTGGCGCGTCCTTCAGCTCGATGAGGACGGTGTGTGTCGGGGTCGCGCCGGTGTTGCGGCCGGAGTGTCGTTGCGCGGCGAGCCACACGGCCTTCCCGGCGGGGAGCGCGACGTCCACGGTCCGGTCGTCAGCGGCGAGCTGCCGTTCGAACGCGGTCAGCGTCACCATCACGCTGTTCGGGTGCCGGTGCGGGTGGGTCTGGTCGCCCGGCTCGTCCGTATAGTCCAGCACCCGGACGTGCTCGTTCTCCCACAGCAGCCGGTAGTGCTCCGGGTCCGTCTCCAGGGGATCGTCTGCGGTCATCGTCGACTCGCTTCCGTTCATGTGCGTCGGTGTCCACCATCGTCCTCCGGTCGACGCCGGAACGCCGCGGATCGGGGCACCGGACCGCGCGGAGCGCTCAGCGCGCCGCCGTCGACTCCCGTACGACCAGTTCCACGGGGATGACCACGGGCTCGCCGGGTGCACCCCGGCCCTGCACCTCGTCGAGGAGCATGCTCGCCGCGATCGACCCCTTCGCCGCGACGTCCTGGCGGACGGTCGTCAGCTTCGGCGTGACGTAGTGCGCGACGTCGATGTCGTCGAAGCCGACGATCGACACGTCGCCGGGGACGGAGCGGCCGTCCTGCCGGAGCCCCTCCGTGATGCCGACGGCCAGGATGTCGGCCGTGGCGAACACGGCGGTGACGTGCGGGTGGTCGCCGGCGAGCGCTGCGCCGGCGGTGACGCCGAACTCCCACGTCGGGTCGACGACGACCTGGTCGGCCGGGTCCCATGCCACGCCGGCCTCGAGGTGCGCCTGCAGGAACCCCTCGAAGCGCTGGCGGACCAGGCCCACGTCGGAGAACGCCGGGCTGGCGAACGCGATCCGCCGGTGTCCGAGGGCGAGCAGGTGTTCGGCCGCGAGCCGTCCGCCCTCCCGGTCGTCGGAGCGCACCCCGGTGGTCCGGGTGTTCGCGGAGTAGCTGTCGAGCGCCAGGATCGGGGTGCCGCCGGTCGGTCGGAAACCGTCGACCTCTTCGTCGAGGAACCCGAGCACGACCGCGCCGTCGAGGTTCCAGGACCGCAGTGCGACGTCGACCTCGGCGGTCTCGTTCACGCCGCGGAACAGCAGGTGGTAGCCGCGATCGCGGAGTTGCCGTTCCAGGAACCCGAACACCGCGACGTTGTGCGGACTGAGCACGAGGATGTCGTGTTCGGATGACGGGACGAGCAGGCCGATCAGCCGTGAGGTCTTCGCGGCGAGGCTCCGCGCGGACGCGTTGGCCACGTAGCCGCGCCGATCGACGATGGCGCGGACGCGCTCGATGGTGCCGGCGGAGACCTTGTCGTGGTTGCCGTTCACGACGTTCGAGACCGTCATGAGGCTGACTCCGGCCTCGGCGGCGATGTCCTTGAGGGTGACGGGCACGGGCGGTTCGTTCCTGCTTCGTGAAGGGAGTTGACATCCGGGAGCGGAGCACCATATTGTCACTCCAGCGCCGAGTATAGCGCTAAACCAAATCCGGTCGAGGCACTGTCGCCCGACCGTCGGAAGGACCGGACGATGACGCTCAGCCCGCCCCGTGACACCGCGGCCACGCCCGGCACGTCGGCCTCCGACGAACCCGGTCTGGAGGCTCGGATCGGCTCCACGACGCCGGTCACCGACCAGGAGTGGTGGCGCACCGCCGCGATCTACCAGGTCTACGTGCGCAGCTTCGCGGACGGGAACGGCGACGGGATCGGCGACCTCGCGGGCGTCCGGTCACGGCTCGGGTACCTCGCCGCCCTCGGCATCGACGCGATCTGGTTCACCCCCTGGTACCGCTCACCGCTGGCCGACGGTGGGTACGACGTCGAGGACTACCGCGCGATCCACCCGGACTTCGGCGACGTCGCCGTGGCCGAGGCGCTCATCGCCGAGGCCGCCGCGCTCGGCATCCGCACGATCGTCGACGTGGTCCCGAACCACGTGTCCGACCAGCACGCCTGGTTCCAGGAGGCACTCGCGAGCGAACCGGGCAGCGACGCCCGGGCCCGGTTCTGGTTCCGCGACGGGCTCGGACCGGACGGGGACCTGCCGCCCGGCAACTGGCCGTCGAGCTTCTCCGGCAGCACCTGGACGCGGACCACGGACCCCGACGGCACACCAGGACAGTGGTACCTGCACCTGTTCACCCCCGAGCAGCCGGACCTGAACTGGGACCACCCGGACGTCCGGCGTGAGCACGAGGACGTCCTCCGGTTCTGGCTCGACCGCGGGGTCGCCGGTGTCCGGATCGACTCCGCCGCACTCGTGGCGAAGGACCCGGCGCTGCCGGAGATCGTGGGGGAGTACCCCGCCGGGCAGCACCCCAACGTCGACCGCGACGACCTGCACGAGATCTACCGCGGATGGCGTGCGGTCGCGGACGAGTACACCGCGCGTGCGGCGACGGACGACGGGGACACCCTCGGCGACCGGGTCCTCGTGGGGGAGATCTGGTTGGCGGACCTCGAGCGGTTCGCGCTCTACCTGCGGCCCGACGAGATCCACATGGCGTTCAACTTCGACTTCATGGCGCGGCCGTGGGGCGCCGGGGGACTCCGTGCCGCGATCGAGGAGACCCTCGCCGTGCACGGACCCGTCGGCGCCCCGGCGACGTGGGTGCTCTCGAACCACGACGTCACCCGCCCGGTGACCCGGTTCGGGCGCGAGGACAGCGCGTTCGCGTTCGACACCAAGCGGTTCGGGACGCCGAGCGACCTCGTCGTCGGCGCCCGACGTGCCCGGGCCGCCGCGATGCTCGCCGCCGCGCTCCCCGGTGCGCTCTACGTCTACCAGGGCGACGAGCTCGGGCTGCCCGAGGTGGAGGACATCCCGCTCGACCGGATCGAGGACCCGATGCACCACCGTTCCGGGGGCGTCGACCCCGGCCGTGACGGATGCCGTGTCCCGCTGCCGTGGACGACGGACCCCGCGACGGCCGGTTTCAGCCCCGCCGGGACCACCGGCGAGCCGTGGCTCCCGCAGCCCGCGGGCTGGCCGACGTACTCGGTGGCCGCGCAGCAGGACGACCCCGCGTCGACGCTGTCCCTGTACCGCCGGGTGCTCGAACTCCGCCGTGGCGACGACCTGCAGCACGGCGACCTCGTCTGGGACGACGACGCCCCCGACGTCATCGCGTTCCACCGCGGCGCACTGCTCCACCGCACGAACTGCGGGACGACCGCGGTGCCGCTCCCCGACGGCGCCGACGTCCTGCTCGCGAGCGGACCCCTCCCCGACCACACCCTGCCCCCGGACACGAGCGTCTGGCTCACCGTCCGTTCCGCCTGACACAGCACGCACCACCCGACCCGCTCCACGACCAAGAGGACATGACGATGAAGTCACGCACCAGGATCGCGTTCGCCGCGATCGCCACCACCGCAGCGATCGGCATGCTCGCCGGCTGCAGCGCCGGATCGAACGCCGCCAGCTCCGACGGGAAGACCAAGATCGTCGTCGCCATCGACGCCGGCCTCGAGAAGCCGGCCAAGGTCGCCTTCCAGAACCAGGTGAAGGCGTTCGAGAAGGCCAACCCGAAGATCACGGTGACGAGCCGTGAGTACACGTGGACCGGCACGACGTTCGCCGCCGAGCTCGCCGGCGGCACGCTGCCGGACGTGTTCACGATCCCGTTCACGGACGGCAAGTCGCTCATCCAGCAGAACCAGATCGCAGACATCTCCGGCCTGGTCTCGAAGCTGCCGTACGCGGAGGAGTTCAACCCGAACGTCGTGAAGAACGGCGAGAACGCGGACGGCGACATCGAAGCCCTCCCCATCGCGGCGTACGGCCAGGCGCTGCACTACAACCGCGACCTGTTCACCCAGGCCGGCCTCGACCCGGACTCGCCGCCGACCACCTGGGCCGAGGTCCGCGCCGACGCGAAGCAGATCGCCGACAAGACCGGCAAGGCCGGCTACGCGACGATGACCCAGGGCAACACGGGCGGCTGGATCCTCACGTCACTGGCCTACGCGATGGGCGGTCGTGCGGAGACCGGCTCCGGCGCGAAGACCAAGGCCACCGTCGACACCGCCGCGTACGAGAAGGCCCTGACGCTCATGCAGGACATGCGGTGGAAGGACGACTCGATGGGCGGCAACTTCCTCTACGACTGGAACGCCATCAACCAGGCGTTCGCCTCCGGCCAGGTCGGCATGTACGTCTCCGGCGGCGGCAACTACGGCTCGCTCGTGTCGCAGAACCAGATCGACCCGAAGTCCTACGGCGAGACGGTCGTGCCCCTCAGCGGGAAGGACGCCGGAGCGCTCGGCGGTGGCACGCTCGCCGCGGTCAGCGCCAAGTCGACCGCCGAGCAGCAGGCCGCAGCGGTCAAGTGGATCGACTTCTACTACATGCAGAAGCTCTTCACGAAGGCCGACGCCCAGCGCGACGCGAAGACCCTCGCCGCCTCCGACCAGCCGGTCGGTGCGCCGCAGGTCCCGGTCTTCGACAAGGCCACCTACGACAAGACCCTTGAGTGGACCAAGGAGTGGATCAACGTGCCGCTCGACCAGATGAAGCCGTACACCGAGCAGCAGTTCGACCAGACGATCGTCCCGGAGCCGGCGAAGAACACGCAGGAGCTCTACGGCCTGCTCGACCCGGTGGTCCAGGCCGTCCTGACGGACAAGTCAGCGGACCCGGCGAAGCTGCTGTCGGACGCGCAGACGCAGATCCAGGCCAAGCTCGATTCGGCCAAGTGAGATGACGACCAACGCAACCGGGTTGCGGGAGCCGCGCCGAGCCTCCCGTCCGGACCCTGACGGTCCTCGGGACCGGCGGCGCACCCCCGCGACCTGGTTGCGTCGGGGTGGGCTCTCGACGCTCGTCTTCGCCCTCCCGCTGATCCTGGTCTTCGGGCTGTTCTCCTGGTGGCCCATCGTCCGCGCGACGGTGATGTCCTTCCAGCAGACGAACCTGGTGACCGCGCCGACGTTCGTCGGTTGGGACAACTTCGCGAACGTCCTGCACGACCCGCTCCTGCCGACGGCCATCGGCAACACCGTGTGGTTCGCGGTGCTGGCCCTGGTGTTCGGCTACCCGCTGCCGCTCGTGATGGCGGTGCTGATGAGCGAGCTTCGCCGGGCGAAGGGCTTCTTCAGTGCCTTGGTCTACCTGCCGGTGGTCGTCCCGCCGGTGGTCGCGGTGCTGCTCTGGAAGTTCTTCTACGACGGATCCGCGACCGGTGTCTTCAACACGATCCTCGGCTTCGTCGGGATCCCGCCGCAGCCGTGGCTGCAGAACGCCGGCACCGCGATGCCGTCCCTGGTGCTCGAGGCGACGTGGGCAGCGGCCGGTGGCACCGTGATCATCTACCTGGCGGCGCTGCTCTCGGTGCCGCCCGAGCTCTACGACGCCGCCGAGGTGGACGGCGCCCGCGTGTGGCGGAAGATCTGGCACGTCACGCTGCCACAGCTCCGCGGCGTGCTGTTCGTGACGCTCATCCTGCAGGTGATCGGGACGGCGCAGGTGTTCCTCGAGCCGTACCTGTTCACCGGCGGCGGGCCGAACAACTCCACCACGACGATCCTGCTGATGATCTACGACTACGCGTTCGCGAACTCGACCGGCGGCGACTACGGATCGGCCACCGCGCTCAGCATCATGCTGGCGATCGTGCTCGCGGCGCTCAGCATCCTGTACTTCCGGCTCACGAAGAAGTGGAGCGTCTGATGACCTCGACGGTTCCCTCCGCACCCGTCCTCGGCTCCGACGACCCCGCCGGCGCGAGCGTCGCACCGGTGCGTCGACCGCCGCTCCGGCCGGTCCGTCGACCGCGCCGCCGTTCGGCGGCCCCGGTGGACAGCACCAGCCGCGGCATCATCGCCCGTGCCGACCGTGGCCGGCGCTCCGTCCGCGCGTCACTGTTCTCGCTGAACGGGCTGCTGCTCATCGGCCTGGTCGGGCTCGGCCTCGGGCCGATGCTCTGGCTCGCCAAGTCCGCGATCACCCCGACCCAGGACACGCTCCGCACGCCGCTCGCGCTGTTCCCGAACGGCGTCGACTGGGCGAACCTCTCCGCGGCCTGGAACGACGTCCACATCAGCCTGTACTTCGGGAACACGCTCGTCCTGGCCATCGGGGCGTGGGTGATGCAGATCCTGGTCGCGACGACCGGCGGCTACGTGCTCTCGATCCTGCGGCCGGCGTACGCGCGCGTGCTCGAGGGCATGGTGCTCTCCACGCTGTTCATCCCGTCGGTGGTGCTGCTCGTCCCGCTGTACCTGACGATCCTGCACCCGCCCGTGATCGGGACGTCGCTCATCAACACGTACTGGGCGGTCTGGCTGCCGGCCGGCGCCAACGCGTTCAACATACTGCTCGTCAAGCGGTTCTTCGACGCGCTCCCGCGGGAGGTCTTCGAGGCCGCGTCGACCGACGGCGCCGGACCGTTCCGGATGTTCTGGTCGATGGTGCTGCCGATGTCCAAGCCGATCCTCGGGGTGGTGTCCGTGTTCGCGGTCATCAACTCGTGGAAGGACTTCCTGTGGCCGCTGCTCGTCCTGCCGGACCCCGCGCTCCAGCCGCTCTCGGTGCGGCTGCCGAGCATCCAGTCCACGACCGAGCTCGACGTGTTCCTGGCGGCACTGGCGATCTCCACGCTCATCCCGGTGGTGCTGTTCCTCGGGTTCCAGCGGATGTTCCTGAACTCGGCGGGGCTGGGCGGCGCGGTCAAGGGGTGAACCGGCGGTGGTGGGTCCCCGAGAAGCGGTGTCCGCCGCGGATGCTCCTCAGGCGGTGCTCCCGAGGTCCGAGCCGCGGTGGACGACGTCCTCGGCCGAGGCCCGCATGCCGTTGCCAGCACTGTGCGCCGCGCGCCGGAGGACCTGGAAGGCCTCGTCGATGCGGATGCCACGCCGGAACGCGAGCGCACCCTTCGCCTGCTCCACGACCACGCGCGCCTGGAGTGCGTCCTGGACCTGCTCGTCGAGGCTGTGCAGGCGCCCGCCGTCCCGCTGCCGGACGAGTGCGGCGGAGGCGGCGTCGGCGAGCAGCTGGATCAGCACCACGTCGCTGTCGTCGTGCCCGTCCCGGTGTGCTGCGAAGACGCACAACGAGCCGATGGTCGCGTCCCGCAGCCGGATCGGTTCGGCGAACGTCCCGTGGAGTCCTCGCCCGCGCAGGGTCTCCGTGAACACCGGCCACACCGACTCGTGGGTGGCCACGTCCGGCACGTCGATCGCCTTCCCGGTTCGGTGGCAGTCCACGCACGGGCCCTCGTTCGTGCCGAGCTGCGCCTCCTCCGCGTCGCTGCTGCGCTCGCTGGTCGACGCGATCACGTGCAGGGTGCCGGATGCGTCACCCAGGACGATCCCGGCCTCGGTCGCCGAGGTGAGCTCGACGCACGCAGCGATGACGCGGTCCATCGCGTCGAGGACTTCGAGTTCCGGTTCCAGGACGCTGGTGAGTCCCGCGGACAGGCGCTCGAACCGGTCCGCTCCGCGCGGCTGTTCGTCGGTCGTGCTCATGGCCCGGATCGTACGACCAGACAGATAACGCACCGTTCAGACAGTCCGCGCAACACGGATGGGCATCGACCCGTTCGTGGTGGTGCTGCTCTCCCGCGCCGGCGTCGCGGGGCTCGTGGCGATCACCGTCTCCTGAGCGGTGAGCACGGCGAGCGCCTCCATCAGGGCGCCTCGCTGCGCTTCGTGCAACGGTGCGAACAGGTCCTGGAGTACCTCCGCCGCGATCTCGTGGCCACCGTCGAGTGCTGCGCGGCCGGTGTCGGTGAGGGTGTGCACGAGCCGGCGCCCCCGTCCTGCCGACCGGACGATGAGGTCGCGCTCGACGAGTCGCGTCGCGAGCGTCCCGAACGCCTGGTCGCTCTGGAACGTCGCGACGGCGAGGTCGTGACCGGACGCCCCGGGCATCCGGTCGATCGCACGGAGGGCGTCCCACTGCACGAGGCTGACGCCGACGTCGGAGAGGGCCGCGTCCATCGTGCGGTGGTTCCGGTACTGCGCGCGCTTGATCGCCTGACCGAGTGCTTCGAGGTCCGTCGTCATGGTGCTACGGTATCAACACATTTAGATCAACATGTTGAGACAGGAACGTCATGGATCCCCTCCTCCCCGCAGACCTCCCCGTCGTCGTGGCCGGTGACCCCACCGCTCGCACCGCGCTCGTCCTCCACGGCGGCGGCGGCCCGCAGACGGTCGCCCCGATCGCCGGACACCTCGCGATGACCATGCACGCCGTCGCGCCGACGCACCCCGGCTGGGACGGGACGGCCCGACCGGAGTCGATCGGCTCCGTCGCGGAACTCGCCCACGCGTACCTCGCGCAGCTCGCCGACCGCGGGGAGCGCGACGTCGTCGTGGTCGGTTCGTCGATCGGTGGGTGGGTCGCCCTCGAGATGGCCGTGCACGCTGCCGCGAACGACCGGTACGCCGGTCTGCTCGGTGCCGTCGTGGTCATCGACACCGTCGGCGCCGTGGTCGACGGCCAGCCGATCGCGGACTTCTTCGCGCTCGACGCCCGCGGTCTCGCCGAGGTCGCCTGGCACGACCCCGAGCGTGGCTACGTGGACCCGGCCCGGTTCACGGACGAGCAGCGCGCGGTCCAGCAGGCGAATGGGCGCACGATGGCCGCGATCGCCGACCAGGGCATGAACGACCCGACCCTGCTCGATCGCCTCGGTGTGGTCGACGTCCCGACCCTGGTGGTCTGGGGCGCGAGTGACCGGGTCGTCACGCCGGCCTACGGGCGGGCGGTCGCTGCCGCGGTGCCCGGCGCGCGTTTCGTCGAGGTCCCGGCGGCCGGGCACCTCCCGCACCTCGAGGCACCCGACGCGACCTGGGCGGCGATCGACCCGTTCCTCGTCGGGGTCTGACCGGAGCGATCGGCGGCGTCTGACCGGACCGATCGGCGCGACGGTGCGCGGGCCGTGGACACGGCAGACATCGGACGGGAGGCTCGGCGCCAGCTCGCACCCGGCCTCCCGTCCGTCAGTGGGACCGGCCCCGCGCCCGCGCGATCCCGGCGACGATCGTCACCACGACCATGCCGAGCAGCAGGCCGGCGACGGCCGACACCGCCGTGTCGACGACCCAGGACACGACGGGGCCGGCCGCCTCGACCGCGTGCTCGACCACGTGGAGCAGCTCCAGCGGACCCGACCAGAAGGTCTCGGCGAGGTTCGCGATGACGAGGTGACCGCCGACCCACAGCATCGCGACGGTGCCCACGACGCTGATCACGCGGAAGACGGCGGGCATGGAAGCGACGATGCGGGCACCAGCACGCCGGGTACGGCGGACCGGGCGCTTCATCATCTGGAGACCGATGTCGTCGATCTTCACCAGCAGTGCCACGGCGCCGTAGACGAGCAGGGTCATCCCGAGTCCGATCACCGCGAGCGCGCCGAGCGTCGCCCAGAACCCGAGGCCGGAGTCGAGGCTGGCCAGGGCGATCAGCATGATCTCGGTGCTCAGGATGAGATCGGTCCGGATGGCGCCGAAGACGAGCTTCGACTCGCCGACCGTCTCCGTGGCGGCGCGCTCGTGGTGGACGCCGAACCACTCGGTGACCTTCTCGGCGCCCTCGAAGCACAGGTACGTCCCGCCGAGGACGAGCAGCCACGGCAGGACCCACGGCGCGAACGCGGTGAGCAGCAGCGCGAGCGGGATGATGATGACGAACTTGTTGAACAGGCTGCCGAGCGCGATCCGCCCGACGACGGGCAGCTCCCGCGCCGGCTCGAGGCCCTGCACGTACTGCGGGGTGACGGCGGCGTCGTCGATGACCACGCCCGCGGTCTTCGCGCTCGCCTTGAGGGCCGCGGAGAGGATGTCGTCGACGACGGCGAGCAACCCGACTGACATGCGGGGTCCTCCTGGGATCGTGGCTGTCCGGACGCTCAGACTACTGAATCCCCGAGCAGCCTCGGACCACGGTCTTGTCGCTGCCCGGCCATGCGCGTATCTTCAGGCGATCAGGCTGTACATGAGTCCCCGGACGACGCCGTCCGGGACTGAGGAGCGTGCGTCATGGCCGGCACGATCACCGTCTACTTCCGGCCGCCGAAGGGCCTCGCTCCCGGAACCGGGTACATCTACGACTTCGGTCACGTCATGGTCGAAGTGCGCGACTCGACCGGCAAACGCACCTCGCTCGACGTCTGGCGTGAGGTGAACGGCACGAAGATGTACGTCAACCCGACGGTCGACGACACCCGTCGTGCGGAGTTCGCCGACAAGCTGACGTTCCCGCTCGCCGATCCCGCGGTCGCGGCGGTCGTCGCGTACATGGACGCGAAGCGCGCGAACCCGGGCCAGTACGACCTGGATTCGAACAGTTGTGTGACGGCCACCGCCGAGGCGCTGCGGATTGCCGGCCTGATGAACTTCCACAAGGCGTACGCGACTCCTTCCGACCTCTGGACCGCGTTGCTCAACCGGGTCGACGACTACCGGCTCCGCCCGGTGTACGTGGACGTGAACTCGATCGTCGGCGTGCTCGGCGCGGGCGGCCAGATCGGGTACGACGGAGAGTCCGGCGCGGTCGCCGAGGCGGGCGGACACGTCGGCGCGCACGGTCACTTCGGCCAGGGCGCCGCAACGGGGATCGTCGGGGTCCGCGGTCAGGACGGCGTCCTCGGGGAGCGTGGTGCCCTGGGACAACGCGGGGACGTCGGGCAGCTCGGGGTGTTCGGACAGCAGGGTGTGCTCGGCCAGCGGGGTGCGTCGGGCCAGACCGGTGACGTCGGCCAGGTCGCCGAAGTCGGCCAGGGCGGAGTGGTCGGTGCGCGCGGGCCGTCGGGGCAGGGCGGGCAGACGGGGCAGTCCGGACCCTCCGGGCAGGTCGGGCAGGTCGGGCAGAGTGGGCAGTCCGGGCAGGACGGCGATCGTGGCGAGACCGGGATGTCCGGTCCCCGCGGGGACGCCGGGCCGCACGGTGACGTCGGCGTCGCCGGGGACGAAGGGCCGCGAGGGCAGTTCGGCGATGGCGGCCAGGACGGCGCCGGTCAGTCCGGGGTCACGGGCGCGAGTGGCGAGTCCGGTGAACGCGGTGTGGACGGCGAGTCGGGGGAGCACGGGGCGTCGGGCGCCAGCGGGGACGTCGGCCAGGGGGGTGAGGTCGGCGAGTCGGGTGAGTCGGGGCAGGCCGGCGAGGCCGGCGAGTCGGGTGAGTCCGGGCAGGCCGGCGAGGCCGGCGAGTCGGGTGAGTCGGGGCAGGCCGGCGCGTCGGGCCAGTCGGGTGAGACCGGGCAGTCCGGGGAGGCGGGCGCCGCCGGGGAGTCCGGCGACGCCGGCCAGGCCGGCCAGTCCGGCCAAGGCGGGACGGGCCAAACGGGACAAGGCGGGACGGGCCAGTCCGGACAGAGCGGGCAGGCCGGCCAGTCCGGCCAGGGCGGCGCAGGCCAGTCAGGCCACGGCGGTGCGGGGCAGTCTGGCCAGGGCGCCCAGACGGGGCAGAGCGGCCAGGGAGGGCAAGGCGGTCAGTCAGGGCAGAGCGGCGGCCAGTCCGGGCAAGCCGGCGCGGGCAGTGAGCAGGGTGCCGGTGGGCACGCTGCCACGGGTGACGACAGCGGCGACTACATCGCGCGCCCGGACGAGTCGGTGTTCGAGCTCCCCGAGCTGTACCGGAACTTCTACGCCGAACGCCTCCGTGAGGCACACGACGGCGTCGAGGGCGCGGTGCTCCCCACGTTCGAGGACCTCGTCCGGCAGGTGCGACAGCTCGGGCGATGACCACGTGGACGGGGGCTGGTTCGTCGCCGGGGCGTTCGCCCTGTGGTTCGCGGTCGCGCTGATCGCCCAGCTCCGCGTGCCGGCGGTCAGCGTGCGCCGGCGGTTCGACGTGCTGGGGCTCGTCCCGTCGTGGAACCTGTTCGCCCCGCGTCCGATCATCACGGACTACCTCGTCTGGTACAGGCTGTGGAGCGACGGTGCGCCCGGGGACTGGGTGCGAGTGCCGATCCCGCGACCGCGGCGCTGGACGGATGCGGTGCTCAACACGTCCCGCCGGTCGAGGAAGGCGCTCTGGACGGCCGCGCACACCATCAGCTGGTCGAGCGGTGACGTCCGGGTGCCGGTCCTCGACCCGTCCTACCTCCTGGTCCTCGGCGTCGTGAGTCGTCATGCCGAACGAGCCGGGACCGCCTCCGGCGAGATCCAGTACCGCGTCGACTGCGTCCGCGCCGCACTGGCCGACGACAGCGAGCGCCTGCGGTGGTTCCTGTCGGAGCGGCATGCCCTCGGCGGCACGGATGCTTGACGATGCCGCGTCGGCGCTGTCGCTCAGCGGCCGTTGCATCGGGCTCGCGACGCTGCTCGCCGGCGTGCAGGTGCTCGTCGGGATGCGGGCGCTTGCGCCGGGCGGGGCGCTCGACGTCCGGCTCACCCCGTTGCTCACGCGCCTCCGCATCGACGTGTCCGTGCTCCGCGTGGCGCACCGGTTGCGGGCGTCGGGCACGACCGTGGTCCGGGTGGCCGCCGGGGTTCAGTGCCTCGCCGGTGTGCAGCTGATCGTCTGGCCGTCGATCTGGCCGGGCTTCTGCGTGGCGTTCGTGGCCGGCGCGGTCCTCACCCCGTACCTACGGCTCGGCCTGGACGGCGCCGACGACATGCTCCGGGTGCTCACGCTGGCCCTCGCGGTGGCGGGGGCGGCGAGCGCGTCCCCGGTGGCGCGGACCGCGGCAGCGCTGTTCGTCGGTGCGATCGTGGCGCTCGCCTACTGCGTCGCCGGACTGTCGAAGGCGCAGTCGGTGATGTGGTGGAGTGGCCGGGGCCTGCGCGGGATCGTGAGCACGGAGTACTTCGGGGTGTCGGGTCTTCGGCGCACGGTCCCGGCGCGACTGTTCGTGCTCGGCTCGTGGGGGATCGTCGCGGGCGAGTCGTTCTTCCCGCTCGCGATCGTGCTGCCGCCGCGACTCGCGCTCGTCCTGGTCGTCGCCGCCGTGGTGTTCCACGTCGCGTGCGGCGTCGTGATGGGGCTCGACGCGTTCACGTTCGCGTTCGCCGCAGGACTGCCCTGCGTGCTCTGGTGCTCCCTCGCGGCGTCGGACACGATGAGCCCGACCATGCGGCTCGTGCTGGGCGTCGCCTTCGCCGGCGCGGTCCTGCTGTGGATGGCGTTCTGGCTGGGCCGCGAGTCCACCTCGGCTAGTCGTGCGGCGCGAGGTGATCGCCGAGCCAGGACAGGATCAGGGCGGTCGCGGTCCCCACGATGACGACGCCGCCGGCCATCAGCACCACCGCCAGGAGTCGCCCGAGCACCGTGACGGGGTAGGTGTCGCCGTAGCCGACCGTCGCGATCGTCACCGATGCCCACCACAGTGCGGTGCCGAGGTCGGTGATCGTCGCACCCGGTGCCCCGCGCTCGGCCTGCAGGGTCGCGAGCGCGATGAAGTACATGAAGAGCGTGGCGTACGACACGGCGGAGAGCAGGACCCGGACCCTCACCGCGTCGCGTGAGCTCGGGAGGGGGATGCGCTCCACGAGGCGGACGGCCCGGAACGCCCGGAACAGGGGCAGTGCGACGGCGAGGACGTCCACCGGGTGGTGCACGACGAAGTCGAATCGCGAGCCGCGCGGGGTCAGGACGAGCCGGATGACGACGTCGGCGACGAGCGCAGCGACGACCACGCCCAGGGAGACCTCCAGCGCAGTCGACGCGCTCCCGCTCGCGCGGGGGAAGAGCACGAGGAACGAGTACGCGCAGATGAAGAACAGGCTGAGGCCGGCGAGCGGCCAGCCGGTTCGGCGTTCCCAGCGGGAGCGGGCCTGCAGCATCGTCTGGGCCTCGGGACGGCGCATCACCACCGCGCTCCTGACCGGGGCACGGGGACGGCGGGCGCTGACGGCACGGCGATGAACTCGGGGGCGCGGGACACGATCAGCCACGCCGGCAGGATCGCGACGCAGAGGACGGCGAGCACCGGGACGCTGCCCGTGATGGTCGCGCCGATGAAGAGCGCGATCCAGCCGTCACGCGCGACCGCGAGGACGACCCCGACGACGCCGCTCGCGATGGCGACGGTGAGCGGCACTGCGGGGACGAGCTCGTGGGCCAGGAGCCCGAGTGCCGCACCGATGAAGACGGCGGGGAAGATCCGGCCGCCACGGAAGCCGCTGGCGGCCGCGAGCAGCAGCGCGAGGCACTTCACCGCGATGACGAGGGCCAGCACCGTCGCGGACAGGTGCGCGCGGTCCGAGACCAGCTCGTCGATCTCGTCGGCTCCGTTGAAGAGCGTCACCGGCCCGCCGACCGCACCGAGGAGGCCGAGGCCGGCACCGGCGACGGTGACCGCGACCACGGGACCCGGCATCCGGTGCACGAACCGGTGCAGGGCGGGGAACACCCACGCCATCGCGACTCCGAGGCACGCTCCGGCGCTCGCGACGACGGCAGCGCTCCCGAGGTCGCCCACCGACGGTGTCGTGTAGGTGGGGAGGTCGACGACGAAGGCCGGGTGAGCCAGGAAGGTCATCGTCACGGCGGCCGCGCCGGCAGCGACCAGTGGGAGGAAGAGCCGGTCCCACAGCGCGAGCCGGTCCGAGGGTCCACCGGCCATGCCGGTGAACACGAGGGCGGCCGCGACGGGGGTCCCGAACAGCGCCCCGATCGTCGCCGCGGCAGCGAGGGCGACGATCGTCTCCGGCCGCATCCGGGAGCGGAGGACCCGACCGGCCGAGACGAGGAGGCTGGTGGTCATCGCGATCACCGGGTTCTCGGGACCGAGGCTGACACCGCCGCCGAGTCCGAGCACCGTCGCACCGGCCAGCGACGGCAGCGTCTTCACGTCGAGTGGCGGCGCGATGAGCTCCGTCGTCGCGGAGTCGCGCCCACCGTGGCCGGGTGCGAACCGGAGGACCACGCCCACACCCGCTCCGGTCGCGGTCAGCACCAGGACGATCCACCAGCCGGACGACCCGTCGACGTGCAGCACGCCGGGGAGCGCATCCCACAGCAGCGTCTCGAGTGCCGCTCCTGCTGCCTCGACGACGAACAGCACCAGCGCGGCCACCACACCGATGACGAGCGCCGGGACGGACATCCGGAGGAGTTCGCGGACGGTCATCGTCGGTTCCGGCGGGGGTCAGGACAGCGTCGTCGCGACGGGCGGTGCCGCCGCGTCCTGGGTGCGCGGGGCGCGTTCGTCGACGCACGCGGCAGCGATCGCGCCGACCACGACCACGGCGGGCAGGAGCCACAGGGCGCCCTGGTAGTCCGCGAGCTGCGGGTCGGCAGGCAGGAGTGCGCCGGGCACCGAGGTGAGCAGGCCGCCGATGATGAAGCAGATGCCGTTCACGATGGCGGACGCACTGCCGATGAGGGCGCCGGACACCGCCTCGGCGGCGATGGTGAACCCGAGCATGTGCGCTCCCGCGAAGAACCCGATCGCGAGCATGAGCACGAGCGCCGCCCCGTTGCCCTCCCGGGGCAGGTAGATCACCAGGACGATCGCGAGGGCCTGCAGCAGGAGCCCGTAGAACGCGGGCCAGCGCCGGCTCTGCCACCGGTCGGAGACGACGTTGACGATCGGCGCGCCGATCGCCAGTCCGAGCCACGCCAGCGCCGTCAGGATGGTGGCGAAGTCCGTCCCCGCACCGCGTGCCTCCATGATCCGGGGGCCCCAGAGCACGCCGACCGCGAGCATCGCCCCGAACGAGGTGCCCGCGAGGATCGATGCCAGGACGACCTTCACGTTGGCGAACGACCGGCCGAGGTCGCGGAAGATCTGCGCGACGACGTTCGACTCGCCCTCGGGGACCGCGATCGCGGCGTCGGTCGGCAGCGGGGAGGGGTTGCGGACGAAGACCACGAAGAGGACCACGAGCAGGACCCCGAACGCCCCGAACGCGACGAGGAGCTGCTGCCAGGTCATCTGCCCGAGGACGGCGAGGATGAGCGGTTGCCCGACGGCGGAGCCGAGCGACGCGAACGTCTGCACGAGGCCGAACATCAGCCCGTACTTCGCGGCGTCGAACCACTTCCCGCCGAGGTACCCGGCTCCGACGAACCCGAAGGACGAACCGATCGCGAGCACGCTCTGGGCGATGGCGAGCGTGGCGAAGCTGGTCGTGCCCGCGTAGAGGAACGCCCCGACCGCGACGAGCCCCACCGCGATCGCCATCAGCGGCCTGCTGCCGAACCGGTCGAGCAGTGCGCCGGAGAAGAACTGCACGATCGCGAACACCCACGTGTAGATCGACGCGGCGAGCCCGATCTCGGCGATCGTGAGGTGCGCCGTCTTCTGGATGTCGGGCGAGACGACCGCGTAGCCGGTCTGGATCGCGAAGAGCCAGATCACGAAGACCGTGGCGAGGACCCAGACCAGCCAGGCCTCGGGGCCACCGATCGTCCGGTGGCCGGCGAACCAGCGGTGCGCCCCGTGTGCGTATGCCGCGTGACCAGTTGACATCGTCTCGTCTCCCTAGCGTGTGGTGGGTGCGGTCGCGCCGTCGTGGCGCTCGCCGTCTCGGACGTGTGCGAGCGCTCCGGCGACGTAGGTGGCGGCGACGGTGCGGTCGTCGGCCATCACGGACAGCACGAAGAGCTGCTCCTCGAGCGAGTCGACGGTCTCCTGCCGGAAGCGCAGGAGGTCCGTCGCCGCCGCGTCGAGGACGACGAGGTCGGCGTCCTTGCCCACCTCGATGGACCCGATCCGGTCGGCCAGCCCGAGCGCTTCCGCGCCGCCGAGCGTGGCGAGGTAGAACATCTTGATCGCGTCGAGCGGGTACTGGGTCATCTGCGCGACCTTGTACGCCTCGTTCATCGTGCTGAGGAGCGAGAAGCTCGTGCCGGCGCCGATGTCCGTGCCGAGGCCGACGGTGAGCGGATGCCGGCCGGACTTCGCCTGGTGGATGTGGAACAGGCCGCTGCCGAGGAACAGGTTCGACGTCGGGCAGTGCGACACCGCGGTCCCGGTCTCGGAACACCGGATCCGCTCGGCTGCCGTGAGGTGTACGCCGTGGGCGAGGACCGTCCCGGGACCGAGGAGTCCCGCGTTGTCGTACACGTCGAGGTACCCGGCACGGTCCGGGAAGAGCGAACGGACCCAGGCGATCTCGCCGGTGTTCTCGGACACGTGCGTCTGCACCAGGGTGGTCGGGTGTTCGCGGTGGAGCGTCGCGGCGGCCTCGAGCTGCGCCTCCGAGCTGGTCGGCGCGAAACGCGGTGTGATCGCGTACCGGCTGCGGCCGACCTCGTGCCACCGCTCGATGAGCGCCTTCGACTCGTCGTACCCCCGTTCCGCCGTGTCGAGCAGTCCGGCAGGGGCGTTCCGGTCCATCAGGACCTTGCCGCCGATCATCAGCATGTTCCGGCGTTGCGCCTCGGCGAAGAAGGCGTCGACGGACGCCGGGTAGACGGCGCAGAAGGTCAGCGCGGTGGTCGTCCCGTTCGCCAGCAACTGGTCGAAGAAGACCCGTGCGACGCGGTCGGCGTGCGCCCGATCGGCGAACCGCTGCTCCTCCACGAACGTGTACTCGTTCAGCCAGTCGATGAGCTGCGCGCCGAAGGCCGCGATGATCCCGGTCTGGACGTAGTGCACGTGCGTGTCGACGAAGCCCGCGCTGATGATCGCGCCCGGGTAGTGGTCGACCGCCAGGTCCGCTGGCAGCGTCGACCGCAGTTCGGCGTAGGGGCCGACGGCCGTGATGACGCCGTCCTCGACGACGACGATCCCGTCGGTGTGTTCGACGAGGACCGCCTCGTCGCCGTTCAGGAACGGGTCGCCGACCACGGTGACGACGTGTCCGCGGACGGCTGTGCTGGTCTGGGCGTTCACGAGCGGGACTTCCCTTCTGGTGGGTGTTCGCGGAGGAGGCACGCGGCGACGACGGCGACCGCGATGAGCGCCGGCATCGGCCAGAGCGCGGAGCGGTAGTCGGCGAACCCCGGGTGCGCGGGCAGCAGGGCGCCCGGGACGGCGAGGAGCACCCCGCCGAACACGAAGCAGACGCCGTTGACGATCGCCGACGCCGTCCCGATGCGGTGCTGCGGCACCGCCTCGCTCGCGATGGTGAACCCGAGCATCTGGACACCCGAGAACAGCCCGACCGCGAACATCAGGACGATCGCGGCGCCGTTGCCGGGGCTCGGGAGGTACAGGACGAGCGCGATGGCGATCCCCTGGAGCACCAGCGCGCCGATGGCCGGCCGTCGTCTGCTGTGCCACCGGTCGGACACGACGTTCACCAGCGGCGCCCCCGCCGCGAGGCCGAGCCAGGCCACCGCGGTGAGGATCGTCGAGAACCCGCTCGGGAACCCGCGCGCCTCCATGAGCCGCGGTCCCCAGAGCGTCCCGAGCGCGAGCATCGTGCCGAATGCGGCACCGGCCACGACGGACGCGATGAGGACCCTCGGCGAGGCGAAGCACCGAGCCAGCCCGGCGAACAGGCCGCCGCTCGCCCCGCTCTCGTCGGTGGTGCCGAGCCCGTCGGACGGCCGGTTGCGGACGAACGCCGCGAACAGGAGCACCAGGAGCACGCCGAACGCCCCGAACGCCACGACGAGCTGGCTCCAGTCCAGGGCGCGCAGCGCCACCAGGACCACGGGCTGCCCGACGGCGGACCCCAGGGACGCCAGCGCCTGCACCAGCCCGAACATCAGCCCGTACCGCGCGGCCGCGAACCAGGAGCCGCCGATGTAGCCGGCGCCGACGAACCCGAAGGAGGCGCCGACGGCGAGCACGACCTGTGCGAGGACGAGCGTGCCGAAGCCCGTCGTCGCCGCGTAGAGGAAGGCGCCGATGGTGACGAGGGCCGCGGCGATCGTGAGCAGCGGCCAGCTGCCGAAGCGGTCGAGGAGCGCGCCGGAGAAGAACTGCGCGACGGCGAAGACCCACGTGTACGTCGAGCCGGCGAGGCCGATCTGCGTCAGGGTCAGGTGGGCACTCGCCTGGATGTCGGGCGAGATGACGGCGTACGCGGTCTGGATGCCGAAGATCCAGACCACGAACGTGCTGGCCAGTGCCCAGACGAGCCACGCGCGCGGTCCGCCGACACGCGCGCCGGACCGGTCGGCGGTGCGGGCTGGACTGGTCATCACGTGCCTCCCACCTCGTCGTTCGATCCGTGGAACGGACCGTACGGCCGTCGGCGCACCCCGGGGATCGCCCCGAGCGGGTGAGGTCCGGCGATCCACGGAGGGTCACGATCACCCCGTGACGAACTCCTCCCGCATCTCCGAACACGGCATCATCGGCGACCTGCAGACCGCCGCGCTCGTCTCCACCGACGGCAGCATCGACTGGCTGTGCCTGCCCCGTTTCGACTCGCCCGCGCTCTTCACCGCGCTCGTCGACCCGGATCGCGGCGGCTTCTGCCAGATCCGCCCGGTGACGGATGCGTACACGACCCGGCAGCTCTACCACCCGGACTCCGCGGTGCTCATCACGCGGTTCATGACGGAGGACGGTGTGGCCGAGGTCGTCGACTTCATGCCGGTGGCCGAGGAGACCCGGTCCTCCGACCACCACCGGCTGGTCCGCATCGTCCGCGTGGTCCGCGGCGAGGTCGCGTTGCGCTTCGACCTCCGGCCCGCGTTCGACTACGGGCGCGCGCCGCACACGGTCGAGCGGACCGAGCACGGCGCCGTCTTCCGCGCCGGGGAGGAGCAGCTGACCGTGCACCTCGCCGGGACGCTGACGGACCGGTTGCGGGTCGACGCCGTGGACGGAGCCGCCGGCGGCGCGGCCCTGCACGGCACCGGAACGCTCCGCGTCGGCGACGTGGGCGGTGGGATGCTCGAGTACGGGTCCGCGTCCGAGCCGAGGAGGTTCGCGGAAGCAGAGGCGCGCGCGCTGTTCGACGGCACGCTCGAGCACTGGCGGGGATGGCTCGCCCGGTCCACCTACCGCGGCCGGTGGCGTGAGCAGATGAACCGCTCCGCCATCACGCTGAAGCTCCTGACCTACCGCCCGAGCGGCGCACTGGTCGCCGCACCGACCGCCGGCCTGCCGGAACAGCTGGGCGGCGAACGCAACTGGGACTACCGGTTCACGTGGATCCGCGACGCATCGTTCTCGGTCTCGGCGCTGCTCGGGCTCGGGTTCGTGGACGAGGCCCGCTCGTACATCGCGTGGCTGTCCGACCGTATGCACGAGCAGGTCGGGAACGACTCCGGGCCGCTGAAGATCATGTACCGGATCGACGGGTCGTCACTGCTGGGCGAGGAGGAGCTCCCGCACCTGGACGGCTACGCCGCCTCGCGACCGGTCCGGATCGGCAACGGCGCGTCGGACCAGTTGCAGCTCGACATCTACGGCGAGGCCCTCGACGCCATCCACGCGGCCGACCAGCACGGCGTGCAGGTGGGGCACCGGACGTGGACGGAGCTCGCGTCGGTGCTCGACTGGCTCGCCGACCACTGGGACCAACCGGACGAGGGCGTGTGGGAGACGCGGGGCGGGCGGCAGCACTTCACGTACGGACGGGTGAACTCGTGGGCGGCGTTCGATCGGGGCATCCGCCTCGCGGGGGCGACCGGCAGGCCAGGGAACGTCGCCAGGTGGACCGCGGAGCGTGACCGCGTCTACGAGCAGGTGATGACACGCGGCTGGAGTGCGGACCGAGGAGCGTTCGTGCAGCACTACGACACCGATGTCCTCGACGCGTCGATCCTCCGGATGGTGATGGTCGGGATGATCTCCTCGGACGACCCGCTCTGGCAGTCCACGCTCGGCGCGATCGAGCGGGACCTCGTCTCGGACAGCCTGGTCTACCGGTACGACCCGGCCGCGTCGCCGGACGGGTTGCGCGGTTCGGAGGGGACCTTCTCGCTCTGCACGTTCTGGTTCGTCGAGTCCCTCGCGCGCGCCGGTCGCGTGGACGAGGCGCGACTCGTGTTCGAGAAGATGCTGACCTACGCCAACCACCTCGGGCTGTACTCGGAGGAGATCGGGCTGACCGGCGAGCAGCTCGGGAACTTCCCGCAGGCGTTCACCCACCTGGCCCTGATCAACGCCGCGCTCGCTCTCGACACCGCGCTCGACGGGTCCGGAACGACGCCCCCTCCTCAGGGGTGACACACCCCCTTGTTCTTCGTTCGACTGCCGAGTAGCTTGATCGTCAACCAACACGGCACGCAGCGCGACCAACCACCGCGGTCCCGGGCCACCACCGATCAGATCTCTCCACCATCTGGAGCACCGTCATGCCTCGTGTCACCCCTCGCGCCGCCCGTCTCGCGGCCTGGATCGCCATCCCCGCCGCCCTCGTCGCCTCGGGCGTCGTCGTCTCCACCGCGTCGTACTCGGCCTTCTCGGCCACGACGGTGAACCCGACGAGCAACTGGACCGCCGGGAGCGTCGCGCTCACCGACGACGACAACAACACCGCGCTCTTCAACGCGACGGCCCTGAAGCCCGGCTCGACGGGGGCGAACTGCATCACGGTCACCTCGACCGGTTCGCTGCCCTCGACCGTGAAGCTCTACGGCACGAACGCGGCGACGACGAACAACCTCGCGGCGAACATCAACCTGACGATCGAGCAGGGCACCGGCGGTGGCTTCGGGTCCTGCACCGGCTTCGTCGCCGCGACGACGGGTGGCTCGCTCTACAGCGGCACGGTCGCCGGCTTCGGGTCGACGTCCACGAACTTCGCGACCGGCGTCGGCGGCTGGGCGCCCACCGGCACCGCGTCCGAGTCCAAGGTCTTCCGCATGACCTACACGGTCCCGACCTCCGCCCCGAACACCGTCCAGGGCGGGACGGCGGCCCTCGGGTTCACGTGGGAGGCCCAGAACAGCTGAGCCCCCGGCTCGGTGACGTCGTGGACTGGGTACGGGTCGTCGTCGCGACGCTCGCGCGCGGGCTGATCGCGACGCTCCTCGGCCTCGCCCTGTGGGCTGCTGCGCCGGCCGTGATCGGCTGGCCGTCCCGCTCGCCGACCAGAGGGCCGCCCCGTCCGAGGACGTGACGCGGAGTCCGGTGATCGATCCCCGCTCCGAAGCGCCGGTGCGGACGCCGACCCACCCCTCCGTGAACGTCGAGTCCCGCCGGTCGTCCACGACCGTCCCGCGGACCGAGGTGACGATCCGGTTCCCCGTGACCACGATGCGGACCGGGAACGCGGAGCCCCGGGTGATGCGGACGCCGGCGTTCGCCAGCCGGATCGCGGGCAGTGCCCGGTAGGCGCCGTTCCGCTGGACGTGCGGCACGAGCGTGTCGTTGTCCGCGCGGAACTGCCACAGGTACCCGTTGTGTGCGTCCTTCGCCCGGAACACCAGGCCCATGGCCACCGCGTGCACGGTGACCGTCGCGTCGACGGTGTAGCTCTGCCACGCGGTGGTCGGCTTCGCGGACCAGATCGGCTTCGCGGACCACGCGCTCACCGTGGTGCCGAACGTCGACGGCGTCGCCCACGGCGAGGCGGGGCGGTCGTCGCCGGTGCTCTGCACGCTGAACCAGTACCGCGTCGCGTTCGCCAGGCGCGGTCCCCGGTACGGCACGTTCTGCGTCGCCGCCGACGTCACGTTCCCGGAGTCCCATACGTCCCCGGTGCCCGCCGCCGCTGCCGTCGGCGACGTGGCCACGACGATCCGGTAGGTGCGCTGCACCGCCGCGTCCGGCGCCCAGGAGAACCGCACGGTGGCGCTCGGGTCGACCGCCATGGGCGAGGTCGCCCCGTTCACGTGGAGCGCGGTCGGCCGGGAGGCCGGGGTCGGCTCCGGCGTCGGGGTCGCCGTGGGCGTCGGCTCGGGTGGGGCCGTGGTGGTCGGTTCCGGCGTCGGTGACTCGGACGGCGTCGGTGACTCGGACGGCGTCGGGACATCGGGCGTGGGAGTCGCCGTCGGTGCGCCGGGGTCATCGGGGTCCGTCGGCTGCTCCGAGACCTCGGGCGACGGCGACGCGGTCGATCCCGACGGGTCGACGGTGCTCGCGAACGCGGGGGCTGTCGTGACGGCTCCGCTGAGGACGACGACGGCGGCGAGGAGGACGCCGAGCACCGTTCGGGCGCGACGAGGAGGACGAGGACGCATGGACCCGTTCTGGGAAGAGGGCAGACGAAGCAACGGGCCGGACGGCCGATCTCGACCTTATGGAGGATCCCTCGCTTCGAGAACACCCCAGATCAGGTGCCCGGGGCGGGTCGCTGTCCCGCGCCCCGTCCTGGCCCTGCCGCAGCGCCAGCGCGATCGAGTGCGCAGACGTGGGGCTCCACGACGGGCGATACCTCCGTCTTCTGCGCACTCGATGCGGAGGGCCCGGTCGCGATCAATGACTCGACGCTCGGGTTCGGCGTGAACACCATCGCCCCGTCGACGAGTACTACCGAACCCGCGAGGGCTTCCCGTTCACCGGTCGGATCCACCGCGTCGACATCGACTTCGTCTCGGACGTCGCCGACATCTCACCGAAGGAGAAGGTCCGCCAACACCTCGACATGGACTGACTTCTGCACACCGACTCCTCCCGACGTCCTTCCTGACCGGCGCGGACCAGATCCGGCCCGTCACCATCTGCAGAGCCGCAGCGTCACCACCCGAGGGTGCCGGGTTCGCCCTTGAACGGGCCGACCACCTTCGACGTGATCCAGCCGCCGTAGAAGTCACCGGCCTGGGCGTGGACGGTCTCGCCCGCGACCTCGCAGGAGTCCATCTGGCCGGGGTAGATCGCGACGCGGTCGAGCAGCTCGGCGAAGCCGGGCTCGGGGGTGGGGTATGTCCAGCCGGCACGGGGGACGGTCGTGTCGCCGCCGTGCACGTCGAAGTAGCTCGCACGTCCCTTGAACTCGCACATGCTCGAGCCGCTCGTGGGGATCAGCGCTCCCGGCACGAAGTCGGCCGCGGGGATGTAGTAGACCGGCGGGTGGCTCGTCTCCAGGACGCGGACGGCGGACGTGGTGTCCGCGATCGCGACGCCCCCGAGTCGGACGACGATCCGCTCGGTGGAGGACTCGACGCGGGGCGGGCGGGGGTAGTCCCAGACGGACTCCTGGCCGGGGCCGGGCTGGACGGGCGCGGGGTGACGGTTCACAGTGACTCCAGTTCGGACGCGGCGGAGGTGGCGACCATCAGAACGCCTTGCCGGGGTTGAGCGTGCCGGCGGGGTCGAGAGCGTCCTTGACGGAGCGGTGCATCGCGATGACGCGCTCGCCGAGCTCCTGCCGGAGGCCGGGGAGCTTCAGCAGCCCGACGCCGTGCTCGCCGGTCACCGTGCCGCCGAGCGCCAGGCAGTCGGCGACGATCCGGTCGAAGGCGGTCTTCGCTCGGTCCTTCGCGGCGGGGTCGTCCTCCGGCGCGATGATCAGCGGGTGCAGGTTGCCGTCACCGGCGTGCGCGATGTTGGCGATCGTGACGTCGTTCGCGGCGGCGGTCGCCTGGATCCGCCGGAGCATCTCGGGGACCGCGTTGCGGGGGACGCAGATGTCCTCGGTCAGGACCGGGCCGAGGCGTTCGAGCGCCGGGTAGGCGAGCCGGCGGGCCTGGAAGAGTCGGTCGATCTCCTCCGGGTCGGTGGCGCGTTCGACGTCGGTGCCACCGGCGTCCCCGAAGACCCGGGCGACGTGGTCGGCGATCTCGTCCCCGGCCGCCCCGCGTTCGTCGATGCGGGCGAGCAGGAGGGTGTCGACCTCGGACGGCAGACCGAGGTGCATCCACTCGTCCACGGCGCGGAGGCAGGTGCGGTCGACGATCTCCAGCGCGGCGGGGATGATCCCGGCGCGGGAGATCGCCGCGACGGCGTCACCGGCGGCGCTGAGGGACGGGAAGTAGCCGATGACGGCGCGTTCGTCGCGGCCGGCGAGGGGGAGGAGCTTCACGGTGACGCTCGTGACGATGCCGAGCGTCCCCTCGGAGCCGACCATCAACGCGGTCAGGTCGTAGCCGGCGACGCCCTTCGCGGTCTTCCGGCCGAGCTGCACCACGGAGCCGTCCGCGAGGACGACGGTGAGCCCGAGGACGTAGTCGCGGGTGACGCCGTACTTGACGCAGCAGATGCCGCCGGCGTTCGTGGCGACGTTGCCGCCGATGGTCGAGATCGCGGAGCTCGCCGGGTCCGGCGGGTACCAGAGGCCGTGCTCGGCGACGGTGGCGCGGAGGGCGTCGTTGATGACGCCGGGCTGGGTGACGGCGTAGCGCTCGTCGGTGTTCACCTCGAGCACGGCGTTCATCAGCTCGAGGGACAGGACGATGCTGTCCGCGACGGCGTTCGCGCCGCCGGAGAGTCCCGTGCCGGCTCCGCGGGGGACGACCCGGACGCCGGCTGCTGCCGCCCAGCGGACCGCGGCGACGACGTCGTCGGTGCTCCGGGCCCGGACGACCGCCAGCGGCCGGGAGAACTCGGCCCACTCGGCGTCGTCGTGGCTGTAGCGCTCGAGCGAGACCGGGTCGCGGAGGACCTGGTCGGCACCGAGGAGCTCGTCGAGGGCGGCGGTGTCCAACGGGGTGGTGACGGTCATCGTGGGTCCTTCCGGGGTGGTCGGGGCCGACGATACCGCTCGCGTCAGGGGATCCCGCTCGCGTCAGGATCCGAGCAGGGAGACGGCGCGGGCGATGACGAGCGCGACCATCACGAACGACGCGGCGGACTGCAGACCCATCAACCCCTTCACCCGGGAGGACAGCGGCATCACGTCAGTGGGGGAGTACGCCGTCGAGTTCGTCAGGGAGAGGTAGAGGTAGTCGACGAAGGAGGGCACCCAGTCGCTCTTCACCGAGGAGCGTCGCTGCACCTCGATGACCGTGTTCTCGTCCTCGTCCTGCGGGAACCGGAAGTCCGCCGGCGGCAGGTCGGCCCGGTGGTCCACACGGCGGGACACCGGGCCCCCGCGGTCGAGCTCCCAGAACAACAGGCCGAACGCCATGATGTTCGTGATCCAGACCTGGAGCGCGGCGAGCAGGTCTGCTGGACCGTTCGGGTGCTCCTGGGACACCAGGACGACGATCAGGATCACCAGTGCCGCCTGGTTCGCGACGACCAGCAGCAGCGCGAGCGCCGTGGACATGGTGCGCGACCAACGGGTCTGACGGTCGAGCCGGACGGGGTTGAGGATCGTGACCGGGATGAGCAGGACGAGCCCGAGCGCGACCACGCCGAAGCGCAGGGACGCGGGGAACTCGCTCGGCAGGGCGCCGTAGAGGCCGAGCGCGATGAGGACCGCCACGACGGCCGGCCAGCGGAGCTCGGTGCCGACACGGCGGTCCGCCTCACCCGGTGGGGTCTCGTCGTCCTGCTCTGTGCTGCTCGTGCGTCCGCCGCTCATGCCCCGACCGTACTGCGCGGCCGGACCCGCCAGCGCCGCGCATCGCGGACAGGTGGGGCGTCCGGACCGCCGGTCATCGGACACCTGGCGGCGCTCGGGCGACGCTGGCCTATGGTCAGAACTCGGAACTCCTCCGCAGCACCCTCCCGATCGGACCCGTCATGCCCGCAGTCCTCAGTGACGTCGAGTGCCACCGACGGTTGATGGCGGCGGCGGACGACCTCTTCAACCGCGCCGGGACGACCACGGTGGAGCTCGAGGACGTCGCGCTCCGTGCCGGTGTGCCGGCGGGTCGTGCGGCCTCGGTCGTGGTGTCGAAGGACGCCCTCGTCGAGGCGGTCCTCCGCCAGCAGCACGACCGGTGGACCGGCAACCTGCTCCGCGCGGTCGACCCCATCGATGATCCCCGCGACGCGCTCATCGGGATCTTCACGTTCCTCGAGGGCTGGTTCGCCGAGGACGACTTCGCCGGCTGCGTGTTCATCAACGCGTACGGGGAGCTCGGCCGGACGAACCCGCGGGTCCTCGCGATGGTGCGTGACCACACGCGGGTGTTCACCGGGATCGTCGACGACCTCGTGACCAGCGCCGGTCTCCCGGCGATGTTGACGGCCTCGATCGTCCTGCTGGCCGAAGGGGCGCAGGTCGCAGCGGCGACCATGGGCACGGTCGCCCCGGCTCGCGAGGCGCGGACGTCCGCCGCGATGCTCATCGGGCTCTACGGACCGCAGTGACCGGCGCGATCCGGACAGGGACGTGCCACTGACGGGCTCCGCGTCACCTGCGTGTGTGACGATGCTGTCGTGACCGAGGAAGCCCCTGCCCGCGTGCGCATCGAAGCACGCGGGACCGATCGTGGCGAGGCCGTGGAGATGTTCCGCGAGCTGTACCACGGCCTCCGGTGGTCGGCGGCCGAGGTGGAGGGCCGCCCGTTCTCGTACTCGCACCACGCCATCGGCGACGAGTCGATGACCCTCCGCACCTCGTCCTTCCACGGCGGACGGCTCGACGGTGAGATCCTGCCGACCGGCGACGAGTTCATCGTCAACTGGGTGACGACCGGCGGCGGCGTCGTCGACGTCGGCGCAGCCGAGGTCGCCGTCGCACCGGGGACGCCGGTGCTCTTCCCCGCGGATCGTCCGTTCCGGTTCTCGTACGCCGACTTCGACCAGAAGCTCGTGCACCTCGACCGCGGGCTCGTCGAACGGGTCGCCGCGGAGCAGACGGGCATCGAGCACGGCGACCTCCGGGTGGACGGCGCGGTCGTGCCGGGGCGGGACGCCGTCCGGACGTGGGGGCAGGCGATGGGGTTGATCTCGCGCACCCTGATCGGTGCGCCCGCGTCGCCGTTGCTCCGCGCGGAGATGTCCCGGCTCGCCGCCATCGCGTTCCTCGAGCTCTACCCGCAGCTGCCGGTGTCGCTGCCGCCCGCGCTCCTCGTGCCCGGGAACGCACGCGTGCGCACCGCCGTCGAGTTCATCCACGCGAACGCACACCTGCCGATCACGCCGACCGCAGCCGCGAAGGCTGCGGGCCTCGGGGTCCGAGCGCTGCAGGACGGCTTCCGGCGGGCGCTCGACACGTCGCCGAGCGAGTACCTGCGCGCGGTGCGCCTCGACCACGTGCACTCCGAACTCCGTCGCGCCGACCCCGGCGAGACCAGCGTCAAGGACATCGCGCTCCGCTGGGGGTTCGCGCACCTGGGGCGGTTCTCCGGGGTCTACGCGGAGCGGTTCGGGGAGTACCCGAGCACGACGCTCCGCGCCGTCGACTGACCTCCTCCGCGGTCGGCTGCGCTACTCCGCGGTCATCTGTTCGACGCTCCGCATCGCCGTCGCGAAGATCGTCAGCACCGGGTTCACCCCGCCGTTCGTGACGTGCACCGACCCGTCGGTCACGCGGAGGTTCTCGTGTCCCCACACCCGGCCGAACTCGTCGACGACCGAGTGCGACGGGTCCGACCCCATCCGGAGCGTCCCTGCCTGGTGCTGCCCGCCGGACGGTCCGACCGGAGTGCCCCCGACCTCGACGGCCCGGACGGCTCCGGCGGCGCGGAGCCACGCGGCACTGCGTGCGCTCGTCGCGTCGCGGGCACGCAGGTCCTCGGCGTGCACGCTGCCGCTCAGGCGGGCGACGGGCACGCCGTACCGGTCGGTGACCCCGTCGTCCACGCGGACGCGGGAGTCGGCGGAGGTCACCTCCTGGATCGGGCCCATCAGTCGGGCGGTCCGGCGGACCAGGCGGCGCATGCCCTCCTTCGATGCGGTGCCGGCCCGGGGGAGGAGCCCCGCACCGACCAGGTACCGGTAGGTGTTCGACGGGGTGGCGACGAACTCGTTCGCGATCATGCCGCCGCCGACGAGCCCGGCGTTGCCGTGCCGGTGGTCCGTGGTCGCGATGGATGGGCCGGGGCCGACCAGGTCCTCCACCACGTCGTCGAACACACCGGTCGCCCCGCCGTACACGTGCCCCTGCAGGTGCCGCCCGACCAGGTCGTTGCCGTTCCCGATGCCGTTCGGTTCCAGGTCGCTCCGGCTGTTCAGGAGCAGCCGTGCGGACTCGATCGCCCCGGCTGCGACGACGATCTCCGCTGCGTCGACGTCGCGCTGCCAGTCCCGGCCGTCCCGGGTGCCGACGAGGGTCACGCCGACGACCCGTCCGGTCGCGTCGGTGCGGAGCCGAGCGGCGCGCGTCCGCAGCACGACCTGCGCGCGGCCGGTGGCGAACGCCCGGGTCAGCATGGTGTTCTGCGAGCCGTTCTTCGCGTCGACCGGGCAGGCGAACCCGACGCACTGGTTGCACCCCGCGCAGGCCCGTCGGCCGAGCCACGGCGTGCTGTTGACCAGCAGCGGGACGTGCACCGTGCCGAAGCCGAGCGCGGACGCCGCCGCCGCGAACCGCTCGCGGGCCGGACCTGCGGCGACGGCCGGCATCGGGTACGGACGGGAGCGCGGCCCGCTCCACCTGCCGTCGTCGATGCCGCCGCTGACCCCGACCTCCCACTCGGCACGTGAGTAGTACGGCTCCAGGTCGTCGTAGGAGATCGGCCAGTCCCGGAGCGCGCTGCCGTCCGGGACCCCGTACGTCGACGCCATCCGGAAGTCGAGGGGTGCGAACCGCCAGGCCTGCGCCCCGTACACACGGGTGCCGCCGCCGGCGGTGGACGCGTTGTTGTTCCACCCGGGGTCCGCGGGCCGGATCGGCAGCCGGGTGCGGCCGTCGTCGGCGACCCGGACGTCCCGGTCGTCGGTCGGGCCGGAGCGCGGCGCGAGGCCCCAGTCGGACCGCGGGTTCCGGAGGTGGTCCTCGGCGAGCGTGCCGATGGCGGGCCATTCGCCCGCTTCCACCACGAGGACACGGCGTCCGGCTTCGGCCAGGCCGCAGGCAGCCACGCCGCCGCCGGCTCCGGAGCCGATCACGATCGCGTCGTAGCGGTCCTCCAGCGCAGCCGGGTGCACGGTGACCGGCGTCGCCTCGGCGACCGGGACCGTGGTCGGCCACCCGCCGAGGGGTTCCGGCTGCCAGTCGACCATCCGCCACGACGCCGCGCCCGCGTTGCCGCCGTTGGCCGGGTCGGCGTAGAAGCCACCCGCGACGAGCTCGGCGAACCAGTCCCAGTGCACACTGGCCTCTTCGCGGGCGACCACGTCGTCCAGCCGGTCGGCCCACTCGGGTCGCTCGGCGACCACCGACTCGAGGAACGCCAGGCCACCGGCCTGACTCGCGGACGGGTCCTCGTCGCCGGGGACGACACGGTCCATCAGCGTGGTGAGCCGTTCCTGGGTGGGTGAGAGCACGCCGACTCCTTCGTCAGGGTGAGCAGGGTGGTCGGACGGATCAGTCCAGGCAGAACTCGTTGCCCTCGACGTCCTGCATCACGATGCACGACTCCTCGTCGTCGTCCGCGGGCAGGAGCCGGACGCGCGTGGCACCGATCGCGACCAGTCGCGCGCACTCGGCCTCCAGCGCATCGAGCCGCTCGGCACCGACGAGCCCGGTCCCGACCCGCACGTCGAGGTGCACGCGGTTCTTCACGACCTTGCCCTCCGGCACCTGCTGGAAGTACAGCCGGGGCCCGACGCCGTTCGGGTCGACGCACGACGTCCCCGACTCCTGGACGGTGTACCCGAGCACGTCGGCCCAGAACCGCGCCACCCGTTGCGGGTCGGCGCAGTCGACGGTGACCTGGAACTCCCGCACGCTCGTCATCGCACCACCCTAGTGACACCGGACCGGGTGGGGTGTAGTTTTTGAACATGTTCGAAAACGAGGGGAAGCCGCTCCCGAAGCGGGAGCGCACCCGGGCAGCCATCCGCGCGGTGGCGATCCGGTCGCTGCGGGAGCAGGGCTACGACGCCACCACGATGCGCGGGATCGCGGCAGAGGCCGGGCTCTCCGTCGGCAACGCCTACTACCACTTCCCGACGAAGGACCACCTCGTCCAGGAGCTCTACGTCGACGTGCAGCAGGAGCACCGCGCCGTCGCGCTGCCCCTGCTCGACACCACCGACGACCTCACCGCCCGGATCGGCATCGTGGTCCGCTCGGGCCTGACGAACCTCGCCACCTACCACGCCATCGCGCCGCAGTTCCTCGCCGCCGCGGTCGCCCCGGACTCGCCGATCAACCCGCTGTCCGCCGAGTCGTCCGAAGCCCGGGACCTGGTGCTCGACCTCTTCCGCCGTGCGGTCGCCGGCGCCCGGCAGAAGCTCCCAGCCGACCTCGCCGAGGACCTGCCGACGGCGCTCTGGACGGGCTACCTGCTGTTCGCGCTGTTCTGGACGTACGACACCTCGCCGGGGCAGAGCCGGACGAACCGACTCGTCGACGCGATGCTCGGCGTCCTGCGCTTCGCCCTCCCGCTGCTCCGGATCCGGCCGTTCCGCACGGCGGTCACCGAGATCGTCGGCATCGTCGCCGGGCGCGCGGCATGAGCGCCACCGCACCGGCGACCTGGACCTGGTCGGACAGCCGGTGGCTCGAGATCCGCGCCTTCGGCTGGATGCTCGGCGTGACCCTGCCGGCGACGGTCGTCATCGGCCTGGTCGGGGCCGGCGCGTCGTCCGGCTGGGACGTCGAGACCTCCTTCGGCTCGTGGCTGAGCGCGATCGGCGGCACCGTGGTCTGGATGCTGATGGTCGACGTGGTCGCGTTCCTGCCGACGATGGCGGCCGCGATCGTGGCACTCCCGTTCACGATGCTGCTCGGGCGTGCGATGCGCCCCGTCCGCTCCCGGCTGCTGCAGATCGCGGCGACCTCGGCGCTCGCCGGCGTCCTGGCGGCGCTGCCGCTCGTGGCGCTCCCGGACTGGTTCATCATCCTCGGCCCGATCTCGGTGGCGGCGGGCGCCGCCGGCGCGCTCGCCCGCAACGGCGAGTTCCGCCGAGCGGACCGGCTGGCGGCCGCAGCGGTGGCCGCGGCCGCCGCAGCCACGGCTACAGCCGACGCACCCGACGCAGCTGACTCCGACGCACCCGCAGTCACCGCCACGACCGACCCGGCCACCGCGGCGGACCAGACCCCCTGACGGCCTGGAGGCCCGGGTCGGCCCCGCACCGAGCCTCCCGTCCGCCGTCTGCTCGCCCCGGCCGCGGTGCGGAACGCTCCCGCACAACCGAAACCGGCTCGAACCACGCACGTCCGTGGTTCGAGCCGGTTTCCGTTGCGCGCCGCCACGGCGCACCGCCCGCGGACCTGCACGGCGCGCTGCGCCGCGCGCCGCGCGGCGCGCGCTGCGCCTCGTGGATCACCCGACTCCGTGCCCAGGCCGCCCCGAGGAGCGTGAGCACCGCGCGGTGACGACGCCGCACGGATCAGGAGTCAGCATGTACTTCCACGCACAGACCTGGATCAACGACATCGCCCCGGGCGACCCGGACCCCGCAGCCGCGAACGCCCTGCAGGAAGGGCTCGGCGGCCAGTTCGGCGAGATGCGCACGATGATGCAGTACCTCTTCCAGGCGATGAACTTCCGCGGTCCAGCCGCGAAGCCGTTCCGGGACCTCATCCAGGGCGTCGGCACCGAGGAGATCAGCCACGTCGAACTCATCGGCACGACGATCTCCCGCCTGCTCGACGGCGCACCGGGATACACCGGCAAGGTGACCGACCCGGTCGACCAGCCGGGTGCGAAGGGCGCGACGCCGCTCAGCATCGCGCTCGACACCGGCAACATCCACCACTACCTCGTCGGCGCGCAGGGGGCACTGCCCGTGGACTCCGCCGGCAACCCGTGGAGCGGCAGCTACGTCTACAACTCCGGCAACCTGCCGCTCGACCTGCTCTACAACCTGATGCTCGAGTCGACCGGCCGGCTGCAGAAGTGCCGCATCTACGAGATGACGGACAACCCGACGGCGCGGGCGACCGTGGCGTACCTGATCGTCCGTGACCAGGCGCACGAGAACGCCTACGCGAAGGCCCTCGAGGCGCTCGGCGTCGAGTGGAAGTCGCTGCTGCCGATCCCGAAGACGAACGCCGAGCAGTTCCCGGAGGTCAAGGAGCTCGTCGACCTCGGCCTGCAGAGCAAGCAGTACAGCTTCGACCTCGACGGTGCGTCGGAGGCGGCGAAGATCTTCCGCGGAGCGTCGCCCTCGGGGGACGGGACGGACCTGGACGCATCAGAGCAGGCGCCGAAGGGTGCGCCCTCGTTCATCGCCCCGGAGCGGCTGGAGGAGTTCGCGCCGGGTCTCGACGCCGACCTGCTGGCGCTGATCCAGCAGACGGCCGAGCTGGAACTCGACCAGGCGGAGACGCCACTGTACGGGCCGATCGCCTGATCAGAGCTGGAGTGTGCGGTCCACGATCGCGCGGGCGACGTCCGAGAGTCGCCCGCCGGTCGCGGTCGCGTGCGCACGGATCACCCCGAAGGCGTCGTCGATGGACACGCCCTTGACGTGGGAGACCACGCCCTTGGCCTGCTCGATGACCTCGCGCGAACCGATCGCGCGCTGGAGCTGCGCGCTGACGACCTCGTGCTCGCGGAGGGTCCGCTCGTGCAGGATGCCGATCGTCGCGACGTCCGCCAGCGCCCGCGCGATGCGGACGTCCGGCTCGGAGAGGTCGCCGACGGACGAGCCGAACAGGTTGAGCGTGCCGATGACGGAGGAGCGCAGCCGGAGCGGTACGGCGTGGACCGAGCGGACCCCGAGTGCGAGAGCGCCACGCTGGAACGCCGCCCACTCGTCGGGGGCATCCGTGATGTCCGGGCAGGTGATCGTCCGGCCGGTCGCGAAGGACTCCATGCACGGGCCGGCCTCGGCGTCGAGCTGGAGCACCTCGATGAGGCGGCTGGCCTCGGAGGTCGAAGCGATCACCTCGAGCTCACCCCACCCGTTCGCGAGCATGATGCCGGCGGCGTCGATGTCGAGCACCTCGGTGCAGGTCTCGACGAGGGTCTGCAGGAGTTCCACGACGTCGTACGAGTCGACCAGGGTGTCGGCGAGCGTCGCGAAGGTCTCCACGATCCGTGCTTCTCGTTCGGCAGCGGTCATCGGACCTCCTCGATCAGGTCCCCGTGCTTCTCGAACCGGACGGTCCCGGCGAGGATCTCCTCGGCGACCTGCCGCATGGGTGTGCGGCGGGCGAACGCGTGCCCCTGGATGAGCAGGTAGGCGTCCTCGGGGGTGACGTCGAGCTGCGCGAGGACGACCCCGGTGGCCTGGTGCACGACACGACGGGAGAACGGGTTCTGGTCGACGAGTGCTTCGTCCTCGTCCTGGGCGCTGCGGATCGCGCGACGGAGTACCCGTCGGCCCAGTGCGTTGGCGAGGGCCGCGGCCGCCTCCACCTGTGCGCCGCGGAGTTCGGTGGGGCGCGGCGCGTAGATGTCGACCGCGCCGAGGGGGAACGGGCCGAAGACGATCGGGAACGCGAACACCGCGCGGACCGATTCCGCGCGGACGGCGTCGTTGAACGCCGGCCACTCGCGGTTCGGGTTGCCGACGATGTCGCCCTCGAGCACGGGGGCGCGGTGCCGGAGCGCCGTCCAGCACGGTCCCTCGGCGAGGTCGAACTGGATCTCGTCGACGCGGAAGGCCGTGTCGTCGGTCGCGGAGATCGTCTCGCTCGCCACGATGGACCCGAACGAGGACACCGAGACGCCGCCCACGGGGACCGCGCGCTGGAACGGCTCACTGAGGTCGTCGTCCGCGATCTCGGTCGACCGGATCGCGCGGAGTGCACGATCGACTGCGTCATCCATCAGCGTCCTCCTGGTCCGGTTCCGATGCTACCCGCGGGCCCATCCGTGGACTGCCCGGTGGGCTCAGGACGGCCGTCCACGGCGGGAGCTCCGCCGCGGCGTAGGAGCCGTCGGCCTCGGGCACGCGCAGCAGCGGGTTCAGTGCGAGCAGCCGGAGTCCGTCGGCGTCACGGACCGCGCCGCGGACGGCGTCGTTGAGCAGGAAGGCGACGAGGTCCTCGGTCCCGCCGTCCGGCCGGTACCCCTGCCACGCGTCGCCACTCCGTTCGGAACGGCGGTGGGCGCTCGCGAGCAGGGCTCCTGGATCCTCGACGTCGATCTCGCAGTCGAGGACCAGGCGGAAGCGCCGCCGGGTGCTGCCCGGCTCCCCGATGGCCGCGACCCGGTCACGTGGCTCGTCGTCGGGTTCGAAGTAGCGCAGTGCGGCGGACGGGGCGCTGCCGTACACGGAGCGGTACTCCGCCGCCATCCGCCCGGCGTTGCTGAAGTGCCAACGCTGCGCGATCTCGGCGACGGTGCTGTGGTCAGTGGGTCGCGCGGACTGCAGCTCGCGCCGCACGCCGTCGAGCCGGAGCGCGCGGAGGTACCGGCCCGGGGTGACCCCGACCTCGCGCTGGAACGCCTTCTGCAGGCCGCGGGGGGACAGGTGGACGGCCGCTGCGACATCGGGCACCGAGATGCGCTCCTGTGCGTGCTCGTGCAGGAACCGCAGCGCCTCGCGCACGTTGCGCGAGAGCCGTGCGGTGGGCGCCGCCGAACCCGGCTGTACGACGTCCGGCGCCGGAGGTGACACGTCCTCGTCACTCATGACGCCAGCGTACCGATCTCGGTTTGTCAACCCCTGCTCTTGCGCAATCCGTCCGAGCGATACTGGAATCGTCTCGCGGAGGTGTGCGTGGTGCGGGGCCGTTCAGCGCGAGGAGGGGTTGTCATGCACGGATTCGTCGATGGTCAGGGCCCCGAGGTGGGAGCCTGGCAGGACCGTGACGTCGAGCACGTGTGCGGACCACGGGCGTCCGCCTCGTCGTGTTGACGCGCGTCGGCGACGGACCACACGTCGTCGAGCACCGGGTTGCGGACCGGGCCACGAACGACCGCGCCATCGCGACCCGGCTGTACGAGGACCGCTACCACGCGCAGTGCATCGGGTTCGGGACGGACACCGCGTTCCGCCTGCGGCACCGCTCGATCCGCGACCTGCACGTCGAACTGCTGAACGCCGCCGTGTCGACCGAACGCCACGGCGTCGTGGACCCGGGCGACGGGCTGGTGTTCGGGTGGACGGCGACGGGCGGTGCCCGCATCGGGACCGGGGCCGAGGGTGACGTGACGCTGCCCGGGGTCCCCGAGACGTTCCCGGTGGCCCGACCGTTCTCGTTCTCCGCTCCCGCCGGCGTGCACCACCTCGTGCGGATCGACCTGGCCTTCCTCCGTGCCGTCGGCCGACTCGTGGAACCCGACGTCGGCGACGTGCCGACGCTGAACCGGCGTCCGCGATCCGACGGACTGCCCGGCCTCCGCGCCGCGATCGCCGCCGTGGCGTCGGCCGCGGTCTCGGGCGACGACTCCGCCGTGGTCCGGTCGTCGCTCCAGGTGGAGCTCGCCGAGTCCGTCCTCGCCGTCTTCGGCACCGCGCAGGCCGGCGAGCCGTCGGTCGGCGAGCCGTCGGTCGGTGGTCGCGCTGCGCGACGGACCCTGGAGGCGGCGCGCTCCTGGGCAGCGGCGCACTGCGGCGGACCAGTGACCCTTTCCGACCTCTGCGGCGCCGCGGACGTCAGCGCACGGACGCTGCAGAGTGCGTTCCTGCAGGAGGCCGGTCGATCGCCGATGGCCTTCGTCCAGGACATGCGACTGGACCGCGTGCGGGTCGTCCTCCAGCTCGCCGACCCCGGTGTGGTGACGGTCGGCGGCGTCGCCCGCGACTGGGGGTTCCGGCACATGGGACGGTTCTCCGCGGCCTACGCACAGCGCTTCGGGGAGTTCCCCGCCGAGACGCTCCGGAACGCCCCCACCCGGCGCCTGCGCGTGCGGAGCGAGCGCCGGACGGCCTGAACCTCGGGACGCCGGACCTCGGGACGCCGGACCTCAGGGCACCGGGGCGAGCGACGACGCGGCAGCCGAGAGGTGGACTGTTTCGCCCACCCCGTGCCGCTGCGCGAGCTGGATGACCGCCGCGGCCACCGCAAGGTCCTGCGCCGCGAGCCCGACCGAGTCGAACACCGTGATCTCGTCCTCCGACGCCCGTCCGCTCGCGAGACCGGCGACGACCTCGCCCAGCTCCACGAGTCGCGCGTTCGTCCGGAGTGCGCCCTCGGCGGTCGCGAGCACCAGGTCCCCGGACTTCGCGCGCGCAGTCGCCGCGCTGTCCACCACCAGGGTGCCCCTGGCCATCGCGGTCGCGTCGAGCTCGCGGTGCGTCGGACGCGGCCGGGCGCCGACCGCGTTGACGTGCTGTCCACGGTGCAGCCAGGCACCGCGCACGATCGGCTCGACGGACGGGGTGAGCGTGCAGAGCACGTCCGTACGTTCCACCACATCGTGGGGGTCCTCGGCGACGACGACGGCCACGTCCGTCGCTCCGTCACCGGCCTCCGCGAGCTGTTCGCGGAACCGTTCGACGGTCGATGACGAGCGTGACCAGACGACCACCTGCTCGATCGGCCTCACCGCGCTGATCGCGCGGACGTGCTCGATCGCCAGGTTGCCCGCGCCGACCAGGCCGAGGACCCGACTGTCCGGCCGTGCCAGGTGCCGGGTGGCGACCGCCGAGGCCGCCGCAGTCCGGACCCGCGTGATGCCGGCGCCGTCGATGACCGCGATGCACTCGCCTGTCGAGACGGAGGACACCAGGATCGTCGAGCGCTGGCTGGGCAGGGCCGTGCCGACGTTCGCGGGGATGTCCGCCATCAGCTTCACCGCCGCGAAGCCGAGCCGGTCCGACCGGACGGCCATCGGGAGGAACAGGGCGTCGTCGGTGCCACCGAGCGTGACGGGGGCGGGCTGCACCATCGCGCCGGAGCCCAGGTCGGCGTGCACGGCCTCGACCGCAGCGATCGCGTCGACTTCGGGGAGCAGCCGGCGGACGTCGTCGGCTCCGAGGACCAGGGTCACGAGGCGGAACCGACGGCGCTGGTGCTGCCGAGCAACTCCTCCAACGACGGCCGGTGCGTCACCAGTCCGCCCTCGTCGAGGATCTGCATCCACCGGTCCGAGGCGCCTCGGTCGATCGTGACACTGTCCCAGACGCCGCCGTCCGCCATCTGCTGCGCCGCGGAACGGAGGAGGTCGTGGTCCTTGTCGGGCCAGCGCGCGGCGAGGACCTGCTCGATGTCGGCACCGGCTGCACCTGCGGTGATGCGCCGCTCGGCGACGTCGATCGCCGCGACGAATCGTTCGATCTTCTCGCCGAGCTCCGCGACGCGATCGGTGCGCGTGTAGTAGACGCTGTTCGGCATCACGCCCGTGTCCAGGTGGCGGAAGACGACGGTGCCGTCACCGGCGGCCTCGAGCTCCATGGCCGAGACGAGGTCGAGCACGATCGCGTCGCCGAGTCCGGCGCGGTAGAGCTCGATGAGCATCGCGGTCGAGAGGTCGCGGACCCAGCGCGTGGCCGCCGGGTCGAGTCCGGCCTCGCGGATCAGTCCGGCCGTGTACTCGTACGGAGCGCTGCCGCCCGCGCCGGGTGCCAGTGCCACCTTGCCGGCGAGCCAGTCCAGCCCGACCGGCCCGGTCGCGTTCCGCGCGACGATGGTCATCGGGAACTTGTGGTTCAGCTGCCCGACGACGCTCAGCGCACGGGGCGAACCGGCGTACATCGCGGGGACCCAGAGGCCACCGAGAGCGAGGTCGGCCTCGCCGGACTCGAGGTCGTCGAGGACGCCGGTCCACGGGTCGCAGGCCTTCGCGGTCACGGACAGGCCGTGCTCGGCGAAGATGCCGGAGACGTCCGCCACGTACTCGGGGAGGTAGTTGAGGCCGTTCGCGGTCGCGGAGACGGTGAGGGTGTCCATGAGTTCCTCCATGGGGTCGGTGCTGGTGCTGGTGCTGGTACGGGTGCTGGTGGTGCCGGGAGTGCGGGCGCCGGGAGTGCCGACGCCCACGCGCTCAGCGGGACAGGGCGAGCTCGTTGACGTCCTCGAGCGAGCGTCCGCGGGTCTCCGGTGCGAAGCGGGCCGCGAACACGAGGATCGCGTACATCAGTGCCGCCAGGCCGAAGACACCGGCAAAGGCGAACGAGCCGTAGAGGGCGATCGCGAGGAAGGGCATCACCGCGCCGGCGATGTTGCCGATGCCGTTCACGATGCTCGCACCCGAGGCACGGATCGACGTCGGGTAGACCTCGGCGGTCCAGGCTGCGAGCGTGGTGTTCGTCACCATCGTGAAGTACTGGAAGAGCGCACCGAGCACGAGGATCGCGGCAGTGCTGTTGCCGAACGCCGCGAACGCCAGGGCCGTCAGACAGCCGAGGACACCGGCAGCGGTGACGGCGCTCCGCCGCCCGACGCGGTTGGCGATGAGCGCCGCGGTCGTGGCTCCGAGGAGCGAACCGATGTTCATGATCATCGTGTAGAGCAGGCTCTGCGACACCGAGTAGCCGCGCTCGACGAGCAGCGTCGGCATCAGGAAGTTCAGTGTGACCTGCGACCCGAACGCCATCCAGGACGCGACGCCGATCGAGATCGTGCGACGGAGGACCGAGCGGTGGAAGACCGCGGCGGGGGAGGAGTGCAGCTGCTCCGGCGGCAGGTCCGCCTCGGTCAGCTCCACCGGGGGCTTCGCGTCGGTGGGTCGCAGCGAGTTCGACGCGAGGATCGCGAGGGACCGGTTCGCCTCGGCGACGCGGCCCTTCGAGAGCAGGAAGCGCGGGGTCTCCGGCAGGCGGCGACGGTAGAGGACGACGAACAGGGCGGGGACCGCGAGGATGACGAACGTCCAGCGCCACACGTGGTGGTCGCCGCCGAGCGCCGGGGCGAGCGGGCCGAGGAGCAGCAGGAAGAGTCCGTAGGAGATGAAGTTGCCCACGCCGCCGGCACCCACGTTGATCGTCGCGATGAGACCGCCGCGGAAGCGCGTGGCCACCATCTCGGACAGCATCGCGATGCCGATCATGAACTCGCCGCCGATGCCGATGCCGACGATGAAGCGGCTCACGAGGAGCATGTCGTAGTTGAACGAGATCGCGCTGAGCAGTCCGCCCAGCGTGTAGACGAGCAGGTTCAGGCTGAGCGAGAAACGGCGTCCGTAGCGGTCGGCGAGCCAGCCGGCGACGAACCGACCGACCAGACCGCCGAGGACGGTCGCGGTGTTGATCGTGGTGAGCTGGACGTCTCCGATCTGCAGCGAGGCCTTGATGTTGGTGGCCATCGCGCCGACGGAGTTCTGCTCGAGGGTGTCGAAGAACTCCCCGGCGAGGATCAGCATCAAGATCCAGAACTGGGCTCGGGTGAAGCCGATCCGGTCGAGCGAGGAGGCGACGGTACGCGATCCGGACGGCGGGACGGTGGCGGTCGGGGCGGTGGTGCGGGTTACGGCAGTCATGGGTAACTCCACGGATGGGTTCGCGGGGTGAGTCCGATGGGACTGGATTCACGAGGTCATGACTTTTGTATACGAAAACCTGTTTCCGGCTGGTTTCGCGCATGTAAGGTCTCGATTCCGTTCCCGAAGTACCGCTGACTTCGGGGGCCATCGTTTCAGACCGCGGCATCTTTGTATACGTTCCTAGCCAGGGAAGGACCGGCGGTAGATCGCCTCGTCCTTCTCGATGTGCTCGTCCATCAGCAGGCGCGCCTGCATCGGCGATCCGGCCAGGATCGCGGCCGCGACGGCGCCGTGGTCGGTCCAGCTGGAGGTCACCCGGTCCTCGATCTCCTGCTCGAAGCCCCACGCGGTCTGTTCGAGGAGCCGCTCGATCATCTGCTCGAGTCGTGCGTTCCCCGATGCCCTGGCCACGAGCCGGTGGAACTCGAAGATCAGCGGCGGGAGCTCGGCGAAGTGCCCGGCCTCGCCCTCTGACCGGCCGCGTGCGACGACGGCCTGCAACCCGGCGGCCTGGTCGCCCCCGCGTCGTCGGGCGGCCAGGCCGGCGGCGAGCGTCTCGAGCCCGCGGCGGATCTGCATGAGCTCGACGACGACCGCGGTGGAGGTCGACGCGACGGTCACGCCCTTGTACTTCTCGGAGACCACGAACCCCTCGGTCTCGAGCTGCCGGAGCGCCTCGCGGACCGGCACCCGGGAGACGTCGAACCGGGCACCGATGGTGTCCTCCTTCAGGCGGGTGCCGCCGGGGAGCGTGCCGTCGATGATCTCCGCGCGGAGGATCCGGATGACCGAGGCAGCTTTGGAGTCCACGCCCGAATCCTATGCAGGCCGTGTTCTTGCGCATCGTTTGGTCGTGCTCTGCGCCGGGGACCGGGTACCGTACCAGGATGAGTTCCGACACGAACAGCACCACCGAGCCCATCGACGAGGGGCCCGTGGTGACGTTCGCCGACCTGGGGCTCAGCGAGCCCGTCCTCAAGGCCGTCAAGGAGATCGGGTACGAGACCCCCTCCGCGATCCAGGCCGCGACCATCCCGACCCTGCTCGAAGGGCGTGACGTCGTCGGTCTCGCGCAGACCGGTACCGGCAAGACCGCCGCGTTCGCGCTGCCCGTCCTGTCCCGCATGGAAGCCGGCAGCAAGCTGCCCCAGGCCCTCGTGCTCTCCCCGACCCGCGAGCTCGCCCTGCAGGTGTGCGAAGCGTTCGAGCAGTACGCCTCGCACATGCGCGGCGTGCACGTCCTCCCGGTCTACGGCGGGCAGGCGTACGGCGTGCAGCTCTCCGCGCTCCGCCGCGGCGTCGACGTCGTCGTGGGCACCCCTGGTCGCATCATGGACCACATCGCGAAGGGCACGCTCGACCTGTCCGAGCTGAAGTACCTGGTCCTCGACGAAGCCGACGAGATGCTCAAGATGGGCTTCGCGGAGGACGTCGAGACGATCCTCGCCGAGACCCCGGACACCAAGCAGGTCGCGCTCTTCTCGGCGACGATGCCCGCGCAGATCCGCCGCATCTCGAAGCAGTACCTCAACGACCCGGCCGAGATCACGGTCAAGGCGAAGACGACCACGTCCGCCAACACGACGCAGCGCTACCTCATCGTGTCGTACGCGCAGAAGGTCGACGCGCTCACCCGCATCCTGGAGGTGGAGGACTTCGAGGGTCTGATCATCTTCGTCCGCACCAAGAGCGAGACCGAGACCCTGGCCGAGAAGCTCCGCGCCCGCGGGTACGCCGCAGCCGCCATCAGCGGTGACGTGGCCCAGGCCCAGCGCGAGCGCACCGTGAACCAGCTGAAGTCGGGCAAGCTCGACATCCTGGTCGCGACCGACGTCGCCGCCCGAGGCCTCGACGTCGACCGCATCACGCACGTCGTGAACTTCGACATCCCGGTCGACACCGAGTCCTACGTGCACCGCATCGGCCGCACCGGTCGTGCCGGCCGCAGCGGTGCGGCGATCAGCTTCGTCACCCCGCGTGAGCGTCGTCTCCTCGTCGCGATCGAGAAGGCCACGCGCCAGCCCCTCACCGAGATGACGCTGCCCTCGGTCGAGGACGTCAACGTCACCCGCCTGACGCGCTTCGACGACGCCATCACCGCCGCACTCGAGTCGCGTGAGCGCATCGAGGCGTTTCGCGACATCATCGCCCACTACGTCGAGCACCACGACGTCCCCGAGCAGGACGTCGCGGCAGCCCTCGCCGTCGTCGCGCAGGGGGACACCCCGCTGCTCCTCGACCCGGCCGAGGACGCCCTCCGCCGCCAGGTCGAGCGCGACCAGCGTCGCGACGACCGCAAGGGCCGCGAGCGCGAGGCCGACGGTGGCGACCGTCGTCGCCGCTCGGTGCCGATGACCCCGTACCGGATCGAGGTCGGTCGTCGTCACCGCGTCGAGCCGCGCCAGATCGTCGGGGCGCTCGCGAACGAGGGCGGGCTGCGTCGCGACGACTTCGGTGCGATCCGCATCCAGCCGGACTTCTCCATCGTCGAGCTGCCGTCGGACATGCCGGGCGACGTGCTCGACAAGCTCCGCGACACCCGCATCAGCGGTCGTCTCATCGAGATCCAGCCGGACCGCCGCGGTGGCGGCTACCGCCGTGGCCCGCGCGAGGACCGCGACGAGCGTCCGGTGCGCAAGCCGCGCTACTGACCCAGGACGACACGGACGGGAGGCCCGGTGCCAGCTGGCACCGGGCCTCCCGTCTGTCAGTGGGTTGCGTTCTCACCCACCGCACCCGCGCTGGGTGGTCGAAACGTGCGGAGGGGGTCGAAAGGCACGACTGCCGACGCGCGAAACGACTGCCAACGCGCGGAACGACGTCCTACGCGCGACCTGACGCGGCGACCCCGGCGGCGGTGCGGCGGCACACCTCGTCCCACGGGGTCGGCTCGATGCCGAAGTGCGCCCGGGCCGCGGTGTCGTCGAGCACGTACGGCGCCGTCCACTGGTACCGCATGTCGGCGATCTCCCGCATCATCGGCGAGACCAACCCGAGCGCACGTAGTGCTCCACCGGGCAGCCGCCGCACGGTCACGGGCGGCTTCCCGGCTGCGGCGAGCACGTCGGTGAGCGCCTCGACCTGCGACCTCGGCGGGTTCGAGGGGACGTTCCAGAGGCGTCCGTGCGCGGACTCGTCGTCGGCGGCGGCGACGAGGGTCCGCGCGACGTCGAGCACGTCCGTGAAGGTGTGCGGCAGGTCGGTGCGGCCGATCATCCACGCGGTCTTCCCCGCGAGGGCACCGGGCAGCACACGGGTGATGTGGCCGTTCGCGCCGATGCCGGGTCCGACGTAGTCCGATGCCCGGACCTCGACGGCGCGGACCCGGCCGGCGCGGTGGGCGTCGAGGGAATCCCGCCACAGCCGCGCCCGGAGGATCCCCTTGTGGTCGGTCGCCGCGTCGGGCAGGTCCTCGCGCATCGGGCCGTCGACGGGGCCGTACGGGTAGAGGTTCCCGGTGATCGCGTACACCGCGCCGGTCCGCTCGGCCGCGGTGAGCAGGGAGGCGGCGAGCGGCGGCCAGGTCCGCTCCCACTGCGTGTAGTCGCCCGGGTTGGCGCAGTTGTAGAGGGCGGCCGCACCCTCGGTCGCCCGGGTGAGTGCCTCGGGGTCCGCAGCGTCCAGGGCGACGTGACCAACGCCCTCCAGGCCGGTGTCACGACCCGAGCGGGTGGCGACCGTGACGTGCTCGCCACGCTCGGCGAGGAGTGCGGCGACGTGCCGGCCGACGGGGCCGGCGCCGATGACCAGGTGGTCCGACATGGGGAGTCCTTCCGTCCGAGAATCGCGAGAGCAGTGCTCTCTGTTCGATGAGCATGACACGCGGTGCCGCCCACCGCAAGAGCAGTGCTCTCGGTTGTGTGCAGTGCTCTCGCGTGCCAGGGTGGAGGGATGACAGACCGGCCACCGACCGCACGAGACCTGGCTCGCGAGACGATCCGGGGACGCATCTTGGCTGCCGCACGGGCACGGCTGACCGACGAGGGGCCCGCGCAGCTCAGCCTCCGGGCCGTCGCCCGGGACGTCGGGATGGTGTCCTCCGCGCTCTACCGGTACTTCCCGAGCCGGGACGACCTGCTGACCGCGCTCCTCGTGCAGGACTACGACGAACTCGGAGACGCCGTCGAACGTGCCGACGCCGCGCACAACCGGCAGGACGTCGGCGCACGCTGGCTCGCCGCGTGCCGCGCGGTCCGCGACTGGTCCGTCGCGCACCCCGGCGACTTCGCGCTGCTCTACGGCAGTCCCGTCCCCGGCTACGCGGCCCCGCAGGAGACGATCGAGCCCGCCACGCGCGCGACGATGGTGCTGGTCCGGATCGTGGTCGACGCCATGGCCGGGAGGCCCCTCCCACCGCCCACGGTCAGCCCGGCTCCCCGGCCGGTCGGGTCGGTGGTCGACGGTGCGGCCGCGTACATCCGGTCGCGGGGGATCGCGAAGGACGCGCCCGCCGAGGCCGTGATGCGCACGCTGATGGCCTGGACGGCCGTGTTCGGGACGGTGTCGTTCGAGCTGTTCGGGCACTACGTGGGGTCGGTCTCCGACCACGCGGCGTACTTCGACCTCGTGGTGGAGCGGCTGGCGGCGGACATCGGCTTCTCCGTCGACGTCCATCCCCAGATCGGGGCGGCGGGCTGACAGACGGAGCGGGTCTGGGGTAGACAGGTCCCTACGCCGAGTCCGACCCGACGGACAGGGCGTGACCAACCACCACGCCGCGATCAGGAGACACGTTGCAGCGCACCACGACGGCCGTCGTCGGCTCGGGAGCCCGACGGTGACGGCGCTCGACCTCAGCAGGCAGGACCGCCGGCGCCTCACGCAGAGCACGGCGCGCCGCCGCCTGGTGACCGTCCGGACCGTTGCGGTGCTGGCGTCGCTCGCCGGCATCAACTACGTCGCATGGCGCTGGGTCGCCTCGGTGAACTGGCACTCGTGGTGGATCGCGGTGCCGCTGATCCTCGCCGAGACGTACAGCGTGATCGACTCGCTGCTGTTCGCGTTCGGTGCCTGGAAGCTCCGGGAACGCGGCGAACCACCGACGACCCCGAGCACCGACGTCACCGTGGACGTGTTCATCACCACGTACAACGAGCCGGTCGACCTCGTGATGCGCACCGCGCACGCGGCGAAGGCGATCACGTACCCGCACAGCACGTGGATCCTCGACGACGGCAACCGGCCGGAGATGCGCGACGCTGCCGAGCGCCTCGGGCTCGGCGTGATCACCCGCGGGCAGGACTGGATCGACCGGCCGCGGCACGCCAAGGCGGGCAACCTCAACAACGCGCTGATGGCGACCCAGGGCGAGTTCCTGCTCATCCTGGACGCCGACCAGGTCCCCGACCCGGCGATCCTGGACCGCACGCTCGGGTACTTCAAGGACCCGCGGATGGCGCTCGTCCAGACACCGCAGTGGTTCGAGAACGTGCCCGACGCCGACCTCCTCGGCAGCCAGGCGCCGCTGTTCTACGGCCCGATCCAGCAGTCCAAGGACGGCTGGAACGCGGCGTTCTTCTGCGGGTCGAACGCCATCCTCCGGCGAGAAGCCCTGATGCAGCTCGGCATCTCCCGCTACGTCCGCGAAGTCGAGGCGTCCGTCCAGCGCACGATCAAGACCTCCCGAAAGCTCCTGTCCCGCGCCCGCGAGACCGAGACGGACCCGCGCGTGCTGCGCGCCCTCGACGACGCCGAAGCGGTGGTGGACCGCGCCCGCGACCAGATGGCCGGCAGCGAACCGCTCGGTGACGTCACGTACGAGTTCCAGCGGGGCATCGACGCGATCGCGTTCCGGTTCGCCGCGGCCGACCTCGAGTCGGTGCGGAACGACCTGCAGGAACTCGCCGCGATGTCGACGGACGCCAACACGTTCGCCGGGCTCGACGACGCCGCACTCGACGTCCTCGGGCAGCGGAACGCGTCGCCGGTCGCGGCGATCGAGGCGATCGCCGTGCTCGCCCGCGCCGTCGACGTGAACCGCGGCGACGAGGCCCAGGCGATCATGCCCCTGGCGACGATCTCGGTGACCGAGGACATGGCGACCGCGATGCGCCTGCACGGCCTCGGCTGGAAGTCGGCCTACCACGACGAGATCCTGGCGAAGGGCCTCGCCCCCGAAGACCTGCCGACGATGCTCGTACAGCGGCTCCGCTGGGCGCAGGGCACCATGCAGGTGTTCTTCCGCCAGAACCCGCTCGTGCAGAAGGGCCTGTCGTTCGGACAGCGCCTGATGTACTTCTCCACGATGTGGAGCTACCTGTCCGGCTTCGCGGCCATCGTCTACATCGCGGCGCCGGTGCTCTGCCTGTCGTTCGGGGTCGTCCCCGTCCAGGCCTACAGCGTGGACTTCTTCGCCCGGCTCATCCCGTTCCTGGTGCTCAACCAGCTGTTGTTCTGGGTGGTCGCGGCCGGTAGACCCACGTGGCGCGGGCAGCAGTACTCCCTCGCGCTCTTCCCGGTGTGGATCGAGAGCGTGACGAGCGCGTTCGAGAACGTGTTCCGCGGCAAGCCCCTCGGGTTCCGCGTCACCCCGAAGGTCCGCGACGAGTCCGAGCAGAAGCCGCGCTGGGACCTCGTCCGGCCCCAGCTGATCGCGATGGCCGCGCTCGTCGCCGCGCTGATCCTGATCGGGATCCGGTACCTCGCCGGACAGGCGTCGGGCATCGCGCCGCTCGTGAACACCGCGTGGGTCGTCTTCGACCTGTTCATCTTCAGCATCGTGATCCGCGCGGTGCTGTACCGCGGCCCGGGGACCGGCGTGCAGTCCGAGCACGAGTCGAGCACGGCCGGTGGTCCGCTGTGACGGCCTTCGACGTCGCGTCCTTCGACGTGCCCGCCGTGCCGGAGAGCCTCGACACCGTGCAGGACCGCTTCGGCGCGTGGTGGGCCGGCCTCGGCGTCGACGACATGGCGCACCGCTTCGCGCTCGAGACCGCGCTCGCCGAGATCGCCGCGAACATCGTCGAGCACACCGCTCGCGCCGACCAACAGCAGGGACGCCGATACTCCGTGGAGCTCACCGCCACCGACCACGAGTTCACCGCGGAGCTCCGTGACAACGGGCTGCCGGTCGACATCGACCTCAGCGCCGTCACGATGGCCGACCTCGACGCCGAGAGCGGCCGCGGGCTCGCACTCGCCATCGCCGCGCTGGACCGCCTCGAACACCGGCACGAACACGGGCACAACGTCTGGACCCTGGTGTGCACACGGTGAGGCGGACGCTCGTCCGTGTCGTGGCGATCCTGGTCACGGTCGGCGTGCTCCTGCTCGGGGGAGCCATCCCGGCGCAGGCGGCGTCGCTGTCGCCGTCCTCGGGGAAGACCTGGTTCGGGCCGGACCTCGACTGGGGATCGGACGCCCCCGACGGGTACGAAGGGCGGCTCGGCGCGACGCCCTCGAGCTACGCGGTGGAGATCGACTACCCCGTCGACGCGAGCGCGGAACGGCAGCTGCTGCGCTCCACCCGGGCCGCGGCCGCCCAGGGCGCGACCCTCGTCGTCAGCTTGGAGCCCGACGCCGCGCTCCGGTCGCTGACCGCCGCGGACGCCCGGCACGCGAACACGCTGTTCGAGGAAGTGCACGACCAGTACGACACGCAGGTGCTCGTCCGCTTCGCACCGCAGACGAACGGCACGTGGGTGCGCTGGGGGCAGCAGCCGACGCAGTACGTGCGGGCGTTCCGCGCGCTCGCGACCGCGGTGCACGGCGGGACGTCGGACGCACTGATGGTCTGGTCCCCGTCGTACGGCGCCGGGTACCCGTTCGGCGAGTCCGCCGGGCGCCTGGCGGACCTGTCAGCGACGGACACCGCGAAGCTCGACACCAACGGGGACGGCCAGCTCACCGCCGCCGACGATCCGTACCAGCCCTACTGGCCGGGCGACTCGTCCGTCGACTGGGTCGGCATGTCGATGTTCTTCTTCGGCAAGGGGAAGGCGACCCAGGCGGCCGGTCGGGACGTCCCGCTGACGACGAACGACGTCCCCGTGTCGGGCGAGGTCGCAGCCCGGTTCGACGAGGCCTGGGGCTACGACGCCCAGCAGCAGAGCGACTTCTACGACCGCTTCGCCGTGGGACACGACCGGCCGATGCTCCTGGACACCGGTGCGCTGTACGACCACTCGCTCCGGGGCGCGACGGAGCTCGCGGTCAAGCAGGGGTGGTGGCGGCAGGTCTTCAGCGCGATCGAGGACCGCCCGCTCATCCGCGGTGTGACCTTCCTCGAGACGAACCGGCGCGAACCCGAGGCCGGCAACCGCGTGGCCGACTGGCGGGACACCGCGGTGCCGGGGATCGCGGGCTCCTTCCGCACCGACCTGCAGGGCACCGACCGGTTCGTGTTCGGCCCCGTCACCGAACGGGTCACGCCGCAGGACGGCAACGCGGCGACGAACCAGCAGCTCGACACCGGCGGCGACCAGATGGCGTGAATCGTCTGGTTGGCGGTGGGGCTCGCGATCGTGTTCCTGCTGAGCGGGCTGTTCGGCCGACTCCTGCCGAGCTGGCGGTACCCCGACGACGGCAAGCCCGGGCGCGACCTGCGGCTCGACCTGTTCCGCGGGTTCATCATCCTGGCGGTGGTGATCACCCACATCGAGATCGGTGGTCCGTACTCGTACATCACGCTGCACGCGGTCGGGGCGATCACCGGCGCGGAGATGTTCGTGTTCCTCTCCGGCATGGTCCTCGGCATGACCTACCCGCTCGCGATCAAGAAGTTCGGCGAGTGGGTGGCCGCGGTCGGCGCCTGGAAGCGCGCGCGGAAGCAGTACCTCGTCACGCTGGTGGTGATCGCGGTCGTCTTCGCGCTGAGCTTCCTGCCGTTCCTGAACACCGACGCGATCACGACGTTCACGGACCGGGGGACCGGGACCGGCGGCGTCGGCGCCGAGGGACGCGTCTACGACCTGTACCCGAACGCCATGCAGCTGCTCGCGTACCCGCCGCCCTGGTACGCCATCCGGCAGTTCCTGCTGCTCGAGATGGGGCCGTGGCCGTTCAACATCATGGGCCTCTTCGTGGTGCTGAGCCTGTTCATCCCGCCGCTGCTCTGGGTGATCCGGCGCGGGTTCTGGTGGGCGGTGCTCATCGGCAGCTGGGCCCTCTACGTCTTCCAGGCGCTCCACCCGGAGTTCCGGCCGCTGAACTCCCAGTTCGAGTCGGTGTTCCCGCTCCTCACCTGGCAGGTCGTGTTCACGCACGGCCTGGTCCTCGGCTACTACCGCCGGCAGATCGTGCGTGCGTTGACCGGACGCCTCGGGAAGGTGCTGATCGGCGTCGGCATCTGCGGCTACGCGGCGTTCCTGGTCTACGTCTGGGCCGCGAACCACTTCGGCTTCACGCCTGTGCCGTTCCCGGCGTCGATGTACGACGACCTGTACAACACGGCGTACCAGCGGGTGGACCTGCAGTGGGGGCGCCTGGTCGACATCGCGTTCTTCGCGATCGTGTCCTACGCGATCCTCACCGTGTTCTGGAAGCCGATCGCGGCGGCGATCGGGTGGCTGTGGATCCCGATCGGGCAGGCGAGTCTCTACGTCTTCGTCTGGCAGGTGTTCTTCGCACTGGCCATCGCGTCGATCCCGGGGGTCGACTGGAGCAACGGGTGGATCGGCTTCGTCACCCACTCGCTGCTGATCCTGCTGGCCTGGTACATGGTGCGGAAGAAGTTCCTGTTCAGCGTGATCCCGCGCTGAAGCTCGCGCCCCCCGCGCCCCCCGCGCCCCCCGCGCCCCCCGCGCCCCCGCGCGTCAGGCCCGCGCCAGCGCCCCCATCTCGCCGACGACGCCCCGCAGCACCGCGGTGAGCTCGTCCCCGTCGGCCACGGTGGTGCGCTGCGCCAGCTCGATGAGCGCGCCCATCACGAGCGTCACCGCCGTGCGGGCGGTCTGCTCGTCGGTGCGCTCGGCGGCGACCCGGATCACGGCACGCCGGGTCGCGGCCATCCAGTCGAGCATCGTCGGCATCACCTCGGGGTGCCGCTCGACGAGGTCACGGGCGCGGTGCCGGTCCTGCGGCAGGGCGACCGTGTGCGCGACCAGGGCGCAGACGTCGGACACGAGGGCGCCGGACGACGCCAGGAACCGCGTCCGGACCGCGGCGGGCACGGTGTTCGGCGGGAACCCGAGCGCCGCGTCCGCCTTCGACGGGAAGTAGTTGAAGAAGGTCCGCGGGGAGACGTGTGCCGCCGCGCAGATCTGCTCGACGGTGACCCCACCGAGGCCGGAGTCCGCCACGAGCCGGAGCGCGGCGTCGTGGATGGCCTGCCGGGTCTGCTGCTTCTTCCGCTCCCGGAGCGAGCACGGCTCGGACTCGGCCACGGTGGGGGTCACGACGTCACCGCCGGACGGTCGGCGTGGAGCCGGTCATCGGCCCGGTGAAGGACCCGGCTTCGGCAGCGGCCATCCCGGCCTCCGCCTCGAGCTCGGCCGAAGCGGACATGTCGGCCCGCTCCTGCAGTGCGGAGCGCGCACGGAGCGGCGGCACCCGGAAGAACCAGGTCAGGACGAACGCGAGCAGGATGACCCCGAGCCCGACCCAGTAGATCGTCACGGCGGAGGCGTTGAACCCGCTCATGAACGGTCGAGTGAGGCGGCTGTCGGCACCGGTCAGGAACGAGGTGTCGTTCGTGGCCGACGCGCTCGAGTCGTTCGACGAGTCGTTCAGCGACTCGACGATCGTCGGGACGGCCTGGCCGACGTAGTACGAGCGCTGTGCGTCGTCCGACCAGTCGACCACGAGGGCACCGTCGGAGACCGATGCGTGCGCCTTCGACGCGGCGGCGTCGAGTGCCGTGGCCTCGGCGGCCGGGGTGGCCGCTGCGACCTGCTGGTCGATGACGGTCTGCGCTGCCGCAGCCGGGACGGTGCCCGCCGCGACCTGCGCCTGCACGGCTGCGGTGACCTGGTCGGTGACGGCCTGGTCGGCCGCCTGCTTCGCCGCCGTCGTGCCGTCCGCCAGCCCGGCGTCGACCTGCTCCTCGATCGGGGTGACGATCGGCGTCCAGATCTGCCGCATCACGCCACGGTTCGCGGGAGCGGATGCGACGGTGGGGTCGAGCGCCGCATCGAGCGCACTCGTGAGGTCGGCGCGGTTCGCGGTCGCGTGCACGATGTTCGTCGGCATGACGGAGAACAGGATCGACAGCAGCACCGCGGTGCCGAGCGTGCCACCGATCTGGCGGAAGAAGGTCGCGGAGGACGTGGCGACGCCCATGTCACGTGCCTGGACGGACCCCTGCGACGCGAGGGTCAGGGACTGCATCACGGAGCCGAGCCCGAGGCCGATGAGGAACATCCCGATCATCAGGAACCAGAGCGGCTTGTCGATCGACATGAACGTCAGGACGACGTAGCCGGCGGACACCAGCGCGGTGCCGATCACCGGGAAGATCCGGTACCGGCCGACGCGGGCGACGATCTGGCCGGAGGTGATCGACGCGATCATCAGGCCGCCGACGAGCGGCAGCGTCGCGAAGCCGGACTGGGTGGGGCTGAGGCCGACGACGATCTGCAGGTAGAGCGGGATGGTCAGCATCGCGCCGAACATCGCGAACCCGACGAGGAACCCGATCACGGTGGCCATCGAGAACGTGCCGGAGCGGAAGAGCTTCAGCGGGATGATCGCCGCGTCGCCCATCTTCGACTCGATGAGGAGCAGTGCGACGAGACCGACGACGCCGATCACGTAGCAGGCGATGGCGGCGGCGGAGCCCCAGCCCCAGGTGCGGCCCTGTTCGGCGACGAGGAGCAGCGGGACGAGCGTGACGATGACGGCGGTCGCGCCCCACCAGTCGACCTTCGGCTTCTCGGCCTTGTCGTGCACCTTCGGCAGGTGCAGGAAGACGATCACCATGATCAGCGCGGCGATCCCGATCGGCACGTTGATGAGGAGCACCCAGCGCCAGCCGGTGATGAAGAGGATCTCGCTGGTGCCGGCGAGGAGGCCGCCGATCAGCGGGCCGATCACCGAGGAGATGCCGAACACGGCGAGGAAGTACCCCTGGTACTTCGCCCGCTCGCGGGGCGCGAGGATGTCGCCCATGATCGCCAGCGGCAGCGACATCAGCGCGCCGGCGCCGATGCCCTGCACGGCGCGGAAGCCGGCGAGCATGAGCATCGACGTGGACATCGAGGAGAGCACGGCGCCGAGGATGAAGACGACGATGCCGAAGATGTAGAGCGGCCGACGGCCGAAGATGTCGGAGAGCTTGCCGTAGATCGGCGTCGCGATCGTCGAGGTGATCAGGTACGCCGTCGTCACCCACGCCTGCTGGTCGAGGCCGTGCAGGTCGTCGCCGATGGTGCGGATCGCGGTGCCGAACACCGTCTGCCCGAGCGAGGACAGGAACATGCCCGCCATCAGGCCGTAGATGACGAGCAGGATCTGACGGTGCGTCATGAGCGGCTGCTGGCCGTTCCCGGCGCTGCCGGGAGCGGGGGCGCTGTGACGCCCGCGGTGCACCGGGACGGGTGCGGTGGCGGTTGACATGGGTTCCTTCGGTTCGATCGGTCGGTCGGCTGCGGGGGAGACCGGACGTGCCGTGCGCGCGGACCCCTGGGGTGGGCGTCGGCACCGGTCTCGACCTTGCAGCGACTGCAAAGTTACACCAGATGCTTCCAGCAAGCAACTAAATTCGGGTCGTACGCTTGGCCACGTGACCGACGACCGCAACGACTCCGAGCGTGCTCTCCGGCAGCAGCTCGACCGCCTCTGGGTCCGGCAGGCGCTCCGCTCCGTCCTGATCGAGGAGCGCGGCGGCCTGGACCCGACGGCGCGGGTGCTCCTGCGGGCCGTCGAACACCTGGGCCCGGTCCGGTCGACGGCCGTCGCGGAACTGACCGGGTTGTCCCGGCCGGTCGTGAGTCGTCGCGTGGCATCGCTCGTGTCGGCCGGTCACCTCGGGACGACACCGGATCCCCAGGACGGGCGCGCGAGCCTGCTCGAGCTCGCGCCAGCGGGGCGTCGCCTGCTGGACCAGCTCGACACCCACGGCGACGAGACCTTCGACGACATCGTGGGGGAGTTCGCCGACGACGACCTGCGCGCCCTCGCGGCGCTGCTCGGCCGGCTGAACGACCGCGCCGACGACGTGCTCCGGGCGGCGGTCCACCGCCGCTGACGCGGACTGTGCGAGGTCGCGGACGGTGTGGCAGGCGCTGGCACGGTGTCCGGAACCTCGCACGGTGCGGAGCCGGCCGCAGACGGACGGGAGGCCCGGTGCCAGCTGGCACCGGGCCTCCCGTCCGTTGTGGGTCGCCGTCTCACCCCGTGGCCGGCACCGCCGCCGTGAGTGCGTTGCGGACCGAGCCCCACGCCGCCAGGCGCTCGCGCGCAGCGTCGTCGCGCTCGGCTGCGAGCGCCTCGGCGTGCGCGCGGTCGAGCACCTCGTCGATCACGACGCGCTGCCCCGACCGGGTCGACGCGATGGCGGCCTCCACCATCGCCAGGCTCATGATGTTCCCGTGGACCTCGCCGTCCGGGGTGACCCCGGTGCGGAGCGCCCGGACGAAGGACGACAGCGCACCGGCGATCTCCTCGCCGACGCCGTCAGCCGCAGCGGGGGACCCCGGTGTGCCGTCGAGGTCGCTCGACGGGTCGTGGTCGCCGTCCCAGAGCGCGGTCCCGGCCGCACCCGACGCGCGCCAGTCGCCGTTCCACGACGTCTCCGCGCCGGGCGCACACCACGAGCCGTCGTAGACGTAGCGGATGTCGTCTTCGAACGTGAACACCGCCGCCGCAGCAGCATCCCCGCGGTACCAGGACCACGACGGGTTGTACGACTCGCAGTACACCGACACGGGATCCCGCTCGAGCACGTAGCGGGCGGAGTCGAACGGGTGGATCGCCATGTCGAGGAGCAGGACGTCGTCCATCTCCTCGCGGAAGCCGCCGAAGTGCGGGGCCTTCGCGAACCGGGTGCTCAGCGTGCCGAGGTCGCCGAGCCCGCGGACGTGCTGCCGGAAGGCGACGAGCCGGTCGTTGTAGCGGCGGGACTGGGACACCATGAACAGCACACCGGTGGACTCGGCGGCTGCGGCGAGGGAGAGTGCCTCGGCGACCGTCTGCGCTGCCGGCTTCTCGCCGAGGACCGGCAGGCCGGCGTGCAGGGCCTCGAGCGTGATCGGGTGGTGGGCGACCGGCACCGTGACGTCGAGGACGGCCTCGGCACCGGTCTCCGCCGCGAGTGCGGTGAGGCTCGTGCCGACCGGGATCGACGGGTCCCCGGCCGTCTCCGCGCCGGCGCGTGCTGCGTCGAGGTCCAGGTCGACGATGCCGACGAGTTCGACCTCGGGGTCGGCGGCGACCGTGCCGAGCCAGGCCCGGCCCATGCCGCCGGCGCCGACCTGGACGACGCGGAGGGGCGTCACGCGCGGGCCTCGGCCGGTTCGGTCTCGGTCTCCGCGGCCGTCTCGGTCTCCGCGACCGGGGCGTCGTCGAACGGGCCGCGGTAGTGCTGGCCCTCGAAGTACTCCCCGAGGTCGTAGCGGCGGAGCGTCGGGATCTCGCGCTCGCGCTCCGGGCGGGCCCACTCGGTCGCGTTCGCGATCACCCGGCGGACGTCCTTGTGGTGGTACACGGGGAAGTCCTGGTCGCCGGGGGAGAAGAAGAAGATCTTCCCGAGGCCGCGGCGGTACGTCATGCCGCTCCGGAACACCTCGCCGCCGGTGAAGCCCGAGATGAACACGAGCTCGTCGGGGGTCGGGACGTCGAAGTACTCGCCGTACATCTCCTGCTCGGGGATGACGATCGGGTTCGGCACGCCGCGGGTGATCGGGTGCTGCGGGTTCACGGTCCAGACGAGTTCCTGGTCGTGCTCGCTCCGCCACCGGAGCGTGCACGTCGTGCCCATCAGCTTGCCGAAGATCTTCGACCAGTGGCCGGAGTGCAGGACGACGAGGCCCATGCCGGCGAGCACGTGCTTGTGCACCCGGTCGACGACGGCGTCGTCGACGTCGGCGTGTGCCGCGTGCCCCCACCAGGTGAGGACGTCGGTCTGCGCGAGGACCTCGTCGGTCAGACCGTGCTCGGGTTCCTGCATCGTCGCGGTCCGGACGAGCGCGTCGGGGAGGTTCTCCCGGATGCCGTCCGCGATCGCGCCGTGCATGCCGTCGGGGTACCGGTCCGCGACGTGCTGCTCGACCTGCTCGTGGACGTTCTCGCCCCAGACGGTGATGCGGAGCGGGGTAGTGGTCATGGTGTCGGCCTTCCGGGGTCGTGGTGGTGCTGGGATCACTTGACGGCACCGCCGGTGGCCCCGGCGGCGATGAACTTCTGTGCCACGAGGAGCAGCACGATGGCGGGGATCGACGCCATCACCGCTGCGGCCATGACGGTCGACCAGTCGGCGGTGAAGGTGCCGATGTAGTTGTAGATGCCGAGCGTGATCGGGCGGACGTCACCGGTGGTGGTGAGGGTCAGCGCGAACAGGAAGTCGCTCCACGTGAACAGGAACGCGAACAGCCCCGCGGTGATCAGGGCGTTGAAGCTGATCGGGATGACGACCGAGCGGAACGCCCGGAAGTTGCCGGCACCGTCCACCTTCGCCGCCTCGATGATCGACGGCGGGATGTTCTGCATGAACGCCCGCATGATGAGGATCGCGAACGGGACGCCCGCGGTCGAGTCGGCGAGGATCAGCCCGGGGATCGTGTTGAGCAGGCCGAGGTCGTTGTACGCCGCGTACAGCGCGTTCGCGACGACGATGCCGGGGATCATCTGCGAGATGAGGATGCCGAACAGGACGGCCCCGACGCCCTTCACCTTGAACTGGGCGAGCGCGTACGACGCCGGTGTCGCGATGACCAGGCTCACGACCACGCTGCCGAGGGCGATCAGGAGGCTCGTGACGAGCGCCCCGCCCTGGTCCGCGATCGCCTGGGCGTACCCGTGCAGCTGCGCATGGATCGGGAACCAGGCGGCCTCGATCGCCGGGCCCGCCGGCTGCAGCGAGATGTTGATCATCCAGTAGACGGGGAACAGCATCACGGCGAGGATCAGGATCCCCACGCCGGACAGGATCCACTGCTTCGGGGTGGTGGCGCGGGCGGGTCTCCGGCCCTGGACCGTGAGTGCGCGGGTGCGCAGCGTCGTGGTGCGTGCTGCCTCAGTCATCGACGGCCTTCCGGTTCAGGCGCAGGTACACGATCGCGAACAGCGCGGAGATCACGATGAGGATGTTGCTGAGCGCGGCGCCCTGCCCGAAGTCGAACTGCTTGAACGACAGGTCGTAGGACTGCGTGGCGATGGTCTGGGTGGCGTTCGCCGGGCCGCCGTTCGTCAACCCGAGGATGATGTCGAGCACCTTGATCGTGTAGACGACGCCGAGCACGAGCGTGACGCTGACGACCGGGCGGAGCATCGGCCAGGTGATCGCCCAGAAGGCCTTCCACCCGGTGGCGCCGTCGAGCGACGCCGCCTCGTACAGCTCGGCGGGGATGTCCTGCAGACCGCCGTAGAGGATCGTCGTGTTGAACGGGATGCCGATCCAGATGTTCACGCCGATCACCGTGATGAGGGCGACGGCTGGGCTCGTCAGCCAGGGCACCGAGCCGATCCCGAACACGTTGAGGAACTGGTTGAGGACGCCGGAGTCCTGGTCGAGCATCCACTTCCACACCGCGCTCGAGACGATGAGCGGCAGGAGCCACGGCAGCAGGAGCAGGGAGCGGAGGAGCCCGGAGAGCGGGAAGTTCCGTCGGAAGAACAGCGCGAGCGCGAGCCCGATGACGAACTGACCGACGATGGAGCCGATCGTGAACAGCGCCGTGTTGAGGAGCGCGGTGCCGAACAGCTGGGACGAGACGACGGAGACGTAGTTCGCGAGTCCGACCCACGGGGCCTCGCCCGTGTAGAAGGTGCTCGTCGTGTACGCCTGGAAGCTCATGATGATGTTCTTCACGACGGGGTAGCCGAAGAACAACACCAGGAAGACGACGGCGGGGAGCAGGAACAGCAGCTGGGCGATCCGCTCGAAGCGGAGGCTCCTGCCGCGCGTTCCCGGCCCCCGGCGCCCGGGCCGCCGGGACGAGGCGGATGCCCCGTCGCCGACGGCCCGCTGCGGGGCGATGGGCTCTGCAGTGCTGGTCATGCTCAGTTGCTCGACTGCGCGTTCTTCAGCGCGTCGGCGGGGGAGTCCTGCCCGGTCAGCGCGGACTGCACGGCGGTGTAGATCTTCGTGGCGGCCTTGGGCCAGTCGGCTCCGAGCTCACCGGTGCGTGCGCGGGCGCTGGCGACCAGGTCGACGAACACCTGCTCCTCCGGAACGTCCTTGCCGAACTGCTCGGCGGCCGACGTCTTCGAGGGGATCGTGTAGCGGAGCTTCGCCATCGCGAGCTGGTTCTTCGCGTCGTTCATGCAGGAGACGACCTTCGCCGCGACCTTCTGCTTGGCGGAGTCGCCGGTGTTCGGGACGGTCCAGACCTCACCGCCGAGCGGGGCGACCGCGGTGTCGCTCGCGGACTGCACCGGGATCTGCGCGATGCCGTAGTCGACCTTCGACGCCTTGAGGCCGGGGATCTGCCACGGGCCGTTGATCATCATCGCGGCCTTGCCGGCCATGAACTGGTCGTTGACGTCCGCCTGCGTCCAGTTCACGACGCTCTTGGACATCGAGCCGTCCTTGACCAGGTCGGTCCAGAGGCCGAGCGCCTCGGCGGTCTTCGTGGTGGCGATGTTCTTCTCGTCGCCGCCGTTGGACCACATGAAGGGCAGGAACTGCCAGGTGCCCTCGTACGTGGCGTTCGCGTCGACCGCGAAGCCGTACTGGCTGCCGGCGGTGAGCTTCGCCGCGTCGGTCTTCAGTTCGTCCCAGGTCTTCGGCGGGGTGATGCCGGCCTTCGCGAGCACGTCCTTGTTGTAGAACAGCGCGATGGTGTTGACGGTCGGGGCGAGGCCGTAGACCTTGCCCTTGTAGGTGCCGGCCTGCAGCACGCCCTTGGCGTAGCCGTCGGTGGAGATGCCGTAGTCCGTGAGCGGCGAGAGCGCACCGGTCTCGGCGATCTGCTGGAGGTCCGGGTTGTCGAGCATGAGGACGTCCGGCAGGGTCTTCGACGACGCCTGCTGGAGGACCTTCTGGATGAGCGAGGCCCCGGGGACCAGGCTCCGCTTGATCGTGACGTCGTTGGCGGCGCCGCACTTGTCGAGGTAGTCGCCGATGACCTTCTTGTCGTTGCCCTGGTTGTAGTAGTCCAGGACGGTGATCGAGGTCACCTTGCCGCCCGATGAGGCGGACGACCCGCCGGAACAACCGGCGAGCACGAGGGGGATGGTCGCCAGCATGGCGACGGCGGTGAGGGCAGGGGCGACCCTGCGGTGTCGAGGCTTCATTGCTTCGCTCTTCTCTGGTGGTGGCCGAGTGCGCCGAAGCTAGCATCTAAGCGCTTCGATAGTAAAGCGCTTAGACGAACTTTTTCCGAGCAGCTCCCCAGTACAGTGAGCGGAGCACACGACAGGAGACGACATGGCGACGATGCAGCAGGTCGCCGACCGGGCGGGGGTCTCCATCGCCACGGTGTCCTTCGTCGTGAACGGCAACAAGCGGGTCTCCCCGGCGACCAGGGACCGGGTGACCGCGGCGATGCGGGAGCTCGGCTACCGGAACAACGTCGTCGCCCGCGCGCTCGCGAGCCGGCGGACGCGGATCATCGCGCTGCTGTTCCCGGTGCTCGAACACCGCCTCGGCCAGACGGCGCTGCAGTTCTTCACGAGCGCCGCGGGTCGTGCGTCCGAGCTCGGGTACCACCTCGTGCTCTGGCCGTCAGCGGCCACTGCCGACGACGTCCGCGACCTGATCTCCGGCGGTCTCGCCGACGGCGTCATCGTGATGGAGGTCACGATGCACGACCCCCGGATCGAGCAGCTCACCCGGATGGACGTCCCGTTCGTGTCGATCGGCCGGACCGCCGACCCCTCCGCGATCTCGTTCGTGGACATCGACTTCGAGCGCACCGTCGAGGACGCGCTCGACCACCTCACCGGCCTCGGACACCGCCGGATCGGCCTGGTCGTCGAGGACCTCGACGGCACCGCGATGGCGGAGTACGGGCCGAAGGTGCGCTCCGAGGCGGCGTTCCGTGCCTCGGTCGCCCGCCGTGGCATCGCGGGCACCGTCGTGGCGTCCGGTGCCTCGGCGGAGGGCGGGCGTCGCGCGGCGGCGGAGCTCCTCGTCCGCGACCCCGACGTCACTGCGGCCGTCATCATGAAGGACGACTCGAACTTCGGGCTGGTGAGCGGGCTCCGCGCCGGCGGGCGCCGTGTCCCCGAGGACGTCTCGGTGATCGCGATCGTGTCCTCGGACAGCGCCGGCACCGCGACCGAGCCCGTGCTCACGACGCTGAACGCACCGGGGCCGGCGCTCGGCCGTCTCGCGGTCGAGTCCCTCGTCGACCGGCTCGAGGGTGCGTCGACCGACCTGACGCACGCCCTGATCCCGTGCGAGCTCCACGTCGCCGCCTCGACGGCCCCGGCGCCCGCCTGACCGCGGCGCGGGGCGCGCAGCGCGGGCCCGCAGCGGCTGCGTGCGGCGTGCACTGAGCTGGACCGCGCACACGACGGGAGGCCCGGTGCCGACCGGCACCGGGCCTCCCGGCCGTGTGTTCGTCCGCGTGTCCGCGACGTCAGCGTTGACGCGTCGTCTCCGTGAAGAGGTCGTCGAACAGCGTCTGGTCCTCCGGCGGCTGTTCACCGAACTTCCACTTGCGGTGCATCCGACGGAACGTCGTGATGCGGACCGGATCGATGCCCGGTTCGGTGTCGTAGTTGCTCATGGCTGTCCTCCGTCCTGATCCGTTCCCCGTGTTCCCCGCCGGTTCGACCGTACGGCGGTTCGCCTTGCACGGTCCGGAATTAGGTAGAACACTTATGCAACTGCGCACGGTGGACAATCGTTCGGAGCGGTGCCGCGTGCCCTCTACTCTGCCGTTCAGGGGTTGGGTGCGCCGCCGTCGAGCGCGGTGACCACGCGGTCGATGATGCGGACGAACCTGGCCTTGTCACGATCGGAGAAGGAGGACATCAGCTCGTGCAGGTGCTCGTTCGTGCTGTCCATCGCAGCGTGGTAGCGGCGCCGTGTCGTCTCCGTCAGGCCGATGAGCCGGCTGCGACCGTCCTCGGGGTTCGGGCGACGGACCAGGTGACCGGCCCGCTCGAGTCGATCGACCGCACTGGTGACCGCCGGCCCGGTGATGCCGAGGTGCGAGGCCAGGTCCTTGACGCGGACCGGGCGACTCCCGCTCTCCGCACGGGACACGAACTGCACGAGCGACAGGTCGACACCGGCGACGTCGAGTTCTTCACGGAGCCGGGTCCGCAGCATGGCCAGCGCTCCGTCGAGCCGCGTGAGTGCGGCATCGAGGTCCAGGTCGAGGTCGCTGGCGGTCACCCGGTCGCCTCCTCAGCGCTGGTCGGCTGGGCGACACGATACGCCCAGGGCACCGGGTCAGCGTATCCGGATAACGCGATGGGGCGCGCAGGCACCGGCACGGCGTGGCGGGCAGCAGCGTGAGCGAACTCATCCGGTTCGAGGTCGCCGGGCGCGACCCCGAGTCGGCGATCCGTGACCTGACGGCGGCCGACGTCGGGCGCGCGTGGACGTCGCGGCGCACCGGCGAGGCGTACTCCTACCGGTACACGGCGGTCGGCGACGACGAGGTGACGATCCGGCGCTGCCGGGTCACCGGGTTCCTCCGCGGCAGCGTGTCGCCGGGGGACCACTACGTCGTCCAGTGGATCACGTCGGGCACGGCGGTCGTCGACGTCGCCGGCGAGCGGCACGACATGTGGCATGATGCGCCGTTGCTCTCCCCGACGGAGCAGGAGTTCGTGTTCAGCGGGACCGACCACGACCAGCGGCTCGTGCACATCGCGCGCTCCCTGGTGCGGGACGTCGCCGCGGAACGCTACGACCTCGGCGACGGGCCGCTCCGCTTCGACCGGACCCGGGCGGACGACGACGCGGGCCTCGGCCCGTGGCACGACGCGCTCGGGGCGCTGTCCCGTGCGCTCCGGGACGGAGTCGACTCGACGGCGTGGGCGGACGCGAAGCGCGGGGTCGCCGCGGCCTTCCTCGGGATGTTCCCGCCGAAGGTGGATGCGTTGCCCGCCGAGCTGTCGGCGCCGAGGAACGCGCGGCTCCGGACGATGGTCGAGTACGTCCACGCGCACGCCCGGGAGACCGTCACGGTCGCGGACCTCGCCGCCGTCGGTGGGCTCAGCGTGCGGTCGGTGCAGGAGTCCTTCGCGCGGGTGCTCGGCGTCTCGCCGCTCACCTACCTCCGTGGGGTCCGGCTCGACCACGTCCGGCAGGACCTGCTCGAGCTCGACCCGCAGTCGGTGACCGTGGGGGACGTGGCGCGGCGGTGGGGGTTCGCGCACCTGGGGCGGTTCTCGGCGGTGTACCTGGAGCGGTTCGGCGAGTACCCGAAGCAGACGCTGCGGCGCTGACGCGGCGCGCGGCCCGCGGTGCGCGCGGCGCTCGCGGCGCTCGCGGTGCGCGCGGCGCGTGCGCGGTGCCCGGCGAGTGCGTTCCTTCCCATCACGGGTGCGCTGAGAAGGTGAATCGCGCGTGGGCAGTCGGAACTCCGGACCCCCTACGCGCGATTCGACTGCCTACACCGCGGCGCGACGGCGCGACGGCGGCGACGGCGCGGCTAAGACGGGACGGGGCCGGTGCTCTGGCGCACGCGGAGGCTCGTGGACAGCCGGACGTGTTCCGGCGACGGCTCCCCACGGAGCATCGTGAGGAGCATCTCCACGGCGGCGGCACCGAGATCGGCGAGGGGCTGTGCCACGGTGGTCAGCGGCGGCGTGGTGGTCGAGGCCTGCGGGACGTCGTCGAAGCCGATCACGGACAGGTCCTCGGGGACCCGGAGCCCGAGTGCGGCCGCGGCGTGCAGCACACCGATCGCCGACGAGTCGTTCGCGGCGAACACCGCGGTCGGCCGGTCCGGGATGCTGAGGAGCTCGCGGGCGACGGCGGTGGCCCGGTCCTCCTGGTAGTCGCCGGCGCGGACCAGGTCCTCGTCGACGTGGATGCCGGCGGCGGCGAGTGCCCCGCGGTAGCCCGTCTCGCGCAGCTGTGCCGAGGCGAGGTCGGCGCGCCCGTGGATGTGCGCGATGCGGGTGTGCCCGAGCGCGAGCAGGTGCTCGACGGCGCTCCGTGCGCCGCCCTCGTTGTCGGTGTCGACGGTGGCGTGACCCTCTGGGCCGGTGTGCGGGTCGATGGCGACGACGGGGATCGAGGAGGTCGGGAGCGCCGTCGTCGGGGTGACGACGATGGCCCCGTCGATGAGGGTGCCGGAGAGCCGGGACAGCGATCGGCGCTCCCACCCCGGCTGACTGGCGCCCGTCACGAGTCCGGCGTAGGCGAGGAGTTCGTACCCGGTGCCGATCGCCGCTGCGGACACACCGCGGAGGAGCTCGGTGGAGAACGGCTCGAACTCGGGGACGAGGATGCCGATCACGCCGGTCCGCGAACTCCGGAGGCTCCGCGCGACGAGGGAGGTCTCGTAGCCGAGTCGCTCGACCACCTCCTGCACCCGCAGCATCGTCGCCGAGGCCACGCCGTCGCGGTTGTTGATGACCTTCGACACCGTCGGGATCGACACCCCGGCGGCACGTGCGACGTCGGCGATCGTCACGCGGCCCGGGCCGGGGTGCGTGCCGACAGCGGTCTCCATGTGCTCACCGTACCGCTCGAAGCGCGCCGTGGGGACCGGTTCGGGGCAGTTTAGAAAACGTTATCGATATCGATTGACAAGTTGCGTGAGCGCCTGGCACGCTCTCTCCAGCGGCAGCCGATGTCGCGCATGTCAACGACGACACCGAGGAGTTCCACGATGACGAGGAAGATCCGAGCCGCGGCAGCCATCGCGCTGATCGGGGCGACCGCACTCACCGCCGCAGGTTGTTCTGCAGGCAGTGACGCGGCGAGCAGCGACGGCAAGGTCACGATGACCTTCTGGCACAACTCCACCACCGGCCCCGGCAAGGCGTTCTGGGAGAAGACCGTCAAGGACTTCGAGCAGCTGCACCCGAACGTCACGATCAAGATCCAGGCGATCCAGAACGAGGACCTCGACGGCAAGCTCCAGACCGCGCTGAACTCCGGCTCCGCCCCCGACGTGTTCCTGCAGCGCGGCGGCGGGAAGATGGCCGCCATGGTCCAGGCGGGCCAGCTGATGGACATCTCCGGCTCGATCGGCAAGACCGCGAAGGCGCAGATCAGCGACGGCGCGTTCAAGGGCTACGAGAGCGACGGCAAGACCTACGCCATGCCCGTCGACGTCAACCCCGAGGGCATCTGGTACAGCCAGGACCTCTTCGAGCAGGCCGGCATCAAGGGCACCCCGACCACGATGGCCGAGCTGAACGCCGACATCGCCAAGCTCAAGGCCGCGGACATCCAGCCGGTGGCCGTCGGTGCGAAGGACGCATGGCCGGCCGCGCACTGGTACTACAACTTCGCACTCCGTGCCTGCAGCGAGAAGACGCTGAACGGCGCCGCGAAGGACCTGAAGTTCACGAACAGCTGCTGGGAGCAGGCGGGCAAGGACACCAAGGCGTTCTTCGACACCAAGCCCTTCAACGACGGCTACCTCACCACCGCAGCGCAGCAGGGCGCCGGCAGCTCCGCCGGTCTCGTCGCGAACCACAAGGCCGCGATGGAGCTCATGGGCGCCTGGGACCCGGGCGTGATCTCCTCCCTGACCCCGGACGGCAAGCCCCTCGCCGACCTCGGCTTCTTCCCCTTCCCCGAGGTCTCGGGCGGCAAGGGTGCACCTGGTTCGATGATGGGCGCGGTCGACGGGTACTCCTGCTCCGCGAAGGCCCCGAAGGTGCCGTGCACGCAGTTCCTCAACTACATGACCGGCAAGGACGTGCAGGAGGCCTACTACAAGGCCTTCAACGCCATCCCGGCGAACCAGTCGGCGCAGAGCGTCGTGACGGAGCCGTACCTGAAGAACGTCCTCGCGGCGTACAACAAGGCACCGTTCGTCTCGAACTACCTCGACACCCTGTACGGCCAGAACGTCGGCAACGCGCTGAACACCAGCGTCGTGAACCTGCTCGCCGGCAAGGGCAGCGTCGACGACATCGTGACGACGGTCAACCAGGCCGCGGCGAAGGGCTGACGCACCCCATGGCCACCTCGATCGCTCCGCGTCCGCCCCGCTCCGGTGAGCGGGCGGACGCGGGCCGGACCGGGGCCGACGGCACGCAGCCGTCGGCCCCGGCCCCCCGGCCCCGGAAGCCGGCCGCCGACGTCCGCAAGCGGGTCGAGGTCGCCCTGCTCGCCGGACCCGCGACGATCATGTTCGTCGCCTTCGTCATCCTGCCCGTCGGACTCGCCGCGTACTACGGCTTCTACAAGTGGCAGGGCTACGGGGCGCCGACGGACTTCGTCGGGCTCGACAACTACAAGATCATCTTCACCGACCCGGACTTCCGCGGCGTGCTGTGGCACAACCTGTTCATCGTCATCGGGTCGCTCCTCGTCCAGGGACCGATCGCGATCATCCTGGCGTTGCTGCTCAACCAGCGGATCCGCGGCCGCGGCCTCATCCGCGTGCTCATCTTCGTGCCGTACGTCATCTCCGAGGTGATCGTCGGCACCGGGTGGAGCCTGATGCTCTCCTCGGCCGGCGCGGCGAACGACCTGCTGCAGACCCTCGGGCTCGGGGCGCTGCGGAACGACTGGCTCTCGAACCCGGACATCGCGATCTGGACGCTCCTGGCGATCATCTCGTGGAAGTACATCGGGTTCGCGGTGATCCTGTTCCTCGCCGGGCTGCAGAGCATCCCGGAGGAGCTGTTCGAGGCCGCGCAGCTCGACGGTGCCGGCTACTGGCAGATCCAGCGGCGCATCACGCTGCCGCTGCTCGGCCCGACGCTGCGCATCTGGGCGTTCCTCTCGATCATCGGGTCGCTCCAGCTGTTCGACCTCGTCTACATCATCTGGGGCCAGTACATCGCCTCCACCGCGGGGACCTCGACGATGGCGACGTACATGGTCGCGAACGGCCGGAACTCCGGCAACTACGGGTACGGCAACGCCGTGGCCGTGGTGATCTTCCTCATCTCGCTGGTCATCGCACTCGTGTACCAGCGGTTCGTCCTGCGCCGCGACACCGCCGGCGCCCTCACCGAGAAGGCCACACGATGACCGCCACCGCATCGATCGTCGCGCCGGGACGCAAGGGCCGGAACCGGGGGCACGAGGGCCCGGTCCGCCGGGAACGGAACCTCGGCACCTACTTCATCGCGCTGCTGTTCATCGCGGTCTGCATCGGCCCCGTGGCGTACATCGTGCTCGGCGGCTTCCGGACCAACGCGCAGATCACGTCGAGCCCGGCCGGCCTGCCCGCGCCCTGGAACTTCGGCAACTACAGCGCCGTGCTCTCCAGCGGCGTGTTCTGGCAGGAGCTCGGGAACTCACTGATCGCGGGCGTCACGACCACCATCGGGGTCGTCGTGCTCGGGCTGATGGTCAGCTTCGTGCTCGCCCGCTACCAGTTCCGCGGCCGCGGTGCGCTGTACTCGCTCTTCGCCGCCGGCCTGATGTTCCCGATCACCGTCGCGATCACGCCGCTCTACCTGCTCGTGAAGGACCTCGGGCTGACCAACAGCCTGGCCGGGGTGATCCTGCCGCAGATCGCGTTCGCGCTGCCCACGACCGTCATCATCCTGGTGCCGTTCCTCCGGGCGATCCCGGACGAGCTCGAGGAAGCAGCTGCGATCGACGGTGCGAGCCGGATCGGGTTCTTCTTCCGGATGGTCGTGCCGCTGTCGCTGCCCGGGGTCGTGACGACCGGCATCCTGGCGTTCATCGGCAGCTGGAACAGCTACATCCTGCCGCTGTTCATCCTCAACGACGCGGCGAACTACACGCTGCCGCTCGGGGTGCAGGCGTTCTCGTCGCAGTACTCCGTGGACACCGCCAAGGTCCTGGCGTTCACCTCGCTGTCGATGATCCCGGCGCTCGCGTTCTTCGCGGTGTTCCAGCGACGCATCGTCGGCGGCCTGACCGGGGCGGTGAAGGGATGACCGCGACGGACGCGACCCGCGTGACGGACGCGCCCACGAGCCTCCAGGCCGGAACGACCGACGCGACGGACACGACCGACGCGACCGACACGACGACCGCGACCGCCGCGACCCGCAGCCCCGAGTCCCTCCTCGCCCAGATGACGCTCGAGGAGAAGACCGCCCAGCTCGTCGGCTACTGGCTCGACCAGAACGGCCTCGTCGCCCCCATGCAGGGCGAGATGACCGCAGCGAGCGACGCCGACGCCGACGCCCCCGCGGCGTCGCTCGCGGACATCACCCGCAACGGCCTCGGCCAGTTCACCCGCGTCTACGGCACCCGCCCCGTCGAACCGGACGAGCGCGCCGCGTGGCTGTGGGCGGAGCAGCGCCGTCTGCAGCGCGAGACCCGGCTCGGGATCCCGGCGCTCGTCCACGAGGAGTGCCTCACCGGGCTCGCCGCGTGGAAGGCCGCCACGTTCCCGACCCCGCTCGCGTGGGGTGCGTCGTTCGACCCGGACCTCGTCGAGCAGGTCGGCGCGGTCATCGGCCGCTCGATGCGGCAGCTCGGTGTGCACCAGGGCCTCGCACCCGTGCTCGACGTCATCCGGGACCCACGCTGGGGCCGTGTCGACGAGTGCATCGGTGAGGACCCGTACCTGGTCGGCACCGTCGGCACCGCCTACGTCCGCGGGGTGCAGAGCACCGGCGTCGACGCGACACTGAAGCACTTCCTCGGGTACTCGGCATCGCAGGCGGGGCGGAACCACGCACCCGTGCACGCCGGCGCCCGGGAGATCGCCGACGTGTTCCTGCCGCCGTTCGAGATGGCGCTGCTCGACGGTGGCGCGCGCAGCGTGATGAACTCCTACGCGGAGATCGACGGCGTGCCGGTTGCCGCGAACGGGTCGCTCCTGACGGACCTGCTGCGTGACCGGCTCGGCTTCGACGGGACCGTCGTCGCGGACTACTTCTCCGTCGCGTTCCTCGAGGTGATGCACGGCATCGCCGCCGACCGGGGCGAGGCCGCTGCCATGGCGCTCGAGGCCGGCATCGACGTCGAGCTGCCCACCGGTGACGCCTACCTGGCACCGCTGGTCGACCGTGTCCGCGCCGGCGACGTCGACGAGGCACTGGTCGACCGCGCCGTCCTGCGCGTGCTGCGGCAGAAGGAGCGGCTCGGGCTGCTCGACCCGGATGCGTACGCGGACGCACCGCCCACCGACGTGGACCTGGACACCCCGGAGCACCAGGCGCTCGCCCGGCGTCTGGCCGAGGAGTCCCTCGTCCTGCTGTCGAACGACGGCGTCCTGCCGCTGGGGTCGTCGACCGCGCGCGTCGCCGTGATCGGCCCGAACGCCGACCGCGCGGAGGCCCTGCAGGGCTGCTACTCGTTCGCGAACCACGTGCTCGCGAGCCACCCGGACCTGCCCCTCGGCTTCTCGATCCCGACCGTGTCAGAGGCGCTGTCGCAGGCGCTGTCCGCTGCGGACGTCCGGTTCGCCGCCGGGTGCGCCGTCACCGGGGACGACCGGTCCGGGTTCGACGACGCCGTCGCTGCCGCGACAGCGTCCGAGGTGGCCGTGGTCGTCGTCGGCGACCAGGCCGGCCTGTTCGGCCGCGGCACCGTCGGCGAGGGCAACGACTCCGAGTCGCTCGACCTGCCCGGCGTGCAGCGCGAGCTCGTCGAGGCGGTCGTCGCCACCGGCACCCCGACCGTGCTGGTGCTGCTCACCGGCCGTCCGTACGCGATCGGCTGGGCGCTCGACGGCCCCGGACCCCGTCCGTCCGCCGTGGTGCAGGCGTTCTTCCCGGGAGAAGGGGGCGGCCTCGCGATCGCCGACCTGCTCACCGGTGCCACGGAACCGTCGGGCCGTCTGCCCGTCTCGCTGCCCCGGTCCGCCGGCGCACAGCCGTACTCGTACCTGCACCCGCGGCTCGGCGGGGCGTCGGACGTCACCGCAGCCGACTCCACCCCGGTCCGGCCGTTCGGCTTCGGGCTGACGTACACGACGTTCGTGCACGAGGACCTCGTCGTCGACGACGGCGTCACCACCGACGGCACGTTCACCGCGACCGTCACGGTCCGCAACACCGGATCCCGGAGCGGCTCCGACGTCGTGCAGCTCTACGGGCAGGACGTGCACGCCAGCGTCACGCGCCCCGTGGTCCAGCTGCTCGGGTACGCCCGGGTGTCGCTCGCGCCGGGGGAGTCCGCCCGGGTCCGCTTCACGGTCCCCGTGCAGCGGTTCGCGTTCACCGACCGGCGGATGCGGAAGGTGGTCGAGCCCGGTGACGTCGAGGTGTGGGTCGCGTCGCACGCGTCGGCATCACGGCCGGGAGGCCCGCTCGACTCCGGCGGGATCGTCGCGGTCTCCGACGGGGCGGCTGCAGAGCCCGTCCCCGGGACGGCCACGGATCGTGCGACCCTGCGGGTCGCCGGGCCGGTGCACGAGGTGTCGCTCGCCGAGCCGCGCGTGGTGCGCTGGACGGTGGTCTGACCGCTCGGGCGGAGTCGTCCACAGGTCGCCGGGCCCCCGACCTCCCGTCTGTAGCAAGCGCTACGCTTGCCGGGACGGACGGGGGCCCATGGGTCAGGGGTGGAAGGTCGACGTCGCGGGGGCGCAGTCGAAGATCGACGATGCCGCGGCGGCAGGGACGAGGATGCAGCGCGCGGCGATCGATGTCGAGGGGGCGCTCCGCGACGTGGTCGCCGCGCTGACCGGCAGCGATCCGGTGGGCGCTGCACAGGCGTTCGTCAGCGCACGACAGGGCGACGCGACGGCGGCCGTCCGGACCGTCGAGCGGGGCATCGCCGCTGCCACCGGTGTGATGGCTGCCTTCGCCGAGGCCGACGCGACGATGGCCGACACGGCGACCGCTGCCGCACCCCGCGCCGGTTCCCGAGGGGTGCCCCGATGAAGGCCGGCCTGATCGACGAGTCCGCGCTGCCGACCGTCACCCCGACGGCGGGGCCGGTCAGCGACAGCGCAAGCGCGCTCCGTACCGCGACCGCGCAGGTGCAGCGAAGCGCCGGTGCGGTTCGTGACGGATGGCACGGCATCGGCGGGGTGCTGTCGTCGCCGGGCGCGACGGACACGCTGCCGGACGCGATGCACGGCGCCACCGAGAAGGCGGACGCACTCGGAGCGGCGGGGGCCGCGGTGGCCTCCGCACTCGACGTCTTCGCCGAGGAACTCGGCGGGGTGCGGCGGACCAGGCGCGCGCTGCTCGCGGACATCGACGAACTCCGCGCGAAGGTCGCCGCATCCGACAGCGACGAGGCGGTGCCCGAGGAGTACCGCGCGCTGAACGACGACCTCCGTGGACGAGCGCGACGGCTCAACACCCGGTGGCGGAGCGCGCAGGACGACCTCGGACAGGCGATCCGCGGGCAGATCGGGGGCGGCCCGCTGGTGCTGCCGGAGCTCAGCGGGAACACCCTGCCGGCGGTGCTCACCCAGGTCGACTTCGCTGCCGCGTCTCGGGCGTTCCAGGACGCCGCCCGTCTCCCGATGTTCGCCGCCCTCGCCGCGAAGGGGCCGGACGCGCTCGCCCGATGGGCTGCGGACCACCCGGGTGAAGCGCAGCGGATGCTCGACCACCCGCCGAGCACCGGCTCGGTGAAGGCGTGGTGGACGGGTCTCGGAGCCGATGAGCGCACCGCGCTCGTCACCGGGCTCTCCGCGGTCGTCGGCAACCTCAACGGCGTGCGGTACGCCGATCGTGGCCGTGCGAACCAGCACACCCTCGACGTCGAGCTGCCGAAGGCCCGTGACCGGTACGACACGCTCACCGCGAGGATCAGCCGTGGGGAGCCCCTCAGTGCGGCCGAGGGTGCGGAGTACCGGCGGCTCGCAGACCGCATCGGCGCGCTCGAGGCCCTCGACGAGACGCTCCTCGCCAGCACGCCGGCGGCACCCCGGACGATCGTCGCGCTGACGCTCGGTGAGCCGCCGCTCGCTGCCGTCGCGGTGGGTGACCTCGACACCGCGAGCAACGTGACGGTGGACGTGCCGGGGATGGGGAACACGGTGGCGGGCAGCATGCGTGCCTGGGCCGGTGCCGCCGAGAACCTCTCGCTGGCGCAGCGCTTCGCGGCGGACCAGATCGGCGTGCGTCAGGAGATGGCGACCGTCGCGTGGATCGGCTACGACACCCCCGACATGCCACCGAGCGCCGAGGTCCTCGCGTCCGCGAAGGCCGAGGCCGGAGCCCGGAACCTCAGTGGCTTCCTCGGGGGCGTCTCCGGAACCCGCTCCTGGTCGGGGGGCTCGCACCTCTCCGTCGTGGCGCACTCGTACGGCACCACGACCGCCACGCTCGCGGTCGCCAAGACGCCGGTCGCGAACCTCACCCTCCTCGCTTCCGCCGGGATCGACCCGCGCGTGCCCGACGTCCACGCGGTCGAGGTCCCGCAGGGTCACGTGTGGGCGTCCCAGGGCAAGGAGGACTACATCGCGAACATCGGCCGAGGCGCTGTGGAAGTACCGCGTCCGGCGTTCGGTGGCGACCAACCCATCAACACCGGGAACCCCTTCACCGCGAACCGCGGTCAGGTGCTCGCCCTGCACAGCACACATCGGCTCAACCCGGGCGACCCGAGTTGGGGTGCGCGGACGTTCTCGTCGAACACCGAGACCATCGACGGGCACCGTTACCCTGGCACTGATGACCACGGGGCGACGCCCGCGACCGAAGCGCGGCTCCGGAGCCAGCCCGTGACCGAGTACGGGTACCTGGATGCGGGGACGTCGCCGCTCAGGAACACCGGCTACACGAGCCTCGGGTACACCCCGACCGGAACGAGGATCCCTTGACCGACCGACGCCGCCGACCAACCACGGTCATCATCCCGGTTCTGGCGTTCGGCCTCGTCGTCGCGGGCTGCGCAACCGACACCTCGCCGAAGGAGCCAGCAATGACATCGACTGCATCAGGGACGGACTCAGCGGGCGCCAAGCGCGAGTGGGACCGGATGAACGCCGAGGCGGAAGCGACCCAGGCGCTCATCGGGGGTGATTGGCTCTCGGCCGACACTGCGGCTCGATCTTGCGGCGCCAACGGGGCCCAGTGGGTGATCGCGCGGTTCGGCCCGAGCACCGACACGGATGCCCGTGACGTCGCGCTCGACCGCATGGAGACCCGATGGCGCGCAAAGGGATGGGATCCCGTCCGTTCGGACATCACCGGGGACGCCCCCGGAAAGCAGCTCCGGTACCCCGCCGGGAACACACTCGCCGACGGGTTCTTCATCGAGTTCGGCATCACGGAACACGCGAGCACGCTGCAGCTGCAGACGCCGTGCACGCCGGGGGACGCGAACGCGCTCAACCGGGAGAAGTACGGGGAACGCCACACGAACACCCCACCGGACATCCCCGGGACGGCGGCACCGTCGGCGGAGAGCACCTCGTGAGCTCGCGGATGCCCACGGACGGGTACGCGCAGGGGGACGGGACCGATGAACGCGGCCGGAGCTGGTGGATCGTCGGCCCCGGTCTGGCAGCGATCGCGCTCAGCGTCGTGGCGTTCAGCGCGGAGCAGCGCATGCTCGAGCAGGGTTGGGGCTTCGTCGTGAGCGCCGTCGTGCTCCTCGTCCTGCTCATCTGGGTGTCGGTCGCGCTGCGGCGTGTCTCCGGACCACGGCCGGCAGCGCGCGTGATCGGCATCGTCGGGATCGTGGCCGCCGGGGCGTACGTCCTGCAGGTGGCCGCCCTCTACGGAGCGCTCCTGTTCTGGGCAGCCTCGGTCTGACCGCTGTGCAGCACCTCCGCAACCTGGCAGTCGTCAGCGCGATCGCCTTCGCGCTGCTCGTTGCCGGCTGTTCGGGTTCGGGAACGGAGCCGACGATGGCCGACGCGAAGACCGCTGGCGTGGGATCTGCTGAGATCGCCTGGACCGCGGGGAACGCCCTCGCGGAGTCGACCCAGGATGCGGTGGGCGGGTCCTGGCTCGCGTCCGACTCAGCAGCGGAAGCCTGCGGGGCCGACGGAGCGCGATGGGGGATCACCCGCCTCGGCCCGGGGACCGACAAGCACACGCGTGCGGACACCGTTGACCGGATCGAGCGGTTGTGGCGGAGCGCCGGGTACGAACCCGTGCGTACCCACATCGGCGGCGATGCCCCCGGCACCCAGCTGCGGTACCCGAGTGCGGGAACGTTCGACGACGGCTTCTTCATCGAGTTCGGCACGACGGAGTACGGGAGCACAGTCGAGATTCAGACGCCGTGCGCTCCCGGCGACGCAGACGCGCTCAACCGGGAGAACTACGGGGAACGCCACACGAACACGTCGCCGGACATCCCCGGGACGGCCTCGCCCTCAGCGTCACCGTCGGCGGCGACGACGGGCTGAGCGGCCGGCGAAAGCGACATCGCGCAAGTGAATGCGCGGCGCATCGTCGGGAGTGGTGTCGCTTTTGCCGTGCCGTGCCGCGGCGCGGACGCATTCTGCTGGAGAGCGTGACGATCCCGCTCCTCGGTACGTCTTCTCAACGTGCAGGACACTCCGAACGACGAACAGCCGACGACCGGCTCGCGCTGCCGGAGCACCTTCGACCGGTGGCGCTGCGACCGGACGGCGGGGCACGGGGGTCCGCATCGATACCGGACCGCCCGGGCGTCGACCGAATGGAACGAGCAGGCGTCCGGGCGTCGACTCCGTGGACTGGCTAGACCTGCGCCATCCGTGGCGCCGGTGCCGGTCGCGTCGAGTCCGGTGTCGGCTCCGGCCCCGGCGTCGGCTCCGACTGCGGTGCGGTGACCGACGCCACGAGCCCGTCCACAGCGCGGCGCTGGAACTCGTCGAGCGAGATCTCGTGCGCGCCGAACCGGGGCATGTGCTCGGTGATGAACCCGCAGTCGATCATGTCGACGCCGGCGCCGAGCTCGCCCATCACGCGGGCGAGGAGGACGGTCCCCGCTCGGCTCTCCCGGTGGAAGATGCTCATGATGCTGAACGTCGAGCCGAGTTCCATGCCCCAGAGCCCCGCGAGCAGCTCGCCGTCGCGGTACGCGGCGCACGCGCGGACGTGTCCGGCGCGGTCGAGTTCCTGCCAGGCCGCGACGACCGCCGGGGTGATCCAGGTCGACTCGCGCTCGGCGCACCCGGCGATCACCGGGTCGAACGGTGCGCGGAGGTCGATCGTCAGGTCACTGTTCCGGCTGTAGCGGCGCACCCGGTCCGGCACGTGCACGCTCTCGGCGTCGATCACGGCGCGCGGCTGGACGAGCGACCACACCACGTCGTCGGGGCGCTCTTCGAGGCCGAGGGGCACGTACCCGCGGAGGTAGTTGCCGAGCACGTCGGCCGGGGTGGCCGCGCCGACGCCGAGCAGCTCCTGGTTCAGCATCCGACGGGTCTCGGAGCCGCTGGCGAGCCGCACGAGTGTCCGTGCTGCGACGTGGGGGAGCCGGCCGAGCTGTCGCGCGGTCACGGAACGGGCGCCGGTGGTGAGCCGGGAGAGGACGGTGCCTGCGCGACGTTGCGCAGGGGACTTCGGGTATCCCATGGTCCGGACACTAGCGCGGAGCACGCTGCGGACGGCAGACGGGAACCCGCAAGAAACCCGCTCGTCGCGGTCATCGCTCGAATCGGTGGAGCGTGCCCGTCGTCGCGCCGTCCGTGGTGCTCAGCGTCATCGTGCTCCCGGAGACCCTGCCGCGGGTGCTGGCACCCACCCCGGGGTCGTCGCCGTCCTGGCACGTGGTGCTGCTGGCGGTGTCGGTCGGGTACAGCCGGACCTGCTCGGTGGTGGAGAACTTCCACGTGCCCGTGCTGGTGCCGCACCCGTCGGACAGCCGGTACGAGTCGTCGGCCCGCAGCGAGAGGTACGGCGACCCCGCCGAGTGGTCGTGCACCCAGTAGCCGATCGGCCGGCCCTGGCCGCCGACGTCCGGGTCGGTCGACGGATCGAGCGCGAGCGTCGACCCACCGCCCCGGAGCTGGAGCCGTTCGGTCGCGCGGGGCACCCGGGCGGTGTCGGCGGCGAGCACCGCGTCGACCATCTCCGCGCCGGCGCAGGACAGTTCGGCGTGCGGGCCGGTGACGACGGTCAGGCGGTTGGCGGCGGTGATCCGCCACGTCCCGTACACGCGGTCGCAGCCGTCCGACGCGCTCCACGACCGGTCCTTCGCGAAGGTGACGAACGGGACCTCCGGTGCGTCGACGTCGTGGTCGAGGACCCACGTGCCCTGCACGGCCTCCCGTGGCGTGTCCGCGTCCGGCCGCGCCCGGTCGCAGCCGCTCACCGTCGCGACCACGCACGTCAGCACGGCGAGGGAACAGAGGAGCCGGGCACCGACGCGGCCCCGGGTTCGGCCGGTCATGAGCGGTGTACGACGACCGGGCAGTGCGCGTGCTGGGCGCACTCCTGGCTGACCGATCCGACGAGGAGCCCGCGGAACCCGCCGAGCCCACGGTTGCCGAGGACGAGGAGTGCTGCGTCCCGGCTGGCGTCGATGAGGACCTCGGCGGGGGACCCCTCGACGAGGTCGCTCGTGACCTCCACGTCATCGTCGATGAGGTCCTCGGCGGCGTCGAGTGCGGACGACGCCGTCGCCCGGGCATCGCGTTCCGGGGACCAGTGGTCGAAGGGGGCCTCGTCCCGGTTGAGCGCCTTCGGCCACTGCCAGGTGGTGATCACCCGGACCCGGTGGCCGAGCCGGCGTGCCGTGGTCACGGCGAACCGGAGCGCCTGCCCGGACTCGTGCGATCCGTCGACCCCGACGACGATGGTGGGGACACCGGTGGCCTCGGGGTGCTCCACCCCGCGGTGGATGAGGACCGGGCACGGCGCGTGCTGCATGCACGCGGTGCTGACGGAGCCGAGGAGGAGTCCGCGGAACCCGCCGCGCCCGCGACTGCCGACGACGAGGAGCGCGGCGCCGACCGCGGCGGAGAGCAGCACGTCGGCGGCGCTCCCCTCGGCTTCGCGGGTCATCACCTCCGCGCGGTGCGGCCCGGTGTTCTCGAGCAGCTCCGTCGCCTGCTGCCGGATCTCCTCGGCGTCGTGGAGCGGTGACCACGAGCTCCCGACGGGGAGGCTGCTCCAGGTCACCGGCCATCGCCACGACGTGACGACGTCGACCTGCGCGTCGAGGCCGTCCGCCAGCGTGAGCGCTGCCAGGAGTGCAGCGGTGGACTCCTCCGAGCCGTCGAAGCCGACGACGATCTTCCCGAACCGATCCGTGTCCATCGTGACCAGTGGTCCTCTCTCTGTCGTGTGTGGTGTTCAGGACGTCGCGGCCGCGACCAGGGTCGCGGTGACCACGTGCTCGTCGCCGTCGCGGACGACCGTGATGCGGAGGTCGTCACCGGCGTCACGGGTCGCCTCGAGGAGGGCGACCGTGTCCGGGTGGAGGGTGTCGACGCCGCCGATCGCGGTGACCACGTCGCCGGGACGGAGGCCGGCCACCGCGGCGGGGCCGTCGTCGGCCACGGCGGTGAGCTGGAGCCCGACCGCGGTGGCGTCGTCGCGGTGCCGGACCACGACGGGGACCGTCCGGACGCCGAGCGTCGGGTGTGCGACGCGGCCGTCGGCACGGAGCGCCGCGGCGATCGGCCGTGCGACGGCGGCAGGGACGGCGAACCCGATCCCGACGCTGCCGCTGCTGACGCCGCTGGCGCTCGGCACGGTGGCGATCGCGGTGTTGATCCCGACGAGCCGTCCGCGGCAGTCGACGAGGGCGCCGCCGGAGTTGCCGGGGTTGATCGCGGCGTCGGTCTGCACGGCGCCGGTGAGGACGGTCGTGCCGCTGCCGTCCCCGGTCGGGACGGGCACGCTCCGGCCGAGCGCGCTGACGATGCCGGTCGTGACGGTGCCGGTCAGCCCGAGCGGTGCGCCGAGTGCGACGACGGGCTCGCCGACGACGAGGTCGTCGGAGTCGCCCCAGCCGAGCGGCGTGAGCGCGCGGTCGGTCTCGGCGCGGAGGACGGCGAGGTCGGTGCGCGGGTCGCGGCCGATGATCGTCGCCGACAGTTCCGTGCCGTCGTCGAGTTCGAGCGAGACGGTGTCGCCGTCGGCCGCCGCGATGACGTGGTCGTTCGTGAGGACGATGCCGGACGCGTCGATGACCTCGCCGCTGCCGGAGCCCTCGCCGGACGCCGACCCGACGCGGATCGTGACCATGCTCGGCAGCACGTGACGGGCGACCTGCGCGGCGTCGCACGTGCCGGTGCCCGCGGGGAGTGCGGCGGCCGTCGTCCCCCGGTCGCCCGCGCGGCTCCCGACGGCCCCGGCTGCCACGCCGATCCCGACGAGCGCGCAGACCACCCCGGTGAACACCAGGACCTGTCGGGTCGTCGGCCGGGTGGTCGACCCCGGTGCGCCGGTCATGCGGGCAGCGGGTCGCGCAGCAGCGGACAGGTCATGCAGTGCCCGCCGCCGCGCCCCCGGCCGAGTTCGGCACCCCGGATCGTCAGGACCTCGATGCCGGCGCCGCCCAGCAGGTCGTTGGTGAGGGTGTTCCGGTCGTAGGCGTACACGACGCCGGGCTCCACGGCGACGACGTTGTTGGCGCTGTCCCACTGCTGGCGTTCCGCGGCGTACTCGTCGCCGCCGGTGTCCACGACCCGGAGCCCGTCGACACCGAGTGCCGCGGCGACGACGTCGAGGAACGGCGCGGTCTCGTCGGTGACGTGCACCCCGCCGTCCGGCCCCGGTCGCAGCGTGAACGGGTGGATGTGGTCGACGATGGCGCGGTAGACGGTGACCACGTCCCGGTCGGCGAAGGTGAGCACGGTGTCGAGGTGCATCGCCGCCCGGAGCTTCGGCATCCCCGCGACGATCACCCGCTCCGCCTCGCCGCGCGCGAAGAGCGCCGACGCGACCTGGGTGATCGCCTGCCGCGAGGTGCGCTCGCTCATCCCGATGAGGACGACCCCGTTGCCGACCGGCAGGACGTCGCCGCCCTCGATGGTCGCCAGGCCCCAGTCCTCGTCCGGGTCGCCCCAGACGTGCCGGTCGAGCGCCGGGGCGAACTCGGGGTGGAACGTGTAGACGGCCTTCATGAGCAGGGTCTCGTCGTGGCGCGCCGGCCAGTACAGCGGGTTCAGCGTGAACACCCCGTTGATCCAGCAGGTGGTGTCCCTGGTGTAGAGCATGTTCGGCAGGGGCGGCATGAGGTAGTCGGCGGCCGAGGCGTCCCCGTGCAGCCGGAGGTGGTCCGGGCGCCCCTCGGGGTCGAGGTCCTCGACGTTCAGGCCGCCGATCAGCACGTCCGCGAGCTCGCGGTCGGTGTACCCGCCGAGGTGCTCCAGCGTCGCGTCGACGAGGAGCGGGCCGACCTCGTTCGGCGTGATCTTCCGCTCGAGCAACCAGTCGCGGGCGCCGGGGACGGCGAGCGTCTCCGCGAGCACCTGGTGGAGTTCGAACACCTCGACGTCACGCGACCGCAGGCTCCTGACGAAGTCGCGGTGGTCGTCCTGCGCGTTCTCGACCCAGAGGACGTCGTCGAACAGGAGCGCGTCGTTGTTGCTCGGTGTGAGGCGCCGGTGCGCCAGTCCGGGTTCGCAGACCAGGACCCGGCGGAGCGTGCCGACCTCGGAGTAGGCGCCGAACCGTGGTCCGGACCCGGTCTCCTGGTCGTCGAGCGTGGTGGCTTCGCTGTCCATGGTGCCTCCTCCTGGAGCGTGGTGCATGCGGTGACTAGAGCGTGATGAAACCGGTGACGAGCCCGATGACGGCGACGACGGCGCCCGCGACCGCGACGACGCAGAGGACCACCTCCGGGCCGGTGAACACCCGGAGCGTGCGCTCCCGTCGGGCGATGACGTAGAGCACCGTCGCCGGGGCGTAGATCAGGAACGACAGCAGCAGGTACTGGGGGCCGGCCGCGATGACGAGGAACACCGTGTACACGACCGCGACGAAGGCCGCGACGAGTTGTCGACGTGACAGCCCACCGCTCGGCACGAGGGCCGGGTCGACGTCACGGTGCGCGCGCCGCGACCACCGCGGGATGCCGTACTGCACCGCGTACAGGGCGGTGAGGAAGTACGGGATCAGCGACAGGGAACTGCAGAGCTCGAGCATCGACGTGAGCGCGTCGTCGGAGAACATCGTGATGACGAGGAACACCTGGATGAGCCCGCTCGTGAAGGCCAGCGCCATCCAGGGCGTGCCGTGCCGGTTGACCTTGGTCAGGAACCGCGGGGCGTCCTCCTGTCGCGCCGCCTGGTACAGCACCTCGCTCGACATCAGCGTCCAGGCCAGGTACGCACCGAGTACCGAGACGACCAGCCCCACGTTGATGAGGACCGTGCCCCAGGTCCCGACGATCGCGCCGAACACGCCGGCCATCGAGGGCTGGCGCAGACCGCTCAGCTCGGCGGCGGGGAGCGCGGCGAACGACACGAGGGTGACGAGGGCGAAGACGGCGAGGACCCCGAGGAAGCCGCTGATGGTGGCGCGGCCGATGTCCTCGCGCCGGCGCGCGTACCGGGAGTAGACGGTCGCCCCCTCGACACCGAGGAACACGAAGACCGTGACGAGCATCGTCGACCGCACTTGCGAGAACAGCTCCCCGGCGCTCGGCTCCGCGCCGCCCCAGAGGTTCAGCCGGAACGTCTCCCAGTGCGTGCCGACGATCGCCCCGACGATGACGAACAGCAGGATCGGGACGAGCTTCGCGATGGTGACGACGGTGTTGAGGACCGCCGCGTTCTTCGTGCCGCGGAGGACGAACAGGTGGAACGCCCAGAGCATCGCCGAGGTGACGACGACGGAGAGGAGCGTGTCGCCCTCCCCGAAGGCGGGCAGCACCGAGCCGAGGGTCGAGCCGATGAGGACCCAGTAGGTGACGTTGCCGACGCAGGCGCTCGCCCAGTAGCCGAACGCGGAGAAGAAGCCGATGTAGTTGCCGAACCCCGCCTTGGCGTAGGCGAAGATGCCGGCGTCGAGGTCCGGCCGGTGCGTCGAGAGTGCCTGGAAGACGAAGACGAGCATCAGCATCCCGACGCCCGCCACGATCCACGCGATCACCGTCGCGACGACGCCGGCTCCGGACGCGAAGTTCCGGGGGAGCGAGAACACGCCGGCACCCACCATCGAACCGACGACCATCGCCGCCAACGCGAGGACGGAGAGCGACTTGTCGCCCTGCGTGCTCGGTGCCTCCTGCTCCTGGACCGTCATGGCAGGTCGACCTCCTCGGCGGCGCCCGACCAGGTCGCGACCACGACCAGCTGGACGACGCCGAAGACGACGAGCACGCAGCTGACGGCGGCGACGGCGAACACCGTGCCGAGTGCCGGCACGTTGATCAGGAGCACTCCGCCGAGGACGCTGAGGACCGCCGCCGTGATGGTCAGGCCGCGGTGGCCGCCGCCGGGGGCGTACAGGAGCGCGATGCCCTCCAACGCCCAGGCGAACCCGGTCACCAGCACGAGGACGCGGATCCCGACCGGCGGGTGCAGGATCGCGATGACCCCGCCGGCGACGACGAGCAGGCCGACGACCACGAGCGCGATCCGCCGCCATCCGGACGACCCGCCGACGGCGACCGCGCGCACGAGCATCGCTCCGCCGGACACCACCAGGTGGATGCCGAACACCCAGACGACCGCGACCACCGTCGCGTGCGGGAGGACCAGGGCGGTGACGCCGGCGAGGACCGCGACCACGCCGACGACGGCGAGCGCGATGCGCAGTCGCCGTTCCGCCGCGTCGTCCGGGACGACGACGGGCTCCTGCCCCGGCGCCCCTGCACCTGCCCCTGCGCCTGCACCACTCACGATCCCCACTGCCCTTCCGCGCGATGGTCGTCGTGATCCGTGCCGCGCCGATGACAGGACTACATCCGCTCAGGCCGGGCGGGTTCATCCGTTGCGGGTGAATCCGGTGGCGCCGATCGGGGGCAGGGTCGCGGCCATGACAGAGCAACCGGTGCCGGCCGACTGGTCGGGTCAGCGTCCCCGCCCGGCGGCGCGGCGAGCACGGCAGGGCGCCGTGCTCGTGGTCCTCGGCGTGGTCGGGTTCATCGTGGCGGTCCTCGTCCTCACCCGTCCCCCCGCCGCGATCGACGCGGAGGTGCACCTCCTCGGCTCGTACATGGTGATGGCGGGACTCCTGCGCATCGGTCGGGCCGGTGCGGGCGACGGCATGGCGATGCCCCGTCGCGTCGTGCACGGCGTCCTCGGGACGTTCGTCCTGGTCGCGGGCGTGGCCGCGGTCGTGCACCCGCCGGGGGAGCTCAGCGCCTGGGTGGTCGTGATCGCGATCGCCTGGGTCCTCGAGGCCGGCGTGGTGCTCACCGGGTCGACCTTCTCGTCCGCGCGTTCCCTGTCCCTGGTCGCCGCGGTCCTGTGCGTCTGCATCGCCGTCGCGCTGCTCCTGTACCCGGTGATCGGGGTTCGCGCGTCGACCGCGTCCAGCGCCGTCTTCCTCGTGCTGTTCTCCGCCGCCCAGCTCTTCGAGGGTGTCCTCACCTGGGTGCCGGCGCGCTACGAGACCCGCAGCGCACCGGGACGTCCTCGGTGAGTGTCAGGGACGAGCCGCCAGGAAGGCCGCCTGCCGCTCCCACTGCCGGAAGCCGCCGCCCTCGTGACCGTTGTACGGGTAGACCTCGATGTGCTTGTCGGTCGACGCGAGGGCGTTGTACGCCGCGAAGGTGGTCCGCGGTGGCACCACGTCGTCCATGAGCGCGACGGAGAACAGCGCCGGCGCCGTGATCCGGGCCGCGAAGTTCACGCCGTCGAGGTACGACGCCGTGGTCCACACCGTCTCGGCCGCGTCCCGGTGCACGGCGAGGTAGCGGACGAGTTCCTGGTACGGGTCGCTCGTCGCGACGAGTGCCCCGTGCTCCCAGTCGCAGAGGAACGCGACGTCCGGCATCACCGCGGTGACCGGCCCGACGTGCGCCTCCACGAGTGCCGCCGCCGCGATCGTGATCCCGCCGCCCTGGCTCCCGCCGGTCAGCGCGATCCGCGCCGGGTCGACACCGGGCAGGGTCCGGACGGCGTCGACCAACCGCACCGCGTCGGTGTACACGCGCCGGTAGTAGTGGTCGGCCGGGTCCTCGATCCCGCGCGTCATCCACCCGCCGATGTGCGGGCCGGAGCCGTGCGGGTCCGGGGTCTCGCCGCCGCCCCAGCCGCTGCCCTGGCCGCGGGTGTCCATCACGACGTGCACGTACCCGGCGAGGGCCCAGGCGACGCGCTCGCCGGGGAGGGCCCGTCCGCCGTTGTACCCGAGGAACTCGACGACGGCCGGCAGCGGCTCGTCGCCCGCCCCGGCCGGCCTGGTCACCCAGGCGCGGACGGGGTCGGCGGCGAAGCCGGGGAAGACGAGGTCCTCCACGGTGAGCGCGGTCACCGGCGTCACCGCCGGCGTCAGGACCGGCACGGCACCGGCACGTTCCGCCGCCGCCCGAGCCGACGCGATCGTGTCCGCCCAGAACGCGTCGAAGTCGTCCGGACAGCGGACCTCCGGCCGGTGGGTGCGGAGCTCGTCGAGGGGCAGGTCGGTCAGCGGCATCGTGGGGTCCTCCTCAGCGGACGGCGGCGCGGTAGCGCTCGAGCACCTCGGGGTGCGGGTCGGCGGGGACCGTCGTCGTGGCGACCTCCCACGTCGGCAGTGACCCGGTCAGTGCCCATGCTGCCTGACGCGCCGCCCCGGCGGCGACGTACTCGCCGGGTTCCGGCAGGTGCACGTCGCGGCCGAACACCTGCGCGGCGATCGTGCGGACCGCCTCGTTCCGCGCGGCACCGCCGATGAGCAGCAGCCGTTCGACTCTGACGCCGGACGCCTCGACGGCGGCGAGGCCGTCCGCGAGCGCGCAGAGCATGCCCTCGAACGCAGCCCGGGCCAGGTGCTCCCGGTCGGTCGTCGCCGGCGTCATGCCGAGCAGGGACGCGGTCGCGTCCGGTCGGTTCGGCGTGCGCTCGCCGACGAAGTACGGCACGAGCACGAGACCGTCGGCACCGGTCGGCGCCTCGAGTGCGAGGCGCCCGAGCTCGCCGTGGTCGACGCCGAGCAGGCCGCCGATCACCTCGAGCACGCGGGCCGCGTTGAGTGTCGTGACGATCGGGAGGCGCGACCCGGTTCCGTCGGCGAAGCCCGCCACGGTCCCGCTCGGGTCGGCGAGCCCGGTGTCGGTCACGCCGAAGACGGTCCCGCTGGTCCCGAGGGACACCGCGACGTCGCCTGCGGCGAGTCCGAGGCCGAGCGCGGCTCCGGCGTTGTCGCCGGTGCCGGCCCCGATGACGAGCCCGGCGCGGGCGACCGCGCCGCCGGGGAGTGTCACGTCCGCCGACAGCGTGCCCATCGCCTCGTCCGGTGCGACGACGCGGGGGACCACGACGGCGTCCTCGTCGCCCGTCGTCGCCGTGCGCATCCGTCGCCCGAACGCGAGCTCGAACAGCTCCGGGTCGTAGTCCCGGCGCGCCGGGTCCCAGTACGCCGTGCCGCTGGCGTCCGAGCCGTCGGTCGCGAGCGCGTCCAGGTCGGGTCCGAGCGGGCTCTCGCCCGCGGGGCCGTACCCGCGCAGCCGCCAGGACAGCCAGTCGTGGGGGAGTGCCACGGCCGCCACCCGGTGTGCGTTCTCCGGCTCGGCGTCGCGGAGCCACCGCAGCTTCGTCCCGGTGAACGACGCCACCGGGACCAGACCCGTCCGGGTGACCCATGCCTCCCGTCCGAGTTCCTCGACCATCTGCGCGGCCGCGTCGGCGCTGCGGACGTCGTTCCAGAGGAGCGCGTCGCGGACGACGCGTCCGTCGGTGTCGAGCACGACCATGCCGTGCTGCTGGCCGGCGATCGCGATGCCCGCCACGTCGTCGAGCCCACCGGCGTCCGCCACGGCGGCGCCGAGGGCGTCCCACCAGTGGCGGGGGTCGACCGAGGTGCCGTCCGGATGGGACGCGCGCCCGTCGCGGACCACGGCGCCGGTGTCGGCGTCACGGATCGTGACCTTGCAGGACTGGGTCGACGAGTCGACCCCTGCCACCAGTGTCATCAGCTCTCCTCGGCGGTAGGCCGCCTCGGCGCGCGGAATGCGGCCGCTGGCGCGTCCGCTCTCAATTCCGCGCGCCCATGAGGTGCTCGACGGCCAGCTGCTGCAGCCGGACGAAGCCGAAGCCCTTGCCGCCGAAGTAGGCGTCGGCGTCGAAGTCCTCGAACGCGGAGCGGTCGGCCAGGAACGCGTCGTAGGACTCGCCGTCGTTCAGCGTCGGGGTGGACAGCTCGTCGACCTTGGCCGCGGAGAGGGCCGCCTGGACCTCGGGGTCGGCGCGGAACGCCTGCGCACGCTCCTTGAGGAGCAGGTACATGCGCATGTTCGCCGCGGCGGAGTCCCAGACACCGGAGATGTCCTCGGTGCGGGACGGCTTGTAGTCGAAGTGGCGGGGGCCGTCGTAGGCGACACCGCCCTGCGGGGAGCCGTGCTCGAGCAGGTCGACGAGGGAGAACGCGTTCTGCAGGTCGCCGTGGCCGAACACCAGGTCCTGGTCGTACTTGATGCCGCGCTGGCCGTTGAGGTCGATGTGGAAGAGCTTGCCGGAGTAGAGCGCCTGGGCGATGCCGGCCGTGAAGTTCAGCCCGGCCATCTGCTCGTGGCCGACCTCGGGGTTCACGCCGAAGAGCTCCGGACGCTCGAGGGTGTCGATGAACGCGATCGCGTGCCCGAGGGTCGGCAGGAGGATGTCGCCGCGGGGCTCGTTCGGCTTCGGCTCGATGGCGAAGCGGATGTCGTAGCCCTTGTCGGTGACGTACTGGGCGAGCAGGTCGACGGACTCCTTGTAGCGGGAGAGCGCGGCCTGCACGTCCTTGGCGCTGTCGTACTCGGCGCCCTCGCGGCCACCCCACATCACGAAGGTCTTCGCGCCGAGCTCGGCGGCGAGGTCGACGTTGCGGAGCACCTTGCGGAGCGCGAAGCGGCGGACCTGCCGGTCGTTGGACGTGAAGCCGCCGTCCTTGAAGACCGGGGCGGAGAAGAGGTTCGTGGTGACCATCGGCACGATGATCCCGGTGGCCTCGAGCGCGCCCTTGAGGCGGTCGATCTGGGTCTGACGCTCGGCGTCGGTCGAGCCGAACGCGAAGAGGTCGTCGTCGTGGAAGGTCAGGCCGTAGGCGCCGAGCTCGTCGAGCTTCTCGACCGCCTCGACCACGTCGAGCTGCGGGCGGGTGGGGCCGCCGAATGGGTCGGAGCCGTTGTAGCCGATGGTCCAGAGACCGAAGGAGAACTTGTCTGCACGGGTGGGCGTCGTTGCCATGATGGTCACCGTTCGTCGTCGAAACAAAATGTTGCCGCGCCCAACATAAGCGTTAGGGTGGATCGTGGCAAGGACGTGATCGCAAGGGAGCGAGCGGATGGCACAGGAACGACTTCGGGTCGCGATGGTGGGACACGGCTTCATGGGAGCCGCCCACTCGCAGGCCTGGCGGACCACCCCGAGGTTCATCGACCTCGCCGTGGAACCGGAGATGGCGGTGGTCGTCGGGCGTGACCCGGACCGCGCCGAAGCCGCCAGGGTGCGGTACGGCTGGCGGGCAGCGTCGACCGACTGGCGCGCGGTGGTCGCCGACCCGGACATCGACGTCGTGGACGTCGTGTCCCCGGGCTCCTCGCACGTCGAGATCGCGATCGCGGCGCTCGAGGCAGGCAAGCACGTCCTGTGCGAGAAGCCGCTCGCGAACACCGTGGCCGAGGCCGAGGCGATGACGGCCGCCGCCGCAGCCGCCCGGGCACGCGGTGTCCGCGCCATGGTCGGCTTCAGCTACCGCCGGGTGCCCGCGATCGCCTTCGCACGACAGCTCGTGCAGGCCGGCCGCATCGGCACCGTGCGGCAGGTCCGCGCGCTCTACCTGCAGGACTGGCTCGCCGACGCCGACGGTCCGATGACGTGGCGGCTCGACAAGTCGCTCGCCGGCTCCGGCTCGCTCGGGGACATCGGCGCGCACGCCATCGACCTCGTCGAACACGTCACCGGCGCGCAGCTCGCCAGCGTCTCCGGCACCCTCGAGACCTTCGTGACCGAGCGCCCCCTGCTCGCCGACGGCGTCGGACTCTCCGGCACCGCGTCGAGCGAGCGCGGACAGGTCACCGTCGACGACGCCGCGTTCTTCATCGGCCGGCTCGGCGGCGGTGCGGCCGACGGCGCGATCGGCACGTTCGAGGCGACGCGCTACGCCACCGGGCGGAAGAACGGCCTGACGCTCGAGATCAGCGGCTCCGAGGGCGCCATCCAGTTCGACCTCGAGTCGATGAACGAGCTCCGCCTCTACGAGTCCGCAGGCCCCGCGGGCGAGCAGGGCTTCCGGCGGATCCTCGTCACCGAACCCGAACACCCCTACATGGCCGCGTGGTGGCCGACCGGGCACCTCATCGGGTACGAGCACACCTTCAGCCACCAGGTGAAGGACTTCGTCGACGCGATCGTCGCCGGTACGGACCCCTCGCCCTCGTTCGAGGACGGTCTGCACGTGCAGCGCGTGCTCGACGCCGTCGAACGCAGCGCCGCCGACGGCAGCAGCTGGACGGCCATCCCGTGAACGACGACCAGAAGGGCACCATGCAGCAGCGCCAGGCACTCATCGTCCGAGGCGGGTGGGACGGACACCAACCCGTCGAGACCACCGACGCGTTCGTCCCCTTCCTGCGGGAGCACGGGTTCGACGTCCGCGTGGAGGACTCCACCGCCGTCTACGCCGACGAGGCGTTCATGCGCACCGTCGACCTGATCGTGCAGGTCGTCACGATGTCGACCATCGCCGACGACGAGTTCGCCGGCCTGCAGCGCGCCGTGCTCGCCGGCACCGGACTCGCCGGGTGGCACGGCGGCATCGCGGACTCGTTCCGCGCCAACGCCGACTACCTGCACATGATCGGCGGCCAGTTCGCACACCACGCGGCCAAGCCCCCGGCCGAGCGCGCCGGCGACCAGGCCGACAACTACCTGCACTACACGGTGCACATGACGGACCTCGGCCGGACCCACCCGATCACCGAGGGCATCGCGGACTTCGACCTCGTCACCGAGCAGTACTGGGTGCTGAGCGACGAGTACTGCGACGTGCTCGCCACCACGACGCAGGACGCGCGCGACTTCGACGCGTGGAACCGTCCGGTGACCTCGCCGGCGATCTGGACGCGGCAGTGGGGCGCGGGACGGGTCTTCGTCTCCGCGCCCGGCCACCGGCTCGAGGTCGTCGAGTCCCAGCCGCTCCGCACCGTCATCGAACGGGGACTCCTGTGGGCAGCCCGATGAGCGACGGCGCGGCGCTCCGCGTCGGGATGGTCGGCGTCGGGAACATCAGCCGGCAGTACCTCCAGCACCTCCCCGCCCTGCCGGGGCTCCAGCTCACCGCCGTCGCCGACCTCGACACCGAGCGGGCAGCGACCGTCGCGGCGGAGCAGGGCGTCCTCGCCCTCGGCGTCGACGAGCTCCTGGCGCACGACGACGTCGACGTCGTCCTGAACCTCACGATCCCGGCGGCGCACGCATCGGTCGCGCTCGCGGCGCTCGCCGCGGGCAAGCACGTCTACGGCGAGAAGCCCCTCGCGACCTCCACCGCCGAGGCCGCCCCGGTGCTCGAGCAGGCGCGCGCCGCCGGACTCCGGGTCGGCAGCGCGCCCGACACCGTCCTCGGCACCGGGATCCAGACCGCCAGGGCCGCACTGGACGACGGCGCGATCGGTGACCCGGTCGGCGCGGCCGTCGCGTGGAGCGCACCCGGGCACGAGCTGTGGCACCCGGCACCCGCGTTCTACTACCAGCCGGGCGGCGGTCCGCTGCTCGACATGGGGCCGTACTACCTGACCAGCCTCGTCGCGTTCTTCGGCCCGGTCGTCCGGGTCAGCGGGAGCGCCACCCGGTCCGCCCGTGCACGCACGGTCGGATCCGGTCCGGACGCCGGTGCCGCGATCCCGGTGGACGTCGACACGCACGTCGTCGCGATCCTCGAGCACGAGGGCGGGGTCGTCTCCACCGTGACCGTCTCCTTCGAGGTCTGGGCCACACGCTCCCCGCTGTTCGAGGTGTACGGCACGGCCGGCACCCTCGCCGTCCCGGACCCGAACGCGTTCTCCGAGACCGCCTCGATCGCCACCGCCGACGACCGCACGTGGCGGGAACTCCCCGTCCGCGCGGGCTACGCCGACGCCGGGCGCGGGTACGGCCTCGCCGACATGGCGCACGCCATCGCCACCGACCGTCCACACCGGGCGTCCGGGGACCTGGCGTACCACGTGCTCGAGGTGATGGAAGCGGTCGCGACCGCCGCACGGGAACACACCGTGGTGCCCGTGACGTCCCGGCCGGAGCGCGCCGCCACGGCCCCGCTCGACGCGCGACCGGACACCTGGTGACGACGGTCCGACCCGGCCACGGCCCGGGAACCGGCCCGAGACGGAAGGAAGCAGCATGACGGACGAACCACGAGCCTCTCGGCCGGTCACCCTGTTCACCGGCCAGTGGGCGGACCTGCCGTTCGAGGAGGTCGCCCGGCTCGCCGGCGGCTGGGGGTACGACGGACTGGAGATCGCCTGCTGGGGCGACCACCTCGACGTCCGGCGTGCCGCGACCGACCCGGAGTACGTCGCGGACCGCCGCCGGATCCTCGACGACAACGGGCTCGGCGTCTGGACGATCGCGAACCACCTGGTCGGCCAGGCCGTGTGCGACGACCCGATCGACGCCAGGCACCAGGACATCGTGCCGCCGCACGTGTGGGGCGACGGCGACCCCGAGGGCGTCCGGCAGCGGGCCGCCGAGGAACTGCAGTGGACCGCCCGCGCCGCCGCTGCGCTCGGTGTCGACACCGTCACGGGGTTCTCCGGGTCCTCGATCTGGAAGACGGTCGCCGGGTTCCCGCCCGTGCCGCCCGGGATGATCGACGCCGGGTACCAGGACTTCCACGACCGCTGGTCGCCGGTCCTCGACGTCTTCGAGGAGGTCGGGGTGCGGTTCGCGCTCGAGGTCCACCCGTCCGAGATCGCCTACGACTACTGGACCGCGAAGCGCACGCTCGAGGTCTTCGCGGACCGGCCGGCGTTCGGGTTCAACTTCGACCCGTCGCACTTCGTGTGGCAGGACCTCGACCCCGCCGCCTTCCTGCTCGACTTCGCCGACCGGGTGTACCACGTGCACTGCAAGCAGTCGGTGAAACAGCTCGACGGCCGCAACGGGCGGCTCGCGTCGCACCTGCCGTGGGGCGACCCGCGGCGGGGCTGGGACTTCGTCACCGCCGGCCACGGGGACGTGCCGTGGGAGCGTGTGTTCCGCGTGCTGAACCACATCGGCTACACCGGGCCGACGAGCGTCGAGTGGGAGGACGCGGGCATGGACCGGCTCGTCGGCGGCCCGGAGGCACTGGCGTTCATCCGGCGCCTCGGCACGATCGCCCCGCCCGACGCCGCCTTCGACGCGGCGTTCTCGCAGTCGCGGTGAGCGCCGCGCCGATGCCACCCGACGTGCCCCGCGAGCCCGTGCCCGGCGACCCCGTCGCCCGCGAGCCCGTGCCCCGCGACCCCGTGGCCCGCGAGTCTGCGCCCGGCGCCGACCGGCCGCGGCGGAACACCGCCCGCGTGCTCCGGATCGTGCACGAGGACGGACCGCTGACGCGCGCCGACCTGACCCGCCGCACCGGGCTGAACCGCTCGACGACGCTGGCGCTCGTCGGGGAGCTCGTCGACCTCGGGCTCGTCCGCGAGTCCGAGGGAGCCGCACCCGGCGTCGGCCGTCCGAGCCCCGTCGTCCGGGCGTCCCCGGACGTCGTCGCCGTCGCCGTGACCGTGGAGATCGACGCCGTCACGGTCGCCCTCGTCGGTCTCGACGGCAGCATCCGGCACCGCGTCACCGAGCACACCGACCACCGGCCGGGCGCCGCGGACGCCGTGCGCATCGTCGCCGGGCTCCTCGACGGCCTGCAGGACGTGATGCGGTCGTTCCGCACGGTCGGGATCGGCGTCTCGATCCCCGGCACCGTCCGCGTCGAGGACGGCCTCGTCCGGTACGCCCCGCACCTCGGCTGGCGCGACGAGCCGTTCGCCGGACCCCTCGCCGTCGCGACCGGACGGCCGGTGCGGGTCGCGAACGACGCGAACCTCGGTGCCCGGGCTGAGCACCTCTACGGCAGCGGGCGCGGGGTCCGCGACCTCGTGTACCTCAACGGCGGCGCGAGCGGCATCGGTGGCGGCGTGATCAGCGCCGACCGACCCCTGAGCGGTGCGGACGGCTACGCGGGCGAGCTCGGGCACACGTTCGTGGCGGACAACGGGATCCGGTGCCACTGCGGTGCGTTCGGGTGTCTCGAGACCGAAGCCTCCCGAGCCGCCCTCGTCGCCGTGACCGGGGTCGACGCGGACGACCTGCCGGCCCTCGCCGCCGCGCTGGACGCCGGGGGTCCCGAGGTCGAGCGGGTCGTGGACCGCCAGGTCGCGGCGCTCGCGACCGGGCTCCGGAACGCGATCCACACCGTCAACCCCGAGGTCGTCGTCCTCGGCGGGTTCCTCGGCGTGCTCCTCGGGCACGTCGGTGACCGGATCGTCACCGCGGTCCGGGCGCAGTCGATGGCGGCGATGGCCGACCGGGTCCGGATCGTGCCCACCGCGCTCGGCGCCGACGTGCTCCTCCGTGGCGCAGCCGAGCTCGGGTTCCGCGACCTGCTCGACGACCCGACCCTCGCCCCGGCCCCCACTCCCACTCCTGATCCCACCTCCACCTCGCAGGAAGCGACCACCCCATGACCACCAGCACCCAGCGCTCCGACACCCAGCGCGGCAGCACCCAGCGCGTCAGCGTCCTGCAGGGCCAGGACGACCTCACCGTGGAGGACCGTCCCGTCCCCGCGGTCGACCCGGGCGACGTCCTCGTCCAGGTCGCCGCGGTCGGCGTCTGCGGCTCCGACGTGCACTACTTCCGGCACGGCCGGATCGGCGACTTCGTCGTCGAGGAGCCCCTCGTCCTCGGCCACGAGCTCTCCGGCACGATCGTCGCCGTCGGCGACGGCGTCGACGCGGGCCGCGTGGGGGAGCGCGTCGCGGTCGAACCGCAGCGCCCCTGCCACCGGTGCGCGCAGTGCCTCGCCGGCCGGTACAACCTCTGCCCGCACATGCGCTTCTACGCGACGCCGCCGGTGGACGGGGCGTTCGCCGAGTACGTCACGATCGAGGCCGAGTTCGCGCACACGCTGCCGGACACCGTCTCGTTCGAGGCCGGCGCGCTCCTCGAACCCCTCTCCGTGGGCATCGCGGCCGTCCGGAAGGCCGGGATAGTCCCCGGCTCCTCGGTCCTCATCGCGGGTGCCGGTCCGATCGGCATCATCTGCGCGCAGGCGGCCAGGGCCTTCGGCGCGTCCCGCATCGTGATCAGCGACCTCGTCGCCGAGCGTCGGGAGCGCGCACTGTCCTACGGCGCGACCGAGGTCGTCGACCCGACCGTGGTGTCCGTCGCGTCCGACATCGCCCCCGTCGACGCGTTCATCGACGCGAGCGGCGCACCCCGCGCGGTCTCCGACGGGATCAAGGCCGTCGGACCCGCCGGAGCCGCGGTCCTCGTCGGGCTCGGCAACTCCGAGATGACGCTGCCCGTCGAGCACATCCAGAACCTCGAGGTCACGGTCACCGGGATCTTCCGGTACACGAACACGTGGCCGGTCGCCATCGAGCTCGTCGCGTCCGGGCAGGTCGACCTCGACTCGCTGGTCACCGGCCGCTTCGGGCTCGACGACGTCCGCGAGGCCCTCGAGAGCGACACCGACCCGGCGTCCCTGAAGTCCGTCGTCTACCCGGCCGGCGTCCCCGCCGCGTAGCGCGCGTCGCGCGCGGCGCGTGCACACTGCGGACGGGAGGCTCGGCTCGCCACCGGCACCGCGCCTCCCGTCCGGCGCACGGTCGGCACGTGACCCGGAACGGGGCCACCGGTGCGTCACCCGGACGCGCTACGGTTCGCGCATGACCGTCGCTCCACCGCCGCAGCGCACCGACCGGCGCGCCCTCGTGTCCTGGGCCCTCTGGGACTGGGGCTCGGCCGCGTTCAACGCCGTCGTGACGACGTTCGTGTTCAGCACCTACCTGGCGAGCCGCGCGTTCGTGGACCCGGCCCTGGTCGCGGCGGAGGACTCGTCCCGAGCAGCCCGCCAGGCCGTCGAACGGGAGCTCGCTCACAACGCGGCCGTCGTCTCGGCCGCACTGACGATCGCCGGCATCGTGGTCGCGCTCGTCGCCCCGGCGGTCGGACGCCTGGCGGACTCGTCCGGACACCGCCGACGTTCGGTGCTCATCGCGACGATCGGCATCGCGCTGTCCATCGGGGCGATGGTGTTCGTCGCGCCGAGCCAGCCGTTCCTGGTGCTCGGAGCGGCCCTCATCGGCATCGGCACGGTCGCGTACGAGATCGCCTGCGTCGGCTACAACGCGATGCTCGGGCAGGTCGCCTCCGGCCCCCGGACCGGGCGGGTCTCGGCGATCGGCTGGGCGGCCGGGTACTTCGGCGGCATCGTGCTGCTCGTGGTCCTGCTCGTGCTCTGCATCCAGGACTTCGGCGGGTCGGGCACCGCCGGGCTCCTGGACCTGCCCGCGACCGTCGCGACGGGGCAGTGGGACGTCCGCGTCGCGATCGGGATCGCCGCGATCTGGCTCACCGTGAGCTCGATCCCGCTCTTCCTGGTCATCCCCGAGGCCCCCGCCGACCGCACCCGCACCGGCACCCTGTTCTCCGCGTACCGCGACCTCGGCCGGGACATCGCACGGCTCTGGCGGGAACGGCGGAACGTCCTCGCGTTCCTCATCGCGAGCGCCGTCTTCCGGGACGGCGTCGGCGCGGTGTTCACCTTCGGCGGGATCATCGCCGCGCAGGTCTTCGGCTTCAGCGCGTCCGGGGTGATCGAGTTCGCCATCGTCGCGAACGTCGTGGCCGGGGTCGCGACGGCCCTCTCCGGCCGGCTGGACGACCGCTTCGGCTCCCGCGCCCTGATCACCGTGTCGCTCGTCGGACTGGTCGTCTGCGGCACCGCAGTGCTCTTCGTCGGGAGCGCCCCCGTCGGCTTCTGGGTCCTCGGACTCGCGCTGTGCGTGTTCGTCGGGCCGGTGCAGGCGTCCTCACGGGCGTACCTGACGCGGCTCGCGACCCCCGGGAAAGAGGGGGAGCTCTTCGGGCTGTACGCCACCACGGGGCGGGCGGCGGCGTTCATCGCGCCGGCGATGTTCGGGATCGCGGTGACGATCGGCGGGTCGACGCGCTTCGGGATCATCGGCATCGTGGTGGTGCTGCTCGCGGGCCTGGTGCTGATGGCGTTCGTGCGGGACGAGGGGCGCGTGCGCTGATCCGCCGCGGCACCTCTGGCACCCGGGACGGCGCAAGTGTTCCGACACCGCGGCCGTCGATCGACTCCCGCGGTGTCGACCCTTGCGAACGCACCGGATGCGGCCGCATGTTCCGACACGACGGGCGTCGTACGACTCGTGCGGTGTCGTCTCGTGCGGACACATGAACCCATTCCGACCCACCCGCGGCCGGGAGGCTCGGCACCGACCCGTCCACAGGCTGCGGATCCGCGCATGGTTCTGCACAGGGCCGTGGCCGGCTCGTGCTCGGAGGTCCGGGTGCGCCAGGATGGGGACATGACCGACCAGCGGATCGCCGTCGTCGTCCTCGCCGCCGGGCAGGGCACGCGCATGAAGTCGTCCACCCCGAAGGTGCTCCACCGGCTCGCCGGCCTGCCCCTCATCGCCCACGTGCTGCGCACCGCCGAGTCGCTCGAGCCCGCGCACATCGCCGTGGTCGTGCGGCACGAGCGTGAACTGGTCGCGGCAGAGGTCACGGAGCGCATGCCCGACGCCATCGTCGTGGACCAGGACGACGTCCCCGGCACCGGGCGCGCGGTCGAAGTCGCGGTGGCAGCGCTGCCCGCCGACTTCGACGGTGCGGTCGTGGTGCTCTCGGGCGACGTGCCGCTCGTCGAAGCCGAGTCGCTCCGTCGCCTCGTCGACGTGCACCACGCCGGCGCGAACGCCGCCACCTTCGTCAGCGCGATCGCTCCGGACCCGACCGGCCTCGGGCGCATCCTGCGCGACGAGCACGGCGGGTTCGCCGGGGTCGTCGAGCACAAGGACGCCACCGACGAACAGCGCGCGATCACGGAGACGAACGCCGGGATCTACGCCTTCGACCTCGCACAACTCCGCACGGTGCTTCCGTCGCTCACCACGGCGAACGTGCAGGGCGAGAAGTACATCACCGATGCACCGGCTCTCATCGCGTCGCGCGGGGGGCGCGTCGACGTTGTCACCTTCGATGACCCCTGGCTCCTCGCCGGCATCAACGACCGCGCGCAGCTCGCGGACGCCGCCCGCGTGCTGAACGACCGCATCGTCCGCCGTCACCAGCTTGCCGGCGTCACCGTGCAGGACCCGACGTCGACCTGGATCGACCTCGACGTCTCGATCGAACCCGACGCCGAGATCCTGCCGGACACGCAGCTCATCGGCGCGACGGCGATCGCGTCGGGCGCGGTCGTCGGACCCGGCACGACCCTCCGCGACACCGAGGTGGGCGTGGGTGCCACCGTGAACCGCACCGACGCCACCCTTGCGGTCATCGGCGACGGCGCTTCCGTCGGACCGTTCGCGTACCTCCGCCCGGGCACGATCCTCGGCGACGGCGGCAAGATCGGCACCTTCGTCGAGACCAAGAACGCGAAGATCGGCCGGGGCAGCAAGGTGCCGCACCTGTCCTACATCGGTGACGCCGAGGTGGGAGAGAACTCCAACATCGGGGCCAACACCATCACTGCGAACTACGACGGCGTCGACAAGCACCGGACCGAGGTCGGGTCGAACGTCCGCACCGGTTCGCACAACGTCTTCGTCGCCCCGGTTAGGATTGGCGACGGGGCGTACACCGGCGCAGGCACCACCGTCCGCAAGGACGTGCCGGCCGGGTCGCTCGCGATCAGCTACGCCCCACAGCGCAACACCGACGACTGGGTCGAAGAACACCGACCCGGCACGCCGGCGGCCGAGGCAGCTCGGCGTGCGCGAGGCGAATGACACCTTCTCGACGGCGATCCGCCGCCACAAGAGGGCCCGGCGACGGGTCCTGGACACACGGCCCCTCGGGGTCAGGGAGTGAGTACGGCACTTGTCCGGAATCAAAACGACCGGCCAGAAACGACTCGTCCTCGTCTCGGGGCGGGCACATCCGGCTCTCTCCGCGGAGATCGCAGAGGAACTCGGCGTCGACCTGGTCCCCACCGATGCCCGGACCTTCGCGAACGGCGAGCTCTACGTCCGCTTCGACGAGTCGGTCCGCGGCTGTGACGCCTTCGTCATCCAGTCGCACACCGCACCGATCAACGAGTGGCTCATGGAGCAGCTCATCATCGTCGATGCCCTGAAGCGTGCCTCGGCGAAGCGCATCACCGTCGTCGCGCCGTTCTACCCCTACGCCCGGCAGGACAAGAAGGGCCGCGGTCGTGAGCCGATCTCGGCGCGACTCGTCGCCGACCTGTTCAAGGCCGCCGGCGCGCACCGGATCATGAGCGTCGACCTGCACGCCGCGCAGATCCAGGGCTTCTTCGACGGCCCGGTCGACCACCTCTTCGCGATGCCGGTGCTCCTCGAGCGCTTCAAGCAGATCCTCGACCCGTCGACGCTCACCGTCGTCTCGCCGGACATGGGGCGCGTCCGCGTCGCCGACATCTGGTCCGAGAAGCTCGGTGCGCCGCTCGCGATCATCCACAAGCGCCGCGACCCGCTCGTCCCGAACCAGGTCAGCGTGCACGAGATCGTCGGTGACGTCTCCGGCCGCTGGTGCCTGCTCGTCGACGACCTCATCGACACCGGCCGCACCATCGCCAAGGCAGCAGAGGCCCTCAAGGCCGCCGGCGCGATCGGTGTCGTCGTCGCCGCGACCCACGCCGTGTTCTCCGACCCCGCCACCGAGCTCCTGCAGAGTGAGTTCATCGACCGTGTGGTCGTCACGGACACGCTCCCGGTGCCGGTGGAGAAGCGCTGGGACCGCCTCGAGATCCTGCCGATCGCGCCGCTCCTCGCCCGCGCCATCCACGAGGTCTTCGACGACGGCTCGGTCACCTCGATGTTCGACGGCGCCGCCTGACGGCTCCCGTGCCACACCCTGCGCGTGACGCCCTCGCCGCCCGACTCCGGGCGGCGGGGAGCGTCTTCGCCGAGGACGAAGCCGATCTCCTCCTGGCCGCCGGCGACGGCGACCCCGCCCGGCTGCGCACCCTGGTCCAGCGTCGACTCGCGGGGGAACCGCTCGAGTACGTCCTGGGCTGGGCCGCGTTCGACGAGCACCGCATCCGTGTGACGCCGGGCGTCTTCGTCCCGCGTGCCCGGACCGCGGTCGTCGTCGAACAGGCCGCTCGGCTCCTGCACCGCTACGACCGGGTGGTCGACCTGTGCTGCGGTGCGGGTGCCATCGCGGTCGCGCTCCTCGAGCGCGTCGGAGCGCTCGACCTCGTCGCGTCCGACATCGACCCGGATGCCGTCGACATCGCCGCGGAGAACATCGGCGACCGCGGGATCGTGGTGCGCGGCGACCTCTTCGCGCCGCTGCCGGACCGGTTCCGCGGGGCCGTCGACGTCATCGCGGTGAACGCCCCGTACGTGCCGACGGACGCCATCGCCACGATGCCGGTCGAAGCACGCGACCACGAGCACCGTGTCGCGCTCGACGGTGGCGGGGATGGCCTCGAACTGCACCGCCGGATCGCCCTCGGCGCGGGAGAGTGGCTGCGTGCAGGCGGTTCGGTCGTCATCGAGGTGTCCGAGGCCCAAGCACCGGTGTCCGCCGCGGCCTTCACCGACGCCGGCTTCACCGCGCGCATCGAGCACGACGACGACGTCGACGGCACCTGCGTCGTGGCCACCCTCCCGGCCTGAGCCGCGCTGCGCCCGCGCGCCCGCGCTGCGCCCGCACGGCCGCGCGCGGCCGCGGGCGCGTCAGCGCGCGGTGAGCGTGACGGTGTCCCAGCCGGTGGCACCGTTCGGCGCCGGCGGTCGCTGGACGCTCGTCTGCACCTCACCGTCGGTGCTCACCGCGCGCACCTGCACCTCGTGCGAGCCCTTCGTGGCGGTCCACCGGTAGACCCACTGCCGCCAGGTGTCGGCGGAGACCGAGTCGGCGAGTTCGGCGTCCTGCCAGTCCTCGGCTCCGACCTTGACCTGCACGGCCTTCACACCGGTGTGCGGCTGCCAGGCGACGCCGGCGATCGGGACGCGGTCGCCCACCTGCACGGTCGCACCGTTGGCCGGGGTGTCGATGCGGGACTCCAGCTTCACCGGCCCGCGCTCCGACCACCCGCGCGGCGTCCAGTAGCCCTGCGCGTCGGCGAACCGGGTGACCTCCATCTCGGTGACCCACTTCGTCGCCGAGACGTACCCGAACAGCCCGGGCACGACCATCCGCACCGGGAAGCCGTGCTCCGCCGGCAGCGGATCGCCGTTCATGCCGACGGCGAGGAGCGCCGCCGTCCCGTCGTCCTGCAGCACGTCGAGGGGGGTACCGGCGGTGAATCCGTCGATGCTCCGGGAGAGCACCATGTCGGCGTCGCCGGTCGGGGCGGCCTTCGCGAGCAGGTGGCGGATCGGGTAGCCGAGCCACAGTGCGTTGCCGATGAGGTCCCCGCCGACCTCGTTCGACACGCAACTCAGCGTCGCCATGTGCTCTTCGAGGGGAAGTGCCAGCAGGTCGTCCCAGGTCAGTTCGATCTCGTGCTCGACGGCGCCGTGGATGCGGAGGCTCCAGTCGGCCGGGTCGATCGAGGGGACGCGGAGCGCAGTGTCGATCCGGTAGAAGTCGGCGTTCGGCGTGACGTAGGGGGTGATCCCGGTGACGTCGAGGGAGGCTCCGGCCGGTACCGCCGGGGACGCCGTCTTCGGCGCTGGGAGGTGTACCGCTCGTCGGATGGCCGCTGCGCGCTGCATCGCGGCCGAGCCGAGTCGTGCTCCGGTGCCGACGAGGAGCGCGAGCGCACCGGCGGTGACCGACCACACGATGAACGCCCGGCGTTCCGGCATGGCGGACGCGGCGCGGGTCGGGGTCGCGGCGACGAGTTCCCACCGGCGGAGTCGGGCCATGACGAGCCGCAGCACGACGACCGCTGCAGCGACGCCGATGATGCTCGGAGCGCCGTCGAACTGGCCGGCACCCGATCGTGTGGTCACCGCGAGGAGTGACAGAGCACCACCGGCGGCGAAGACCAGGGCACCGAAGGGTGGCCGGGCGCGCTCGAGGATCCCGGCGCCGGCGGAGATCGCGGTCATCAGGACGGCCATCAGCACGAAGAGCGCGACCTTGTCGCCGGTGCCGAAGAGCGCGACCATGGTGTTCTTCGCGCCGGCCGGGGCGAGGTCGATGACGGCTGAACCGACGGCGACGAGCGGACTGCCGGCACCGCCGAGGACGAGCGCCCCGAGTTCGGCGGCCCCGAGGAACGCGAGCATCGCCACGACACCGGTGACCGCAGCCAGCAGGCGTGGCCGGAGCGACGTTCCGCTGGTGGGCACGTCCTGATCGTAGGTCCGTCGTCCTGTGAACGGTTGGTGCCGTGCGTTCACCCCTCCTCGGTGTCGCCGTGCAGTGCGGCGTGCGAGGATCAGGGTGTGCTGAGCCGACCCGACCGTGTCCCACGGGACGGACGCGCCCGGCACACGTCGTCACCGGCTCGGCGCCTCGCGATCGTGCGCTGGGTCATCGTCGGGGTCTGGGCTGCGCTCCTCGTCGCGCGGATCGTCGTCGTCGCACGGACCCCCGAAGCGGACCTCACGGCGTTCGGCATCGCCGAGGTGATCGTCATCGCGCTCGGGGTGAGCGTGATCCTGGCCGGGGTGCTCCGCATGCAGGGCCTCCGCCGCCGGCGCGAGGACGAGTCGCTCGCGCTGGCCATCCGGCGGATCGACCCCACGGTGTGGCTGGTCCCGGCCGCACCGACGAACGAGCTCCGGACCATGGTCGAGGAAGCGCGGTCCGAGGTCACGCTCGGACACCGCATCACCTGGGCGTTCGGGGCGACCGAGGCGTCCCTGTGGGAACTCGACGAACGGCGGGCGACCCGGCTGCTCGTGATCCGGTGGAGCCGGGTGATGCACGTCGGGCTCGAGGACGTGCCGACACCGTCTGACCGGAACGCCTGCGCGATCGCCATGCACTACGTGCGGGCCGACGACTCGATCGCCGTCGCGACCTTCTACGTCCGGACGGCGCCGGGCTCACGCCGGTTGCTCGGTCGCGGACCGAAGCTCGAGCGGCTCCTCGCCGAGCTCGCACGGGAGCGCATCGTCGCCTGACGGCCTGACGGCCTGACGGCCTGACGGCCTGACGGCCTGACGGCCTGACGGCCTGACGGCCTGACGGCCTGACGGCCTGACGGCCTGACGGCCTGACGGCCTGACGGCCTGACGGCCTGACGGCCTGACGGCCTGACGGCCTGACGGCCTGACGGCCTGACGGCCTGACGGCCTGACGGCCTGACGGCCTGACGGCCGACGGCCGCCCGCCTGCGCACGCCGCCGCCTGCCCGCCGCCGCACCCCGCCAGCACGCAGAACGGGCCCCGCCGCATGGCGAGACCCGTTCCGTGCGGCAGCGAGTCAGTGCGTCGACGGCTCCTGCTCGACTTCGCGACGGTCGTCCTCGGACCACAGCGTGTGGAACGTGCCGTCCTTGTCGATCCGCTGGTACGTGTGCGCACCGAAGAAGTCGCGCTGCCCCTGGATCAGCGACGCGGGCAGCCGTTCGGACGCGAGCGAGTCGAAGTACGACAGCGCGGACGAGAACCCGGGCGCGGGGATCCCCGACGCCGCGGCGATGCCGACGATGCGACGCCAGGCGGCTTCGCCCTCGGCCACCGCGTTCGCGAAGTACGGGTCGACCAGCAACGACTCGAGCGACGGGTTCTTGTCGTAGGCCTCGACGATGCGGTTGAGGAACTGTGCACGGATGATGCAGCCACCGCGCCAGATCTTCGCGACGTTGCCGAGGTTGATGTCCCAGCCGTACTCCTTCGCCCCCGCGATGATCAGGTCGAAGCCCTGCGCGTACGCGACGACCTTCGACGCGTAGAGCGCCGCGCGGACGTCGTCGGCGAAGGTGTCCGGTACCTCGGCGATGGACGGACGGTTCGTGATCGACTTCTGGACCGCTGCACGCTGCGACGGCTTCGACGACACCGCGCGGGCGAACACCGCTTCCCCGATGCCGGACACCGGGATGCCGAGCCCGACCGCGTTCTGCACGGTCCAGACGCCGGTGCCCTTCGACCCCGCTTCGTCGCGGATGACGTCGACGAGCGGCTTGCCCGAGTCGGCGTCCCGCTGCTTGAGGACCTCCACCGTGATCTCGATCAGGTAGGACTCCAGGTCGCCGCCGTTCCACTCCTGGAACACCGCGACGAGGTCTTCGACCGAGAGGCCCCCGACGCGACGGAGCAGGTCGTAGGACTCGGCGATGAGCTGCATGTCGGCGTACTCGATGCCGTTGTGCACCATCTTCACGAAGTGCCCGGCGCCGTCGGTACCGATGTGGGTCACACAGGGCTCGCCCTCGGCGACCGCGGCGATCGACTTGAGGATCGGGCCGAGGGTCTCCCAGGCTTCCATCGAGCCGCCCGGCATGATCGACGGGCCCTTCAGCGCGCCCTCTTCACCACCGGAGATGCCGGTGCCGACGAAGTTCAGGCCCTTCTCGCGCAGGTCGTGCTCGCGCCGGATGGTGTCGTGGAAGTTCGCGTTGCCGCCATCGACGATGATGTCGCCTTCTTCGAACTTCTCCGCCAGCTGCGAGATCACCGCGTCGGTGCCCTTGCCGGCCTGCACCATGATGATCGCGGTCCGCGGCTTGGACAGGGACGCGACGAAGCCGTCGATGTCTTCCGACGCGATGAAGCCGGCGTCGCCGTGCTCCTTGAGGAGTTCTTCGGTCCGTGCGTATGTGCGGTTGTAGACCGCGACGGTGTTGCCCTCACGCGACGCGAGGTTGCGTGCGAGGTTCGACCCCATGACGGCGAGACCGATCACGCCGATGTTCGCCTGTTCGTTGCTGTCAGCCACGTCCACTCCTTTGTCCTGACGTTTGCGCCCAACCTACGGTCCCCGGGCTGTGACCGCATCGGTGTTACGGCAACCTGTGGAGACTGTTCACCGAGTTCCATACGGTGGAGGGATGAGCGACCGATCCGTCCGACCGCCCGTGCTCGTGATGGGCGTCTCCGGCTCCGGCAAGTCGACCGTCGGCGAAGCGCTCGCCGCAGCCCTGCAGGACCGGGGCGAGACGTGCGAGTTCGTGGACGCCGACGGGCTGCACCCCACTGCCAACAAGGAGAAGATGCGGCAGGGGATCCCGCTGACCGACGAGGACCGCTGGCCCTGGCTCGACGCCTGCGCAGCGCGGATCGTCGAGGTCGAGGCGGGCGGCAAGCGCTGCGTGATGGCGAACTCGGCGCTGAAGCGGACGTACCGGGACCGGCTCCGCGACAGCGCGCCGGATCTCTTCATCGCTTATCTGGACGGCTCGGAGGAGCTCATCCACGAGCGCCAGTCGCACCGGCACCACGAGTACATGCCGAACTCGCTGCTCGACTCGCAGTTCGCCACGCTCGAGCGCCCCGAGGCCGACGAGGCCGCCGCGTCGATCCCGATCCACGGTTCCGTGGACGAGACCGTCGCGGCGATCCTCGACGTCCTGCCCTGACTGCTACTTCCGGCTGAGCTCGGACAGGCGTGACCGGTACTCCTCGGCGCTGATCTCGCCGCGCGCGAACCGGTCGGCGAGCACCGACCGTGCGTCGGCGAGCGCGCGCCAGCTGCCGCGGCGGAAGACGCCGAAGACCAGGAACGCCACCAGGAACACGAAGAAGAAGAACGCGGGGAAGACGAAGAACGGGAACCCGCCGCCGTGCATGTACGGCGCGGCGACGGCGAGTGTGGTGAGCATGAGGGCCTCCTGGGGGCGGTTCGGGTGTCGCAGTTGCGACCCTCCAAGGCTCCGGTCTGGAGGCTCGTCACGCGTCCGCCACCCGACCCCACTTCCGCCTGCTCCCGCGGTCGTAGTGCACGTGGTTCTCCACAGCCGACTACGCCCGGGGGAGTAGTCCACAGGTCCGGCTGGTGCCGGATGCCCCCGATCCGTGCCGACCCTAGGCTCGACGCATGACCACCGACACCGCACTGTTCGACCGCCCCTGGGCCGGTCGACGACGCTTCGCGCGGGTCGGTCGTGTCCTCCCGGTCGCCCTGGTGCAGATCGTCGGCACCCTCGTGGCATCGCGGTTCTCCGGCGGGTTCGCGGACGGCACCGGGCCCCCGTGGGCACGGCATGTCGATGCCGGGGTCGGCGCGGTGGCGCTCGGTCCGCTGGCGGTGGCGCTCCTCGTCGCCGGCGTCGTCGTCCTGCCGTTCCGGTGGCGGTGGCCCGTCGCGGTGCTGGCGGTGACGCTCGGCACGACGATCGGCTTCGCGCTGGTCGTCAGCCCCCGCGGTCCCTTCGTCGCGGCGCTCACGATGGCACTCGCGAACGCGTGGTTCCGCGGGCACCGCATCCCGGTCTACGTCGCCGCGGGCATTGCCCAGGTGCTCCTGCCGACGGCGGACACCCTGATGGGTCGGGCGCCGTTCCCGACGGTGACCACGATGACGCTGAGCCTGGCGTGGCTCACGGCGACGATCGCGATCACCGAACTGGTCCGTGTCCGGGTCGCCCGTGCCGCCGATGCCCGGAATGCCCGCGCCGCAGCCGAACGCCAGCGTGCCGACGACGAACGCGTGCGGATCGCCCGGGAACTCCACGACTCCGTCGCGCACAGCATGTCCCTGATCAACCTGCAGGCCGGGGTCGCACTCCACCTCGGCGCCGCGCTGCCGGAGCAGACGCGGGACTCCCTGACGAGCATCCGCGACACCAGCAGGCAGGCCCTGGTCGAACTCCGCACGATCCTCGGTGTGCTCCGCGCGGTCGACGGCCCGACGGGATCCGAACGCAACCCGACCCCGGGGCTCGATCGGATCCCCGACCTCGTGGCACGGGCCAGTGATGCCGGCGTCGACGTCCGGCTCGATGTCCACGGCGACGTCGGTGTCGTCGGTGGGGTCGTCGACCGCAACGCCTTCCGCATCGTGCAGGAGTCCGTGACGAACGTGATGAAGCACGCGCCCGAGCACTCCGCCGTGGTCCTCGTCGACGTCGGCGCGGACCTCCTCGAGATCAGCGTGACCGATGCACCGGCCACGGCGTCCGGCACGGCGACCGAGCCGGCGCTCCGCCGGACGAGCGCTCCGTCCAGGGAGCACGGAAACGGCATCACCGGCATGCGCGAGCGCGCGGCGGCGGTCGGGGGCAGCCTCGACGCCGGGCCGACAGCGGACGGCGGGTGGCGCGTCGTCGCGCGGTTGCCGATCGGGGAAGCAGGGACCGGATGACCAGTGACACCGCGCCCGCCACCACGCCCGTGCCGGATCCGATCCGGGTCGTCCTCGTCGACGACCAGGGACTGATCCGCGCCGGCCTCCGAGCGCTCGTCGACGCCGAGCCGGGCATGACGGTCGTCGGTGAGGCACCGGACGGCTCCACGGCCGTCGACGTCGTCACCCGTGAGCGACCCGACGTCGTGCTCATGGACATCCGGATGCCGGGGACCGACGGTCTCGAAGCCACGCGGCGGATCTCCGCGGACCGGGCGCTCGCGGGCGTCCACGTCATCGTCCTCACGACCTTCGAGGAGGACGACTACGTGTTCGAGGCGATCCGCGGCGGCGCTGCCGGGTTCCTCGTCAAGGACACCGAGCCCGCCGAACTCCTCCGGGCGATCCGCACCGTGGTCGCGGGGGAGTCGCTGCTCTCACCCGGAGCCACCCGGTCCCTGGTGGAGGCCTATGCGACCCACGCCAAGCCCGCGTCGCTGGCTCCCGGACTCGACGTCCTGACGGACCGGGAGCGCGAGGTCATGCGACTCGTCGCCGCCGGGCTGACGAACGCCGAGATCGCCGAGCGGCTCTTCGTCAGCCCGGCCACGACGAAGACCCACGTGTCCCGCGCGATGATCAAGCTCGGCGCCAGGGACCGCGCCCAGCTCGTCGTCTTCGCCTACGAGACCGGCCTCGCCACTCCCGGCTGGAGCGCCTGATGCTCCTCGACTGCAAGGCGCCCCGCGATACCAACCTTGATACGCGATGATCCACCTCACGCTGGACGAAGCGCTCCACATCGCTCGGCGCACGATCGGTGGCGACGTCCTGGTGCGCGATCCCGGACTCCTCGAGGCTGCGCTCGCCCGCGCCGCCGCGACCGTCGGTGGACGGGACACGTACCCGACGCTCGTCGACAAGGCCGCTGCACTCGTGCACTCCGTCGTCCGGAACCGCTCCCTCGTCGACGGGAACAAGGGGCTCGGGTTGATGGTCCTCGTCGTGTTCCTCGGGGTGAACGGCCGGACGCTGACGATGTCGAACGACGAGTCCTACGACTTCATCGTCGCGATCGCCGAGGGCCGTCTCGACGACGTACACACGATCGCGGAGCGCCTGGAGGGGTTCGTCTCGGCACCGTGACACGCGGGGACTGCCGGCGTGGCAACAGGTGGCAACGAGCCCGGTGGTTCCCGACCCGGAGCAGCATGGGCGCATGGCCTTCAGCGGGATCGGCATCGTCGCCGGAGCGGAACTGACGGAAGCGGCACGACGAGCTGGCGCAGACCACGTCGAACCGGCGATCACGAGCAACCTCGCCGTGCACGGCGAAGCGCAGCACGGCGGGGCGCAGCACAGCGACCGGTGGCGGAGGAACGAGTTCTACGCGGGACAGGGCTTCCCCTCCTTCGCGCTGTTCGTCCCACCGGACCTGCCGCTCCTCACCGCGGAGCCCGACCGCGTCGACGACTACTTCGCCCAGGTGCTCCCGATCGTCGCCTCGGTCGCGGAACCAGGCGCGGTGATCGTCTTCGGCTCGGGCACCGCACGGACCGCCCCGGACGGGATGCCCGTCGCGGTGGCACGCGAGCGCTTCGCCCGGGTCGTCCGGTCGGCGCGGGACACCGCTGCGGAGCACGACCTCCGGATCGTCCTCGAGCCGCTGAACCGCAGCGAGACGAACCTCGTCCACACCATCGCCGAGGCGGTGGCGTTCCTCGACGAGCACGACCTCGAGGACGTCGACGTCGTCGCGGACCTCTTCCACGTCCAGGCGGAGTCGGAGTCCTTCGACGTGGTGCGCGACCTGGCCGCGCGGATCGGCCACGTGCACGTCTCCGACCACGACCGCGAGCCCCCGGGGGACTCCGCATCGGCGTGGCCGTGGCCGGCGTTCCTCGCGGCGGTGCACGACGGCGGCTACCGCGGCCGGGTCTCCCTGGAGTGCCGCTGGGACGGGGACCCGGAGCCGCGGATGGCGGCGGCCCTGGCCCTCGTCCGCGCTGCGACCGAGCACCGCGCTGCGACCGAGCACCGCGCTGTGACCGAGCACCCGGCAACGACGGAGCAGCGTGTCTAGAGCTTGAACGTCGCCTTCGGGATGTCGGACACGATCCGGCGTGCCGTGCGGACGGCGTCCTCCTCGGAGACCTGGTGCGTGACGACGAGTCCGGCCAGGTACGCGGCGTCGGCGCGCCGGGCCATGTCGTGCCGCGCGGGGATGGAGCAGTACGCGCGGGTGTCGTCGATGAACCCGGAGGTCTTCGTGAACGACGCCGAGTCGGTGACGGCGCCCCGGTAGCGTCCGATCGCGGCCGGGGTGTCGATGAACCACCACGGCGCGCCCGCGTAGACGGCGGGGTAGAACCCGGCGAGGGGACCGATCTCCCGGGAGAACACGGTCTCGTCGACGGTGAAGAGCACGAGGTGGAAGCCGGGTGCGGTGCCGAACGCCTCGAGGAGCGGACGCAGGGGTTCGGTGAACGCGCCGACGGCGGGCAGGTCGTGTCCGGTGTCGGGTCCGAAGCGCTCCAGGGTCGGAGTGTGGTGGTTCCGGATCACCCCGGGGTGCAGCTGCATGACGAGTCCGTCGTCGACGCTCATCTCGGCCCAGCGGAAGAGCATGTCGTGCCGGTAGGCGGTGGCGTCCGCCGTGGTGACGGACGACGGGTCGCGGAGCGCCGCGGTGTGGATCCGTTCGCGCTCGGCGGCGGGCAGCGGGGCGGAACCGGCGTCGAGCACCCCGGTGTCGGTGGCCGTGGCGCCGTGCTGGATGAAGTGCTGGCGACGTGCGCGCAGTGCTGCCAGGAGCCCGTGGTGGGAACCGGTGTCGATGCCGGCGGCCTCGCCGATCGACGTGACCACGTGCCTCCAGTCCGGTCGCGACGGGTCGAAGACGGCGTCCGCACGGAACGTGGGGACCACCCGGCCGGTGAACGACGGGTCGGCGGCGAGCCGCGCGTGCGCGGCGAGGTCCGCCGTCGGGGCGTCGGTGGTGGCGAGGACCTCGATGCCGAAGGTGTCGAAGAGGGCGCGCGGCCGGAACGAGGGCTCGCGGAGCGCTGCGGCGATGCGGTCGTACTGCGCGTCGGCGTTCGCGGCGGACGGTTCCTGGTCGAGGCCGAACACGTCGTGCAGTTCGGTCTCGAACCAGTACCGGACCGGGGTTCCGAGGAAGTCGTCCCAGTGCGACGCGAGCTGGTGCCAGATCGACCGCCCGCTCGGGGTCGCCTGCGGGTCGCGGCCGAGCGCGTCGAGCGGCACCCCGTTCGCGTGGAGGAGCCGGAGCACGTAGTGGTCGGGCGTGATGAGGAGCGCTGCGGGGTCCGGGAACGGCTCGTCGGCGGCGATCATCGACGCGTCGACGTGGCCGTGGGGGGAGATGATCGGGGCGTCCTTGACCGCGTCGTAGACGGTCCGCGCGATCGTGCGCGTCGCCGGGTCGGCGGGGAACAGCCGGTCGGGGTGCGGGGCGAGCACGGTGGCGGTCGGGGTGTGCTGGGTCATCGTCGACTCCTCAGGGAAGGCGCGCGGCGGCGCGGTCAGGACGCACGCGGACGCGCGGAAGGCGCGGGTCCGGTGGACTCGCGGACGGTCAGGTGGGTGGGCAGCGCGACGGCTCCGCGCATGCGTTCGCCGGGCAGCTGCTCGGCGGGGATGGCGCCGAGCCGACCGAGCAGCATCGTGATCGCGACCCGGCCGGCGCGCTCGATCGGCGACGTCATCGTGGTGAGCGGCGGGTTGCAGAAGTCGGCGCCGAAGATGTCGTCGCAGCCGACGATGCTGATGTCCTCGGGGACGCGGATGCCGCGTTCCCGGAGCCGGCCGAGCATCCCGATGGCGATGAGGTCGTTGAAGGCGATGCACGCGGTGGCGCCGGCGTTGACGGCGGCGTCCGCGGCGGCGGCACCGGAGTCGACGAACGGCGCGTGCGGGCCGATCCGGGCGACCCGCACGTCGAGGCGTTTCGCGACCTGCACGAGCGCCTTCCAGCGGCGCTCGTTCGACCACGAGCTGTCCGGGCCGGCGACGTAGAGGACGTCGCGGTGCCCGAGCGACACGAGGTGCTGCACGGCCTGCTCGACCCCGCCGGGGGTGTCGATCAGCACGGAGGGCACGCCGGCCGGGCGGCGGTTGACGACGACGAGCGGGATCCGTTCGGCGTACCGGGCGATCTGCGTGTCGGAGAGGCGGGACGCGGTGAGCACCACGCCGTCGGCCTTCGCGGCGACGGCGCTGAGCGCGGCGGTCTCGGCGTCGGCGGACTCCTCGGTGTCGACGAGCAGCTGCGTCCACCCGGCGGCGGCCAGCTGGTGCTGCGTGCCGCGGATGACGTCGAAGTAGAACGGGTTCGTGATGTCGGAGACGAGCACGGCGACCGCGCGGGTCCGCCCGGACGTCAGGGCACGGGCCTGCGAGTTCGGGACGTAGCCGAGTTCGCGTGCGGCTTCCTGGATGCGCTGCTGCGTGGCACGGTTCACGCGATCCGGCATCGAGAGCGCACGGGAGACCGTGGACGGGGCGACTCCGGTGGCGTCGGCCACGTCACGGATCGTGACCCGGCGGGACGTGTCGATCTCGGTCACACGCGGCCTCCTTGACGGGTGGACAGTGCGGAGCGGCGGTGCTCCGATGTCGGAAACGTATTCGGATCTGGCAACAAGTGGCAACCGGTTGCCGGATGTTGCCACGGACGCAACAGTGGTGGTCACCCCGGGCAGTGCCGCCCGGACGGAGGCTCCGAGGAGGAAACCCCCATGAAGACACGGACCCTGATCGGTTCCGTGGTCGTGGTCGCCCTCGCCGCGTTGTCCCTGCAGGGATGCGCGATCGTGAACGGCAGCGGCGACGACCCGAACACCCTCCGCGTGATGATGGGCGCGGACACGACCTACCCCAAGGAACGCAAGCAGTGGCAGCGGGACACGGCCGCTGAGTTCAAGCGCACCACCGGAGCCGACATCCAGTGGGAGACGTACTCCTCTGCACAAGAGGAACTGACCGCCATCCAGACGAGCGTCATCTCCGGGCAGGGCCCGGACGTCTACGCGATCGGCACCACCTTCACCCCGACCGCCTACGCCACCGGCGCCTTCGTCCAGATGGGCGCGAAGGAGTGGAAGGAGGTCGGCGGCAAGGACCAGTTCGATCCGGCGTCCTTCGGGATCTCGGGGCCGAGCGCCTCGAAGCAGATCGGGATCCCGTTCGCCAGCCGTCCCTTCGTGATGGCGGTGAACAAGGACCTCCTCGCGAAGGCCGGGATCACCGAGATGCCGACCACGTGGGACGAGCTCACCGCGGACGCGAAGGCGACCACCAGTGGTGACGTGCACGGCCTGGCCGTCGCGTACGCCGACGGCTTCGACCCGTGGAAGTTCATCTGGGGCATGGCCGAGAACGCCGGCAACACGATCGTGGACGGCAGCAAGGCCGAACTCGACGCGGACGCCGTGCAGAACGCCTACCGCACCTACTTCGACTGGGTGACCGAGGACGGCGTCGTCGACAAGGCCGCGATCGGCTGGAACAACGCGCAGGCCCTCGCGCAGTTCACCGACGGCAAGGCCGCGTTCTTCCCGATGACCACCACCACGGCGATCAACTCCTTCAAGGGCACCAAGGTGGACGGCGACTACGAGTTCGCGCTGCTGCCCACCGTGCCCCCGGGTGCGACCGAACGTCCGGCCGACGGGATCGAGGCGGCGAGCATCCTCTCCGGCGACAACTTCGTCGTCGCGGACTACGGCACGAAGCAGGACCTGTCGTTCGACTTCATCAAGCAGGTCAGCTCGAAGAAGGCGCAGCTCGAGTACTACGACCTCTTCGGCAACCTGCCGACGAACGTCGACGCAGCCAAGCAGCTCGCGGACCAGAACCCGCAACTCAAGCCGATCATCGACGCCGGGAAGCTCTCGAAGCCGACCGCCTTCACCGGGGCGTGGTCCGACATCCAGCTCGCCCTCGTCGACGTCGTCGTGCAGTCGATCCCCTCGCTGAAGAGCGGCGAGGTCACCGACGACCAGCTCCGGAAGCGTCTGCAGGACGCGCAGGAGGACGCCCAGTCCACGCTCGACCGTCAGAAGAACGGAGGTCTGTGATGACGACCACGCAGGCCAAGCCCCAGACGCACCACGAGGTGCGCCCGCACGGCACCACCCCGCTCTACAAGCGCGAGCGTCCGCTCTGGATGCTCATCCCCGGCGGCGTGCTGATGCTCGCCATCATCGTGGTCCCGCTGCTCGTCGGCTTCTGGATCGCGATGCTCGACCTCGACCAGTACACGCTGCGCCAGTGGTTCAGCGCCCCGTTCGTCGGGTTCGCGAACTTCGCCGAGGCGATCACGGACTCGCCGCTCCTGCACTCCATCTGGATCTCGTCGTCGCTCGCGGTGCTCGTCACCGCCGTGACCGTGCCGATCGGCGTCGCGGCGGCGATCTCCACCCAGAACCGGTTCCCGGGCCGCGGTCTGGTCCGCTCGATCTACCTCATCCCGTACGTGCTCCCCGCCTTCGTCGTCGGCACGTTCTTCCGGACGATGCTGCAGCCGCAGGGCGTCGTGAACGCGATCTTCCACACCGACGTCCTCTGGCTGAACGGGGCCGCGTCCTACTGGGCCCTCGCCGCGGTCATGGTCTGGACGTCGTGGCCGTTCGTGTACCTGCTCAGCCTGGCGGGCCTCCAGGCCGTCGACCTCGAGGTCCACGAAGCCGCATCGCTCGACGGCGCGACCTGGTGGATCAAGCTCCGCTACGTGGTCTTCCCGTACCTCCGCGGACCGCTCAGCCTCGCGGTGATCATCGCGATCCTGCACAACATCAACAACTTCACGCTGCCGTTCGTGCTGTTCGGCATCCCGCTGCCCTCGAGCGTCGAGGTCATGCCGGTCCTGACGTACATCGCGAGCTTCCAGTCGTTCCGCTTCGGCCTGTCCGCGGCGATGGCGATCTGCTCGCTGGTCATCGTCGCCATCCCGCTGTTCGTCTACCTGCGGGCCGTCCAGCTCGACACCGGTGACGACGCCGGGCCCAGCCGCAAGCAGCGTCGCGCCGACCGCGCAACGCTCGCCGCCCCGGCCGCCGCCGACATCGAGGGAGCACGCGCATGAGCGGCTACAGCGCCACCAGGACCCGACCGACCGCAACGCTCACCGAGAGCATCACCTCGGCCGGCAACACCAAGCGCCACAAGCGCCCGTACGACACCGACGTCACCCGGCTCCTGCCGCGCTGGCTGCTCATCGTCGTGATCGCCGTCATCATCGCGTTCATCGCCGTGCCGGTGCTCTACATCGTCTTCGGCTCGGTCAACTCGGACGTCGCGGTCGCCCGCGGCGAGTACTTCCCGTCCGAGTTCACGCTCGCGAACTACGTCGACATCTGGTCGACGGTCGCCCTCGGCGAGGGGCTGGTCAACAGCATCCTGACCGCCGGTGCCGTCGCCGTGGCGAGTGCCGCACTCGCCGTGTCGACCGCCTACGTGCTCGTCCGGTTCCGGTTCCTCGGGCGCCTGACGTTCCTCCGCGGCCTGCTCGCGCTGCAGTCCATCCCCGGCACGCTCCTGCTGCTGCCCGTCTTCGTGGTGTTCTCGAACATCGCGAGTGCGACCGGCGTGCAGATCATCGGCACCCGGTGGGGGCTGTTCGTGACGTACCTGACGTTCGCCCTGCCGTTCTCGACGTGGGTGATGGTCACGTACCTCCGTGGGCTGCCGAAGGAACTCGAGGAGGCCGCCCGCATCGACGGCGCCTCGTCGACGAAGATCCTCACGAAGATCGTGCTGCCGCTCTCGTGGCCGGGCATCGTCGTGTCGGCGATCTTCGCCTTCCTGCTCGGGTGGAACGACGTCCTGTTCTCCACGATCATGACGACCCCGAACACGCGCACCGTCGCCGTGGTCCTGCAGGTGCTCGGCACCACGCAGGAGGGCGGAGCCGTCCCGATCTACGGCCAGATGATGGCTGCCTCCATCGTGTGTGCGGCGCCGGTCGTCGCGCTCTACCTCATCTTCCAGCGGTACCTGGTGGGCGGTCTCACAGCCGGCTCCGTCAAGTGAACCTGGTCGGCGGGCAGAACCCACCAAGGCAGCCGGCTCCGTCGAGTAGCGAGTTGTCCACAGATCGGACGGGAGGCCCGGCGCGCGTCCGCCGCGTCGGCCACCCTGGTCCTCATGAAGGGAACGAAATGACCCAGCTCAGTTGGGAGCTCACCGGCTTCGGTGACGAGATCGACGCCGACCCCGCGATCCAGGTCGCGGTCCTGCAGGCGCTCGGCGCCAGTGCGATCGAGGTCCGGAGCGCCTGGGGGGTGAACGTCGTCGACCTCGACGACGACCAGCTCGCCGGGCTGCACCGCCTGTTCGAAGAACGCGGCCAGACCGTGTCCGCGATCGCATCGCCGATCGGCAAGGTCTCCGTCGACGAACCCGTCGAGCACGAGCTCCAGCGACTCGGCCGTGCGATCGCCGCGGCCCACGCGCTCGGCACGAAGTACATCCGGATCTTCTCCTTCTACTACGAGGGCCGCCAGCCGGAGGACGTCCGTGACGCCGTCCTCACGCGGATGCGCGCACTCGCCGAGCTGGCGTCGCGCGAAGGCGTGGTCCTGCTGCACGAGAACGAGAAGGACATCTACGGCGACGTCCCCTCGCGCGTGCTCGACATCGTCGAGAGCGTCGGTTCCCCGGCACTCCGGCTCGCCTGGGACAACGCGAACTACGTCCAGTGCGGCGTCCAGCCGTACACCGACGGCTGGGCGCAGCTCGCCCCGTACGTCCAGTACCTCCAGGTGAAGGACGCCCTCGCCGCCGACTCGTCCGTGGTCCCGGCCGGGGAAGGCGACGGGGAACTCCTCGAGACCCTCACCGCCCTGCGCGACGCCGGGTACTCCGGGTACGCGTCCCTCGAACCGCACCTCAGCGACTTCACCTCCCTCGGCGGGTTCTCCGGCCCCGCGGCGTTCGGCCGCGCGGGACGAGCCCTCCGCACCCTCACCGACCAGATCGGAGTGACCCTGCGATGACCGCAGACACCACAGCACCCCTCAAGCTCGCCGTCGTCGGCGCCGGCGTCATCGGTCGCCACCACGCCCGCGTCGCGCTCGCGAACGACGGCCTCGACGTCGTCGCCCTCGTCGACGCCATCCCCGAAGCCGCCACCAGCGCCGCCGACGAGATCGAGGCATCGGGTGCACCCCGCCCGCTCACCACGTCGACGATCGAAGCAGCCATCGCGCAGACCGACATCGACGTCGTCGCGATCTGCTCCCCGTCCGGCATGCACGTCGCACTCGCCGAAGCGGCGCTCGCCGCGGGCAAGCACGTCGTCATCGAGAAGCCGCTCGACACCACGATGCCCCGGGCCCGTCAGATCGCCGCGCTCGCCGCGTCCGCTCGTGACCGCGGCCTCGTCGTCAGCGTGATCAGCCAGCACCGGTTCGACCCGGCCTCGGTCGCCGTGGCGCAGGCCGCGCACGGCGGGGGCTTCGGACGGGTGACCTCCGGCCTCGCGAGCGTCGCCTGGTACCGCTCGCAGGGCTACTACGACTCCGGCGACTGGCGGGGTACCTGGGACCTCGACGGCGGCGGCGCGGTGATGAACCAGGGCGTGCACACCGTCGACCTCCTCGTGTGGACCCTCGGTCGCCCGGTGGAGATCTCCGCCCAGATCGGGCTCCTCGCGCACGACCGGATCGAGGTCGAGGACACGGCGGTCGCCACGGTCCGCTTCGAGAACGGCGCGCTCGGCGTCATCCACTGCACCACCGCCGCGTACCCGGGTCTCTCCGCGCGCTACGCGATCTACGGCACGCACGGGTCCGCCATCGTCGACGACGACCGGCTGGCCTACTTCCACGTCGCGCCGGACGCCGCCACCCTCGAGTCCGCATCGACGACCGCGAACGCCACGGCGGTCGCGGACGCCGTCGACCAGAAGGCCGACATCGTCCCCCCGGAGCACGTCGTCGGCGGCCCGCAGGAGTCAGAGCACTTCCTCGCCGGCCACGGGCGCCAGTACAGCGACATCGTGGACGCGATCCGCAACGGGCGGGAACCCGGCGTGACCGTCGACGCCGCGCTGGTCTCGCTGGCCACGGTCCGCGGGCTGTACGTCAGCGCGACGCTCGGCCAGCCCGTCCGCATCGACGACGTGATCGAGGGCAAGTACGACGACGTCGTCCCCGTCGTCCCGGCAGCAACCGCAGCAGAAGGAGCGAACCGATGAAGTTCTCCGTGTTCACCGCATCCACCCCGGACTGGACCCCGGAAGCGGCCGCGACGACCCTGGCCGAACAGGGCTGGGACGGCATCGAGTGGCGCATCGTCGACGACCGCCCGGCCGAGGGCACCACGGTGCCGGCCGAGCAGTCCTTCTGGGCGGGCAACAACGCCACGTGGCAGTTCACCGGCATCCAGGACCGCGTCGGCGACATCGCCCGCATCACGGACGCCGCGGGGCTCGAGTACTCCGGCATCGGTGGCTACCAGCAGGCGGCGAACCACGACGGCGTCGAGACGATGCTCCGCGTCACCAGCGAGCTCGGCGCCCGCCAGGTCCGTGTCAGCATGCCGATGTACCGGCAGGAGAAGGAGCGCACCGGCGAGACCTACGCCCAGGTCTTCGACCGGACCCGCGCCGACCTCGAGTGGGCGGTGTCCCGCGCGACCGAACTCGGTGTGAAGGCGCTGGTCGAGCTGCACCACATGACGATCACCCCGTCGGCCTCGGCTGCCCTGCGGCTCGTCGACGGCCTCGACCCGGAGCACGTCGGCGTCATCCACGACCTCGGCAACCTCGTCATCGAGGGGCAGGAAGACCACCTCGCCGCGTTCGAGCTCCTCGGCCCGTACCTGGCCCACGTCCACGTGAAGAACGCCCGCTGGGTCGACACCGGCGACACCCGGGCCGACGGCAGCGCCATCTGGCAGAACCAGTGGGCACCGCTCCGTGCCGGTCAGGCATCCGTGTCGGACTACTTCGCGGCGCTCGGCACCCACGGGTACGACGGCTGGGTCACGGTGGAGGACTTCTCCACCGACCTGCCGCTCGCGGCCCGCACCGCGGACAACCTGGCGTACCTCAAGTCGCTTGTCCCGGTGTCGGCATGACCGAGCGCCGTCGCGGCATCGTGCACCTCGGGGTGGGTGCGTTCGCGCGCGCCCACCTCGCCTGGTACACCCAGCACGCGTCCGGAGCGCCGTGGGGGATCACCGCGTTCACCGGTCGCTCGCCGGACGCGGCCGATGCCCTGACGGCGCAGGACTGCCGGTACACCCTGGTCACCCGGGCGGCGGACGGTGACTCCGCCGAGGTGATCGACACGATCGTCGCCGCCCACCCGGGCAGCGACTCCGACGCTTGGACGAACGCGCTCGCGTCCCCGGAGACCGCGATCGTCACACTGACGGTCACGGAGCAGGGCTACCGATCGGGGGCCGACGTCCCGGCTCGCCTGGTCGCCGGCCTCGACGCCCGACGCCGGGCCGGAGCGGGGCCGATCGCGCTGATGAGCCTCGACAACCTCACGCACAACGGTTCGGTGCTGCGCGACGCGGTCCTCGGTGCCGTGACCGACGAAGCGCTCCGCGCCTGGATCGACGCGAACGTGTCGTTCCCGAGCTCGATGGTGGACCGGATCACCCCGGCGACCACGGCCGCGGACGTCGCCGGGCTCGACGCGCTGCCCGGGGCGCTCGACGGGGACCGCGTCCCCGTCGTCACCGAGCCCTTCGCGGAGTGGGTGATCGAGGACGCGTTCCCCGGGGTCGAGCGCCCCGCGTGGGAGACCGCCGGCGCGCGCGTCGTCGACGACGTCACCCCGTACGAGCAGCGGAAGCTCTGGCTCCTGAACGGCTCGCACTCCCTGCTCGCCTACCTCGGCCTGCAGCTCGGGCACGAGACCGTCGCCGACGCCATGGCCGACCCGACCTGCCGGACGGCGGTCGAGCAGCTGTGGGACGAAGCCGCGCTCGAGCTGCCCCTCCCCGCCGAGGAGATCGCCGACGCCCGCGCGGCGCTCGTCGACCGGTTCGAGAACCCGCGCATCCGGCACACCCTCACCCAGATCGCCTCCGGCGGTTCCGAGAAGCTGCCCGTCCGGGTCGTGGACGTCCTGCGGCACCGCCTCGCCCGCGACCCGTCGGCCGGCATCGGCCCCGGTGCCGCGACCCTCGTCGCCGCGTGGTGGCTGCACGTGACCACGCAGCCGGAGCTCGTGAACGACCCGGGCGCTCCCGGTGCAGGCTCGGACGTGCACGACGTCCTCGCCGTGATCGCCCCTGACCTCGACACCACCCCCGTCGTCGCCGCGGTGACCGCCGCAGCCGACCGCATCCGCGCGGCCAGTGCCCGCGCATCCGAAGGAGTACCAGCATGACCGACGCCGACCAGGCCCCGACCGGCACCACGAACCCGGCGGCCCCCGTCCCCGGCGCGACGGACGACCGAGCCGCCGACGCGACATCGGGTCGTCCGGACACCTGGCCGTCCGCCGACCGCGGGCAGCTCATCGAGCAGGCCGAGGTGATCGTCACCAGCCCCGACCGCAACTTCGTCACGCTGAAGATCACCACCGCTGACGGCGTCACGGGCCTCGGCGACGCCACGCTGAACGGCCGTGAACTCGCGGCTGCCGCGTACCTGTCCGAGCACGTCGTCCCGCTGCTCATCGGCCGCGATGCCAGCCGCATCGAGGACGCCTGGCAGTTCCTCTACCGCTCGTCGTACTGGCGTCGCGGCCCGGTCACGATGGCCGCGATCGCCGCCGTGGACATGGCGCTCTGGGACATCAAGGCGAAGGTCGCAGGGATGCCGCTCTACCAGCTGCTCGGCGGCGCATCGCGCACCGGGCTGATGGCGTACGGGCACGCCTCCGGCAAGGAACTGCCCGAGCTGTTCGACTCGATCCGCGCGCACCAGGAAGAGGGCTACCGCTCGATCCGCGTGCAGACGGGTGTCCCCGGGCTGGAGTCGATCTACGGCATCGCGTCGAACAAGACCACCGAGGGCAACACCGGCGTCCGGTACGACTTCGAGCCGGCGCAGCGTGGTGCCTTCCCGGCGATGGAGGACTGGGACACCCGCGCGTACCTCCGGCACGTGCCCACCGTGTTCGAAGCCGTCCGCAACGAGTTCGGCCCCGAGCTGCCCCTGCTGCACGACGGCCACCACCGGATGACCCCGCTGCAGGCCGCGAAGCTCGGCAAGTCGCTCGAGCCGTACGACCTGTTCTGGCTCGAGGACTGCACCCCGGCGGAGAACCAGGAAGCCCTGAAGCTCGTCCGGCAGCACACCACGACGCCGCTCGCGATCGGTGAGGTCTTCAACACGATCTGGGACTTCAAGGACATCATCCGCGACCAGCTCATCGACTACGTCCGCGGTGCCGTCACCCACATGGGCGGCGTGACCCCGCTGAAGAAGACGATGGACTACGCCGCGATGTACCAGATCAAGTCCGGGTTCCACGGGCCGACCGACATCTCGCCGGTCGGGCTCGCGGCGCAGATGCACCTCGGTATGGCGATCCACAACTTCGGCATCCAGGAGTACATGCAGCACGGGGACCGCACGAACCAGGTCTTCCAGCAGACCTTCACGTTCACCGACGGCTACCTGCACCCGGGCGACCAGCCGGGTCTCGGTGTCTCGCTCGACGTGGACGAAGCGGGCAAGTACCCCTACGAGCAGGCGTACCTGCCGTTCAACCGCCTGGCCGACGGCACCGTCCACGACTGGTGAGCGGGCGCGACCGGTGAGCGGGCGCGGGTAGCCTCCGGGGCGTGGACATCGACACGCTCGCGGAGGCAGCCCGCGACCTCCTCCGGAGCGCGCCGGCGGACTTCGTCGCCGAACGCACCGCACGGCAGCGGGCCGCCCGGAAGGACGACCGGGACCTCGCGGCAGCGATCGGGAAGCTCCGGAAGCCCGCGCCGGCCGCCTGGGTGATCGACCTCCTGGCAGCGGACGGTTCGCTTGACGAGGCGGTCGACCTGGGTCCCGCGATCCGCGAGGCCCAGGCGAACGCCGACCCGAAGGAGATCGCGGCCCTCCGGCGCCAGCGGTCGAGCGTCGTCGGCGCCCTCGCGCAGGCCGGCGCGGACCTCGCTTCCGAAGCGGGACACGAGGTCACCGCGGCGGTGGTCGACCAGGTCCGCGCCACGATCGAGGCCGCGATGGCCGATCCGCACGCGGGGGCGGCGGTCCGCTCGGGACTCCTGGTCCAGCCGCTCGAGAGCGCGGGGTTCGACGACGTCGACCTGGACGGCGCGCTCGCGGTGCCGGACGCGGTCCCCGATGCCTGGTCCGGCAGCGATGCCCCACCCATCCCCATCTCGGAGGGGAGACGGAAGCACAAGCCGGCCCGAGCCTCCCGGCCGGAGTCCCGAGACGAGCCGCAGCCGACCCCGGAACCCGAACCGAAGCGCGACCCCGCTGCCGACCGCCGCGCCGCCCGCCAGGCCGAGACCGCCGCGCGGGCGGAGTCCCGCGATGCCGACGCGGCACTCGACGCGGCCGAGACCGACCTCGAGGCCGCCGAGGAGCGCCGAGCCGAACTCCAGCGCGACCTCGAGCGCGCGACCGCCGAGATCGAGCGCCTCGAACACGCTCGGGACGACGCCGAGGCCGCGAGCGACAGCGCGCGGGAACTCCTCGCCGCCGCGCAACGGCACCGCCGCGACCTCGGCCGCTGACCGTCCCTCATCACCTCGGATGAAAAGCGCCACCGCCGCTCGCTGACCGCCCGAGCGTCCCCATACGCTCGGCGTCATGACCTCCACCCTCCGCCGGTTCCGGCACCTCCTGGCACCCGCTGCCGGCGCCGTGTACCTCGTGCTCTGGATCGTCGCCGAGGCCGGCCGCTCCGGGCTCGCGGACCACGTCGTCGTGGTGTCCGCCCTCGCGGTGGCGATCGGTCTGGCGAACTGGATGCCCTCGACCGCCCTCGGGCTCGTCGTCGTGGTGCCGCTCCTGCAGGCGTTCCGGTTGCTGCACCGGCCGACCGACACGACCTGGCCGGAGTACCTGGCCATCGCGATCGTCGTCGGCATCGTGGGTGCCGGACGGTCGGACCTCCTGCGATGGCTCGCGGTGCCCGTCCTCGCGGTCGCCAGTGTCGCCGCCGCGTGGGCGATGGTCGTCCCCACGGTCGCGGACCCCGACGTGTGGGGACTCTGGGTCGGCTCGTCGACCGGGACCCGGACGAACCTGGCGTTCATCGCGCTGGCGATCGCCGGGGCGAGCGGCATCGGGTGGGCGATCGGCGTCGCGATCGGCGCGACGTGGCGGATCGGGCTCGCTCGGGTGCGCGTCGTCGAGGCCGAGCGGGAGACCGAGGTGACGACCGGTGAACTCCACGCGGAGCAGGAGCGGGCGCGGATCGCCCGGGACGTGCACGACTCGCTGGCGCACTCGCTCGCGGTCGTCGTGTCGCAGGCCCAGGGGGCCGCGGCGATCGCTGTGCGGGACGAGCACGCGGCGCGGGCGCTGCAGGACATCGCCGATGTGAGCCGCTCGGCACTCGGGGACGTCCGCGCACTCGTGGAACGGATCCAGGGCGCGGGCGACGACGCACGGCATGGTCTCGAGGACGTGCCGCCCCTGGTCGAGGACATGCGCGAGCTCGGGATGACCGCGTCGTTCGAGCAGCACGGCGCACCGTCCGCCGTGGCTCCGGCGGTCGGCTCCGCCGTGCACCGCATCGTCCAGGAGAGCCTGACGAACGTCCTCAAGCACCAGGGCCGGACCGCCACCGCCCGTGTGGTCCTCGACTGGCGCGGTCCGGGCCTCGGCGTCGTGGTGACGTCGACCGGGGGCGCACCGCTCGTCGAACTCGACGGCGCGGGTTCCGGGATCGCCGGGATGCAGGAGCGGGCACGGCTCGCGGGCGGGTGGCTGCGCGCCGGAACCGGTGACGCGGAGCACGAGTGGGTGGTGACGGCGTGGCTGCCGACCGTCGATGCCCCCGCCGTGGCGCCGATGCTCGAGGTCGCACGGTGATCCGCGTCGCCGTCGTCGACGACCAGCGGCTCTTCGCCTCCGGCATGCGGATGCTCGTCGACGCCCAGGACGACATGACCTGCGTCGGGACCGCGGCCGACGGCGCCGAAGCCCTCGAACTCTGTGCCGCCGAGCACCCCGACGTGCTCCTGCTCGACCTGCGGATGCCCGTGATGAACGGCATCGAGACCCTCGCTCGCCTGGCTGCCGCGGACGACGACCGGCCCCGCGTCGTCGCCCTGACGACGATCCGCCGCGACGACGCGGTCCTCGCCGCCCTCCGCGCCGGAGCCGCCGCGTTCCTGACGAAGGACGCGCTCCCCGAGGTCGTGACGGCCACCATCCGGGACGTCCACGAGGGCAGACCGGCGCCGACCGAGTCCGAGGCCCTCGAACTCCTCCGCGCGCAGGGCACCCCTGTCGAGCCGGACCGCCGGGACGAGGTCCTCGACGCCCTCACGGCCCGCGAGCGCGAGGTGTTCCTGCTCGTCGCGAAGGGCCTCAGCAACGCCGAGATCGCCGCGAGCGTGTTCCTCAGCGAGGCCACCGTGAAGACCCACGTCCGCGCCGTGCTGATGAAGCTCGGCCTCCGGAACCGGATCCAGGTCGTCATCACCGCACACGAACGCGGCCTCGTCCGCGCCTAGGGGGAACCATGCAGATCACCAGTCGCGCCGCGAAGACCGGCACGCTCGCCCTGGTCGTCATCGGCCTCGCCGCCGGCGTCGTGCACGGCCTGCCCGAGCCCGCCGACGTCGCCGTCTCGCCGACGACCGAACGGGATCCGGGAGCCTGGACGATGCCCCTCGACGGCTACGTCCAGCCGGGGGGCCGGAAGGACACCTACGCACTGAACCTGGTCATCCAGCCGTGTCTCCGCGCGGCCGGCATCGACTTCCCGGTGCCGTGGGCGACGATCGCCGGGCTCGACGCGGTCTCCGACCAGGACGAGACACCGGAGCGGGGCAACACGTCACCCGCCCTCGCCTGGAGCCAACCGCTCGACGCCGAGACAGCTCGGACACGCGGCTACCACGGCCCGTCGACGGTCGGCGCGAACGAGGACGGCATGACGGCGTGGGGTGAGGACCCGAAGCGGAACGCGGCGTTCGCCGATGCCTCCGAGCAGGAGACCACCCGGTGCTTCCGGCAGGGGTACCGCACGCTCGGCACCGACGACGCGAGCGGCGCCGTGCAGAGCGCATCGATCGTCGCGAAGCGCTTGACGTACCTCGCCGCGACCGCTGCCCGCGAGGACGACACCGTCGTCGCAGCAGCCGCGAAGTGGCACGCGTGCATGGCGCCGGCCGGGCTCGCGGACCTCCCGGCGTCGCCGAACGGGATGCCCTCGCGGTCGATCCGGATGGACTACGGAACGAACATCTCCTCGACGCCCGTGCAGGACCCGGAGATCGCCATCGCGAAGCGGGACGTCGCCTGCCAGGAGTCCTCCGGCTACCGGAGTGCGTTGTACGACGCGGAGTGGAACCGCCTCCGGCACGTCACGGCGAGCGACGCGTCCGTGCTCCGGAAGGCGGAGGCGGACCAGCTCGCCGTCGATCGCCGACTCGACGCGACGATCCGGCGCCTCGCGCCGGCCGCACCGGCCGACGTCGACTGACGGTCGCCGCGACGCGCCGCGCTCCGGGTGCCGGGCGTCGGGCGCCGCGCGTCGGGTGCGGGGAGCTGCCATGGGGGGAGCGCCCCGCGCTCAGCGTGCGTCACCACCCGACGGGAGGCTCGGTGCCGGCCCGCACCGAGCCTCCCGTCCGGCACCCACGCGCGTTCCCACCCATCACGCGCGCACTGGGAACACGAATCGCGCGTAGGAGGTCGAAAGAACCGACCTCCTACGCGCGATTCGACCCCCTACGCGCGATTCGACCCCCTACGCGCGATTCGACCCCCTACGCGCGATTCGACCCCCTACGCGTGGAACGGCCACCCCGCACACCCCGCACCACACATCGTTACCCAACAGTTGTCGTCTTTGACGAAACCCGTTGGAGCGGTCTAATCTCGGACACCATGCTTCGGGCCGGCGATGGTCCGCCGGGGCCGAGCCCCGGGTACAGGACTCGCATCATCGCCGACCTCCCGCTGCCCGCAGCCACTGCGCGGGCAGCGCGGAACGGCGCGCGGCGCACCCCGGAGACATGCCGCGATGCCGGGTCGAGCACTCCGGGGCACACCAGAGAGACGACGCATGTCGGACGTCAACCGCAACCGCGCTGCCACACTCACGCCGCCCAACGGGGTCACCGCCCCACCCAACGACACACCGTCACCGGACGAGGCGCCATCCGCAGGTCCCGGCGACGCCGTCGCTTCCCGGGAGGGCCTCCTCGCCCGCCTCGGCATCCCGCACCCGCTCCGCTGGGGCTTCCTCGGGGTCCTCGTCTTCATGACCGGCGACGGCATCGAGTCGAACTTCATCGCCCCGCACATCGCGGGTGCCCTCGGGGCCGGCGGCACCGACAGCGCCGCGATGGTCATCGGGATCTACGGCGTCGCCGTCCTGGTCGCCTCGTACTTCGCGGGCGTGCTCTCCGAACTCTGGGGACCGCGCCGGGTGATGACCATCGGCGCGGCGCTCTGGGTCGTGTTCCAGATCACGTTCCTCGCGGCGCTGCCGACCGGGTCCGTCGGACTCATCGCGCTGACGTACTTCCTCCGCGGTCTCGGCTTCCCGCTGTTCGCGTTCTCGTTCCTCTGCTGGGTGAACCACACCGTCGCCCGCGAGCGGAACGCCACCGCCGTCGGCTGGTTCTACGTGGTGTTCACGGGAGGCCTGCCGACGCTCGGCTCCCTCATCGCGATCGGCAGCATCCCCGCGTTCGGCGGCGGGGCGACGGGGGAGACCTGGTCGATGGCGCTCTCCCTGCTGTTCGTCGTCGCGGGGTGGGCGTTCGTCCGCTTCGGCGTGCACGAGCGCACCGGCCTCGGGCGCATCGCCCCGCGCGAGCACTCCGCCGCCCGGGTGATCGCGAGCGGCATCGAGGTCTGCATCACGCGCCCCAAGGTCCTGCTGGCCGTCGTGATCCGCCTCGTGAACACGGCGCCGGAGTTCGGCATGTTCGTGATCATGCCGGCCATCATCGGCACCGAGCTCGGCTGGGGGCAGTCGAAGTGGCTCACCATGACCGTCATCGTCTACGCGGGCAACATCGTCTTCAACGCGTTCTTCGGCGCACTCGGCGACCGCATCGGCTGGATCCGCACCGTGAAGTGGTTCGGCATCGCCGCCTCGGCCGTCGGTCTGCTGGCCTGGTGGTACGTCCCGCACCTCGTCCCGGCCGGTTCGGAGTGGGGCTTCTGGCTCGCGACCGCCGCAGGCACCGTCTTCGGCATCATGCTCGCCGGCTTCACGCCGATGGGCGCGATCGTCCCGGCCTTCGCGGGCGAGGAGCGTCGCGGCGCGGCGATGGCGATGTACGCGACCGCGGCCGGCGGGGCCACCTTCCTCGGCAACGCCGTCGTCAGCGCGGTCCTGCCGTGGGGCGGACCCGGCGGCGTGGTCTGGACGTTCGTCGTCCTCTACGCACTCGCGTTCACGGTCCTGTGCTTCCTCAAGGTGCCACGCGAGGCGGAGGCGTCCGGGCACTAGGCCGGACCGAAGGGCGGACGGGAGGCTCGGTGCCAGCTGGCACCGAGCCTCCCGTCCGCCGTGGATGCGGGTTTTCACCCAACGCGCGCGCGATCGAAAGTCGAAACGCGCGTAGGCGGTCGAAAGAACCGACCTCCTACGCGCGATTCGACCCCCTACGCGCGTTTCGACCCCCTACGCGCGATTCGACTTCCCACGCGCCGTTCCGGGCCGTGTGCGACACGCCCGGACGGGTCCTGCTAGACTTGCGGACGACTTCGGCGAGGGTCGCGTACGCGCGGCCGTGATCGACGCGGTGGGAGACCCGGCTGACCTCTGGGAACGTTCCTCACGCGTGCACGCGTTCGAGTTGCAACACCACAGACCCCACGATGCCGGCATCCCGGTGTCGTTCCCCACACCAGGAGGCACCATGGCCGACTACACCAAGCTCGCAGCGGAAGTCCGCACCAAGTTCGGCAAGGGCGCTGCGCGCAAGATCCGTGCCAGCGACAAGATCCCCGCGGTCGTCTACGGCCACGGCACCGAGCCGGTGCACATCTCGCTGCCGGGTCACGAGACCATGCTGCTCGTCCGTACCGCGAACGCGGTCGTGGACCTCGACATCGACGGCACCGCGCAGCTCGCCCTCGTCAAGGACGTCCAGCGTGACCCGGTGCGCCAGATCATCGAGCACATCGACCTCGTCGTCCTCCGCCGTGGCGAGAAGGTCACCGTCGACGTCCCCGTCGTCATCGAGGGCGAGTCCTTCTCCGGCACCATCCACGTGCAGGACCTCAACACGATCTCGCTGCTCGTCCTCGCGACGGACATCCCCGAGCACGTCGTCGTCGACGTCGAGGGCCTCGAGGACGGCACGCAGATCCACGCATCGCAGCTCACCCTCCCCGAGGGTGCCGAGCTCGAGACCGACGCCGAGGCGCTGGTCGTCGCGATCGTCACCCCGCGCGGCACCGCTGACGACGACGCCGCGGACGAGGCATCGGCTGAGGCCGGCGCCGAGTCCGGTGCCGAGGGCGGCTCCGAGCCGGTCTCCGAGTAACACCCCGTTCGGGACGTCTGGTCGACGCTGGTGACTGATCGTTTGCACGTCGTGGTCGGGCTCGGGAACCCCGGGCCCGACTACGCGGGCAACCGTCACAACGTCGGCCAGATGGTCCTCGACGAACTCGCTGCGCGCATGGGCGCGAGCTTCAAGAAGCACAAGACCCCGAACCAGCTCGCCGAGGGGCGCCTGGTGCCGGGTGGCCCCCGCCTGGTGCTCGCCAAGCCGGGGTCGTTCATGAACACCTCCGGCGGCCCGGTGTCGTCGGTGCTCGGGTTCTACGGTGCCACCGCTGCCGACCTGATCGTCGTGCACGACGAGCTCGACCTGCCGTTCGACACCGTGCGCCTCAAGGGCAACGGCGGACACGGCGGGCACAACGGGCTCCGCGACATCATCAAGGCCACGGGCACGAACGAGTTCGCCCGGGTGCGCGTCGGCATCGGCCGCCCGCCCGGTCGTCAGGACCCGGCCGACTACGTCCTCCGCGACTTCTCCCCGACGGAGAAGAAGTCGCTGCCGATCCTGATCGGCGACGCCGCGGACGCGGTCGAGGCGATCGTGGACCTCGGGCTCGTCGCCGCGCAGCAGCGCGTGCACGCGCCGTCCTGACCTCTGGCGCCCGGCGCTCCGTTCGCCCGTCGCGCACCGGGCGGTCCTTGTCGGACGTCGCCGGTACCATGTCCTGAGTGACGATCTCGGGCATCATCCCTGCGCTCTCGCGCGCCTCCGCGTTCGATCGCGTCCTCCGCGCCGCACCCCGTGACGCCGACTTCTCGGTGGTCGACGGCCTGCGTGTGCCACTGCTCGCCGCGCTGATGGCCGAGCGGAAGGGCCCGCAGTGCGTCCTCGTGATCACGGCCACGGGTCGTGAAGCCGAGGCGGTCCGTGGTGCCGTGTCGAGCTACCTCCCCGAGGCGCAGGTCCTCGAGTTCCCCGCGTGGGAGACCCTGCCGCACGAGCGCCTGTCGCCGAGCGCGCAGACCGTCGGCACGCGCATCGCGACGCTCCGGGCGCTCCAGGCCTGGGACGACGCCCCCGCCGCCGACCGGCCGACCACGGTCGTCGTCGCCAGCGTCCGCGCAGCGCTGCAGCCCATCGCCGGCAACCTCACCGCGCTCGCACCCGTCGTGCTGCGCACCGGGTCGCGGGGCAACGACCTCGGGGCGATCGCCGCGCAGCTGGTCGACCTCGCCTACGCCCGCGTCGACCTGGTCACTCGTCGTGGCGAGTTCGCCGTCCGCGGTGGCATCCTCGACGTCTTCCCGCCGACCGCCGACCACCCGGTCCGCATCGACTTCTTCGGCGACGAGATCGACGGTATCAAGGCGTTCTCCGTCGCGGACCAGCGCTCGACAGAGGACGACCTCGGCTCCGTCGAGCTGACCGCCTCGCGCGAACTCCTGCTCAGTGACGACGTGCGCCAGCGTGCGCGGGAGATGCTGCACGAGTTCCCGAACCTGTCGCAGATGCTCGCGAAGGTCGCCGAGGGCATCCCGGTGGAGGGCATGGAGTCCCTGGCACCGGCCCTGGTCGAGGAACTCGTCCCCATGACGAACTACCTGCCCGCGGACGCCACCATCGCGGTGTTCTCGCCGGAGCGGGTGAGCGGCCGTGCGCACAGCCTCGCCGAGACGAACCAGGAGTTCCTGCAGGCCGCGTGGAGCGCCGCGGTCGCCGGGGCCCAGGCGCCGATCGACCTCGACGCCGGCAACTTCCTCACCGTCCCGCAGCTCCGCGCCACGCGGGGCGACCGCACCTGGTGGACGGTCTCGCCGTTCGACTCGGGCCTCGACGAACCGCTGAGCGACGCCGACGCCGCGGCCGAGGCGGGGGAGTACGTCCGCGTCCGCGCCGACGCCGTCCCCAGCTTCGCCGGCAGCGCCGACGGGGCCATCGCGCACGTCAAGGCGCTCACCGACGACGGCTGGGCCGTCGTGGTCACCGCACAGGGGCAGGGCCTCGTCGAGCGCGCCGTGCAGGTGCTCGCCGACGCCGGGGTCGCGGCCCGCGCCGAAGCGGTCACCGCGCCGCCGCAGCCCGGCATCGCGATCGTCACGACCGCAGTGGTCGAGCACGGGTTCTCCATCCCGGACCCCCGCATCGCCGTCCTGTCCGAGGCCGAGTTCTACGGCCGCACCGCGCAGCAGGGCGCCCGCACCGTCAAGAAGCTGGCGAGCCGGCGCAAGAACGTCGTCGACCCGCTGCAGCTCAAGCCGGGCGACGTCGTCGTGCACGCCACGCACGGCATCGGCAAGTTCGTGGAGCTGGTCTCGCGCGAGGTCTCGTCGGGCGGCCGCAACGCCGTCAAGACGCAGCGCGAGTACCTCGTGCTCGAGTACGCGCCGTCCAAGCGCGGCTACCCGGGCGACAAGCTCTTCGTGCCGACCGACCAGCTCGACCAGCTCTCCCGCTACGTCGGCGGCGAGTCCCCGAGCCTGTCGAAGATGGGCGGATCGGACTGGTCCGCGGCGAAGAGCAAGGCGCGCAAGGCCGTCCGCGACATCGCCGTCGACCTCGTGAAGCTCTACTCCGCGCGCATGGCGTCGAAGGGGCACGCGTTCGGCCCGGACACCCCGTGGCAGCGCGAACTCGAAGAGGCCTTCCCGTTCGCCGAGACCGCCGACCAGCTCACCACCATCGACGAGATCAAGCGCGACATGGAGCGCCCGATCCCGATGGACCGCCTGCTCTCCGGTGACGTCGGGTACGGCAAGACCGAGGTCGCGATCCGTGCCGCGTTCAAGGCCGTACAGGACGGCAAGCAGGTCGCGATGCTCGTCCCGACCACGCTGCTGGTCCGCCAGCACATGGAGACCTTCCAGGAGCGCTTCGCCGGGTTCCCGGTGCACCTCCGCGCGCTCAGCCGGTTCCAGACCGAGAAGGAGTCGAAGGAGACGCTCGCGGGCCTCGCCGACGGCACCGTCGACATCGTCATCGGCACGCACCGGATCCTCTCGCAGGGCGTGCAGTTCAAGGACGTCGGCCTGGTCATCATCGACGAGGAGCAGCGCTTCGGCGTCGAGCACAAGGACCAGCTCAAGAAGCTCAAGACCAACGTGGACGTCCTGGCGATGTCCGCGACGCCGATCCCGCGTTCGCTCGAGATGGCGGTGACGGGCATCCGTGAGATGTCGACCCTCGCCACCCCGCCGGAAGACCGCCACCCCATCCTGACCTTCGTCGGCCCGCAGTCCGACCTGCAGGTGGCCGCGGCGATCCGGCGCGAGATGCTCCGCGAGGGCCAGGTCTTCTACGTGCACAACCGTGTGAAGGACATCCAGTCGGTCGCGGCGCACCTCGCCGAGATCGTCCCGGACGCCCGCATCGCCGTCGCGCACGGGCAGATGTCCGAGCAGACCCTCGAGCAGGTGATGGTCGACTTCTGGGAGCGCCGCTTCGACGTGCTCGTCTCGACGACCATCATCGAGACGGGCCTCGACATCGCGAACGCGAACACGCTCATCATCGACCGCGCCGACAAGTACGGGCTGTCGCAGCTGCACCAGCTCCGTGGTCGTGTCGGTCGTGGACGTGAGCGCGGGTACGCGTACTTCCTCTACGACGCCGACAAGCCCCTCTCCGAGACCGCGCAGGACCGCCTCGAGACCATCGCGGCGAACAACGAGCTCGGCGCGGGCATGCAGGTAGCGATGAAGGACCTCGAGATCCGCGGTGCGGGCAACCTGCTCGGCGGTGAGCAGTCCGGCCACATCGCGGGCGTCGGCTTCGACCTGTACCTCCGCATGATCGGCGAAGCCGTGTCCCAGTTCCGCGGGGACGTCGCCGAGGGGCAGACCGAGCTCCGGCTCGAGATCCCCGTCGACGCGCACATCCCCGAGGACTACGTCGAGTCCGAGCGGCTCCGGCTCGAGGCGTACCAGAAGCTCTCCGCCGCCTCCGCCCCGACGGCGCAGCACGACGCGATCGACATGGTGCTCGACGAGCTCACCGACCGGTACGGGCAGCCGCCGCAGGCTGTCCAGACCCTGGTCGAGGTCTCCCGGCTCCGGCGGATGGCGCAGCAGGTCGGGCTCTCCGACGTGGTCGTCATGGGGTCGAACCTGCGGGTCGCGGGCAAGGAGCTCGCCGACTCGTCCCAGGTCCGGCTGAAGCGGATGTACCCCGGCGCGAAGTGGTTCCCGCAGCAGAACGCGTCGAGCATCCCGATGCCGCGTCCGCACGGCGAGGCCCTGCCCGACGACGGCCTGATCGAGTGGGTCGAGAGCATCCTCACCGCGGTCTACGGCGCGGCCGCCCCGGCGGAGGCGCCGGCCGCGTAGCACGCTGCGCCACCCCGGACGGGAGGCCCGGTGCCAGCTGGCACCGGGCCTCCCGTCCGGTGCTGCTCGCGCTCACTGCGCTCGCGTCTGCGCACGCTCACCGCGCGCGCGTTTGCGCGCGCTCGCAACCAGCGACAAGACCGTTGTCGTACGACAGCGACCCTGTCGTACCGACTCCGCCGAGATCGTTGCGTCCGCAAGCAACGACGAGACCGTTGTCGTACGACAGCGAGGGAGTCGTTCCGAGTCCGCGGGCGCCGGGCGGAGCGGGTCGTGGCGGACGCACCCCGCGGCGCTACTCGGTGGACTCGGCCTCGGAGAGCTCGCGGCGCGCGCGGTACTGGCGCGCCCGGATGCTGACGACGATCGCCGAGGCGACCATCGCGATGCCCGAGCCCACCAGGACCGCGAGCACGCCCTCGTCGACGATCTCCTCGTTCGACGCGAACGCGAGCTCGTTCATCAGCAGCGAGACGGTGAAGCCGATGCCGCCGAGCACCCCGACGGTGACGATCGACATGAACGACAGCGAGGGACGCCCCGGACCGCGGAAGATCCGCGTGGCGACTGACCCGAACAGCGTGATGCCGATCACCTTGCCGACGGGCAGCGCCAGGACGACGGCCCAGAAGGTGGGGGAGAGCTCGCTGATGCCGACGGCGGGGATCATCACCGCGGCCGACGCGAACGCGAACACCGGCAGGACGATCGCGTTCGACCAGGGCTCCACGCGCTCGTGCAGGGTGTGCCCGGGGCGCCGGGGCAGCACGAGCCCGAGCGCGACCCCGGCGATCGTCGCGTGCACGCCCGAGTGGTAGACGAGCCACCAGGTCAGGACGCCGAGCACGACCATCGCCGCGATCATCCACGCCTGTCCCGGTCGACCGGGACGGAGCATGCGTCCGAGCAGCCAGAACAGGACCAGGACGACGGCGGCACCGCCGAGGGCGAGGAAGTTCGTGTCGTGCGCGAACACCACGGCGATGATGACGATCGCGATGAGGTCGTCGAGCACCGCCAACGCCAGCAGGAACACCCGGAGCGTCGACGGCAGCCCGCGCCCGAACATCGCGAGGACCCCGAGCGCGAACGCGATGTCGGTCGCCGTGGGGATCGGCCAGCCGTGCGTGTACTGCGTGCCGGCGGTCACCGCGAGGTAGATGCCGGCGGGGACCAGCACACCGCCGACGGCCGCGATCGCGGGGACGATCGCGGTCTTCGCGTTCGACAGCTCGCCCACGACGAGTTCGTGCTTCAGCTCGATCGCGACGAGCAGGAAGAACACCGCGAGGAGTCCGTCGCTGATCCAGTGCGCCACCGAGAGGTCGAGGCCCACCGCACCCCAGGGTGCGCGCAGGTGCAGCAGGTGTTCGAGGCCCGGGCCGGCGGGGGTGTTCGCCAGGACGAGGCCGAACACGGCCGCGGTGAGCAGGGCGACGGCGCTGAAGCGGGGGGAGCGGACGACTGCCAGCATGGGACTCCGTACGAGGGTCGGGAAACGGTCCGTCGACCAGACTTCCCGACACGCCACTCGCAACGATACCGGATACTGGCCCGATGACCGCCGTCTCCGACCTCATCGCCGTCGTCGACCGCCTGCTGGACCCGGACGGCGGATGCGTCTGGAACCGCGAGCAGACGCACCGCACCCTCGCGCGGTACGCGGTCGAGGAGGCGTACGAACTCGTCGACGCCATCGAGGACGAGGACGTCGGCGAACTCCGTGAGGAGCTCGGCGACGTGCTGTACCAGGTGGTCTTGCACGCGGGCATCGCCGCACGTGCCGGGGAGTTCGACCTCGAGGACGTGGCGGCGTCCGTGCGGGACAAGATGGTCCGCCGCCACCCGCACGTCTTCGGCGACGAGCGGGCCGACACCGTCGAGGACGTGGTCCGGGTCTGGCGTGCCGCGAAGGCGGCCGAGAAGTCGTCGCGGACGAGTGCGTTCGACGGGGTGCCGCGCGCGATGCCGCCGCTGGAGCGGGCGGTGAAACTGCTGGAACGCCTGGAAGAACGTGGGTCCGCCGACGCGGTGGTCGCGTCCGTCGTGGAGCTGGCCGGGGCCGGCGCCACGCCCGTCGGTGCGTCCGGCGGTCCGGTCGCCACGTCCGACGTCGCGTGGGGCGTGTCGATGCTCGCGTCGGTCGCGGCCGCTGAGCGCGACGGGATCGATGCGATCGAGAGCCTCCGCGCGGCGGTGCGGCTGCTGGAGACCGAGGGGCGCGCAGCAGCCGAGGCCTGACCAGAGTCGGACAGCGACGAGCCGAGGCCCGACCGTCGACGAGCAAGACGAGAGTGCGGGCGTCCTCCCAACCCGAAAAAAGGAGGACGCCCGCGAGCGGGCAGACGACGCCACCAGGGATAGTGGCGCCGGCAGGGAAGCCCGCTCGAACCGCGGGGCACACTGCAGCACGTTGCCCACGCGATCGGTTCGGAAGCGGATCAGGCGCTTCATGAACCGAGGTTCTGGATCCAGTATGTCAGTAGGTCGGATGGTCCGCAAGCTCGCGTCCCGATCTGACAGGATTGACCCCATGGCGACGACCGTGACGGCACCCCGTGGCATGCGTGACTTCCTCCCCGCGGACAAGGCGCGTCGCGAGCACGTCCTCGGCGTGATCCGTGGCGTGTACGCGCGGCACGGCTTCGACGAGATCGAGACCCCCGTCGTCGAGGACGCCGCGCGGCTGCACTCCGGGCTCGGCGGGGACAACGAGAAGCTCGCGTTCGGCGTGATGCGGCGCGGCCTCACCGTCGAGGACCTCCGGAGCGCCGAGGCCCCGCTCGACCTCGCCGACCTCGGGCTCCGCTTCGACCTCACGGTGCCGCTCGCCCGGTTCTACGCCTCGCACCGCGCGGAGCTGCCGACCGTGTTCCGCTCCGTGCAGATCGCCCCGGTCTGGCGTGCCGAGCGTCCGCAGAAGGGGCGCTACCGGCAGTTCGTGCAGTGCGACATCGACATCCTCGGTGAGCCGGGACAGCTCGCGGAGATCGAGCTCATCCGCGCCACGACGGCCGCACTCGACGCGCTCGGGATCACCGGGACGTCGATCCGCATCAACGACCGGCGCATCCTCATCGCGCTCCTCGCCTCGTGGGGCGTCACCGACCCGACCGCGGCGGACCGGGCGCTCATCACGATCGACAAGCTCGACAAGATCGGCCCGAACGGCGTCGCCCGCGAACTCGTCGACACCGTCGGCGTCGACGTCCCCGACCTCGAGCAGACGATCCGTGCACTCGAGGACGCCGACTGGGCGAGCGTGACCGGCGCGCCTTGGCTCGACGCGGACGCGTTCGCCGACCTCCTCCGACTGCGCGAGGCGCTGCCGGGCGTCGACCTCCGCTTCGACCCGACGCTCGTGCGCGGCATGGGGTACTACACGGGGACGATCTTCGAGGTGGCGCACCCGGACTTCGGCTACAGCCTGGGCGGTGGTGGCCGGTACGACGGCATGATCGGTCGCTTCCTCGGCCAGGACGTCCCGGCGGTCGGCTTCTCGCTCGGCTTCGAGCGGCTCGTGGACCTCGTGACCCTGCCGGAAGCGGCGACCTCCGATGCCGTGGTGCTCGTGTACGACAAGGACGTCGACCCGGTGCGGCTCGCGGCGCTCAAGGGCGAGGCGCTCGAGCAGCACCAGCGTGTCCGCCTCGAACGACGGACCAAGAACACGAAGAACCTGCTCGCGGGGCTGGCGGCGCAGGGCTTCGGCTCCTTCGCCACCGTGAACGCCGACACCACCTCGCTCGCGGGTGTGGAGTTCCGCCCGCTCGCCTGAGTTCTCCACAGTCCGTCCGACGCGGCGCGAAACCGTTCACCCGTCGTCGGTAGGATCGACCCCGCAAGAACCACAACCGCAACGTGTAGGGAGTACCCCGTGGCCGTGATCGATGCCGTAGGAGCACGCGAAGTCCTCGATTCCCGAGGCAACCCGACGGTCGAGGTCGAGGTCCTCCTCGACGACGGCGTCGTCTCGCGCGCGCTCGTCCCGTCCGGTGCCTCCACCGGCGCCTTCGAGGCATATGAGCTGCGCGACGGAGACGCATCCCGCTACGGCGGCAAGGGCGTCCTCAAGGCAGTGGAGGCGGTGCTCGACGAGATCGGCCCCGCGCTCGAGGGCTTCGACGCCACCGACCAGCGTCTCGTCGACGCCGCGCTCATCGAGCTCGACGGCACCGAGAACAAGTCGCGCCTCGGTGCGAACGCGATCCTCGGCGCCTCGCTCGCCGTCGCCCGCGCCGCCGCCGACTCGGCCGACCTGCCGCTCTTCCGGTACCTCGGCGGCCCGAACGCGCACACGCTGCCCGTCCCGCTGATGAACGTCGTCAACGGTGGCGCGCACGCCGACACCAACGTCGACATCCAGGAGTTCTTCCTGGTGCCCTACGGCGCCGAGTCGTTCTCCGAAGCGCTCCGCTGGGGCGTCGAGACCTACCACGCCCTCAAGGGCGAGCTGAAGAAGCAGGGCCTGGCGACCGGCCTCGGCGACGAGGGCGGCTTCGCGCCGGAGCTCGCGTCGAACCGTGCGGCGCTCGACTTCCTCGTCGCCGCGATCGAGAAGGCCGGCTTCACCCCGGGCAAGGACATCGCCCTCGGGCTCGACGTCGCCTCCACCGAGTTCTTCGCGGACGGCAAGTACAACTTCGAGGGCAAGCAGCTCTCCTCGCAGGAGTTCACGAGCTACTTCTCCGACCTGGTCGCGAACTACCCGCTCGTCACCATCGAGGACCCGCTGGCCGAGGACGACTGGGAAGGCTGGACCCACCTCACCGCCGAGCTCGGTGGCAAGGTGCAGATCGTCGGCGACGACCTCTACGTCACCAACCCGAAGCGCCTGCAGCGGGGCATCGACGAGAAGGCCGGCAACTCGATCCTGGTCAAGGTGAACCAGATCGGCACGCTGACCGAGACCCTCGACGCGGTGTCGCTCGCGCAGCGCCACGGCATGACGGCGATCCTCTCGCACCGCTCCGGCGAGACCGAGGACACCACCATCGCGGACATCGCGGTGGCTGTCGACGGTGGCCAGATCAAGACCGGCGCCCCGGCCCGCTCGGACCGCGTCGCGAAGTACAACCAGCTCCTCCGCATCGAGGAAGAGCTCGGCGACGCCGCGGTCTACGCCGGCCGCACCGCGTTCCCGCGCGCCGCAGCGCTGTAGGGGCACAGACCCTCTAGCGAGCAGCACACCGGACGCAGGTCGTCCACCCGACGCGCCCCGTGCCTCCCGTCCGCTCATCCGGACCACGGCACGGGGCGCGTCTGCGTGTCGTCCCGTGCGCCCGGCTGGGAAGGGGCCGAAACGCAGGCGCGGCGGCGCGGACCATGCCGACGGCCGGGTTATCGTCGTGACGTGCCCAGCCAGAAGCCCCGCGTCCGCCGCGTCCCCGTGGCGATGCCCGAGGGCGGCACGGCCGAGCAGCCGTGGTACCGCTCGATCCGGTTCTCCGGGTTCAGCCTGCTCATGCTCGCGATCATCGTGCTGTTCGTCGTGGTCCTCGCCCCGTCGCTCCGGACGCTCATCCAGCAGCAGGAGCAGATCGCGCAGCAGCAGCGTGAGGTGGCGGCGCAGAAGTCCGACGTCGCGCAGAAGCAGAAGGACGTCGCGCGCTGGGACGACCCCGCCTACATCGAGGCGCAGGCCCGTGACCGGCTGCTCTACGTGTACCCGGGGGAGCAGAGCTTCCTGGTGATGGGCGAGGGCACGAGCACCTCCGACGACTCCCCGACGACGGACTCCGGGACCCCCGTGAGCGCGAAGGTGCAGACGCCGAAGGTGGACTGGGTGCAGGCGATGATGTCGTCCGTGCTGAAGTCCGGCCTGTCCGAGGAGACCACGCAGGAGCTCGTCGCACCCGACGTCTCCGGCACGGGGAACTCCTCGAACTGACCGCCCGTCGTCACACGGTGCGGGGAGCCGCGGAACTCGGGTAGCCTCTTGTACCCGTGACGACCCCTCCGTTCGACCCGCCGTCCGACCACGACGTGCAGGTGGTGTCGGCCCAGCTGGGCCGCCCCGCTCGCGACGTCGTCGGCATCGCGGCACGCTGCGTCTGCGGCAACCCGACGGTGGTCGCCACGAAGCCGCGGCTGTCGAACGGCACACCGTTCCCCACGCTGTACTACCTGTGCCACCCGGCGGCCACCGCTGCCGTCAGCACACTCGAGGCGACCGGGGTCATGCCCGAGCTCGCCGCGCTGCTCGATGACCCCGACACCGCCGAGCGCTACCGCGCGGCGCACGAGGCCTACCTCGCGGACCGCGAGTCCATCGAGCACGTCGACGAGATCGACGGCATCAGCGCGGGCGGCATGCCCGTCCGCGTGAAGTGCCTGCACGCCCTCGTCGGTCACTCACTCGCTGCCGGACCCGGCGTGAACCCCATCGGCGACCTCGCGCTCGAACGCGCATCGTGGTCGCCCGACCGGTGCGAATGCCGGGCGTATGATGAGGGTGCAGACGCTGGAGTCGGGGCGGGTGGCGGCGAAGTCTGACCAGCCGCCCGGCAACCACCCCCACTCCAAGGAGACCATTCCCCGTGCCCAAGATCCTCGTCGTCGGCGGCGGTTACGCCGGCTTCTACACCGCCTGGAAGCTCGAGAAGCACCTTCGCCAGGGCGAAGCTGAGGTCGTGATGGTGGATCCGCTGCCGTACATGACGTACCAGCCGTTCCTGCCGGAGGTGGCTGCCGGTTCGATCGAGCCGCGCCACGCGGTCGTCTCGCACCGTCGTCACCTCAAGAAGACCCGCGTCGTCACGGCGAAGGTCACGAAGGTCGACCACGCCACGAAGACCGCGACCATCACGCCGGAGATCGGCGAGCCGTGGGAAGAGTCCTACGACCAGATCGTGATGACCGCCGGTGCCGTCTCCCGCACGTTCCCCATCGCGGGCGTCGCGGACGAGGCGATCGGCCTCAAGACCATCGAAGAGGCCGCCGCGATCCGCGACAAGGTCCTCACCAACTTCGCCAAGGCGTCGAACCTGCCGGCCGGTCCCGAGCGTGACCGCCTGCTCACCGTCGTCGTCGTCGGTGGTGGCTTCGCCGGCATCGAGGTGTTCGCCGAGCTCCGCTCGTTCGTCACCGACCTGCTGAAGAGCTACCCGGAGCTGTCCTTCGACGACACGCACTTCCACCTCGTCGAGGCGATGGGCCGAATCATGCCCGAGGTCTCGCTCGAGACCTCGCACTGGGTGCTCAAGAACCTCGCGCAGCGCGGTGCGAACGTGCACCTCGACACGCAGCTCGCCTCGGCCGTCGGTGGCGTCTGCCAGCTCAAGGCCAAGGACGAGTCGATCCAGACGGTCGAGTCCGACCTCATCATCTGGACCGCCGGCGTGATGGCGAACCCGATGGTCAAGGGCACCGACTTCCCGCTCGAGCCGCGCGGCCGCATCACCGTGCAGCCCGACCTCCGCGTCGTCGACGAGGACACGGTCATCGCGGACGCCTGGGCCTGTGGCGACGTCGCAGCCGTGCCGGACCTCACCGGTGGTGGCGTCGGCGGCATGTGCGTGCCGAACGCCCAGCACGCGGTCCGTCAGGCCAAGCAGCTCGCGAAGAACCTCGTCGCGACGCTCCGCGGCGAGGCGACGGTCGACTACAAGCACGAGAACCTCGGCGCCGTCGCGGGTCTCGGCATCGGCATCGGTGTCTTCCAGTCCGGCAAGTTCGCCATGAAGGGCTTCCTCGCCTGGGGCGCGCACCGTGGCTACCACGGCATGGCGATGCCGTCGTGGGAGCGCAAGTGGCGCGTCATCGGCGACTGGGTCGGCGGCTTCTTCCTGGGCCGCGACATCGCGTCCCTCGACGACCGTGAGACCCCGCGCGCCGCGTTCGAGGCGTTCGCGTCCCGTCCGAAGCCCGCCGCGACCGAGGAGCCCGCGGCCGTTGCCGCTCCGGCTCCGGAAGCGGGCACGCCCGCCGGCGCTGCCGGTCCGGCGTACGCCACCCCGGCCGAGGACGTCTCGAAGGACGCCGCTCCGGTCGACGGCGAGAAGGCCACCGCGAAGTAGCACTCCGCTCACGCCGAAGGGCGGTCACCCCACCGGGTGGCCGCCCTTCGGCGTTCGGGGCGTTCGAGGCGTTCGCGTTCGAGCCGTTCGAGGCGTGTGCGCTGGTCGCTAGGCTGTTGCAGCCTGCCCCCGTGGCCCAATCGGTAGAGGCACGCGACTTAAAATCGCTGAGCTGAGGGTTCGAGTCCCTCCGGGGGTACCGATACCGAGCAACGAAACAGCACCGCGGGGATCCCGCGGTGCTGTGTCCGTCTCGTGGTTCCGTGCGCGCCTCAGTGCAGGCGGTAGCCCGTGACCATGGGGCAGGTGAACGGGTCACGCGCCGCGAGCCCGACCCGGTTGAGGTAGGCGACGACGATGCCGTACGACTTGCCGAGGCTCGCCTCGGTGTAGGGGATGTTGTGCTTCTCGCAGTGCGCCTTCACCATCGGCTTCGCGAGGCGCAGGTTCGGCCGCGCCATGCTCGGGAAGAGGTGGTGCTCCGCCTGGTGGTTGAGGCCACCGAAGAGGTGGTCGGCCCAGATGCCGCCCGTGATGTTGCGGGAGGTGCGGACCTGGCGGGAGAGGAAGTCGATGCGGGCGCCCTCCGCGATGATCGGCATGCCCTTGTGGTTCGGCGCGAACGAGCCGCCCATCATCACACCGAAGACGGCGAGCTGGACACCGAGGAACGCGAAGCCGACGCCGAGCGGCATCAGCGTGAAGATCGCCCAGAAGTACAGCGCGAAGCGTGCGACGAGCAGGACGGCCTCGATGATGCGGTCACGCCCGGTGCCCTTGATGTGCTGGCCGGTGACGAGTGCGCGGACGCCGAGGAAGTGCAGGTTCGCGCCTTCCATCGTCAGCAGCGGGAAGAACGCCCAGCCCTGCACACGGGTGAGGTAGCGGAGCAGTCCGCGACGCTCGGCGGCGTCTTCCTCGATGAAGGACACCGTGTCCTGCGCGATGTCGGGGTCCTTGCCGATGGTGTTCGGGTTGCCGTGGTGACGGTTGTGCTTGTTCATCCACCACGTGTAGGAGAGCCCCACGAGGAAGGTGCCGAGCACCCGCCCGGCGTGGTCGTTCCACTTGCGGGAGGCGAACACCTGCCGGTGTGCGGCTTCGTGCGCCAGGAACGCGAACTGGGTGAACAGGGCGCCGAGGACGGCGGCGGGGATCAGCTGGAACCACGAGCCACCGAGCATGGCGACGGCGGCCCAGCAGACGGCGACGAGACCGACGAGCACGGCGAACACGGTCCAGTAGAAGCCGACACGGCGTTCCAGGAGGCCAGCCGAGCGGACCTCTTCGAGGAGGTCCTTGTACGTGGAGGTGCCGGAGGTGGCGCCCGGAGCACGCGGGGTGGTGGGTCGGTACAGGGTCGATGAAGACGGCATGGAGGCTGCTTCCATCAGGAACAGCCCTTCGGCCGAACTCAGAGTTCCCGCAACTGCGGTTCCCCGAAACCTATGGGCTGAACCTGGGCAAGCACCGTGGAGTGCGCGTACCGTTCGGCCGAGGTCGTCCCCCGTCTCGTGGCGATTCCGGGCCGGGAGGTCCCCGCCCGTGAAACACATCATCTACGGCCTTGCGTCCGTGCTCACCACGGACGACGCCGCGTACGCCGTGCTGGAGTACGCCGCCGCCCTCGCCCAGGCCGGTCTGGCCGACACCGTGCACGTCCCGACGGTCGACCGGTGGGGCATGGCGACGACGTCGAGCATCCTCCTCGCGCCGGCGATCGGGGTGCTCGTGCAGTCCGCTCCGGACGACGAGCTGCACCCGGAGACCGAGGGGTTCACGACCGAGATGCGGCTGCGGACCCAGGCGGTCCAGACGACGGGCTGAGCGCCCCTGCTCATCGGGGTGACCCGCGACCGTTAGCATGCTCCGGTGGTGGGATTCGGCAGTGCGATCGCGAACCTCCGTGGAGTCCTCCGGCAGCCAGAGGCGCACGTCGAGGTCGTCGACGGCGAGACCGTCCCGGTCGGGATGCTCCTCGGCACGCTCGGCACCCTGCTCCTCGACGCCGGCAGCTCGGTCACCGACGTCCGTTCGGCGCTCGAGAAGGCCCGCGACGCCGCCGGCATCGGCCCGGAACTCGCGGTCGGGGTGCTCCCCGCGCTGGTGATCGTGAGCGAGACCTCGACGGGTGCTGCCACGATCGTGAACGCCGAGGGCGTCGAGCTCTCCTTCCGCCAGGCCGCCAGGGCGAACCGCCTGGTGCTCGGGCTGGAGAGCGGGTCGATCGCCCTCGCCGAGATCCCGGCGCGGGTCCGGGCGATCCGCGACGGCACCCGGCCGCCCGCACCGCTGCCGTGGGTGCTCGGGAACGCGCTGACCTCTGCGGGGCTCGCCGTCGTGTTCCGGTGCCCGTGGTGGGCGATCCTCGTCGCGCTCGGCGTCGGCGCGGTCGTCGGCGTCATCGGGCTGCTGCTCCGCCGGTACCGCGAGGCCGTCGCCGTCGTCCCGTTCCTCGCCGCCTTCGTCTCGACCGCGGTCGTCGGCCTCGTGGCCGCCGGCACCGGGTTCGACCACGTGCCGCTGTTCGCCGTCTGCGCACCCGTCGCGGTCTTCGTCCCCGGCGCGCTCATCACGAACGCGCTCCTCGAGCTCACCGCGGCCGACATCGTGACCGGGTCGGCCCGGCTCATGCAGGGGCTCATCATCCTCGGGTTCATGGCAGCCGGGATCGCCGCCGGCAGCGCCGTCACCGGCCTGCACGTCGACCCGACGTCGGCCGCACTCGTGGGGGAGGTCGCGGGGGTCGGCAACGACCTGGCGGGCTGGGAGTCCGTCCCGCCGTACTGGCTGTCCTGGGTCGCCGTCGGGGTGCTCGCCATCGGGATCGGGCTGGTGTTCGGCGCCGGCTGGAAGCTCACGGCCGCGTCGATCGTGGTGATGGTGCTGGCCTACGCGCTCGTGTCCGGCCTCGCGCCGCTCGTCGGGAGCGTCGTCGCGACGGGCATCGCGGCGGCCGTGCTGTTCGTCGCGACGCGGTGGCTCGAGCGGCTCGTGCCGGTGATCCCCGCGACGGTGTCGTTCCTGCCGGCCTTCCTGCTGCTCGTGCCGGGCACGGTCGGGCTCGTCGCCGTCGCCACGTTCGACCCGGAGTCGCTTGCCACGCCGCTCGCGACGTTCGTGAGCCTGTGTGTGGGCACGAAGATCGGCGGGCTGCTGCCCGGCCTCTTCGCCCGCCGCACGCCGACACACTGACGCGCGCGACCAGAGCGCCTCCTGGCCGCGCGACCAGCGCCCCTACGGCTCGATGAAGCGGCCGGCGGCCTGGTCCTCGGCGGCGGTCGCCTTCGCGAGGTAGTGCACCTTCTTGCCCGTCGCGTTGTACGGCAGCTCGGTGACGAACCGGTACCGCCGCGGCCGCTTGTACCGCGCGAGCCCCGGGTGCGTCCCGGTCCACTCCTCGAGCGCCGCCGCCGCGGCCACGTCGTCGGCGGGCAGCCCCTGGTCCGCGCGGATCACGAACGCCACGACCACCTCGCCCCAGCGGTCGTCGGGCACCCCGACCACCACGGAGTCCGCGACGCCCGCGTGCTCCTGCAGCACTGCCTCGACCTGCACCGGGTGCACGTTCTCGCCGCCGGAGATGATCATGTCGTCCTTGCGCCCGACGATCGTCACGCGCTCGTGCTCGTCCCACGTCGCGAGGTCGCCCGGGTAGAACCACCCGTTCGCGAACTTCTCCGCCTCGAGCCCCGGGTTCCGGTACGAGTACCCGGACTTCACGGTGCGCACCGCGAACTCGCCGATCTCGCTGCCGTCCTTCGGCACGGTGTCGCTCGGATCGGCCAGCTTGTCCGTGTGCACCCGGACCACGGCGACGTCGTCGTCGGTGGAGGCGCGGCCGGTCGAGCCGGCACCGTCCGGGAAGTCCTCGGGGCGCAGGAACGTGTTCCAGAAGGTCTCGGTGGTGCCGTAGCCGTTGAAGATCCGCGGGGAGAGCAGCTCCTGGTAGCGGAGCGCCGCTGCCCGGTCGAGCGGTGCGCCCATCGTGACGATGCCGTTCAGGGAGGAGAGGTCGCGCGGTCGGCGCTCCTGCGCGTTCGCGAGCTGCACGAGGTTCGGCGGCGCGCCGATCAGGAAGGTCAGCCGCTCGGACTCGACGAGGTCGAGCACCCGGTCTGGGTCGAAGTGCCGGAGCGTGGTGAGCTCGGCGCCGACGTAGAACACCGGGTTCGGACCGCCCGAGTACAGACCGCCACGGTGGAACAGCGGCGACATGTTGAGCGTCTTGTCGAACGGGCTCAGCGGGAAGTGCATGATGACGTCGTGCGCGCTGAGCACCTCCACCAGGCTCGGCAGCGGGACCGGCTTCGGCCGTCCCGTGGTGCCCGAGGTGTACAGGCGGGTGGTCTCGTCGTACGTGGAGCGCGGCTCGGTGGCGGCGAGCTCGTCGGCAGTGACGGGCTCGTCGGCGAGGAGGTCGGCGAACGGGACGTCGGAGCCGACCGCGGGATCACCGGAGCCGACCACGACGACGTGTGCCGGCCGGTGCGACGCCGAGGTGCGGGCAGCTGCGAGGTCCTCCGCGCGTGCCGCGTCGTACACGAGCACGACGGGGGCGGAGTCGTCGACGATGAAGGCGACCTCGTCGGGTGCGAGCCGGAAGTTCGTCGGCGAGAACACCGCGCCGATCCGGTGGCAGGCCAGGTAGAGCATCGCGAACTCGGGGGAGTTGAACAGCTCCACCATCACGACCGAACCGCGCTCCACCCCGTGCCGGACGAGCCAGCCGCCGACCCGGTCGACCACGTCGCCGAGCTCGGCGTACGTCCACGACCGGTCGGAGTCCGGGTCTCGGAGGGCCGGCCGCGCGGCGAAGCGGTGCGTGTTCCGCGCGAAGCCGTTGGCGTAGGTGTAGCTGCCCTCGAAGACCTCGCGGAAGCGGGTCGGGTCGTAGTCGGATCGGGTCTCGGTCATCGTCGCTCCCTGGCTCGTCCGGTGCTGCCGTCGCACCGTCCGTCAGCGTATCCGCGCGCCGATCCGGGTGGCACGCGCCGCGCTCGGAGACCGGCCGCGTCGGCGACGCGGGTCGCCGTGGCGGAGGTGGGACGAGCCTCCAGGCCGGTCCGGTCCGGTGCTCTGCCGGACGTGCACCCGGTCGGGAGGCGCGGTTCGGCTCAGGCGCGCGTGTCCGGTTCCAGCACGCGCACCCACACCCAGGTGGCGGCCGCGACGGCGACGCACCCGCAGGCGACGACGGCCATCACGACGGGGGAGACGTGCGTGCCGGCGGTGCCGGAGTACACGGCGGCACCGAGCGCGACGCCCACGGCGGCGATCGACGCGTACCGGGTCCGCGAGTGCGCCCAGAGCGCGCCGCCCGCCGAGCCGGGCAGGGGGAGGAGGGTGACCACGAACGAGCCGAGGCCGCCGACGCAGAGCGTGATCGCGAACTCCGACACGAGCGAGACCCACAACCCGGAGCCGAGCGTGAGGCTGTGCAGCACCCACCCCGCTGCGGCGAGGACGAGGAGCGCGGCGGACCGCCAAGTGGCGCTCCGAGCGCAGGCGGCGACCCCGGCCCCGAGGCGCATCGCGCCGGTGTCCACGTCGGTCCGGCCGACCGGGACGAGCAGCACGCCGACCACGACCGCGGGGGAGAGGTCCGCCGTACGGGTGACGGCGCAGGCCACGAGGGCGGTGAGCACGAGCCACGGTGAGACCCGGTAGCCGACCATGTGCCGGTCCGCTCCGGCGGCCCACCGCGTCGCCAGGACCGCCCCTGCTGTGAGCACCGCGGTGCCGAGGAGGACGGCGATGGCGAGGCGGACGTAGCGCGCCTCGAGTTCGACGCCGACCCCGAGCAGGGTCAGGACGGCGGCGAGCACCACGGCGATGCCGACCGACACCCACCCGGGCAGGGAGTCGTCCCCGCGGCGGCGCTCGGAACGCGGACGGTTCCGGCCGGTGAACGAGGCGAGTCGCAGGGACACGCGGCCGCGGAGCGACCGGGCGACGAGTCGGACCGGGCCCGCGACGAGGAGGAGGAACGCCGCTGCGACGGCCGCGGCGACCAGCAGGGTGCGCCAGGAGAACGAGGACTGGATCGTGGGGACGGTCTGGTCGAACGTCGTCGCGACGGACCAGTCGCCGGCGGGACCGGACCAGTCGATGCCGTGGCCCGCGCCGCCGCTCGAACCCGCGCCAGCGCCTGCGCTGCCGTCGCCGGAGCCGTTCCCGCCCGCGCCACCACCGGAGCCGCCCGTGCCCGTGCCCGGTGCACCCGTGCTGCTGCCGTCCCCGCCCGGGTCCGGCGTCGTCCCGCCGGCCGTCGGGCCGCCGGGGGTCGTGCTGCCGGACGCGGTGCTGCCCGGACCGGTGGCCGTGGCACCCGGGGTGCTGCCGGATGCGCCGACGACCCGGACCACGACGGCGGTCGAGGACGCCGAGTGGTTGCCCGCGGCGTCGTGCTGCAGTGCGGTGACCGATCGTGCGCCCGCGGCGAGCGGGACGCCCCGGGTCGAGCACGACCACGCGCCGTCGCTGCCGACGGTCGCACCGCAGACGGGGGCACGGTCGACGTAGACCGTCACCGCAGCCGCGGGCTCCCCGGTCCCGCGCACGGTGAGCGGCTGGTCGGCGACGCGCTGTCCGGTCCGCGGCGCGGTGATCCGAGGCGCTGCCGGTGGCGTCCGGTCGAACGTGACCGAGACCGGGGCGGACGCGGCGCTCCGGAGGTCGGACCGGTAGCCCCGCGCGGTGCTGACGGTCTGGGTGGCCGTCATCGTGACCGTGCCGCTCGGGTGCGGTGCCGCGCCGGTCGACCAGGACACGACCCAGCGGCCGTCGGACCCGACCGTGGCCGTGCGGACCGCGGGCGAGCCGGAGACCGACACGGTCACGGTGGTCCCCGTGTCGCCGCTGCCGACGACGGTGCCGGTGGTGGGGTCCCGCGTGGTGATGGTGGGCGGCACGACGACGTCGGCAGCCGGAGCGTCGGCGGTGTGGCGCGAGGTGTCGGAGACGTCCTGCACCGTGAAGACCTGCTGTGCGCCGGTGTGCACGCGGCCGAAGCAGGACCAGGCGCCGGTGGTGCTCGTCGTCGCCGTGCAGACCGAGGAACTCGTCACCCTCGGATCGATCACGCGGACCCGGTGGGCGGGGGTCGCGGTGCCGTGGAAGCGGCCCGTGGCGCTCGTGAGGTCGCCCGGGTCGGCGATCGTCGGGTCGACGGGCGGTCGGCCGGTCGGCGGGGTGCTCGGGGTCGACGTCGGGGTGCCGGTCGGTGCGGCGCTCGGGCGGGTCAGCGACTGGGTGGGCGCCGGTGTCGGTGTCGGCGTCGCGGGGACTGCGGCGGCGGTGGCGCCGTTCGCCGCCGCGGCAGTGGTGGCTCCCGTCGCGGCCGCGGCGGGCGCGACGCTCAGCGCGAGCAGCGCCGCCGCGAGGGCTGCGGTGAGACCGCCGAGCACCCCCACGCGGGCACGACGAACGGGGCCGTCGCCCCCGACTGCCCTGGTGTCCACGTCGTCCCCGTGCGTGTTCATGCCCCTCCATCCCACGTGACGACGGCCCATCGGTCAATACACCTCGCGGATGATCCGCGCGATCCGGCCCCTGTCCGGACGCCCGGTGTGCGTGCCTGGGGAATCGCCCGTGAACCACCGCTCGCGCGCGGCACGTGCACGCAGCGTCGTTAGAATCGTCGATGGCCTGACCTGGCCGAACCCGACCCGACGAGGAGCACTCCCGCATGGACACCGGACTCATCACGACCCTGATCGTCGTCGGCGTGGTGGTCGTGGTCCTCGTGATCGTCGGGATCTACCTCTGGGTCACGTACAACTCGCTCGTCACGCTGAAGGTCCGCGTGGACGAAGCATGGAGTGACATCTCGGTGCAGCTCAAGCGGCGCGCCGACCTGATCCCCACCATCGTCGACACGGTGAAGGGGTACGCCACCCACGAGAAGGCCGTCTTCACCGACGTCACGAAGGCCCGTGCGGAGACGCTCAGCGCCGGGGACGCGGACGCCGCCTCCGCCGCCGAGGGCCACATGCAGAAGGCGCTGAAGAGCGTGTTCGCCGTGGCCGAGGGCTACCCGCAGCTGCAGTCGAGCCAGAACTTCCTGCAGCTGCAGACCCAGCTCGTCGACACCGAGGACAAGATCCAGTCGGCCCGGCGGTTCTACAACGGCGGGGTCCGCGAGCTCAACACGAAGATCAAGGTCTTCCCGAACTCCACGTTCGCCAAGCGCCGCGGGTTCAGCGAAGCGTCCTTCTTCGAGACCGCCGAGCCCTCGGCGATCGCCGAACCGCCGCGCGTCCAGTTCTGACCCACCGTCCCGGAAGCCGCTGATGTACAGCGCGATCGCGCGGAACAAGCGCAACACCGTCGTCATCGTCCTGGTGTTCCTGGTCATCATCGGCGCGCTCGGGTTCCTCGGCGGGTACCTGGCGGGGAACGTCTCGATCGGCGTCATCGTCCTCGTCGTCGCACTCGGCTACGCCGTGCTGCAGTACTTCACCGCCGCGCGGCAGGCCACCGCCATCGCGGGCGGCATCGAGATCGACCGGAACACCGAGCCGCGGCTCTGGCGGACGGTGGAGAACCTGGCGATCGCCACCGGCATGCCGATGCCCCGCGTCTTCGTCATCCGCGATCCGTCCCCGAACGCCTTCGCGACCGGCCGGGACCCGGAGCACGCGGTCGTGGCCGCGACGACCGGGCTGCTCGAGATCATGGACGACCAGGAGCTCGAGGGCGTCATGGCGCACGAACTCGGACACGTCCGGAACTACGACATCCGGGTGTCGACGATGGTCTTCGGGCTGGTGGTCGCGGTCGGGCTCATCGCCGACGTGCTCCTGCGCATCTCGATCTTCAGCGGACTGTCCGGCGGGCGGAACCGGAACAACGACAACGGCGGCGGCGCGAACCCGATCCTGCTCATCGCCGGGATCGTCGCCGTGATCGTGGCACCGATCGCCGCGATGGGCGTGCAGGCGGCGGTGTCCCGGCAGCGCGAGTACCTCGCCGACGCCACCGGGGCGCTCACCACCCGGCACCCCGAGGGGCTGGCGCGGGCGCTCGAGAAGCTCGGCGCCTACGGGCAGCCGATGCGGACGCAGAACTCCTCGATGGCGCACCTGTGGATCGCGGACCCGATGAAGCCGGGTGTGATGGACCGGCTCTTCTCGACGCACCCGCCGCTGCCGGACCGCATCGCGCGGCTCCGCGGCATCCAGGACCGCTTCTAGCCGACGTCCTGCGCGGCGTCCTGTGCCGCGAGCCCGGCCGGTTCGAGCGGGTCGCCCTCGGCAGGTTCGGGCGCGTCGGCGTCGTCCGCCTCGACGTGGGGCGCGAGCGGGACGCCCAGCGCTCCGGCGAGCCGTGCGGCTGCGGTGCCGCGGTCGGTCACCTCGATGTCGTCGAGCCCCTGCCACGCAGCGGCCCGGCGGATCGTCGCGGCCAGGCGCTCCGGGTCGAGCGTGGCGTCGGGCTCTTCCCACGCCGTCCGCACGCGGAGGACCCCGCGCTGCCGGTCGCTCTTGAGGTCGACACGACCGACCAGGGCGTCGTCCTGCAGCACCGGGAGCACGTAGTAGCCGAAGACCCGCTTCGGCGCCGGTGTGTAGATCTCGATCCGGTAGTGGAAGCCGTACATCCGCTCGGCCCGCCGCCGGAACCACACGACCGGGTCGAACGGGCTGACGACCGCGTCGGTCGTGAGCGCCCGCGGCACCCGGGCCTCGGCATGCATCCACGCCCGCTCGCGCCAGCCCTCCACCTGGACGGGCAGGAGCACGCCGGCGTCCTGCAGTTCGGCGATCGCCGTGCCGGTGTCGTCCGACCGGAGCCGGTAGTAGTCGGCGATGTCCGCCCGCGTGCCGACCCCGAGGGCGCGGGACGCCCGGGCGACGAGTTCGCGGATGGCGTCGGGGCGTGCCGGTGCGGTGTCCAGGAACCCGGCGGGCAGGACCTGGTCGGGCAGCGCGTACACGCGCTCGAACCCGGACCGGCCGGCGCTCACCGCTTCGCCCCAGCGGAACATCTGCTCGAGCCCGAGCTTCACGTCGCTCCAGCCCCACCAGGGACCGCGCCGGACGTTCGACTCGTGCTCGACCGCGCTCGCCGGCATCGGGCCCTCGCTCGCCAGGAGCGCGTGCAGCTCGCGCCGGACCGCCTCGGTGCGGGTGACGCCGTCGATCCGCGTCGGGCCGGCGTCACGCACCCGGAACGCGTCCATCTTCCAGCGGAACAGCCGGAGGTCGTCGCGCGGGATGAACGCCGCTTCGTGGGCCCAGTACTCCAGGTGCGAGCCGCGCTTGGTCAGGGTGAGGCGGTCGAGGGCCTGCCGGTCGTAGGCGCCGAGCCGGGCGAAGAGCGGCAGGTAGTGGCTGCGCTCGAAGACGTTCACCGAGTCGATCTGCAGCAGCCCCAGCCGACCGATCCCGGCGCTGATGCCCCGGGTCGGGACGGTGTCGAGCGGCGGCCGTCCGAATCCCTGCGCGGCGAGTGCGACGCGGCGGGCCTCGGCGGCGGAGAGCGTGGTCCTGGGCACGCCTCGACCCTACTGAGCACCGCCGACGTGCGACGCTCTGGTCATATGCCGCATCTGGAACACGTCGGCCGCCGCGCAGATACACTCCAGCCATGGCATGGGGCAGGAAGACGGTCGTCGAACCAGTGGTCGTGGAGCGGAAGTCGCACCCCGACCCCGTGGTCGAGGAGTCGGTGCCCACGGGGATCCGGATCGCCGGCGCGTGGTCCTGGCGGGTGCTCGTCGTCGTCGGCGTGATCGCGCTCTTCATCTGGCTGATGACGATCTTCAGCGAGATCCTGATCCCGTTCCTCGTCGGCATCGTGGTCTCGGCGCTCCTCGTGCCGATCTCGAACTGGATGCAGCGGCACCACGTGCCGAAGTGGCTCGCGATCGTGATCAGCCTGCTCGGCGGTCTCGCGGCCATCGGTGCGCTGCTGTGGCTCGTCGTCGACCAGGTCATCGCGTCGTACCCGTCGCTCCGTGACCGCACGGTGTCGCAGTACGCGAACATCCGCGACCTCGTCCTGAACTCCGGCCTCGGCATCACCCAGAGCGACGTCAACGGGTGGCTCGACGACGGCACGAAGTGGCTGCAGGACAACTCGGCGTCGATCCTGTCCGGCGTCGCGAGCGCCGGCTCGGGGGCGACCCACGCGTTCGAAGCGCTGTTCATCATCCTGTTCACGACGATCTTCCTGCTCGTCGACGGCAAGAACGTCTGGCGCTGGACTGTCCGGCTCTTCCCGAAGAAGGCCCGTGCCGCGGTGGACGGTGCCGGCGTGGCCGGCTGGATCACCCTGACGAGCTTCATCCGGGTGCAGATCTTCGTCGCGTTCGTCGACGCGGTCGGCATCGGCCTCGGTGCGTTCATCGTCGGGCTGTTCTTCGGCGGGATGCCGCTCGTGATCCCGATCGCGGCGTTCGTGTTCCTCGGCGCGTTCATCCCCGTCGTCGGTGCGATCGTCACCGGCTTCCTGGCCGTCTTCGTCGCCCTGATCTTCAACGGGCCGGTCGCCGCGGTCCTCGTGCTCGCGGTCGTCCTGCTGGTCCAGCAGATCGAGGGGCACATCCTCCAGCCGCTCGTGATGGGCAACGCGGTCAAGGTGCACCCGCTCGCGGTCGTCCTCGGCGTCACCGCGGCGTCCGGTCTCGCGGGCATCGCCGGCGCGTTCTTCGCCGTGCCGCTCATCGCCACACTGAACGCGATGGTCACCACGATCGCGAGCGGTCGCTGGCGCCGGCTCGACTCGGACCACGTCCTCGAAGCGACACCGAAGCGCGGGCAGCACGGGCAGCTGCAGCTGCTGCGCCGACGCCGCCACACCACGCGTGACGACGTCCCGGCTCCCGGCAGCGACAAGGAACCGGCTGCCGCTCCGGGAACCGCCAGCACGAACTGACGTCACGGGTTCGTCAGGACGGGCCGGACCGACGATGATGGGACCGTGACCGACACCACTGCGCCGACGATCCCGACCATCGACGACATCGAGCGGGCGCGCGTGACGATTGCGGGCGTGGCTCGGGTCACCCCGATGGAGACCTCGCAGTTCCTCGCCGAGGTCCTCGGTTCCCCGGTGCACCTGAAGTGCGAGAACCTGCAGCGCACCGGTGCGTACAAGGTCCGGGGCGCCTACAACCGGCTCTCCGCCCTGACCGCCGAGCAGCGCGCGAAGGGCGTCGTCGCCGCGAGCGCGGGCAACCACGCGCAGGGCGTCGCCCTCGCCGCTCGGGAGCTCGGCATCCCGGCGACGATCTTCACGCCGGTCGGGGTGGCGCTGCCGAAGCTGCAGGCCACCCGGCACTACGGCGCCGAGGTCGTGCTCCGCGGGCACTCCGTCGAAGAAGCGCTGTCGGCCGCCAAGGACTTCGCGGCCCGGACCGGCGCCGTGTTCATCCCGCCGTTCGACCACCCCGACGTGATCGCCGGGCAGGGCACGCTCGGCCTCGAGATCGTCGACCAGGTCCCCGACGTCGACACGGTCGTCGTGCCGATCGGCGGCGGCGGTGTGATCTCCGGCATCGCGATCGCCGTGAAGGGCCTCGCCGAGCGTCTCGGGCGGCCGATCCGGGTCATCGGTGTGCAGGCCGAGAACGCAGCGTCGTACCCGGACTCGCTCGACGCCGGCGAACCGGTCACGATCACCACGAGCCCGACCATCGCCGACGGCATCGCGGTCGCCCGCCCCGGCGAACTGAACTTCCCGATCATCCGCGACCTCGTGGACGAGATCGTCACGGTCTCCGACGACGACACCGCCCGGGCGCTCCTGGTCCTCCTCGAGCGCGCGAAGCTCGTGGTCGAAGCCGCCGGTGCGGTGGGCGTCGCGGCGATCATGGCCGGCGCGGTGCGGGACACCGGGCGCACGGTGGTGCTCCTCAGCGGCGGCAACATCGACCCGCTCATGATGGAGCGGGTCATCACGCGCGGGCTCGTCGCCGCGTCGCGCTACATCGGCATCCGGATCATGCTGCCGGACCGCCCGGGGCAGCTCGCCCGGGTCTCCCAGGTCATCTCCGACGCCGGCGCGAACGTGGTGGAGGTCCTGCACACCCGCCACGGCCAGGGGCTCGTGATCAGCGAGGTCGCCCTGGACCTCTCGATCGAAGCCCGCGGCCCCGAGCACGCCGAAGAGGTCATCCAGCGGCTCCACGAGGCGGGCTTCCGCCCGGAGCAGCTGCTGCACTGAGGCGGTCGGCTCTCCCGACGACGGACAGGAGGCCCGTGGCGATCCCGCCACGGGCCTCCTGTCGGTGCGGGGTGCGGGCCCTACGGCTCGTAGCGCTCGACGTCCGTCACCTCGACGGTGATCTCCTTGCCGTTCGGCGCGGTGTACGTCGCGGTGTCACCGGCACGGAGACCGACGATCGCGGCACCCACCGGGCTGACCGGGCTGTAGACGGTCAGGTCCGAGCCTTCGGCCACGATCTCGCGGCTGCCGACGAGGAACGTCGACGGGTCGCCGGCGATCGTCGCGGTCACGACGGTGCCGGGTTCGACGGTGCCGTCGAACTCGGCTTCGCTCACCGTGGCGTGCTTGAGGAGCTCGGTGAGGACGCGGATGCGCGCCTCGATCTTGCCCTGCTCGTCCTTGGCTGCGTGGTAGCCGCCGTTCTCCTTGAGGTCGCCTTCTTCGCGCGCGGCTTCGATGCGGCGGGCGATCTCGGCACGGCCTTCGCCGCTCAGCTCCTCGAGCTCAGCGGTGAGACGGTCGTGTGCCTCTTGCGTGAGCCAGATGGCCTGCGTGTCGTTGCTCATGGAAGTCATCCCTTCGGCCATGAAAGAACGAGACCGACCGGAGCGGTCGGTCTCGTCAGGCGAATCACGGCAGTCTAGGGAACCCAGCAGGTGTGGATCAAGCCGGTCACGCCGCGTGTCGTGGTGTTCACCTCGGTCGAGATGGACCGGGTGCGCTCGGTCACCGCGGGGAGCGAGACGACCTTCCAGCCGACGATCGTGTACGACTTGTCGAGCACCTGGATGGCGCAGTCCATCTCGGTGCCCGGGTCGACCGACACCTGCGAGTGCACGACCGCGCGGTGTGCCGAGAGGATCTCGTAGCCCACGTCGTCGCTGTCGATGCCGTGCGAGGTCTGGCCGGGGCCCGCCCAGATCACCCAGGCGCCGAACACGACGACGATCGCGGCGGCCGCGGCGATCGCGATCGTCCGGGTCCGGCGGGTGCGGCCGGCGGTCCGCCCGTAGCGGTCGTCCAGGGCGGCTGCGGTGGTTCGTGTGGTGCTCGGGTTGTGCTGTTCGGACAGTTCGGGGCTCCCGGGGTGATTATCCTGATCCCAGGGTAGTTCACGGTCTCCGTGGATCACCCGCGTCCCCGATCGAGAACCGTGAGGATCCCCGTGCCACACCGTCTGATGGCCGTCCACGCCCATCCCGACGACGAGTCGAGCAAGGGAGCGGCCACCGCGGCGAAGTACGCGGCCGCGGGCGACGACGTCCTGGTCGTCTCCTGCACCGGCGGCGAAGCCGGCGACATCCTCAACGACCAGCTCGGCGAACCCGCGACCAGTCGTGCGCACCGCGACATGGCGGGCTTCCGCCGCGGGGAGATGGCGGCGGCACAGGCGGCGCTCGGGATCGACCACCTCTGGCTCGGGTACCACGACTCCGGCCTGCCGGACGCGGAGAAGGGCGAGACCGTCCGCCCGGGCACGTTCTCGACCGTCCCGCTCGAGTTCTCGACCGAGGCACTGGTCCGCGTGGTCCGCCGGTTCCGCCCGCACGTGCTGGTCACGTACGACGAGAACGGTGGCTACCCGCACCCGGATCACATCCGCACGCACGAGGTCTCGGTGGCCGCCTGGCGCGACGCCGCCGACCCGGACAAGTACCCGGACGCCGGGGAACCCTGGGCGATCTCGAAGCTGTACTACGAGCGCACCATGAACCCGCGCCGCTTCACCGCCTTCTACGAGGCCCTGAAGGAACGCGACCCGGACAGCCCCCTGGTCCCGCAGCTCGGCGAGTGGGTGGAGCGCTTCGCGGACCGCCCGGACCTCGCGACGACGCACGTGGACGTGCACGAGTACTTCGACGCCCGGGACGCAGCGCTCCGTGCGCACGCGTCCCAGGTGCCGCCCGACAGCCCCTTCTTCTACTGGCCGAACGACCTCCTCGCGACGGTGTGGCCGACCGAGGACTACCAGCTGGTGGAGGCACGTGTGCCCACCGACCTGCCGGAGTCCGACCTCTTCGCGGGGATCCCACCGGAACAGGACGTCAACGCGTGAGCACCATCGCGGCAGTACTCGCCGCCACCCCGAGCCCCAGCCCGACCTCGACCGTCCCGGACGTGGACGTCACACCGGGCGTCGTCGGGTTCATCGCGATCGCCCTCGTCGCCGTCGTGACGATCCTGCTCGTCATCGACATGACCCGCCGCATCCGACGGACCCGCTACCGCGCCGAGATCCGGGAGCGCCTGGAAGCCGAGGCGCGTGGCGAGACCGTCCCCACGGACGAGCCGGGCCGTACCGACGTCGGCGACGACACGGAACGCGGGTAGACGCGACCCATCGGCGGACGGGAGGCCCGTGGCGGTCCCGCCACGGGCCTCCCGTCCGCCCTGTCGGTGCGCTCACTCGCGCGTGGTGGGTCGGCCCGCGCGTGGTGGGTGGAATCCCGCGTGGTGGGTCGACCCCCGCGTGGTGGGTCGACCCGCGCGTGGTGAGCGGAATCGCGCGTAGGGAGTGGAATCGCGCGTAGGGGGTGCTTTCTTTCCACCTCGTACGCGCGATTCGACTTCCCAGTGCGGGCGTCATGGGAAGGAACGCGCGTGGTGCGCCGCCGGGCGAACCGGGGCCGAGCGTCAACGCACCGGGTGCAGCGCCACCAACAGGATGCCCGCCCACTGCGCCGCGAAGGCGGCGACGGTGAGTGCGTGGAAGACCTCGTGGAAGCCGAAGAACGTCGGCGAGGGGTTCGGTCGCTTGAACCCGTAGACCAGCGCACCCACGACGTACGCGAGTCCACCGGACAGGACCAGGACCGTCATCGGGACGCTCGCGGCGAAGAGCTGCGGCAGGATCCCGAGTGCCGCGCATCCGAGCGCGAGGTACAGCGGCACGTAGAGCCACCGGGGCGCGCCGATCCAGAAGACCCGGAAGGCGATGCCGAGGAGCGCGCCGCCCCACATCACCCACAGCACCACGAGCATCAGCGTGTGCGGCAGCGCACACACCGCGACGGGCGTGTACGTCCCCGCGATGAGCAGGAAGATGTTCGTGTGGTCGATGCGCTTCAGGACGCGCTTGACGACCGGCCCCCAGGGGAAGCGGTGGTAGGTCGCGGAGACGCCGAACATGATCAGCGACGTCGCCATGAACACCGCTGAACCGGCCTTCGCGGCGGGTGAGGCGGCGAGGGTGACCAGGACGATCCCCATCGCGACGGCGAACGGGAACGTGCCGAGGTGGATCCACCCACGCCAGGCGGGCCGTTCGTCGACGGCGGTCGCCGCTTCTTCCGTGAACGGGACGTGGGGGAGGGTTCCGGTGTCCAGGTCCTGCTGCATGCTCCGACGATACGGAGGGCCGGCAGACCGACGGCTGGGAGTCCGCACCGAGGTCCGGTGCACTACGCTCGTCGCGTGACGGGCAAGCTGGGTTGGGCGGGACGCGGGATCCTCTACCGCGCGTACCAGCAGCGCATCCGTCGCCAGATCGAGGACGCACCGAAGCCGAAGCACGTCGCGATGATCGTCGACGGGAACCGTCGCTGGGCGAAGCAGCTCGGGCTCGAGACCGCGGCGCACGGCCACCGGGCCGGCGCGGCGAAGATCCCCGAGTTCCTGTCCTGGTGCGACGACCTCGGCGTCCAGGTCGTCACGCTCTACCTGCTCTCCGCAGACAACCTCAAGGGCCGCGGCGGCGACGAACTCGAGCAGCTCATCGGCATCATCGCCGCGCTGGCCGACCGCCTCTCGCACCACCGGTCGTGGCGCGTGCAGCACGTCGGGTCGAACGACGGCCTGCCGGAGGAGCTCGTCACCGCACTGTCCGAGGCCGAGGCACGGAGTGCCGACCACACCGGGCTGCACATCAACCTGGCGGTCGGGTACGGCGGCCGGCGGGAGATCGCCGACGCCATGCGGAGCATCGTCCGGGCGCACGGTGAGGGCGGCGGCACGCTCGACACCCTCGCCGAGGTGCTCACGCCGGAGCTCATCGGCGACCACCTGTACACGCAGGGCCAGCCGGACCCGGACCTGATGATCCGCACCTCGGGGGAGCAGCGCCTGTCGGACTTCATGCTGTGGCAGAGCGCGCACAGCGAGTTCTACTTCGTCGAGGCGTTCTACCCGGACCTGCGCGAGGTCGACTTCCTCCGGGCCGTGCGTGACTTCGGGCTGCGGTCGCGTCGGTTCGGCGGCTGACGCGTCGGTTCGGCGGCTGACGCGTCGGGCCCTCCGGTTCGGCGGCCGGGTCGGGTCCCAGTACACTCACAGGGTTCTGCTTCTGTGAAAGGTGCACCACTGTGATCGAGATCGACGAGTACGTCGCCGGCTTCGCCGAGGAACCCGGGTACCTCGACCACGCCGCGTTCGGCCCGGTGCAGACCGCCGTGCTCGAGGAACAGCGCGTCCTCGGCACCATCCAGGAGCACATGCGCTTCGGCGCCATGGAGACGCTCGACGAGCAGGACGCCCGCGTCCGCGCCGTTGCCGCGCGCCTGGTCGGTCGCCGCGCGGACCAGGTCGTCTCGCAGACCGCGACGACCCCCGGGCTCCTGCACACCGCGTTCGGCCTCACCGGCGGCGTGCTCGTCGCCGCGGACGAGTACCCGTCGATGCCGCTCGCACTCGCCAGCGCCGCGTCCGCCACCGGCGGCCGCGTCCGTCCCGTCGTCATCGAGTCCGGTGCCGGCTGGGTCACGCCGTCCCTCGTCGAGTCCTGGCTGGCCGCCACGCCCGCCTCGCCCGAGGACGCGATCACCGCCGTCGCCGTGTCGCTCGTCGACTGGCGCACCGGGTACCTCGCCGACCTGGCCGGGATCCGTGACGTGATCGGCGACCGCCTGCTCATCGTCGACGCGATCCAGGGCTTCGGCGTGGTCGACGCCCCGTACGAGGTCGCCGACGTCGTCGCCACCGGCGGCCAGAAGTGGCTGCACGCCGGGTGGGGCACCGGCTTCACCGCCTTCAGTGACCGTGCGCTCGAGCGCCTCCAGCCGGCGCTCTCCGGCCCGCACGGCACCACCGGCTGGCCCGTCGAGGTGCCCTCGGTCCGCCCGGGTGCCGCCGGGTTCACGATGACGCGGATCGACCCCGTCGCCCAGGCACGGCTCGCGGTCTCGCTCGAGCGCCTCACGGCCGTGGGGGTCCGGGCGGTGCAGGAGCGCGTCGCGGACCGGGTCGAGCGGGTCTTCGCGATCGCCGACGAGTTCGGGCTCGAGGTCGAGTCGAGCCGCGACCCGGCCGAGCGTGCCGGCATCGTGGTGCTCCGGCCGGCCGAGGGGCGCCTCACCGCGCTGTCCGCCGCGCTGCACAACCACGGCGTGACGACCAGCACCCGGCTCGGGACCGTCCGCGTGTCGGTGTTCGCGTCGACGACGGACGAGACGCTCGACATGTTCCGGGACGCCTGCATCTCCTACGCCACCTCCTTCTAGTCGCGCGGCGGGGCCGGCTCGCCCGCCGCTCGCTCTCAGGTCCCGTTCACGCGAACGTAACCGAGCGATCCGCGTGTCGATGGCGACCCTGTCGGTGGCCGGACGTAGCTTTGCCGCATCGGGCACCGCGCCCGATCGAAGCGGCCACAGTCGGTGCTTCGGGACCCGCTCCGTGGCCGTGTCGAGGACAAGGACCGGGTCGTTCGCGGCCCGGGGATGGAGTGGTCGTGACCTCTCAGAACGTCTCCCACGGAACCTCGTCAGCAGCGTCGGTGTCGGCTTCGGTCGACGCGTCGACCAGGACCGCCCAGCGCACCTACGTGCTGGACACCTCGGTCCTGCTGAGCGATCCGCGGGCCCTGTTCCGCTTCGACGAGCACGCCGTGGTGCTGCCCGTCGTGGTCGTCAGTGAACTCGAGTCCAAGCGCAACGACCCGGAGATCGGGTACTTCGCGCGGCAGGCCCTCCGCATCCTCGACGAGCTCCGTGTCGAACACGAGCGGCTCGACTTCCCGGTGGCGGTCGGCGCGGGCGGCTCGCTCCGCGTCGAGCTGAACCACTCCAACCAGTCTGTCCTGCCGTCCGGGCTCCAGCTCGGCGACAACGACTCGCGGATCCTCGCGGTCGCGATGAACCTGGCGAACGACGGCCTCGACGTGGTGGTGGTCTCGAAGGACCTCCCGCTCCGCGTCAAGGCGGCGTCCGTCGGCCTCGCCGCCGAGGAGTACCGCGCCGAACTCGCCGTCGACTCCGGCTACACGGGCATCGCCGAGCTGCAGGTGTCCGGCGAGCAGATGTCCGACCTCTACGAGCGTGAGGAGATCGCGTCCGCGCAGCTGGCCGGAGTCCCGGTGAACACCGGCGTGGTCATCCACTCCGAGCGCGGATCCGCACTCGGTCGGGTACACACCGCCGGCTCCGTCGCCCTGGTGCGCGGCGACCGTGAGGTGTTCGGCCTCCGCGGTCGTTCTGCCGAACAGCGTCTCGCGATCGACGCGCTCCTCGACCCGGAGATCGGCATCGTGTCCCTCGGCGGCAGTGCCGGCACGGGGAAGTCGGCGCTCGCCCTGTGCGCCGGTCTCGAGGCGGTGCTCGAACGGCAGCAGCACAAGAAGATCATGGTGTTCCGGCCGCTCTACGCGGTGGGCGGCCAGGAGCTCGGCTTCCTGCCCGGCGACGCCGGCGAGAAGATGAACCCGTGGGCGCAGGCCGTGTACGACACGCTCGGCGCGCTGGTCTCCGACAACGTGCTGGACGAGGTGGTCGAGCGCGGCATGCTCGAGGTGCTCCCGCTCACCCACATCCGTGGTCGCTCCCTGCACGACGCCTTCGTGATCGTGGACGAGGCGCAGTCGCTCGAGCGCAACGTGCTCCTCACGATGCTCTCCCGCATCGGGCAGAACTCGCGGGTCGTGCTCACCCACGACGTCGCCCAGCGCGACAACCTGCGGGTCGGTCGGCACGACGGGGTCGCGTCGGTCATCGAGCGGCTCAAGGGACACCCGCTGTTCGCACACGTCACGCTGACGCGGTCCGAGCGCTCGGCGATCGCCGCCCTGGTGACGGAGATGCTCGACTCGCCCGACCTGGTGTAGCGCCGCGGCCGCGGCGCCGCCCGCGCCGCCCGCCGCGGCCGCGGCTGGTGCGGGCCGGACTTGCACAACGGAAACCGCCTCGAACCACGGACGTCCGTGGTTCGAGGCGGTTTCCGTTGTGCGCCGCCAGCACGCGCTGGCCGACGTGGGGACGCCGGGACGGACGGGAGGCCCGGTGCCAGCTGGCACCGGGCCTCCCGTCGGCCGTGTGGTCGCGTCAGCCGTCGTGGTGGCGACGCGCGTCGGCTCAGTTCGGGTGGGTCATGCTGAGGACGTCGAGGGCCTCGTCGAGCTGGGCCTCGGTGACCTCGCCACGCTCGACGTGGCCGAGCGCCACGACCGCTTCGCGGACGGTGATGCCCTCGGCGACGGCGTACTTCGCGACCTTGGCCGCGGCCTCGTAGCCGATGACCCGGTTCAGTGGCGTCACGATCGACGGCGACGACTCCGCGAAGGCGCGGGCGCGTTCGAGGTTCGCCTGGAGCCCGTCGACGGTCTTGTCGGCGAGCACGCGGGAGCTGTTGGCGAGCAGGCGGATCGACTCGAGCAGCGCGGTGCCCATCACCGGGATCGCGACGTTGAGCTCGAAGGCACCGGACGCACCGGCCCACGAGACCGTGGCGTCGTTGCCGATGACCCGCGCGGCGACCATCAGGGTGGCCTCCGGGATGACCGGGTTCACCTTGCCGGGCATGATCGACGAGCCGGGCTGCAGGTCCGGGATGTGCAGTTCGCCGAGGCCGGTGTTCGGGCCGGAACCCATCCAGCGCAGGTCGTTGTTGATCTTGGTCAGGCTGACGGCGAGGACCTTGAGCGCGCCCGACGCCTCGACGAGGGCGTCACGTGCGCCCTGCGCCTCGAAGTGGTCGAGCGCCTCGGTGATCGGCAGGCCGGTGTCCTCGGCGAGCTGGGCGATGACCCGCTGCGGGAAGCCGGTGGGCGTGTTGATGCCGGTACCGACGGCGGTGCCGCCGAGCGGGACCTCGGCGACGCGGGGGAGCGTGGCGTTGACACGCTCGATGCCGAGACGGATCTGGCGCGCGTACCCGCCGAACTCCTGGCCGAGGGTGACCGGGGTGGCGTCCATCAGGTGCGTGCGGCCCGACTTCACCGCGTCGGCCCAGAGCGTGGCCTTGGCCTCGAGCGACTCGGCCAGGTGCGTGAGCGCAGGGACGAGCGACCGGATCAGCGCGTCCGTCACGGCGACGTGGACCGAGGTCGGGAAGACGTCGTTCGAGGACTGCGAGGCGTTCACGTGGTCGTTCGGGTGCACGTCCGTGCCGCTCCGCGACGCGAGGGTCGCCAGGACCTCGTTCATGTTCATGTTCGAGGAGGTGCCGCTGCCGGTCTGGTAGACGTCGACCGGGAACTGGTCGTGGTGCTCACCGGCGATGATCGTGTCGGCGGCCTGCACGATGGCGTCCGCGACGGCGGCGTCGACGATGCCGAGCTGGCCGTTCACGATCGCGGCGGCGCGCTTGATCCGGGCCAGGGCGACGATCTGCGCCGACTCGAGCCCGGTGCCGGAGATCGGGAAGTTCTCGACGGCGCGCTGCGTCTGCGCGCGGTAGAGCGCGGACGCGGGCACGCGGACCTCGCCCATCGTGTCGTGTTCGATCCGGTAGTCGGTCGTCGCGGGCTGCGTGGTGGTGTCGGTCACGTCGTCGTGGTCCTTCCTGGTGGGGCTGATGTCGTGGATCAGGCGTCGCCCACGACGGTGTCGATCGACACTTCGCCCGTGGTGAGGTCGTAGGTCGCACCGACGACGGCCAATCTACCCTCGGCGATGGCGTCGGACACGGCACCGGAGCGCTCGAGCACGGCGGCGAGCGTGGCTTCGAGGTGGGCGGCTCCGATGGCTTCCTGGGGCAGGTCGGCGTCGGTCGCGCGCACCCGTTCGACGCTCGGGGCGATCGCGTCGACGAGGACCTGCAGGTGCGGTGCGGGGACCGGCTCGCCGGAACGGGCCGCGGCGACGGCCCCGCACTTGGTGTGCCGCAGGACCACGACGAGCGGGGTGCCGAGCGCGACGACCGCGAACTCGATCGAGCCGAGGACGACGTCGTCGACGATCTGGCCGGCGTTGCGGATGGCGAAGACGTCACCGATGCCGGCGTCGAACACGTGCTCGAACGGCACGCGGGAGTCGGAGCAGCCGAGGACCGTGGCGAACGGGGCCTGCGAGCCGGCGAGTTCGCTGCGACGCTCGGGGTCGATGCGGCCGGTGCGTCGCTTGTCGGCGGCGAACCGGGCGTTCCCCTCGACGAGGAGACGGAGTGCCTCGGCGGGGGTGGACGCGGCGCGATCGGTCATGGGGTCCTGCTCCTCGGGTTCGGGTGGTGCTGCGCGCTCAGGCGCCGAGCTGCTTCGCCACGGCCGTGGCGATGGTCGTGAAGGACTTCTCGTCCGCCGTGCCGGCGAGCACGATGGTGCTCTTGCCGAAGGTCGCGACGAGCGAGTACGCCTGGTTGCCGGCGTCCTTGCCTTCGTCGCGGCGGTCGTACACGGTCCACTTCGTGCCGCTGATCGTGCGGCTGCCGGTCGCGGCGTGCTGGTCGAGCTGGTTCGCGACCCACGTCGGGTTCGCGCCGATGCCCTGCTGCAGGCCGACGAACTGGTCGTCCGGGGTGAGGAAGCCGACCGTCCAGACGTCGACGCCGTCCGCGGCCCGGTCCTTGTAGTCCGCACGGTTCGACGTGTACGAGCTCGGGAGCGCCGGCGCCGCGAGGGTGACGCCGGGGACGTCCGCCTGCGAGGCGACCTGACGGTAGTCGACGTCACGGTCGACGGTGCTGTCGGGGCGTGCGACGACGGCGACGAGGAAGACCACGATGCCGAGCGATGCGATCAGCGCGAGGACGAGGTTGAACGCGGTCTGGTGCTGCCGACGGGCGCGGCGCGCGGTGTCCTTGCGGGCCCAGGTCTCTTCGGCGGTCTCGGGGCGGCCGAGCTCCGCGACGATCGGGCGGCCGGTCTCGGGGTCGGTCACCGGTCGGCGTCCTCGGTTGCGGCACGGGCGGCGTCGAGTCGGGCGCGCGCGCCGACGAGCCACTCCTCGCAGCGGGCGGCGAGCGCCTCACCGCGTTCCCAGAGCGACAGCGAGCGCTCGAGCGTGGCCGAGCCCTGCTCGAGCTCGGCGACGACGCGCACGAGTTCGTCGCGCGCGGCCTCGTAGCTCAGGGACCGGACGTCGGACTCGGACTGTTCCTCGGATGACACCCCCTGATCCTACCGAGGGTCCACCGACGCTCCGGATCAGCCTTCGCCGTCGGGGCCCGGGCCCTCCGACTCGAGCGTTCCGGTCGCGGTGCCGGCGCCGAGGGTGACCCGGACGTCCGCCCGGCCGTCGAGGTCGGCCGCGGCACGGACGACCGCGCCGTCCGTGGTCTGCACGATGGCGTAGCCGCGACGCAGGGTGTCGCGCGGCGAGAGCGCCCGGAGTCGGCCGGTCAGGTGTCCGACGTCCGAGTGCGACCGCTCGATGCGGCGGTCGAGGAGTTCCCGGGCGCGGGAGAGGTCGCGCGCCACTTCTTCGGCGCGGGTGTCGACGAGCCAGGCGGTGGAGGCGAGCGCCGGACGGGAGCGGAGCGCCGCGATCCGGTCCGCCTCGACCGAGAGGGTGTGCGAGAGCCGCAGCCCGAGCCGGGCCCGGGCCTGCCGGACGTTCGCGAGTTCCTCGGCGACGTCGGGCACCACGCGCTTGGCGGCATCGGTCGGGGTCGACGCCCGGAGGTCCGCGACCTCGTCGAGGATCGGTCGGTCGGCTTCGTGCCCGATCGCCGAGACGATCGGGGTCGTCGCGGCGGCAGCGGCACGGACGAGTCCTTCGTCGCTGAAGCCGAGCAGGTTCTGGAAGTCGCCGCCACCGCGGGCGATGATGATGACGTCGACCTCGGGGTCGGCGTCGAGTTCCTGGATCGCGGCGGTCACCTCGGCGACGGCACGCTCGCCTTGCACCGCGGCGTGGATCGTCCGGAACTCCACCTGCGGCCAGCGCAGCTGGGCGTTCCGCTTGACGTCCTTCTCGGCGTCGGAGTCCTTGCCGGTGACCAGCCCGATGCGGTGGGGGAGGAACGGCAGCCGACGCTTGCGCGCGGGGTCGAAGAGGCCCTCTTCCGCGAGGGTCCGGCGCAGGCGTTCGAGACGCTCGAGGAGGTCGCCGAGGCCGACGTGCTTCATCTCGACGACCTGCATCGTCAGCGAGCCGCCCTTGACCCAGTAGTTCGGCTTGACGGCCGCGACGACCCGCGCGCCCTGCTTCAGGTCGGCGGGGACCCGGGAGCGGACGCTCGACCAGATCGAGAACGACACGGTCGCGTCGACCTCGACGTCCTTGAGCTTGCCGTAGACGTTGCCGCCGGCGACGTTCCACTGCGTGATCTCGCCCTCGACCCAGGCGGTGCCGAGGCGGTCGATCCAGTCCCGCATCTTCGCGCCGAGCAGCGCGACGGGCCACGGGTTGTCGGCCGTCGGGGGTCCCTGTTCGATCGCCATGCGCTCCTCCTGGTGGTGCGGTCCCATCGTGCCGGACACCGCTGACGTGCGCCCAGCCGGTGTCGGTCCCGCTCACCTATCATCGGGGACGTGACGATCACCAACGGCCACTCGGTCCCACTCGCCCCGCCGCGCAGCCCCGCGCCGCGCGGTCGGCTGCGGAACGACCCGGTCACGGGGACGAAGAAGGTCCTGCTCGCAGCGCCCCGCGGGTACTGCGCCGGGGTCGACCGCGCCGTCGTCGCCGTCGAGAAGGCCCTGGAACAGTACGGCGAACCCGTCTACGTCCGGAAGCAGATCGTCCACAACGTGCACGTCGTGTCGACGCTCGAGCAGCGCGGTGCCGTGTTCGTCGACGACGTCTCCGAGGTGCCCCGCGGATCGCACGTCGTGTTCAGTGCCCACGGCGTCTCACCCGCGGTCGTCGCCGGTGCCGCCGAGCGCGACCTGCACGCCATCGACGCGACCTGCCCCCTCGTCACGAAGGTGCACCGCGAGGCCACCCGGTTCGCGAAGGCCGAGCGCACGATCATCCTCATCGGGCACACCGGCCACGAAGAGGTCGAGGGCACGATGGGGCACGCACCCGAGCGCACGATCCTGGTGAACGGACCCGAGGACGTCGCCGACCTCGTGGTGGACGACCCCGACAACCTCGTGTGGCTCTCCCAGACCACGCTGAGCGTCGACGAGACGATGGAGACCGTCCGGCTCCTGCGCGAGAAGTTCCCCACCATCGAGAACCCGCCCTCGGACGACATCTGCTACGCCACGCAGAACCGGCAGGTCGCGATCAAGAAGGTCGCCCCGCAGGCCGACCTGGTGATCGTCGTCGGCTCGGCGAACTCGTCGAACAGCGTCCGCCTGGTCGAGGTGGCGTTGGAGCACGGCGCACGTGCGGCCCACCGCGTGGACTACGCGGAGGAGATCCGGCAGGAGTGGCTCGACGGCGTGCTGACCGTCGGCGTCACGAGCGGTGCGTCGGTGCCCGAAGAACTCGTGCACGAGGTCCTCGAACAGCTGGCGGACGCGGGCTACGGCAGCGTGGAAGAGGTCGTGACCGCGCACGAGGACCTGATGTTCTCCCTGCCCAAGGAACTCCGCACCGACGCGGCGGGCAACCCGACGCGCGCGCTGGGCGGGCGGAACCGGTGAGCGCCGACGACGGGTGGTCCGCGGTCCCGGACCGCGCGGCTCCTGACCACGCCGGCACGGCGGACGTCCGCGTCCAGGGTCGTCCGGCCCCGCAGTACGGCGAGTACGCCCCCGACGGCTGGGTCAACCCGGTCCTCGCGGAGCAGGAACGCCGCGAACAGGCCCGCGCCGCACAGCAGGCAGCCGCCACCGGGGCACCCCGGACGAGCACTGCGCCACCGACGACCACAGCGTCCCGGACGCCCGCTCCGGCCCGGGACCAGGCACCGGCCGACGGCCCCGTCGCCGCCCGCTTCGGCGCATCGCCCGCCGACTTCCTGCTCTCCGTGATGCTGCTCGCGTTCGGGCTCGTCTCGGTCGTGCAGTCGCTGTCCGTCGGCACCGTGGCGTCCGGCGTCGCCCGCGAACTCGAGCTCCGGTACACGGCACTGTCCGACCCGGGTGAGCTGACGACGGCGGCGATCGTGAGCGCCCTCGGCAGCGTCGTGGTGTTCGTCCTCGTCGCCTGGTGGTCGATCGTCCGTCTCCGCCGCCGGAAGCGCACCGTCTGGGTGCCGCTCCTCGGTGGCGTCGTCGCGACCGTGGTCACGATGTCGGCGTTCCTCACCGTCGTGATGCAGGACGGCCACTTCATGGCGTGGCTCGTGCAGCACGCCGGTTCCTGACCGGGACCCGGACCGGCAAGGCCCAGGCCGAGGCCGAGGCCGAGGCCATGGCCCAGGCCCAGGCCCAGGCTCGGGCCCAAGCCCAAGCCCAAGCCCAGGTTCGGGCCCAGCCGAGGGCCGCCGAGGCAGGGCCCGCCGCCGTCAGCCCGCCAGGAAGCTCGTGACGGCGCCGTGCAGCGCCGCGAGGTCCTCGACGTGCACGAGTTCGCGGACCGAGTGCATCGAGAGCAGCCCGACGCCGATGTCGACCGTGGGGATCCCGAGCCGGGTCGCCGCGATCGGACCGATCGTGGAGCCGCCCGGGATCGTGTTGACGTTCACGAACGGCTGGTACGCCACCCCGGCCGCGTCGCAGGCCGCAGCGAAGACGGCTTCGCCCTTCGCCTCGGTCATGTAGCGCTGGTTCGCGCTGATCTTGAGGAGCGGACCGCCGCCCGGCCGCGGCCGGTTGGTCGGGTCGTGCTTCTCCGCGTAGTTCGGGTGCACCAGGTGCCCGGCGTCGCTCGAGAGCAGCCACGAGGCGCGGAACGCCCGGGCGGCCTCGGAGCGGGTGGCGCCGAGGCCCTCCTGCACGCGGCCGAGGACGTCCTCGAGGAACGGGCCGCCCGCGCCGGACGGGGTCGCGGAGCCGACTTCTTCGTGGTCGAACGCCGCGAACACCGGGATGTGCGCACCGTCGGTCGGGGCGTCGATGATCCCGCGGAGTCCGGCGTGCACGCTGGTGAGGTTGTCCATCCGGCCCGACGCCAGGAACGACCCGTCGATCCCGACCCGCGCGGGAGCCTGCGTGTCGGCCAGGAAGAGGTCCCACGAGACGGCGGTCTCCCCGACGCGGCCGCGGAGCCACTGCAGCGCGTCGACGCCGCCGGCAGCGGTGCCGTCCGTGCCGACCACGGGAAGGGTGTGCCGCTGCCGGTCGATCTCGTTCCCGGCGTTGACGCCGCGGTCGAGGTGGATCGCGAGGTTCGGGATCCGGGCGACGGCGTCGGTGTCGAGCAGCGTGACCGTGCCGTCGGCGTGGACGACCCGGCCGGCGATCCGCAGGTCCCGGTCGATCCACGTCGACAGGATCGGACCGCCGTAGACCTCGACGTTCAACTGCTCCCAGCCGCCGACACGGACGACGGGGTTCGGCTTGATGCGGAAGCCGGGGGAGTCGGTGTGCGCGCCGAGGATGCGGAACGGGGTGGTCGCGGTCGCCCCGGTCGGGACGCGCCAGGCGATCACCGCGCCGTCACGGACGACGACGTACGCGCCGGGCTCGGTCGGCCAGGCGTCCTGCTCGGCGAGCTCGGCGAAGCCGGCGGCGACGAGCCGGTCGCGGGTCACGGCCGCGGCGTGGAACGCCGTCGGCGACTCGGTGACGAAGTGGGCGAACTCGGAGGCGATGGCGTCGACGGTCACCCGACCATCGTGGCACGGGACGCGCCCTGCGGACGCGCCCCGGCCCTCCCGGATGGTGCTCTGTGGATCAGCTCTGGCTGTGACCGGCCGAGCCGAGGATCTTCGCGGCCTCGCCCACGCGGGCGGCCATCGCCGTCTCGGCGACCTTGCCCCATGCGCGCGGGTCGTACTGCTTCTTGTTGCCGACTTCGCCGTCGATCTTCAGGACGCCCTCGTAGTTGGTGAACATCGACCCGGCGATCGAGCGTGTGAACGCGTACTGCGTGTCGGTGTCGATGTTCATCTTGATGACGCCGTTGCGGACCGCCTCGGAGATCTCGTCGTCGGTCGAGCCGGAGCCGCCGTGGAAGACGAGGTCGAGGGGGTTCTCGCCGGTGCCGTGCTTCGCCGCGACCGCTGCCTGGATCTCGCCGAGGAGCTCGGGTCGGAGCTTCACGTTGCCCGGCTTGTAGACGCCGTGCACGTTGCCGAAGGTGAGGGCGGCGATCCAGCGGCCCTTGTCGCCCAGGCCGAGGGCGTCGACGACGCGCTCCACGTCACCGGAGGTCGTGTACAGGGCGTCGTTCGTGCCCTCGTGCTCGACACCGTCCTCCTCGCCGCCGACGACGCCGATCTCGACCTCGAGGATGGCGTTGATGTTGCGGGTCTTCTCGATCATGGTGCGGGCGATCTCGATGTTCTCGTCGAGGGGCACGGCCGAGCCGTCCCACATGTGCGACTGGAAGATCGGGTTGCGGCCGTGGCGGACCTCTTCCTCGCTCGCCGCGATGAGCGGGAGGACGAAGCCGTCGAGGGCGTCCTTCGGGCAGTGGTCCGTGTGCAGCGCCACCGTGATGGGGTAGTTCTTGGCGACCTCGTGCGCGAACTTGGCCATCGCGAGGGCACCGGCGGCACGGTTCTTGACGGTGTGGCCGGCGAAGTAGTCGGCACCACCCGTCGTGACCTGCAGGATGCCGTCCGAGCCGGCCTCGGTGAGGCCCTGGAGGACCGCGTTGATGGTCTGCGACGAGGACACGTTGACCGCGGGGTAGGCGAACTTGCCGGCCTTCGCGCGGTCGATCATCTCGGCGTACTGTTCCGGCGTTGCGATGGGCACGTGGATCTCCTTCGACTCGGTGGCGTCCGAACCGATCGTAGTCAGCCGCTCCGGTGTGTGACCCCGGCACCGCTGAGTAGGCTGGCGGGCGTGACTCCCACCACTGAAACCGGCTCCCTGTTCCTCCAGCCCGACCGCAACCTGGCCCTCGAACTCGTGCGTGCGACGGAGGCAGCGGCGATCCGGGCGCAGCCGTGGGTCGGTCGTGGCGAGAAGAACCTCGCGGACGGCGCTGCCGTCGACGCGATGCGCAAGTTCCTCGGCACGGTGAACTTCGACGGCGTCGTCGTCATCGGTGAGGGCGAGAAGGACAACGCCCCGATGCTCTACAACGGCGAGCACGTCGGCAACGGGCACGGCCCGGCCTGCGACATCGCGGTCGACCCGATCGACGGCACCTCGCTCACCGCCGCCGGCCGGCAGAACGCCATCTCCGTGATGGCCGTCTCGGACCGCGGCTCGATGTACGACCCGTCCGCCGTCTTCTACATGGACAAGATCGCCGCCGGGCCGGACGGTCGCGGGGTCCTGGACCTCGAGAAGCCGATCGGGGAGAACATCCGTGCGCTGGCGAAGGCGAAGCACAAGGACCTCGAGGACATGGTCATCGCCGTGCTCGACCGTCCTCGTCACGACGAGCTGATCCGTGCGATCCGTGCGACCGGTGCCGGTACCCGGCTGCTGCTCGACGGTGACGTCGCCGGTGGCATCGCCGCGGCGCTGCCCGGCTCGCCGATCGACATGTGCGTCGGGGTCGGCGGCACCCCCGAGGGCATCATCACGGCGTGCGCGATCAAGGCGCTCGGCGGTGTGATCCTCGGCAAGCTCCAGCCGAAGGACGACGAGGAGCGTGAGCGCGCCATCGCCGCCGGCCACGACCTGGACAAGGTCCTCGACCAGGACGACCTGGTCACGGGCGACAACACGTTCTTCGTCGCGACGGGTGTCACCGACGGCGTGCTCGTCGACGGTGTCCGCCGCTCGCGCGGGGTCATCCACACCGACTCGCTCGTGCTCCGCTCGCGCTCGAACACGATCCGCCGCATCCAGGCGGACCACCGCGCCGAGAAGTGGTTCTGATCCGCTGACGCCGGCGCGCGCCGCCGGCGAATCTCGCACAACCAAAACCGAACTGCACCACGTGAACACGCGGTGCAGTTCGGTTTTCGTTGTGCGGGAGCGATCCGCACCGCGCGCGTCGGGCGGGCACGCGCGACGGGCGGGCACGCGCGACGCCGCGCGACGTCGGCTAGTCGTCGCGGTCGGCGCCGACGAGCTCCGGTGCGGTGAGCAGGCGCGGCTCGTCCTCGATCGTGGTGGGGTCCGCGATCACCTTCGACTCGTCGAGCAGTGACAGCCGCCGCGCGCTCGGCAGCACCTGGCGTTCGAGTGACCCCACGAACCGGTTGTAGTCCACGACGCTGCCCCGGATCGCCCGCCCGAGCTTGTCCACGTGGCCGGCCATGGTCGACAGGCGGCCGTAGAGCTCCCGCGAGACCCGGAAGAGCTCACGGGCCTCAGCGGTGACGACGTCCTGCTGCCAGGAGAACGCCACGGTCTTGAGGACCGACCACAGCGTGACGGGCGAGGCGAGTGCGACCCGCTTCCGGAACGCGTGGTCGAGCAGCCCCGGGTCGGCGGCGAGGGCGCTCGCGATGAGCGACTCCGACGGGATGAACGCCACCGTGAGCTCGGGCGAGGCGTCGTACCCGGACCAGTACTCCCGCGCGGCGAGGGCGTCCACGTGCGCGCGCAGCGCCTTGACGTGCTGCGCCATCAGCTGCGTGCGTCGGGCTCCCTCGGCGCCGGCGGCGGACGCGGGGATCTCCATCGCCTGCAGGTAGGCGCTGAACGGCACCTTGGCGTCGACGGCGATGCTCTTGCCGCCGGGCAGGTGCACGATCATGTCGGGGCGTGCGGCACCGGCGGACGTGGTGACGGACGACTGCACGTCGAAGTCGACGCGTTCCAGGAGCCCCGCCGCCTCGACCACGTTCCGGAGCTGCGTCTCGCCCCAGACCCCCCGGGTGTTGTTGGCGGAGAGTGCGCTCGCGAGCGTCTCCGCGGTGGCTCGGAGACGCTCTTCGGACTCGGCGGCCGATCGCAGCTGCGTCGAGATCGCGCCGTACTGCTCGCTGCGGGAGCGTTCGAGCTCGGCGATCTTGGCGCGCATCACGTCCAGGGTGTCCGCGACGGGGCTGAGCGCGGTGAGCACCTTCGACTCGTCCTGCGCCCGGGCGGACTCGGCGCCGTGCATGCGCTGCACGAGGTGCTCGAGCTCGGCCGCCCGCCGTTCCAGCGAGTCGACCTGTCGCCGGTACTGGGTGTCCTGCGCGTCGAGGCGGTCGTCGGCGTCGCGACGGACCTCTTCCAAGCGAGCGCGGAGCGCATCAGCCGTCGCGGAGGCGGCGCCGGCGCGGCTCCGGGCGGACGACCACGCGACGGCGGCGCCCGCGAGCGCGCCGATCAGGAGGCCGATGAGCAGGGCGGGGAAGTCCATGACCAGACCTTCCCAGGACCCACCGACACCCGCTGGCAGGACGCGGGGCGAGCCTCCAGGCCGGCCGGTGCAGCCGTCGAGACGGCGTCCGAAACCATGTCATGACATTAAGCCAAGGAAGGTGTACAGTCGTGATCGTCCGCCGATGAAGCCGCACGGAAGGTCCCTCACGTCGCATGACGAACGAAGCTCCCCACGCCTACGACGTGATCACGATGGGTCGCGTGAGCGTCGACATCTACCCCCAGCAGACGGGCCCGCTCGAGGACGTCGCGACGTTCTCGAAGTCCGTCGGGGGCAGCGCCACGAACGTCGCCATCGCCGCAGCCCGGCACGGCGCCGACGCCGCCGTCATCACCCGCACGGGCAACGACCCGTTCGGTCGGTACATCGCCCGCACGCTCCCGGAGTTCGGCGTCGCCAACGCGTTCATCGACACCGTCGAGGGGCTGAACACCCCCGTCGCCTTCTGCGAGATCTTCCCGCCGGACGACTTCCCGCTCTACTTCTACCGGGCCCCGAAGGCGCCGGACCTGATGATCACCGCGAAGTCCCTCCCGCTGCACGAGATCGAGCGCGCGAAGGTGTTCTGGACCACGGTGACCGGCCTCAGCGAGGAGCCGAGCCGCAGCGCGCACCACGTCGCCTTCCAGGCGCGGACCGAGGCGAAGGCCCCGACAGCCCTCCACACCGTCCTCGACCTGGACTACCGCTCGATGTTCTGGTCCTCGCCGGCAGCCGCGACGCGTGAGGTGGCGGTCGCCCTCGACCACGCCACCGTCGCCGTGGGCAACCGCGAGGAGTGCGAGGTCGCCGTCGGGGAGACCGACCCGGTCCGCGCGGCCGACGCCCTGCTCGAGCGCGGCGTCGAGATCGCCATCGTCAAGCAGGGGCCGAAGGGCGTCCTCGCGAAGACCCGGGACGAGTTCGTCGAGCTCCGCCCGCACCACATCGACGTCGTCAACGGGCTCGGCTCGGGCGACGGCTTCGGCGGGGCACTCACCCACGGCCTGCTGCAGGGCTGGGGCCTCGAGCGGATCCTCGCCTTCGCGAACGCGGCCGGTGCCATCGTCGCCACGCGGTTCGAGTGCTCGACGGCGATGCCGACGAGCGACGAGATCGAGACGTTCCTGCAGGAGAACCCGACGGAAGAGGCCATCCATGCCTGAGATCAGCCACGCTGACTTCGCCCGGCTGCGCGATGTCCGCGCCGCCCACCCGGAGCGGGTGCAGGCCGCGCTCGACGGTCGTCGCAAGCGCGACCTGCTCGCCGACGACGGCAAGCTCTTCATCGTCGCCGCCGACCACCCGGCACGCGGTGCCCTGGCCGTGCGGGACGACGAGTCCGCGATGGCGGACCGGTACGACCTGCTCGAACGGCTCGTGGTCGCCGTCAGCCGCCCCGGCGTGGACGGGGTGCTCGGCACGCCGGACATCCTCGAGGACCTGGCGCTCCTCGGTGCGCTCGACGACAAGGTCGTCGTGGGCTCGATGAACCGCGGCGGGCTCCGCGGGGCGTCGTTCGAGATGGACGACCGCTACACCGCGTACTCGGCGCGCTCGATCAAGGACGCCGGCCTCGACTTCGCCAAGCTCCTCGTGCGGATCAACCTCGCCGATGCCGGCACGGCACCGACGCTCGAGGCGACGGCGCGGGCGGTCACCGAGGCGGCGGCGAACGGCCTGCCGATCATGCTCGAGCCCTTCATGTCCACGTGGCGGGACGGCAAGGTCGTGAACGACCTGACCGCCGATGCCGTGATCACCTCGATGGCCATCGCCGCGGGCCTCGGCGAGACCAGCGCCTACAGCTGGCTGAAGATCCCCGTCGTCGACGACATGGAGCGGGTGATGGCGGCGACGACGCTGCCGACGCTCCTGCTCGGCGGCGACCCGTCGAGCAAGCCGCTCGAGACGTACGCGAAGTGGGCGGACGCGCTGGCCCTGCCCGGCGTCCGCGGCCTCGTCGTCGGCCGCACCCTGCTGTACCCGCCGGACGGGGACGTCGCCGCCGCGGTGGACGTCGCCGCGGGCCTCGTCCACACCGGCACGAGCACCCACCACGAAGACGTGACCACCACCACTCTCGAAGGAACCAACGCATGACCATCTCGGACACCGTCACCACGACGATCGGCCACTGGATCGACGGCAAGCGCGTCGAGTCCACCTCGGGCAACACCGCCCCGGTCTACGACCCGGCGATCGGCGTCGCCACGAAGCAGGTCGCCCTCGCGAACGAGGACGAGATCCAGGCGGCGATCGCCAGCGCGAAGGCGGCGTTCCCGGCGTGGGGCAACCTCTCGCTCGCCAAGCGCCAGCAGATCCTCTTCGCCTTCCGCGAGATCCTGAACCGCGACAAGGCCGAGCTCGCCGAGATCATCACGAGCGAGCACGGCAAGGTCATCGACGACGCGCTCGGCGAGATCGCCCGCGGGCAGGAAGTGGTCGAGCTCGCGACGAGCATCCCGCAGCTGCTCAAGGGCGAGTTCAGCGACCAGGTCTCGACCGGCATCGACGTGTACTCGATCCGTCAGCCGCTCGGTGTCGTCGGCATCATCAGCCCGTTCAACTTCCCGGCGATGGTCCCGCTGTGGTTCCTGCCGATCGCGATCGCGGCGGGCAACACCGTGGTGCTGAAGCCGAGCGAGAAGGACCCGAGCGCCGCCATCTGGCTCGCTGAGAAGTTCAAGGAAGCCGGGCTCCCGGACGGCGTCTTCAACGTGCTGAACGGCGACAAGGCCTCCGTCGACGGGCTCCTCACGAGCCCGGACGTCGAGTCGATCTCGTTCGTCGGCTCGACCCCGATCGCGCAGTACGTCTACGAGACCGGAACCAAGCACGGCAAGCGCGTGCAGGCCCTCGGCGGCGCGAAGAACCACATGCTCGTGCTGCCGGACGCCGACCTCGACCTCGTCGCGGACAACGCCATCAACGCGGGCTTCGGCTCCGCCGGTGAGCGCTGCATGGCGATCTCCGTCGTGGTCGCCGTCGAGCCCGTCGCCGACGAGCTCATCGAGAAGATCACGGAGCGCGCGGCCACGCTGCGCATCGGCGACGGTCGTCGCGGGTGCGACATGGGCCCGCTCGTCACGAAGCAGCACCGCGACAAGGTCGCCTCCTACATCGAGGTCGCCGAGCAGGACGGCGCGGTGGTCGTCGTCGACGGCCGCGACGTGCAGCCCGACGGTGACGAGAACGGCTTCTGGCTCGGCCCGACGCTGATCGACCAGGTACCGACCACCAGCCGCGTCTACACCGAGGAGATCTTCGGCCCGGTGCTGTCGATCGTCCGCGTGGCGACCTACGAAGAGGGCCTCGAGCTCATCAACAGCGGCGCGTTCGGCAACGGCACCGCGATCTTCACCAACGACGGTGGCGCCGCCCGCCGCTTCCAGCGCGACGTGCAGGTCGGCATGATCGGCATCAACGTGCCGATCCCGGTCCCGGTCGCGTACTACTCGTTCGGCGGCTGGAAGAACTCGCTGTTCGGCGACCACAAGGCGTACGGCGCCGACGGCGTGAGCTTCTTCACCCGCCAGAAGGCGATCACGAGCCGCTGGCTGGACCCGTCGCACGGGGGCATCAACCTCGGCTTCCCGTCGAACAACTGACCCGGACGAAGGCGATGACGCAGGAACAGCAGCAGCAGGACTCCTGGTTCGTCCCGCGGGGCACCCGCCCCGACGCGGGCTGGACCGACGTGGTCGACGGTCGCATCGAGGGGTGGGCGCACACCGGTCTCCGGACCGGGACGCTGACCGACGGAAGCTCGCTCGAGCTGAACGCCGACGCCGTGGAACGCATCGTCGTGCCGCTGGCCGGCAGCTTCACGGTCACGTACGGCGGCGGCGAGCAGACCCACGGCGGCGGCGTGCAAGCGCTCGAAGGACGCGCCAGCGTCTTCGACGGTCCGACCGACGTCCTCTACCTGGGATCCGGGACGGAGGCACGGATCACCGGAGCAGGTCGCGTGGCGGTCGCGGAAGCGCCCACCGACACGGTCAAGCCCACCACGTACCTGCCCCGGCAGGACGTGCCCGTGGAGCTCCGCGGCGCCGGCCAGTCGAGCCGCCAGGTGCACAACTTCGGCACCCCGGCAGCACTCGACGCGGTCAAGTTCATCGTGTGTGAGGTGATCACGCCGGCCGGCAACTGGTCGTCGTACCCGCCCCACAAGCACGACACGAACGTGCCGGGGGAGGAGTCGAACCTCGAGGAGATCTACTACTACGAGTCCGCGGTGACCCGCGGTGCGGAAGGGGTGGCACCGGAGACCGCCGACCCGTTCGCGCTGCACCGGACCTACGCCTCGGACGACCGCGCGATCGACGAGTTCCGCGAGGTCCGCACCGGCGACATCGCCCTGGTGCCGTACGGCTGGCACGGTCCGGCCGTCGCGGCCCCTGGCTACGACATGTACTACCTCAACGTGATGGCCGGGCCGGATCCGGAGCGCGTCTGGAACATCACCGACGACCCCGCCCACGGCTGGGTCCGCCAGGTGTGGGCGAGCGAGACGCTCGACCCGCGCCTGCCGTACGGCAAGGAGGAAGTCCGATGACGACCACGCGTCGGATGACGGTCGGCCAGGCACTCGTCGAGTTCCTCGCCAACCAGTGGACCGTCGACGGCGACGTCCGCGAACGGACGATCCCGGGGATCTTCGGGATCTTCGGGCACGGCAACGTCGCGGGTCTCGGACAGGCGATCAAGCAGCTCCACGTCGAGCAGCCCGGTCTCCTGCCGTACCACCAGGCCCGCAACGAGCAGGCGATGGTGCACGAGGCCGTCGGATTCGCGCGCATGCACCGCCGCCGTGCGACCTTCGCCTCGACGGCGTCGGTCGGGCCCGGTGCCGCGAACATGCTCACCGCGGCCGCCCTCGCGACCACGAACCGCCTGCCGGCGCTGCTCCTGCCGTCCGACACCTTCGCGACGCGCACCACCGACCCGGTGCTGCAGCAGATCGAGATGCCGCACGACACCTCGATCCAGGTCACGGACGCGTTCCGCCCGCTGTCCCGCTACTTCGACCGCGTCGAGCGTCCGGAGCAGCTGTTCTCGATCGCGCTCGCCGCGATGCGCGTGCTCACCGACCCGGCGGAGACCGGCGCGGTGACGATCGCGTTGCCGGAGGACGTGCAGGCGGAGGAGTTCGACGTCCCCGTCGCGTTCCTGCAGCCGCGGGAGTGGCACATCCGTCGTCCGCTGCCGGAGCACGGACCCCTGGCCCGTGCGGTCGCGGCGATCCGGGACGCGAAGCGCCCGGTGATCGTCGCCGGTGGCGGGGTCCTCTACGCGGACGCTGCTCCCGAGCTCGCCGCGTTCGTCGAGGCGACCGGCATCCCGGTCGGCACCTCGCAGGCGGGTGGCGGCTCGCTCACGTGGGACCACCCGCAGTACCTCGGCGGCATCGGTGCGACCGGCACGGCCGCCGCGAACGCGATCGCCGCCTCCGCAGACGTGGTGATCGGGATCGGCACCCGGTACAGCGACTTCACGACGGCGTCGCGGACCGCGTTCCAGGACCCGGACGTCACGTTCGTCAACGTGAACGTGGCCGCGTTCGACGCGTACAAGCACGGCACGCAGCTGCCGCTGGTCGCCGACGCCCGGGAGGCCCTGGTCGCGTTGACCGCGTCGCTCGCGGACCCGGCGTTCACCGTGGACGCGGAGTACGCCGCGGAGATCGCGTCGCGGAAGCAGGACTGGGACGCCCTGGTGGACGCCGCGTTCGCGCCGTCCGGCAACGCCCTGCCCGGCCAGCCGGAGATCATCGGCGCGGTGCAGGAGGTCTCCGACCCGCGTGACGTCGTGATCCAGACCGCGGGCTCGCTGCCCGGCGACCTGCACAAGCTGTGGCGCGTGCGGGACGAGCTCGGCTACCACGTCGAGTACGCGTTCTCGTGCATGGGCTACGAGATCGCCGGTGGCATCGGCGTCCGCCGTGGCGCCCCCGACCGGGACGCGATCGTGATGGTCGGCGACGGCTCCTACCTGATGCTGCACACCGAGCTCGTCACGGCCGTGGCCGAGGGCATCAAGATCATCGTCGTGCTCATCCAGAACCACGGCTACGCGTCGATCGGGCACCTGTCCGAGACCGTCGGGTCCGAGCGCTTCGGCACGAAGTACCGCTACCTCGACGAGACCGAGTCCTTCGAGAACGGCGAGCCGCTGCCCGTCGACCTGGCGGCGAACGCGCGCTCCTACGGCGTCGACGTGATCGAGGTCCAGCCCGGGCCCGACGCCATCGAGGACCTCAAGGCCGCGGTGTGCCAGGCGAAGGCGAACGACCACACCACGCTCGTGCACGTCAACTCGGACCCGCTCGTCTACGCCCCCGACGGCGCCGGCTGGTGGGACGTCCCGGTCGCGCAGACCTCGACGCTGCCGAGTACCCAGGCCGCCCGCACCGCCTACGAGCAGCAGGTCGCGAACCAGCGGCCCCTGCTCGGCTGACCCCTCCGACACAGAAAGCGACAGCGACGTCATGACCGACACCGCCACCCCCATCGGCAATCCCTCGACGGACGCAGCGCCGGCCTCCATCCGGATCGGCACCGCGCCGGACTCGTGGGGCGTCTGGTTTCCCGACGACCCGAAGCAGGTCCCGTGGCAGCGCTTCCTCGACGAGGCGGCCGCGGCGGGCTACCAGTGGATCGAGCTCGGCCCGTACGGGTACCTGCCGACCGACCCCGCCCAGCTCTCCGACGAGCTCGAGTCCCGCGGGCTCAAGCTCTCGGCAGGCACGGTCTTCACCGGGTTCCACAAGGGCGAGGACCAGTTCCAGCGCGCGTGGGACCAGGCCGTGGCGGTCGCCGGCCTCGCGTCGAAGCTCGGCGCGGAACACCTCGTGACGATCCCGGACCTCTGGCGCTCCGATGCGACGGAGGAAGTGCTCGAGTCGCGCACGCTGACCGACGAGCAGTGGGAGCGCCTCGGCAAGGGACACGACCAGCTCGGCAAGGCGCTGCTCGAGGAGTACGGCGTCCACCAGCAGTTCCACACGCACGCGGACAGCCACGTCGGGACGTACAAGGAGACGGTGCGCTTCCTCGAGGTCACGAACCCCGAGTACACGAACCTCTGCCTCGACACCGGGCACTTCGCCTACTACGGCGGTGACAACCTCAAGCTGATCGCGGAGCACCCCGAGCGCATCGGCTACCTGCACCTCAAGCAGGTGGACACCGACCTGCTCTTCGACGTGCTGAAGAACGACGTGCCGTTCGCCACCGCGGTGTCCCAGGGCATCATGACCGAGCCCCCGCACGGCGTCCCCGCGCTCGCGCCGATCATCGAGGCGGTCGCGGCGATCAACCCGGACGTCTTCGGCATCGTCGAGCAGGACATGTACGGCTGCTCGGTCGACGCCCCCGGCCCGATCGCCGACCGCACCTTCCAGCACATCCTCGGTTCGACGTCCGCAGCCCGCGCGTCCTGACCCGTCCACCAGCAGCAGTCCACCACCGCAGGAGCACACCATGAGCACCACTGACAACCTCCGCGTCGCCGTCGTCGGCGCGGGCGCGATGGGCAGCGACCACATCCGTCGCATCACCTCGACCATCGCCGGCGCCGACGTCGTCGCGATCGTCGACCCGGACACCGCGCGCGCCACGGCCGCCGCGGCGAAGGCCCCCGGTGCGATCACCGCCCCCTCCTTCGAGGAAGCGCTCGACGCCACCGGGATCGACGCCGTCATCGTCGCGACGCCGGGCTTCCTGCACGAGCCGGTCCTGGTGCCGGCGCTCGAGCGCGGCCTCGCCGTCCTCTGTGAGAAGCCCCTCACGACGAGCGCCGAGGACTCCCTCCGCATCGTGGAGCTCGAGCAGGCCACGGCGGACCGCCCGAAGATCCAGGTCGGTTTCATGCGCCGCTTCGACAAGGGCTACCAGGAGCTCAAGGCGCTCCGCGAGTCCGGGTCGAACGGGGCCCTCCTCGCGCTGCACCACGCGCACCGGAACCCGACGACGCCGCCGAACTTCAGCGAGTCGATGCTCATCCACGACTCGGTGATCCACGAGATCGACATCATCCCGTTCATCACCGGCGAGGCGATCACGAGCGTGGAGGTCAAGAAGCCGCGGAAGAACTCCCTGGCCCCGGCCGACCTGCCCGAGCCGCAGTTCGTCCTGTTCACCACCGAGTCCGGCACCATGGCGATCGTCGAGATCAACGTGAACGCCCAGTTCGGCTACCAGGTGACGACCGACGCCGTCTTCGAGTCCGGCGTGGCGTACATCGGGCGGGAGACCTCGCTGAACCTCGTGTCGCAGGGGGTCTCCGGCCAGGGCGTGACCCCGTCGTTCGTCGAGCGGTTCGGTGCGGCCTACGACGAAGAGGTCCAGCGCTGGGTGGACGCCGCGAAGCAGGGCGGCATCGACGGCCCGAGCGCCTGGGACGGCTACACGGCATCCGTCGTGGCCGAGGTCGCGGTCCGTGCGCAGCAGTCCGGCGCACTCGAGTCCGTCACCTACGCCACCGCGAAGCCGGCGTTCTACGACGCCGGTGCGAACGCACTCGCGGGGGCCTGATGCCGAAGATCGCCCTCGACCCGACCCCGTTCCACCACGACCTGTCGCTGCTGGAGTTCCCGCAGAAGGTCGCGGACCTCGGCTACGAGTACCTCCAGCTCACCCCGCACAAGGACTTCATCCCGTTCTTCCGCCACCCGAAGGCCGACGACGACCTCGTCGACGCCTTCGCCGCGGCGTGCACGGACGCCGGGGTCCAGGTGGCGAGCGTCCTGCCGGTGCTCCGCTGGTCGGGCCCCGACCGCGAGACCCGCGAGACCGCGGTCAAGCAGTGGAAGCGCGTCATCGAGATCACGAAGCGCCTCGGTGTGGACACGATCAACACCGAGTTCTCCGGCCGCCCCGAGCGTGCCGAGGAGTCCGAGGCGCAGTTCTACTGGGCCATGGAGGAGCTCCTGCCGATCATCGAGGACGCCGACCTCCGCGTGCTGATCGACCCGCACCCGGACGACTTCGTCGAGGACGGCCTCGAAGCGCTCCGCGTCATCCGCGGGCTGAACTCGAAGCACGTCGGCTTCGTCTACGTCGCGTGCCACACCTTCCACTACGGCGGGGACATGGACGCGATCATCGACGCCGCCGGCGACTCGCTCCAGCTGGTCCACGTCGCCGACGCCTTCGACCACAACCGGTCGCACGGCCTCCGGTACATCACCAACCCGCCGGGCAACGCCGTGCGTGTCCACCAGCACCTCCCGGTGGGCCAGGGCGACGTCGACTTCGACCGGTTCTGGGCCGCGCTCGACCGCGTGGGGTTCACCGCGCGTGAGGACACGGTCGCCGTGTCGAGCGTCTTCGCCGAGGACGAGAACGCCGACGAGGTCTCGCGCTTCCAGCTCGACACGATCACGAAGGGACTGCACCGATGACGAACACCCTCGACACACCGGTCACCACCGAGACCGACGCCCGCCCGGTCACCCGCCAGGCGGCGGAGCAGACCCCGACCGCGCTGTGGAACGACTCCGCCGACCCGCGCGAGCTCGCCACCGCGATCACCGAGTACGGAGCCGTCGGCGCCACCTGCAACCCGGTCATCGCCTACACCTGCATCAAGCAGGACCCGGAGACCTGGGTGCCGCGGATCCGGCAGATCGCAGCCGAGCACCCGACCGCGGGGGAGTCCTGGATCGGCTGGAAGGCCGTCGAGGAGCTCTCGATCGCCGCGGCCGCACAGCTGCTGCCCGCGTTCGAGGCGTCGGGTGGGCGGAACGGCCGGCTCTCGATGCAGACCGACCCGCGCTTCCACCGCGACCAGGACGCACTGGTCGAGCAGGCGGTGCGGTTCTCCGGGCTCGCGCCGAACATCATCGTGAAGATCCCCGCGACGAAGACCGGCATCGCCGCGATCGAGGAAGCGGCCTACCGCGGTGTCTCGATCAACGCGACGGTGTCGTTCTCGGTCGCCCAGGTCGTCGCCGTCGGAGAGGCCATCGAGCGCGCGCTCGACCGTCGCGCCGCCGACGGCCTGCCGGAGCAGGAGTTCGGCCACGTGGTGACGCTGATGGCGGGTCGCCTCGACGACTGGCTGAAGACGGTCGTCAAGCGCGACCACGTCATGATCGACCCCGGGTACCTCGAGTGGGCCGGCGTCGCGGCGGTGAAGAACGCGTACCGGGTCTTCCGGGAGCGCGGCTTCCGATCCCGTGTGCTCGTCGCCGCGTTCCGCAACGCCCTGCAGTGGTCCGAGTTCCAGGGCGGCGACCTCGTGGTCTCCCCGCCCTTCCAGTGGTCGAGGGACATCAACGCGAACGCGTTCCCGTTCCGGCCGGACGCGATCGACGACGAGGTCCCGGCGCACGTGCTCGACGCGCTGCGGAAGGCGACGCCGGAGTTCGCCCGCGGCTACGACGTCGACGGCATGATCATCGACGAGTTCGAGCGGTTCGGCGCGACCGTGACGACGCTCCGCCAGTTCCTGGACGCCGATGCGCAGCTCGACGCGCTGGTGCGCGACATCATCGTGCCGGCCGTCTAGGCAGCGCGCGTCCGACGCGACACCCCACCGGCCTGGAGGCTCGGTGCCAGCTGGCACCGAGCCTCCAGGCCGTCGTGGTGCCGCCGGCCGATCCATGTTAGTTTGTCAGGACAAAGTCCCGAACTGCAGGAGGCACCATGCCGCTCGTCCGTATCGACCTCGCCACCGGGCGCAGCCCGGAAGCCGTCCGCGCCGTCGCGGACGCGATCCACACCGCCATCGTCGACGTCTACGGGATCCCGCTGCGCGACCGGTTCCAGATCATCACCGAGCACCCTGCGCAGCAGATCATCGCCGAGGACGCGGGGCTCGGGTTCGAGCGCACCGATGGCGTCGTGATGATCCAGGTGTTCACGCAGCGCGGCCGGACCGACGAGGCGAAGACCACGCTCTACGCGGCGATCCACGACGCGCTCGCCGGGATCGGCGTCGCATCGGAGGACGTCTTCATCGGCTACGTCGAGAACGGCCCGCAGGACTGGTCGTTCGGCTTCGGGCGTGCGCAGTACGTCACCGGCGAGCTCGGGGTGCCCGCACTGGCGTGAGGCGCAGCGGACGACGGCCTACTTGTCGACGAGCGTGACCTCGAACGAGTAGCGGTCCGGGCGGTAGCAGTGCACGCCGTACTCGACCGCTCGGCCCGAGGCGTCGTAGGCGGTGCGGCTCATCGTCAGGACCGGGTCGCCGTCCTCGATCTCGAGGAGACCGGCCTCTTCGTCGGTGACCGCCCGTGCGCCGATCCGCTGCTTCGCGACGCGCATCGTCACGCCGCGGGCACGCAGCAGCTGGTAGAGCCCGTGCGCCTGCAGGTCGGCTTCCGTGATGTCGAGGAACTCCGGCGGCAGGTAGTTCTCGAGGATGGCCATCGGCACGTCCTCGGCGAACCGGACCCGGCGGATGTGTGCGACGGTCGTCCCCGGCTCGACACTGAGCGCCTCGGCCACGACGTCCGGCGCCGGCACGTCGTTCCGTTCCAGGAGCGTCGTCGCCGGCTTCTGCGCACCCTGCGCCAGGTCGTCGTAGAGGCTCGTGAGCTCGACCTTGCGCGTCACCGGGCCGTGCACGACCTGCGTGCCGATGCCGCGGCGGCGGACGAGCAGGCCCTTGTCGACCAGGTCCTGGATCGCGCGTCGGATCGTCGGGCGGGACAGGCCGAGCCGTTCACCGAGGGCGATCTCGTTCTCGAGGCGGGCGCCGGGAGGCATCGCGCCGGAGCGGATCGACTCCTCGATGCGCGACGCGACCTGGAAGTAGAGGGGCATCGGGCCCGACCGGTCCAGGTCCATGAACAGGTCGGACGGCAGCTGGCCTTCGTTGGTCATCTGGGTCCTTCAGGAGGTGCGGGTGCACGGCATCGGTGCCGCGTGGGATTGTCGTGACAATACCATCGGCGTCCGTTCCGTCAGCGCTCCACCGCCGCCTTGAGCTTCGCGAGCCCCTTCTCGAAGTCGCCGCCGAGGAACTTGTCCATGTTGACGAAGACGCCCATCACGCGGGACATCAGGTTCTGCGGGCTCGTCATCGACCAGACGAGGCGTGTGGCCGCATCCGCGTGGTCGGCATCGCTCACGTCCGTCAACCGGAACGCGACCGCGCTGGACGACGTGAACGGTGCGGTGAACTGCAGGTCGACGTCGACCTCTGCCGGGGCGACCTTCGTGATCGCCATCGAACCGGCACCGGCCTTGCGGTTGCCCTTCCACGCGTACGTGGACCCGACCGTGCCCGGGGTGCCGCCGTACTCGCGCTGCAGGGCCGGGTCCTGCCCCTCCCACGGCGACCACTCCACCCAGCGGTGCAGGTCCGCGAGGTACGGGACGATCTCGGACGGGCGCGCGGCGATGACCGTCTCGCGCTGGATCGTGCTGGGGGTCGCCATGCGGTGAGCGTAGCGCTGTGGCGGCCCGACCGGGGGGTCCGTCGGTCGGTCCGGTCCGGTCAGGCCCGGTCCGGCCTGGTTCGGTCCGGCCTGGTCAGTCCGCGAAGATCATCGGGCGGTTCGAGAGCCGGGGCTGGTTCGCCGCCTTCGGCTTCTCGGCACGGATCCGCACCGGGTTGATCGTCACCCGTGTCGCTGCGCCGAGCGCTTCGACCGTGTCCGCGGCGTGCCGTCCGGCAGCGTGGATCACGATCGCCGCGCATGCTTCGGCGTCGGCCGCGGCGTCGTGGTGCTGGAAGCCCTCGAAGCCGGCGGCCATCGCCGCGACCGGCAGCCGGTACGAGTCGAGCGTGTAGGTCCGCCGGGCGACCTGCAGCGAGCACATCGAGTGGTGCTCGGAGAGCTCGATGCCGGTCGCCGAGCAGCCGCCCGCGATCACGCCCATGTCGAACCGGGCGTTGTGCGCCACCAGGACGTCGCCCTCGGCGAACGCGACGAGGTCGGGGTACTGCTGCTCCCACGTCTTCGCGCGGACCACGTCCTCGGCGACGATGCCGTGGATGCGGGTGTTCCACTCGAGGAAGGCGTCGTGCCCGAACGGCGGTCGGATGAACCACGACGCCCGTTCGACGACCTTGCCGGCCCGGACCTTGACGAGTCCGACCGAGCACGCACTGGCGGGCGAGCTGTTCGCGGTCTCGAAGTCGATCGCGGTGAAGTTCAACGGCACGGAACCGATCGTCGCACGGGGTGCCGACATCGTCGGAACGCGGGACGGCGTTGCGCCGGCGCGAGCTCCTCGACGGCGCGGTTCAGCGGCGTCGGGACCGCCGGGAGCCGCGACGGCGTCGTGCGGTGATGCGCCACGTCGCCGTCCGGCGTGCCCGCTGCTCCGCCCAGTACGGGTCGAGGAGGGTCCCGACGAGCTCGAACGCGACCGCTGCGACGTCGAGACGCCAGCGGAGCGGGACGCTCTGGACGTGTGCGGTGAACGCCGTGGCGAAGTCGGCGGTGGTCGGCGGGAACGCGAAGTCGACCGGGAGCGTCACGAGTCGGTGCCGGTCCTCGTCGTCGTGGTCGATCGACGCGTCCTCCGGGTCGTACTCGACGAGGACGTCGGCTTCGAGTTGCGCGAGGACGTCGTGCAAGTCCTCGAGTTCTCGCGGGGGCAACGCCCTGAGCGCGTCGATCGTGTCGGAGGTGAAGTACCGCCGCTGTCCTCGGGCATCGTGCCCCATCGAGTGCACGCCGAGCCGATCGCGTTCGAACCACATGCAGCCAGGCTGCCACGTACGGTTGGGACATGGGGAACGAGACCGTGCGACGCCCACTCGTGCTGCTGCTCCAGGGCGCCGGGTACGGACAGCAGGCGCCGCTGTTGTGGTGGTCCCGGAAGATCGCGGCCGACGCCGGATGCGAGGTCATCGCGCCGACCTGGACCGTGGACGAGGCTGCGTCGAGTGCACCCGTCGCGTTCGTCGAGACGGCCGTCCGGTCGGCGATCGGCGAACGCGCGCCCGACCTCGTCATCGCCAAGTCGTTCGGGTGCTTCGCGCTGCCCTGGGCAGTGCGACACGGAGTGCGCGGCGTGTGGCTGACGCCGGTGCTCACGAACGACGACGTGGTCGCCGCGCTGGCGACCGCACCGGACACGCACGTGGCGATCGGGGGGTCGGACGACGGCATGTGGCGGCCGGAACGCGTCTCGCGGACGGCTGCGAGCCTCCAGACCGTCGCCGGCGCCGACCACTCGCTCGAGGTGACCGGTGGGTGGCGCGCATCGCAGCGGGCCCAGGCCGAGGTCTTCGCGACGGTCGCGGCAGCCGTCCGGGCCCTCCACCGTTAGGCTCTACTCCCGTGGCTCTCACCATCGGAATCGTCGGTCTCCCGAACGTCGGCAAGTCGACCCTGTTCAACGCCCTCACCAAGAACCAGGTCCTGGCGGCGAACTACCCGTTCGCCACCATCGAGCCGAACATCGGTGTCGTCAACCTGCCCGACTCGCGGCTCGACCAGCTCGCGACGCTGTTCAACTCGGAGAAGACCGTGCCGGCGCCGGTGTCGTTCGTCGACATCGCGGGCATCGTCAAGGGTGCGAGCGAGGGCGAGGGGCTCGGCAACAAGTTCCTCGCCAACATCCGCGAAGCCGACGCCATCGCGCAGGTCGTCCGCGGGTTCGCCGACGACGACGTCGTGCACGTGGCGAACAAGGTCTCGCCATCCGACGACCTCGAGGTCATCAACACCGAGCTGATCCTCGCCGACATCGAGACCATCGACAAGGCGCTCCCGCGCTACGAGAAGACCGTGAAGCTGAAGCAGGCCGAGCCGATCGTGCTCGAGACCGCTCGCGAAGCGCGCGCCGCCCTGGAGCAGGGCACACTGCTCTCCGCGACCAAGATCGACCTGTCGCCGATCGCCGAGCTCGGCCTCCTCAGTGCGAAGCCGTTCATCTTCGTCTTCAACGTCGACGAGGCGATCCTCACCGACGAGGCACGCAAGGGCGAGCTGTCCGCACTCGTCGCCCCGGCGCAGGCGGTGTTCCTCGACGCGAAGATCGAGTCCGAGCTCATCGACCTCGACCCCGAGGACGCCGCAGAGCTGCTCGAGTCGACCGGCCAGACCGAGTCGGGGCTCGACCAGCTCGCACGCATCGGGTTCGACACCCTCGGACTGCAGACCTACCTCACCGCCGGGCCGAAGGAAGCGCGCGCGTGGACCATCGGCAAGGGCTGGAAGGCTCCCCAGGCTGCCGGCGTCATCCACACCGACTTCGAGAAGGGCTTCATCAAGGCGGAGGTCATCTCCTTCGCCGACCTGATGGAGGCCGGGTCGATCGCCGAGGCGCGTGCGCACGGCAAGGCCCGCATCGAGGGCAAGGACTACGTCATGCAGGACGGCGACGTGGTGGAGTTCCGTCACAGCTAGACCTATTGTCGGAGCTGTGAAGCGCGCAGCTCTGTACCTCCGTCAGTCCAAGTCCAGCGAGGCCGGCATCGACCGGCAGCGCGAGCGCACGCGGCAGCTGGCCGAGGACCGCGGCTGGACCGTGGTGGGCGAGTACGAGGACAACGACGTCAGCGCGAGCAAGGCGCGGGGCGCCGGCACGGCGTGGGGCCGGATGCTCGCGGATGCGACGGCAGGGGTGTTCGACGTCGTCGTGGCGCTCGACCTCGACCGGCTCCTCCGGACGACCCGGGACCTGAACGTCCTGATCGACACCGGGGCGAAAGTGATCACGGTCGACGGCGAGCTGAACCTGACGACCGCCGACGGCGAGTTCCGGGCGACCATGCTCGCGTCGATCGCGCGTTTCGAGGTCCGCCGCAAGGGCGAGCGCCAGACCCGGGCGAACGCGCAGCGCGCCGCGGGCGGGGGAGTGCCGAAGGGCGTCCGCCTGACCGGCTACGCGACGGACGGCTCGGTCGTGGAGGACGAGGGCCGCGTCGTGCGCGCGCTCTTCGAGGGCTTCGCTGCCGGGGACACGCTCCGCTCGCTCTCGCGCGAGCACGACCGCACGCCCTCGACAGTCCGGACGATCCTGACGAACCCGCGCTACGCGGGGCGCCGGGTCTACAAGGGTGAGGTCGTCGGCACGGGCTCGTGGGACGCGATCGTGGACGGCGCGACCTTCGACCTCGTGCAGCGCCGCCTCGCGGACCCGCGCCGGCAGACGAACCGCACCGGCTCGACCGCGCGGAAGGCGCTCGGCACGAGCCTCTTCCGGTGCGAGTGCGGCGGGACCGTCCGTACCGCGGGCTCCGGGGGCCGGTACTGGTGCCCCTCGTGCGGCCTCGTGCGGACGATGGCACCCGTGGACGACTTCGTGCTCCGCGTCCTCCAGCGCCGCCTCCAGCAGCCCGATGCCGAGCGTCCGGCCGACGACGCGGCACCGCTCCACGAGGAGGCGCGCTCGCTCCGTGAGCGCCGGGACGGGCTGGCCTCGCTCCTCGCTCGCGGGCTCATGGGGCTCGACGCCGTCGAGGAGCAGGCCTCCGCGCTGACCGTTCAGATCGAGGACGTGGAGCGCCGCATCGACGCCGCGGCCGGCCCCTCGCGGGTGCTCGCGGAGTCCGGCGCCGCGGACGTCGCCGGCCTCTCGCTCGACCGGCAGCGGGCGCTGATCGACGCGCTCCTGGTCGTGACGCTGCACCGCGGGGTGCGCGGACGGCGCGGGTTCGACCCCGACACGGTCACGCTCGAGTGGCGCTGATCTGTACTACAAAAGTGCTACATATTGGCTATAGACAGTCTGCTAGCAGTCATGCTTAGCTAGTCACCAGCGGGAACATCCCGCACCGCGTCAGGCGAAGAATCCGACCCGCGTAAGGCCCACCGTCAGGGGACTGGGCAGCGGAAGGCACGGTTCGCAAACCGACGGTTCGACCTCATTCGAGGAGAACCGACCTTGACCGAAACCACCATGACCGCGCCGCAGGTCGCGTCCCGCCGCCTGGGCGGGTTGCGCCGATCCGGCGGCAGCGCCGAGAAGATCGCAGCCGCGCAGCGCGAGCTGGCCGAAGCGAAGATCACCGCTGCCATCGAGCGCGCCGTGGCCGACGCCCCGCCGCTCACGAGCGAGCAGCGCGACCGCCTCCACCGCATCATCGACGGCGCGCAGCCGACCGTGCTTCACGTCTCCGACGAGCTTCGTGACCGCATGGCCGACTGGGCCGACGACGTGGCGCCCGTCCTCGCAGAAGCCGACGCCGTGCAGGCGGAGTTCGCAGCCGCGAAGGCGGCGACCCGATGACCGCCGAGCGCCCTGAGGGCTGGACCGCCGAGCAGGAGGCCGGCTGGCAGGCGCTGTGCGAGGACGTCGACACCGACGTGTTCGTGCACGGCTACGTGCCGGCAGGTGGCGAGCGCGACTTCGAGGAGTGGCGCCGTCGCCCGCTGACCCCGATGGAGCTGGACTGCCTGAGCAGCCGGCACCCGGGCAGCTACGCCGAGCGCTTCGAGCCCGTGCTGGCCGGTCACGACGTGTGGTCGCCCGACGACGAGGACAGGACATGACGCTGATGAGCAACGAGTGGGACGTCGAGGACTCAGGAGCCGAGGACCACTACGGCTCGATCGAGATTGACCTGAGCGCGTTCGAGAACGCGACGGTCGAGGACTTCGTGCAGCCGGCGCAGCGCCCGCCGCGGCCGGCGACGACGATCCTCGACCTGTACGACGAGATGACCCCGGCCGAGCGGAAGGCGCAGCCGGCCTCGTTCTGGGACGCGCTCCGCGCCGAAAACGCCCGGGTCGAGGCGTGGGACAACGAGTCCTACGGCACGGGCCGGACGACGGTCGCGACGGCCGAGGAGGGCAGCGACGAGCCCACGCCCATGTTCATCGAGCTGACCGACATCGACACCAGCGACCCCGTGCTCGCGACGGTGGGCGCTCGTGTGGACGGCCCGGGGCTCCTGTACGCCGGGGCGGTGAACGGCCTGATCGGTGACCCGGAGCAGGGCAAGAGCCTCGTGGCCGTCGCGCTCGCGCTCCAGACCGTGCACGCGGACGAGGACCGGGGCGTCGTGTGGCTCGACCTCGACCACAACGGGGCGCGTGCGTTCCGCGGCCGGCTTGACTCGTTCGGCGCGACGAAGCTCGACCTCCTGGGGTTCAGCTTCGCGCAGCCCGAGGACAGCGAGGGCGTGCTGGCGCTCGTGGAGTACGTGGTGGCGCACGCCGACGACTACTCGCTCTTCGTGATCGACTCGATCGGTGAGCTTCTGCCGATGTTCGGCGCCAGCTCGGACAGCGCCGACGAGTACACGAAGGTGAACCGGCAGGTCGCGGCCCGGGTCGCGAAGGCCGGGATCGCGGTGCTCACGATCGACCACCTGGCGAAGGGCGCCGACTCTCGAGCCTTCGGTGGCACGGGCACCGTGGCGAAGAAACGGGCGGTCGACGGCGCGCTCTACCGCGTGGAGGCGACCACGCCCTTCGCCCCGACCACGGGCGGCACGGCGACGCTTCGGCTCCTGAAGGACCGGCACGGCTCCGTGCGTGACCTCGCATCCGCGACGTCGGCAGGCGTGCGCGAGCCCGTCGTGACCTCGTTCGTGATCGACGCGGCGGACGGCTCGTGGCACTTCGCGGTGCCGGGGCAGACCCTGACCCCGGACCAGATGAAGTCGCTCCGGGTGAGCGCCGACGCGCAGCTCCTCGACGGCCTGACCCCGCCGCCGACCTCGCAGCGGGACGTGCAGACCCGCATGAAGTGGGGCAGCGACCGAGCCCTCGACGCCCTTCGAGAGTGGCGGTCGAGCCGTGATTGACCAGTGCTCCGGGAGCGCTCCTCAGTGCTCCTCAGGAGCAGGCCCGGGAGTGCTCCTGTGCTCCTCCGACCCTAAGGGAGGAGGAGCACGGAGCACCCGGGAGAGCAGGGCAAGAGCAGGTGTCGAGGCAGGCCGTGCTCCTGGCCCCTCAGGACCGAAGCGACCACCGCTGTGCGGCGAGTGCGGCGTGCGGTTCGTGTGGTTCGAGGAGCAGGGGCTGTGCGGTCGATGCGGCGAGGAGCCGGTCGGCTGCACCGTGCAGGGCTGCACGCGGCGGCACGAGGCGCACGGGCTGTGCGCGCTCCACTACAAGCGACAGGTGCGAACGGGCACCGCAGACGAGAGGTAGGACGACATGGCGATCGTGACGATCAAGCTGGCAGCAGCGCTGACCGACGAGCTGGGCGGTGTGCCGGACGGACTGGCGACGGCGATCCGGCCGCTCCTCGCAGCGCAGCGGGACCAGTTCGTGGCGGCGTGGAACAACGCCAGCGACGAGGCGCGGCAGCGGCCCGCTGACCAGTGGGTGCTCCGCGAGGAGGACCGCGACGTGTTCACCCGGTTCCAGGCCGCGATGCTCGCGGGCACGGAGCCCGGGGACACGGTGGTCGTGGAGCCGGACCCGGAGCCCGTGGTCGAGCCCGTGGAGGACAGCGGGCAGGAGCCGGACAGCGGGGCGGTGAGCGAGCCGTGAGCCGGCACCACGAGAAGTGGCGCAACGGCGAGGGCAAGCGTCAGCGTGCACGGCTGGAGCGCACGCTGCCGGCGCCGTGCTGCCGGTGCGGGCTGCCGGTCCGCAGCGGTGACGAGTGGGAGGCGGACCACCTCGTGTCCCTGGTCGGGTGGCCCGAGCACCAGCCCTACCCCGACCACCTGATCAAGCCCGCGCACAAGAGCTGCAACCGCCGAGCCGGTGGCAAGGACGGCGCGAAGATCACGAACAACCGACGACGGGCGAAGTCCGACGCGACGAAAGGGATTCGACCGTGGTGACCGCAGGTTTTGAGAATGACGTGACTCCTCTCGCTCGGCGTCTCCAGGATTTCCTCCCGGAGAGCTGGGACCAGATCCGAGACAGTGGGATTCGCCCGCTGTACGTGTCGAATCTCTCGGACGACGCGGAAGGACGAGCGGAGTTCCTGGAGGGCGCCGAGCTTCTGGGTCTACGTGAGACGGGGATGACCCTGCACCCGCAGCAGCTCATGATTGCGGACGTCGTGAACAGCGGCGAGGAGACCGTCGTGGTCGAGGTCCCGCGTCGATCGAGCAAGACGACCTCGATCCTCGCGACGCTCCTCGGACGCTGCCTCCGGCGCCGCCGCTACAAGGTGACCTTCTCGGCGCAGTCGGGCACGAAGTCCGCCGAGTTCTTCCGCGAGTGGATCGCGGACCTGGAGCTGCACCAGGGCGGCACGCCTCAGGACCAGTGGCCGTTCACCGTGCGCAAGCAGACGGGCTCCATGCAGCTCACGTTCCGCAACGGGTCCGTGTTCCGCATGCTGAACACTCCCACGGCGAAGGCGCTCCGCGGTGGGGCCGCTGACGTCGTGTGGTTCGACGAGGCGCAGGAGTTCGACGCGGAGCTGAGCGCGGAGCTGAAGGCCGGCGCCCTGCCGCTCATGGACACCCGGGACGACGCGCAGCTGATCCTCTCCGGCACGGCCGGTGAGTTCCGCGCCGGGTGGCTCTGGGACACGCTGGAGCAGGGCCGCAACGGTGACGCCGGGGTCGCGATCCTCGAGTACGCCGCTCCGGACGGCACGACGAACGAGGACATCAACGACGAGGCCCTGTGGTGCCGCGTGCACCCGGGCATCGGAACGCTGACGACCCTGGAGAAGATGCGCTCCCGTCGTGGGGCCTTCGCGGACCCGGAGTGGTCCCGCGAGTACATGGGGCTCTGGCCGGTGTCCGCAGACAGCGCCGTGATCCCCTCGCACGTCTGGGAGGCCGCAGCGGTCGCACGGCTGCCGTACCCGCAGTCCGTGGCCTTCGGGTTCGACGTGAGCCCGAACGGCAGCTCCGCGGCGATCGTTGCCGCGTGGCGGGTCGACGGGGTCGCGTACGTCGAGCTGATCGCGCACGAGCCCGGATCGACGTGGGTCCGGGACCGGATCGCGGCCCTCGCGACGAAGTACAAGGCGCCCGTCGGCTTCGATCCGATCGGGACGAACAAGGTGGTTCAGGAGGAGCTACAGCGCGCCCGCTCGGCTGCGAAGAGCCGGCTCCGCCCTGTCGAGCGCGGCGGGGTGTCGCCCTCGTGCGTCACGTTCCTCCGCGACCTGGAGGACGGCAAGCTGCACCACTTCGGGCAGGAGGGGCTGACGGCTGCCGCAGCGTTCGCCGCGAAGCGCGTGTGGGGCGACGGGACCTCGTGGGCGTGGGGCCGAGTCGCGAGCGGCGGGGACATCACGCCGCTCGTGGCCGCGACGATGGCGCTCCGGGCCTACGACCAGTCCGCGAGCCGACCGAAGCTACACGCGATCGTGATGTGACGGAATGCGTGGTACTAATGCACTACAAATGCCGAAGGAAGTAGCACAAAAGTAATACACCAAAGACGCTCTACAACATGTAGAAATGCCGTAGTATCCGGCTCGTGGGTATTCGCACTGCATTCCGTCTCGCGCAGTCGGGCGTGCGCGTTGACGGGATCGCGAGCCCCTACACGCCGAATCAGCTCCAGGGCATCGTGCTCGGCGACATCTTCGAGGGCATCGAGTTCCCGCTGACCCGGGCCGAAGCGATGCGGGTGCCGGCCGTGGCGAAGGCGCGGAACCTCCTCGCGCCGACCATCGGCCGGCAGCCGCTCGTCGCGCTCGACAAGAACGGGCCGGTCGCCTCGCAGCCGGCATGGCTCTACCGCACCGACCAGGACCTCACGAGCGTCCAGTGGATGTGGACCTACATCGTGGACGACCTGATCTTCTACGGTGCCGCGCTCCTCGCAGTCGTGCGCGGCAGCGACGGGTTCCCGATCACGATGGACCGGATCAGCCCGGATCGGTGGACCGTCACGAACGGCACGATCCTCGTGGACGAGAAGCCGGTGGACGAGCGCACCGTGGTCTACATCCCCGGCGTCACGGACGCGCTCCTCGACGTCGGCTCCCGCTCGATCCGGCAGGCCCGCGACATCGAGGACGCCGTCGCCGGCCGCGCCCGCGTTCCGAACCCGACCGCCGTGATCAAGCAGACCGACGCCGACGCGAACCTCGACCAGGACGAAGTCCGGAAGATCATCGAGAACTACGCGACGAACCGGCGCAGCCCCGACGGAACGGTGACGTTCCTGCCGTACGGGCTCGACCTGACGCTCCCCGGGACGCAGGAGACGGACTTCGCGATTCAGGCGCGCAACGCCTCGCGCACCGACATCGGTGCCTTCGTGGGTATCCCGTCCTCCGTCATGGACGCGAGCCTCGCGACCGCCTCGCTGACGTACTCGACGGCGGAAGGCAACCGGAACAGCTTCTACGACCAGTCGCTCCCGATCTACGCAGGCCCGATCGAGCACCGCCTGTCCCTGGACGACGTCGTGCCCCGCGGGCAGCGCGTCCGCTTCGACTTCACGCAGCTCTACGCGGCGCTGCCGAACCCGACTGACACTCCCACGGAGGACTGACCATGACCGACGTACTGATCGAGGCGGGGACGCTCCAGGCCTCCGCCGACGACCGGACAATCTCCGGCCTCCTCGTGCCGTTCGGCGTCCAGGGGAACACGAACCTCGGCAAGTTCACCGTCGAGGCCGGCGCGTTCACGCTGCCGAAGGACCCCTCGGTCGTGACCCTGAACGTGCAGCACGACCGGGAGACCCCCGTCGGCCGCGCCACGCTCCTCGCAGAGCACTCGGACGGCATCCACGGCACGTTCCGCTTCGCGGACACCGACGAGGGCGACCAGGCCCTCACCGACTTCCGCGCCGGCTCGCGCACGAACCTCTCCGTCGAGGCGAAGGGCATCGTCCTCCGCGCCGGCAAGGCGCTCGCGGGCCGCATCTTCGGTGCGTCCGTCGTGGAGAAGGGCGCGTTCCCCGGCGCAGCGCTCATGGCCGCGGACGCGGGCGAGCTGCCCGAGGACGTCGAGCCCCTGACGCCCGACGAGACCGACGCGACGACCACCGAGGACACCTCCGTGGACGAGCAGGGCAACGCCACGAAGACCGTGACGACCAAGAAGACCGAGACCGCTGCCGACGGCACGGTCACCGAGACCACCACGACGACCACCGTCGCGGTCACCCCGCCGGTACAGCCGGACGACACCAACCAGGAGGCCGACGTGCCGAACGCAACCGTCCCGGGGACGCTGAACGCAGCGGCTCCCACCGAGAAGAAGGGCCTGTCCAAGTCGCAGGTCTTCGCCCTCATGAGCGCCCGCCGCAGCGGCACGCTCCGCGGCGACCAGACCCTCATGGCCTCGCTGGGCGAGGCGATGGGTACGCCCGAGCACTCGCTCTTCGCGGCGCTCTCGGACGTCAAGTACGACGGCACCGGTGGCCTCACCACCGGCATCGCGCTCCCGACGTGGATCGGTGAGGTCTGGGACGGGAACAGCTACTTCCAGAAGTTCCTGCCGCTCTTCGGTCACGCCGACCTGAACGCCCTCGACTTCAAGGGCTACAAGTGGCTCACGAAGCCGACCGGTGGCACCTGGGCCGGCAACAAGTCCGCGGTCCCCTCGAACGCTCCGAAGTTCCAGGCCGTCACCGGCACCGCCTCCCGGTTCGCCGGGGCGCACGACATCGCTCGAGAGTTCCAGGACCTCCGCGCGTTCGGTGACCTCTCGTTCTTCGAGGCGTACTACGCCGCGATGGCCGAGTCCTACGCGCAGTGGGCCGACGAGACGATCGTGCTCGACGCGATCCTGGACGAGGCGACCGCGATGGAGGCCGACAACCCGGCCGGCCTCTCGATCGGCGCCGGCTTCTCCGCGATCATCGACGGCGCCGCCGCCGTGGTCGAGGCCAACGCGACCCCGACCTTCGCGCTCGTGGAGACCGGTCTGTGGAAGCAGATCGCGAAGACCCCGCAGCAGGACGTCCTCGGCTACCTGAACGCGAGCCTGTCGCTCACCGGGCAGGAGGGCGAGCTGGACTCGTTCACCATCCGCGCGACGAACAAGCTCGGCGCGGGCCAGGTCCTCGTCGGCGCTCGTGAGGCCGCGACGGTCTACGAGCTGCCGGGTGCCCCGATCCGCGTGGACGCCCTCGACGTCGCCAACGGCGGCATCGACTCCGGCCTCTACGGCTACGCCGGCGTCCTCGTGAACAAGGCCGACGCGCTCCAGCTCGTCAGCCCGTACACCGCCTGACGCGCACCGCGCACCGACTGAGAGAGGAGGGGACATGCACTACGTGATCGGAGACCACCCGGCCGATGCGCTGGAGGTCGACGTGAGCGAGGCTGGCCCCTCCTCGCTCTACGGCACCGCGAGCGCCAAGCTCTACAAGCCGGACGGCACGGTGGCCGTGGACTTCGGCGTGCTGCCGGTGCTGGGCGACGGCGTGCTCCACGCGCCGTTCGGCGCGACCAGCCCGTTCACCGTCGCCGGCCTCCACGAGGTCCGCGTCGTGCTCACGACCGGCACGGGCGACACGCTCCGCTCCGAGACCATCGCGACGGAGCCCGTCGTCGTGGAGGCGCCGGACGGCTGGCACACACTCGACTCCGCGCGCGACGACTGGCGGGACGCCCCGGTGGGCGACCCGGCGCTCTTCGCCGTGCTGGAGTCCGCGAAGGACCAGTGCCTCGCGTTCGCGCCGGCCGTGGACATCGTGCCGGCCCGCTACCGGCAGGCGCAGCTGATGCAGGCTCGCGCCCTGTGGAACAGCGGGCACGTCAACTCCGACGGCGCGCTCGGCGGCGGTGACCTCACGGTCACCGTGTTCCCGATGGACTGGACCGTGAAGAACCTCCTCCGTCCCAAGCGCGCGATCGGGGCGATCTTCTGATGGCGACCGCACGCGAACAGATCACCGAGGCCGTCGCACCGCTCCTGCCGAAGACGTGGAAGCTCGTGCCCTACCTCGACTCCGTCGACCAGCTCTCGCAGGTCACCGTCATGCTCCACGCGACGACCATCGCGCCGCACCCCGTGACCCCGCTGGGCGAGTTCGAGCTGACCTTCGAGGCCACCGTCCTCGACCCGCAGAAGGACCCCGCGCGCGTCTGGGACGCGCTGGACGACGAGGTCCTGGAGGCGGTCGCCGCGCTCAACTCCGTCGAGGGCCTTCGAGTCCAGACGGCCGAGGCCGTCGCGGTGAGCGGCACCTTCGGGTGGAACGTCACCTTCACCGTCCCCTACACCCGCACCGACTCCGAGGAGTAACCCGTGTCCACCATCTTCATGAAGGACGTGACGTTCACCGTCGCGGACCACGACTACGCCGCGCAGCTCTCCAGCTGCACGCTGACCCCGAACACCGCCACGGCGACGTGGGCCGGGTTCAACGGCGCGACGGCGAAGAACACCGCCGCCGCCGACTGGCAGGCGGACCTGACCTTCGGGCAGGACTGGAGCGCCGACGGCTTCTCGCGCTACCTCTACGAGCACGAGGGCGACGAGGTCGAGGTCGAGTTCGCACCGAAGGACGGCGGTCCCTCGTTCACCGCGACCGTGACGCTCACCCCGGGCTCCGCGGGCGGCGCCGTGAACGCCTACGCCGAGTCCACGGTGTCGCTCCCGATCGACGGCAAGCCGGTCCTCAGCCCCGCCGCCTGATGCTCCAGATTGACGCCCGGAACAGCGACGAGCTCCGCGCGGTGCTCATCGCTCTCCGGGCGATCGATCAGACCATCGCGAAGCGGATCCGGAAGTACACCGCGAGCGAGCTGGCCCCGGAGTGGCAGGAAGCCGTCCGGGGCCGGTCGGTCACGCGGCTGGAGGTCGTGGCGCTCGGCAACACGGCGCGGGCCTCGGTCTCCTCGAACAACGTCAGCCTGAAGGCGGCGACTGTCGGGCGCCGGCTGACCCGCGGCTTCGACCCCAAGTCGATGTACGCGGGCGTTGAGTTCGGCGCGAACCGCGGCGAGAAGACCACCTACCAGGCGACCAGCTCGCGCGGGAAGGCCTTCTCGGTCACCCGCCGCACGAAGGCGCAGCTCCCGCTCCGTCGCCGTGCCGGCCCCGTCTACAAGTCGGCCGCGGACATGATCCCGCGGGCCGCAGCCCTCTGGACGCAGATCACCGTCCGATCCATCGCAGAAGCCGCCGAAGGCGTGAAGGGAGACTGACCGTGGCGATCAACATCAAGATCGGTGCGAACGCCTCCGACGCGATCCGCGAGGCGAAGCGGACCGGGGACGCGATCGACTCGATCGGTGACACCCTGGACGACCTCGCTCGAGACTCGGCGCGCAGCAGCCGCGAGGCCGCGCGCTCGCTGGACGACATCCCCGACGCCGTCCGGGACGCCGCAAGCGACGTCGACCGGCAGTCCCGGAAGCTCGGCACCGACCTCGCGGACGGCGTCGACCACGGGACGGAGCAGGCCGAGGACTCGGTCAAGGCCCTGGAGAAGACGTTCAAGCAGAGCGTCCGCGACATGGCCCGCACCGACGGCAAGGGCGGCATCGGGACGAACCTCTCGGACGACGTCCGGAAGGGCACGCACGAGGCCGGCGAGTCCGTCAGCACGTTCAAGGACGAGGCGAAGGCGAACCTCTCCGAGGTCTCCTCCTCGTTCACCGGCGACATGCAGTCCGTTGTGGACCTCGTGCAGGGCACGCTCGGCGGCGTCGTCGCGGACCTCGGTCCGATCGGCCTCGCGGCCGGTGCACTCGCGGCGGTCGGCGTGGGCCTCATCGGCGCCGCGATCCAGAGCGCGGGCGAGGACGAGGAGGTCTTCCGCCAGCGCGTGAGCGACCTCGCGACCGACCTGATCGAGACCGGCCGCACCGGGTCCGCGAGCCTCGCGCACATCGGGGACGCGCTGAAGGACATGGCGACGACGACCGATGACGGGTCGACCTCACTGAAGGACCTCCGCGCCGCGGCCGAGCGCTCCGGCGAGTCCTACAAGGACCTCGCGCAGGCCGCGGCCGGCCACACCGACGCGATCGCCAAGCAGATCAAGCGCGCCGAGGAGCAGAAGACCGCGTGGCAGCAGAGCGGGCAGGCGATCCTGGAGGCCGACGACGCGCTCGGCTCCAGCTCGAACAACCGCACGAAGGCGCTGGACGACTACATCGCGTACCTCCGGCAGGCGCAGAAGGCGTCCAAGGACGCCGCGACCGAGCAGAAGAACTTCGCGGAGGCCGGCGGTCCGGCGCTCCAGCAGGCCGCGGAGGCGACGCAGAACTACGCCGACGGGGTGCAGGACGCCTACGCGCAGGCCGGCTCCTCGATCGAGGACTACGTCAAGGACGGGAAGTTCAACCTCCAGGCGTACACCGACAACGCGAAGACCCAGTTCGAGGCGATTCAGAGCTACCAGTCGAACATGGTCACGCTCTCGCAGACGCTCTCCTCGCAGGCGCTCCAGTACGTCGAGAGCCTGGGCCCGGACGCGGCGCCGGCTATCGCTGCCTTCGTGAAGGCTCCGCTCGCGCAGCAGAAGGCGACCGCGGATGTGTGGGACAAGCTCGGCAGCACGAGCGGCACGTCCTACAACAACAGCCTCCAGGGCCAGCTCAACGCGAGCCCCGCGAGCAAGACCGTCAACGTGACCGCGGACCTCTCCGCGTTCAACGCGGACATGGCCTACGCGACCCGACTTCGAGAGGCGCACATCCGCGTCTACACCGACAACATGGGCGGGACTCGCCAGGGAATGGGTGTGCCGTGAGCAGCAGCTTCACCAGCAGCGAGGCGATCAGCTCGATCACGCACGCATGGGCCGGCGCGGCGAATGCCTCGGCGTCGATCGAGTACACCGACGGCGTCGAGACGCGTCGGAACCAGATCCTGAACCCGGGCTTCGAGGCGAACCTGACCTACTGGAGCACGTCTGCCGGCTACGGCACGACGACGCGCGACACCACTGTCCTCCATTCCGGCACCGCGTCCGCGAAGTTCGTGGCGCCGGTCGGAACGCAGGCGCTGGGTCTCTCGTACAGCGGGACGATGCCTCCGGTCACGCCGGGGCAGGCCTACACGCTGAGCTACTGGGCGATGGTCCCGGCCGACCTCACCGCGACGTACACGACGGTCGTGAGCTACTACGACGCGAACACCACCTACGTGTCGTCGCAGTTCGCCCCGACGCAGCTCACGACCGCGACCGACTGGACGCGCGTGTCCGTCGCCCTCGTGGTGCCGGCGAATGCCGTGAAGATCAGCTTCGCGCTCCTCAACTCGCAGAGCACGAAGGCCACCGTCGCGGAAGTGATCTACGTCGATGACGTGATCTTCCAGGCCGGCGACACCGCGCTCGACTACTTCGACGGCAGCACGCCAACGACGTACGTCTACCCGCAGGTGACCCCGCGCCTCGTGACGCAGTGGAACGCGAGCGCGACGACCCGGCACATCGTGCACGAAGTGCTCGGCAACCCGTGGCCGGACGTCACCGTGCAGCCGGCCGGACCCCGCTCCGGGACGATGGCGGCGATCTTCGAGAGCGAGGACGACGCGGTCGCGCTCTACACGATGCTCACCGGCACGACGGTCGTTCTCTTCTCCGACGACTCGACCTCGTTCCCGACGATGCGGTTCCTGGCGAACGGGCAGATCACGATTCAGCAGGACGCCCCGGCCCGGACCGTGTGGGCCGTCACCTTCTCGTACATGGAGGTCCAGTGACTGTCCGGACCCTGACCCCGACCGCGGTCCTGAACGTCGGGGCCGCGAAGTACCCGCTCGACGTGAAGACCGCCTCGATCACCGTGGACGAGGGGTTCAGCCCGTACGTCTCCGCGACCCTGACAATCGCGCACCCGGGCCTGACGATCATGGCGCTGATCGACCCGACGGCCACGCCGCGGCGCACGGTCACGCTGACCGCTGTGCAGGGCGGTGACGCGTCGGGCACGGTGACCATGACCCTGAACCTCACCGCGCGGCAGATCGTGGCCGAGAGCGGCGAGGTCGGCCTGAACATCGCGAACGACGAGGCGCGCCTTCAGGACTACAGCCCCGCGAGCCCGCAGAGCCTCGTCGCGAGCACGTACCAGGCGTCCGTCCGGGCGATCGTGAACCGAGTGCTGACCGTGGCTCTCGGCGCGACGACGACGGCGACCGTCGTGTCCGGCGTGGACGTCCCGTTCAAGACCTACGCCGACGCGCAGAACCTCATGCCGAACGGCAACTTCGAGGTCTCGAGCGGGCAGTGGACGGCGGTCGCGTGCACCCTCGCGCAGGTCACGACGTGGAAGCAGACCGGCACCTACTCGCTCCGGATCACCCCGAACAGCACGGCCACGGGCTCCTACGCCTCGCTCGCGCTCAACCTCACGCCCGGGCAGACCTACACGATGCAGGCCTACCTCCGCGTCGGGGTCGCGCTCACCGGCACCCTGAACGGGGACGCGCTGAAGCTCCAGGCGACGGCGACCCTGAGCGGCGTGACCCGGATCGTGGCGCGTTCGAACGCTGGGACGAACACCCTGAACACGACGAGCGTGCTGACGATGACCTGGACCGTGCCCGCGCTGGCCGAGTCCTCGACGGTCCGGCTGATCAACGGCGCGACCAACTCCAGCGCGAACAACCTCGTCTACTTCGACGCGGTCACGATCTTCGAGGGCGACGGCACCGACACGAACGGGACCGCCCTGGTCTACTTCGACGGCGACACCCCGGACACGGCGGAGTACCGCTACGACTGGGACGGGGACGCCGGCCTGTCCTCCTCGACCCGGACCGCCCTCGTGCAGCGCGAGGCGGACACGCTCGTCTGGCAGCCCGGGACGAACGCGATGGAGTTCCTGCAGCCGATCCTCCAGACCGTCGGGCTCCGGCTCTTCCAAGACATCGGCGGCGCGTGGAAGCTCGCGGACAACGGCTACCGGGACGTGTCGCAGCAGACCCGCGTGGCCTACGGCTACAACCTGTACCGGGCGACGGACCTCGTGAGCCGGACCGCCTCGCAGACCGACGACCTCCCGCTCTTCGCGGACGCCGTCGTGCTCCGGTACACGTGGGAGGACTCGATCACCGGGGCGACGAAGACCGCCTCGGACATCGCAGCGCCGGCCGGGTTCACGAAGCCCTACGTCCTGGAGCTGACCGACACCCCGTTCCCGGGCGCCGGCCGCGCGGCCTACCTCCTCGGTCGGCTGAAGGCGCGCACCCGTCAGCTCGTCGTCGTCGGCGCGATCGACGTGAACGCGCGGCCCGGGCAGGACGCGGTGATCACCACGCTCGACGGCGGCGTGCAGACCGGCTACGTGGACGCGATCACGTGGGACCTCGGCGCAGACGAGATGACCGTCACGACGAAGGCCCTCATCGCCGTCACGTCGGGCTCGATCGGGAACGCCCCGGCAGGACAGACCATCGGCTCGGTCGGCCCCACGACCACCATCGCCGGCTACACGAACTAGGAGCAGATCATGGCAGTAGGAGACGCCGCTGGCGCGGCTGGGCTGAAGACGTACGCGGACTCGCTCCTCGTGACGGACATGGACGTGGCCCTGAACCAGCGCGGGGACGACATCGCCGCGGACCGGACCCGGCTGACCGCCCTGGAGAAGGCGGCGATCAAGACCCCCAAGTTCGCCGTCACCCGCTCGACCAACGGGCAGAACATCGCGCACGCGACCTGGACGCAGCTCACCGCGGGCGCGTGGGCGAGCCCGACGAAGAACGTCGGCGGGTTCACCTGGAGCGGCGGCGTGCTCACGATCCCGCGCGCCGGGGTCTATCAGGTGCTTCTGCACGCGATGTACCGCTCGAACGACTTCGCGAAGGCGGAGGCGGAGGTCACTCGCAACTCGACCAGCGTGGACACGACGGCCACGATCGCCGCCGACGCGTGGGGCGGCGACCGGCCGACGACCGGCTACAGCATCAACACGGCTGTGAACGCGCAGCGGCTCCTCGTGCCGCTGAACGCGGGCGACCTCCTCCGGTGCTACACGATGCAGGAGAACGTGGACAGCAACACCGTCACCCTCGGGCACTGGGCCTTCGACCTGACGTTCGACGTCGTGTGGGTGGACGAGCTGTGACCATGTGGGACGTCGTCGGGAAGCTCGTGGACGACCCCTTCAGCCGGTGGGTCGCCCTCGTGATCTTCGCCGTCGTGCTCGCGGTGCTCGTGTTCCTGTACCTCCGGAAGCGGTTCCGGGCGCTGGGCGAGGACCTGGGCGTGGTGAAGCACGAGGTCAAGAACGACCACAAGACGAACCTCCGGGTCGAGTCCGACGAGCGCCACGAGGAGAACAGCGGGAAGCTCGACACCGCGCTCCGGATGATCGCGACCATGCAGGAGTCGCTGGGCCGGGTCTACGACAAGGCCGAAGCGATCGAGCAGTCGGTCGGGGTGCTGGCCGGCCGGGTGACGACGCTGGAGGACACGACCCCCGGGCGCCCGTTCCAGGCCGGCCGGCACCGCGACGGCTAGAGGTCCGCGAGCGTCGGTAGGTCTTGGACTCCCAGACGCTTCAGCTCTCCGCGGCTCTCGAATTCGTCCACGATCGCGTCGAGGTACTTCGCGGGGATGATGTGTCGGCTGTCGTTCAAGATGCTCACGGGCTCGAACCCGTCAGCCTTCACGACGTTCAGAATGATGTCGTCGAGGTCCCACCAGCCGGCCTGCCGGTTCGCGCCAGTCGCGAATGCGATCACGAAGTCCGGCGAGTACCACCCGCGCTCCTTCAGGAACTTCCGTGTTGGGCCGTCGTACTTCCGCGCGGGCTTGCGTTCGATGCTCGTCACGACTCGACTCCCGTCGATCGGTCGAGGTTGGTCCGGTTGATCCAGTGCCCGCGAGGCCGTCCAGCGGGGCAGAAGTAGTCGAGTTGCCGGTGACTGGACAGCGAGAGCCGCGGATCGCTTCGCTCCGCAAGGGAGACGGGGACATGGTGGGTGGGGCAGAGAGTTTCGCTCATGTCCGCAGTCTCCACACGACCACCGATACCGCGGGTAACGTTTCGGTAACGGAGGTCTAACGGTGACGACACGTGGTGGAGTTCCGCTTCAACAACTGACCCGTGGCTGCGCACGAGCACTTCGGGGTCGGCGCCTGCCGGTTCGATTGAATCGTCCGCATCGGCGGTACCGTTGCGCCATGACGTACAGGGTCGACTTCGTCGATGTCTCCACGACAGGCCTCGAGACCTCCCCGGTCGCCGAAGCGCTCGCCGGCCTCCGCGCGAACGAGGCCCGGTACTACAAGAACAAGTACGACCACGTGTTCGTCACGAGCACCGCGGACGAGGCGCCCGAGGTCGTGGCGTACGTGGCGAAGGTGCTCGACGACGAGCGCGGCATCGTGATCGCGTCGCCGGCACTCGAGGTCTCCGCCTTCGAGGTCGGGGGACTCCGCATGGCCTACGTCTTCTACGAGTCCGGCCTGGCGATCAACGTGATGTACGCCATCGAGGACGGCGGCAAGCGTGCGGTCGGGTTCAAGCTCTCGCTCGGGATGGACGTGCCCGAGGAGCTGTCGGCGTTCAAGTTCGCGCGGCAGCGGTCGAAGCTCGCGGGTGAGATCCGCGGCTCCTACTTCGTCGTCAAGGGCACGTACTGATCAGCGGTTTCGCGCCGGTCAGCCTCGGAGCGTCAGGACCTCGGCGCCGTCCTCGGTGATCGCGATCGTGTGCTCACTGTGCGCCGTCCGTGCGCCCGTCGCGCTCCGGAGGGTCCAACCGTCGTCGTCCGTGACGAGGACGTCGGTGTCCGCCATCACCCACGGTTCGAGCGCGAGCAGGAGCCCTGGTCGGAGCGTGTAGCCCCGTCCGGGGCGGCCGTCGTTCGCGATGTGCGGGTCGCCGTGCATGGTCGAGCCGACACCGTGGCCGCCGAACTCCAGGTTGATCGGGTAGCCGGCCTCGTGCAGGACCGCACCGATCGCCGACGACAGGTCGCCGATCTTCGCGCCGGGCACTGCGGCGGCGATGCCTGCGGCGAGGGCCCGCTCGGTGGTCTCGATCATCGCGAGGTCTTCCGGCACCGCTGCCGTCCCGACGACGAAGCTGACGGCGGAGTCCGCGACGACGCCGTCGAGCGAGACCGCGAGGTCGAGCGTCAGGAGGTCTCCGTCGCGGAGCACCTGGTCGCGGGGGAGCCCGTGCAGGACCGCGTCGTTCACCGATGTGCAGATGTAGTGGCCGAAGGGACCCCGGCCGAACGACGGCGCGTAGTCGACGTAGCAGGACTCCGCGCCGGCCTCGAGGATCATCGCCTTCGCCCACCGGTCGATGTCGAGGAGGTTCGTCCCGACCCGCGCCCGCCCCTGGAGTGCGTGCAGGATCCGGCCGACGAGGGCACCGACCGCTCGTGCGCGGGGGAGTTCGTCCGGCGTGAAGATCTCGATCATGTGCTGCGTTCCGTCCGTGCTGCCAATAACTATCCCGGCAAGACTATACCGGTACTAGTATCGGTCGCATGGTCCGCCTGCCGCTCACTCCCGCTGACGTCGAACGCGGTCAGCGCCTCGGTGCACTGCTCCGTCGGGCTCGTGGTGAGCGGTCGATGCTCGAGGTCGCGCTCGACGCGGGAGTCTCGCCGGAGACGTTGCGGAAGATCGAGACCGGTCGCGTGGCCACTCCGGCCTTCCCGACGATCGCTGCGATCGCGGACGTCCTCGGGCTCTCCCTCGACGAGGTGTGGACCGAGATCAGCGCTGCGTCGCGCTCCGCACTCGCCTCCTGACGGTCAATCGATCACCGCGAGGATGACCTGCGGTATCCGTTGTTCGATCACGTCCCAGACGATCTCCGCGCGTGCGGAACGGTAGTCGTGGGACAGGATTTTCCGAGTCTTGCGGACCGCGGCGAGTGACAGCGCGGATGGCAGCCGTGCCGCGCGGTCATCCGGAAGCCGACCGAGCAAGTCGTCGAAGTGGATGATCACCGCTTCTGCTGCCCGGTAGGTGAGGCTCCGCGGGACACTGAAGGCATCGCGTCCGAGCTCGACGATCTGTGCGCACTCGGAGAGCAGATCCACGAAGCTCTCCTGGAGTGCGGGCCAGCGGTCGGGTGTCGCGGAGTCGGTTCCGACGCCGACCCGCGGTCTCCTCGTGAAGGAGCCGGTCACAGGGGGACCGCTTGGTCTCGGACGTGGGAGAAGTGCTCGTCGAAGGTCTGGTCCTCGGTGAGGATGTCGACCTCGAACCCGGTGAGCTGCTCGACCGCATCCGCGAACCCCCCGAGGTCGAACAACGATGCCCCCGGCTCCAGCGACACGAGCAGGTCGATGTCGCTGTGCTCGTTGTCCTCGCCGCGGACAGTCGATCCGAACACGCGCACGTTCGACAGGTGGAACCGTCCTGCCTCTGCACGGATCACGTCAGCGAAGAGCTCCAAGGGGATGCTCGGCCGCAGACGGGCTGCGGCCAGGAGTCGTTGCAGTGTCTCCGGTCGCGGACGCTTCCGTCCACTCTCGTACGCCGAGATGGTCGGCTGCTGCATACCGGCGGCGCGTGCGAGGTCCGTCTGGGACATGCCGATGTCCTCACGAGCGAACTTGATGAGCTCAGATGACCGGTCGAGCAACATGCGCGCCTCCCTATAGCCGAGGACTATATCCGACCGAAACTGCCGGAGTGCCGCCGGATGCAACCGTCGCGGAAGATCGAGACCGGTCGTGCCCCAACCCTCGCCGGGGATGCGACAGTGCGTACACGTTTGCGCTGCGCTTTCGCCTGCGTGATGTCGCCCCGAGGCATTCGTGCGCATCGAGCGACATCCCGCTGCCGAATGCGTTGCGCAATTGGCTGGAGGTTGTCGCTTTCCTCGCAGAGACCCGCACCGCCGCACACGCACACCCGCCGGCCCGGAGCGCAGCGCACCGCAGCCCACCCCGCCTCATCCACCGAACGCATCCACTGGGCGTGCACGGAACCGCCGTGCATACCGTCACGTGGGGAGGTGGAACGTGAAGTACATCAACTACGACGGCAGCGTCATCATGACCGGCGACCTCATCGCCGAAGCGCTCGCTGACTACGCGGCGGTACTCGGAGCGAACGGGCGCACGGACACGGTCCACGTGCCAACGGTCGGAGCGGACGGCGCGATCGAGACGACCACGGTGCTGGTCGGCCCCGCGAGTGAACTCGTCCTGACCCCGGCGCCCGAGGACGAACTCGACCTGGAGGACCAGGCGTTCATCCGGCGGCTCCGCGACGCCGCAGCGGGAGCGGGCCCCGATCGCCCGCTCAACGCCGACGGCCGGACTCCGTTCGAAGGAGCCGACGGCCCCTGAGCCGCGGTGGCTACCCCGATCGCATCGAGACGCCCCACGAACGACGAAACGCCGCCGGAATCGGCGGCGTTTCGTGTGTTCAGCGGCGTCTCGTGGCCAATGGGGTGCCAGGCAACCCAGGCACCGAGGCCGAGCGGCTCAGGCCGCGAGCGCGAGCTCCGAACGACGGATGCTCGCCGCCTGGAGCAGGGTGCGGCTCGACTCGCCGAGCCACGGGCGGCCGGGGACGGTCCAGCCGGCCTCGCCGTCGACCTCGACACGGGTGCCGGGGGTGACGAAGAGGTCGAGCACGTCGACGGGCACGCGCACGAGGTACTCGCGCTGGGTGCCGGCGTCCCGCACGGGGAACTCTGCGATGCGGTCAGGGGAGATGACGGGTGCCGCGGTGGCGGTCCCGAGGATGGTGATTCGTTCGTTGCTGGTCATGGTTGTTGCTTTCTCGTCTTCTGGCGGCCCACGCTGCGGTCCGACGGACGACTGAGTCGCGTCGGTCGCGTGTGGTGGGCACGCGCACGTCGGCATTCGACGTGCTGCTCGGCCTGGTCCGGAGTACGGACGTGCGGCGGAGCGGTGGTCTCGTGGGAATGCGACTCGGGTGAGTCGGCTTCGAGACGGTTCGGTGTGCGCGAGTCAGATGGGTTCGCTGCAATGCACCAAACAAGAACTCTACACGACGTCCCGCAGGAAGTCCATCCACCGATCGTCACCGGCGAGGACGTTGCCCGATCCGTCGAGCCGAGCCGCCGCCGACCCGGGCTTGCGCACGGCCTGGTCGTGCACGAGCGCGTGGAACGACCCGGAGAAGTCGAGCCGCGGAACGGCCGCCGTGACCGCGCGGAGATCGGCGGGTGACCAGCGCGGGAAGCCGGCGCCGGAGACGTCGAGGGAGGTGGCGACCTCGAGCAGGTGCCCCTCGAGGTCGAGTACCGGGTCGACGGAGGGCCACATGTGCCGCTCGATGACCTCGCCGACACGACGGGCTCGTTCGCCGCTCCAGCCCGCACCGACTGCGAACACGCTGCCGACGGCGCCGCCCGCGTCCTCGAACGGGACGGTGTGGGCGTCGAAGGACTGTGTCACGCCGAGGTCGTGCAGCATCGTCGCGACGAAGAGCAGCTCACGGTCCGGGTCGAGGGACTCCGCCGTGGCCAGCAGGGATGCCCACGCCCACGAGCGCAGGCAGTGGTTGACGAGCGCCGGCGTGCACCAGGCACGCGCGACCTCGAGCGCCCGTGCGGCGACGGGTGACGGGGGAGTGAGCAGCGCGTCGACATCGAGACCCATGGGCCGACCGTACCGGTCGCACATCGGACGGGAGGCCCGTGGCGACTCCGCCACGGGCCTCCCGTCCGTCTGCTGGTTCAGTTCAGGGTCGGGGTGTCCTCCGGCACGACGCCACCGTCGTACAGGTCGGTCGCCAGGTCGCGGAGTGCCCGGAGCGCGACGCGCTGGGTGAGAGGCCCGTAGGAGATGCGGGCGACGCCGAGTGCCTCGTACTCGGCCGCGGGCAGGGCGCCGGGCAGGCCGATCACGGAGAGCTTCCCGCGGCCGAGCCCCTCGACGAGCCGCTCCACGACGTCACGCTGGATCGCACCCGGGACGAACACGAGCGGTGCGCCGGCGTCCAGGAACGCCTTGCCGCGGGCGATCGCGTCCGCAATGCTCTCGTCGATCGGGCGGTCCCCGCCGCGGGCGATGGCGTCCGTGCGGGCGTTCAGCTGGAACGGCACGCCCTCCTGCTCCGCGGCCTTCGTGATCGCGGCGACACGGGCGACGGCCTCGTCGAACGGGCGGAGGCGGTCCTCGACGTTCGCGCCGACGATGCCGAATCCGATCGCACGACGGATCGTCTCCGCCGGGTCCTCGTACCCGTCGTCGAGGTCGGCGGACACCGGCAGGTCGACGGCCTCGGCGACGATCCGGGCGCCCTGGAGCGCCAGGTCGAGGGGCATCCCGCCGTCCTCGTACCCGTAGGACGCGGCGATCGAGTGCCCGGCGGTCGCGATGGCCCTGGTCTCCGGCAGTGCCGCGACCGTCTTCGCGCTGATCGCGTCCCACACGTTCACGACGCGCAGGATCTCGGGTGCCTGGTGGAGGGTCTGCAGCGTCGACGCCTTGTCGGCGGTGCTACTGCTCGTTGTGCTGCTGGTCATGGGACCGACAGTAGGCCGACGGGGTGGCCACCGGCCCCAGCGCGGGCCGCAGACGACGCTCGATGACATCCGGACTCGCGCCGCGCCTCCCGGTCGGTGCATCCTGAGGGCATGGCGAACGACGAGGAGGACCCGGTCGGCACGCTCCGCGGGGTCCGGACGAGCATCAAGTGGACGCGGTACGCGCCCGACGTGCTGCCCCTGTTCGTCGCCGAGATGGACCACGAGGTCGCTCCGGAGATCCGGCAGGCGCTCGTCGAGCGCGTGCAGCAGTCCGACCTCGGGTACCTCGACGGGCCAGGCCCGCTGGCACCGGCCTTCGCCGCGTTCGCCCGGGACCGCTGGGGCTGGGACGTCGACCCCGCCCGCGTGTACCTCGCCACCGACGTCAGCGTCGGCATCGTGGAGACCCTGCGGCTCGCGCTGCCCGACGGCGGCCGCGTCGCGATCACCCCGCCGGTGTACCCGCCGTTCTTCGAGCTCATCGAAGAGGCCCGATGTCAGGTGGAAGAGGTCCCGCTCACGGAGCGCTGGGGCGTCTACCGGCTCGACCTCGAGGGGCTCGAGCGTGCCTTCGCCTCCGGAGTCCGCGTCTTCCTGCTCTGCAACCCGCACAACCCGATCGGGCTCGTCCACGACCGGTCCGACCTGGAGGCCCTGGCGTCGCTGGCCGCGAAGTACGACGTGCTGGTCGTCTCGGACGAGATCCACGCACCGCTGACCCACCCGGGCGTGCAGTTCACCCCGTTCGCGTCGATCGCTTCCGAGGCGGGGGCGCGGAGCGTCTGCGTCACCTCGGCGAGCAAGGGGTGGAACCTCGCCGGCGTGAAGTGCTCCGTCATCGTGGCCGGCGACGCTGCGACCGCCGAACTCCTCGACACCCTCTGGGAGGAGGTCGCCTGCCGGACGAGCATCCTCGGGCTGCACGCGAACCTCGCGGCGTTCTCGCTCGCCGTCGGGTGGCTCGACGACGTCATCGACCGGATCGTGGCGAACGACCGGCTGCTCGCGAAGCTCCTCGCCGAGCACCTGCCCGGCGTCGTGTACGCACGGCCGCGCGCGGGGTACCTGGCGTGGCTCGACTTCCGGGGGATCGGGCTCGGCGACGACCCGGCCGTGCAGCTCCGGGAGCACGCGTTCGTCGCGCTGAACTCCGGGGTGCCGTTCGGCTCCGAGGGGCGGGGCTTCGCCCGGATCAACCTGGCGTGCTCGCCGGACACCCTGCGCGAGGCGGTGCTGCGGATCGCGGCGGCCTACCCGTCGAGCGCGCAGGAGGCCGTGGTCTGGCACGTCGCCTGACCGCGGCGCGCTGAGGGGCGAGCGGGCCGTCAGGCGTCGAGGAACTGGTTGCGGCCGACGACCCGGATGTGGATGTCGACCTCACGGGACGGCACCTCTTCGGTGAGGGCCACCCATTCGCGGGCGACGAAGCCCACGGCGGGCCAGCGTGTGACCTGGGTCACGAGGAACCCGTCGATGAACACCTGCCACATGCCCTCGTCGCGGACGGCCTGGACCTCGTGCGTCGCCATGCGCCGAGCGTAGCAAGCGCACCCGCGGCGGGGTCAGCCGACGCGCTTGGCGTAGTACCGCAGCAGCGGCGTCTCGCCCGACGGCTTCGACCAGTCCGCGAGCCCGGTCCCGGTGAGCCGCCAGCCGCGCCGCTCGTAGAGGCGCCAGGCAGCCGGGGTCTCCTCCGTGACGTCGAGCCGGATGTGCGGACCCGGCGCGAACCGCTCGGCGGCGTCGAGCAGGCCGTCGGCCAGCCCGCGGGAGCGGTGCGAGGGATCGACGAAGAGCCGGGTGACCTCGGGCATCCGCCCGGGGCCGGGGACGGCGATGCCGACGTGGCCGACGATGCGGTCGTCGTCGACCGCGACCCAGGCGCCGAGGAGGCCCTCGGGGCAGAGCCACGCGCGCGGGTCGTCGGGCCAGGTGGCCGGGTAGCCGTCGGTGTGGACGCGCCAGAGCACCTCGACGAGGGTGTCCAGGTCGGCGTCGGTGCGTTCGGTGATCCGCATGTCCTCAGGCACTGTCGGCCGACTCCTGCGATCCGTCAGCAGGACGGTCGGATCGGTCGTCGAAGAAGTCGGCGGCGCGGAACGCGAACAGCAGGATCGAGACGAGGGACCCGACGACGAACCAGACGATGTCGCCGCTGGTCGGACTGGCGACGGCGGTGCGTCCGAAGAGCAGTCCGATCGCGATGACGAAGTTCGCCATGCCCCAGACCACGTTCGTCCGTGCGGACGAGTACCGGCCGAACGGGGTGCGGAACACCAGCCCCGCCGAGCCCGCCACGAAGTGCGGCATGCCGTTCAGCAGTGCCAGCCCAGCGACGGCGAACAGCACGACCCCGACGATCCCCATGCGCTCACCCTACGGGCTGGACGAGCCAGAGGGACGGCCGAGCCCGGGGGACGGCCGTGCCCGGGGGCGGTCAGAGTTCGAGCGCCATGGCGACGTCGGCGCGCACGTACGGGCTCGCATGCCGTTCCTCGGGGCCGAGGTGCCGGAACCCGGTGGTCTCGTAGAGGTGCACGGCGCTCGCCAGCGCGGAGTTCGTCTCGAGCACGAGCCGTCGCGCACCCACGGCGCGGGCGCGGTCGATCGCGTACTGGATGAGTCGACGGCCGGTGCCGTGACCCTGGTGGTCGGCCGCGACGGCCATCTTCACGAGCTCGTACTCGCCGTCGCCGACGGGCATGATGCCGACGCACCCGACGACGGCATCGTCCATCCGGGCGACGAAGACCGCGCCGCCGGGTTCGACGATCTGGCCGACGGGGTCGCCGAGGAGCTTGCGGTCCTCGTCCTCGAGCGTGAAGAAGCGTTCGATCCACGCTTCGTTCAGTGTCCGGAAGGCGTCGGCGTCGGCGGCCGAGGCCATGTCGCTGATGGTGACGGATGCGGTGTCGGGCATGGTCCCATCCTCGGTCCACGACGAAGTCACGTCCAATACTCGTTCGCGACCATCGATACGCTGGATGCATGGATCACCTGGACGTCGACCTCCGCCAGCTCCGTGCGTTCCTCGCGGTCGCCGACGCGCTGCACTTCGGCCGCGCGGCCGAGGCCCTGCACATCGCCCAGCCCGCGCTCTCGCAGCAGATCCGGCGCACCGAACGCGCGCTGGGCGTCGACCTGTTCGCCCGGACGTCCAGGAGCGTGGCGCTGACACCGGCCGGGCGCGTGCTCCAGGGCCGCGCGCGCTCGCTCCTCGCCCAGGCGGAGCGGGACCTCGACGAGGCCGTGCGGGTGGGGCGCGGGGAGGCCGGTCGGCTCGACGTGGGCTTCGTGGTCTCGGCGCTGCCGCTCGGCCCGATCGAGCGCGTGCAACGGTTCCGGGAGCGCCACCCGCTGGTCCGCGTGGAGCTCACCGAGGGCTACACGTCCCGGCTCCTCGCGCGCATCGTCCGCGGCGAGCTCGACCTGGCGATCGTCCGCGACCCCGACCCGACCGAGGGTGTGCGGCTGCGGCCGTTCCGGAGCGAGCCGTTCGTCGCCGCGGTCCCGCTCGGGCACAGGTTCGCCCACCGGACCTCGATCGCGGGGTGGGAACTGCTCGACGACCCGTTCGTGTTCTTCCCCGCCGAGGCCGGGGCCGTCGCGACCGAGCGGAACCTGGCGCCGGTTGTCCGGGACGGCCGGGTGCCGGAGGTCGTGCAGGAGGCAACGACCTGGGCGACGGTGCTCCACCTGGTCGGCGCTGGTCTCGGCGTCACCGTCGCTCCGGCGAGTGCGACCCTGGCCGCGCCCGAGACGGTCGTGCTCCTGCCGCTCACGGGGGAGCACCGCAGCGAACTCTGCTGGGCGGCGCGTGCCGACGACGACCGCGAGATCCTCCGCAACTTCGTCGCGGCGGCGGACTGAGCGTCGCCGCGGACTGGCCGGCTGACCGGCGCCCCGGCTACGCCGGCAGGACCGGTGCGCGGTGGTCGCCGAGCTCGTCGACGCGCCACGGTCGTGCCCCGGTGAGCGCGAGCCCGAGCTGCGTCAGCGCGAACGACACGTGCGGCTCGACGTCCGGGTCCCACGGCCCTTCGACCCCGATCCCGAACGCCCCGAGTTCATCATCGGCCTCATCGTGCAGGGCGAGGCGCCAGCGCCCGTCACCCTGTTCCTCGACGACGACCCAGCGTGCCGTGCTGAAGCGTCCGGTCACGCCGTCTTCATGATGTCGGCCGTGAAGTTCTGGACACGCTGCAGCAGGGCCTCGCCGCGCATCGCGATCGTCGCCGGCGGGTTCAGGTGGGGCGGCGCGGTGCGGATGAGGAGCGGGCAGCCGAGGTCCTCGCAGATGTAGGTGCCGATCGTGTTGCCGTTCCGGCCGGACTCACCGGCACGCGCCGCGGAGAACAGGCGCACCTGGGTCGCGGGCTGCGGGGAGTGGCAGAACGAGCACATCGCGGCGATCCCGGGGCGGAGCGATCCACCGGCGGAGCGCACGACGATGCCGACGGCTCGTCCGTCGATCCAGGACACGATGTACCCGCGGCGCGCGGCCTGCGGGTCCCGCCAGCCGAGGAACTCGCGGTCGTCCCAGAGCATCTCGTGGAGTCCGGGGATCGGGAGCTGTGCGAGTTCGTCCTGGGTGGCGTTGACGAACGACGAACGGATGTCTGCTTCGGTCAGTGGCTTCACGGTGAGAACACCATATGCCTCGCCTCCGACAGGTGTCCGTTCACCTCAGCCGGGAGGCTCGGATCGCCGCGAGCGCGCTCGTCTCGTCCGCCACCAGCACGGCCCGGCGCACCGCGTCACGTCCGATGCGGCGTGCGGCCGCGTCGTCGGCCGCGAACTCGACGAGGACGCGCGTCGAGCGCGCCATGGCGCGTGCACCCGGGATCCACGGGACCGCGCGCTCGATCGACTCCGCGACCGCGACGACGGCCGCGTGGCGCTGGTGCAGGTGCGCTCGTTCGTGGGCGACCACGGCCTCCAGTTCGTCCGTCCGCAACCGGTCTGCGAGACCGGAGCTGACGAGGACGCCGCCACTTCGCCCCGGCACTGCGCAGGCCAGGGCGTGTTCGGCCTCCACCACGGCGACGAGGGTGCCGTCGATCTCCCGGTGCGGGGCGGCACCGGAGCGCATCGCCTCCTTGACGGCCCGGTGCTCGGAACCGGGACGGACCCGCACGGCGATGACGAACGCCAGGACTGCGATGAGCGCGACCCCGATGTTCAGGCCGTGTGAGGGGGAGTCGCCGAGCGCGAACGGATAGGTGAAAGGCCGGTTCGCCGTCACCACGAGCGTGATGCCCGCGACGAACGCGAGCGCGCCGAGGACGACCGCGAGCGACCACGAGATCAGCGCGGTGCGCGGCCGGTCGATCGTCCAGGCGGACCTCGTCAGGATCCGTGGCGCGAGGGCGACGACCGCCAGCGCGAGCACGATGAGGACGACGCCGGTGACCACCACGGGAGGGGGACCGTCAGGAGCGGGCGCGGGCGTCGAGGGCGCGGCGCAGGACGTCGAGGTCGTCCGAGGCCAGCGAACCCGTGAACTGGAGGAGTGCGGCTTCCCGGTCGGAGGCGGCCGCCAGTGCGGTCGACATCAACGACGCGGTCTGCTCTTCACGCGAGTGGGTGGCACGGAACGTCAGTGCGGCGTCCGCGTGCTCCTGCCGTTCCACCGCGCCCTTGCGGCCCAGGCGGTCGAGCACGGTGAGGACGGTCGTGAGTGCGGGACGGGGTTCCGGGAAGGCATCCAGCACCTGTCGTGCCGTCAGCCCGCCGTCGGCGGACCAGAGCGCGTCGAGCACCGCCTGCTCGAGCTGCCCGCGGGGGCGCTGTCTCTGTCCTGCCACGTGGCCACTCTACGAGATGTCGAACCGGTGGCACGGTTCACATGCCCGTAACGCGATCTCGGTAAGATCTCCGCGGACAACAGAACATCGAGGCCGATCACCCGCCGCGGGAGACGCCGCCCGCCGTCGCTCGTCGACGGCCGAGCGGCACCGAAGGAGCATCCTCCCCGCCAATCTCTCAGGTCCAACACCGCAGCGGACAGGCCACTCTGAAAAGCAGACGCCCGTGCTCCATCGGGGCCGGTCGTCTCGCCCACGGTGAAAGCCGCGGACCTCACGGGCCGCGGTGAAACTCTCAGGCCCATGACAGAGGGGGAGTTCCACCCGGCGATCGTCGTCGGGTGCCGCCCGGCGCTGGCCGGGCCCTGCGCACGCCAGGAGAACTCCGCAATGTCCTCATCCCTCCGTTCGTCCCCGCTCGAAGCGGCGCACGAGTCGGCCGGTGCCACGTTCACCGACTTCGCCGGCTACCGCATGCCGGTCCGGTACTCGTCCGACCTCGCCGAGCACCACGCCGTCCGCCAGGCCGCGGGTGTCTTCGACCTCTCGCACATGGCGGAGATCGGCGTCACCGGCCCCGACTCCGTGGCCTTCCTCGACCACGCGCTCGCCGGGGCGTTCGGCGCGATGACCGTCGGCCGCGCGAAGTACTCGCTCCTGCTCGAGGAGACGGGCGGGATCCTCGACGACCTCGTCGTCTACCGGGTGTCCGAGCACTCGTACCTCGTCGTCGCGAACGCCGCCAACCGTGCCGTCGCCGTGTCCGCGCTGCAGGAACGCGCCGCGGGCTTCGACGTGCAGGTCAGCGACGACTCCGACACCACCGCGCTCGTCGCGATCCAGGGCCCCGCGGCGGCCGGGACGCTCGACGAACTCGTGGTGGAGGACCGGCTGCAGCCCGAGTCGCCGCTCGACGAGCTCCGCTACTACCGGGTGCTGCACGCGATGTTCGACGGCGCCGAGGTGCTCGTCGCCCGGACCGGGTACACCGGCGAGGACGGCTTCGAGATCTACAGCGACCCCGACGTCGCGCCGGCGATCTGGGACGCGCTGCTCGACGCCGGTGCGCCGCGTGGCGTGGTGCCCGCCGGGCTCGCCGCGCGCGACACCCTGCGCCTCGAGGCCGGGATGCCGCTCTACGGGCACGAGCTCACGGTGTCCACCCGCCCGGCGCAGGCCGGACTCGGCCGGGTCGTCGCGAAGGACGGGGCGTTCGTCGGTTCGTCGGGTGTCGAGCCCGCGGACGACGCCCCCGTGCTCGTCGGCCTCGTGATGGAGGGCCGCCGTGCCGCTCGCGCCGGGTACCAGGTGCTGCTCGACGGCACGGTCGTCGGCTCCGTGACCTCCGGCGCGCTCTCGCCGACGCTCGGGCACCCCGTCGCGATGGCGTTCGTCGACCCGTCCGCCGCCACCGGGGGACAACTCCTCCACATCGACGTCCGCGGAACGGCCATCCCCGCCACCGTCACCGCGTTCCCCTTCTACCGCCGCCCCGCGAAAGGCTGATCCCCATGACCGACCAGACCGCTCTGCAGTACACCAAGGACCACGAGTGGCTCCTCGTCGAGGGTGACGTCGTCACCGTCGGCATCACCGACCACGCCGCCGAGCAGCTCGGTGACGTCGTCTACGTCGAGCTGCCCGCCGTCGGCACCACCGCGACCGCCGGGGACCAGCTCGGTGAGATCGAGTCGACCAAGAGCGTCGGTGAGCTCTTCGCCCCCATCGAGGGTGAGGTCATCGAGGTCAACGACGCCGTCGTCGACGCCCCCGACACGGTCAACCAGGACCCGTTCGGCGCCGGCTGGCTCGTGAAGATCAAGGTCGAGGGCACCTCCTTCCCCGAGGACCTGATGGACCACGACGCGTACCGGGCGTCCATCGCATGACGGACACCGACCTGAACCTCCAGACCACGTTCGCGGACCGGCACATCGGGACCACCCCGGCCGACCAGCGCGTCATGCTCGAGACCGTCGGGCACAGCTCGCTCGACGAACTCGTCCGCGCCGCGATCCCGGCCGCGATCCACGCGGCACCCGTCGCGTCGTCGTCGATCCCGGCGGCGATCGGCGAGACCGAGGCGCTCGCCGAACTCCGCACGGCAGCGTCCCGGAACACCGTCCACCGCGCGATGATCGGCCTCGGGTACTACGGCACCCACACGCCCGCCGTGATCCAGCGCAACGTGCTCGAGAACCCGAGCTGGTACACGGCCTACACGCCGTACCAGCCCGAGATCTCGCAGGGGCGCCTCGAAGCGCTCATCAACTTCCAGACGATGGTCGCCGACCTGACCGGCATGGCCACGGCCGGCGCCTCGATGCTCGACGAGGGCACGGCCGTGGTCGAGGGCATGCTCCTCGCCCGGCGCGCGTCCAAGGTGAAGGGCGACGCGTTCCTCGTCGACACCGACCTGCTGCCGCAGACGCGCGCGCTGCTCGAACACCGCGCGGAAGCCGTCGGCATCACCCTGCGTGCGTTCGACGCCGTCGCCGGGCCGTCCGACGACCAGCTCGACGGGGCGTTCGGCGTTGTGCTGCAGTACCCGGGTGCCTCCGGACACGTCGTCGACCCGTCCTCGACCATCGAGCGCGTCCACGCGGGCGGCGGGATCGCTGTGGTCGCGGCGGACCTCCTCGCGATGACGCTCCTCGCGAGCCCGGGCGACCTCGGCGCGGACGTCGCCGTCGGCACGTCACAGCGGTTCGGCGTCCCGCTCGGCTTCGGCGGCCCACACGCCGGGTACCTCGCCGTCCGCGCCGGGCTCGAGCGCCAGCTGCCCGGCCGCCTCGTCGGGGTGTCCTTCGACGCTGCCGGCGGGATGGCCTACCGGCTCAGCCTGCAGACCCGCGAGCAGCACATCCGCCGTGAGAAGGCGACCTCGAACATCTGCACCGCGCAGGTGCTCCTCGCCGTGATGGCCTCGATGTACGCGGTCTACCACGGGCCCGAAGGGTTGCGGTTCATCGCGAACCGCGTGGCCCGCACGGCGACGGCGCTCGCCGATGCCGCTCGTGCCGCCGACGTGCGTGTCGTCCACGACGCGTTCTTCGACACCGTCACGCTCAGCATGCCCGGGCGGGCCGAGGCGGTCGTCAGCGCTGCCCACGACGCCGGCTACCTGCTCCACCTCGTCGACGCCGACACCGTGCTGGCCTCCGTCGACGAGACGACCACGCCCGACGACGTCCGTGTGCTGGCGAGCCTCCTCGCCGGTGGCACCGGTCCGGACCAGCGTGCGGTCGAGACCGCCGTGGCGGACGCGGCCCCGAGCCTCCCGTCCGACCTGCTGCGGCAGAGCGAGTACCTGACGCACCCCGTGTTCAGCTCCCACCGGAGCGAGACCCGGATGATGCGCTACCTCAAGCACCTCGCCGACAAGGACTACGCGCTCGACCGCGGCATGATCCCGCTCGGCAGCTGCACGATGAAGCTCAACGCCGCAACCGAGATGGCGGCGGTGACCTGGCCGGAGTTCGCGAACATCCACCCGTTCGCCCCGCGCTCCGACGTCGAGGGCTACCTCGGCATGATCAGCGACCTCGAGACCTGGCTCGCCGAGGTCACCGGGTACGACACCGTCTCCGTCCAGCCGAACGCCGGCAGCCAGGGCGAGCTCGCGGGGCTCCTCGCGATCCGCGGGTACCACCGGTCCCGTGGCGACGAGGCCCGAACGGTCTGCCTCATCCCGTCGAGCGCGCACGGCACGAACGCCGCGTCGGCGGTGCTCGCCGGCATGAAGGTCGTCGTGGTCGCCTGCGACGAGAACGGCAACGTCGAGCTCGCGGACCTCCGCACCCGCGTGGCCGAGCACGCCGACGCACTCGCCGCGCTGATGATCACGTACCCGTCGACCCACGGCGTGTACGAGCACGACATCCGCGAGATCTGCGACGCGGTGCACGACGCGGGCGGTCAGGTCTACGTCGACGGGGCGAACCTCAACGCACTCCTCGGGCACGCGCGGTTCGGGGACTTCGGCGGCGACGTCTCGCACCTCAACCTACACAAGACGTTCTGCATCCCGCACGGCGGCGGCGGCCCGGGCGTCGGTCCGGTCGCGGCGAAGGCGCACCTCGCGCCGTTCCTGCCCGGTCACCCGATGGCCCAGGACGAGGACCGCCGGCCGGGGTCGACCTCGGGCGGGCGCCTGGCGCACGCCGGCGGTCCCGTCTCGGCGGCGCCGTACGGCAGCCCGAGCATCCTCCCGATCACGTGGACGTACGTCCGCATGATGGGGCTCGACGGCCTGACCCGTGCGACGGAGACCGCGGTGCTCGGGGCGAACTACATCGCCGCACGACTCCGTGACGCCTTCCCGGTGCTCTACACGGGGGAGTCCGGCCTCGTCGCGCACGAGTGCATCCTCGACCTCCGACCGCTCCGCGACGCCACCGGCATCACCGTGGACGACGTCGCGAAGCGCCTGGTGGACTACGGCTTCCACGCGCCGACCATGTCGTTCCCGGTCGCCGGCACGCTGATGGTGGAGCCGACCGAGAGCGAAGACCTCGCCGAACTCGACCGCTTCGTCGACGCGATGCTCGCCATCCGCGCCGAGGCCGCCGCCGTCGAACGCGGGGAATGGCCCGCGGACGACAACCCGCTCGTCGGGGCGCCGCACACGGCCGCGTCGGTGATCTCGGGGGAGTGGACGCACGCCTACACGCGGGAGCAGGCGGTGTACCCGCTGCCGGGCATCGCGGAGCGGAAGTACTGGCCGCCGGTGCGCCGCATCGACCAGGCGTACGGGGACCGCAACCTGGTCTGCGCGTGCCCGCCGATCGAGGCGTTCGCGTAGGCCGCAGCCGCACGACCACGGAAGGCCCGGAGCCCCTCGGCTCCGGGCCTTCCGCGCGCCCGGTGCGGGCCGCCGATGTCGCTGCGCAGCCCGGGCTTCCGGCGCCCGCCGACCCCGAACGACATGGTCGCTGTCGTACGACGACCACTTCGTCACCGGTTGTGCGCGCCGGTACTTGCGTGCGCGTTCGGACGACATGGTCGCTGTCGTACGACAGCGAGGTCGTCGTTTCGAGTCCGCCCGCCCCGCGCCGCCGCCGCCCGCCCGCCGCCCGCGCCGCCGCGCCCCGCGCCAGTGGAGCGGTCCTTTCGTCCAGGGGATGGATCGTTGCGTCCAGCGACCGCACAGCCCACCCACTGCACCGGGCGAGTCACGCCAGTGACGGCGCGGCAGCGCGCCCGCGTGACACGACCCCCGAAGGGGTGGCACACTGCGAAGAACTCTCCAGGGGTGCAACGAAACCCATGCGCATGCAACAAAACAGCATGTTGCGTGGTGAAACGCGGGTATCTTGCAGCATCTCGCAAGGATCATGCAAGTTGGTTACCAGCGTGTAACCGTTCGGCCCAGGGTTTGGTGGGTTCTCAGCCCACTGCCTACAGTGCAAAGGTCAAACGCGCCTGGCGACACCTCTGTGCCCGGCGCGTCCCATGCACCAGGAGGAACCTTTGATCAAGAAGCGCGCTGGGCTCGCAGCCCTCGCCGTGCTCGGGGCCACAGCAATCGCCCTGGCCGGCTGCTCCAGCAACAGTGGCAGCAGCAGCAGCAGTGACTCGAGCTCCGGCTCGACGAACGCGAGCGGCATCGTCACCACGAACGGCAGCGAGCCCCAGAACCCGCTCATCCCCTCGAACACCACCGAGACCGGTGGTGGCAAGATCATCAACTCGATCTTCGAGGGCCTCCGCTCCTACGACGCCGACGGCAAGCCGGTGAACGAGGTCGCGAAGAGCATCACCACGGACGACTCCAAGACGTTCGACATCAAGCTCAACTCGGGCTGGACCTTCACCAACGGTGAGAAGATCACGTCCGAGTCGTTCACGAAGGCGTGGAACTGGGCGGCGCAGAAGTCGAACGCCCAGGGCGCGAGCTACTACTTCGAGAACATCGAGGGCTACAACGCCGACGCCGACGCGAAGCTCACGGGCCTCAAGACGGTCAGCGACACCGAGTTCACGGTGACGCTGAAGGCGGCGCAGTCGGACTTCCCGCTGTCGCTCGGCTACTCGGCGTTCGTCCCGCTGCCCTCCGTCTTCTACGACGACACCAAGGCCTTCGGTGAGAACCCGATCGGCAACGGTCCGTACAAGCTCGACGGCAAGAGCGCCTGGACGCACAACACGGACATCAAGCTCGTCACCAACAAGGACTACGAGGGCAAGCGCAAGCCGAAGAACGGTGGTCTGACGATCACGTTCTACACCTCGCAGGACACCGCGTACTCCGACGCGCAGGGTGGCAACCTCGACATCCTCGACGCCGTGCCGGACTCGGCCTTCGCGAACTACAAGTCGGACTTCCCCGACTCGAACGTGAACCAGCCTGCGGCGATCTTCCAGGGCATCTACCTGCCCTACTACCTCGACCACTGGAAGGGCAAGGAAGGCGAACTCCGCCGCCAGGCCGTTTCGATGTCGATCAACCGCAAGCAGATCACCTCGAAGATCTTCGACGGCACCCGCACCGCGGCCAGCGACTTCACCTCGCCGGTCATCGACGGCTGGTCGAAGAACCTCGACGGCGCTGACGTCCTCAAGTACAACAAGTCCGAAGCCAAGAAGCTCTGGGCCGAGGCCGACAAGATCTCGCCGTACAACGACACCCTCACCATCTCGTACAACGCCGACGGCGGACACGAGGCGTGGGTGACCGCGGTCACGAACAGCATCTCGAACACGCTGGGCATCAAGGCCGAGGGCAAGGCGTACCCGACCTTCCAGGAAGCGCTGGACGTCCAGACGAACGACAAGCTCACGGGCGGTAGCCGCACCGGTTGGCAGGCCGACTACCCGTCGCTGTACAACTTCCTCGGCCCGACCATGGGCGCCGGTTCGTCGAACAACTACTCGCGCTACGCGTCGACCGAGTACAACGACCTGCTCAAGAAGGGTCAGTCGGCCAGCAGCGTCGATGCCGGCAACAAGATCTTCGACCAGGCCCAGGAGCTCCTGCTCAAGGACCTGCCGGAGATCCCGCTCTGGTACTCGAACGTGACCGGTGTCTGGTCTGCCGACAACGTGTCGAACGTCAAGTTCGGCTGGGACTCGGTGCCGCTGTACTACGACGTCGAGGTCAAGAAGTAACCAACTGAGAGCAGGTATCCTGCCTCAGCAGCACCACCGGACGGGGGTTCGGGAGCCACAGGTTCCCGAGCCCCCGTACCGCGGCGGCACCACCTCCCCACAACCCACAGCGGGCGCCGCCCCCGCGTCGGGCAACCGTGTCACCGCACGGAACGTCCACCCTGACGAAATGACTGTGATCCACATGCTCGCTCCGAACCAGGCGGAGATCTGATGCTCTGGTACCTCGGGAAGCGCCTCCTGCAGCTGATCCCCGTGTTCTTCGGTGCCACGTTCCTCATCTACTTCATGGTGTTCTCCCTCCCCGGGGACCCCATCGCAGCGCTCTTCGGCGACCACCAGCCGTCGCCGCAGGTGATCGAACAGATCCGCGCGCAGTACAACCTCGACAAGCCGTTCATCATCCAGTACCTGCTCTGGATCGGCGGCGTGTTCCGCGGCGACCTCGGGATGACCTACTCGGGCATCCCGGTCAGCCAGCAGCTCGCGCAGGCCTTCCCGATCACGGCCCGGCTCGCGATCCTGTCGCTCGTCTTCGAGGCCGTCGCCGGCATCGTCGTCGGTGTCATCGCCGGCCTCAAGAAGGGCAAGTGGTTCGACGCCACCGCGCTCGTCGTGTCGCTGCTGCTCATCTCGGTCCCGACCTTCGTCGTCGGCTTCGTGCTGCAGTACGTCTTCGGCATCAACCTGGGGCTGTTCCGCGTGACGGTCTCCGGTGACGCGCCGTGGTCCGAGCTCGTGCTCCCGGCGATCGTGCTGGCATCGGTGTCGTTCGCGTACATCGTCCGCCTGACCCGGGCGAGCATCGCGGAGAACATGAGCGCCGACTTCGTCCGCACCGCGACGGCGAAGGGCCTCCCGCGTCGCCGCGTGATCGGTGTGCACATCTTCCGGAACTCGCTCATCCCGGTGGTGACGTACCTCGGCATCGACATCGGCAACCTGATGGTCGGCGCGATCGTGACCGAGGGCATCTTCAACATCCACGGCGTCGGCGGCACGGTCTACCAGGCCGTCAAGCTCGGCCAGGGCCCCACCGTGGTGTCCTTCGTCGCCGTGATGGTCATCATCTTCATGCTCGCCAACCTCCTGGTCGACCTGCTGTACGCCGTCCTGGACCCGAGGATCCGCTATGCCAAGTAACACCGAATCGCGCTCGGCGACGCACTACGTCGCGCCGCTCGAGGAGACGCCGCTCCAGGCGATCGACAACGTCAACGAGGACGAGAAGGCACGGTCGCTCTGGACCGACGCCTGGGAGTCCATGCGCACCCGTCCGACCTTCTGGGTCTCGTCGATCCTGATCGTGCTGATCATCGTCGTCGCGGTGTTCCCCGGGCTCTTCACGCACATCGACCCCCGTGCGTCGAACCTCAACAACAGCGACGAGGGCCCGCGCGCCGGGCACATCCTCGGCTTCACGCGTCAGGGCTACGACACGTACGCCCGCGTGATCTGGGGTGCCCGCAACTCGCTGATCGTCGGCATCGTCGCGACCGTCCTGGTCTCGGTCGTCGGCATCGTGATCGGCGCCCTGGCCGGCTTCTTCGGCGGCTGGCTGGACACGATCGTGTCCCGCATCGGTGACATCTTCTTCTCGATCCCCACCGTCCTCGGTGCGATCGTGATCATGTCCGTGATCCCGGCCCGCAACGCCCTCACGGTGTCGCTGGTGCTCGCGGCCTTCGCCTGGCCGCAGATCGCCCGCATCATGCGCGGTGCGGTGCTCAGTGCGAAGCAGGCCGACTACGTCACCGCCTCGGCGGCGCTCGGGGTCAGCCGGGTCAAGACGCTCGTGCGCCACGTCATCCCGAACTCGCTCGCACCGGTCATCGTCGTCGCGACGGTGTCCCTCGGCACGTTCATCGTCGCGGAGGCCACGCTGTCCTTCCTCGGCATCGGTCTGCCACCGTCGGCACTGAGCTGGGGCCTCGACATCGGCGCCGCGCAGTCCTCCATCCGGACCAACCCGGCGACGATCTTCTGGCCGTCCGCCGCCCTGTCCATCACCGTGCTCGCGTTCCTCCTCCTCGGTGACGTGGTCCGCGACGCACTCGACCCGAAGGCGAGGGCCCGCCGATGAGCGAGACTCTGACCGAGACGACGGCCCGTCGCGCCGGCAACAGCGGTGCCCCGCTCCTCGAGATCTCCGGGCTCCAGATCGGCTTCAAGACCCAGAGCGGCTTCGTGCAGGCCGTCCGTGGCGTCGACTTCACCCTCGAGCAGGGCGAACGCCTCGCGATCGTGGGCGAGTCCGGCTCCGGCAAGTCGACGAGCGCCCAGGCGATCATCAAGCTCCTGCCCGGCGCCGGCCAGGTGACCGGCGGGTCGATCAAGTTCAACGGTCGCGAGCTCGTCGGTCTCTCCGACAAGGAGATGTCCGAGATCCGCGGCAAGGAGATCGGCTACGTCCCGCAGGACCCGATGTCGAACCTCAACCCGCTGTGGACCATCGGGTTCCAGGTCGAGGAGGCGATCCGTGCGAACGGCATGGCCGTCGGCAAGAAGGCCGTCCGCGAGCGTGCGATCGAGGTCCTGAAGGAAGCGGGCCTCGGCGACGCCGCGAACCGCCTCAAGCAGTACCCGCACGAGTTCTCCGGCGGCATGCGCCAGCGCGTGCTCATCGGCATCGGCCTGTCGAGCCGCCCGCAGCTGCTCATCGCGGACGAGCCGACCAGCGCCCTGGACGTCACCGTGCAGCGCGTCATCCTCGACCACCTCGAGACGCTGACTCGTGACTTCGGCACGAGCGTGCTCTTCATCACGCACGACCTCGGCCTCGCCGCCGAGCGCGCCGAGAAGCTCGTCGTGATGTACAAGGGCCAGGTCGTCGAGGCGGGTCCATCGAAGGAGATCCTCGGCAACCCGCAGCACCCGTACACGCAGCGCCTGGTCGCTGCGGCGCCGTCGCTGGCGAGCCGTCGCATCCAGTCCAAGGTGCAGCACGCGCACGTCGACATCGCCGACGCCGGCAGCGACGACGCCGAGCTGATCGCCCGCGCCCAGGAGCGCGAGCACCAGCCGGCGAAGGACCTCATCGTGGTGAAGAACCTCGAGAAGGTCTACAAGCTGCGCGGCAAGAACCTCGCGAGCCGTGAGCTGAAGGCCGTCGACGACGTGTCGTTCTCGATCCCGAAGGGCACCACCATGGCGCTCGTCGGCGAGTCCGGCTCGGGCAAGTCCACGGTCGCCAAGCTCGTGCTCCAGCTCGAGGACATCACGAGCGGCAGCGTGCAGTTCGACGGCATCGACATCGGGGCGCTGAAGGGCAAGGAGCTCTTCGACTTCCGCCGTCGCGTGCAGCCGGTGTTCCAGGACCCGTACGGGTCGCTGGACCCGATGTACAACGTCGGGAACACCATCGCCGAGCCGCTCGTCACGCACCGCATCGGGGACAAGGCCTCGCGCCGTGCCCGGGTGCGTGAGCTCCTCGACCAGGTGGCCCTGCCGGCATCGATGGTGAACCGCTACCCGAACGAGCTCTCCGGCGGTCAGCGACAGCGCATCGCCGTCGCCCGTGCGCTGGCGCTCAAGCCCGAGGTCATCGTGCTCGACGAGGCGGTCTCCGCCCTCGACGTGCTCGTCCAGGGCCAGATCCTCGACCTGCTCACGGAGCTGCAGTCGGAGCTCGGCCTGACCTACCTGTTCATCACGCACGACCTCGCGGTCGTCCGCCTCGTCGCGGACAACGTGTGCGTGATGCGCAAGGGCCAGATCGTGGAGAAGGCGACGACCGACGAGGTCTTCGCCAACCCGCGCGAGCAGTACACCAGGGACCTCCTCGCGGCGATCCCGGGTGCGTCCTTCGAGTTCGGGCGCTGATCGACCTGACGAACGACGAGGCCGGACGACCGATCGTCCTCCGCGGTGGCCGCGGGGGACTGGTGTCGTCCGGCCTCGTCGCGTTCCTGGGGCTCGCCCTGCTCGTCGACGCGGCGGTCCGGGGCAGCTGGGACGTGGTCCTGCACGCCGTCGGACCGATCGCTGTCATCGTCTGGGGCGTCTGGGTGCTCATGGTCCAGCCGTCCGTCCGGGTCACCGCCGACCGCCTGACGGTGGTCAACCCGCTCCGGGTGACGGTGGTGCCGTGGGGCGCGGTCGCGGACGTCCGGCTGCGGTACCAGATCGTCGTCGAGACCACCGAGCCGCGGAAGCTGACCTGCTGGGGCGGTCCGACCCTGCCCCGGCCGAAGCCCGCCCGGCGCGGCGAGCGGCCCGTGATGCCGACCTCCGCCGAGCTCTCGGTCGTCCTCGACGCCTGGGCGCTCGCACGCGACCGTGGCGCGGCCGACGGCGAAGTGGTCCGGGCCTGGGACCGTACGGCCGTCGTCTCCGGCGTGGTCGCGGTGCTCCTGCTGGTCCTCGCCCTGGTCGCCTGACCGGGGCACGTCACGTCAGCAGCTGACGGACGGGAGGCTCCGTACCGGTCCGGTGCGGAGCCTCCCGTCTGTCAGGTGGAGACGTGACCGCCGCTACACGGCCGCCACCGCGCGCTGCGTGAGCAGGTCGTTCTGGTCGGTCTGGATGCACGCCACGCCACGGCCGTGCACGGCCTGCAGGGCCGGGTCGATGCTGCGGCACTGCTCCTGCCGGGTCTCGTCGAGGAGCTGGTAGAGCGGGCACCGGGTGCGGAACCGGCACCCGTCGACCCGCTCGGTCGGCGACGGCAGGTCGCCCTCGAGCAGGATCCGGCCGCGTGCGGCCTCGGCGTCGGGGTCCGGGACGGGCACCGCGGACAGCAGCGCCCGCGTGTAGGGGTGCTGCGGGTCGTCGAAGACCAGGTCGCCCTCGCCGTACTCGACGATGCGACCGAGGTACATCACCGCGACGTCGTCGGCGATGTGCCGGACGACCGACAGGTCGTGCGCCACGAACAGGTACGACAGGCCCAGGCGGTGCTTCAGGTCCTCGAGGAGGTTGATGACACCGGCCTGCACCGAGACGTCGAGCGCGGAGACGGGTTCGTCGAGCACCAGGATCTTCGGCTCGACGATGAGCGCCCGGGCGATGCCGATGCGCTGCCGCTGGCCGCCGGAGAACTCGTGCGGGAACCGGTCGATGTAGCTGGGCTCGAGGCCCACCAGCGCCAGGGAGTCCTGCACACGCTGGCGGATCTCGGCCTTCGGGACACCCTGCACGGTGAGCGGTTCCCCGATCACCGAGCCGATGTCGAGCCGGGGGTCGAGCGACGCCATCGGGTCCTGGAAGACGACCTGGATGTCGCTCCGCAGCGCGAGACGGTCGCGCTTGCTCAGCGTGGCGGTGTCGACGCCGTTCACGGTGATGGAGCCCTGCTGGGCGCCCGCGAGCTCGAGGATCTCCATGATCGTCGTCGTCTTGCCGCAGCCGGACTCGCCGACCAGGCCGAGGACCTTGCCGCGCTTGAGCTCGAGCGAGATGCCGTCCACCGCGTGGACCTCGCCGATCCGCCGACGGAAGACCGCGCCCTTGGTGAGCGGGAAGGTCTTCACGACGTCGTCGAGTCGCAGGACCACGTCGTCGCCGTGGTCCGTCGCGGCCTCTTCGATGTCGTCCGGGCGGGGGAAGATCTCGGAGCGCTCGAGGGTGCCCGCGGCGATCTCGTCGCGGCGGATGCACGCGGCGGTGTGGTCGGGCAGTACGGCGGGGGCGGCGACCGTCGCGCCGGTGGCCAGGTCGGCGACGGAGCCGGGGACGGTCTCCCCGACGGTACCGGCGCCGGCGTTCGTGATGCTCGGCGCCAGGAGTGCCGGTTCGCCGTCACGGCAGGCGTCGATCGCGGCCGGGCAGCGGTCGGCGAACGGACACCCCGTCGGCTGCTGCGTGAGGAGCGGCGGGCGGCCCTCGAGCGGCACGAGCCGCTCCGTGCGGGGCGCCGACATGTTCGGCATCGACCGGAGCAGGCCGATCGTGTACGGCATCACCGGTTCGCGGAACAGGGTCTGCACGGGCGCCGTCTCGACGATCCGGCCGGCGTACATCACGGCGACCCGGTCGGCGTTGCCCGCGACGACCCCGAGGTCGTGGGTGATCAGCACCACGGCGGCGCCGGTCATGTCCTTCGCGGTCTGCAGCACGTCGAGGATCTGCGCCTGGATCGTCACGTCGAGCGCGGTGGTCGGCTCGTCCGCGATGATGAGCTTCGGGTCGTTCGCGATCGCGATGGCGATCATCGCGCGCTGCCGCATGCCGCCGGAGAACTCGTGCGGGAACGCGTCGAGCCGCCGGGCGGGGTTCGGGATGCCGACGACGCGGAGGAGCTCCTCGGCGCGGGTCCGGGCGGCGTGCGCGGTGAGCGACCGGTCGTGCAGGCGGAGCCCCTCGACGATCTGCTGCCCGATCGTGTACACCGGCGTGAGCGCGGACAGCGGGTCCTGGAACACCATCGCGATGTCCCGGCCGCGGAGCTTCGACATCTCGCGGTCGTTCAGGCCGACGAGCTCCTGCCCGTCGTACTTGATGCTGCCCCCGACCTGCGCCGAGGAGGGCAGCAGACCCATCACGGCCATCGAGGACACCGACTTGCCGGAGCCCGACTCGCCGACGATGCCGAGGAACTCGCCCTGACGGACCTCGTAGTCGACGCCGCGGACGGCGTACACGGGGCGCGAGTTCGCGTTGAACGTGACGGAGAGGTCCGAGACGGAGAGCAGGGGGTCAGTCACGGTTGGCTCCGGAGGTGGGGTCGATGGCGTCGCGCAGGGCGTCGCCGAGCAGGCTCGTGGACAGGACGGTGGCGACGAGGGTCGCGGCGGGGAGGACGAACAGCCACGGCCGGGTCACCGCCGACTGGCTGCCGGCGGCGAGCAGCGTGCCGAGCGAGACGTCCGGCACCTGGATGCCGAAGCCGAAGAAGCTCAGCGTGCTCTCCGCCAGGATCATCGCGCCGACGCCGAGCGTGGCGTCGATGATCAGCAGCGAGGCGACGTTCGGCAGGATGTGCCGGCGGATGATCGTGGACGACGGGACGCCCATGAACCGAGCTGCCTTGACGTAGTCGCGCTCCCGCAGCGACATCGTCTGCCCGCGGATCACGCGGGCCATGATCATCCAGTTGAAGATCGCCAGGCCGACGATGAGCGCCACCCAGGTGAGGTTCTTGAACACCGGGCTGAGGAGCACGAGCGCGTAGAACGACGGGATCACGAGCAGCAGGTCGATCGCCCAGACGATCGCCCGGTCGGCGAACCCGCCGAAGTACCCCGCGATCGCACCGACGATGCCGGCGATCAGCGTCGAACCGGGGCCGGCGATGAGGCCGATCAGCAGCGACTTCTGCAGGCCGACGAGGGTCTGCGCGTAGATGTCCTGGCCGATGTCGTTCGTGCCGAACCAGTGCGACGCGCTCGGGCCCATGCCGAACGCGAGCCCGTCGGAGTCCACCGAGTTCCAGTGGTAGAGCAGCGGGCCGACGAAGGCCCACAGGATGATGAGCAGCAGCGCCGTCGCACCGATCCGGGCGCGCCAGGTGCTGAGCACCTTCCGCCAGAACGGCGTCCGTCGGCTGGTGGCGTCGACGACGTGCGCGGGCACCCCGGCGTTGCCGTCGCCCGGGTCACCGGCGGTGGTCGTGGTGGTGGGGTCGAGAAGCGACACGGGTCACACCCTCACTCGCGGGTCGAGCGCCGCGTACAGGAGATCGGCGAGCGTCCCGGCGATGAGCACCAGGATCGCCGTGAACAGGATCGTCCCGGCCGCTGCGTTGATGTCGTTGTTGGTGATGCTGGTGACGAAGTACTCGCCCATCCCGTGCCAGCTGAACACGAGCTCGGTGACGCTCGCGCCGGTCAGGATCAGACCGAACGAGTACGCGAAGAACGTGGACATCGGGATGAGCGCGACCCGGACACCGTGCCGCATGATCGCGGAGCCGCGGGTGCGGCCCTTCGAGCGGGCGGTGCGGATGAAGTCGTTCGACAGGACGTCGAGCATCGCGGACCGCTGGTACCGCGAGTAGCTGGCGATCGCACCGATGGTGAGCGAGATCGTCGGGAGCAGCAGGTGGACGAGCCGGTCGCCGAGGTTGGCGAAGAAGCCGCCTCCGTAGCCGGGCGTGTACTCGCCCGTGAAGCGGATCACCTGCGACCCGACGGCGCTGTTCAGCCCGGTCGCGAGGATCATCAGCACGACCGCGATGACGAACACCGGCGTCGCGAGGACCGCGAACGAGAGGTACGTGGACACCTGGTCGGAGGTCTTGTACTGCCGCACCGCGTTCCACACGCCGAGCAGGACACCGAGGATCGCGCCGAGCAGCGCGCCGATGATGAGCAGCCGGAGGCTCGTGCCGGAGCGGGCGATGATGTCCGCCGTCACCTCGGTGTTCCGCGTGCTGATCCCGAGCGACCCGTGGGTGACGAGGTCCACCCACCAGTTCCAGGTCCGCACCAGGACGGGCACCCCGGGGTCGGCGCCGATCTTCGCGAGCGACGCGTCGATCGTGTTCTGCGGGACCGGGGGGTTCCGTCCGTAGAAGCGAGCTGCCGGATTGAGCGTCGTGCTGGCCAGGATGTATCCCAGCGTCGTCGCGACGATCGTCAGGATCACGTAGTTGACGATCCGTTTCGCGATGAATGCGAGCATTGGCGGTTCCCAGGGGTCGATTGACCGTCCGGCCGGACGGCGCTGTCGGTGGGGACAGCGTAGCCGCCCCGGAGTCATGCTCAGGACGACGGCCGCAACGCTAGACAACGACTGTTACGGACTTGTTTCGATTCCGTACGACCATTCACGGCAACGGCCAAGGTGTGGCTAGGGTCAACTCCCAACAGCCACGGCGACGGGGGTCGCCGTGTTCAGCGCGATCCGCGCGAAACAACGAAAGGGAATCCTCGCCATGCGAATGAGGATCAAAGCAACAGCCGTGTTCGCCGTCGCGGCGGCTTCGGCCATCGTGCTCGCGGGCTGCTCCGGCGGCGGGACGGCTGGTGACGACAGCTCGGCGGTCGCGTCGTCGTCACTGAAGTCGACCGGGTGGAGCACCGCCGATCGCGCCTCGGTCAAGGACGGCGGCTCGCTCACGCTGCCGATCGACTCGGCGCCCGCCAACTGGCAGATCAGCAACCTGGACTCCGGCACCGTCGACGACCAGACGATCGCCGGCACCTACCTCCCGAGCTTCATCCAGTTCAAGGAGAACGGTGAGTGGGAGGCGAACAAGGACTACGTCGACTCGATCAAGCTGACGAAGGACTCGCCCCAGACGGTCGAGATCAAGATCAACCCCAAGGCGGTCTGGTCCGACGGCACCCCGATCACCGAGAAGGACGTCGCGGCGAACTGGAAGGCGCTCAACGGCACCGACCCGGCCTTCGCGCCGCTCGCCACCAACGTCTGGGAAGACGTCGACTCGGTGAAGCAGGGCTCCAGCGCGCAGGACGTCCTCATCACCTTCTCGAAGGTGAACGCGGACTGGCCGTCGGTGTTCTCCTCGATCTACCCCTCCTGGGCGGTCGACACCCCCGACCACTTCAACAAGGCGTGGGCCAAGGGCCCGTACGCGGCCGACGGCAAGACCTACGTCTCCGGTGGTCCGTACATCGTCAAGTCCTTCGACGCCAACGGCGGCGTCGTGACCTTCGCGAAGAACCCGAAGTGGTGGGGTGACGCGCCGAAGCTCGACACGATCATCTTCAAGACGGTCTCCCGTGACGGCGTCGCCCAGGCGTACGCCAACAAGGAGCTCGACGCCTTCAACCTGAACGGCAGCGCGGACAACTACAAGACCGCGAACTCCCGCTCGGACTCGAAGATCGAGCGCTCGCTCGGCACCACGCAGCGCCAGATCACGCTGAACGGCACCGCCGACGTGTTCAAGGACCAGGACGTCCGTCAGGCGTTCGCGCAGGCGATCAACCGCAAGGTCCTCTCGCAGGCGATCCTCTCGCCGGTGAAGAGCCCGGGTGGCGTGCTGAACAGCCTCACCTACCTGCCCGGCCAGAAGGGCTACACCGACCACGCGACCAGCGTGTACGGCTACAGCACCGCCAAGGCGAAGTCGAAGCTCGAGGACGCCGGGTACAAGATCGGCTCCGACGGCTACGCGACCAAGGGCGGCAAGACGCTCGAGGTCCGGTTCGTGATCCCCTCGGACAACCCGAACTCGGCCAACATCGCGCAGCTCGTGCAGCAGCAGACGAAGGCCGCCGGCTTCAAGGTGACGATCGACACCGTCCCGACCGATGACTTCTTCACGAAGTACATCACCACGGACGGCCGCGACTTCGACGCCACGTACTTCGCCTGGCAGGGCACGCCGTTCCCGGTGTCCTCGCTGAAGTCGATCTACTACCCGGCCGACGCCGGTCAGAACTACTCCGGCGTGACGGACTCGTCGCTCGGTGCCGCGTGGGACAAGGCGAACGCCGAGCTCGACGCCACGAAGCGCATCGCCGACGCGAACGCGATCGACAAGAAGATCGTCAAGGTCGCCGGCACCATCCCGCTGTTCGCCGAGCCCTACGCCTGGGGTGTGCGGAAGGACCTCGTGAACTACGGTCCGGCACAGTTCCAGCAGTACTCGGTCAAGTGGCAGGACGTGGGCTACAAGAAGTAACCAGCACCACCAGCGAGGGGCGCGTCACCACGGTGACGCGCCCCTCGTCGTCCGTGTTCCCTGCTCCGCCCCCGTCCCGTGCAGCGGGTCGAATCGCGCGTAGGGAGTCGAATCGCGCGTAGGGGGTCGGTTCTTTCGACCCGGTACGCGCGATTCGCCTTTCCAACGCGCGCGAGATGGGTGGGAACGTGCGTGAGCAGCGGACGGGAGGCTCGTGGCGGCGCCGCCACGAGCCTCCGGACCGGTGCGGGGTCGCCTCGGGCGGGTCAGAGACGGGCGGCGGAGAGCGACGCGGCGATGCCGAGGACGATCATCGCGAGGACGGACCACCCGTGCAGCCGGTGCGTGATCGGCTGCCGGGCCACGGACGCCGGGGGTGGGCCGTCCTGCGGGGCGGCCTCGGGGACGAACGCGAGCACCTCGGCGGCCGCGGCGTCGACGCTGACCGGCACCGAGCCTCCCGGCCGGTCGACGCGCAGGCGTGCCGTGGGACGCGGCGCGATCCACGTGCGCCGGTCGGGCTCGTTCGACTGGATCTCCAGGCCGTACTTCGTCCGCACCCCGGTGACCCGCGGCCAGGCGTAGGTGGAGGTGCGGCGGACGTCGACGACCACGAGCGCATCCGCGGTGAGCTCGAGCCGCGGACGCCAGAGCACGGCCCACGCGACGAACGCGACGAAGACGCTCGGGACCGGGACGAGCCACGCGGACGTGTCCCCGCGGCCCACGAACCCGAGCACGACCAGCACGACCGCGACGACCCAGAGCACGACCGCGAGCGTCCGCATGCCGGGAGCGACGATCCGTGCGGGCTCGGGCGTGGGGGAGTCGCTCATGCGCTCAATCGTAGGAGAGCGAGAGATGCGAGAGTGCCTCCCCGGGAACGTCGGCTGAGCGGACGTGAAACGCCTTGCGCGTACCAGCTGACGACCCGATTTCCCGGGGAGGCCGATCCATCAGGATCTCTCGTACACAAAGCGTCCAGGACTCCGCTTCGAGAGTCAATACCCCACGGGAAGAAAAAACGAGAATCGACACGCCGTGGACGAACAAGAAATATGCGTATGTACCTATCCGACGAGCAGTTCGATCTGTTCGCGGATGACCTCGGCCTTGGGGAAGCGCAATCCGACCAGTCCGACGTGCCGCCAGCGGACGATCCCGTCGGGACCGATCACGAACACGGACCGGCGGAGGCCGATGCCCGGGGCGTTCACGCCGTAGTCGCGGATGACGGAGCCGGCGGTGTCGCTGAGCAGCGGGAAGGTGAGTGAAGAACCGCGGGCGAAGGCCTCGTGCGAGTCGAGCGCCTGCGGGCTGATGCCCCACACCACGGCGCCGAGGTCCCCGAACTCGTCGAGCTCCTCCTGGTAGCTGCAGAGCTGGGCGGTGCAGACGGGGGTGGCGTCCCCCGGGTAGAAGGCGAGCACGACCGTCCGGCCGATCTCGGAGTCGATCGCGTACTCGCCGTCGGTCCGCACCCCGTCGCGGACGATCATGCCCGGCAGGGTGAACCTCGGTGCCGGATCGCCGACCGCGGGGATGCTCATGTGCTCACGGTAGGGCCGGGGGAGGGGAGCCGACCCTCGCCGCGCTGTGTGGTGGCTGTGGGAATCAGGAGAACAGCTGCGGGAACGCGTGGGCGAGCCACGGGTAGCCCACGAACACCGCGGCGTCGAGCAGGCAGTGCGTGACGATCAGGGGCATCAGCCGTCCCCACTTCGTGTAGATCCAGCCGAACGCGATGCCCATCACGGCGTTGCCGACGAACGCGCCGAAGCCCTGGTAGAGGTGGTAGCTGCCGCGGAGCACCGCGGTGGAGAGGATGATCTGCCACCGGCCCCACCCGATCTCGCCGAGGCGGGCGTACAGGTAGCCGACGACGATCACCTCCTCCTGCAGCCCGGACCGGATCGCCGAGAGCAGCAGCACCGGGATCGTCCACCAGTAGGAGTCGAGCGCCGCCGGGTTCACGTTCACGGTGAACCCGAGTGCGCGGCCCGTGAAGTAGAGCGCGAGCCCGGGGATCCCGATGCACAGCGCGATGAGCACCGGACCGCCGAGGTCCGGCTTCACGCGGAACCGGTCGATGCCGAGCCGGGCCAGGTGCGGGCGGGTGGTCGACCAGAGGAGGTAGCAGACCAGTGCGACCGGGGCCAGGTCCACCGCGATGCCGACGAGCTGCCGGGCGAGGTCCACGTACTGCACGGTCGTGGTCGAGGAGTTGAGCGCGGTGGACTGCTGGCCGAGCGGGGTGGTCTGCGACAGGTCGTCGATGATCTGCAGCACCGAGTAGAGCGCGCTGCCGCCGAGCGAGAGCATGAGCACGATCGTGATCTCGACCCACGTTCGCCGTCGGCTCATGCGCTGTACTCCTGTCGGTTGCGAACTACCGGTAGACTGGTGTGTCGGGCGTTCTGCCCACGGGTGCGGTGCCGTCAAAAACACTGGCCCGACACTCTCCCAGAATTTGAAGGATGTCCTGTATGGCGCTCGCCACCCGGTCCGACCTGCGCAACGTCGCCATCGTGGCACACGTCGACCACGGCAAGACCACGCTCGTCGACGCGATGCTCACGCAGACCAACTCGTTCGACGCCCACTTCGAGGGCGAAGACCGCATGATGGACTCGAACGACCTCGAGCGCGAGAAGGGCATCACCATCCTCGCGAAGAACACGTCGGTGCTCTACAACGGCAAGCACGCGACCGAGTTCGGCTCGGACGGCCCCATCACCATCAACGTGATCGACACCCCCGGCCACGCCGACTTCGGCGGTGAGGTCGAGCGCGGCCTCTCCATGGTCGACGGTGTCGTGCTGCTCGTCGACGCGTCGGAAGGCCCGCTGCCCCAGACCCGCTTCGTGCTCCGCAAGGCGCTCGCCGCCAAGCTCCCGGTGATCCTGCTCGTCAACAAGACGGACCGCCCGGACTCCCGCATCGACGAGGTCGTCTCCGAGTCGCAGGACCTCCTCCTCGGCCTCGCGTCCGACCTCTCCGACGAGGTCGACGACCTCGACCTCGACGCGATCCTCGACGTCCCGGTGGTCTACGCCTCCGGCCGCAACGGCGCCGCGTCGCGCAACAAGCCGAACGACGGCGAGCTGCCCGACAACGACGACCTCGAGCCGCTCTTCGAAGCGATCCTCCAGCACGTCCCGGCCCCGAAGTACGACGACGAGCACCCGCTGCAGGCGCACGTCACGAACCTCGACGCCTCGCCGTTCCTCGGTCGCCTCGCGCTCCTGCGCATCTTCCACGGCACCATGAAGAAGGGCCAGACGGTCGCGTGGGTCAAGCACGACGGCACCGTCGTCAACGCCCGCATCACCGAGCTCCTCATCACCAAGGCGCTCGACCGCTACCCGGCCGAGTCCGCGGGCCCCGGTGACATCGTCGCCGTCGCCGGCTTCGACACGATCACCATCGGTGAGACCCTCACCGACCCGGAGGACGTCCGTCCGCTGCCGACCATCACGGTCGACGACCCGGCGATCTCGATGACGATCGGAACGAACACGTCGCCGCTCGTCGGCAAGGTTAAGGGCCACAAGCTGACCGCGCGCATGGTCAAGGAGCGCCTCGACCGCGAGCTCGTCGGCAACGTCTCGCTCAAGGTCCTCGACATCGGGCGCCCCGACGCGTGGGAAGTCCAGGGCCGTGGTGAGCTCGCGCTCGCCATCCTGGTCGAGCAGATGCGTCGCGAGGGCTTCGAGCTCACCGTGGGCAAGCCGCAGGTCGTCACCAAGCGTGACGAGAACGGCAAGCTCCAGGAGCCCTACGAGCACATGACGATCGACACGCCGGAGGAGTACCTCGGCGCGATCACGCAGCTCATGGCCGCCCGCAAGGGCCGCATGGAGAACATGACGAACCACGGCACCGGCTGGGTGCGCATGGAGTTCATCGTCCCGTCGCGCGGCCTGATCGGCTTCCGCACGTCGTTCCTCACCGAGACCCGCGGCACCGGCATCGCCAACGCGATCTCGCACGGCTACGACGAGTGGGCCGGCCCGATCCAGACCCGCATCAACGGCTCGATCGTCTCCGACCGTTCCGGTGTGGTCACGCCGTTCGCCATCACGAACCTCCAGGAGCGGATGACGTTCTTCGTCAACCCCACCGAAGAGGTCTACGAGGGCATGGTCATCGGCGAGAACTCGCGCGCCGACGACATGGACGTGAACATCACCAAGGAGAAGAAGCTCACGAACATGCGTTCGGCGAACGCCGACTCCTTCGAGTCGATGACGCCGTCGCGCCAGCTCTCCCTCGAGGAGTGCCTGGAGTTCGCGCGTGAGGACGAGTGCGTCGAGGTCACCCCCGCCGCCGTCCGCATCCGCAAGGTCGAGCTCGACGCGCAGGCCCGCCAGCGCTCCTACGCTCGCCTGAAGCGCCAGGACGCGTAACGGGTCAGTTCCCGCGTTCGTCGAACGGCCCGGTCACCTCGTCGAGGTGGCCGGGCCGTTCGCGGTTCGTCCTTCGCGTTCAGGAGACCTCGCAGGCGATGCCGTTCGCGACCTCGAACGCCGTGCCGGGCCCGTCGATGTGCACGCCGAACGCGTCGACCTGAACCCGGAACTGTGTGTCGACACCCGTCGGGTACGCGACGAAGAGTTCGCCCTTGCGCATGACCGGTGACGTGCACCGGACGTCGACGGTCCGCGAGGCCGTCCACGAAGCGTTGATGTTGCCCGTGATCCACTTGAGCGACTCTCCCGTCGGCGTGACCGCGCCGGTCAGGTTGACCGAGCTCGTCGCTGTCCTGGACTCCGCGATGCTGCACGTGACCCCGTCGCTGAGGACGTAGCACGAAGCCAGCGGGTGGAGCTTGTCGATCCGGCCAGGGGTGGTTGCGAGGTGCTGGACGGTCCGTCGTGGGTTGCTCGACGAGATCCCCGCCGAGCAGCGAGGATCCGAGCCGGACTTGTCGAACACGAACTCGACCCCGGTGCTCGACGCCTGGGACATCGCCGCCCAGGGCAGGCTCGATCGGTTCAGCTGCAGGCCGAGATCGTGCCACTGCCCGTCCTGGACCATGGCGTCCCTGGACGAGACGCGCTCGTCGAGGGTCACCTGGCCGACGAAGTTCTGACCCCAGACGTAGGGGTTGACGTTGCCCTTGCTCCGCCCGTTCGCGGAGATCTTGTACCGCTCGACCGTCGTGCGCCATCGCGTCCCGTCGCTCGCCAGGCTGAGGACTGCTTCGCCCGTCATCCCGCCCGCCGAGCAGGAAACGGTCCTGGTGACCGACGGCATGTCCTGCGCCGAGCGTGTCGGCGACGAGTGTGCGGGAGGTGCGGCGGCCGCCTGCTCCGCGGGGACCGCGATGAGGGCGGTCGAACCGAGCACGAGGAGGACTCTGGAAACCGTTGTGTGAAATGTCATGCATCCAGTTCTAGTCGCCGTGTGCTGCACGCGCATGGCGCACATGTGAACAGGCGGCGCTACCGTGGTGTGTGTGACCCTCGACCTCCTCTCGCTGTACCAGGACCTCCACGCCCACCCGGAACTCGGGTTCCAGGAGCACCGCACCGCTGGTGTCATCACCGCGAAGCTGCACGAACTGGGCGGCATCGACGTGACCGAAGGCGTCGGCGGCACCGGTGTCGTCGGGGTGCTGACGAACGGCGACGGCCCGGTGATCTGGCTCCGCGCGGACATGGACGGCCTCCCGGTGGAGGAACGGACCGGCCTGCCCTACGCCAGCGAGCACCGCGGCACCGACGAGACCGGCACGGACGTCCCGACGATGCACGCGTGCGGACACGACATCCACGTCACGTGGTTGCTCGGCACCCTCGAGCGCCTCCTCGCCACCCGCGACGCGTGGTCCGGCACCGTCGTCGCCGTCTTCCAGCCCGCGGAAGAGGTGATCTCCGGCGCACGCGCGATGGTCGAGGACGGCCTGGTCGACCGGTTCCCGAAGCCCGAGATCGTCCTCGGACAGCACTCCGCCCCGGCCCCGGTCGGCATGGTCGCGGTCGGCTCCGGCCCCGTGATGGCGTCGAGCGACCGGTTCACGATCACGTTCAACGGCCGGGGCGCGCACGGTTCGGCGCCGCAGGCCTCGCTCGACCCGGTCGTCACCGCGGCGTCCGCGGTCGTCCGGCTGCAGACGATCGTCTCGAGAGAGGTGTCCCCGAGCGACGCGGGCGTCGTCACCATCGGCAGCTTCCACGCGGGCACCCGGGCGAACATCATCCCGGACAAGGCCGTCATCGAGATCTCCACCCGGGCCCGCAACGAGGAGACCCGGAACCGGATCATCGCCTCCATCGAGCGCATCGTCCGTGCTGAGAGCGACGCGGGCGGACTCCCGGAACCCACGATCGAGCGCTGGCCCGGTGCCGACGTCCTGGTGAACGACCCCGAGCACGCCGCGCGCGTCCTCGAGGCGATCGCCGCCGCGGTGCCGAAGGCCGTCGACCTCGAGTCGGGGCTCGCGATGGCGTCCGAGGACGTCGGGCAGCTCGCCACCGCCGCCGGTGTGCCGATCGTCTACTGGTTCACCGGCATCACCGACCCGGAGCTGTTCCGCCGGGGCGAGGAGATCCCGAGCAACCACTCGCCCTTCTACGCGCCGCAGGCGGAGACGTCGATCCCGGTCGGCGTCGACGCGCTCGTCGCGGCGGTGCGCGCGTACCTGCGCTGACCGGCGTGCGCTGACGGACGTGCGCTGACGCGCATGACGGCCTGGAGGCCCTGGCCGGGCCCGGCGGGCAGGTGAGACTCCCAGGGAACTCGCGCCGAGCCTCCCGGCTGGTCCGTTACGGTGCCCGCATGCGCAACGCCCTCCGTTCCCCGCTCATCGCCGCCGTGGCAGCGGGCATCGCCCTGGCCGGTCTCACCGGCTGCTCCTCGGACGCCGTCAAGCAGGCCACGGACCTCGGGTCCTCGGTGGCCTCGGACGTCAGCGAGAGCGTCAAGGGCATCGACGGATCGGCGATCAGCGAGGGCATGTCGAGCATCGCCGGTGGCATCGACGGTGCGCTGGACACCGCCCTCAAGGGCACGAACGTGACCTCCGACGGCAAGGTGCCCGACGGCTTCCCGACGTCGGCCGTCCCGCTCGTGGACGGCACGGTCCTGGGTGGCGGCTCCGGCCCGAACGGCTCCGGCTGGGTCGTGCAGGTGCAGGCGTCATCGGTGGACGACTTCGCGACCGCGGCACAGCAGCTCACGGACGCCGGGTTCACCGAGTCGGCGAAGCGTGCGGACTCCTCGAGCGCGTTCGGGATCTTCCGGAGCGAGGACCACCGCGTGGTGCTCACGTTCTCGAAGTCCGACGCCGGCGCGACCGCGACCTACATCGTCACCCCGCGGTAGCCGACCGAGGCGCGTCCCGTACCCTGGGAGACGATGTCCAAGGCCCCCGCGACCCGCCCCGAGCGCGTCCTCTTCGTGCACGCCCACCCGGACGACGAGACCCTGTCGTCCGGTGGGACCATCGCCACGCTCCTCGAGCTCGGCGCCGAGGTCACCGTCCTCACGGCGACCCGGGGCGAGCGCGGCGAGATGCTCACGCCGGAACTCGCGCCGCTGTTCGGTGACGGTCCCCGCGTCGCCGCGCACCGGGAGACCGAGATCGCCGGCGCGCTGGCAGCGCTCGGGCGTCCGGCCCACCTGTGGCTCGGCGGGCCGGGAGCCCGTCCGACCGACCTGCCCGAGCGGCGCTACTCCGACTCCGGCATGCAGTGGGGCCCGGACGGCCGCGCGGTCGCGGCGGACGACGCCCCGGCCGACTCGCTGACCATGGCCGACCTCGGCGAGGTCGTCGACGACGTCCGCGCCGCGATCCGGTCGACCCGGGCCGATGCGGTGATCAGCTACGCGGACGACGGCGGTTACGGCCACCCGGACCACGTGCGGGTGCACAACGCCGCCCGGTACGCGGCGAAGGCCGAGGACGTGCCGTTCTCGATGATCGTCGACCCGGACTCCGGTGAGGCGGACGTCACCGTCGACGTCCTGCCCGTGCGGGCGAAGGTCCGCGCGGCGATCGAGCAGTACCGCTCGCAGGTCGCCGTGGACCCGGTGGACCCCGCCGACCCGACCGCGCTGTCCTGGGTGATGCCGCACGGTGTCCGGCAGCACGCGGCGGCGACCGAGGGCTTCCGGCACGACGAGCCGCCCGCAGCGGCCGCTCCCGAGACGTACGCGGACATGTCCCCGGCGGGCAAGGTCACCGCGGTCGTGGTCGCCCTCGTCGTCGGGCTGCTCGCCGGTGGCCTCGGGACGATCACCCACCAGCAGACGCTCGGGGCGTTCCCGATCGGCATCGTCCTCACCACGCTCATCGTGGTCGGTCTGGTCGTCGGCGTGCGGCTGCTCTACCGGTCCCGCGCGATGGTCGCGGCGGTCGGCATCGGGGTGATCGTCGCCACGCAGGTCCTGGTGTCCGTCGGTGGGCAGAGCTCCCCGCTGGTGCTCGCGAACGCCGCCGGGTACGTGTGGACGTTCGGGCCGGCGATCGTCGCGATGCTCGCGCTCGCCTGGCCGGACCTGTCCGGGCTGCGGGCGGCGCGCCCAGCCGCGGGCGACGCGGCGACGGGTGTCGCCGGACGGTCAGGGTCGGCCGCACCCCGCGAGTAGACTCGAAGCGCTCGTTTCCGAAGGGAGCACCCCGACCGTGACCTACGTGATCGCCCAGCCCTGTGTCGACGTCAAGGACCGCGCGTGCATCGACGAATGCCCCGTGGACTGCATCTACGAGGGTGACCGCTCGCTCTACATCCACCCGGATGAATGCGTGGACTGCGGTGCGTGCGAACCGGTCTGCCCGGTCGAGGCGATCTACTACGAGGACGACCTCCCGGACCAGTGGGCCGACTACTACAAGGCCAACGTCGAGTTCTTCGACGAGGTTGGTTCCCCCGGCGGCGCGGCGAAGGTCGGCGTGATCCACAAGGACCACCCCGTCGTCGCGGCCGAACCGCCGCGCGGCTGAGCCGGACACGCACGTGGCCCTCGACCTCCCCGACTTCCCCTGGGACCAGCTCGTCCCGTTCAAGCAGCGCGCAGCGGAGCACGAGGGCGGCATCGTCGACCTGAGCGTCGGCTCGCCGGTGGACCCGACGCCCGCGCTCGTCCGCTCTGCCCTCGCCGAGGCCACCGACGCGCACGCCTACCCGCAGGTCGCCGGGACCCCCGCGCTCCGTCAGGCGATCGCCGACTGGTACGGCCGCCGGCACGGGGTCGCGCTGCGGGAGGACCAGACCCTGCCGACGATCGGCTCGAAGGAGTTCATCGCCGGGCTCGCGCTCTGGCTCGGCATCGGCCGCGGCGACACCGTCGTGTTCCCGGCCGCCGCGTACCCGACGTACGAACTCGGCGCCGCGCTCGTCGGTGCCACCGCGCTGGCCTCGGACGACCCCGCCGCGTGGCCCGTCGGCACGAAGCTCATCTGGCTGAACTCGCCGGGCAACCCCGACGGCCGCGTCCTCTCCGTCGAGGAACTCCGCGTCGCCGTCGCCCGCGCTCGCGAACTCGGCGCGGTCATCGTCGGGGACGAGTGCTACGCCGAGCTCGGCTGGGAGCCGCCCTACGACGTCACGCCGACGCCGACCATCCTCGACTCCCGCGTGGTGGGGGACTCGGTGGACGGTGTGCTCAGCGTGTACTCGCTCTCGAAGCAGTCGAACCTCGCCGGCTACCGGGCCGCCTTCGTCGCCGGTGACGCCGCGGTCCTCGCCGGGGTGCTCGCCGTCCGCAAGCACACCGGCATGATGCCGCCGCTGCCGGTGCAGCAGGCGATGATCGTGGCGCTCGAGGACACCGCGCACGTGCAGCAGCAGAAGGCGCTGTACCGTGCCCGTCGCGGCATGCTCCGCCGTGCGCTCGAGGGCGCCGGCTTCCGGGTCGACCACAGCGAAGCGGGCCTGTACCTCTGGGCAACGCGCGGCGAACCGGCACTCGACACCGTCGCGTGGCTCGCGGACCGGGGCATCCTCGTCGCCCCTGGGACCTTCTACGGCGCGGCCGGCGGGCAGCACGTGCGGATCGCGCTCACCGCGACCGACGAGCGGATCGCGGCGGCGGCGCAGCGTCTGACCAGCGGTCACCGGCTCGCTTCGTCCTGAACCACCGGAGCGCCGACCACCGAACCGGTCGACCGCTAGTCGTGACTCCCACCAAGTTCGAGGGACCTGGGTGTGCACGAGCGACAGACGGCGCGATTAGGCTGTTGGTGTGACTGACACTGCCAATGACGCTCAGACGACGGCCACACCGCCAACGACGCCCGTCCCCGTGAGTCCCGAAGCCGAGCAGGCGACGGAGACCGCGACGCTGACGTACCCGGGCGGCCAGGCGGAGTTCCCGATCCTGCCGAGCGTCGACGGTGCGTCCACGGTCGACATCTCGACGTTCAAGAAGCAGACCGGGATGAACACGCTCGACTACGGGTTCGTGAACACCGGGTCCACCAAGAGCGCGATCACCTACATCGACGGCGACCAGGGCATCCTGCGCTACCGCGGGTACCCGATCGACCAGGTGGCCTCGAACTGCACCTTCCTCGAAGTCGCCTGGCTCCTGATCTACGGCGAGCTCCCGAACGACGCCGAGCTCGCCGACTTCGACGCGCGCATCCGCCGCCACACGCTGCTGCACGAGGACCTCCGTCGCCTGTTCGACGCCCTCCCGCACTCGGCGCACCCGATGTCCGTCCTCTCCAGCGCCGTCAGCGCCCTGTCGACGTACTACGAGGACGACATGGACGTCGACGACCCGGAGAAGGTCGAGCTGCAGACCGTGCGGCTCCTCGCGAAGCTCCCGGTCATCGCCGCGTACGCGCACAAGAAGTCCATCGGTCAGGCCTTCCTCTACCCGGACAACTCGCTGTCGTTCGTCGACAACTTCCTGCGGCTGAACTTCGGCACCATGGCCGAGACCTACGAGCCGAACCCGGTGCTCTCGAAGGCGCTGGACCGCCTGCTGATCCTGCACGAGGACCACGAGCAGAACGCGTCCACCGCCACCGTCCGGCTGGTCGGTTCGACGAAGGCGAACATGTTCGCGTCGATCTCGGCGGGCATCAACGCCCTGTACGGCCCGCTGCACGGCGGTGCGAACGAAGCCGTGCTCGAGATGCTGCAGCAGATCAAGGACTCCGGCGAGCCCGTGCAGCGCTTCGTCGAGCGGGTGAAGAACAAGGAGCGCGGGGTGAAGCTGATGGGCTTCGGGCACCGCGTCTACAAGAACTACGACCCCCGCGCCAAGCTCGTGAAGGAGTCGGCGGACGAGGTCCTCGAGTCCCTGGGCGTGCAGGACGACCTGCTCGACATCGCCAAGGAGCTCGAGCAGATCGCACTCTCCGACGAGTACTTCATCGAGCGCAAGCTCTACCCGAACGTCGACTTCTACACGGGGATCATCTACAAGGCGATGGGCTTCCCGCCGCGGATGTTCACCGTGCTGTTCGCGATCGGGCGGCTGCCGGGCTGGATCGCCCAGTGGCGCGAGCTCAACAACGACCCGCTCAACAAGATCGGACGCCCGCAGCAGCTCTACGTCGGCTCGCCGAAGCGGGACCTGCCCGAGCGCTGACGCGCGGCGGCGGCGGGCCCTGGCGTCCTTCGCACAACCGAAAGCACCCCGCACCACGCGATCACGTGGTTCGGGGTGCTTTCGGTTGTGCGGGGTCCAGGCGGGCGGAGGCGCAACCGGCGGGCGGACCGAGGGCCGGCGGCGGGCCGCGGGGGCGCTACGCGTGCAGCGCGGTGTTGAGCTGGATGCCCTCGCCCTTGCGCTGCAGCGCCTCGACGGCACCCGTCAGGCTGTTGCGGCGGAACAGGACGTTCGGGGCCCCGGAGAGCTCGGCGGCCTTCACCGTCCTCGGGGTGCCGTCCGGGCTCGGCGCGGCCCCGACGAGCACGACCTTCGTGCCGGCGGTGACGTAGAGCCCCGCCTCGATGACGGAGTCGTCGCCGAGCGAGATGCCGAGGCCGGCGTTCGCCCCGAGGAGCGCGCGCTCCCCGAGGGACACCCGGTGCGTGCCGCCGCCGGAGAGCGTGCCCATGATCGACGCGCCGCCACCGATGTCGGTGCCGTTGCCGACGACGACGCCCTGGGAGACGCGGCCCTCGATCATCGCGTCGCCGAGGGTGCCCGCGTTGAAGTTGACGAAGCCCTCGTGCATGACCGTGGTGCCCGGCGCGAGGTGCGCGCCGAGCCGGACCCGGTTCGCGTCCGCGATGCGGACCCGCTCGGGCGTCACGTAGTCGAGCAGGCGGGGGAACTTGTCGATCGCGTGGACCGCGATGCCCGCGCGCTGCAGGGACGGGCGCAGGCGCGTCAGGTCGGCGGGGAGCACGGGGCCGGCGTTCGTCCACGCGACGATGGGCAGGTGCCCGAACACGCCGTCGAGGTTGATCGTGTTCGGGCGCACGTGCAGGTGGCTGAGCAGGTGCAGGCGGAGGTAGGCGTCCGGGGTGCTCGCGGGTGCCGCATCGATGTCGATCTCGACCGTGACGGCCTCGATCCGGACCCCGCGGCGGGGGTCCTCGCCGATGTGCTCCTGGAGTTCGAGCGGGAAGACCGCGTCGGCGGGCAGTGCGCCGAGATGGGTCTCCGGGAACCAGGTGTCGAGCTCGGTGCCGTCGGCGGCGACGGTCGCGAGGCCGTGGCCCCAGGCGGAGGTGGGGCGGTCGGTGGTGTCGGTCGTCTCGGTCACGGTTCCAGGGTAGCGAGGGGTGCGCCCGGGTTTCGGCGTACGGCGGCCGGGTCCCGGCGTGCGGCGCCCGGGTCCCGGCGTGCGGCGGCCGGTAGGCTTTCGGCATGCCGGAGCAGCTCGACCTCACCGCCTCGTCCATCGACATCACCCGTGCCATCTGCGACATCGAGTCGGTGTCGGGCAACGAGAAGGCCCTCGCCGACGCGATCGAGGCGGTGCTCGCGCCGCTGCCGCACCTCGAGGTGATCCGCGACGGCGACGCGATCGTCGCGCGGACGCATCTCGGCCGTGACCGCCGCGTCGTCATCGCCGGGCACATCGACACCGTGCCGCTCAACGACAACCTGCCGACGGAGTTCCGGACGGCCGAGGACGGCACCGAGATCCTCTGGGGTCGTGGGACCGTCGACATGAAGGCCGGGTGCGCCGTCCAGCTGAAGCTCGCGTACGACCTCACCGACCCGTCGGTCGACGTCACGTGGGTCTGGTACGACCACGAGGAGGTGTCCGACGCGCTGAACGGCCTCGGCCGCCTCGCCCGCACCCGTCCCGAGCTCCTGACCGGGGACTTCGCGATCCTCGGCGAGCCGTCCGGCGCCCAGATCGAGGGCGGCTGCAACGGCAACCTCCGCGCCGAGATCCGGGCGTTCGGCAAGCGCTCCCACAGCGCTCGCAGCTGGATCGGCGACAACGCGATCCACAAGGCAGCCCCGATCCTGGCCGCCCTGGCGGCGTACGAGCCGCGCACCGTCGAGGTCGACGGGCTCGAGTACCGCGAGGGCCTCAACGCGGTCGGCATCACGGGCGGGATCGCGGGGAACATCATCCCCGACGAGGTGATGGTGCACGTGAACTACCGGTTCGCACCGTCCCGCTCCGCCGAGGAAGCGGTCGCCCACATCCGCGAGCTCTTCGACGGCTACCAGGTGGACATCGTCGACCTCGCCGCCGGCGCCCGCCCCGGGCTCGACGCCCCGCTCGCGCAGCACTTCGTCGAGGCCGTCGGCGGCCCGGCCCCTCGCCCGAAGTACGGCTGGACCGACGTCGCACGGTTCTCCGCGCTCGGCGTGCCCGCGGTCAACTACGGCCCCGGCGAGCCGGTCTTCGCGCACCACGACGACGAGCAGGTCCCCGTGGCGCAGATCACCGCGGTGGAGGACGGTCTGCGTCGGTGGCTGACGGCCTGACGACCGGCTCGTCCCGGGACACCGGCGCCGTGCCGGTGCGCCGGCCCCGCCCGGGTGCGGCTCGGTGGCGTGCGCGCTACCGGGTGGTCCCGTGGTGGCTGCGGATCACGGTCGTGTACGTGCTCGCCCGGATCGTCACGGGCGCGCTGCTCATGTCGTTCGCGCGCATCCAGTCGGCGAACTCGTTCACCCTGCAGCACCCGCACTACCTGTCGTTCGCGTCCATCTGGGACGGCGCCTGGTACCGGGTGATCGCTGCGAACGGGTACCCGTCGACGCTGCCGGTCGACGCCGCCGGGCACGTGACGGAGAACGCGTGGGCGTTCATGCCGGCGTACCCGTTCCTCGTCCGGGCGCTGATGACCCTGACCGGGGCGTCGTTCGAGCTCGTGGCGATCTCGGTGTCACTGCTCTTCGGCTGGGGGTCGGCGCTGGTGTTCCGGCGGCTGATGGGGCGCTTCCTCGACCCGGCCCGGGCGACGTTCGCCACGGTGCTGCTCTGTGTCGCCCCCCTCTCGGTGATGTTCCAGGTCGCCTACGCGGAGTCGATGGGGCTGTGCCTGCTCCTCGTCGCGCTGCTGCTCCTCGTCGAGCGTCGGTTCTGGACGATGCTCCCCGTCGTGCTGCTGCTCGGCATGACGCGGCCGACCGGGCTGGCGTTCGCGCTCCTGATGGTGATGGTCATCGCGGTGTGGGTCGTCCGCCCCGCATGGATCCGGCTCGCGCCGCTGGGCAGCATCCGACAGCTCGTCGCACCGGCTGTCGTCGCGGTGGTGTCCGGCCTGGTGGGGCTCGCGTGGCCCGCCGTCGCGTGGGCGGTCACCGGAGTGCCGCGGGCGTACACGGACACCGAGCTCGCATGGCGCTCGTCGTACATCGGATGGAAGGACCTCGTGCCCTTCGCCCCGTGGATCCAGGGGTTCGGGTGGTGGTTCCGGCAGCCCGCGGGGTCGGTGCTGCTCGTGGTCGTGCTGATCGGCTTCGCGGCGTTCGTGTTCATGCCGCCCGCACGCCGGATCGGCCTCGAGCTCCGGCTGTGGGCCGTCGCGTACCTCGTCTACCTGCTCGCGGTCTTCTTCCCGCAGTCGAGCACGTGGCGCATCCTGCTGCCGATCGCGCCGTTGCTCGGGATCGTGGCGCTGCCCAGGTCCCGCGCCTACCGCGTGCTCGTGGTGGTGCTCTGCGTGGTGCTGCAGTGGGTGTGGATGTACTACTGCTGGTGGGTCGACGGCTACGACTGGACCCCACCGTGATCGGCGTCCGCGGCGGACGCGCCTGCCGTCGCAACCGCCTCCGCGTCCGCTGACAACGCCGGCGGTGGCACGTCGGGCCGCCAGTTCGCCGCTGCGAGCACCATCGCGTTCACCGTCGCGATGAACGGCACCGCGAAGAACGCCCCGACGACCCCGGCGATCGTGGTGCCCGCGACGACGCCGAGTGCGACGCCGAGCGGGTGCACCTTCACGGCGCTGCCGGTGAGGAACGGGTGCAGGACGTGGCTCTCGAGCTGCTGCACGAGCACCACGATGCCGAGCATGAACAGCGCCGGCACCCATCCGTTGAACACCAGCGCGATGAGCACCGCGACGCTCCCCGCGACGATCGCGCCGACCACGGGGACGAACGCGCCGAGGAACACGACCACGCCGATCGGGATCGCCAGCGGCACCTGCAGGATCAGCGCACCGACCACCACGCCGAGCGCGTCCGTGATCGCGACGACGAGCTGCACCCGGATGAAGCTGGTCAGGGTGTGCCAGCCCGCCTCGCCCGCGACGCCGATCCGCGGCCGGGCACGCCGGGGGAAGAGCCGGAGGACCCAGGTCCAGATCCGGCGGCCGTCGATGAGCACGAAGAGGGTCGTGAAGACGACGATGAACAGGCCCTCGAGGACGTGCACCGCACCGGTCCCCGCTGCCTGGAACCCGGACAGGATCGATGCGACGTGCGCCTGCAGGTAGTCGAAGCCGTCCGAGATCCACCCGTTGACGTCCTTGGCCGTGATCCCGAACGGCTCGCTGTCGAGCAGGGTCTGCAGCGACCGGACGCTGTGGTGCAGGCGCCGTTCGAGCGACGGCAGGTCGTACCGGATCTGCGCCGTCACCACGAGCGCGAGCGCGCCGATCGCCAGCGCGACGGAGACCAGGCTCGAGAGCACCGCCGTCCACTTCGGCCACCGGTGCCGCTGCAGGAACGAGGACATCGGGGCGAGCAGCGCGCAGAGCAGCAGCGCGATGAGGAACGGCACGATGATGTCCTGCAGCACCACCACGAGCGCGATCACGACGGCGAGTGCTGCGGCGACGATGAGCAGCCGCCAGGAGAACGCACCGGCGATGCGGAGACCAACGGGGACGGCGTCGGCGACGGGGTCGGCTGAGGGGTCCGGCGGGCTCGGACGGCGCGTGGAGGGAACGGTCGGCACGTCCACAGACTAGGAATCCGAGCCGCGAAGACGACGGGATCCGCACCCCCCAACCTGGGCGGTTTCGCAGTTCGCCCCCTGGTACGGGATAATGGGGGTGCACATACTGCACGAAAGGGGACATCTGATGGCAGCCATGAAGCCGAGGACCGGTGACGGGCCGATGGAGGCTGTTAAGGAGGGTCGACTCATCATCGTGCGGGTTCCGCTCGAAGGTGGAGGCCGCCTTGTCGTCTCGGTCAACGATGCCGAGGCGAAGGAACTCCACGACGCTCTCGCCGAGGTCGTCTCGGCCTAGTTCGTCGACGCACCACAACAGGCACCAGCCAGCAGGCCCGGGATACTCGTCCCGGGCCTGCTGTCGTCCCGGGTGCTGTCGGGGGTCGTCGGCATGATGGCCCCGTGCCACGATCCCGCCGCCCCGTCCGTCGCGTCGAGGAGTACCCGGCCGACCCGATGCCCCGCGACGTCTGGCCGTCGACGCTCGCCCCGGTCCGGCAGCTCCTCGACGAGGGGATCGACCTGGACACCGTCACGGTCGTCGTCGGGGAGAACGGTGCCGGCAAGTCGACCCTGGTCGAGGCCATCGCGCTCGCCTACGGCATGAGCCCAGAGGGCGGGTCGACGAACTCGGGGCACAGCACCCGACCGAGTGAGTCGCAGCTCTGGGAGCACATCGCCCTGCACCGTGAGCCTGGTGCGCCGAAGGGCGGGTTCTTCCTCCGTGCGGAGACGATGCACGGGTTCTTCACGTACCTCGAGGAGCACCCGGGTGCCCGCCCGGAGCCCGTGTTCCACGAGCGCAGCCACGGCGAGTCGTTCCTCGACTTCGTGATCGACCGGTCGCAGTGGCCAGGCCTCTGGATCCTCGACGAACCGGAGTCGGCGCTGTCGTTCCAGGGGTGCCTGACGCTGATCGGGCTGCTGCAGGCGATCATCGACGACGGCCTCGGGCAGGTGGTGCTGTCGACGCACTCACCCGTGCTCGCGGCGTTCCCCGGCGCCACGATCCACGAGGTGGGGGAGTGGGGCCTCCGTCGCAGCTCTTGGGAAGACCTCGACCTGGTGCGGAACCAGCGGTCGTTCCTGGCGTCCCCGGAGCGCTACCTGCGCCACCTCGGAGCGGACTAGTTCGTGACCTTGGTCATCTGCAGCAGCCCGTCGCCGGCCGGGGACAGCGCGCTGATGACCGCACCGGACGTCGAGACCTCGGTCAGGAGCAGCCGGAAGTCGGTGGTGGCACGGTCCCGCTTCACCGGGTCCGCGACGCGTCCGCGCCAGAGCGCGTGCGGGACGAGGACGGTCCCACCGAGCCGTGCCAGGCGCAGCCCGTGTTCGACGTACTCGATCACGTGCTCGGGGTCCGCGTCGACGAGCACGACGTCGTAGGACGCCTCGTTCATCCGCGGGAGCACCTGGTTCGCGCGTCCGGGGATGAGCCGCACCCGGGACGGTGCGGTGCCGGCGGCGATGTAGGCGTCGCGGGCGTACTGCTGGTGGTCCACTTCGATGTCGATCGTGGTGAGGGTGGCCTTCGGCGCGCCGCCGAGCAGGTACAGCCCGGACACGCCGAGCCCCGTCCCGATCTCGATGATCGCGGTGGCTCGGGACGCTGCGGCGACGACACCGATCTGGGCACCGATCGCCGGCGAGATCGCCTCGACGCCGAGTTCCAGGGAGTGCTCACGCGCGCGAGCGATCACCCCGGACTCGGAGACGATGTCCTCCGCGAACTTCCAGTTCGACTCTTTCTCTGACACGCACACTCCTCGGACGACAACTCTAGGCCGCAGCACGGTCGGTTCGGGTTAGGCTCGCTCCGTGAACATCCCGCTCGACAAGATCCTGATCATCGGGATCATTGCCGTGCTCCTGCTCGGCCCGCAGCGCCTGCCGATGTACGCGCAGAAGCTCGCCGAGTTCGTGAAGGCCGTCCGACGGTTCGCGGACACCGCGAAGGACCGGATGCGCGAGGAGATGGGGCCGGACTTCGACGACGTCGACTGGCAGAAGCTCGATCCGCGCCAGTACGACCCGCGCCGGATCATCCGTGACGCGCTGCTCGACTCCGCCACCGGTGCGGGAGCGGCAGAGACGGTCCAGGTCACCGCATCGAAGGTGCGGGCGCCGGCGCCGGTGGTCCCGCTCGCTGCAGGCGAGCAGGCGCCGTACGACGCCGAGTCCACCTAGGAACGATCCGTTGCGGCCCGACACGCGGCCAGGACGACGGACGGGAGGCCCGGTGCCAGCTGGCACCGGGCCTCCCGTCGTGCAGCGGGTCCCGACTACCGCAGGTCGGCCAGGAAGCGGTCGGTCCAGGCCAGGGCGGCCGTCCCCGTCACCGAGCTGCACGTGGCGGACGCGGTGCTCGTCGGGGTGGCGCAGGGGGTGTCGCGGTCGAGCGACCAGGTGTGCACCCCGGCGAGTCCGTGTGCCTTCGCGTACGCGGACACCGTGTCGGCGTCGGCCAGTGTGAAGACCTCGTCGGAGGCGTCGTTCACGCCGAGCATCGGGGTGACCTCGATCTTCGACGCCGCGATCCCGTAGGTGTGCTGCAGGTTCGTCACCGCCTGGATCGTGGACTGTCCCATCTCGCAGGTGGAGCCGACGACCACGCAGTTCGCGGTGGTGGCGCGTCCGAAGTCCATCGTCATGAGGTTGACGGTGTAGTTCGTCAGCGTCGAGGCCGTGATCGCCTTCACCGTGGCGTCCCCGGTGCTGTTGAGCCCGCCGAAGCTGCCGTCCGACGCGGCGAGGGTCGCCAGCGTGAAGGAGAAGCGCAGGCCCGGGTACTTCGCCTGGGCCAGTGCCGCCGCGCTCACGAGGTTCTGCACGTCGGCCGCGGACTGCCCGCTCTCGATGTCGAAGTCGACGCCGATCATGTGGGGGCTGGCGTACCGCGCGATGAAGCTCTGCAGTGCGGTGCCGGAGCACTTGAACGACCCGGCCGCCCCGCCGGTGCTGACGATGTAGTTCACGCCGGCGGCGTCGAGCTTCGGGATGTTGGCGCTCGCGAACGCGTCCGCGGCGACCCCGCCCCAGTTCTCGCTGCCGCAGGTGCCGGTCGCGAAGGCGAGCGTGATGGCCTTCAGTCCGGGCTCCTTCGTCGACACGAGGCTGTTCGCTGAGCCGACGACGGGGATGCGGGTGCCGGTGACGGCGGTGTTCATCACGTTCGTGTTCCAGTCGAGGTTCACCGTGACGTCCTTGTACGGGCTGAAGACCAGCCCGCTCGCCGTGCCCGTGCTGCCGTTGCCGGGCGTCGTGGTCCCGCCGCCGGTCCCACCGCCCGTGCCGCCGCCCCCGGTGCTGCCGCCCGTGCAGGCGCCCGTCGAGGTCCACGGCTGCCCGCTGCCGGTCGCGCCCGAGTGGGTCGCGGGGTCGTCCCCCTGCGTCCACCAGTTCGCGGTGTAGTTCGTGCCGTTCTCGCTGACGGTGGCGCCGCCGTTGTAGGCGGTCCCCGATGCCCACGCGGTCGCGCAGGTGGTGGTGGTCGCGGCGGTGGCGGGGACGGCCGCGAGTGTTCCCCCGACGACCGCTGCTGCCACGGCGCCGATCACGCCGATCCGGATCCTGGTGTTCCTGTTCACCTGAGTGCTCCAGTTCTTCGGCCGACGTCGATGTCGGCACGGTGGATGCCCCTGCGCCCTGATTCCGCAGGAGCATTGTGGAATGTCCCTGCATATTGCTCTCGACAACAGTCGGCGTCCATGAAGAGACGTACAGGGAGCGGGAAGCGGAGCGGGGCCGGAGCACTCGGCTCAGGACAGGGAGAGTCCCAGCTTCCGGCCGGACAGCCCGCGTCCGAGTGCCACGACCCGGTCGGCGATCCCGGTCAACGCCACGGCGGCCGGGTCGTCCGGGGCACCGAGCACCACGGGTTCGCCGGCGTCGCCGCCCTGCCGGAGCGGCACCGAGAGCGGCACGCTGCCGAGCACCGGCACGGGGGAGTCCTGCCCGCGCGAGAGCCGGGCCGCGGTCTCCGCACCGCCGCCCTCACCGAACAGGTGCAGCACGGAGCCGTCGGGCCGCACGAGCCCAGCCATGTTCTCCACGACGCCGATGACCCGCTGCCCGGTCTGTCGCGCCACGATGCCGCTCCGCTCGGCGACGTCCGCCGCCGCGGCCTGTGGGGTCGTCACGACGAGCACCTCGGCGTGCGGCAGGAGCTGCCCGACGGAGATCGCCACGTCCCCGGTGCCGGGCGGCATGTCGAGGAGCAGCACGTCGAGGTCGCCGAACCACACGTCGGTGAGGAACTGGTTCACGGTGCGGTGCAGCATCGGCCCGCGCCAGGACACCGCGGTGGAGGCGTCGTCGACGAACATCCCGATCGACACGACCTTCACGTCGTGGGCGACCGGCGGCAGGATCATGCTGTCCACCCGGGTCGGGCGCGGTGCGACGCCGTGCTCGTCCGTGAGGCCCATCAACCCGGGGACGCTGAACCCGTGCACGTCGACGTCGACGATGCCGACCCGGAGCCCGCGACGGGCGAGCGCGACGGCCAGGTTCACCGTGACGGTGGACTTGCCGACGCCGCCCTTGCCGCTCGTCACCGCGATCACGCGGGTGAGTGAGTCCGGGGTGAACTGCACGCCCTTCGGCCGGCCCTCGCGGAGCCGCGCCGTCAGGGCCGCGCGGACCGCCGGGTCCATCACCGACACGTCCACGGACACCGACGACACCCCGTCCACCGAACCGGCGGCGATGCGGACGTCGCGCTCGATCGTGTCGGCGGCCGGGCACCCGACGATCGTGAGCTGCAGGTCGACGCGCACCGTGCCTCCCGGCTGGACGTCGACACCACGGATCATGTCGAGCTCCGTGACGGGCCGGCGGATCTCCGGGTCGATGACGCGGCCGAGCGCGGTGAGGACCCGAGCGCCGAGCGCCTCGTCGTCCACCGGGTGCGTGGCGTCAGCCACGGACGTCCACCGCGCGCTCCGGGTCGCCGTCGTCGATCGCGTCGCGACGGTCCAGTTCCTCGAGCAGCGAGCGCAGCTCCGCGCGGATGAAGTCCTTCGAGGCCATGTCCCGCATCGCCAGGCGGAGCGCGACGACCTCTCGGGCGAGGTACTCGGTGTCCGCCAGGTTCCGCTCGGCGCGCTGCCGGTCCTGCTCGAACTGCACCCGGTCGCGGTCGTCCTGCCGGTTCTGCGCGAGGAGGATCAGCGGCGCCGCGTACGAGGCCTGCAGCGACAGCACCAGCGTCAGCGCCGTGAAGCCGATGGCCGCGGAGTCGAACTGCAGCTGCTTCGGCGTGAAGACGTTCCAGGCCATCCAGACGACGCAGAAGAGGGTCAGGCCGACCAGGAACCAGGGCGTTCCCATTGCGCGTGCGATGCCTTCGGTCGCACGACCGAACGCGTCACCGCGGCCCGAGCGCCGACGGGTCGGCAGGACGCGCGTGCGCATGCCCTTGGGGGAGTCGAGACGGGTGTTCTCATCCGTTCGTGCCACGTGTGGTCCTCCTCCCCGCGCTCACGGGGGTCCTACGGCTCTTGGTGCGGGGGCGTGCGGGTTCACCGTCGCCCTGACTTCGCCAGTCGTCCGGCAGGACGTGGTCGAGCACGTCGTCGATCGTCACCACCCCGACCAGACGGTGGGCGTCGTCGACCACGGGGACGGACACGAGGTTGTAGGTCGCCATCACACGCGTGACCTCCGCCGCACTGGCATCGACACGGACCGGTTCGGTCTGCTGGTCGATGAGCGTGCCGAGGCGTTCGTTCGGCGGGTAGCGGAGCATGCGCTGGAAGTGCACCAGCCCGAGGAACCGGCCGGTCGGCGGTTCGTACGGCGGGAGCGTGACGCAGACGCTCGCGCCGAGCGCCGGTGCGAGCTCGTGCCGGCGGATCAGCGCGAGGCCCTCGGCCACGGTGGCGTCCGCGGAGACGATCACCGGCTCGGTCGTCATGAGGCCACCGGCGGTGTCCGGCTCGTACTCGAGCAGCATCCGGACGTCCTGCGCCTCTTCCGGCTCCATGAGCTGCAGGAGCGCTTCGCTCCGCTCGTCGGAGAGCTCGGCCAGCAGGTCGGCGGCGTCGTCCGGCTGCATCTGGTCGAGGACGTCGGCGGCGCGGGCGTCCTCGAGCGAGGACAGGATCGCCACCCGCTCGGCGTCCGGCATCTCCTCGAGCACGTCGGCGAGCCGGTCGTCGGGGAGTTCCTCCGCCACCTCGAACCGGCGCTCCGCCGGCAGGTCGAGCAGCGTCGACGCGAGGTCGGCCGGCACCAGGTCCGAGTACGCGGCGATGACGTGCTCGGCGGACTGGGACTCACCGGGGAGCTCGTCCTCGGTGACCTCGTTCCAGGTGGCGAACGTCGTCGGGCCCTTGCCGAACGGCGACGGCGTCGTCTTCGGCTTGCGGAGGAAGAGCTGCGACACCTCCCAGTCGCCCTGGCCACGGTCCTCGATCGCGATGTCCTCGATCGTGGCGCGGATGCGGTCCTTCGTGATGAGCACCTTGCGCCCGAGCATCTCCGCGATCACCCGGACCTCGCCGCCGCGCTGCTCGAAGCGACGCATGTTGACCAGGCCGGTCGTGATCACCTGCCCGGCACCGATCGAGGTGATCCGGCCGACGCTGACGAAGATGCGGCGCTTGCCGGGGACCTCGACGATCAACCCCACGACGTGCGGAGGATCGGCCCGCCGGTAGACGACGAGGACGTCCCGGACCCTGCCGACGCGATCGCCCGCGGGGTCGAAGACGGAGCACCCGGCCAGGCGGGCGACGAAGACCTTCGTGGCGCTCACGATCTCAGCGTAGTCGGTCACCCGGTCCGTTCCCTGGCGGTGGCCCGGCCGGTTCCCCGGTGGTGGCCCGGCCGGTTCCCTGGCGGTGGCCCGGCCGGTTCCCCGGCGGTGGCCCGGCCGGTTCCCCGGTGGTTCTCGTGCGATCGCAAGGGGGACGGTGGATGATGACTGTGTGAGCACTCAGAGCCCCTTCCGCGGTCGCACGGCGCAGGTCTTCCCCACGCTGCCCCGCGGAGACGTCCTCGGCACCTTCGACAGCTACCCCGAAGCGCAGGCGGTGGTGGCGAAACTCGCCGAGTCCGACTTCCCGGTGAACAAGCTCTCGATCGTCGGCAACGACCTCAAGACCGTCGAGCGCGTCACCGGCAAGATGACCTACGGCCGTGCCGCCCTGGCCGGTGCACTGTCCGGGCTCTGGCTCGGCATCTTCTTCGGCATCGTGCTGACGCTGTTCTCACCGACGGCCGGCGGCCTCATCCTCGCCGCGGCCATCATCGGCGCCGCGTTCGGCATGCTCTACGGCATCGTCTCCTTCGCGATCACGAAGCGGCAGCGGGACTTCACGAGCGTGCACCAGGTGCTCGCCACGAACTACCAGATCATCGTCGACCCGCAGCTCGTCGGGCAGGCGCAGCGGATCCTCGGCCAGTCCGGTGCGACGCCGCACGCCGCGTGGAACCCGGGGCAGCAGTCGGGTGCTCCCGGGTCGCAGTTCCAGGGACCGCCGCAGCAGCAGTCGTGGCGTCCGGGTCCGCCCCAGGGGTCGCCCTACGGTGGGCACTCCACACCCCACAACCAGCCTGGAGGCCCGGCGCAGTCCGGCCCCGCCGCCCCCGCCACGGGTGCGCAGCCGCGCTACGGCACCAACGACGGTCCGCGCTACGGCGAGGTCGCGCAGCCGGGTCAGTCCGGTCAGCCGGGTCAGTCCGGCCAGGCCGCCCAGCCGGTCGCGCAGCAGCAGCCGGCTGCGCCGTCGGCACCGCGTGCCGAAGAGCCCCCGCGCTACGGGGAGCGGATCCCGGGCGCGACGCCTCCGGCGCCGGCGTCGTCCCCCGACGCGCAGGCGCCCGGCGCTTCCGCGCCCGAGGCCCCGTCCCCCGACGACAAGCGCTGACGCGGCGCGCGCCGCGCTCCGCGCTCCGCCGCGCTCCGCGCTCCGCGCTCCGCGCCCCGCGCTCCCGCCGAGATCGCACTCCGTGTCGCTTCCCCCTCGGGGACCCGACACGGAGTGCGATCTCACGTGCGCTGTGGCGCTGACGGCGCCCCGCGACGCCCGCGCCCCGCGCTCCGCGCTCCGCGCTTCGCGTTCGGCGCCCCGCGACGCCCGCGCCCCGCGCTCCGCGCTTCGCGTTCGGCGCCCCGCGCTTGGCGCTCCCGCCCCGCGCTCCGCGCTCCGCGCTTCGCGTTCGGCGCCCCGCGCTTGGCGCTCCCGCCGAGATCGCACTCCGTGTCGCTTCCCCTTCGGGGACCCGACACGGAGTGCGATCTCACGTGCGCTGTGGCGCGTACGAGACGGCGGGTGCGGGACGGCCCGCGAGTTCGAGCGGTCACGACACCCCGGAGCCGACCGTCGAGTGGTCACGAGTCGTCCTGCGCGTGGGTGCTGGTCGATGGTTCACGACCGGTCGGCAAGGGGAGCGCGGGGTGTTGCGACCGGTCGGCAGGGGCACGGGATCGGCGAAGCGGCCGGCGCTAGAGGACCTTCGAGTAGCAGGCGGAGAGCGGGGCGCCGACGTAGGGGCCGAAGTTCGCGATGCGGGTGAACCCCTCGCGCTCGTAGAACCGGATCGCGCGCTTCTGCTCCGTGCCGGTCTCGAGCACGAGCGCCGGTGACCCGAGGTCGAGCGCCGCTTCTTCCAGGCGCCGGAGGATCCCCGTCGCGACACCCGCACCGCGGGACTCCCGCCGCACGTACATCCGCTTGATCTCGGTCACGCCGTCCTCGACGACGCGCAGGCCCCCGCATCCGAGCGGTGTGCCGTCGGCGTCCCGCGCGACGAAGAACACCGCGATGGACTCCGCGGTCGGCTTCGCACCCGGCTCGGTGTCCCCTCCGTAGGTGCTGTCGATCTCGATGCGCTGGGCAGCGCGCAGCCGCATGGCGTCGGGCGAGTCGAAGTGCTCGACGTCGATCGCGATCTGCTGCGGGGAGGTGCTCTGCGGTGTCGCCTCGGGTGTGCTCACCCGCTCAGGCTAGCGCCCGGTGCGGGCGATCCACCCCTCCACTTCCGAGGGGGTCCTGGGGATGCCGATCGACAGGTTCTCAGCACCGTCGGCGGTCACGAGGATGTCGTCCTCGATGCGGATGCCGATGCCGCGGAACTCCTCGGGGACGGTCAGGTCGTCCTGCTGGAAGTACAGACCGGGCTCGATCGTGAACACCATGCCGGGCTCGATGACGCCGTCGATGTACATCTCACGACGGGCCTTCGCACAGTCGTGGACGTCGAGGCCGAGGTGGTGGCTCGTGCCGTGCACCATGTAACGGCGGTGGAACTGGTTGTCCGGCTGCAGCGACTCTTCCGCGGAGACCGGCAGGAAGCCCCACTCGGCGGTCTTCCGCGCGATGACGTCCATCGCGGTGGCGTGCACCTGCCGGAAGGTGATGCCCGGCTTGACGATCGCGAACGCGGCGTCCGCGGCTTCGAGCACGGCGTCGTAGACCAGGCGCTGCACGTCGGTGAACGTCCCGCTGACCGGGAGCGTGCGGGTGATGTCGGCCGTGTAGAACGAGTCGACCTCGACGCCGGCGTCGATGAGGATCAGGTCCCCGGGCTGCACGGCGCCGTCGTTCCGGGTCCAGTGCAGGATGCAGGCGTGGTGCCCGGACGCGGCGATGGTGTCGTAGCCCACGGTGTTGCCGTCGGCGCGTGCTCGGCGGTTGAACGTTCCCTCGACGATGCGCTCCCCACGGGGGTGGGCGAGCACCGCGTCGAAGTCGGCGATGACGTCGTCGAAGCCGTGCTTGGTCGCGTCGACGGCCTTGCGGAGCTCGTTGACCTCGAACGGGTCCTTCACGAGGCGGAGCTCGGAGAGGTCGCGGGCCAGGACGTCGTCGGAGGCGGGAGCGTCGTCGGACTCGGCCAGGCCACCGACAGGGGAGCCGATCCGGTCGTCGAGCGCGCGGGTGAGGTCGGCGTCGGCGTCGCGGACGACCAGCACGGAGTCGTCGAGGGCGTCCGAGACACCCGCGAAGTCACCGAGGTCGGCCGTCGCGAGACCGAGGTCCGCAGCGACTTCGGCCAGCGACGGACGCGGCCCGACCCAGAACTCGCCGATCTCGGGGTTTGCGTAGAACTCTTCCGAGTCGCGCCCGGCGGTGGCGCGGAAGTACAGGGTGGCGTCGTGCCCGGAGTCGTTCGGGGTCATCACGAGGACGGAACCGACGACCGTGTCGGTTCCCCACCCGGTCAGGTGCGCGAACGCGGAGTGCGGACGGAAGGGGTAGTCGCAGTCGTTCGAGCGGACCTTCGCCTGCCCGGCGGGCACCACGATGGTGCGTCCGGGGTGCAGCTCGGAGATGCGTGCCCGGCGTGCGGCGGCGAACGTCGCCTGCTCGCGTGCAGCGGGCACGGGGCGGTCCCGCTCGGCCCACTGGGACCCGATGAAGTCCTTGAAGGTCGAGGAGCCGGGGGTGGTGGAGCGGTTGCTCGTCGCGCGGGGAGTCGTGTCGGCCATGCCCCCATCATCGCACCGCACCAGCCCCTCGGCCTGTGCACCCGCTCACCTGTGGATAGCATTGTGCCGTGCCCGACCCGTTCATCGACCTGCACGCGCACTCGAGTGTCTCCGACGGCACCGAGCCGCCCGCCGCGCTCGTCCGGGCCGCAGCCGCTGCCGGCCTCGACGCCGTCGCGCTGACCGACCACGACACCACGTCGGGCTGGGCCGAGGCGACGGCCGCCGCGCGCGAGCTCCCGCTGACGCTCGTCCCCGGCCTCGAGCTGAGCACCCGTGTCGGGTACCGGAGCGTGCACGTCCTCGGGTACCTCGTCGACCCGGAGGACCCCGCGCTCGTCGCGGAGACCACCCGCATCCGCGACGGACGGCTCGCCCGCGCGCGTCGCATGGTCGAGCGCATCGGCCAGGACCACCCGATCACCTGGGACGACGTCATCGCGCAGGCCAGCCCCGGTGCGACGATCGGCCGGCCGCACATCGCCGACGCGCTCGTCGCACGCGGCCTCGAGTCCGACCGCAGTGCGGCGTTCCGCGGCATCCTGCACCCGGCCTCCGGCTACTACGAACCGCACGAGGCCCCGACACCGCTCCGGGGCGTCGAACTCATCCGCGGCGCCGGCGGCGTGCCCGTGATCGCGCACCCGGCAGCGACCTCACGGGGCATCGTCATCGACGAAGCCGCCCTCCGGGAGCTCGTCGACGCCGGGCTCGGTGGCCTCGAGGTCGACCACCGCGAGAACCTCGCCCACGGCAAGCGCACCCTGCTCGAGTGGGCGGACCGCTACGACCTGTTCGTCACGGGTTCCAGCGACTACCACGGCACCGGCAAGCCGAACCGGCTCGGCGAGCACCGGACGTCCCGCCGCGCCTTCGACGAGATCCTCGCGCAGGCCACCGGCAGCGCCCCGGTCGTCGGCCCCGGCTCGCGCCTGGCCTGACCGACTGCTGCCGGAACGCGACAGTGCCCGTGGGTGAGACCCACGGGCACTGTCGCGTTCACGAAGTCCTTCCGGATGACCGGACGGGAGGCGCTACTCGCCGTCCGACGCCGGCTGCGGCGACGAGGCGGTCGCCTCGCCCCCCGTGCCGGCCCCGCGACGACGGCGACGACGACGACGCTTGGTCGCGGCACCGTCACCGTCGGTGCTGTCCGGACCCGTGCTCTCGACCTTGGGCGCGGAGTCCGCAGCCTGCGCTGCCGGGCGATCCGAGCCTCCGGTCCGGGTGCGACGACGCGGACGCGAGTCGCCGGATTCACCGGAGCCGTCCGACTGGCGCGGCTGGCGCGGCGGCCGCGAGCTGCTGCGCTCCGGCGCACCCGCCGTGGCGGCGTGCGACGACGAGCCGGGCAGACGGCCCTTGGTGCCCTGCGGGATGTCGAGTTCCTCGAACAGGTGCGGCGACGACGAGTAGGTCTCGACGGGCTCGGGGATGCCGAACTCGAGGGCCTTGTCGATCAGCGTCCACTTGTGCAGGTCGTCCCAGTCCACGAACGTGACCGCGATGCCCGTCTTGCCCGCGCGACCGGTACGACCGGCGCGGTGCAGGTACGTGTCCGGGTCGTCCGGGATCGTGTGGTTGATCACGTGCGTGACGTCGTCCACGTCGATGCCGCGGGCCGCGACGTCGGTGGCGATGAGCACGTCGCGCTTGCCGGCCTTGAACGCCGCCATCGCGCGCTCGCGCTGCTCCTGGTTGAGGTCGCCGTGCACCGCTGCGGCGTTGAACCCGCGGTCCTTCAGTTCCTCGACCAGCTTCGCCGCCGCACGCTTGGTGCGGGTGAAGATCACGGTCTTGCCGCGGCCGTTCGCCTGCAGGATGCGGGCGATGACCTCGTCCTTGTCGAGCGAGTGCGCGCGGTAGATGAGGTGCTTGATGTTGGCCTGCATGAGGCCCTCGTCCGGGTCCGTGGCGCGGATGTGCACCGGACGCGACATGAAGCGACGGGCGAGCGCGACGATCGGCGCCGGCATGGTCGCCGAGAACAGCATCGTGTGGCGCACGTCGGGCACGGCCTGGAAGATCCGCTCGATGTCCGAGAGGAACCCGAGGTCGAGCATGCGGTCGGCCTCGTCGAGGACGACTTCCTGCACGTGGGAGAGGTCGAGCAGTCGCTGACGCTGCAGGTCGATCAGGCGCCCGGGGGTGCCGACGACGATCTGCGCGCCAGCCTTGAGCTGTTCGATCTGGCCTTCGTACGCCTTGCCGCCGTAGATCGAGACGATCGTGGTGGAGCGGTTCGAGGTCGCGAGTTCGAGGTCCTCGGTCACCTGGACCGCGAGTTCACGGGTCGGGACGACCACGAGGGCCTTCACGCCGTGCGCGGGGTCGGCGCCGAGACGCTGGATGAGGGGGAGGCCGAACCCGAAGGTCTTGCCGGTCCCGGTCTTGGCCTGGCCGATGATGTCCTGGCCGGTGAGGGCGAGCGGGATCGTCTGCTCCTGGATCGGGAAGGGCTCGATGATGCCCTTGCCGGCGAGCGCATCGACGATGTCCTGCTCGATGTTGAGGTCTGAGAAAGTCAAAAAGGTCACCCTGTCCTATCGGGGAGTCCGAACCAGTCTACCGGCGCGCGGAGCGGACGGGTCCTTCCCCCTATGCTGGAGGCGTGGTGTCGTGGTGGAACCGGAAGCGCGCGGCGCAGCTCGCAGCAGCATGGCTCGCGTCGCGGAACCCGAAGAACCCCGCGCAGGTGGAGCGCCTGCAGCTCGACGACGTCAGCCCCGAGCTCGACGTCTACCTCGGGCAGGCCGCCTACCTCCAGCTCTCGCTGTACGAGACGATGGGCCGCGCCGGAGCGTCGGCGCCGACCCTGTCCGGACGGCTGGTCACCGGCGTGCTCGCCACGACCGCGCTCGACCGGCACCGGTCGATCGTCGCCGAGATCGAGCGGACCGGAGCCGACCCGGCCGAGCTGATGGCGCCGCACCGGGAAGCCATCGACCTGTTCCTCGACCGGACGAGCGGTGCGGACTGGTACGAGTCGATGCTGACGGGCTACGTCACCGCCGGCATCCTCAACGACCTCTTCGCGAACCTGCTGCGCTCACTGCCGAACGACGTGCAGCAGCGGCTGCAGGGCGTGTTCGACGCGCGCGAAGAAGCGGCCGTCGTCGAGGAGCTCAGCGCGCGCATCGACGAAGAACCGCAGGTGTCGTCCCGGCTGGCGATGTGGGGACGACGGCTCGTGGGTGACACGTTGCTCGTCGCACGGTCGGCGCTGGCGTCGCACGCGCGCGAGGACCAGTCGCGGCTGGAGCCGGTCTGGACCGAGCTGATCGCGACGCACACCCGGCGGATGGACGCGCTCGGGCTCACGGCCTGAGGGGCTCGACCGTGCCGCTGGCAGCGGCAGGGGTGCTCAGGCGCGGCGTGTCGCTCCGGCGCCGCCGCGGTTCCTCACGGCCTCGTAGAAGGCGGCGTCGTTCGCGGTGCGGCGTCGGCCGAGCAGCCACTCCGCGGCGAGTGCGACGACCCCCGCGCCGACGAGCGCGACGACCCAGATCCAGGTGGCGTCGTACTGCCAGCCGGCCCAGGTCAGCACTTCCCAGAGGACGGCGGCGGTGATCCCGCCGACCGTCGGGCCGAGCAGCTGACCACGCGTCGAGCGCAACGGCAGCAGCACGTGCGCGATGGCACCGCAGATCAGGCCGCCTAGGATCGCGAAGAGGAGTTCCACGCCGGTGCTACGCGACGAAGCCGATGCGGCGGGCTTCTTCGGAGCCGAACTCGACGTAGGCCAGCGCTGCGGCGGCGACCACGTACTTGCGGCCCTTCTCGTCCTGCAGCGCGAGGTGCGTCTGGGATGCGAGCGCCTCGGAGACGGCCTTCTCGATCTCTTCCGCGGTCTGCTTCGTCTCGAAGGCGATCTCGCGCGGGCTGTTGATGATGCCGATCTTGATGTCCACGTGCTCACCATATCCGAGCCGTGTTCGGGCGGACCCTCCGTTCGCCTTGGGCGCACGGCGCACGGCGCACGGCGCACGGCGTCCGGCGCACGGCGTCCGGCGCACGGCGTGCGGAGTCCGGCGTCCGGCGCACCGCCGGTCGGTCACCGGAGTTGTCGGTCGCCCTCGGTACGGTACGGACGTGCCCACGACCACGCTGACGCCAGCACCCGCGCCGACGCAGGTGTCCCGCGCGCTGGTCGCGGACCCCGGGCAGGCAGCGGTGCTCGCGCTGCCCGACGGCGTGCACGCAGCGGTGATCGGCGCTCCCGGCACCGGCAAGACCTCGACGCTCGCCCGCCTCGTCGCCACCCGGCTCCGGCGGCCCGACGCGATCACCCCGGACGGCCACGCGACGGTGCTCGCCCTGACGTCCTCGCGCACCGCGGCGACCGCGCTCCGTGACCACCTCGCGGTGACGGTCGAGCGGGTCACGCCCGGCGCGCTCGCCTGCACCGTGAACTCCCTGGCCTTCCAGATCGTCGCGTTCGCCGCCGCCGCGCAGGGCCAGCCCGCGCCGACCCTCCTCACCGGTGGCGAGCAGGACCGGATCCTCGCCGACCTGCTCGCCGGCCACGAGACCGACGGCACCGGCCCGGACTGGCCGCAGCCGATCACCGCCGTCGTCCGGGAACGCGCCGGGTTCCGGACGGCACTCCGCGACGTGATGATGCGCGCGGTCGCCGCCGGCGTCGAACCGGACGACATGCGCGAGCTCGCGGACGAGAAGGGCCGGCCGGAGTGGCGGGCGGTCGGTGACCTCGTGGACGAGTACCGGGCCGCGTTGACCGCCTTCCGGACGACGAGCCTCGACGCCGCGGAGCTCGTCGCCTTCGCCACCGCCGCCGTGCTCCGCGGGGAACTCCCGCCCGCGGTGGCCGCACTGCGGCTCGTGGTCGCCGACGACACGCAGGAACTCGTCGAGGGGGAGATCGCACTCCTCGGTGCGCTGGCCCGCTCCGGCGTCCAGGTCGTCGCGTTCGGCGATCCGGACATCGCCGCGTCGGCCTTCCGCGGTGCAGAGCCCGACGTCCTCGGCCGGCTCGCGTCCCGGCTCGGTGTCGCGCACGTGCAGGACGTCGTGCTCGGGACCGTGCACCGGCACCCCGCGCCGATCCGGGCGCTCGTCAGCGGGATCACCGGACGCGTCGGGGCCGCCGCGGCGGGGCGGCAGCGGACCGCGCTCGCCCGCGACACCGACGGCCGGCCGGACTCCGTGCTGCACCTCGAGGGCGGCAGCCGTTCCGCGCTCGTGGTCGCCGTCGCCCGTCGGCTGCGCGAGCACCAGCTGATGGACGGCGTCCCGTGGCACCGCATGGTGGTCGTGACGCGCAGCGGTGCGGCCATCCCCGAACTCGTCCGTGCCCTCTCCGTCGCGGAGGTCCCCGCCACGGCGGGTGCCGCGCCGACCCGACCCCGGGACGACTCCGCCGCCCGCTCGTTGATCGACGCCGCGGCGGTCTCGCTGGGGGTGCTGCCGCTCGACGCCGACCTCGCGACCGCCTTCGCGACCGGTCCTCTCGGCGGGCTCGACACGCTCGCGATGCGGCGGCTCCGGCTCGCGCTCCGGCGTGAAGAACTGGCCGGCGGCGGCACCCGCACCGCGGACGAACTGCTCGTCGACGCGCTCGGGGCTCCGGAGCGGCTCGTCACCGTCGACGCCGCCTTCGCCCGCCGTGCCACCCGCCTCGCCCGGAGCCTCGTCCAGGCCCGCGCCGACGCCGAGTCCGGTGCCAGCATCGAGGAGATCCTCTGGGGCCTCTGGGAGCGCAGCGGTCTCGCCGGCATCTGGGGCGGCCAGTCGCTCGCGGGTGGTGTCGGTGCCGGCGAGGCCGACCGGCACCTCGACGCCGTGGTCGGGCTGTTCACCGCGGCGAAGCGCTTCGTCGAGCGCACGCCGGACGCCCCCGCGCGGGTCTTCGTCGACGACCTGCTCGGAGCCGACCTGCCCGAGGACAGCATCGGCCCGGACCGGACCGCCGGGCGTGTCCGCGTGCTCACCCCGTCCGCGACGATCGGGCTCGAGTGCGACGTCGTCGTGGTGCTCGGCCTGCAGGACGGCGTGTGGCCGAACACCCGGGTCCGGGGCAGCCTCCTCGACCCGGACGGACTGGTCCGCGCCGCTGCCGGGACCGACCACGACGTCGTGGACGACCGCGCCGCCGTGATCGCCGACGAGCTCCGGCTGTTCGCCCGGGCGGTCTCCCGCGCCACGACCCAGGTGGTCATCGGGACGATCGCCAACGACGACGAGTCCCCGTCCCCGTTCGTCCGGCTCGTGCCCGTGCCGCCGGACCGCCAGCCCACCGCGCACCCGCTCTCACTCCGGGGACTCGCGGGTTCGCTCCGCCGTCGGGTGGTGGCGACCGGTGACCACGAGGCGGCCTCCGCACTCGCGCGCCTGGCCGAGGCCGAGGTCCCCGGCGCATCGCCCGACGACTGGTACGGCACCGCCGAGCCGACGACGGAAGACCCGCTCGTCGACCTGGACGGAGCCGCCGTCGAGGACCCGGTCAGCGGCGAGCTCGTCCCGCCCACCGTCGGGGTCTCCCCGTCGCGGATCGGCACCTTCGAGGAGTGCCCCGTGCACTGGTTCGTGCAGACGTTCGGTGGCGGCGCACCGAGCCCGGCGATGGGCATCGGCACGATCGTGCACGAGGCGATGGAGCACGCGACCGAGATCGACGTCGAGTCGCTGTGGGAACGGGTCGAGTCCCGGTGGGGTGAGCTGACGTTCGAGTCCCCGTGGATCGGCGACCGTGAACGCGCCAGGACGCGTCGGATGATCGAGGGGCTCAGCGACTACCTGCGCACGTTCGCCAGCGCCGGACGGCAGCTGCTCGGCGCCGAGACCTCGTTCGCCCTCGTCACCGGCCCGGCACGGGTGCGCGGCAGCATCGACCGCATCGAGATCGACCCCGACGGCCGCGTCAGCGTCGTCGACCTGAAGACCGGCCGGAGCATGCCGAGCGAGAAGAACGACATGCCCGAGCACCCGCAGCTCGGTGCCTACCAGCTCGCGGTGGAGGACGGCGCGGTCGAGGGCGTCCCGGCCGGGTCGCCGATGACCGATGCCCGGCTCGTCTTCGTGCAGAACCCGAAGGGCGGGCACGCCTACTCGGAGCGGACCCAGCACGCGTTCGACCCCGACGCGCGCGAGTCCTACCGGGAACGGCTGCACGAGGTCGCCAGGGGCATGGCCGGCCGCACGTTCGTCGCCAACGTCGACGACCACTGCGAGAAGGCACGCACCGGTGTCGAGTGCCGGATCCACGTGGTGGGAGAGGTGACGTGGTGACCGACGAACTGCTCGAGGACGACGTCCTGGTCCGGCACGGCGCGGATGCGATCGCCGACGCACTCGGCCGTCCGCGCCCGACCGAGCAGCAGCGCGCCGTCATCGAGTCACCCCTCGCACCGGCCCTCGTCGTCGCCGGCGCCGGCAGCGGCAAGACCGAGACCATGGCGTCGCGGGTCGTCTGGCTGCTCGCCAACGGCCACGTGCGCCCGGACGAGATCCTCGGACTCACCTTCACCCGCAAGGCGGCGGGGGAGCTCTCGATCCGGATCAACGACCGGATCCGGGCGCTCGAGGACGCCGGCCTGATCACTGCCGGCGACGCCTTCGAAGCCCCGACCGTGTCCACCTACAACGCCTTCGCGAACAGTGTCTTCCGCGAGAACGCGCTGCTGGTCGGGCGCGACGGCGAGTCCCAGGTGCTCACCGAACCGTCCGCGTGGCAGCTGGCACGCCGGGTCGTGGTCGCCGCCCGGGACGACCGGCTCGCCGGCCTCGACCGCAACGTCGACACGATCACCGCGGCCGTCGTCGCGCTCGCCGGAGCAGCGTCGGAGCACCTCGTCGAGCCCGAGCGGCTGCGGCGCTTCGCGATCGAGTTCTCCGAGCTGCTCGAGCTCCCCGGCAACCGCGGGAAGCCGTACGCCGCGATCACCGCGGCCGTGGCGGCGATCGGGGCACTGGAGCCGCTGACCGACCTGGTCGAGGAGTTCCGCCGCCAGAAGGTCGACCGCGGCTTCGTGGAGTTCTCCGACCAGATCGCGCTGGCCCTCGCCGCCGCCGAGGCCGCACCGCGCGTGGTCGACGACCTCCGGGGGCGGTTCAGGGTGGTCCTCCTCGACGAGTACCAGGACACCTCCGTGGTGCAGACCCGGTTCCTGGCACGGCTGTTCCACGACCACCCGGTGATGGCCGTCGGGGACCCGCACCAATCGATCTACGGGTTCCGCGGCGCGAGCGCGGCGAACCTGGCCCGGTTCCCGCGGGACTTCGGACGCGCTGGCGACGCTGGCGACGCTGGCGCCGCCGCTCCGCGCACGTTCGCCCTCTCGACGAGCTGGCGGAACCCGGTCGACGTCCTCGCCGGGGCCAACGCCGTCGTCGCGCCCCTGTCCGAGGCGTCCGAGGTCGACGTGGAGCGCCTGTCACCACGGCCCGGCGCCGACGCCGGTGTCGTGCACGCCGTCTTCACCGAGACCCTGCCCGAAGAAGCGGCCGCCGTGGCCGCCTGGTTCGAGGACCACCGCCGCCGGAACCCGGGCGGCTCGATGGCGCTGCTCCTCCGTGCCCGGAAGGACCTCGCGGCGTTCACCGGGGCACTCGGGCAGCGGGGAGTGCCGTACCACGTGCTCGGCACCGGGGGACTGCTCCAGCGTCCGGAGATCGTCGACCTGGTGGCCTGCCTCCGGGTGCTCCACGACCCGGCCGCCGGCAACGACCTGATCCGGCTCCTCGCCGGGGCCCGCTGGCGGGTGGGCGCGGCGGACGTCGTCGCGCTGCACGGCCTGGCGCAGTGGCTGTTCAAGCGGGACCACACGCAGCAGCGCCTCGACGACGAGGTGACCGCCGCCTTCCGCGCGTCGGTCGCGGTCGGTGAGCACGGCTCGGTCGTGGACGCCCTGGACTTCGTCGCGGTCGCACCGGACGAGCACGGCGCCCTGCAGGGCATCACCCCGGCCGGCCGCGACCGGATGCGCCGGCTCGGGCAGCAGCTCGCCGCGCTCCGGTCCCGTGCCGCCGGGGACCTGGTCGACTTCGTCACCCTGGTGATCCAGGAGATGCACCTCGACATCGAGGTCGCCGCGCACGAGCAGGGGAGCGGTGCGTACCTCGACGCCTTCGTCGACGAACTCGCCGGGTTCGTGGGGACGGACGACCGCGCGGACCTCGGCGCCTTCCTCGGCTGGATCGATGCGGCAGCGCGCCGGGACGACATGGGTCCCCGATCCGAGGAGCCCGAGGCCGGGACCGTGCAGATCCTGACGATCCACGGCTCGAAGGGGCTCGAGTGGGACGCGGTCGCGGTCCCCCGGATGGTCGAGGGTGCGCTGCCCGCCCGCCCGCAGGAAGGGTCATCGGGGTGGATCGGATTCGGACGCCTCCCGTACGAGTTCCGCGGCGACGCGGACGAGCTCCCGCGCCTGGACTGGCGGGGGCACGACGCCCAGAAGGACGTCACGCTCGCGATCGACGCCTTCAAGGACGAGGTGAAGGCCCGCAACGAGGAAGAAGAGCGCCGGCTGACGTACGTCGCGCTGACCCGGTCGCGCCACGAGCTGCTGGTGAGCGGCTCGTTCTGGGCCGGCGGGGTGAAGCCGATGCAGCCGAGCCGGTACCTCGCGGACCTCGTCGACGCCGGGGTGGTCGCAGCCGACCGGATCCCGGAGACCACCGAGCACGAGGAGAACCCCCTCGGCGACGCCGGCGCGACCCAGGAGTGGCCGCACGTCCCGTTCGGGAACCGTGCGCCGCGCGTCGCCGCTGCCGCCGACCGGGTCCGGAACGCGAACCCGGGCGCGGCCGGACGCTTCGCCGCGGACATCGACCTGCTGCTCGCGGAGCGCCGCGCTGCCCGGTCCGCGAAGCACCGCGTGGTGGTCCCGCACCGGGTGCCGGCGTCCGGGTTCAAGGACTACCTCACCGAGCCCGACGCCGTCGCGGAGCGCCTGCGCCGGCCGATGCCCGAGCGCCCCTACCGCGCCACCCGGCTCGGCACCCTGTTCCACCAGTGGGTCGAGCGCCGTGCGCGCTCCGGCGGGGCGCTCGAGACGCTCGGATCGCCGGAACTGCTCGACGTGTGGGACGGCGAGCTCGACGCCGACCCGGACGAGTCGGCCGCTCCCGACGCGGCGGTCAGCGACGACGACGCCCGTCGTCTCGGCGAGTTCCAGGAGACCTTCGCCCGTTCACGCTGGGCGGGCCTGACCCCGGTCGAGGTCGAGCGGGAGATCCACATCCCGTTCCTCGGGCACAGCGTGGTCTGCAAGCTCGACGCGGTCTACGAGATCGACGGGCGGATCGAGGTCGTCGACTGGAAGACCGGCAAGGCACCGTCCGGAGCGACCGACCTGGAACGCCGGCAGCTGCAGCTCGCGCTGTACCGCGTCGCCTACGCCGAGTTCACCGGGCGCCCGATCGCGGACGTCGACGCGGTGTTCTACTTCGTGGCGGACGACCTGGAGATCCGGCCGGCGGAGCTGCTCGACCGTGCGGGGCTCGAACGTGCCTGGGACGCCGCGATCGGCTGACGCGACGTGCGGGACGGACCCGCACCGTGCCTCCAAGGCCGCGAATGCCGGAAAAGCCGGAGAAGCCGGAGAAGCCGAGAATGCCGGAACGGCCGCGTCAGCCGTGCCGACGTTCGGTCGACGACAGCAGCTGCTCGACCTCGCCGATCTCCATCGTCTCCGGCGACACCGACTGCAGCGGCGCGGCCGACGGTGCGTGCACCGCGTCGACGAGACGGTGCATCATCGCGACGGCGTCGTCGACGACCGAGGTGCTCTTCGCCTGCACGCCGTGCAGGAGCCACTGCGCCGTCTCGAGCTCGTGGTAGACCCGGGCCCGCTGGGCGAGCTGGCGGTCTCGGCCGCCACCGTTCGCCTCGTAGGCGCTGAGCACGGTGTCGAAGGCGTCGCGACGGCCGGCGAGCACCCATGCCAGGTCCTTCGCCGGGTCGCCGAGTCGGAGCTCGCCCCAGCCGAGGACACCGGTGACGTCGTCGCCCTGCACGAGCAGGACGTCGGGGCCGAGTGCGCCGTGCACGACGGTCGGCGTGAACTGCCACAGCTGCTGGTCGCGCGCGGCGCCTTCCCAGCGGTCCTGCAGCGCGGCCGGCACGAGCTTGGTCGCGACGGCACGGTCCATCACGGACACGGCGGAACGGAGGACCTCGAAGGGGGTGAGGGAGGGCAGGCCGGCGTCGGTCACGAAGCTGGTCGGCAGCAGGTGGATCGCCGCGACGGCACGGCCGACGCTGGTGGCGAGTTCCGGACGCTCGCCGAGGGCGCCGAGCGACGGGTGGCTGCCGGGGACGAACCCGGTCACGATGGCGCGGGTCGAGCCGATCGGCGCCTGACCGCGGTACTCGGGGACCGCGAACGGGAGGCGCGACCTGATCCCGGCGCTCAGCGCACGGATCGCGAGGAGGTCGGCCGACTGCCGCGCTTCGGCCCGCTGGTTCCGGGGACGGCGGATCGCCGACTCGATGCCGTCCGAGTCGCGGAGGACCGCCGACTCGTAGTCACCGGCCGCGACCGAGCCGAGGGTGCGCGTGCCCGTGACGACGAGTCCGGGCACGGCCGTCGTCGCCAACGCCGCTAGAGTGAACTGGGATCCCGCCATGCCCCACAGGGTAGGTCCGCCGACGTCTGGATCGGTGCGCGCCACGCTGGTCCGGTCCCGACACGACACCGACCCGAGGAGTCATCCGTGACCGTGGAGTTCGCCGCCCGGCTGCCGCTCGCCCGCAACGAGCTCGACCGTGATGCCGAGTACCGCAGCACGCCCGGCCTCGGACGGGTGCTGCGCGACGACGAGGCGACCCGCTTCCTGCCGGTGCACGGCGCCGCGATGCTCCGGAACCCGGACGGCACGCTGCGGTTCGTCGCCGCGGCCGACGTGCCCGAGGGGGCACCGTTGGTCTACCTCGGCCGTTCCGTGTCCGACGCCGCCGACGCTCCGGCCGGCACCCGGTTCGCCGCGGTCCTCGTCGACGCCGACACCGCCGCGCGGATCGAGCCCGAGGACGCCGCCTGGGAGAGCCTCCGGATGTTCGGCACCGAGCTGTCCCCGCGTGACCAGGGCCTCGCGGTCGAGGCCGTGGCGATGGCGAACTGGCACGCGGTGCACGGCTTCTCGCCCCGCACCGGCTCGAGCACGGAGGTGGTCACCGGCGGCTGGGTCCGCCGCGACGACCAGGGCCACGAGCTCTTCCCCCGCACCGACGCCGCGATCATCGTGGGTGTCGTCGACGCCGACGACCGCATCCTGCTCGGGTCGAACGCCGCGTGGGACCAGGACCGGTACTCGCTGCTCGCCGGGTTCGTCGAGCCCGGGGAGTCGCTCGAGGACGCCGTCCGCCGCGAGGTGTTCGAGGAGTCCGGCGTGCACGTCGAGGAGCCGGAGTACCTCGGATCCCAGCCGTGGCCGTTCCCGGCGTCGCTGATGGTCGGGTTCCGTGCCCGTGCGGCGGACGGCGACCCGTCGACCGCCCGCCCGGACGGCGTGGAGATCCTCGACGTCCGCTGGTTCTCTCGTGAGGACATCCGCGAGCGTGCCGGCGACACCCTGCTCCTGCCCGGACGGACGTCGATCGCCCGGGCGATCATCGAGGAGTGGTACGGCGGCCCGCTGGACCTGCCGTGAGCACCACCCCGGCCGGGCCGACACCACCCTCCCCGGAGGCGCTGCTCGCAGCGCTCGACGCGGAGCAGCGCACCGTCGCGACGACCCTCCTCGGCCCCGTTGCCGTCCTCGCCGGCGCCGGGACCGGCAAGACGCGGGCCATCACGCACCGGATCGCCTACGGCGTCGCCACCGGCACCTACTCGCCGGCGCACGTCCTCGCACTGACCTTCACCACCCGGGCGGCCGGTGAACTCCGGTCCCGCCTCCGCGCGCTCGGCGCCGGGAGCGTGCAGGCGCGGACCTTCCACGCCGCCGCGATGTCGCAGCTGAGCTACTTCTGGCCGGACACCGTCGGCGGCCACGCGCCGAAGATCGTCGAGTCCAAGGCGCGGATGATCGCGCACGCCGCGGACACGATCGGGATGCACGTCGACAAGCCGGTGCTCCGGGACCTCGCGGCCGAGGTGGAGTGGCGGAAGGTCCAGCGGCTCACCCTCGACGAGTACGAGGCGGCGGCCGTCGACCGGGTGATGCCGCGCGAGACCAGTCCGGCGCGCGTCATCGACCTGATGCGCGCGTACGAGCGGCTCAAGGACGACCGCCGGCAGATGGACTTCGAGGACGTCCTGCTCGCCACCCTCGGCATGGTCGAGACCGAACCGCGCGTCGCCAGCTACGTCCGGCAGCAGTACCGGTTCTTCGTGGTCGACGAGTACCAGGACGTCTCGCCCGTCCAGCACGACCTGCTCCGGGCGTGGCTGGGCGATCGGCAGGACCTCTGCGTCGTCGGCGACGCCAGCCAGACGATCTACTCCTTCGCGGGCGCGTCCAGCAAGTACCTGCTCGGCTTCGGGTCGGAGTTCCCGCGGGGGTCCGTGCTGCGGCTCGAGCGGAACTACCGGTCCACGCGAGAGGTCGTCAACGCCGCCAACGCGTTGATGCGCGGCCGACCCGGAGCACTCGACCTCGCGGCGCAGGACCCGGTGCCCGGCCCCGAGCCCGTCGTGGTGCCCTGCGTGCACGACGGCGACGAGGCTGCGACGATCGCACGCCGGATCACGGACCTGGTCAGCGAGGGCGGTGCCTACGGCGACTGCGCCGTCCTGTTCCGTGTCGGCGCCCAGTCCGCAGCGCTCGAGGCGGCCCTCGGCCGGTCCGGGATCCCGTACCGGGTGCAGGGCGGCACCCGGTTCTTCGACCGTCCCGAGGTGAAGCTCGCCGTGCACCACATGCGCGGTGAGGCGATCCGGCAGACCGACGACGAACTGACCCGGCGTGTGGGCCTGGTGCTGCAGGTCAGTGGGTGGACCCCGACCCCGCCGGAGGGCACCGGCGCGGTCCGCGAGCAGTGGGACGCGCTGCAGGCGATCATGGGCCTCGCCGAGGACGCCCCCGCGGGCACGACGATGCAGCAGTTCACCCAGGACCTGGTCGACCGGGCAGCGACCCACCACGAGCCCGAACTCGACGCCGTCACACTCGCGACGCTGCACTCGTCCAAGGGCCTGGAGTGGCCGAACGTCGTCATCGCGGGCGCTGCCGAGGGCCTCCTCCCGATCTCGCACGCCACCACCGACGCCGAGGTCGACGAGGAGCGCCGGCTGTTCTACGTCGGACTCACCCGAGCCCGCCGGACGGTCACGATCACGTGGTCACGACAGGGGTCCACTCGGGGCGGAGCGCGCGCTCCGAGCCGGTTCCTGGCAGCGATCGACACGCACACCGGGGGTGCGGCCGCGCCGGCCGACGCGACACGCTGAGGTCGTCGCGGTCGAAGACGAGCTGGTCGTCGCCGGGGACGGAGGCGCGCCGCGGCAACCGCTCGACGACGAGACGGGTGACCGCTGCGGCCACCGCACCGACCCGGTACGGCGAGAGCGGCGCGGCCGGCCGCCCCCACACCTGCGCGGCGATCGCCGGCCAGGTCGGGTCGTCGTCGACGTGCGCGTACTCGAGACACTGCATGCACGGCCCCGCGCCGGGGACCAGGAACGGGCCGACCCGGATGCGCCCGTCGCTCACGACCACCGGCAGGTGCGGGGTGCCGCGACGGGTCCACGCCGCACGGAGCGCCGGGTCGACGACGTGGTCGGCCACCACGACCGCGGTCTTCGGTTCCGGGTCCGGCACCGTGACCGGACCGCCGCGCGGGGCCGTGGTCCGGACCACGGTCACACCTTCCCCGGTCAGGAACGTGTCGAGCGTGTCGGGCAGAGCGCCGACCCCGTGGACCTCGACGCGGACCAGGGGTTCCGGGAGCATGTCGAGCACCGCCGGGCTCGCCGCGCCGAGGACCCGTGCCGCGACCTCTGGCCGGCACCCGACGCTGCCCGCGACCCCGGCGAGGGCGTCCCGGCCGGTCTCGCGCCGGAGTGCGAGGAGGAAGCGTTCCTCGGCCGTGGTGGGGACGCCGACCACGGCGCGCGGCGGGTCGACGCCGAGCTGCACGGTGACCGGGTCACGCCAGACGAACTCGAGCGTCGGATCGATGCGGATGCCCATGGGTCCACCGTGGCGGACGGGACCGGGCGTCGGGGCGCGACCGTCGGATCTGTGGACAACCACGTTGCCCACAGGCGGCCGGGTGCCGGCGGCGATCCGAGCCTCCAGGCCGGACCACCGCGGCCCGTCGGCCGGTCGGGACCGCCACCGCGCCCCGTCGGCCGGACGGGACCACCACCGCGGCCCGTCGGCCGGACGGGACCACCACCGCGACCTGTCGGCCGGACGGGACCACCACCGCGGCCCGTCGGCCGGACGGGACCACCACCGCGGCCCGTCGGCCGGACGGGACTAGCGGGGGCCGTCCTCGGGAGCCGGACCGGCGTCGGGACCGTCCTCGTCGGACACCCCGCCCGACTCGTCCTCCCGCGGACGCGACCCCGTCGAGTCGTTCAGCAGGTCCTCGAGCGCACGGTCGAACTCGTCGTCCTCCGGCGTCTGCCCCGGGTTCCGGAGCCGCGCCACCAGTGCGTCCGGTGCGTCGATGTCGTCGGAGACGGGCACCAGGTCGAAGTGCTCCCAGAGCGCGTCGCGCTGCTCGGCGCCGAGCTCGTCGGTGACCCGTTGCCACATCGCCGCGGCCTCACGGAGGCGGCGGGGGCGCAGCTCCAGCCCGACGAGCGTCGCGAACGCGGACTCGGCGGGGCCACCGGCGGCACGGCGGCGGCGGACGGTCTCGGCGATCGCACCGGACCGGGGGAGCCGCGCGGTGGCGGCGGCGGTGACGGTGTCGACCCAGCCCTCGACGAGCGCGAGCATCGTCTCGAGGCGGGCGAGCGCGGCGTCCTGGTCCGGGGTGCGCGGCGGGATCAGCGCACCGGACGCCAGGGCGTCGCGGAGCTGCTCCTGGTCGGTGGGGTCGATGTCGGCCGCGAGTTCCTCGACCCGGTCGAACGGGATGTGGATGCCGCGGGCGTACTCGGTGATCGAGGAGATGATGTGCAGCCGCAGCCAGCGCGCCGACCGGAACAGCCGGGCATGCGCGAGCTCGCGCACCGCGAGGTAGATCCGGACCTCGTCCACCGGCACGTCGAGGCCCTCGGCGAACTCGGCGACGTTCTGCGGCAGGAGCGCCGCGACCTGCTCGTCGAGGAGCGGGATCCCGACGTCGCCGCCGGACACGACCTCCTTCGAGAGCTGCCCGACGACCTGGCCGAGCTGGATCGCGAAGAGTGCGCCGCCCACGCCGCGCATCGCCTTCGAGACGTCGCCGAGCATGGCCTTCAGTTCTTCCGGCGCACGCTGGTCGATCGCCTCGGTGAGGGCGTCGGCGATGCTCGCCGCGACCGGCTCGGCGATCTGCGACCAGACCGGCGCGGTCGCCTTCGCCCACTGCTCCCGCGTGTACAGGCTCGGCGTCGCGGTGAGCTCGGCGACGCTCGTGACCTCGTCCAGCCAGAGCGCCGCGACCTGGAACGCCTGGTCGCTCGCCTGGCTCGTCGCCGGGTCGACACCGTGCGCGCCGTCCTTGGCGATCGCGACCGCGCGCTCGGCGGTCACCGAGAAGTCGATGCCGTCGCCGCCGTTCTGGGCGGCCTGCTGCAGCTGGCTCATCAGGTTCGCGACGAAGGCGGGGTCGTTGGGCAGGCCGGCGGCACCGGCGAGCTGTGACGGGTCGATCTGCCCCTCGCCGGCGAGGAGCTTGCGGAGCATCTCCTGGAAGTCGTCGTCCGGCCCCGGCTGCGGTTCATCAGGCATGCCGACTACGCTAATCCCCGCTCGTGGGACCGGACCTGGGACGGCCCCGTGGGAACGCCCATCCGGCTGCGCCGAGGGCGAACAGCCCCTCCGGCAGGAAGGGCGAGCAGGTGGGCGGTCGGCCCGCATGTGTCCCTCCGGAAGGACCCCGTTGACCCTCTTCGCGCCCGCGCCCCGTCGTCGCTCCCGCACCCGGACCGTTGGTTGGGCCTTCGTGATCGGGGCCGTCGTGCTCGCGATCATCGCCAGCGTCCTGCCGAGCCCGTACGTCATCGAGCTGCCCGGCCCCGTGTTCAACACGATCGGCACGCAGCAGCAGGGGACCGGCAAGGACGCGAAGGACGTCAAGCTGATCCAGGTCGACGGGCACCCGACGTACCCGACGTCCGGCGCGCTCGACATGCTCACCGTGAGCGTCGAGGGCACGGCCACACAGCGTCCGGCGTGGACGAGCGTGATCCGCGCGCTGTTCACCAAGTCGCAGGCCGTCGTCCCCGCCTCGGCGATCTACCCACCCGGCACCACGACCGAGCAGGTGAACGAGCAGGACGCCGCCGACATGACGAACTCGCAGCAGTCCGCCGTGGCCGCTGCCCTGATCCAGCAGGGGACGAAGATCCCCACGGAGCTCGAGGTGGGGACGGTCGGCAAGGACACCGCGGCCGACGGCGTGATCGAGAAGGGCGACGTCATCACGGCGTTCGACGGCACCTCGCTGACGACGAACGCGGACGCGACGACGCTCCGCGACCTGGTCGGCAAGCACGGCACCTCGTCGCCGGCGACCGTGACGATCACCCGTGACGGGAAGTCCGAGGACGTCCAGGTCACGCCGCGCGAGCAGAGCGGCACCGCGCTCCTCGGCGTCGGGGTCGTCGAGCACTACGACTTCCCGTTCGACGTCTCGATCAAGCTGCAGGACGTCGGCGGACCCTCCGCGGGCATGATGTTCGCGCTCGGGATCATCGACGAGATCACACCGGGCAAGCTCAACGGCGGCAAGCACGTGGCCGGCACCGGCACCATCACCGCGGACGGCGAGGTCGGGGCCATCGGCGGGATCCGGCAGAAGCTGTACGGCGCGAAGGACGCGGGAGCGACCGTCTTCCTCGCGCCGGCGTCGAACTGTGACGAGGTCGTCGGGCACGTCCCGGACGGGCTCGACGTCTACGCCGTGAAGACGCTGGACCAGGCGGTCACCGACCTCGACACGATCGCGAGCGGGAAGAGCACGGCCGGTCTCGCCACCTGCGGCTCCTGAGACGGTCGGCGTCGACCCGGCTCGCGTTCCCGGCGTGGTCGTCACCGCGACGGACGGGAGGCCCCGGCCGTCATCCTGAGATCGGGTACAGGTTCGCAGTCGGTCCGGTCCAATAGGATCGTGAGCACTGACGGCCCGGTGCGCCGGGCCGCCGGTCCGACACGTCTGGAGCACATCACGTGACGACTGCCTCGTCCACCTCGTCCACCGCGGGACGGCGTTCGCCGCGTGTCCCGATCGTGGTCACGATCATCGTGCTCGCTGCACTGGTGATCGCCTTCTTCATCTTCGCCAGCCTGTACACCGACTACGCGTGGTTCGCGCAGCTCGGGTTCCAGCAGGTCCTGACCACCAGGTGGATCGCAGGGACGGCGATGTTCTTCGCCGGGTTCCTCGGCATGGCCGTCCCGGTGTACCTGAGCATCCTGCTGGCGTTCCGGTTCCGGCCGGTCTACGCGAAGCTCGGCTCGCAGCTGGACCGCTACCAGCAGGTCATCGAGCCGCTCCGCCGCGTCGTGATGATCGGCATCCCGGTCGTCCTCGGCATCTTCGCCGGGCTCGCGACGGCGCCGCGCTGGAGCATGGTGCTCGAGTACTTCAACCGGACCCCGTTCGGCCAGAAGGACCCGCAGTTCGGACTCGACATCGGGTTCTACGTCTTCGAGCTGCCGTTCTGGCGCTCGGTCGTGGCGTACTCGTCCGCGGTCGTGCTGATCGCCGGCCTCGCCGCACTCGCCGCGTGCTACCTCTACGGTGCCATGCGCTTCGGTGGGCGAGAGGTCCGCATCTCGCGCGCCGCCCGCGTCCAGCTCGCGATCACCGCCGCCGTCTACATCGCGCTGCAGGCCGTCAGTCTCTGGCTCGACCAGTACGCGGCTCTCACGAAGAGCAACTCGCTGATCACCGGTGCGCAGTACACCGAGGTCAACGCCACCATCCCGGGCCGCGAGATCATGGCGGGGATCGCCGCGATCGTCGCGATCCTGTTCATCGTCACCGCGATCATCGGCCGCTGGCGGATCTCCATCGTCGGCACCGGGCTGCTCCTGGTCTCCGCCATCGTCATCGGCGGCATCTACCCGTGGATCGTCCAGCGCCTGCAGGTCGCACCGTCGGAGCGCTCGTTCGAGTCCGCGTACATCCAGCGGAACATCGACGCCACCCGTGACGCCTACGGGGTCGCCGGCGTCAAGGAGTCGAACTACGACGCCACCACCGAGACGGCCACCGGCGCCCTGGCGGAAGACGCCCAGACCACGACGAACATCCGGCTGATCGACCCGAAGATCGTGTCGGACACGTTCAGCCAGCTGCAGCAGTCGCGGCAGTACTACCAGTTCCCGGACGAGCTCGACGTCGACCGCTACGACATCAAGGGCCAGACCGAGGACACCGTCATCGCGGTCCGCGACATCGACCTCGACGGCCTCAGCGCCGCGGCGAACACGCAGTACAACCGCACGTTCGTCTACACCCACGGCTTCGGCGTCACCGCGGCCTACGGCAACCAGCGCGCCAGCGACGGCAAGCCGGTGTTCCTCGAGTCCGGCATCCCGACCACCGGTGCCCTCGGCGACTACCAGCAGCGCGTGTACTTCGGTGAGACCTCGCCGCCGTACTCGATCGTCGGTGCGCCGAAGGGCTCCAAGAACGTCGAGCTCGACTACCCGTCCGGCTCCGACGACTCGAACGACGCCAACGGCGGCAACGCGACCACCACCTACCAGGGCAACGGTGGCCCGAGCATCGGGAACTTCTTCAACCGGCTCGTCTACGCGGCGAAGTTCCAGTCGGAGCAGATCCTGCTCTCGAACGCGGTGAACCAGGACTCGCAGATCCTCTACGACCGTGACCCGATCACCCGTGTGAAGAAGGTCGCGCCGTACCTGACGCTCGACAGCGACGTCTACCCGGCGATCGTCGACCACCGGCTGCAGTGGATCGTGGACGGCTACACGACCAGTGACGCGTACCCGTACTCGCAGAGCCAGAGCCTGTCGGACAGCATCAACGGCACCGAGTCCTCGACCTACCGCACCGACCAGGTGAACTACATCCGGAACTCGGTCAAGGCCACCGTCGACGCCTACACGGGCAAGGTCACGCTCTACACGTGGGACACCAAGGACCCGGTGCTGAAGACGTGGCAGAAGATCTTCCCGACGTCGATGAAGTCCGTGTCCTCGATGAGCGCCGAGCTCCTCGACCACGTGCGCTACCCGACCGACCTCTTCAAGGTGCAGCGGTCGATCCTCGGGACGTACCACGTCACCAACGCGAACTCGTTCTACTCCGGAGACGACGCGTGGACGACACCGTCCGACCCCACCAGCGGGTCGAACGACAGCGACACCACCGCGACCGACTCCACGACGACGACCAACGCGCTCGGGACCCAGACGACGACCGCCAAGGCCGACCAACAGGACCCGTACTACCTGACGATGAAGGTGCCGGGGCAGGGGACCGCCTACACGCTCTACACGACGTACATACCCCAGCAGACGGGGTCGAACGCGCGGAACGTGCTGACCGGGTACCTCGCCGTCGACTCCGACGCCGGAGGGGCCGGCAAGGGCAAACGCTCGTCCGGCTACGGGAAGCTCACACTGCTGACGATCCCGAAGACGGACAACATCCCCGGCCCGCTCCAGGTGCAGAACCTGTTCAACTCCGACACCACCGTGTCGCAGGAGCTGAACATCCTGAAACGCGGGAACAGCACCGTGAAGCAGGGCAACCTGCTCACGCTGCCGGTCGGTGGCGGGTTCCTCTACGTCCAGCCCGTCTACGTCCAGTCGACGTCGAGCGGCTCGTACCCGCTGCTGCAGAAGGTGCTCGTGGCCTTCGGCGACAAGATCGCGTTCGAGGACACCCTCGACGAGGCGCTGAACCAGCTCTTCGGTGGTGACTCCGGCGCTGCCGCGGGTGACCAGGGCGCGGCGAACGGGTCCGGGTCCTCGGGCTCCGGTTCCGACTCCGGGTCCTCGGGCAGTGGCTCCGACTCCGGGTCGACCGACTCCGGGTCGACCGGGTCCTCCGGTTCCTCCGGTTCGACGGGCACGGGCACCACGCCGAGCCCGGCGCTGCAGCAGGCCCTGTCGGACGCGAACGCTGCGCTGCAGGACCGGACGCAGGCCTACGCGGACAACGACCTCGTCGCTGCGGCGGAGGCGGACAAGCGTCTGCAGGAGGCCATCCAGGCCGCGATCGACGCCGAGGGCGACAGCAGCTCGGGCAACTGACACACGGGCGGGGCGCTCGATTTGGCGCCCCGCCCGTACCCGTGTAGGCTTATCAACGTGCCGCGGGGTGGAGCAGTTCGGTAGCTCGCTGGGCTCATAACCCAGAGGTCGTAGGTTCAAATCCTGCCCCCGCAACCAACGCGACACAGAAGCCCCGGTCCTCACGGACCGGGGCTTCTTCGTGTGCCCGACGCCTGGTGCCCGACGCCTGGTGCCCGGTGCCCGGTGCCCGGTGCCCGGTGCCCGGTGCCCGGTGCCCGGTGCCCGGTGCCCGGCGCCTGGCGCCTGGTGTCGCCTAGTGCCCGTCGCCCGTCGCCCGTCGCCTGGTGCCTGGTGCCTGGCGCCGCCGCCCGCCGTCGCCGAGTCCGCAGACGCCGCCGCCGCGCCGCCGGTACCGGAGTCGTCGCGCCGCTCCGTCCGCCCGTGCCGCGCCCGTCCCAGCCCCGCTCGAGCCCGGCTGCGTTGAGCGGGCGAAATGCCGCGGTACCCACCGCGGGGGCCCGGGCATTTCGCCCGCTCGGCCCTGCCTGCGCCGAGCCGGCGAAGTGCCAGATCGCCCATGCGCCGGGACCCTGGTCTTTCGCCCGCTCGGCCCCCGGGTGGTTGAGCGGGCGGAATGCCGCGGTGTCCGCCTGGCGGGAGCCTGGTCTTTCGCCCGCTCGGCCCCCGGGTGGTTGAGCGGGCGGAATGCCGCGGTGTCCGCCTGGCGGGAGCCTGGTCTTTCGCCCGCTCGGCCCCC
>NZ_RJKS01000002.1:0-232032 GCF_003762905.1 Curtobacterium sp. ZW137 | reverse complement strand
AGCCTGGTCTTTCGCCCGCTCGGCCCCCGGGTGGTTGAGCGGGCGGAATGCCGCGGTGTCCGCCTGGCGGGAGCCTGGTCTTTCGCCCGCTCGGCCCCCGGGCGGTTGAGCGGGCGGAATGCCGCGGTGTCCGCCCGGCGGGGGCCTGGTCTTTCGCCCGCTCGGCCCCCGGGCGGTTGAGCGGGCGGAATGCCGCGGTGTCCGCCCGGCGGGACCCTGGTCTTTCGCCCGCTCGTCGGCTCGTCGGCCCGTCGGCTCGTGGGCTCGGCGACTCGCGGGTCGAGCGGGCGAAATGGCGGGGTGGGCTCGCGGGGAACGCGGGCATTTCGCCCGCTCGGCTGCGAGGCGAGGGGCGGGGCGGGGCGGGCGCGGCTGTGGAGGCGGGGCGGGGCGGGCGGGAGGCCCGGGGCGGGCGTGCGCCGGGCCTCCCGTCCGGATGCGGTCGCGATCAGCCGGCGCGCTTGCCGCGGACACCGTGGCCGAGCTCGTCGATCCGGGCCAGTTCCTCCGGCGTGAAGGTCACGTCGGCGGCGGCGACGTTCTCGGCCACGCGTCCGGGGTTCCGCGATCCCGGGATCGGGACGATGTCATCTCGCTGCGCGAGGATCCACGCGAGGGCAAGCTGGGAGAGCGAGATCCCCTTCGCGGCCGCGAGCTCGGTCAGTCCGGCGACGACGCCGGCGTTCGCGTCGTAGTGTTCCGGCGCCCACCAGTCGAGGAACTGACGGATGTCGTCCGGGGCGTACGCGCTCCGCGGTCCGACCGCGCCGCTGAGGAACCCACGTGCCAGGGGTGAGTACGCGACCAGGCCGATCCCGAGTTCGTCGACGACGGGGAACAGGTCCTCGGACTCGCGCGAGAAGATCGAGTACTCCGTCTGCAGCACCGAGATCGGGTGCACGGCGTTCGCGCGTCGGATGCTCTCGGCGTCGGTGTTGGAGAGCCCGAGGAACCGGACCTTGCCGGCCTGGACGTACTCCTGCATGACGCCGACGACGTCCTCGATCGGGACCGCGGGGTCGTGGATGTGCTGGTAGAGCAGGTCGATCGAGTCCGTGCCGAGGTTGCGGAGGCTCGTGTCGACGACCTCGCGGATGTGGTCGAGCTGCGAGTTCGGCGCGTAGGTCTCCGGGGTGAACCCGAACTTCGTCGCGATGGTGACCTCGTCACGGATCGGTGCCAGGGCTGTGCCGAGGAGCTGCTCACCGGTTCCCCACCCGTAGAGCTCGGCGGTGTCGAAGTGGGTGACCCCGAGTTCGTGGGCGCGGCGGATGGCAGCGATCGACTCGGTGTCGTCGCCCGGCCCGTATGCGTACGTCGTGCCCATCGCGCCGTAGCCGATCGAGCCGACGACGAGCCCCTGCTGGCCGAGGGTGCGTTGCTGCATGTGCTGTCCTTTCGAGACATGGAGAGCGGTACAGGTGGCACTGTACGCCGGAAATGGCAGAGGGTGACACAACTGGCGTTTGCTGCCAGGTCGCTAGACTCGAAGCGTGAGCGACACGAGCACGGAACCGCGCCCCGGTCTGCGGGACATAACCCGCGACGCCGTCCGCGCGCGTATCGCAGCCGTCGCGATCGCCCGGTTCGACGCCGACGGGTTCGAGCGCGTCACCGTGGAACAGATCGCTGCCGAAGCCGGGATCTCCGCGCGGAGCTTCCACCGGTACTTCCCCGCGAAGGAGGACGCTGTCATCGGCGACCCGGCGCGCCATCGCGGAGCCCTCGCGGAGGCGTTCCGCAAACGACCGTCGGACGAGCCGGTGTGGACCGCGCTCCGTGAAGCGTTCGTGCAGATGGTCGCTCGTGGCGGCGAGGACCCCGAGACGGGGCGGCGTTCCGTCCGGGTGATGACGAGCGCGCCGTCCCTCCGAGCCAGGAACCTCGAGAAGCACCAGGCATGGGCGGACGTCCTCACGCCGTTGGTCGCCGGGCGCATCGACGGCACGGACGACGACCTCGACCTGCGTGCGCGGACGGTCGTGCAGGCGGCGCTGGGGTGCTTCGACGTCGCGATCACCACGTGGGCGACCGAGGCCGACGACGATGTGGTCGGCATCCTGCGGCGGGCGTTCGACGTGCTGGACGTCCGACGGAGCTGACCGGGCCGGTCCGGTGTCGGCCGGTTAGCCTTGCTCCGTGACGACCCTGACGATCGCAGCCGCGCAGTTCGCCCCCGTCGACGATCCGGTGGCGAACCTCGAGACCGTCCGCACCGCCGCGGTCGAGGCCGCAGCACGTGGCGCCGACCTGCTCGTCACACCCGAGTACACGTCGTACTTCACCGCGGAGATCGACGACGACTTCGTGGCTGCTGCCCAGCCGATGGACGGCCCGTTCGTGACCGGCCTCCGACAGGTCGCCCGGGACACCGGCGTCGCGCTCGTCGTCGGCACCGCGGAGGCCACGGACCGACCGGAGCGCTTCCGGAACACCCTCGTCGCGATCGGTGCAGACGGAGCCGTCCTGCAGACGTACCGGAAGGTGCACCTCTACGACGCGTTCGGCTCCCGAGAGTCCGACCGCATCGAGCCCGGCGACCCGTCACAGCTCCCCGTGTTCGAACTCGGCGGCGTGCGGATCGGGCTGGAGACGTGCTACGACCTCCGCTTCCCCGAGGTCACGCGGCGACTGGCCGCGGCGTCGGTGGACGTGGTGCTGCTCCCCGCTGAATGGGTCCGCGGTCCGGGCAAGGAGCACCACTGGCGCACGCTGCTGACGGCCAGGGCGATCGAGAACACGATCTGGGTCGTCGGCGTCGGACAGGCACCGCCGGTGGGGATCGGGGGATCGGTGGTGCTGGACCCGGCTGGCGTGGCCACGGCGGCACTCGGTGCGACCCCCGGCATGCTCGTCGCGACGGTGGACACGGCCGTCACCGACGAGGTCCGGCGGGTCAACCCCTCGTTGTCACTGCGTCGCTACGACGTCACGGAGCGCTGAGGCCACCCGGGCCACCCATCAGGTCACGGGCATCGGGCCCGGTCCGTCAGGAGCGCTGCGAGCCGCCGGTCAGGTGACGGGCGCCGAGCCCCGCGAGCCGGCCGGCCGCGTCCTCGAGCACCGATCGACGCTTGCAGAACGCGAAGCGCACGAGCGAGCGGTACCCGGCGGCGTGGTCGGGTCGGACGAAGGCGGAGACCGGCACGCCGACGACCCCGGCGAGGGTGGGGAGTTCGAGGCAGAACGCCCGCGCGTCCTCGTACCCGAGGGGCGCTGTGTCGGCGATGACGAAGTACCCGCCGTCGGGGCGCATCACCTCGAAGCCGGCGGCGATCAGCCCCGCGGCCAGCACCCGGTGCTTCGCCGCGAGATCCGCCGCGATCCCGGCGAACACCTCGTCAGGGAGACGCAGTCCGGCCGCGACCGCGGGCTGGAACGGGGCGCCGTTGACGAACGTCAGGAACTGCTTCACCGATGTGATCGCGTCGACCAGGGGCGGAGGAGCCGTGAGCCAGCCGATCTTCCAGCCCGTGGTGCTGAAGGTCTTCCCAGCGCTCGAGATCGTCACGGTCCGTTCCCGAGCACCCGGGAGCGTGACGATGGGGACATGCGGGACGTCGAAGGTCAGGTGCTCGTAGACCTCGTCGGTGATGACCAGGGCGTCGTACCGTGCCGCGAGCTCGACGACCCTCCGGAGCACCTCGGTGGGGAGGATGCGGCCGGTCGGGTTGTGCGGGGTGTTGACGAGGACGGCGCGTGTCCGGTCCGAGAACGCCGCACGGAGCGTGTCGTCGTCGGGCAGGAAGTCGGGTGCGGTGAGCGGGACGGTGACGTGTGTGCCGCCCGCGAGGCTGATCAGCGCCCCGTACGCGTCGTAGAAGGGCTCGAACGTGATCACCTCGTCGCCGGGTTCGACGAGGGCGAGGAGCGTCGCGGCGAGTGCTTCGGTCGCACCGGCGGTCACGAGGACCTCTCGATCGGGATCGACCTCGATGCCGTACCACCGGCGTTGGTGCTCTGCGATCGCCAGGCGCAGATCGGGAGTACCGCGCCCTGGCGGATACTGGTTCACGCCGTCGCGGATCGCGCGCACAGCAGCGTCGAGGACCTCGGCGGGGCCGTCCTCGTCGGGGAAGCCCTGCCCGAGGTTGATCGCGCCGGTACGCGCTGCCAGGGCACTCATCTCGGCGAACACCGTCGGCGCGGGGACGCCGTCCGGGCCGAGGAGCATCGCGCCCTCCGCGGCGCGCAACCAGGGTCCTGACTGCCGCATGTGGTTCCCTCCGACGAGCGCTCACGCTGAACGGACCCCAACTTAGTGCGTGCCGACGCGCGGGCCCGGGAGTCGATCCACAGCCGACGCATAAGATCGCCATAGTGCACTCGCAGGGCCGTCAGGAGCACTGCCCAGGTGCGTGCGACAGACTGCACGAGCTTGAAAGGAGCACGTCCAGCATGACCGACACCACGCCCAACGGGCACGGCGACGACAACCGTCCGGACGACACGACCCCCGAGGTCGCCGCCGACGATGCCGCGCAGCAGGCGGGCGACGCTGGTGCGTCGACGCCGAGCGACTCCGAGACCACCGCGACCGGGACGGGGAGCCCTGACGAGCACGCGCGTCACGCTGATGCCGACCACACCGACGTGATCGATCCGGTGCCGGCGAACGAGACGAACCAGTACACGGCGCCGTACCCCACGACGCAGTACGGCCAAGACCAGGGCCAAGGCCAGGGCCAGCAGGGCGGCTACGGCCAGGACCACTCGCCCTACGGCGCAGGGTCCGGCCAGGCGAGCGACTACGGCCAGACGAGTGCCTACGGCCAGACGAGCGACTACGGCCAAACGAGTCAGTACGGCCAGACCAGCCAGTACGGCCAGACCAGCCAGTACGGCCAGCAGGACCGTCCTCGGTACGGCGAGTACGCGCAGCCGGCGTCGTCGCAGGCGCCGGGGTCCGCGAGCGAACAGTCCGCCTACGGACAGCAGCCCTCCGGGCAGCCACAGTACGACCAGTCCGCCTACGGCCAGCAGCAGTACGGGCAGCAGCAGTACGGCCAGCAGTCCTACGGACAGCAGTCGTACTCCCAGCCCACCGGCCAGCAGCAGTACGGCCAGTCCGCCCAGGCTCCCTCGTCCGCCTTCGGCGACGACCAGCGCACCGACGGCTCCGACCGCACCAACGGCTACTACTTCTCCGGCGCAGCAGCGACCGGAGCGGGTGCAGGCGCTGCCACGGACACCGCCACGAAGCCGAAGTCCACGCGTTCCCGCATCGTCCTGCCCCTCGTGGGCGGCCTCATCGTCGGCGCGCTCGTCGGCGGGGCTGCCGGTGGTGGCTGGGTGGCGGCGACCTCGAACGGCGGCACCACCTCGAGCTCCTCGAGCTCCAGTGGTGGCAACCTGACGGTCAACGACTACAACTCGGCGACGGTCGTCACCGCGGTCGCCGCGCAGGCCACTCCCTCGGTCGTGACGATCAACGTGTCGTCCTCGAGCGAGGCCGGCACCGGCTCCGGCGTGGTCCTCAGCAAGGACGGCTACATCGTCACGAACACCCACGTGGTGACGCTCGACGGCGACAGCTCGACGGGGACCATCCAGGTCACCACGTCGGACGGCAAGATCTACGCCGGCAAGCTCGTCGGCACCGACCCGACGGTCGACCTCGCGGTGATCAAGATCGACGCGAGCGACCTGAAGCCGATGTCGTTCGCGGACTCCTCGAAGCTCAACGTCGGCGACACCGCGGTCGCGATCGGCGCTCCGCTCGGCCTGTCGAACACCGTCACCGACGGCATCGTGTCGACCCTGAACCGCAGCATCCAGGTCACCTCGAGCGACCCGAACGCCGGCGGCGACTCGAACGAGGGCCAGGGCAACAACGGCAACGGCCCGTTCGACTTCTGGGGCAACGGCGACAACGGCTCGAGCACCGGCACCACCGCCACGGTGTCGCTCCCGGTCATCCAGACCGACGCGTCCATCAACCCGGGGAACTCGGGCGGCGCGCTGCTCGACTCCAAGGGCAAGCTGATCGGCATCAACGTCGCGATCGCGAGTGCCGGCAGCACGGACTCGTCCGACTCCCAGTCGGGCAGCATCGGCGTCGGCTTCTCGATCCCGGCGAACCTGGTGAAGCGGGTCGCGAACGAGATCATCGACAACGGCTCGGCGACGCACGGTCTGCTCGGCGCGACGGTCGGCGACGCGAACGAGGACGCGAAGGCCACACAGATGGGTGCGCTCATCAAGTCTGTGTCCTCCGGCGGTGCGGCTTCCGGAGCGGGCCTGCAGAAGGGCGACGTCGTCACGAAGATCGGCAACGCCACCGTCTCGGACGCGACCGACCTCACGGCGCAGGTGCGGTACTTCGCCGGTGGCGCGAAGACGACGATCACCTACGTGCGCAACGGCCAGTCCCACGAGGCTGACGTGACCCTCGGGACCTACGACAGCAAGAGCTGACGCAACCCCAGATCGGACGGGAGGCTCGGTGCCAGTCGGCACCGGGCCTCCCGTCCGTCGTCAGCCCCGCAGCACCGCCCCGCCGACCCCGCCCCGCGCGCTCGCTCGCTCTCGCACGAGCGGGCGAAATGCCCGGGTGGGGTGCGGGGCGGACCGTGGTGTTTCGCCCGCTCGGCGGAGCGGGCGTTCGTGTGTGTGGTGAGTGGGCGAAATGCCCAGGCGGGGTGCGGGGCGGACCGTGGTGTTTCGCCCGCTCGGCGGGGCGGGCGTTCGTGTGTGTGGTGAGCGGGCGAAATGCCCGGGTGGGGTGCGGGGTGGACCGTGGTGTTTCGCCCGCTCGGCGTGGGCGGGCGGCGGTGGGGGAGCGCGCAGGTGGGGTGCTCGGCCTCTTGATAGGCTGCGAGTCGCTCACCGCCAGGACCCCGAGGAACGCATGCAGACAGACGGACAGCCCCTGCCGGGCGTCTCGTACGTGATGCCCGTCCTCAACGAGGTCACCGAGGTCCGGGCCGCCGTCGCGAGTCTGCTCGAGCAGGACTACGCCGGGCCGTTCGAGGTCGTCCTCGCACTCGGACCCTCGATCGACGGCACGAACGAACTCGTCGCCGAGATGAGTGCCGCCGACCCCCGGATCCGCGCCGTCGAGAACCCCGTCGGCTCCACGCCGGCCGGCCTGAACGTGGCGATCCGCGCGTCCGAGCACCCGATCGTGGTCCGTGTCGACGCGCACTCGGTGCTGCCCAAGGAGTACACGCGGATCGCGGTGCGGACCCTGACGGAGTCCGGTGCGGACAACGTCGGCGGCATCATGCGCGCCGAGGGTCGCACGCCGTTCGAGAAGGCCGTGGCGCTCGCGTACGGCAGCCGCGTCGGCCTCGGCGGCACCCCGCACCACGTCGGCGGACAGGCGGGACCGGCCGAGACCGCGTACCTCGGCGTCTTCCGCCGAGACCGGCTCTTCGCGGTCGGTCTCTTCGACGAGGGCATCAAGCGCGGCCAGGACTGGGAACTCAACCGGCGGCTGCGCACGACCGGCGGCACGGTGTGGTTCACGCCGGAACTCGTCGTGACCTACCGCCCGCGGCCGAGCCTCAAGCGTCTGATCCGGCAGTTCGTGGCGACCGGCCTCTGGCGGGGTGAACTGGCTCGACGGTTCCCCGCGAACAACGGCCTCCGGTACTTCGTCCCGCCGGCCATGGTGGCCGCGGTCGGACTCGGCCTGGTCGCCGGGATCGTCGGCGTGATCGGCGCCCTGTTCCACAGCGGTGCCGCCTGGGCGATGCTCGGGTTCGCGGTGCCAGCGGTCTACCTGCTCTTCGTCGTCGTGGGAACCGTCGCGGTCTCGCGGCGATCCGACGCCGCCACACGGGGCTGGCTGCTCGTCGTGCTGCCCTGCATCCACATCGGCTGGGGGGTCGGGTTCATCGTCGGGTTCCTGACGCGGACCTCCGAGCTGACGACCCACACCGGACGGTGACCTCCTTGCCCGACCTCCAGCCCGAACCCGCCGAGCGCGGCTACGCCCACCCGACCTCGATCGCCGAGCTCCGTGCCGTGGCACAGCCGGACGAGGTCCGGTCCCGCGCCAACGCGGAGCACTGGACGGCGTCGCTGTACCTGCGGGACATCTCCCCGTACCTGACGTGGGTGCTCCTGAAGACCCGGATCAGCGCGAACCAGGTCACCGGCCTGATGATCCTGGTCGGGTGGTCCGTCGCCGCGGCGCTGCTCATCCCGGGGATCTGGGGTGCGGCGCTCGCGCTCGTGCTCGGGCAGCTCCAGATGCTCGTCGACTGCTCCGACGGCGAGGTCGCGCGGTGGCGCGGGACCCGTTCGCCGGCCGGGGTCTTCCTCGACAAGGTCGGGCACTACACGACCGAGGGACTCATCCCGGTCGCGCTCGGCATCCGGGCCGCCACCTGGCCGATCCACGACGCGGACTGGATGTGGACCACGATCGGGTGCGCGCTCGGCCTGGTGATCGTCTGGAACAAGGCGCTGAACGACATGGTCCACGTGGCTCGCGCGAACTCCGGGCTCGACAAGCTCGTCGATCGTCGGGACGCCTCCACCGCACCGTCCGGTCGACGCCTGGCCTCCTTGCGACGGATCGCGCGCTTCCTGCCGTTCCACCGTCTGTACCACTCCGTCGAGCTCTCGATGCTCGCCTTCGTGTTCGCGCTGCTCGGGCTCGTCATCGGCGATCCCCTGGCAGACCGGATCCTCGTCGGGGTCCTGCTGCCGCTGGCCGTGATCGCGACCGTCGGGCACTTCCTGGCGATCATCTCCTCCAAGCGGGTGCGGGCATGACGCCGGGCACGGTCCGCCGGAACGCGGTCCCGCACCGCGACCGCCCGCGCGTCGCCGTCGTGAGCCTGACCCAGGGCACGCGTCCGGAAGACCTGCGCCGCGGGCTGGAGAGCGTCCTCGCACAGCGCGACGTCGAGCTCGACGTCGTCTGCGTCGGCAACGGCTGGGAGCCCGTCGGCCTGCCCGAGAGTGTCCGGGCCCTGGCGCTGCCGGAGAACGTCGGCATCCCCGCCGGTCGGAACGCAGGCGCTGCGGTCGTCGACGGCGACTACGTGTTCTTCCTCGACGACGACGCGTCCGTCCCCTCGGACACGTTCCTGCGCGACGCGATCGCCCTGTTCGAGCGGGACCCGTCCCTCGGGTTGGTGCAGCCCCGCGTGGTCGATCCGTCCGGCGCCGCGAGTCCGCTCCGCTGGGTGCCCCGGATCCGCAAGGGCGACCCGACGGAGTCGTCGCCGGTCTTCTCGGTGTGGGAGGGCGCGGTCGTGCTGCCGATGGACGTGTACCGCGTCGTCGGCGGCTGGGGAGCGCCGTACTTCTACGCGCACGAGGGCATCGAGCTCGCATGGCGGGTGTGGGACGCCGGACGACGGGCCTGGTACGCCGGGGACCTCATCGCGCACCACCCCGCGATCGACCCGGCACGGCACACCGAGTACTACCGTCTGAACGCCCGGAACCGGGTCTGGCTGGCCCGCCGCAACCTGCCACCGCTGCTGCGCCCGCTCTACGTCGGCTCGTGGGCCGCGATCCAGACCGCCCGCTGGTGGCGGCACCCGGCACGGTTGCGGGTCTGGTTCGGTGGCGTCCGCGAAGGCTGGAGCACCGACTGCGGTCCGGCGACGCCCATGGGCTGGCTGACGATCGGCCGGATGACCATCGCCGGTCGCCCGCCGATCGTCTGAGCCCCACCACGAGAGAGAGGTCCGCATGCCGATCACCAACGACGTCCGCACGGCGTTCCGCCTCGCCCGTCGGCTCCTGCGCTCGCGCAGCCAGCGACGCCAGCTGACCCGGCGCCTGTCGGCGGAGCAGCCCCTGGTACCCGGCAGCATCGAGATCGCGGTGTACTTCGCCGACGGCCCCGTGAACATGTACCAGGTTCGGCAGTGGTACGCACCGCTCGCCGAGCTGTCCCGCACGCACCCGGTCGCGATCGTCTCGCGCAGCCCCGGCACCATGCTGACGCTGCTCGACGAAGCACCCGTGCGGTCGGTGTACGCCCGTCAGGTGGTCGACCTCGAGCAGTTCGTGGACGAGCAGGCACCCAAGGTGGTGCTCTACGTCAACCAGAACGCCCGCAACTTCCAGATGATGCGGTACGGGCGGATGTGGCACGTCTTCGTCAACCACGGCGAGAGCGACAAGATGTACATGACGACGAACCAGTTCAAGGCGTACGACTACGCCCTGATCGCTGGTGACGCCGCTCGTGACCGCTTGGACGAGGCCCTGTGGGACTACGACCTGGATCGGCGCGCGATCGCGATCGGCCGTCCGCAGGCCGACCACTTCGCCGGGGAGCCGCCGTACCCGCACGACGATCGCACAGTGGTGCTCTACGCGCCGACGTGGGAGGGAGACCGCGCTGCCGCGGCCTACGGGTCGATCGCGAGCCACGGCACCACCATCGCGGAGCGCGTGCTCGCGTCGCCCCGGCACCGACTGGTGTACCGGCCGCACCCGCGGAGCGGCGTTCGGGATGCGGAGTACAAGGCCGCCCACGAGCGCATCGTCGCCGCCATCGCTGCGGCGAACACGGCCGATCCGTCCGCGCACCACGTGTTCGACGACGGGGCGGAACTCGGCTGGCAGCTCGCCGACGCCGACGTCGCCATCACCGACATCAGCGCCATGATCTACGACCGCCTGGCCGTGGGCAAGCCGCTCATCGTGACCCGGCCGGTCGCCCCCGAGGCGGACGTCGACGAGCGAGGGTACCTGGCAGCCGCGAACTGGCTGCTGGCACCCGACGCCGACGACGTGGTCGCCCGGGTGGACGCGGCGGCGCACGACGCCGAGGAACTGGCGCAGCTGCAGCACTGGGTGACGCGGTACTTCGGCGACACGACACCGGGAACGGCCACGGCCCGCTTCCACGACGCGATCGAGCGGCTGCTCGCGCGCTGGCACGAGGTCGCCCGGGAGCGTCAGGGGCGCTGAGGTCGGCGGGACGTCACGGCGCGAGACCGGGGCCGGCGAGGGACATCCGCCAGAGGTACTCGGATCGATCCGGACGGCGCCAGCGGACGATGACGACGCCCGTCTCTTCCAAGGAGACGCCGAAGACCGCGATCCCGATGCTGCGTCCGGGGTCGAGGTGGCGGACGACGAGCGGCGGACAGTAGCCCGTCCCGAGGTGCGTGAGGCTCAGGCCGTCGATCGGTTCATCGCTGATGTTGACGAGGTCGTATCGGTGTGGCGCATGGGTACGGTCGACCGCGAAGGGGACCGCGTAGGCGGTGGGTGTTGGGTGCATGGGGGGAACGTTAGGGGGAGGGTCCGACGCTGGGGGCCGGGATTCGCCCGGGGGACCTCGGCCTGTGGAGGGGGGTCCTGGCGGGCGTGGTTGTGGTGGGACGGGGACACCCCGGGGTCAGACGCCGTACTCCGCGTTGTACCGCTTCAGGGCTTCCTCGATGGGCCCGTCGAGCTGCAACCGGCCCTTGTCGAGGTACAGGCCGCGCTGGCAGAACCGGCGCAGGTCCTTGTCGTTGTGGGAGACGAAGAAGAGCGTCCGACCGCCCGCGAGGAGCTCCTCGATGCGCTTGTAGCACTTCTCGCGGAAGGCCTTGTCGCCGACCGCCAGGACCTCGTCGACGAGGATCACCGGCTCGTCGAGGCGCGAGATCACCGCGAACGCGATCCGGACCTTCATGCCGCTGGAGAGGTGCTTGTAGGGGGTGTCGACGAAGTCGCCGATCTCGGCGAAGTCGATGATCTCGTCGAAGCTGTCGCGGATCTCCGCTCGGGACATCCCGTGCAGCCCGGCGGTCAGGTAGACGTTGTCCCGGACGGTCAGGTCGCCGACGAACCCGCCGGTGATCTCGATGAGCGGAGCGACGCCCGCGCCGACGCGGACCCGGCCTTCGTCGGGGAGCATCACCTGGGCGACGAGCTTCAGGAGCGTCGACTTGCCCTGGCCGTTCCGCCCGACGACGCCGATGGCCTCTCCGGGGCGGACGTCGAACGAGACGTGCCGCAGGGCCCAGAACTCGTCGCCGCGCTTCCGGCGGTTGCTGCCGGCGAACAGGTCCTTGAAGCTGCGACTGGCACGCCGGTTCCGCTTGAACCGGATGCCGGCGTCCGTGACGGAGATCACCGGGGCCACGGTCTTCGTCTGACCGGTCGACTGCGTGGCGGTCATCAGAGCTCCTTGAGGACGCGGTGCTCGCTGCGCTGGAACACCAGGAGCCCGACGGTGACCACGATGGCCGTGGTCACGACGGAGGCGAGGACCTGGAACCAGTCGAGCTGGTTCGGGAAGAACGCGGAGCGGTAGATGCCGAAGATGCCCGTCAGCGGGTTGATCGCCGCCAGGTCGTGGAGGGTGTCCGGCAGCGCGCTCGGGCCGTAGATGATCGGGGACGCGTAGAAGGCGAAGCGGAGCACCAGCTTCACGGCGCGTTCGAGGTCGCGGAAGAACACCACGAGCGGGGCGACGATGAGGCCGATGCCGTAGACCAGCGCCGCCTGCAGCACGATCGCGAACGGGTAGAGCACGACCTGCCAGTGCACCTGTGCTCCGGTCGCGATCACGAAGATCGCGAGGACCGGGATGCTCAGGAGGAACTCGATGCCCTTCGACGCGTCGATCCGCAGGACCCAGATGCTCCGGGGGATCGTGGTCGACCGGATGAGCTTCGACTCCTTGATGAAGGCCCGGGTCGAGTCGGAGACCGCTCCGGTGAACCACATCCACGGCAGGAGTGCCGCGAGGAGGAAGACGATGTAGGGCTCTTCGCCGACCGATCCACGGTGGAAGACCTGGGTGAAGACGAACCAGTAGATCGCCGACATCACCAGCGGGTCGAGGATCGACCAGAAGTAGCCGAGCGCCGAGGTCGAGTACCGCACCCGCAGGTCGCGCTTGGTCAGCAACCAGAGCGCATGACGATAGCGCCGACCCGAGCTCCGGGTCGCCGCTGGTGCGGCGGCCACGGGCGCGGTCGGCGCACTCGCTGTCGTCATGGGGTCCTTCCGGCCTGGATCGCCGAGAGGAGACCGGCTGCTCAGGCGAACAGGTTGTTCGCGCGCTCGAGGTCCTCGGCGAAGTCGATCTCGACCGCGTACAGGTCGGAGATGTCGATCGGCGTCCAGCGTAGCCCGTCCTCACCGATGGCAGCCTCGATGCCGCCCTCGAAGTACTCCTGGTCGTCGACGCGACCGAGCTGACGGATCAGGGCCTGCTTGTCGGCCGAGGAGACGTAGTTGATGCCGACCGCTTCGCCGAGGCCGCCGACGACCTGCTTCGAGAGCTTGTGGATGAAGCCCTCCGCGTCGACGGTGTACTTGACTTCTTCGTCGGACACCTTCTCGGTGTTGACGCTCACGAAGGACCGGTCCTGGTCCATCATGTCGGCCGCACGGACGAGCGCACGGGGGTCGAAGACGACGTCGCCGTTCATCCAGAGGACCCCGCCCTTGCCCGTGGCCTTCAGCGCACGGAGGAGGCTCTTCGAGGTGTTGGTGGAGTCGTAGGACTCGTTGTACACGAAGTTCGCTTCCGGGAACGCCTCGACGATGTACTCCGACTTGTAGCCGACGACGACCGTGATGCGGGCGCTCGAACCGAACGCGGCCCGGATGTTCTCGAACTGCTGCTGCATGATGGTGCGGCCGTCGCTGAGCTCGGTGAGCGGCTTCGGCAGGCTGCGCCCGAGGCGGCTGCCCATCCCCGCTGCGAGGATGACGATCTGCGTGGTCATACTGGTCCCTTCCGGTGTCCGCCCGCGCGCCCTTGGGCACGGACAGGCCACGTCGAGTCTGCTCGCAGTCGATCCGAATCAGCCGAGAGTCGCGCCACCGTCACGTCGTGGACGGCGGAGAACCCCGGCCGTGTGCACGGTCCGAGCAGGTTTCCAAGTGGTGAACACTCCGTCGTGTCCCGGTGAATCATACGGAACGACCCCGCGCCGGGGTACGTGCTGAGCGGGTTCGTAGTCATTTCGTGACACTGGGTGTCCGCCCCCGCCGATGTCCCCACCGCGTTGGTACGGTTGGGCCGTGGCTGCAGCAGGGGACGACGAGGACGTGTACGCCACGTCCGACGCTGCGTGGCTCACCGAGGTCGACGACGAGGTGGACGAGCTCGACGAGCTCGACGACACCGACCAGGACGACCAGGACGACGGGGACGACACGGCCGACGACACGGCCGGCGTCTCGACACACCGCGACACGGGGGACAGCGATGCGGACGACCGCCCCGACCAGGACGGCATGACGGACGACAGCACCACCAGGACCGACGACCGGACGAGGGTCGACGACACCTCGACCGGCGACGACGCGCGAGCGACCGAGGGGACGGGAGTGCTGCCTGCGGCCGCAGCGTCGACCACGACGAAGCCGAGCACGGCGAAGAAGCCCCGCGCCAAACGCCCGAGCCGCGCGACACGCTCACAGGGCGCCGCGGCCGCGGAAACGGCCGGCACGGACAAGAAGAGCAGCGCGACCAGTGACAGGACGCAGGGTGACGTCGTGACGGACGCCGAGCCTCCCGTCCGTGCCGACGGAACAGGCACTGCTGAGCCCCGCACTGCCGAGCCCCGCACCGCCGAGCCCCGCGCCGACGCGACCACGCAGACCAAGCCGGCACCGAAGAAGAAGGCCCGCACCACGGCGCCCAAGCAGGCCGCGAAGCAGCAGCCGGTGGTCCTCCGCGCCAGCGGCCTCGTGAAGCGGTACGGGCAGACGCTCGCCGCCGACGAGGTCGACCTCGAGATCCGCCAGGGCTCGATCTTCGGCGTCGTCGGCCCGAACGGCGCCGGCAAGACCACGACCCTGTCGATGCTCACCGGCCTCCTGCGCCCGGACGCCGGCACGGCGACGGTGCTCGACCACGACGTCTGGGCGGACCCCGCCGCGGCGAAGCGGTCCATGGGGGTGCTGCCCGACCGGCTGCGGCTGTTCGACCGGCTCACCGGCGCGCAGCTGCTCTTCTACTCGGCGACGCTCCGCGGGATCGACGGCAAGACCGCCAGGGCCCGCAGCTCCGACCTCGCCGAGGCGTTCGGGTTGGGCGACGCGCTCGGCCGTCCGGTCGCGGACTACTCCGTCGGCATGGCGAAGAAGATCGCCCTCGCCGCCACGCTGATCCACTCGCCGCGCGTGCTCGTGCTCGACGAACCGTTCGAGTCCGTCGACCCGGTCAGCGCGGCGACCATCACCGAGATCCTCCGCCGCTACACGCAGGGCGGTGGCACGGTCGTGCTGTCGAGTCACTCGATGGAGCTCGTCCAGCGCACCTGCGACTCGGTCGCCATCATCGTCGGGGGCAAGGTGCTCGCGTCGGGCACCATGGCCCAGGTCCGTGGCCGCAAGAGCCTCGAGGACAAGTTCGTCGAACTCGCGGGTGGCCGCGTCGTCGCGGAGAGCATGGAATGGTTGCACAGCTTCTCCGGCTGAGGGCCGACCTGCTCGCGGGCGAGGTCCGCGGGAGCGCCAGGCGTTCGGTCCTCGTCGTCGTCGGCAGTCTGGCCGGACTCGTCGCCGCGGTGCTCATCGGCATCGCGATGTCGTCCCTGCGCACCGCCGATCCCGTGGTGGCGCGCGCCGTCATCGTCCCGGTCGGCACGCTGATCACGGTCGGGTTCACGATCATCCCGCTCGCCGTCGGCGGTGCGGACCAGTTCGACCCGCGACGGTTCGCGGTGTTCGGCGTCGGTCGCCGCGACCTGGCGATCGGTCTCGCCGTCGCGGGGCTGGTCGGGGTCCCGGTCGTCGGGGTCGCGATCGTCGCGGTGTCCCAGTCCGTGGCGTGGATGCGCGGTGCCGGCACGGGTGTGCTCGGCGTCGTCGCGGCGCTGATCGTGATCGCCACCTGTGGGCTGCTCGTCCGCGTCGGCTGCACGGTCGGCTCGTGGCTGATCGGGTCCAACCGGCCGAGCCGTGACGCCGGCTGGCTCGTCGCCCTGGTCGTGGTCGTGCTCGTCATCCCGACCGTCTCGCTGCTGCTCCGTGTCGACTGGCTGAACCCCCGGAGCGCCGAGCTCCAGCGGATCGCGGACATCGCCGGGTGGACCCCGTGGGGTGCCGCGTGGGCGGTGCCCGCCGACGTCGCCTCCGGCCACACCGGTGAGGGCATCGTGAAGCTGCTCCTCGCGCTGGTGGTCCTCGGGCTCCTCGCCGCCGCGTGGTGGGGACTCGTCGGCCGGATGCTCGTCACCGTCGACGACCGCACCGCGGTGCGGAGCTACCGGACGCTCGGCTGGTTCGACCGGCTCGGGGCGACCCCGGTCGCCGCGGTCGCCGCTCGTGCGCTGACCTACTGGGGGCGTGACCCGCGGTACCGCACCTCGTACCTGATCCTGCTGTTCGTGCCGATCGTGGTCGTCCCGCTCGGGGTCGCCGGGGTGCCGTGGCACTGGACGGCGCTCATCCCGCTGCCGCTGATGGCCGTCATCGCCGGGTTCCTCCCGCACAACGACGTCTCGTACGACAACACCGCGGTGTGGCTGCACGTCGCGTCGGGGGCGCCCGGGTGGAGCGACCGTCTCGGCCGGCTGACCCCGGTGATCGTCGTCGGCGTCCCCGCGATCGTCGCGGGGTCCGCGCTCTCCGCGTGGCTGTTCGGCGACTGGGTCGCGTTCCCGGTGCTCATCGGCGTCTGCGTGGCCGCGCTCTTCGCCGGACTCGGCATCTCCAGCGTCGTGTCCGTGCTGCTGCCCTACCCGACCGTCCGCCCGGGGGACCGGCCGTTCCAGCAGCCGCAGGCCGCCGGGGTGGTCTCCACCGTGTCGCAGTCCACGACGATCATCGGGATCCTGCTGTTCTCGGTCCCGGCGGGCTGGCTCGGGGTGCTGGCGCTCTCCGACGGTGCGGAGCCGTGGGCGGTCCTGACGCTGGTGGTCGGCGCGGGTGTCGGCATCGTGGTGCTCGGCATCGGCGTGGTCGCGGGCGGGAAGCTCTTCGACCGGCACGGGCCGGACCTGCTGGCCGCGGCGCAGCGGAACTAGACGCGCACACGGGCGGGCAGCAGCGACGTACCCTGGTGTCATGAGCATGACGGAACCCGGTGGCGGCGGACTCGACGTGATGGACCGCGAGCTCGAGAAGCTCCTCGAGGAAGAGGCGATCGAGCCCGGCGACCACGAGCGCTTCTCGCACTACGTCAAGAAGGACAAGATCCTGCAGTCCGCGCTGAGCGGCAAGCCGGTGAAGGCCCTGTGCGGCAAGAAGTGGATCCCGGGCCGCGACCCGGAGAAGTTCCCGGTCTGCCCGGACTGCAAGGCCATCTACGAGAAGATGAAGGCCGAGTAACCACTCACACGATCAGCGTCGGGATCGCCGGGTCGCCCCGCCCGATCCGCGACGCGTCCGCCGGCAGCTCGGCCTTGGCGCCCTTGTGGTGTGCGCGTGCGGCTTCGACCCCGCGGACCCCGAGGAACGCCGGGTCGACCTCGCCGTGGGTGACGACGGGCACGAGCAGCGGCCGCTCGTCCGGCCCGACCGAGCCGGAGGTCCGCACGACCTCCGCCGTGGCGATCCCGTTGCGCAGGCGACGCCCGGCGTCCTTCCGGCCGCCGATCGACGCCTTGTCGGCGGACTTCTTCGCCACCGACACCCACTCGCCGGCGGCGGTGTGGTGGGCGACGAGCTTGAAGACCATGCCGGCGGCCGGGTGTCCGGACCCGGAGACGACGGACGTGCCGACACCGTAGGAGTCGACGGGGGCCGCGCGGAGTGCCGCGATCGTGTACTCGTCGAGGTCGTTCGTCACGGTGATCTTGGTGTTCGTCGCGCCGAGCCGGTCGAGCTGGCCGCGGACCGAGGCGACGACGGACGGCAGGTCGCCGCTGTCGATGCGGACCGCGCCGAGCTTGCCGTTCGTCAGCCGCACGGCGGTGTCGACGGCGGCCTCGATGTCGTACGTGTCGACGAGGAGCGTGGTGCCGTCGCCGAGCGCGTCGAGCTGCGAGCGGAACGCCGCTTCCTCGGAGTCGTGCAGGAGCGTGAAGGCGTGCGCTGCGGTGCCCATCGTCGGGATGCCCCAGCTGCGGCCCGCCTCGAGGTTGCTCGTCGCGCCGAACCCGGCGATGTACGCGGCGCGGGCAGCGGCGACCGCGTTCCACTCGCCGGTGCGGCGGGAGCCCATCTCGGCGAGCGGGCGGTGGTCGGCGGCGGACACCATGCGCGCAGCCGCCGAGGCGATCGCGGAGTCGGCGTTGAAGATCGACAGGGCCAGGGTCTCGAGGACGACGGCTTCGGCGAAGGTGCCCTCGATCTGCAGCACGGGGGAGTTCGGGAAGAAGACCTCGCCCTCGCGGTACGCGCGGACGTCGCCGGTGAACCGGTAGTCGGCGAGCCAGGTCGCGGTGCCGGCGTCGATGACGCCGCGGTCCCGCAGGAACCCGATCTCCTCGTCCCCGAAGCGGAAGTCGGTGAGGGCGGTGAGGAAGCGGCCGAGCCCGGCAGCGACGCCGTAACGGCGCCCGTCCGGCAGTCGTCGGGTGAACACCTCGAACACGCAGCGGCGGTCGGCGGTGCCGTCCTTCAGGGCCGCGTCGACCATGGTGAGTTCGTACTGGTCCGTCAGGAGCGCGCTGGTCACGTCTCCGACACTAGTCAGGACACCGGCCTGGAGGCTGTGCTGACGCGGACCTGTCGGCGTGCGTCGGTACGCTGGTCCCGTGACGGATGCACCGATCGGAGTCTTCGACAGCGGCGTCGGCGGCCTGACGGTCGCCCGGGCGATCATCGACCAGCTGCCGCGCGAGAGCATCCGGTACGTCGGCGACACCGTGCACTCGCCGTACGGCCCGAAGCCCATCGCGGACGTCCGCCGCTACGCGTTGCAGGTGATGGACGACCTCGTCGAGCAGGGCGTCAAGGCCCTCGTCATCGCGTGCAACACCGCGTCCTCCGCGGTGCTCCGGGACGCCCGCGAACGCTACGAACAGGCGTACGGCATCCCCGTGGTCGAGGTCATCCAGCCCGCCGCCCGCGCCGCCGTCAAGCAGACCAGGACCGGGCGGATCGGGGTGATCGGGACCGTCGGCACGATCGGGTCGCGCTCCTACGAGGACGCCTTCGCGGTGGCCTCCGACGTGTCACTGACGCTCGCCGCGTGCCCGCGGTTCGTGGAGTTCGTCGAGGCCGGGGACACCTCCTCGCCCGAGCTCCGCGAGATCGCCGCCGGGTACCTCGCGCCGATCCGGGCCGCCGACGTCGACACGCTCGTCCTCGGGTGCACGCACTACCCGCTGATGTCCGCGGCGATCCAGTACGTGATGGGCCCCGACGTCACGCTGGTGTCCAGCGCGGAGGAAACGGCGAGCGACGTCTACCGCCGGCTCGTCGAGCACGGCCTCGAACGGACCACCACCGAACCCCCGACCTACGCGTTCGAGGCGACCGGCGACGACAAGGCCGGGTTCCTCCGGCTCGCCCGCCGGTTCCTCGGCCCCGAGATCGTCAGCGTCGGCCACCTCGAGACCGGCGCCATCACGTTGCCACGTCCCCACGACCCGGCGGCGACCAGCCGCTCGGCGTGACCAGCTCCGACAACCCGCACCGAGCCTCCAGGCCGGATCGAAAGGACCCCATGACCACCCGCATCGACGGTCGCACGACCACCGACCACCGTCCCGTCACCATCGAACGTGGCTGGAGCACCCAGGCCGAGGGCAGCGCCCTGATCTCCTTCGGCAACACGAAGGTGCTCTGCACCGCGTCCTTCACCAACGGCGTCCCGCGCTGGATGGCCGGCAAGGGCACCGGCTGGGTCACCGCCGAGTACTCGATGCTCCCGCGCTCCACGAACGAGCGCATGCAGCGCGAGTCGATCAAGGGCAAGGTCGGCGGTCGCACGCACGAGATCTCCCGCCTGATCGGGCGCTCGCTCCGCGCCGTCGTGGACATGAAGGGCCTCGGCGAGAACACCCTGGTGCTCGACTGCGACGTGCTGCAGGCCGACGGCGGCACCCGCACGGCGTCCATCACCGGCGCGTACGTCGCGATGGCGGACGCGATCGAGTGGGGCCGTGGCAAGGGCTTCATCGCGAAGAAGGCCACGCCGCTGGTCGACAGCGTGCAGGCGATCTCGGTCGGCATCGTCGGGGGTGTGCCGATGCTCGACCTGGCGTACACCGAGGACTCCGCCGCCGACACCGACATGAACATCGTCACGACCGGCTCCGGCAAGTTCATCGAGGTGCAGGGCACTGCCGAGCACGCGCCGTTCGACCGCGACGAGCTGAACGTGCTGCTCGACCTCGGGCTCGCCGGCAACGCCTCGTTGGCGGCGATCCAGCGCGACGCACTGGGGCTCGCATGACGGGCACCGTCGTCCTGGCGACCCACAACCAGGGGAAGGTGGTCGAACTGCGGGAGATCCTCGGCGACGCCCTCGGGTCCGGTGTGGAGCTGCAGGGCTACGACGGCCCCGAGCCCGTCGAGGACGGCGACACCTACGCGGCGAACGCGCTCATCAAGGCGCGCGCGGCAGTGGCGCACACCGGGCTGCCCGCGCTCGCGGACGACTCCGGGATCGCGGTCGACGTGCTCGGGGGTGCCCCCGGCATCAACTCCGCGCGCTACGCGGGGACCCGGGTGGACGCGGACAACATCGACCTGCTGCTGCGGAACCTGGACGGTGTCGTGGAGCGGACCGCGGCGTTCGTGTGCGCGGCCGCGTTCGTGACGCCCGCCGGTGTGGAGCACGTGGTCGAGGCCGTGTGGAACGGCGAGGTGCTGACCGAGCGTCGCGGTGACGGCGGCCACGGGTACGACCCGGTCTTCAAGCCGGACGACGCCGATCGGTCGTCGGCGGAGTTGACGCGCGCGGAGAAGAACGCGCTGTCGCACCGTGCGAAGGCGTTCCGCGGGATCGCCCCGATCGTGCGCGAGTACTTCGGCGCGTAGCGCGGGGTCGGCCCGCGGCGGCCCGCGGTCGCCCGCGGTCGCCCGCGGTGCCGCCCGTGCGGCCGCCCGTGGTGCCGCCCGTGCGGCCCCCGCGGTGCGGCTTGCTCCCGCACAACCAAGAGCACCTCGCACCGCGGGATCCCGTGGTGCGAGGTGCTTTCGGTTGTGCGGGGCGTCGGCTCCCGGCCGGGGTGGCTACTCGGCGGACTGCTTCTTCGCCTTGCGGGCGTTGCGGAGGTACGTCAGCGCCATCGGCACGACGGTCACGACGACCGCGAGCAGCAGGATGACGTCGATGTACTCGCGGACGATGTGCGCCACGAAGGGGATGTGCCCGATGAAGTAGCCGAGGAACGTCACGCCGACGCCCCAGACCACGGCGCCGATGGCGTTGTAGAGCGAGTACTTCTTGTAGTCCATCCGGCCGACACCCGCGGCGATCGGCGCGAAGGTGCGCACGACCGGCACGAAGCGGGCGAGGATGACGGCGAGGGCGCCGAACCGGTGGAAGAAGGCGTTGGTACGGTCGACGTTCGCCTTGGAGAACAGACCGCTCTCCTTGCGCTCGAAGATCGGCGGACCGGCCTTCTTCCCGATGTAGTACCCGAGCTCGCCGCCGAGGAACGCCGCGGCGCCGATCATCAGCGCAGCGACCCAGACCGGGATGCCGCCGATCTCCCCGCCGCGGTCGAACGCGAAGAGGCCCGTGATCACGAGCAGGCTGTCGCCGGGGAAGATGAAGCCGATCAGCAGGCCGGTCTCGGCGAAGACGATCGCGCACACGACGAGCACGGCGACGGCCCCGAAGTGGTCGAGGATGTACTGCGGATCCAGCCAGGGGATCAGGGCGAGTGCGACGGAGTGCATGCTTCTTCCGGTCGTGCTGGTGCGGTGACGGGAGGGTCACCCGCACGACGAGAGTACCGTGCGGGTCCGGACGGGCCGTCCTCCGGCGGTATGACATGCGCGAGCACGCGGGCTCGGTGCGGCGGCCTGCGTGTGGCAGCCAGCGTGCGAGTGTGCGGGCGTCCTCGGTGCGGAAGGAGGGACTCGAACCCTCACGCCTGGGGCACAGGAACCTAAATCCTGCGTGTCTACCGATTCCACCACTCCCGCGAGCACCGACATCGTACCGGCCGCCCCGCCACCGCGGCGTGCGCGGCGGGGGCGACCCCGGCCTCCCGGCCGTGAACCGCGCAGCGCCGCGCGCTCAGCGCAAGCGGCGGGGCAGGTACCGGGGGACGTAGCGGATGAGGACGCCGGCGCCGACGAGGCCGAGGACGCCCATCACCCCGCTGGCGATCGAGATCGACGCCACCGCGGTGATGCCGGAGATGACGAGCGGTGCCGCCGCCTGCCCGAAGTCGCCGGTGAACCGCCACGCGCCGAGGAACGGCGCCGGGTCGTCCCGTGGCGCGAGGTCCGCCCCGAGCGTCATCAGGATCCCGGACCCGACGCCGTTCGCCAGCGACATGCCCATCGCGATCCCGACGAACCAGCCGACGCGGGCGTCCAGGTGCCCGCTCCACGCGAGCAGGAAGTAGCTGACGCTGAGCCCGAGCATGCAGGGGAGCGCACTCGCGAGCCGTCCCCAGCGGTCCATGATCTGGCCGCTCGTGTAGAAGAGTGCGAAGTCGACGGCGCCGGCGATGCCGATGATCAACGCGGCCGTGGCGTCGTCGAGGCCGACGCTCACCGCCCAGAGCGGCAGGATGACCTGTCGCCCGGCGCGCATCGCGCCGATCAGGCCGGCGCCGCTCCCGAGTCGGAGCAGCACGCTCCGGTTCGCCCGGATCGTGCGGAAGAGGCCGTGCGACTCCTGCTGCACGAGGATCGCGCCGGTGTCGGTCGCGTCGACGGCGTCGCCGTCCGGACGGGAGGCCCGGCTCGGCCACCGCAGACCGCGGACGCCCGTCGCGGGGTCGCGCAGCACGACGAGGGTCACCGCCGCCGCGATGCAGCAGACGATGTGGATCCAGAAGGCGCTCTGCGTCGTGCCGGTCAGGTGCACGACGCCCGCGGCGATGAAGGGGCCGACGAAGTACCCGAAGCGGAACACGCCGCCGAGGCTGGAGAGCGCGCGGGCCCGGATGCGGACCGGGATCGCGGTGGTCATGTAGGCGTGCCGGGCGAGCGCGAACACCGCGGTGGAGACACCGACCAGGAAGACGCCGATCGCGAGCACCACCGGGTTCGGCGCCGCCGTGCACACCAGCAGGCCGACGACCGAGACCAGTGCGGCGCCGATCATCGCGTTGCGCTCGCCGATCCGGGCGACGACCACGCCGGAGGGCACGTCGCCGATGAGCTCCCCGACGAGGATCAGCGACGCGACGAACCCGGCGATCGCCAGGCTCGCACCGAGCGAGTCCGCGGCGATCGGGATGATCGGGATGATGGCGCCCTCGCCGATGGCGAAGAGCGCAGCAGGCAGGAACCCGGACAACAGGACGGACCGGAAGTCGAATGAGTCGTTCTCGGTCGTGGCCATCGCGCGATCAACCGTACGCCAGCGGTACCGGTTGCACGGCGGGTTACCCTTGACGCATGCGTGTTCTGGCGGCGATGAGCGGTGGTGTCGACTCGGCGGTGGCCGCGGCCAGGGCGGTCGACGCCGGCCACGACGTGGTCGGGGTGCACCTGGCACTGAGCCGGATGCCCGGGACACTCCGCACCGGCAGCCGCGGGTGCTGCACCATCGAGGACTCGATGGACGCCCAGCGCGCGGCCTCGGCCCTCGGCATCCCGTACTACGTGTGGGACTTCTCGGCCCGGTTCAAGGAAGACGTCGTCGACGACTTCGTGGCCGAGTACCAGGCCGGCCGGACCCCGAACCCCTGCATGCGGTGCAACGAGCGCATCAAGTTCGCCGCGCTCCTCGAGAAGGCGCTCGCCCTCGGGTTCGACGCGGTCTGCACCGGGCACTACGCCTCGATCGTCACCCTGGCGGACGGCTCGCGGGAGCTCCACCGCTCGGCCGCGTGGGCGAAGGACCAGTCGTACGTGCTCGGCGTGCTCACCGCCGAGCAGCTCCAGCACGCGATGTTCCCGCTCGGGGCCACCCCCTCCAAGGACGAGGTCCGCGCCGAGGCCGCTGCACGCGGACTGACCGTCGCGCAGAAGCCGGACTCCTACGACATCTGCTTCATCCCGGACGGCGACACCCGCGGGTGGCTGGCCGACCGCGTGGGCACCGCCCCGGGTGAGGTCGTCGAGCGCGACGGCACGGTCGTCGGCACGCACGAGGGCGCGACCGGCTACACCGTCGGGCAGCGCCGCGGCCTCGCACTCGGCCGCCCGGCACCGGACGGCAAGCCGCGCTTCGTGCTCGAGATCCGCCCGAAGGACAACACCGTCGTCGTCGGACCGAAGGAGGCGCTCGCCGTCTCCTCGATGTCCGGGTCGCGGTTCACCTGGGCGGGTGCCGCCCCGGCCGACCCCGCCACGCCGTTCTCCTGCGACGTCCAGATCCGCGCGCACGCCGACCCGGTGCCCGCGACGGCCCGGGTGGCCGACGGAACGCTCGTGATCGACGTCGACGAGCCGCTGCACGGTGTCGCACCCGGGCAGACGGCCGTCGTGTACGTCGGGACCCGGGTCCTCGGGCAGTGCACCATCGACACCACGGTCAGCGCGGTCCCGGTCGACGCCTGACGTCCCGGGTCGGTGGTCCACGGTAGAACTGTGGGTATGAGCGAGACCGACGCCACGTTCGAGACCATCGACGCCGAGGGGCTCGACGCGGCCCAGGCCGCGCGTGAGGTCGACCGCCTGCGCTCGACGATCAACGAACTCCGGCACGGCTACTACGAGGGGAACGCCTCGACCGCCTCGGACGCCGAGTACGACGCGTTCGTGCACCGTCTCGACGCGGTCGAGCGGCGCTTCCCGGAACTCCTCACCGAGGACAGCCCGACGCAGACGGTGGGCGGGCAGGCCGAGACCACGCAGTTCGCCCCGGTCGAGCACGCGGAGCGCATGCTCTCGCTCGACAACGTCTTCTCGCCGGGAGAACTCACCGACTGGGCGATCAAGGTCCAGCGGGACGCGGGAGCCGAGCGTGTCCGGTTCCTCACCGAGCTGAAGATCGACGGTCTCGCGATCAACCTCCGCTACGAGAACGGGCGCCTCGTCACGGCGGCCACCCGCGGTGACGGTGTCGTCGGGGAAGACGTCACCGGCAACGTCCGCACGATGGGCACCATCCCGGACCGGCTGTCCGGCTCCGGCCACCCGCCCCTGGTGGAGGTGCGGGGCGAGATCTTCTTCCCGGTCGAGCAGTTCGACGAGCTGAACGCCAAGCAGCTCGCAGCGGGGGAGCGCCTCTTCGCCAACCCGCGGAACGCCGCAGCGGGCTCCCTCCGGCAGAAGGAAGAGGGCAAGTCCGCCGCCAAGCGTGAACTCATGGTCGACCGGCTGCGGCGCCTGCGGATGCTCGTGCACGGCATCGGTGCGTGGCCGGTGCGCGAACTCGAGCGGGACACCGACGTCCGCTCCCAGTCCGAGGTCTACGAGCTCCTGCACACCTGGGGGCTGCCGACCGGGACCCACCACCGGGTGTTCGACACCATCGACGACGTGCTCGGCTTCGTCAAGGACTACGGGGAGCGCCGCGCGTCCGTCGAGCACCAGATCGACGGCATCGTCATCAAGGTCGACGACCTCGGCCTGCACGAGGAACTCGGTTCGACGTCCCGGGCGCCGCGCTGGGCGATCGCGTACAAGTACCCGCCGGAAGAAGTGCACACGAAGCTCCTCGACATCGTCGTGAGCGTCGGGCGGACCGGTCGGGCCACGCCGTTCGCGGTGATGGCCCCGGCCGAGGTGGCCGGGTCGGTGGTGCGGCAGGCGACGCTGCACAACCAGCAGGTCGTGAAGGCGAAGGGCGTGCTCATCGGGGACACCGTCGTCCTCCGGAAGGCCGGGGACGTCATCCCCGAGGTGCTCGGCCCGGTGGTGGAACTGCGGGACGGCAGCGAGCGCGAGTTCGTGATGCCGACCGCGTGCCCGGAGTGCGGCACCACGCTCGCGCCCGCGAAGGAAGGCGACATCGACCTCCGCTGCCCGAACGCCCGCAGCTGCCCCGCCCAGGTCCGGGGGCGCGTGGAGCACATCGCCTCCCGCGGGTCGCTCGACATCGAGGGCCTCGGCGAGGTCGCCGCGGCAGCCCTCACCCAACCGCTCCACCCGGAGGTCCCGCCGCTCGTCACCGAAGCGGGGTTGTTCGACCTGACGATGGAGGACATCGTCCCGATCGAGGTGATCGTCCGCGACGCCGAGACCGGCATGGAGAAGACCGACGACGACGGCACCCCGAAGCGCGTGACGCCGTTCAGCCGGGCGCGCAAGAAGACCGACCCGCCCTTCGACGCCGCTGCCCGTGGGGCCGAGTACACCGGCGAACCGAGCCGCTACCCGTCGAAGAACGCGTTCGAGATGCTCGCGAACATCGACGCCGCGAAGACGAAGCCGCTCTGGCGCATCCTGGTCGGCCTGAGCATCCGCCACGTCGGGCCCGTCGCCGCGCGGGCACTCGCGAACCACTTCGGTTCCCTCGACGCGATCCGGTCCGCCTCGCGTGAGGACCTGGCGGCGGTGGACGGGGTCGGCGGGATCATCGCGGACGCCCTCCTCGACTGGTTCGAGGTCGACTGGCACCGCGAGATCATCGACCGCTGGACCGCGGCGGGTGTGCAGTTCACGACCCCGGGGCACCCGGGGCCGGGCGCGGCGAGCACCGAGGGCGGTGTCCTCAGCGGCCTCACGGTGGTCGCGACCGGCTCGCTGGAGGGGTACAGCCGGGAAGGTGCGCAGGAGGCCATCATCGCCGCCGGCGGCAAGGCGGCATCGAGCGTCAGCAAGAAGACCGACTTCGTTGCGGCCGGACCCGGTGCCGGATCGAAGCTGACGAAGGCCGAGCAGCTCGGCGTGCGGATCATCGACGCCGAGCAGTTCCGGCTCCTCGTGACCGCGGGACCGGACGCCCTGCCCGAGCCACCGACGGCGACGGCCGATGCGCCGGAGGCGCCGGCCGCGGACTGACACCGGTCCATGAGCACGCCGACGGCCTGTCCGCACACCGCGACTCGCTGCTCCTTGCACCCAGTTCAGGGGGCAAGTTGCATCGAGCACGACCGGTTCCGGCCCGTCTTCCTTACACTCGACAGAGCATCACCTGTCGTCTGCAGGGGGACGATGGGAAGGCCTTCCCGGGGGAGACCGGTTTGCTGCTCGTCGCCGCTGCTCTGATCACCGCCTCGATGCACTCGCTCGGAGTGGTCGAGTCGCCGGTCGCGCCCACGACCACGTCCGTCGCGATCGTCCGGACCGCCGCGATCGTCCACGACCCCGCCACGGCCTCCCGACCGGTCATGACCGGGGGACAGGACACGGTCGACACCGCCGATCTCCGGGCGGCCAGGGGGCGGACGTTCCTCGACGACCTCGTCGCCATCGCCCCGGACCGCCTGGCGCACGCGGCCACGGAGGCGGACGTGGTCGCGACGGCGATGGACCACCCGCCGACCGCCGCCGAGGTCACGACCTGGTGGTCCGGTCTCGGGTCCGCGGATCGCGCACGGCTCGAACGGGACGCCCCGGTGGTCGTCGGCAACCTGGACGGCGTGCCGTACACGGTGCGCGACCACGTCAACCGGGCGGTGCTCGCCGCCGGGCTCGCGGACCCGCACACCGCGGCGTCGGAGTCGGCGATGCTCGGGCAGGTCCGGGAGTCCCTCCACCGCGTCGCCGACACCCCGCCGAAGTCGCTGATCACGCTCGACACCCGCGGCGCCGGCCGCGCCGCCATCGCGATCGGGGACCTCGACACCGCGGCGGACGTGACCGTCGTCGTGCCGGGGATGTTCTTCACGGTCACCGGGCAGATGGTCGACTTCACCGCGACCGCCGGGGACTTGTACGCGGAGCAGGCGACGCTCGCGCCGGTCGCCGCACCGGCGTCGGGGACGGGTGTCGCGGTGGTCGCCTGGATGGGGTACCGCACGCCGGACCTGTCGAACATCCTCTCGCTCGACCTCGCGAAGACCGGTGCGGCCCGGCTCGAGCGCACCGTCGACGGCATCCGCGAACTCCGTGACGGTCAGCAGCCGCGGCTCGGGATCGTCGCGCACTCCTACGGCTCGACGACGGCGCTGATGGCCCTGGCGTCCGGGCACATGAGCGCGGACAGCCTGACGGTGCTCGGGTCACCGGGCAGCGACGTCACGAACGCCTCCGAGCTCGCGGTGTCCTCGGGCGAGGTGTTCGTCGGGGGAGCGCACTGGGACCCGATCGCCGGTTCCGGGTACTTCGGCACCGACCCGGGCGTCGCCGGCTTCGGCTCGACGATCCTCGACCTCGCCGGCGGTGTCGACCCGGAGGACGCCGGGGACCTGTTCCGCCGACCGGTCGGGCACAACGACTACCTGAAGCCCGGCACCGCGTCGCTCCACGACGTCGCGCTGATCGCGGTCGGCCGTGGCGACATGGTTCGCGACGGGATCCGCCAGGGCAACGGCCGCGGCGAGGGCGTCGTCGGGGCGTCCCCGGACATGTACCTCGTCCGACCGCAGGACCTGCAGCCACGCGACTGAGTGTGAACCTGAGGACCGGTGCAGCTTCTGCGGCGGTCGGAGCGGTCTCGACCCAGGGCGGCTCCCTACCGTGCTCCCATGCGTGTAGTGCGGTGGCCCGGCGCCCTCCTGATGTTCGTCGTGATGTCCGTGCTCGCCGGGCTCCTCGTCGCCGTCGCCGTGACCCCGGCCGTCGCCGTGGCCGGGGAGGGGGCCTCCGGTGCCGCCGCGTTCTTCGAGGACCTGCCGAGCTACCTCGACGTGCAGACCCCGCAGCAGGTCTCCACCGTCTACGCGAAGCAGGGCGGCAAGGACGTCAAGATCGCGTCCTTCTACGCCGAGAACCGCACGAACGTCGACTCGAGCGCGATCGCCACGACCCTGAAGCAGGCGGCGATCGACACCGAGGACCCGCGGTACTACGACGAGGGCGGCATCGACGTCATCGGCACCCTGCGCGGCGCGGCCGCGACGGTCGTCGGCGGCGACGTCCAGGGCGGGTCGAGCATCACGCAGCAGTACGTCAAGAACGTCCTCGTGCAGCAGTGCGAGCAGCTCACCGGCAAGGACGCCGCAGCGACGAAGGCCAAGATCGCGGCCTGCTACGAGGACGCCGCCGGGGTCACCCCGCAGCGCAAGCTCCAGGAGATGCGGTACGCGATCGCCGTGAACAAGAAGTACTCCAAGTCGGAGATCCTCACCGGCTACCTCAACATCGTCGGGCTCGGCGGCCGGGTCTACGGCGCCGAGGCCGGGGCGGAGTACTACTTCGGCGTCCACGCGAAGGACCTGTCGCTCGTGCAGTCGGCGACGCTCGTCGCGATCCTCAACAACCCCTCGAACCTGCGCATCGACCAGCCGAGCAACGCCGACAACGGCACGGCGAACGGGTACGCGGCGACGAAGGCCCGTCGTGACTACGTCCTCCAGCGGATGTACGCGCACCACTCCATCACGAAGGCCGACGAGACCGCGGCGATCGCGACCCCGGTGCAGCCGAAGATCACCGAGACGGCGAACGGCTGCTCCTCCGCCGCGACGAACTACGACGCCGGCTACTTCTGCGACTACGTGCGCGACCAGGTGCTGCAGGACCCGGCGTTCGGCAAGACCTCCGCGGAGCGCATCGCCACCCTCGACACCAAGGGCCTGGAGATCCACACCTCGCTCGACCTCGACCTGCAGTCCCAGGCGCAGAACGCGCTGTCGTCGTACGTGCCGACCTCGATGGCCGGCGTCGACGCGGGCGGCTCGAACGTGACGGTCGAGCCCGGCACCGGCCGGATCATGTCGATGGTGCAGAACACCTCGTACACGCAGGGCGACAGCACCGCGGCCGGCACGACGGCGGTGAACTACAGCGCGGACACCGCGTACGGCAACTCCGGCGGGTTCCAGACCGGGTCCACGTTCAAGGTGTTCACCCTCGCCGAGTGGCTCGCCACCGGGCACACCCTCTCCCAGTCGGTGGCGACGAGTCAGCACGACTACCCGACGTCCGAGTTCACGAACTCGTGCGCGAACATCGCCGGCCCGGACTGGTCGGTGGCGAACGCCGAGTCGGTGCCGGCCTCGATGACGGTGCAGGCCGCCACCGCCGAGTCCATCAACACCGCGTTCGCGGCGATGGGCAAGCAGCTCGACCTCTGCGAGATCGCGAACCTCGCCGAGTCGATGGGCATCCACACCGCGGCGGGGAAGGCGATCAGCTCCGTGCCGTCGATGATCCTCGGCACGAACAACCTGTCGCCGATCGACCTCGCCGAGGCCTACGCGGGCTTCGCGAACGGCGGCATCGTGTGCACCCCGACCGCGATCGACTCCGTCACCGAGGCGGACGGCACGAAGATCACCCCGACGCCCGCGTCCTGCACGCGCGGCGTGGACTCCGACGTCGCGGGCACGGTTGACTACGCGCTGCAGTCCGTGCTGACCGGTGCGGGGACGGCCGCGAGCGCGAACCCCGGCGACGCGACGCCGAAGTTCGCCAAGACGGGCACCACCGACGGCGACGTGCAGAACTGGCTCGTCGCGTCGTCGACGAAGTACACGAACGCGACCTGGATCGGCAACGTGCAGGGCAACGTGCGCCTCGCGAACTGGCCGTTCCTGCAGGGGACGACCGGGTACAGCGCGAAGTTCGGGGTGGGGAAGTCGATGATGACCTACCTCGACGCGCAGTACGGCGGCGATGCGCTGCCGACACCGAGCCAGTCGATGATCGGCGCGTCGCCGAAGAGCAGCAGCAGCACCAGCAGCACCACGAGCGGCAGCACCACCGGCGGCGCCACCGGGACGAACAGCGGCGGCAGCACCACGAAGAGCGGCGGCACGAGCGGCGGCACCAGCGGCGGCGACAGCGGCAAGTGACGCGCTCGGTAGACTGGTCGGCATGCCTGACATCACGAGCGAGCAGGTCGCCCACCTGGCGAACCTCGCACGTATCGCCCTCACGCCCGCCGAGATCGAGAAGCTGACCGGGGAGCTGTCGCACATCGTCGACAGCGTCGCGAAGGTGACCGAGGTCGCCACGCCGGACGTCCCCGCCACCAGCCACCCGGTCGCCCTCGCGAACGTCCTCCGACCCGACGTGGTCGGCGCGACGCTGACGCAGGAGCAGGCGCTCTCCGGGGCGCCCGACACGGACGGCGAACGGTTCCGCGTGACGGCGATCCTGGGAGAAGAGCAGTGACCGACGACATCACCCGCCTCAGCGCGGCCGCGCTCGCCGACGCCCTGGTGGCGCGCGACGTCTCCAGCGTCGAGGCGACCCAGGCGCACCTGGACCGCATCGCGGCCGTCGACCCCGACGTGCACGCGTTCCTGCACGTCAACGAGAACGCCATCGGCGTCGCGAAGTCGATCGACTCCCGTCGTGCGGCCGGCGACGACCTCGGCGCGCTCGCCGGTGTGCCGGTCGCCATCAAGGACGTCCTCTGCACCATCGACATGCCGTCGACCTCCGGCTCGAAGATCCTCGAGGGCTGGGTGCCGCCGTACGACGCCACCACGGTGCTGAAGCTCCGTCGGGCCGGCATGGTGCCGCTCGGCAAGACCAACATGGACGAGTTCGCGATGGGCTCGACGACCGAGTTCTCGGCGTACGGCCCGACGCACAACCCGTGGGACCTCGGCCGGATCCCCGGCGGCTCCGGTGGTGGCTCGGCCGCTGCGGTCGCCGCGTTCGAAGCGCCGCTCGCCCTCGGCTCCGACACGGGCGGCTCGATCCGTCAGCCGGGTGCCGTGACGGGCACCGTCGGCGTGAAGCCGACGTACGGCGGGGTCAGCCGCTACGGCGCGATCGCGCTGGCGTCGAGCCTCGACCAGGTCGGCCCGGTCGCCCGCACCGTCCTCGACGCCGCGCTCCTGCACGACGTCATCGGTGGGCACGACCCGAAGGACTCCACGTCCATCCCGGAGGCGTGGCCGTCGTTCGCGGCAGCCGCCCGTGACGGCCTGCAGGCGGACACGCTGAAGGGCCTGCGCGTCGGCGTGGTCAAGGAGCTCGCGGGTGGGGACGGCTTCCAGGCCGGCGTCACGCAGCGCTTCCAGGAGACGGTCGCGATCCTCGAGGCCGCCGGTGCGGTGGTCGTCGAGATCGATGCCCCCTCCTTCGCCTACGCGATCAGCGCGTACTACCTGATCCTGCCGGCAGAGGCGTCCTCGAACCTCGCGAAGTTCGACTCGGTCCGGTTCGGCCTCCGCGTCACGCCCGAGGGCGGTGCGACCGTCGAGGACGTGATGGCCGCGACGCGCGAAGCCGGCTTCGGGCCGGAGGTCAAGCGCCGCATCATCCTCGGCACCTACGCGCTCAGCGCCGGCTACTACGACGCCTACTACGGCAGCGCGCAGAAGGTCCGGACGCTCGTGCAGCGGGACTTCGACAAGGCGTTCGAGCACGTCGACCTGCTCATCAGCCCGTCGGCCCCGACGACCGCGTTCCCCCTCGGCGAGCGGCTCGACGACCCGTTGGCGATGTACCTCAACGACCTCACCACGATCCCGGCGAACCTCGCCGGCGTGCCCGGCATGAGCATCCCGAACGGCCTCGCGCCCGAGGACGGCCTGCCGACCGGCGTGCAGCTGATGGCGCCGCAGCGCGAGGACGCCCGCCTGTACCGCTACGGCGCGGCGCTGGAGCGCCTGCTCGAGCAGCAGTGGGGTGCCCCGCTCATCGAACGGATCCCGGACCTCGACGCAAGTCAGCAGTCGGCAGCAGAGGAAGGCGTGGTCTGATGGCCGCCAAGGACGCACTCATGGACTTCGACGAGGCGCTCGAGCGCTTCGAGCCGGTCCTCGGCTTCGAGGTGCACGTCGAGCTCGCGACGAAGACGAAGATGTTCTCCGACGCCCCGAACTTCTTCGGCGGCGAGCCCAACACGAACGTCACCCCGGTGGACCTCGGGCTGCCCGGGTCGCTCCCCGTGGTGAACGAGCAGGCCGTGCGCTTCTCGATCAACCTCGGGCTCGCGCTCGGCTGCTCGATCGCCGAGTCCTCGCGGTTCGCCCGGAAGAACTACTACTACCCGGACAACCCGAAGAACTACCAGATCTCGCAGTACGACGAGCCCATCGCCTTCGAGGGGGAGGTCGAGGTCGAGCTCGCCGACGGCACGCTGTTCCAGGTGCCGATCGAGCGCGCCCACATGGAAGAGGACGCGGGCAAGCTGACGCACGTCGGCGGTGCCACGGGTCGCATCCAGGGCGCCGAGTACTCCCTGGTGGACTACAACCGCGCCGGGGTCCCGCTCGTCGAGATCGTCACGAAGCCGATCTTCGGCGCCGCGCACCGTGCCCCCGAGCTCGGTGCCGCCTACGTCCAGGTCATCCGTGACCTGGTCCGGGCGCTCGGCGTGTCCGAGGCCCGCATGGAGCGTGGCAACCTGCGCTGCGACGCGAACATCTCGCTCCGCCCGTGGGGCCAGGAGAAGCTCGGCACCCGCACCGAGACGAAGAACGTCAACTCGTTCCGCGCCGTCGAGCGTGCCATCCGCTACGAGATCCAGCGTCAGGCCGCGATCCTCGCGGACGGCGGCACGATCACGCAGGAGACCCGGCACTGGCACGAGGACACCGGTCGCACGTCGGCCGGCCGTCCGAAGTCGGACGCCGACGACTACCGGTACTTCCCGGAGCCGGACCTGCTGCCCGTGATCCCGGACAAGGCGATGATCGAGGAGCTCCGCGCGTCCCTGCCGGAGGCCCCTGTCGCCCGTCGTCGTCGCCTCAAGGGCGAGTTCGGGTTCGCGGACCTCGAGTTCCAGGACGTCGTGAACGGCGGGCTCCTCGACGAGGTCGAGGCCACGGTCGCCGCCGGCGCCCCGGCACAGGCCGCGCGCAAGTGGTGGACCGGCGAGATCAGCCGCGTCGCGAACACGCAGGACGCCGCCCCCGGCGACCTGGTGTCGCCCGCACACGTCGCCGAACTCATCACCCTCGTCGAGTCCGGCGAGCTGACCGACCGTCTGGCCCGCCAGGTGCTCGAGGGCGTCATCGCCGGAGAGGGCTCGCCCGCAGCCGTCGTCGAGTCGCGCGGACTCAAGGTCGTCTCGGACGACTCCGCCCTCACCGTCGCCGTCGACGAGGCACTGGCGGCGCAGCCGGACGTGCTCGCGAAGATCCGCGACGGCAAGGTCCAGGCCGCCGGCGCGATCATCGGTGCGGTCATGAAGTCGATGAAGGGCCAGGCGGACGCGGCGCGCGTCCGCGAGCTGGTCCTGGAGCGCGCGCAGGCGTAGCGACCAGATCGGACGGGAGGCACGGTGCGGGTCCGCACCGTGCCTCCCGTCGTTCCTGGGGACACGTCCACGGCCCGGTGACAGGATGAGGCGTGTCCGCAACGATCCGTGCCATCGGCACCGCCGTCCCCCCGACGACGCTCGACCAGGCCGCCGTGCGCGACCTGTTCACCGCGCAGCCCGACCTCGGTCGGCTCGGTCGCCGCATCGTCCCAGCGGCCTTCGACGCCTCGGCGGTGGAGCATCGGCACACCGTCCTGACGGACCTCGACCCGGCCGGAGCGCCCGGCGCGTTCCGCGACGCCGACGGGGTCCTGCACTCGCCGTCGACCGGGACCCGCAACGACCGGTACCGCGAGCTCGCGCCGCCGCTGTTCGTCGCCTCCGCCCGGGACGCCCTCGAGCGCTCCGGGGTGGACCCGGCCGAGGTCACCCACGTCGTGACCGTGTCCTGCACGGGCTTCACGCAACCGGGCCCGGACCTGGCGATCGTCGAGGAACTCGGCCTGCGCCGCACGGTGTTCCGGCAGCACGTCGGCTTCATGGGCTGCTTCGCCGCGTTCCCCGCCCTCCGCATCGCTGCCGCGTTCGCCGAGTCCGACCCGACCGCCGTCGTGCTCGTGGTCTGCGCCGAGCTCTGCACGCTGCACGTCCGGGCGTCGGACGACCCGGACCAGATCGTCGCGAACAGCGTCTTCGGTGACGGCGCGGCCGCAGCGGTCGTCACGGCGGAGGGCCCCGGGCTCCGGCTCGACCGGTTCGCGACCACGGTCGTCCCCGAGGGGGCGTCGGAGATGGCGTGGAACATCGGCGACGAGGGCTTCGAGATGGTCCTCAGCACCGCCGTCCCCAAGCTCGTCGGCGCCACCGTCGCGGAGGCCGTCGCACCGCTCCTCGACGGTCCCGCCGCGGACGTCCCGATCTGGGCCGTGCACCCGGGCGGACGCGCCATCCTCGACCGGACGCAGGACGCCCTCGCCCTGCCCGACGCCGCGATGGCGAGCAGCCGTGCCGTCCTCCGTGACCACGGGAACATGTCGAGCGCCACCGTGCTCTTCGTGCTGCGGGACGCGTTCGACGCCGGGATCGAAGACGGGGCCTCCGTCGTCGCGCTCGCCTTCGGGCCCGGCCTCACCGTCGAGAGCGCCCGCCTGACCGCCGTCGGGACCCGTGTCGCCGAGGCGATCGCGGCTCCGGACCTGGCCGTGGAGTACCGGTGAGCCGACGCACCGAGGCCGGACCGGGCCTCCCGGCCGTCGACCTGCGCACCCGCGACCTGGAGCTGCGGGAGCTGATGGACGACCCGGACTGCGACCCGCGCGCCCTCGCGCGGACGTTCCGGCGGTTCGCCGTCGTGAACTCGCTCGTCAGCGGATGGCGGGCCGCGTGGCGGACCCACGTCGTCCCGGCGCTGCCGGCGAATGGGCGCGGCCGTGTGCTCGACCTCGGTTGTGGCGGCGGCGACCTCGCCCGCGCGCTGGTGCGCTGGGCGGCGAGCGACGGGTTCGACGTCGAGGTGGTCGGCATCGACCCCGATCCCCGTGCCATCGCGGCGGCGACGCGCTCGACGCCGCGCGGAGTGACCTTCCGGGAGCAGTCGAGCGGCGACCTCGTCGCGGCCGGGGAGCGGTTCGACGTGGTGGTCTCGAACCACGTGCTGCACCACCTCGGCGACGAGGAGCGTGCGGGGTTCCTGGCCGACTCCGAGCGGCTCGCGACGACGCGGAGCCTGCACTCGGACATCCGGCGGTCGCCCGCGGCCTACCGGGCGTACGCGCTCGGGTCGGCCCTGGTGGCCGCAGGGACCTTCGTGCGCGTGGACGGGCTCCGCTCGATCCGGCGGAGCTTCACGCTGCCGGAGCTGCACGCGGCGCTGCCCACGGGGTGGCGGGCGGAGGCGGCGGCACCGCACCGGGTGCTTGCGATCCGCGACGCCTGAGGGGCGGACGCTGGTCAGGCCCGTTCGGCACCGCCTGGCGCACGAGCTCGGCGTGGAGGTCGGCAGCCGCTGACCTGTGGAGAACTCATGGGGGTGCGGGTCGGCTAGCGTCGGGGCATGGTGTCCCCTCGCCTCCACCGGGTCGCGGTGCTCGTGCTCGACGGAGCGAAGCCGCTCGACGTCGGGATCCCGGCGCAGGTGTTCTCGAACCGGCCGAGCATGCCGTACGAGGTCCGGGTGTGCGGTCCGCGTGCCGGTCGGGTCGCCGGAGGGGACGGCATGGCGTACGCCGTCGACCACGGGCTCGAGGCGTTCGACTGGGCGGACACGGTGTTCGTGCCCGGCTACCGGTACCCGGCCGACACCCCGCCACCCGACTCCGTCGTCGCGGCACTCGTCCGGGCGCACGAGCGCGGGACCCGGATCGCGGCGATCTCCACAGGGGCGTTCGCACTCGCGGCAGCGGGACTGCTCGACGGCCGCCGGGCGACGACGCACTGGCACTACACCCGCGTCCTCCGCGACCGGTACCCCGCCGTCGAGGTCGACGAGAACGTGCTCTTCGTCGACGCCGGCACGGTCCTGACGAGCGCGGGCGCCGCGAGCGGGATCGACCTGTGCCTGCACCTGGTGCGGCGGGACCACGGCGTCGCGCTGTCGAACCACGTCGCCCGGCGGCTGGTCAGCGCCCCGTACCGGAGCGGCGGGCAGGCGCAGTACGTCCCGCGGAGCGTCCCGGAACCCCTCGGGGACGTCTTCGCGGAGACCCGGGAGTGGGCACTCCGCCACCTCGCCGACCCGCTCACGCTCGATGTCCTCGCCCGGAACGCCACGGTGTCGCCGCGCACGTTCTCACGCCGCTTCGTGGACGACACCGGCTACACGCCGATGCAGTGGGTGCTGCGGGCGCGGGTCGACCTGGCGCGCGAGCTGCTGGAGCGCACCGACCTCGGGGTGGACCAGGTCGCGGCGCGGGCCGGGCTCGGGTCCGACGCGAACCTGCGGACCCACTTCCGCCGCGTGCTCGGGACCTCGCCGACGGAGTACCGGCGCACGTTCCAGGACTGACGCACCCGCCAGGGCCTCGGAGATGGTGGCGAGATCCTTGCGGACCCTGGCTGTCCTGCCACTGGAGCCGTGCCTCCAGGCCCGTGAGCATGGTCAGCGGAACGAAAGGAACCCCCATGACCCGCATCGGGATCAACGGCTTCGGCCGGATCGGCCGCAACACCCTCCGCGCACTCGTCGCCCGGGGCGGTGACGACCTCGACGTCGTCGCCGTCAACGACCTGACCGCACCGGAGACCCTCGCTCACCTGTTCCGCTACGACTCCGCGCTCGGACCCTTCGACGGCACCGTCGAGGTCGACGGCGACACCCTCGTGATCGACGGCCGACGGATCCGCGTCCTCGCCTCCCGCGAGCCCGCCGACCTGCCGTGGGGTGACCTCGGCGTCGAGGTCGTCCTCGAGTCCACCGGCCGCTTCACGGCCCGGGACGCCGCCGCCGCGCACCTGACGGCCGGCGCGCACCGGGTGCTGATCAGCGCGCCCGCGACCGGTGCAGATGCGACGATCGCCTACGGCGTGAACTCGGACACCTTCGACCCGGCGGTCCACACCGTGATCAGCAACGCGAGCTGCACCACGAACGCGCTCGCACCGCTGGCGTCGGTGCTCGACGACCTCGCCGGCATCGAGCACGGGTTCATGACGACCGTGCACGCGTACACGCAGGAGCAGAACCTGCAGGACGGGCCGCACCGCGACCTGCGCCGTGCCCGTGCGGCCGGGGTGAACATCGTGCCGACCACCACCGGTGCCGCGAAGGCGATCGGGCTGGTGCTCCCGCGACTCGACGGCAAGCTGTCGGGGGACGCCATCCGCGTGCCGGTGCCCGTCGGGTCGATCGTCGAGCTGAACACCGTCGTCGCGCGGGACGTCACCGTCGAGCAGGTGAACGAGGCGTACCGGGCCGCTGCTGCCGGGCCGCTCGCCGGGGTGCTGGCGTTCACGGCGGACCCGATCGTGTCGACGGACATCACCGGGCGGAGCGAGTCGAGCGTGTTCGACTCCCTGCTCACCCGGGTCGACGGCGGGCGGCACGTGAAGGTCGTCGCCTGGTACGACAACGAGTGGGGCTTCTCGAACCGGGTCGTCGACACGCTCGGGATGCTCGCGCGCGCGGGCGCGCCGGCGGTGGCGGTCTAGCCGGAGCGGTCGCGCAAAGCGACAGTGCTCGCCCGTCTCCGGGGCGAGCACTGTCGCTCTCCGCGACCAGACCGGCCGCGGCTACGCGATGCGCGCCGTCGTGGACGCGAACGACCGCGACAGCACCGCGGCCCGGTACCGCTCGAGCGCCGCGGGCTCCGCGCCGACGGACTCCAGCGCCGCGAGCCCCGCACCGAGCACCGGGGGAGCGGTCACCCACGTGGGCACCGCGCCCGGCACACGGGCCGCCAACCCGCCGACGACCGCGTCGACGAGCAGCGGGTGCCGGGCGGCGAGCACGCCCCCGCCGAGGACGACGGGGACCGACGAACCGGCGGCGCCGAGGCCGAGCCGCCCGAGGGCGACCGACGCCAGCAGCACGATCTCCTCCGCCTGCCGCGCCACGACCCCGGCGGCGACCGGGTCGCCCGTGGCAGCGATCTCGAAGAGCACGGGGCAGAGCCGGTTGAACACGCTCTGGTCGAGGCGGCCGAAGTGGACGGCCTCGGTGACCTCGCGGACGGTGCCGAGCCCGAGTGCTGCCGGGACCGCAGCCGTCAGCGCCGTCGCCGGTCCGCGGCCGTCCTCCGCCCGGGCCGCGTGCCACAGTGCCCGGTTGCCGAGGTACGCGCCACCGCCCCAGTCGCCCGACACGTCCCCGATCGCCGGGAACCGCGAGGTCGCACCGTCGGCCCGCACCGCGAGCGCGTTGATGCCGGTGCCGCACACCACCGCGGCGGCGTCCGGCGACAGGGTGCCGGCGCGGAGCAGCGCGAACAGGTCGTTGTCGAGGACGTCCGGTGCCCCGCCGTCCTGCGCCCAGTGCTGCAGCGCCGCCGTGGCCGCGGTGATCTCGTCGGGCAGGTCGAGCCCCGCGAGGTACACGTGCGTGGTCAGGACGCGCGCACCGTCGAGCGCGTGGACGACCCGCCCGCGGACGTCGTCGAGGATCGGTCCGGCGAGCTCCCACCCGCGGGTCTGCGGGTTCGACCCGGGCCCGCGGGCGTGCCCCACGAGCGTGCCGTCGAGGGCGATCGCGACGACGTCGGTCTTGCTGCCGCCGCCGTCCACGGCGAGCACCACGTCCGGCGCACGGCCGGCGTCCGTGGTGCCCCCGTCCGGCGCACGGCCCACGTCCGACGGGCCGCTCGCGTCCGTCGTGTCGCGGGTCGGCCTGGAGGCCGGGGTCACCCCCGCCCCGCCGCCGCGGCTCAGCCCGCCCACGTCACCTGCTCCGATCGCGTCCACGGCAGGTGTTCCGCGTTCGCGGCCAGCAGCAGGTCGGTGAGCTTCTCGGCCTTGTCCACCTGTCCGACGAGGGGGTGGGCCCACATCGCGCGGAGCACGCGGTCGCGTCCGCCGTGCACGGCCGCGTCGAGCGCGAGCCGCTCGTACCCGGCGACGTGCGACACGAGCCCGACCATGTCCGCGTCGAGCGGCGCGACCGGCAGGGGGGTGATCGCCTGCCGGGTCACGCGGGCCGGGACCTCGATCACGTGGTCGTCGGGCAGGAACGGGAAGGTGCCGTCGTTCCGGACGTTGAGCACCTGCACGTCACCGCGGTCGCCGAGGATCGAGGACAGCACGTCGATCGCCGCCTCCGAGTAGTACGCACCGCCGCGCTGCTCGAGCTCGGCGGGCTTCGTGACCACGGACTCGTCGGCGTACTTCGCGAGCAGGGCACGCTCGGTCGCCATCACGGCCTCGGCGCGGGTCGGCTCGTGGAGCTGTTCCTCGAGCACGATGTCGTGGCTGTAGAAGTAGCGCAGGTAGTACGACGGGATCGCGTGCTGCAGGCGGAGCAGGTCCGGGTGCATGTGCACGCTCTCGGCGGTGCGGTCGAGGGCGTCGGCGCCGAGCAGGTCGTCGAGGACGTCACGGGTCCGGCCGTCGGCGTCGGTGACGTGCACGCCGCGCTCCCACGTCAGGTGGTTCAGCCCGACGTGGTCGAGCCGGACCGCGGACGGTGCGACCTGGAACTCCGCGGCGAACCGGCGCTGGAAGCCGATCGCCACGTTGCAGAGCCCGACGGCGCGGTGCCCGGCCTCGAGGAGCGCGCGGGTGACGATGCCGACCGGGTTCGTGAAGTCGACGATCCAGGCGTCCGGCTTGGCGTGCTTCCGGACGAGTTCGGCGTACTCCAGGACCACGGGCACGGTGCGGAGGGCCTTGGCGAACCCGCCCGGCCCCGTCGTCTCCTGCCCGATGCAGCAGGCCTCGTGCGGCCAGGTCTCGTCCTGCTGCCGTGCAGCCTGCCCGCCGATGCGGAGCTGGAACATCACGGCGTCGGCGTCGCTGACCCCGGCGACGACGTCGTCGGTGACGTGCACGGTGCCGGGGTGCCCGGCGTGTGCGAACATGCGCTTCGCCACACCGCCGACGAGTTCGCGGCGGACGGGGTCGGGGTCGACGAGCCAGAGCTCGTCGATGGGGAGCTGGTCGCGGAGCCGGGCGAAGCCGTCCACGAGTTCGGGGGTGTAGGTGGAACCGCCACCGATGACTGCGAGTTTCACTGTGGTGCTTATCCCTTCACGCCGGTGAGCGCGATGCCCTCGACGAATGCCTTCTGTGCGAAGAAGAAGATGACGACGACCGGGACCATGACGACGACGGTCATCGCCATCGTCATCGACCAGTCGGTGCCGTGCTGCCCGCGGAACGTGGCGAGCCCGTACGCCACCGGCCAGGCGGCCTGGTTCTCGGACGCGTAGAGGAGCGGGCCGTAGTAGTCGTTCCACGAGTTGAAGAACATGAAGATCGCCGCTGATGCGATGCCGGGCCGGGCCATCGGCACGATGACGCGCCAGAGCACGCGCCACTCACCGCAGCCGTCGATCCGTGCGGCGTCGCCGTACTCCTTCGGGATCGTCATGAAGAACTGCCGGAGCAGGAAGATGCTGAACGCGTCCCCGAGCAGGTTCGGCAGGATCAGCGGCCACAACGTGCCCGTCAGGTGCAGGTGCGACCACATCACGTAGACCGGCACCGCGGTGACCTGCGGGGGCAGGAGCATCGCGACGATGATCACCGTGAAGATCAGGTTCGCGCCCTTGAACTTGATCTGCGCCAGCGCGTACGCGGCCGGCACCGAGCTGACGAGCATGAACGCGGTCGCGAGCACGGCGTAGAGGGCCGAGTTGCCGAACCACTGCGCGAGCGGCAGTTCCGTGAAGACCCTGGCGTAGTTCGAGAAGTCGAACGGCCGCGGCAGGATCGACGCCGTCAGCGCCTGGTTGCTCGACATCAGCGAGGTCAGGATCACGAAGACGATCGGGGCGAGGGTGACGACACCGAGCGCGACGAGTGCGGCGTGCTCGGCGATCCAGAGCAGCAGGCTGCGACGCGGCCCGCGGGCTGCTCCGGGCGCTGCGCCACGGGGTGCCCGGGCGAGCGGCGACTGGGAGACGGCGGTCATCAGGACTCCTCCGGCCGGAACACACTGATCCGGCGCATCGTGAACACGAGCACGATCGCGGTGATCACGAACAGCACGACGGCCATCGCGGACGCGTAGCCGAACTGGAAGTTCGCGAACCCGTGCTGGTAGAGCAGCTCGGTGTAGGTCAGGAGCGACGTGCCCGGGTACCCGAGCTGCGCCGCCGTCCCACCGCCGATCGTGGCCTTGCCACTCGCGACACCCGAGGCGACCGCGGCCTCCGTGAAGTACTGCAGCGCCGCGATCACCCCCGTCACCGCGGCGAAGCCGATCACCGGGGCGATCGTCGGCAGCGTGATGTGCCGCACCTGCTGGACGCCGTTCGCCCCGTCGAGCGACGCCGCCTCGTAGAGGTCGCGCGGCACGTCGAGGAGCGACGCCAGGAAGATGATCATGATGTCGCCCATCACCCAGACGCCCATGATCACGAGCGAGGGCTTCGACCACGACGGGTCGTTGAACCACAGCGGACCGTCGATGCCGAACACCCGGAGGATCTGGTTGACCGGCCCGGTGCCGGGGTTGAACAGGAACACGAAGGCCACGACGCTCGCGACCGGCGGGACCAGGGCGGGCAGGTAGAACAGCGTCCGCCAGAACCCCGTCGCGGTCTTCGCCCGGCTGAGCAGCCCGGCGACGAGGAGCCCGCACACGATCCGCACCGGCACCAGGATGACGACGAACCAGAGCGTGTTCAGGGCCGCTGCGCCGACCTGCGGGTCCTGGGTGAACAGGAACCGGTAGTTCAGCAGGCCGACGAACTGCGGCTCCTGCAGCTGGTTGTAGCGGGTGAACGAGTAGAAGATCGACGCCACCAGCGGGTACGCGAAGAACACCACGAGGCCCAGCAGGGCCGGCGCCAGCATCGTCAGCGCGACGAGTCGGCGGCGGGAGTCGGCGGAGCGGCGCCGACGGGGCGGAGCCGTGGCGGGTACCGGACCCGACCCCGTCGGGCCCGCGGGCCGGGAGGAACGGGCGAGCCGCGCCTCCCGGCCGGAGACGGTCTTGGTGGGGACACTCATCACGGACCAGCCAGCTGGTTCGCGTTGTCGATGTCGGAGTCCAGCTTCTTGAGCTTGGCGTCGAGGTCGCCGCCGTTCTCCTGGTAGGCCTGCCAGAACTTCGTGAAGGTGCCGATGTACGCGGCGCCGTCCGCCGTGGCGGGCGAGGTCATCGTGTCCTTGTTCCCGGCGACGTCGACGAAGGTCTTGTAGTTGGCGTCGACCTCGAGGTCGGGGGAGGTCAGCGCGGAGGTGAGGGTCGGGATGTTCTTCAGCCCGTTGCCCATCGTGACCTGCGCGTCCGTGTTCGTGGACAGGTACTCCAGCAGCGCCCAGGCGAGCTCCGGGTTCTTCGAGCCCTTCGCGATGCCCGCGACGTTGCCCGCGATGTACGTCGAGCCGTAGTTGCCCAGCCCGTCCATCACCGGGGTCGGCGCGGTGCCGTAGTCCAGGTCCGGCTTCTGGTCCTTGATGAACGCGGTGCGGTACTCACCGTCGATCTGCATCGCGACCTGCCCGGTCTGGAACGCGTTGTCCGCGGCGAACTCCTGGCCGAGGCCGGACGTGAACGCCTTGAGCTTGTCGTAGCCGATCGCGTCGACGAAGCCCTTCTGCCACTCGATGAGCTTCTTCCAGGCGGCGGAGGTGCCGATCTCGCTGTTGCCCTTGCTGTCCAGCCAGGTGCCGTCGATCATCGGTGCCCAGTGCTCGGGCGAGTTCTCGTAGAAGTCGATGAGCGGGTTGAAGCCGAGCTGCTTGATCGAGCCGTCCGCGTTGTACGTCGTCATCTTCAGCGCGTCGGTCTTGAGCTCGTCGAGCGTCTTCGGCGGCGTGCTGATGCCGGCGGCCTGCATGGCGGGCTTGTTGTACATCAGCGCGCTGACGTCGGCGAGGGCCGGGAGCGTGCAGCGGGTGCCCTTGTACTCGGTGTAGCCCTGCACGGCCTTCGGGATGTCGGACAGGTCCACCTTGTCGCGCTTGATGTACGGCGACAGGTCGCGGAAGGCGCCCGAGGAGCAGAAGCTCCCGACGATCGCGGTCGAGTACGACAGGCCGACGTCGATGTTCTGCCCGGACGAGATCGCCTTCTGCAGCTTCTCGTCGTCCTGGCCGGCGTGGATGTCGACCGTGACGTCGGGGTTCGCCTTCTCGAAGCCGGCGACGGCCTTCTTGACGACGCCGGCTTCACGGCCGGTGAAGAAGTGCCACAGGGACACGGTGCCCTTGAGGGTCTTCGGGGCGCTCTCGTCGATGGACGCCGCGCTGCTGCCGGAACTGCAGCCGGCGACGACGAGCGCGCCGGTGGCGGCGACGGCGGTGGCGGTGAGGATCCGCCTGAGGTGCGTGCGGGGGAGTGACACGGGATGACTCGCTCTCTGGTCTCGCTCCGACGCGTCCGGTGGACGCCGCACGGACGTGCGGCGCCGGTTCCGGGCGCGCCGAAGAGCCCTCTGGCAGGGCTGGGGTGTGGCTCGAGTGGTGCCGGTACAGGAGGTGGAGCTGGCGGTTGGTGCTGGCTCAGGCGCGCTGGACGGGATCCGGTTCGGTCGCATCGTCACTGATGCGGTCGAGCCGGTCCGCGAGCGCGGTGCGCACGACGTCGATGAGGACGTGACGTGCGCCGTGCAGGACGGGTGTGTCGGGGACACCGGGCGCCACAACGGCGGTGGACCAGCGGGAGCGGGTCCGGAGCCAGGCGGTCACGGCGGCGGCCAGGGCGGGACCGCCCGCGATCCCGGTCGGGCCGTGCAGGACGACCGTCTCGGGATCGGCGACGGCGAGCGCGGGGAGCACGTTGTGCCCGACGCGCTCGCCGAGGGCGGTCGTGAAGGGGTGCTGCTCGGGGAGGCCGGGCAGCTGCGGGAGCACCTGGCGCCAGTCGGCAGCGGTGCCGTCCGGTGCGGTGATCCCGTGTTCGGCGGCGAGCGCGGTGATCGCGGTCTCGGAGATGAGGTCCGCGACGATCGTGGCCGTCGGGTCGAGGGGGAGCGCGTCGGCGGGCACGCTCAGGTAGCCGATCTCACCCGCGGCGCCGGATGCTCCGGCGTGCAGGCGGCCGCCGAGGTCGAGGGCCATGCCGAGGCCCTCCGCCATCCACAGCAGGGCGAAGGAGCCGAGCGCGCGGCCGGCACCCATGTTCCGTTCGGCGATCGCGGCGAGGTTCGCGTCGTTCTCCACGACGACCTGCACACCGAGTGCCCTGGAGAGCGTGGCCGACACCTGTTCGCGCGGCCAGCCGGGCAGCCCGTCGGTGAAGATGAGGGTGTCGGTGGCGTGGTCGACGGATGCCTGGACGCCCACGGCGACGGCGGTGACCAGGTCCGGGTCGACGCCGGCGGCTGCTGCGGCGCGGCCGACCGCGGCGGCGACGATGTCCTCGCCGGGGGCGCGCACCTCCGCGTCGCTCATCCGGTGCTCGGCCACGGGGTAGGTGCGCCCGGTGGCGTCGACCACGGTGGAGCGGACGTCGACGAGCTGGACGTCCACGGCGACGGCGAGGTCCCGGTCGGTCGTCGCGCCGTACACGACGGCGCTCGGGCCGCGGCGGCCGGTCTGGGTCTCGGTGCCGGCTTCGTGGATCAGCCCGGCCGCTTCGAGCCGGCGGATGATCTCGGCGGCGGTCGGCTTGCTCAGCCCGGTGCGCTGCGCGATCTCGTTCCGGGTCATCGGGCCGTCGTCGAGGAGCATGCCGAGGGCGGCGCGGTCGTTGAGCACGCGCAGCAGGGCGGGCTGCCCGGGGGTGCGTCCTCGTGTGGTCATGTCGAGGACTGTAACGGACAACCTTCTTTACTGAAAGGTTTGTTCACAGTTCCGAAACACGCGTTCCGTTCCGCGAAACACGCCGGGGGTCCGCGGCGGGGGCGGGGCGGGGCGGGGTGGAGTGTGGCGGGGCGGGGTCAGCGGGTCGAATCGTGCGTGGTGAGTCGAATCGCGCGTAGGCGGTCGGAAGTTCCGACCTCCCACGCGCGATTCACCTTCCCACCGCAAGCGTCATGGGTGGGAACGCGCGGTGCACCTACGGGCGCAGCAGCACCTTGATCGCGCGGCGCTCGTCCATCGCGGCGTAGGCCTCGGCGGCCTCGTCGAGCGGGAGCTCCAGGTCGAAGACCCGGCCGGGGTCGATGGCGCCGGACAGCACGTCCGGCAGCAGCTCCGGGATGTACGCCCGGGCCGGGGCCATCCCGCCACCGACGGTGATGTTCGTGTCGAAGAGGTACCGCATCCCGATGGTCGGCACCCCGTGCGGGACGCCGACGAAGCCGAGCGCGCCACCGGGCCGGACGACGTGCAGTGCCTGGTCCATGCTCTGCTCGGTGCCGACCGCCTCGACCGCGCAGTCCGCCAGGTCGCCGCCGAGCAGGTCCCGGACCGCCTGCACGCCCTCGTCGCCGCGGGTCTCGACGATGTCGGTCGCACCGAACTCCTGTGCGAGCGCCTGCCGGTCCGCGTGCCGGCTCATCGCGATGATGCGCTCGGCGCCGAGGCGCTTCGCCGCGAGGACCGCGCAGAGCCCGACGGCGCCGTCACCGACCACGACGACGGTCTTGCCGGGGCCGACGCCCGCGGAGACCGCGGCGTGGTGCCCGGTGGAGAACACGTCGGACAGCGTCAGGAGCGACGGGACGAGCGCGGGGTCGACCGGTCCGGGGACGACGACCAGGGTCGCCGATGCGTCGGGGACGCGGACGTACTCGGCCTGCGCGCCGCCGACCGGGTCGCCGTAGGCGTCCTTCCCGCCGAAGCCGGAGAGGTGCTCGCAGCCGGAGGTCATGCCGTTTCGGCACGCCTGGCAGGTGCCCTCGTTCATGGTGAAGGGGGAGATCACGAAGTCGCCGACCGCGATGCCGGTGACCTCGGCCCCGACCGCGGTGACCTCGCCGACCATCTCGTGGCCGATCGGTCGGGCGTGCTTGGTCTCGGTGACGCCGCGGTAGGGCCAGAGGTCCGACCCGCACACGCAGGCTGCGGCGACCTTGACGACGACGTCGCGCTGGCTGATCAGCTCGGGCTGGTCGAGGTCCTCGACGCGGATGTCGCGAGGGGCGTGGATGACTGCTGCGCGCACGGGCGTGCCTTTCCGTTCTGTGGTTCGTTCGGGCGCGGGAACGCGCCGTCCGCCAGCGCCGTTGCGGGACCACTCGACAGTACCCTCGTGCGGGTGGACGACGACCGGTACGGCAGCGACGTGCTCTCGGGCGACTGGCGCTCGAAGGGCGTGAACAAGGTGCGGCAGGTGCCGCTCGAACGCGACATGGTGCTGGAGGACCCGGCATCCGGGTGGGCCGGCGCCGTCGTCGGGCTCGAGGCCGGCAACGTCTCCCTCGAGGACTGGAAGGGCCGCACCCGCGCCTTCCCCTTCGACGGGCAGTTCCTGCTCGAGGGCGAGCTCGTCACGCTGGGTCGGCCGCAGGCGCCGGTCGGGCGGTCTGCCGCGGCTGCTCCGCCGGCCAGGAGGCCCGGTGCCGGTCCCACGGTCAGGCACGCGTCCGATGGTGGTCGGCTCCGGACCGCCTCGGGTTCCTTCGCGGTCGAGTCGCAGCGCGCGCGGATCGCGCTGCCCTCCCGGATCATGGTCGAGGGCAAGCACGACGCCGAACTGGTGGAGAAGGTCTGGGGAGCGGACCTCCGCGTCGAGGGCGTCGTCGTCGAGGAACTGTCCGGCGTCGACAACCTGGCGGAGGTGCTCGACGAGTTCCGGCCGTCACGGGAGCGTCGCGTCGGGGTGCTCGTCGACCACCTGGTCCCCGGGTCGAAGGAGTCCCGGTTCGCGGACGCCGTGATGCGCGGGAAGTGGGGAGCCCACGTGCTCGTCGTGGGGCACCCCTTCGTGGACGTCTGGCAGTCGGTCAAGCCCGCGCGGGTGGGGCTGACGGCCTGGCCGACGATCCCGCGGTCGATCGAGTGGAAGAAGGGGATCTGCCAGGCGCTCGGGTGGCCGAACGCCGAGCAGGCCGACATCGCCAGGGCCTGGCAGCGGATCCTCGGGCAGGTGCGGACCTTCGCCGACCTGGAGCCGGCGCTGCTCGGGCGCGTCGAGGAGCTCATCGACTTCGTCACCGAGCCGACCGCATAGCGCCGCTCCGGGCGCGCAGTCCGTATCGTTGGACCATGGACGGCATCGACGGGCGCGTGCGGAACGCCGTCGACGTCTGGCTGCGGTGGCTCCCACGGTGGCAGATCGGCACCGCCCGACCGCGCACCCGCATCTGCCGGAAGTGCACCGGGTCGCCGATCGCCAGCGCCGCGGGGTTCGGACCGGACGTGCCGCACCCCGTGCAGCACGCCCTGATCGGCCGCATCTCGACCATCATCGAGGACTCGGTCGACGACTACACCGCGAAGAACCTGCCGCTGCTGCAGCGTGAGCTCGAGCGTGCCGCCGCACGGAAGCGGCACGAGGGGTACCAGCCGGCCGAGGGGCTCTCGCCCGAGTTCCAGGGGCTCGACGTCGACCCGCAGCCGCAAGAGGGAGCGCCGTTCCTCTTCACGCTCGAGGGGCTCGCGGGCACCGGAGCGTCACAGGCCGCGCCGCGCGAACCGCTGTCGGACGAGGCGAAGGCGGCGCTCCGTCACGAGATCGACCTCTCCGACGAGTGCGCACGGTCGACCGGCACTGCCGTGTGCCTCGCGCTGATCGACCACCGACCGCGGATCACCGAGGCCGTGGAGCGTCTCGTCGAGCCGCAGATCGAAGCACTGGTGTCGGACATGTTCCGCGGACTCGAGGGGGACGGGTCGCGCGGAGGCCTGTTCTGACGGATGGCCGCGCGTCGTGCCCGCCGTTCGTGCCTACCGGCGGACGAGCGTCCGTCCCGGCACGACCGTTCCTCGGAGGGAGCGGTGCTCCACCGGCCGTGTCGGGTCGTCGATGCGGCCGATGACGAGGTCGATGGCCTCCCGACCGATGCGGTCGACGGGTTGCTGCAGCGTCGTGAACCCGATCCAGTCGTTCGCGAGCGGGTAGACGCCGTCGAAACCGGTCACCGAGACATCACCGGGGACGTCGATGCCGCGCTTCGCGAGGGCATCGCACACGTCGAGCATCATCCGGTCCGTCGGGCACATCACCGCGGTCGTGCCGGAGAGTTCCATCGTCTCGATGACGTCTGCCGCGATGTCGTCGGCGGGACGGACGAAGCTCGCGTCGATGTCGACCGTCGCGATGCCGCGTTCGCGCAACCGTCCGACCATCGCGCGGGAACGAGCATGCTGCGTGAGTGCGTTGTCGATGGGGACGGTGAGCACGACGACCTTCCGGTGTCCGGCGTCGGCAACGGCGTCGGCGATCCGTGCGCCACCGTCGGCCTCGTCGCAGTACACGCTCGACAGTGCCGGATGGAGCTCCGGTCGACCGGCCACCACGGTCGCGATCCGTGGTGCGAACTCGGCGATGTCAGCCGAGGGCAGCAGGCCGCTGCAGACGACGAGCCCGTCGACCCGCATCGACACCAGGGCTGCGAGCGCCGACTTCTCGTCCTCGACGCGTCCGACACCGGTGGTGGTGACGACGCGGTACCCGAGCTCGGAGGCCCGTTGCTCCATGACCGCGTGCAGGGCGGTGTAGAGCATCGAGGAGGCGTCACGGACGAGCATGCCGATGGTGTTGGTCCGTCCGCTGACGAGACCCCTGGCCATCGCGTTCGCGACGTAGCCGAGCTCGGCGACCGCGCGCTCGACACGTTCACGGGTCTCGTCGGAGAACCGGCCGGAACCGGACAGCACGCGGCTCACCGCGGACTTCGACACGCCGGCTCGTGCCGCGACGTCGAGGATCGTCGGTTGCGTTCCCCGTGTGCCGTTCACGTGCCGGGAGTGACGCCCGGGCTGTTCGACGGGTCCGCTGCCGGGTCGCCCTTCGTCGGGTCGCCGAGGGCGGGGGCGGATGTGCTCCTCCGTGCGGCCACCGCGCGCAGGGCGCCGCGGGCGACGAGCCGCCAACCGAGCAGGAAGACCCCGAGGACGACCGTGGCGACGATGAGGAACGAGATGGGGAGCGGGTTGCCGTCCACGACGCCCTGTCCCGTCGCGACCCGGATCGCCATGCCGACGAAGACGGTCAGGATCCACGCGACGACGCCGGTCGGCCAGGTCTTCAGCGGTCGAGCCCATGCCCCGCTCGTGACGTAGGCGATCGCCCAGCCGGCGAGGAACGGGTACGCGGTGGTCCACAGCGCGCCGATGGAGTTCGTCTCCCCGTGCGAGGAACGCCCGATGAGGGCGAACACCACGATGAGCACGACGTCGATGACGGCTGCGAGCCAGCCCCAGGTGCGATCGGTCACGACGCCATTCTCGCAGCCCTCCTCGGGGCCGCGCGCACCGCAGCGTTCACCGGGGCTGCACGGGCGGGGCACCCGCCGTTCACCGGGCAGCGCCACACTCGACCACGGTGCGGGAACGTTCCCGCACCACCACCGCACCACCACCCGCACCACATCACCCCCACCCCACGAACCAGGGAGAACATCGACGTGAAGACCCGAGTCCTCGCCGGCCTCGCGATCGCGGCCGCCGCGACCGTCGCGCTGTCGGGCTGCGTGCAGAGCGCCAACGCCTCGAACGCCGCCGACTCCAGCAGCGGCACAGTCAACCTCACCGTGTTCATCAGCGGCGACACGAACGTCCAGGACCTCTGGGAGAAGTCGCTCATCCCCGCCTTCGAGAAGGCGAACCCGGAGATCCACGTCAGCACGAGCATCGACCTGCACGGCGAGCACGACGCCCAGACCCAGGCGAACCTCGCGACCGCCGTCAAGGCCGGTAAGTCCGTCGCGTACGACCTGGTCGACGCCGGCTTCGTCACCACCGCGGGCAAGGCCGGCCTGATGGCGAAGGTCAGCGACAGCAGCATCCCGAACCTCGAGGACGTCCCCGAGGCGACGAAGGAGCAGGGCGGCACGAGCGCGATCCCGTACCGGGCCTCGAGCGTGCTGCTCGCCTACGACTCGACGAAGGTCACGGACGCCCCGGAGACCCTCGACGACCTCCTCGCCTGGATCAAGGCCAACCCGGGCCAGTTCGCGTACAACTCCCCGTCCTCGGGTGGCTCCGGCGGCTCGTTCGTCGCCACGGTCCTCGCGAAGTACCTGTCGGCGTCCGAGCAGGAGACGATGCAGACCACGTACGACAAGTCGCTCGAGTCGAAGTGGGACGAGGGCTTCGCGAAGCTCGAGGCCCTCGGCTCCTCGATGTACCAGAAGGGCGTCTACCCGAACGGCAACGACCAGGTCGTGCAGCTCCTCGGCAGCGGCCAGATCTCGATGGCGCCGGTCTGGAGCGACCAGTTCATCACCTCGCAGAAGACCGGCGTGATCCCGAAGACGGTCAAGGCGATCCAGATCACCGACCCGTCGTTCACGGGCAGCGCGAGCTTCCTCGGCATCCCGAAGACGGAGCCGGCGGCGAAGAAGGCCGCTGCCGAAGAACTCGCCGACTTCGTCCTGAGCTCGAAGGGCCAGCAGCTCGTCGCGAGTGCCGTCTCCGGTTACCCGGTCATCCCGCTCGACTCGCTGCCGAAGTCGGTCGCGGACCAGTTCGCGGACGCGAACCCGTCGAAGCTCCGCCTCGGGTTCCAGAGCGACTTCGCCGCCGACATGAACGCGGCGTGGGACGCGAAGGTCCCGCAGTGACGCAGATCACCGACCGGGAGGCCCGCGGCGACTCCGCCACGGGCCTCCCGCCCGTCCCCGCTCGCGTCGAGGGCACGCCCGGGCAGCCGAGCCAGCGCACGCCCGGGCAGCCCGGCCGGAGCACGCCCGGACAGCCGAGCCGGGCCGAGGAGCGGACCGGCCGCCGCCGGCGGGTCCAGGGCATCGCCCTCGTCGCCGCGCCGGTCCTCGTCGTGGTCCTGTTCGTCGGCGTCCCGGTGGTGAACGCCGCGCTCTTCAGCCTCGGGTTCACCGGCGGCCTGAACCAGGCACTCGCGGACATCGGCCAGGACACCGTGCACGGCTTCTCGCTCGCGGTCTACGGCACGCTGCTCGGCAACCCGGTGTTCCTCCGTGACCTCGCCGCCACGCTCGGCGTCACCGCGCTGTCCACCGGCCTGACGATCGCGCTGGCGGTCGTCGTCGCGGTGATCCTGCGGCTCCGCGGCGGCGTCGTCGGGAAGACGCTCAGCGTGCTGGCCGTCGTGCCGATCTTCGTCCCGGTCGTCATCGCGAGCTGGTCGATCCTGACGTTCACCAACGCGCAGGGCTTCCTCCGGAGCATCGCGGCGCAGTTCGGGATGGACTTCCCGGTCTGGGGGTACACCCTCGTCGCCGTCGTCTTCGGCAGCGTCTGGACGAGCCTGCCGTTCGCGGTGCTGATGATCGCCGGTGCCCTCCAGGGGACGCCGGACGCCCTCATCGAGGCCGCGAAGGACGCCGGCGCGAGCACGTGGCGGGTGGTCTGGCAGGTGCTCCTGCCGATGGCGACGACGCCGATCGTCATCGCCGTGACCTTCACCGTCATCGGGGTCCTCGGCTCGTTCACGGTGCCGTACTTCACCGGCCCGAACGCCCCGACGATGCTCGGTGTCGACATCTCCAAGTACTTCCAGGCGTACAACCGACCGCAGCAGTCGACCGCGATGGCCTTCATCGTGTTCGCGTTCGCCGCGGCGGCCAGCGTCTTCTACCTCCGCTCGACGGTCCGTTCGAACGCGGGCGAACTGCAGAAGGAGCCTTCGTGATCAAGCGACTCACCGGCACCACCCTGGTCTGGGCGACCGCGGTCGTGCTCGCGGTGTTCATCGCCGGCCCCCTGCTGTGGCTCGCCGCGCGCGCGTTCGCCACGTCGTGGACGTACCCGAACCTGTTGCCGGACGGCTGGACCATGCAGTGGTGGGCGACGGTCTTCGAGGACCCGTCCCTCGGCGTCGCGGTGCAGAACTCGCTCGTGCTCGCACCGCTGACGGTCCTCATCGCCGCGGTGATCTGCCTCCCCGCGGCCTGGGCGATCAGCCGCATCGAGTTCCCGGGCCGGCGCATCGTCCTCGTCGGGCTGTTCGCGACGAACGCGTTCCCGAAGATGGGGCTCTTCGTGACGATGTCCGCGATGTTCACGGCCCTGAACCTGATGAACACCGTCACCGGCATCCTGATCGTGCACGTCCTCGGGTGCGTGGTGTTCATGACGTGGCTGCCCGCCGCGGCATTCTCGGCGGTTCCGCGTTCGCTCGAGGAAGCGGCTCGTGACGCCGGGGCGAGCCGTTGGCGGACGTTCTGGAGCGTGACGTTCCCGATCGCCTGGCCCGGGATCCTCGTCGCCGCGGTGATGTCGTTCCTGGCGTCCTTCGACGAGGCCCAGGGCACGTACCTCGTCGGCGCCCCGACCTACATGACGATGCCGACCGCGATGTACTCCCTCGTCCTGAACTCGCCACGACAGGTCTCGGCGGTCTTCGCGATCGCGCTGAGCATCCCGTCGGTGGTGCTCATGACGCTCGCCCGGAAGCACATCATGGGCGGCCGCCTCGCGGACGGCTTCCAGATCCGATGACCCTCACCAGCACGAAAGGCGACCCCATGACGGACACGACGCTCGTCGCGGAACCCGCACCGAGCCTCCAGACCGACATCCCGACCACCGACGGACTGGCGCTGCGCGGTCTGCGGAAGACGCTCGGCGGCCGCGACGTGGTCGCCGGGATCGACCTCGACGTCGCGAAGGGCGAGCTGGTCTCGCTCCTCGGGCCGTCCGGCTGCGGCAAGACGACCACGCTCCGCATGGTGGCCGGCTTCCTCGCCGTGGACGGCGGCACGGTCGCCATGGGCGGCCGCGACGTCACCCCGCTCGGGCCGGAACGCCGTCCGAGCGCGATGGTGTTCCAGAACTACGCGCTGTGGCCGCACATGACGGTGACCCAGAACGTGGCCTTCCCGCTCCGGACCCGTCGTGTGCCGAAGGCGCAGATCGCGGACCGGGTGCGAGCGGCGCTCGACCTCGTCGGGCTGACGCACCACGCGACCTCGAAGCCGACGGCGATCTCCGGCGGCGAACAGCAGCGCGTCGCGCTCGCTCGTGCGATCGTCCAGGAGCCGGACGTGCTGCTCCTCGACGAGCCGCTGTCGAACCTCGACGCGAAGCTCCGGGTGAGCGTGCGCGACGAGATCCGGCGCATCCAGCAGCGCCTCGGCATCACGACCGTGATCGTCACCCACGACCAGGACGAGGCGCTCAGCGTCTCGGACCGGATCGCGGTGATGCACGACGGACGGATCGAGCAGGTCGCGGCGCCGGCGGAACTCTACGCGGCTCCGGCGACGCGCTTCGTCGCGTCGTTCATCGGCTCGACCAGCACGGTCTCCGGCGCGTTCCTCGCCGCGGTCACGACGCCGTCCGCCGCGGGCGACGAGGTCCTGGTCCGCCCGGAAGCAGTGACGTTGGTCGCGGACGGCCCCGTCACCGCGACGGTGTCCCGGGTGCTCATGCGCGGCCACTTCGCCGAGGTCGTCCTCACGGCCGGCGAGTCGGAGCTCCGCTCCTTCGTCACCGGCCCGCCACCGGTGGTCGGCAGCACCACCGGTGTCCGGATCGGTGCCGTCCTCGTCTACAGCTCCGGCGTCCTGGTCGGGGGCACGCGATGAGCGCGGAGGTCGTGCAGGCGGTCGCCGTCACCCCGGACGGGAGGCCCGGCGTGCGTCCGCCACGGCTCGTCGCGCACCGCGGTGCGCCGCGGGTCCGCCGGGAGAACACGCTGCCCGCCGTCGCGGTCGCCGAGGCGCTCGGCGCCGACGCGATCGAGGTCGACGTCCGGCGCACCGCCGACGGGGTCGCGGTGCTCCTGCACGACGAGACCCTCGGCCGGATGTGGGGCGACGCGCGGCGCATCGCGGACGTGTCGTGGTGCGACGTGGCGCGGCTCGGGAACGGCCTCGACCGGATCCCGCGGCTCGACGCCGTGCTGGAGCGCCTGGACGGATGCCGGTCGACGCTCCTCGTCGACCTGACCTCGGCGGCGGACGCGCTGGTGGCGGCGAACGCCGTCGCCGCGTTCGCCGGCGCCGTGTCGGTGGCGTGGTGCGGTGCGCCCGAGGCGATGGTCGCGGTCCGGTCGGTGCTGCCGGAGGCCGACGTGTGGCTGGCGTGGGAGTCGCTCGAGCCGCCGACGCCGGCGGACCTGGACGAGCTCGCGCCGGCGACGCTGAACCTCGACGTGGCGTTCCTCACCCCGGCCACCGTCCGGGCGGCGCACGACCTCGGCCTGCAGGTGTCCGTGTGGACGGTCGACGACGTCGAGCCGGCGATCTGGGCGGCGCGGCTCGGCGTCGACTCGATCACGACGAACGACGTCGGCCCGGTGCGGGCCGCGCTCGAGGCGGCCGAACGAGACGGGTGGCCGGACGCCGTCCGCGAGCCGACCGAGGCCGAGGTGGCGTCGCGCGCGCGGGCGCTCGCCCACCGGATCGCGCACGAGGTGATCGCGTTCACACGGGAGCACCCCGTCGGCTCCGTGACGACGAAGGCGCACGTCGCGGACCTGGTCACCGACGTCGACCGGCTCGTCGAACAGCACGTCCGCGGCCGGGTCCGCGCGGTGTTCCCGACGCACGGCTTCACCGGCGAGGAGTACGGCGCGGCGCCCGGGGACAAGCACCGGTGGTACCTCGACCCCGTCGACGGCACGACGAACCTGGCGAACGGCATCCCGTGGACCAGCATGTCGCTCTGCCTCACGCGGAGCGGGCACCCGGTCGTCGGCGTCGTCGCGGACCCGTGGCGCGGCGAGGTGCTCGAGGCACGGCGTGGACGCGGTGCCACGATCCGCGACCGGCAGCTCCGGCTCGACGACACCCCGCGGCCGCTCGCCGGCGCCGTCGTCGGGACCGAGCTCGACGGGCACCTGCCGTGGCCGGGCTTCGGGACGTTCCTCGACGCGCTCGCCGCCCGCTCCTGCACGCTCCGGGTGCTCGGCTCCGGGACGCTCACGATCGCGCAGGTCGCGGCCGGCCGGGGGATCGGCGGATGCGTGTCGGCGTTCGACCCGGTCGACCACGGGGCCGCGGTGCTCCTCGTGCACGAGGCCGGTGGCGTCGTGATGACGGCGGACGGCCCGGTCGACGGGTTCCCGCCGGTCGGGGTGCCGTTCCTGGTGGCGCACCCCGGGGCGGCCGACGAGCTGCACGCCGTGTGGGTGGACGCGCTGCGCGGGTGACCGGGCGCCGCGGCGGCGGATGACCGGCCGCGGGTGACCGGGCGCTGCGGCGGCGGGTGACCGGCCGCTGCGGCGGCGGGGCGGTCAGGCCTGGGCGATGCGGACCATGTTGCCCGCGGGGTCGCGGACCGCGGCGTCGCGGACACCCCAGAACTGCTCCGTGGGTTCCTGCAGCACCTCGGCGTCGGCGCTCGCCGTGATCCGGTCGAAGACCGCGTCGAGGTCCGTGACGCGGAGCTGCAGCATCGACAGCGCCCCCTTCGCCAGGAGCGCGGCGATCGCGTCGCCGTCCGCCTGGGACCGGCCGGCGTGCGGTTCGGAGAGCACGAGCTCGAGGTCCGGGTGCGTGTCGCTCACGAGGGTCACCCAGCGGAACCCGCTGTTCTCGACCTCGTTGCGCACGGAGAAGCCGATCGCGTCGCGGTAGAAGGCGACGGCGGCGTCGATGTCGTCGGCGAGCACGTGCACGCCGCTGATCTGGATCGTCATGCGAGCGACACTAGGTCCCGGCGGGGGCGGCGCGCTTCTCCAGAACTGCTCGGACCGGCCGGGTGACGACCATCGCGTGGCAGCTCCACACCCCGGCGAGGTCGGAGTGGTCGGCGGCGCGGTACTCGGTCGGCGTCATGCCGACGAGCTCCGTGAACCGGGACGAGAACGACCCGAGACTCGTACAGCCCACGGCCACGCAGACGTCGGTGACGCTCATGTCCCCGGCGCGGAGGAGTGCCTGGGCGCGTTCGATCCGTCGGGTCATCAGGTACGCGTAGGGGGTCTCGCCGTACGCGTCGCGGAAGCGGCGGCTGAAGTGCGCGGTCGACATGAACGCCCCGGCGGCGAGCGCGGGGACGTCGAGCGGTTCGGCGTACTCGCGGTCCATCCGGCTGCGGGCACGGCGCAGGCGACGGAGCTCCTCGACGTCGGCGGTCATGGTGGCATCCTCCTCCTCGTGGCGTGGCCCTCGTGTTCTGGGGCGAACTCTGTGCGGGCACTCAGTCACCCGTCGATCGGCGACCCTACTGTGGCAGCCACGGACATCGTGCCCGCACCCGAAGGAGCATCACCATGGGATTCCTCGACCGTCTGCTCGGCCGTGAAGACCGATCGCAGCAACAGCAGCAGGGCTGGAACGCGCAGCAGCCGCAGGGCTACCGGTACGGGCAGCAGTCGTACGACGCCGCGCCGGCCGGGGGTGGTGCCGGAGCTCGCCCCGAGGACCAGCAGGCCGTGGACCGGTACCGCTACCTGCTCCGGACGGCCCCGCCCGAGCGCATCGAGGAAGTGCACGCCGAGGCCTTCGAGCGACTCACCCCCGAGCAGCGCCGGATGGTCTACGACGAGTTCACCCGCACCGCGCCGCCCGGTGACGCGCCCCGTGGTGACGACGCCCGCTCGCTCGCGCAGTCGGCGACCCGTTCGGAGATCCGCCAGCCCGGGTTCATCGAACGGTCGCTCGGCGGGATGAACGGCGGGACGAACGGTGGCATGGGCGGCGGCTTCGGGCAGCGTCAGGGGCCGTCGTTCGGCAGCATGATCGGCGCCTCGATCCTCGGCACCGTGGCCGGCTACGTCATCGGGTCGACCCTGATGAGCGCCTTCCTGCCCGATCCGTCCTCCTTCGACGGCGGTACGGACGCATCGGGGGATGCGAGTGACGGTGGTTCGGGGGACACTGGGGCCGAGAACGCGTCGTGGGACGACAGCGGCTCCGGTTCCGACTTCGGCGGCGGCGGCGGTGGCGGTGGTGGTTTCGACGACTTCGGTGGTGACTTCGGCGGCGGCTTCGACGTCTGATCCCGCGGTCTGCTCCGAACCGGACTACTGATACATTCCATGTTCGACAAGGGAGCGGCATGGCCATCATCGAAGCCTCAGGGCTGACCAAGACCTACCGATCGAAGTCGGGACCCGTCCACGCGCTCGCCGGACTCGACCTCTCGGTGCCGCAGGGCACCGTGAAGGCGCTGCTCGGACCGAACGGGGCCGGCAAGACCACGACGGTCAAGGTGCTCACGACGCTCATCAAGCCGGACAGCGGTTCGGCCTCCATCGCGGGGATCGACGTCGTCGCGGACCCGCAGGCCACCCGGCGCTCGATCGGGGTCTCGGGGCAGTACGCCGCGGTCGACGAGAACCTCACCGGGTTCGAGAACCTCGAGATGATCGGCCGGCTCTACCACCTCGGTGGCAAGGCCTCCCGGCAGCGGGCCCGCGAACTCATCGACGTGTTCGACCTGTCCGAGGCCGGCGACCGACCCGTGAAGGGCTTCTCCGGCGGCATGCGGCGACGGATCGACCTCGCGGGCGCGCTCGTGATGAACCCGAGCGTGCTCTTCCTCGACGAACCGACGACCGGGCTCGACCCGCGGAGCCGCTTGGCGCTGTGGGGCATCATCGAGGACCTCGTCGCCGAGGGAGCGACCGTGCTGCTCACCACGCAGTACCTCGAGGAAGCCGACCGGCTGGCCGACGACATCGCGGTGATCGACGACGGGACGGTGATCGCCGAGGGCACCTCCGACCACCTCAAGGCCCAGGTCGGCGGGCACCGGGTCGTGGTCACGCTCGTCGACGACAGCGACGGCGACGCCACCACGACGGTCCTCCGCCGCTACGGCGTCGGCGAGGTGGAGATCTCCGGCGACGGCCGCACCCGTGCCATCGCGGTCGACGCCGGTCCGTCGGCGCTGCAGCGCGTGCTCGCCGACCTCGGCGACGCGGGCATCGACCTCCACGACGCCGGGATGCGCCGGCCGACCCTCGACGACGTGTTCCTCCGGCTCACCGGGCACGCCGCGACGGAAGACGACGGCGACGCCGCCCCCGCGAAGCAGTCGAAGCAGAAGGAGGCGGCACGATGACCGCCACGATCACCGCGCCGGGCCGACAGCTGCCCGTCGTCGTCACCTCACCGGTCGCCGTCTGGTTCGAGGACGGCTGGACCGTCACGAAGCGGAACCTGATCAAGCTCAAGCGGTCGCCGGACATGCTCGTGTTCGCGGTCCTGCAGCCGATCATGTTCGTCCTGCTCTTCAGCCAGGTGTACGGCGGCGCGATCTCGGTCGAGGGCACCGACTACACGCAGTTCCTGATGGCGGGGATCTTCGCCCAGACGGTCGTCTTCGGCGCCACGTTCTCCGGCTCCGCGATGGCGCAGGACCTCAAGGAAGGGCTCATCGACCGGTTCCGCACCCTGCCGATGTCCTCGTCCGCGGTGCTCGTCGGCCGGACCAACAGCGACCTCGTGCTCAACACGATCTCGATGGTCATCATGATGCTCACCGGTGTGGCGGTCGGGTGGCGCGTGAACTCGTCGCCGCTGGAGTTCCTCGCCGGCGTCGCACTGCTGCTGCTCTTCAGCTACGCGTTCAGCTGGGTGATGGCGCTGCTCGGCATGAGCGTGAAGACACCGGAGGTGATCAACAACGCGTCGTTCATGATCCTGTTCCCGCTGACGTTCATCTCGAACGCGTTCGTGCCGAGCGACACGCTGCCGCTGGTGCTCCGCGTGTTCGCCGAGTGGAACCCGGTGTCCTCCCTGGTGCAGGCGGCTCGACAGCTGTTCGGCAACGTCGGATCGGCCCCCGTGCCGGACATCTGGACGATGCAGCACCCGATCACGACGGTGCTCATCGGCATCGCGGTGATGCTCGTCGTCTTCGTGCCGTGGTCGGTGAACAAGTACACGCGGATCAGCTCGAAGTAGTGCTCAGAGCAGCTTCCGCTGGAGTGCCCAGGCCGTCAGCTCGTGGCGGTTGGACAGCTGGAGCTTCCGCAGGACCTTCGAGACGTGCGTCTCGACGGTCTTCACGGAGATGAACAGGTCTCCGGCGACCTCCTTGTACGCGTAGCCGCGGGCGATCAGCCGCATCACCTCCTGTTCCCGCGCCGACAACCGGTCGAGCTCGGAGTCGACCTGCGCGGTCTCCCCGCTCACCGCGCCGAACGCGTCGAGGACGAACCCGGCGAGCCGCGGCGAGAACACGGCGTCCCCCTCGGCGATCCGGCGGACCGCCTCGGCGACGTCGGTGCTCGAGGAGCTCTTCGTGATGTAGCCGCGGGCTCCGGCTCGGATCACCCGCACGACGTCCTCGGCCGCGTCGGAGACGCTCAGGGCGAGGAACCGGGTGTCCGGGTGCCCCGGCGCGGACCGCGTGATCACCTCGGCGCCGCCACCGCCCGCTCCGCCGGGCAGGTGGACGTCGAGGAGGACGACGCGCGGCGCGGTCGTGGCGACGAGGTCGACCGCCTCGTCGACCGTCGCGGCCTCACCGACGACCTGGAGGCTCGGTGGCAGTCCGGCGCGCACGCCGGCTCGGAAGATGGAGTGGTCGTCGACGATCGCGACGGTCAGTGGGCTGGCGTGCTCGGTCACGGGGTCTCCTTCGTCGCACGGTCCTCGGCGGGGTGGGCGCGCACATCGCCGTGGGGGAGTGGCAGCGTGAGCCGGACCTCGGCCCCGGTGCGTCCAGGACCCGGCCCGATGGTCGCCGTCCCGCCCAGCCGGCGCATCCGACCGATGATCGACTCACGGACGCCGTACCGGCCCTCCGGGATCGCCGTCGCGTCGAACCCCGGTCCGCGGTCGCCGACACTGACCTCGACGCGGTCGGCCGCCGTCTCGGCGTACACGCTCACGGTGCCGCCCGCGTGCCGAGCGGCGTTCAGCACGGCTTCGCGCGCGGCGGCGACGAGCCCGTCCGGCAGGTCTGCGCGGGCGGGCCCGATCGCGATCACCTCGACGCGCACCGGGTACTCGGTCTCGATCTCGGCGCCGACCGCGCGGAGCTGCGCGCCGAGGTCGCTCGTCGGCTCCTCCTGATCCGTGAACAGCCAGGAGCGCAGCTCGCGTTCCTGGGCCCTGGCGAGGCGGGCGGCGTCGGAGCCCGGCTCGGCCCGCTGCTGGATGAGCGCCAGTGTCTGCAGCACCGAGTCGTGCAGGTGCGCGGCCATCTCGGCGCGTTCGACCTCGCGAACGCGGCCCGCGCGTTCCTCCGCGAGGTCCCTGACCAGTCGGACCACCCACGGTGCGACCACCACGGCGACACCGAGCAGGACGGCGGTGGCAGCCGTGAGCACCGTCCACACGTTCGGGTGCGTGCTCGAGGTGAAGAAGAGCAGGATGCCGAGCACGACGAGCACGAGCGCGCCGAGGGCACGGACGACGACCGCGGAGGACCCCGCCGAGCGGACGTCCCGGAGGGCGTCGAGCTGCCGCCAGGCGAGCGCGGCACCGGTCGCGACGACGATCCCGGGCACGACGAACTCCAGCGGCACGTCCACGCCGAGCCGCGCAGCGACCATCGCCCCACCGGCGGCGAGGAGCGCGGCGCCGAGCAGGATCTCCACCACCGGTGCCCGTCGTCGGTGCGCATCAGCGGCCGTCGCCGGCTCGGTCAGCATCGCCGTGCGGGCCGTCGGTGTCGCCGGTCCCTGCGTCGGGGTCGTCGCCCAGAGCCACGCGTAGAGCAGGACCCCCGCGCCGCCGCACACCGCGAGCACGGCCGTGGCCAGGCGCACCGTGCCGACCGGGATCCCGGTGTGCGCGGCGAACCCGGCGCAGACGCCACCGACGACCCGGAGGGCCGGTCGGGACATGCTGGCGGTCGGCATGGGGCAATCCTGGCACCACGGGCACCGGGACCGTCGTCCTCGGGGCAGGGATCAGGGGACGATCAGGGCGAACCCCGATGGCGTCGACGTCCCGGTGGCACGAGGCTGGTGCCCATGACACAGCAGGAGACCGGCGGCCCCGCGTCGGCGACACGTTTCTTCGACTGGATCCGGGGCATCCACGTCGTCCGCTCGGACGACCGCTGGCTCGCCGGCGTCTGCGGCGCCGTCGCCCAGCGCACCGGGCTCGACCCGCTCGTCGTGCGCGGCGTCGCGATCGTCGTCGCGCTGCTCGGCGGACCGGTGTTCCTCGCCTACGCCGCGGGCTGGGCGCTCCTGCCCGACACCGAGGGACGGATCCACGCCGAGCGACTGGTCCGCGGGGTGTTCGACCCCGCCGTCGTCGCGATCGGCGTCCTCGTGGTGCTGACCTTCGTGCCGGCCGTGCAGGGCATCTGGTGGCAGGGCGTCCCGGTGGCGTGGGGCATGCCCGACTGGCTCTCGGCGACCCTCGGCACCGCGTGGACGATCGTCCTGGTCGGTGGCGCGGTGTGGCTCGTCGTGGTGCTCGCCCGTCGTGGCCCACGGCCACCGGACGGACAGGACACCGCCGGAGCCGCCACGCGACGCGACATCTGGACCAGCGCCGACGAGCCGTCCCCGGCGGACGCGAGCGGTGCCTCCTGGCGGTGGACCGCGCCCGCCACCGAGGCGGACCGGAGCCGTCAGCACCAGGAACGGGTGCGGGCCGAGCGGGAGCGAGCGGCGGAGCGGCGCACGGAGCGTGCGGAGCGCCAGCCGGGCGCACCGTTCGTCGCCGTGAGCATCGGCATCGCCCTGGTGGCCGGTGCCGGGGTCGCGGTCTGGGCCCAGCAGACGGACCTGCCGATCGCCGTGCTCGGCATCGCCGCCGCGGTCGCCGTGCTCGCCGTCGCGACGATCGTCGCCGGCGTCCGCGGACGGGAGAGCGGCGGGCTCGGGTTCTTCTCCACCGTCGGCGTCGTCGCGCTGGTCGTCACCGGGATCCTGCCCGGAGGCACGCAGGTCACGGTGATCGGTGGGACGACCTGGCGGGTCGACGACGTCGGGCAGGGCGTCGAGCGGAACTACGCGATGCTCGTCGGTGGCCCGACGCTCGACCTGCGCGGGCTGGACGAGGCCGACGGGGGCGGGCGGGTCACCCTGTGGCTCGGAGCCGGGGGAGCCGAGGTCCTGCTGCCGGCCGACGCCCCGGTGCGGGTGCACGTGAGCGGCGTCGGCTACGGCGTCGACACCGACACCGACACCGACACGGACGGGGACGACGACCTGGGCGGCGTCCTCGGGACCACGACCGTCGAGAACCGGGCGGCGCGGACGGCGGCGGCCGCCGACGTCACGACCGTGCAGGTGTGGATCGTCGGCGGGGGCGTCGACGTGCCCCGCGCCGTCCGAGTGGACCAGTGAGGAACGAGCGCATGACGAACGAGCACATGACGAACGACGACCCGACCGCGACCACCCCGGTCCCGGCACCGCGACCCCGACCCTCGGCACGCTTCGGGACGATCTTCTGGGGCGTCCTGCTCCTCGTCTTCGCCGCGGCGATGGCGGTCACGGTGCTCCCGTGGTTCTCGGTGGACCCGACGACGCTCGCGCTGGGCGCCTGCATCGCCGCGGGGGTGCTGCTCGTGGTCGCCGGCATCGCATCGGTGATCGCCAGGCCGAAGCGCTGATCGACCGGCCGCGCCGGTCGACCGAGCGCTGATCGTCCAGCCGGCACGCGGATCGATGCGCCACGGCCTACCATCGTGACCGTGACCGCGACAGACGCCGAGCGAGCCGCGGAACGCGACGCGACTGGCCCCGCCCCGGACCGCGGCACTCGCATGCGCCGCTGGATGCTCCACGGCTCCGAACAGGGTGCGTCCCACCAGGGGCCGCACCAGGTCGAGGTGGAGAAGACCCACTCGTGGTGGCGGGTCATGTGCCTCACCGGCGTCGACTACTTCTCCACGCTCGGGTACCAGCCCGCCATCGCGGCGCTCGCCGCGGGACTCCTGTCACCGATCGCGACCATCGTGCTCGTGCTCGTCACGCTGTTCGGTGCGCTGCCGGTCTACCGCCGCGTCGCCCAGGACAGCTTCCGCGGTGCCGGATCGATCATGATGCTCGAGAAGCTGCTGCCGTGGTGGGCGGGCAAGCTGTTCGTGCTGGTGCTGCTCGGGTTCGCCGTGACGGACTTCATGATCACGATGACCCTCTCCGCCGCGGACGCCACGGCCCACATCGCCGAGAACCCGTTCACGCCGCACTGGTTCACCGAGATCCCGGTGCCGCTGACCCTTGCGCTGCTGCTCCTGCTCGGCGTCGTGTTCCTCCGCGGTTTCAAGGAGGCGATCGGCATCGCCGTCGGACTGGTCGCCGTCTACCTGGTGCTCAATGCGGTCGTCGTGGTCGTCGCGCTCTGGCACGTGTTCGAGCGACCGACCGTGGCGAGCGACTGGTGGAGCGGCCTGACGGCCGAGCACAGCAACCCCCTCGTGATGATCGGGATCGCGCTCGTCGTGTTCCCGAAGCTCGCGCTCGGCCTGTCCGGGTTCGAGACCGGTGTCGCGGTGATGCCGCAGGTGCGGGGCGACGCCGACGACGCCACCGGCCCCCGACCGGAGGGCCGCATCCGCGGGACCAAACGGCTGCTCACCGTTGCGGCGGTGATCATGAGCACGTTCCTCATCACCTCCTCGATCGTCACGACCTTCCTCATCCCCCAGCACGAGTTCCAGCCGGGCGGCGGTGCGAACGGTCGTGCGCTGGCGTACCTGGCGCACGAGTACCTCGGGGGCGTGTTCGGGTCGGTGTACGACTTCTCGACGGTCGCGATCCTGTGGTTCGCGGGCGCGAGCGCGATGGCCGGGCTGCTGAACCTGGTGCCCCGGTTCCTGCCGCGATACGGCATGGCGCCGCAGTGGGCCAGGGCGACCCGGCCCCTCGTCATCATCTTCACGCTCATCGCCTTCCTCATCACGATCATCTTCCAGGCGAACGTCGACGCGCAGGGCGGCGCGTACGCCACGGGGGTGCTCGTCCTCATCACGAGCGCCGCGGTCGCGGTGACCCTCTCCGCCCGATGCCGGCAGCAGCGGAAGCGGATGATCGCGTACGCCGTGATCGCGCTGGTGTTCATCTACACGACCATCGCGAACGTCTTCGAGCGGCCCGACGGCGTGCGGATCGCCACGGTGTTCATCGTCGCGATCGTCGTCGTGTCCCTGGTGTCCCGGGTCCGCCGGTCGTTCGAACTCCGCGCGTCCTCCATCGAGCTGGACGCCACCGCCCGGCAGTTCGTCGAGGCCGACGCCGACCAGTTCAGTGCCGTGTGCATCATCGCGAACGAGCCGGGCGCCGGGACCGCCGAGGCGTACCGGTCGAAGGGGCGCGAGGAACGTCGCGACTCCGGCATCCCCGCCCGGGTCCCGACGATGTTCCTCGAGGTGCTGCCCGCCGACTCGTCGGACTTCGAGGAGGACCTCGTCGTCGAGGGGCACGTCATCCACGGGTTCCGCGTGCTCAAGGTGCGCTCCGGGAACGTCCCGAACACGATCGCCTCGACCCTCCTCGCGATCCGGGACATCGCCGGGGTCGTCCCGAGCATCTACTTCGAGTGGAACGAGGGCTCCCCGATCCGGAACGCGATCCGCTTCGTGTTCACGGGCGTCGGGGACGTCGCACCGGTGACCCGCGAGGTCCTGCGCGAAGCGGAACCCGAGGTGACGCGGCGACCGAGCGTCCACGTGTCGTGACCGGCGCGGTCGAGGCGAGCCGAGCCTCCCGTCCGCTCGCCGGCGTGACCGCGATCGCGGTCGCCGCCGTCGTCTGGGGGACCACCGGGACCGCGACCCACTTCGCGCCGGGCGTGCCGGCGTCCGTGTTCGGCGCCGTGACGTTCGGGCTCGGCGGCCTCGTGCTCGCCGCCGCGGCCGGGCGTGGCACGATCCGCGCCCTCACCGCGAGCGGCACCAGGGGCTGGGCATGGCTCGGGGCGGCCTCACTCGCCGTGTACGCGGTGACGTTCTACGCGGCGCTGGCCGACGCGGGGGTGGCGCTCGGCACGACGGTCGCGATCGGGTCGTCGCCGGTGTTCGCGGGACTCGTCGAGTGGGCGGCGGAGCACCGGCGGCCGACGCTGCGCTGGGGTGTGGCGACGCTCGTGAGCGTGGTCGGGATGGTCGTCGTGACGCTCGCGCGGCCCGGGGGCAACGGCGCCTCGGAGTCGCTGCCGGTCGGGCTGGCGTGCGCGCTCGTGGCCGGCCTCACGTACGCGCTGTACTCGTGGGCGATCGCACGGGGGATGGGCGCGGCGTCGGGTGCTGTCGGGACACTTCCCGGTGGGCCGGGCGCGGCGCCGGTTGCCGTCGGGACGCTTCCCGGTGGGCCGGGCGTCGAGATCGCGGAGCGGGCGCGGCCGAGCGAGCAGGGCCTCGTCGGCGCGGTGTTCGGGCTCGCCGCGGTCCCGCTCGTGGTGCTCGCGGTGGTGGTCGGGCACGACGCGCTCGTGGTCGCGGGGAACTGGCCGGTGTTCCTGTACCTCGCGCTCGTGCCGACGGTCCTCGGGCACTCGCTGTACGCGCTCGGGCTCCGGACGGTCAGCGCGTCGGGTGCGACGCTGCTGTCGTTGCTCGAGCCCGTCGTGGCCGCGGTGCTCGCTGTGCTCGTGGTCGGTGAGCACCTCGGTGCCGCGGGCTGGGCGGGCATCGTGCTCGTCGTGCTCGGGCTCGCGCTGCTGGCGCTGCCCGCGCGGCGCGCGCGGCGCTGACGCGCGCACGCTGCAGACGGACCCGCGCGCTACCCCTCGAGGATCGCGTCGCGCACCTTCCGGCGCAGCACCTTGCCGATCATCGAGCGGGGGAGGTCCTCCACGACGACGACCCGGCGCGGCACCTTGTACGCCGCCAGGTGCTCCCGGGCGTAGGCCCGCAGCGCGTCGGCATCGAACGAGGCCGGGTCACGCGGCACCACCGCGGCGACGACCTGCTCGTTGCCCGCCTGGGTGATGCCGACGACCGCGACCTCCCGGACGCTCGGGTGCTTGACCAGGGCGTCCTCGACCTCGGACGGCGAGACGTTGAAGCCGCCCGTGATGATGAGCTCCTTGAGCCGGTCCACGATCCGCACGTACCCGTCCGCGTCGATCGCGACGATGTCCCCGGTGCGGAACCAGCCGTCCGGGGTGAAGACCTCGTCGGTGGCCTCGGCCTTGCCCCAGTACCCGCTGAACACCTGCGGCCCGCGTACCTGCAGCTCGCCGGACTCGTCGACGCCGAGGACCCGGGTGGCGTCGTCCAGGTCGGCGACGCGGGCCTCGGTCGAGGGGAACGGCAGCCCGATCGTCCCGAGCCGCCGGGCGTCGGACACCGGGTTCGCCATGATGACCGGGGAGCACTCGGAGAGCCCGTAGCCCTCGACGAGGTACCCGCCGGTGCGCGCCTCCCACGGCTCGACGATGTCCTGCGACAGCGGCATCGCGCCGGAGATCCCGATCTCGATCCCCTGTAGAGAGACCTTCTTCGAGTCGGCGGCGTGCTGGAGCCGGGCGTAGATCGGCGGCACGGCCGGCAGGAACGTCGGCGGGTGCTGCTTCATGGCGGTGAGCACGAGGTCCGGGTCGAACGCCGGGAACAGCACCAGCCGGGAGGCCATGCTCATCGCGAAGGTCAGGCAGAGCGTCAGCCCGTACGCGTGGAACATCGGCAGGATCGCGTAGACGACGCTGCCGTCGCCGGGCTGGATCTGCGGCACCCAAGCGCGGGCCTGCGCGGCGTTCGCGATGAGGTTCCGGTGCGTGAGCACGGCGCCCTTCGGGGTGCCCATCGTGCCGGAGGTGTACTGGATGAGCGCGGTGTCCGTCGTCGCCGGACGCGGGTGCTTCCGGGGCAGCCGCCGCGACGCGACGAGGTCGTCCCACTTCGTGGTGCCACGGACCTTCGTCGTGAGCTTCGCGCGGGACTCCCGGGCCTTCGCAACGGGCAGGGTCAGCGCGAGCCGGGTCCTCCGCGGCATCGCCTTCGTCAGGTCGACCGACACGATCGCGTCGAGCCGGACGTCGGACGGGAACTCCTGCAGCGTGGCGACGGACTTGTCCCACGCGATGACGACCCGGGCGCCGTGGTCCTCGAACTGGTGGCGGAGCTCCCGCGGCGTGTACAGCGGGTTGTGCTCGACGACGATCGCCCCGAGCCGCAGGACCGCGTAGAACGCCACGACGTGCTGCGGGCAGTTCGGCAGCACCAGGGCCACGCGGTCGCCGGCCGTGACGCCGAGCTTCCGGAGCCCGTTCGCCGCGCGGACGATCTGGTCCTCGAGTTCGGCGTACGTCGTCGTGCGCTTGAAGAACTCGAGGGCGACCTTCTTCGGGAACCGCTTCGCCGACTGCTCCACCAGGTCGACGAGCGAACCGGTCGGCTCCTCGATGTCGTGGGGGACGCCGGGGGCGTAGGCGGCAAGCCAGGGACGGGGCGTGTCGATGCTCACCCGTCCAACCTAGCTGGCGTGCCCGGGGCAATGTCAGGAGCACGACGGACGATGGGCGCATGTCCTTCGTCACCGACGCCTTCCGCTCCCGGCTCAACACCACGTTCACCGGCGGTGCGACCGAGCGTCCCGCGTGGGTGGACGAACTCGAACAGGGCGACGACGCGGGCTTCTTCGGCCCCGGCTCCGCGACCTGGGCGGTGCACGGCGGCAAGCAGACGATCGTCGCGGGCGTCCGGGCGCTCCTCGTCCAGGCGCTGCACCCGGGTGCGCTCGCCGGCGTCGCCGACCACTCCCGCTACCGCGAGGACCCCTTCGGCCGCCTCGCCGGCACGATCCGCTGGATCTACACCGTCTCCCACGGCGACACCGCGACGGCCCGTGGCGCGAGCGAGTGGGTCCTGCGCCTGCACGAGAAGGTCCGGGGGCAGTACGTCGACGGCCACGGTGTCACGCGTGACTACACCGCGAACGACCCCGACCTGGCCCGCTGGGTGCACCTCGCCTTCACCGACGCCTTCCTCCGTGCCGCCGAGCAGTGGGGCGACCCCATCCCGGGCGGCGCCGACGCCTACGTCCGGGAATGGGCCATCGCCGGACGGCTCATGCGCGTCGAGGACCCGCCGGAGTCCGAGGCGGAGCTCCGCGCCCAGATGAACGGGTACCTCGACCGCGGGGAACTCGCCGTGACGCCGCGCACCCGTGACGTCGTCCGCTTCATCAGGAACCCGCCGCTCGCGCGCATGCTCCGGCCGGGCTACCAGGCGCTGTTCCAGGGTGCCGCGTCGACGCTCGACCCGCGGCACCGGTCGATGCTCGGGCTGCGAGCGCCCTCGCTCGGCCCCCTCGAGTTCCCGGTCGGGCGGACGACGGGCCTCGTCCTCGACGGCATCGGCGCGGTGCTCGGCAACCAGACCGGCAGCGAGCGCGCAGCGCTCGTGCGCATCGCGCGGCTGGAGCGCTCGGCCGCGTCACCAGCGGATCCGGTGGGGTAGGACCCGGCTCACGACCGGACGGGAGGCCCGGTGCCAGCTGGCACCGTGCCTCCCGTCCGTCACGTGGTGACGTCAGAAACCGGACGGCACCCGGGGCGTGTACGCGGACTCGAGCCGCGTCACCTCGTCCTCGGTGAGGTCGATCGACGCGGCTGCGACAGCGTCGTCGATGTGGTGCTCCTTCGTCGCGCCGACGATCGGTGCGGACACCGCGCTCTTGCCGGCCACCCACGCGAGCGCGATCTGGGCCATGCTCACGCCGCGGTCCGTGGCGATCTGCTCGACCGTGCCGACGATCGCGCGGTTGGCGTCCTCGTCCTGGCGGTACAGGGTCTTGCCGAACTGGTCGGTGTCGGCACGGGACCCCGAGCCCTGCGCGTCCCACGGGCGGGTGACCTTGCCGCGGGCGAGGGGGCTCCACGGGATCACCCCGACACCGGTGTGCTCGCAGAACGGGTGCATCTCGCGCTCTTCCTCGCGCTCGAGCAGGTTGTACTGGTCCTGCATGGACACGAACTTCGTCCACCCGTGCAGCTCGGCGGTGTGCTGCATCTCGGCGAACTGCCACGCCCACATGCTGCTCGCGCCGATGTAGCGCGCCTTGCCGGACTTGACGACGTCGTGGAGCGCTCCCATCGTCTCCTCGACCGGGGTGTTCGGGTCGAAGCGGTGGATCTGGTAGACGTCGACGTAGTCGGTGCCGAGGCGGGTCAGGGACGCGTCGATCTCGTGCATGATCGCGACGCGGGAGAGCCCGGCACCGTTCCGGCCGGGACGCATCCGGTTGAAGACCTTCGTGAGGACCTGGACGTCCTCGCGCGGGCCGAGCTCGCGGAGCAGCATGCCGGTGATCTCCTCGCTGGAGCCGTCGGAGTAGACGTTGGCGGTGTCGAACGTCGTGATGCCGGCGTCGAAGGCCCGACGGACGAACGGGCGGGCCTCGTCGATGCCGACGCTCCACTCGTGGGAGCCCTTCGTCGGGTCGCCGTAGGACATCATCCCGAGGACGACGTTGCTGATCTCGAGGCCGGTGCCACCGAGGCGGGTCGTGCTGATGCTCATGCAGCCACCCTGGCATCGCGGCCTGTGACGGCGAGCAGGCGGACCTGGAGCGGTGCGTCCTCGCCGACCTCGACGGGGGCCGCGTAGAGGCCCGTTGCCGCGAGGGACTCGATCTGCGGTTCGAAGTGCTTCCACACGGCCTCGACGAGTTCGTCGGGCAGCGCGTCGTCGCTCCCGGTGGCACGGGCGAGGTCCCACGTGTGGATCGTGATGTCGCTCGTCTGCTCCGCGAGGTACTCGCCCGCGGTCACGACGTCCGTCGCGAGGTGCACCGGGGTGTCCTTCGGGGCGCGCTGCCAGGCCTCGGTGGCGGCGCCGGCGAAGCGCTGCCACTCCGTCACGAGGTCGTCGCCGATCGGTTCCAGGTCGGCCTCGGCCTGGGCGTAGTCGCACCCGGTGAGGAGGAGCGGGATCCAGCGCTGCTCGTCGACCACGTGGGCGACGAGGTCCCTGGTGGTCCACTCGGAGTCGGGCGTCGGCGCGTCCCATTCGGTGACGGCGGCGACGCGGCGGCCGAACTCGGCTGCGGCGAGGGCCTGCAACGCGATCCAGTCGGTGGCCATGGTGGTGCTCCTTGTTCGAGGGGGCGTGCGTGTGTGCTGCGTGCGTGCTGCGCGTGCTCGTGCGTGCGTGCTGCGTGTGCGTGCGTGCTGCGTGCGTGCGTGCTGCGCGTGCGTGCGTGCGTGCTGCGTGCTGCGTGCGTGCTGGTGCTGTGCGCTGCGTGCGTGCTGGTGCTGTGCGTGAACCGGCGCACGATGCCCGGGATTCCCGGCGTGCCGCCGCGCTGCCCACCGTACGCGCTGCGCGCTCCGCCCCGCGGCCCGCCCCACCGTGCACGAGCGGGCGAAATGCCGCGGTGCACGGGGCGGGCGGCCCGGGTGTTTCGCCCGCTCGAGCGGATGCGGCGTCGAGCGGCGCCCTCGTCCGACCGCCCGCGCGCGCGCCGGGGGCGCCGGGGGCGCCAAGCGGGCGAAATGCCGCGGTGCATGGCGCGGGCGGCCCGGGTGTTTCGCCCGCTCGAGTGGATGCGGAGTCGAGCGGCGTCCTCGTCCGACCGCCCGCGCGCGCCGGGGGCGCCGGGGGTGCCGAGCGGGCGAAATGCCGCGGTGCACGGGGCGGGCGGCCCGGGTGTTTCGCCCGCTCGAGTGGGCGTGCGTTGCGGACGCCGGGCACGACGAAGCCCCGGCGCCGGGATGGCGTCGGGGCTTCGACTAGGGGGAGGGCTGCCGTGCGGCGCGAGGCCGCAGTCGGGCAGCGGTTGTCGTTCGAGGGTCAGGCCGCCTGGAGGACGAACTGGACGTCGAGGTTGATGGTGACGTCGTTGCCGAGGGTGAAGCCGCCGGCCTCGAGCGCTGCGTTCCAGTTCACGCCGAACTCGGTCCGGTCGATCTTGGTCGTCGCCTCGGCGCCGAACTTGACCTGGCCGTAGCCGTCGGTCGTGAAGCCGCCGAGCTCGGCCTTGAGGACGACCGGCTTGGTGACGCCGCGGAGGGTCAGGTCACCGGCGATGTGCAGGTTGTCGCCCTTGGCCTCGATGCCGGTGGAACGGAAGGTGAGCTGCGGGTGCTCCTCCGTGAGGAAGAAGTCGCTCGTCTTGAGGTGCTGGTCGCGCTGCTCCTGGCCCGTGTTGATGGACGCGACGTCGATGTTCGCCTCGACGGTCGACTCGAGCGGGTTCTCAGCGGTGACGACGGTCGCGTCGAAGTTCTCGAACTTGCCCTTCACCTTGCTGATCGCCAGGTGGCGGACGGAGAAGGTGACCTCGGAGTGGGTCGGGTCGATCTTCCAGGTGCCGGTCTGGTAGCCGGGAACGGTGTCAGCGGTGAGCGTCATGGTGGTGTCCTTCCGGGACGACGGAGTTCGTGGTGCGACGCGAGCGAACCGGAGCCCCGATCCATGCGCCCGCATCGAAGTTGATGCTACGCCATTGTGCACCCAATTGGTTGAAGCGTCAACCAATGTTCATCGGAGCGCCGTCGACCGCGTGTCGTGGCGTCCAGCGGTACCGACGTCGAGCAGCCGACGGATGCGCCAGACGAAGCGGTCCACGTTCCGTCCGAGGTCGTCCGCTGTCGATCGGACCAGCCACCAGTCGACGTCCTTCAGGTGTTCACCACGGGTGAGGTCCTTCTTGAACGTGCCTGGATCGGTTCGGTGGAGGTCGCTCTCGTACTCGATCGCCACTCGGGCTTCCGGGTACGCGAGGTCGACGCAGGCGATCCAGACTCCGTCGACCACGACGTCGTGGTTCAGGGCCGGTTCGGGGAGTCCACGGCGAACGAGTGCGAGTCGCGTTCTGGTCTCTCCTGGGGACCGCGATCCCACCCGGATCTCGAGGAGCGCCGCGCGCAGTTTCACGATGCCCCTGATCCGTCGACGGCGCCGAACCGCTGCGGTCAACTCGTCGACGGTCAGCCATCCGAGCCAGCCCACGAGTGCATCGCCGGCGACGATGAGCTCGTCGAGGGTGAGGAGGGTCGCGAGCGCGACGAACGTGTCGGCCGGATGACTGATCGGCACCCCGCGCGCGTGTGACCAGCGCACCGTGCCGTACCGCGCGCGGTGTCCGACGGCACCACGGACGCGGAGTGCCTGGTCGACGCCGATCGTCGTGACGTGCAGCCGGAGATCCCGTTCGATCCGTCGGGGGAGCGGGACGCCGATGATCGCCGCAGCGGTGACATGGCTGAAGACCTGGTCTGCTCGCAGCCGCGGGGCGAGCGCTCGAGCACGTTCCTCGGTGGTTCCTGGCGGCGCCGGGGAGCGCACCCCGTGGTACGGACGGACGAGGTCTCGCGCGTCGAGTCGGCCTCGGGGAACCCCTCGGTGGAGTGCGTTGCGTACGCGGAACGAGGCATTGCGGAGTGCCGACGGGAGTCGACGTCTGGCGGTCATCTCCACATGCTCGTAGGGGGACCGCCGTCCAGGTGGTGAGTCGAGCCTCCACTGTGGACCGTCGAGACGGACACCCGCTTGTGGAGGAGGCGCCACGGAAGTCGAGCGGGCGGAATGCCAGTGTCCGACGGCGGACGGACCCGGGTATTTCGCCCGCTCGACGTCCCCCCCCCCGTCCCTCCCGCTCGACCTCCCCCGTCCCTCCCGCTCGACCTCCCCCTCCCGCGGGAGCGCGGCCGCGGCGCGCGGCGCGCCGCGCGGGAGGCCCCGCGGGGGCCTCCCGCGGCGCCGGGCGCGCGCGGTAGCGTCGGAGCATGGAATTCAGGTACCTCGGCAACTCCGGCCTCAAGATCTCCGAGATCACGTACGGCAACTGGCTCACCCACGGCTCGCAGGTCGAGAACGACGTCGCCACCCAGTGTGTCCGGGCAGCGCTCGACGCCGGCATCACCACGTTCGACACCGCGGACACGTACGCCAACACGGCGGCGGAGACGGTCCTCGGCGAAGCGCTCAAGGGTGAGCGTCGTGCCGGCCTCGAGGTCTTCACGAAGGTCTACTGGCCCACCGGCCCGAAGCAGCACAACGACGTCGGCCTCTCCCGCAAGCACATCATGGAGTCGATCAACGGCTCGCTGACCCGCCTCCAGACGGACTACGTCGACCTCTACCAGGCGCACCGCTACGACTACGAGACCCCGCTCGAAGAGACCATGCAGGCCTTCGCCGACGTGGTGCGACAGGGCAAGGCGCTCTACATCGGCGTCTCCGAGTGGACCGCGGAGCAGATCCGCGCGGGCGCGTCGCTCGCGAAGGAGCTCGGCTTCCAGCTCATCTCGAACCAGCCGCAGTACTCGATGCTCTGGCGGGTCATCGAGGGCGAGGTCGTCCCCACCTCGAAGGAGCTCGGCCTGTCCCAGATCGTCTGGTCGCCGATCGCGCAGGGTGTGCTGACGGGCAAGTACAAGCCCGGCCAGCCGCTGCCCGAGGGCTCCCGCGCCACGGACGAGAAGGGCGGCGCGGACATGATCAAGCGGTTCATGCGCGACGAGGTCCTCGAGGCCGTCCAGCGCCTGCAGCCGGTCGCCGACCAGGCTGGTCTGACCCTCGCCCAGCTCGCCATCGCGTGGACGCTGCAGAACGAGAACGTGGCCAGCGCGATCGTCGGGGCCTCCCGTCCGTCGCAGGTCACGGACAACGTCAAGGCCGCGGGCGTGACGCTCGACGCCGATGCACTGCGTGCCATCGACGAAGCGCTCGGCGACATCCCGGAACGCGACTCCTCGAAGAGCGTGAGCCCGACCTCGCGCCCCGCGTAGACGCCACCCCACCACGGACGGGAGGCACGGTGCCAGCTGGCACCGTGCCTCCCGTCCGCAGTTGCGGACCGCACCACGCGTACCCCGGATGAACAACGCGTGTCGCGCGTCTGGCAGACCCCTGGGTAAGTACGTACCCCACCCAAACCCAGACGAGAAGCCCCCCGAATCGGGGGCATGACCTCGACCGACACCCTCGTTGTGGTGCCACCTGAACGGGTGACATCCGCAGGCCGGTTCGCGACCCTGATCGCGACCGCCCGCCAACTCGTGTCCTTCGGCGCCATCGGCGCGTTCTGCTTCCTCGTCGACCTCGGCGTCTACAACCTGCTGCGCGCCACGGTGCTCGACGACAAGCCGATCGGCGCGAAGGTCGCCTCGGCCGTCGTCTCGACGGCCGTCGCGTACGTCCTCAACCGCTTCATCACGTTCCGCGCCGAGCGCACCACCGGACGTCGGGAGACGATCCGCGAGGGCCTGCTGTTCGCGCTCACGAACCTGATCGGCCTCGGCATCGCCGCCGGGTGCCTCTACGTCTCGCACTACCTCCTCGGATTCACCTCCACCCTCGCCGACAACGTCGCCGGCAACGGGGTCGGCCTGGTCCTCGGCACCGCGTTCCGGTTCGCCGCGTACAAGGCACTCGTCTTCCGTTCCCGGGACGCACGTCGCACGAAGGAGATCGTCGAATGACACCGCTGAGCACGTTGACCATCGCTGCGGGGCCACTGCTGCAGCCGAAGGACCAGTCCGGCACGTCGGGGAACGTCCCGAACCGGGGCACCACGGACGTCCCGACGGGAGGCTCGGGTCAGGTCCCGCACGCCGCCTGGTCGGTGGGCGAGTGGATCGGCTACAGCGCCCTCATCGCCATCTCCGTCCTGCTCACGCTGGTCGCGCTGTCCACCCTGTGGTGGATGCTGCACGCCTGGCGCTCGCGCTCCGCGCTCCGCGCGACGAGCTTCAGCCAGACGCCGCGTCCCGCGGCGCACCGCTTCACGCTCCTGGTGCCCGGCCGGCACGAGGAGGACGTGATGGGGCAGACGCTCGACATGCTCGCCACGCAGGACCACCCCGACTTCGAGATCATCGCGATCGTCGGCGAGGACGACCCCGGCACCGATCGGGTCGTCCGCGAGGCCGCTGCCCGCCACCCCGGGCTGATCAAGGTGGTCGTCGACGACACCCTGCCGAAGAACAAGCCGAAGGCGATGAACCTGGCGCTGCAGCACGCCACCGGTGACGTCGTGGGCGTGTTCGACGCGGAGGACGAGGTGTACCCGCACCTGCTCACCCTGGTCGACTCGCGGTTCCAGGAGACCGGCGCCGACGTCGTGCAGGGCGGCGTGCAGCTGATGAACTTCAAGTCCAGCTGGTGGTCGCTCCGGAACGTCCTCGAGTACTACTTCTGGTTCCGCTCGCGTCTGCACTTCCACGCCGAGTCGAAGTTCATCCCGCTCGGCGGCAACACCGTCTTCGTGACGAAGGAGCGCCTGGACTGGTCGAACGGCTGGGACGCGCACTGCCTCGCCGAGGACTGCGAGCTCGGGGTCCGGCTCTCCGCCGACGGCGCCAAGGTCGTCGTGGCGTACAGCCCGGAGGCGGTCACCCGCGAGGAGACCCCGCCGACCTTCGCGTCCCTCCTGAAGCAGCGCACCCGCTGGAACCAGGGCTTCCTGCAGGTCCTGGAGAAGGGGGAGTGGAAGAAGCTCCCGACGCTGAAGCAGCGCTTCTTCGCCCGCTACCTGCTCACGATGCCGTTCATCCAGGCGGCGACCGGACTGCTCATCCCGCTCAGCGTGGTCATGATCGCGTTCGTGAAGGTCCCGACGGCGATCGCCCTGGTGTCCTTCATCCCACTCGCCCCGACGCTGATGCTCCTGGCGGTGGAGATCGCCGGGCTCGGCGAGTTCGGACGTCTCTACAAGGAGAAGGTCCGGATCCGCGACTACGTGAAGCTCGTCCTCGGCCTGATCCCGTACCAGGTCTTCCTCGCCGCGGCGGCCGTCCGAGCCGTGATCCGGCACGCCCGGAAGCAGAACGGCTGGGAGAAGACGGAGCACACCGGGCAGCACCGCACCCCGGTGCAGCAGCCCGAGGTGGTCGGCTTCCCGTCCGCCGTCACCAGCCCCGAGCCGGTCTTCGCGACCGCCGGCTCGTCGACCAGCGCCGGAGGTACCCGATGACCGCCAGCATCACCCACACGACCGGCATCCCGGTCCGGGGGACCACCACCGCCACCGGTGTGCGCCTCTGGTTCCAGGTGCACGCCCGGAGCCTCGCGTGGCTCCTCCCCGTCGTGGCGATCGCCGCGGTGGTGCAGGCCTGGAACATGGGCGGCATCCCGCAGCGCATCGACGACGAGGGCACGTACACCGCCCAGGCGTGGGCGATCACCCACCTCGGCGAACTGACCCACTACACGTACTGGTACGACCACCCGCCGCTCGGCTGGATCCAGATCGCCGGCTACACGTCGCTGACGGGAGCGTTCGCGCGGTACCCGTTCGCGGTCGAGGCCGCGCGTGAGGCGATGGTGTTCTTCGCCGCCGTCTCCGCGGTGCTGGTGTTCGTGCTGGCCCGACGCCTCGGCACCGCCCGTCCGACCGCCGCGATCGCGGTGCTCGTCTTCGGCCTGTCGCCGCTCGCGCTGCAGTACCACCGCACGGTCTACATCGACAACGTCGCGACCCCGTGGCTCCTCGCCGCGTTCGTGCTGGTGCTCAGCCGCCGGCAGCAGCTCGCGGGCTTCGTCGGCGCGGCCGCCTGCCTCGGCGTCGCGGTGCTCAGCAAGGAGACCTACCTGCTGGCGCTGCCGTTCCTGGTCTGGATGGCGTTCCGCCGTGCCGACCCGAGCACCCGCCGGTACACGCTCAGCGTCGCCGGCGCGGTCCTCGCCGTGATCGGTGGCGGGTACATCCTGCTCGCCGCGGTCAAGGGAGAGCTCCTGCCGAGCGCCGGCAAGGTCAGCCTGCTCGAGGGCGTGACCTACCAGCTCGGCAGCCGCGAGGCGAGCGGGTCGCTCTTCACCGGCGGCAGCCTGGCGAACGAGGCGGCGTCGCAGTGGTGGGCGCTCGACCCGGTCTTCATCGTGCTCGGCTCGGCCGCCGCGATCGTCGGGGTCTTCCTGCGCCGCGTCCGCCCGATCGCCGCGATGCTCGTGTTCCTCCTCGCGATGATGTTCCGTCCGAACGGGTACCTGCCCGTGCCGTACGTGATCATGCTCGTGCCGTTCGCCGCGCTCCTCGTCGCCTACGTCGGCGAGCGGGCCGTCCTCGCCCTGAGCGGGATCACCGCCTTCCGCGCCCGGACCCGCTTCCGCGGGGTCTCGCGTCGCGCCCTCGGCGGTGCGTGGGCGCTCGTCACCGTCGCCGCGCTCGTGGCCGCCGTGCCGCTCTGGGGCTCGCAGCTCCGCGGGTTCCTCGTCACCGACCTCGACAAGCCGATGGCGCAGGCGGAGAACTGGATCGGCGACAACGTCGACAAGCGCTCCCGGATGCTCGTCGACGACGCGATGTGGGTCGACCTGGTGAACGACGGCTTCGCCCGGAACAACGTGGTCTGGTACTACAAGCTCGACACCGACGGAGCCGTGGAGAAGCAGTCGCCCAACGGCTGGAAGGACTCCGACTACGTCGTCACGACGGACTCGATGCGCACCGGCGGGAACTCGTCGTCGGACGTCCGTCAGGCGATCGCGAACTCCACGAGCGTGGCGACCTTCGGTACCGGCAACCAGGCCGTCGACGTCCGGCAGATCCACCCGCAGGGCGAGACCACCGCGAAGCAGGAGATCACGAAGGCCACCGACCAGCGGAAGACGCTCGGCACGCAGCTCGCCCAGAACCCGGCACTCGAGGCCGACTCCGGGACGAAGTCGCAGTTCCGCGCCGGCCAGGTCGACTCCCGGGCGATGATCGCCCTCGGCCAGGTCCTCGCCGACCGGTCCGTGCGGGTCGACCGCTTCACCCCGATGACCGGCGAGACCGGCCAGGCCTTCCGCCGCGTGGTCCTGCACGCGTCGAGCACGCAGGCCGCGAGCCGGACCGAGCAGACCCTCGAGGCCATGTCCAGCGCCTTCCGCCCGACCTCGGTCGAACGCGACGGCGACACCCTGACGATCGTCTTCCCGACGACCGACCCGACGAGCACCGCGGTCAGCGCATCGTGACCGCCGCCCCCGTGTGCGTCCCGCGCGAGCCCCGTGTGCGTCCCGTGCACGAGCCCCGTGAGCGGGCTCCCGTGAGCGGGCGAAACACCACGGTCGGCGGCACGACCACCCCGGCATTTCGCCCGCTCACGGAGCGCGCGCGGCCCTGACCCGGAACGACCAGCACCAACCGACCCGAAGGAGCACCACCATGAACGCCACCGCACGCACCTCCCGCCGTCGCGTCGCCGTCGTCGGCGCCCTGGCCGCGACCCTCGTCGCCGCGACCGTCGGCCTCGCCGCACCCCAGGCCGCCAGCGCCGCGACCGCCGACGAGGGCTGGCTCCGCGTCGGCCACCTCTCCCCGGACACGAAGGGCGTCGACGTCGAACTGTCGAGCCTGTCCGGCGGCAAGAAGGTCTTCGAGCTCGACGACGTCACCTACGGCCAGGTGAGCCCGTACCAGGAGCTCGCCGCCGGCACCTACGTGCTCTCGATGCGCGCCTCGGACGCACCGGACTCGACCCCGGTGATCTCCACCGACGTCACGGTGCAGGGCGGCGACGCGAGCACCGTCGTCGCGTACGGCAAGAACAAGTCGCTGAAGACCGCGGCGTTCTCCGACGACCTCGCCCAGCCCGGTGACGGCAAGGCGAAGCTCCGGCTCGTCCAGGCCGCGACCACGGCGAAGAAGGTCGACGTCACCGCGGACGGCACCGACGTCGCAACGAACGCCGCGTTCGGCACCGCCACGGAGTACGCCACCGTAGACGCCGGCAAGTGGGACCTCGACATCGCGGGGAGCGGCCAGACCGGCACCGCGGACGTCGACCTCAAGGGCAACACCGTCTCCACCCTGTTCGTCCTCGACAACAGCGCGGGCGACCTGACGATCGTGCCCGTGACCGACGCTGCCGCCACCGCAGCGACGCCGAAGGGCGGGGTCCAGACCGGCGGTGGCGGCACGGCCGCCGACCGCCCGGCAACGGGGTTCCTGCACGCGGTGGTGCGTGTGTTCCGCGGACTGTTCCACTGATCCGGACCGGAGGCCCGGCTGACGTCCGCCGATCCGCTGACGTGATCCGAGCCTCCCGTCCGCTGCCCCAGCCAGCCCGTCGTCCACGGCGGCCAGCCCGTCGTCCACGGCGACCAGCCCGTCGTCCACGTCAACCAGCAGAGAGCAGGCCAGCATGACCCGCAGGAACTGGATCCCCGTCACCGCCGTCGGCCTCGCCGCGGTCCTCGTCGCCGGCGGCATCGCCGTCGCGGCGGTCCGACCCTGGTCGGACCCCGCGCCGGACGCCGGTGGCGCGTCGACCCCGACCTCGACAACCGCGCCGGACGGCACCCGCTCCGCCGCCGAGCTGCGCGCCGCGTTCCTCGACCGGTACGAGCAGGACGGCCGCATCGTCCGCACCGACCAGGGCGACGACACGGTCAGCGAGGGGCAGGCGTACGGCCTGCTCATCGCCTACGCCTCGGGTGACCGTGAGCGCTTCGGTGACATCTGGAAGTGGACGGCGAAGCACATGCTCACCGACGACGACCTGCTCGCATGGCGCTGGACGACCGACGGCGGCATCGCCGACGGGCAGTCCGCGAGCGACGCCGACCTCGACACCGCCCGGGCCCTCGTGCTCGCCGGGTCGTCGTGGGGGAACGACACCTACACGAAGGCCGGCAAGCGGATGGCCGCCGCCGTGCTCGAGCACGAGACCGCGACGACGGACCTCGGGCGGATCCTGCTGCCCGGGCCGTGGGCGGACTCGGAGCCGTACCGGTACGACGCCTCGTACGCGTCGCCCGCCGCCTACCGGGTGCTCGCATCCGCCACCGGGGACGACCGCTGGAAGGAGCTCGAAGCGGGCTCCCGGGCCGTCACGAAGGCCGTGCTCGAGAAGTCCGACCTGCCGAGCGACTGGTCGCAGGTGCACGCGGACGGCAGCGTCGACCCGATGCCCTCCACCGGGAACGACGCCCGGGTGCTGTACGGCTACGACGCGATGCGGATGCCGCTCCGGTACGCCGAGGCGTGCACGAGCGCCGACCGTTCCCTCGCGGCGTCGATCGCGCCGACACTCCGCCGGACGACGCAGCTCGCGGCGCAGCTCGACCTGGGCGGCACCGCTGTGACCGGGGACAGGAGTGCGCTGGCGTACGTCGCGCGTGCCGCTGCCGAGCAGGCCGCCGGGTCCACCGGTGCGGCCGCGAAGGACGTCGACCGGGCCGACCGGACCGCCGCGACGACGCCGACGTACTACGGCGATGCGTGGGCGGCGCTCGGGGCGACGATGCTCACCTCCGACGTGCTCGGCGGGTGCGCGACCTCGGCCGGAGGCGCGTCGTGACCGGGCGGCGGTCGGCGCGTGGGCCTGCTGGTCCGGTTCGCGGTCTTCGGCGTCGGTGGGTGGCCGTGGGGGCTGCCGCTCTTGCGGTCGTCGTCGCGGGGGCCGTCGTGACGGGGGTGGCGTTCGCCTCCGGATCGGGTTCCGGCCCGGTCGCGGGTGCGTCGTCGTCGTCGTCTTCGTCGTCTGGGGCCGGGTCGTCCGGGGCCGGGTCGTCCGGTTCGTCGGCCTCGGCTGCCGCGGGGGACGGGGACACGACCGGGTTCCAGGACCCGGCCGCACCCGCAGCGAAGTCCGACGCCACCCCGACCCGCGTGACGATCCCGGCGATCGGCGTGGACGCCTCGCTCGAGGACCTGCACCGCGGCTCCGCCGGCGAACTGGACCCGCCGAAGGGCTGGGACAACGCCGGGTGGTTCAGCGACGGGATCGTCCCCGGCGAGGTCGGCCCCGCGGTCATCGCCGGACACGTGGACAGCCCCACGAGCGCCGCGGTGTTCTTCCGTCTCGACGAACTCGTGTCCGGCGACGAGATCCACGTCGCGATGTCCGACGGCAGCACCCGGACCTTCACCGTCCAGGACACCGAGCGCGCCTCGAAGTCCGCCTTCCCGACGAGCGACGTCTATGGCACCACCCCCACCCCGCAACTCCGCCTGATCACGTGCGACGGCACGTTCGACACGGCCACCGGGCACTACACGGACAACCTGATCGTGTTCGCATCCCTGTCCGACAGCTGATCCAGCACCCGACCGATACCTTCGACACGGAACTTCGAGGAGCACCATGAGCGAGACCCTGGTCATCATCCCGACCTACGACGAGGCGGAGAACGTCCGCCCCATCGTGTCGCGCACCCTTGCAGCGACCGACGACACGGTGCACGTGCTCGTCGTCGACGACAACTCGCCCGACGGCACCGGCGACATCGCGGACTCGATCGCCGCCTCGACCGATCGCGTCCACGTGCTGCACCGCACCGTCAAGGACGGCCTCGGCGGCGCGTACCTGTCCGGCTTCGCGTGGGGCCTCGAGCACGGGTACGACAAGCTCGTCGAGATGGATGCCGACGGCTCGCACCACCCGGAGTACCTGCCGTGGCTGATCGAGCTGGCGGACACGAACGACCTCGTCCTCGGGTCCCGCTGGATCAAGGGCGGCGAGGTCGAGAACTGGCCCTGGTACCGCGAACTCCTGTCCCGCGGCGGCAACCTCTACACACGACTCGCACTCGGCATCGCGGTCCGGGACGCCACCGGTGGGTTCCGGGTGTTCACCTCCGAGGCGCTCCGGCGCATCGACCTCGACGGCATCGCCTCGAAGGGGTACTGCTTCCAGGTCGACCTGTGCTGGCGCGCCCTCGAGGCCGGGCTCCAGGTCGTCGAGACCCCGATCACCTTCACCGAGCGGGAGTTCGGCGTCTCGAAGATGAGCGGGAACATCGTCCGGGAGAGCCTGACCCTGGTCACGAAGTGGGGCATCGACCGGCGCCTCCGCGAGGCCCGGGCGCTCGCCAAGGAGCACAAGCCGCTGCCGTCGGTGCGGCGCAACGCGCACGCGGTGTCCAACCCGATCCACTGACGAGCGCGCGGCGCGCGCGGCGGTGGCGCTGGCGCTCGCGCCGCGGAGTTTCCGCCGGGAGTGGTCCCGGAAAGCGACAGTGCTCGGCCGGATTCCGGTCGAGCACTGTCGCTTTCGCGCACCACTCCGCCCCTCGCCCGAGCGGCACGGAGCGTGACTACCGCAGCACGACCACCCCGCGCCCGGTGAACCGGACGCAGTCGGTCGCGACCGAGGCCTCACCGAACGCGTACAGGACCTCGCCGGTCGCGCCGGGCACCGGGACCTCGGCCGCGTCGTCGAGGAAGTTCACCACGACGTGCACCGGTGCTGCGGTCGGCCCGAGGAGCCCGCGCGTGAGGACGAGCCAGCGCCGTTCCTCACTGATGCGGACGGCGTTCGCCTCGTAACGGTCGTCGACGAAGGCCTCGTCGGTCCGCCGCAGCGCGACGAGGACCCGGTACGCGCGGAGGATCGCCGTGCCCCGGTCCGACGTCACGTCGGACCAGTCGAGCTTCGAGTTCTGGAACGTCGACGGGTCCTGCGGGTCCGGCACGACCGACTCGTCCCAGCCGTGCTCCGCGAACTCCGCGATCCGTCCTTCTGCGGTGGCCTTGCCGAGTTCCGGCTCGGGGTGCGAGGTGAAGAACTGCCACGGGGTCGTCGCGGCGAACTCCTCGCCCATGAAGAGCATCGGCGTGAACGGGCCGAGCAGCGTCAGGGCCGCCGCGATGACCAGGCCCTCGTCGGACAGCGATGCGGCGAGACGGTCGCCGGCCGCGCGGTTGCCGATCTGATCGTGGTTCTGGTTCGCGACGACGAGTGCCGTCGCGGGGGAGGTGCCGCGGTCGATGGGCCGCCCGTGCCGCTTGCCGCGGAACGAGGACCACGTGCCGTCGTGGAAGAAGCCGTCCCGCAGTACCTTCGCGAGCGCCGACAGCGGGGCGAAGTCGGCGTAGTAGCCGTTCGTCTCCCCGGTCAGCGCCACGTGCACGGCGTGGTGGAAGTCGTCGGACCACTGCCCCGCGAGCCCGTACCCCGCGGCTTCGCGAGGCCGGAACATGACCGGGTCGTTGAGGTCCGACTCCGCGATGAGCGAGAGCGGCTTGCCGACGAAGGACGCGTATGCATCCGTCTCCGACGCCATGTCGGCCAGCACGTGCGGCCGGGAGGTGTCCCGGATCGCGTGCACCGCGTCGAGCCGGAGCCCGTCGACGTGGTGGTCCCGGAACCACATCCGCACGTTGTCGAGGACGTACCGACGGACCTCCGGGTGCTCGACGTTCACGGAGTCACCCCACGTGTTCGCGAGCCCCTGCACCAGGTACGGCCCGTACAGCGGCAGGTAGTTGCCGCTCGGTCCGAGGTGGTTGTAGACGACGTCCTGGATGACGCCGAGGCCCAGCGCGTGCGCGGTGTCGACGAAGCGGTCGTAGGCGTCCGGGCCGCCGTACGGTGCGTGCACCGCGTACCAGGCAACGCCGTCGTAGCCCCAGTTCCATTCGCCGTTGACGCCGTTCACCGGCAGGAGCTCGACGAACTCGACACCGAGCTCCACGAGGTGGTCGAGCTGTTCGGCGGCTGCGTCGAGCGTGCCCTCGGGGGTGAAGGTGCCGACGTGCATCTCGTAGATCACCGCGCCGCGGGCCGGCCGACCGGTCCACGACTCGTCGGTCCACGCGAACCGCGCCGGGTCCACGACCTCCGACGGACCGTGTACGCCGTCCGGCTGGTACCGGCTGCGGGGATCGGGGCGGACGGCGTCGTCGTCGCCGATGCGGAACCCGTACCGGGCACCGACCACGGGGACGATCTCGTCGGTGCGCCACCAGTCGTCGTCGCCCCGGGTCAGCGGGTACTCGGTGCCGTCGACGACCAGGCGGACCCGCTCGGGGTCCGGCGCCCACACGGCGTAGCGGTCGGGTGCGGTCATGCGTGGCCCTCCAGGATGTCGATCTCCGCCTGTTCGGGCGTCTCGGTCGAGTCGGTCCGGCTCGGATCCGGCGTCGGTGCGGTCTCAGCCGGACGGGAGGCGCGCCCCGCGTCCGCCCCGGTCGCCGCGTCGGCGACGTGGCCGGTCTCGTCCACGTCCGCCGCCGGGACCAGCAGGGCCACGGGGTAGGTGGTGAGCAGCTCGGACAGTGCGATGCCCCTGGAGGCCGGGACGGGCCTCCCGGTCAGGAGGTCGACGCGGTCGACGGGAGCCGGGTGGATGAGCGTGTCGCCCCACCCGCCGACCCGTGCCAGCCCGATCGGGAGTCGGGTGGCGACCGTGACGGCGCCGCCGCGGTCGAACGCGACGACGTGGTCGGCCGCGCTGCCGGTGGCCTCGATCGGGAGGTACCGGGTGAACAGCTCCGGCCGGTCACGGCGGAGGCGCAGGGCACGGCTGGTGACCAGGAGCTTCGCGGCGCCGTCGATGCCGACGGACGGCAGGACCTCGGGCCCGTCGTCGTCGGGGCCGTCGAGTTCGGCGAGGAGGTGCCGGCGTTCGGCGTAGTCCACCGGGCGCCGGTTGTCCGGGTCGACGAGGGAGCGGTCCCAGAGCTCGGTGCCCTGGTAGACGTCCGGGACGCCGGGCGCGGTGAGCTGGACGAGCTTCACGCCGAGGCCGTTCGACCAGCCGGCAGCATCGATCCGCTGGTCCAGGTCGTCGAGCAGTGCGACCACGGCGGGATCGTCGAAGGACGCATCGACGAGCGCGTGCATGCGGCCCTCGAAGTCCTCGTCCGGTTCCGTCCAGGTCGTGCTGTTCCCCGCTTCGCGCGCGGCCTTCTCGGCGTAGGCGTGCAGTCGTTCGCGCGAGGCCGGACGGGCGCCGACGATCGCCTGCCAGAGCAGGTTCGCGAAGACCTCGTCCTCGAGCGGGGCCAGGGCGTGCAGCCGCTGGAAGGTCTCGGTCCACTCGTCGCCGAGCTCGGCGAGCACCGCGATCCGGGCGCGGGTGTCCTCGCTGCGCTTCGTGTCGTGGGTGGTGAGCGTCGTCATCGTGTGGGGCCAGCTGGCGAGGCGCTCGCGCTGCGCGGCGTGGAACTCGTCCGGACCGACCGAGAAGATGCTCGGGTCGCCGCCCACCTCGCTCAGGGAGCTGAGCTTCGCGGTGCGGTAGAAGGCGGTGTCCTCGACGCCCTTCGCCATCACCATGCCGCTGGTCTGCTGGAGCCGGATCGCGGCTGCGTTCGACGGGTCGACGAGCGCCGGGGCGATCCGGTCGATGACGTCGTCGAGGTCGGGGCGGGTCTCGGCGGCGAGCTCGAGGGCGGTGAGGAGGTGGTGCGCGCCCTCGGGGAGGTAGGTGCGGTAGACGTCGAACGACGCGATGACCTCGGCGAGGGCATCGACGACGCGGGCGTGGTCGAGGTCCTGCGCCGTGCCGTCCGCCCCGAGGAGCCGCGCGAGCCGGTCGACCTCACTGCCGAGGATGCCCTCGGCGATCCCGCGCCGGGTGTCGTGCGTCAGCGCCTGCCAGTCGGCGGGCTCGGCGTCCACGGTCGCCCAGAGCGGTTCCTCACCACGGGGGTCGACGAACAGCCGGTCGACGATGCCGAGCGCGTCGTAGCCGGTGGTGCCGTCCACCGGCCAGCTCGCCGGGAGTTCCTCACCCGGCTCGAGGATCTTCTCGACGAGCGTGTAGGCACCGCCGGTCAGTTCGTGGAGGTCCTGGAGGTAGCCGGCCGGGTCGTACAGCCCGTCCGGGTGGTCGGTCCGGAGGCCGTCGACGAGGCCGTCCCGGAACCACTCCCCGACGAGGACGTGCGAGGCCGCGAAGACCTCGGGGTCCTCGACGCGGATCGCGGCGAGGGTGTTCACCGCGAAGAACCGGCGGTAGTTCAGGTCGTGGTCGGCGCGCTTCCAGTGCACGAACTCGTAGTGCTGCCGGGCGTGCACCGCGGCGACGGCGTCCGGGCCGCTGTCGTCGTCGTGCACCGTCCCGGGTGCGGTCGGGTACGCGGTCGTGCCGACGAGGAGCACGGCGGGCTGCCGGGTCGTGTCGAGCGTGACGGCGTCCAGCAGCCGGTCGTCGAGCACCGGGATCCGGATCTTGCCGTCGCCGGCCTGCCAGTCGACGTCGAACGCCGGCGCGACCGGGGAGCCCTGGCCCTGTTCGAGCAGGGACCACCACCACGGGTTGCTCTCCGGCGTCGCGACGCCGACGTGGTTCGGGACGACGTCCACCAGCACACCGAGGCCCGCCGCGTGGGCCGCCTCGGTCAGCGCGCGGAAGGCGTCGTCCCCGCCGCGCTCGGCGTCGATCCGGGTGTGGTCGACCACGTCGTAACCGTGGTTCGAGCCGGGCTCCGCCTGCAGCACGGGGGAGAGGTAGAGCCAGTCGGCGCCGAGGTCCCGCACGTAGTCGACGACGTCGGCCGCCGCGGCCAGGTCGAAGTCGGGCGAGACCTGGAGCCGGTACGTCGACACCGGCACACGGCTGGTCATCGCGTTGCTCCGCCCTGGGCGGTGCCGCTCGGAGCCGTCGATCCGGCCGGGTTCGCCGGGGTCACCGCGTCCTGCGGTGCGCGCGGTGCCGGGGCGCCGGCGGTCTGGGTCTCCGCGGGGGTGACCGTGACCTCGTGGTCGGGTTCGGCGCGGAGCACGATCATCGAGCGGGCCGGGACGTCGAGCGGCGTGCCGGCGCCGAGGACTTCCTCGCGCGCGCCGGGGTCGGCGGTGTCGATCCGCACGGTCCAACCCGGCGAGTACTCCTCCGGGGGCAGCGTGAACGTCACGACGTCGTCGTGGGCGTTGAAGTACGTGATGAACGCGACGTCGGTCACCCGGTCCCCGCGGGAGTCACGCCCGCGGATGCCCTCGCCGTTCAGGTACATGCCGACGCTCTTGCCGAATCCGGAGTCCCAGTCCTCGGGCTCCATCGCGTCACCCGACGGGGTCAGCCACACGACGTCCGGCAGCGGCTCGTCCTGCCCGCGGCGCACCGGGCGCCCGTTGAAGTACCGGGTGCGACGGAACGTCGGGTGGTCGTGCCGGAGCTTCGTGACGTCGGCCGTGAACTGGATGAGGTCGTCGTCCGCCGTGTCCCAGTCGATCCAGCTCAGCTCGGAGTCCTGCGCGTAGACGTTGTTGTTGCCGGACTGCGAGCGGCCGAGTTCGTCACCGTGGGCGATCATCGGGACGCCTTGGCTGAGGAGCAGCGTCGCGATGAAGTTCCGGCGACGCTGCAGCCGGAGCGCGTTCACCGCTTCGTCGTCCGTCGGGCCCTCCACCCCGGAGTTCCACGACCGGTTGTGGCTCTCGCCGTCGTTGTTGTCCTCGCCGTTGGCTTCGTTGTGCTTCTCGTTGTACGCAACGAGGTCGTACAGCGTGAAGCCGTCGTGCGCGGTGATGAAGTTGATGCTCGCCTTGGGGGTGCGGCCGTCGTGCTCGTAGAGGTCGGCGGAGCCGGAGATCCTGGAGGCGAACTCGCCGAGGGTCGAGGACTCGCCCCGCCAGAAGTCGCGCACGGTGTCGCGGTACTTGCCGTTCCACTCCGACCACTGCGGCGGGAAGTTGCCGACCTGGTAGCCACCGGGGCCGACGTCCCACGGCTCGGCGATCAGCTTCACCTGGGACACGATCGGGTCCTGCTGGACGAGTTCGAAGAAGGCCGAGAGCCGGTCGACCTCGTAGAACTCACGGGCCAGCGCCGACGCGAGGTCGAAGCGGAAGCCGTCGACGTGCATCTCGGTCACCCAGTACCGGAGCGAGTCCATGATGAGCTGCAGCGAGTGCGGGTGTCCCACGTTGAGCGAGTTGCCGGTGCCCGTGTAGTCCATGTAGTAGCGCTTGTCGTCGTCCATCAAGCGGTAGTACGCGGCGTTGTCGATGCCGCGGAACGACAGGGTCGGGCCCATGTGGTTGCCCTCGGCGGTGTGGTTGTAGACCACGTCGAGGACGACCTCGATCCCTGCACGGTGGAGCTCGCGCACCATCGTCTTGAACTCCTGCACCTGCTGGCCCTGGTCGCCCGAGGACGAGTAGTGCGAGTGCGGCGCGAAGAACCCGATGGTGTTGTAGCCCCAGTAGTTCGAGAGGCCCTTGTCCTGCAGCGTCGAGTCGTTCACGAACTGGTGCACGGGCATCAGTTCGAGCGTCGTGATCCCGAGTCGCTGCAGGTGCTCGATGACCGCCGGGTGGGAGACGCCGGCGTAGGTGCCGCGCTGGTCTTCCGGAACTGCCGGGTGCGTCTCGGTGAGGCCCTTCACATGGGCCTCGTAGATCACGGTCTCGCCGTACGGGGTGCGCGGTGCGCGGTCGCCCTGCCAGTCGAAGAACGGGTTGATCACCACGCCCTTGACCATGTGCGCCGCGGAGTCCTCGTCGTTCCGGGAGTCCGGGTCGCCGAACGTGTACGAGAAGAGGGACTGGTCCCAGTCGATCTCGCCGCTCGTCGCCTTCGCGTACGGGTCGAGGAGGAGCTTCTCCGGGTTGCAGCGTGCGCCGGTCGCCGGGTCGTACGGACCGGTGACGCGGAAGCCGTAGAGCTGTCCGGGGCCGACGTTCGGCAGGTACGCGTGCCAGACGTACGCGTCGACCTCGACGAGGGGAACGCGTTCCTCGTTGCCGTCCTCGTCGAAGAGACAGAGCTCCACGCGCTCTGCGACCTCGCTGAACAGCGCGAAGTTCGTGCCGCTGCCGTCGTAGGTCGCGCCGAGCGGGTAGGGGTTGCCGGGCCAGGTGTGCAAACGATCCTCCTGAGATGGGTCCTGCCAAAGGTATCGACGGGTCCCTGTGCTGTCCGCCGCGCACGCAGGTCTGTGGGCGAACGGCGTCCATCCACAGCGGAGTAGCGTCGCCGGCATGGCCAACATCGTCACGCAGATCGCAGACAAGGTCCGTCCCATCGGCGTCTCCACGAACTACGGGGAACCGGTCGAGGTCGGCGACCAGACACTCATCCCGGTGTCCCTCGGGTGGTTCGGCTTCGGGGGCGGCGGGGACGGCGACGACAACGGTGGCGGCGGAGGCGGCGGCGTCTCCGTGCCGATCGGCGCGTACATCCGTCGCCCGGGCAAGGACCTCGAGTTCGAGCCCAACCTCATCTCGCTCGTCGCCGTCAGCATCCCGCTGGTCTGGGTGACCGGCACGGTGCTCCGGAAGCTCGTCCGCGTCCTGAAGAAGTAGCCCCCGTCACAGGGCCGAGGGCAGCGGTACACTGCCAGGACACACACGGGAGTCCGGGATCGCCGGGCTGAGAGGGAGCGAGCAGCGCTCCGACCGTCGAACCTGATCCGGGTCATGCCGGCGCAGGGAGGAGTCCTGACAGATGCCTACGAGCACGCCGTCCACCGTCCGAACCACCCCCACGTCGGCCGCGCCGAAGCGGTCGCTCCGCTGGCGGGTCGTCGACATCGTCGTCGCGAGCGTGCTCGCCGTCGCGGTCGGCGTCGTCTTCAAGCTCTGGGAGTTCGGCTACGAGCCCCTCTCCGCAGCGGTCGCCCTGCTGCTCCCCGGGACCCAGGCGCTCTTCGGCGGCGTCTGGCTCCTCGCCGGACCCATCGTCGCGCTCGTCGTCCGGAAGCCCGGCGCCGCGCTCTTCGCCGAGATCGTCGCGGCCAGCGTCGAGGCGCTCCTCGGGACGCAGTGGGGCTGGAGCACCCTCGAAGCGGGCCTCGTGCAGGGCCTCGGCGCCGAGATCGTGCTCGCGCTGTTCCTGTACCGCGTGTACCGCCTCCCCGTGGTCGTCCTCGCCGGAGCCGCAGCCGGCCTCGCGATGGGCATCAACGACTCGGTGCTCTGGTACGCGGGGTACGACGCCGCGTTCAAGACCGTCTACATCGTCAGCGGCACGATCTCGGGTGCCGTGATCGCCGGCATCGGCTCGTGGCTGATCGTCCGGGCACTCGCGCGCACCGGGGTGCTGTCATCCTTCGCGGTCGGTCGCGAGCACACCCGACGCCGTCCCAGCTCCTCGGCAGCGTGAGCACGCCGGGCGTGCACCCGGCCCGGATCGCGTTCGACGACTGGGGCTGGCGGTACGCCGACCGCGACGCCTGGGCCGTCCGCGGCGTCGACCTCGTCGTCGAGCCGGGGGAGCGCGTCGCGATCGTCGGCCCCTCCGGCGCCGGGAAGTCGACGCTCCTCCGGGCAGTCGCCGCGGTGCTGCCGGACGAGCCGGACCCCGAGGACGACACCGCCGCCGCCGCGCAGGGCACCGTGCTCGTCGACGGAGCGGCGCCCGAGTCCGTCCGCGGCCGCGTGGGACTCGTGATGCAGGACCCCGAGGCGCACACCGTGATGTCCCGCGTCGGCGACGACGTGGCGTTCGGGTGCGAGAACACCGGTGTCCCGCGTGGCGAGACGTGGGAGCGGGTCCGGTCGGCACTCGACGTCGTCGGGCTCGACCTGGCGCTCGACCGGTCCACGACGATGCTCTCCGGCGGGCAGCGGCAACGGCTGGCGCTCGCCGGGGTGCTCGCGATGCGCCCGGGCGCCCTCGTCCTCGACGAGCCGTGCGCGAACCTCGACCCCGCGGGCGTCACCCAGGTGCACGACGCCGTGGAGGCCCTGCTCGCCGACACCGGCGCGACCCTCCTCGTGGTGGAGCACCGGATCGGCACCTGGCTCGACCTGGTCGACCGTCTCGTGCTCCTCGAGCCCGGCGGAGGCGTGGTCGCCGACGGGCCGCCCGCCGAGGTGCTCGCCGCCCACGGCGCTGCCCTGACCGCGGCCGGCGTGTGGGTCCCCGGCGCCGAACCCGCGAGGGGTTCCGCGCGCACGCCCGCTCGCACTCCGGGTCGAGCGGGCGAAATGCCCGGGTCCGCCGCGACCCCCACCCGGGCATTTCGCCCGCTCGAGTCCGCGCCCGGTCGAGCGGGCGAAATACCGGCGTCCGCCGACGCCCCCGCCCGGGCATTTCGCCCGCTCGCCGAGGGCGGCCCGCAGGACGAGGGCGCCCCGCGCGAAGCGCCCGACGCGGCGCTCCTCGTCGCGGAGCGACTCGGGACCGCGCGGGGCAAACGGCAGCGCGTCGGGAGCGGCATCGACCTCCGGGTCCGCGCCGGCCGGGTCCTCGCGATCACCGGGCCGAACGGCGTCGGCAAGTCCACGCTCGGCCTCACGCTCGCCGGACTCCTCCGCCCCGCCGACGGCACCCTCCGTGCGACCGAGGCCCTGAGCACCACCACCGCCACGACCGCTCCGCACGCCTGGTCCAGCCGCGAGCTCGCCGCCCGCATCGGCACCGTCTTCCAGGACCCCGAGCACCAGTTCGTCGCCCGCACCGTCCGCGAGGAACTCGCCGCCGGCCCGCGGGCCCTCGGCATGCCGGACACGGACCAGCGCGTGGACGAGCTCCTCGACGCGTTCGGGCTCCGGCACCTCGCGGACGCGAACCCCTTCACGCTCTCGGGTGGGGAGGCTCGGCGCCTCGCGATCGGCACCGTCGTCGCGACGAGGCCCCCGGTCATCGTGCTCGACGAACCGACCTCGGGGCAGGACCGCGCGACGTGGCAGGCGGTGGTCGACCGGCTCGGAGCCCTCGCGGACGCCGGGACAGCGGTGGTCGCCGTGACCCACGACCGCGACCTGGTCCGGGCCCTGGACGCGGACGAACTCGTCCTGAGCGCGACGGGCGCGACGAGCGCGACGGGCGCGACGGGCGCGACGAGCGCGACGAGCGCGACGAGCGCGACGACCGCGCCGACCGCGACCGCGCCCACCCGACCCCGGTCCGAGGTCCCGCGGTGACCGCCCCCGCGACGCAGGCGGCCCCGTCGAGCCGAGCCGAGCCTCCCGTCCGGCCCGTCCGAGGCGTGCGCGCCGTCCAACCGGTGGCCACGCTCCTCGGCGTGCTCGGCCTCGGCCTGTGCCTGGTGCTGAGCCTCGACGTGGTGTCCGCCGCGGTCGCGCTGGGACTCGAGCTCGCCCTGCTGCCGATCCTCCGCATCCCGGTGCGGACGCTGCTCCTCCGGACGTCTCCGGTGCTCCTCGCGGTCCCCCTGACCGGCGTGAGCATCGCGCTCTACGGGCGGGCCTCCGGACGGGAGTGGCTCGACCTCGGCTTCGTCCACGTCACCGACGGGTCCCTGCTGCTCGCGGTCGCGACGATGCTCCGCGTGCTCGCCGTGGGGGTGCCGAGCATCGTGCTGTTCATCCGGGTGGATCCCACGGACCTCGCGGACGGGCTGGCACAGATCCTGCGGCTGCCGGCCCGCTTCGTGCTCGGAGCGCTGGCGGCGATCCGGATGATGACGCTCCTGGTCGACGACTGGCGGCAGCTCGCGATGGCCCGGCGGGCACGGGGACTGGCGGACACCGGGCGGCTGCGGCGTGGTGCCTCGATGGCGTTCGCGCTGCTGGTGCTGGCGTTGCGACGGGCGACGACCCTGGCGGTCGCGATGGAGTCGCGCGGGTTCGGAGCGCCCGGTCGTCGGACGTGGGCCAGGCCAGCCGGGTTCGGCGGACGCGAGTGGGCGATGATCGCGGTCCTGGTCGGGATCGGCCTGGTGTCGATCGCGGTGTCGGTCGCTGCGGGGACGTGGCGTGGCTGAGTCGCGCGAGGGCGGCACCGGCCGCACCGGCCGCACCGGCCCCGTCGGCCCCGTCGGCCCCGTCGGTCCCGTCGGGCCCGTCTGCCCCGTCCACACCGGCCTGGAGGCTCGCCCCGGCCCCGCAACGGAACTCGCCTCGCGCGCACGGTCGGCTGCTCGGGCATCCGGCCGCCGGTCCGTCGTCCTGGTCGACGGGCGCTCCGGGACCGGGAAGACCACGCTCGGGAACGCCCTGGGCGACGCGCTCGGATGCCGGGTCGTGCACCTGGACGACCTCTACCCGGGCTGGGACGGCCTCGCCGACGCTGCCGAGGCCGTGGTCCGCGACGTCCTCGGACCGCCGTCGGGGTACCGGCGGTGGGACTGGGAGACATCGGCGCCCGCGGGGTGGGTGTCGCTCGAACCCGGCGCGCCGCTCGTCATCGAGGGGTGCGGGTCCCTGTCCCGCGCCTCGGCACCGCTCGCCACGCTCCGGGTGTGGATGACCGCCGAGGACGGGCTGCGCAAGCGGCGGGCGCTCGACCGGGACGGCGCGGTGTTCGCGGCGGAGTGGGAGCGGTGGGCACTCCAGGAGGACGCGTTCATCGCGGCGGATGACCCGCGCGCATCGGCGGACGTGGTGCTCGGGACGTAGCGGGCTGGTGGCGTTGCGGTCTGGTTGGCTCGCTACGCCCAGCCGAGCTCGTGCAGGCGCTCGTCGTCGATGCCGTACCAGTGGCCGATCTCGTGGACGAGCGTGGTGTGCACCTCGTCGCGGAGCTCTTCCTCGGTGTCGCACTCCGCGAGGTGCTGCTTCCGGAACACCACGATCCGGTCGGGCAGCTCGCCGAAGCCGTACTGCCCGCGCTCGGTCTGGGCGACGCCGTCGTAGATGCCGAACAGCTCCGAGCCGTCCTCCGGTTCGGCCTCGACCACGAACACCACGTTGTCGAGGCCGTCGACCATCTCGTCGGGGAGCAGGTCGAGCTCGTCGGTCACGAGGGCCTCGAACGCGTCGGCGGACATCTCCATCACGGCACGATCGTGGCACATCCGCCTGGACGACGACGAAGGCCCCCGTCTCGCGACGAGGGCCTTCGGGCGTGTTCATGCACTTCGGTCGTGCTCATGAACATTGGGGTGAGTAACGGGGCTCGAACCCGCGACCTCCTAGACCACAACCAGGCGCTCTACCAGCTGAGCTATACCCACCATGTCCGCCCGGCGTGCCGGGCAACCACTCAATAGTAGTACACGCAGGAGGGTCCTCGGGACACTACTCGGCGGTCTGCTCCGCGCCGGCGTCCGCGGTCTGCTCCGCGCTGGCGTCCGCGGACTGCGGCGCCAGGCGGGGTGCCCACGACTCCACCACCTCGGCCGAGATCGCCTTCACGTCCTCCGTCGTCGGCCCCGGCTCCGCGACGAACCCGGCGCGGCGGTAGTACTCGAGCTCGCGGATCGACTCGAGGATGTCCGCGAGCGCCCGGTGCCCACCGTGCTTCTCCGGCGCGTTGAAGTACACGCGTGGGAACCAGCGGCGGCAGAGCTCCTTGATGCTCGACACGTCGACGCTGCGGTAGTGCAGGTGCCCGTCGACCCGCGGCATGTACTTCGCGAGGAAGGCACGGTCGGTCCCGATGGTGTTGCCGGCCAGGGGTGCTGAGCCCTCGGCGGGGACGTGGGCGAGGATGTACTCGAGCACCTGGTACTCGGCGTCCGCCAGGGACACGCCGTTCGGGATCTCCTCGATGAGGCCCGACGTGACGTGCATGTTCGTCACGAACTCGTTCATGTTGTCGAGCGCCGACTGGTCCGGCTTGATCACGATGTCGAACCCGGGGTGCACGGGGTTCAGGTCGAAGTCGGTGATGACCACGGCCACCTCCACGAGTTCGTCGACCTCGATGTCGAGGCCCGTCATCTCGCAGTCGATCCAGACGAGGCGGTCATTCGCGGTTGCCATGGCAACGATCCTATTCCCGGCCGGGCGGGGCCCTGGACCCGACCGCCTGGAGGCCCGGTGCCGGCCCGCCGCGCCCGCCCGGGCCTCCAGGCGGTCGCCGCCCCGCTGCCGGGCCTGCGCCGCGGCTGCGCTCGCCCGCCCGCCTCGTCGAACGGGCGAAATACCCGGGTGGTCCGCTCGGCGGACCCGGGCATTTCGCCCGCTCGTGCGCCCGCCCACCCGCCAGCAGGGCTCGCGCCCCGGGCCGATCCCGTCCTCCGGGACGACGAACGGGCGAAATGTCCGAGTCGACCTCGTGGTGGACCCGGGCATTTCGCCCGTTGGACGGAACGCGCACACACGCGGTTCGGACGGGACCCGAACGTGACGCCGCGCCCGCGCCGCCCGCTCGCCCGCCAGTGCCGCCGCGCCCTACGCCATCTCGCCCGCGCCGATGGCCTCGGCCTCGACGGGCTCCGCCTCCGCGCCGTCGTCGACCCGCCGCAGCACCCGAGCGGTCACCAGCGTGACGACGAACGCGACCGTGACGGACGCCCCGGCGAACACGTAGGCAGCCGAGGGCGAGTACGCGTCGGCGAGGAGCGTGGCGACCGGCGGGGCGATCGCGCCACCGATGAAGCGGACGGCCGAGTACGCGCTCGATGCGACGGAGCGGGGGAGGTCCGTCGCCTCCATCACGCACTCCGTGAGCACCGTGTTGAGGACACCGAGCACGAGTCCGCCGATGACCACGCAGATGATGAGCCCGACCTGCGACCGCACGACGATCGCGGCGGCGAAGAGGTCCAGCGCGAGCAGGGGCAGCGCGATCCGCAGCACCGTCGTCCGCCGGAGCCGGGCGGTGAGCATCGGCGCGACCCAGACCGAGGTGATCGCCAGGCCGACGCCCCAGCCGAAGAACGTGAACCCGATCCCGAGCGCCCCGAACCCGAGCGGGAAGGGCGTGTAGGCGAGCAGGACGAAGAACCCGATGTTGTAGAACAGCGCGGTCGCGGCGAGCGCGGCGAGTGCCGGCCGGGCGAGTGCACGGAACGGCGCGGAGAGCTTCGTCGGGGTGGGCTTCTCGAGGCCGGAGGACTTCAGCAGGACGACGATGGCGATGAACGCGACGGCCATCAGGGTCGTGACGCCGAAGAACGGACCGCGCCAGCTGATCGAGCCGAGCAGGCCGCCGACGAGCGGGCCGATCGCGATGCCGAGGCCGAGCGCGGCCTCGTACAGGATGATCGCGGAGGCCGTGCCGCCGGATGCGGCACCGACGATGGTGGCGAGCGCGGTGGAGATGAACAGCGCGTTCCCGAGTCCCCAGCCGGCGCGGAAGTCGATGATCGTCCACACGTCGTTCGACACCGCGGCGAGCACCGAGAACACCACGATGAGGGCGAGCCCGATCATCAGGGTCTTCTTCGCGCCGATGCGGCTCGACACCCAGCTGGTGAAGAACATCGCGACGCCGGTGACGGCGAGGTAGCTGGTGAACAGGAGCTCGGTCTGTGCCGGGGTCGCCTTGAGGGACGCCGCGATCGCCGGGAGGATCGGGTCCACCAGGCCGATGCCCATGAAGGCGACGACGCAGGCGAACGCGATCGCCCAGACCGCCTTGGACTGCTTCAGGATGCTGCCCTTCTGCGAAGGAGCGTGGGCAGGGGCGTGCGCGTTCACGCGGTGATCTCCGTTCTGGTCCTCGATGCGATGAGGGCCGATGCTTCGTGCAGGACGTCCCACTGGTCGTCGTCGAGGTCCGCGAACACCGGGCCGACGGTGCGCGTCAGGGTGACGCGCCACTCCACCAGGCGGGCGATCCCCGCGTCGGTGATCTCGATGAGCTGGCCGCGGGAGTCCCCGGGGTCGACGGACCGTGAAACGAGGTCGTCGGCGAGCATGCCGGCGACGAGGCGGGTCATGGTGGGCTGGGACACGCGGGACGCCTTCGCGAGTTCGCCGAGCCGGAGCGGCTGGTCGGTCTCGAGGATGCCGAGCGTGCGCCACACCGCGGGGGACGTCGTGTTCCCCGTGGACTGGACGGCGGTGCGGATCAGGCGGTTCACGGACACCAGGAGCGTCTCGATCGTCTGCTCGCGCGATGTTTCCATAGCAGAACTATATAGCGTTGCTATGAATCAGGCAACAGGTCGCCCCTGGTAGACAAGAGGCATGAGCGACATCACCATCCACGAGGGCGACGAGTACACCGCCATCTTCCACCAGGGCCCCTTCGACGGGACGACGGACACCCGCACCGCCACCGGCGACGCGGTCGAGGACGAGGTCACGGTGTTCGCGGACGTCGAAGGCCTGCAGACCGCCTTCACCTACAAGGCCACGCACGCCCGTCAGGTCCTCGACCAGACCTCCGTCGACTACACCTGGGTCCCGAGCGAGTCCGACCCGGTCGACGACCTGCAGGACCGCGGCGACCGCAGCGGCGAGTTCGACCGGGAGTAGTCCGACCCGCCCCGACGTTGCAGGACGACATGCAGCTCGACCTCTGGACCTCCGCCTTCTGTGCGCCGTGCGCCGCTGCCCGCCGGGTGGCAGCCGACGCAGCGCGGATCGTCCCGGGGCTCGACGTCGTCGAGCGTGACGTCGCGGCACACCCGGACGACGCAGAAGACCTCGGCATCCGGTCCACCCCCACGATCATCGTGCGGCGGGCGGACGGAGCCGAGGTCTTCCGTTCGCCCGGGGTCCCGTCGCGCGATCAGCTGCTGATGGCGGTCGCGCGCGCCGTCGACTGACGGCTCGGCTGCTCGCGGCTGGTTGCGTTCCAAACGGGCCGGACGGGAGGCTCGGATCACCTTCTCCACGCGCTGACCGCCCGACGGTGGTCACCGCGAGCGCGTGACCGTCGCCGTGCGCGCGCGCGTGCGCGTGCGCCGGTCGAGCGGGCGAAATGCCCGGGGCAGCGGCCGGGGCGACCGGGGTGTTTCGCCCGCTCGGCCGAACGGGCGAATCACCCGGTTCGCGACAGGGGTGAGCGCGGGTCGCGCGTGCGCCGGTCGAGCGGGCGAAATGCCAGCGTCCGCGGCCGGGGCGACCAGGGTGTTTCGCCCGCTCAACGGGGCGGGCGAGTCCGAGGTCGGCGGAGTGACGGTGTGCGACGTCACCGCGGGGGGTGCGGCTCGATCGGTAGGGTCGTGAGGTGCTCGGAGCGGAAGACGTCCTCGACCCACCGCCGCGGCGTGTGCTCGTGGCCGGGACCACCGGCGTCGGCAAGACGACCACAGCGGGGCGGATCGCTCGGGCGCTCGGCATCCCGCACACCGAGATCGACAGCCTCTTCCACGGAAGGGACTGGGAGCCGCGTCCGACGTTCGAGGCGGACGTCGACGCCTACTCCGCCGAACCTGCCTGGGTCACCGAGTGGCAGTACAGCCAGGTACGGGCGATGCTGGCAGCCCGGGCCGACACCCTCGTCTGGCTCGACCTGCCGGTCCCGGTGGCGTTCTGGCGGCTGCTGCGGCGGACGGTCCGTCGTCGTGTCCGTCGGATCGAGCTGTGGAACGGGAACGTCGAGCCCCCGCTCTGGACCTTCTTCACGAACCGCGACCACATCATCCGCTGGGGGATGCGCACACGGCGGAAGATGCAGCAGATGGTCCCGGCGGTGGAACGGACGGCACCGCACCTGCGCATCGTGCGGCTCCGCTCCCGAGCGGACGTCGACGCGTGGGTCGATCGCCTGCTGCGCCCGTCGGAATAGAATCGTGGGCGTCCGCCTCCGTAGCTCAGTGGATAGAGCAGGTGGTTTCTACCCACCGTGCCGCGGGTTCGATTCCTGCCGGGGGCACCGACGACGAGGGCCGCCATCCGATCGGATGGCGGCCCTCGTGTCGAGCTGGAACGGATCGACTACTCGTCGTCCTCCGCGCGGCGACGCAGCTCGTTCGCGCTGATCGGCTGCGTGTGCGTCGCTTCGGAGGTCTCGTTCGAATCGGCGGGCTCGACGGGCGCGTCCGCGATCCGAGTCGGCACCGAGGTGGTGTTCGGCGTTGCGGCGGCGTCGATGGGGCCCGCGGTGAGCTTGCCTGGCTCGTCGCCTCGTACGTCGTTGCGCGGCGCGTCGTCGACGACGTCGGCGTTGTCGTCATCCGACTGGTTCGACGTGGGAGCCGGGGACCGGGGCGACCCGAGCGCCGGGCGCACCGGGGTCTGGTCGTCGCCGTAGGGACGCGTCACCCCGTCGCCGTACGACCGCGTCTGACCGTCCGAGATCGGAGTGGTCGCGTTCGGGTCCGTCGTCCGGACCGGCGTGCCGGCGTTCCGGGTGGCACTGAACGCAGCGGCCCCGGCCGGCGCGACCGCGGCCGTGGACGCGGCGGCTGCGGGGGTGCCCTGCGGGGCGGGGGAGGGAGTGCCTCCCGGGCGGGGTGCAGCGGGGCGGAGCGACGTCGTCGTGGGAGTCGGGGCGGGCGTCGTCGGTGCCGCTGCCGGACGCTTGGCGTCCGTCTGGTCGGCGCTCCAGTCCTGCTGACGCTTGATCAGGTCGGCATCCGGGTCGGGCGACTCGAACTTCCAGCGCTCGAGGTCGCTCTTGAACAGCTTGCGGGCGCGACCGGGACGGGCCTGCCAGTCGAGGAGGCGGTCACGGAACTCCGCGAGCGACTGCTCCGCCTGGAAGCTGAAGGTCGAGGAGTTCTTCTTGATGTCGGCGATCTCGTGCTGCGCCCAGTTCGCCGCGAGCGGCGCGCCGGCGATCGGCAGGAGTCGGAGACGGATGTCGGCGTCCTCGGCGAGGTGGTCGGCGTAGTTCCGCTCGTCGTGCCCGAGCGTGCCCCACGTCGCGGCCTTGCGCGCGGCGGAGATGATCGCGGCGACCGCCGCGTTCTTCGATTCGCGCTCCTGCAGCGACACGACGCGCTTGGTGGCGCCGCGGCCGATGAGCGCCGCGACGACACCGGCCACGATGATCGCCACGAAGGGGATCAGCGCTCCGGAGATCACGCGCCAGCCCGTGTCCGACGCGGTCCAGTCGATGAAGTCGTTCCACCAGTCCATGCGCGCACCATATCCACGTGTGGGTCAGTTCCAGGGGAGATCGGGCGGCGTTCCGTCCATCCGGTCGCACTTGATTCCAATGTGGAACATCATGCGAGAGGCGTCAGGATCACCAGCGGAGGCAGTCCACGGCGTCGTCCGCGGACCACACGTTGGGGAGTTCGACGAAGCGGCGTTCGGCAGCGACGTACCGACGCGCCCGGTAGGCGGTGTCGCCGGCGACGTCGACGCGGTCGACGTAGCCGACGATCTCGCCGTTCGCACGGGTGACGCGGGCGAGGTCGTCCCGCACGTCGAGGATCCGGAGGTCGCCGCGGGAGCGGGCGACGGGGTGCGCAGTGCGGATGCGCAGGCTGGGTTCGATCGTGGTCTGCATCGTGGTGCCTCCTGTTCCGTGTCGGTGACGTTCGTGTCGTCGACGCCGAGGTCGGTGACGTTCGGGTCGGTGTGGTGACGACGGTACGGGCGACCACTGACACGCTGGAGGTCAGCTGGACGACCGGGGAACAGTGCGGACCCGAAGTGTGTTGTGGAGGAGGTGTCCCCCAACTCGGAGCTCTCCGGAGCCCAGGAAGGCTAGGTTGTGCCCATGACCACGTTCGTGCTCGCAGGTGGATGTTTCTGGTGTCTCGACGCCGTGTACCGCACGCTCCAGGGTGTGCAGGACGTCGTGTCCGGCTACATCGGAGGGACCGTCGAGGACCCCTCGTACGAGCTGGTGTGCACCGGCAGGACCGGGCACGCCGAAGCCGTCGCAGTGACCTTCGACGAGTCGGTCATCCCCGCTGACGTCATCCTCGACGTCTTCTTCACGCTCCACGACCCGCGCCAGCTCAACCGGCAGGGTGCCGACGTCGGCACGCAGTACCGCTCGGCGATGTTCCCCGCGGACGACGAGCAGCGCGCACTGTTCGAGAAGGCGATCGAGCGCGCGTCGGACATCTGGGACGGCGGGATCGTCACGACGATCGAGCCGCTCACGACGTTCTTCCCGGCGGAGGACTACCACCAGGACTTCTTCGCGAAGAACCCCGGCCAGGGCTACTGCCTCGCGGTGGCGCTGCCGAAGGTGAACAAGGTCCGCAAGGCCTACAGTCAGTACATCCTGGCGTCCTGAACCACGGGCGTCGGGGCCACAAGGAGGTGGTCGCACGATGACGAACAACACGACGACGACGACGAACGACACGACGACGGCAGGGACGTGGGTCGCGGTCGGACCGGCGGGCGCGGTGGGCAGCATCCATCGCGCGCCGGACGGTTTCCGGGTCGAGCTCTACGGTCACCGTGGCGCCAGGAGCGGGACGTACCCGACCCTGGAGACGGCGAAGGGCGCGGTCCACGCGGCACTCGGACCGCTCGCGTCGCGTCCGGAGTTCCACGCGCACTGACCGGTGACGGTCCGGTGCGTCCCGGCAGGACCGGCCTGGAGGCTCGGGGGACTCCTCCTCCACAGGTCACCTGATCGGGTCAACACCCCACACATCGAGCCTCGGCCCGCCTCGGCGGTCCGGGGCTCGATGACGATCGGTGCATGAACGACACCATCACCATCTGCGGCATCGTCGCGACCGAGCCGCGTCACCTCGTCACCGAGACCGGCATCGCCATCACGAGCATGCGTCTGGCATCGCCGTCCCGTCGCTGGGACCGTGCCAACGCCACCTGGACCAACGGTCCGACCAACTGGTTCACCGTCACGGCCTTCCGGTCCCTCGCCGCGAACGCGCACAAGTCGCTGAAGAAGGGCGACCGCATCATCGTGACCGGGCGGGTCCGCATCCGGACGTGGGAACGCGACGGCCGCGGCGGGACCTCGATCGAGATCGACGCCGAGGGCCTCGGGCACGACCTGGCGTGGGGGATCAGCAACTGGATCCGGGTCCCGCGCCACGCCTCGGAAGCATCGGCGGCGCCGGGGAGCAGTCCGCGGGTGAACCTCGCCACGGGAGAGGTCGGCGGAGCCGACGCCGGACCGCGTGCCGAGGTCGGATCGCGGGATGCCGGATCGCGGGACGCCGATGCGCAGCGCGATGCCGACGCGCAGCGCGACGCCGACGCGCACCTCGGCGGAGGCCATCACGACGAGCTGCCCGAGGCCGCTGCGGCAGCTGCCGCAACGGAGGCACTGCACGGCGACGACGTGCATCCCGCCTTCGCGCCGCCCGCCGACCTCGACGTCGCATGAGCGTCGGGTCGGCGGTCACGCTGGGGCGCGGGTTGCTCGCACGCCGCGGGCCGCTCGGCGCGCTGCTCCGCGGACCGCTCCGCGGACTGATGCGCGGACTGATCCGCGGAGCGGACCGCCCGTTCCTAGTACGCCTGCGCGATCATCGCGATGCCGGCCACCTCGGTCGTGTCCCAGTTGCCGCCCTTCGGCAGCCCGGTGACCCGGCCGTCGATCCAGAAGCTCGCACCCTGGTTCTTCGCGGAGTTGAACTGCCGCGCCTTCAGCCCGTGGAACGAGAACCCGGTGTTCCAGGTCCCGGCGAGACCGATCTGGCCCGGGTGCGCGCCGACGGTGATCTTCACGTCGCGGATCGACGAGTGCACGACGTCCCCGTTGAGCCGCGCGTTGCCCTCGGCGTTGAAGAAGAACCGGCCCTGCAGCTTCATCGACACCGCAGCGATCGTGTGCCCGTTCACCAGGAACGTGGCGACGTCGTTCTGGTACCACCGCATCTGCACCGGGGTGAGGTTGTGGGACGCCGCGCCCAGGTACCCGTACGTGAACTTCCCGTTCTGCACGCGCTCCCAGATGTAGCGCGGGTTGCCCTTGCTCGTGGCCGAGCCCTTGTCGGACTGGATCCCCACCGCGAAGGCGTTGTTGTGGGCGTCGTGCACGTTGATGTACGACGAGTACCCGGTCCCGGAGCCGTTCTCCGAGATGTTGGCGGAGTACACCATGTACGGCGTCCCGTGCGGGGCGACGGTGGCGGCGGACGCGGACGCGCCACCGGGGACGACGAGACCGACGAAGAGGGCGAGTGCCCCGACGGCGGGCAGGACGATGCGACGAAGTCGAGTGGTCGACATGAACGTGTTCCTTCGGTCAGTTCGCGTCGGGTGTGCCGGACGAGGTTCCTGGGGGGCCGTCCGGCCGCGAGGGGGTGGGTCTCACGGAGCAGGGCGAAGTCACGCTACGTCGATCACCGCGAGAAGAACACCCCCCGTCGGCGCGACACGGCGCTGAGCGGACAGGGCACTGCGGCCGGTAGGCTGGTCCGCTGAGTCGCTCGACGAACAGGATTGGGTTTTCACGTTTTGGCTGAGTACATCTACCAGATGGTCCGCGCCCGCAAGGCGGTCGGCGACAAGCTGATCCTCGACGACGTCACGATGTCGTTCCTCCCCGGTGCCAAGATCGGCGTCGTGGGACCGAACGGTGCCGGTAAGTCGACGATCCTCAAGATCATGGCGGGGCTCGACACCCCCTCCAACGGTGAGGCCAAGCTCACGCCGGGCTTCACCGTCGGCATCCTCATGCAGGAGCCCGAGCTCGACGAGACCAAGACGGTCCTCGAGAACGTCCAGGAAGGCGTCGGCCCGATCAAGGACAAGCTCGACCGCTTCAACGAGATCTCCGCGTTGATGGCCGAGCCGGATGCCGACTTCGACGCGCTCCTCGCCGAGATGGGCACCCTGCAGGAAGAGATCGACGCCGCTGACGCGTGGGACCTCGACTCGCAGCTCGAGCAGGCCATGGCCGCGCTCCAGTGCCCCCCGGGGGACGAGCTCGTCACGCACCTCTCCGGTGGTGAGAAGCGCCGCGTCGCGCTCTGCAAGCTCCTGCTCCAGAAGCCCGACCTGCTCCTCCTCGACGAGCCCACCAACCACCTCGACGCCGAGAGCGTGCAGTGGCTCGAGCAGCACCTGCAGCAGTACCACGGTGCCGTCCTGGCCGTGACCCACGACCGGTACTTCCTCGACCACGTCGCGCAGTGGATCGCCGAGGTCGACCGCGGTCGCCTGTACCCGTACGAGGGCAACTACTCGACCTACCTCGAGAAGAAGCGTGCCCGCCTCGAAGTCCAGGGCAAGAAGGACGCCAAGCTGGCGAAGCGCCTGTCCTCCGAGCTCGACTGGGTGCGCAGCAACACGAAGGGCCGCCAGGCGAAGTCAAAGGCCCGTCTCGCCCGCTACGAGGAGATGGTGACCGAGGCCGAGCGCACGCGGAAGCTCGACTTCGAGGAGATCGTGATCCCGGTCGGCCCCCGACTCGGCTCGCAGGTCATCGACGCCGAGAAGCTGCACAAGCAGTTCGGTGAGCGCGTCATCATCGACGACCTGTCGTTCACGCTGCCCCGCAACGGCATCGTCGGGGTGATCGGCCCGAACGGCGTCGGCAAGACGACCCTCTTCAAGACGATCGTGGGCCTCGAGCCGCTCGACGGCGGCACGCTGAAGATCGGCGAGACGGTCGACATCTCCTACGTCGACCAGAGCCGCGGCGGCATCGACCCGAACAAGAACCTGTGGGAAGTCGTGTCCGACGGGCTCGACTACATCCAGGTCGGGAAGACCGAGATCCCCTCTCGCGCCTACGTGTCGCAGTTCGGGTTCAAGGGTCCGGACCAGCAGAAGCGTGCGGGCATCCTCTCGGGTGGTGAGCGCAACCGTCTGAACCTCGCGCTGACGCTCAAGCAGGGCGGCAACCTGCTGCTCCTCGACGAACCGACCAACGACCTGGACGTCGAGACCCTCGGCAGCCTCGAGAACGCGCTCCTGGAGTACCCCGGTTGTGCCGTGGTGATCACGCACGACCGGTGGTTCCTCGACCGCATCGCGACCCACATCCTCGCGTGGGAAGGCCTGAACGAGGACGGCACGCCGAACTGGTACTGGTTCGAGGGCAACTTCGAGGCGTACGAGGAGAACAAGATCGAGCGTCTCGGCGCCGACGCCGCGAAGCCTGGTCGCGCGACGTACCGCAAGCTCACGCGGGACTGACCCCGTGGCGAGGCTGCACGCGCCGGTCCGCATCCGCTGGAGTGACATCGACGCCTACGGGCACGTGAACAACTCGGCGATGCTGCGCCTGCTCGAAGAAGCCCGTGTGCTCGCGTTCTGGGCGCCGGACCCCGACGAGGTCGACGAGTCGGGGTCCGCGCCGGAGCCGATCATCGACGGGCGCCCCGGCTCGGGCACGATGACCGTGATCGCGGCGCAGCGGCTCGAGTACCTCGCGTCGACCCCGTACTTCCGGCGTCCGCTCGACATCCAGCTGTGGATCGGGCGGATCGGGGGCGCGAGCCTCGACATCTCGTACGAGGTCTGGTCCCCTGCGGGTCACGAGCCCGCGGAGCTGTACACGCGGGCGACGACGGCGCTGGTGATGGTGGACGCGACGACGAACCGCCCGCGGCGACTCACCCCGGCCGAGCGTGCAGCGTGTGAGCCGTACGTCGAGGACCCGGTGGTCTTCTCCCGTCCGTAGAACGGCCGGAGCAATCCCGTGCCTCAGCGCGGGATGCGCATCATCCCCTCCTGCGCGACGCTCGCCAGCAGGCGTCCGTCGCGGGAGAACATCCGACCGAACGCGAGTCCCCGGCCGCCCTGCGCGCTCGGGGACTCCTGCGTGTACAGGATCCACTCGTCGGCCCGGCCGTCCCGGTGCCACCACATCGCGTGGTCGAGGCTCGCGCTCTTGACCCCCGGAGTTCCCCAGGCGACGCCGTGCCGGCGCATGATCGGCTCGAGGATCGACAGGTCGCTCGCGTAGGCCAGGACCGCTCGGTGCAGTGCCGGGTCCGCGGGGAGGTCGCCCTGCACCCGGAACCAGACGGCCTGGTGCGCCACGTGTTCGCCCTGGACGTCGACGAAGACCGGCCCCTCGACGTGCCGGAGGTCGATCGACCGTTCGGCCCAGGCACGGGCGACGGGGTGGTCGATCGCGGACAGGATCGACGCGGCCGAGGGGATCGACTCCGGTGACGGCGTGTCGACGGGGAACGGGTCCTGGTGCTCGACCCCGTCGTCCTCGGTCTGGAACGACGCGATCATCGAGAAGATCGGCACACCGTTCTGGTACGCCTGCGCTCGACGTGCGGCGAAGGAGCGGCCGTCGTGGATGCGCTCGACGCCGAACGTGATCGGCGTCTCGATGTCGCCCGGGCGGAGGAAGTACCCGTGGACCGAGTGGATGGCCCGGTCCTCGATGGTGGACTGCGCCGCGACGATGCACTGTGCCAGGACCTGCCCGCCGAAGACCCGTCCGCCGGGGGACCAGTGGCTCGCCCCGGTCAGGATCGTCTCGCGCGTCGACGCGCCCGTGTCCTCGAGTCGCAGGGTCCGCAGGAAGTCCGGTTCGCCGTTCACCACTCCCGCAGTCTACGAACGACCGGGTCGCACCGCGCGGACCCCGAGCTGACAGCGCGTCCCGGTAAGATCGGCGACGACATGAGCACCTCGTTCACGCTGCCCGACGCCGCCTCCTTGGGAGACCTCCGCACGTACCTCGGACGTGCTGCGCGCGTCGAGGACGGCTCCGTCCGACTCATCGCCGACTCGGGGGTGCTCGCGGTCTACACGGCGATCATGTACCCGATCGGCCTGCTCGACGAGCTCCCGACCGTCCTCGGCCTGCGCACCTTCTCGCTGACGCAGCCGGCGTCCATCGACGCCGTCGTGCCGCTGGCGTCGTTCCAGGAACGGCTCCGGCTGCTCGCCGAGGCGCAGGACGCCGAGCACGCCGAAGGCGCGGACCCCACCCGTGCCACCCCGATCGAGGTCGAGCTCCCGCACGAGGTCCACACGGTCACCTGGGCGGCGATCTCCCCGCCCCGCGGCGGGTGGATCCCGCTGCCGGACATCTCGGCCGAGCTCCTCCGCCGTGCCGCGAAGGCCGGCATCGCCGAGGTCGCCGACGCCGTCCCGACCAATGCCGGAGAAGCGATCGTCCGCAAGGTCCGTTCCGAGGTCTGGGGTGCGCCCATCCCGGGCATCGAGCACGTCCCGGCTGGTGCGGGCTTCGCGGGGGAGAGTCTCGGGTTCCTCGGGCACGACCCGGTGCGGTTGTTCGAGACCGGCCCGTGGAGCCGCCTGACGACGTCGCGGGGCCACGTCCTCGTGAAGCGTCGCGCCTGGACCCTCGCCTCCTAGCGAGCACCGAGCACCGAGCACCGAGCAGCGACCGGCGAGCACCGAGCAGCGACCGGCGAGCACCGACCGCCGAGCACCGACCACCGCCGGACCAGCGCGTGGTTGGCTGGGGTCATGCACGTCTTCCTGACCGGCGCGTCCGGCTACATCGGGTCCTCCGTCCTCCGCGCACTCGTCGCCCGCGGGCACGACGTCACCGCGATCGTCCGCTCCGACCAGAAGGCGCAGGCCGTCCGTGACGCCGGCGGCCGGGCGCTCGTCGAGGACGTCACCGACACCGACGTGGTCGAGCGGCTCGCGCACGAGGCCGACGCCGTCGTGCACACCGCGAGTGCGAAGGCCGTCGACGAGGCCTTCATCGCCACCGTGCTCGGCGCGTTGGCGGGCACCCCGAAGCCCTTCGTCCACACGGGTGGCATCTTCACCTTCGGCAACTCGACCGACATCTCCGAGCAGTCCCCGGCGTCACCCCCCGCGATGACGGCGTGGCGCGGTGCGAACGAGGCCGTGGTCCGCGCGAGCTCCGTGCGCACCACGATCGTCGCTCCGGGCATCGTGTACGGGCACGGTGCGGGCATCCCGGCGATGTTCGTCGGCGACGGCGAGCACGAGGTCCGCCTGGTCGGCGACGGCTCCGAGCGGTGGGCGACGGTGCACACGGACGACCTCGGTGCGCTCTACGTGCTCGCGCTCGAGCGCGGTGAGCAGGACGGCTACGTCCTGGCGGCGACGGGCGACAACCCGACGGTCCGGGAGATCGCCGAGGCGGCGGCGCACGGCTCGCCGGTGGTGGCGGAGAGCGTCGACGACTCGCGTGCGCGGCTCGGTACCGAGTACGCGGACGCGCTCCTCATGCACCAGGAGTGCTCGGGCGCACATGCGCGTGCCGCCTACGGCTGGCAGCCGACGCGTCCGAGCCTGCTCGAGGACCTGGCCACCGGCTCGTACGCGCGCTGACACACCGCACTCCCGGCGAGACGCCGCACACTCGGCGAGACGCCGCCGGATCAGGCGGCGTCTCGGCCACAGAACGGCGCATCGCAGGCGGGGCGGCGTCTCGATGCGGGTGCGGCACCGTGGACGCGACCGGATGACGGACGGGAGGCCCGGTGCCAGCTGGCACCGGGCCTCCCGTCCCTGCGGGCGTGCGCCCGGATCGCCCGTCAGTCGAACGCGTTCGTCATCGCGTGCGCGGCGCGGTCGAGGTACGCCCACAGCTCCGCCTCGTCGAGCGGCGCGAGCCCCAGGGACTCGACCGCTTCGCGCATGTGGTGCAGCCAGCGCTCCCGCGCCTCCGAGGTGATGCGGAACGGCATGTGCCGCATGCGCAGGCGCGGGTGGCCGCGCTCCTCGCTGTAGGTGCCGGGGCCGCCCCAGTACTGCTGCAGGAAGAGCGACAGGCGTGAGATCGCGCCCTCGAGGTCGTCCTGCGGGTACATCGGCCAGATCACGTCGTCGGTCTGGACGCCGTCGTAGAAGCGGCGCACCAGACGGTCGAACGTCGGGGCGCCGCCGACGCGCTCGAAGAGGGATCCGGTCGCCGACGTGCCGCCCATCCCCACCCGGAGCGTGATCGGCTGTGCGGGCACGCCGCCGGGGCCGGTTGGCAGACCCGGGGCAGGAGTGTCGGTCATCGGTCGTCCCTCCGGGGCTCGGTCCGGTCGGTCTCGATCGGCTGCCCGTACACGTTCGTCTTCTTGCCGCGCCGGGGCTTCGTCGGTGCCGGCGTCGGCTGGGTCCGGACGGCGCGCAACCCGTTGATGGAGGTCGCGTTCTCCCAGCCCTGGGGCATGATCATCGCCATCGCGGGGAGGGTGATGCCGATCTCGTCGACCGCCTGCTTCAGGCGGATGCGGAGTTCACGGCCGACGACGTCGAGCTCGGACGCGCGGGTCTTCACGACCAGGCGGAACACCATGCCCGTGTCGCTGATGGACTGCAGCCCCCAGATCTCGGGCTTCTCGACGATGCGCTGCCGCCAGCGGGGCTCCTGGGACATCCGGACGGCCGCCGCGAGCAGGGCGTCCTGCACCGCGTCGACGTCGGTGTCGTAGGGCACCGTGATGTCGACGAGCACCCGCGACCAACCCTGCGAGAGGTTGCCGACGCGCAGGATCTGCCCGTTCGGAACGAACCAGAGGATGCCGTTCACGTCACGGATCTGCATGACCCGCAGCCCGACGTTCTCGACCACGCCGGTCGCCTGCCCGGTGTCGACGACGTCGCCGACGCCGGCCTGGTCCTCGAGGATCATGAAGATCCCGGAGAGCAGGTCCTTCACGATCGACTGCGCACCGACGGCCAGACCCGCGGCGACGAGGGAGGCACCGCCGACGATGCCGACCGCGGCGTTCGGGATCACCTGCGGGATGATGATGACGAGCGCGATGACGACCACGATCACGGTCGCGAGGTTCTCCAGCACACTGCCGAGCGTCCGGGTGCGCTGGACGACACGCGCGGTCTGGACGGGCGAGGCGATGAGCGCCTGCGTGTCCGTCGCTCCCTGGCGCTTCTTCACGCCGTTCACGACGCGGTCGACGATGCCCTTGATCGAGTGCCGGAGGATCACCCGGAGGATGATCGCCGCGAGGATCGTGATGACGATCACGATCGGGACGTGCCAGGTCTCCACGAACTGGGTGAACGCGTTCGAGATGAGCTTCGAGGTGTCGTCTGCAGCGGAGGTCATATCCGGTCGATGCTAAAGGGCGGGGCCTTGGCGCTCCTGGATGAACGCCAAGGCCCCGCCGATCGGGTTCAGACTCAGGCGTCCGCGGCCTGGACCCGCAGGGCACGCTCGGTGCCCGCCAGGTTCTCGGTCACGATGCGACGGAGCGCCGGGGTCTCCGGGTGCGCGTCGAGCCATGCGGTCGCGGCGTCACGGAGCTCGACCGATGCGAGCGGCGCCGGGTAGAGCCCGGTGACGATCGTGTCGGCGATGTGGTAGCTCCGCTCGGCCCAGATGCGCGTCAGCACGTCGAAGTACTTCGCGACGAGGCCCTCGAGCACGACCGGCGAGTTCGCGTGCTGGAACCCGACCGTCGTCTGGCGCACGATCGCGTTCGGCAGCGCGTCCGAGTCGACGAGCGAGGAGAACGCCGCGAGCTTGCCCTCGGCGGTGGGGATCGTCGCGCGTGCCCGAGCGGCGGCCTGCTCGCCCGAGGCGGTGCGATCCGCCGCGAGCTCGGCATCCACCTCGGCGTCGCCGGCGGCACCCGCGAGGACAAGGCCCTCGAGGAGCTCCCAGCGCAGGTCGGTGTCGATCTCGAGCCCGCTCAGCGTGACCGAGCCGTCGCGGAGCCCGGACAGCGTCGCGACGTGTTCCGGCGTGGAGGCGATCTGCGCGAAGAACTTCACGAACTGGAACTGTGCGTCCGAGCCGGCCTCGGCCGAGGCCGCGAGCTGCCAGAGCGTCTCGCCCACGGTGCGGATCGTGGCGTCGGCCTTCGCCGGTGCGACGTAGTTCCGTGCGGTGAGGAGCAGCTGCGAGAGCGTCGTGCGGATCGTCGTCGACTCGGTCTCGGTCGCGATGTTGCCGAGCACGAGGCGGACGTAGTCGCTGGCGGGGGACTCGGCGTCGCGGGTGGCGTCCCACATCGCGCCCCACACGATCGAACGCGCGAGCGGGTTCGCGATCGAGGCGAGGTGCTCGATCGCGGTGCGGCGGGACTGCTCGTCGAGACGGATCTTGGCGTACGCCAGGTCGTCGTCGTTGAGGAGCACGAGGTCGCCGCGGTGCTGGCCGACGAGCTCGGGGACTTCGGTGCGGGCACCGTCGACGTCGATCTCGACGCGGTGGATGCGCTCGAGCTTGCCGCCGGAGGACGCGGTGTCAGCGCCGAACGGTGCGTCGGCGTCCTGCTGGAACGTGTAGACGCCGATCGCGAGGCGGTGCGGGCGGAGCGTCGGGTAGTCCGCCGGTGCTTCCTGCAGCACCGCGAACGACGTGATCACGCCGGACTCGTCGGTCTCGATCTCCGGGCGGAGCGTGTTCACCCCGGCGGTCTCGAGCCACAGCTTCGACCACTCGGTGAGTTCACGGCCGCTCGTGGTCTCGAGCTCGACGAGCAGGTCCTTGAGCTCGGTGTTGGAGTGGTGGTGCTTCTTGAAGTACGCGGACACCCCGGCGAAGAACGCGTCGATGCCGACCCACGCCACGAGCTGCTTCAGGACGGAGCCGCCCTTGGCGTACGTGATGCCGTCGAAGTTGACCTGCACGTCTTCGAGGTCGTTGATCGTCGCGACGATCGGGTGGGTCGAGGGGAGCTGGTCCTGGCGGTAGGCCCAGGACTTCTCCATCGCCTGGAACGTCGTCCAGGCCTCGGTCCACTCGGTGGCTTCAGCGGTGGCGATCGTCGACGCCCACTCGGCGAAGGACTCGTTCAGCCAGAGGTCGTTCCACCACTTCATCGTGACGAGGTCGCCGAACCACATGTGCGCGAGCTCGTGCAGGATCGTGACGACCCGGCGCTCCTTGATGGCGTCCGTGACCTTCGAGCGGAAGACGTAGGTCTCGGTGAAGGTCACCGCGCCGGCGTTCTCCATCGCACCCGCGTTGAACTCGGGCACGAACAGCTGGTCGTACTTCTCGAACGGGTACGGGACGTCGAACTTGTCCTCGTAGTAGGTGAAGCCCTTGCGCGTGATGTCGAACACGTACTCGGGGTCCAGGTACCCGGCGAGCGACTTCCGCGCGAAGATGCCGAGGGGGATGGTGCGGCCGTCGCTCGAGGTCAGCTCGCTGCGGACGACTTCGTACGGACCGGCGACGAGGGCGGTGATGTAGCTCGAGATCCGGGTGGTGGGCGGGAAGGCCCACGTGGCGATCTCGCCGTCCACGCGGGGCTCGGGCGTGGGGGAGTTCGAGACGACCTGCCAGCGCGACGGTGCGGTGACGGTGAAGGTGAACTCGGCCTTGAGGTCGGGCTGCTCGAACACCGCGAACATCCGGCGGGAGTCGGGCACCTCGAACTGGGAGTACAGGTAGACCTCGTCGTCGACGGGGTCCACGAAGCGGTGGAGGCCCTCACCGGTGTTCGTGTAGAGGGCGTCGGCCACGACCACGAGCTCGTTCTCGGCCTGCAGGTCGGCGAGCTGGATGCGGACGCCGTCGTTCACGGCCGCGACGTCGAGCGCGGTGCCGTTCAGTTCGACGGAGTGCACGGCCTTCGTGATCGCGTCGATGAAGGTCGACGCACCGGGCGTCGCGGTGAAGCGCACCCGGGTGGTGCTGCCGAAGGACTCGGCCCCACGGGTGAGGTCGAGCTCGACGTCGTACGACTGCACGTCGACGATCGCGGCACGTTCCTGGGCTTCGATACGGGTGAGGTTCTCTCCTGGCACGGACGCTCCATGGTTGCTGGCGCGGACGGTCGATGTCCGCGCATCGGTGTTCCCGCATGGCGTCGTGCACCGGCGGGACGTGTGAGAGCCAGCCTAGCGAGCGCGCGTACGCTCGCACCGTGACCGAGACGACTGTGGACAACCCGACCGCGACCAGCCCGACGACGACCCCTGTGGAGTTCTGGTTCGACCCGAACTGCCCGTGGGCCTGGATGACGAGCCGCTGGGTCGGCGAGGTCGAGGCGCAGCGTCCGCTCGACGTGACCTGGAAGGTGATGAGCCTCTTCGTCCTCAACGAGGACCAGGACGTCCCGCCGGAGTACCAGGAGCGCCTGGCCGCCGGCCAGGTCTACCCGCGCCTCGTGACCGCGGCGAAGCTCCGGCTCGGCGACGGCATCGTCAAGCCGCTCTACGACGCGCTCGGCGAGCACATCCACCACCGCCAGGAGAAGAACCCGGAGGAGGTCGTCCCGGCCGTCCTCGCCGAACTCGGCCTGGACGCCGACCTCGCCGAGTACGCGTGGAGCGACGAGGTCGACGCGGCGACACGTGCGAGCCACCGCGACGGCATCGAGCGCGTCGGCCAGGACGTCGGCACCCCCGTCATCGCCGTCGAGGGCACGGCCTTCTTCGGTCCGGTCATCTCGCCGGCCCCGAAGGGCCAGCAGGCCCTCGACCTCTGGGACGGCGTCGTCGCCGCCGCCCGCTACCCGGGCTTCTTCGAGCTCAAGCGCTCGCGCACGGTCGGCCCGATCTTCGACACCGTCGACTGACGGGAGGCCTGGGCCAGGACGGAGACCAGGTCGTCTGACGCCGGAGCCGGAGCCGGAGCCCGCGCCGAGCCGCCAGCCGTGGCCCGGGTCAGTCGAGCGGCAGCCGCATCAGGGTCAGGTCGAGCCACCGGTCGAACTTCCGCCCGACCTCCGGCAGCACGGCCACGACCTCGAACCCGAGCCGCTCGTGCAGCGCGATCGACCCGGTGTTGGCGCTGCAGATCCCGGCCATCATCACGTGCAGGTCCTGCGCCCGGGCGTGCTCCACGAGCGCGCGCATGAGCACCGAGGCGATCCCGCGCCCGCGGAACGCCGGGACCACGTACACGCTGTGCTCGACGGTGTGCCGGTACCCCGGGTGCGGCCGGAACGGGCCGTACGTCACGTAGCCGGCGACGACCCCGTCGACCTCGGCGACGTACACCGGCAGTCCCGCGGCGCGACGGTCCGCGAGCCAGGTGTCGAACCAGGGGCGGGGGTTCGGGACGTCCTGCCAGATCGCGGTGGTGTGCAGGACGGCGTCGACGTGCAGCGCGTGGACGACGTCGAGGTCGCGCGGCTCGCAGTCGCGCACGAGCACGTCCGGCTCCGAGGACCGACCATTCGTCGCATATGCTGTCGCCATGTCTCAGATCGTAGACGATGAGCGGCTGCTCGGCGAACGGCTCCAGTCTCTCCGCACCGAACGCGGGTGGAGCCTCACCGAGCTCGCCGAGGAGTCCGGCGTCTCCCGCGCGATGATCAACCGCGTCGAACGCGGTGTCTCGAGCCCCACGGCGACGATCCTCGGACGCCTCTCGGGTGCCTTCGGGATGACCATCTCGCAACTGCTCGACGAGGGCCAGGGGCACCACCGCGACACGGAGCCGGGCACCCCCGAGGACGCGACCGGCGTCCAGCGCGGCGCGACCGCCGACCACTGGACCGATCCCGAGACGGGGTACCGCCGCCGTCCCGTGTCGAGCGCGGACTTCCCCGTGGACGTGACCGAGGTGCGCCTCCCGGCCGGTCGTTCCGTGACGTACCCGGCGTCCGCGTACGCGTTCCTCCGGCACTGCATCTGGGTGGTCGAGGGCGAGCTGGAGCTCGTCGTCGGCGGGGAACCCGTCGCGCTCGCAGCGGGGGACCGCATCGAGCTGGGGGACCCGGCCGAGGTGACCTACCGGAACCCCGGCGACGACGACTGCCGGTACGTCGTCATCGTGGCCAGGGGCACCCGCGGTCGGGAATAGGATCGGGACCATGCGCATCCACCTCGGAACGGACCACGCCGGCCTCGAGTTCAGCAAGACCCTCGCCGCCCACCTGACCGACGCCGGTCACGACGTCGTGGACCACGGTCCGACCGAGTACGACGCGCTCGACGACTACCCCTCGTTCTGCATCAACGCCGCGCACGCCGTCGTGCAGGACCAGCTGGCCGGCGTCCAGGCGCTCGGCGTCGTGTTCGGCGGTTCGGGCAACGGCGAGCAGATCGCCGCGAACAAGGTCACCGGCATCCGGGCCGCACTGGTGTGGAACGAGTCCACCGCGCTCCTGGCCCGCCAGCACAACGACGCGAACGTCATCTCGATCGGTGCGCGCCAGCACACCGAGGCCGAGGTGATCGACTTCGTCGACCTGTTCATCGCGGAGCCGTTCTCGGGCGAGGAGCGCCACGCCCGCCGGATCGCGCAGCTCGCCGAGTACGAGCAGACCGGTGTCATCGCCGGCAAGCAGATCGACGCGTAAGGCACGACGAGTACACAGGTCCCATGCCCGAGGGTCACTCCGTCCACCGCATCGCCAACCAGTTCACCCGGCACTTCGTCGGCAAGCGTTGCGAGGTGTCGAGTCCGCAGGGCCGGTTCGCCGCGGGCGCCGCGCAGCTCGACGGCAAGCGCATGATCGCGGCCCGCGCGGTCGGCAAGCAGATGTTCCTCGAGTTCGAGGGCGACCTGTTCCTCCGCGTCCACCTCGGGCTCTACGGGGCGTGGGACTTCGCGGGGGACCTGTCGACGGCGACCGCGCTGTCCTCCGACGCCGACGGCGAGGAGTCGTTGACCTCGATCGGCGCACCCCGTCTTGCGCGGTACCGGATGGCCGAGCAGGAGAAGGTCGAGGACCCGATCGAGGCGTTCCCGCCGGACCCGGTCGGTCAGGTGCGCGTGCGGCTCCTCACCGAGGACACCGTCGCCGACCTCCGCGGCCCGACCGCGTGCGTGGTCGAGAACCCGACCGAAGTGCAGCAGGCGCTCGACAAGCTCGGCCCCGATCCGATCAACGACGACGGCCCGGAGGCCGAGAAGATCTTCGTGGACAACGTCCGGAAGCGGAACGTCGCGATCGGGCAGCTGCTCATGGACCAGGCCGTGGTGAGCGGCATCGGCAACATCTACCGCGCCGAGCTGCTGTTCCGGCAGCGGATCGACCCGTACAAGGTCGGCAAGAAGATCACCGTCAAGCAGGCGAAGGCGCTCTGGGCGGACTGGTCGAAGCTCCTGCACGACGGAGTCCGGGACGGCCTGATGATGACGATGGACGGGCTGTCCGAGGCGGAGTACAAGAGGGCGCAGAAGTCCCGGAAGGACCGGCACTGGGTCTACCACCGCACCGGCGAGCCCTGCCGGGTGTGCGGCACCGAGATCCGGATGGCGGAGATGGCCGGCCGGAAGCTCTACTGGTGCCCCAAGGACCAGAAGTAGCCGCGGCGCCTACAGGTCCCGGTACGTCCACCGCCCCGCGACCGCCGTCGCCAGCACCGGCATCGTCCGGAGCGACGCCGAGGATGCAGCGAGCGGGTCGGCCGCGACGAGCACCAGGTCCGCGACGTCCCCGACGGACACGCCGACCCGTCCGTCCGTCGACCCCGTCCACGCGGTGAGCGCGGAGAGCCGCTCGGCCGGGTGCCACGGCTCGCGCCCGTCCCGGTCGCGCCCGACCGCCGCGGCGAGCGACACCCACGGGTCGAGCGGCGCCACCGGGGCGTCGGACCCGAGGAGCACGCGGGCCCCGGCCCGGGCGAGCGACGCGAACGCGAACGCCCGGTCGGTGTTCCCCGCCCAGTGGCGGTCGGCGATGTCCCGGTCGTCCATCGCGTGCTCCGGCTGCACCGACGCCGCGACCCCGAGTCGCGCGAACCGCTCGACGTCGGTGTCGACGAGGAGCTGCGCGTGCTCGATGGTGCCCCGGGTGCCGACGGCCTCGAAGACGTCGAGCGCCAGGGTGTTGGCCCGGTCGCCGATGGCGTGGATCGCGGGGGTGAGCCCGGCGAGGACGGCCCGGCGCGTGATGGCGACCAGGTCCTCGAACGGCCAGGCGAGCACGCCCTCGCCGGAGTGCAGTGCCGCGGTCCTGGTGCCGAGCGACCCGTCGGTGACGACCTTGAACGGCCCCATCGTGAGGAGTCCCCTGGTGCCGTCGATGACGTCCCCGGTGCGCAACCCGCGGTCGATCGCGGCGTCGAGCTCCGCCGGGTACACCCCGGAGGACACCCGGAGCGCGTCCGTGCCGCCGTGGATCCGCCGGACCCACCGGTCGAGTCCGAAGCGCATCTCCAGGTCGACGATGCTCCCGAGGCCCCGGGCGGCGCCCGCCTCGACCGCGTCGGCGACGTAGCCGTCGAGCACCGCGTCCGGGACCTGCGAGAGTGCACCGGTCACGTCGAACGCGTCCTGTTCGCGGAGGACGCCGTCCTCGCCGGCGGCGAGCGGCCGGCCGAGGATCCCGGAGAAGTGCGCGAGGGCGAGCGCGTTGCACCAGACGGCGTGCAGGTCGCCGCTGATGACGACCGCCGGGAGGCCCGGTGCGGCCCCGTCGAGCAGCGCACGTCGGGCGGGGGTCGGCCACAGACCGTCCCGGTAGCCGTGTCCGATGAGGACCGGATCCGAGACACCGGTGCGCGCCACCTCGGCCAGCAGGGCTGCCGTGGCCTCGGCGGAGTCGCACGCGGAGACGTCGACCCGGCGGCGGACGAGCGCCCACTGGTCGAAGTGGGTGTGGTGGTCGCGGAGGGCCGGGCCGAGCCAGGCCCCGTCGGCCTCGACGACGTCGGTGTCGGGACCGGACGCGTCGAGCGTGCCGGCCGGTGCGACCTCGACGACGACACCGTCCCGGACCAGCACGTCGGCAGGGGCCCCTGAGGTGCCCACCCGCCGGACGGTGCGCAGCAGGATCTCGGTCACCGGGCCTCCCGTCCGCCCTGGTCGTCGGGGGAGGCAGACCGGACCCGCTCCATCTCGTCGGCGAGCGCCGGTGAGGCGTACGGGCCGTCCCCGCGGAGGCCCGCGATGACGTCGTCGACCACGTCGGGGGCCTTGTTCTGGGACAGCTTCGCGCGGGCGTCGAACCGGGTGACCCGGATGCGGATCCCCACGGTGCCCTTCGCGATCCGCCTGGCGGTGTCCTCGTCGACGTCGAGGGACACCGGCTCGGGCATCTCCCGCTCGAAGTGGTCGACGAGTTCACCGAGGACGCGGAAGTTCTCCTCGTCGGTGAGGATCTCCGGGACGCCCCAGAGGTGCGCGGTGACGTGGTTCCAGGTCGGCACGAACTGCGACGCCGGGTACCAGGCGGGGGAGACGTAGCCGTGCGGTCCCTGCACGATGACGAGGACCTCGTGCTGGCCGAGTTCGTGCGCGAGTTCGTCGGGCCGGCCGACGTGCGAGACGAGGACGATCTCGTCGTCCGTGGTCGTCTCGAGGAGGAACGGGTAGTGCGACGCGACGATCCCCGCGGCGGTGTGCGACACGATCGTGGCCCACGGGTTGCCGTCCACGAGGCGCTTGACCTCGTCGGCCTCGGTCATCAGGAAGTGGGGCGTGTGTCGCATGCACGTCAGCGTGGCACAGGACGTCCGGCGAGCGCGAGGGCTGCCGTTTCCCCGGTGTTTCGGAACGGTAAATGTTTCAGAGCGCATTGAAAGAACTATTGCCTCGGAGCACCGAGCGGGCCTAGCTTCACTTCTCAACGACGACCCGAGGAGAGATCATGCGACGCAGGACGATGGCCGCGTTGGCCGCAGCGGCCACGCTGGCACTGGTGGCGACGGGGTGTTCCTCGAGCGGGAACGCCGACTCCGCCTCCGGTTCGGGCAGCACGCTCGTGTACGCCACCGGCGAGCCCGACCACCTCACGCCCGGCCGCCAGACGGTCGCGTTCGACCAGGTGATGAGCCTGTTCGCCCCGCTCACCCAGACCGACGCGAAGGGCACGCTCCACGACGTCGCCGCGAAGAGCGTCGAGAGCGACGACGCCACCACGTGGACGATCACGCTCCGCGACGGGTGGAAGTTCCAGAACGGCGAGGAGGTCACGCCGGAGAGCTACGTGAAGGCGTGGAACTACGTCGCCTACGGCCCGAACGCGTGGGAGAACAGCGGCCAGCTCGCATCGATCGTCGGGTACTCGGACCTCAACCCGGCGAAGGGCACCCCGACGACGAAGGAGATGTCCGGGCTCAAGGTCACCGGCGACGACACCTTCACGGTCACCCTCACCCACGCGGACAGCCAGTTCCCGCTGCAGCTCAGCCAGGCGCAGACCGCGTTCTACCCGATGCCCTCGGCCGCGTACGACGACATCAAGGCGTACGACAAGAAGCCGATCGGCAACGGCCCGTACGAGATGACGAAGGCGTGGAAGGCGAACCAGGAGTTCACCGTCACCGCGTGGAAGGGCTACGAGGGCACGAAGCCCACGACCACGAACGTCACCTTCCGCAGCTACTCGGACATGAACACCGCGTACACCGACGTCCTCGCCGGGAACGCGGACGTGCTCTTCCTGCCGACCGACAAGATGACGAGCGCGAAGTCGGACTTCGGCGACAAGCTGCACTCCTTCGACGCCCCCGGCATCGACTACATCGGCTTCCCGCTCTGGGACGAGCGCTACTCCAACGCCGACGTGCGTCGAGCGATCTCGATGTCGATCAACCGCGAGCAGGTGAACAAGGCGATCTACGGCGGCCTGTACGACCCCGCCACCGCCCTCACGCCGCCGTCGATGTCCGGCACGCAGGAGGGCATCTGCGGTGACGCGTGCGAGTTCGACCCGGCAGCCGCGAAGAAGCTCCTGGCCAGCGCCGGCGGCTTCGACGGCACCATCACCCTCGTCTACCCGGGCGGCAACGGCCTCGACTCGCTGTACGAGGCGTACGCCAACCAGATCCGCCAGAACCTCGGGGTCGACGCCGAGGCGAAGGCCACCACCGACTGGGCCTCGTACTACTCCGAGCTGACCGACAAGAAGATCGAGGGCCCGCACTTCGGCCACTGGGGTGCGCTCTACATCAGCCAGCAGAACACCCTCCGCGCCCTGTTCACCACCGCCGGTGGCTGCGCCGCCTGCACGGGCTACTACCAGGACGACACCGTCGACTCGCTGCTCGCGAAGGCGGACTCGGCCGGGTCGCAGTCCGAGGCGAACGACTACTACAACCAGACGCAGGAGGCCGTGCTCAAGGACTTCCCGATCGTCCCGACGTTCTTCGACAAGTACTCCTACGTGACGAGCGACAAGGTCACGAAGCTCCCCGCGGTCGCCGGCAGCCCGGTCATCGCCAAGATCGCCGTGAAGTAGGGGCAGGGGCACCACCGCATGGACAAGGACACCATCCTCCGGCTCGTCGCCGAGGTCCCCGACCACGACGGCTTCCCGCTCGTCGACGACCTGCACGCACGGTTCGACGCGCTCGCCGCAGCGCACCCCGACCGGGTCACCGTGACCCGGATCGGGACCAGCCGGCTCGGGGAACCCCTCAACGCGTACCGCGTCGGGGCGGGGTCGCACGCGGCCGTGATCGTCGGGGGCGTGCACCCCAACGAACCGATCGGCTCGTGGACCGCGCTCCACCTCGCCACCACGATCGCCGAGGACCCGGAGACCGCGTCGGCACTCGACACGACGTGGCACATCGTGCCGACGATCGACCCGGACGGCATGCGGCTCAACGAGGCGTGGTTCCACGACCCGCACGACCGGGTGTTCTACTCGCGGCACTTCTACCGGCCGGCCCCGGACAGCCAGGTGGAGTGGACGTTCCCGAACAGCTACAAGTCGGTGTACTTCGACCAGGTGCTGCCGGAGACGCTCGCGTTCATGCGGCTCATCGACGACACCGAGCCGGACCTCCTCGTCTCGCTGCACAACGGCGAGATGGGCGGCGTCTACTACTACCTCTCCGAGGACCTGCCGGACGTCATCGACGTCCTGCACGCGGTGCCGGCCGCGCTCGGGCTGCCCCTCGACACCGGGGAGCCGGAGTCGCCGTTCCTCCGCGAACTCGCCCCGGCGGTGTTCGCGATGGACGGGATCGAGGAGGCGTACGACTACCTCGAGGAGCTCGGCGTCGACCCGGGGGAGCACATCCACGGGGCGTCGAGCGCATCGTGGGCGCTCCGGCACGGCGCACTGTGCATGGTCGCGGAGCTGCCGTACTGGAGCCACCCGGACGCCGACGACCAGACCCCGACGGAGGAGTCGTACGCCGACCTGCTCCGCCGGTGCGCCGACGAGCTCGGGGCGTCGGGGACGGAGCTGCAGGAGATCCTCGACACCGCGTCGCCGATGCTGACCATCGAGACGCCGTTCCTCGAGGGCTCTCGCGCCTTCATCCCGATGCTCGTGTCGACGCCGGAGACGGACCACGCCCGGGCCGACCGGGAGCCCGCCGACCGGATGGCCACCGTCGCCGAACGCTTCGGCTGCGAGGACCTCGTCCGCTGCTTCCGGCTCCGCTACGGCGGCATGCTGCTCCGGGCGCTCGAGGCAGAGACGACCGCCGGCACGGCGTCCGCGCCGCTCCGGCGCCTCCGCGACCGGCTGGCCGAGCGGTACGCGCTCTGGCAGGCGGACGCGGTGAGCGACGCCGCACCGATCCCGGTGCGCAAGCTGGTGGGGGTGCAGTACGGGGCGATCCTCGCCTGCGCGAGCCACGTCGCGGAGCCGACCCGCGCCCCCAGTCCGCGTCTGGTCACCACCAACCAGCCGGGAGGCTCGTGATGCGTCCGGCGCTCGCCGTCGGCCGGCGGATCGGCGGCCTGGCGATCGTGTTCCTCGGGGTGACGTTCCTGATCTACGCGATGACCTTCGCGCTGCCGGGCGACCCGATCCGGGCGCTCGGCGGGGACCGGCCGCTCACCGAGTCGGTGGTGCGGGCACTCCGCGCCGAGTACCACCTCGACCAGCCGCTGTGGCTGCAGTACGTGCAGTACCTCGGTGGACTGTTCCGCGGCGACTTCGGCACCGACTTCAACGGCCAGTCCGTCGGCGCGCAGATGGCGTCGCGGTGGCCGGTCACGATCACCCTCGCGCTGACCGCGTGGGCGCTGGAGATCGTCCTCGGCATCGGGTTCGGGGTGCTCTCGGCGCTGAAGCGCGGCACGGTGCTCGACAAGACCGTCCTCGTCGGCACGATCGTCGTCGGAGCGGTCCCGGTGTTCGTCCTCGGCGTCGCCCTCCAGCTCGTGTTCTCCGTCCGGCTGCACTGGTTCCCGGTCGCGGGCGCAACAGCGGGCTGGCCGACCGCGTACGTCCTGCCCGCGTTCGTGATCGCGCTGTTCGGCCTCGCCGCGGTGTCCCGGCTGACCAGGACGTCGATGATCGAGACGCTCGACGCCGACTACGTCCGGACCGCCCGCGCGAAGGGGCTCACCCCCGGCCGGGTCGTCGGCGTGCACGTGATGCGCAACTCGCTCATCCCCACCGCCACCTACCTGGCGACCGACCTCGGGTACCTGATGGGCGGCACCGTCATCATCGAGGGCATCTTCAACCTGCCGGGCGTCGGGAACCTGCTGTTCCAGGGCATCCGGTCGCACGAAGGTGCCGTGGTCGTCGGGATCTCGACCGCCCTCATCCTGGTGTTCCTCGTGACGAGCGTGCTCGTCGACCTGCTGCACGCCGCCCTCGACCCGCGCGTCCGATCGGGAGCCGCCGCATGACCACCTCCGCCATCGGAGCAACCGTCGAACCCGTCATCGCCGCCCGGCGTCGCCCGCTCGCCGCCGCGGCCCGGACGCCCGGCTTCTGGGTGCCGGCAGCGGTGCTCGTCGTGATCCTGGCGATCGCCGCGTTCCCGCAGCTCTTCGCGGGGCTGTTCGGGCACGGCGACCCCCGGGTGTGCGACCTCGGCCGGAGCGGGGACCCCGCGTCCGCCGGGCACCCGTTCGGGTTCGACCTGCAGGGGTGCGACGTGTACGCGAACGTGATCTACGGCACGCGGTCGTCCATCTCGGTCGCGGTGCTGACCACGGTGCTCGCCGGGATGGTCGCGCTCGTGGTCGGGACCGTCGCGGGCATGGTCGGCGGGTGGGTCGACGCGGTGCTCGCCCGCCTCACCGACGTGTTCCTCGGGTTCCCGTTCCTCCTCGGCGCCGTCGTCGTCCTCAACAGCGTCGGCGAGCGCTCGGTGCTGACGGTGTCCCTCGTGCTGGCGCTGTTCGGCTGGCCGACGATGGCGCGGCTCGTGCGCTCGAGCGTCCGGGGCGTCCGGAACGCCGAGTTCGTGCTGGCCGCCCGCACGATGGGGCTCTCCACGTGGCGGATCACGACCAGGTACGTGCTGCCGTCGTCGGTCTCGCCACTGCTCGTCCTCGCCACGATCACCGTCGGTGGTGTGATCGTCTCGGAGTCGTCGCTGACGTACCTCGGCATCGGGCTGGAGAGCCCGGCGATCTCCTGGGGGCTGCAGCTCTCCGCGGCGACGTCGCAGTTCCTGCGTGCACCGCACATGCTCATCGCCCCGGCGACGTTCCTCGCCGTGACCGTCCTCGCGGTGATCGCGCTCGGCGACACCCTGCGCGCCGCACTCGACCCGCGTCGACGCTGACGGCAGTCTTGACCCCTGTGACCCGTTCTCGAAAGGACACCCTGTGACCGACACCGCCGTCGCGCTCGACGCGTACCGGAAGACCCTGCCCTACATCCGTGACTGGGTGGCGTACAAGGTGTGGCAACTGCGGGTGCCCGGCGTGCAGGTCGCGATCGGGTTCCAGGGCGAGGAGCTGTTCTCCGAGGCGTGGGGCTACGCCGACGTCGAGGCCGGCCGCCGCCTGACGACGAACGACCTGTTCCGGATCGCCTCGCACTCGAAGACGTTCACGTCGACCGCGCTGCTGCTCCTCGCCGAGCGTGGGTCCCTGCGCCTCGACGACACCGTGGGCACGTACGTCCCGGCGCTCGTCGACGGCGGGTCCCCGATCGCGGACGCCACCATCCGGGAGCTCATGGAGATGGGTGCCGGTGTGATCCGCGACGGGCACGACGGTGACTACTGGTCCCTGAAGCGGCCGTTCCCGGACGAGTCCGAACTCCTGGCGCTCGTGCTCGACCGCGGGCAGAAGGTCCCCGCCGGGTCCTCGTTCAACTACTCCAACCTCGGGTACTCGCTCCTCGGGCTCGTCATCGCCGCGGTCACCGGACGCACGTACAACGAGTTCGTCCGCGAGGCGATCGTCGAACCCCTCGGCCTCCGGAACACCGGCCCGGACTGGGACCCCTCGCGCGAGGACGACTTCGTCATCGGGTACTCCGGCTTCCACGTCGCGCGCACCCGGCAGCGGATCGCGCACGTCGACACCCGCGCGATGGCCGCGGCGACCGGCTTCCACGGCACCGCGTCCGACCTGGTCCGGTACTTCTCCGCCCACGTCCTCGGACAGGGCGACCTGCTCAGCGACCACTCGAAGCGCCTCGCGCAGCGGAAGTCGTGGAGCGCGACCGAGGAGGACCCGGCAGCCCGCGGCTACGGTGCCGGCTTCATCGTCGACCGCATCGACGGCCGCGAGGTCCGCGGCCACTCGGGCGGCTTCCCCGGGCACATCACCCAGTCCCTGTTCGACCCGGCGTCCTCGCTCGTCGTGTCCGTGATGACGAGTTCGGCGGCCGGCCCCGCGACGCTCCTCGCCACCGGCATCCTGCACCTCCTCGACGCCGCGGCCGACTCCGCGGCGCCGGGGGCGACCGTCGCGGAGGACGCCGTCGCCGCGCGCTACACCGGCCGGTACGCGAACCCGTGGGGCGTCACCGACGTCGCCCGTGTCGGGGACCGTCTCCTCGCGATCGACCCGTCCGGCCCGGACCCGCTGGAGTCCCCGACGCGCCTCGAGCCCGTCGACGCCGACACCCTCCGGATGACGCACGGCAACCGGTTCGGCTCCGTCGACGAGGACATCACGTTCACCCGCGACGCCGAGGGCGCCGTCACCGGCATCCGCGGCAGCGGCGGGATGAGCGAGGAGCCGTGGTCGATCCCGGAGGAGACCCCCGAGGTCGCGGCAGGCCTGGCGTGAGCACCACGCAGGCGGGGGACGCGCGCGACGACCTGCACCTCGAACCGGAGCGCCAGGCGTTCGTCGAGGAGTTCGCGATCATGCTCGCCGACGGTGCGGGCATGCCGTTGACGGACGCTCGGGTGCTCGGCTACCTGATCATGACCCGCGCGCCGTCCTCGTCGTCCGCGGATCTGCAGGCCGCGCTCGGCGCGAGCTCGGGCTCGGTGTCGACGGCGACCAGGCGGCTCGCGGACGCCGGGTTCGTGAAGCGCGTCACGGTGCCGGGGGAGCGGAGCCACTTCTTCCGCGCCGAGACCGACGTGTGGGGCAGCTGGCTGGCCGGGGAGCGGAAGTACCTCGACCGGCAGCGGGACATCATCGCCCGCGGGCTCGCGGTCGTCGAGCAGGACGGCCACACCGGCGACGGCGACGTCGACGCCCCGGTCCGTGAGCGTCTCCGCAACGGCCGCGACTACATGCAGTGGCTCAACGGCCACCACCGGAAGATGCTCGAGGACTGGGAGGCGTTCAAGGCCGCCCGGGACACGGGCGACGACGCACCAGGGACGGACTGACATGACCGAGCCGCGCGAGCACGTCCTCGTGGTCGACCACCTCACCGTGACGTTCGACGTCGAGGGTGAGGTCGTCCGCGCCGTCGACGACGCGTCCTTCACCGTGGGGCGCGGTGAGGTCGTCGCCGTCGTCGGCGAGTCCGGCTCGGGCAAGAGCATGACGGCCATGACGGCGATGGGCATCGCCCCGGAGGGAGCGCGGGCGTCCGGCACGATCCGCCTCGCCGGCGTAGACGTCCTCACCGCGGGGGAGCAGCGTCTCCGCGAGGTCCGCGGCCGCCGCGTCTCGATGATCTTCCAGGACCCGTCCGCGGCCCTCAACCCGGTGTTCACGATCGGCTTCCAGCTCGCCGAGGCCGTCCGGCGCGCCGACGCGTCCCTCGACCGCTCGGCCGTCCGCGAGCGCTCCCTCGACCTCCTCCGCGCGGTCGAGGTCCCCGAGCCCGAACGGCGGCTCGGCCAGTACCCGCACGAGCTCTCCGGCGGGCAGTGCCAGCGCGTGATGATCGCGATGGCGCTCGCCGCGGACCCCGAGCTCCTCATCGCCGACGAGCCGACGACCGCCCTCGACGTCACCGTCCAGGCCGAGGTCCTCGACGTCCTCCGCGCGCTCCGGGAGCGCACCGGCACCGCGATCCTCCTGATCACCCACGACATGGGTGTCGTCGCGGACATCGCGGACCGCGTCGTCGTGATGCGCCGCGGCCAGGTCGTCGAGTCCGGCACCGCGAGCGCCGTCTTCGCGGCCCCGGACGCGGACTACACGCGGGAACTGCTCGCTGCGGTCCCACGCATGACCCCGCACGGGTCGGAGGACCGGCTCGCCCCCGCGACGCCGCGCCCGTCGACGGTCCTCGACGTCCAGGGCCTCGTGGTCGAGTACGGCGGTGCGTTGCGTCGCCGGTTCCGCGCGGTCGACGACGTGTCGTTCACGGTCGGACGCGGCGAGATCGTCGGCCTCGTGGGGGAGTCCGGCAGCGGCAAGACGACCATCGGGCGGGCAGCCGTCGGCCTCGCCCCGATCACCGCGGGCACGATCGCCGTCGACGGCACGGACGTGTCCGGCGCGAGCCGTGCCGACCGCCGCACGATGCGCCGCCGCGTCGGGGTCGTCTTCCAGAACCCGCTCCGTTCCCTCAACCCGCGCTACACGGTGGGGCAGACGGTGGCCGAGCCGCTCCGCCAGATCCTCCGGCTCTCCGCCGCGGAGACGGGCGAACGCGTCGAGCGGTTGCTCGCCGACGTCGGCCTCGACGGCGGGTACCGGGAGCGCTTCCCGCACGAACTCTCCGGAGGCCAACGCCAACGCGTCGCCATCGCCCGCGCCGTGGCACTCGACCCGGCGCTCCTCATCGCGGACGAGCCGACGAGCGCCCTCGACGTGTCGGTCCAGGCCCGCGTGCTCGACGTGTTCCGCGAGCTCCAGGAGCGCCTCGGGTTCGCGTGCCTCTTCGTCACCCACGACCTCGCCGTCGTGGACACCCTCTGTGACCGCGTCGTCGTCCTGCACCAGGGCCGCGTCGCCGAGCAGGGCACGTGCGACGCGATCCTCCGCGCCCCGCAGGACCCGTACACCCGCCGACTCATCCAGGCGGCCCCGGTCCCCGACCCCGAGGAGCAGGCGACCCGCCGCGCCGCGCGCCTCGCGACACGCGCCGCCTGACCCGTCCCGCCGTCCCGCCGCCTGACCCGTCCCGCCGTCTGACCCGTCCCGCCGTCCCGCCGTCTGACCCGTCCCGCCGTCCCGCCGCCTCCGGACTCCGTCCCGCCGTTCACAACCGGATCCCGCCCCCCACACAGCCGCCCACCAGCCAACCCCCCGTTCACCGGCGCCACGCTGACCGGGCTCGCCCCCAACGCCGGTCCGCGGCGAGGACGTTTTCGTTTTCCAATTTGGCCGATCCGGTTCACGAACCCCGGGGTTCGTGGACCGGATCGGTCAATCGAGAATCCGAAAACGTGTCTCCGTGCCCCGCAGGCGCGGCAGGGACGACTCGACGCGATCGAGCGTCCGACGCATCGCCCGGACGGAGGGGAACCCGGAGCCGGCCGCCACCTCGGTCGGATCGGCGCCGGCCAGCAGGTCCCGGCGGACGGGCAGGGTGCGGAACCACCGCGAGAACTCGTCGGGACCGAGTCCGGTCTCGGTGCGGAAGCGGCGCCGGAGCGTGCGTTCCGAGGTGTTCGCGAGGGCCGCGAGCTCGGGGACCGTCGGGGGTGGCCCGGGGTCGGCGATCGCGTTGATGCAGCGGGTCAGGCTGTTGTCGCGGAGCACGGGCGGCCGCCAGGTGCTGAGCGCCGTCGTCACGACCATCTCGGCCAGCGCGTCCTGGGGTGGGCCGGGCCACCGCTGCCCGACGAGGGAGCCGAGGTGCCGGAGGGTCAGGACGACGTCGGAGCCGGTGTCCCAGCCGTTGTCCTGCGGCTGCATCGTGGTGAGCAGCTCCGGGAGGCAGAGCACCTCGGGCATCAGCGGGCCGAACGCGACCTCGCCGTGGTGCACCCCGACCGCCGGGAACAGTGGGTCGTCGACACGGGGCGGCGGGTTCCGCGCACTGCGGGTGCCGACCCAGATCGGTGCGCAGCCGGCGAGGATCGCGACGCCGCCGGGTTCGAGGACCTCGTCGACGTCGCCGCGTCCCACCCAGACGCGCTCGATCTCCGTGGCGATCCACGTGTGGTGGACCCGGCCCGTCGGGAAGTCGTGGGTCCAGGCGGAGGCGAGGTCGGCCTCCAGTCCGGCGCCGTAGGTGACCCGCATGCCGACCGCACCGGAGGTCGGCCTCCAGTCCGGCGCCGTAGGTGACCCGCATGCCGACCGCACCGTACATCGCGCGGAGCGCGTCACCCACCGGCCACCGTCAGCGCACGTCGGCGGTGGACCAGAGGTACCGCGCGCCCGCGCGGACCGGACGGAGCAGTGGTCCGACGAAGAGCAGCGCCGCGGCCACGAACGCGGCGAACTGGCCGATCGCGGGGATGGCGAAGAGCACGGTGAGCATGCTCTGCGGGGTCCCGGGCAGGGTGCCCAGCCAGATCGCGAGGCCGCCGAACAGCCAGACGAACGCGCCGACCGCGATGACCCAGCCCGCGACTCGCGAGGCGCCGGTGCCGCGGCGGAGCACCATGACGCCGAAGGTGATGAGCAGGGCTTCCGAGGTGATGAGCAGGATCGTCGTGATCGGGAACGAGAGCGGACCGAGCGGTGCCCAGGACAGCGCGGAGCAGAGCGCGGACAGTGCGAACCCGAGCGAGGTGCGGTCACCGCGGCGCCATGCGGACACGGCCACCACGACCGCCGCCAGCCCGCCCACGACGGCGGCTCCGACGAGGACCGGTTGTCCCGGATCCCACTGCGTCAGCACCACCTGTCCGGCGACCGGGCCGAGCGCTGGTGCCAGCGCGGCGACCACCGCGGCGAGTGCGATCCATCGATCCCTGACAGCAGCGTCCATGGGTTCAGGGTAGGGGTAACCCCACCCCCGATCCGGGAGCGGGCAGTATTGGGGAGAAGTCCCGTGTTCACGAGGCTTGAGTCATGACCGACACCGACCGTCTCGACCAGGCACCCACCGTGCCGCTGGACGACGCAGTACCGCCAGGAGCCACGACGCCCATGCCCGCGCAGCCGCCGACCCCGACCGCGGGCGAGTTCTACCGCGACGCGTGGAAGCGCCTGCCGCGGGACTTCGGGTACATGGCGCTGACGGCGGTGCTCCTCTGCACGCTGTACTTCGCGTTCCCGGCCGCGGTGCTCGGCGGTGGGTTCCGCGACCTGTTCAACCCGTTCGTCCTGCTGATGTTCTTCATCGCGCTGTTCGTCGCTCGGTGGCTCGGCCAGTTCGAGCGGCTCCGCATCTCGTGGGCCGACCCGCGGCCGATCCGCCCCGTCGACTGGACGCCGCGCTGGCAGCAGAACTGGTGGGCGCGCACCGGCTCGGCCGTGGCGAACCCGCACTACTGGCTGTACCTGCTGCACGCAGCCGTGGTCTACCCGCTCGCCGCGCTCGTCACGGTCGGGGCCGGCGCGGTCCTCATCGCCGGGTTCTTCGGGCCGATCGTCGCCGGGTTCACCGCGCTCCGCTGGGGCTGGCAGATCAACGAGTGGCTGATGCTCAACAGCATCGACTCGAACTGGGCGTGGATCCTCGGGGCGCTCGCCTGCGCAGTGAGCATGGCGGCCTCGGTCGTGCTGTTCCCGCTCTGGGCGCGCGGCTCGGTGATCGCGCACTACTGGATCGACTTCGGGCTGCTCGGTGGGTTCCGCGCCGAGGTGCTCGAGCAGCGCGTGGCGGGGCTGCAGGCCTCCCGTGCCGGGGCGGTCACGGCCGAGGGGCAGGCGCTCCGACAGATCGAACGCGACCTGCACGACGGTCCGCAGCAGCGCCTCGTCCGGCTCCGGATGGACCTGTCGGCGGCCGAGCGAGCGTTCGAGAAGGACCCGGCGGCGGCGAAGCAGCTCATCGGGGAAGCGTCCGAGCACGCGAAGGACGCCCTCGACGAACTCCGTGCCCTGTCCCGCGGTTTCGCGCCGCCGATCCTGCTCGACCGGGGACTCGTCGCCGCGCTCGAGGCCCTCGTCGCCCGCACGCCGATCCCGGTCGGGCTGGAGATCCGCCTGCCGGACGGCCTCGAACTCGCCACCGAGATCCAGCGCAACGTGTACTTCACGGTCTCCGAGCTCCTCACGAACACCACGAAGCACGCCGGCGCCCGGGCCGCGGGGGTCTACCTCGGGCTCGTCGTGGACGCCTCCTCGGTCTGGTACCTCACCGTGAGCGTCACCGACGACGGCATCGGGGGTGCCAGCGTGCAGGAGGGCCACGGGATCGAGGGGCTGATGGGCAGGATGCGGGCGCTCGACGGAGAGCTCACGGTGTCGAGCCCGACGGGAGGCCCGACCGAAGCGACCGCTCGGATCCCGCTCGGCGCCCTCAACGGGGTCCCGACGACTCGATGATGTCAATGTTCCGTATGTGAAATACGAGTGCTACGTTCTTCTCGTACGGCCGTGCACCTGACAGTGATCCTTCGAGAAGAGAGAACACGAACATGCAGAAGAAGCTCGCAACCGCCGCGGCGACCGCAGTCGCCGCCGCGACCATCATCGGTGGCATCGGGTTCGGGACGGTGGCCGCGAACGCGGCACCCGTCACCACCGCCGCCTCCGCCAGCTCGACCGCGGCGCAGTCGCCACTCACGGTGAACGTCGACTCGGTCGACACGGAAGCGCGCACCGCGGTGCTCTCCGGGACGGCCACCCCCGGTGCCGCCATCGACCTCACCATCGCGGAGACCGGTGCCGGGTCCGTCGTCTTCGCCGATGCCGACGGCAACTGGTCCGGCACCGTCAAGGACCTGCCGTCCGCGATCAGCAAGGTGCACGTGACGCAGTTCATGGACGGCATCGACTCCGAGACGGTCGACGTCTGGGTGATGCTGCCCGACGTGTGAGCCCCCCGCCCGCACTAGTCTTGTGGGCATGAGCGACGGCCCGGATGCAGCACGCATCCGGGCCGTCGTCGTCGACGACGCGGTCCTGCTCCGCGAAGGGCTCGCCCGCGTCCTGCGCGAAGCCGGGATCGAGGTGGTCGGGCAGCACGCCGACGCCGTCTCGTTCCTGGCGACCCTGCCCGCGGGGGCGCCTGACGTCGTCATCATGGACGTCCGGATGCCGCCGACCTTCACCGACGAAGGCGTCCGCGCCGCCGTCGAGACCCGCCGACTCGCACCGGGCACCGGCGTGCTCCTGCTCTCGCAGTACGTCGAGGCGACCTACGCCGAGGACCTCCTCGCGTCCGGGTCCTCCGGTGTCGGGTACCTCCTCAAGGACCGCGTGACCCGGCTCGAGGAGATCGACGAGGCCGTCCGCCGCGTCGCCTCGGGCGGGACCGTGCTCGACCCCGAGGTCGTGACGCAGCTGATGAGCCGCCGCCGCGACCCGCTCGCGGCGCTGACACCCCGCGAGCGTGAGGTCCTCGGGCTGATGGCCGAGGGCCGGACGAACGCGGCGATCGCCCGCGCGCTCGTGATCGGTACCGGCGCCGTCGAGAAGCACGTCTCGAGCATCTTCGCCAAGCTCGCGCTCGAGGACACCGGCGAGGACCACCGCCGCGTGCTCGCCGTCCTCGCGTACCTCGGATGACGCGTGTCCCCGCGCCGCTCCTGGCGCTCGCCGCGATCGTCTCCGTGCAGCTCGGCGCCGCGATCGCGAAGACCCGCTTCGACGAGGTCGGCTCCGTCGGGGCCGCGACGCTCCGGCTCGTGATCGGCGCGCTCGTGCTGGCGCTGGTGGTCCGTCCTCGTGTCCGCCACTGGCACCGTGCGCAGTGGTCCGGCGCGATCGGACTGGGGCTCGCGCTCGGCGGGATGAACGTCTTCATCTACCTGGCCTTCGCGTCGATCCCGATCGGTGTCGCCGTGACGATCGAGTTCCTCGGGCCGCTCGCCCTCTCCCTCGTGCACACGCGGCGGTGGCGCGACGCGCTCTGGGCGGTACTCGCGCTGGCCGGCGTCGTGCTGCTCGGGATCGGCCCGTCCGCGGTGACCGAACTCGGCGGCGTCGCGTTCGCCGTGGCGGCCGCCGTGTGCTGGGCCGGCTACATCGTGATGAACCGCCACGTCGGTGCGATCATCCCGGGCGTCGACGGGCTCGCGGTGTCGATGCTCGTGGCGATGCTGGTCTCGCTGCCGTTCGGGCTGCGCACCGCGGTCGCCGGGGTCGTGGTGGACCCGACGCTGTTGATCGTGTTCGGCGCCGTCGCCGTGCTCTCGAGCGTGCTGCCGTATGCCCTCGAGATGCTCGCGCTCCGCCGGATGCCGACGCGGGTGTTCGGCGTGCTGCAGAGTCTCGGCCCGGCCGTCGCTGCACTCGCCGGACTCCTGGTCCTGCACGAGGCGCTGTCGCTCGTCGAGGTGGTGGCGCTCGCGTGCGTGACCGCCGCGAGCGTCGGGGTGACGGTCTACTCCTCGCGGAGGAAGTCCGCGTAGGTGGGTTCGTGCTGGTCGCCCGACAGCAGTGACGGGTCGTTCACACGTCGATCGACGTAGGCGGCGATGACCTCTGGCGGGGTGAGCACGTGTGCCACCCAGGACGGCACGTCATGGGCTTTCATGGTGCCTCCTTCCGGTTGTGACACTCGCGGACGGATGTCTTGATTGTCGAGTTTCTTCGTGGACCGGGACTCATTGAACGATCTCGTGCCGGTCGTCGAGAGTCAATCGGATGCGTCATCTGGACTGCCCCGTGCGGTCCCGGTCCGCTCGTTCCGCGCGCAGGACCCGGTGCTTGACGGCCGATCGCCACACCCACGCCTCGGCCTGCTGCCCGAACTGCGCCCACTCGACGAGCACCGCGTCGCGCGTCCAGCTCTTCGCGAAGGCCTTCACCCGCACGTGGAAGGTCGGGAACTGGATCCATGCCCAGACGGCCATCGGGGTGACCGCGTGGCAGACGTCCGGGCCGCGGGCGTCCTCGGACAGTGAGTAGGCGCGCGGACGTTCGACCTCCGGGTGTTCCGGGGGCTGCCACCGGTTCTCGCGACGCCGTCCCACGAGACGTATTCGAACGTGTGTTCGAATGGTTCGTCAAGTCCGCCGGGCGGCTGCGCCGGTCGCGTCGGCGCGGGTCCGCGTGTCGTGCGACCCGGCCTGGAGGCTCGGGTCGGCTCCGCCCGCTGCCGTACGGTGACGGGATGGATGCGGTGGCGTGGGCGCGGTCGGTCCTCGCGGACCGGGGTACGGACGTCCTCGTGGTCGAGGAGGTCCGACGACGCGCGTGGAGCACGATCTGGCGCGTGTCCACCGCGGACGGCGACCTCTTCCTGAAGACCGCGCCGGACGGGGTCGCGGCCGAGCCGGCGCTGCTCGACGTCCTCGCACTCCACGGCGTCCCGCACGTGCAGCGTCCGGTCGCGGCGGCGGGGCGGCACGTGCTCCTGCCCGACGGCGGACCGATCGTCCGGCTCGCCGAGGACCGCGACACCGTGTGGCTCGACGTGATGCGCCACTACGCCGAGGTCCAGTGGGCGACCGAGCCCGCCGCGGCCGCGGACCTCGTGGTGGCCGGCGTCCCGGACCTCCGGCTGCCGGTGCTGCCCGGCGTCGCCGCCGAACTCGTGGCGCGCTGGGCGCCGGAGCACCGGGGGATCGTGCCGCTGCTCACCGACGCGGCCGTCGAGCTCGACGAGCTCATGCCGATGACGACGCTCGAGCACGGCGACCTGCACGTGGGCAACGCGTTCGTGCGCGGAGCCGTCCCGTTCGACTGGGGCGACGCCTGCGTGTCGCACCCGTTCCTCAGCCTGCTCGTCGCGGGGCGTGACGGTGCGCCTGGTGGGGTCGAGGCGTACCTCGAGACGTTCTTCGGCGAACCGGGCGCGGCGGACGACCCGGACGTGCAGCACATCGTGGGGCTCGCGACGACGCTCGGCGTCGTGTCCCGGGTGCTGAGCTGGCAGCGGGCGATCGACGCGTCGGGCGACGGGATGCCCGAGAGCTACCGGAGCGCTCCGCGGGAGTGGCTCGAGACCCTCGTGGAGGGGATGACGGGAATCGAGGATCGACGCAGCGCCGGTCTGGAATCGTGGAGGGGATGACGGGAATCGAACCCGCGTAGCCAGTTTGGAAGACTGGGGCTCTACCATTGAGCTACATCCCCGCGCCTGCGCTCGAGGCGCAGCCCCACCACTGTAGCGGACGAACGACATGCAAGCGGACGGACCAGCCCTCGTGATCCTGCCGCCACCGGACGAGTCGTCGCAGCGCACGATCAAGCGCTCACGGGTCCTCTCGTACGTGCTCGTCGCCCTCGCCGCGGTCGTCTTCTCCCTGCGTCCGGACCTGTTCGGGGACCCGCAGGCACAGCCGTGGCACGCGCTCCTGCACGTGTGGCGGATCGTCCTCGGCATCGTGCTGGCGCTCGCCGCACTCGGTGTCCAGGTCCTCGTCGGGGTGCAGTGGCGCCGCGGCTTGCGACAGACCGGTGAAGCTCCCGGGAACCGGACACCCGCGGACCGCTAGACTCATCGGCGTCGCATGCGCCCCACCGGTGTGCGCGAGCACCCTGGCCCATGCAAACGGGGCGTAGCTCAGCTTGGTAGAGCGCCCGCTTTGGGAGCGGGAGGTCGCAGGTTCAACTCCTGTCGCCCCGACCAGGACCCACACCACCGCCAACCATCAGGAGAATCCCCCTTGGCCAACAGCACCGTCGACAAGGTGAGCGAGACCCGCGTCAAGCTCACGGTGAACGTGACGCCGGAAGAGCTCAAGCCGAGCATCGACCACGCGTACAAGCACATCGCAGAGCAGATCAACATCCCCGGCTTCCGCAAGGGCAAGGTCCCGCCGGCGATCGTCGACCAGCGTGTCGGCCGCGGCGAGGTCCTGAACCACGCCGTCGGTGACGCCATCGACACCTTCTACCGCCAGGCGGTCGAAGAGCAGGAGCTGCGCATCCTCGGCCGTGCCGAGGCCGACGTCTCCGAGCTGCCGAACGTCAACGACTTCACTGGCGACCTCGTCCTCACCTTCGAGGTGGACGTGCGTCCCGAGTTCGACCTCCCCGACTACAGCTCCTACGAGCTGACCGTCGACGCGGTCGAGGTCTCCGACGAGGAGATCGAGGAGGAGCTGCAGAACCTGCGCACCCGCTTCGGCACGCTCGTCACGGTCGACCGCCCGGCGACGAAGGGCGACTTCGCCCAGATCGACCTCACCGCCACCATCGGTGACGACGAGGTCGACTCCGCCACGGGTGTCTCCTACGAGCTCGGCTCGGGCGACCTGCTCGAGGGCATCGACGAGGCGCTCGAGTCCCTCACCGCCGGCGAGTCCACCACCTTCGAGTCCAAGCTCGTCGGTGGCGACCGCGAAGGCGAGACCGCTCAGATCGCCGTGACCGTCACCGCCGTCAAGGAGCGCGAGCTCCCCGAGGCCGACGACGAGTTCGCGCAGATCGCCAGCCAGTTCGACACCATCGACGAGCTCAAGGCGGACCTGAAGGAGCAGATCGCGAAGTCCAAGACCTTCGGTCAGGGCGCCGCTGCTCGCGACAAGCTCGTCGAGAAGCTCCTCGAGGACGTGGACATCCCGATCTCGGAGAAGCTCATCGAGGACGAGGTGCACCGTCACCTCGAGCAGGAGAACCGCCTCGAGGACGACGAGCACCGCGCCGAGGTCGCCGAGTCCAGCGAGAAGGCCTTCCGCTCGCAGATCCTCCTCGACTCCATCGCCGAGAAGGAGTCGATCCAGGTCTCGCAGGAAGAGCTCACGCAGTACCTGATCCAGGCTGCCGCGCAGTACGGCATGGAGCCGGGCGAGTTCATCAAGGTCATCGACCAGAACGGGCAGATCCCCGGCATGGTCGGCGAGGTCGCCCGCTCGAAGGCCGTCGCCACGGTCCTCGCGCAGGTCACGGTGAAGGACTCCAACGGCGAGCCGGTCGACCTGTCCGCGTTCACCGCGGGTGTCGCCCAGCCGGCCACGGTCGACGCGGAGTAGTCCGGCAGTCGACGCGAGCAGCGTCTCGGACGGGAGGCACGGTGCCAGTCGGCACCGTGCCTCCCGTCCGTTTCTGCCTCGTTCACCGCGACCCGCATTGCCGACAGCGAACAGGCGCGAACTGCTGCGTTGCAACCGATAAGTTCGACATCAAGCGACAACTGAACGGGAGCTTTTCCATGGCCGAAGCAACACTGAACCCCAGTGTTTTTGACCGCCTTCTGAGAGACCGGATCGTGTGGCTCGGCTCCGAGGTCCGCGACGACAACTCGAACGAGATCGCAGCCAAGCTGCTGCTGCTCGCCGCCGAGGACCCTGAGAAGGACATCTACCTCTACATCAACTCGCCCGGTGGCTCGATCACCGCGGGCATGGCGATCTACGACACGATGCAGTTCGTGCCGAACGACATCGTCACCGTGGGCATCGGCCTCGCCGCCTCGATGGGGCAGTTCCTGCTCTCGTCGGGCACGCCCGGCAAGCGCTACATCACCCCGAACGCCCGTGTGCTCCTGCACCAGCCGTCCGGTGGCTTCGGCGGGACCGCCGCGGACATCCAGACGCAGGCGAAGGTCATCCTCGACATGAAGCAGCGCATGGCCGAGCTGACCGCCGAGCAGACCGGCAAGTCGATCGAGCAGGTCCTCAAGGACAACGACCGCGACAACTGGTTCACGGCGCAGGAAGCCCTGGACTACGGCTTCGTCGACCACCTCCGTGCGTCGTCGGCCGAGGTCATCGGTGGTGGCGGGACCGTCAACGACGGCGAGACCCCCACGCCTGCCGCCGACCCCGACGCCCAGTCCTGATCCCCACCGAAGAAAAGGAAACGAGAATGCATCTCCCCATGCTCGGTGGCGCGCAGAACGTCCCGGCTCCCACTGATCGGTACATCCTCCCGAGCTTCGAAGAGCGCACGGCCTACGGCTACAAGCGTCAGGACCCGTACGCGAAGCTGTTCGAGGACCGCATCGTGTTCCTCGGCGTCCAGGTCGACGACGCGTCGGCCGACGACGTCATGGCCCAGCTGCTCGTGCTCGAGTCGATGGACCCGGACCGCGACATCGTGATGTACATCAACTCGCCCGGTGGCTCGTTCACCGCGATGACGGCGATCTACGACACGATGCAGTACATCCGCCCGCAGATCCAGACGGTGTGCCTCGGCCAGGCCGCTTCGGCCGCGTCGGTGCTCCTCGCCGCCGGCACGCCGGGCAAGCGTCTCGCGCTGCCGAACGCCCGTGTGCTCATCCACCAGCCCGCGACCCAGCAGGGTGGCGGTCAGGCGTCCGACATCGAGATCCAGGCGGCGGAGATCCTCCGCATGCGCACCTGGCTCGAGGAGACGCTGTCGAAGCACTCCAACAAGACGGCCGAGCAGGTCAACCACGACATCGAGCGCGACAAGATCATGTCCGCTGCGGAAGCCGTGGAGTACGGCCTGATCGACCAGGTGCTGACGAGCCGGAAGAACCTCCCGGCCCTCGTCAAGTAGCGCACACGCGATGGGCCCCACACCGGTCGGTGTGGGGCCCTTCGTCGTGCGCGCCGGTACCGGTGCCGGCCTGGAGGCTCGCATCGCGTCCGTGAGATCGCATTCGGTGTCACATCGGGTCACGTGGAGCGACACGAGCTGCGATCTCACCGGCAGGACGGACCTCGCCGGGAGCGCATCACTCGTCGTCGGGGTCCTCGGCGGGACGGCGGCGGACCAGGAGCAGCACGGCGACGATCGCGGCGACGACGACCAGGCCGCCGGCACCGATCCAGATCGCGTCGGAGGTCGACGAGTCGGTGTCGCCCGAGGCCGTGCCCGTCGTGGCCGCCTCGCTCGCCGAACCGCTCGTGGCGCAGGTCGGCGGGGTCGCGGAGCCCTTCGCGGCGGTGAACCCGGCCGGGGCTTTCCACGTGAATGCGTACTCGTCCGAGACGGTGTGGCCGTCGGCGGAGACGATCTGCCACTCGACCTCGTACTTCCCCGAGGCGCCGAGGGCGGCCTTCGTGGTCATCGAGGGGCCGTCGATGTCGACGCAGCCGTTCTCGTAGTACCGCTTGTCGGGCCCGACGATCCGGAAGGCGAAGCCCGACCCGGAGCCGCCGATGTCGAGGAGCTTGTCGTTCGTGGTGATCTCGAACGCGTCCGGCAGGGACGTCAGTGTGCCGTCGACCTTCGGCGTCGACGCGATCATGTAGTTGTGCGCGCTGGCCGGGCCGGCGAGCCCGAGGACGGCACCGCCCGCGATGGCGAGGGTCGTGGCGGACGCGGCCACGAGCCTCCAGGCCGGGTGGGACCGGCGCCGGTCCGGACGGGACGTCACCCGTCCCCGAGCGGCCGTCACTTGGTGCTGCGCCGGCGGGTCGCCGCCACCGCGACGACCAGACCGGCCGCGCCGAGGACCAGGCCCCCGAGACCGAGGAAGCGGCCGACCAGGTCGGGCTGCGTGCCGGTGGAGGGGGCGGCCGCGGCGGTGGTCGCCGCATCGCTGGCTGCTGCCGGCTCGTCGTCGCCGTCGGCGGCGGTGGACGCGGCGGTCAGCGTGATCGAGGGTGCCGGGTGCTCGGGCTCGGCCTGACCGGCCTTCTGCACCTGGTCCCACTCGGTGGAGCCCTTCTCGCACGTCTGCGTGACGGGGAGGGCGACGACGTCACCGGCCTTGCCGTCCGGCAGCGAGAAGGAGAGCGAGAAGGTGTCGCGCTCGTCGGCGGGGAGCGGGGTCTTCGCGGTGTAGGTGACGCTCGTGACGCGCTCACCGGCGTCCTCGGCGGACTCGTCGTCGGCCGAGGCGGACGGGCTCGTGTACGGCTCCGTGGTCTTCGTGAGGTCCCAGTTCGGGTTCACCGTCGGCGTGACCTCGATCACGGAGGACGGGACGTGGAACTGCAGCGTCGTGGTGGGGGAGCCGTCGCAGCCGTGCGGGACGGAGAACGTGGCCGTCGTGTAGGAGCCCGCCGCGGTGGAGGTGCTCGTCGCCTCGACGTGGGCGCTCGCGGATGCGGCGGTGCCGAGGACGATGGCGGCCACGACGCCGAGGGTCGCTGCTCCGCCGACGGCGAGACGCTTCTGCATGGGGTGGTTCCTTCCGGGACGCGTGCTCTACAACTTGTAGAAGATCCGAGGACAACTTAGCAGGACCGAACGCCCTGGGCGAACGTGCCGCCGGAAACGCGCCCGGCGTCGCCGTGAGTGTCGCCGGTTGCGGTTAGGCTCGACAACACGACGACCTCGTGGACGCGAACCGGCGTGCACGTCGACCAGGGAAGGCCGGAGCATGGCACGCATCGGAGAGAGCGCTGACCTCCTCAAGTGCTCCTTCTGTGGCAAGAGCCAGAAGCAGGTACAACAGCTGATCGCCGGTCCCGGCGTCTACATCTGTGACGAATGCGTCGAACTCTGCAACGAGATCATCGAAGAGCGTCTGGCGGAAGCCAGCGACGAGACCGGCAGCGGTGAGTTCGAACTCCCGAAGCCGCGCGAGATCTTCGACTTCCTGCAGGAGTACGTCATCGGGCAGGACCCGGCGAAGCGCGCCCTGGCGGTGGCGGTCTACAACCACTACAAGCGCATCCGCGCACAGGGGCAGATCACCGCGGCCGAAGACCGCGACGACGTCGAGATCGCCAAGTCGAACATCCTGCTCATCGGGCCGACCGGCTGCGGGAAGACCTACCTCGCGCAGACCCTCGCCAAGCGCCTCAACGTGCCGTTCGCGGTCGCTGACGCCACCGCCCTGACCGAAGCCGGCTACGTCGGCGAAGACGTCGAGAACATCCTCCTCAAGCTCATCCAGGCCGCGGACTACGACGTCAAGCGGGCCGAGACGGGCATCATCTACATCGACGAGGTCGACAAGATCGCGCGCAAGGCGGAGAACCCGTCGATCACGCGCGACGTGTCCGGCGAAGGTGTGCAGCAGGCGCTGCTCAAGATCCTCGAAGGCACGGTCGCCTCGGTCCCGCCGCAGGGTGGCCGGAAGCACCCGCACCAGGAGTTCATCCAGATCGACACGACGAACGTGCTGTTCATCGTGGCCGGTGCGTTCGCGGGGCTCGAAGAGATCGTGTCCTCCCGCGTGGGCAAGCGCGGCATCGGGTTCGGCGCGCAGCTGCACAGCCCGCTCGACCAGCAGGACCTCTACGCCGACGTGCTGCCGGAAGACCTCCACAAGTTCGGGCTCATCCCCGAGTTCATCGGTCGTCTCCCCGTCGTCACCACGGTGTCGCAGCTCGACCAGTCCGCGCTCATGCAGATCCTCACCGAGCCGAAGAACGCGCTCGTCCGCCAGTACCAGCGGATGTTCCAGATCGACGGCGTCGAGCTCGAGTTCGACCAGGGCGCGCTCGAAGCGATCGCCGACCTGGCCGTGCTGCGGCAGACCGGTGCTCGTGGCCTCCGCGCGATCATGGAAGAAGTGCTCGGGCCGATCATGTTCGACGTGCCCTCGGACGACGACGTCGCCCGGGTGGTCGTCACGCGCGAGTCGGTGCTCGAGAACGCGGCGCCGACGATCGTGCCGCGGCCGCGGGCGAAGCGCGTCGAGAAGTCCGCGTAGGCGTTCCGCCACGCACGAAGGGCCCGCACCGTGTCGGTGTGGGCCCTTCTGCTGTGTGGCGCGGGTGCGCGTGCGCGGTGCCGGCGGCGGGGTTCGCGCGCGGTGCCGGGCGCGGGGTGCGCGTGCGCGGTGCCGACCGCGGGGTTCGCGTGCGTTCCTTCCCATCACGCCCGTTGTGGGAAGGCGAATCGCGCGTAGGGGGGCAGAACTTCCGACCGCCTACGCGCGATTCGACTGCCTACGCGGGGAACTGCCCACGCGGCGAACTTCCTACGCGGGGAACTGCCCACGCGGCGAACTTCCTACGCGGGGAACCGCGCCCGCCCGCGCCCGCGCTACTGCAGGCCGCGGCGGCGGAGCAGGGGGCCGACCTCGGCGTCGCGGCCACGGAACTCGCGGAAGGCCTCGATCGGGTCCTTCGACCCGCCGACCCCGAGCACCATCGTGGCGAAGCGACGCCCGGCAGCGCGGTCCAGTCCACCGTGGTCGCGGAACCACTCCACGGTGTCGGCGTCGAGCACCTCGCTCCAGATGTACCCGTAGTAGCCGGCGTCGTACCCGCCGGAGAACGTGTGCGCGAAGTACGTCGACGAGTAGCGCGGCGGGACCGCGGCGACGTCGATGCCCGCGTCCGCGAGGGCCTGGCGCTCGAAGGCCTCGACGTCGGTCACGGCATCGGCCTCGGCCTTGGAGAGCCGGTGCCACGCCTGGTCGAGCAGGGCCGCGGCGAGGTACTCGGTGGTGCCGAACCCCTCGTTGAAGCCCGCCGAGTCGCTCAGCCCGAGGACGAGCTCCGGGGGCATCGGCTCACCGGTCTCGTGGTGCTTGGCGTAGTTCGCCAGGACCTCCGGCCAGGAGACCCACATCTCGTTGACCTGGCTCGGGAACTCGACGAAGTCCCGCTCGACGTTCGTGCCCGAGAAGCGCGGGTAGGTCGTCCGGGCGATGAGACCGTGCAGCGCGTGGCCGAACTCGTGGAAGAGCGTCTCGACCTCGTCCTGGATGAGGAGCGTCGGGGAGCCGGTCGCGGGCTTGGCGACGTTGAGGTTGTTCACGACGACGGGCAGCGTGCCCATCAGCGCCGACTGCTCGACGACCGGGTTCATCCAGGCGCCACCGCGCTTGCCGTCCCGCGTGTAGAGGTCGAGCAGGTACAGGCCGACGGGGGTGTCGTCCTCGTCGGTGACCTCGAACACGCGGACCTCGTCGTTGTACCCGTGGAGGTCCGGGCGCTCGGCGAACTTCAGCCCGTAGAGCGCGTTCGCGGCGAAGAAGACGCCGTCGTGCAGGACCCGGTCCGCCTCGAGGTAGGGGCGGGTGGCTGAGCTGTCCGCCGCGAACTGCTCGCCGCGGAGGATCTCCGTCGCGTACGCCCAGTCCCACGCCTCGACGTCGAAGCCGACGGTCTGGGAGCGGACGGCACGCTCGTCGTCGGCGTTCGCCGCAGCGGCACCGACCAGCGAGGACAGCAGCCCGTCGACGGCCTCGGGAGTGCCGGCGGTCTCGTCGGCGGTGACCACGGCGGCGTGGTTCGGGAAGCCGAGCAGTTCGGCACGCTCGGCACGGAGCCGGACGATGCGGAGCAGGACGTCCCGGTTGTCGTGCTCGTTGCCGCGGCGACCGCGGGAGAGCGAGGCGCGCATGATGCGTTCGCGGAGGTCGCGGTCGGCCAGGGACGCCAGCCACGGGTGGCCGGTGTAGAGCGGCAGGGTGATGAGCCAGCCGTCCAGGCCGCGGTCGGCTGCGGCACCGGCGGCGGCGGACTTGGCACCGTCGTCGAGGCCGATCAGCGACTCCTCCGACGTGACGTGCACCGCGAGGTCGTTCGTCTCGTCGAGCAGGTTGCGCTCGAACGTGGTCGTGAGGGTGGAGAGCTCCTGGTTGATCGCGGTGAGGCGCTCCTTGCCGGCGTCGTCGAGGCCGGCGCCCGCCAGGGTCATCTCGGTGAAGGTGCGCTCCACGAGGCGCAGGTCCTCTCCCTCGAGCCCGGTCTCGGGGGCGCTGTCGCGCACGGCTCGGACGCGCTCGTAGAGCCGGGAGTCGAGGGTGATCGCGTCGCGGTGGGCTGCGAGGAGCGGTGAGACCTCGGCCTCGATGTCGTGCAGCTCCGGCGTGGAGTCCGCCGAGGAGAGCGTGAAGAACACCATGCTCACGCGGGAGAGCAGCTGCCCGGTCCGCTCGAGCGCCACGAGCGTGTTCTCGAACGTCGGGGCGTCCGGGTTCGTGGCGATCGCCTCGACCTCGGCACGCTGCGCTCGGATCCCGGCGTCGAAGCCCGGACGGTGGTGCTCGAGCCGGACCTGGTCGAACGGGGGGAGTGCGTAGGGGAGGGTGCTCGGTTCGTCGAACGGCGTCGTCATCACCCCACCCTAGCTACGCGGTTGCAGCGTCGATCAGCGTGGCAGCCGCGCGCCGTGCGTGCCGGGCGGGGGCCGCGTCTCCGGCGATGGCCGCCGTGGTCTGCGCCCCCTCGGCCAGCAGGGCCAGCTGCGCGGCGAGCTCCTCGGCGAGGGCCGGATCCGACACTGCCGTCCGCGTGAGTCCGGCGACGTAGTGCTGGAAGGACTCCTTGTGTGCGCGGGCGATCTCCGCGACCGCGGGGGAGGTCGCGCCGAGCTCCCCGAAGGCGTTGATGAAGCCGCACCCGCGGAAGGTGGCGTCGCCGAACCAGGACTCGAGGAAGTCGTACATCGCGAGGAGCTTGTCGCGCGGGGTCGTCGCGGCGTCGACCGCCTGGGCCAGGCCGTGCTCCCAGTACTCGTGCCGGCCGGCGAGCACCGCGGCGATGAGGGAGTCCTTGCCGGGGAAGGCGGCGTAGAGCTTCTTCAGCGAGACGCCCGCGCCGGTCCGGATCTCGTCCATGCCGACGGACTGGATCCCGCGCGTGTAGAAGAGCTCGTCCGCGACGTCGACGATGTGCGCCCGGGTGTCCGGTTCGATGGTGACTGGCATGGTGCATCCCTTCTCCACTGCCCGTCCACCGCGCCGACTTGCGCTGGGAACGATCGTTCTCTAGTGTAGCGGACACCGGCGAGAACGGCCGTTCTCCGACCGGAACGAATGCCGAAGGAAGGCAAGACCATGGGTGAGATCACCGTCGGGACCGAGAACAGCGTCGACATCCAGCTGCACTACGAGGACAAGGGCACCGGGCAGCCGATCGTGCTGATCCACGGCTTCCCGCTCGACGGCAACTCGTGGGAAGGCCAGGTCCCGCCGCTCCTCGACGCCGGCTACCGCGTGATCACCTACGACCGTCGCGGGTTCGGCCAGTCCTCGCAGCCGTCGACCGGGTACGACTACGACACGTTCGCCGACGACCTGCACACGGTCCTCGAGACCCTCGACCTGCACGACGTGATCCTGGTCGGCTTCTCGATGGGCACCGGCGAGATCGCCCGCTACATCGGCCGCCACGGTGAGGACCGGATCGCGAAGGTCGCGTTCCTGGCCTCCCTCGAGCCGTACCTGGCGATCACGGACGACAACCCCGACGGTGGCGCACCGATGTCGTTCTTCGAGGGCGTCTCCGCGGACGTGGAGAAGGACCGGTACGCGTACTTCACGAACTTCTACCAGGACTTCTTCAACCTGTCGGAGAACCTCGGCAGCCGCATCTCCGAGGAAGCCGTCCGCAACGCGTGGAACGTCGCCGCTGGCTCCGGTGCGATCGCATCCGCTGCAGCACCCCTGACCTGGCCGACGGACTTCCGTCAGGACATCCCGAAGGTCACCGTCCCGGCGCTCATCGTGCACGGCACGGCGGACAACATCCTGCCGATCGACGCCACCGGCCGCCGCTTCACGAAGGCCCTGCCGCACGCGCAGTACGTCGAGATCGAGGGTGCACCCCACGGCCTGCTCACCACGCACACCGCCGAGGTGAACGAGGTCCTGCTCGGCTGGCTCGCCCAGGCCTGACCCCGCACAACCGAAACCGGCCCGAACCGCGGAAGTCCGTGGTTCGAGCCGGTTTTCGTTGTGCGCCGCCGAGCGGCACCGCCGCCGCGCGAGCGGGCCAGCGCGCGCCTCAGTCCTCTTCGGGGGCGTCGTCCGGGTTCGTCACCTGGGCGTGCCCGGCGTCGTCGAGGTGGATCGACGTGCCGTCGTCCAGCTCGACCCGGGGCTTGCCCTCCAGGTAGGTGAGCGTCCACCCCCACCCGGTCGTGTCGACCGACTCCGCGGCCAACTCGTCCTCGACGGACCGCACCGCCACGACCAGCGCTTCGTCGAGCCGTGAGGGTGCTGACGCACCCACGTTCCAGCGCGTACCCAACTGCATCCGAGCCTCCTGGCCGTCGATGGTGAACCGAGACGAACGCGACCCTACGCGGGCTGCTCGGCCAGCTCGATCTCGGTCACCTCGAGCACGTCGCCGTCCACGAAGGACAGGTCCTGGATGCGGCCGACGGCCGCCAGGTCGACCGCCGCGCGCTCGACGAGCTCGCGGGTCGTGGCCGGGGCCGCGACGACGGCACGCGTCACCGGCGTCTTCTGGGACGCCTTGGCGGCCGTCTTGGCGCCACGGATCCCGATGAGCGCCTGCCCGACGGCGGCGAGCAGACCGGTCTCGGCCGCGTCGACCGGCAGGTCGGCAGCGGTCGGCCAGGAGGCCCGGTGCACGCTGGTGTCGTGGGTCCAGGCCCACACTTCCTCCGTCGCGAACGGCAGGAACGGTGCCAGGAGACGGAGCAGCACGTCGATGGCGGCGCGCAGCGCCAGGACGGCGCTCGCCTGGGTCTCGTGCGTCGAGTCCGGCGCGGTGCCGTACGCACGCTCCTTGACGAGCTCGAGGTAGTCGTCGCAGAAGGTCCAGAAGAACCGCTCCGTGACCTCGAGTGCGCGGGCGTGGTCGAAGCCCTCGAACGCGGTGGTGGCCTGCTCGAGCGTGGTGCGGAGCGCGGCGAGCATGTCGATGTCGAGCGCCTCGGTGACGCGCGTGGCGCCGGAGGGCAGCTCGAAGCCGTAGACGAACTTCGCCGCGTTGAGGACCTTGATCGCCAGACGACGGCCGACCTTGATCTGCTTCGGGTTCTGCGGGTCGAAGGCCGCGTCGGTGCCGAGCTTGGACGATGCGGCCCAGTAGCGGACCGCGTCGGCGCCGTGCTGCTCGAGGATCGCGAGCGGCGTGACGACGTTGCCCTTCGACTTCGACATCTTCTTGCGGTCCGGGTCCACGATGAAGCCGGAGATCGAGGCGTGCTTCCACGGCACGACGTCGGCCTCGAGCTGGCTGCGGAGGACCGTCGTGAAGAGCCACGTGCGGATGATGTCCTGGGCCTGCGGGCGGACGTCGTACGGGTAGACGAGGCCGTAGAGCTCCGGGTCGGTCTCCCACTTGCCCGCGAGCTGCGGGGTCAGGGACGACGTCGCCCAGGTGTCCATCACGTCGAGTTCGCCCTGGAAGCCGCCGGGGACGCCGCGCTGGTCCTCGGCGTAGCCGGGGGCGGGCTCGGACGCCGGGTCGACGGGGAGCTGCGCCTCGGTCGGGACGATCGGCTGGTCGAAGACCGGGTTGCCGTCGGCGTCGAGCGGGTACCAGACCGGCAGCGGCACGCCGAAGAAGCGCTGGCGGGAGATCAGCCAGTCGCCGGACAGGCCGCCGACCCAGTTGTCGTAGCGGACCCGCATGAAGTCCGGGTGGAAGGCGATCTCCTCGCCGCGCTGCCGGAGCGTGGCCTTGAGCGACTCGTCGCGGGCGCCGTTGACGATGTACCACTGGCGGGTCGAGACGATCTCGAGCGGCTTGTCGCCCTTCTCGAAGAACTTCACCGGGTGCTGGATCGTCTTCACGTCGCCGACGAGCTCGCCGGACGCGGTGAGGGCGTCGACGACGACCTTCTTCGCGGAGAACACGGTCTTGCCGGCGAGCTCGGCGTAGAGGGCCTTGCCGCCCTCGGACTCGATCCACGACGGCTCGTCCGAGCGGACGCGGCCGTCGAAGCCGATGATGGCGCGGTTCGGCAGCTGCAGCTCGCGCCACCACACGACGTCGGTGGTGTCACCGAAGGTGCAGACCATCGCGATGCCGGCGCCCTTGTCCTTCTGCGCGAGGTGGTGAGCGAGCACCGGGACCTCGACGTCGAACAGGGGGGAGCGGACCGTGGTGCCGAAGAGGTCCTGGAAGCGCTCGTCGTCCGGGTGCGCGACGAGGGCGACGCAGGCGGGGAGGAGCTCGGGGCGGGTGGTCTGGATGACGATGTCACCGCTGCCGTCCGACTTGTGGAACGCGATGCCGTGGTAGGCGCCCGGCATCTCCTTGTCCTCGAGCTCGGCCTGCGCCACCGCGGTGCGGAAGGTGACGTCCCAGAGCGTCGGGGCGTCGGCCTGGTAGGCCTCGCCGCGCTCGAGGTTCCGCAGGAAGGCGCGCTGGGCGCTCGCGCGAGAGGTGTCGTCGATGGTGCGGTACGACTGCGTCCAGTCGACCGACAGACCGAGCGTGCGGAAGAGGTGCTCGAACTGCTGCTCGTCCTGCACCGTCAGGCGCTCGCACAGCTCGATGAAGTTGCGGCGCGAGATCGGGACCTGGTCGGCCGCCTTGCTCGACTTGTTGTCGCCGCCTTCGAACGGCGGGACGAACGTGCCGTCGTAGGGGAGCTGCGGGTCGCAGCGGACGCCGTAGTAGTTCTGCACGCGACGCTCGGTGGGGAGACCGTTGTCGTCCCAGCCCATCGGGTAGAAGACGTGCTTGCCGCGCATGCGCTCGAACCGGGCCTTGAGGTCGGTGTGCGTGTACGAGAACACGTGCCCGATGTGCAGCGAGCCGGAGGCGGTGGGCGGCGGCGTGTCGATCGAGTAGACCTGGCTGCGGTCCGCGGCGGCGGAGCGATCGAAGCGGTAGGTGCCGTCCTGGTCCCAGACGGGGCCCCAGACCTGCTCGAGTCCGTCGACGGTGGGCTTGTCGGGCATGGGCTTGGTCATGGCTGCGCCTTTCGATCGCTATGTGCGGCACCGAGTCCGTGATGAGGTGCCTGAGTGTCCACGCGTGACGCGCGGTGCAGCAATCGTACCGGGCGGCTGGATCCGGCGTGGGTCGGCCTGTTCGCGGGATGCGGACAAGGCGGATCACACCTGATATTCCATGAAGAGCGGGCAGCTGGTAGTCTGTCGGAGTTTGTTCGGCGAGCCGTCGGTGTTCGCAGTCCTGCGATGTCGCTCTTCTCGTCGGACTCCCGAAGGCAGCCACAGCAACCGGAGGACGATTTGGCACCGAACAACGCACCCCACCCGCACGGCGACCGGCCGGTCCGGTCGAAGGGCGCCGCGAAGCGCGCACGCCGCAAGCTCACCACGGGCGACGTCACCGTCGTCGAGGAGTCGCTCCTCAAGCGCGCCGTCGCCGCAGCAGCGCTCGGCAACGCGATGGAGTGGTTCGACTTCGGCATCTTCGCGTACCTGACGGTCACCATCTCGAAGGTGTTCCTGCCCGAGGGTGACCCGGCCGCGAACCTCGTCGCCACGTTCGGCTTCTTCGCCGCGGCCTTCATCGTCCGTCCGATCGGCGGCGCGGTGTTCGGCCCGATCGGCGACAAGATCGGCCGCCAGAAGGTCCTCGCGCTGACGATGATCCTGATGGCCGCCGGCACGCTCATGATCGGTCTGATCCCGTCGTACAGCTCGATCGGGTTCTGGGCGCCGGTGCTGCTCCTCGTCGCCCGCTTCGTGCAGGGCTTCTCGACTGGTGGTGAGTACGGCGGCGCCGCGACGTTCATCGCCGAGTACTCCCCGGACAAGCGCCGCGGGTTCATGGGCTCCTGGCTCGAGTTCGGCACGCTCGCCGGGTACGTGCTCGGTGCCTCCATCGTCACCGGCCTGCAGTTCGGCCTGTCCGAGGACGCCCTGCTCAGCTGGGGCTGGCGCATCCCGTTCATCATCGCCGGCCCGCTCGGTCTGATCGGGCTCTACCTGCGTCTGAAGCTCGAGGAGACCCCGGCCTTCCAGAAGCAGCAGGAAGAAGCGGCCGAGCGCGAGTCGCAGAAGACGCCGTTCCTCAAGCTCTTCGCGGAGAACTGGCGTGCGCTCATCATCTGCATCGGCCTGGTCCTGGTCTTCAACGTGACCGACTACATGCTGCTGTCGTACATGCCGACCTACCTCGAGCAGAACCTCGGGCAGAACGCCACGTTCGGGCTGATCCTCATCGTCATCGTGATGATCCTGATGATGGTCGTGATCACCTTCGGCGGCCGGCTGTCCGACAAGTTCGGGCGTCGTCCGGTGCTCGCCGCCGGCTGCATCGGCTTCTTCCTGTTCTCGTGGCCGGCCCTGCAGCTCGTGCAGACCGGTACCGGCGTCGGCGTGTTCTTCGGCCTGCTGATCCTCGGTGTCGTGCTCGTCACGTTCACCTCGACGATGCCCTCGACGCTCCCCGCGCTGTTCCCGACGATCATCCGCTACGGCGCCCTGGCGATCGCGTTCAACGTATCGGTGTCGCTCTTCGGTGGGACGACCCCGCTCGCGACCGCCGCGCTGATCAACGGCGCGAAGGACGCGGGCTTCGGCTGGGCCGAGGACATCCCCGCGTTCTACCTGATGGCCGCAGCGCTCATCGGGCTGGTGGCGGTGTACTTCACGAAGGAGACCGCGAGCACGCCGCTCATGGGCTCCGGCCCGACGGTCGCCTCGGAGGCAGAGGTGGCCCAGGTCATCGACGAGTACAACGACCCGTCGTCGGAGTTCGCGCAATCGGACTGGGCGAAGGAGTTCTCGACGAGCGAGATCCCGGTGATCTCCGGTTCGGCGAGCGCCTCGTCGGACAACGACAAGGCCACGTCCGGCAGCTGACCGGCTCCGGCACCGGCCTGGAGGCCCGACTCACCACACGAGACGCCGTCACCCCCGCGAGACACCGCGGGAGGTGGCGGCGTCTCGCGGCGAGTGGGGCGTCTCGCGGGGAGCGCGGCGTCTCGCGCGGAGCGCGGTCGCGCGCTGCGCGCCGTCGCTACGCCGCGGCCGCGGCCGGGCCGGCCGACAGCCGTTCGGCGGCGCGGAGGAGCTCCGCCGTCACCGGGTGCTCCGGGTGTGCGAACACGTCGGCGGCGGGTCCGTGCTCGATGGCCGCGCCCTCGTGCATCACCAGCACGTCGTCGGCGATGCGCCGCACCGCACGGAGGTCGTGCGACACGAACACCATCGCCACCCCGGTGGTGTCCCTGAGCCGTTCGAGCAGCGTCAGCACCGCGTCCTGCACGGTGGCGTCGAGTGCCGTCACGGGTTCGTCGAGCACCAGCACCGCGGGGTCGGTCGCCAGCGCCCTGGCGATCGCGAGTCGCTGCCGCTGCCCGCCGGAGAGCGTCAGCGGTGACCGGTCGCGGAGCGCCGGGTCGAGGTCGACCTGCCGGAGCGCGGCGTCCACCCGGTCCCCGAGCTCGCCCGTCGCCCGCCGGGCGTTGCCGTCGGTGAACGCGTCCGCGAGTACCCGCTCCACGCTCCAGCGCTCGTCGAAGGTCGCGCCGGGGTCCTGCACCACGGCGGACACCCGGGTGCGGCGGGCACGGCGGTCCCGTTCGGGGAGCGGCGCCCACGGTTCGCCGTCGAGCGTGACCGTGCCGGCGTCGGGCGCCTCGAGGCCGAGCAGCATCCGGACGAGGGTGGTCTTGCCGGAGCCGGACGCGCCGACGACGCCGAGCGAGCGGCCACGCTCGAGCGTGAACGACACGCCCGTGACGGCGTCCACCCGGTCGTACGACTTCGACAGCTCCCGCGCCTCGAGCACCGCGGCGCCCGACCCCGCACCGTGCGACCCGGCGCCCGCGGCGCCCCTCGCACCGTGCGACCCGGCACCTGCGCCGGCGGCCGCGACCAGCGCCCGCGTCGCCGCGTGCACCGGGGACCGCAGCACCGCCGCGACGGCTCCTTCCTCCACGACGCGCCCCGCGTCCATCACCACGACGCGGTCCGCCCACCCCGCGACGAGCCCCAGGTCGTGCGTCACGACGAGCAGCCCCGCGCCGCGCTCCTGCGCCGCCCGCAGCTGCTCCATCACCCGCACGGCGATCCCCGCGTCGAGCGCCGTCGTCGGCTCGTCCGCGATCACGAGCGCCGGGGACCCGATCGTGGCGGCGGCGATGAGTGCCCGCTGCCGCATCCCCCCGGAGAGCGTCCCCGCGAGCCGTCCGTCGGACGCGATCGCCGGGTCGAGACCGACCCCGGCGAGCGCGGAGCGCACGGCGTCCACGCGCTCACGTGCGCTCATCGCGGTGTGCAGCCGGAGGGTGTCGTCGACCTCACGCCCGACCGGACGGAGCGGGTCCAACGCGCCGAGGGCCTCCTGTCCGACGTATCCGACACGTGCGCCGCGCACCGAACGCCACCGTCGGTCGGAGAACGCGCGCACGTCGAGGCCGGCGACCTCGAGCCCGTCGGCGCGGACGGCGGAACCGGGCGCGGACAGGCCGAGGAGCGCGCGGACGGTGACGGTCTTGCCCGAGCCGGACGCGCCGACCAGGGCGACGCACTCGCCGGCGGCGACGGCGAGGGCGACGTCCCGGACGAGCGGTGTGCCGCCGACCGCCACGGAGAGTCCTCGTGCTTCGACGACGTTCATCGGGTTGCTCCAGTGGGTCGGAGGGCCCGGCCGAGCACCGTCACCGCGGTCGCGAGCACGACGATCGCGAGGCCGGGGAAGGTGCTCATCCAGGGTGCTGTCTGCAGGTAGGTCCGGCCGTCGGCGAGCATCGCGCCCCACTCCGGGGCCGGTGGTGGCGTGCCGACGCCGAGGTAGCTGAGGGCGGAGGCCCAGACGATCGCCTGGCCGACGCCGAGTGTCCCCACGGCGACGATCGGCCAGAGCGCGGCGGGCAGCACGTGCCGGAGGACGATGCGCGCGGGGGAGCGACCCTGCAGCACGGCGGTCTCGACCACCTGCGAGGACCGCGCGGTCCGCACCAGGCCGCGGACGATGCGCGCGTAGCCGGGAGCGGTCGCGAACCCGACGGCGAGCATCGCGGGCACCGGACCGGGGCCGGTCACGGCGATGACGACGAGCGCCACGAGGAGCAGCGGGAGGGCGAACGCGACCTCGGTCACGCGGCCGATGACGGCGTCGACCATGCGGCCCCCGAGTCCGGCGACGACGCCGAGCACGATGCCGACGCCTCCGCCGACGAGGGTGGCGACGACGCCGACCAGGAGGCTCGCGCGGGTGCCGGCGACGACCCGGGCCAGGACGTCCCGGCCGGACTCGTCGGTGCCGAAGAGGTGCCCTGCGCCGGGTGGCAGGAGCGCCTCGGCCGGGTGCACCGCGAGCGGGTGCGCGCCGCCGAGGAGTGCCGGCCATGCGGCAGCGACGACGGCGAGCGCCACGACGGCGGCGGCGACGGTGCCGGCGGGGCCGAGGGTGCGGGTGCGTCCGGGTCGCGTCGGCGGGTCTGCCGCGGTCGCACCGGCCTGGAGGCTCGGCTCGGCGATCCCGCTCATCGCGCGTCCGCCCCGTGGCCGGGACCGCGCTGGCTCGTGCGCGGGTCGACGGCGCGCTCGACGAGATCGGCGACCGCGAGCACCACGACGTAGGCCGCCGCGGAGACGAGTGCGATCCCGGCAACCAGGGGCATGTCCCGCTGGGTGACGGCGGTCACGAGCGCCCGGCCGATGCCGGGCAGCGCGAAGACCGACTCGACGACGACGGCGCCGGACACGAGCGACCCGAAGGCCCAGGCGGACAGCGCGATCCCGGGGAGCGCGGCGTGCCGGAGCAGGTGCCGTCCGAAGAGCCCCGCGCGGGTCTCGCCACGGCCGCGGGCGGCGAGCGCGAACGCCGAGCGCTGGGCGTCCACCACGCCGTCCCGGACGGTCTCGGCGAGGTAGCCGGCGACCGGGACCGCGACCGTCAGCACGGGCAGGACCCATCCGCGGACGCTGCCGTCGCTGACCGCGGGCACCCAGCCGAGCGCGCTCGCGAACACCACGATGAGGACGCTGCCGAGCCAGAAGTGCGGGGTGACGCTCGCGGTCACGGAGATCGCGCTGGTCAGGGTCGCGGCGACCCGGCCGCGCTGGGTCGACCACCACGCGGCGACGATCGCGAGCACCCAGGCGACGACGAGCCCGGCGACCGCGAGCGTCAGCGTGACCGGCAGCTGCTGGCCGAGCAGCGTCGCGACCGGGGTCCGGAAGGCGTACGAGTCACCGAGCTGTCCGGTCGCCAGGCGTCCGAGGAACACCGCGTACTGCACGATGACGGGTCGGTCGAACCCGTAGTCCGCGCGGACCTGGGCGACCGCCGCGGCCGAGGCCTGCGACCCGGGGCCGCCGAGGACCGCGAGCGCGGGGTCGCCGGGGATGAGCCGGATCGCGACGAACACGATCGTCGCGACGGCCCAGAGCACCCCGATGCCGCCGAGCAGTCGGCGGAGTGCCCACCAGACCCAGCTCAGCGGTCGATCCATGCGGTGCCGAACCACGGTGTCGAGACGGCGGTCGTCCGGATCCCGTGCACGGCCGAGCGGTACAGGAAGTGGTTCTGCTGGTCGTAGAGCGGCAGCACCGTCCGGGATTCCAGGATCCGCTGCTGCGCTTCCTCGTAGAGGCTGCCACGCGTGCTGGTGTCGGACGTCTGCGCCGCCTGCTCCAGCAGCGCGTCGACCTTCGGGTCGTCGAGCTGGGCGAGGTTCGCGAAGTACCCCGACGGCGCCGGGGTGATGCTCGCGGAGTCGTAGAGGATCCGGAGCACGTCGGCCCCGACCTTCGTGTACGGGGCACTGACGACGTCGTACTGGTTGTTCGCGAGGGCGGCGTACCAGCTGGACAGGTCGAGTTCCTCGAGCTGGACCTTGATGCCGACCTTCGCCTCCGATGCCTGGATCTGCTGGAACAGGCTGCGCTCGGCCGGCACCGACTGGTTGGTCGACACCGGGAACGTCACCGTGAGCTGCTTGCCGTCCTTCTGCCGGATGCCGTCCGAGCCGACCTTCCAGCCGGCGTCGTCGAGGAGCTGCTCCGCCGTGCTCGGGCTGTACCGGAACAGGCTCTTGTCGGAGTACCCGAACGGTTCGACGCTGGAGAGCGCCGAGTACGAACGCTTCGCGGTGCCGAGGAACAGCGACTGCACGCCCGGGTTGATCTCCGCGCCGGCGATGAACGCCTTGCGCACGGCTTCGTCCTGGAACACGCCGTGGCCGGAGTTCAGCTCGAGACGGTTCGAGGCGCCGGGGCGCGGGGCGTCGAGGTCGCGGATCGTGGACTTCGCCGACGCGGCCTTGAGCTGGTCGGGCTGGGCGTTGTCGATGACGTCGACCTGCCCGGACTGCAGCGCCGCGTACCGGGACGTCGAGTCGGGGAGGAAGCGCCACGTGATGCCGGACAGCCGCGGCTTCGTCGTGCCCCAGTAGTCGTCGTTCTCCGCGAGGGTGACGCGGTCGCCGTGCTTCCAGTTCGTGATCGTGAAGGGGCCGGTGCCGACGGGCGACTCGCAGTTCACCGCCTGCGTGCGCTGGAGCGCCTTCGGGGACTCCATGCCCACCCACGGCTGCGAGAACGACTCGAGGAGCGCACTGTCCGGACGGCTGAGCGACAGCGTGACGGTGTGGTCGTCGGTCGCGGTGGCCTTCTCGATGGACTGCAGGGCGAGGTACCCCGTGCTCGACGCCGTCGCCGGGTCCTGCACGTGCTCGATGTTCGCCACGACCGCGGCGGCGTCGAACGGGGTGCCGTCGGTGAACGTGACGTCGTCGCGGAGCGTGAACGTCAGGGTCTTCCCGTCGTCGCTCGTCGTCCACTTCGTGGCGAGGGACGGGGTCGGCTTGCCGTCGTCGAGTCCGACGAGTTCCTCGATGTACTGGGTCGACAGCAGCGCCTGCGGGTAGTTGCCGCCGACGTGCGGGTCGAGGCAGGTCGGTTCGGCGTCACCGGACGCGTACGTCAGCGTGCCGCCGGTGACGGGTGAGCTGCTCGTCGTGCTCGTGCCGGCGCCGGTGCACGCGGTCAGGGCGAGGAGGAGCGCGGTGGCACCCGCGACGAGGCCCGCGGCTCGGGTACGGCGTTTCTGTACTGGGTCCAAGATCATGGCTGGACGAGTCTAGCTGTTTACTGGGGACCATGGACGAACCGATCCGCCGCGGGGGACGGCCGCGACGCTCGAGTGCCGAGGTGCTCGCGGACGCCGCCGCGGAGCTGTTCCTCGAGCAGGGCTACGCCGGCACCACCGTGGACCACATCGCCGCGCGCGCCGGGGTCAGCCGGGCGACGTTCTTCAACTACTTCCTGGCGAAGTCGGACGTGATGTGGCTCGAGCTCGACGCCGCCGTCGCCGCGCTGCCGGCCCTGCTGGCGGAATCCGCCGAGCCGTCGGCCGTGCGCGCCGTCGAGGAGGCGCTCCTCGCCGCCGCCCGCGCCCACGATCCGGAGCGCGTGCCGTGGGCGGTCGCACAGGCCGAGGTGATGGGCATCGGGCAGGAGCTCGTCGCGAGCGTCGCCGCGCGGGTGACGGCGCAGCACGGCGCGGTCGCGGCGTTCGTCGCGCGCCGCACGGGGGAGTACCCGGGGTCGCTCTGGCCGCAGACGGTGTCGGGTGCGATGCTCGGCGCGGCGGCCGCGGCCTTCGGGGTGTGGGTCGCCGACGGGGTGGCCCGCCGCCCGCTCGTCGAGTACGTCGGCGCCGCGCTCACCCCGGTGGCCGCCGGCCTCGACGCACGCTGACGCGACGCCCGCGCGCTCGCGCGGCGCCCGCTCCCGCGCGCTGACGCGACGCCCGCGCTCCGCGGTGCGGACCGGCGTCGCACAACGGAAACCGGCTCGAACCGCGGACGTGCGTGGTTCGAGCCGGTTTCCGTTGTGCTGCGCCGTGCGACACCGCGGGCGGCGCGGGCGGCGCGCCGGCGCAAGCCGCGCCGCGCCGCGCCGCGCCGCCGCGCCGCGCCGCGCCGCCGCGCCGCGCCGCGCCGCCGCGCCGCGCCGCGCCGCCGCGCCGCGCCGCGCCGCCGCGCTAGTCGGTGCGGAGCGTGCCGGCCCCGCCGGACGCCACGTCCTCCACGGTGCCGTCCCGGACGACCTCGGGCACGTCGCCGTCGGTCGGCATCAGCGACTCGTCGCCCGGCAGGCTCAGGGTGAGGACGGCCTCCTCGATGTACTGGCTCTCCTCGAGGGACTTCTCGACCTCGCGCAGGCGGACCGCGACGTGCGACTCGTCCTCGTTGCCGATGAGGTCGATCGCCGCGACGAGGTACACCCGGGACGGCCCGACGAACTCCAGGTGCAGGTACGTGACGCGGTCGATCTGCGGGCGCCCGAGCAGCTCGACGAGCACCGCGTTCTCCAGCTCCGGCGACGTGCTCTCGCCGAGCAGGAACCGGCGGTTGCGGTCGATCAGGATGATCGCCACGACCCCGAGCAGGACACCGATCGCGATGGAGCCGATCGCGTCGAACACCGCCAGCCCCGTGATCTGGTGGAGGAACACCCCGAGGAACGCGACCACGAGACCGATCAGCGCGGCGGCGTCCTCGGCGAACACGGCCCGGAGTGTCGGGTTCGACGACTGCAGCACCTGCCGGAGCACCGGCACCCGGCGCTTCCGGGCGGCGCCGTGCGCCTGCCGGTACGCCTGCAGGAAGCTCGTCCCCTCGAGGCAGAACGACAGCGCCAGCACGACGTAGTTCAGCAGGACGTCGTCCGCGGGCCCAGTGTCCCCGAGCTCGCTGATGCCGTGGTAGATCGACACGATCGCGCCGGCGGTGAACAGCCCGAACGCCGCGAACATCGACCAGATGTAGGTCTCCCGCCCGTACCCGAGCGGGTGCGCGCTGTCCCGCTTCCGGGCACCGCGCCGTTCGGCCACGAGCAGGAAGACCTCGTTCCCGGTGTCGGCCCACGAGTGCGCCGCCTCCGCGACCATCGACGCGGATCCGGAGAGCATCGAGGCGATGGTCTTGGCGATCGCGACGAGCAGGTTCGCGCCGAACGCGATGACGACGGTGAGGGAGGACTCGGGACGGTCCTGCTGTTCAGACGAGGGCATCTCTCAAGCATGCTCTCGTCCGCTAAACTCGTGTTCCAAGAGCACCGATCCGGCCATCACCGGGGAGCTTCCGGAAGAACGCGGGACGCGCGAGCGGATCGTCAGTAGAGCCGGACGGGTTCGGGACCGTCACCATCCCCGACGACGAGCGGTCGCACCGGCGTGTGCGGCAAGCGAGGTGGTACCGCGGAGCGTGCTCCGTCCTCGTGGAGAGCAACCGAACCCACAGGAGCAACCGGTGCGATACCCACTGAACCGCGATGCAGCCGACGCTGCCGGCGTCACCCCCTCGCCGTCCTTCCCTGACGTCGAGCAGGGCATCCTCGCCTTCTGGAAGGGCGACGACACCTTCCAGGCGTCGATCGACCGCCGTGTCGGCTGCGACGAGTGGGTCTTCTACGACGGCCCGCCGTTCGCGAACGGCCTGCCGCACTACGGGCACCTGCTGACCGGGTACGCGAAGGACGTCTTCCCGCGCTACCAGACGATGCGCGGCAAGCAGGTGCACCGTCGCTTCGGCTGGGACACCCACGGGCTGCCCGCCGAGCTCGAGGCGATGCGCCAGCTCGGCATCACCGAGAAGCACCAGATCGACGAGATGGGCGTCGACGTCTTCAACGCCGCCGCGAAGAAGTCCGTGCTGCAGTACACCGACGAGTGGCAGCAGTACGTCACCCGCCAGGCGCGCTGGGTGGACTTCGAGGACGACTACAAGACCCTCGACGTGACCTTCATGGAGAGCGTCCTCTGGGCGTGGAAGCAGCTGTGGGACAAGGGCCTGGCGTACGAGGGCTTCCGGGTCCTGCCGTACTGCTGGAACGACCAGACCCCGCTGTCGAACCACGAGCTGCGCATGGACGACGACGTCTACCAGATGCGTCAGGACCAGTCCGTGACGGTCTCGTTCCCGCTCGAGGGCGCGCGCGCTGCGGAGCTGGGGCTCGACGGCGTGCGTGCGCTCGCCTGGACGACGACCCCCTGGACCCTCCCGACGAACGCCGCGCTGGCAGTCGGGCCCGCCGTCTCGTACGTGGTGCTGCCCGCCGGGCCGGGAGGCTCGGCTGACGGTGGCACCGCCGGCTCCGTCTCCTACATGCTCGCGGCCGACACCGTGGCGGCCTACGCGAAGGACCTCGGCTACGAATCGGCGGAGGCCGCTGTCGCGGCGGTCACGCGCGAGCTGCAGGGCTCCGAGCTCGACGGTGTCCGGTACGAGCGCCTGTTCGACTTCCTCGCCGAGACCGAGGGCATGGAGCAGGCCTGGCAGATCCTCGTCGCCGACTACGTCGAGACCGGCGAGGGCACCGGCATCGTGCACCAGGCCCCGGCGTACGGCGCCGACGACCAGGTGGTCTGCGCGGCGGCCGGCATCCCGGTCGTGCTCTCCCTCGACGAGGGCGGTGTCTTCACGTCGCAGTTCCCGCTCGTCGCCGGGCAGCTCTGGTCGGACGCCAACAAGCCGCTGACGAAGGCCGTGAAGGACGCCGGACGGCTCCTCCGCCAGGCCTCGTACGAGCACAGCTACCCGCACTGCTGGCGCTGCCGCAGGCCCCTCATCTACAAGGCCGTGTCGTCCTGGTTCGTCCGGGTCACCGAGTTCCGCGACCGGATGGGCGAGCTCAACGAGGACATCACCTGGGTGCCGGAGAACGTCAAGGACGGCCAGTTCGGCAAGTGGGTCGGCAACGCCATCGACTGGTCGGTGTCGCGCAACCGCTACTTCGGCACGCCGATCCCGGTCTGGGTCTCCGACGACCCCGAGTACCCGCGCACCGACGTGTACGGCTCGCTCGCGGACATCGAGCGCGACTTCGGCCGGCTGCCGCTGAACGGCGACGGTGAGGTCGACCTGCACCGTCCGTTCATCGACGACCTGACGCGCCCGAACCCGGACGACCCCACCGGGAAGTCCACGATGCGCCGGATCTCCGACGTGTTCGACGTCTGGTTCGACTCCGGGTCGATGCCGTACGCGCAGGTGCACTACCCGTTCGAGAACCGGGAGTGGTTCGACAGCCACAACCCGGCCGACTTCATCGTCGAGTACATCGGGCAGACCCGCGGCTGGTTCTACGTCATGCACGTGCTCTCCACCGCGCTGTTCGACCGTCCCGCGTTCACGAACGTGATCAGCCACGGCATCGTCCTCGGCTCCGACGGGCAGAAGATGTCGAAGTCGCTCCGGAACTACCCCGACGTCTCCGAGGTGTTCGACCGCGACGGTGCCGACGCGATGCGCTGGTTCCTGATGTCCTCGTCGGTGATCCGTGGCGGCAACCTCGTCGTCACCGAAGAGGGCATCCGCCAGGGCGTCCGCGAGTTCCTGCTGCCGTTCTGGTCGACGTACTACTTCTTCACGCTGTACGCGAATGCGTCCGGGCCCGAGGGCTACCCGGCGTCGCGCCGGACGGACTCGACCGACGTGCTCGACCGGTACCTGCTCGCGAAGACCCGCGTGCTCGTGACCGACGTGACGACGCACCTCGACGCGCTCGACACCCCGCTCGCCGCCCAGGCGATCCGCGACTTCGCCGACGTGCTGACGAACTGGTACGTCCGACGCTCGCGGGACAAGTTCTGGCTCGGCGCCGAGTCGAGCGACTCGGCGAAGGCCGCGTTCGACACGCTGTACACCGTGCTCGAGACCCTCGCCCGGGTCGCCGCACCGCTCGCACCGCTCGTCTCGGAGGAGGTCTGGAAGGGTCTCACCGGCGACCGCAGCGTGCACCTGACGGACTTCCCGAGCCCGGAGGAGTTCCCCGCGGACGACGCCCTCGTCGCCGCGATGGACCGCGTGCGTGACGTGGCGTCGAAGGGGCTCGCGCTCCGCAAGGCCACCGGCAAGCGCGTCCGGCTGCCGCTCGCGACGCTGACGCTCGTCGTGCCGGACACCGCCGCCGTCGAGCCGTTCGCGGACATCCTCCGCGACGAGCTCAACGTGAAGCGCGTCGTCCTGGAGACCCAGGCCGAGGAGTCCCTGGCGCAGTACGGCATCGAGCGGAAGCTCACCGTGAACGCCCGCGCCGCCGGACCCCGCATCGGCAAGGCCGTGCAGCAGGTCATCCCGGCCGCCAAGCGTGGCGACTGGGTGGCGGCGGAGACCGGCGTCACCGTCGGCGGGATCGACCTCGTCGAGGGCGAGTTCACGCTCGACCTCACCGTGGCCGACGCGTCGAACGCCGTGGCCTTCCTCGACGGCGGCGGCTTCGTGGTGCTCGACACCGTGACCACGCCCGAGCTGGAGGCCGAGGGGCTGGCCCGTGACGTCGTCCGTGCCGTCCAGCAGGCCCGCCGTGACGCCGACCTGGACGTCAGCGACCGCATCGTCCTGACGCTCCGTGCCGACGAGACGGCCGAGGCAGCGGTGCAGGCGCACCAGGAGCTCATCGCGAACGAGACCCTGGCGACGACCCTGCAGCTCGTGGCAGCGGTGTTCGCGAAGGAAGACCCGGCCACCGAGGTCGGCGACGGTGCCAAGGTGACCGTGGAGGTGGAGCGCGCATGAGCGACAGCTACGACAGCAACGACAGCGACGAGTTCGGGGAGACCACGCCGGACGGGATCGAGATCCCGGTCGGACCGGCCGGGGACACCGACCCCGGCGACGCCGTGCCCTACGGGGGCGACGACGACGAGGTCCGCCGCGTCGAGGCCGCCCTGTACGCCCGGATCGGCGAGCAGTCACCCGAGCACCGCCTGACCGCGACCCGTCGTGCCGTCGAGCTCCTCGGCGACCCGCACCTGGCGTACCCGGTGATCCACGTCACGGGGACGAACGGCAAGACGTCGACCGCCCGGATGACCGAGAGCATCGTCCGCGCGCACGGCCTGCGCACCGGACTCATGACGAGCCCGCACCTGGTGTCCATCCGGGAGCGCATCGTCATCGACGGGCAGCCGATCGCTCCGGACCGGTTCGTGGAGAACTGGGACGACATCACCCCGATCCTGGCGATGACCGACCAGGAGCTCACCGACAAGGGCGAACTCCCGCTGACGTTCTTCGAGGCGCTCACGGTGCTCGCGCTGGCGTGCTTCGCCGAGGCGCCCGTCGACGTCGCCGTGATCGAGGTGGGCATGGGCGGCGAGTGGGACTCCACGAACGTCGTGCAGAGCCAGGTCGCGGTGCTGACCCCGATCGCGATCGACCACGCGAAGCAGCTCGGCAACACCGTCGCCGAGATCGCCCGCACCAAGTCCGGGATCATCAAGCCGTCCTCGGCCGTCGTGTCGAGCGCCCAGGTCCCCGAGGCGCTCGCCGAACTCGTGCGTGCCGCTGAGCTCACCGAGTCGACGCTCGCCGTCGAGGGCACCGGGTTCTCCGTGGCCGACGTGACCCCGGCCGTCGGTGGACAGCTGATCACCGTCCAGGGTGTCGCCGGTCGCTACGACGACCTGTTCCTCCCGCTGTTCGGCGTGCACCAGGCCCACAACGCCGCGGTCGCCATCGCCGCGGTCGAGTCCTTCATCGGCCGCGGGACCCAGGCCCTCGACGAGGACGTCCTGAGCGAGGGCCTCGCCGGCGCCACGAGCCCCGGCCGCCTGCAGCCCATCGCGCAGGACCCGACCGTGGTCGTCGACGCCGCACACAACCCGCACGGCGCGAAGGCCCTGGCCGACGCGCTGCCCGTCGCGTTCCCCTCGGAGCACGTCGTCGGTGTCGTCGGGATCCTCGCCGACAAGGACGCCCGCGGGTTCGTCCGCGCGCTCAAGGACACGATCGCGACGTTCGTCGTCACGCAGCCGCCGGGGGAGCGTGCGCTCGACGCGGACGAGTTCGCCCGGATCATCGTCGACGAGGTCGGGAACGACCGCGTGGTCGTCGAGCCCTCGCTCACGCAGGCGCTGCAGGAAGCGCGCGACCTGGCCGACGAGGCGGAAGCCGAGGACGCCATGGTGCTCGTCGCCGGCTCCATCGTGATGGTGGGCGCGGTCATGGACCTGGTCCACGGAGAGGGTGAGGCGAAGTGACGGACGCGCGCGGAGCCTCCAGGCCGGGTCGTCAGCCGCGGCAGCGACGTGAGCGTGGCGCGCAGGAGAGCCTGACCTCGATCGCCCTCGTGCTCGAGGCGATCATGTTCTTCTTCCCGATGCTCGTCGTCTTCGGCAAGCACACGCTGCCCGCCGGGTGGGCGTTCGGCGGGGGCATCGGCGCGATGATCGTGCTGGCGCTCGCGTCGCGTCTGACCGGTACCCGCGCCGGTGTATGGTTCGGGTGGCTGCTGCAGGCGGCCATCCTCGCCACCGGCTTCATCGAGCCGTTCATGTTCGTGGTGGGCCTGGTGTTCCTGGCGCTGTGGATCTTCTGCTTCGTCAAGGGCGGTCAGCTCGACCGCCAGAACGCCGCCCGTCGCGCCGCTGCCGAGGACTGACCACATCCACCCCCGAACCTCAGGGAGTACCGCTGTGTCCGACTTCGAAGAGACCCTCGTCCTCGTCAAGCCCGACGGCGTCGCCCGCCAGCTCACCGGTGAGATCCTCCGCCGGATCGAGGCCAAGGGCTACGCGATCGTCGACCTGAAGATGATCACCGCGCCGCGCGACCTGCTCGACGCGCACTACGAGGAGCACCAGGGCAAGCCGTTCTTCGAGCCCCTCGTCGAGTTCATGCAGTCCGGTCCGGTCGTCGCCGTGCGCGTCGCCGGCAACGCGGCGATCGCGGGCTTCCGCTCGCTCGCCGGCACCACCGACCCCACCTCGGCCGCGCCGGGCACCATCCGTGGTGACCTCGGTCGCGACTGGGGCCTCAAGGTCCAGCAGAACCTGGTGCACGGCTCGGACAGCCCCGAGTCCGCTGCACGCGAGCTCGCGCTCTGGTTCGCGTGACCCGCTCCGCCTGACCCGCGCCGCCTGCGGCCCGCGGCCCGCGGCCGCTGGCGGTCCGCACAACCGAAAGCAGCCCGCACCATGGATTCCCGTGGTGCGGGCTGCTCTCGGTTGTGCGCCGGTGCAGGCCGCCCGCGCGCGCGCCCGCGCACCCGCCCGCGCCCGCCCGTGGCCGCGTCGGTGACCGCCTGGAGGCGCGGTGCCGGTCCGCCGGACCGGCACCGGGCCTCCAGGCGGTTCCGTCTGGATCCGCACAACGGAAGACGGCCCGCACCACGTGATCTCGTGGTGCGGGCCGTCTTCAGTTGTGCGGCGCGCGTTCGCGCCGCGGACGCTGGCGCTCGCTCGCTCGCGCTAGCTGGCGCTCACGTTCTGCTCGACGAACGCGGCGAACGCGTCGGTGTCGGTCAGGGTGCCGCTGTACTGCTTGCCGTTGACGAGCACGAGCGGGGTGCCGGTGAGCTTGTCGAGCGACGAGTTCGGGATCTTCTCGGTGAGCGCCCGGTTCGTGGCGTCACCGACCCAGCCGGCGAACTTCTGGTCGGTGATGCAGGACGCGATGTCCTTGTCCGTCGCGCCGGCCTTCTTCGCGATCGAGGCGAGCTTCGCGTTCGAGAGGCCACGGGTGTTCTCCGACGGCTGGTTCTCGTAGAACGCGGCGTTCACGTCGAGGAAGGCGTCGGGCTGGTAGTTCGCGACACACGCGGCGGCCGCGGCTGCCCGGGTGGAGTACTTCGAGCCGAGCGAGGAGCGGTCGAGCAGGTTGAAGGGGTGCATCTCGAGCGTGGCGGACCCGCTCTGGACCCACTGCTTGATCTGGGTCATCTGCGCGGTCTCGAACTGGTTGCAGTACGGGCACATGTAGTCCTCGTACACGGTGATGTTCGCGAGGGAGTCGTCCTGCTTCGTGGCGGTCGGCTTGCCGCCCTCGGGGATGGCCTTCGTCGTCACGGGGACGATCTGGCTGTTCTCACCCTTGAAGAGGATGCCGTCGCTCGCCATGTTCTTCGGTCCGGGGCCCACGGGCTGGATCGAGTTGGCGATCACCAGCACGACGACCGCGATCACGGCGAGACCACCGACGATGATGCCGCTGATCGTCAGGGTGCGGTTGCGGCGCCGGCGGGACTTCTCCTTCTCGCGCTGGGCGGCGGCACGTTCCCGTGCGGCGTTCCGGCGAGCCTTCTTGCTGCTCTCGTTGTCGCTCATCGGGAACGAGCGTAACGGCTGACGACGCGCCGACGGGCCCTCCTGGCTGAGAAGAGTCCAGGAATCAGGTGACGTGTCACCGAATCCGGGCGGCTCAGAGCGAGGTCAGCACCGTCGGGAACATGATCAGGACGACCACCACGATGACCAGGTAGTTCGCGAGCGGGATCGCCCAGCAGAACGGCAGCAGCGCCTTCCCGATGCGCTGACCGCGGGCACCGAACGTGCCGCGGGACATGTTCCAGACCGTGAAGACCCAGAACATCGGGATCGTCATCGCCCAGACGAGCATGCACCAGGGGCAGAGTGCGCCGATTGACCAGACGGTCTGCGTGAAGAGCCACGTGACGAACACCCAGGCCAGGAACACGCCCGCGTTGAACACGATCCAGAACCACCGCGTCCCGCGGAACCCCGCGAGCAGGACCACCCCGACGGCGATCGGGGCGACGAAGCCCATCAGCCCGAGCAGCGGGTTCGGGAAGCCGAACAGGTGCCCCTGCGAGCTCGCCATCACGTCCGAGCAACTGATGAACGGACTGGCGTCACAACTGAGGACCGCGTCCGGGTTCGCGTACTTCTCGAACTCGTCGAGCACCAGCCGGAACGCCGCGTACAGGGCGACCGCGCCGGTCACGAGCAGCAGGACCGCGATGGCGACCGGGCGACGGGTGGCTGGTGCAGTCGTACTCACAGCGTCATCATGACACGACGGCTCCGCGCCTTCCCGGGCGTCGCGTGCGATAATCACAGGGTCGGGTGGGAGATCCACCCGACGACGAGAGCTTTCCGGGCACCAGCCCGGACGATCAGGCACGGTGAGAGCGTGCCGTGACCGGACGACGCGTCACTCCGACGCCGAGCCGAGCGGGGCCGGGTGCTCCGCACGGAACGAGCGCGGACCGCACAAGATGTCGACGCCGGACGGTCACTGACCAGCGAGTGTGGGTGGCGTCGCCGCCGCCCGCCACAACTACAGAATTCCCGCCGCCCCTCGGGGTGGGAGCGGGGCCGAGGAGTGCACCAGTCCATGGTGGAGCAGAACGAGAACAACGGAACGAACAACCACGACGACGCCGCACCGAAACGACGGGGCCGCCTGTTCGGCGGTCGCCGCGCCCGGTCCGGCCAGGAGGCCCGTGGCGGGTCGACCGAGTCGACCGACGCGGTCGAGACGGTCACCGACCAGGGCACCGAGACGGTCGCGCAGACCGACCAGACCTCGACGCCCGAGGCGAGCAGTGCCTCCCGTCCGGTCGAGGACGGCACCGCGACCGACGCGACGGTCTCCGTCGAGGTCTCGGTCGCGACCGCCACGACGGACGCGCCGAGCGACGTCAGCACGCTGACCGGTGACTTGCCGGTCGTCGCCGAGCCCGGTGAGGCCGAGCCCGATGACGCCGGTGCCGCTGATGCCGGCGCCGCCGCTGCTGCCGAGGCGACCGCCGTCGCCGAGTCCGCCGCGCAGGACACCGAGGCCGAGGCCGAGGTCGCCGAGCAGCCGGACGAGACGCCCGCGGCGCCCGAGCCGGAAACGCCGAAGGCGACCTCGACGCTCAGCCTGATCTTCCACGCGCCGGTCCTGCCGGAGCTGCCCACCCGCGCCGCCCGCCCAGAGCGCGACGACCGCTGGGACGACGAGGACGACGACGTCCAGGGCGGCAGCCGTCGCCGGACCCGCCGTCGTGGCTCGAGCGCCGACCGCGAACCGCGCGACCACCGCGAGCCCCGTGACCACCAGGAGCCGCGCCGCCGCGAGGTCGAGCTCATCACCGAGCCGCAGCGCATCAAGGGCTCCACCCGCCTCGAGGCGAAGAAGCAGCGCCGCCGTGACGGCCGCGATGCCGGGCGCCGGCGCCAGGTCGTGACCGAGGACGAGTTCCTCGCCCGCCGCGAGAGCGTCGACCGCCAGATGATCGTCCGCTCGAGCGCGCAGAAGATCGAGATCGGTGTCATCGAGGACAACGTCCTCGCCGAGCACTACGTCACCAAGTCGCACAACGTCTCGCTCATCGGCAACGTCTACCTCGGCAAGGTGCAGAACGTCCTGCCGTCGATGGAAGCCGCGTTCGTCGACATCGGCCGCGGCCGGAACGCCGTGCTCTACGCCGGTGAGGTCGACTGGAACTCCGTCGAGACCGGCAACCACGGTCGTCGCATCGAAGCCGCGCTGAAGCCGGGTGACAAGGTCCTCGTGCAGGTCACGAAGGACCCGGTCGGCCACAAGGGCGCCCGGCTGACCAGCCAGGTCTCGCTGCCCGGCCGGTACCTGGTGTACGTGCCGAACGGCTCGATGAACGGCATCTCACGGAAGCTCCCGGACACCGAGCGTGCCCGCCTGAAGAAGATCCTCAAGGAAGTGCTGCCGGAGCACGCGGGCGTGATCGTCCGCACCGCTGCCGAGGGTGCGACCGAGGAGCAGCTCACCCGCGACGTCCAGCGCCTCACCGCGCAGTGGGAAGCCATCCAGAAGAAGGTCGAGAACGGTCACGCGCCGGTCATGCTCCACTCGGAGCCGGACCTGCTCGTCAAGATCGTGCGCGACGTCTTCAACGAGGACTTCACGAAGCTGATCATCGACGGCGACGCCGCACGCGAGACCATCGACGAGTACCTCACCGCCGTGGCGCCGGACCTCAAGGACCGCGTCGAGCTGTACGACGGCCCGGACTCCTTCGAGGAGTACCGCCTCAACGAGCAGATCGAGAAGGCGCTCGACCGCAAGGTCTGGCTGCCCTCCGGCGGTTCGCTCGTCATCGACCGCACCGAGGCCATGACGGTCATCGACGTCAACACGGGCAAGTTCGTCGGCTCCGGGGGCAACCTCGAGGAGACCGTCACGAAGAACAACCTCGAGGCCGCCGAGGAGATCGTCCGCCAGCTCCGCCTGCGCGACATCGGCGGCATCATCGTCGTCGACTTCATCGACATGGTGCTCGAGACGAACCGGGACCTCGTGCTCCGTCGTCTCGTCGAGTGCCTCAGCCGCGACCGCACCAAGCACCAGGTCGCCGAGGTCACCTCGCTCGGCCTCGTGCAGATGACCCGCAAGAAGATCGGCGTCGGGCTCCGCGAGTCGCTCGACGAGGTCAACGCCAAGGTCAACGACAACAACGCGGACCCCGGCCCCTCGAAGGGTCGCCGCAAGGGTCGTGGCAACGGGTCCGACAACGGGTCGAACGGCAACGGTTCCAACGGGAACGGGAACGGGAACGGGAACGGGAACGGCTCCAACGGGAACGGCTCGCGCGGCAACGGCGGGTCCGGGGCCGGCGGCCACAACGGTGGCGAGTCGAAGTCGGCGCAGGCGCACCAGATCACGGACGACGTGAAGAACGCGCTGTCCCGGATCGCCGCCTCCACCCTCGCGCACGAGGAAGAGGCCGCCGCTTCGGCGCCCTCGTCCCCGGCCACGGTCGAGTCCCCGGTGTCAGCGCCCTCCTCGTCGTCGCCCGAGGCGTCCGAGCCGCAGGGGGAGTCCTCCGGTGGGTCGAAGCGCCGCCGCCGTCGTGGTGGCCGTGCGAGCTCCGAGCAGTCCGCCCCGACGACCGACGACGGCATCCTGACGGTGTCCGCACCGGCTGCCGCGCCTGCTGCTGCCCCGGCCACTGCTGCTCCGGCCGCCGCGCCGGCTGCTGCCGCTGCGCCGGCGGTCGCGCCCGAGGCCACGGCCCCGGCCGCGCCGACGCGCCGTCGTGTCTCGTCCTCGGCGCCGGTCACCCCGACCGACACCACCGTCGCGATCCTCGACATCCCCGTCGCGGTGACGAAGCGCGAGCCCCGCAAGGCGCCCGACGCCGACTCGCTCCTCGACTCGGTGCTGCAGGCGCTCCCGGAGCCCAAGCAGCCCGGTCAGGGCCGAGCACGCTCGCGTCGGGTGTCGTCCGGCAGCATCAGCGCTCCGGCGACCTCGGGGGAGACCCCGACCGACGACGGCCCCGTGATCCTGGGGAACTGAGCGTGAGCGGTCCGGGGCAGCGTCCGGGGGACGGCCGGGGGTACTACGGCGCCGGGTGGCAGCAGCAGCCGCCCGCGCAGCAGCCGCCCGCGCAGCAGCCGCCCGCACAGCAGCCGCAGGGTGGTGGGTACGGCACCGGGCCGTACGCACCCCCGCGGCCGCCCCGCACGCCGCGTGCGCCGGGGAGCCCGACCACGGTGTTCGCGCCGGGAGCCTCGGCATCCGCCGCTGCCGGTGCGGCGATCGCCGTCGTCGCGGTCCTGGCGGTCCAGGCCGCCTCCGGGCTCGTCGGGATGATCGGGACGAGCCTGTACATCGGGCCGTTCGGGTCCTACGGCGGCCAGAGCGTGGTGCTCGGCTTCGCGACCGCGGTGTTCCTCAGCCCCTTCCCGTTCTACGCGGGTGCCTTCCTCGGGCTGGCCTTCCTGACGCCGATCACCCGACGCAGCCCACTGCCCGTCGTGCTGCTCCGCGCCGTGCTCGGCGGTGCCGCGGGGACCGTCGCGCTGGCGCTCGTGGGGGTCTTCACGGGGGCGTACGGGGCGATCGGGTCCGGGCCGAAGCGGCTCGTCATCGACGTCCTCACCTCCCCGGTGCAGCGCGGCATCCCGCTGACCGTGATGCTCCTCGCGACGGCCACCGTGGCGTGGCTGTGGCTCGGCCGCCCTCGTGGTGGTCGTCCCGGCGCCGGCGCTCCCGGCACCCCGGGCACGGTCCGTCCGGCGGACGCGGTGCCTGCGACGAGCTTCGCGCCCCCGCAGCAGCAGCAGGCGCAGCAGCAGACGCAGCAGCAGCAGGCACCCCAGGCGCCGCAGCAGTCCGCGCCGCCCGCGAACCCGTGGGGACCGCCGGCCGCGCGCTGAGCGCACCGCGGGGGCCGGAGCGCGGCGGTCGACCCGCCGTCTCCCGGCCCGCACCCGCGAGCCGGGGCCGAGCCGCGCCTCCAGGCCGGTCGTCAGTGCGCGCGTCGTCAGTGCGCGCGCCGTCAGTGCCCGCGCTTGTCGCGCTGCGCGACCCGCAGCCCACTGGCGATGAGCCGCAGGACCAGCTCGCGCCCGGTGACCGGCGTGGCCCCCAGCGACACGAGTTCCTCGTAGCGCGCGAGGGGCACGTCGTAGTGGTCGTGGTCGAACGCACGGCGTGGCACACCGGCACGTGCCGCGAAGTCGTGGAGTTCCGCGTACGATAGGTCACTGACGAGGTGCGACCACACGGTTTCGTGTGCGGGCCACGTCGGCGGGTCGATCAACACGGTCACTCAGACATGCTACGTGCGTGTCGCCGTTTGACCGGACCCATGCCCATCGAGTATTCTCGATCCCTGGTGTCACTGTGCGGTCTGGTCAATCGGCCCTGCTGCCTGTGTCGCCGATCACCGGTTCCCACCGGCCAGATCGCGCCTGGGCACCCGAGACTTCCCTCAAGCAGAGTTACGTAAGGATTTCCACGTGGTTTACGCAGTAGTGCGCGCCGGCGGCCGTCAGGAGAAGGTCGAGGTCGGCACGATCATCACCATCGATCGCGCCAAGGCCGATGACAAGGGCAACATCGAGCTCGCGCCCGTGCTCCTCGTGGACGGTGACAACATCACCTCCGCCGCGACCGACCTGGCCAAGGTGACCGTCACCGCCGAGGTGCTCGAGGACCTCCGCGGCAAGAAGGTCATCATCCAGAAGTTCAAGAACAAGACCGGTTACAAGAAGCGCCAGGGCTTCCGCGCGGAACTCACGCGCGTCAAGGTCACGAAGATCGCGTAAGGCGGGAGTAGACAATGGCACACAAGAAGGGTGCGAGTTCCACTCGCAACGGTCGCGACTCGAACGCACAGCGCCTCGGCGTGAAGCGGTTCGGCGGCGAAGTCGTCAACGCCGGTGAGATCATCGTCCGCCAGCGCGGCACGCACTTCCACCCGGGCGCGAACGTCGGTCGCGGTGGCGACGACACGCTGTTCGCCCTCGCAGCCGGCTCGGTCGAGTTCGGCACCAAGGGTGGCCGCAAGGTCATCAACATCGTCAACGCGTAAGCACCACTGACGACGCAGTACTTCAGGAGGAGGGGCAGGCCGAGTGCCTGCCCCTCCTTCCCATTTCTACGAAAGAGTGACACCCGATGGCGACGTTCGTCGACGACGTGATCCTGCACCTCAGCGCGGGGAACGGCGGCAACGGCTGCGTGTCCGTTCGTCGCGAGAAGTTCAAGCCGCTTGCCGGCCCGGACGGCGGCAACGGCGGTGACGGTGGGGACATCGTCCTCGTCGCCGACCCCCAGGTCACGACCCTGCTCGGCTACCACCGGTCGCCGCACCGCTCCAGCAAGAACGGTCAGCCCGGCATGGGCGACATGCGCAGCGGGGTCTCCGGTGAGGTCCTCGAGCTGCCCGTGCCCGTCGGCACCGTGGTGTACGAGGACAACGGCGACCTGCTCGCCGACATGACCGAGCCCGGCATGCGCGTCGTCGTGGCCCAGGGCGGTCAGGGTGGTCTCGGCAACGCCGCACTCGCGACCACGAAGCGCAAGGCCCCCGGGTTCGCGCTCCTCGGCACCGAAGGCGAAGGCGGCGACGTCCGGCTCGAGCTGAAGACCATCGCCGACGTCGCACTCGTCGGGTACCCGAGCGCCGGCAAGTCCTCGCTCATCGCCGCGATCTCCGCCGCGAAGCCGAAGATCGCGGACTACCCGTTCACGACCCTCACCCCGAACCTCGGCGTCGTCGAGTCCGGTGAGGTGCGCTTCACCGTCGCCGACGTCCCCGGGCTGATCGAGGGCGCATCGGAGGGCAAGGGCCTCGGCCTCGAGTTCCTCCGCCACGTCGAGCGCTGCGAGGTGCTCCTGCACGTCATCGACTGCGCCACGCTCGACCCGGGCCGTGACCCGATCAGCGACCTCGACGTGCTGCTCCGCGAGCTCGAGCGGTACCCGGTGCCGGAGGGGCAGGTGCCGCTCCTCGAGCGCCCCCAGCTCATCGCGCTCAACAAGATCGACGTCCCGGACGCCGCGGAACTCGCCGCGTTCGTCACCCCCGAGCTCGAAGCCCGCGGCTACCGCGTCTTCGCGATCTCGACCGCGTCCCACCAGGGCCTCCGCGAGCTCTCGTTCGCGCTGGGTGGCATCGTCGAGCAGGCCCGCGCGGCGAAGGCGTCCGAGCCCGCAGCCGAGCGCATCATCATCCGCCCGAAGGCCGTCGACGCCAAGGGCGGGTTCACGGTCAAGGCCGAGGGCGGCGAGGAGCACCGCTTCTACCGCGTCCGCGGGTCGAAGCCGGAGCGCTGGGTGCAGCAGACCGACTTCGAGAACGAAGAGGCGATCGGCTACCTCGCCGACCGGCTCGCCAAGCTCGGCGTCGAGGACGGCCTGTTCAAGGCCGGCGCCGTCGCGGGGTCGACCGTCGTCATCGGCGGCGACGGCGGCATGATCTTCGACTGGGAGCCGACGCTCACGTCCACCGCGGAGCTCATCACGAGCGCCCGCGGAACGGATGCCCGTGTCGACATGAACATGCGCCCGACCCGCAACCAGCGCCGCGAGGAGTACTTCGAGCGGATGGACGCCAAGGCCGCAGCACGTGCCGAGCTCGAGCAGGAGCGCGTCTCCGGGCTCTGGGCGGACGACGGAGACAGCGCGGCCAGCGGCAGCGCGGCCGGCGACGACGGCAGCGACAGCAGGGACTGATCCGGGCATGACCGACACGACGAACCGCACCGCGCTCGGCACCGTCCGGGAGCGCTCGGACATCCCGCGCGCCCGCCGGATCGTCGTGAAGGTCGGTTCCTCGTCGGTCAGCGGGGAGAACACCGGGCAGATCGGTGCCCTCGTCGATGCCCTGGCCGCGGCGTACGGGCGGGGGACCGAGGTCGTGCTCGTCTCCTCGGGGGCGATCGCGACCGGGTTCCCGTTCCTCGGGCTCGAGGGCCGCCCGGACGACCTCGCCACCCAACAGGCGGCTGCGGCCACCGGGCAGAACGTCCTGATGTTCCGGTACCAGCAGCAGCTCGACCGGCACGACGTCGTCGCGGCGCAGATCCTGCTGACCGCCGGGGACCTGCAGAACCCCACGCACCGGGTGAACGCGCAGCGGGCGATCGACCGGCTGCTCGCGCTCCGGGTGCTCCCGATCGTCAACGAGAACGACACGGTCGCCACGCACGAGATCCGCTTCGGCGACAACGACCGGCTCGCGGCCCTGGTGGCGCGGCTGCTCGGCGCCGACGCGCTCGTGCTGCTCTCCGACGTCGAAGCCCTGTACACGCGGCCGCCGGAGCTGCCGGGGGCCACCCGCATCGACGAGGTCCCGTTCGGCGACGAGCTCGCCGGGGTCACGTTCGGATCGGTGGGCAAGTCCGGGGTCGGCACCGGGGGAGCCGGCACGAAGGTCGCCGCGGCCCGGCTCGCCGCGGAGGCGGGCACGTCGGTCCTCGTGACGGCGACCGCGCTCGTGGAGCAGGCACTGGCGGGCGAGCCCGTCGGCACCTGGTTCCACGCGGCCCCACGCCCCTGACGGGCGTCGCGCACCGTCACGGTGCTGGTGGCCGACCTACAATCGAGCCATGTCGCTGACCGCACCCGCACCGACCCTCACGGACAAGCTCGTCGCGTCACGCGCTGCGGCCGCCGCACTCGCGACGGCGACCATCGCGGTCAAGGACAGCGCGCTCCGAGCCATCGCCCGAGCGGTCCGGGCCGCGACCGACGAGATCGTCGCCGCGAACCACGGTGACCTCGTCGCCGGTGAGGACAGCGGGCTCTCCGGTGGCCTGCTCGACCGGCTGCGGCTCGACCCCGCCCGGATCGAAGCGCTCGCGGTCGCGGTGGAGCACGTGGTCGGTCTCACCGACCCGGTCGGGCAGTCGGTCCGCGGGTCCGTCCTGCCGAACGGCCTGCAGCTCTCCCAGGTCCGGGTTCCGTTCGGGGTCGTCGGTGCGATCTACGAAGCGCGTCCGAACGTCACGGTGGACATCGCCAGCCTCGCCCTGAAGAGCGGCAACGCGGTCGTGCTCCGCGGCGGGTCCGCTGCCGAGCGCACGAACGCGGTGCTCGTCGCCCGGCTGCAGGACGCCGTCGAGTCCGTCGGGCTCCCGCGGGCGGTCGTGCAGACGATCGACGAGTTCGGGCGGCAGGGCGCGACCGAACTGATGCGTGCCCGCGGGCTGGTCGACGTGCTCATCCCGCGGGGCAGCGCGTCGCTCATCCAGACGGTGGTCACCGAGTCCCAGGTCCCCGTGATCGAGACCGGCGCCGGCGTCGTGCACGTCTTCCTCGACGAGTCCGCGCCGCTCGACCGCTCCGTCGACATCGTGCTGAACAGCAAGGTGCAGCGCCCGAGCGTGTGCAACGCCCTCGAGACGCTGTTGGTGCACCGGTCCGCCGCCGAACGGCTCCTCCCGACGCTCGCCGCCCGGCTCCGTGCCGCGGGCGTGACGCTCCGCGGGGACGACGAGACCCGGGCGATCGTGCCGGGCGTGCTCCGGGCCACGGACGTCGACTGGGCCACGGAGTCGATGGACCTCGACCTCTCGATCCGCGTCGTGCCGGACGTCGACGCCGCGATGGCGCACATCGCGCAGTGGTCCACGCACCACACCGAGTCCATCGTCACGAACGACGTCGACACGGCGGAGCGGTTCCTCGCCGCGGTGGACTCGGCGGTCGTGATGGTGAACGCGTCGACGCGTTTCACCGACGGCGGCGAGTTCGGCTTCGGCGCCGAGGTCGGCATCTCCACGCAGAAGTTGCACGCCAGGGGGCCGATGGGGCTGCCCGAACTGACCAGCACGAAGTGGGTCGTGCGCGGACAGGGCCAGATCCGCGGCTAGACTGGTCCGCAGCCTTCCTCGACCGATCGGAGCATCGCACCATGACCCTCCTCGCTGAAGCCGCCGAGCACGCCTCGTCGGTCCCCGCGTTCATCTTCCCGGTCGTGGCTGCCGCGTTCTTCGCGTTCCTCGGGTTCGTCACGTGGTCCTTCCGTGACGTCGCGTACCGCCACTCGAACAAGTTCGAAGCCACCCGCACCCACGAGACCGGTGTGGACGAGTTCGGCCACACCAAGATCTGACGCACTGCTCGATGCTCGAGAGCTCGGGGCGACCGCGCATCGGTGTGATGGGCGGGACGTTCGACCCCATCCACCACGGTCACCTCGTGGCCGCGTCCGAAGTCGCGAAGTCGTTCGACCTCGACGAAGTGGTCTTCGTCCCCACCGGACAGCCGTACATGAAGTCCGGTGTGACCGACGCGGAGCACCGCTACCTGATGACGGTCATCGCGACCGCATCGAACCCGATGTTCACCGTCAGCCGCGTGGACATCGACCGTCCCGGCCCGACCTACACGGTGGACACGCTCCGGGACCTGCACGACCAGCGCCCCGACGCACAGCTCGTCTTCATCTCCGGCGCAGACGCTGTCCAGCAGATTGTCGACTGGAAAGACCATGATGGCCTCTGGGACCTCGCGCACTTCGTCGCCGTGACCCGCCCAGGGCACAACTTGAGCATCACCGGATTGCCCGAGCGCGACGTAAGCTTGCTCGAAGTCCCCGCGCTGGCCATATCGTCGACCGACTGCCGCGACCGGGTGAAACGCGGGAATCCCGTGTGGTACTTGGTCCCCGACGGTGTCGTCCAGTACATCACCAAGCACCATCTGTATCGGAGCGTTGCATGAGTCCGTCCGACGCGCAGCCGCCACTGTCGCGGCGTCAGGCGCGCGAGCGCGAGCGCGCCGCCTCGGGCGGCGCGCAGCCCGTGACCCCGCCGCCGACCGTCCCCTCCACCACCCCGGAGCCCGGCGCTCGTCGCCGACCCGGTTCGCACGTCGCGCCGGCTGCACCCGCGCCGGCGCAGTCCGCTGCGCCGATCGCATCCGCGCCCGGGTCCGTGCCGGTGCAGTTCCCCGCCGGTGGTGTGCCCGAGCAGCCGCCGGCATCCGCGACCGAGATCGTCCCGGGCACCGGTGGACTCACCCGTCGCCAGATCCGGCAGATGCGCGAGGCCGAGGGGCAGGGTGTCCGACCGGTCCCGCTCCAGAACCCCACGCCGCAGTCCTCGGACCGCACCGTGCAGGACGTCCTCGGGACCGTCGCGTCGCTGGAGGACGACGACGAGCAGACCACCCCGCCGACCGCCCCGTCCGGGTTCGCCGGTCCGAGCGCGCCCGCGCCTGCGCCTGCTGCCGGGCCCGCTGCCGCATCGGTCGGGTCGCCCGCATCCGGTGCGCCGGTGTCCGCTCCCGAGCCGCACGCCGCGCCGTCGGACTGGCAGGAACCCACCCCCGAGACCACGCGGCTCGACGACGCCGCGGTGGAACAGGCGACCTCCGCCGACGGGTCACCGGATGCGCTCGAGCCGCTCGAGGAAGCAGCCGCGCACGCCGAGGAACCGCGCCGGCACCGTTCGACGTGGGCGCCCCAGTCCGCAGACGACCAGGCCGCCGTCGAGCAGCCGACCCCCGTTGCAGAACCTGCGACGAACGATGCCGCACCGGCCGACGCAGCGCCGGCCGACGCAGCGCCTGCCGACGCAGCGCCGGTCGACGCAGCGCCCGCTGACGCTGCGCCGATCGCCACGGTCCCGCCGGCTCCGACCGCCGCCGCCGCAGCCACCCCCGGGGTGTTCCCGCTCTCGCTCGACGCCGAGGACGACGACACCAACGAGGTCCCCGTCCAGAGCGCCCCGCAGCCGGCGGACGACGCTCCCGGTGTCGCGTTCCGCCGCACGCCCGAGCCGAAGCCGCTGACGACCGCCTTCGAACCGCCGGTGGGGCACTGGTCCACGCAGGCGCACGACTCGCACGACACCGAGGTCCACGACGAGGAGACCGGCACGCGCCGGATCGCCGAGACCCGGACGAACGCGATCATCCTGCCGAACTCCGCCCTGGCCGACCCCACGGGCGCGCTGAACGCCACCGGCGAGGTCATCCTCACCGGATCGATCGACCTGCCCGCCTCGCTGTCCTCGACCGGCTCGCACCGGCCGATCGACGGCGCCGAGGTCGACCGCCTCCTCGAGCAGCACGACGAGCAGCCCGAGACCGACGCCAGCCCCGTGCGTGCCAGTCGTGCCGTGTCGAGCCACACCTCGACCCGGCAGGTGGTGCTCGCCGCCGCGAAGCCGAAGGAATCGCGTGTGCCGGTCGTGCTCGCCGTGACCGTCGGCAGCGTCTGCGTCGCCGCGGCCGCCGTGATCGTCGTCGCCCTGGTGTCGACGAACTTCTTCGGCGGCTGACCCCGCTCTCCCGAGGGGCCGACTCCCCGTCGCGCCCCGCCCTCGCCGCCGTCGGTGGCGTGGCTTATGATCGTGTCCGATCCGGCACCGTGCTGGATGACAACCGGAAGGACTCCGTGACCGCCTCCACACGCGCACTGGAACTCGTGCAGGTCGCCGCTGGTGCGGCCGACGCCAAGCAGGCCGAAGACCTCGTCGCCCTCGACGTGACCGGCCCCCTGCAGCTCACCGACGTGTTCCTGCTCGCCACGGGGCGCAACGAGCGCAACGTGATGGCCATCGCCGACGAGGTCGAGGACCGCATGCTCCAGGCGGGCGCGAAGACCCTCCGTCGCGAAGGTCGGAGCGAAGGCCGCTGGGTCCTCATCGACTTCGGTGATGTCGTCGTGCACGTCTTCCACGAAGAAGACCGCCAGTACTACTCGCTCGAGCGCCTCTGGTCGGACTGCCCGACCATCCCGCTCGACGTCGCTGCTGCCGCGTCCGCAGCCGAGCACTCGGCGTAAGCCCCGACGCGCCCGGGGTGCGGGTTCGATTTCGTTCCCCGGGTCGGCGATGGTGTACGCTTCTATGGTGCCTCCGGGAAGCCGGAGTCGCGAAAGCAGCAACGACTTGGGTCTGTGGCGCAGCTGGTAGCGCACCTGCATGGCATGCAGGGGGTCAGGGGTTCGAGTCCCCTCAGATCCACCAACGAAGCCCCGCTCTTCTCCGGAAGGGCGGGGCTTTTCCGTGTCCGCCGATCGATTCGAGCGGTTCGCTACGCTGAGCGCATGAGCAACGACGCCCCGCTGTCCGGAACGCAACTGACCATCGCCGCGGCCGGCTACACGGCCGAGATCGCGACCGTCGGGGCCACGCTCCGGAGCCTGCAGCACCAGGACCGTGACCTCGTGGTGCCGTTCGCCGCCGACGAGGTCCGCCCGGTGTTCCGCGGCGCCGTCCTCGCCCCGTGGCCGAACCGCGTCGTCGACGGTCGCTACACGTTCGACGGCCAGGACCACGAGCTCGCGCTCACCGAACCGAAGCGCTCCCACGCCCTGCACGGGCTCGTCGGCTGGACCGACTTCGACGTCGAGTCCGTCGCGCCGGACCGTGTCGTCCTGACGACGACGATCGCGGCGCAGGAGGGATACCCGTTCCGTGTGGTCGTGCGCGTGGAGTACCGCGTCGACGAGCAGGGGCTGCACACGACGGTCACCGGCACGAACACCGGGGACCGGCCGGCTCCGTGGGGGACCGGCCCGCACCCGTACCTCTCCGCCGGCGCCGGGACCGTGGACGACTGGACGCTGACCCTGCCTGCGGCCGAGGTGCTCGAGGTCACCGAGGACCGGCTGATCCCCACGGCGCTCGTGCCCGTGCACGACGAGTTCGACCTCCGCACGCCGACGCTGATCGGCACGCGGTTCATCGACCACGCGTTCACCGGCTTCGACCGCGCGGACGGCACCGCGTCGATCACCCTCACCGCGGCCGACGGTCACGGTGTCCGGATGGTCTTCGGCGACGAGTGCGCATGGGCTCAGGTCCACACCGCCGACCACGTCGTGCCGGAGTACCACCGTGCCGGGCTCGCGGTCGAGCCGATGACGTGCGCCCCCGACGCCTTCAACGCGGGTGCCGAGCGTGGGCTCGTCGTGCTCGACCCGGGTGCCTCGTTCCCCGCATCGTGGACGATCCAGGCGGTCTGACCCCGCGGATCGAGTCCCGCCGGCTGGACGGGATCGACCTGCGCCGGCTCGCACGAGCGCAACGGGACGAGTTCGTCTGGCTCGACTCGGCCGTGCCGCACGGTGCTCCGTCGGCTGCGCACGCGCGGGCCCGGTGGTCGATCCTCACACCGTGCGACGGTCCGTTCGCGGCCCGGTTCCGGCACGAGGACCGGCGCGCCGTCGTGGACGTGTCCATGCCCGCACGGGCATGGTTTGGCGCGAGCCGTGCTGCGGACGAATCGGCCTTCGCCGTGCTCGCCGAGCTCCTCGCCGCCACCCCGGCACTGGACGGGCCGATCGAGGGGCTCGGGTTCGCACTCGGCTGGGTCGGGTTCCTCGGGTACGAACTCGGTCGGGAATCCGGCGGCCCCGACCGGACCGCCGACGGCCACGCGGACGCCGACCTGCGGTTCGTCGACCGGGCCGTCGTTGTCCGTGACGACGGGGCGGCGTGGGCGCTGGCGCTCGTGGTGGACACGGAACCGGACGCGTCGTCCGCGAACCGGGCGTGGCTCGACTCGGTGGCCACCCTGGCAGCGGCCACCGACGTCCGCGACGTGTCCCCGAGCCTCCCGTCCGGCGTGGAGGCGACCGGACGCGTCACGCGAGCCGCCCACGAGTCCGCGGTCGACGCGTGCCGTGCGGAGATCCGCGACGGCAACGCGTTCCAGGTCTGCCTCACCACCGCCTTCGCCCTCCCCGGCACCGGACGGGAGGCTCGGGTCGGCCCCGGTGCGGACCCGCAGCTCGACGAGTACCTGCGGATGCGCGCGACGGACCCCGTCCCGTTCGGTGCGTACCTGCGGCTCGGACCGCTCCGCGTGGCGAGCCGGTCGCCGGAGCGGTTCCTGCGGATCGACGCGGACGGGTCCGTCCTCGCCGAACCGATCAAGGGGACCAGACGACGACTCGCCGACGCTGCGGCTGACGCGGCGGTGCGGGACGAGCTCGCGGCGAGCGTCAAGGACCGCGCGGAGAACGTGATGATCGTCGACCTGCTGCGGAACGACCTGCTCCGGACGGCGGTGCCCGGTTCGGTGCACGTCGATCGGCTGTGCGACGTGGAGACCTACGCGAGCGTGCACCAGATGGTGTCGACGATCGGTGCGTCGCTGCCGCCGGGGGTCTCCCGTGCCGACGTCGTGCGGGCGGCGTTCCCGCCGGGATCGATGACGGGAGCGCCGAAGATCAGTGCGATGGCGATCGCGGACCGGCTCGAGGGGGCACCGCGCGGGGTCTACTCGGGGGTGATCGGGTACTTCTCGGCGAGCGGGGCGGTCGATCTGTCGGTGGTGATCCGCACACTGGTGACGGTGGTCGGGCCCGATGCTGGTGCTGGTGCTGGTGCTGGTGCCGTGGTGCGGTCGCGGACGCTCGGGGCCGGTGGGGCCGTGACGTGGTCGTCGGTGCCGGCGGACGAGGCGACCGAGGTCGAGACGAAGACGCGCTCGGTGCTCGGCAGTCTGGGGGCCGTCGCCCGCTGGTGACCTGTGGATCGAACGGGTGTTCGACCCGGTTGTCCACACGATGTCGGTGCTGATTGACATCATCGAACACATGTTCGAATATGAGGGGATGCAGACGGCGACGGCACTCCGGTCGTCCGGCCCGGATCGGGTCGGGCGGACACCCGGTGCGCGCGCTGCCGGTGCTGCCGGTGCTGCCAGTGCTGCCGGTGCTGCCGGTCGTCCGGCCGGTACCGACCACATCGGTGACGCCCGTGCTGCGCTCGACCGGATCACGTCGCTGCGCTCCCGGGTCGCCGACATGGAGTCGACCCGGGTGGACACCGCCGGGCTCCCCACGGCGCCCGCGCTGGAACCCCTGCTGCCCGGTGGCGCGATCCGCGTCGGGGGCACCTACGCCGTCCCGGAGTCCGTGCTGCTCGCGATGACCATGCTGCAGGCGGCCTCGGCGGCGGGGGCGTGGTGCGCGGTGGTCGGGGTGCCGTCCTTCGGGGTGGAAGCCGCGGCGGCTGCCGGCATCGACCTCGAGCGGCTCGTGCTGGTGCCGGACCCGGGGGACCAGTGGCTCGCGGTGACGGCGGCGATGGCCGACGTCGCCCAGATCGTCCTCACCCGGCCCCTCGGCCGTGTCGTCCCCGGCGACGTCGCACGGCTCTCGGCCCGGCTGCGGCAGCGCGGCGGTGCCCTCGTGGCGCTCGGCTCCTGGCCGGGGGCCGACGTCACGCTGCGGGTCACCGCGTCGGAGTGGAGCGGGATCGGGCAGGGGCACGGGCACCTGACCGAGCGTCGGGCGACCGTGACGGCGACCGGACGTGCCGGTGCGGTGCGCCCGACGACCGCCGAGCTGCTGCTGCCCGCTGCGGACGGCGCGGTCCGGGCAGCGTCGCCGGTGCCGGTCCAGCTGCCGGGCGACGGCCACGGGTTCCGCAGGGACCTCCGTCCCGTGGCGGTGGCGTCGTGATCGCGTCGGGGCGCGTCCGTGCGGACGCGGTCGCCCGGGGCGGTGCGCTGCCCGAGCCGCCGCCCACCCGGACCATCGTGCTCTGGTGCCCGGATTGGCCGGTGATCGCCGCGGCCCGGGCTGCCGGTGCGCCGCCGGAACAGCCGTTCGCCCTGATCGTGAAGGGGCTGGTGTTCGCGTGCTCGGCGTCCGCGCGGCAGGACGGCGTCGCCCGCGGGCTCCGCGTCCGGGAAGCCCAGGCACGCTGCCCGGGACTCGTCGTGCAGCCCTACGACGACGCCCTCGACCACCGGGCGTTCGAGCCGGTCATCCGCGCGGTGGAAGCCGCGGTCCCCGGGGTCGAAGTCGTGCGGCCCGGCACCCTCGCGCTGCGGTCCAGGGGGCCGGCGCGGTACTACGGCGGTGAACGCGCCGCCGCGGCGACCCTCGCGGGGATCGCCGCCGACCACGGCGCCCCGGCAGTGCGGGCCGGGGTGGCGGACACCCCGTTCGCGGCGGAGCAGGCAGCACGTGCCCGGCCGGTGCGCCCGGGGGAGCGGGTGCGCATCGTGCCGGTGTCGGGCTCGGCGGACTTCCTCGCGCGGCTGCCGCTCGGGGTGCTCGGGGACCCCGACCTCGCATCGGTGCTCGACCGCCTCGGCATCGTCACGCTGGGGCAGTTCGCCGCGCTCGGCGACGAACAGGTCCGTGACCGGTTCGGCGTCGCCGGGGCGTTCCTGCACCGGTTGGCGAGCGGACGCGACCCGCGGGAGATCTCCGCGCGCGACGTGCCGCCGGAACTCCGGATCGAAGCCTCCTTCGAGCCGCCACTCGACCGTGCCGACCAGATCGCGTTCGCGTTCCGCCGCTCGGCCGACGACTTCGCCGCACGGCTCCGTGCCGCGGGGCTCGTCGCGACGAGCATCCGGGTGGGGATCGTCGACGAGCGGGACATCCTGCTCGAACGCACCTGGACGCACCCGCGCTGGTTCGACGCCGCCGACGTGGTCGACCGGGTGCGCTGGCAGCTCGCCGGCGGGGTCGACCCGACCGGCCTCGAAGCGCCGGTGACCTCGGTCGTGCTCGAGCCGGTCGCTGTCGACGACATGGCGAACCACGAGCGCGGGCTCTGGGGCTCGGGGCCGGACGAACGCGTGCACCACGGTCTCGCCCGGGTGCAGGGCATGGTCGGCCACGACGGCGTCGTGACCCCGCGCATCGGCGGCGGACGCACGCTGTCCGAGCGGATGGTGCTCGTGCCGTGGGGTGACGCCCCACCCGCCGACCTCACCGCGGTGCGCGACCGCCCGTGGCCAGGCAAGCTCCCGGGGCCGCCGCCGGCCACGGTGCTCGAACGCCCGCGGCCGGTGGACGTCGTCGCCGGGGACGGCGGCAGCGTGGACGTCGACGACCGCGGGGTGCTCTCCGGGGCGCCGGAGCGGTTCCGCGCCGATGGTGACCGTGGCGGCCGGTTCGCCGCGGTCACGGCGTGGGCGGGCCCGTGGCCCCTCGTCGTGCGGTGGTGGGATGCCGGCGGCCGACGACTGCACCGCCTGCAGCTCGTCGACGCCGACGGGCGGGCCTGGTACCTGGTGCTCGCAGACCACCGGTGGTGGGCGGAAGCCGTGGCGACGTGAACGGAGCAGCCTGATGGGCTACAGCAACCCACCCATCCCGTGGTCCCAGTTCGAGCGTGCCCTCTCCGACAAGCGGAGCCCGGGGACGGCGACGGACGGCGACGGCGGTGACAGTCCGGCGTGGTCGCGGAAGCGTGCGCCGTACCAGCCCGCAGGGCTGCCGGACGGTGACACCGGGCCGGTGGTCCCGTACGCCGAGCTGCACGCGCACTCCACCTTCAGCTTCCTCGACGGCGCCAGCCAGCCGGAGCACCTGTTCGAAGAAGCGGCACGGCTGCGCCTGCACTCCCTCGCGCTCACCGACCACGACGGCTTCTACGGTGCCGCCCGGATGGCAGAGGTGGCAGAGGCCTACCCGAGCGTGGGCACGGTCTACGGCACCGAGCTCTCCCTCGGGCTGACGGAGCCGCAGAACGGCGTCCCCGACCCCGAGGGCTCGCACCTGCTCCTGCTCGCCGACGGCCAGGACGGCTACCACCGGCTCGCGGGGGCGGTGACGAGCGCGCACCTCGCCGCGGGGTCCGAGAAGGGCCGGCCGCGGTACGACCTCGACGACCTCGCCGCACGGGCGGGCGGACACTGGCGGGTGCTCACGGGGTGCCGGAAGGGCACCGTCCGCCGAGCCCTCGAGCAGGGCGGGGAGTCCGCGGCGGAGACCGCCCTCCGCGCGCTGCTCGACCGCTTCGGCACCGGGAACGTCATCGTCGAGCTGCTCGACCACGGCGACCCGCTCGACAGCGCCCGGAACGACGTCCTCGCGGCCCTCGCGGCGCAGCACGCGCTGCCGGTCGTGGCGACGGGGAACGTGCACTACGCCACCCCGGACCGGTTCCCGGTGGCGACGGCGCTGGCCGCGGTCCGGGCCAGGCGGAGTCTCGACGAGATCGACGGCTGGTTGCCTGCGGCGGACACCGCGCACCTGCGCTCCGGCGCCGAGATGGCACGGCGCTTCGCGCGGTACCCCGGGGCGATCGAGCACACCGTCACGCTCGCCGACGAGCTCGGGTTCCAGCTGAAGACCGTCAAGCCCGGGCTGCCCGATCTCGACGTGCCGGACGGGCACACCGCGATGTCGTGGCTGCGCGAACTCACCTGGGACGGCGCGCGACGGCTGTACCCGGGCAGCGCCGACGGCGTCGACCCACACAAGCGGGAGCGCATCGAACGCGAACTGTCGGTGATCCAGGAGAAGAACTTCCCCGGGTACTTCCTCATCGTGCGGGACATGGTGCAGTACGCCCGCGGGCGGGGGATCCTCTGCCAGGGCCGGGGGTCCGCGGCGAACTCGGCGGTCTGCTACCTGCTGGAGATCACCGCGGTGGACTCGATCCGGTACGGGCTGCCGTTCGAGCGGTTCCTCTCCGCGATGCGCGACGAAGAACCCGACATCGACGTCGACTTCGACTCCGACCGGCGGGAAGAAGTGATCCAGTACGTCTACGACAAGTACGGCCGGTACAACGCCGCACAGGTCGCGAACGTCATCACCTACCGGCCGAAGGGCGCCGTGCGGGACATGGCGAAGGCGCTCGGCCACAGCCCCGGGCAGCAGGACGCCTGGTCGAAGCAGGTCGAGCGGTGGGGCTCCGTGACCGAGAGCGAGGACCACGACATCCCGGCGGGTGTCGTCGGGCTCGCCAGCGACGTCCTCGGCTTCCCGCGGCACCTCGGCATCCACTCCGGCGGCATGGTGCTCACCGACCGCCCCGTGGGGGAAGTCGTGCCGATCGAGCACGCCCGGATGGACGGCCGCACCGTGCTGCAGTGGGACAAGGACGACTGCGCCTACATGGGGCTCGTGAAGTTCGACATGCTCGGGCTCGGGATGCTCGCGGCGCTGCAGTACTCCTTCGACCTCGCCGCGGAGCACTGCGGGGAGCGCTGGGAGATGCACTCCATCCCGAAGGAGGAACAGGGCGTCTACGACCAGCTCTGCCGGGCGGACACGATCGGGGTGTTCCAGGTGGAGTCGCGCGCGCAGATGGGCACGCTGCCCCGGCTGCTCCCGCGGCGGTTCTACGACCTCGTGATCGAGGTGGCGCTGGTCCGCCCGGGGCCGATCCAGGGTGGCGCGGTGCACCCGTACATCCGTCGGCGCACCGGCGAAGAGCCGATCACGTACATGCACCCGTCGCTCGAACCCGTGCTCGAACGGACCCTCGGGGTGCCCCTGTTCCAGGAGCAGCTCATGCAGATGGCGATCGCGGTCGGCAACTGCTCCGGCGACGACGCCGACCTGCTCCGGCGGGCGATGGGGTCCAAGCGCGGTCACGAGAAGATCGACCGGCTCCGGGACAAGCTCTACGCGGGGATGGCCGACAACGGCATCCACGGCGAGGACGCGGACGCGATCTACGCGAAGATCCAGGCGTTCGCGAACTTCGGCTTCGCGGAGAGCCACTCGATCAGCTTCGCGCTCATCGTCTACGCCAGCGCGTGGATGCGGTTGCACTACCCGGGGGCGTTCCTCGCGGCGCTGCTCCGGGCGCAGCCGATGGGCTTCTACTCGCCGCAGACGCTCGTCGCCGACGCCCGGCGGCACGGGGTGACGGTGCTCCGGCCGGACATCCTGCGTTCCGGCGTGGACGCGACGCTCGAACCGGCCGGGGTGCCTGCCGGTGCCGGCGCCGATCCCGTCGCGCACGGGCACGCGGACGGGCACGGACACGGGTTCGGGGACGACGCCTGTCTCGCCACCGAGCAGGACCCCGTGCTGCCCTTCGACAAGGCGCTGCCCGACGACACCGCCCGGCACCGTCGCGACGGGGCCTTCGCGGTCCGCCTCGGCCTTGCCGAGGTCGCGTCCCTCGGCCGGAAGAGCGCCGAGCGGATCGTCGCCGAGCGCGACGCGAACGGCCCGTTCGTGGACATGTCCGACCTCGCCCGCCGGGTCGGCCTGACGACGGCGCAGCTCGAGGCACTCGCCGCCGCCGATGCGTTCGCGCCGTTCGGTGTGGACCGCCGCGGCGGCATGTGGTCCGCCGCGCAGGCAGCTGCGGAACGGGCCGACCAGCTCCCGGACACGCAGGTGGTCGTGCAGCCGCCGCTGTTCGGGCAGATGACGAGCGGCGACGTCCTCATCGCGGACATGTGGTCGACGGGCATGACGACGGATGACCACCCGGTGCGCCACGTGCGGGACCGGCTCGTCGCGAAGCGGGTGTTGAGCGTGGGGGGCCTCGCGACGGCGGAGACCGGGCGGCGGATCGAGGTCGGCGGCATCGTGACGCACCGCCAGCGACCGGCGACGGCGTCGGGCATCACGTTCATGAACGTCGAGGACGAGACCGGCCTGGTGAACGTGATCTGCAGCGTCGGGGTGTGGGGGCGCTACCGGCGGGTGGCGCGCGAGTCGCCGGCGGTGATCGTGCGGGGGATCCTCGAGCGGTCGCCGGACGGCGTGGTGAACGTGGTCGCGGACCGCATCGAGCACCTGTCCCTGTCCGTCCGGACCCGCTCCCGGGACTTCCAGTGAGCGGCGCGGGCAGTGAGCGCGGCGAGCGCCGGCGCTACTGCTGCGCCTCGGGGATGCGCACGGTGACCTCGAGGCCACCGGAGCGGACGTTGCGGAGGGACGCCGTGCCTCCCGCGCGTTCCGCGACCGCCCGCACGATCGCGAGCCCGAGGCCGGAGCCACCCGGCACCGGGATCCCGCCGGTCGCCGGGTCGGGGTTCGGTCGCGACTTCCGGGCCTCGTCGGGCCGGGTGAAGCGGTCGAACGCGACGGGCACGAACGACTCCGGCACGCCGGGGCCGTCGTCGGTGACCTGCAGCTCCCCGGCGTTCCCGGCGGTCCGCCACGTCACCAGGATCCCGCCGCCCCGAGGCAGCGCGGCGACGGCGTTGCCGGCGATGTTCGTCACGAGCTGTGCCATGCCACCGGTGTCGAGCCGGTACCGCGGCTCGACGGTCCCGCCGCCGATGCCCGGACCGGAACCGCCGACGGCGACGGGCGGCTCGAGGTCGAAGTCGACGGTGATGTCCTTCGCGCTCGCGATGAGCCGGACGCGGTCGACGGCGGCCATCACCTCGTCACCGAGGTCCGACCACGCGGTGAGCGGCCGCTGGTCGCCGTCTTCGGAGCGCCGTTCGGACTCCTCGATGCGTGACAGCGTGAGCAGGTCGTTCGCCAGGCGGGACAGCCGCGCCACGTTGTTCTTCGCTCGTTCGATGTGGCCGGCGAGGGCTGCGGCGTCGTCGGCGTCGAGCGATGCCAGGTCGAGCTGGGTGGTGAGGATCGCCAGGGGTGTGCGGAGCTCGTGGCTGGCGTCGGAGACCATCTGGCGTTCCCGCTCCGTCGCCTGGCGGGTCCTGGCGAGGAACGCGTTGAGGGTGGTGGCCAGGGACGCCAGCTCGTCCTGGGCCGGTCCGACAGGCAGTTCGGCGCGCTCGGGTGCGACGGAGAGGCGCTCGGCCTCGCGGCGCATCCGGTTCACGGGGCGGAGCGCGGCGGTCGCCAGGACCCACGACGCGATGCCGAACGCGACCAGGATGGCCAGGCCGGTGATCGAGAGGGTCGTGGTGAGGTCGTCGACGACGATCGCCTCGGCCTGCGAGTTGCGGGCGGCCACCACCGTCCAGCGACCGGCACCGTTCACCGGGTGCTCCACGACGACGCGGTACTGGGAGCCGGACACGTCGATGACGCTCGTGCCGGCCGAGGTCGTCGTCAGGCTGCCGAGTGCCCGCTCGACCCGGGTCGGCATCGTGGAGAGCACGATGTCGCCGGCGGGGGAGACCACCGCGACGAGCTGCGCGTTGCCGGGTGGCGACAGGTCCGGGTCGCTGTCGACCTCGAGCGTCGCGACGTACGGGTCGGCGTCGGCGTCGAGCAGGGTCCTGGTGGCCGACGCGACGACGCTCACGACCTGGAACCGCATCACCAGGACGAGCAGCACGATGACGACCGCGGCGATCGCCGTCGACCCGATCGTGATCCGCGACCGGAGCGAGAGCAGCCGGAGCGGCCTGAAGAAGCGCATCGGTACGACGGGCCCCGGCGTCAGGAGCCGAGCAGGTCGAGGCGGTAGCCCCGGCCACGCACGGTGGCGATGGCGACGGTCGCGTCGTGCGCCGTCAGCTTCTTGCGGAGGTACGAGATGTACTGCTCCACGACGTTGGGGTCGACGTGCTGCGACCCGTCCCAGACCTCTTCGAGGATCTTGGGACGGTCGACGACGGTGCCGACGGAGCGGGCGAGCAGCCGGAGGAGCGCGAACTCGGTCGGGCTGACGGCGACGCGCTGACCCTGGATCGAGACCCGGCGGGCTTCGGAGTCGATGGAGACGTCCCCGACCTCGATCGTGCGGGGGGCACCGGTGGCCTCGCGCCGGCCGAGTGCACGCAGGCGGGCGGTGAGTTCGGCGAAGGCGAAGGGCTTCGTGAGGTAGTCGTCCGCACCGGCGTCGAGCCCGAAGACCCGGTCGTCGACGGCGTCGCGCGCGGTGACGAGCAGGATGCGAACGGGGTCCTCACGCTCGCGGATCCGCCGGGCGAGCTCGAAGCCGGACATGCCGGGCATCATCACGTCGACGACCGCGAGGTCGAACGCCTGTTCTCCGAGCGCGATGAGCGCCTCGACACCGTTCTCGACCGCGGTGACGCGGTACCCCTCGGCCGCGAGTCCGCGCTCCATGAGCGCGCGCATCTCGTCGTCGTCCTCGACCACCAACAACCGCATAGTGGACCTCCTGCGACCCATCGTGGCATCGAACCACGCCCGGAGGGTGCACCGACGGGCATCCTGACTGAATCTCGTCACAGCGAGCGCGGCTGGCTCGGCACGTCGGACGCGCCCGGGTGCACCGCCCGTGGCCCGTGATCTAGGGACATGAGCACTGCTTGCTTCGTTGATAGGCTCCCGGCCGGACGCTGTACCCGACAGAACGTCCTGTCTCTGGGGGACCCATGAACGACCAGCCGGACCACCCGGCCATCATCCGCCTGCGCGCCGAACTCGACGCCGCGTGGAAGGGCATCGGCGCCCTGGGACAGATGGACCGTGACCGCCGCGACCGGATCGTCGCCGAACTCCGCGCCGCCGTCCCGGACGTCGCCAGCCGTGCCGCGCGCGAGGCCGGACAGGAGGCCGTGGTCGCCGAGATCGCACGGTTCGCGGATGCGGACGTGGTCACCTCGGACCCCGCGGTCCCGACCCGCACGATCTGGGGTGAGATCATCGGCACGGCTGCCGAGGCCGCGGCGGCCGCCCCCGCCTCCGCCTGCGCCTGACCGCGCGCGCCTGCTCCGGCCCGTGCGCGCCTGCGCCTGCCCGTGGCAGGGGAGTCAAATCGTGCGTCGGCAGTCGAATCGCGCGTAGGGGGCCCGAAGAAAGGACCTCCCACGCGCGAAACCACTTTCCACAGCGTGCGGTGTGGGAAGGATCGCGCAGCGCGCGCGGACGAACGCGCAGCGCGCGGGGGAACGCGCAACGGCGGAGGAGCGCGCACCGAAGGAGCAGCGCGCGCGGGCGGCGGGGGAGCCGCGCGTCAGTCGTCCTCGCCGAGCAGCTCCTCACGGACGCGCCGGATGTCCTCGAGCAGCGCGCCGATCAGGATCCAGTGCCGTGAGTTCGGCCGGATGACCTCGAGCGGCGCGGTGAGCGCGGGCTCGGCGTCGAGACCTGAACCCGAACCCGAACCCGGGCCCGAACCCGCGCCGGCATCCGGCCCGGAGCCGGGACCCGCGTCCAGGACGCCGGGACCACCGTTCGCCGGCGCCTCCACCCGCGCCCCGAGCGCCCGCAGGTCCGCCCCGATACGAGCCACCTCCGTCGCGATCCGCCCCACCATCGGGTCCGCCCGGAGGTCCGGCGCGGTGTTGTCCCGGATCGCCCGCGTCATGCCCGTGACCCGCGTCACGAGGACCCGCAGGTGCTCCGCGACGACGACGTCCCGCTCGAGGATCGTCCGGTGCCGCCCGCCGCGGGGGTTCATGGTGAGGGACTCCTGCGCCGAGGTGAGCGCCGCCTCCGCCTTCGCATGCTGCTGCCGCAGGGCCCTGGCGCGGACGAGGGCGTCGTGCCAGCGGTCGTGGTCCCACCCCTCGGTGAGGCCGATCGCGACCCGCTCGAAGGCCACCGCGGTGTCCCGGGCGAGCCGCGCGACGGCGAGGTGCGCGGGCCGGAGCAGCACCGGCGGGACGATCACGGCGTTCACGACGAGCGCCACTGCGGCGCCGAGAACGGTCTCGAGGATCCGGTCCGCCGAGTAGTTCGGCGTGACGACCCCGGCGGTGAGGACGAGCATCCCGCTGATGCCGACCTGCGTCGCGGAGGTCGGGGTGAGGCGGAGCGCCCACGCGATGAGGATCGCGACGACGATGACGAGCAGCACGACCCAGACCGAGTCGCCGAGCAGGAAGTGCAGCCCGGTCGCGAGCAGCACCCCGAGGACGACCCCGGCGCTCCGCTCGAGCCCCTTCACGAACGACTGGTTGATGCTCGGCTGCACGACCAGCAGCGCGGCGATCGCGGCGAAGGTCGGGAACGGCCCGTTGATCACCACCTGGCACAGCAGCACGGCCGCAACGACCGCCACCGCGGTCTTCACGACCTGCAGCAACGGCGTGCGGCTCGAACTGCGGAGACGCGCGACCGGGTTCACGTCGTCAACGCTAGCCACCGGACGCACGCCGAGCCGTGCACGAAGGCGACGAAAGCCCGTGGACACGGTTGACTGGTGTCGTGTGGCCGAATCACGAGCGAGTCATCCCGGAGGCCTTCGTCGGCTCCGGGACCACCGTCGTGGCCGCACGCGCCCACTCGGTGGAACCGTCGGGCAACGGCTACCTCTACGGGTACGAGGTCGACACCGTCGACCGGAACGGCCAGCGCGCCACCGTCCTGACCTACGTGGACACCGGCGGGACCCACGACCAGAACAGCGCGCTCGTCACCGACCCGGCGACGCACGAGCCCGTCTCGGTGTGGGCGTACCCGAACGACCCGGGCCTGCCGGTGCTGCCGCAGGTCACCTACCGTGACGCGGTCGCCGAGCTCCTCACCACCCTCGGCATGCCCGTCACGAACCCGACCCTGACGGTCGCGGCGTACCGGCCGGGCAAGCGCGCGGTCGTCCGTGTGGACGCGCCGGAGGGGACCCTGTTCCTCAAGGTCGTCCGTCCGCACCGGGTCGCGCCGATCGTGAAGACCCACGAGCAGTTCGTCGCCGCCGGGCTCCCGGTGCCGCGCGTGCTGTCGAGCCGTGGGGACGGGCTGCTCGTCCTCGAGCGGATCCGCGGCGTGCCGGCGGGCAGCCGCATCCTCGAGATCGCCGACGACCCGCGGTTCGTCGCCTCGCTCGCGGCGCTCACGGGGCGCATCGCGACGGTCCCGATGACGCAGCAGGCCCGCGCGGACGCGATGGACCACGCGGACTGGCACCGGAAGACGCTCGTCGCCGCGCTCCCGCAGGACGCGCAGCAGATCGACGAGCTCTACGACGCGATCGGCCGCCGGTCGATCGGGTGGGCCGCGGCGACGAAGCAGGTCGTGCACGGGGACCTGCACCTCGAGCAGGTCTTCGTCGACGAGGCCGAGCCGTGGCGCATCTCCGGGCTCCTCGACATCGACACCGCCGGCTGGGGCTACCCCGTCCGGGACATCGGAGCGGTCGTCGCGCACCTGGTGGTGACCGGACTCTGGCACCGGTCCCGCGGCGATGCGGACCGTGGGGCCGCCGCGGAACGGCTCGCCGACGCGATCGCCCGGGACTGGGCGGCTCGCAACCCGGCCGAGACCGAGCGCCTCGGACCGGCGATCGGCGCCCAGCTGCTGGCGCACGCCGGCGGCCAGGCCACCACCGGCTCTGCGAACGGGATCGCCACCGCGGAACAGCTGCTGGCGGCGACACGTGCCGCGCTCGTGGAACCGGCACCGAGCCTCCCGTCCGACCCAGCGGCCCGTCCGCGGTCCGCACCGCGCGTCTGAGGCGTCCGTTCCAGCCCATGCCACGCGCGCTGGAAAGCGGGATCGCGCGTCGGGGGCCGGAAGGAAGGACCACCAACGCACGTTTCGGCAACCAACGCACGGAGCCACCCACGGACCGGACGGGAGGCTCGACTCGCGCGGGGTGCGCCGACTCGCCTCCGTCGGTGGTCCGGGAGTAAACTGAGCGCGCACGCACCGCGTGCTCGCGCGTCGCGTCGATTCCGGACACGACAGTCGTTCACTTGAAGGACGCGAGCACCGGGTCCGCGACCGCCCTGGGACGCCACAGTCCCGAGCATCGCGTGCGTGCGACGGCGCCGGATCCTCCGCGCAGACCACGGCATCGGCCACGGACACCACCCGGGTGTCTCCGATGCGAACGGTCGCACACCACGTCGCGGGGATCGGCGGGCCACGGTGGCCCGCCGCCGGCGAACGGTGCGACGGACGCACCGACGAGACTTCCGCCCGCACGGGCGGCTCGCCCCGGTCGCGGGGTGGAACAGGAGGAGCCTTGGCTCGATCAGGCACGCGGCGTGCAGCCGGTGGGACGCGGACCGCGTCGCGCCGGACCCGGCCGCTCGACAACGACGGTGTCATCCCGGTGCTCGCCCGCGCCGTGCGCGAGGTCGAGGCGGCCGCGCAACGCGGAGCGCTGAAGACGACGAACCGCACGAAGTTCCAGGCGGTCGCCCTGCTCATGCGCGAGGAACGCGCCAGGGTGAAGGCCGACACGGAGCTCACCGACGCGCAGCGCGCCGAGCAGATGAAGCGGCTCGACGGCGTGGCGCAGATCCTCGCGAAGACGGCGGCGCGCGACACCAGCGTGATCCAGCTGCTCGCCGAGGAAGCGTCCGTCTCCGAGGCGACGCGCACCGTCAAGCGGGACATGATGATCGCCGGCGGCATGGAGATGCAGCCGCAGGACCTGGTCATCGCAGCCGAGCCCGCACCGGTCGCCGCCACGCAGGAACGCGCGGTCGTCCCGCAGGCCGTCGTGCAGCGGCAGCTCGCGAACCCGTTCCTGCCGCCGGACTTCGCGCTCGCGGACCAGCCCGTCGCACACCCGCGGCGCCTGGCGAACTGGGAGCTCTTCGGCCCGCTGTTCAAGTCGTTCGAGTACGGCGCCGGTGGTGGCGCGGCGACGATGCCGCTGCCCGACCCGTCGACGCTCAGCACGCTGTCCGGCACCAACCTCATGCAGCACCAGGCGGAGCTCGTCGCGGCGGCCGCACAGGGGCACCGGACGTTCCTGCTCGCCGACGAGCCCGGACTCGGCAAGACGGCGCAGTCGCTGCTCGCCGCCGAGGCCGCCGGCGCGTACCCGCTGCTCGTCGTGGTCCCGAACGTCGTCAAGACCAACTGGGCGCGTGAAGCCGAGCGCTGGGTGCCGAACCGCCGCGCGACCGTGATCCACGGCGACGGGGACGACCTCGACGGGTTCGCCGACATCGTCATCGTGAACTACGAGATCCTCGACCGGCACTTCGGCTGGCTCGGTGCCTTCGGGTTCAAGGGCATGGTCGTCGACGAGGCGCATTTCATCAAGAACAAGGACTCGCAGCGATCGAAGTTCGTGCTGCAGCTCGCGGAGAAGATCCGCGCGCGGTCCTCCTCGCCGCTCCTGATGGCGCTGACCGGTACCCCGCTGATCAACTCCGTTGAGGACTTCCGCACCATCTGGGAGTACCTCGGCTGGATCGACGACAAGAAGCCCCGTGCGAAGCTCATGAACGAGCTCGAGGACATCGGGCTCACCCCGGCCGACCAGGGCTTCTTCGTCGAGGCCCGGCGCGCCGTGATCGACATGGGCATCGTCCGACGCCGCAAGGTCGACGTCGCGGCGGACATCCCCGCCCGTCGGATCGCCGACATCCCCGTCGAGCTCGACGGCGAAGAGGGCCGCTCGATCCGCGACGCCGAGCGCGAGCTCACCGCGAAGCTGGTCAAGCGCTACCACCAGGCGCTCGACGCCCGCACCGGGCAGGACCCGGTCGAGGGCATCGACCACCGGCTCGTCCGACAGGTCGCCCGCTGGGAGCTGGAGGACCAGGACGCATCGTCGACCGGCGAGAACGTGTTCTCGATGGTCCGACGCATCGGCCGCGCCAAGGCCCAGCTCGCGGCGGACTACGCCGCGCAGCTCGCCTCGAACGTCGGCAAGGTCGTGTTCTTCGCGAAGCACCTCGACGTGATGGACCAGGCGGAAGAGGTCTTCGCGCGCAGGGGCCTCCGCACCGCAACCGTCCGCGGCGACCAGACGCCCGCGCAGCGCACCGCCGAGATCGACTCGTTCGTGAACGACCCCGACGTAGCCGTCATCGTCTGCTCGCTCACCGCGGCGGGCGTCGGCCTCAACCTGCAGGTGGCGTCCAACGTCGTCCTGGCCGAGCTGTCGTGGACGAGCGCCGAGCAGACGCAGGCGATCGACCGCGTGCACCGCATCGGGCAGGAAGAGCCGGTCACCGCGTGGCGGATCATCGCCGCGCAGACGATCGACACGAAGATCGCGGAGCTCATCGACTCCAAGGCCGGGCTGGCAGCGCGTGCGCTCGACGGCTCCGACGAGGAACTCGTCGACTCCGGCGACATCCAGCTCGACGCGATGGCTGCGATGCTGACGGAGGCGCTCGGCGGCTGACCCGGCGGCCGCGTGCCGCGCCGGCGGCCGCGTGCCGCGCCGGTGCCCGCGCCGGTGCCCGCGCGGTGCCGGTGCCGTTCGCTCCCGCACAACCAAAAGCAGTCCGCACCACGTGATCGCGTGGTGCGGACTGCTTTCTGTTGTGCAACGGCCGGGCGCCGGCGTCGGCGTCCCGCGGGCGTCGCCGCGTCAGATGCGGGACTGCACCTCGGCGAGGGACGGGTTCGTCGCGGTGCTGCCGTCCGGGAACACCAGGGTCGGCACGGTCTGGTTGCCGCCGTTGACCTCGGCGACGAGCTCGGCGGTACCGGGGGTCGCTTCGATGTCGACCTCCCGGAAGGGAACGCCGGCCTTCGACATCTGGTTCTTCAGGCGGGCGCAGTAGCCGCACCAGGTGGTCGTGAACATCGTGACGGCGCCGGCCTCCGGCACGAACGCGTCGCGGGTGATCGTCTCGCTCATGCGCTCAGGCTAACCCGCGTGGTTCGGAGCTCCCCGCACGGCCTGGTAGACAAGAGCGTGTGACGGACACGCACCTCGAGATCGAGCGCACGTACGACCTGCCCGACGGGGCCGACCTCCCCGACCTGATCGGCGCCGGAGGGATCCTGCAACTCGACCGCCAGGAGCCCTTCGAGCTCGACGCCACCTACTGGGACACCGAGCGGTACGACCTCGTCGCCTCCCGGGTGACCGTGCGGCGCCGGACCGGTGGGCCCGACGCCGGGTGGCACATCAAGCGCGCCGAGTCGGACACGGTCCGGCACGAGCAGCACTTCCCGCTGACCGACGACCCGGACACCGTGCCGGTGGACGTCCTCGCCGCGCTGTTCACCGAACGCCGCGGCCGTGGCCTGCGCCCCGTCGTCCGGATCACCACGACCCGGACGGTCACCCGGCTCCTCGACGAGGACGGCGACCAGATCGCCGAGCTCGCCGACGACCGCGTCAGCGCGCAGCGCCTCGACGACGACGCTCCCGCCGACCCGCGCACCTGGCGCGAGGTCGAGGTGGAGACGGTCGAGGGTGTCGACCCGCAGATCGCCCACGAGTTCTTCGCATCGCTGGACGGCCGCTTCCAGGCCGTGGGGGCCGGCCCCGCCGCCGTCGCGTCCAAGCTGGCACGTGGGCTGGCAGGAGCACCGGCACCGCGCCTCCAGACGGTCGACCGACCCGAGAAGGGCACGACCGCACGGATCCTCACGAAGCGACTCCGGAAGCTGCGCTCCGCGCTGCTCGGCCAGGAGGCCCGGCTGCGGTCCGGTGAGAACGCGGAACTCCGGCAGACGGCCGCGACCACGCTCGAGATCGCCGCGATCCTCGGTGCGTACCGTCCGGCGTTCCCCGCGACCGACGCAGTGGACCGTGCAGCGGCAGCGGCGGACGACCTCGCCGGGGTGACCGCTCGCGCCGCCCTCGCCGAGTACCTGATCGAGCGGCTGCCGCGTGCCTCGACACCGGCGCAGGACGCGCTCGTCGACGCGATGACGCGTGAGCGGATCCTCGCGGCCACGCGCGAACGGCGCGACCAGGCCGTGCGCGACGTCGTTGCGGCGCTGCACGGCGAGCCGTTCCTGGAGCTGCTCGACGCCCTCGACGACGCGGTCGAGCGTCCCGCGCCGACGGAGTGGGCGCTGCGGTCGCCGAAGAAGGTCGCGCAGGACGTCTCCGCGACGGTGAAGCCGCACGTGCGGGAGCTCGTCCGCGACGCCGTCGCCGACGACACCTCGGACACGGCCGCCGAGCGCGAGACCGCCGACCGCGAGGCCACCGAGCGGGCATGGCAGGGCACGATGCGGGCGCGGCTCGCGATGGACGTGCTCGGGGACGACGCGTTCCCGCACGCGCTCTGGAAGCGCATCGGGACCGCGGCGGACGTGCTCACCGAGCGGGTGCGGTCCCTGTACGCGCTCGACGCGCTGCGGACGAACGCCGGGATCGCGGAGCGTGGTGGCGAGGGCACGTTCGGGTACGGGGTGCTCGCGGGGGACCGCGTGCGTCTCGCCGAGGAGTCCTACGACGAGGCGGTGCACGCGCTCAACCGCGTGTGACGGCGGGGCGCCGGGCCGCGGGCGCGGGTCGCCGGTCGATCGAGTGCGCAGACGATGCGCGCGAAGGGGTGCTGGGAGCCCATTTCTGCGCACTCGACCGCGCCCGCCCGCCCGGGCCAGGCCGGGCCCGGGCCTGGCCCGGGCCTGGCCCGGCTCAGCCGGCGGCGATCGGGGCTGCCGTGGCCGCCGCGGGGGAGACCTCGGCCAACCCGAGCGTGTCGAGGATCCACGCGAGCTCGAAGGCCCGCTCCCGCCACGATGCGTACCGGCCGCTGACGCCACCGTGGCCGGCCGCCATCTCGGTCTTCAGGAGCACGGGCGCCCCGACCTCCCGCAGCTTGGCGGTCCACTTCGCCGGCTCGACGTAGAGCACCCGGGTGTCGTTGATCGACGTGACGGCGAGGATCGCGGGGTACCGGACGTCGTCGCGCACGTTCTCGTACGGCGTGTACTCGCTCATGTACCGGTAGACCTCGGCGTCGTGCAGGGGGTCGCCCCACTCGTCCCACTCGATGACCGTGAGGGGCAGGTCCGGGTCGAGGATGCTCGTCAGCGCGTCGACGAAGGGGACTGCCGCCACGATGCCCGCGAACCGGTCGGGGGCGATGTTCGCGACGGCGCCCATCAGGAGTCCGCCGGCGCTGCCGCCCTCGGCCACGAGTCGGTCCGCGGTGGTGCGGCCGGTGGCGATGAGGTGGTCGGCGACCGCGACGAAGTCCGTGAAGGTGTTCTTCTTCGTGAGGGTCTTGCCGTTCTCGTACCAGTGCCGGCCCATCTCGCCGCCGCCGCGGACGTGCGCGACCGCGAACACGACGCCGCGGTCGAGCAGCGACAGGCGCATCACGCTGAAGCCCGGGTCGATGGAGTGCTCGTACGAGCCGTACCCGTACAGGTGCAGCGGTGACGGCGCGTCGGGATCGACGGCGTCACGGCGCCAGACGAGGGAGACCGGCACGCGGGTGCCGTCCTCCGCCGTGGCCCAGTCCCGCTCCTGCACGTAGTCGGCCGGGTCGTAGCCGCCGAGCACGGGCTGGCGCTTCAGCACGGTGACCTCGCCCGTCGCGAGGTCGAGGTCGCTCACTTCCGACGGCGTGACGAACGAGGTGAACCCGATGCGGAGCGTGGGCTGCTCCCACTCCGGGTTGCCGCCGAGGCCGGCGGAGAACAGCGCCTCGTCGAAGTGGACCTCGTTCGCGTCGCCGTAGCCGTCGCCGTCGATCGGGATGATCGCGACGCGGGGGAGCGCCTCGGCCCGGTACTCGAGCGCGAGGTGCCCGGCGAACGCGTCCACCGACTCGATGCGGCGCTCGGTGTGGTGCGCGACGACGATGCGGCGGTCGGTCTCGGAGTTCGGGTCATCGGCGGGGACGTCCACGAGCTCGAAGTTCTCGGCGCCGTCGTTGTGCAGGATGAGCAGCCGGTCGCTGCCACCGACGATGGCGTGCTCGATCTCGTACTCGACGCCGTCCCGGCGGGGCCAGACGACCTGGAACTCACCGGTGGGGTCGGCCGCGTCGAGGATCCACGCTTCGGAGGTGATCTTCGAGCCCAGCTCGATGACGATGTACTGCGAGGACCGGGTCACGCCGACACCGACCCAGTAGCGGTCGTCCGGCTCTTCGAACACGACGACGTCCTCCGCCGCCGCGGTGCCGACCGTGTGCCGCCAGATCCGGTCCGGGCGCCAGGACTCGTCCACCGTCGGGTAGAACACGAACCGGCCGGAGGGGTCGAACGTGGCACCGGAGCCGGTGTTCTCGACCACGTCGGGGAGGTCGTTGCCGGTGGTGAGGTCACGGATGTGCAGGGTGTAGCGCTCGTCACCGGCGACGTCGACGCCGTACACCAGCCGGGTGCCGTCGTCGGTGATGTCGTAGGAGCCCAGCGAGAAGAAGTCGTGGCCGTCGGCGAGTGCGTTGCCGTCGAGGACGACCTGCTCGCCGGGGAGCGTCGCCGCGCCGTCGTCGAGCGTCGGCGGTGTCCAGTCGTCCGGGCCGCTGATCGGTGCGCGGCACTGGACCCCGTACTGGCTGCCTTCGCTGGTGCGGGTGAAGTACCACCACTCGCCCATGCGCACCGGAACGGAGAGGTCGGTCTCCTGCACGCGGCCCTTGACCTCCCCGAAGATGCGCTCCCGCAGTGCGGCGAGGTGCTTCGTCGACGCCTCGGTGTGGGCGTTCTCCGCTTCGAGGTACGCGATGGTGTCCGGGGACTCCTTGTCACGCAGCCACTCGTAGTCGTCGACGAAGTCGATGCCGTGGTGCGTTCGGGTCACCGGACGCTTCTCGGCGGTCGGCGGGGTGGTCGCTTCGTGCTCGCTGCTCACCGGTCCAGCCTAGGCCGCATCCCCGTACGGCTCCCCGCGCAGCACCGCTGCGCGCACCCGCTCGGCGAACGCGTCGAGCTCTGTCGCGACGCCGGTGACCAGCCACGCGCGGTTGCGGCGTCGGGTGGTCACCGGACGGATGACGCCGGCACGGATGAGACGGTCGACGTGGTCGTCGGTCGTCACGCCGGCCGCCGCAGCGAGTTCGAGCGCCCGGTCCTCGGTGAGGACCGGGTCCTCGAGCAGGCCGTCCCCGCCGTCGTCCGACGTGTGCTCGCCGAGGAGCAGCGCAGTGACCGATGCTTCGTCGCAGGCGGTGCCGACCGCGATCGCCAGGTCGGCGACGAAGTCGTGCACGGACCCGAAGCGGTACCGCACCAGGTGGTCGAAGTACCGCGCCCGGTCGGCGACCAACGCCGTCGCGACCGGTGCCGTCAACGTGGTCGTCAGCCCGCGCCGGCGGAAGACTGCGCCCATCAGCGCCCGGCCGATCCGCCCGTTGCCGTCGGTGAAGGGGTGGATCGACTCGAACTGGGCGTGCGCGATCGCTGCCTGTGCGATGGGGTGCACGTCATCGCGGGCGAGGAACGCGAGCAGGTCGGCCATCGCGTCGCTGACGAGCTCCGGAGGCGGCGGGACGTAGGTCGCGAGCCGCGGGGTGCTGCCACCGCCGATCCAGTTCTGCACCGTCCGGTAGGAGCCCGCAGCCCGGCCGTCCACCGGGTCGTCCCGCATGAGCTCGTGGTGTGCGGCGAGGATCGATCGCTCGGTGATGGCGCCGCGCCCGGCGTCCGCGCTCAGCCGACGAACGGCCGCGGTCGCGGCGACCATCAGGGTGGCGCTCGTGTTCGCGCGGATGCCCACGACGGCGCGGGCGTAGTCGTCGAGATCCGCGTGCTCGTCCTCGATCCGGGAGGACGCCACCGCTTCGGTGCGGGCGAGCAGGGCGGCGAGTGGCGCGAGCCGGGCGCCGTGGTCGTCGTCCAGGGTCCGGAGCGCATCGGCCGCGCGGTCGAGCAGGGCGAGGTCGTCCGGCAGCGGCGCGACCACGAGCTCGGCGATCCGGGGTGGGACCGACGCCGTGACGGACGTCGTCATCCGGTCGGCCCGCGGTCCCCGGAGCGCGCTTCGCCAGGGTCGCTCGGTCGTGGTGTGCCGTGGCACCTCTGCCAGTCGATCGTGTCCGGTCCGGTCCATGTCCGCCTCCTGTTCCCAGAACCGTAGGCATGAACGAGCGCGGGGCGCCAACGGTCTGTATTTCGCATTCCGGCTCCGTGTCGGATCCCCTCGATACGGTGGACGACATGACGAACTCCTTCGCGATCACCGGTGCCCACGTCGTCCCCGTCACCTCTCCGGAGTTCGACGGCGGAGCGGTCGTCGTCGAGGACGGTCGCATCACCGCGCTCGGGCCCGACGTGGTCCCGCCGCCCGGCGTCCCCGTGGTGGACGCCGCCGGCGCGTGGCTCCTGCCCGGCTTCGTCGAGGCGCACGGGCACGTCGGCATCCACGAGGAAGCGAACGGCCCGGCCGGCAACGACACGAACGAGCTCACCGGCCCGAACCAGGCGGCCGTCCGCGCGATCGACGCCGTGGACATCGACGACGAGGGCTTCCGGGACGCCCTGTCCGGCGGCATCACGGCCATCGTCGTGAAGCCGGGCTCGGGCAACCCCATCGGCGGGCAGTCCGTCGCGATCAAGACGTGGGGCGGCCGCACGATCGACGAGCAGCTGATCTCCGACGCCGTCAGCGTGAAGAGCGCCCTCGGCGAGAACCCGAAGCGCGTCTACGGCGACAAGGGCCAGACCCCGTCCACACGGCTCGGCGTCGCCAAGGTCATCCGAGAGGCGTTCGCGGCCGCCGACCACTACCGGAAGGCCCGTGCCGCAGCGGAGTCGAAGGGCGAGCCGTTCGAGCGTGACCTCACGAAGGAGACGCTCGCCCGCGTGCTCGACGGCGAGCTCGCCTGGGACCAGCACACCCACCGCCACGACGACATCGCGACCGCGATCCGCCTGTCCGAGGAGTTCGGCTACCGCCTCGTCGTGAACCACGGCACCGAGGCGCACAAGATCGCCGACGTGCTGGCGGCGAAGGACATCCCGGTGATCTACGGCCCGCTGTTCACGAGCCGGTCGAAGGTCGAGCTCCGGGACCGCGGGATCCCGCACCTCGCGGCGCTCGCCGCAGCCGGGGTGCGGGTGGCGATCACGACCGACGCACCCGTCGTCCCGATCGCCATGCTCGTCACCCAGGCGACCATGGCCGTGCGGGACGGACTCCCGCGTCAGACGGCGCTCGAAGCGCTCACGACGAACCCGGCGACGTTCCTCGGGTTCGGGGACCGCGTCGGCCGGCTCGAGGCCGGGTACGACGCGGACCTCGTGCTCTGGTCCGGCGATCCGCTCGACGCGACGAGCCGCGCGAACCGCGTGTGGATCGACGGCCGGCAGGTGTTCGAGTGGGCCGACGGCGTCGGCGTCATCACCCCGCGCTGGTAGCGGCGCCCGCACCCGCCCGCGGCACGCGCACCCGCCCGCGGCCTGCGCCCCGCGCCCGCGCCCGCGGCCCGCGCCCCGTCAGGACTCGCGCGACAGCAGGAACTCGTTGATCCGCTCCGTGAGCGGCAGGTCCATCGCCCGCTCGTCCCCGTTCACGAGTCGGATCGGCGCAGCCTGCCGCACGCTCGACACCAGCCACAGGGCGTCAGCGGCCCGGAGGTCGTCGAGCGTGACGAGCTCGTAGGCGGTCTCGATGCCCTCGGTCTCGGCGAAGCGGAACACGTCCGCCTGGGTCGTCCCGGCGAGGATCCCGATGTCGGTCCGCGGCGTCACGAGCCGGCCACCGACCGACAGGATCAGGTTCGCCCGGGTCCCTTCGAGCACGTAGCCGTCGGTCGAGACGAACAGGGCGTCCTCCGCCCCGCGACGGACGGCTTCGCGGAGGGCGGCCATGTTCACCGCGTAGGACAGCGTCTTCGCGCCCTGCAGCAGCCACGGGGAGGTCCGCTCGACGTCGTGCCGGTACCCGCGGTCGAGCGTGACGACGGAGATCCCGCGGGTCCGTGCCGCGGTGGAGTCCCCGGACGCGGCCGCGTACACCCAGCCCGTCGGCCGGTCCGAACCCTCGACGCCGCGGGTCAGCACGGTCTTCGCGAACGCCTCGTGCACGGGGTCCAGTTCGGCGCAGACGGCTTCGATCGCGCGGCGCCAGGCGTCGAGGTCGGGCAGCGGCAGGTCGAGCATGCGTGCGGAGCGGACGAACCGGTCGAGGTGCGCCTCGAGCGCCTGCGGCCGGCCGTCGACGACCGTGATCGTCTCGAAGACCCCGTCGCCGCGGATGATCCCGAGGTCTTGCACCTGCACGTGTTCCTCGAGCGGGGCGGCGAAGGTGAACGCGTCGGCGGACGGGTCGTGCGGCGCGGCGTCACGGGAGGGCTGGTTGAGGACGGCGAGCACGGTTTCGGTCATGCACCCATCCAACCCCACGTCACTGCTGCTTCGGCAGGGCGCCCATCAGTTTCCAGACGGCCTCGGTGAGCTCCGGGTGCTGGAGCGCGATGCGGCGCAGGCGGTGGTACTCCTCGCCGAGCTGGGTGCCGTGTCCGGACGCCGGGTGCATCGACCACTGCGCGCTGCGCTGCCCGATCGCCGCGTCGAGTTCGAGTGCCTCGGCGCGGAGGATGAGCACGACCTGCTCGTCGACGGTCGGCAGCATCGGCATGAAGTCCCAGGGGTCGTCGCCCTGCCGGGAGCGGTGCTCGACGATCATCGAGATCTCCTCGGCGGCCTCCGCGCGCAGCACTTCGAGGCTGCGCCCGAATCGCCGGTGCTCAGCCATGGTGCCCCCGCAGCACGCCTGCCATGGAACGAGCGTACGCCAGATGATCGGCCACACTGGACACGTGAGCGAGCGCGACGAGACGAAGAACCAGCACCCCCGCGTGGTCGTCGTGTACCTGCTGCGGGACGGCGCCGAGGGCCCTGAGGTCCTGCTCGGCGAGAAGCGCCGCGGGCTCGGGACCGGTCGGCTGGTGGGGCCCGGCGGCAAGCGTGAGCCGGGGGAGGCGGCTGTCGAGACCGCCGTGCGCGAGGTGGCTGAAGAGGTCGGCCTGCGGCTCGACCCGGCCGATCTGGAGGCTCGTGGCACGTTGGACTACCGGTTCCCGTACCGGCCGTCCTGGTCCCAGTTCTCGGACGTGTTCGTCTGCCGGCACTGGTCCGGCACCCCGACGGCGAGCGACGAGCTCGAGCCGCGGTGGATCCCCGTCGACGCGGTGCCCTACGCGGCGATGTGGGACGACGCGAAGTACTGGCTGCCGGCCGTGCTGGACGGCGGCACGGTGGACGCGCGCTTCACGTTCGCCGAGGACGACGCGACCGTCGCCGGCTTCACCGGGGTCGGGGTCGGGGTCGACGCACCGTAGCGGCACCGCACGGGGCACCTGCGGCTTGTCGCAGGAGTCGCGCGGGTTCCCGCAGGTGCCCCTGCCTGCGCGCCGACCCGTAGAGGACCCGAGTTACCGTCTGGTGCAGATCAAAGTCCAGCATGGTAAGGGGACCACGTGCTCAGCTCGACCGAATCCATTCCCGTCGTCGCGACGCCGCCCACGACGCCGTACACGGCCGCGCGCTCGGACCGCGCCGGGGCACCGGTCCCGCCGTCGTCACTGCTCGCCGGGCTCGCCGCGGTCGCCTCGCGCACGCCGGACGCACTCGCCGTCGCCGACGAGCACACCGAGATGACGCACCGGGAGTTCGACCGCGTGACACGGGCGCTGGGGGCGCTCCTGCACGACCGGCTGACTCCGGACGACCACAGCGGCCGCGGGGTGGGAGCCGAACAGCACGGCGCCTCCGTCCCGGTCGGCGTGATGGTCTCGCACGGGGTGGGGTCCGTGGCCGCACTGCTCGGGCTCGTGCACGCCGGGCGGATCATCGTCGCCCTCGACCCGTTCCTGCCGGAGGCGCGGCTCCGCCACGTGATGACGCTGGCCGGCATCGTCGACGTGATCGCGGACGAGACGCACACCGCGCAGGCCGAGGCCCTGGTGACGGAGCCGGGGACGGTCCTCCCGTTCGGCGCCCTGCTCACCGAGGCCCGCGCCGTCGCGGCGACCGACGCGGAGATCCCCGCGGTGCCCGGCGCTGCGGAACGCGGCGGGCGTGACGCACTCGACATCATCTTCACCTCCGGCTCCACCGGTGCCCCGAAGGGGGTCGTGACGACGCACCGCCAGGCGCTCGTCGACACGGTGGCGGAACGTGAGCTCTTCCGCCTCGTGCCGGAGGACCGGATCGCCTCGGTGCTCCCGCACGGGTTCGCGGCGGGGTTCATGCTCGTCCTCTCCACGCTCCTCACCGGAGCGTCCGTGCACGTCGTCGACCCCCGACGGACCGGGATCGACCGTCTGCTCGCCTGGATCGAGAACGCCCGACTGACGACGCTGCACACCACGCCGCACCTGGTGCGGTCGGTGGTGGCAGCACTCGACCCCGCCGACACCCGCCTGCACGGCCTGCGGATGGTCGCGACCGTCGGCGAGGCCATCACCGGCGCGGACATCGCCGCCCTCCGACCGCTCCTCGGGTCGACCGCGTCGTTCTTCAACTGGACCGGTTCGAGCGAGACGAACGTCTACGCCGTCAACGAGATCGCCGCCGGCGACCCGATCCCGGAGCGGAACATCCCGTCCGGCCGCATCGTGGCCGGCAAGCGCGTCGTGCTCCGCCGACCCGACGGCACCGTCGCCGACGTCGGCGAGACCGGCGAGATCGTCTGCGTCTCCGACGCCCTGACGACCGGCTACTGGGGTGCGCCCGAGGTCACCGCGGCGCGCGCCGGGGTCACCGAGGACGGCACCCCCACGTGGTCGGTGGGCGACCTCGGCCGCTTCGACGAGGACGGCCGGCTCACGCTCCTCGGCCGGGCCGACGACGCCGTGAAGGTGCGCGGGTACCTGGTCGAGCCGAGCGAGGTGGAAGCCGCGCTCCGCACCGTCGACGCGGTGCAGGAAGCCGCGGTCATCGCGGTGAAGGCACCGCCGGCGCCCACACGCCTCGTCGCGTACTTCGTCACCCGCCCGGGTCGCCGTGCCCCGTCGCCCGCAGCCATCCGCAAGGCCCTGCGCGACCTGCTGCCGGACTACATGGTCCCGACCGCGATCGTGCCGATGACCGTGCTGCCCCGCAACGAGCGCGGCAAGGTCGACCGGGCGAAGCTCCCCGAGGCGCCGTCGCTCGCGATGACCATCGGCGCCGACGGCGGTGCCGGGATCGACGAGGACACCTACGACCAGTGGGAGCTCGCCGTCGCACAGATCTGGTCCGAGGTGCTCGGGCTCCCCGCGGTCGGCCCGCTCGGGCTCCCCGCCGTCGGGCTCGACAACGACTTCGCGGCGCTCGGCGGGGACTCGCTCTCCGCGGAGGAGATGCTCGCCGCCGTGCAGGACCGTCTCGGGGTGGACCTGCCGTCCTCCGCGCTCCTGGAGGACCCGACGGTCCGCACCTTCGCCGCCCGCACGCGTCGTGGGGCCGCCGCCGTCCCGAGTCACCCCGACATCGTGACGCTCTCGGACGGCGCGGACAGCACCGAGGAGGCGCTGTTCTGCGTCGCCGGTGCCGGCGCGCTCGCCCTGACCTACGTCCCGCTGACCCGTCGGCTCGGCGGCCGCGCCGTGTACGCGTTCCAGCAGCACGGCCTCGAGCGTCGGTCCGTCCCGGACTGGAGCATCGACGCGATGGCACGCCGCTACGTCGAGCTCATGCGCGTCGTGCAGCCCCGCGGGCCGTACACCCTGGTCGGGCACTCCTTCGGTGGTCTCGTCGCGATCGAGATGGCCGCGATCCTCACCGCGGCCGGGCAGGAGGTGCGCCGCGTCGTGCTCCTGGACACCTACCTGCCGGAGCAGTCCGCGGAGCAGGCGGACCGCGTCGAGTTCGGCGAGCTGGACCTCGGCCAGTCGACGCGTCGTGCCTTCCCCGGCATCGGGAAGGCGCTCGCCGACCGGACCGCGGCGTTCCGGAAGCGGGCCGTCACGCCCGTTGCCCAGCTCGGACGGCACGCACGTGCCTACGGAGCGGGGGTCTTCAGCTGGAAGGGGCAGCGCCAGTTCCGGGCGTTCTTCGACCACGCGCTCGTCGTGTCCCGCCGGCACCGCCCGACGGTCTACGCCGGGGACGTCACGCTCGTGATCGCGGACGGCAACGAGACCGGCGCGGCACGGTGGGCGCCGTTCCTGACCGGCGCCGTCGACGAGGTCCGCGTGCACTCCGAGCACAGCTCGGTGCTCCGCGAGCCGCACGTCGCCGACGTCGCGGCCGCGCTGTCGCGCTAGCGCGCCGCGTTCGCCCGCGCCCGCCCGCCGCGCCGCGCTCGCCCGCTCGCGACCGCGTGGCTCGCGACCGCGCGGCTCGCCTGCGACCCCGCCTGCCCCTGTTGAAACGCGCGTAGGGAGTTGTTTCGCGCGTAGTGGGTCGGAAGTTTCCACCTCCCACGCGCGAATCACCTTCCCAGCGCGGTCGTCATGGGAAGGAACGGACGGGAGGCCCGGTGCCAGCTGGCACCGGGCCTCCCGTCCGTCCCGTGGTGCGGCGCGAGACGCCGCTGAGTCCCCGAGACGCCGCTCGACGCGCGAGACGCCGCCGGAAGCGGCGGCGTCTCGCGCACCGAGCGGCGTCTCGTCGGGCGCGAGCCCGCGCGCCGGCTCTAGCGGGGCTGCTGGGTGCGCGTGCTGCCCGTTCGCGCCTGTTCGGCGGCGGCCATCACGTCGGCGTCGCCGCTTCGCCCACCGAGCGGACGCACGAAGAAGTCGATGATCCCGAACACGATCGCGCCGACCATCGCGAACATCGCCCAGCCGACGAAGAGCCCAGCGGTGTTGCGGCCGTCCGCCGGTGCGAGCACGACGCTCGCGACGTAGAACACCACGGTCAGCGCCAGCAGGACGACGACGAGGGTGATGAGCAGGCGGTGCCAGGCGGAACGGGTCATGATCGGCCCAGGATACCGCTCAGCGTGCGGCGTGCCGACTGTGCGGCTTCTCCGTGGAACGCTGCTCGGTGGAGCGCTGCGGCGGCTGCTGGCGGATCACCGGGATCCGGCCGGTCGTCAGCGGCTCGTTCTCGAGGCCGTCGCGACCGCCCGTGAAGACGTCCCCGCCGGCGCGTTCGTCCTCCCAGTCGGACTCGCGCAGGACCTGCAGCGTCCCCGTCTCGGTCGAGGAGAGCCCGTGCCGTTCGAGCTCGGCGTCGCGCTGGCTGCCGAGGAACTCGCGGTTCGCCGTCTGGGCGTCCTGGAACATCGTGGTGCGCCCGGTGACGATCGCGCGGATGCGGCGGCGTTCCCACCACATCTTGCCGAAGTACATCAGCACCAGGCCGGCGCCGGCGTAGCAGGCCATCGTGATCAGGCCGCGGGCAGGGCCGGGGCCGACGCCGTAGATCTGGTGCTTGATCATGTCGACCATGCTCGACCCGACGACGACGTTGTTGAGCCAGGCGAAGGGCTCCGGCATGAACCACTTCGGGTACGCGCCGCCGGAGGACGGCATCGACAGGAAGACGAAGCAGATCATCGCGGGCGCGGCGATGAACCGGCCGACGAAGTAGCTCAGGCCGTTCACGGCGAGGCCGATCGCGACGATCCAGCCCCACGCGATGAGGACCAGTTCGATCCAGTGCCCGTGGATCGCACCGACGACCGGGCCGGCGAGGGTGTTCGTGATGAGGGAGATGACCAGGCCGCCGACGACGATCACCGTCATGCGGGTGCGGTGCCGGAGCGGGCCGCCCATGATGCCGATGAACATCGCGACCATGTAGCCGCCGATGCACCAGGCGAGCATCACGTACATCGCCACGGTGCCGTACTCGTCGTACGAGGGCAGTGCCGCGAGCTCGGTGACCTTCGGCGTCGCGACGCCGATGCCGGTGAGCACCGCGGACAGGGTCGCCGGGACCAGGCTCGCGACCTGGAACTGGTGCGCGCTCGCCTTGAAGAACTCGTTCGTCGACGGGTCGTACGCGACCGCCATCGACCCGGCGAGCACGTCACGCTTGGCCGCGATCAGCGAGTCGTACGTGTGGAACACGAACTCCCCGGGGAGGGCCTTCTGCACCGCGGCGATGAACGTCGGGTCGCTGCCGACCAGGGCGATCGGGACGTCGTGCGGGTGCGGGGCGTGGAACGCGAAGACGTAGCAGAGGCAGAAGCCGACGATGAAGAAGAGCGGCATCCAGAGCTGCAGCCCGATGAGCTGCAGCGACGGGTGCAGGGTGCCGTACCAGCGGCGGTACGCGCTGATCTTCTGCGGTGCGGGGACCGGGGCCTGCCGGCGGGGCGTCGGACGGCTCGAGCCAGCGACCTTCGCGCCGCGACGGGGCTTCGTCCCGCGGGCCGACGGCCTGGTGCTGCGCTGCTTCGGCGCGGACTTCGGTGCCGACGACCCGGGACGTTCCGGGGTGTCGGTGTGCTTCGGGACGTCGTTCCGCGGCGTGCTCACTCGGCGCTGTGCTCCTGGTTCTCGTGTCGGGTCAGTCGAGGATACGCCGCACGACTGACCGCGGTCCGGGGGAGCGCACGCCCAGGCAGGCGCTGATCGGCGCTGCCCGGAGCCCGCTACGAGCGGCTGCGGGAGGCCTGCGCGGAGTCCATCGCGAGCTCCTCCGCGTCGAGGGTCACGAGCACGCGGCGCATCACCTCTTCGTCGAGGTTGCCGCGTTCACGCTCCTCGAGGACGATCTCGCGCCGCCGGTCGAGCAGCTCGCGCCGGATGTCCTGGATCTGCGAGCCGCGGAGCCGCACGGGGGCGTTCCGTTCCTCGGACTCCTCTTCCTCGGCGTCGCGCCGGAAGGTCTCGGCCTGGCGCTCGAGCCGGAGCTTCAGACGGTTGACGACGGTGTCGACCGCCTCTTGTCCGAACTGCTGCGCCCAGTCCGGGCGGCGCTTGTCGAGCAGCTCGATCGCCGCTTCGGTGGTGCGCTGGTTGAGACGCATCTCGCTCCGGATGTCCTCCTCGCCCTCGGCCGGGTCCTGCACCTTGAGGGCGCGGATGACGAACGGCAGCGTGAGGCCCTGCAGCAGCAGCGTGCCGACCGTGACGAAGAACGCGATCACGAAGATGGTGTCCTGCGCCGGGATCTTCGTCGGGCTCGCGACGACCGACACCGCGGCCGCGAGCGTCACCACGCCGCGCATCCCCGTCCACGAGATGACGGTGAGCTCGCGCCAGTTCAGCTTGGGTTCCGCCGAACCACGCATCCACCGCAGTGACCGGTGCCCGCGGGAGAGCTTGATCCGGAGCGGTCTGAGCCATCGGCCGTTGAAGCGGTTGCGCACGTAGGACTCGAACACGAACGCCGGCCGCACCAGGATCACCACCGCGAGGACCACGGCCGCTGCCGTGACGACCTGCCCGAGACTGCGCTCGCTCTCGACCAGGTCCTGCACCACGCTGTTGAGCTGCAGCCCGATGAGCGCGAAGACGAACCCCTCGAGGATGACGTCGATGCTCGTCCACAGCGGGCGTTCCTGCAGCCGGGTGGCGTAGCCCTCCTTCGGCGAGTTGTAGCCGATGTAGAGCCCGGCGGTGACGACCGCGATCACGCCGGAGCCGGAGAGGTCCTCGGCCAGCACGTAGGCGACGAACGGCAGCAGGATGCTCATGATCGTCTCGACCACGGGGTCGTTGATCCGCATCCGGATCCAGTGCACGAGGACGCCGAGCACGATGCCGACGACGAGCCCCACGCCGATCGCGAGCGCGAAGATCCCGAGGTCCTGCCAGATGGTCAACGAGGCACCGGCGATGATCAGGGTGAACACCCGGACCAGCGTCAGCGATGCGGCGTCGTTGATCAGGCTCTCCCCGGACAGCACCGTCATCACCCGGCGGGGGAGCCCGAGCTTCCGCCCGATGGCGGCAGCGGACACGGCGTCCGGCGGGGCGACGATCGCGCCGAGCAGGATCGCGGCCGGCCAGGTCATGTCCGGGATGAGGAAGTAGGCGGCGGCGCCGACCGCGAGCGCGGTGACGATCACGAGCAGGATGCCGAGGCGGCGGATCTGCTTGATGGAGGTCTGGAAGCTCTGCCACGAGACGTCGAGCGCCGCCGAGTAGAGCAGCGGCGGGAGGACCACCGTCAGGATGATCTCCGAGTCGATCTCGATGTGCGGCAGCCCCGGCAGGAAGGACGCCGCGAGCGCGACCGCGGTGACGAGCAGCGGTGCCGGGAGGCCCTTGGCCCGCGCGAACCCGGTCACCGCGAGCGATCCGATCAGCAGGATGAGGAGCTCCACGGTGTCCATGGGACCCATTCTCCCATCGGCATGCTTCCGAAACTGAACGAGTCTGCAGGGGGAGCCCGGGACGAGTTCTCGATCAGGTTTGCTCGGAAGCCCCCGGATGCGGAACACTGGCCCGCGGTGGACATCACACTCATAGTCGTCCTGGTCATCGCGTTGGCCCTCTTCTTCGACTTCACAAACGGTTTTCACGACACCGCCAACGCGATGGCGACACCGATCGCAACCGGGGCCATGAAGCCCAAGGTGGCGGTCACGGTCGCCGCGGTGCTCAACCTCGTCGGTGCGTTCCTCAGCACCGCCGTCGCGACGTCGATCTCGCACGGCCTGATCAACGAGGGGCCGGGTGGCGTCGCCATCAGCCCCGAGATGATCTTCGCCGGGCTGATCGGTGCGGTGGTCTGGAACATGATCACGTGGCTGCGCGGGCTGCCGTCGTCGTCCTCGCACGCGCTGTTCGGCGGGCTGATCGGCGCCGCGATCGTCGGTGCCGGGTTCGACTCGGTGAACTACCTCGCGCTGATGACCGTCGTCATCATCCCGGCGTTCCTGTCCCCGGTCATCGCGGCGTTCGTGTCGTTCCTGTCGACGCGCATCGCGTACCGGATCACGAAGCGCCCGGTGTTCCCGAACGAGCGCGGCGGCTTCCGCATCGGCCAGATCTTCACCTCGTCGATGGTGTCGCTCGCACACGGCACGAACGACGCGCAGAAGACGATGGGCGTCATCACGCTGACGCTCATCGCGTCCGGCGCGCAGAGCTCGAACAGCGGTGTGCAGCTCTGGGTCGTCGTCGCCTGTGCGCTCGCGATCGCCCTCGGCACGTACACCGGTGGCTGGCGCATCATCCGCACGCTCGGCTCGGGCATCACCGAGATCCGCGCGACGCAGGGCTTCGCCGCAGAAGCCTCCACCGCCGCCACGATCCTGGCGTCGAGCCACCTCGGCTTCGCGCTGTCGACCACGCAGGTGTCGTCCGGCTCGATCATCGGTGCCGGCCTCGGACGCCGCGGCTCGAAGATCCAGTGGTCCACCGCCGGCAAGATCGTCATCGCCTGGTTCATCACGCTGCCGGCCTCGGCCGCGGTCGGCGCGGTCGCGTCCGGACTCGCCCGCTTCGGCATCGTCGGCCTGGTCCTCGACGCCGTCATCGGTGCCGTCGTGATCCTCGGCCTCTACCTCTGGTCCCTCCGGAAGCCGCACGAGCAGGCCGCCGCGATCGAGATCGACGTCGCCGCGAACGCGGTGTACACCCGCAAGGAACTGCGCGACCTGCAGCGCAAGAAGCGCGCCGAGAACGTCGCAGCGCGTCGCGCCGAACTGAGCCGCGAGCGCACACTGCGGCGCATGGCCGCACGCAAGGGAGGCCGTCGCTGATGGGCATCGACTGGCTCGCATTCGTCACCGTGGCGCTCGTCGCCGTGGTCTCCTCGTGCTTCGTCGTCGCCGTGTACTCGGTCGGCCTCCGCTTCTGGAGCGCCGCCGACACCCGCGCCGGCAAGTTCACCGTGAAGGACGACGGCACGATCGGCCCGGCGACCGTCGGGTTCCCGAACCCGCAGGGCGCGACCGCCGCGGTCCGGGCGTTCCGCTCGCTCGCCGTCCTGTGCTTCGCGGTCTGCGGTGCGGTCGTCCTCTACGGCATCTACCTGATCGTCCCGCAGTTCCACTGACACGTCCCGTCGACGCCGGGCCGGTTCCGGACCGGACGGGAGGCTCGGGTCGGTGCTGACCCGTGCCTCCCGTCCGGCGCCACCCGCGTCGCGCACCGCGCGCTCCCGGACCGGCCAGACGGACTGGGCTAGCCTCGTCACGTGAACCACGACGAGGAGGCGCACGTGAGTGCTGGTACCCGCACCGAGACCGATTCCCTGGGCTCGAGGGAGGTGCCGGCGGACGCCTACTGGGGGATCAACACCCTCCGGGCGCTGGAGAACTTCCCGATCACGTCCGTCCCGATCGCGGTGTACCCGGACCTCATCGAGGCCCTCGTCACCGTGAAGCAGGCCGCCGCCCGTGCGAACAAGGCCATCGGCGTGCTCGACGAGGAGCGCGCCGACGCCATCGACCGTGCCGCGCAGGAAGTCCGCGACGGTGCCCTCCGTGACCAGTTCGTGGTCGACGTCGTCCAGGGCGGCGCCGGCACCAGCACGAACATGAACACGAACGAGGTGCTCGCGAACCGGGCCCTCGAGCTGCTCGGGCGTGAGAAGGGCGACTACGCGTACCTGCACCCGATCGACCACGTGAACCGCAGCCAGTCGACGAACGACACGTACCCGACGAGCGTGAAGCTCGCGATGATCTTCGGTGTCCGGCGGCTCATCGACCAGCTCGAGCAGCTCTCCGAGGCCTTCGCCGAGCGCGGTGCCGCGTTCGCCGACGTGCTGAAGGTCGGGCGCACCCAGCTACAGGACGCCGTCCCGATGACCCTCGGGCAGGAGTTCACCGGCTTCTCGCACACCATCCAGGAAGACGCGGTGCTGCTCCGCCGCGTCACGCCGTTGCTCGCGGAGATGAACCTCGGCGCGACGGCGATCGGCACCGGCATCACCGCGGACCCGCTGTACCGCGACGAGGTCCGTCGGCAGCTGCAGGACGCCAGCGGCATCGACGTCGTCACCGCGCCGGACCTCATCGAGGCGACGAGCGACGCCGGCTCGTTCATGACCCTCTCCGGCACGGTGAAGCGCAGCGCCGCGAAGCTCTCGAAGATCTGCAATGACCTCCGGCTCCTCGCGTCCGGGCCGCAGGCCGGGTTCGGTGAGATCACGCTCCCGGCGCGACAGGCCGGGTCGTCGATCATGCCGGGCAAGGTGAACCCGGTGATCCCGGAGGTGGTGAACCAGATCGCGTTCGCGGTCGCCGGCGCGGACACCACCGTCACGATGGCGGCCGAGGCCGGGCAGCTCCAGCTGAACGCCTTCGAGCCGATCATCGCGCACTCGATCATGCAGTCGCTGCAGTGGATGACCAGGGGCTGCGCCACGCTCCGGGAGCACTGCATCACCGGCATCGAGGCGAACGAGGCCAAGCTCGCCGCGCAGGTCGACACGAACGTCGGTGTCGTCACCGCCCTGACGCCGTACATCGGTTACGCGGCCGCCGCCTCGATCGCGCACACGGCGCTGACGACCTCGACGCCGATCTCGACGCTCGTCACCGCCGCAGGACTGATGGACGAGGACCAGGTGCAGCGCGTGCTGAGCCCGGCGCGGCTGTCCGGCATCGAGCTCGCGACGGGCGCGATCCCGGTGATCACCGAGGAGATGCTGGACGCCGAGGCGAACCGCAAGCGCTGACCGCCGCAGCGCCCGAGCGCCGCACCTCCCCAGCGCGGCAGCGCCCGAGCGCCGCAACGCCCGAACGCCGACCGCTCAGGGGAGCGGCGGCTCGCCGACCCGCACCTGCGTGGCCACGTCGCGCAGGTGCTCCTCGCGCGGCGTGGGCGGTTCCTCCCGCGGGAGTTCCTGCGCCGCCGTCCGGACGGCGTGCGCGGCCGCGACGTCGGCGTCCCGCCACCGGGCGAGCGTGAAGTTGCGGGTCACGTCGCGGAGCGGCAACCGGATCGCCTCGTCCGCGTCGATCCCGGCGAGGAGCTGCCGCATCCGGATCACCTCGGAGTCGAGCTCGCCGCCGACGACGAGCACGAAGTTCGAGATGTAGAGGTAGACGAGCAGCAGGAGCGCGCCGCCGAGCCACCCGTACGCCTTGTTGCCGCCGCCGATCGTCTCCACGTACAGCGCGAAGCCGAACGTCGCGATCGCCCAGGTGCCGATGGCGAAGCCCGCGCCCGCGGAGACCCAGCGGAGCTGCGGGGCCTTCACGTTCGGCGTCGCGTAGTACAGCACCGCGACCATCACGACGAGGTCCACCGCCAGCACGGGCCACTTCGCGATGTTCCAGAGGTCGTCGATCCAGTTCGCCCAGCCGAGCTGGTAGACCACGGCCGCGGCGATCGTCGGGGTGCCGAGCAGGATGACGATCGCGATCGCACCGCCCGCCATGACGAGCAGCGTGACGAGGAGCATCATGCTGCGGAACTTCCAGATCCGGCGTCCCTCCTCGACCTCGTACGCGGTGTTCATCGCGCGGCCGAACGCGGTCGCGTAGCCGGAGAGCGACCAGAGGGTCAGCACCATCCCGATCGCGAACCCGAGGCCCGGGTTGTCGAGGGTCAGCAGCTGGCGGAGCGGCTGTTCCAGGTGCGCCGCGGTCTCCGGGCGGACGATGAACCCGAGGATCTCGATGATGTCCGACAGGCTGTCGCCCTGGCGGTCCACGATCGACAGGCCGGACACGACGGTCAGCGCGGTCGGGAACACGGTCAGCAGTGCGAAGAACGTCAGCGACGCGGCGGCGTCCACGACGCGGTGCCGGATCACCGAGTGGTAGGTACGACGCGCGACGGCGCGGACCCCGGTCCGCTGGAGGTCGCGCGTCCCACGTTCCGGCATGCACATGAATCTACCGGTCACCTGTCGTCTCCCGGCGCGCGGTGGGCCGGTTCGGTGCCGGGCGGGAGGCCGGGGTCGGGCTGGCACCGCGCCTCCCGTCCGGTCGTGGTCGCGACCACGGCGCGTGGTGCGCCCGTCAGTTCGCGTGCGGGTGCAGGGCGTCGTAGCGGCGGAAGGAGGGGACGAGTCGCAGGAGCAGCGCGACGAGGCCGATGATCGCGATGCCGCCGAGGATCGGCGGGAACGCGAACCCGACCGCGACGGCGAGACCGGCGTAGAGGTCGCCGAGGCGCGGGCCGCCCGTGACCACGACGATGAAGATCCCCTGCAACCGTCCGCGCATCCCGTCCGGGGACGCCGCCTGCAGGATCGTGTTGCGGAACACCGAGCTGACGTTGTCGGCGCCGCCCGCGAGCGCCAGGAACAGCGAAGCGAAGCCCAGTGCCGGCAGGATCGCGGTGCTGAACGACTCCCCGGCGCGACCGCCGAGCACGTGCGCGAGCGCGACGACCACGCCGAACGCGGCGATCGCGGCGCCGTAGGCGGTGATGGCCCAGCCGACGGCCTCGCCCTGGCGACGGACGTGGCCGAGCGGTCCGGAGAACACGCTCGAGAGGAGCGCCCCGATCGCGTACGCGGCGGTCAGCGTGCCGACGGTGATCGCCCCGCCGCCGATCACGAGCGCGCCGATCGCGGGGAAGAGCACGCGCGGCTGCCCGAACGTCATCGCGATGATGTCGAGCACGAAGGTCATCGTGATGTTCCGCGAGCGCCGGAGGAACCGGGCACCCTCGATCAGCGAGCTGAGCCCCGGCCGGAGCGCGTCGTGGTCGGCGGCCATCCGCGGCAGGGTGAACACCCCGGCGAACGCGAACGTGAAGAGCACCACGTCGATCGTGTAGGTCGGGGCGAACCCGACGCTCGCGATGAGGACACCGGCGATCGCGGGGCCGACGGTGACCTGGAACCCGGACGCGATCCCGCCGAGGGCGCTCGCCGCGGGCAGGAGGTCGGTGCCGACCAGGCGGGGGACGATCGCCGAGCGGGAGGCGTTGCTGACGGTCGCGGCCACGGCGTTGACCGTGGCGAGGACGTAGAGCAGTGCGACGCTGTGCAGCCCGAGCCAGGAGTGCGTGGCGATCAGGGCGACCGCGGCCCACGCCACGATGCTCGACACCAGTGCCACCGTCCGGCGGTCGAACGCGTCGGCGAGCATCCCGCCGTAGAGCCCGGCGACGATCATCGGCAGCAGCGCGATCACGCCGACGAGGGCCACGGCGAAGGTGGAGTGCGTGATCTCGTACACCTCGAGGCCGACCGCGACGGTGGTCATCTGCGTGCCGATGCCGGCGATCGCGGTGCCGGCCCAGAGCCGCGCGAACGCGGGGGAGCGGCGGAGCGGGGTGAGGTCGGCGAACAGACGGCGGCGTTGCTGCTGGGGGGATCGTGTCACGGTGGAACCATTCTGGGGCCTGTCCGCCGTCTCTGGTTGACTTGCGGCATGACTGACCTGAACAGCAAGCCCGAGTTCGACGCTCCCGAGGGCCCCGCGCCCACCGACCTCGTCATCACCGACATCGTCGAGGGTTCCGGCGACGAAGCGAGCGCCGGTTCGACCGTGAAGGTGCACTACGCCGGTGTCGAGTACGAGACCGGTGAGGAGTTCGACAGCTCCTGGAACCGTGGCGAGCCGATCGACTTCCCGCTCGCGGCGCTCGTCCGCGGCTGGCAGGAGGGCATCCCCGGCATGAAGGTCGGCGGGCGCCGCAAGCTCGTCGTCCCGCCGGAGCTCGCCTACGGCCCGGCCGGCGGCGGCCACTTCCTCTCCGGCAAGACCCTGATCTTCGTGATCGACCTGCTGGGCGTGCGCTGATGCCGACCGGCGAACCGAGCGTCCCGACCGCTCCGACCGTCGAGCTGAACGACGGGCACCAGATGCCCGTCCTCGGTCTCGGCACCTACTCGCTCGACGGCGACGAGGGCGCTGCGGCGATCGGCACCGCGATCGCGAGCGGCTACCGGCTGCTCGACACCGCGCTCAACTACGGCAACGAGGACGCGGTCGGCCGTGCCGTGCGCGACTCGGACGTGCCGCGCGAGGAGCTCTTCGTCACGTCGAAGCTCCCGGGTCGCCACCACGGCTGGGACGAGGCGCACCGGTCGATCGACGAGACCCTGGGGAACCTCGGCCTCGACTACGTCGACCTCTACCTGATCCACTGGCCGAACCCCTCGGTGGACAAGTTCGTGGACACCTGGAAGGCGTTCGTCGACCTCCGGGACAGCGGCAAGGTCCGCTCGATCGGCGTCTCGAACTTCACGCCGGCGCACCTCGACCGGATCATCGAGGCGACCGGGGTCGCCCCGGCCGTGAACCAGGTCGAACTGCACCCGTACTTCCCGCAGGGTGCGCTCCGTCAGGTGCACCAGGACCTCGGCATCGTCACGGAGAGTTGGAGCCCGCTCGCGAAGCGCTCGGAGCTCCTCACCGAGCAGCCGATCACCGCCGCGGCCGCCGCCCACGGGGTCACCCCGGGGCAGGTCGTGCTCCGCTGGCACACCCAGCTCGGTGCGATCCCGGTGCCGAAGTCCGGCGACGCGGACCGGCAGCGCGAGAACCTCGACGTGTTCGGGTTCACGCTGACCGAGGACGAGGTCGCGGCGATCTCCGGCCTCGAGCGCGGACGGCTGTGGGACGGCGACCCGGACACGCACGAAGAGATGTAGCGGCATCGCCCGGAGGGACAGGGGACTACACTGGATACCCCTGTCCCGAAGGGTGGCGTGTGTCCGAACCGACCGAGATCGACCGTGAGCGTGCGTACGTCGACGGGCTCTTCGCCCGACTCGACGAACTGACAGCCGAGGCCGAGCAGCGTCTCGCCGAGACCCGTCGTCAGGCGGTCGGCGGGAACCACCAGAGCCGCAGTGAGCGCGACGCGTTCGCGAAGCTCTACGAGGACACGATCCAGACGCTGGAGCGTGTCGGGGACCGTCTGGTCTTCGGCCGGCTCGAGGTCGCCGACCCGCCCACCGGTGAGGACGCCTTCCGCTACATCGGCCGCGTCGGCCTGCGGGACGCCGAGCACCGCCCGCTCCTGCTGGACTGGCGCGTCCCCGGTGCGAGCGCCTTCTACCAGGCGACCGCGGCGCACCCGATGGGGATGCGCGCCCGTCGCCACCTCTCGCTCGAGGGCCGTAGCGTCGTCGGTGTCGAGGACGAGGTCTTCGACGCGACCCTCTACGACGACGAGCGCACCCACCTGCAGGGCGAGGGCGCACTGCTCGCCGCCGTCACCGCGGAGCGCACCGGTCGGATGACCGACATCGTCGCGACGATCCAGGGCGAACAGGACCGCATCATCCGCTCCCCGCTCGAGGGTGTGCTCATCGTGCAGGGCGGTCCCGGCACCGGCAAGACCGCCGTGGCGCTGCACCGCGCCGCGTACCTGCTCTACTCCTACCGCGAGCGCCTCCGGGGCTCCGGCGTGCTCGTCGTCGGTCCGTCGCCGGCGTTCCTCACCTACATCGAGCAGGTCCTGCCGTCCCTCGGCGAGACCGGCGTCGTGATGGCGTCCCTCGGATCGCTGTACCCGGGGATCGACACCGCGAGGCACGACCGCCGGGACGTCGCCGCGGTGAAGGGCTCGGCGGAGATGGCCGACCTGCTGCGCCGTGCGGTCCGCTCACGCCAGGTCGTGCCGACCGAGTCCGTCACGCTCGACGTCGAGGGTGAGCGGCTCGTCGTCCCGCCGCAGCTCGTCGCCGACGCGATGCACCGTGCGCAGGACCGTGGGAAGCCGCACAACGCCGCCCGCGTCTCGTTCAACAAGTCCGCGCTCGACGCGATGACGAAGCTCCTCGCCGAGCAGCTGCGCCAGCGTGGCACGACGGTGGACGACGCCGACATCAAGGTCCTCCGCGAGGACATCCGGTCCTCGTACGACGCCCGCGTGCTGCTGAACACCGCGTGGCTCCCGCTGCCCGCGGAGAAGCTCATCGAGGACCTCTACGCCCGCCCGAACTGGCTGGCGTCGCTCACCCCGAACTGGTCTCCGGAGCGCCGGGCGCTGCTCACCCGTGAGCGTGGTGCGGGCTTCACCGTCGAGGACGTCCCGCTCCTCGACGAGGCCGCCGAACTCCTCGGCACCTTCGACCCGACGGGCGGCGCGGCGAAGCGGCAGGCGAAGGCCAGCCGGAACCGCGACATCGAGAACGCCCGCCAGGCCATCGAGAACATGGGTGTCGAGGGGATCGTCTCCGCCGAGCAGGTCGCCGGGGCCTTCGCCGAGGGCGGGGACCCGCGCACCACGGCCGAGCGTGCCGCCGAGGACCGCGAGTGGACGTACGGCCACATCGTCGTCGACGAGGCGCAGGAGCTCTCGCCGATGCAGTGGCGTGTGCTCGCCCGCCGCAACCCGCTCCGCTCGTTCACGATCGTCGGGGACATGGCGCAGGGCTCGTCGCCCGGCGCCGCCCGCACGTGGGACGACGTCATCGGGGCGCTCGCACGCCGCCGTCGTGGCCGTGCGCCCCAGGTCCCGCTCGACCACCGCGTCGAGGAACTCACCGTCAACTACCGCACGCCGCGCTCCATCGTCGAGGCCGCCGGCGAGTTCGCCGCGGCCGCGGGGCTCACGGTGACGGCGAACCAGGCGGTCCGTGACGGCGACCCCGTCGTGCGCCTCCGGGTGCCACGTGCCGGCGTGCTCGACGCCATCGCGGCGACCGTCGTGCGCGAGCGCGAGCACATCGGTGCGGGGACCACGGGCGTGATCGTCCCGGACGCGCAGGTCGAGGCGGTCCGGCAGCGACTGGCGGGCGCCGACGTGGACGTCCGGTCGCTCGGGTCGCCTCGTCCCGGTTCGGTGACGGTGCTGACGGGGGCCGACGCGAAGGGCCTGGAGTTCGACGGCGTCCTGCTCGTCGACCCCGACGGCGTCGGTGCCGACGCAGCCCGTGCCGCCGCGGCGGTCTACGTCGCGATGACGCGCCCCACCCGTCGCCTGACGGTCATCGACGTCACCTGACGGGCGCGCGCAGTTCCGGTTGCGCTCTCGTGCGAACGTCGCGCCCCGTCATGCCGGGGCGCGACGCCGCTGCGGGGGCGCGACCCGGCAGCGGCGTCGCGTCACGACCGGACGGGAGGCCCGGAGCCCGTCCGTCAGGTCGGCTCACCCTCGGCGCGCACCCGGTCCACGAGCGCGGCCCACGGTCCGTCGAGTTGGCTGCCGGGCATCCGCACGGTGGTGCGGGCGACGGTGATCGTCCACTCGAAGTCGTCGGGCACGGAGTTCCGGCGGCGCGGCGGCGACTCGCGGGGGAGTGACCCGACCAGGTCGTACCAGCCGTCGGGGTCGTCGCACGCGTCGGTGTCCACACGCCAGCCCCTGGTGAGGCCGGCGAACCCACCACTGCGGCGGACGACGATGTGCATGCTCCCGAAAATACGCGCTCTCAGGCCAGGACGCCGACGTTCCGCCATGCCTCGGTCACCGCGGCCGACTGTGACGAGCCGGACCCGAAGCGGGTGTCCGCCGCGGCGACCGTGACCCGCGCGAAGCCGGCGAAGTCGATCGACGCGGTGACGTCCGGCGAGGTCAGGGCGTCCCACCAGACGGCCCCGGCGCCGTCCCACGCGTTCCCGCCGATCGCGGTCGCCGCAAGGAAGAAGGCGTGGTTCGGGATGCCCGAGTTCGTGTGCACGCCGCCGGAGTCGTCGGTGGTCTCCACGTACCCGGCCATCGTCCCCGGCTGCGGGTCCTTCCCGAGCACCGGGTCGTCGTACGCGGTCCCCGGGGCCTTCATGGACCGCAGCGCCACGCCGTGCACCGCGGCGGTGAACAGCCCCTCGCCGATCAGCCACGTCGCCTGCTCGGCGGTCTGCCCCGCGGTGTACTGCGCGACCAGGGAACCGAACACGTCGCTGATCGACTCGTTGAGCGCGCCGGACTGCCCCTGGTACGTCAGGTCCGCGGTGTACTGGGTGACGCCGTGCGTGAGCTCGTGGCCGATCACGTCGAGCGCGATCGTGAAGCGGTTGAACACCTCGCCGTCACCGTCGCCGAAGACCATCCGGGTTCCGTCCCAGTACGCGTTGTCGTAGTCCTGCCCGTAGTGCACGCTGGCGTCGAGGGGGAGCCCGGCGCCGTCGATCGACACACGGCCGAACACGTCGAGCCAGAACGCGTGCGTCGCGCCGAGGCCGGCGTACGCCTCGTCCACGGCGGCGTCGCCGGAGTCGGGGCCCCCTTCGCTCCGGACGAGCGTGCCCGGCAGCGTGGTGGACCCCTTCGCGTCGAAGATGCTCCGCTGTGGTGAGCGGTCCGGTGCCGTGGCCGGGTGACTCACGCCGAGCCGGGCTTCGCGCTTGGGTGCCTGGACGGTCTCGAGGGAGGCGAGCGCCGTGCGCGCCGCCGGGGTGGCGCGGGGGAACGCGTCGGTGGGCGCGTCCGCGATGGCGCGCAGCAGGTACGGCGGGACGACGGATCGGAGCTGGGCGGCGGTCATGGTGCCCATGCAACCCCCGGGCACCGACATCGGACGCCGGTTCAGCCTCCCGATCGGATGTCCTCAGCTGCCCTTGCGGTTCTCGACCAGTGCGAGCGCGTACGACTCCCACCACTGACCCGCGGCCGGGCCGCCGTTGCAGGTGCCGTCGCTGAGCCCGGGGGTCTTCACCCAGAGCAGCGCGTCCAGCCGGGACGACCCCGCGGCCACGTGCGGATCCTGGCCGAGCCCCGCGCCGTCGGGGTTGCACCACGTGCCGCGCCAGCCCTGGCCGTTCCGGGAGACGTCGATGACGAAGTGCGGATCGCCGCCGATCGCGTCCGCGAGGCCGTCCGCGTACGTCCGCTCCTGGTCCACCCGGTAGAAGTTCGAGACGTTGGTGAAGAAGCCCTGGGTCTGGTCGATCCCGGCCTCCCGCAGCCACCCGGCCATCTTCGCGGTGGGGACACGGTTCTCGTTCCCGCCGTCGAGGTACACCGTGAGCCCGTGCCCGGAGAGCTCGCTGACCGCCTTCCGGAGCAGCGGCAGCCGTGAGTCGAGCAGGCGCTTGCAGACCTGGATCTGCGCGATGGCGTCGGGCTCCACGAGGACCACGGCGTGCGACCCCGCCATCGCACGCACGGCCGAGCGCACCCATGGCAGGTACTCCGACGCCGTCGTGCCGCCCTTGGAGTAGCTGCCGCAGTCCCGGTCGGGCACGTTGTAGAGCACGAACACCGGCGTCTTGTCCTGCGACGCCGCGTTCGCGACCACCTGCCGGATCGTGGCGCGGGTCTTCGTGACCGAGGTGTTCGTCAGCCAGGTCGCGATCGGCTGGTCCGCGATCTCGGCGATGCGGTCGGCGGTGGTGTCCTCGCCGTCCTGGCGCGCCACCCGTTCGCGCATGCCGGGTTGGTTCTCGCTCGCCGGCTGCCGGGCGAGGCCGCCGGGGAAGGCCTGCGCGGCCGTCGCCCGCTCGACGATCCGGCGCCCGTCGGGCCCGTTCGGGCGGTTCGGCAGCCACACCGAGACGGTCACGACGACCGCGGCCACGACGACGGCGACCGCGCCGATGAGCACCCACTGGCGTGCAGCGCTCGACAGCCGTCGTCGATGTCGGTGCTTCGTCGTGTCCTGGTCCGGCATCGGCGGTGCTCCTGATCTGACCGTGTCCCGTCGGGCTCGTCGTCACCATCGTACGGATCTCCCCAGGAGCGCTCCAGGACTCTGGCAGGCAGATGACCCACACTGTCGGGATGTTCCGGAAACTCCTCCTGCTCGCCCTCACGGCGGCGTACGCCTGGGTGATCTGGCGGATGACGTTGACGCCGCACGTGTTCACGTCCGCCGAGAACTCCCTCGTCCTGCACGCGCTCGCCTGGGCGCAGCACCTGCCGCACGGCTCGTGGCTGACCTACGACCGCACCGAGTTCCTCGCCAACATCGCCATGTTCGTGCCCGTCGGGATGATCGCCGCGATGTGGCTCCCGCGCCGCTGGTGGTTCCTCGGCGTGCTGATCGCGGTCGGCCTGTCCGGCGGCATCGAGCTCGCGCAGGGCGCACTGCTGCCGAACCGTGTCTCAGACCCGCGCGACGTCCTGTCGAACGGCATGGGCGGCCTGCTCGGCGCCACGCTCGTCGGCCTCGTGCGCAGCCTGATGCCAGCACCCCGGCGGCGACGCCTGCGGGCACGGACCGTCTGACGCCCCTGGTGCCGCTCGCGCTCTGGTAGTCTTGTGCGGTTGCCGTAGAACGGCCGCGGACAAAGAGCGCCCATGCATCAGGCATGAGCACCGCGCAACGGATCGAAAGGGGATCACCAATGGCACTTGACGCACAGGTCAAGCAGGAGATCATCGAAGAGTACGCGACCCACCCGGGCGACACCGGATCCCCCGAGGTCCAGGTCGCCGTTCTGACGCGTCGTATCAACGACCTGAACGAGCACCTCAAGGAGCACAAGCACGACCACCACTCGCGTCGTGGTCTGCTGCTCATGGTCGGTCAGCGTCGCCGTCTCCTCGGCTACCTCTCCAACGTCGACATCGCTCGCTACCGTGCGCTCATCGAGCGCCTCGGCCTGCGTCGATAAGGCATCGTCGCTCGTCGACGAACACACGGCTTGATCGAACGCCCCGGTCCTCTTCGCTGAGGACCGGGGCGTTCTCCGTTGCCGGGAATGCTTGCGTTCCCTCGCCGGTTGGCTACGATGTTCATGCAAACGCATTGAAAGATCGGGAGTCACCATGACCACCATCGCCGTCGTCTCCGCCGGGCTCTCCGAGCCGTCGTCGACCCGACTGCTCGCCGACCGGCTGGCCGAGTCCGCCGTCGCCGCCATCGAGACGACCGGGACGGGAGGCTCGCCCCGCGTCGTGCACGTCGACCTGCGTCCGCTGGCCCACGAGATCACCGACGCGATGCTCACCGGGTTCCAGGCGCCGGCGCTGGCAGCGGCCACCGCCGCGGTCGTCGAGGCCGACGCGCTCGTGTTCGTCTCGCCGATCTTCACCGCGGGGATGAGCGGGCTCGCGAAGTCGTTCCTCGACGTCATGGACAAGGACGCCCTCGCCGACATGCCGGTCCTCCTGGCGGCGACCGGTGGCACCTCCCGCCACTCGCTGGCGATCGAGCACGCGATGCGTCCCGTGTTCGCGTACCTCCGCGCGGCCGTCGTGCCCACCGGCGTGTTCGCCGCGACCGACGACTGGGGCACCCGAGGCGACCAGGCGGCACTCGACGGACGCATCCGCCGGGCCGGGGCCGACCTGGCCTGGGCGATCGGAGCCTCCCGTCGGAACCCGCAGGAGGCGGACGCCCTGCCGGAGGTGGCGGACTTCGCGAGCCTGCTCGGCGGACTCGGCCACTAGTCCGACCGGCGCTCTCATCGCCGACACAGGGATCCCCGGGCCCGGGTGCAGCACCCGCCCGGGGAATCCATCGTCCCGGCTGCCAACCTCGTGGTGACGGCGAGGAGGAACGATGGACACCAACGGCAAGCGGTCCGGACGGACCACGACGGCGATCGTCGGCGCGGGCGGGCTCGCGGTGGCGCTCGTCACCGGTGGCGGGTTCTGGGTCGGGCACCAGGCGGACGCGACCCTGGCGGACGCGACTCAGGCGACTGCGACCCTGGCGGACGCGACTCAGGCGACTGCGACTCAGGCGACTGTGACCCTGGCGGCCGCCGAATCGGGTGTCGCCCCGGGCCGTGCTGCCAGCTCCGACGCGATGACGACGGGGTCGTGACGATGCGCGCCAGCACGTCGTGGGACCTCTGGACCACCACCGCCTCGGTCGTCCTCGACCACCGGGACCGCCGCCACCTCGCCGCCGCCGAGTCCTGCGTGCGCGAGGTCACCGCAGCCGTCGACGCCGCGTGCAGCCGGTTCCGGCCGGACTCGGAACTGCTCGCGCGGGCCGGGGAGCTCGAGCGCGGCGCCGTGGTCAGCCCGCTCCTCGCCAGCCTCGTCCACCAGGCGCTCGACGCCGCCGAGACCACGTCCGGCGACGTCGACCCGACGCTCGGCGCCCGGATGGTGTCGCTCGGCTACGACGCCGCGTTCGCCGACGCCCGGGTCGTCCCGGAGCCCGCCGAACTCGCGGCGGCGCTCGACGGACGTCCGGCATGGCGACGGGTGCTGCTCTCCGGGACCTTCCTGCGGGTGCCGCACGGCGTCGTCCTCGACCTCGGCGCGACGGCGAAGGCCGCGGCCGCCGACCTGGCCGCCGCGAGCGTCACCGCCCGGCTCGGCGTCGGCGTGCTCGTCGCGCTCGGCGGGGACGTCGCCACCGCCGGCCCGGAGCCGCGCGGCGGGTGGCAGGTGCGCGTGCGGGACCTGGACGACGACCCCGAGGACCGGATCACCCTCGGTGCCGGCTGGTCCGTGGCGACCTCGAGCACGCAGAAGCGCCGGTGGGAGCAGGACGGGACGGCCCGGCACCACATCCTCGACCCGCGCTGGGGACTCCCGGCGGACCCGGTGTGGCGGAGCGTCACGGTCGTCGCGCCGTCCTGTGTCGCCGCGAACACGATGACCACCGCGGCGGTGGTCCGTGGGCACCGGGCGCTGCCGATGCTCCGCGAGCACGGTGTCGCCGCCCGGCTCGTCGCCGCGGACGGCGAGGTCATCCGGGTGGGCGGCTGGCCCGAGGAGCGCGAGATCGCCTGAACGAGGCGCTGGCGGCCGCTCAGGGACTGTCGCTCAGTACCAGTGCGGGTTGACGCTCATCTCGTGGTTCCACGCGCCGCACGGGCTGCCGTAGGAGCTCTTGATGTAGGCCAGGCCCCAGTTGATCTGGGTGTTCTGGTTCGTCCGCCAGTCGGCTCCGGCGGCGGACATCTTGTTCGCCGGCAGGGACTGCGGGATGCCGTACGCACCGCTCGAGGAGTTCAGCGCGTTCGCCCGCCAGCCCGACTCCTGCGTCCACAGCGAGACGAGGCAGCCGTACTGGTCGTCGCCCCAGCCGTAGTTGCCGAGGACGCTCCGGGCGTAGGCCTTCGCCGCCGCCGGGTCCACCGCCACGCCGGCGGTGCTCGGGTAGGACGTCCCAGCGCTCGCGGAGCTCCCCGTGGTCGTGGTCGCGGCAGCCGATGCCTTCGCTTCCGCGGCCGCCTTCGCCGCCGCGCGCTGTGCCGCAGCCTGGGCCGCGACCGCCTGCCCGACCTCGTACTGCTGCTCGGTCGCGGCGCTGGTGTCCTTGAGCGACGCCAGCTGCGCGTACAGCTCGTCGCTGTGGTCCTTGGTCGACGCGACGGCTGCGTCGGCGACCTGCTCCGCCGACTTCGCCTCGGCCGAACGTTCCTCGGCGGCCTGGGCGAGGGAGGCTCGCTCGGCCTCGGCGCGCTTCGCCTGGTCGTGCAGCGACGACGCGGTCTTCGCGGCGACGGACGCCTCGTCCATCACGCCCGCCCAGCTGCTCGAGAGCTGGTCGAGCGCGCCGAGCTGGTACAGCAGTTCGTCGGGGTCCTTCGCGGTCGCGATGCGCGTGGTCATCTGGTTCGTCGACCCGTCGCGGTACAGGTTGGCGGCGAGCTGTCCGGCACGCGTCTGTGCGCGCTTCGCGGTCGCCGACGCCTGGTCGGCCTGGGCCTGGAGGCTCGTGGCGGTCTGGGTGGCTTCACTCAGGTCCGCCTCGGCTGCGGTCGCCTTCGCGGACGCGTCGAGCGCGGCCTGCGACTTGGTCGCGGCCTCGGCCTGGGCGGACTGCAGCGCGGCCTGTACCTTGTCGACCTCGGCGGCCTTCGCCTGCTCGTTCCCCTTGGCCTTCTCGACGTCCTGCCAGCTCGGGTAGTCCGTCGCGCTCGCGGGGACGGCGGTCACGACGGGGGCGACGAGCGCACCGACGAGCACTGCGGCCGCGACGAGCACGCGTCTGACAGGGGATCGACGCATGGTCGAAGGCTATCGGGGACACGCCCGTTCGCCACCAGCCTCGCCGTCGATGCACCGCTGAATGCTAAAGTCGCGGTGTCTGGGGACCGTTTCCCGAGACGACACACAACATCGCACGCAGACCGGCACGAAGCTGGTCATCGGTGGTGGCATGCGGGCCGATCACGTCCCGACTGCTTCTACTGCTGGCCAGGCATGCGTTCCGCGTCGTGGAGCGCACGTGCACGCGTGTGCCCGAGGCCGGGTCTGCTGCATCACAGACGCAAGGAGGCATCCTCTTGGAGGGTCCCGAAATCAAGTTCGCTGAAGCGATCATCGACAACGGTCGCTACGGCACCAGGACGGTCCGGTTCGAGACCGGCCGTCTCGCGCAGCAGGCACAGGGTGCCGTCGCCGCGTACCTGGACGAAGAGACCATGCTGCTCTCGGCCACCAGCGCCGGCAAGCACCCGCGTGAGGGCTTCGACTTCTTCCCGCTGACGGTCGACGTCGAGGAGCGCTCGTACGCTGCCGGCAAGATCCCCGGCTCGTTCTTCCGTCGTGAAGGCCGCCCCTCGACCGAGGCGATCCTCGTCTGCCGTCTCATCGACCGGCCGCTGCGCCCGTCGTTCGTCGACGGCCTCCGCAACGAGGTCCAGATCGTCATCACCGTCCTGAGCATCGCTCCGGACGAGTTCTACGACGCGCTCGCGATCAACGCGGCATCGGCGTCCACGCAGATCTCCGGCCTGCCGTTCTCCGGCCCGATCGCCGGCGTGCGCCTCGCGCTCATCCCCGGCGCGAACGGCACCGACCAGTGGGTCGCGTTCCCGAGGGCGTCGCAGCTCGCTGACGCCGTCTTCGACCTCACCGTCGCCGGCCGTGTCGTCACGGACGAGGCGGGCAACGAGGACGTCGCCATCATGATGGTCGAGGCCGAGGCCACCGAGCACAGCTGGGACCTCATCCAGGGCGGCGCCACCAAGCCCGACGAGGCCGTCGTCGCGCAGGGTCTCGAGGCGGCGAAGCCGTTCCTCAAGGTCCTCGTCGAGGCGCAGGCGAAGATGGCCGCGCAGTCAGCCAAGGAGATCCAGGACTACCCGGTCTTCCCGCCCTACGCCCCCGAGGTCTACGACGCGGTCGAGGCCATCGCCCTCGCCGAGCTCGGCGACGTCTACAAGATCGCCGGCAAGCTCGAGCGCCAGGACGCGGACGACGCCCTCAAGGCCCGCGTCAAGGAGGCCATCGCCGCCAAGGTGACGGCCGGCGAGCTCCCCGAGAGCGCCAACGGCCAGGTCAGCGGCGCCTACAAGTCGGTCACGAAGAAGGTCGTCCGCGGCCGCATCCTGACCGAGCAGATCCGCATGGACGGCCGCGGCCTCGCCGACATCCGTCCGCTCGACGCCGAGGTCGCCGTGATCCCGCGCGTCCACGGTTCGGCGATCTTCCAGCGCGGCGAGACCCAGATCCTGGGCGTCACCACGCTGAACATGCTCAAGATGGAGCAGCAGATCGACTCGCTGTCGCCCGTCACGAAGAAGCGTTACCTGCACCACTACAACTTCCCGCCCTACTCGACCGGTGAGACCGGCCGCGTGGGTTCGCCGAAGCGTCGCGAGATCGGGCACGGCTTCCTCGCCGAGCGCGCCCTCGTGCCGGTGCTGCCGTCGCGCGAGGAGTTCCCCTACGCGATCCGTCAGGTGTCCGAGGCCCTCGGCTCCAACGGCTCGACGTCGATGGGCTCCGTCTGCGCCTCGACCCTGTCGCTCCTCAACGCCGGTGTGCCCCTCAAGGCACCGGTCGCGGGCATCGCGATGGGCCTCGTCTCCGACACCGTCGACGGCCAGACCCGCTACGCGGCGCTGACCGACATCCTCGGTGCCGAGGACGCACTCGGCGACATGGACTTCAAGGTCGCCGGTACCTCGGAGTTCGTCACCGCGATCCAGCTCGACACCAAGCTCGACGGCATCCCGTCGTCGGTGCTCGACGCCGCGCTGAAGCAGGCCAAGGAAGCCCGTTCGGCCATCCTCGGTGTCCTCACCGAGGCGATCGACGCCCCCGACGAGATGGCGGACACCGCGCCGCGTGTCATCTCCGTGCAGATCCCCGTCGACAAGATCGGCGAGCTGATCGGCCCGAAGGGCAAGACGATCAACGGCATCCAGGACGAGACCGGTGCCGACATCTCCATCGAGGACGACGGCACCGTCTACATCGGCGCCGTCGACGGTCCGTCGGCCGAGGCGGCTCGCGCCCAGGTCAACGCGATCGCGAACCCGACCAACCCGGAGATCGGGGACCAGTTCCTCGGCACCGTCGTGAAGATCGCCACCTTCGGCGCCTTCGTGTCGCTGCTCCCGGGTCGCGACGGTCTGCTCCACGTCTCCGAGGTGCGCAAGCTCGCCGGTGGCAAGCGTGTGGAGAACGTCGAGGACGTCCTCGGCGTCGGCCAGAAGATCCTGGTCGAGGTCACCAAGGTCGACGACCGCGGCAAGCTCTCGCTCGCGCCGGTCGTGGCGGACGAGGTCGACGTCGAGGGCGGCGCGGGTCACGAGACCCACGCCACCGCGCCGGCCGAGGGCTGAACCCAGCCAGTCGCCTGACAGCACGAACGGCCGTCGCCCCTCGGGGCGGCGGCCGTTCCGCGTGTGCGGGCTCAGGCGGCGGGGGTCTCCTGCGTGCCCATCAGGACGGCGCGGGCGAGCAGGTGATCGCGGAGCATGAACCCGACGACCGCGGGGGTCGCGTCGACCGGGACCTCGAGCAGTGGGACGTCGAGGGCGCTCAGCGTGAAGAAGTACCGGTGTGAGCCGTGTCCGGCGGGCGGAGCGGCCCCGAGGAACGTGTCCGAACCGAACTCGTTGTGACGTCGGAGTGCGGCGGCCGGCAACAGGGCGTCGTCGGTCCCGGCACCGGCGGGGAGCGAGGTCACGTCACCGGGGATGTCGGACACGGCCCAGTGCCAGAAGCCGGAGCCGGTCGGGGCGTCGGGGTCGTACACGGTGAGCACGTAGCTCTGGGTGCCCTCCGGTGCGCCGGACCACGTCAGTTCGGGGGAGCGGTCCTCGCCGCCGACGTCGGCGCCGCGTGCGGAGGTGGGCAGCTCGCCCCCGTCGGTGAAGTCGGGGCTGGTCAGGGTGAAGGTGGGCACCTCGGGGAGGCGCCAGAGCGGGTCGTTGGCCATGCACCCAGGCAACCACCCGTCCCCTGGGGGCGACCGGGACGGCGTCCCGCGGCCCCTGGGGGCGACCGGGACGGCGTCCCGCGGCCGAGATCGCAGGACCTGTCGCGTCAGGCGGTGCCGGGCGACAGATGGTGCGATCTCGGCGAGCGTGCGCGTGCCCTGGGGGCGGACGGGAGGCCCGGTGCCAGCTGGCACCCTTCCTCGCAGGCTCGGTCGGCGCGCCCCGCGCAACGCTTCGCGTTGCCGCTGAGCGGGGCGCGCCCGTCCGGTCGTGGTCGCGGGACACGTCGTTGGTGCGCCGCCGAGATCGCGATCCGTGTCGGGTCCGCCGCGGCGGAGCGACAGATGGTGCGATCTCAGCGGGAGCGCACGACGCGCGCGGCGCGCGGCGCGCGGCGCGCGGCGCGCGGCGCGCGGCCGAGACCGGCGGATCAGGCGGGGCCGGTCGCGCTGCCGGGGTTGCCGCTCGCGACGATGGCGCCGTTCACGCCCTCGGGGAAGAAGCCGCCCTTGTCGATCTGGTTCGGGTTGAGGAACACGATGTTGAGCACGCGTTCCGCGGTGCGGCCGTACGCGAGCGAGTTCGCGTCGGTCGGGACGAAGTTCACCGCGCCGGCCCTGGTCGTGATGCCCTGGTCGTCGTCGGTGCCGCCGTCGAGGGAGTCGCGGGCGTCGGAGATCTTGTTCGCCGGCACCTGCAGTCCCTTGTCGTAGAGCTTCGAGCGGATGATGCCGGCGTGGTAGGCCTCCACCGCGAGGATCCCCGCGGCGGCGCTGAGGTACGTCTTGTTGGTGATCAGCGGGGCCGCACCCTTGTAGGCGGTGACCCCGACGTCCTCGAACACGTACGCGCCGAGCAGGAAGTTCTCCTCGCTCGCGAAGGGGTCGAACCTGCCGGTCGGCCCGACGACCCCGGCGGCCCGGGCGGCCGCGGTGAAGCTGTTCGTGAAGTCGATCTTCGGCCGGGCCACCGCGGCGCCGCCGAGCGCGGACCGGAGGAACGCGACGTGCGCCCGCTCGTCGTTCGCGATCTCGGTCGCGATGCCCCTGATGGCGGGGGTCTTGAACGGGACCCGGCGGCCGCCGACGACCGGCCCCTGGGGGTCGATGCCGCCGGTCATGCTGGCGGCGAGGCCGGTGCCGAAGACGGCGCGGAGGTAGAACTCGGCCTCGAGGTACTCGAGGTTGAGCGCGAAGTTGAGGATGGCGGCGTCGGACACGGCGCCGTCCTCCTGCGGGGTGGCGACGGCGGGAGCGGCGGAGAGCACCGAGGTGCCGAGCGCGGCGAGGCCGGCTGAGGCGCCGGCGACACCGGCGGCTGCGAAGAAGCGTCGGCGGTCGAGAGCGTTCTCGGCGCTCCGGTCGACGGCATGGCGGATGAAGGCGTTGTCGAACATCGTTGTCCTCGAGTCGTGCTGGCAGCACTGAGGTCCCGCCGACGCTGCAGGGAAACGGGTCGACGGGATCGCGATCGGCGGGTTGGTCGATCGTGCGCGTCAAGCTACCCCCGAAGAGGGGGCATCACCAGGGGTGCGCGGAAAGCGGCGGTCGGCCTGCTCGGCAGGCGCGCTCAGCCCGTTCGCTCAGCCGGCGAGGACGCGCTCGGCGACCCGGCCGAGCGCCGCCGTCGCGGCGATCGCATCGCCCGCGTACGCGCCGGACATCGCGCCGTCCCGGGCGAGCATGAGCTCGTCCGCGCCGTCGCCGGGCAGCGGGTGACCCGCTTCCTGCAGGAGGTCGGCGAGGCGCTCGGTGTACCAGTCGCGGTGGCTCGCGACGACTTCGCGCACGGGGTCGCGCGGGTCGTGGTACTCCGCCGCGGCGTTGAGGAACGCGCAACCGCGGAAACCGGGCTCGTGCACCTCGTCCGCGACGGCGGTGACCCAGGACCGGACGGCCTGCGCGGGGGAGTCGGCGTCGGCGATGAGTCGCTCGAAGCGGTCCTGCACGTGGTCGTGCTGCGCCCGGATGTAGGCGAGGATCAGGTTGTCCTTCGACCCGTAGTGCTTGTAGAACGTCGCCTTCGTGACGCTCGCCTCGGAGATGAGGCGGTCGACGCCGACGCTGTGGATGCCCTCTTCGTAGAACAGCCGCGTTGCCGTCTCGAGGATCCGGACCTTCGCGCCGCCGGGACGGGGAGCCGGGGGGAGGCTCGACCCGTCCGGCGACGGAAGGTTCGGATCGCTCGGTCCAAGGAGACGCTGGACGGCCGGTTGGGGGGAATCGACCGTCACAGCGTGGCTCTCCTTGGGACTCATCGGCTCCGCGGCTGAGCGGGGGGACTCGTGCCGCCGAGGACTGATGTCCCGAGCCACCGGATCGGAATCTAGGGGGACTACCGATCCGGCATGCACGACTGTAGCACAAGGAGGACAGACAGACGAGTCGGTCTGTCCTCAATTTCTGTACCCCACTTCGAGGCACAGTCCAGATGCTGGATGAGGCACCCCGGAGAGTCAGTAGGCTCGACGGCGATGAACCACCCAGTGCCGTTGCCCCTCCAGGCCCCGGACACGTCGTTCCTGACGTCCGGGGGATCCTTCGTCCGCCGTTCCGTCCTCCCGTCGGGCGTCCGCGTGCTTACCGAGGCCGTTCCGGCGTCCCACTCGACGAGCATCGGCTACTGGGTCGGGGTCGGCTCCCGCGACGAACGCGAAGGCCAGTTCGGCTCCACGCACTTCCTCGAACACCTGCTGTTCAAGGGCACGACCACGCGCAGCGCACTCGACATCGCCGTCGCGTTCGACTCCGTCGGTGGCGAGCACAACGCCGCGACCGCCAAGGAGTACACCTGCTACTACGCCCGCGTCCGCGACGCCGACGTCCCGATGGCCGTCCGGGTGATCGGTGACATGGTGACCAACTCGGTGCTCGAGCCGCAGGCGTTCGACATCGAGCGCGGGGTCATCCTCGAAGAACTCGCGATGGCCGCGGACGACCCGGCCGACCTCGCCGGAGAAGCGTTCTTCGCCTCCGCCTTCGAGGGGCACGCCCTCGGCCGTCCGATCGGCGGCACCCCGGAGAGCATCCGCGCGGTGCAGCGGGACGAGGTCATGGCGCACTACGCCGAGCACTACGCGCCGAGCGGGCTGGTCATCACGGCCGCCGGCGCCGTCGACCACGACCGCTTCTGCGCCCTCGTCGAAGAGGTCTTCCAGAACGCCGACAAGGCGGCACCGGTCGCGCGGCGCACAGCGAAGCCCGTCGCCGACCGCGCCGCCGAACAGCTCACGGTCGTGCACCGCCCCACCGAGCAGGTCAGCATGCTGCGCGGCTCGCAGGGCCTCGACCTCCGTGACGAACGCCGCCCCGTGCTGAGCGTGCTGAACGCCGTCCTCGGCGGGGGCATGAGCTCCCGGCTCTTCCAGGAGGTCCGCGAGCGCCGCGGTCTCGCCTACGCGGTGTCGTCCTTCGCACCCGCCTACCTCGACAACGGCGCCTTCGGGGTCTACGCGGGCTGCGCCCCGGACAACGTCGCCGGCGTGATCGACATCGTCGACGCCGAGTTCGAGCGGATGGTCGACTCGGGCATCACGGACGACGAGCTGCGTCGCGCCAAGGGCCAGATCGAGGGCGCGCTGACGCTCTCGCTCGAGGACTCGGACGCCCGGATGACCCGCCTCGGTCGCGCCGAGCTCGGCACGGGCGAGTTCACCGATCTCGACACCGCCCTCGAGCGGGTGGACCGGGTATCCAGGGGCGACGTGCTCGACCTGGCACGTGACCTCCTGACCCGCCCGAAGATCACCGCGGTCGTCGGGGACGTCGAGCGCGCGGCTCTCGAGAGCGCGATCGGCATCGGCGGTTGATGCGGGAGATGTCGCACTACCTCTACCTCGTGCGCCACGGCGAGCACCAGGACGCTGAGCACGGCCTCCGCGACGGCAAGCTGTCCGAGCGCGGCAAGCGGCAGTCCATGCTCATCGCCGACCGGCTCGGCGGGGTGCCCTTCGACGGCGTGTACCACTCGCCGCTCGACGCGCCGACCGAGACCGCGTCGTTCCTGGCGCAGCGACTGCCGGCGATCCAGCCGGAGCCGTCGACGCTGCTCTTCGACTGCATCCCGTCCGGTCCCACCCCGGACATGCCGACCGCGTACAAGAAGTTCTACGGCGGGATCACCGAGGAGGAGATCATCGCCGGGCAGGCCCAGATGGGCGACGCCGTCGCGGAGTGGTTCACCCCGGCCATGCAGGACCGGCACGACCTGATCATCACGCACAACGCCGTGATCGGGTGGTTCGTGCGAGAGGTCTTCCAGGCGCCGGAGTGGCGCTGGATGGGCACGAACGTCGCACACACGGCGCTGACGGTGATCCGGATCCGGTCCGCGAAGCCCGCCGAGCTCGTGACGCTCAACGACACGGCGCACCTGCCGGTCGAGCTGCGGACGGGGCTGCCGGTCGCCCAGCCGGTCTAGGTGTAGTTCCCCGGGACGTTGTGAACGGGTGACGTAAGTGAAGACCTCCGGGACGATGTGAGTTACCACACACCACGTCGTCACCGGAGGTCTTCG
>NZ_RJKS01000001.1 GCF_003762905.1 Curtobacterium sp. ZW137 | reverse complement strand
GAAGCTAAGCCTCTCAGCGCCGATGGTACTGCAAGGGGGACCTTGTGGGAGAGTAGGACGCCGCCGGACTCAACGTTGCAAGAACAGGGAACCCCTGGCCACTGGCCAGGGGTTTTCTGCGTTCCGGGGCCGATCTGCACCGGGGCGCCACGGTAGGATCGGTGCGTCATGACTGCGCCATTCACCACCGCCACCGGTTCCGACGTCCGTGTTCGTTTCTGCCCGTCCCCGACGGGCACGCCCCACGTGGGGCTCGTCCGGACGGCGCTCTTCAACTGGGCGTACGCCCGGCACACCGGCGGCAAGCTCGTGTTCCGCATCGAGGACACCGACGCCGCTCGGGACAGCGAGGAGTCGTACGCGCAGATCATCGAGGCGCTGCGCTGGCTGAACCTCGACTGGGACGAGGGTGTCGAGGTCGGTGGCCCGCACGGCCCGTACCGGCAGTCGGAGCGGTCGGGCGTCTACGCGGACGTCGTCGCGAAGCTGCAGGCCTCCGGGCACGTGTACGAGTCCTTCGTCACGCCCGAGGAGATGGAGGCGCGGAACATCGCCGCCGGCCGTGACCCGAAGCAGGGCTACGACAACCACGAGCGCGACCTGACCGAGGACGAGCGTCAGGCCTTCCGTGACCAGGGTCGCGCGCCCGCGCTCCGCCTCCGTGTGCCGGGCCGCGACCTCAGCTTCCAGGACCTCGTCCGTGGGGAGATCACCTTCAAGCAGGGCACCTTCCCGGACTTCGTCGTGGTGCGCCCGAACGGCAAGCCGCTCTACACGTTCACGAACCCGGTCGACGACGCACTCATGGGGATCACCCACGTGCTCCGCGGCGAGGACCTGCTGTCGTCCACTCCGCGGCAGATCGCCCTGTACGAGGCGCTGTTCGAGATCGGCCTGACGGAGTTCATCCCGCTGTTCGGCCACCTGCCGTTCGTGATGGGGGAGGGCAACAAGAAGCTCTCCAAGCGCGACCCCGAGTCGAACCTGTTCCACCACCGCGCCGCCGGCATGATCCCCGAGGGGCTCATCAACTACCTGGCGCTCCTCGGCTGGTCGATCGGCCCGGACCGCGACGTGTTCTCCATCGACGAGATGGTCCAGGCCTTCGACGTGGTGGACGTCAACCCGAACCCGGCCCGGTTCGACCACAAGAAGGCCGAGGCGATCAACGGGGACCACATCCGGCTCCTCGAGCCCGCCGACTTCCGTGGACGGCTGAAGCCCTACCTGACCGACTTCATCGCCGACCCGGCGACCCCCGAGCAGGAGCACGTGCTCGAGCTCGCGGCGCCGCTCGTGCAGGAGCGCATGCAGCTCCTCAGCGAAGCCCCCGGGATGCTCGGGTCCCTGTTCACCGCGGACGCCGACCTGGTGGTCGAGGACGACGCGCTCGCGAGCCTCAAGGGCGACCCGACCGAGGTCCTCACCGCCGGCATCGCCGCGCTCGAGCAGCTCGACGACTGGCGTACCGAGGCGATCGAGGGTGCGCTCCGCGCGGCGCTCATCGACGGTCTCGGCCTGAAGCCCCGGGTCGCGTTCGGTCCGCTCCGCGTCGCGGTCTCCGGTCGCCGCATCAGCCCGCCGCTGTTCGAGTCGATGGAGATCCTCGGCAAGGACTCGACGCTGGCACGCCTCCGCAGCCTCGCGGCTCGCTGACCGCCCCGATGACGAAGGACACCCAGGAGCACGCCGGGGCGCAGTACGACGTCGCGGTCGTCGGCGCCGGCCCGGCCGGGCTGAGCGCCGCGTTGAACCTGGTCCGGGCGAAGCGCACCGTGCTGCTGCTCGATGCGAACCGTCCGCGCAACGCCGCGACGCTCGCGTCGCACGGGTTCCTCACCCGTGACGGCATCTCGCCCCTGGAGCTCAGGAAGCTCGGCCGCGCCGAGGTCGAGCAGTACCCGGAGGCGACGGTCGCGCAGGCCCTCGTCGACGCGGTGACGCCCGAGGACGACGGCTTCCGGGTGCACGGCGCGTGGCGGGGGACCGAGGTCGAGGGCACCGCACGTGCGGTGGTCATCGCCACCGGGCTCCGCGAGGAGTTCCCCGCCCTGCCCTCGCTCCGCGCCTTCTACGGCACGGCGGTGCACAGCTGCGTGGAGTGCGACGGCTACGAGAAGGCCGGTGAGCCGCTCGCCTTCGTCTGCGAGACGCCCGACGTCGTCGACCGCGCGCTCCTCGTCGCGTCCTGGGCGGACGACCTCATCGTCTACACGAACGGGGTCGCTCCGCTCGACGAGTCGGGACGGTCCCGCCTCGCGGCCGCCGGCGTCCGCGTCGACGAGCGCCCGCTGGCCGACCTCGAGGGGGACCGCACCGGGATGACCGGCGTCCGCCTCGCGGACGGGCACGTGGAGCCGCGCACGGGCGGGTTCGTCCGGCCGACGTGGCACGTGGACCTCGGCTGGGTGGGAGCACCGCTCGAGCGCGACGCCGAGGGGCTCGTCGTCGTCGACCGCGTGGGGCGGACGAGTGTCCCCGGGATCTACGCCGTGGGCGACGTCACGCCGCCGGGGCCCGAGCAGCTCATCGTGGCCGCCGGGCACGGGGCGATGACCGCCGCCGCGGTGCACCGGGACCTCGTCGGTGGTCTTGCGGACCTCCGGGATGCTGTACAGTAGATGACCGTGCCCCGGACAACGGGGACGGAAGGCCCGCAGGCCTTTTGGGGTATGGTGTAATTGGCAACACAGCGGTTTCTGGTACCGTCGTTCTTGGTTCGAGTCCAGGTACCCCAGCACTCGTGAGACAGGCCCCCGGGAGATCCCGGGGGCCTTCTTCGTGCGCCCAGGCGCGCCCGGCTCCGGCCGCGCGGGCCCGCTCCGCCCGCGCGCGCCACGCCGAGCCCGCTGAGATCGCACTGTTCGTCGCCTCCGCCCCAGGGAGCCCACACGAAACGCGATCTCACGCCCGGTGTCCTGCGCCCGGCGCCCGGTGCCCGGGCCGGCGTGCGGCTCGCGCCCGGCGGTCGGCCCGGCCACACGGCGGACGGGAGGCTCGGGGCGGCGCCGGCACGAGCCTCCCGTCCGGTCCGCGGTGACGCCGCGGCGGACGCGACCCGTGCCGGTGCGCGGTGACGCCGCGAGCGACGCGACCCGCGCCGGTCCCGCGGGCACCGGACGCGCGATTGCGGGTTTCCGTATCCACGGTCGGCGGCCCGCAACTGACCGCACATCGCATTGACCGCACACCCGCGCCCAGCGAGGGTGGGAATCCCCAGGAAGCGGTGTACCCCCGCTGTCGAGGGGAACGGCGGTGCACCCTCACCGCCGGGCAGCGAAGCCGACGTACCCGCGTCCCGTCCTCCGTACCCTGCGGACGACCGTTCGCCATTCCGGCGAACTCACCCACTTGCAGCCCTGAACCCGACAGGAGCACCATGTCCGCCAGCACGATCCGGCCCCGAGACCCGCGCGTCTCGGTCGTCATCCCCGCTCGGAACGAAGCGAGGAACCTGGAGATCATCCTCCCGAAGCTCCCGCCCGTGTACGAGGTGATCCTCGTCGACGGCAACTCGGTCGACGACACCATCGCGACGGCGCAGCGGCTGATGCCCTCCGTCAAGGTCGTGCAGCAGACCCGCAAGGGCAAGGGCAACGCCCTCGCCTGCGGGTTCGAGGCCGTCACCGGCGACGTCGTCGTCATGTTCGACGCCGACTGCTCCGCGGACCCGGACGAGATCCCGCGCTTCGTCGACGCACTCGTCGCCGGCGCGGACGTCGCCAAGGGCACCCGGTACGCGCTCGGCGGTGGCAGCGACGACATCACGATCGTCCGCAGCCTCGGCAACCGTGGCCTGAACCTGATCTGCAACGTGCTCCTCGGGACGCGCTACAGCGACCTCTGCTACGGCTACAACGCCTTCTGGGCCGACGCCCTGCCGAAGATCGGGCTGCTCTCCTCGACGCTCCCGCAGCCGACCGACGGCTCGATGCTGTGGGGCGACGGGTTCGAGATCGAGACGGTCCTGACCTGCCGCTGGTCCGCCGCGGAACTGGCGATCACCGAGGTCCCGAGCCACGAGAAGCTCCGCGTCCACGGCACCAGCAACCTCAACGCGATCACCGACGGCATCCGGGTGCTGAAGTCGATCATGCACGAGCGTCGTCGCGCCGCCGACGCGCAGGCCCGTGCCCGCCTGGCTCCCGTCCCGACCCGCGTCGTGCCGACCGCCGTGCCGGCCCTCGACGAGGAAGCGGCGTGAGCACCCCGACGGTCGCCGTCGTCATCTGCGCGTACACGCAGCAGCGCTGGGGAGACCTGCAGGACTCCGTCGAGTCGGCGAAGCGCCAGCCGGACACCACCGAGGTCGTCGTCGTGATCGACCACGAGCCCGAGCTCTTCCTCCGGGCGAAGGCCCGCTGGCCCGAGCTCCGGGTCGTGGAGAACACCGAGGACCGCGGCCTCTCCGGCGCACGGAACACCGGTGTCGCCCTGACGGACGCCGACGTCGTGGCATTCCTCGACGACGACGCCACGGCGGACGACGACTGGCTGGAGCACCTCGTCGCAGCGCTCGAGCTGCCCGACGTCGTCGGTGTCGGCGGCCGGGCGACCCCGTCGTGGCCGACCGCCACCGGCGCGGGACCGTACCCGGACGAGCTGCTCTGGATCGTCGGCTGCAGCTACGCCGGACTGCCGACGGCCCCCGGTGACGTCCGCAACGTGATCGGGTCGAGCATGGCCTTCCGTCGCGACGTGCTGCTCGGTGCCGGCGGGTTCCGGTCCGGGATCGGTCGCGTCGGCAACCAGCCGCTCGGCTGCGAGGAGACGGAGCTCTGCATCCGGATCGCGCAGGCCCGTCCCGCGTCCCGGATCCGCTACGAGCCGCGCTCGAACGTGTCGCACCGGGTCTCCCCGGACCGCGTCGAGATGCGGTACGTCCGTCGTCGGAGCTACTACGAGGGCATCTCGAAGGCCGTCCTGAGCCGTCGTGTGGGCACCGGTGACTCGCTCGCGAGCGAGTCCACGTACCTGACGAAGGTCCTCCCGGGCGCGCTGCTCCGCGAACTCGGCGGCATCGGCCGTGGTGGGGGACGCCGTGCGTTCGCCATCGCGCTCTCGGTCGCCTCGACGGTCACCGGGTACGCCGTCGGTCGGCTGTTCGGCGGCGTGGTCGTCTCCGCGCCCGCTCCGGTCCCCGCCCCGCAGCCGGTGGGTGCGCCGTGACCCGCGCCACCCTGGCGATGGTCGTCTCGCCGATCGTCACGGGTCCGCTGTTCCCCACGTGGGACGGCGCCCTGTGGGTCGGCGAGGTCGACCGTGCGGACGTGCACGCGTCCAGCCACCGCGACGTCATCGCGCTCGAGGGTGCCGAGGGGTACCGCCGTGCGCGGCTCCTCGTCCGTGACCACGGCGAGCCCCTCGGGTTCGTCGAGGCGGACGTCACGGAGCGCCGGCGCATCGGCGCGACGATCGACGTCCGCACCCTCCAGCGCGCGATCCGGCCGATGCCGGCGCCGACGGTCCGGCCGGCAGCAGACCAGGTGCTGCCGTCCGTCACCGTCGTGCTCTGCACGGACGGGGCCGCCGACCAGACGATGCGCTCGGTGCTCGCCGTCGCGTACGACGACTTCGACGTCGTCGTGGTGTCCCGTGGCGCACGTGCCGCCGCCGGGGCCGACACGGACACCGCTGCCGGCGAAGCGCCCGCCGCGCCCGCCGCGGACGTCGCCGACGTCGCCGAGGTCGTCATCGAGGGCCGCCGTGTGCGGACCATCCCGGCACCGGCCGGCGGTCTCGCCGCTGCCCGGAACGCGGGACTCCTCGCCGCCACCGGCGACGTCGTCGCCTTCGTCGACGAGGGCGCCGTCGTGGACGCCGGGTGGCTCCGCGCCATCGGCACCGCGTTCGCCGCGGACGCCGACGTCGCGTGCGTGACCGGACTCGTGCCGAGCGTCGAGCTCCGTACGCCGGCGCAGCGCTGGCGCGACGACCGCACCCCGGCCGCCCGCACGGTCCGCCGCCGGGTTATCCGCCTCGACGACGACCGGGACGACCTCCCGATGCACCCCTTCGCCGCGTCCGCCTACGGCACCGGCGCCAACCTCGCCGTGCACCGCGCCACCGCGCTCCGGATCGGCGGGTTCGACACCGCGTTCGGTCCGGGGACCCGCGTGGGTGCCGGCGACGACCTCGACCTCTTCACACGACTGCTGTTCGCGGGTGCCGCGATCGCCGTCGAACCCGCCGCGATCGCGTGGCAGCGAACGGCCGACGACGTCGCGTCGCTCCGCGCCGCCGCCGCCGCGCACGGCCACGGACTCGGAGCCTGGATGACCAAGAACGCCTTCGACCGGGAGACGTTCACCGCGTCGGTCGACGTCGCGCCCGAGGCCCTCAGCGCCTTCGCCCGCCTCGGACTCGAGCAGGGCGACCACGCGACGGACGTCGACGGGGAGCGCGACGCGCACCCGCTCGACGCCGTCGACGAGGCCTTCGTCGCGACGAAGCGTCGCCTCCGTGGCGTCGAGCGACGCTCGGCACTGACGGCGCCGTTCCTCGCCGCGCGTGAGCGCCTCGGTGGCGCCGGCACCATCGACCGGACGGCGCACGGGCGTCACGAGCTCCAGCGCGGGCTCGAGACGGCCGGTGCCGCACGTCCGGTGGCGTCCGACGCGATGGGCCCCGCCGCCCGCCTGGTCGCCGCGGGCATCGTCGTCCTGTCGCTCGTCCTCGCGGCGGTCGGCAGCGTCCTCGGCCTGCCCGCCCTGCGGGGGAGTGCGATCGGGGTCTTCCTCTTCGCCCTGCTCGGCGTCGCACCGCTGCTGCTGGTCCGCCCGATGCCCCTCGCCCGGTTCGCCGTGCTCGCGGTCACCGGGTCGCTCGCCGGCACGATCGCCATCGGGTACACGATGGCGACCTTCCACCTCTGGGTCCCTGCGGTGCCGTTCGTCGGCGTGGTCGTGCTGACCGCTGCTGCCGTGGCGATCGCGGTGCCCCGGGACGTCGCGGACCTGCGCCGTGCGGGTCTCGTCCGCCGGGACCGCCCCGTGCGGGCTCGTTGGAGCACGACCGCCACGGTCACCGCGGGGTCGCTCCTCGGCCTCGTCGTCGTGGTCGTCGCCGCGCTCACGCACATCGGCGACCCGGTCCCCGCCGGGCTCTTCGGGTCGCTCGGCCCGGGACTCGTGATCGGGCTCGCGATCGTCGTGGCCGCCGCGGTCGTGGCGCTCGTGCGCGGCCGTGGGCTCGCCGTGCCGGTCGTCGTGCTCGGTGGTGTCATCCAGCTCGCCCAGGCGATCACGTACGGCGTCCCGACCGTGATGGCGGCCGCTCGGCACATCGGCGTCCTGGAGTACATCCGGCAGAACGGCGGCACGAACCCGTCGTCGGACATCTTCCAGACCTGGTCCGGCCTGTTCGCCGGTGGTGCCTGGGTCGCCGACGTCGGCGGGATCGTGAACGCGATGACCATCGCCGCGTGGGTGCCGGTCCTCCTGGCGTTCAGCACGACGATCGCCGTCGGCGTCCTCGCGTCGCACTGGCTCCCCGGGAACCGGCGTCCGTGGATCGCGGCGTTCCTCACCGCGGCGACCGGCTCGCTCAACACGACGTACTTCTCGCCGCAGTCGACCGGCATCCTGATGTCGATCGTCATCCTGGTGCTCGCGACCGGCCCGCTCCGCAAGGCGGTCACCACCGCCGGGAACACGGCCGACACGAACGGCGCTGCCGCCAAGCCGCGGGCCCGGAAGGTCGGGCTGTCCCGGATCATCGCGATCACCGCGATCGGCATCGTGCTCGTGGTCACGCACCAGATCTCCCCGTACCTGACCGTGGCCGCCCTCGTGGCGCTCATCGTGTTCCGCCTGGTCCGCCCGTGGTGGCTCCCGGTCGTGGTGCTCGTCCCGGCGATCGTGTTCGCCGCGCTGAACGGGGACGTCCTCGGGCGCTTCCTCTCGCTCGCGGCGGTCGGCAAGGTGCTCGACAACGTGCAGCCCCCGACGCACGACCTCACGGTCCTGCCGAAGCCGCTCGTCACCCGGCTGGCGTTCGACATCCCGGCAGCGGCGCTCGTCGTGCTCGGGCTGCTCGCGCTGATCACCGTGCTCCTCCGCCGGGACCGCGTGCACTGGGGTCTCCTCGCGGCGGCGGCGAGCCCGATCTCGCTCCTCGTCGCCACGAACTACGGCCAGGAGGGCATCTTCCGCGTCGTGCTGTTCGCGACGCCGTGGATCGCGATCCTCGCCGCGGCCGTGCCGATGCCCGCCGGGCGCCTGGCCTGGGTCGGTGGACTCGTCGGCCGGGTGATGCGCCCGACGGCCGTCAAGTACACCGTCGCCGCCGCCGGGATCGCCGCGCTGGTCGCGATCGGGGCGTTCGGGCAGACCTCGCTCGACTGGAACCGCGTGATGACCCGCAGCCAGTCCGAGGCCACCCAGCTCTACGACGCGACCGCACCGAAGGGCTCCGTGCTGCTCCTGACCGGGTCGGGCAACGCCGTCCCGAGCAACACCGGTGCCCGGTACTTCGACGTCGGCTACCTCTCGCGTGAGGCGCTCGGGGCCTACCCGGACCCGACCGGCACGTACGACGCGACGACCGACGTCGACGACATCACCAGCGAGCTCGTGAACAACTGGACCGCGACGAAGTACTACGCCCTCGTGGCGGAGCCGTTCGGCGCGTACGACGAGCGCTACGGGTACCAGAGCGACGCCGACTACCAGCAGCTCGCGAAGGCCATGGCCTCGTCGCCGTACTGGCACGTGGTGTGGTCCTCCGGCACGACGGCGATGTACGAGCTCACCGCGGCAGGGCTCCGGCATGCCTCCTCGTGAGCCGGAGCACCCTCCGGTGGCACACCGGTGAGTCCGCTGCAGGCCGACGCCCCGCCCCTCGCGGCGGAGGCGTCGGCCTCGCACGGTGCCGCCCCGGCGCACGGGCTCGGCGTGCCCCGACACGGTGTACGACACGGCGCCGGCCACCGGCGGTGGCACGGACGACGGACCGCCGCGCTGGTCGGGACCCTGGTGCTCGCCGCCGGGGTCCTCGTCGCGTCCACGACCGCGCTGCAGGGCGACGGCACGAACCCGAGCGGAGCGTCCATGCCGACGAGTGACGGCGACGGCTGGAACCGGGTCTTCTCGGAGGACTTCGACACGACCAGTCCGTCCGGCAGCTTCGAGGCGGACTACGCCGACCGGTTCTCCGTCTACCACGGGTTCGCGGACACCGCGGGGACCGGGCGCTACCAGTCCTCGGTGCTGAGCACCCACGACGGCATGCTCGACATGCACCTGCGCACCACCGCCGGGGGCACCCCGCTCGCCGGCGGGATCGTCCCCCTGGTCGACGGGCAGTGGGGTGGCCAGACCTCCGGCCGCTACAGCATCCGGATGAAGAGCGACCCGGTGGACGGCTACGGGGTCGCGGTGCTGCTCTGGAGCGACGCGAACAAGTGGTCGGACGGCGAGGTCGACTTCCCCGAGGGTGCCCTCGGTGCGCCGGCGTGGCTCAACGTGCACTGCCTCGCGGACCCCGCCGAGAAGTGCGTCCACCAGGAGACCGCGGCGTCGCTCGAGCACTGGCACACGTACACGATCGAGTGGACCGCGTCGCGGATGTCGTTCCGGATCGACGGCGCGCTCATCGGCACGACCACGGAGGACATCCCCACCGCCCGCATGCACCTCGTCGTGCAGGCCGGTTCGAACGACGGCGCGCCGCCGGCGGACGCCGAGGGCTCACTCCTGGTCGACTGGATCACGATCGACGTCCCCACCACGTCCGGCTAGCAGACGGGTCACGGTCCGGCTGGCAGACGGGTCACGGTCCGGCTGGCAGACGGTCACGTCGCACCCGGACGGGAGGCTCGGGGAGCGCCCCGTACGCCGGCCCTGCCACGAAGCGGACCCGCCCGGCGCGCCGGACCGGCCCGCACGGGGCCGGTCAGCGGTCGGCGAGCGAGCCCAGGGCACGCAGCAGCGACCGGACGTGCGGGCCACGCCCGTAGCGGTCCCGCACCCAGGCACGGCACCGGTCGCCGAGCGACGGGTCGAGCACGGCCTCGTCGAGCGTGTCGAGGACCTTGCGTGCCAGCGCCTCGGTGTCGGTCGGGTCGACCGTGAACCGCGCCCACTCCCCGGAGAGGATCTCCCCGGTGCCGCCGGACGCCGCCGCGACGACGGGTCGCCCCGCGGACATCGCCTCGACGACGACGCGGCCGAAGCCCTCCGGTTCGATGGACGGGGCGACGACGATGTCCGCCGCGTGCAGGAGCGGCACGACGTCGTCCCGCTCGGGCAGCACCAGGACCGAACCGTCGGGGAGCGCAGCGATCGCGCGTCGGACGTCGTCGGCGTCCTCGGGCGGCAGCGCCCCGGCGAGCACCAGGAGCGGCGACCGACGTGCGGAACCGGCCACGGGGGGCACGGTGACCGGCAGCCGGGCCGCAGCGGTCGTCAGGACGCGCCCCCAGGCCTCCAGGAGGGCCAGCACGCCCTTCGCCCGCGTGAGCCGACCGTAGTAGAGCACCGTCGGGGTGGCGTCGTCGATGCCGAGCGTCGCGCGGGTGCTGCGGACCTCGGCCGGCGTCGGCGGCGGGAACGCCGTCGTGTCGACCCCGTTCGGGACGATGGTGATCCGGTCGACCGGCACGCCGACGGCCGCCCAGGCACGCGCCATCGCGTGCGAGACGGCGAAGTACCGGGTGCGGCCGCCCGCGATCGGTGCGAGGCGGCGGTAGTTCGGCGCGTGGTGCAGGTGCACCGCGAGCGGGACGCCGGACACGATCGACGCGACCCGGCCGAACGGCAGGAACTCCGGCCGGTTCAGCCAGAGGACGTCGAGCCGGGAGCGGCGGATGCGCAGCCCCTCGCGCGCGAACCGGAGGCCGTCGCGGAGCGCCGTCCGGACGCCGAAGCGGTAGTCGGTGGCGTCGACGAGCCGGATGCCCATGCGCTCGAACGGCGCCTGACCGTCCTCGGCTCGGCCGGGTTCCTCCGGACGGTGCCAGAGGGTGACGTCGTGGCCGGCGGCGACGAGCTCACGGGTGTCCTCGAGGACGCACCGTTCGACGCCCCCGGTGATCGCGAGGCCGTTCGTCACCACGCCGATGCGCAGACGTCGACCGTCGACGGGGTCCGGCTTCGTCGCCGTCGTGCTGTTCGGTGACACGGACTCACACACTCCCTCGTGCGGCACGGAGCCGACGGAAGAACCAGGGCAGGCACGCCAGGACGCCGGCGATGCGGATCCAGTTCCAGAGGGCGTCCTGCGGGACGAAGACCGACGCGGTCGCCACGAGCAGTGTGGCGGTGACGGTCAGGATGATCCGGAGCCCCGGGCCGCGCCACTCGCGGCGGTCCGGCAGCGCCATCTGCTGCAGCGCTGCGAGCACGAGGTACGCGATCACGGTGGCCACGGCGGCGCCGGCGATGCCGAGCAGCGGGACGAACACCAGGTTCGCGCCGATGTTCACGGCACCGGCGATCGCGGCGATCACACCGACGGCGACACCGCGGCGCTCGACCAGGAGCAGCCGGCCGGTGGCGCCGCTGGCGACGACCGGGAACGCCGTGATCGCGACGATGAACACCACGACGGTGAGCTCGTGGACGCGGTACGACGCCGGCGCGAGGATCGGCAGCGCGACGGGGGAGACGAGCGTCACCGCGAGGAGCACGGGCGCGAGCATCCGGTACAGCTCGTCGCGGGAGTGCATCGCGAGCTGCCGGCGGGCGACGGCGTCACGGAGCGCGGCGAAGTGCGGCGCCCAGGCGGAGTTCGTGAACGTCAGCAGCAGGATGACCGCCGAGCCGACGACGTAGGCGATCTGGTAGCGGGCGACCTCGTCCGGGCCGAGCAGCCGCTGCACGACGAGCCGGTCGCCGACGTTCAGCACGAAGTAGGACAGGTTGCCGAGCGTGATCGGGATGCCGAGCTTGAACGCCCGCGCCATGGTCTTCGTGTCGACGAGCCCGGACAGCCGGGGCCGGGTCGCCGCGATGCCGATGACCATCGCCACGACCTGCGCGACGACACCGCCCCAGGCGTAGGTGACGGCGTCGGCGTGCACGAGCGTGAGGAGCCCGAGGCCGATGATCGACCCGCCGATCGAGGACAGCAGGCTCGTCAGCGCGAACACCTTGATGCGGTCCTGCGCGACGAGGAGTGCGAGCGAGATCTGCACGATCGCCGCCGGCCCGGTCCAGAGCACCGCGACGAGGAGGAGCGGGTGGTTGCCGATGAAGCCGGCGGCGTCGCCCCACACCGGGATCGTCGTGAGGGCGAGGACGGTCACGATGCTGGCGGTGACCATGCCGACCGCGATCAGGCCCCTGGCCTTCCGGTCGTCACCGTCCTCCGCGCGCTGCAGCACCGTCGCCTGGTCGATGCCGACGACCGCGAGGACGACGAGCGCCTGGTAGAGCGCGATCGCCGACGCCAGCACGCCGAACTCCGACGGCGGCATCAGGTGCGCGAGGACCGGGGAGATCAGCGACGAGACGACGAGCTGCATCGACCAGACGACGACGTAGAGCAGGCCGCGGCCGAACAGGACGGAGGAGCCCTTGCGGACCGCAACGGCCCCGGTGTCGAGGGACTCGGGCACCGGAGCGACAGGAGCCTCCGAGACGGACTGGTCGACGACCGGTGCGTCGAGCCCGGCGGCGGCTTCGCGTGCTGCCCGCGCCTCGCGCCGGGTCTGGGGCGGGAGCGTCACGGTGCGACCACCGCCGCTGCCGCCGTCGCCCGTGCACCCTCGCGCAGTCCGAAGGCCCCGTCGACGATGTCGAGCAGGTCCGAGCTCCGGTCCGTGGAGAACTTCCGCGCGAACACGTGCGGCAGCTCCACGTCCGAGGTCGTCCGACGCTCGAGCAGCTGCCCGGCGTCCGGCGTCCTCAGCCACGGCGGGCTCTTCATCGCCGTGCCGTCCCACCCGATGAACCACAGCGCGTGGGGCACGTGCTCGTCGGCGAAGCCCGGGGTCAGCCCCGGGGTGCTCAGCACCGACGGCACGAAGGTCTCGTCCGCGATCCAGGAGCGCTGCCAGAACCGGACGAGGTCCGGACGGGTGTCCACGACGTCGACGACCGCGGCCGCGTGGTGCCGCGCGAGGACCTTCATCTGCGACCCACCGGCGAACACCACGTCACGGGGGACCCGGCGCGGGATCGGGAGCCGCAGCATGTGCTTCCGCCACGCCCAGTGCCGGAAGCGCATCCGGCCCATCCCGCCGTCGCGCCCCCACTCGGCCCACGGCAGCTCGTGCACGGCCACGAAGGAGTCCTCGCGGTGCGCCCCGAGCAGGCCGGAGATCTCGGCGGCGTTCGCGAGCGGGTAGTCACTGCCGGTCAGGACCGCCACGTGCGAGGCGTCCGTCTCGGCGAGGGCGGCCCGGTACCCGGACACCTCGGCCTCGACGTTCTCCCACTTCGCCCATCCGGTGCGGATGCGGGGGAGCACGCGGACGCGAGCGGGCAGGCCGTCGGTCATCGCGCGGAAGACCGACTCCGGGGTGCGCGCGTCGCAGTGCAGGAACACCGGGAACGGGTCGAGCGCCTCGACGAGCCGGCGCACGTGCTGGGGGTCCTCGTGGGCGAGGACGATGCACGCGGGAGCGGCGGGGGAGATGGCCATGGAAGCGACGCTAACCGCGCCGTTCCGGGGCGGACAAGGCGATCCGACCCCCTCTGCGGGTTCGCGGCGGTTTCCCGCACCCACCCTGGGAAGCGCCCCCTGATCAGCGCTTCTTGCGGAACTTCCGGCAGTCGCAGAGGGCGCAGTCGCTGCCCGGCCGGTAGTGCTCGTGCGCGTCCTGCACGTGACCGCAGACACAGGTCGCGGCGTCCACCACGACGACGGTCTCCTCGGACGGGAGGACGGCACCGAGCTCGGTCCTGGGGCCCAGCGGCATTCGTCCTCCTCGTGCCCGGCGTGCTGCCGCCGGATCGTCCCTGCGATCTTACGGGCAACGGCCTGGTCGGTGGCGGCAAACCGCAAGAGGAACGGGGGTCGCCGCAACCGGCGTGACCCGCCGTTGCGCCCGTGCGGAGCGCCCCGGAGCATCGGAGCATGACCGACCACCAGGCCACCGCGTCCCGCGTGCTCACGATCGCCCCCGCGATGCCGTCGCCCGACGTGCCCACCTGGGCCGGCGCGGCGTGGGTCGGCGCCGTCGACCGGCAGGAGGCGCTCGCCGCGTCCGCCGTCGCCCTCGCCGGCGCCGAGGGCTTCCGGCGCGCCCGCCTGCTCGTCCGCGACGGACGCGAGGTCGCCGGGTTCGTCGACGTCGCCGTCGACGCGGGTGGGGACGTGGACCCGGCTGAGCTGGAACCCGCCCTCCGCGGCCTCCGTGCCACGAGCCTCCCGGCCGCCCCGCAGGGCGACGCGACCGGCCGCATGTCGGTCGTCATCGGCACCCGCGACCGCCCCGAGGACGTGCGCCGCTGCGTCGCCTCGGTGCTCGCCTCCGCGTACGACGACTTCGAGGTGTTCGTCGTCGACAACGCCCCGACCACCACCGCCACCCGCGACGTGGTCGCGTCGTTCCGCGACGACCGCCTGCACTACGCCCTGGAGGCCCGACCCGGCGTCTCCCGCGCACGGAACGCCGGTCTCGCCCTCGCGTCCGGGGCCGTGGTCGCGTTCGTCGACGACGACGTCGTCGTCGACCGTCACTGGCTCGCCGCGCTCGCCGAGGCGTACGCCCGCGACGCGGACGTGGTCTGCGTGACCGGGCTCGTCCCGAGCGGTGAGCTGCGCTCCCCGACCCAGCGGTACTTCGACGAGCGCGTGACCTGGGCGCGGAACCTCGACCGCCGGGTGTTCCGCACCGCGGCACCCCCGGCGGACCTGCCGCTCTTCCCGTTCTCGGTCGGCGCGTTCGGCACCGGCGCGAACATGTCGCTCCGGCGCTCGGCCGCACTCGCGCTCGGCGGGTTCGACGTCGCGCTCGGCCCGGGCACCCCGTCCCGCGCGGGGGAGGACCCGGACCTGTTCACCCGTGTGCTGCTCTCCGGTGGGGCGCTCGCCGTGGAGCCCTCCGCCTTCGTGTGGCACAAGCACCGCTCGGACCGGGAGGCGCTGCGCTCCCAGGCGCTCGGCTACGGCACGGGGCTCGGGGCGTGGGTCGCGAAGCTGATGACGCGTCCGCGCACCGCACTGGCCGTGTTCCGCCGGGCGGCCGGCGCGCTCCGGCAGCTCGGGGCGCTCGGGCAGGGCTCGGGGGCGGACCAGGTGTCCGCTGCCGTCTCCGCCGCTGCGACGTGGCCGGTCGACGACGAGTTCCGCGCCGCGACGGCCGGGCTCAAGCGCGTCGAGCTCGTCGCCGCGCTCGGCGGCCCGTGGCGCTACGTGCTCGGGCGCTTGCGCTCGCGCGCGTAGGCCGCGCCGCACGGCGCGCCGCGCGCCCGCGCCGCTGCGCGCCCGCTGGCGCCGCGCTTCCCGTCCGCGGTGCGACCGGGCGCCGCACAACCAAAAGCACCCGGCACCACGGGAATCCGTGGTGCCGGGTGTCTTTCGTTGTGCGGAGCGGCGCCGTTGCCGCCCCGCACGCCCAGGGGGCGCGGCGCGGGCTACGCGCGGAAGCGCCCGGCCTCCACGTCGCGCCAGCGCCGACGGCTGCGGAACCAGGCGGCGGGGCCGGCCGGGAAGCCGCGGAGCTCGTGGTACGCCAGCGAGCGCGGGATGTGCGTCGTCGAGGCCTCGTTCGTGGTCTCCGTCGCCGCGTCTCGACGACCGGCGAGCCGGGACGCCATCTGCTTCGCCTTGACCTTCGCGGCCAGCGGCATCAGCCGGGCGAGGACCGTCAGGTGCCGACGGTCCTTCGCGGCGAGCGCGCACATCAGCGCGGTGAACCCGACGCCGTTGCCGTGCAGCTGCTTGTGCAGGTCCTCGATGGTCTGGCGGTGCCGGTGGTGCACGACCGCGTGCGGCTCGAAGCCGATGCGTCCGCCGCGCCACAGCGTCTCGATGAACATCGCGAGGTCCTCGCCGCCGCGGGCGGGGGAGCCGGCGCCGAGCGTGGTGTCGAAGCCGCCGACCGTCTCGATGAGGGAGCGGCGGTACGCCATGTTCGCCCCGGCGCCGTACGCGCCGATGCCGTACACCGCGAAGTGCTTCCGGACGGTGCCGTCGGGCCGCACGGCGGAGACACGGGCGTGCCGCATCGCGCCCTGCACGTCGTCGGGGACGATCGTCACGGGGGAGAAGGTGCGCTCGGCACTGAAGCCGCCGTAGTACGCCTCGTACCAGATCTGCGCGGGGGTCGTGAGCTCGACGGGCAGGATCACACCGGTGACGGCGTCGAGGCCGGGCTCGCGGACGAACCGGGTGCCGATGGCGCGGAGCCACTGCGGGTCGACGCGGACGTCGTCGTCGGTGAACGCGATGACGTCGCCGGTCGCCGCTGCCACACCGGCGTTGCGTCCGGCGGAGAGCCCGGGGCGCCGCTCGGTGACGAGCCGCACGTCGCGACCCTCGAGGAGTGCGGGGAGCGCGTCGATGTCGGGGACCTTCACGCGGTTGTCCACGAGGATGACCTCGTGCCGCGGGTAGTCGAGGTGCTCGAGGACGTCGAGCAGCTTCCCGAGGTCCTCGACGCGGTCGACGACGGTGGAGACCACGACGGAGATCGTCGGGAGCTGGTCGTCGGTGACGGGCGCGTGGTCGTCGAACGCGCCGGCCTCGACCAGGGAGTCGACGAGGGGCGCGAGCGCACGGGTGGCGTCGGCGGGGTCGTCGGTGAGCAGCACGTCGAGGGTGCTGACGGGGTAGCCGTCGCGGTAGCCGATGACCAGCGCGGAGGAGCCGGTCTCGTCGGCGACGAGCTCGGGCAGCGGACCGTCGAGGTTGACGCCGATGACTCGGCGCGGGCCGGGGACGGTGACGGCGGAGAGGGATGCCATGTCGGGGACGCTACGGTCGCCCTCAGGACCCCCACAACGGCAGCGGCTGACCGTGGCGGGGATCATGCGGGACCCCGCACCGCGTCCCGCACGGCGATCACGACCCGCGTGAGCGCTCACCCAGGAACGCTTGGCAACTCCGAAGGTCACACTCAGGTCACGGGATCGATGCAACCGGTTGCGGAACGCCGGGGGCGGGCGTAGCGTCCACGCCCAGCAGGCAGCGTCGCCTGCTCCAGGAGCGCACCGTCGACACCCGATCGTCGCGCCCTGGTGATCTCGATGAGGAGACAACGCTGTGAAGAACACACGCGCGAAGATGCGTCTTGCATCGGTGGCGGGGGTCGCCGTGATCGGCCTCACCCTCGCGGGCTGCTCGAGCGGCAGCTCGGCATCGGACGACGCCCAGAGCGGCACCGACAGCCACGGCCCGATCACCTACGTCCAGGGCAAGGACAACTCCAACGTGGTCCGCCCGCTGATCGCGAAGTGGAACAAGGCCCACCCGAAGGAGAAGGTCACCTTCAAGGAGCAGTCGGACCAGGCCGACCAGCAGCACGACGACCTCGTGCAGCACTTCCAGGCCAAGGACGACGGCTACGACGTGGTGGACGTCGACGTGGTGTGGACCGCGGAGTTCGCCGCGAAGGGCTGGCTGACGCCGCTCAAGGGCGACATGAAGATCGACACGTCGAAGCTCCTGCCGGCCACGGTGAAGACCGCGACGTACAACGACACCCTCTACGCGGCACCGCAGACCTCCGACGGCGCGCTGCTCTACTACCGCAAGGACCTCGTCAAGACGCCCCCGACCACGTGGGCCGAGATGATGAAGGACTGCCAGATCGCCAAGGACAACGGGATCGGCTGCTACGCCGGCCAGTTCGCGAAGTACGAGGGCCTGACGGTCAACGCGTCCGAAGCGGTCAACGGCTCCGGCGGCTCGATCCTGAACAAGAGCGGCGCACCGGACGTCGACACCGCGAAGGCCAAGGCCGGCCTGCAGAACCTGGTCGACGCGTTCAAGGACGGGAACATCCCGGCCGAGGCGATCACCTACCAGGAGGAGCAGGGCCGCACCGCGTTCGAGAGCGGCAAGCTGCTGTTCCTGCGCAACTGGCCCTACGTCTACAACCTCGCGAAGACCGATGGGTCCTCCAAGGTGAAGGACACCTTCGGCATCGCCCCGATCCCGGGTGCCGACGGCGTCGGTGCCTCGACGCTCGGCGGGCACAACGCCGCGATCAGCGTGTACTCGAAGCACAAGGCGACGGCGCACGACTTCCTCGAGTTCCTCACCTCGAACGACACGCAGAAGTTCTTCGCGACCCAGGGCTCGCTCGCCCCGGTCGTCGGTGACCTCTACACGGACTCCGAGCTGACCTCGAAGCTGCCGTACCTGCCCACCCTGCTGAAGTCGATCCAGAGCGCGGAGCCCCGCCCGGTCACGCCGTACTACCCGGCCGTGACGAAGGCGATCCAGGACAACTCCTACGCGGCCCTGAAGGGCTCGAAGAGCGTCGACGAGGCGATGAAGGACATGGAAGCCGCCCTCAAGACGGCGACCACCAGCAACTAGCGACACGGTCGCGAGCGGCTCACGCCGCATCGGACTGGAGGCTCGTGGCGGCATCGCCACGAGCCTCCAGACCGCCCCAACGTGCGTTCCGACACCGGCAAGGAGGCCGTCAGTGTCAGCAGCAACCGAGATCCCAGCAGCGATCCCGAATCCCCAGGGTCTGGAGCCGCAGAAGCGGCGACGCGGCGGACTCAACGCGGAACACGGCCGGTGGGCCGTGTACCTCATCGGTCCGACGATCGTGCTCCTCGCGGTCGTCATCGGCTACCCGGTCGTCAGCGCGATCATCCAGTCGTTCCAGCTCGACGCCGGACTCGACAAGGCGACCGGCCTGTTCGTCGCCGGCGGTTTCGCCGGCGTCACCAACTACGTGCACTGGCTCGGGCAGCAGTGCGGCGACACCGTGTGCCCACCCGGCAGCCTCGGCTCCCAGTTCTGGGTGTCGTTCGGCAACACGTTCTTCTTCACCGTGGTGACCGTGCTCCTCGAGACGCTGATCGGCGTCTGGATGGCGATCATCATGAACCGCAACTTCAAGGGCCGCGCGCTCGTCCGTGCCGCGATCCTGGTGCCCTGGGCGATCCCGACCGCCGTCACCGCGAAGCTCTGGTACTTCATCTTCGACGCGAACGGCGTGCTCAACCACGTCATCGGCCACCAGGTCCTCTGGACCTCCGGCGAGTGGGCGTCCCGGTTCGCGATCATCATCGCGGACACGTGGAAGACCACCCCGTTCATGGCGCTCCTCATCCTCGCGGGGCTCCAGCTCATCCCGGAAGAGGTCTACGAGGCCGGGAAGATGGACGGCGCCTCGACCGTGCAGCGCTTCATGCTCATCACGCTGCCCCTGCTGAAGCCCGCACTCATGGTCGCGATCCTGTTCCGCGTGCTCGACGCGCTGCGCATGTACGACCTCCCCGCGATCCTGACCGGCGGCGGCGGTGGTTCCGGCAACGCCACGACCACGCTCTCGATCCTCGTCGTGGACCAGATCCGGCAGGGGTTCAACTCGGCGTCGGCCCTGTCGACGATCACGTTCCTGATCATCTTCATCGTCGCGTTCCTGTTCGTCCGCTTCCTCGGGGCGAACGTCGTGCAGACGCAGGCAGCACAGCAGAAGGGTGAACTCAAGTGACCCTCGCAGCGGACCGGCCCCGGTCCACCACCCGTTCCCGCGAACGGTCCATCGACCGTGCCGAGGTCCGCGTCAAGCGCGACACCGGCCCGAAGCTCCGCACCGGCATCCAGGCGGTGATCATCGCCGTCTGGTGCCTGCTGCCGTTCTACTGGATGGTCGTGACGAGCTTCCGCGACGTCGGGTTCACCTTCGACCCGACCCCGTGGCCGACGCACGTGACGCTCGACAACTACACGACGGCGTTCGCGACCTCGCTCGGCAACCACCTCGGACGGGCGCTGCTCAACAGCCTCATCATCGGTGGCGTCGTGACGATCATCGCGCTGCTCGTCGGCACGAGCGCCGCGTACGCACTGGCCCGGCTGGAGTTCCGCGGCAAGTCCCTCATCGCCGGGGCGATCCTCGCCGCGTCGATGTTCCCGGGCGTCGCGCTGATCTCCCCGCTGTTCCAGCTCTTCACCGACATCGGGTGGATGGGCACGTACCAGGCGCTGATCCTGCCGAGCATCTCGTTCGTGCTGCCGCTGACGGTCTACACGCTCGCGTCGTTCTTCCGCGAGATGCCGTGGGACCTCGAGGAAGCGGCCCGCATCGACGGCTGCACCCGCGTGCAGGCGTTCCGGCGGATCATCCTGCCGCTGGCGGCCCCCGCGGTGTTCACGACGGCGATCCTGGCGTTCATCTCCTCCTGGAACGAGTACCTGATCTCCTCGCAGCTCTCCAGCGACGCCACGCAGCCGGTGACCGTCGCGATCGCCTCGTTCGCCGGCACCCAGCCGCACCAGGAGCCCTACACAGCGGTGATGGCGGCGGGCACGATCGTCACGATCCCGCTCGTCATCCTGGTGCTCATCTTCCAGCGACGCATCGTGGCCGGCCTCACCGCCGGTGGTGTGAAGGGCTGATCGTCATGGCACTCAAGGCACCGCGCCGCCCCTCCGCACCGATCGAGGAGGCGATGGGCTTCGTCGGGTTCTTCGGCATCGCGTTCCTCGCCGTCACCATGTTCTGCGAGTTCACCGGTCGTCCCGCGCTCGGCTGGGCCCTCACGCTGCTGGCGTGCGTGCTCGTCATCGTGGTGCTCGACCGCTGGCGGGTCCGGGTCGTCCGGCGCACCCAGGCCGCCGAGGCCGAGGCAGCCGGACGCCCCGTCCGCCGGGACGCGCACCCGGTCGGCGTGCACGTCCCGGGTGGGCAGCAGCCCGTCGCGACCGTCTTCCGGGACCACGCGCACTCCGGGTGGGACGACCCGGCGCCCCGCCGTCCGCGACCCGTCGCCGTGACCGGTGTGGGGCACGGGAGCCGTGACGTCGGTGACGTGACGCACGCCACGGACGGCTGACGGGCCTCCCGGCGGCGTAGCGATGGGGATCCAGGAGATCGCGACCGTCACCGGACTGTCGAAGGCGACGGTGTCCCGCGCCCTGCGCGGACTGCCGTCGGTGGCCGACACCACGATCGACCAGGTGCGGCGGGTCGCCGACGAGCTCGGGTACGTGCCGAGCTCGGCGGCGGCCGGCCTCGCCACCGGGCGGCAGCGCGCGGTCGGCGTCGTCGTGCCGGTGCTCGACCGGTGGTTCTACGTCAAGGCGCTCGGCGGTGTGGACGCCGAGCTGCGGCAGGCCGGGTACGACCTCGTGCTCTACAACCTCGGCGGTCCGGACGGCGATCGTGACCGGGCGTTCCGCCGCTCCATGCTGCGGCAGCGGGTGGACGCGCTCGTGCTGCTCTCGCTCGTCCTCGACGAGACCGAGCGGTCCGAACTGCAGTTGAGCGAGCACCCGATGATCGTGATCGGCGGGCCCGCGCCCGGCCTCCGGAACGTCGGCGTGGACGACGACGTCGTCTCGCACTTGGCCGTGTCGCACCTGCTCGGGCTCGGGCACCGGCAGATCGCGTACGTCGGCGGGCAGGACGAGGCGGGGATGAACGTCGCGGTGCCGTTCCGGCGGCGGGACGGGTTCCTCGACGCGATGGCCGCAGCGGGGCTCGCCGTCCCGCCGCGGTGGATCGTCGACGGGCGGTTCTCGTTCGCGGGCGGGGTGGCTGCGGGTGCGGCGCTGCTGGACGGTCCGCCGGCTGCCCGTCCCGGCCGCCCGACGGCCGTCTTCTGCGCGTCCGACGAGATGGCGCTCGGGGTGATGCTCACCGCGGCCCGGCTCGGGCTCGACGTCCCCGGGGACCTCTCCGTCATCGGCATCGACGGGCACGAGTACGGCGCGGCGGTCGGGCTGACCACGATCGCGCAGGACCCGGAGGCGCAGGGGAGGACCGCCGCGCGGGCGGTGCTCGCCGAGGTGGACGGGGCCCGGCCGCGGGCGGTGGCGCCGGCGCCGGTGTCGCTCGTGGTGCGGTCGAGCACGGGGGCGCCGCGGGCGCGCTAGGCGCGGGCGCGGCCGCGGGCGCGGCCGGCGCGGGCGCGGCGCGGCGGCGCGGGCGCTGCGGTGCGAGTTGGATTCGCACAACGGAAACCGGCTCGCACCACGGACGTCCGTGGTGCGAGCCGGTTTCCGTTGTGCGACGGCGAACGGCACCGGCCGCGCCGCGGCGGGGCGGGCCGCGCCGCCGCCCGCTGCGCCGCGCCGCCCGCGCGTACGCTCGCCGGCATGGACGTCACGAAGCTCGAGCACGCCTGCCAGGTCGTCGAGATCGACGGATCCCGGCTCGTCATCGACCCCGGCAACTTCACGCGGCCGGTCGACGTCACTGGTGTCGCCGCGGTCGTCCTCACCCACGAGCACCCCGACCACGTCACGCCGGAGCAACTCCAGCGGGTCCTCGACGCGAACCCCGGGGCGCTCGTGTTCGGCCCGGCCGGGGTTGCCGCGGCCCTGCCCGACTTCGTCGTTGATGTCGTCACCGACGGGGACCGCCGCGTCGTCGGGCCCTTCGAGCTCACGTTCCACGGCACCCGCCACAACGTCATCCACTCGTCCGTCCCCGTCGTGGACAACACCGGGGTGTTCGTGAACGGCCGGCTCTTCTACCCGGGCGACAGCTACACCGACCCGGGCGTCCCGGTGGAGGTCCTCGCCGCACCCGTCGGCGCCCCGTGGCTCAAGGTCGCCGAGATGATGGACTACGTCGCCGCGATCGCCCCGCAGCGCGCGTACCCGGTGCACGAGGCCACCCTCTCCGAGGTCGGCTACGGCATGCACACCGGCCGGCTCCGGGAGATGATCGAGCCCGTCGGCGCGCTGGTCGTGCTCCGGCCGGGCGAGTCGCTCACGATCTGAGCGCGGATCACCGGCCTGGAGGCTCGGCTCGTCCGCGTCCCGCCGCCCGCGTCCGCAGGCGGTCGCCGACGATCCGGTCGAGGGCCAGCGCGTCCCACGGTGCGTGCCGTTCCGCGTCGTTGTCGAAGTAGAGGTAGGTGTCCCGGCCGGCGTCGAGGTGGTCGAGGACCGTGGTGGCCCACCGGCCGAGGGCCTGCGGCGAGTACCCGTCGTGGTACGTCCGTGGTGCGCCGTGCAGGCGGAGGTAGGCGATCCGCGCGCCGGTGTCCGCGCGGAAGCGTGGGAAGTCGCCGGCGTGCGAGTCGACGAGCGCCACGCGGTGCCGGCGGAGGACGTCGAGCTGCTCCGGGGTGACGGTCGAACGGAACTCGACGGCGTGGTCGATCGTCCGTGCCGGGTCCTCGGCGACGACCGGCGCGTCCGCGACCTTGTCGTCGTGCCGTGCGGCGAGTTCGGCGGCCGCGGCGTGGGTGTCGGGCAGCAGCGACAGGAAGGTGTCGAGCACTTCGGGGGTCGGGCTGAGCGCTTCCGGGAGCTGCCAGAGCACCGGGCCGAGGGTGTCGCCGAGCTCGAGCGGGCCGGACGCGAAGAAGTTCGCCAGCGCCGTCTCCGCGTTCCGGAGCCGCAGCATGTGCGTGACGTACCGGCCGCCCTTCACCGCGAACCGGAAGCCCGGCGGGACAGCGGCACGCCAGGCCCGGTACCGCTCCGGTCGCTGCAGGGAGTAGAAGGAGCCGTTCAGCTCGACCGTGGAGAACCGCTCGGCGACGTACTCGAGCCACCGCCGCTTGGCCAGTCGTTCCGGGTAGAAGTCGCCGCGCCAGCCGTCGTACTGCCACCCCGAGAGCCCGATCCGCGCGGTCATCGATCCACCGTATGCTCCGAGCGGCATGGCGGCACACCCGGGCGACACGCCTCGTTTTGGCAGGTTGCGAGCCGTGTGCCATACTTGTCGAGTTGTCGGAACGGCCCCATCGTATAGCGGCCTAGTACGCTGCCCTCTCACGGCGGTAACGCGGGTTCGAATCCCGCTGGGGTCACCACAGGTGGCTAGCCTCCGAGTCCGACAACATGCCTGCCGCGGCCCCATCGTATAGCGGCCTAGTACGCTGCCCTCTCACGGCGGTAACGCGGGTTCGAATCCCGCTGGGGTCACCAACCGAAGGTCCTCGTCCACCCGGACGGGGACCTTCGTCGTTCATGCCCGTGCTGGTTCCGCCCCGCTGGCCGTCGAGTGCGCACACGTTGCGCGCGAAGGGCGCCCTGGCCGCAACGACTGCGCTCTCGATCGGCCTGGTCGGTATGGTGGGGCGGCTCGGCGAGAGGAGAACCGCGTGACCGTGCCCCGCGACGCCCGACCACCGCACCTGCAGTGGGGGTACATCGGACTCGTCGTACTCGGCGGGGCGATCGGCACGGCGATCCGCGCGGTGCTCGCCGACCTGCTGCCCGCCGTGGACGGCGTGAGCTGGACCATCGTCGGCATCAACGTCGTCGGGGCGTTCTGTCTCGGGCTGCTCCTGGACACCCTCGCCCGCCGCGGTCCGGACGTCGGGCGACGTCGTGCGCTCCGGCTGTTCGTCGGGACCGGCGTGCTCGGCGGCTTCACGACCTACAGCACCCTGGCGGACGACACGGCGCGGTTGCTCGACGTCGGGCGGTGGGGCGCCGGCTCCGGGTACGCGCTCCTGACCGTCGTGGCCGGTCTCGCGGCGGTCGTCGCCGGGCTCTGGGTCGCGTCGCTGCTGCGTCCGCGTGGAGCCACCCGGTGAGCGCGCTCGAACTGCTCCTGGTGGCGATCGGCGGTGGCGTCGGTGCCGCGCTCCGGTTCGTCCTCGACGGCCTCGTCAAGGCGCGGGTCACCGGCTTCCCCGTCGGCACGGCGATCATCAACGTCACGGGGTCGTTCGTCCTCGGGCTCCTCACGGGACTCGGGGAGTCCGGCACGCTCGCGATCCCGGGAGTCGCCATCCTCGGCACGGGCATGATGGGTGGGTACACGACGTTCTCGACGGCGAGTGTCGAGACCGTGCAGCTCCTCCGATCCGGCAAGACCCGGCTCGCCGTCCTGAACGGCCTCGGCATGCTCGTCGTCTCGGTCGGCGCAGCCGCGCTCGGCCTCTGGATCGGAAGGAACCCATGACCTCGGAACGCCCCGGCGAACTCGTCCTCGTCCGCCACGGAGAGACGGAGTGGTCGAAGAGCGGTCAGCACACCGGCCGCACCGACATCCCGCTCACCGACAACGGCATCGAGCAGGCGGAGCGTGCCGGCCGGTACCTGGCGGACCGTGACTTCGCCCTCGCGCTCTCGAGCCCGCTGCAGCGCGCCCGCGACACCGCGGCGCTGATCGGCGTCGACCCGGAGCTCGACGAGGACCTCTACGAGTGGGACTACGGCGCGTACGAGGGACTGACCACGCCGCAGATCAAGGTGCAGCGGCACGGGCCGTGGGACCTCTGGACCGACGGCGTGCCCGAGGGGGACACCCCCGGCGAGGGCGCTGCCGAGGTCCGGGTCCGTGCGGAGCGCGTGCTGAACCGTGCGCGTCCGGTGCTCGCCGAGGGCCAGGACGCGGTGTTCGTCGCGCACGGGCACGTGCTGCGGGCGATCGGTGCCGCCTGGATCCGGCTCGCGCCGCAGGACGGCGCCGTGCTGAAGCTCGGCACGGCCTCGGTGAGCATCCTCGGGTACGAGCACGGCCGCCCGGTCATCGACGCCTGGAACATCCAGCCCGACTGACGGACGCCGCGACGGAGGTACCCGTCGCTGGCCGACTACCGCAGGACGGCTGCCATCCCCAGGCTCGGAGCGACGTCGTCGAGTCCGAGCGAGCGGTACAGCCGCTGCCCGGGCGGGTCCCCGATGAGCGAGACGTACGCGCCCTCGGGGGCTCGTGTCCGGATGTCGGCGATGAGCCACTCGAGCACGCGCCGCCCGAGGCCTCGGCGCTGGTGCGCGGGGTCGGTGGCGATGTCCGCGATGTGGAAGTACCAGCCGCCGTCACCGAGCACTCGGCCCATCGCGACGGGTGCGCCGTCGGCGGCCACCACGTGACAGGCGGACCAGCTGCCGCTGATCGCCCCGGCTCCCTGGTCCGGACGGACCGGGGTCAGCCCGGAGTCGCGGCGGAGGCGGAGGTAGTCGTCGAGCGGCGGCGGGCCCTCGACGATCCGGTAGTCGTCGTCCATGCTCTGATCCTGCCGGGCGCCGCCGACAAGCGGCCCGGCATCAGACCGTGCGGATGGCGCTCGTGGCGCCGAGCGCGCGGCCTCGCCGACGCTCGATCGCGCGCCCGACGACGAGCAGCGCGACGCTGACGAGGGCGCCGAGCGTGGTCTGCGCGACGCGGTCGAGCGCGAGGAGCTCCGGCGCCTCGGGGAGACTCAGCCACGACACCGCGAGCGCGAGCGGCGTCAGGAACAGCAGGCACACGGCGTAGTTCCGGGCGACGAAGATCTCCGCGAAGAACTGCCCGACGACGGCGATCACGACGATCCACCACGCTCCGGGTTCGAGCAGCAGGATCCCGACCGCGATCACGGTGCCGCCGATCGTGCCGATGAAGCGCTGGAACGCCCGGAGGACGGTGTGCCGCTGCCGGAGCGCCGGCAGCGTCGACACGACCGCGATCACGGCCCAGTACGGGTGCCCGAGGCCGGGGATCGACTCCGCGATCGCGCCGGCGACGAGCGCCCCGACGACGTTGAGCCCGACGGTCTCCCAGAGCGCCCCGGTCCGGAGGATGCCGAGCCCGCGCTCCTTCAGCGGCGCGAGCGGACGGAAGCGGTGCGGGGCCCGCGGGTGCCAGAACCGGCGGATGACGAAGCCGGACATCGCGACGAGCCATGCCCATGCGACGGACCCGAGGATGATGGTCACGACGAGCGGCAGGTCGGCGGGCTTCAGCGGCACGAGCGCGGACACCACGAACGCGAACGTCGGGAAGATCGGCTGTGCGGGGATCGTCCGCAGGGTGCTGAGCGTGCACACGGCCACCACGAGCACCCCGACGAGCCCGACGGCCTGCAACCAGAGCTGCGAGCCGGCCAGGGACACCGCGATCCCTGCGAACATGCACAGGATCTGCAGGCCGCCCGCGACGCCCGTCGTCACGGCACGCTGCCGGTACTGCTCCGTCGCGCCGAAGATCGCGGTGAACCCGGCGAACATCGCGAAGGCCGCGTACCCGGGCATCCCGAGCGCGATGAGCAGGGCGAGCGGAGCGCCTCCAGCGATCGCGGCGCGTGCGGCGCCCTCGAGGTTGACCGTTCGGGTGGAGTGCGCGGGGTTCGTCATGACCCGGCCATTCTCCCACCGCGACAGGTGTTGCAGAACGCACGCCGAGCCTCCCGGCCGGGTGGAACCGGCCCCGTGGCGGAGGTGGGCCAGTTGGTATACCAGTGCTAGAGTGACCGGATCGCGCCGCGACAGCGGTGTCCGACGAACGCGAACCGAAGGGTCGAGAGCATGGGCAGGACGCTCGCCGAGAAGGTGTGGGACGACCACGTCGTCGTCAAGGGTGAGGACGGGAACCCGGACCTCCTCTACATCGACCTGCACCTCGTGCACGAGGTCACGAGCCCGCAGGCCTTCGACGGGCTGCGGCAGGCCGGTCGCCCGGTGCGCCGACTCGACCTCACGATCGCGACCGAGGACCACAACACCCCGACGCTCGCCATCGACCGGCCGATCGCCGACCCGACGAGCCGCACCCAGATCGAGACGCTCCGTCGCAACTGTGCCGAGTTCGGCGTCCGCCTGCACTCGCTCGGCGACAAGGAGCAGGGGATCGTGCACGTCGTCGGCCCGCAGCTCGGCCTGACGATGCCCGGCATCACGGTGGTGTGCGGCGACTCGCACACCTCGACGCACGGCGCGTTCGGCGCGATGGCGTTCGGCATCGGCACGAGCGAGGTCGAGCACGTCCTCGCCACGCAGACCCTGCCGCTGAAGCCCTTCAAGACGATGGCGATCACCGTCGAGGGCGCACTCCGCCCGGGGGTCACGGCGAAGGACATCATCCTCGCCGTGATCGCGAAGATCGGCACCGGCGGCGGGCAGGGCTACGTGCTCGAGTACCGCGGCTCGGCGATCCGGGCGCTCTCGATGGAGGGCCGCATGACGATCTGCAACATGTCGATCGAGGCCGGCGCCCGTGCCGGCATGGTCGGCCCTGACCAGATCACCTACGACTACGTGCAGGGCCGCGACCACGCACCGGCCGGCGCCGACTGGGACGAAGCGGTCGCGTACTGGGACACGCTGAACACCGACGACGACGCGGTGTTCGACGCCGAGGTGTTCATCGACGCCGACTCGCTCGAGCCGTTCGTCACCTGGGGCACGAACCCCGGCCAGGGCGTCTCGCTCTCCGAGTCCGTGCCGAACCCGGCCGACTACGCGGACCCGAACGACCAGGCCGCCGCACAGCGCGCGCTGGAGTACATGGACATCGAGGCCGGCACGCCGATGAAGGACATCGCCGTCGACGCGGTGTTCATGGGCTCGTGCACGAACTCGCGCATCGAGGACCTCCGGGCCTTCGCGTCCGTGATCGAGGGCCGGACCAAGGCCGAGGGCGTCCGCGTGATGGTCGTGCCGGGGTCCGCCCGGGTGCGGCTCGAGGCCGAGGCCGAGGGGCTCGACAAGGTCTTCATCGACTTCGGGGCGGAGTGGCGGTTCGCCGGCTGCTCGATGTGCCTCGGCATGAACCCCGACCAGCTCGCGCCGGGGGAGCGCTGCGCGTCCACCTCGAACCGCAACTTCGAGGGACGCCAGGGCAAGGGCGGCCGGACGCACCTCGTGTCGCCGCTCGTCGCCGCCGCCACCGCCGTCCGTGGCACGCTCTCGAGCCCGTGGGACCTGGCCGAGGACGATGCACGCACCAACGTCGACGCGATCGCGTCGGAGAACACCGAAGGGGTCCGCTGATGGACAAGATCGGCACCGTCACCGGGATCGCCGCACCGCTGAAGCGGTCGAACGTCGACACCGACCAGATCATCCCGGCGGTCTACCTGAAGCGCGTCACGAAGACCGGCTTCGAGGACGCACTGTTCTCCGGCTGGCGCCAGGACCCGGCGTTCGTGCTCAACCAGCCCGAGTACCAGGGCGCCCAGGTGCTCGTCGCCGGCCCGGACTTCGGCACCGGTTCCTCGCGCGAGCACGCGGTGTGGGCACTCCGTGACTTCGGCTTCAAGGTCGTGGTCTCGCCCCGCTTCGCGGACATCTTCAAGGGCAACGCGGGCAAGCAGGGCCTGGTCACCGCAATCGTGACCGAACCGGAAGTCGAGCGGCTCTGGGCCGCGATCGAGGCGAACCCGGGCATCGAGGCGACGGTGGACCTGGCGACCCAGCGCGTGTCGCTGGGCGATGTGGACGTGGCTTTCGAGATCGACGCTTACACTCGTTGGCGGTTGATGGAAGGGCTCGACGACATCGGGCTCACCCTCCGTGACGAGACCTCGATCACGGAGTTCGAATCCCGCCGGGGAACCTGGCGGCCGAAAACATTGCCGGTGAAGTAGTGAACTCTCTCGTACAGGACGCAGCAGCTGCAGGGGCGCGCGTGGGACTCAAGTCGGACGAGATCGTCATCCGCGGCGGGAAGCCGCTGGTCGGACGCATCGAGGTGCGCGGCGCGAAGAACCTCGCGACGAAGGCCATGGTCGCCTCGCTGCTCGGCGACACCCCGTCGATCCTCAAGGACGTCCCGGACATCTCCGACGTCAAGGTCGTCCGCGCGCTGCTCGAGGTGCACGGCGTGCGCATCACCGATCCTGCACGAGGCGAGCTCATCCTCGACCCGTCGAACGTCGAGTCGGCGCACTTCGCCGAGATCGACGCCCACGCCGGGTCGAGCCGTATCCCGATCCTGTTCTGCGGCCCGCTGCTGCACAAGCTCGGTGAAGCATTCATCCCCGACCTCGGTGGCTGCCGCATCGGCGACCGCCCGATCGACTTCCACCTCGACGCGCTCCGCGCCATGGGTGCCGTCGTCGACAAGCAGATCTCCGGCATCCACATCACGGCGCCGAACGGCCTCAAGGGCGCGAACATCGAGCTCCCGTACCCGAGCGTCGGTGCGACGGAGCAGGTCCTGCTCTCGTCGACCCTCGCCGACGGCGTGACCGAACTCCGGAACGCCGCGATCGAGCCCGAGATCATGGACCTCATCGCGATCCTGCAGAAGATGGGCGCGATCATCACGGTCGAGCCGAGCCGCACGATCTTCATCGAGGGCGTCAAGTCCCTCCGCGGCTACACGCACCGTGCGATCAACGACCGCAACGAGGCAGCGAGCTGGGCGTCCGCCGCACTCGCGACCAACGGCGACATCTTCGTCGAGGGCGCGAAGCAGCAGGAGCTCATGACGTTCCTCAACGTCTTCCGCAAGGTCGGCGGCGGCTTCGACATCCAGGAAGACGGCATCCGGTTCTACCGCGAGCTCGACGTCCTGAAGCCCGTCGTCATCGAGACCGACGTGCACCCCGGCTTCATGACCGACTGGCAGCAGCCGCTCGTCGTGGCGCTGACGCAGGCCGAGGGTCGGAGCGTCGTGCACGAGACCGTCTACGAGAACCGCTTCGGCTTCACCGACGCGCTCAACGAGATGGGTGCGGACATCGTCGTGCACAAGGAGGGGCTGCCCGGGCACGACCGCCGTGTCGCCCGCCGCCCGTTCGAGCAGGCCGCGGTCATCACCGGCCCGACCAAGCTGCACGGGGCGAACGTCCGCGTGCCCGACCTCCGTGGTGGCTTCAGCCACCTGATCGCGGCGCTGACCGCGGAGGGCGAGTCGCACATCACGAACGTCGGCATCATCTCCCGCGGGTACGAGCACTTCATCCCGAAGCTGCGGAAGCTCGGCGCGGACTTCGACTTCGCGGGCTGACGTGGCAGCGAACGACGGCCCCGGCGCGCCGGACGCCGACGCGACCGGCACCGGCGCGCCGAACGCTGACGCGACCGCTGCCGGCGCGCCGGCGTCCGGCCGTGACCTCGACCGGGTCACGACCGGCCTGCCGAATCCCGGCCGCCGGTGGAAGCGCGGCGACCTGAACCTGGCGTTCCGGATCACCGCGATCTTCGTGATCCCGACGTTCCGGTTCACCGCGCGTTACCACTGGCACGGCCCGAACCGCCTCCCCGAGGACGGTGCGTTCGTGCTCGCGCCGAACCACTACACGAACATCGACCCCCTGGTCGTGGGCACCGCGGTGTACATCAGCCGCCGGCAGCCCCGCTTCCTGGCGAAGGCGTCGCTGTTCCGCGTCCCGGTGCTCGGCAAGCTGATGAGCGGCATGGGGCAGATCCCCGTCGAGCGGAGCGGCCGGACCCGGCTGAACGACCCGCTCCGCGGGGGCAAGTCCCTCGTCGAGTCGGGCGGCGCCGTGATCGTCTACCCGGAGGGCACGCTCACCCGTGACCCGGACCTGTGGCCGATGCGCGGCAAGACCGGTGCGGTGCGGATCGCGCTCGAGAACGACGTCCCGCTCATCCCGATGGCGCACTGGGGCACGCAGAAGATCATGGCGCGGTACTCGAACAAGCTCCGGCTGTTCCCGCCGTCCCGCGTGGACATCGTCTTCGGCGACCCCGTCGACCTGTCGGCGTACCGCGGCCGACCGATCGACCAGCAGATGCTCATCGAGGCGACCGCCATCGTGATGGACCGGATCACCGAGCTCGTCGAGCAGCTCCGCGGGGAGCAGGCACCGGCGAAGCGCTGGGACCCGTCCGCGAACAACCAGAAGGAAACCGGCAAGTTTGAGTGACGCAAGCGCCGCCAGCGGACCCGACCGGGCCGCCGCACCCGGCCTCCGCCCGCACGACGACCACCCGGATCCCGCCGCCGCCGCTCGTGGCGCCGTGGACACCGCCGCCATCCGTGTCGTGATGCAGTCCACCGACAAGCCCCGCGTCGCCGTGATCGGCGCCGGGAGCTGGGGGACCACGTTCGCGAAGGTCCTCGCCGAGGGCGGTGCGTCCACCGTCCTGTGGGCACGTCGTCCCGAGGTCGCGCGCGAGATCACCGAGACGAAGCGGAACTCCGAGTACCTGCCCGGCATCAACCTGCCCCGCACGCTGACCGCGTCGACGTCGCTGGCGTCCGTGCTCGACGGCGCGGAGCAGGTCTACGTCTCGGTGCCGTCGCAGACGCTGCGCTCGAACCTCGCCGCGATCCGGGAACTGCTGCCGGCCGGCGTCCCCGTCGTCAGCCTGATGAAGGGCGTCGAGAAGGGCACCGGCCTCCGGATGAGCGAGGTCCTGCTCGAGGGCCTCGGCATCGACCAGGACCGCATCGCCGTCGCGAGCGGCCCGAACCTGGCGCTCGAGATCGCCCGACGCCAGCCCACCGCGGCCGTCGTGTCCTCGTCGAGCGCCGACACCGCCAGCGCCGTCGCCGCGGTCGCGACGAACCCGTACTTCCGGTCGTTCATCAACACCGACGTGATCGGCACCGAGTTCGGCGGGGTGCTGAAGAACCTCATCGCCGTCGCGATCGGCATCGTCGACGGTGTCGGCTACGGCGAGAACACGAAGGCGTCGATCATCACGCGCGGCCTCGCCGAGATGACCGACTTCGCGGTGTCGCTCGGCGCGCAGCCCTCGACCCTCTCCGGGCTCGCCGGCCTCGGCGACCTCATCGCCACGTGCCAGTCGCCGCTGTCGCGGAACAACACCGCCGGGCGCCTGCTCGGCCAGGGGTACCGCTTCGACGAGGTCGTCCGGCAGATGAACCAGACCGCCGAGGGCCTGGCGTCCGTCGCGCCGATCCTCGAGCTCGCCGCGGCGAACGGCGTCGACATGCCCATCGTGGGGCAGGTCGCCGAGGTGCTCGCCGGTAGGCTCGATCCGCGCAACATCGCGCCGCACCTCACCGAGACCGACGAGCCCCAGGGCGAGTGACCGGTCCGGCCACTCTGCACCCGGGAGCGCCCATGACCAGCACCACCACCGTCGTCGTCCTGTTCGGCGGCCGGTCCAGCGAGCACGAGATCAGCTGCGTGACCGCCGGCGGCATCATGGACGCGGTCGACCGCGCCGCGTACGACATCGTGCCGGTCGGCATCACGAAGGACGGCGCGTTCACGCTCCAGCCCGACGACCCGGAACAGTGGGCGCTCGTCGGGCAGCAGCTGCCGACCGTGCCCGACAACGGGACGCGGGTCCGGTTCCCGAGCGCCGCGGAACCGCGCGCACTGACCGTCGAGCACGCGGACGGCAGCGTCACCACGATCCCGGTCGACCTGGTGTTCCCGATCCTGCACGGCCCCTTCGGCGAGGACGGCACCATCCAGGGCCTCCTCGAGACCGCCGGCCTGCCGTACGCCGGGGACGGTGTCCTCGCGAGCGCGCTCGCGATGGACAAGCACGTCGCGAAGGCCGTCCTGGAGCACGCCGGGCTCCGGGTCGCACCGTGGACGACGGTGCTCCGCCGCGAGTGGGAAGCGGACGAGCTCGACGTCGCCGAGCGCATCGCCGCGCACGGCTGGCCGCTGTTCGTGAAGCCGGCGCGTGCCGGGTCGAGCATGGGCGTGTCCCGTGTCGACTCGCCCGAGGACCTCGCAGCCGCCATGCGGCTCGGCTTCGAGCACGACAGCAAGGTCATCGTCGAGCCCCGGATCGTCGGCCGGGAGGTCGAGGTCGCCGTGCTCGAGGGCCGCGACGGTGTGCCGCGCACGAGCCTCCCCGGCGAGATCGTCGTCGCCGAGGACGGCTTCTACGACTTCGCCGCGAAGTACCTCGGCGGTGACGAGCAGCTGCTCTGCCCGGCGCCCCTCACTGAGGCCGAGACGGACGAGATCCGGTCCATCGGCGCCCGGGCGTTCGAGGCCATCGGCGGCTCCGGGCTGGCCCGCGTCGACTGCTTCCTCACCGACGACGGCTTCGTCGTGAACGAGGTCAACACGATGCCCGGCTTCACCCCGTTCTCGATGTACCCGCGCTGCTGGGCGGCGACCGGGGTCACCTACCCGGAGCTGGTCACCGAGCTCATCGAGCTGGGGCGCGCGGCGGTCCGCTGACCGCACCACGGCCTGTGGCCGGTTCCGTACCGGACGGGAGGCTCGGTGCGGGCCCGACCCGTGCCTCCCGGCCGGTACCGGGTCGCGTCAGCCCTGCACGTCGCGACGAGCGTCGGGGCGCGTCAGCCCTGCACGTCGCGACGAGTGTCGGGGCGCGTCAGCCCTGCACGTCGCGACGAGTGTCGGGTCGAGTCAGCCCTGCACGTCCGAGGGATCGAGGCACTTGTGCCCGTCCTTCGGCAGGGTCTCGACGGCGGTGCCGATGTCCTGCAGGACCTGACTCGTCGTCTTCGAGGTGTCGATGACGACCTGGACGGCCGGGTCGCGGCCGAAGGTCGTGTACACGATGCGCTTGTCCTGGTCGTCCCGGATCCAGTCGACCGACCCCTGCGAGAAGCACGGCAGGTCGGACACCGTCGGGACCGCGACACCGCAGTGGTAGAGCGCCGCGGACGGGTCGCCCCACGCGGCGGTCGACTGTGCGTTCGTGTTGCGGAGCGCGTACTTCGTGTCCACCGTGTCGGGCAGGCGGACCTGGGCGGCGGCGCACGCGGCGGCGTCCGCGGACGGGGCAGCGGTCATCGCGACGGCGTTCGTGCAGCCCGTCAGGCCGGCAGCCAGGGCGACGACGACGCCGAGCGCGGCGAGGATCCGGGTGGGGCGGCGCACGGTGTCCATCGGCTCCAGGCTACCGTTCTCGTGTGGACGCGAGGGACGAACGGGCTGCGCCGGTGGACTGGACCGGGCCGACGGTGGGGGAGTTGGGGGAGCTGGTCGTGCTCGACCGGGTGACCTCCCGGTTGCCGGCCGGGTCGCCGATCGTCGGACCCGGCGACGACTGCGCCGTGGTCGCAGCGCCCGACGGCCGATTCGTGGTGACGACGGACATGATGGTGCACGGCCCGGACTTCCGGTGGGCGTGGTCCTCGCCCGAGGACGTCGGGTGGAAGGCCGCGGCGACGAACCTGTCGGACGTCGCGGCGATGGGCGCGGTGCCGTCTGGACTCGTGGTCGCGATCGCGGCGCCGCAGGACACGCCCGTCGCGGTGCTCGAGGGTATCGCGGACGGGTTCCGGCTCGCGGTCGATGCGTTGGTGCCCGGGTGCGGCGTGGTCGGCGGGGACCTGTCGACCTCGTCGGCGTTCACCCTCGCGGTGACGGCGTTCGGCGACCTCGGGGGACGGGCTCCGGTGCTGCGGTCCGGTGCCCGCGCCGGGGACGTCGTGGCGGTGTCGGGAGAGCTCGGGCGTGCGGCGCGGGGGCTGTCGCGGCTGTTCCGCGACGGCGTCGATGCGTCGGGGGCGCCCTCGGCTGCGGCGACCCGGGCGAGCGGAGCCGACGAGGACCCGGACGTGGGACGGCAGCGCCGGCCGGTGCCGCCGATCGCGGACGGGCCGGCTGCAGCTGCGGGTGGGGCGACGGCGATGCTCGACCTGTCGGACGGGCTGGCGATCGACGCGGGCCGGCTGGCGCGGGCGAGCGGGGTGACGCTGTCGTTGTCCGTCCACCTCGACGATGTCTCCCTGCACGGCGGCGAGGACCACGGGCTGCTCGCGACGTTCCCGCCGGACGTGGCGCTGCCGGGTGGGTTCCGGACGATCGGCGTGGTGGTGCCCCGGGGCGCGGCGGACCTCGTCCGCGGCGGCGTGCCCGTGCCGACCACGGGGTGGGACCCGTACGCCGACTGGGACGGCGTCGCGGGCTGAGCCGCGCGCGGGCCGGGCGGTCGGGCGGGCGGGCGCTGGGCGGGCGCTGGGCGGGCGGGCGGCGCCGGGCGGGCGGCGCCGGGCGGCCTCCTGTGGAACGACAGCGTCGCTGTCGTACGACAACGAGGATGTCGTTGCCGCGCGCGTGCAACTGTTGCGGACGCGTCGGAACGACAGGGGCGCTGTCGTACGACAACGAGGGTGTCGCTCCGCGTCGGTCCCGCGGCACCCGGAAGGCGCACGGAGGGACGCTCAGGGCGCGGCGACCACGGCCTCCCAGGCGATGGTCTCGCCGTAGCTCCGCTTGCTGAAGGGCTCGAGTCCCGCGGGCCAGGTCGGCTCCGGGGAGCGCTTGCTCCGCTCCACGACGACCACGGCCTCCGCGGTGAGCCGGGGCACCAGCGCTTCGAGGACGTCCGCGATCTCGGACTCGGCGACGTCGTACGGCGGGTCGATGAACACCAGGTCGAAGGTCCGCACGGTGCCCCGCAGGAACCCGAGCACCGGCTGCGCGTGCACGTCGATCCGCACACCGGGGACCCGCTTCTGCACGGCCCGCGCGTTCTCCCGGCAGGACGTCGCCGCCGCGGAGGCCCGGTCGACCAGCACGACCTCCACCGCACCGCGCGACGCTGCCTCGAGCCCGAGCGCACCCGTCCCCGCGTAGAGGTCCGCCACCGCGGTGTCGTCCACGAGCCCCCGCGCTTCGAGCGAGGAGAACAGGGCTTCCCGCACCCGGTCGCTCGTCGGACGGGTGCCCGACTTCGGCACCCGGAGCGTCAGGGAACCGGCGGCGCCGGCGATGATGCGGGTCATGCTGCAACCGTAGCGGCCAGCGGGTGCCCACCAGGCGCTCTCCACGGGCCCATCCGGTCGTCCACAGGCCCGCCTGGTCGTCCACAGGCCCGCCGGGAGGCCCGGTGCGGGTCGGCCGTCCCGGGTACCGTTGCCGTGTGGTCACCTCCAGAGCCGCCGCACCGGCCGACACGACGCCCGACGGCCCGTCGGACGTGCCCGCGGGGACCGACTGGGGGCCGGCACCGCTCGACACCCGCCTCGCGAACGTCCTGGGCGGGCGCACCGCGAAGGCCGTCGAGAAGGCGTTCGGCTACCGCACCGTGGGGGAGTTCCTCGAGCACGCACCCCGCCGGTACGCCGAACGCGGCGCGCTGACCGCACTCGACTCGCTCGCCATCGGGGAATCGGTGACCATCGTTGCCGAGGTGGTGGACGTCCGGGAACGCACGATGCGGGCACGCCGCGGCTCCATCCTCGAAGCCAAGATCGGCGACGGCAAGGGGCTCCTGACCCTCACGTTCTTCAACCAGGGCTGGCGGACGAAGGACCTCGTCGTCGGCGCGCGGGGCATCTTCGCCGGCAAGGTCGGCGACTACCGTGGCGCCCGGCAGCTGGCGCACCCCGACTACGAGCTCTTCGACGCCGACGACCCCCGGGCCACCGCCGACCCGGAGTCCGACGAGGCGATCCGGTTCTCCCGGCAGCCGATCCCGATCTACCCGGCGACGGCGTCGCTGTCGTCGTGGCAGATCGCCAAGGCCATGGCGGTGGTGCTCGACACCTTGCCGGACATCGCCGACCCGATCCCGTCCTCGGTCCGCACCCGGCTCGACCTGGTGCCGTTCCGGCGCGCCCTCGAGCTGCTCCACCGCCCGGAGAAGGTGGCCGACTTCAAGCGCGCGCAGGACGCCCTCCGCTACCGGGAGGCCTTCGTCTTGCAGACCGCCCTCGTCAAGCGCCGGATCGCCGCGCGTGCGACCGCCTCGACCCCGCGTACGGCCACGCCGGGCGGCATCCTGGAACGCTTCGACGCCACGCTGCCGTTCACGCTCACCGACGACCAGCGCTCGGTCGGCGCGGAGATCGCCGAGGACCTCGCCGGCTCGTGGCCGATGCACCGTCTGGTCCAGGGTGAAGTCGGCTCCGGCAAGACCCTCGTGGCGATCCGCGCGATGCTGACCGTCGCCGAGTCCGGCGGGCAGTCGGCGCTCATCGCCCCGACCGAGGTCCTGGCGGCGCAGCACCTCCGCTCGATCGTGAAGTTCCTCGGCCCCGACCTGGCCGCCGAACTCCGCCCCGTGATCCTCACCGGCTCGCAGTCCACCGACGAACGCCGGCGGGCGCTCCTCGCGGCGGCGTCCGGCGGCTCGCGGCTCGTCGTCGGCACGCACGCGCTCCTCGGCGACCGGGTGGACTTCGCCGAGCTCGGGCTCGTGGTGGTGGACGAGCAGCACCGCTTCGGCGTCGAGCAGCGCGAAGCCCTGCGCACCAAGGGCCAGGCGCCGCCGCACGTGCTGGTGCTCACCGCGACGCCGATCCCGCGCACCGTGGCGATGACCGTGTTCGGCGACCTCGACGTCTCCACGATCGCGGGCATGCCTTCCGGTCGCGCGGGCGTGGAGACCTTCGCGGTCGGGCTCTCGGAGCACCCGGGATGGGAGTCCCGTATCTGGACCCGGATGGCCGAGGAACTGAGCGCCGGGCGGCAGGCCTTCGTGGTCTGCCCCGCGATCGACGACGCCCACACCGAGGACGACGGCGAGCCCGCCGTCGACGGTGAGGAGGACACCCCGAAGCGTGCTCCGTCGACGGTGCTGGCGACCGCGGAGCGGATGCGCACGATGCCCGTGCTGCAGGGACGCCGGATCGAGGTCCTGCACGGCCGGATGTCCGGCGACGAGAAGGACCGCGTGATGACCGCGTTCGCCGCGGGCGACGTGGACGTCCTCGTCGCGACCACCGTGATCGAGGTCGGGGTCGACGTCCCGAACGCCTCGATGATGGCGATCCTCGACGCCGACCGGTTCGGGGTCTCGCAGCTGCACCAGCTCCGCGGCCGCATCGGCCGTGGGCAGTACGCCGGCGTGTGCCTCCTCGTGACCACGGCAGAAGCGGAAACGGTCTCGCGGGAGCGTGTGGACGCCGTGGCCGCCTCGGACGACGGCTTCGAGCTGGCGCGGGTGGACCTCGAGCTCCGGCGTGAAGGCGACGTGCTCGGCGAGCGGCAGTCGGGTGGGCGGTCCTCGCTCAACCTGCTCCGGGTCGTGCGGGACGCGGACCTCATCGTCGACGCCCGCGGGGAAGCCGAGCGGCTGCTCGAGGCCGACCCGACGCTCGACGGGCAGGCGGAGCTCCGTGCTGCGCTGGCCCGGCGGCTCGACGAGTCCGACGCCGCATTCCTCGGCAAGAACTGACCTCGGCAAGCACTGGCCTCGGCAAGCACTGACCTCGGCAAGAACTGACCAGGCGGGGCACGCGTCCCCGCCGCCCCGGTATCGTCGGGGGCATGGCGCAGATCGCGGTCGTCCCCGGCTCCTTCGACCCCGTGACCCTCGGTCACCTCGACGTGATCGGCCGCGCGGCCCGGCTCTTCGACGAGGTGCACGTCCTCGTCGTGCACAACCCGGAGAAGCCGTCCGCGATGTTCGACGCGGTCGACCGGGTCCGGCTGATCGAGGACTCCCTCGCCGAGGTCGGTGCCCCGGCGAACATCCGGGTCGGGGAGTGGACCGCCGGTCTCCTCGTCGACTACTGCCGGCAGGTCGGTGCGACGGTCCTGGTGAAGGGCGTCCGCTCCGGTGAGGACGTGGCGTACGAGACCCCGATGGCGATCATGAACCGCCACCTCGCCGACGTCGAGACGGTGTTCCTGCTGCCGGAGGCCTCCCGTGCGCACGTGTCCAGCTCGCTCATCCGGCAGGTCTCGACGCTCGGCGGCGACGTGAGCCCGTACGTCCCCGCTGTCGTGGACGCGGCGCTCCGCACGCGGAGCCGCTGAACGCGACACGGCACGCCGCTCCTCGACCTGACGGCGAACCCGCGCTAGGATGGTCGATCGTGTCTTCCCCCGTGAACAGCCCCTACGCCCTGCGCGTGCGTGACCTCGCGCACCGCCCGGGCGAGATGCGCGAGCACACGCTCGACATCGCCGTCCCCGAGACCCTCGGTGCCGGCGTGGTGGCCGTCCGTGAGGGCGCTGACATGCACATCGAGTTGCGGCTCGAGGGCCTCCACGAGGGCGTGCTCGTCTCCGGACACGCCTCCGCTGAGGCGACGGGGCAGTGCTCGCGCTGCCTCATCGACATCTCCGAACCGGTCGAAGTCGATTTCGCCGAGCTGTTCGCGTATGATCCCTCGGAGGATTTCGACTTCCATGTTCACGATGACCACGTGGATTGTGAACCGGTCGTTCGAGACGCGGTGGTGCTGTCACTGCCGTTCCAGCCGGTCTGCCGGCCGGACTGCCCCGGACTCGACCCGGAGACGGGCGAACGCCTGGCAGACCTGGGTGACCGCGCGGCTTCCGAGCCCACGGATCCCCGCTGGGCAGCACTCGGCGGACTGATGTTCGACGACAGCGACCGCACTCCCACCGACTGACCAACCGACCAACCGAAAGAGAACCACCATGGCCGTTCCCAAGCGCAAGCAGTCCCGTGCCAACACGCACGCCCGTCGTTCGCAGTGGAAGGCCGCGCCGGTCCAGCTCGTGAAGACGATCGAGAACGGCCAGGTCACCTACAGCCTCCCGCACCGCGCGAAGGTCGTCGAGGACTCGGCCGGCACGCCCCTGTACATGGAGTACAAGGGCCGCAAGGTCGCCGACGTCTGATCGGACGAACCACATGAGCACGACGTCCGGCTCCGCGGGGTCCAACCCCGCGGGGTCGGACGTTGCTCGTCTGCGTGACCTCCTCGGGGTCCCGGTGGACCCCGAGCTGCTCCAACTCGCACTGACCCACCGCTCGTTCGCGTACGAGCACGGCGGGATCAAGCACAACGAACGCCTCGAGTTCCTCGGGGACTCGATCCTCGGCCAGGCCGTGACGGTGAAGCTCTACCGCGACTTCCCGGACCTCGACGAAGGCGACCTGGCGAAGCGCCGGGCGAGCCTCGTCTCGACGGTCGCCCTCGCGGAGATCGCCCGGATCAACGGTCTCGGCGCCTTCCTCCGGCTCGGCAAGGGCGAGGAACAGACCGGCGGCCGTGACAAGTCGTCGATCCTCGCCGACACCGTCGAAGCCATCATCGGTGCCACGTACCTCTCCGCCGGGCCCGATGAGGCCACTGCGCTCGTGCTCCGGCTCGTCGAACCGCTGCTCATCGACCCGGATCGTTTCGGTGCCGCGATGGACCCGAAGACGAGCCTGCAGGAACTCGCGTCGGCGCAGTCCCTCGGCAACCCGGCCTACCGGGTCACCGAAGAGGGCCCTGACCACGACAAGACCTTCCACGCGACCGTGGTGCTTCAGGGCGAGGACATCGCCTCCGGTTCCGGTTCCAGCAAGAAGACGGCCGAGATGTCCGCCGCGCTCGACGCCTGGACGCGACTCTCCGGCCGCACCAGCGAGACGCCGGCAGCGTAGGGCGTGCCCGAACTCCCCGAGGTCGAGGTCGTCCGCGCCGGCCTCGAACCCGCCGTCAGCGGCGCCCGGGTCCTCGCGGTCCACGTCCTGGACGACCGGGCCCTGACCCGGCACGACGGCCCAGCCGAGGACTTCGCGCACCGCCTGACCGGCCGGACGATCGCCGCCGCCGTCCGTCGCGGCAAGTTCCTCTGGATGCCCCTCGCCGAGCCCGGTGACGACGGACGTCCCGAAGCCCTCGTCGCGCACCTCGGCATGAGCGGGCAGATCCTCCTCGGCCGTGACCGCCCCGCGGCGAAGCACCGACGCATCCTGCTCGAGGTGCAGCCGGCCGGCACGGACCGCGACGGCAGCCCCGAGCAGCCGGTCGAACTCGAGTTCGTGGACCAGCGCACCTTCGGCTCGATGGCGCTCGACGCGATGGTCCCGACGATCGACGGCGCTCCCGCCGGGTTCGCCGGCGTCGTCGACGTGGCCGAGCCGGATGCCCCGTGGCGCCGGAACGTCCCCGGGCAGGTCTCGCACATCGCCCGCGACCCGCTCGACCCGGCGTTCGACGACGCCCGGTTCATCCAGATGGCCCGGAAGCGCTCGAGCGGCATCAAGCGGGTGATCCTCGACCAGGGCGTCGTGAGCGGCATCGGCAACATCTACGCGGACGAGTCGCTGTGGGCCGCGAAGCTGCACTACGACCGCCCGGCCGACCGGCTCCCGCGGGCGAGCCTGCAGCTGCTCCTCGACGAGGTCCGGAGCGTGCTCGCGCGTGCGCTCGAGGACGGGGGCACGAGCTTCGACGCGCAGTACGTCAACGTGAACGGGCAGTCCGGGTACTTCTCGCAGCGGCTCAACGTCTACGGGCAGCAGGGCAAGCCGTGTCCCCGGTGCGGCACGACGATCGTCCGGGAGGAGTTCATGAACCGGTCGAGCCACATCTGCCCCGTGTGCCAACCGCGCCCACGCCTCCGGACGCGTTAGCCTGCCCGGGAGCGAGCCAACGACCCACCCGGAGACCGCATGTACTTGAAGAGCCTGACCATCAAGGGGTTCAAGTCCTTCGCGCAGCCGACGACGTTCGCGTTCGAGCCGGGCGTCACGTGCATCGTCGGTCCGAACGGGTCGGGCAAGTCCAACGTCGTCGACGCCCTCGCCTGGGTGATGGGGGAGCAGGGGGCGAAGACCCTCCGCGGCGGCAAGATGGAGGACGTCATCTTCGCGGGCACCTCGACCCGCGGGCCGCTCGGTCGCGCGCAGGTGCTCCTGACGATCGACAACGCCGACGGGCTGCTGCCGATCGACTACAGCGAGGTGACGATCTCCCGCACGCTGTTCCGGAACGGGGGCAGCGAGTACGCGATCAACGGCGAGAACTGCCGCCTGCTGGACGTGCAGGAGCTGCTGAGCGACACGGGCCTCGGCCGTGAGATGCACGTCATCGTGGGCCAGGGCCAGCTCGACAAGGTCCTGCACGCCACCCCCGAGGACCGCCGCGGCTTCATCGAAGAGGCCGCCGGCATCCTGAAGCACCGTCGTCGCAAGGAGAAGACCCTCCGCAAGCTCGACGCGATGCAGACGAACCTGACGCGGTTGTCCGACCTGGCGGGGGAGATCCGCCGCCAGCTGAAGCCGCTGGGTCGCCAGGCCGAGGTCGCCCGCAAGGCGCAGTCCGTCGCCGCGGTCGCCCGTGACGCCAAGGCCCGGATCCTCGCGGACGACGTCGTCCGCCTGCGCCGCGAGCTCCACGAGCACCAGGAGGTCGAGGCGGGCCGGAAGTCCGAGCGGATCGTGCTCACCGAGCGCCTCGACCAGACCCGCGCACGCCAGCAGCACGTCGAGCAGAGCATGGTCGGCGACGACGTCGACCGCGCCCGCACCGTGGTGCACCGGCTGGAGAGCGTCCAGGAGCGGCTCCGGGGGCTGTCGAGCCTCGCGAACCAGCGCTTGATGTTCCTCGCCCAGCAGGCCGACGCCCCACAACAGGGCCCCACGATCACGCCGGAGCGGGTGGCCGGTGTCCGTGCCGAGGCCGACCGGCTCGGCGCGCGGGCGACCGAGATGGCGAGCGGACAGGTCGCGGCGGCCGAGGCGGTCCGGAACGCCCGCGCCACGCTCGACGCCCTCGACGAGCGGATCGCCGCGCAGGCTGCGCTCGTCTCCCAGCACGACCTCGACGCCCAGCGCCTCGCCAGCACCGTGGACGTCGCGCGGTCGAAGCGGGGCTCGGCCGTCGCCGACCGTGAACGCCGCGAGCGTGCGCTGGCCGAGGCCACCGAGCGCGCCCGCACCGCAGAGGCGGCCCTCGCCGAGGTCGGCACCGACCCGTCCGCCGACACCGACCCGGAGGCGCTGCAGGCCGCGCTCGAGACCGCCCGCGAGCGGCTCGAACGCGCGCAGACCGCCCGCGACGACCTCCGTGACCGGCTGCACGCCCTCGAACGCGAGCGGGACGCCCTCGACGCCCGCGTCGCCGCGCTCGGCATGTCGATCGACGTCCGCGACGGCTCGCAGGCACTCATCGACGCCGGCCGCGCCGGCATCGTCGGCCGGCTGGCCGACCGCCTCACCGTCACGCCCGGGTTCGAGGGGGCGATCGCGGCGGCCCTCGACGGGCTCGCCGACGCGGTCCTCGCCGAGGACCGCACCGTCGCGCTCGACGCCGTCGCGCACGCCCGCCACGAGGACATCGGCCGCATCGACGTCGTCGTCGCCGACGGCGGAGCGCCCGGAACGGCAGACACCGCGGCCGTCCCGGTCCCCGCCGGCGTCCGCCGCGCACTCGACCTGGTCACCGGCCCGCCGGCACTCGCCGCGATCCTCGCCGACACGTTGGTCGCGGTGTCCGACGACGTCGACCTGGAGGCCGTGCTCGCCGCCGCCCCGCACGCCACGGTCGTGACACGCTCCGGTGACCTCGTCCGCGCGGTCCGGGTGACCGGTGGCGGTGAGCGGACCACGTCACGCATCGAACTCGTGGCGGAGCGGGACGCCGCCGTGGAGCGACGCGACGCGATCGCGACCGACGCCGAGGACGCGGCTACGGGCCTCCAGGCCGCGCGGAGCGCCGTGGACGAGGCGAGACGCGCCGCGGACGACGCCGACCGGGCGAGCCGTGCGCATGCCGCAGCGGTTGCGGAGTACGACCGGACCAGCGCCTCGGTGCGGGCGAAGGCGGAGAACGCGAGCGCCGAGGTGGAGCGGCTGCGCGCCGCGCTCGGCGAGACCGACGGTGCCGTGGAGGCCGCAGAGGCCGTGCTGGCCGAGGCGGAGCGGACACGGGACGCACACGCCGGCGAGCCCCGACCGACCGTGGATGCCTCCGAGCGACCGGCGCTGCTGGACGCACTCGAGGCCGCTCGGGCCGCCGAGATCGAACAGCGCATCCAGATCGAGACCGTCCGGGAACGCGTGCGGTCCGAGCGGGGGCGCGCCGCCCAGCTCGCCCGGCAGCTCGAGGCCGAGCGTGCCGCGGCGGAAGAGGCGGCACGGCTCGCGGTGATCCGACGTGGGCAGATCGCGACGGCGGAGAGCGTCCTCGCAGACCTGCCCGAGGTGCTCGCCGCGGTGGACCGCTCGCTCGCCGAGGCGCGGGTGCAGCTCGCGACCGAAGAGGCCGAGCGCGCGAAGCGGAACACCGAGCTGCAGACCATCCGGAACGAGGAGCGCGAGCTGCGGGACCGGCTGCAGTCCATCACCGACGGGGTGCATTCGCTCGAGATGGAGATCTACGAGAAGAAGCTGCACGTGTCGGGGGTGCTCGACCGGGCGCAGAGCGAACTCGGGCTCGTCGAGGCCGTGCTCGTGTCCGAGTACGGCCCGGACGTGCCGGTGCCCGTCGACGTGCTCGTGGACCCGCGGGTCCTGGCCCGGAAGCACCGGGAGGCGGAGCGGGCGGCTGCTGCTGCTGCGGCGGCGGACGGCGGCCTCGCCGACCCGGCGGACGACGACGGCGACGCCGCTGACCTGGCGGACCTCGACGACGGTGACGCGGTGGACCTCGTCGACGCCGAGTCGACGCTGCCGGGCGGCCCCGCGCTCCCCGATGACCTGCCGGACGCGCTGCCGGAGTTCGACGCGACCGCCGACGTCGACCTCGCCGACGTCGAGACCGTGCCCTACGTCCGCGCCGAGCAGGAACGACGCCTCAAGGCCGCCGAGCGTGACCTGGGTCAGCTCGGCAAGGTGAACCCGCTCGCGCTCGAGGAGTTCCAGGCGCTCGAGCAGCGGCACGGGTTCCTCACCGAGCAGCTCGATGACCTGCAGAAGACCCGCACGGACCTGATGACGATCATCGAGGAGCTCGACCAGAAGATGCAGACCATCTTCGAGTCGGCGTTCAACGACACGAAGGACGCGTTCGACGTCATCTTCCCGATCCTGTTCCCGGGTGGCTCCGGGTCGATCACGCTGACGAACCCGACGGACCTGCTCGCGACGGGCATCGACGTGCAGGTGAAGCCCGCCGGCAAGAAGATCGACCGCCTGACCCTGCTGTCCGGCGGGGAGCGGTCCCTGGCGGCGGTGGCGCTGCTCGTGGCGATCTTCACCGCGCGGCCGTCGCCGTTCTACATCATGGACGAGGTGGAGGCGGCGCTCGACGACGCGAACCTCGGCCGGCTGCTGACCGTGTTCGAGCGGCTCCGCGAAGCGTCGCAGCTCATCGTCATCACGCACCAGAAGCGGACGATGGAGATCGCCGACGCGCTGTACGGGGTGTCCATGCGGCAGGACGGCGTCTCCGCGGTGGTCGGGCAGCGCGTGCAGCGCCGCGTGCCGGCGACGGCGGAGCCGGAGCCCGCCGTCGCCTGACCCGGGGCACACCGCCTGCCGGTCCGGCGCGCGCCGCCCGCCGGCCCGGGGGCGCTACGAGGCGTCGGAGGACACCGTGGGCTGCGAGCCCGTCGGGGTCAGCCCCCGCGCCTGCCGCTTGCTCGACACCACGAGCGAGGCGACCGTCGCGACGGCGATCGTCAGCATGATGAACCCGAGCGAGAACCAGATCGGGATCTCCGGCGCCCACTCGATGTGCTCGCCGCCGTTGATGAAGGGCAGCTCGTTGACGTGCATGGCGTGGAACACGAGCTTCACGCCGATGAAGCCGAGGATGACCGCGAGGCCCTGGCCCAGGTAGATGAGTCGCTCGAGCAGCCCGGCGATCAGGAAGTAGAGCTGCCGGAGGCCGAGGAGCGAGAACGCGTTCGCGGTGAACACGATGAAGGCGTCCTGCGTCAGGCCGAAGATCGCCGGGATCGAGTCGAGCGCGAAGAGCACGTCCGTCAGGCCGATCGCGACCATCACGAGCAGCATCGGGGTGAAGAGCCGCTTGCCGTCGACGCGCGTGGTGAGTCGGTCGCCGTCGTAGTGGTCCGAGGTCGGGATGACGCGCTTGAGGATCCGGATGAGCCGCGAGTCGCCCTCGTCGGCGCTGTGGTCGTTGCCGCTCCGGGCCTGGGACCACGCGAGCCAGAACAGCAGCGCGCCGAACAGGTAGAACACCCACGAGAAGTTGTCGATGATCGTCACGCCGAGGGCGATGAACACACCGCGGGCGGCGAGGGCGATCGCGACGCCGACGAGCAGCACCTTCTGCTGGAACTCCTTCGGCACCGCGAAGGAGCTCATGATGATGAGGAAGACGAACAGGTTGTCGACGGACAGTGCCTTCTCGGTCAACCACCCGGCGAAGTACTCACCGCCGGCCTGGTGTCCGCCGAACACCCAGACGCCGATGCCGAAGACGATCGCGAGGGCGATGTAGACCGCGGACCAGATCGCCGATTCGCGGATGTGCGGCACGTGCGGGGTGCGCACGTGCGAGAAGAAGTCGAACACCAGCAACGCGAGGATGCCGGCGATGGTGATGAGCCAGACTGAGGTGGGGACGTCCAACGGAGTTCCTTCAGGTCGGGAGGCACACCCAGGTGATGGGTACGCCGAGGCCTGAAGGTCTCTTCCGTCGCGATCGGTCCGAGATCCGGGCCGCTCACGACCGGCGCCCCGGGCCCGGGTCGTTCCGGGCCGTACTGACGGGGTCACCGAGAGGGAATACTCCCCTTCGTGTCACCGAGCATACCGGGGACCGGCCGGGGGCGCCGCGCCCTAAGCTGGGAGCATGGCGAGTTCCTGGTCACTGTCCTCCCGGCTGCGCGGTCTCTTCCAGCGGAAGACCATCGACGAGACCACCTGGGACGACCTCGAGACTGCGCTGATCGGTGCGGACTTCGGCCCGGACATCTCCGAGGAGATCATCGAGGACCTCCACGCACGCGTCGACCGGTACGGCACGACCGACCCCGCCGACCTGCAGCGGATGCTGCGCGAGGTGCTCGAGGAACGGCTCTCGAAGCTCGACACCACCCTGAAGCTCAGCGCCCGGCCCGCCGTCGTGCTCGTCGTCGGGGTGAACGGCGTCGGCAAGACCACCACCATCGGCAAGTTCGCCAAGTTCCTCAAGACGTACGACCGCACCGTGCTGGTCGGCGCGGCGGACACCTTCCGCGCCGCCGCCGTCGAGCAGGTCGCCACCTGGGCCGAGCGGGCGGGCGTCGACGTGGTCCGTCCCTCGCAGCCCGGGCAGGACCCGGCGTCGGTGGCGTACCAGACGGTCGAGAAGGCCATCGCGGACGGCACCGAGATCGTCGTCATCGACACCGCCGGGCGCCTGCACACCAAGGCCGGCCTGATGGACGAGCTCGGCAAGATCAAGCGCGTCGTCGAGAAGCAGACCGAGATCGCTGAGGTGCTGCTCGTGCTCGACGCGACGACCGGGCAGAACGGCCTCGCGCAGGCACAGGCGTTCATCGAGGGGGCCGGCGTCACGGGTCTCGTCATCACCAAGCTCGACGGCTCCGCGAAGGCCGGGTTCGTGCTCAGCGTCCAGGAGAAGACCGGCATCCCGATCAAGCTGATCGGCCAGGGCGAGGGCATCAACGACCTCACCGGCTTCACCCCGCACGTCTTCGTGCAGAACCTCGTGGGCTGATCTCGGGTACCGTCTTCGCAGTACAGGGATCGTCCAGGTACGTCGGAAGGAGTCCCCACATGCCAGCACTGCTGATCATCGCGATCATCGTCGGCCTCGTCCTGCTCTTCAGCGGCATCTTCGTCGGTGCACTGAAGTTCCTGCTGTGGGTCGGGATCGTCCTCATCATCCTGGCCGTCATCGGCTGGTTGCTGCGGAGCATCCGCGGCCGCGCATAGGCGCGGAACGACCGACGGGAGGCACGGTGCCAGCTGGCACCGTGCCTCCCGTTCGTCGTGGGTCGCGCGCACCCGCCGAAAGCGACACCGCACGCCGGTTCGCGCCGCGCAGACGGCCGCGCGTTGTCGCTTCCGTCGCGGTCAGACCGCCTGACGTCCCGCCGGGGCGTCCACCAGGTGCGCGAGGTGAGCCGGGACCGTGCCGCCGCGCGCGACCGTCGCCCGCGCCCACAGCCGGCCGGCACGGTACGAGGACCGGACCAGGGGCCCGGCGAGGACCCCGGCGAAGCCCATGCCCTCGGCGAGTTCGCGGAGCTCGACGAACTCCTCCGGCCTGACCCAGCGCGCGACCGGCAGGTGCCGCGGCGAGGGGCGGAGGTACTGCGTCAGCGTGATGATGTCGGTGCCCGCGTCGTGGAGCTGCTGCAGGGCGTCCTCGATCTCGGCGCGCTCCTCGCCCATCCCGAGGATGAGGTTCGACTTCGTCACGAGGCCCGCGTCGCGCCCCTGCGTGATGACGTCGAGCGAGCGCTCGAACCGGAAGGCCGGACGGATGCGCTTGAAGATGCGCGGGACCGTCTCGACGTTGTGGGCGAAGACCTCGGGCCGGGCGGCGAAGACCTGCCCGAGCTGGTCTGGCCGGCCGTTGAAGTCCGGCACCAGGATCTCCACGCCGGTGCCGGGGGAGTGCTCGTGGATCGCCCGGATGGTCTCGGCGTAGAGCCAGGCGCCGCCGTCGTCCAGGTCGTCGCGGGCCACACCGGTGACCGTGGCGTAGCGGAGCCCCATGTCGGCCACGGAGTCCGCGACCCGGCGGGGTTCGTCGCGGTCGAGGGGGTCGGGCTTCCCGGTGTCGATCTGGCAGAAGTCGCAGCGGCGCGTGCACTGCGAGCCGCCGATGAGGAAGGTGGCCTCGCGGTCCTCCCAGCACTCGAAGATGTTCGGGCAGCCGGCCTCCTGGCACACCGTGTGCAGCTGCTTGTCCTTCACCAGGGCCGAGACGTCGCGGAACTCGGGGCCCTGGGTCGCGCGGGTCTTGATCCACGCGGGCTTGGTCTCGATCGGGGTCTCGGCGTTCCGGGCCTCGACACGGAGCATGCGGCGGCCTTCGGGGGCGAGGGTCATGCGGGGATCCGTTCCTTCGTACTCGTGCTCGTGGGCGTCCTCGCCGGCGTGCTCGCGGGCGAGCTCTGCGGGTGCGCGATCCGGGTGCCGGTCTGCATGCCGTGCACCGCGCCCTGGACGCGGGACGCGACCACCGCGGCGATCTCGTCGACGGTCACGGGCCTCCCGGCGGCCCTGGTCAGGGTGGTGACGCCGGCGTCGGCGATGCCGCACGGGACGATCGCCCCGTAGGCGTCGAGCGCGTTGTCGCAGTTGATCGCGATGCCGTGGCTCGTCACGCCCTCGGCGACGTGCAGGCCGATCGCACCGACCTTGGCGGTGCCGCCGCCGTCCGACCGGACCCACGCGCCGCTCCGGCCGTCGACGCGCTCGGCACGCACGCCGACCGCGGCTGCCGCGTCGAGGATCACCTGCTCCAGGTCACGGACCCACGCGACGACGTCGAGCGGTTCCGCGAGACGGACGATCGGGTAGGCGACGAGCTGGCCGGGGCCGTGCCAGGTGATGCGGCCGCCGCGGTCGACCTCGACGACCGGTGCGCCGTTCGTCGGGAGGTCGGAGGGCTCCGTGCGTCGACCGGCGGTGTACACGGGCGGGTGCTCGCAGAGGACGAGTGCGCCGGGGGAGCGGTCGGCGACGACGTCGGCGTGGAGGGCTCGCTGCAGGGCGAGGCCGTCGGCGTAGGGGAGCAGGCCCGGTGGGCGGACGACCTCGAGTTCCGGCATGCGGCGAGCGTACGGCAGTTCTTGGACTCCGTCCAACAACTCAGGTCGCCTGTCGATCTCGTCCGGAGCCGGGGCCTGTAGAATCGTCGGATCATGGCGCAATTCGGATCCCTCTCTGATCGGCTGACCGAGACCTTCCGCAACCTGCGGACGAAGGGACGACTCTCCCCGGCGGACGTGGACGGCACCGTCCGCGAGATCCGTCGGGCCCTGCTCGACGCCGACGTCGCGCTCGAGGTCGTCAAGGCCTTCACCGCCGCGGTGCGTGAGCGTGCCCTCTCCGACGAGGTCAACCGCGCGCTGAACCCGGCGCAGCAGGTCGTCCAGATCGTCAACGAGGAACTCGTCGGCATCCTCGGCGGCCAGCAGCGTCGTCTCGAGTTCGCGAAGAAGCCGCCGACGGTCATCATGCTCGCGGGCCTCCAGGGCGCCGGCAAGACGACCCTCGCGGGCAAGCTCGGCAAGTGGCTCAAGAAGGACGGCCACACCCCGATGCTCGTCGCGGCGGACCTCCAGCGTCCGAACGCCGTGCAGCAGCTCCAGGTCGTCGGCGAGCAGGCCGGCGTGCACGTCTTCGCCCCGGAGCCCGGCAACGGCGTCGGCGACCCGGTCAAGGTCGCGAAGAACGCCATCAAGGCCGCGGTCGACCAGCAGTACGACACCGTCATCGTGGACACCGCCGGTCGTCTCGGCGTCGACGCCGAGCTCATGAAGCAGGCGGCGAACATCCGCAAGGCCGTCGACCCGGACGAGGTCCTCTTCGTCATCGACGCGATGATCGGTCAGGACGCCGTCACCACCGCCCGCGCGTTCCAGGAAGGCGTCGACTTCACCGGTGTCGTCCTGTCGAAGCTCGACGGTGACGCCCGCGGTGGTGCAGCCCTGTCGGTCGCCAGTGTCACGGGCCGCCCGATCATGTTCGCCTCCACCGGTGAGGGCCTCGACGACTTCGAGCCGTTCCACCCGGACCGCATGGCGAGCCGCATCCTCGACCTCGGCGACATCCTGTCCCTCATCGAGCAGGCGCAGGGCGCCTTCGACGAGGAAGAGGCGCGCAAGGTCGCGGACAAGATCGCGACCGACAACTTCACGCTGAACGACTTCCTGCAGCAGATGCAGCAGCTGCGCAAGGCCGGCTCGATCAAGGGCATGCTCGGCATGCTCCCCGGTGCCAAGGGCATGCGCGAGGCGCTCGACAACTTCGACGAGCGCGAGATCGTCCGCACCGAGGCGATCATCCAGTCGATGACCCCGAAGGAGCGCGAGCTCCCGAAGCTCCTCAACGGCTCGCGTCGTCTCCGCATCGCGAAGGGTGCCGGGTCGACCGTCACCGAGGTCAACCAGCTCGTGAACCGCTTCGAGCAGGCGGCGAAGATGATGAAGACCGTCGCTCGGGGTGGTGTGCCGCAGATGCCGGGCATGGGTCCGATCCCGGGCATGCACGGTGGCAAGAAGCAGCAGCAGGGCGGCGGCAAGAAGAAGTCGAAGGTCGGGAACCCGGCGAAGCGTGCGGCGATCGCGGCCGGCACGGCGGCTGCGCCGCAGCAGGCACCGCAGGGGTCCGGTCTGGGTCTCGGTGGCGGCGCCAAGGGCGGCAAGGCGCCGACCGAGGAAGAGCTGGCGAGTCTGCAGAAGTTCCTCGGTCGCTGACGCGACCACCTGAGCGACGGGAGGCCCGGTGCCAGCTGGCACCGGGCCTCCCGTCCGTCGTCTGGTGACGCGCGTTCTTTCCCATCACGGGTGCGCTGGAAAGTCGAATCGCGCGTAGGCGGTCGAAACTTCCGACCGCCCACGCGCGATTCGACTGACCACGCGCGAAACGACCCGGGCAGGTCAGAGGGAGTCGGTGAACTCCTGGACCAGGTGGCGGACGACGGCGCGCAGGTCGCCGCCGTTCTCCTGCGCGACCTTGAGCTGCCGCTGGTAGGACGCACCGCGCTCGATCATCGTGTCGAGGTGGTGCAGTTCCTCGAGGCAGCCGAGCCGTTCGGCCACGGGGTCGAGCCGGGTGACGAGGTCGTGCACCTCGTCGGTGACGAGCCGCTCGTCGCCGGCGGTGTTCGTGATGATCTCCGCCTCCATCCCGTAGCGGGCGGCACGCCACTTGTTCTCGCGGATGAACCACGGCTGCATGGTCGGCAGGGTCTCGCCGGCGTCGAGCCGGTCGGAGCACGCGGTGACGAGGCACTGCACGAGTGCGGTGACGGCGCCGACTTCCTGCAGGGTGGAGATGCCGTCGGACACGCGGTTCTCGAGCGTGCCCCACTTCGGCGACGGCCGGATGTCCCAGCGCAGGTCGCCGACGCCCTCGATGACGCCGGTGTGGGTGAGGTCACCGACGACCTCCTCGAAGTTCGCCCACGCGCCGAGCTGCGGCGGCAGGCCACCCGTGGGGAGCTGCTGGAACATCAGGGCACGGTTCGACGCGTACCCGGTGTCGGTGCCCGCCCAGAACGGGCTGGAGGCGGTGAACGCCTGCACGTGCGGCACGTACGCGAGCATCGCGCCGAGGATCGGCAGGGCCTTGTCGCGGTCGTCGATCCCGACGTGCACGTGTACGCCCCAGATCAGCATCTGGCGCCCCCACCAGCGGGTCCGGTCGATCAGCGTCGTGTAGTGCTCGCTGTCCGGGGTGATCTCCTGCTGGTCCCAGACCGCGAACGGATGCGTGCCGGAGCACATGACCTGGGCGTCGAGGGGTGCGGCCGCGTCGATGACCTCGCCGATGGTGCCGGACAGCTCGCTCGTCGCGTCGCGCACCCGGGAGTGCACACCGGTCACGACCTCCACCGTGTTGGTCAGGAGCTCCTCGGTGACCTTGTCGTGGTCGCCGAGCCGCTCGTGCACGGCGGCGATGACGGCGGGGGCGCGAGGGGTCAGGTCGCCGGTCTCGCGATCGACCAGCGGGAGCTCCCACTCGACGCCGATGGTCGACGGGCGGGACTCGGTGAAGCGGATGTCCATGGAGCCATCCTGCCGGGGCGTTGTCGGACACGCACAAGGAAGAGTTGTCCCCATCGTGCGGATCGGTTTCTCAGGACCTTCCCACCGGGACTACCGTAGAAGCGCTCAACAGGGAAGAGGAACGCATGCAGCTGGTCGTACGCGGTACGTCCGCACCGCTCGTCGGAGAGCTCGACATCCCGGTCTCGAAGTACCACGCGCACCGCGCGCTGGTGCTCGCGTCCCTGGCGAAGGGGACGAGCATCGTCTCCGGGATCAGCACGACGCGGCAGGTCGAGTGGACCGTCGGCACCCTCCGTGCGCTCGGGATCGACATCAAGCGCCGCGGGAACGAGTACCACGTCACCGGTCTCGGCGGGCGGTACGAAGCGACGGACGTCGTCGACCACGGGTCACGCGGCGCCGACGGCATCCTCAACATGGGCTCCTCCGGCACGACGCTCTACTTCATGACGGGCCTGGCGTCCCTCGCGGACAAGCCGATGACCCTGTCGGGCATGAAGTACTTCCAGCGCCGCCCGATCAAGGCGCTGCTCACCTCGCTGACGCAGATGGGCGTCGAACTCGAAGCGACGAACGACTGCCCGCCGGTCACCGTCCAGCCGAAGCGCCCGCGCGGCGGCGACGTGCAGATCGCCGGCACGCTCTCGCAGTGGATCTCCGGCCTGCTCCTCGTCGCGCCGTTCGCCGACCAGGAGACCCGGATCCACATCACCGGCGGCCGTCTCAACGAGCAGCCCTACGTCGAGCTGACGGTGCGCATGATGCGCCAGTTCGGCCTGACGGTGGAGGTCTCCGACGACTGGCTCGAGTACCGGATCCCGGCGAACCAGCAGGCGACCCCGCACGACTACGTGATCCCGCCGGACATCGGGTCGGCCGCGTTCGGCATCGCCGCCGCCGGCATCCGCGAGTCCAACGTGCTGCTCCGCGGCATGACCTCGTTCACGACCGCCGACACGGACCACCCGGAGAGCGAGTTCCTCGACCTCGCGACGGCGATGGGCGTGCCGATGCGCATCGACGAGGAAACGGGCTTCGTGCGCATCGAGCACGACGGTTCCCCGCTGAAGCCCCTCGACATCGACTGCCAGCCGATCCCGGACCTCCTGCCGATCCTGTCCACCATGGCGACCTTCGCCGAGGGCACGACCCGGCTCTGGAACGTGGCGCACATCCGCCTCAAGGAGTCCGACCGCGTCGCGGCGATGCTCCAGCTGAACCGGATGGGCGGCCGCGCCGAGCAGGGTGCCGACGAACTCCGGGTGACGGGCGTCGGCGCGGGGGAGCTGCACGGGGCCTCGATGTCCTCGTTCAACGACCACCGCGTCCTGATGTCGCTCGCGGTCGCCGCGTCCAAGGCCGAGGGTGTCTCGGCGATGACGTACCCCCGTGCGTACCGGATCTCGTACCCGACCTTCCTCGAGGCGATGAACTCCGTCGGCCTCGAGATGGAGGTCGGTGACGCCGAAGCAGCGATGGCCGCGGCCGACGCCCGTGCCGACCGCGCGGACGTGGCGAACCAGCACACCGACCTCGGTGAGGACACCGACGCGGTGACCCGCGCCGAGGACCTCCCCGAGCTGACCGGTGTGGACGCCGACCCGCTGGTCCTCAGCGAGAAGGTCCGCACCCTCTCGCAGGAGGACCCGGACGGCCTCGCCGTGATCGAGGTCGGCGGCCCGGAGCCGGTCAACACGACGTGGAAGGAACTGCAGGACGAAGCCGACAAGGTCTCCGCGCTGCTCCTCGAGCTCGGGGTCCGCACCGGCGAGTCCGTCGCGATGCAGCTCCCGAACTGGCGCGAGTTCGTCTCCATCACGCTCGGCGCGATCCAGATCGGCGCCGTCGCGACGCCGATCATGCCCGTCTTCGGCCCGCGCGAGACCACGATGACGCTGGCGCGCTCCCGTGCCCGCGTGGTGTTCCTGCCGAACGTGTTCCGGAAGCGCCGTCCCGCACTCGAGCTCCTCGACGTCGTCGACGAAGCGAAGGCGCAGAACCGCCGCCTCGCGGTCGAGCACGTCGTCGTCATCCGCTCGGAAGCCCGCGGCCAGGGGGACACCCCGACCAACCAGGCACCCCTGCCCGCTGATGCCGCCGAGCGCGTCGCCGCGAGCGAGTGGAACTGGCGGTACTTCGACACGGCGCTCGAGAGCGTCCAGGTGGACGTCGAGCAGATCGCCTCGCACGCCCCGACCCCGGACGACATCTGCCAGCTGCTCTTCACCTCCGGCACCACCGGCGAGCCCAAGGGCGTGCAGCACCCGCACCGCACGCTCGGCCTCGCCACGGCGATGCACGTCGCGCAGTCCGGGTTGACGAGCGCGGACCGGATCTACATCCCGTCGCCGCTCGCACACCAGACCGGGTTCCTCTACGGCATGCTGCTGGCGTTCCGCCTCGGCGCACCGCAGGTCATCCAGCCGGTGTGGGACGGCCGTGTCGCCCTCGAGCAGGCCTTCGGTGCGGCCGGCGCGACGTTCGTGCAGTGCGCGACGCCGTTCCTGACCGACCTCGTCGACCTGGTCGAGGCCGGGGCCCCGCAGCCCGAGGCGCTCCGGATCTTCGTCCCGACCGGTGCCGCGGTTCCCCGTGCGCTGGCCCAGCGGGCGGCGACGGTGCTCGGCACCGCGATCCTCGGTGCCTTCGGCACGAGCGAGACGTGCCTCGGTGCGCTCTCCAGCCCGACCGACGACCCGTCGGACGCGTACGGCCACGACGGCCGTGCCCTGCCCGGGATCACGATCCGCATCGTCGACGACGAGGGCAACGAACTCCCGGCGGACACCGAGGGCAACTTCGAGCTGTACTCGCCGACGATGTTCGACGGCTACCTCGACCGCCCCGACCTCACCGACGACGTCTTCACCGAGGACGGCTGGTACAAGACCGGCGACCTCGCGAAGCTGTCCGAGCAGGGCTTCCTGTCCATCACCGGACGCATCAAGGACGTCATCAACCGTGGTGGCGAGAAGATCCCGGTCGTCGAGATCGAGAACCTGCTCTACCAGCACCCGCTCGTCACCGACGTCGCCATCGTGGCGATGCCCGACGAGCGTCTCGGGGAGCGTGCCTGCGCGTTCGTGGTGTCGGCCCGCGCGGACGAGTCGCTCGACTTCGACGCCATGCAGCAGTACCTCGAGGCTGCCGGCGTGTCCAAGTACTACTGGCCGGAACGGCTCGAGTACATCGCCGAGCTGCCGCGCAACGCGGTCGGCAAGGTCCAGAAGAACGTCCTGCGCGAGCAGGCTGCAGCGCTCGTCGCGACCAAGGAGAACGAATGATGACGATGGTGATGGAAACCGCCGCCGAGCAGGACTTCCAGCAGCTCAAGGCCGAGGTCACCGAGTGGGTGCGCGGCCGTGGCGAAGAGTGGGCGAACGAGATCGAGCGCACCGGCCAGGTCGCGCCGGAGCTCTTCCAGGAGCTCAAGGACAAGGGCTGGCTGAGCCTCGCGGCGCCGACCGAGCTCGGTGGGCGCGACATCCCGTTCTCGCGCTACCTCGAGATCATGGAGATCGTGTCGCGCTCGCACGCGTCGATCCGGATGCTCGTGCACGTGATCAACGGCACCTGGCGCGCGATGGCCCCGTACGCCACCCCCGAGCAGATCGAGGAAGTGGTCAAGCCCTCCGTCGCCGGTGACAAGCTCGTCGCGTTCACGCTGACCGAGGCCACGGCCGGCACCGGCGCGGACATCCGCACCACGGTCCGCCATGATGGCGACACCTACGTGATGAACGGCGAGAAGCACCTCATCACGTTCGGCGTCAAGTGCGACTACTGGCTGATCGCGGCCCGGCTCGAGGGCACGACGGGCCAGGACGGCACCGTCGCGTTCCTGATGCCGAACACCGGGCTGCCGGGTGCTGAGGTGATCGACGACTCGGACACCATGGGCATCCGCGGCACCGACCACGCGATCCTCCGCTTCACGGACACCCCGGTCCCGGCCAGCGCGCTGCTCGGGGAAGTGGGCCAGGGCCTCGAGGTCGCGCTCGGCGGCTTCCTCCTGCCGAGCCGCGTCTCGGTCGCGATGAGCGCCGTCGGGCTGGCCGAGCGGGCGAACGAGCTCGCCGTCGAGTACGCCAACGAGCGCGAGACGTTCGGCAAGAAGCTCTCCAGCCGCCAGGCCATCCAGTTCTACATCGCGGAGAACTACGCGGACATCGCCGCTGCGCGTGCGCTCGTCCTCGAAGCCGCCCGCGCCTACGAAGAGAGCCGCCCCGATGCCGGCACGCTCTCCAGCGCCTCCAAGATGGTCGCGGTCGACATGCTCGCCCGCGTCACGGACAAGGCACTGCAGGTGCACGGCGGCCAGGGCTACTGGAAGCGCAACGCGATCGAGCGCGTGTACCGCGACGCCCGCGCGCAGCGCTTCGAAGAGGGCACCAACGAGATCCAGAAGCTGGTCGTCGGCCGCGCCGTCGTGACCGGCCAGGCCGGGTTCTAGCCGCAACCAACCACCGGACGGGAGGCCCGGTGCGGGCCCGCCCCGAGCCTCCAGTCCGTCTCGCACCACGTCAGCAAAGGACACAAGTGACCGACAGCACCGCACCCATCGCGCTCATCACCGGCGCCTCCCGCGGCATCGGCCGTCTGCTCGCGCAGAAGCTCGGCCAGCGCGGCGTGACCGTCGTCGTGACGTACAAGGGCAACGCCGACCTGGCCGAGGAGTCGCTCGCCGACGTCAAGGCCGCCGGTGGCGACGGGATCACCGCCCAGGTCGACATCGAGCAGCCGGAGTCGATCGACGCCCTGTTCGACGTGGTGCGCGACACGTACGGTCGCCTCGACTACTTCGTCGCGAACGCCGCCGCGAGCGCCTTCAAGCCGGTCGCCGACCTGAAGCTGCACCACCTCGACCGCAGCTACGCCACGAACGCCCGCTCGTTCGTGCTCGGTGCCCAGCGCGCCGCACAGCTCATGGACAAGGGCGGCCGCATCGTCGTCGTCACCTCGTACGGCTCGCTCCGTGCGTTCCCGACGTACGCCGCGCTCGGTGCCGCGAAGGCGATGAGCGAGTCCTACATGAAGTACATGGCGGTCGAGTTCGGTCCGCGCCAGATCACCGTGAACGCGGTCAACGGCGGGCTCATCGACACCGACTCGCTCGAGTACTTCTACACGAAGGTCCCCGGCCAGGCGCCGATCGAGACCGTCTACGAGAAGCTGCCGCTGCAGCGCCCGGGCACCGCGGACGACATGGCGGACGCCGTGGACTTCCTGCTCTCCGACAAGGCGTCGTACATCACGGGTCAGGTCCTCTCCGTCGACGGCGGGCTCACCGTCATCGCGCCGCCGTACTGGGCGGACACGACGTCGCCGCTCCGCGACGCGGTGCTGCCGTCGGACGGCTCGGTCACGAACGCCGCGGACGCCTCGTAGCCATGACCGTCGCCGCTCCCGACACCGCCGTCGCGACCGTCGCGTCCCCGTGGACGCTCGGCCCGCTGCACCTGCCCAACCGGGTCGTGATGGGGTCGATGCACACCGGGCTCGAGGTGCACGACGACGGCGGGGTCGGGATGGCGGCGTTCTACCGTGAGCGTGCGGCCGGCGGTGCCGCGTGCATCATCACCGGCGGGATCGCGATCTCCGACGGAGCGCGTGGTGGCCCGGACTTCGCGGTGTTCGGCGTCGACGGCGCGGACGAGCGGTTCCGCCTCGCGGTCGAGGCCGTGCACGAGTCCGGCGGCACCATCCTCGCGCAGCTGTTCCACGCCGGCCGGTACGCGCTCGTCGCGGGCATGACGGACCGGCACGGCGCTCCGCAGCGTGCGGTCGCGCCGTCCGCGCTGCCGTGGGCGGCCGCCCGTGGCGTGGTGCCGACGGAGCTGACCGGCGCGGAGGTCGAGCAGACCATCGCGGACTTCGCCGCCGCGGCGCGGAGTGCCCGGGACATCGGCTTCGACGGCGTCGAGATCATGGCGTCCGAGGGCTACCTCATCAACCAGTTCGCGTCGCCGCTGACGAACCTCCGCGACGACGAGTGGGGCGGATCGGCTGCTGCGCGGCGGCGGTTCCCGGTCGAGGTCGTCCGCGCCGTGCGTGCCGCAGTGCCCGACCTCGCAGTCACGATCCGGCTCTCCGGTGCCGACCTGATGCCCGGTTCCTCCACGGACGACGACGTCGACGCCCTGGTGCACGAACTCCTGCCGCTCGGGCTCGACGGCATCTCGGTCGGCATCGGCTGGCACGAGTCCCGCACCCCGACCGTGCAGGCCGCGGTGCCGCACGGGGCGTGGCTGTCCTACGCGGAGCGCATCGCCCGGGTGGTGCGCGCCTCGGATCACCCCGACGTCCGGGTGATCGCGTCGAACCGGATGACGGACCTCCGCGACGGTGAGGCCGTGCTCGCGGACGGGCTGATCGACGCCGTCGCCCTCGCGCGCCCGTTCCTCGCCGACCCCGAGATCGTGTCGCGTTCCCTCGGCGGACGATTCGACCTCGTCAACACCTGCATCGGCTGCAACCAGGCCTGCCTCGACCGCTCGATCATCGGCCAGCCGGTGTCCTGCCTGGTGAACCCGCGCGCCGCACGCGAAGTCGCGTTCCCGGCGCGGCCCACCGCCGAGCCGAAGCGCGTCGACGTCGTCGGCGGGGGACCGGCCGGTCTCGCCGCCGCGGTGGACGCCGCACGGCGCGGGCACCGGGTCACCCTGTGGGAAGCAACGGACACGCTCGGCGGTCAGTTCGGCCTCGCCGCGCTCGTCCCCGGGAAAGAGGACTACGCCGCGACCATCCGGGCCGCGCGCACCGAGCTCCACGACCGGGGTGCCACCGTGCACCTCGGCCGTGCGGCGACCGCTGCCGACCTCGCCGACAGCGAGGCCGTGGTCCTCGCCGCCGGGGTGGTCCCGCGCCTCGTCGACATCGCGGGCGCCGACCTGCCGCACGTCCGCTCGTACGAGCAGGCCCTCCGCGAAGGTGTCCCTGACGGCACCGTCGCGATCATCGGCGGCGGTGGGATCGGGGTCGACACGGCCGCGTTCCTCACCGAGTCCCCGGACGAGGTCGTGCGCGCAGCGGAGTTCGCTGCACGCTGGGACCTCGCCGTGGCGACCGAGGTCGTCGGCGACCTGCCGCAGCGCCAGCCCACGGCGCTCCGGACCCTGCGTCCCGGCGACCAGGTCACCGTGCTCCGCCGCTCGGGCAAGTTCGGGCAGGGCGTCGGGCTCACCTCGCGCTGGGTCGCCCTCGGCCGGCTGCGCGACGCCGGGGTGCGCATGGTCGGCGGTGTCCAGGAGTACCTGCGCATCGAACCCGGTGCGCTCTGGATCCGCGACGAGGACGGCGCGGAGCGCATGGTCCCGGCGGACAACGTCGTGATCTGCGCGGGGCAGGAGCAGGCGATCGACACCGACGGTGACGACCCCACCGGACTGGTGTCGGGCCTCCAGGCCGCGGGGGTGCCGTACGCCGTCGTCGGCGGCGCACGCGACGCCCGGAGCGTCGACGCGGTCCGCGCGACGTCCGAAGCGCTCGAAGCCGTGCGCGCACTCGCACCGTAGCGGCGCGTCCCGGCTCGCTTCTCGGGCCGACATCTGTAAGAATGAACGGTCGAAACGTGTCCGCTCGACCCTCTATCCAGCGGATCACGTATCTCTCGAGCTTCCACCGCGCGTGCCCCCACGCCCGCGGTTCCGGTTCAACCACAACAACACGCAACAGGAGCATTTGTGGCTGTCAAGATCCGTCTCAAGCGTCTCGGTAAGATCCGGGCGCCGTACTACCGCATCGTCGTCGCCGACTCGCGCACCAAGCGCGACGGTCGCGTCATCGAGGAGATCGGCAAGTACCACCCGACCGAGGAGCCCTCGTTCATCGAGGTCAAGTCGGACCGTGCGCAGTACTGGCTCGGCGTCGGCGCGCAGCCGACCGAGCAGGTCGCGGCCCTCCTCAAGCTGACTGGCGACTGGGCCAAGTTCAAGGGCGAGAAGGACACCGAGTCCAAGGTCCAGGTCAAGCAGCCGAAGGAAGCCTTCGTCGTCGACTCGTCGAAGAAGGCCGTCCTGAAGCCCAAGTCGGAGAAGAAGGCCCCGGCCGCTCCGGCCGAGGCCGACGCTGACGCAGAGACGACCGAGGCGTAATTCCTTGCTCGAATCCGCGCTGACGCACCTCGTCAAGGGGATCGTCGATCACCCTGACGACGTGCGCGTCGCCAGTTCCACCTCCGCGCGGGGCGAGGTCCTCGAGGTGCGCGTGCACCCCGAGGACCTCGGCCGCGTGATCGGACGCGCCGGTCGGACCGCCAAGGCGCTCCGCACCCTCGTCACGGCTCTCGCCGATGGCAAGCGGGTGCGGGTCGACGTGGTCGACACCGATTCCTGACGAGGCGACCCAACTCCGGGTGGGTCGCATCACCAAGGCGCACGGGCTCAAGGGCGGTCTGAAGCTCGAGCTCTACACCGACGACCCGGATCGTCGGTTCACGCACGGAGCGGTCTTCACGCTCCAGGTCCCCGACGACTCACCGTGGTCGGGGAAGACCATCGCCATCGACGAGCTCCGCTGGTACAACGGTCACCCGGTCGCCTTCTTCGAGGGCATCGCGGACCGTTCCGGCGCCGAGACGCTCGCGCGGGCGATCCTCTGGGTCGACCAGGACCCGAACGAAGAGACCGGCGAAGAAGACGCCTGGTACGACCACCAGCTGGTCGGCCTGAGCGTCGTCCGTGACGGCGTCACCGTCGGCACGGTCGCCCGTGTCGACCACCTGCCGGCGCAGGACCTGCTCGCCGTGTCGACGCCCGACCGGGGCGAGGTCCTCGTGCCGTTCGTCTCCGCGATCGTGCCGTCCGTGGACATCGCGGCCGGCATCGTCACGGTCACGCCCCCGCAGGGTCTGTTCGAGGACCCCGAGGACACGTCCCGACCCGAGACGTTCTAGCCGTGCGCATCGACATCGTCACGATCTTCCCGGAGTTCTTCGGGGTGCTCGACGTCTCGCTGCTCGGCAAGGCACGGCAGGGCGGGCTCCTCGACCTGCACGTGCACGACCTCCGCTCCTGGACCACCGACCGGCACCGCACCGTCGACGACACCCCGTACGGCGGCGGTGCCGGCATGGTGATGAAGCCGGAACCGTGGGCACAGGCGCTGTCCTCGATCCTGCGGTCCGACGGCTCGTCGACGCTCGTCGTCCCGACCCCGGCCGGCACCCCCTTCACGCAGTCGATCGCCCGGTCGCTCGCCGCGGAGTCCGACCACCTCGTGTTCGCCTGCGGACGCTACGAGGGGATCGACGCCCGTGTGTTCGAGTGGGCGGCGTCGCGCTGCTCCGTCGTCGAGCTCTCGCTCGGCGACTACGTGCTGAACGGGGGCGAGGTCGCGGCGATGGCCATGATCGAGGCCGTCGGGCGACTCGTCCCGGGGGTCGTCGGCAACCCCGAGTCCCTGGTCGAGGAATCGCACGAGGACGGCCTGCTCGAGTACCCGTCCTACACGAAGCCCGCCGTCTGGCGTGACCTGTCCGTTCCCCCGGTGCTGCTGAGCGGCCACCACGGGAACGTCGCCGCGTGGCGGCACGAGCAGCAGCTGGAGCGGACGCGGCGCGTCCGGCCGGACCTGCTGCCGGAGGACGGCGCGTAGGTTCCAGCGGTCTCGCGGGGGTTCCGCGCGTAGGCAGTCGTTTCGCGCGTGGGCAGTCGTTTCGCGCGTCGGTGGTCGTTTCTTTCGACCACCGACGCGCGTTTCCGCTTTCTCGCGCGCGCGGCATGGGACGAAACGGTCCACGGCCGGGAGGCTCGTGGCGGGGCCGCCACGAGCCTCCCGGCCGTCACACGGTTGCGTCTGCGCGCTGGGCGCGACGCAGCGTCAAGATCTCGGGACCGGTCTCGGTGACCGCCACGGTGTGCTCGACGTGCGCAGCACGGGACCCGTCGACGCTCTTGAGGGTCCAGCCGTCGTCGTCCTGGTACAGCTCGGCGGTGCCCTGCATGAGCCAGGGCTCGATCGCGACGACGAGCCCGGGGCGGAGCTTCAGCCCGCGCCCGGGGCGACCGTCGTTCGGGACGTGCGGGTCGCCGTGCATCGTGCGGCCCACGCCGTGACCGCCGAACTGCAGGTTGACGTCGTAGCCGCCCTGGTGCGCGACCTCGCCGATGGCGTGGGAGACGTCGCCCAGCTTGTTGCCGGGCGCCGCCTGTGCGATGCCCGCCGCGAGCGCGCGTTCCACCGTGTCGATGAGGCGCTGGTCCTCGGCCTGGTGCGCGCCGACCTGCACCGTGACGGCCGAGTCGGCGACCCAGCCGTCGACGCTCGCGGCGAAGTCGAGGCTCACGAGGTCGCCGTCCTGCAGGGAGTAGTCGAACGGCAGTCCGTGGAGTGCGGCGTCGTTGACGGAGGTGCAGAGGTTCTTGCCGAACGGTGACTTGCCGAAGGACGGGTGGTAGTCGACGTAGCAGCTCACCGCGCCGCGCTCCGCGATCATCCGCGCGGCCACCCGGTCGAGGTCGAGGAGGTTCACGCCGACGTCCACCGTCGTGAGGAGCTCGTCGAGCACGTCGGCGACGAACCGGCCGGCGACGCGGAGTCCGTCGAGTTCAGCGGGGGTGCGGAGTTCGATCATGCGTCCATCCTCCCGTGTTTTCTGCCTCCGCTGTTTTGTGCGGTGCGACCTCTGTGGCAGTATGGACAGCTGTGCCCTGGCTGGACTCTGCCACGGGGGAGTCGCCGACACCGGGCACATCACCACTTCATCCAATTCGATCCGCGGCGACCCGTGTGCGTCCGCAGAGAGTGACCCAATCATGAGCCAACTCCTCGACAACGTCGACGCAGCATCGCTGCGTACCGACGTCCCGGACTTCCGCGCCGGTGACACCGTCAAGGTCCACGTCAACATCATCGAAGGCACGCGTTCGCGTATCCAGGTCTTCCAGGGTGTCGTCATCGGCCGTCAGGGCCACGGCCTCGGCGAGACCTTCAAGGTCCGCAAGGTCAGCTTCCAGGTCGGTGTCGAGCGCTGGTTCCCGGTGCACTCCCCGATCATCGACCACATCGAGGTCGTCACCCGCGGTGACGTCCGTCGCGCGAAGCTGTACTACCTGCGCGAACTGCGCGGCAAGGCGGCCCGTCGCAAGATCAAGGAGAAGCGCGACAACTGATCGCCTTCACAGCGAGCGTCCGCGAGCCGGACTCTGCTGGCAGCCCCTCGTCCATGTACGGTTGTGCATCGACGGGGGGCTTTCCCGTTGCGCGGGTCCGGCCCGCGTGGGCCCCTGTTCTGCCCGCCCGCGTGGGCCCTGTTCTGCCCGTTGCGCGGGTTGTGTTCTGAACGAGAGCGGAAATGACCGACACCACCGAGGAACCGGGGCGCAGGCCCCGTCCGCACAAGCAGCGGAACGGTGTCCTGACCTTCCTCCGCGACCTGCTCATCATCTTCCTCGCGGCACTCCTGGTCTCGTTCCTCGTCAAGACGTTCCTGATCCGCTCGTTCTACATCCCGTCCGCGTCGATGGAGAACACGCTGCAGATCAACGACCGCGTGATCGTGAACGAGCTCGTCCCCGACACGGTGTCGCTCAAGCGTGGCGACGTCGTCGTCTTCAAGGACCCGGGCGGATGGCTCACCGGGTCCGAGGTGCCGAGCGTCACGCCGACCTCGCAGCCCGCGAAGGCGATCGACTGGCTCCTGACCCAGGTGGGGCTCGGGACCGGTGACAGTGACGACCACCTCATCAAGCGCGTGATCGGTCTGCCCGGGGACAAGGTGGCGTGCTGCAACGACCTCGGCCAGATGACGGTCAACGGCGTCCCCATCAAGGAGCCGTACCTGAAGCTGCCTGCGGGGGAGACCCGCGCATCCGGGACCGACTTCTCCGTCACCGTGCCGAAGGGCACGATCTGGGTGATGGGCGACAACCGCTACGACTCCAAGGACTCCCGGTACAACGGCGACACCCCGTCCAAGGGCTTCGTTCCGCTGTCCGACGTCACCGGGCGTGCGTTCGTGATCTCCTGGCCGACCAGCAGGTGGACCTGGCTCGACGACTACCCGGACGTCTTCGCCGGCGTGGAGGAGAAGGACAAGTGACCCCCGTCCGCCCGTCGCTCCGCCTCGAGAAGTCCTACTTCGCCGAGGGCCGCGTGACGGTCATCGGGGTGGACGAGGTCGGACGCGGCGCGATCGCCGGACCGGTCGCCGTGGGGGTCGCGGCGGTCACCGTCGACGTGCGCCGGGTGCCACAGGGGCTCGCGGACTCGAAGCTCCTCTCCGCGGCACGTCGTACCGAGCTCGTCCCCGTCGTCACGCGGTGGGCCCGCACGGCGGTGGGCATGGCGTCGGCCGAGTTCGTCGACGAGCGGGGGATCATGCCGGCGCTCGGACTCGCGGGAGCGCGTGCGCTGGCGTCGCTCGCGTCGTCCGGGGTGTCGTTCGACGGCGCGATCGTGGTGCTCGACGGTTCGTTCGACTGGTTGTCGAGCGCCCTGCCGCCGTCGTTGGCGCCGGTCTCGTCGCCGCTCGACGTCGTGGTCCGTGTGAAGGCGGATCGCGACTGCGCCTCGGTGGCGGCCGCGTCGGTCGTCGCCAAGGTCGAGCGTGACGCCCTGATGGTGGCCGCGCACGACGACGCCCCGCACTACGCGTGGGCGTCGAACAAGGGGTACGGGTCGACGGCGCACTACGACGCGATCCGGGCGGTCGGGCCGCACGCGCTGCACCGGAAGAGCTGGCTGCACGCCGCGTCGAGCGTCGCGCTGGACGGGTTCGACGAGCTCGTGGGGTGAGGTCGTCCGCGGTGCGCGGATGAGCTCGTGGGGTGAGGTCGTCCGCGGTGCGCGTGTGCGCCGTAGACTGTGGGCGCAATGGATGACGACGAATTCGACGACTACGACCGAGAGGTCGAGCTCGCTCTCTACCGTGAGTACCGCGACGTCGTGGCGCAGTTCCGCTACGTGGTCGAGACCGAGCGACGGTTCTACCTCGCCAACGAGGTGGAGCTCGCGCGTCGCGACACCGAGCACGACTTCTACTTCGAACTGACGATGAACGACGTCTGGGTGTGGGACGTCTACCGTTCCGACCGCTTCGTGAAGTCCGTCCGCGTGCTGACGTTCAAGGACGTGAATGTCGAAGAACTCACCTCGCGTGAACTCGAACTCCCGAAGGAACTCGCACTCGACGAGTGATCGTCATTTCGACGGAATCGCTGTGAAACGCCCAGTGCATTTCCGTGGGTGATGTATTTCCCGCTACGCTGGTCGGGAAATACATCCACCGTGCAGAGGAGTACGTAATGGCGCAGAAGGTCACCGTTCAGCTCGTCGACGACCTCGACGACTCACCGATCACCGCGGGCGACGGTCGTACCGTCGAATTCGCATTCGACGGATCCACCTACGAGATCGACTTGAGCAACGACAACGTCGACAAGTTCCGTGAAGCGATCTCCGACTACGTCGCCGCAGCGCGCAAGGTGAGCGGGCGCCGCACCGGTGGGACCGCGCCGAAGTCCGCGCCGAAGCGCGGCAATTCCGAAGAACTCGCGAAGGTCCGTGAATGGGCCAAGGAGAACGGGTACGAGGTCTCGACCCGCGGCCGTATCTCCACCCAGGTGCAGGAAGCGTACGCAGCCGCACACTGACCCTGCTCCGCGAAGCCCGGTCGACCGTCATGGTCGGCCGGGCTTCGTCGTTCCTCCACAAGGGCTCTCGAGTGCACCGCCGTCCACAGGTCTTCGTGACGGGCTTGGGTTCTGCGACGGCTTCGCGAGTCTTGCCGCATGGGAACAGCGACATTGGGAGCCCGCGGCGAGACGATCGCCGCCGAATGGCTCGAAGCACACGGCTACACGGTGGTCGAACGGAATTGGCGGTGTGCCCGCGGCGAGATCGACATCATCGCCCGACATTCCGGTGATCTCGTCTTCATCGAGGTGAAGGCCCGCGCCGGCGCCACGACCGGGCATCCGCTCGAGGCGATCACGGCAGCGAAACTCAGTCGGTTGCGGCGCCTCGTACCCGCCTGGTTCGCGGCACATCCCGAAGCGTCGGCGCGGCACATCCGGATCGACGCGATCGCCGTGCACGTCCTCGGCGCTGGCTCTGTCGTCGAGCACGTCGAGGCGATCGCATGACCGAGATCGGTCGCGCCGCCGCCGTCGCGCTGCTCGGGGTGAGCGGACGTCTCGTCGAGGTCGAAGCACACCTGACCAGCCAGCTGCCGGGGTTCAGCATCATCGGCCTGCCCGACACCTCCCTCGGCGAAGCCCGGGAACGCGTCCGCTCGGCGGCGACGAACGCCGGGTGCCCGTTGCCGGCACGGCGGATCACCGTGAACCTGACGCCCGCGGCGATCCCGAAGCGGGGATCCGGCTTCGACCTGGCGATCGGGATGGCGGTGCTCGCCGCCACGGGCACCGCGCCGCGGGCGTCCGGCCGTGTCGTCTACATCGGTGAACTCGGGCTCGACGGTCGAGTCCGTCCGGTCCCGGGCGTGATCCCGATGACCCTCGCGGCACGGGCGGCCGGAGCCGACCGCGTGGTCGTCCCGATCGGGAACCTGGACGAAGCACGGGTCGTGCCCGGAGTCGTCGTCCACGGCGTCGACTCACTCCGCGGGGCAGCGATCGACGCGGGTGCGCTCCTGCCGCCGGTCGAGGTCGACCCGGTCCTGCTCGAGTCACCCGCCGACACCGCGATGCCGCTCGCGGAACTCGGCGACGTCGTCGGCAACGAAGTGGGCGTCCGCGCGATGATCGCGGCCGCCGCCGGTGGGCACCACGTCCTGCTCCTCGGACCACCCGGAGCGGGCAAGACCATGCTCGCCGAACGGCTGCCGGGCATCATGCCCGACCTCCGTGGTGAAGCCGCGCTCGAAGTCGCGGCCGTCCGCTCCGTCGCCGGGCTCGGATCCCGGTCGTGGACCACACGGCCGCCGTGGGAAGCCCCGCACCACTCCGCATCCGCAGTCGCGCTCATCGGCGGCGGGTCCGGCACCATCCGACCGGGCGCGGTGTCCCGGGCCACCCGGGGGATCTTGTTCCTCGATGAAGCCCCCGAGTTCCCGCGGGTCGTGCTCGATGCGCTCCGACAGCCACTCGAGTCCGGGCGCATCACCGTGCACCGTGCTGCCGGCGCCGCCGAGTTCCCGGCACGGTGTCAGGTGGTCCTCGCGGCGAACCCCTGTCCGTGTGGCCACGCCGGCGCCCGCCCCGACCTCGGCGGTCCCGCGTGCGACTGCAGCCCGACGACCGTCCGGCGGTACCTCGGACGGATGTCCGGGCCGCTGCTCGACCGGATCGACATCCGCGTGCACGTGCAGCGAGTGACGACCGGCGCGATCCGACGTGCCGACGGGGCGACCCCGACGAGTGCGGGCGCCCGGGGGATCGTCGCGACCGCGCGGGACCGGATGACGACGCGGCTCGAGGGCACCGGGTGGGGCACGAACGCCGAGGTCGCGGGCAGTTGGCTGCGCAGAGCCGGACGCTCGGAGCCGGGGGCGACGTCGCTCCTCGACCGCGCACTCGACCTCGGCACGCTCACCATGCGGGGATGGGACCGGGTCATGCGCCTGGCGTGGACGATCGCCGACCTGGACGGCGTCGACCGTCCGGGTGAGGCGCAGGTCAGGGCCGCTCTGGCACTCCGGAGCGCACTGTGATGCCGGCGACTCAGGCCCGACCCGAAGCAGTCGACCTGCGGTCGGTTCGGCCGTGGGGCCTGCCCGAGGACACCGCCGACGCCCTCGCGCGCATCGCGTGGAGCACCATCGTCGAGCCGGGTGACTCGACCGCGGGCCGGCTCGTCGCGATGCTCGGAGCGTCGCGGTCGCTCGGCCTGGTGCTCGACACGATCAACGGCCGCGGCTCGTCGATCGTTCGTGCCTGCTGGGACTCCGGCGAGGTCACGGGCGACGACCTCCACTCGCTCGAGCCATCGCTCGACGCCGGGCTCGCGCGGTGGCGCCCCCGTGCCGACCGAATCGACGTGGCCGAGGTCGTCCGTGCCGCGGCAACCGTTGGCGGAGCGCTCGTCCTGCCCGGCGACCCGGACTGGCCGACGCGGTTCGACGACCTCGAGGCCCACGCACCGCTCGTGGTCTGGAGCCGAGGCACTCCGCTCGCCGACCGGTCACCCCTGGTCCACCCGCCGACGCTCGCCGTCGTGGGGTGCCGGGCGAACACGCTCGCCGGCGCCGAAGCCGCGGCAGAGATCACGTCGTCCGCGGCCGATGCGGGATGCACCGTGGTCAGTGGCGGCGCGTACGGGATCGACGCCGTCGCGCACCGGGTGGCGATCGCCGCGGGCACGCCGACGGTCGCGGTGCTCGCCGGCGGGATCGACCAGCTGTACCCGACGGGGCACGTCGAACTCCTGCGCAACGTCAGCCGGCAGGGGGTGCTCCTCGCGGAGTCGCCGCCCGGCACCCGGCCGACACGGTGGCGGTTCCTCGCCCGGAACCGGCTGATCGCCGCGCTCGGGGATGCCGTCGTCGTGGTCGAAGCCGCAGCCAGATCCGGCGCGCTCAACACCGCCAACCACGCGGCGCAGCTCGGGCGGCCGGTCCTCGCCGTACCCGGCGCGTTCTCCTCGCCCGCGTCCGTCGGGTGTCACCGGCTCGTCGCCGACGGTCGTGCCGTGCTGGCCGTCCGCCCCGAGGACCCCGCGCGGGCGGCGATCGCGGCGCACTCCGGAGTGGACCGGTTCGAGGACACCGCGCTCACCCTCAGCGGGCCGGCCGAGGACCCGGAGGTCCTGCGGGTCATCGACGCGCTCGGACGCCGCCGGGCGACCACGACCATCGACGTCGCCCGACGATCGGGGCTGTCGGTCATGGCCGCCACGGACGCGCTGGCACTCGCCGAGCTGCAGGGGCTCGTCCACCGCCGGTCCGACGGTTGGGCGGCCGTCCCACCTCCAGCGAGGCGGTCGTGATCGCGCGTGCACGACCCGCCTACGCTGGGCGGCATGGACGACCACCGAGGCGGTGCTCCCACTGGCAGGCTCGACGTGGCCGTGGAGGCGTTCCTCGCGCACGCCGCCCACGGGCGCGGGCTCAGCGAACAGACGGTCCGTGCTTACCGCGGGGACCTCGAGGACCTCCTCCGGTCGGCCGCGGTCCGTGGTGTCGAACAGCTCGACGGGCTGACGCTCGACGTCCTCCGCGACTGGCTGTGGGAAGTGAACGAGCGGGGACTGGCCCGGGCGAGCATCGCCAGGCGCTCGTCGTCCGTCCGCGCGTTCACCCGGTGGGCGAGCGAGACGGGGCTCCTGCCGACGGACCCGGGGGTGCGGTTGCGGGCGCCGAAGGGGGCGTCGCACCTCCCGCGCGTCGTGTCCGAGGACCAGGTGCGCGTGCTGCTCGACGGGCTCGCTGCCCGTGCGGCGGGGGACGATCCAGGGGCGCTCCGCGACGTCGCACTCGTCGAGCTCCTCTACGCGGCGGCGATCCGCGTGAGCGAGCTGGTGGGCATCGACACAGCCGACGTGGACCGCGGGCGGCTCACCGTCCGGGTCCTCGGCAAGGGCGGGAAGGAGCGGGTGGTGCCCTTCGGCGTGCCCGCCCGGGACGCGATGGAGGCCTGGCTGTCGCGAGGCCGCCCGGTGCTCCTCGAGCGCGCCGCGGCCGCGAGCGCAGGCTCGGCCGCTGCCGCTGCCGCTGCCGCTGCCGCTGCCGCTGCCGCTGCCGCTGCCGCTGCCGCTGCGTCTGCGGCTGCGGGCGCGGGCACGGGCGCGGGCACCGCGACGGGGAGATCGGCTGCGGCCACTGACGCGCTGTTCCTCGGGGATCGCGGTGGTCGGCTCGGGGTCCGGAGCGCGTACCGGATCGTGGCACGGCTGCTCGAGGACCTGCCCGGCGAGGGGCCGAGCGGACCGCACACCTTCCGGCACACCGCGGCGACGCACCTGCTCGACGGGGGAGCGGACCTCCGGGCCGTGCAGGAACTCCTCGGCCACGCGAGCCTCGGCACGACGCAGATCTACACCCACGTTTCCTCCGCCCGCCTCCGCGAGGTCTACCGCACGGCCCATCCCCGCGCCTGACCGCGCGCAGGTCAGCGACTCGGCTCGGTCTCGGTCTCGGTTCGGTCGCGGGACCGGCTCGTTCCCGCGGGACGAATTCGTTCCCGCGCGACCGGCTCGCTCCGGCACGACCGCCTCGGTCACGATCGGCTCGGTCTCGCGCGACCAGTGGGTCACCCGGGCCACGCCGACTCGGGCAGCAGTACCGGCCACTCCGCGGCGGGCAGGTAGGGCGTCGGATCGACGTACCGGTCGTCGAGTCGGGCACCGAGATGCACGCACGGAGCCGTCGCCGGGCAGTGCCCCACGGCGACGGCACCGACGGGATCGCCCTTGCGCACCGCGTCGCCCTTCGCCACGAGTGGCGTGACCGAGTCGAGCGTGCTCACCAGCCCCGAACCGTGGTCGATCGTCACGACCGGGCGTCCGCCGACCGACCCCGCGAACGCCACGACCCCGTCGTCGACCGCCGCCGCCGGGAGCCCGAGCGGCGCGGCCACGTCGATCCCGCGGTGTCCCGCCGAGTAGTCGTCCGCGGGGGCTTCCCACCCGCGCTCGACCACGCGAGACCCGGTCGGCCACATCCACGGCGGCTCGGTCTCGCCCGGTTCGGTCACGCGCACGGTGACGCTCGCCGGTGCCGGTGCCGGTGCCGGTGCCGGTGCAGCCGAGTCGAGCGGCCCGACCGCGCCCACGAACAGCGCCGCCACGAGGAGCGCGGGCGGTGCCAGGGATCGTTGATTCATGAGAACCAGCGTCGTGCGCTGGAGCCGCAGCGCACCGGGGCGGAGGTCCATCTGTGGATGGTGGGAGGAGCCTCCAGGCTGTGGGGGAGTCGGCGTTCCTGCATGCGTCTGCATCTTCCGACACCGCGGGTGTCGTTCGACTGGCGCGGTGTCGACGCATGCGGGTGCATCCGGTACGTCTGCATCGTCCGACACCGCGGGGCCGTTGCGCGGGCAAGCAGCGACGATGCTGATGTCGTACGACAGCGACCTCGTCGTTCCGCATCGGGCGGGGCCGTTGCGCGGGCAAGCAGCGACGATGCTGATGTCGTACGACAGCGACCTCGTCGTTCCGCATCGGGTTCCGCCCCGCCGCGCCGCCGCCCCGCGCCGCCGCCCTGCCGCTCGCCGCTCGCCCCGCCGCCCCGCCGCCGCCCCCGAACACAACCCGGTTATGACCACCAGCCGATCGGAGAGTAACGTCGGGGCCGCTCCGGACCACGCAACGCCGCTCGGACGGCGAATCGAGCCGACCGCCGGGGCACCGTGCACCATCCCGCACGGCGGCAGAACACCAGGAGCATCGTGTCGAACACAGCCACCGGGCACGGCGAAGACCGTGCGTTCAAGGGGAAGGTCACCGCGTTCGCCATCGCAGCAGCGGTGGGCGGTTTCCTCTTCGGATTCGACTCGTCCGTCATCAACGGCGCGGTCGACGCGATCAAGGGCGAGTTCGGCCTGTCCGAGGCCGCCAGCGGCTTCGCGGTCGCCTCAGCCCTCATCGGCTGCGCGTTCGGCGCGTACTTCGCCGGCCGCCTCGCGGACCGCTGGGGTCGCACCCGCGTGATGTTCTGGGCGGCGGTGCTGTTCTTCGTCTCGTCGATCGGTGCCGGCTTCGCCTTCGCCACGTGGGACTTCGTGATCTGGCGTCTCGTCGGTGGTCTCGGCATCGGGACCGCGTCGGTCATCGCGCCGGCGTACATCTCCGAGGTCTCCCCGAAGGCGATCCGCGGCCGTCTGGCGTCGTTCCAGCAGCTCGCGATCACGCTCGGCATCTTCGCCGCGCTCCTGTCCGACCAGTTCTTCGCGGTCACGGCGGGCGGCGCGTCCGAGGTCGTCGCCGGTCTTCCGGCGTGGCGCTGGATGTTCCTGGTCGGCATCGTCCCGTCGGTGGTCTACGGCATCCTGGCGATCACGCTGCCTGAGTCGCCGCGGTACCTGCTCGCGAAGGGCCGCAAGGACGACGCGCGCGAGGTCATGACGAAGATCGTGCCGCGCGACACCGTGAACACGAGCCTGGAGGAGATCCAGGACGGCATCGAGAAGGAAGCCAAGGAGAAGAAGGGCTCGATCCGCGGCAACCGCTTCGGGCTGCAGCCCATCGTCTGGGTCGGCATCATCCTCGCCGTCCTGCAGCAGTTCGTCGGCATCAACGTGATCTTCTACTACTCGACGACGCTCTGGCAGGCCGTCGGCTTCAAGGAGAGCGACTCGTTCCTGATCTCCACGATCACCTCGGTGGTCAACGTCGCGGTGACGTTCATCGCGATCTTCCTCGTCGACAAGGTCGGTCGGAAGCCGCTCCTCGTGGCCGGCTCCGCGGGCATGTTCGTGTCGCTCCTCATGGTCGCGATCGCGTTCTCGCAGTCGAAGCTCGTGGACGGCGCCCCGAGCCTCCCGGGCGCATGGGGCCTGATCGCCCTGGTCTTCGCGAACCTCTTCGTGGTGTCGTTCGGCGCCACGTGGGGACCACTCATGTGGGTCCTGCTCGGTGAGATGTTCCCGAACCGCATCCGCGCCACGGCGCTGGGGATCGGTTCGGCGGCGAACTGGATCGCGAACTTCATCGTCACGATCACGTTCCCGGTGCTCTCCGGCTTCAACCTCACGGTGACCTACGGCATCTACGCGCTGTTCGCGCTCGTCTCGCTCTTCTTCGTCATCGCGAAGATCCCCGAGACGAAGGGCCGCTCCCTCGAGGAGATGGGCATCAGTGCCGAGGGTGACACGGTGAAGGCCAAGTCCTAGCAAGACCGGAAGAACCGGCCTGGAGGCACGGTGCGGGTCCGACCCGCACCGTGCCTCCTTTCTGTTAGCATTTCTCCAGCAGTGCGCTGATGCGCGCTGACTTCGCGTGTCCACAGTGCTTGTCATCGAGCACGGCATCCGACCACCGGTCCCGCTCTCACGAGCGGGCGGTCGTGTGCCAGGACACCAGGGATCGCGACCTCCGGTCGCGTTCGACACAACCGCAACAGGTCCGCAGCACGCCTGCGCGCCGAAACACAGAAGGAGGACGGCACATGGCCGTCGTCACCATCCGCCAGCTGCTCGACAGCGGCGTCCACTTCGGACACCAGACCCGTCGGTGGAACCCGAAGGTGAAGCGCTTCATCCTCGCCGAGCGCTCGGGCATCCACATCATCGACCTGCAGCAGTCGCTGGCCTACATCGACCGCGCGTACGACTTCGTCAAGGAGACGGTCTCGCACGGTGGCACGATCCTCTTCGTGGGCACCAAGAAGCAGGCGCAGGGCTCCATCGCCGAGCAGGCGACCCGCGTCGGCCAGCCGTACGTCAACCAGCGTTGGCTCGGCGGTCTGCTCACGAACTTCCAGACGGTCTCCAAGCGCCTCGCGCGCATGAAGGAGCTCGAGGAGATCGACTTCGACGACACGACGAAGGGCTTCACCAAGAAGGAGCTCCTCATCAAGAAGCGCGAGCTGGACAAGCTCCACAAGACCCTCGGTGGTATCCGCAACCTCACGCGGACCCCGAGCGCGCTCTGGATCGTCGACACCAAGAAGGAGCACCTCGCCGTCGACGAGGCGCAGAAGCTCGGGATCCCGGTCATCGGCATCCTCGACACCAACTGCGACCCCGACGAGATCAACTACCCGATCCCGGGGAACGACGACGCGATCCGCTCCGTCGGCCTGCTGACCCGCATCATCGCGGACGCCGCTGCCGAGGGCCTCAAGACCCGCCACAACGGTGGCTCCGACGAGGAAGCGGCCGAGCCGCTCGCCGAGTGGGAGCAGGAGCTCCTCGGTGGCGAGACGACGACGGCCCCGGCCGCCGACGCCGCGCCCGAGGGCAGCACCGTCGAAGAGAACGACGCTGACGCGCAGGTCGCCGCCAAGGAGATCGGCGAGCCGATCGCCGACGAGGCGAAGAACGCCGAGCCGACCGCTGAGGCCGAGGCCGCTGCGGAGACCACCCCCGCCGAGTGAGTGTCCGAGGGCGTCGGGCCACACGGCCCGGCGCCCTCGACTCCGCTCTCCACACACGCATAGTCCAGAAAGGACGCCATTCAATGGCAAACTTCACCGCTCAGGACGTGAAGAAGCTCCGCGAGGACCTCGGGGCCGGCATGATGGACGCGAAGAACGCGCTCGTCGAGGCCGACGGCGACTACGACAAGGCCGTCGAGCTGCTCCGCATCAAGGGTGCGAAGGCCGTCGCCAAGCGCGATGACCGTGCCACCTCCGAGGGCGTCGTCGTCGCGACCGCCGACAACGGTGCCGCCACCGTCGTCGAGCTCGCCAGCGAGACCGACTTCGTCGCGAAGAACGAGAAGTTCACCACCCTCGCCGACAAGGTCCTCGCCGCGGTCGCCGCTGCGGGTGCCACCGACGTCGCCTCGGCGAACGAGGCCCCCCTCGACGGCAAGACGGTGCTCGACGTCGTCAACGAGAGCGCCGCGGCGCTCGGCGAGAAGCTCGAGGTCCGCACGGTCCGCCGTGTCGAGGGCTCGAAGTTCGAGATCTACCTGCACAAGACGAGCCAGGACCTGCCGCCGCAGATCGCCGTCGTCGTCGCCTACGACGGTGACAACGCCGCCGAGGCCCGCTCGATCGCGCAGCACGTCGCGTTCGCGAACCCGTCGTACCTGACGCGCGACGAGGTCCCGACCGAGGCGATCGAGAAGGAGCGTGCGACCGTCGAGGCGATCACGCGCGAAGAGGGCAAGCCGGAGGCCGCCCTCCCGAAGATCGTCGAAGGTCGCGTCAACGCCTTCATCAAGGGCATCGCGCTCCTCGACCAGGACTACGCGAAGGACAACAAGATCTCCGTCGCGAAGGCCGCCGAGAACGCCGGCATCACGATCCAGGGCTTCGCCCGCGTCAAGGTCGGCGCGTAACGAACCCATGACGGGGTCAGGAACCAATCGGTTCCTGGCCCCGTTTTCGCGCCCGCGGCCCACCGGCCGCCCGGGCGCTAGTAGATTCCACGAGACTCCGTAACGAAGGGCGAGCACATGACCGACGAGAAGACCGGACGACGACGGGTCCTGCTGAAGCTCTCCGGAGAGGCCTTCGGTGCCGGCTCCCTGGGCGTGAACCCCGACGTGATCGGCAGCATCGCGAAGGAGATCGCCGTCGCCGCGCGTGACGTCGAGGTCGCCATCGTGGTCGGCGGCGGGAACTTCTTCCGCGGCGCCGAGCTCTCCCAGCGCGGCATGGACCGTGGGCGTGCCGACTACATGGGCATGCTCGGCACCGTCATGAACGCCCTCGCGCTGCAGGACTTCCTCGAGCAGGCCGGTGCAGCCACGCGCGTGCAGTCCGCGATCAGCATGACCCAGGTCGCGGAGCCGTACATCCCGCGGCGCGCGGAGCGACACCTCGAGAAGGGCCGCGTCGTGATCTTCGGTGCGGGTGCGGGACTGCCGTACTTCTCGACCGACACCGTCGCCGCACAGCGTGCGCTCGAGATCGGTGCCACCGAGGTCCTCGTCGCCAAGAACGGCGTCGACGGCGTGTACTCGGCGGACCCGAAGAAGGACCCGACCGCCGAGAAGCTGCACCACGTGACCTACCAGGACGCGCTGCTCAAGGGCCTCAAGGTCGTCGACGCAACCGCGTTCTCGCTCTGCATGGACAACGGCATGCCGATGCACGTGTTCGGCATGGAGGGCGAGGGCAACGTCCAGGCCGCGATCCGCGGTGAGCGCATCGGCACGGTGGTCAGCAACTGACCTCCTCGGCTGACTAGACTCGACGACGTACCGAAGGAGAACCACCGTGATCAGTGATGTCATGAGCGAAGCCACCGAGAAGATGGCCAAGGCCGTCGACGTCGCCAAGGACGACTTCTCGACCGTCCGGACCGGCCGCATCAACGCCGCGCTCTTCCAGAAGATCCCGGTCGACTACTACGGGTCCCCGACGCCGCTCGCGCAGCTCGCGTCCCTCCAGACGCCCGAAGCGCGCACGCTGATCGTGACGCCGTACGACAAGACGGCGCTGAAGGAGATCGAGCGGTCCATCGCGACCTTCCCGAACCTCGGCGCCAGCCCCACGAACGACGGCGAGATCGTCCGTGTGACGATCCCGGAACTCACGCAGGACCGCCGCAAGGAGTTCGTCAAGCTCGTCCGGAGCAAGGGCGAAGACCACAAGGTCGTCATCCGCAACATCCGCCGGAAGGCGAAGGACGACCTCGACGCGCTGAAGGGTGAGATCTCCGACGACGAGATCGCCCGCGGCGACAAGGACCTCGAGGCCCTCACGAAGAAGCACGTCGACCTCATCGACGACGCGCTGAAGAAGAAGGAAGCCGAACTCCTCGAGGTCTGATGCCCCGTCGTGACGAGGGCGCTGACCGCCCCACAGCAGATGACCCCCGTCCGGCGGCGAAGGGCCTCAGGCACGATTTCGATGCCAGGGCCCGCGCCGCTCGGACGGACTTCGAGGCGCAGATCCGCCAGCGCCGCGCGTCCTTCGACGCCCGCAACGAGGCGCTGACCGCGCGCACCGGACGGAACCTCCCGGCCGCCATCGCGATCGCCCTGGCGTTCGCGGTGGTGATGCTCGGGTCGCTCCTGATCTGGGAGCCCGCCTTCATGGTGGTCGCCGCCTTCCTGATCGGCTTCGGTGTCTGGGAGCTCGCGAGCGCCATGCGCTTCGCCGGCCGTGACGTCCCGCGGATCCCGAGCGTCGCCACCGCCATCGCGATGGTGCCGGCGGCGTTCCTGGGCGGTCAGGTCGAAGCGCTCTTCACCATCCTCGGTGGGATCGTGCTGATCACGGTGTGGCGCCTGGTCGAGGTCCTGTTCGCCCGGCAGAAGCCGTCGGCGGGCAACGTCTTCCGTGACCTGACGAACGGCTTGTTCGTCCAGGCGTACGTCACCCTCCTCGGCGCCTGCGTCGTGCTGCTCTCCGCGCTCCAGGACGGTGCGCTCTGGGTCGTCGGCTTCATCCTCGTGGTCGTCGCGGTCGACACCGGCGCCTACGCCACCGGCCTGAACTTCGGGAAGCACCCGATGGCCCCCCGGATCAGCCCGAAGAAGACCTGGGAGGGCTTCGCGGGCTCCGTCGCGGCGAGCATCATCGTCGGGATCCTGGTCGCCTGGCTCATGCTCGGGCTGCCGTGGTGGACGGGCGTGGTCCTCGGTGTGCTCATCTCCGGGTCCGCGACGCTCGGCGACCTCACCGAGTCGATGATCAAGCGTGACCTGGGGATCAAGGACATCTCGTCCTTCCTGCCCGGGCACGGTGGGCTGCTCGACCGGATCGACAGCATCCTGCCGTCCGCGGCAGTGGCGTACCTGCTCTACCTCGTCGTCAACCACTGAGCCGCGACCGGGACCCTCGGAGCCGCTGCCCGCGCGTCCAGCTCCCACCAGGGGAGTGTGCTGGCAGAATGTCGGCGTGCCCACGACGTTCCCGACAGCTCCCCGTTCGGTCCTCGGTTACGACATCGACGAGGTCGAGCGTTTCCTCGAGGATGCCCGCAGCGCCTACACGGCCAACGACAGCGCCCCCGGCATCGAGGCGGCGAAGATCCGCGCGACCGCCTTCTCGATGAAGAAGGGCGGCTACTCGACGCAGCACGTCGACGCCGCACTCGAGCGGCTCGAGGACGCCTTCGCCACCCGGGAGCGCGAGCGCGAGATCGCCGACGTCGGGCAGAAGTCCTGGTACGCCGAGGCCCGCACGAAGGCGTCCGACGTGGTGGCCCGCCTCGAACGTCCCGAGGGGCAGCGCTTCCACCGGGTGAACTTCCTGTCGACGGGGTACCACCCCAAGGACGTCGACGCGTTCGCCAAGCGGCTCGACGGGTACTTCCGTGAAGGCAAGCCGCTCAGCCTCACCGAGGTCCGCTCGATCGTGTTCCGGCCGAAGCACGGCGGGTACCGCGAGGCCCAGGTGGACGCCCTCCTCGACGCCGTCGTCGAGGTCATGCTCGCGGTCCGGTAGCCCCGAACCGCGCCGCCGACCGCGCGAACCGACGCGCCGGGCACCGGTGCTTCGCTTTCCGTGATCGTTCCGTTATCCTGGACGGACTCATGGGCAGGCACACGGCAGACATTCGATCCGACCGCGCAACCCGGCAGCAGTTCGACCACCCCGTGGTCAGCGAACGCCGCGCGGCACAGAACCGAATCCGCACCGCGGACACCTCGGTTGCTCAGACGAACCCGACGGCGACGATGCCGGCACCCGGGAACGTCGCTCCCAAGTCCGTCGCGGAGAACCGCGTCAGTCCGCAGGTCGAACTCGCTCCGGCGACGCCCGCTGACCCGCGCATCGTGAAGCAGCGCCGCGCGAGCGTCGCCCGCACCACCACGCCGAAGGCCCTCAAGCCGGTCTCCGAGCGGGGGCTCAACGGGTTCATGCGCAAGCGCGCCACGATCCCCGCGCTCTCCTTCTTCGCCGTGTTCGGCTTCGTCGGCGGTTCGCTCTTCAACCCGCTGCAGGCGGACGTCGCGCAGGCCGCGGTCTCCACGCCCGTCCTGACGAAGGCCCCCGCGGTCCCGCAGCAGTACACCGCGCACGGCACCTACGCCGCGTTCGACGTCACCCGCGACGGCTACGACATCACGAAGCCGGCGCCGAAGGTCGTCAAGCCCGCCGTCACCGCGACCGATGACACCGACACCGCGACCGACAGCACCGCGGCCAAGACCACGGTCACCGCGTCGAACAGCATCGCCGCCGTCGCAGCGACCCCCGACCCGGGCAGCGCGCAGGCCATCGCACTCCAGCTCGTCACCGCACGCGGCTGGGGGACCGACCAGTACAACTGCCTCGTCTCCCTGTGGAACAAGGAGTCGGGCTGGCGCGTGAACGCCTACAACCCGAGCGGCGCGTACGGCATCCCGCAGGCACTGCCGGGCAGCAAGATGGCCTCGGCCGGCGCCGACTGGCAGACGAACCCCGCCACGCAGATCACGTGGGGTCTCAACTACATCTCCGGCGTCTACGGCACCCCGTGTGGCGCCTGGGGTCACAGCCAGTCCTTCAACTGGTACTGATCGGCGGTTCCGGATGCCGCGCAGCAACCGGCCGCGGCGTCCGCGTGGTCGGGTCGACGATCGTCGCGTCGCGACCCCTGACCCCGAGGAGTCCGGCCTCGACCTCCTGATGAGCGGGTGGAAGCGGACCGAGGTCCGTCGTGGGCGCGAGTACGCCGTGCAGCCGATCTCCGCCGCGTCGGCGCAGAAGGAGTACGTCTGCCCGGGCTGCGGCGGTGCCGTGCTGCCCGGCGTCGCGCACGTCGTGGTCTGGCGCACCGACGGGGTCCTGGGCGATGCCGCCGACCTCGCGTCCCGCCGCCACTGGCACACCCACTGCTGGAGGACCGCATGACCGGTGAGGAAACCCCGACCGACGGGCCCGACACGGAGATCCGCTCCGCCACCGTCCTGCCGGCCCGTCGCACCGACATCGAGCTCATCACCGACGACCACCTGACCCTCGTCGGGGAGCTCGCCGAGCCGCTCGATCGCCCTGCCCGCGGCACGATCGTCACGCTGCACCCGCTCCCCACCGCGCAGGGCTTCATGGACTCGCACGTCCTGAAGAAGGCCGCCGCGCGGCTGCCGGAACTCGCGGACATCGCGGTGCTCCGCTTCAACTTCCGCTCGGTGTCCTCACCCCGAGGCACGTCCGAGGGCACCTTCGGTGAGGGGGTCTCGGAGGGCTTCGACCTCCGCGCCGCGGTCACCGACGTCGTCGACCGCGGATTGCCGACCCCGTGGCTCGTCGGCTGGTCCTTCGGCACCGAGGTCATCCTCAAGCACGCGCTCGAGCACGTCGACGCCGGTACCGTTGCCGGGATCGTCCTGCTGTCGCCACCCCTGCACCGCACCACGGACGACGAGCTCGCCCGCTGGGCCGCGGTGTCGGTCCCGGTCGTGGCGCTGGTCCCCGAGCACGACGACTTCCTGCAGCCGGCGGAGGCCGCCCGGCGTTTCGCGCTCGCACCGAACGTCCGGGTCGTCCCCGTGGCCGGTGCGAAGCACCTCTGGGTGGGGGAGCGCTACGTCCGCATCGTGCTCGACGCGATCGCCGACCTGGTGGTCCCGGGCAGCGCACCGCTGCCGACCCGCTGGCCCCGCTGAGACCCTGCACCGGGCCGCGTGTGGGCCCGGAACCGGCCGTCTGAGCGCGGTGACCCGGTCTGGAGGCTCGTCACGGGCCTCCCGACCGGATCCGTCTCAGGAGTTGGTGGCGTCCACCCCGGCCGGGGAGTCGTCGACGACCCCTGCGGCATGCGACAGCACGCCCCGGAGGTTCTCGAGGTACCCAGCGACGGCTTCGCGCTCGGTGCGGATCGCGGCGAGGCGGTCCTCCGCCTCGGCGATCTGCTCTGCCGTGCGCTCCTCGGCTTCGGCGACGATGCGGTGCGCGCGCTCGTTCGCCTCGTGCAGGACGGTGCGCGCGTGCTCCTCAGCGTCAGCGGTGCCGGTGCGCTCGAGGTCGTTCGCCTCTTGCTGCAGGCGCTCCGCACGCTCCCGGGCCTCGGTCGCGCGGCGGGTGGCCTCCGCGAGCTGCAGGTTCGCCTCGTCCAGGTACTTCTGCGTCTCGGTGACCGTCTCGTGGTGCTTCTGCAGGTAGTCCTGCTCGGCATCGTCGCGGCGACCGGCGAGCTCGGACTCGAGCGTCGTGCGGGCTTCGTCACGCTCCCGGGCGATCTCGGCGCGGACCTCGTCGCGTTCCTTGGCGAGGTCGGCGCGCGCGGTGTCGATCTCCTGACGGAGGGCGGTGCGCTCGGCTTCGAGGGTGCCGAGTTCGGTGCTGCGGCGGTCGGCGATCTCGGTGTCGACCTCGGCGTGCTCGCGCTCCCGCCGGGCGGCGAGCTCGGCGTCGTGGTCCTGTGCTGCGCGTTCGGCGGCGGCGAGGGCCTCGGCGCGCTCCCGCTCGATGCGGCTGCGGTGCTCCTCGGTCTCGCGGGCGATCCGATCCGCGGTCTCCTGCGACAGGCGCTCGTTCTCGGCGGCCGTCTGCTCGGCGTCGACGCGGAGCTGCGCGCGAGCGGCTTCGATCTCCTGCGCGAGCGCGGTGCGGGCGGACGCCAGCTCACGGTCCCACTCGGCGCGGGCGGCGGCGAGTTCCTCGTCGAGGAGTCGGCTGCGGTCGGCGAGTTCGGCGTCGAGTTCCGCGCGGCGGCCATCGACCTCTGCGGCGAGGTCCGCGCGCCCGGTCGCGATCTCGAGCTCGAGGGCGCGGCTGCGCTCGGCGTGCTCGTGCTCCCACGCGGCGCGACCGTCGGTGATCTCGCGGTCGAGGGCTTCGCGGCGGGTGCGTTCGTCGCGGTCGAGGTCGTCCACGCGTCGGGCGTGGTCGGCATCGAAGACGCTGCGACGGTGCTCGGTCTCGCGGTCGAGGTCCGCGGCGGCGCTCCGGGCGTCCGCAGCTTCGCGCTGGGCGAGTTCGCGGAGCTCGGCGACCTCGTGCTCGACACCGGCACGGAGGGCGTTCGTGTCACGGATCGCGACCGAGCGGGTCTCTGCGGCTTCGGTCACGGCGGCACCGCGGATGGCGGCGGCTTCGTTCCGGGCGTCCTGCGTGAGCATGCCGGCTTCGGCGCGGGCGCGCTCGACGGTGTCGGCGGACTCGGCGCGGGCACGGGCGAGTTCGTTCGTCGCGCGGGTGCGGGCGTCTTCGAGGGTCTCGCGTGCTTCTTCGGTGGCTTCGCGGACGGTGCGGTCGGCCTCGGCGCGGCTGGAGGCACGGAGGCGCTGTGCGTCGATGTCGGCCTGGCTGATCAGCCGGGTGGACTGTTCTTCTGCGACGCGGAGCGTGGACTCGAGGCGTGTGCCGAGTCCGCTGTAGGTGGGGGTGCCGGCTTCGTCGAGCTCGGCCTGCACGTCGGTGAGACGGGTCTGCAGGAGACGGATCTCCTTCGCGGCTTCCGCTCGGTCGTTGTTCGACTTGATGAGCTCGCGACGCAGGTCGTTCAGAGCGCGGTCCACGTCGTCCTTGCGGTACCCCCGCATCTCGGTCCCGAACTCTGCCTCGTCGTTCGCCACGTGTCGCTCCCGCTGCTCCTCCGGACGGCTCGGTGCCGCCCGCGCGTCGAGTGTAGTGGTGCCGCTCGGGCCGCGTCTGAGCCTGTGGAAAGTGCCCCGGGATGCGCCACCCAGCGTCTCTCGCGTATCCTGGGCCGTTGATTCGCGCGCCGATTCCCCCACCCCGGCGCGGAGGGAGAGAGATCCGTGCGATTCGTCCTGGCGATCGTCGCCTTCGTCATCGGGTTGCTGCTCGTCGGCCTCGGTGTGGCACAGCGGACCGTGTTCGCCCCACCGTCGTCCATCGTCGCGCAGTCCTCCACGACCACGAAGGCGCCGGTGACCGTCATCCCGGGCACCGTCCTCAACGCGAACCCGGGGTACCAGCGGATCAACATCGCCGGTTCCGGCACGGTGTTCGCGGCCTACGGCAAGACCTCCGACGTCACGGCGTGGGTCGGTGACGCGGAGCACAACACGCTCCGCTACGACGCCGACACGTCGAAGCTCGTCGCGAAGACGACCGGCAGCGAGTCGACCGTCCCGGACCCGAAGGGCAGCGACCTCTGGTACCAGGAGTACGACGGCGCCGGGCAGTTCACGGTGCGTCTGCCCGCGGACACCTCGGTGATCATCGTGGGCGACGGCAAGTCCGCCGCTCCGGCCGACGTCTCGGTGACCTGGCCGCGTGACACCGCGACCCCCTCGGTCGGCCCGCTGATGACCGCCGGCGGGGTCTTCGTCCTCGGCGGGATCGCCCTGCTGATCTGGGCGTTCCTGCACCAGCGGCGCTCCCGCGGACCGCGTCGTCGGAGCGGTGGCACCCGTCCGCCGCGCGTGCGTGCCTCGCGCCGTGCAGCCGCCGCCGGTGCGCAGGTCCCGTCGCGGTCCCGTCGCGGCCGCCGCTCGATGATCGCCGTCCCGGTGGTCCTCGTCGGTGCACTGGCCCTGACCGGGTGCTCGTCCGAGTACTGGCCGCAGGGCGGTGGCGCCGATTCGGCGACCCCGACCCCGACGGCCTCCGCCACGGGAGCCGCCGAGCAGGCCGAGCCGACCGCAGCCACCCGGCAGCAGATCAGCCGCGTGGTGACCCGCGTCGCCGCCGTCGCCACGAAGGCGGACGCCGACCGTGACTCCACGCTCGCCGAGACCCGCTTCACGGGACCGGCGCTCGAGCTCCGCGAGGCCAACTACGCGATCCGCGCGAAGGACACCGACGTCGACGCCCCGCCGGCGATCTCGGCGTCCGACATCTCGGTGTCGCTGCCGCAGCAGACCGACAGCTGGCCGCGCACGGTGTTCGTCGTGGCGTCCGACCCCGACGACGCGAAGACCGCGCCGCAGGCGTTGACGCTCGTGCAGGAGTCCGCCCGCGACGACTACAAGGTCATGTACGACGTCTCCCTCGAGGCCGACGCCAAGCTGCCGTCCGTCGCCCCGGTGTCGATCGGCACGGCGCAGCTCGCGTCCGACACGAAGCTCCTCGCGCTCGCGCCCGACCAGGTGGCACCCGCCTACGGCGACATCCTCTCGAAGGACACCGACAGCGAGTACGCAGACCTCTTCCAGGCCGAGGGCGACGACCTCCGCGAGAAGATCGGCAAGGCGTACAAGGACAAGAAGTCCGCGTCGCTGCCGGACACCGCGAAGATCGAGTACTCGTCCGAGTCGCCCGAGGACACCGCGATCGCCCTCGCGACGAACGGCGCCGGCGCCCTCGTCTCGGTGAACCTGAACGAGATCGAGAAGGTCACCCCGACCGCGTCCGGCGCCGAGGTGAACACCGAGGGTGCCGTGAAGGCCCTCTCCGGTGTCGACTCCAGCAAGAAGGGCGTGAGCGCCACGTACGGCGTCCAGCTGCTCTTCTCCGTGCCGGCCGTCGGGTCGGACGACAAGATAGTCCTGCTCGGGTTCACGCAGGGCCTGACCGCAGCGAGTGAGGTGCAATGACGAACGTCCCCCCGACCCCGTCCGGACTCCGCGGAGCCGTCGACCTGTCATCCCTGGTCGACCGTGCGCAGCGACCGGCAGCACAGCAGCAGCCCGGCGGCGCCTCCGGTGCTGCCGGCGGCCCCGGTGGCGCCCCGTCCGGCCCCGGATCCGAGACCGGCGCGGACGTCACCGTCCCGTCGCTCGTCGTCGACATCACGGACGACACCTTCCAGGACGTCCTGCAGCTCTCGACCATCGTCCCCGTCATCGTGGACATCTGGGCCGAGTGGTGCGGGCCGTGCAAGCAGCTCTCGCCGATCCTCGAGCAGCTCACCGAGGAGTACGCGGGCCGCGTCGTGCTCGCCAAGGTCGACGCGGACACGAACCCGCAGCTCGTCCAGGCGTTCCAGGCGCAGTCGATCCCGACCGTCGCCGCGCTCATCGGCGGTCGCCCGCTCGGGCTCTTCGTCGGCGCGCTCCCCGAGGCGCAGGTCCGCGACGTCTACGAGCAGGTGCTCCAGGCCGCCGAGCAGAACGGTGTCTCCGGGCGCGTGACCGTGGACGGCGCTGCCGCCCCGGTCGAGGGTGCCGAGCAGGGCGAGCCCGAGCCGGAACCGCTCCCACCGCACCACCAGGCCGCGTACGACGCGATCGAGCAGGGCGACTACGCCACCGCGGTCCAGGAGTACAAGACCGCGATCGCGCAAGACCCGCACGACCAGATGGCCGTCGCGGGTCTCGCGCAGGTCTCGCTGCTCGACCGGCTGAACGGCCGGACCGCGGACGAGATCCGCAGTGCCGCAGGTAGCGCACCGTCGGACGTGTCGGCGCAGCTCGCCGTCGCCGACCTGGACATCAGCGGCGGCCACGTCGAGGACGCCTTCGGGCGGCTGCTCGACCTGGTCCCGACGGTGTTCGGCGAGGACCGCGAAGCACTCCGTGTCCGGCTCGTCGAGTACTTCGAGCTGATCGGTGCGGAGGACCCGCGGGTCGTGGCGGCGCGCCGCCGGCTCGCGAGCGCGCTCTACTAGGAGTCCCGGAAAGCGACAGTGCCCACGCGGGATCCGCGTGGGCACTGTCGCTTTTCCGTACCGGACGGGAGCCCGGTACCGGACGGCAGCCCGGTACCGGACGGCAGCCCGGTACCGGACGGGAGCCCGGTACCGGACGGGAGGCCCGGTGCCAGCTGGCACCGGGCCTCCCGTCCGTGGGGGGGGTCGCGACTACCGCGTCAACTTCAGCCAGACCGCGCCGAGCGGCGGCACCACGAGGTGCGCCGACGCCGGGCGCCCGGCCCACGGGGTGTCCTCGGCGGTGACGACCCCGAGGTTCCCGACCCCGGACCCGCCGTACTCGGCGGCGTCGGTGTTGAGCACCTCCTGCCACTGCCCGGCGACCGGCAGCCCGAAGCGCCGCTCGACCGGCACGCCGGAGAAGTTCACGAACACCGCGAGCCGCTCGTCCCCGGTCTTCCGGAGGAACCCGATCGTGGAGTGCGGAGCGTCGCCGCCCTCGATCCACTCGAAGCCGTCGGCCGTGGAGTCGTGCGTCCAGAGCGCCGGCGTGTCCTTGTACACCCGGTTCAGCGCGGCGACGAGGTCCTGCACGCCACGGTGGCCCGGGTCGTCGAGGTGCCACCAGTCGAGCCCGCTGGCCTCGGACCACTCCGAGATCTGCGCGAACTCCTGCCCCATGAACAGCAGCTGCTTCCCGGGGTGCGCCCACATGAACGCCAGGTACGCCCGGACGTTCGCGAGCTTCTGCCACTCGTCGCCGGGCATCTTGCCGTAGAGCGAGCCCTTGCCGTGCACGACCTCGTCGTGGCTGATCGGCAGCGTGAACTGCTCACTGAACGCGTACACGAACGAGAACGTCAGCTCGTCGTGGTGGTAGGCGCGGTACGCGGGGTCGCGCTGCACGTACTCGAGCGAGTCGTGCATCCACCCCATGTTCCACTTCTGGCCGAAGCCGAGCCCGCCGGCACTCGTCGGCTGGGTGACCCCCGGCCACGAGGTGCTCTCCTCGGCGATCATCACGATGCCGGGGTAGCGCTTGTACGCGGTGGCGTTGGTCTCCTGCAGGAACGAGATCGCCTCGAGGTACTCGCGGCCGCCGTGGATGTTCGGCAGCCAGTCGGTGCGGGAGTAGTCGAGGTACAGGATCGAGGCGACGGCGTCCACGCGGAGCCCGTCGATGTGGAACTCCTCCATCCAGTAGAGCGCGTTCGCGACCAGGAAGTTCCGCACCTGCGGCTGCCCGAAGTCGAACACGTAGGTGCCCCAGTCGAGCTGCTCGCCGCGGCGGGGGTCCGGGTGCTCGAACAGGGCGTGCCCGTCGAACTTCGCCAGTGCCCACTCGTCCTTCGGGAAGTGCCCGGGGACCCAGTCCATGATCACGCCGATGCCCGCGGAGTGCAGGCGGTCGATGAGGTACCGGAGGTCGTCGGGGGAGCCGAAGCGGGCCGTCGGTGCGTAGTACCCGGTGACCTGGTAGCCCCACGAGCCGCCGAACGGGTGCTCGGAGAGCGGCAGGAACTCGATGTGCGTGAACCCGAGGTACTGCACGTGCCCGATGAGCTGGTCGGCGACCTCGCGGTAGCTGAGGCCGGGGCGCCACGAGCCGAGGTGGACCTCGTAGACGCTCATCGGCCGGTCGTGCGTGGTCGTCTTCGCGCGGTGCTCCATCCACGCCCGGTCGCCCTCGGACCACTGGTAGTCCGAGCTGGTGATCACGGAGGCGGTGAGCGGCGGCACCTCGGTGCGGCGTGCGAACGGGTCGGCGCGCTCCACCCAGCCGCTGTCGGTGAGGATCTGGAACTTGTAGCGCTGCCCCTCGAGCGCCCCGGGCCAGAACAGCTCCCAGACGCCGAGGTCGCTGAGCCGGCGCATCGCGGTGGTGCGGCCTTCCCAGCCCTCGAAGTCGCCGATCACGCGGACGGCGGTGGCGCGGGGTGCCCAGACCGAGAACGCCGCGCCGTCGACGCCGTCCATCGTGCGGACGTGCGCACCGAGGTGGTGCCAGAGCTGTTCGTCTCGGCCTTCGCCGAAGAGGTGCAGGTCGAGTTCGCCGAGCGTCGGCGGGAACCGGTACGCGTCGTCGGTCGTCCATGTGGCGTCGTCGGTGTCCGTCGTCTCGTCGTAGTCGTAGTCCGCTTCGACCCGGTACCGGCCGAGTGCTTCGGAGGTCGCGCCGGCCCAGAGGCCGTCGCCCTCGTGGGTCAGTTCGATGTCGTCGCCGTCCAGGCGGACGAGGCGCACGGCGTGCGCCAGGTGCCGGACGACGCGGACGCTCGTGCCGCCGTCGACGGGGTGCGGGCCGAGGACGTCGTGCGGCTGGGACCAGCGGCCCTCCGCGACGGCCTGGCGCAGCCAGTCCTCGATGGGGGCGGGACGTGGCTCGGCGTGGGTCTGCTCGCCGGTGCCGGAAGCCGCCGTGTCGGTCGAGCCCGAGCCCGAAGCCGACGCCGACGCAGGGGCAGAGGCAGATGCAGAGGGCGGAGTCGGGCCGGAGGCTCGGGTCTGCTCCGCGAGGACGCTGCGGTCGTCGGGTGCGTCGCTCACGTGCCGCGGGTGCGCCGCGTCGGGGGAGTGCCCCGCGAGCGTGGCCGACTCCTCGACGCCGCGGTCCGGTGCCTCACGGCGCGGCAGGCGAGCACCCGGCAGGTCCTCACCGGGCGCCGACGTCCGCGGTTCGGTCCGCGGAGCGGGCTTCGCGGTGGCCGCCGGGACGCGCGGGGGCGCCGGGGTCGGCGCGGGCGTCGGCGCCGACGAGCTCGGGCGCGCCGCGACGGGCGGGGGTGGCGGCTGGACCGGCGGCACGCTCGGCCCCTGTCCGCGGTCCCGGGGTGTGGTCCGGTCGGCCTCGTTCGGGTCGGTGGTCATCGGTGCGGTCCTTCCACGACGAGCAGGTGCACGGGCTCCTGGAATGCGTCCAGGCGGACGTAGTTCGACGATCCCCAGACCCAGCGGGCGCCGGTCACGACGTCGCGGACGTCGAACTGCTGCTCGGGGTCGAGTCCCAGCGCGGTCAGGTCGAGGTGCACGGTGGCTTCCCGAGCGGAGTGGGGGTCGACGTTCGCGACGACGATCACGGTGTCGTCGCGGCCCGAGCGGATGAACCGTCCGGGGAGGTGCTTGGAGTACACGACGATGGCGTCGTCGTCGCTCTCGTGCACGTGCAGGTTCCGGAGCTGCCGGAGTGCGGGGTGTGCGGAGCGGAGCCGGTTCAGCATCGTCACGTACGGGGCCAGGCTCGCGCCTTCGGCTTCGGCGAGGGCGAAGTCGCGCGGCTTGTACTCGTACTTCTCGTTGTCGATGTTCTCTTCGGAGCCCGGTCGTGCGACGTCCTCGAAGAGCTCGTAGCCGGAGTACATGCCCCACGTCGGAGCACCCGTCGCGGCGAGCGCGGCCCGCACCTTGTAGCCGGCACGGCCGCCGAACTGCAGGTACTCGGTGAGGATGTCCGGCGTGTTCACGAACAGGTTCGGACGGAGGTAGTCGCTGGTCTCGTGGGCGAGCTCGTCGAAGTAGTCCGCGATCTCGTCCTTGGTGTTCCGCCACGTGAAGTACGAGTACGACTGCTGGAACCCGGCTTCGGCGAGCGCCCGCATCATCGCCGGGCGGGTGAACGCCTCGGCGAGGAACACCGTGTCCGGGTGCTCGTCGCGGATCTCGCGGATGACGCGCTCCCAGAACCACAGCGGCTTGGTGTGTGGGTTGTCGACGCGGAAGATCCGGATGCCGAGGTCGATCCAGTGGCGCAGGACCCGCTCGACTTCCGTCACGAGCCCTTCCGGGTCGGTGTCGAACTGGATCGGGTAGATGTCCTGGTAGCGCTTCGGCGGGTTCTCCGCGGTGGCGATGGAGCCGTCGGCGCGGGTGGTGAACCACTCCGGGTGCTCGGTGACCCACGGGTGGTCGGGGGAGCACTGCAGCGCGAAGTCGAGTGCGACTTCCATCCCGGTGTTCTTCGCGGTCTCGACGAAGTCGCGGAAGTCGTCTTCGGTGCCGAGGTCCGGGTGGATCGCGTCGTGGCCGCCTTCGGCCGAGCCGATCGCCCACGGGCTGCCCGGGTCGTTCGGTCCGGCGTCCAGCGTGTTGTTCGGCCCCTTGCGGGCGGTCTGCCCGATCGGGTGGATCGGCGGCAGGTAGACCACGTCGAAGCCCATCCGCGCCACGCCGGGCAGACGACGGGCAGCGGTGCGGAAGTCGCCGCTCTTCCAGGAGCCGTCCGCGTTCCGCTTCGCGCCTTCGCTGCGGGGGAAGAACTCGTACCAGGCGCCGACGCCGGCGCGGGTGCGCTCGACGTCGAGCAGCTGCACGGGGGAGTGCGTGCGGAGCGAGGTGAGCGGCGCTTCTTCGACCTCGGCGGTGATGCGGGGGTCGTCGACGGCGGCGAGGCGCTCGGCGGGGTCGAGGTCGGTGTCGCGGACGCGGGCCGCTGCACGGCTGGCAGCGGGGGAGTCGGTCTCGGTGGCGAGCCGGTCGAGCAGGACCGCGCCGTCGAGCAGCGTCGCTTCGGTGTCGACGCCCGCCGCGATCTTCAGGCGTGCTCCGTGCAGCCAGGTGTCCCAGTCGTCGGAGTACGCCTCGACGTGCCAGGCCCAGACGCCCACGTGGTCGACCTGCACGGTCGCTTCGTAGCGGTCGGTGCCCTCGGCGACGAGCCGCAGCGGGACGGTCCTGGTGCCGCCGTCGGGGCGTTCGAGGACGAGGTCGGCGCCGATCACGCCGTGTCCTTCTCGGAAGACGGTCGCGCCGAACGTGATCACCTCGCCGTCGAACGCCTTGCCCGGGAAGCCGTTCGGCGTCCTCGGGGCGAGTTCGGTGATCGGGATGCGCCCGATCTTCGGACGCCGGGGTCGGTCTGCGGTGGCCACGGACCCGACGCTACCCGGCGGCGCCCTCCGTGTTCCCCGGAACGGGCGACCTGTGGACAACTCGTCGGGGCAGTGGGGCCTCCATGCACCGGACGGGAGCCTCGTGGCGGCCTGGCACCGAGCCTCCCGTCCGGTGTGGACGCGCGTCCGCACCCATGGTGGGCGGCGTGGGTCAGAGGACGTCGAAGACGTGGATGCCGGGACCGTAGGCGGTGAACACCGTGCCGGCCGGCCGGTGCCGGTCGTGGTCGCGGTGCTTCTCGCTCGACCACGCCAGGCGGTACGCGAGCACGTCGTCCCGCACCGGCAGGGCCAGGTCACGGGTCCGACCGCTGCCGTGCACCACGACGAGCACCCGGTCGTACGGCTCGTGCTCCGGTGTCGACTCGACGAACCACTGCACGGCGCGGTGGATCGGCTGGTCCCACCACTCGCCCGTCATGGGGCCGCCGTCCGGCCCGTACCAGGTCATCCGGGACGCGCTCGGCGTGCTCTGCCCGTCGACCCCGTACCGGTACGGCCGGAGCGCGGGGTGCGCAGCACGCAGCGCCGTGAGTGCGGCGACGGTCTCCGTCATCGCCTCGGCGTCCTCGTCGTCGGACCAGCCGACCGGGGTGAGGTCCTCCGAGACCACGTACGCGTTGTTGTTGCCGTTCTGGGTGCGGCTGCGCTCGTCACCCGCGGTGAGCATCGGGATCCCGGCGGAGAGGAAGAGCGTGCCGAGCAGGTTCCGCATCGACCGCCCCCGGGCCGCACGGACACCGCGGTCCTCGGTCTCGCCCTCGACGCCGTGGTTGAACGAGCGGTTGTCGTTCGACCCGTCGCGGTTCTCCTCGCCGTTCGCCGCGTTGTGCTTGGTGTTGTACGCGGTGAGGTCGTGCAGCGTGAAGCCGTCGTGCGCGGTCACGAAGTTCACGCCCGCGAGCGGCCCGCGGGGGACCCCGAAGATGCTCCGCGACCCGGTCAGTGCGCCGGCGAGTGCGCCGATGCCGGAGCCGGGGACCCCGGAGCGGCGCTCCTGCGCGATGTCGGTGAGCCAGAACTGCCGGACGGTGTTGCGGAAGCCGTCGTTCCACTCGCTGGTGCCGGAGCCGGAGCCGCTTTCGGAGCCGCTTTCGGTGCCGGTGCCGGTGCCGGTGCCGGGGCCTCCGGTCGGTCCGAATGACCCCGTGCGCCACCCGTCCGGCCCGACGTCCCACGGCTCCGCGATGACCAGGACGTCCTGCAGGTCCGGGTCCTGCCGGATGCGTTCCAGCAGCGGGTGCGCCGGGTCGAACACGTGCGACGCGTCGCGGGCGAGTGCGGCCATCAGGTCGAAGCGGAAGCCGTCGACCTGCACCTCGCGCGCCCAGTACCGCAGGCTGTCGAGGACCAGGTCCGCGGTGGCCTCCACCGAGGTGTCGAGGGTGTTGCCGCAGCCGGTCGTGTCGAAGTACGTGTCGTCGGACGCCCAGCGGTACCGGTTCGCGCCGTCGATGCCGCGGAGCGAGGACGTCGGACCGCCGAGCCCCTCTTCTGCGGTGTGGTTGTAGACCACGTCGAGGACGACCTGGATGCCGGCCTCGTGCAGGAGCCGGACCATGCCCTTGAACTCCCGGAGCACCCCGTCCGCTCCCCGTGCCCGGGCATCGGCGGAGGCGTGCGCGGCGTGCGGCGCGAAGAACCCGAGGGTGTTGTACCCCCAGGCGTTCTCCCGCCCGGCGTCCTGCAGCCAGTGCTCGGTGTCGAACGCGTGCACGGGGAGGAGCTCGAGCGTCGTGACGCCGATGCGCTGCAGGTGCGCGATGGTGCTCTCGTGCGCGACGCCGGCGTAGGTGCCGCGGAGGTGCTCCGGCACCGCGTGGTTCGCGGCGGTCAGGGTGCGGACGTTCGCCTCGTACACGACGGCGCGGTCGAGCGGGATGACGGGCTTCACCGAGTCGCCCCAGTCGAAGGCGTCGTCCACGACGACGCTCGTCCAACGCTGAGCGGCGTCCTGGTGCTGGTCCTCGTCCCTGTCCTGGTCCTTGCCCGGGTGCTGGTCCTGGTCCTGGTGCTGGTGCTGGTGCTGGTCCGCGTCCGCGGACACGGTCGGCGTCCGGACGATGCCCCGCGCGTACGGGTCGAGCAGCGGCCGCGTCGGGTCGAAGTCGTCCCGTGGCCCCGACGGCCCGTCGACGAGCAGGTGGTACGTGTCCCCGGGGCGGACGCCCTCGAGCGACCCCGTCCACACGTCGGTCTCCGGCAGCCGCTCGAGCGTCACGGACCCGCGTCCGTCAACGACGAGTGTCGCCGAAGTCGCGGTGGCCGATCGCATCGCGAAGTGCGCGGCACCGTCACCGAGGCGGAGCCCCTGGTCGATGTCCATCGCGATCTCGTGCATCCGTCAAGAGTACGAGGACCCGCGGGTATCCTGAAAACGCTCGAAAAGGGGGTACCCATGCCGGTCTACCTCGACCACGCTGCCACGACACCGATCCTGCCCGAGGCGCTCGCCGCGTTCACCGACGCCCTGGCGACCGTCGGCAACCCCTCGTCCATCCACAGCGCCGGCCAGCGCGCGAAGATGCTGCTCGAGGACGGCCGCGCCCGCGTCGCCGCGTCGCTCGACGCCGAACCCGTCGAGATCGTCTTCACCTCCGGCGGCACCGAGAGCATCAACCTCGCCATCAAGGGCCTGTTCTGGGCCCGCCAGCAGGACCGTCCGCGCCCCCGCATCGTGGTCGCGGCGGGGGAGCACCACGCCACCGTCGACACCGTCGACTGGCTGGAGCGCCACGACGGCGCCGTCGTCGACGTGGTCCCGTTGGACGCGGACGGTCGCGTCGACCTCTCCGGCCTGGAGGCTCGGCTCGCCTCCGCCTCGGACGTCGCCCTGGTCACGTTCCTCTGGGCCAACAACGAGGTCGGCACCATCCAGCCGGTCGCCAGGATCGTGGAGCTGGCGCACGCCGCCGGCGTCCCCGTGCACTCCGACGCGGTCGCCGCCTACGGGCAGGTCCCGGTGTCCTTCCGCGGCTCCGGACTCGACGCCCTCAGCGTCTCTGCGCACAAGATCGGCGGGCCCGTGGGGATCGGCGCGCTCGTCCTCGGGCGCCGCGCCACGGTCGAGCCCCTCATCCACGGCGGTGGCCAGCAGCGGCAGGTCCGGAGCGGCACGCAGGACGCACCGGCGGCGATCGCGTTCGGGGTCGCCGCGTCCGCACCGCACGCGTCCGTGCAGGCCCTCCGTGACCGGCTGATCGCCGGGGTGCTCTCCGCAGTGCCCTCAGCGGTCCTCCGGGGCGACCCGATCGACCGGCTGCCCGGCAACGCGCACTTCACGTTCCCCGGGTGCGAGGGGGATTCGCTCCTGTTCCTCCTCGACGCAGCCGGCGTCGCCGTGTCCACGGGATCCGCGTGCCAGGCCGGCGTGCCGGAAGCGTCGCACGTCCTGCTCGCGATGGGGCTGTCCGAGGACGAAGCCCGCGGGGCGCTCCGCATCACGCTCGGGCACACCTCGACGGACGCCGACGTCGACGCGTTCCTGGCGGCGCTGCCCGACGCCGTCGCGCGTGCGAGTGCGGCGGGCATGGCGTCCCGGGAGCCGCTGCTCGGGCGGTAGGGCGGGGCGGGCGGGGCGTCCGTTCGGCGACCGCCTACCGGACGTTGAGGAGGACCGCGTGCTCCTCGGACGCGGTGAGACCCGAGCGGCGTGGCCGGCCAACTCCGCGGGAGCGTTCGTCCGCGAGGACATCGGTCACCGTGGCTTCAAGCGGCCGAGTACGGCCACCCGTCTCGTCGAACGCCCGTGCGGATCGCTGAGCGAACGCAGCATCGGAGAGGGGCAACCACAACGGCAGGGACCGAGGTCCCGCCCAATAACGAACATCCTCGGCGAGGAGTGTCTCGTCCTCGACCTCGACGAGCTCACCGTCATGGCCGGCGACGTCCGCCACACGTCGGAAGAAATCGCCCATCGCCACCGCTTTCCCGACCGCGTTGACGAGGCCGGTGTGGCCGGCACGTCCGGCCTGGCCGATCCAGGCCGCAAGATCGGCGACATCGACGACCTGAACGAAGCGACCGGAGGTTGTCGGGACCAGCGTCGGCCCGGATCTGCTGAGTCGCGCCGGCCAGTACCCGAATCGATCACTCGGGTCGCCGGGGCCGACGATGAGGCCGGGTCGTCCGATCAAGAGACGGGACCCCAGACGGGCAGCACTGCTCCGCTCGGCAGCGACTTTCGCATCCGCGTACTCCGTCATGTTCATCGGCTCCACGAGCGAGGCCCACTCGTCCGCACCCGGCTCGTCGTTCTGCGCGTACACGGAAACCGTCGAGACAAGCGTCCAGTGGGCGGCACCGTCAGCGAGCACGTTGAGGGCCGGCTCGACGAGGTCGGGCTCGTACGAGAGCTCGATCACCTCGTCCCACTCGCCATGGACGGGCCCGTAGGCGCCTGCTGCTCGCCGATCGGCCCGGACGAGACGTGCTCCCTCGGGCGCGTCACCTGACTCGCCCCGGGCAAGGCATGTGACATCGGCCCCCGCTGCGAGGAGGTCCTTGACGACCGCGCGTCCCAGCCATCCAGTTCCACCCAGCACCAGTGCTCGCATGACCCCAGTCAAGCGTGCAAACCACCCCTCGGGGCACGTGTCCGCTCCCGGCGAAGCCGAGGCGTCGCAGTGGCCGATTGGCCAGCGGGCGGTTTGCGCAGCACTCGCTGCATGCGTCTGATCGAGAGGTGTTGGCCGACCGTGAGCTCGTGCCCGAGAACCTCCTGGTCCTCATTCGCCAGGTACACATCAGCGGTGCACAGTCCACAGCGTCCAGCAATGCCGACGACCGTGTCGCCAGAGGCGACCACGTCATCGAATCCGTTCGGACCTCCGGATGCCGCCCCCGTTGCCGCTTCTTGTGGCCCATGGTCCGAGGCCGCAGCTGTCGCGGTGGTTCGGGGCGTTGCGGAGGAACTCGGTGTGGCGGCTGTGGTCGGTCCGCCCGTCGAGTTGAACCCAGACGGATCCGAGCAACTCGTCACTGTCGCGATCACTGCTGCTGTACAAGCGAACGCGAACACACCTCGGCTCGCTGCGTACATGACCACCACGGTGACGGCCGACCGCCCTGCCGCAGCGATGGTCCGTAGTCTCGCTGTGTGACGGACCGGCTTCGGCACCAGCAAGACCCGACGGAGTCCCGCACCCACGACCGATCCGGGCGGACACCCGCCGGCTGGGTCGCCCTCGGGCTTGTGCTGCTCTGGTCCGCGCTGATGGCGCTTGTGCTCTCGGTCGCCAACAGCGTCACTGCGGCAGATCTCGCCGGAACAGGCGCTCCACGGCACCCGTTCGACGACCCTCCCGTCGCCGTCGCTCGAGCAGAATTCCTGGTCGGTCTCGTCGGCATCGCCGCGCTCCCCACCGCCCTCGCCGTGATCGCGCTCGGGCACCGCGGAGTCGTCCGGGGCTGGGCCGCCGGGCATCGTGTCGGCTGGGTAGCGCTGATCATCGGTGGGGTCGGCCTCCTCCCCGCCCTGATAGCCAGCCTCTTCGGAGTGCTGATCTGCGTCCTCGACGGCGGAGTAGTCGCGGCTGGGTGACCGGCTGCACCGCCGGCGCTGGCGCCCCCTGACCCCGTGATCGGCCGTGGCGGCGCCAGCTCAGCGCCGACCATCGCTCGTACCCGGCGCCCGTCCCGCAGACCGATCCCTGATCGGCGGAGCGGTGCGAGAGCATGAGTCATGACCTACTCGCCGGTGACGAACGACGATGTCCAGGAGCTCCGCGCGTTCCTCAGCGAAGCTGACCTCACTATCGCTGGGCTCGACTCGACCGCGGTCCGACTGTGGGTAGAGCGCGACCACGATGGCAACATCGTCGGCAGCACCGGCTACGAAGCCAGCACTGACGGTGCGGACGTCTTGATCCGGAGCGTCGCGGTATCGAGCGCGCGGCGCACCGCGGGTGCCGGCACCCGTCTCGCGAGGTTCGCCCTCGAAGAAGCAGCTAGCTCGGGCGCGACGCGGGCATGGCTCTTCTCACGCCGATCGGGGCCCTTCTGGCAAAAACTCGGATTTAGTCCGGCAGACCGGGATGAGCTCGCCGCCGTGCTGTCCGACACGCAGCAGGTGTGCCTCTTCACCGAAACCGGCCAGCTCGAGCGGGAGGTCGCGTGGATGCGCGAACTCAAAGCCCTCCGCTCCGCACTTGGCGGTCCTGCCCGGTAGCCGATCCGCTGTCGGGCTTCGCCGCCTCTCCTAGAGTCAGCGCGTGAAAAGCTACGCCGTTGTTGCGCTGTTTGATCCGCTGGAAGTCGGTGCTGTCATCAATCGCCGAGCATGGCCGGCCCACGTCACCCTCGCGTCGAACTTCGTCACTTCCGCGTCGACCAGCGGGATAGCCCGGGCGGTGTACGAAGCCGCGCCCGTCGATGCGCCCATGAGGGTCCACGTCGGCGAGCAGGCTCTCTTTGGTCCGAATCGCGACGTACGAGTCCGTCTCGTGGATTCGAACCAGGCCGTCAGCGTGCACAACCGCCTTGCCGATCAGCTCGAATCTCTCCCCGGTTTCGTTCCGGAGGAGCCCGCCTACTGGCGTCAGGGATACCGCCCGCATCTCACTCTCGGCCCGGCGGCGGCGGCGGGCGAGGGCGACCGCGAGACCTCGAATTGCGTAGTCATCGTCGATATTTTCGACACCGACGCCAGGATCCTCGCTGCCTTCAACTCGCGAGGTGCGCTGTAGCCGGTCCTCGGGCGGGTACCTGACTCGTCAGCGCCTGATGAGTCCGACGACCAGCGTTACTGCTGCGATGAGGCCTCCGAGGAAGAATACGCATCCGATGAACCGCGTCAGCTCCGGAGTGATCTGGCGTCCCCGGAACTCTCCTTCGACCTTCCTCGCAATGCGGGCGATCGGGTCCGGGAAAAGCACGAGGGCACAGCCCCAGGCGATACAGATCACCGCTCCGACCGCAAGGAAGAGGACACCCACGTCCCGGACGGGACCGGATGACTGCCCGAGATGAGTGCTCTGCGTTTCGGCAGAGGATCGGCTATCGAAACGCTCGTGGTAGGTGGACGCCCGCCGATATGGCTGGCCTCTGTCTCAGTCACCGATCGGCTTCCGGTCGAGTCCGCTGTCGGCCTGGAGGCGCCTACGCACCCGCCGCTCTTGCTTGCCGTGCTCGTGGTGTGCTGCTTCTCGCGCTCCGTGCGGCGACCGTGATCGTGCTGGTCGTCGTCGTGCCGCATCTCGAGGGCGGGCGCGCCGTCGTCGCCGCCCCGCAGCGATAGACCACCAAGCGTCGGGGTCGTACTCGTGGGCGACGACTTGACACGGCTCTGACATGATCGACGCGCTCAGTGCGCCGGAGGTGTCCTCATTGCTTGAGCATGGCGACGGCGAGCTTGTGCTCGTCGTCGATCAGGTGCGAATGGTCGTCATCACCGAGGTCGATCCGCACCCACTCGATGGAACCGGTGAAGGCGTTGTTGCTCGCCTCGTACTCGGGCGAGACCGGCGAGGCCAGGTCCACACCGACGTCCACGGTCTCGTCGAATGTGAACTGGAACGGGATCGTCTTGTGCACGCGGCCCTCGCCGATCTGCTCGTCGTCGACGGACAGCGTCACGGTGCCGCCCTTCGCCAGGCCTCCGCCGTCGTAGGCGAAGTGGGCACGGAGATCGTGTTCGCCCGCCGGCACCGGACTGGTCGAGTGCACGATGTCGACATCGATTCCGAGCAGGTTGTAGGCGAACGCGAGCTTCCCGCCAGTGGCGTAGAACGACCAGCCGCCGTACGCGCCGCCCTGGGCGATGAGCACGCCCTCGGCGCCGGCGTCCGCGACCGCCACCCGGGCGGAGACGGTCCACGACTTGTTCTTGATGTTGATCGTCGTGTTCTCGCTCAGGCGTTTCATCCCCGGGTAGAACTTCTGCGAGGTGCCCGTCACGAGCTGCGGCCGACCAGCAATGTCGGGGTTCATCCGTTCCGCCGAGCGGATATCGAGCGGCAGCACGTTGAAGCGGGCGGCCTGGATCAGGAACAGGCGCTGCAAGTGCGCGAGCTTCTCCGGTTCGGCTGCGGCCAGGTCGTGCGACTGGGTCCAGTCGTGCTCGACGTCGTACAGCTCCCAAACGTCGTCGTCGAGGCCGTGAGTGGACCCTGCCCACGGGTCCTTGTGCTTCGCCACGGCCGTCCACCCCTTGTGGTAGATCGCCCGGTTGCCGACCATTTCGAAGTACTGGGTGGTGTGCTGTTCCTCGGCTTCGGCATCGTCGAACGTGTAGTTGAGCGGAGTGCCCTCGTATGGCCGCTGCGTGACCCCGTTGACGGAGCTCGGCTCCGGGATGCCCGCCGCTGCGAGCACGGTCGGCGCCACGTCGATGACGTGGGTGAACTGGTTGCGGATCCCACCCTGTTCGACGCCGCCGTTCGGCCAGCTGACGATCGTGCCGTTGCGAGTGCCTCCCCAGTGGCTTGCGACCTGCTTGGTCCATTGGTACGGGGTGTCCATGGCGTGCGCCCAGCCCACCGCGTAGTGGTTGTACGAGCGCGGCGTGCCGATGTCATCGATGTGCTCGGCGACGAACTCCTCGGTCTCGAGCTCGTTCATGTGGTTGATGGTGAACGCCTCGTTGGTGGTGCCGTGCATGGACCCCTCAGCACTCGCCCCGTTGTCGCCGATGATGACGAACACCAGGGTGTCGTCGAGGATGCCGAGCTCTTCGTAGGCGTCGAGCAGCAGACCGACATGGTGGTCGGCGTAGTCGAGAAACCCCGCGTACACCTCCATCTGGCGAGCGAGAGCGGGCTTGATGAGGTCGCTCATCTCCTCCCAGGCAGGGATCCCGGCGCTGCGTTCCGTGAGCACTGCATCGGCCGGGATCACGCCGAGCTCAATCTGACGTGCGAAGGTCTCCTTGCGCACCTCGTCCCAGCCCTGGTCGAACTGGCCTTTGTACTTGTCGGCCCACTCGGCGGGTACGTGGTGGGGTGCGTGCGTGGCACCGGGCGCGAAGTAGACGAACGAGGGGACGTCGGGAGCGAGGGTCTTCTGCTCACGAGCCCAGGCGATCGCCTTGTCGGTCATGTCGCCCATGAAGTGGTAGCCCTCCTCCGGGGTCCCCCAGGGTTCGACCGGCGTGGTGTTCTCGTACAGTGCGGGGTACCACTGATTGGTCTCGCCGCCGAGGAACCCGTAGAAGTGCTCGAAGCCGTTGCCGGGGCTCGGCCAGCCGGAGAACGGGCCGATCGCGCTGGCCTGCCACACCGGTACCTCGTGGCACTTGCCGAACTGCGCCGTGTTGTAGCCGTTGAGCTTGAGGGTCTCGGCGAGCGGGGCGCAGTTGTTGGGCCGGACCGAGCTGTATCCGGGGGCCGACGTGGCGATCTCGGTGATGCCGCCCATGCCGACCGTGTGGTGGTTGCGACCACTGAGCAGCGCCGCGCGCGTGGGCGAACACAGCGCTGTGGTGTGGAACCGCGTGTACTTCAAGCCCGCGTCGGCGACTCGTTCGAAGTTCGGCGTCTGCACCGGGCCACCGAACGCGCTGGACGCTCCGAACCCGGTGTCGTCGATCAGGATCACGAGCACGTTTGGTGCGCCCAACGGCGGGCGCACCGGGGTGATCGGCGGGAACGCGGTGTCCGGGTCGGTCGCGTCGTAAGTGACCGTGCCGGTGTAGGCGAGGTCGGGGATGGGGAGACTGGAACGCTGCAGGTCGGACATACCGCTCCTCAGGGCTTGACGACGGACCGCCCTGGTTCGTCCGAGCCGCAGTCCAACACTCGCGGTCGCACGCAGGCACACCCGTTCCGGGTGAGACCACTGGCGGTGGCCCTCGACGCTGCGCCTCCGAAGGCTCCAGCCAGACGCCTTCGCGAAGAACCGCAGACTCGTCCGCGAAGTCGAGCTGATCGGATCAGAGTTCGGGGCCACCATCGAGCATCGCTCTCGTGTGTGCTCAGTGGAGGCTTCGACGCAGCACGCATCGCGTTCGCACTTTTCGCGCGGAGCGCGACGACGATTGACAATCTGGCCTCGATGCGTTCGCACGTCCGTCAGTCGATGGGTCACCGGGCACCCATGAGCGCACCCGCAGTCGACTGCTGCGTGTCAGGACGTGGCCTGCGCCTCGGCTGACCGTCCGGCAACCAGCGCGTCGCTGAGGTCCGCCAAGGTATCGAGTCGGATGTCCGCGAGATGTGCTTCCGGCTGCTCAGCGTGAAGATGACCCCACGGGCCTCTCCGGACGAACGCGGTGCGCATGCCGGCAGCGCTTGCAGGTAGGACGTCGTTATCGAGCCGGTCACCGACGTAGAGGATCGCCCCGGGCTCGCGGCCTGCCTCCGCGACGACGCGAGCGAAGAACTCGGGTGAGGGCTTTTCCACGCCCCAGGCCGCGGAGGATGCCAGGAAGTGTGGTGAGAAACCGGCCGCGCGCAGCTGTGCCTCCACTCCCGCCGGCTGATTTCCTGCGATGCCGACGACGAGGCCGCACTCGGTGGCCGCACGAAGGCACGACAGTGCGTCGGGGTAGAGGTCTGCTTCCTCAATCAGCACGCGCCCCGCGGGCTTCTCGACGCCGAGGAGCGCCCAAACTCGACGGTGGTCTTCACCACGCGCGATCATCGCACCGAGCACTCCCATCTACGTGAACGGTGAGACGCCCGCCGCCTCCGCTTGAGCCGACCAAGCATGCGACTCGTCGACGAGCGTCTCGCCGACGTCGAAAACGACGGCGAGGATTCCTGCGGGAAGCTCGATCGGCACGAAGCGATCCTCTCACCCGAACGGCCTCCCTCAGCAACCCACCTGGCGAGCGACGGCGTCCGATAGCCGATCGGCTACCGGACGGCGTTCGTCCTGAGTGGTGAGCACATCGCCACGACCACGGAGGCAGCGAACACGAGGGTCACCGCGAGCAGCGCGACGCTATCCCCGGCGATGGTCATCAGAGCGCCGCCGCTCACTGCTCCCGCAGCCGCAAGGGTTCTGTTTGCACTGCGCATCGTGCCGTTCATCCGACCGAGAAGCGCGTCGGGTGTGACAATCTGGCGGAGGCTCATCTCATTGGCGTTCTCGCAGCCCGCGGCAGCGCCGTGCACGGCGAACGCGACGAACAAGACCACGACAGTCGCCGGCGGTGCTGCGACGCCGAGGCCAACGGTCGTGAGCGCGATGGCCGCCCACGCGATCGGGTACGCGGCTCGAGCGGCGATGATCGTCCGGCCGGCGCCGAAGCGGGCGCCGAGGCGCGGCGCTGCAGTGGCGCCGAGGAGCATCGCGACGCCGCTGACGGCGAGGATTGCCCCGTACACGGCCGCTGGGAGCGCGAGGGTGCGGAGCGCGAGTGTCGCGAAGACCGTCAATCCCGCGGCATTGGCGAGGAACCAAAGATGTGTCGACAGCGCCAGCGGCGCGAGCATCGCATGACCGTACGTCCACCGCAGACCATCAGCGATATCGCTCCGCAGCCGCGCACCCGCCACGCGTGCTGCCTTCTGCTCGACAACCTGGACCCGGGCGATGAGGACAGCGTCGACAAAGTAGCTCACCGCATCGAGCGCTACAGCCACCGGGGCGGTCACGATGCTGACCAGGACACCTCCGAGAGCCGGGCCCACCGTCTGCGCTGCCGCGTCACTCTGATCCACACGCGCATTCGCCGCCAGGAGGAGCGAGCGGGGCACGATCCGAGGCAGAAGTGACTGCGTGGCGGCGAAGCCCACGACCGACAAGATGCCGAACACGAACAGTGCTGCCGCCGTGACCCAGAGATTCAGGAGCCCCGCCGCCCAGAGCACCGGGATCGCACCGAGGCACACTCCCCGACCGACACTCGCCCAGATCAGCAGCGGCTTCCGTCGGAAGCGATCGACGTACGCGCCGACGATCAGACCGAACAATGCGTACGGCAGGAACTGGGCAGCGTTCACCAGCCCCACCTCGAACGGGCTAGCGTGCAGCACCGTCACCACGAGAACCGGCACGGACACCGCGCTCACTGCTGATCCGAACGACGACACGGTCGCGGCAGACCAGTACGGGCGGAACCCGGGCACTCGACGCAGCGTGGTCACGTCGTCGCCCATGCGCCAACGCTGGCAGACCGCAACGCTGCGAGCAAGACAAGTCGCACCACGCTCGGCCCGAGTGCCCGAGGCGTGTCCGTTCGCCGATCCGCTATCGAGACGGGGGAGAGGCCCCGCGACCGGCCGCTGGGCCCCGCGGACGAAGCGGCCTGGTCGCGCGTTCACGCAGCCAGGCCGCCTCGTCCTCCAGGTGGCAGCGAGTGCTCAGAAACCGCCGGCGGGTCGGACCTGGTAATGCGCTTCGAGCGCGGTGACTTCGTCCGGGGCGAGGTCGATGTCGACCGCGGCGGCTGCGTCGTCGAGGTGGTGGGGCTTGGTCGCGCCGATGATGGGTGCGCTGACGACCGGGTTGTTCAGGACCCACGCCATCGCGATCTGCGCCATCGGCACGTTCCGCGCCTCGGCGATCTCGTGGACGGCGTCGATGACGGGGCGGTCGCGTTCGGTGTCGGCGAAGAAGGTGTTCCCGACCGGATCGTCGGAGGAGCGCTTTGTCTGCTCGCCGGCGGGACGTGCGACGCGGCCCTTCGCCAGTGGGCTGTAGGGAATGCTCCCGACGCCCTGGTCGGCGAGGAGGCCGAACATCTCGCGCTCTTCTTCCCGGTAGAGCAGGGAGTACTGGTCCTGCATGGACACGAACCGGGTCCAGCCGTGCAGGTCCGCGGCGTGCTGCATGTTCGCGAACTGCCACGTCCACATCGCGGACGCGCCGATGTAGCGGGCCTTCCCGGCCTTGACGACGTCGTGGAGGGCTTCCATCGTCTCTTCGATCGGGGTCTCCGGGTCGAAGCGGTGGATCTGGTACAGGTCGACGTAGTCCGTGCCGAGACGGGTCAGGGACGCGTCGATCTGCTGCATGATCGCCTTCCGCGACAAGCCAGCGACGTGCAGGCCGGGGCCGGTGCCGGGTTTGTCGGAGAAGTGCGCCTTCGTGGCGAGGACGATCTCGTCACGGTTGGTGAACTGTCGGAGCGCTTCGCCGACGATGCGTTCGGAGTCGCCGTAGGAGTAGACGTTGGCGGTGTCCCAGAAGGTGATGCCGAGGTCGAGCGCCTGCCGGAAGTAGGGCAGTGCGTCGTCCTTGGGGAGGGACCACTGCAGATGGCCGCTGGCCGGGTCGCCGAAGCTCATGCAGCCGAGCGCGATGCTGCTGACTTTCAGTCCGGAGTTGCCGAGGCGGGTGTACTTCACGGGTGGGTCCTTTCGATGGGCCGGGCGAGGCCGGCCGATGTGGCCGGGTCGTCGAGCGAGAGCAGTGAGGAGCGGGCGAATTCGCCGCGGTCACTGGGTCTTGGTGGCCTCCGCGGCCGTCGTCTTGCTGGCGGCCCAGCTGGCGAGGACGCGGAGGCGTTCCTCGGACACGGAAGCGGGTTCGGTGACGTAGGTGATGATCGTGATGTCCGGCTCGCTGGCGAGCGTGAGTGCTTCACCGGTGACCTCGACCTCGCCAACGGTGGGGTTGTGGAGCGTTTTGGTGGCGCTGGTGTGCAGGCGGACGTTGTGGGATGCCCACCAGGTGCGGAACGGGTTGCTGCGGGTGCTCAGCTCACCGATGAGGTCAGTGAGAGACCGGTCGAAGGGGGTGCGGCCGGCTTCGATGCGGAACGCGGCGACCATGTCGCGGGCGACGCGTTCCCAGTCGTCGTAGAACTCCTGGGATGACGGGTCGAGGAAGAGGTACCGGGCGATGTTCGCCTGCTCCTTCCCGTTCGGCACCAGGCCTGGCATGAGGGCGGCGCCGAGCGGGTTCATCGCGATGATGTCGGTGCGGCCGTTCCGGGCGTAGGCAGGGAGTTCGGTCATCCCGTCGAGGATCCGCTGCACCCGGTTACTGGCACGGAACCGGGCTGGCGTGCGCTTCGGAGCGGGTCGGGTCAGGGCGTGCGCGGCGTTCGCCGAATGGGCGAGGTCGAACAGGTGCTGCTCTTCGGATTCGTCGAGTTGCAGCGCTCGTGCGACGGCGTAGAGGACGGATTCGGAGACGCCGGCGAGCTTGCCGCGTTCCATCCGGTTGTAGTACTCAGCGCTGACCCCGGCAAGGGTTGCGACCTCTTCTCGCCGGAGCCCCTTGACGCGCCGCCCTGTCGCGGAGGCGGTGAGGCCGACCGCTTCGGGGCTGATGCGGGCGCGGCGGGTGCGGAGGAAGTCGCTGGCCTCGGTTCCGGTGTCCATGTTCGTCAGCGTAGGCGGGCCCATGACGGTGGAACAGACACTGCCAGTACACCAAACAGCGCGGCCTGTTCCCCGCGCGGAGAGCGCTGTTCTATGGGATCACCGGCCGAACCGCAGCCGCTCCCGCTTCTCGGAAGGAACGCTCATGAGCACCATCCCCACCGTCACCCTGAACACCGGCGAGACCATGCCGCAGCTCGGCTTCGGGGTGTTCCAGATCCCCGCCGACGAGACCGAGCAGGCCGTCACCGACGCGATCACGGCCGGCTACCGCCTCATCGATACTGCAGCCTCCTACGGCAACGAGGAAGCCGTCGGGCGCGGCATCGCCGCCAGCGGCGTGCCCCGCGAGGAGCTGTTCATCACCTCGAAGCTGTGGATCCAGCGCCGCGGCGAGGAAGGCGCTCGCGACGCGATCACTGTGTCGCTGCAGAGGCTCGGTCTGGACTACCTCGACCTGTACCTGATCCACCAGCCGTTCGGTGACTACTACGGCGAGTGGCGTGCCCTCGAGCAGGCGCACAAGGACGGTCGGCTCCGCGCGATCGGCGTCTCCAACTTCGCCTCCGACCGTCTGGTGGACCTCATCGCGTTCGCCGACGTCGTGCCCGCGGTGAACCAGATGGAGACCAACCCGTTCCACCAGCAGGTGGACTTCCAGGAGCTGCTGCAGAACGAGGGCGTGCAGCTCGAAGCGTGGGCGCCGTTCGCCGAGGGCAAGAACGACCTCTTCACCAACCCGGTCCTGTCCGAGATCGGTGCCGCGCACGGCAAGTCCGTCGCGCAGGTCGTCCTCCGCTGGCTCGTCCAGCGCGGCGTCGTGGTGGTGTCGAAGTCGGTCAAGCCCGAGCGCATGCAGCAGAACCTCGACGTGCTCGACTTCGAGCTCACCGACGAGCAGATGACGAAGATCGCCGAGCTCGAGGCAGGCGCGTCCCAGTTCTTCTCCCACGCCGACCCCGACATGGTGCGCCGGCTGACCGGCCGTGCCGAGGCGTGACCCGTAGTGCCCGCCCAGCAGCCCACCCGCAGGAAGCTCCTGTGGACCGCCGCGGCCGGCACGATCAGCGCCGCCGCGGCCGGGCTGCTGGCAGCCTGCACCACCTCCGACCGTGAAAGCCGCACCGTGACCACACCCAGCAACCCCGTACCGAGCAGCCCAGATCGAACGCTGCTGGTGTACTTCTCCCGCGCCGGGGAGAACTACTGGAACGGCGGACGCCGCACTCTCGACGTCGGCAACACCGAGGTTCTCGCGAACCTGATCCGCGATCGCGTCGAGTGCGACGTGTTCCGGATCGAAGCCGCTGACGCGTACTCGGATCGGTACGACCCCACCGTCGCCCGCAACGTTGACGAGCAGAACAGCGACGCGCGCCCGGCGATCGCCGGGAACCTGCCCGACTTTGCCGGCTACGACACGGTCCTGCTCGGTAGTCCCATCTGGAACGTGCAGCCGCCGATGATCATGGCGAGCTTCGTCGAAGCCGTCGACCTCACCGGCAAAGACCTCCGGCCGTTCGTCACGTACGCCGTCAGCGACCTCGGCAGCACCGCATCGTTCTACCGAGGTCTCGACAGCGGAGCACGTCTCGGGACGGGTCTCGCCGTCCGCGGTGAAGATGTCCGCGGCGCGTCAGTGGGCACCGACGTCGACCGGTGGCTCCGCGCCGCCGACCTGGCATGAAAGGCAACACCATGACTGACCAGCTCACCGTCCTCGTCGTCGGCGCCACCGGCAGCATCGGCCACCACGTCGTCCAGACTGCGGACTCCGCAGGCCAGTCGCATTCTGCGGACGCTCAACTGAGCCGATTGCACGCCGAGAACGCGTCTCCCGAGACGATGACCCGCATCTGCCTCCAGGGGGCCGAACACGGCGACTGCATCCTGACGCGACGGCTCACTACGTCGCCGACCGAAATCAGGTGTGCGTGGCGTCCACGATCGACCAGCGAGGAACGTCCGGCGCGGAACCCGGCACCAAGAGCTGGAGCTGGTGTTGGATCCGGACCGCCGACGGCTGGCGGCTGTGGACCAGGGGCAAGGCTGACAGTGCTGACTGGGAGCGCCAACACCAACCGTTCAGCAATCGTCAACCGGACGGTTCGCAGTCCGCTGGCGCAGTGCTCACTGTGACGGTGTGAGCATTCCACCGCACCTCGGGTTCTGGCATTGTCGAGCCGTGCGCCCGTCGACGATCCTCCTCGCCGCCATCACCGTCGTCTTCGGCGCCGCGACGGTCGTCCTCGTGGTCTTGATCGGCATCGACGAGGGACGGGCCCTGTCCACCGAGCTCCGTCTCGGCATCCTCATCACGTTCGGGTTCGGCGCCGCCTGTGTCACCACCGAGGTCAACCACCGCCGGCGGGCGCGCTTACAGCAGAAGGCCGAGACCCATCCCGGCAACGTGTTCGTCACCGCGCACGCGACGGAATCGACGGCCGCCGACCTCACGGCCTGGAGCCCCAGACTGCGCGTCTGGTTCCCGTGCGACCTCGGCTTCGACAGGGCTGGCATCACGAGCTGGTCGACGCGCAACGACGGGCAGGGCACACCGATCGCCCTCCGTTCAGAGGTACTCGGCTTCGACGTGTTCAGGGAGCCCACACCGCGCGGTGTCGCATATCGATGGGGGATCGTGGTCTGCCTCGCACCCAGGACGTCGGGTCCCGGAGCGGTCCACCTGTGGGTGGCCGACGACCAGCCGGCGCAGGACGAGTACGCGATGCGCCGGACCATCAGCCGGATCGAGTCCGCGCTCGGCATGGGCCGCTGACCAAGCCCGTGCGGTACCGGCGACTCCGAGCCGTGGGGTCTACCGCTCGAGGCGGTCAGCCCGTCCGAAAGCGGATCCTCGAACGGGACGCCGGCGGCTTGAGGTGTGCCGGTCCGATCGTCCACCGGCGAACGGACGCAGGACGTGGCGGGATCCGCCCGCCGGAAGGGCGCGATCGGTACCTACGGGTCGGAGGTCGTCGGGGTCGGGACCCGTGGAATCTGTCACGTGGTGATGGTCGGGTTTCGGCGGGTCCAGTGTTCGTTGTCCGCGCAGGAGATGACGAAGTCTGCGACGTCTTTTCTCGAGATGCTGATGCCGCCCTTCGGGTTCTCGCCGTCCTCGATCCGGTAGTTCCCGGACGGGGCCTCGTCGAGGAGCCGCCCCGGCCGGACGAAGGTCCAGGGCAGGTCGCTCGCCCGGAGCGTCGATTCCATCTGTCGCATATCGCCGTAGGTGTTCTCCATGAACGGGACCATGAACGATCGGTACCACCAGGGGTGGTTCGGGTCGTCGTCGCGGACCCCGCTGGAGGTGATGCCGACAAAACGGTGGCTACCACCGACGGTCGCGTCGACGACGGCTCGGGCGACGGCGGAGTACAGACCGTTCGACTTGCGACCGGACGGGCCGACTGCTGAGACGATGACATCGCCCGGTCGGAGAGTGCTCCGCAGGACGCGGGCATCGCGAGCGTCGGCAGCGATGACCTCGAGGCCGTCACGGGCGGCGAGGTTTGCGCGTTCCGGCGAGCGGACGAGGGCGACTGCCTGGTGGCCTCTGTGGAGGGCTGATTCGAGAACGAGCCGGCCAGTGCGGCCGCCCGCGCCGAGGACGATGATCCGTGTTCGAGGGGTGGTGGTCATGAGGTGCGTGCCTTTCAGCAGGTGTGGGCGTGCGTGGGGATGCGGAGGACGAGCAGCGCGGCACACGCCATGAGTGCGATGACCACGGCGAGGCCGGTGATCATGGAGGCTGTGCTGGTGCTGGCGAGGAACACGGTGCCGAGGATCGAGATGCCGAGCGCCGCGGCGATCTGCTGCAGGGAGGTCATGGCGCCGGCGGCGCTTCCGATCTCGTGACCGTCCGCGGTGCCGAGGATCGTCTGGATGACCGGGCCGAAGAGCAGGCCCTGGCCGAGACCCGTGACGAAGATCCCGACCTCGAACACGCCGACGTTCTGGTCCATCAGCACGGCCGTGGCGATGAGGACGAGGCCGATGACCTCGACGAGGAAGCCGATGTGCAGGCCGTGTCGTCCGACGGATGCTCGGAGGCGCGCGGCGATCGGCGCACCGACAGCGATGCCGATCGCGAGGGGCGCGAGTGCGAGCCCGGTGGCGATGGCGTCCTGGCCCCCGCTCAGCTGCAGGAAGAGCGACAGCAGCAGGTTGAGTCCGCCGGTGCCGGCGAACAGGGCGGCTGCGACGGCGAGCCCCGCAACGAAGGTCGGCTTCCCGAACAGGCTCGGCTCGAGGATCGGAGCGCTGCTGCCCCGGATCTGGCGGACCAGCGCCCATCCGGCGGGGACCGCGAGTGCGAGGAGCACGAACGACCACCAGGGCCAGCCGGACTCGCGTCCCTGGATCAGCGGGAAGACGAGGAGCGCCGCTGACACGGCGACGAGCGCCGCCCCAGCAACGTCGATGCGTGTACCGGGTCGACCGTCGTCGCGCGGGAGACACCGGACCGCGGCGATGAGGACGAAGAGTCCGATCGGGACGTTGATCAGGAAGATGGCACGCCATCCGCTCCCGCCGATGTCCCAACCGATGAGCGCTCCGGCGAGGATGGGCCCACCCACCCCGGCGATCGCGTTGATCGGGCCGAAGAGGGAGAACGCCCGGCCCTGTTCGCGCTGGTCGCGGAACAGGGCTCCGACGATGCCGTACCCCTGCGGGATCAGTAGTGCGCCGAACGCGCCCTGGAGCCCCCTCGCAGCGAGCAGGATGCCGATGGACGGTGCGAACGCGCAGGCGAGTGATGCGACCACGAAGCCGGCCGCGCCGACGAGGAAGACCCTGCGGCGGCCGAGGCGGTCACCGAGTCGCCCGCCCAGGATCAACAGGATGCCGAACGGGAGCGTGTACGCCGCGGTCAGCCACTGCAGGACGGCGTCTCCTCCGTGCATTGCTTCCTGCACCGAGGGAGCAGCGACGACCATCACGGTCGAGTCCAAGAGATCCATCGCGGTTGCGCAGAGGACAGCTGCCAGAGCGACCCACCTGTGATTGTTGTGGTGTTCCAAGTTGACTCCTAAGCGAACAGCGTTCGGGGCGAACACTGTTCGTGACGAACACTGTACGCCTCGAACGTCGTTCGCCGCGTACGCTGGTCGCATGACGCCCGACACTCATCGGTCCGACTCGGCCCGGACGCGCCCTGCCAAACCACCGCTGAGCCGCGAGGCAATCGTCCGGACCGCGCTGCTGCTCATCGACGAGTCCGGGATTGACGCCGTGTCGATGCGGAAGGTCGCGACGCGCCTCGACACGGCAGCAGCGTCGCTCTACGTCTACGTCGCCGACCGCAAGGACCTGCTCGAGGCCGCCTACGACCTCGCGCTGGCCGACGTGCCGGTCGGACACGGGGGGCCCGCGGACTGGCGAGCCGAATTGGAGGGCCTCGTCACGGATCAGATCCACGTGCTCGCGACCCACGACGACATCGCTCTCGTCGCCCTGGTCGAGGCGCAGGTCGGCCCGAACGCCCTCGCCATCACTGAACGTGTCCTCGCCCTCCTCCGGAGGGGAGGTTTGGCTGAAGGGTCACTCCTGGCAGCCGCGGACCTCCTCGACCAGTACACGGCGTCGACCGCGGTCGAGCGAGCCAGCTGGGCACGCCGAGTTCGAGCGGAAGCGGAGCGTGCCGATGTGTCTGACGCGTCGATGCAGGCCGCTCGAAACCGCCTCGGGCGGGTGTACGACGCGCTTCCGGAGACCGAGTTCCCGGAGATCCGCGCGTTGCGAGCGCAACTCGACGAGTCCGACCCGGACGACCGTCACCGGTGGAAGCTCGGGGCGATCATCACCGGCATCACGAGCTGAGGCCTGATGCGAGTCGCGCAGGTCAGGCTTCATCGGAAGGACCGGACAGCTCCACATCCCATCGCCCGCAGCTGTCGCAGAAGACGATGAACAGGGATCAGCCGCGATCATCGGGGGGCTGGTGGCAGTGTTCGCCAGCGTGGGTGTGATCGTCGCATGGGCGACGGGGTTCAGCAGCTTGTAGCGATCGACCAGGAGTCGCTGAGCGACCGAGCATCGGACACGGCTCTGACGTGTGCGCGTTCTCTCCGTCGTGCGCTGCCGCTGCTACGGGAGCATCTGGTGGAACAGTGCTACCGATCGGGTGATGCCGAGGACCACGCCGATGACGAACACCGCGAGGTAGACCCACAACGGCCACATTGCCCGTCCCGGGGCGACTCTGCGCACCACGACGTACCGGCCGATGACGTAGACGATCGGCGACAGGAATGCCCACGGCCACGAGAACGGGCGAACCACGCCGCGGCGTTTCAGCACCCGGTGGTCGAAGAGCGCCAGCAGTACGTTCGCGGCGTAGAGGAGCACGCTCACGCCCTGCACGATGGCGTACCCGGCGGTGTAGATCGACGTCGGGTCGATGGTCCGGATGTGTGATGGGCCGATGAACTCGTACCGGAAGTGCGGCTGGTAGACGAGCAGCAGCGGCGCCGTGACGAGGGGGAGCAACGCCATGAGCCACACGAAGACCGTGTCGGTTCGCGTGGTGTCGGGAATCGGCGGGCGAGGCACCTGCGACGTCGGCGGTCCGACATGCTGTGTCCACTGCGCCCCATCCCACCAGCGGGTCCCGCGGGGGCCGGACGGGTCCGGGTACCAGCCTGGCGGCGGGGCATACGACATCGGCAGCTCCTCGAACGTGAACAATGATCGTTACAGCGTTCGACGCTAGACCGGCCCTGACCCGACCACAAGCGCCCGAGCGTTCCAGGCCGCGCGGTGAGGCCCTGGCTCGTCTCAGCGGTGCTGGGAAGAGGTCCTTCTCAGCTGTGTGCGGTTGTGAGACCGCGACGAGCTCCAGCCCCGATGAACACTCGGCTTTCCGCGCCTGATCGCGGGGCGAACGATCTCAAGCACTCATCGACCTTCTTCGAGCACGTCGCGTGATGCGTTCTCAGTGTCGCCCGCCTGCGGGGGGTGCCACGTCGGCGCGGCGTCCACCGCGCCCGCGACACCCCGCGCGATGGCGCCGAGCTGGCGCGCCTGCGCCGTACTGATCGTGTCGAAGACCAACCGTCGGACGAGTGCCTGGTGCGCCGGCGTCGATTCCACGACCTTCTCGTGTCCGTCGTCGGTCAGCACTGCGAGCGTGAACCGGCCGTCCGTCGGGTCGACGACACGGCGCACCCACCCCTTCCGTTCGAGTCTCGTGACAGCTCGGGACAGTCGGGAGAGTGTCGAACTCGCGTACCCGGCGAGGGTGCTCATCCGCAGAGTCCGATCAGGAGCGGTGTCGAGGGCGGTGAGTACCCCGTGTTCGAAGTGGGTGAGCCCGCTGTCCCGCTGCAGTTGCGCGTCGAGAGCGGCTGGGAGTCGCTCGAGCAACGTCGCCACGGCCGCCCATGTCTCGAGTTGCTCGCCACTGAGCTCGGGCTGCGCCATTCCCACAGCGTAGGGGAAATGACTTGCCCAGGCAACTCATTCGCTCTACGGTACTTGCTCAGGCAAGTCATCGCGTCGTCCGGCGCGGGACGATCGAGGAGGAACCGTGGACCTGCAGCTCCAGGGCAAGACAGCGTTCATCAGTGGATCGACGCAGGGCATCGGCTACGCGATCGCATCAGCTCTCGCCGCCGAAGGCGCGCGGGTGATCGTGAACGGCCGGGATCGCGTCCGCGTCGACGACGCCGTCGAGCGCCTGCGGCGAGAGCACCCGGGCACCGACCCCTCCGGGATCGCGGCCGACTTCGCCGATCCCGACGAGGTCGCGCGACTGCTCGAGGCACTCGACCACGTGGACGTCCTGGTGAACAACGTCGGACTGTTCGGCCTCGCCGACTTCGACTCGATCGCCGACGAGGACTGGGAACGGTACTTCGCGGTCAACGTGATGAGCGGTGTGCGGTTGTCACGACACCTGCTCAACGGGATGTTTGAACGGGGCTGGGGTCGCATCGTGTTCATCGGCAGCGAGTCCGGCGTCAACGTGCCGGTCGACATGATCCACTACGGCATGACGAAAGCGGCCATGATCGCCCTCGGTAACGGCCTCGCCAAACGGACACGTGGCACGGCCGTCACGGTCAACACCGTGCTCGGCGGGCCCACGTACTCGGACGGTGTCGCGTCCACGGTCGAGGCGATCGCGGCGACCCGGTCGCTCCCCGTCGAGACGGTGCAGCGGGCGATCATCAGCGAGAACCGGACTCTGCTCCTCGAACGCTTCATCGCACCGGCCGAGATCGCAGCCCTCGTGACGTACCTCGCGAGCCCGATGGCTTCCGCGACGAACGGTGCGGCCGTCCGGGCCGACGGTGGTGTGCTCACGGGTCTTCTGTAGCCGCGGCAGCAGGAGACGCGCTCGCCGGCGGACATGGAAGCCGGTGCGAAGGCGAAGGTGCAACGGGAGCAGGAGCAGTTCCGTGACCACGACATGGCCCAGGGCGCGAACACGACAGCGGCGGGGACAGCCCGGTGTGCGGAGAGCCTCGACTACGCCAGGATCTCGAGGAATCCGAGTACCGCGAGGACCACGCCGCCGATGCACCCAGCGACCCCGATGACCGTGGCGATCTGAGCGAACGCGCGAGCAGCTCCTTCGGCGTGGAACCGGTCTTGTGCCGCGGACGCCAGGAGCGTCGCTCCGAATGCCACCGGGAGGGAGGCCATCCACGTGAGGCTGAGGAGGTGACTGGCAGCCGTGACTTCCGGAGCTCGGGCTCGGAGTACGCCTCGGCCATCCGCCGGGAACGCAGCGTCGATTCGAGCGAAGTGCATGGACGCGATCGCACAGACCAGAGCGCACGCGGCCACGAGGACGACCGTGACGGTAGGCAGGACCCATACGGCCACTCGCTCGCGCGTCATGTCCTTCACGCCGTCAGCCTGCCAGACCCGCCGGGCAGATCATCGCGAGGTGATGGGCTTCGGCTCCCACGCTGGGTCCCCTGTCGGGTGTTCCTCGACGTACCGCCGCGCGCGGCGGATGCGCATGGTCATCCACGGGAGCGCCCACGCGAGGAACCCCGCCATGAGCACGAGGAAGACGGTGGAGAACGTGATCAGGTCGCCGCGCAGGATCCCGCTGGCGAGCTGGAACGCGATCGAGACGTAGAAGAGCGTGATGTACGCCGTGTTGAACTGCAACACGAGCTGCACGACCTGCGCGTACCGCACCGCGCTCGGCTGCTCGGCCTCGTCGATCGGGATGTCCTTGCCGCGGAGCACCACCTTCGCGTACCGACGCAGCCGGTCCACGTCGCGCCCGCCGGCATCGCGGAGCAACCGGCTGAAGGGGAGGGCGACGACGATCGACGCGAACGCCGTGGCGAGGAACGTGAGCTGCCCCGCCAGCAGAGCCGCGATCAGCGCATCGTGGGGAGGGTTGTGCACGAGGATGTCGAGCACGGCGACACCGACCGCCGAGACGATCGCGGCGATGACGAACGTGATGCCGATGACGACGACCTTGCGCCGGATGACGTCCGGACCGGGGAGGACCTGGTCATGGAGCGCGACCATCGGTGGTTCCAGACGGCGGAGCCGGCTCCCGATCGGACGCGCGACGACGAACAGCACCGCGGCCCCGCCGACGAGCACCACCGGCACCCACACCGGCGCCCGGGCGGACACGCTCGTAACCACGACGACGACCGCTGCGACGACGTCGACGGCGAGCACGACGAGGGAGACGCGCTGCAGGTACCGGCTGCGGCCGGACGGCGTCTGATCGTCGAAGTACGCGGCCCAGGAGCCGATGACCAGCGGCCCGAACACGAGGAACGGTGACGCGGCGGCGGCGGCGATGAGCAGTGCGTCGGGGGCTTCCCGCAGGTACAGCGCGGTGAGCAATCCTGCACCGAGAGTGAGCGCGGTCGTCACGATGATCGTCACCAGGAAGGCCAGGACTCGCATGTGTGCTCCTCGGATCGCGTCGACGCGGTGTCCACGCTGCTCCCGATCATGGCCGACTCGTACCGCGTCGGAACGAACCATGCGGTTCCCCGCAGGAGCCGTGGCGGTGCTCCTCACGATCAGCGATCCGCGCGCGCGGCGCGTGTCCGCGTCCGGCGCGCGGTCCGGTGACCAACTGCTGACGGGAGGCTCGTGGGGGCGCCGCCACGAGCCTCCAGTCCGGACAGCCATCCAGTGACGTCATCGTCGCCATCGAGCGGTGGGGGACGTCGTGGGTCGGCCCGCGCATCTGCGCCAGGCCGACTCAGGGACGTCCTGTGCGTCGCAGGGTCGCGGAGGGAAGCTCGCCGAAGCGTTCGGCGTACGTGCTGGCGAACCGGCTCACGTGGAGGAAGCCCCAGCGGGCGGCGATCTCGGACACGGTGATGCTGCCGGGGCTGGCAGTGATGAGATCCTCGCGTGCCCGCTCCAACCGGAGCCGTCGCAAGTAGGCCATCGGTGTGGTGTCGAGTGTCCGTCGGAAGCTCTCCTGGAGGCTGCGGACGCTCGTCGACACGGCGGACGCGAGCTCCCCGACCGTCCATGGCCGCACCGGGTCGTCGCGAAGGAGATCGACGGCGCGCGAGACCGATCGGGCCCCGGACCCCCCTCTCGGCATGTCGAGCGCCGTCGAGTAGTTGTGCGGCTGCCCGAGCAGCAGGCTGTGGAGGAACACCTGCTCGAGGCTGCGCACGGCGAGTGGATGTGAGAGAGGGCCTGACGTCCGCCGAGCGCCCTCGTCGACGATCCGGACGGCCTGCATCACGGCCTGGCCGCCGTCGGTGGTGAGGTCGAACTCGGTGTCGAACTCCAGCGGTGTCGAGGTCGGTGCGTCCAGCAAGAGCTCCAGCTCGGTCTGCAGGTCGCGGTGCGGGATCATGATGGCGACCTGCGCGAACCAGTCGGTGCAGTCCAGCTCCACCGATCGGCCCGGCATGAAGACCCCAGCGGTCTGCGCGGTCCCCCGGAACCGCGTCCCCCGGGCAGCACGCATGGTCATCTGCGACCGAACGGGGATGTCGAGGTGGTAGTCGACGGGTTCCGCGGTGTGCATCCGGACAGCCTCACGGAAGCGCATGTAGCCGAACGTGATGCGACCAGCGGTGAGCGCGTTCAGGTGCATGCGCAGGCCCGGACCTGGGGCAGACGGGGAGATCTGTACCGGGAGGAACACCTCACTGAGCACGGCGGCGGCCTCGTCCACGGTCGTGCTGGCGGCGACCCGGTGCGAGGCGAACATCTCCATTGCAGCCCCGGTCATGGCGCGACTCTACCGGCCGCGTTCACGTCCAACGAGCACGAACCCGCGCAGATCGACGGTGACGCCGCGCGCAACGGATGGCGCGTGGTCACGGGTTTGTCTACGGTCGGTCCAACGAGTTCGCCGCGGTCAACCACCCGATGTGCTCTCGGAAGAACCAGAGACGTGCAGGATCAGCTGCCTCAGACAGGGAGGTTGGAGATGACCATGCTGGGAGCCCCGCAACTGCCCGACCGGTCGCTCACGCCACGCGTCGTGACCGCGTCGGCGAGCGGCCCGGACTCGGACCGGATCCTCGTGTTCGGTGATGCGGTCTTCGCGCCCGATGAGCCGCTCCACAGCGCCGCGCGGACGATGGCGGAGACCTTGGCTGCGCGGTCCGGACGTGGTGCCGACGTCACCGCGGTGCCGTGGTCGAGCTGGTCCGGCCAGTCGCTGGTCTCGGCCGGGAGCGGGATCCACGTCGCCAACTACGACGTGGTGGTGGTCTGCCTGTCCGGCAGCGTGGTCCACAGCCGCACGACGAACAGCGCGGTCGTCAGCGCCGTCGAGGAAGCGCTCGTCCTGGTCGATCAGCTCCGACCGCAGCTGCTGCCCACCACGGAGATCGTGCTCACACTCGCGCACAAGGAGGGCCAGACCGCGCTCGTGACCGCATTGCAGCAGGCACGACAAGACCTGATCGTGCTCGGCGTGGACACCGACGTGACCACGTCCGTCCCTTCGCTGTTCCTCGAGGTCACGCACCTGCTGCTCGAGCAGCAACGTGCCCGCGCCGGGAGCCCCCAATGGCTCCGCTCGACGCCGCAGCCGGTCCAGCACCGGTACGACGCCATCCGTCGCATGGGCATCGTCGATGCCCCGGCCGACGCCGCCCTCGACCGGATGGTGCAGGACATGACAGAGCTCTTCCACACCAGAGGGGCAGCGATCACGTTCCTTCCAGCAGGACGGCAGTGGTCCGCTGCGAGTCTGTGGTTCCCGCGTGGGACCGGAGCGCTGCAAGACTCCTTCTGCCGTTCGACCGTGCTGCGCTCAGGACCGACGGTCATCGGGGACGCATGGGACAGGAACCGTCCGCAGGTCGCGCGGCGGGGACGGATCCGCTTCTACGCGGGACATCCGTTGGAGGACCTGGACGGGACCCGCGTCGGAGCGGTCTGCGTGTTCGACCCTTCTCCACGCGGCGAGGACGCCGTGGAGCTCGACCTCCTGCGCGACTTCGCCGTGCTGGCACGCAACGCCCTGTACCGCCGCTGAGAACTCCACCAGTTTCGGGACTGGTGGAACGCCCCGCGCCGGACGGAGCGGGGCGGAACGACGGACGGGAGGGACGGGGTCGGGTACCCCCGCCCCTCCCGTCCGCACCGATCGAGTGACGACCAGAATTCATCGTGGGCGGTAGCGTGCGCTCGTGCGGGCCGTCGAGGGCGTGTGCGTTCAGCGGAGCGATGACGACGGGTGGGGCGCGCTCCGAGACTGTTGGTGCAGTCCCTGAAGGTCGTCGTACCGATCCTGATCGTCCCGACCGTCCTGGCATCCGTCGCCGTTCTCGCGGTGACCGGAGCGGACGGCGGGTTCGGGTGGCGCATCGCCGCCATGGGGATGCTGGTGGTGTTCCTCCTTGCCTCGTTCCTCGGAACCGTCCCGATCAACATCCGTGTCAACGACTGGGACCCGACACACCCGCCGGCGGACTGGAAGCGGGTCGTGGTGCGATGGGAGCGGATCGACGTGCTCAGGTGACGGGGGATCGATGAAGATCGAGCTGTTGTGGGAACAGGGCGACCCGAACGAGGTGCTGCGGACCCGGTTCGGCTTCGCGGGCGCCGAATCAGCGCGCGATTGGGTCACGGCGGCGGTGGCGCGTCGATGGGGCGTCCATGTCGAGTCCCCTGACCGCGTCGTGATGAGCGGTGGCAACGCCCTCGCGTGGGTGCGCAGCGGCGACGAACTTCTCCTGGTCAAGTGGTCGGTCGCGCCCGAGCGGTTCGAACGGCTCGCATTCGCCGCCCACCTGACCGCATGGCTCGGAGCGCAGGGGTTGCCGGTGTCCGCACCGCTGCCGACCCTCGCGGGTGCGGTCCAGGTGAGGAACGGCGGCACGTCGATGGGCCTGCAACGCGTCATCGAGGGGGACCACCTCGATGTCGGCGACGCCGATCAGGTCGCGGCCGCAGGGGCGACGCTTGCTCGGCTGCACGACGCGCTCCGTTCTTGCCCGCTGCACGACTCGGACCACGAGGTCCTGGCTCCGCCGTCACCGCTCCGTCAGCAGGTCTCCGACTGGCTCGCCTCCGAACCGTCGACGTCGTCCCCGCACGCTCGCGACGTCGTGGAGCGCATGCTCGAACGAGCACCGGAGGGTCTTCCGCCCATGCAGATCGTGCACGGCGACTACCGTGCTTCGAACATCTTGCGTGCAGGCAGCGAGGTCGTCGGCGTGCTCGACTTCGAGGAGCTTCGACTCGACCATCGAGTCGGCGAGATCGCGCGCTCGGCGGTCTTGCTCGGCACGCTCTTCCGGGACTGGGGGCCCGTGTCGGCGTCCGTGCGACAGCAGTTCCTGGACGGCTACCAGGCAGTCCAGCCCCTCACGGACGAGGAGCTTCGCTGGTGGCCGGTCCTCGTGCTCTGGTACTCCCTGGCGTTCGTCCCTTCGGACGATGACCCCAACGGGTGGGGCCGAGCAGCGGTCGAGCAGCTCGGGCACTCAACGAGGTAGCTGGTGGCTGGTGAGGGCTTCGTGGATGAGGCGGATGTCCTTCGCGCCCTGTCCCCAGTCGGAGAACGAGAGTCGCAGCGACGGGGCGGTCCGCACCTCGATGCTCGTGCCGCCGTCCTCCTGAGCGTCGAGCTCAACGGTGATCAAGTCCCCCCAGGTCCTCCAGCTCGGTGACGACATCAGCACCACGCGTCGCGCTGTCACGTACCGAACGCGCATGCCCCGGATGTCCTCGGCAGCGGCAACCAGCCGGTCCTTCACGGTGTCGGGAGCAAGCGGCAGGGAGAACCGGGCGCTGGAGCGCGACCACCGAGTGTGGATCTCGAGCATGGATCCATTCAAGCCGCTCCGCTGCAGGTCGAGTGAGGTCGGCTGGTGCCCTGGCAGCCACGTCCGGGAAATGACCGGTTCGAGCTACCATCCCGTCGTGGCTGCAACAGGTCTCCTCGTGGCGAGCGTCGCGATCTTGGTGGGTACAGTCGCGCTCTTCGGATGGCGTGTGCGGAACCCGGCCTGGGTACGCGACGCGCAGCTCACCCAGAACGCCAGCCCCGTGATCAGCCTGCTGATGCTCGTGTTCGGCGTACTCGTGGTCGCGGTCGTCCTCGCCCTCGGGATCTTCTGGGTCGCGACCGAGCACGGCGTCGTCGGGTGGGTGATGGTCTGCGTTGCTGCGACTGGACTCGTTCACGTCTGGGTGAACGTCTGGATCCGACGACGACCACTGCTGTGAGCACCTCCCGCACAGCAACGCCAGGCTCGTGGTGGCGGTCCGCATCGGTAGTGCTCGTGAGCCGGGGGTTGATGAACACCCGCCGCGACCCGCGTGGCTGCTGACCGTCCTCCTTCACACGCGGTCAGTCGGGAGAACGGGCTGCTCGAGTTCGGCGTCGGCGGGCAGCGATGGCCATGGCGAGAAGCACTCCACCACCGACCGCGAGCAGGACTCCACCGACGACGGCACCGGGGACCGCATTGCCCCGTTGGGCGTCATCGATCGAGAATCCGGCGGCACCGAGAAGCAATCCGAGTCCGGCGAACAGGAGGACGGAGAGCCCCGCGGCGACCCAGTGGCCACGTGTCGCCCGGGCGCCTGCCCGTCCGCGACTCTTCCACGCAGCGCCGAAGGTGGACCCGTATCCGGCGATGACCAGGGTCGCGACCGGGAACGCCGTGCCGAGGGCAACCAGTGCCATCCCGCTCACCAGGAAGCCCATAAGCCAGGGAACCCACCACCGTGCGCCGACCACGTGCTTCGCGCCGTCGTCCGGGATCGATTCCACACGGGGAGCGTATTGCGTGGGCGCCGGCAGGACGACTTTCATCTCGCGGCAACGTCCGCGCTGATGGTTGTCGTCAGTACGGTCGCGTCCGGCTCGTAGCGCCCCGGCCCCAGAACGCCGCGCGTCACCTCGTTGACACGATCAAGTGATCAGACGACAGCCCAAGTCGGGGTGCCTGTCAAACCACGTGAGCGCGTCCGGTAGTCGATCCTTCACCGGGCGGTGAGTCTCTTTCGATGTCTCTGGCCGCCATCGGGCGACTCAATTCCGTCACCGACACTGGCGCCCTGAGCGCGCTTCAGCGAACAGGACGAACCCCCGCGCTGAACGCGAACGCCACGAGCTGTGCGCGGTCGCGCGCGCCGACTTTGGCCATCGCTCGGTTGGCGTGTGTCTTGACGGTGTACGGCGACAAGAAGAGCGTGTGCGCGATGGTGTTGACATCGGATCCAGCTGCGATCGCGCGCGTCACGTCGAGTTCTCGTGGCGTGAGAGTGGCGAACCGCTCGACGAGTTGCTCGTCGATGGGGTGATCGGGTTCATTTGCGACGCGCCCGATCAGTGCTGCTGCGGCCGCGGCGGACAGCGCGCCACCACCACCGAGGACTTCCTCGATCGCCGCCACGAGTTCGCGAGGTCCGGCGGACTTGCTGAGGTATCCGTTCGCTCCGGCGCGAAGCGCGGCCAGTACCGTCTCGTCGTGCTCGAAGGTGGTGAGCACGACGATCTTCAGCTCATCGCCATTCCACCGTTGACGAAGCCGCCGGGTCGTCTCGACACCGTCGATCCCCGGCATGCGGATGTCCATCAGCACGACGTCGACGGGGCTGGCTTCCATGGCTTGGATGGCCGCGAGGCCGTCCCCTGCTTCCACTGCCACGTCGAAGCTCTCATAGGTGGAGAGGATCGCGCGGAGCCCGAACCGGATCATGTCCTGGTCGTCAACGAGTGCGATCTTGATCATGTGGGGAGTCCATCCGTTGTGGGAAGTTCGACTGAGACCACGAACACGACGCTGTTCCCGTCGATCGTCACGGTGCCGCCAGCCTGGGAGATTCGTTCGCGCAAACCGATCAGTCCCAGTCCGCTGCCGCTTTGCCGTCGATCGTCGTGTGGCGCGTTCCGGACCTCGAGGTGCACGCGTCCCGGGCTGGACCAGCACGACACCGTCGCCGATCCTCGGCCGTACCTGTGCGCGTTCGTGAGGGTCTCTTGCAGGACTCGGTAGAGGGTCACTCCGACGGAACCGCTCACCTCGGCGTCGACGTCGACACGGAGGTCAGCGTCGACTCGGAGACCGATTTGTCGGTACGACTCGATGAGATCCGGGATGAGCGTCAATCCGGGAGTCGGGGCTGAACCCGGGTGGTCTTCCGCGGTCCTCAGCAGCTCCAAGATGCGCTGTGTCTCGTTCAGGACGTTGCGGATGCCTGTCCGAGCGTTGCGCAGCGCCTCTCGTGCTTGGGTTGCGTCCTCAGGAAGCACGACTTCGGCGACGCCGATGTTCATGCTGACCACGGCGACTTCATGTCCGACGACATCGTGGAGGTCCCGCGCGATTCTGAGCCGCTCTTCCGCGACACGTCGCTGCGCTTCGACTTCGCGAGTCGCGACAGCGTCCTCGGCGCGCTGCTCCAACGCAAATCGGTACTGCGTTTGCGATCGGAGGCCGAACGCGATGCCGGCACCAGCACCGATCGAGATGACCACGCCGATGGTGGTCGCAATCGGGTCTCCCAGTTCTCGGCTCGAGAGAGTTCCGATGACCACCGGGATCGCTGTCGACACCGCCATCAGAATCGGTCGCCCTCTTCGCAGAGTCACCGCGAAGAGAAGGAACACGGCGCAACTCCACTCCACCAGCGGTTCCCAACCGAACACGCCCGCGGTGAGAGCCGCGCACGATGCGATGAGCAGACCGATGTGCGGAAAGCGCAGGCTCATCACGGAGCCGACTGCGAGGAGCACCACGGCGAGTGCGCCGCCGAGCGGTACGGGACGTTCCGAGCCGACGCGGATCGCTTCGGCGATGATCGCCGCCGAAATCGCTCCACCGGTGACGAGGTAGAGCGTGCGCCCGCCGCGCATCCACGAACGCGGGGGCACGTTGGAGCGTTCGAGTGGAGTCACCCTCCCATTCTTCTCCTGAGCCGTGCCCGCACGTACTGCGATCGCAGTAGGTGCGGTTACCGCGGAGAGACGATGAGCGGGCGCAGGACGACGGCGAACATCGATGTAGGCCAAGTCGGCCGACCAACGAGCAGAAGGACATCCCATGAGCACCGAAACTCCCCTCGCCGGCACCTACGTCCCGTACGAGTACACCCGTGTCAGCGTTCCGAAGAACAAGGTGACCCTCTACCGCGACACGTACCGCAACTTCGGATGGGAAGGCGGCACCGCTGAGCGCCCCCGCCCGGGTAGTGCCACTACCGAGATCGAGTTCAAGCGCAACCGCGACATCCGCAACCGTGACGAGGTCATCGATCTGCAGCGCAAGGCGCAGGGAGCGCTCGAGACCATCACCGGTCTGGAACGGTCCCGAACGATGGTCGCATCAGTACTCGCGTACTTGATCGGCATCGTGGGAGCGGCATTCCTCGGGCTGTCCGTCTTCGCGACGCAGAGCGACGTGAACGTGCCCGCCATCGTCGAGAACGCTGCCGGGATGCCCGCAGTCATCTCGGGCGCGATCGGCATCGTGCTGTGGGTTGTCGCGCCACTGGTGTACCTCGGCGCCCGTGCCTGGCGCTCCGCGCGGGTGCAGCCTCAGATCGACCGTCAGTTCGCGGTCGTTGATGGTGCCTGCGAACAGGCGAGCCAGCGCCTCCGCCGGGTTGCGTGACATCCAGGCAGACGGCTTCTCTTCACGACGACGATCAGCAGATCGCAGCGGAGGCAGCGGGCAAGTGCCGCGGTGAGGGAAAGGGTGGGGGTTGTATTGGAACCCTCGCCCGTCTCCTCGCGCTGATCCCTGACGCGAGATGGTCCACCGCGTCGGAGGAACACAACTGCCGCGACAAACCGAATCCAGAACGCCGGCGCGCTCCGCTTGTGGGAGGCAGATGGACCTCCGGAACGGAGGCGGGACTCGGGGGGACCTGATCGTCGTCTTCCATGACGCGGAGATCGGTGATCACCGTGATTTGTTCCACCTCGCACGAGCGGTGTGCGATTCCATCGCGTTCGTCGACTACCAAGGTCGTGCGTCGCGCGAGGTCACCGAGGGAATGCCGCCGCTGGACCTCTTACATCTCGCGGCAGCGTTCGCTCTGATCGTCTTCGTCAGTACGGTCGCGTCCACCTTGTGGCGCCCCGGCCGGTACGGGGATGGGCAGAACGCGGTGCGGTCACGTCGTTCACCGAATCAAAGTAACCAAATAGACCGTCAAGACCCTTTCGCGCGCGAAACCGTCGCACTCGCCTGCAAGCAACGGCGCCTCGCAGAAGGCAAGACCAGGAGAGCGGTGAAGTGCGTGCTCAAGCGCTACATCGCCTGACGATCTTCCGCCACCGCACCGTCGCCATGCCCGTCCGGGGCTTGCTGCGAAGGTCTCAGCTCGGTCGCAGGAACACCGAGACAAGCAGCACAGCGATACCGATCCACACCAGTCCGATCGCAGGGCCCTTGAGGAGGTCCGGTTGGTGACGACCCTCCTCGTCACCGCCACGACTGACCGTGTGCAGCAAGTCAGAAAAGACACCCGGCCGGATGAACAACAGGATCCCGGCTGCGATCGCTGCTGGGCCGAGGATGAGACCTGGTATCCACATGGTCACTCCTTGTCGCGTGAATCAGGCCTCACGAGACGGCTAGTGCGCATTGCCCTGGGCGCCGTCGACATCTCTTCCGGCCTGGCGACGCCGCCTGCGAGCGAGCTGTTGGCGGAGCTTGTGGATGAAGGTTGCTTCGAGGAACCCGACCAAGGCGAGCGCTGCGATGGCGAAGAGCACGTTCGCCGGGGCCTGAGCCTGCGTGAAAACGATGATGGGCAAGCCGATGACGAGTGCGGCACACACGATGACGTTGATCCACGCGCCGACGAGGCCGCCCGGAGCGTCGGGCACTCCATCCATCCATCGGTCCGCCATACGGCGGACGCTACTCCCTTGACCCCGCACAACTGGACTGCCGCCGCGTTGAGCGCGGACATCATCAACAGAGCTCGAAGTTGTACCCGTCGAGTACGGCTGCGCAGAACGGTGCTACCGCTACGGGGTCCTCGCAGTCCACCACGACGCCACTGACTCGGCTCATGGCGCGAGCGCGTCCTCGTCCGCCGCGACGTTCTTCTGGACCGCGAACTGGGTGCGGTGCAGTTCTTCGTACCGCCCACCCATGGCCAGCAGTTCCTCGTGCGTCCCGCGCTCCACGATCGAGCCGTCCTCGACGACGAGGATCTGGTCCGCACTGCGGATGGTGGAGAGACGGTGCGCGATCACCATCGCCGTCCGTCCCTCGAGCGCCTCGCTGAGCGCCGCCTGCACCGCGGCCTCCGACGTCGAGTCGAGCGCCGCCGTCGCTTCGTCGAGGATGACGACCCGCGGCTGGGCGAGGAGGAGCCGCGCGATGGTCATCCGCTGACGCTCACCGCCGGACAACCGGTAGCCACGCTCACCGACCATCGTGTCCAACTGGTCCGGCAAGGACCGGATGAGGGATTCGAGCCTCGCGCGGCGGACGGCGTCCCACACCTCGTCGTCGGTCGCCTCGGGCCTTGCGAGGCGCAGGTTCGACCGGATGGTCTCGTGGAACAGGTGGCCGTCCTGCGTCACCATGCCCATGGTGTGCCGCATGGAGGCGAAGGTCACGTCGCGGACATCAGCCCCGGCCAGGCGGACGGCACCGCTGTCGACGTCGTACAGGCGCGAGAGGAGCTGCGCGATGGTGGACTTGCCGGCACCGGACGTGCCGACCAGGGCGACGGTCTGCCCCGGCTCGATGCGGAAGGACACGCCGTGCAGCACCTCGTCACCGCCGCGGGTGTCGAGGGTGGAGACCTCCTCCAAGGAGGCGAGGGACACCTTGTCCGCGGCGGGGTAGGCGAAGCGGACGTCGTCGAACTCGACGGACACCGGTCCGTCGGGGACGGCGTCGGCGTCGGGCTTCTCCTGGATGAGCGGCTCGAGGTCCAGCACCTCGAAGACGCGCTCGAAGCTGACCACGGCGCTCATGATCTCCACGCGAGCGTTGGCGAGGCTGGTCAGCGGCGCGTAGAGGCGGGTGAGGAGGAGCGCGAGGGTGACCACGTCACCCGTGTTCAGCTGCCCGCCGAGTGCGAGCGCCCCGCCGACCCCGTACACGAGCGCGAGGGCGAGGGCGGACACCAGGGTGAGGGCAGTGACGAAGACGAACTGCAGCAGGGCGCTCCGCACCCCGATGTCGCGAACGCGGGCGGCGCGGACCCGGAACTCCTCGGCCTCTTCGTCGGGACGGCCGAACAGCTTGACGAGCGTCGCGCCGGGCGCCGAGAAGCGCTCGGTCATCTGCGTGCTCATCGCGGCGTTGTGATCGGCGGCCTCGCGGCGCAGCGCTGCGAGACGGGTGCCCATGCGGCGTGCCGGGATCAGGAAGATCGGGAGCATCACCACCGCGAGGACCGTCACGAGCCAGGACGTGCTGAGCATGACGACCAGGGTGAGGATCAGCGCCACGACGTTCGTGACCACTCCCGACAGGGTGCCGCTGAAGGCCTGCTGCGCGCCGATCACGTCGTTGTTGAGGCGGCTCACCAGGGCGCCCGTGCGAGTGCGGGTGAAGAACGCGATCGGCATCTTCTGCACGTGGTTGAACACGGCGGTGCGGAGGTCCAGGATGACGCCCTCGCCGATCCGTGCGGAGTACCAGCGGGTCAGCAGCGACGAGGCAGCATCCGCCACGGCGACGAGGGCGATGACGACGGCGAGCCAGACGATCGTGCCGACCGCGCCGCGCGCCGCGATGACGTCGACCACCTGACCGGCGAGCACCGGCGTCGCGACCGCGAGGAACGCCCCGACGACCGAGAGCGCGATGAAGAGCACGAGCTTGGCCCGGTAGGGCACGGCGAACGTCATGATCCGCCGCACCGACTCACGGGAGAAGCCGTGCTTGCCGTCCTTGGCGGTCGAGATCTTGTAGAGCGAGCTCCAGGCTGCGCCTTCCATGCTCATTGCAGTTCCTTCCATGGGCAACGCCGACTGCGACGTCGTGCGCCCGAGCTCGGGATCCTCCCCAGTGGGGGCGAGCAGGCAGTCAGGATACGGCTCAGGACAGGATCGTGAGGAGCCGGTTGCCGAGCGCGTCCACGTTCATCCCGAAGGTGCTTGGGAAGTAGGCGCTTCCGCGACTGCCGACTTGTCGCTCAGCGGGTCGCGGACTCCCCGTCGTCGTTCTGGGTGCGCTGCAGTTCCTGTCGACGGGCGTAGGAGATCGAGCCGATCTGGACGGCGGCGAGGATCGACCAGACGATCGCCATGGACCTGTGGAATCCGGACGGATCGACGACGGCAAGGACGATCCAGACCACGGCAAGGGCGACCCACACCCACGCGAGCCACGGGAGTGGCTTGCCGACGAGTCGTTCGAGGAGGCTGCGCCGCGTCGTCTCGCTCATGTGCGCGATGCTAGCTGGCGAAGACAGGGTCTGAACGCGATCATCGCGCGCTGCGCGCGCTCATGAAAGGCAGAGTGCATGACCGAGAAGCAGGATGTTGCGCACGAGCTCCGGCACATCGTCGAGGTCGATGGGGTGCCTTACGACACGATCGGAGCGATCACCGGCACGACGCCAGAGAAGTTGCGGTCGTACGTCGAGACATCCCCCAACGGATTCGCTGACCCTGCCGACGGCGGCCTCAGCCCCGATGAAGGGGCGCGCGTGTCCGTTCTCGTCGCGCACCTCTCGGCCGTCAAGGAGATCCCCGACGCAGAACGCGTCGAGGGCATGTTGGCAGTTCTGACGCAGACCTTCGGGTTCCCGTCGATGCGCTGGCGTCCGTCATCGGCGTCGAAGCCGCCGTGCTGGACGACCTCGCAACGACTTTCGACGACCTGCCCGCGACAGTCCGGACAGCGGTCGCGTTGCGCTTGTCCTCCCTCGTGAACGCGATCAACCTGGCATCCCCGACGAGTTGATTCGACGACGACCGTGCGCCCAGGCGGGAGTCGGTCTCAGCGCACACCCCGGGGCGGTGGGTTCACGTCGTCATCGGGGCGCACGCTCCGTCGCACTGCTCGGCGGAACCGGGCGAGCACGGTGGCGCCGCCGAGCCCGACGACGACGCCGAGCGCCATCCCGCCGGTCGACCCGGCTCCGTAGTTCGACCACGGCAGTCCGAGCGCCCACTGTGCCGCGGGGCCGATCACGAGCAGTGCGCCGGCAGGACCGGCGACGACGCTCAAGGTCCGCGCGCCGCTCCAGTCGGGGTGCAGGAGCACGACGATGCCGGCCAACGCCGCGACCGCCAGGGCACCGTAGATCCACGACGCGCCGGACATCCGCCAGCCGTCGTGTGCGAACCAGTCCTGGACTCCGCGGACGGTTCGCGCCCAGGCGTGCTGTCCCGAACCGCCGTGCCTCGACGAGATCACGGGCAGCGGCCACCCGATGACGGCGAGGACACCGGCGACCGCACTCACCACTCCGAGGACCACCATCCAGAACCGTGGCCCGACGACGGGCTCGATGTCGAAGTCCGGGATGTTCACGCGGCGGACACTACCCCTCCGCTCGCATTCTCCCGCCGCGGTCACAGACCGACGTCGACCGGTGTCCCATGCCCGGAACCGTTTTCGGAAGGGGAACGAACATGTCGGAACACGTCGTGGTGATCGGTGGAGGGTACGCGGGTGTCATGGCCGCGAACCGGGTGGCGGGGAGCGGTGGCAGCGGCGCGGTCGTGACGACCCTCGTGACGGCGGAGGAGGCGTTCGTCGAGCGGATCCGTCTGCACGAGTTCGCGGCCGGGTCGTCGGCGACGGCCACGGTCACGTTCGCGTCGGTGCTCCACCCAGCCGTGCGGCTGCGTGTCTCCCGCGTCGACCTGATCGATGCGGGGGAGCGGGTCCTCACCCTCTCGGACGGCAGCCTGCTCCCGTACGACCACCTCGTCCTCGCGGCGGGGAGCAGCGGGCGCATCCCTGCTGGTGACGGTGTCCACTCGCTCGCGGACCTGCAGTCCGCAGCGCGGCTCCGCGCCGCTCTGGCGGATCTCCCGTCGGGCGCGGCCGTCGCGGTGGTCGGCGGTGGCCTGACCGGTCTGGAGGCTGTCAGCGAGATCGCGGAACGGCATCCGTCCCTGACGGTGCGGCTCCACACCGCGGGCGCGATCGCGCCGAGTGTCTCGGCCGCGAGCCGGGCCCGGCTCCGACGTCGCCTCGTCCGCCTCGGGATCGAGCTGCGCGAGGGACTGACCGTCCCTGCCGGGAGCGACCTGCGTGCGGAGCTCGACGCCGAGCTCGTGGTGTGGTGCGCGGGGTTCGCCGCGCCGGCGCTCGCCGGGGACAGCGGCCTCCCCACCGCTCCGGACGGACGCCTCCGGGTCGGCCCGACGCTTGCGGTCGTCGGCGGTGACGGGCGCGTCTTCGGAGCGGGTGACGCGGCGGTCATCGACGACCCGCGGTACGGCTACCAACGGATGAGCTGTGCTTCGGCCCTCCCGATGGGCGCCCACGCGGCCGACAACGTCCTGCGACGGATCGCCGGCGAGGCGCTGCGCCCGCTCTCGTCGGGCTTCGTCGCGCAGTGTCTCAGCCTCGGGCGGCGCGACGCGCTCGTCCAAGGCGTCACTTCCGACGACCGACCTCGCCGGGTGGCGCTTTCGGGTCGTGCCGCCGGCGTCGTGAAGGAGATGATCTGCCGTCAGACACTCCGGTGGCTGCGCGGGGAGGCCCGGCGGGGCGGCTCCTATTCTTGGCCCAGCGGCCCGGTCTCGACGGCGCCGATGGCGATGGAGGAAGCCGCGTGGAACTGACTCGGGCGGATGTGTTCCAGCAGCATCGCGGACTCGTCTTCACCATCGCGTACGACATCACCGGGTCGGTGGCCGACGCCGAGGACGTGACGCAGGAGACGTACCTGCGATGGCAGTCGGCCGACGCCGACGTGGCGGACGGCCGTGCGTACCTCGCCACGATCGCCGCGAACCAGGCCCGGAACTCCCTGCGCACGAGTGCGCGTCGCCGGGAGGACTACATCGGCCCGTGGCTCCCGGAGCCCCTCATCACCGGTGCGTCCCGGGACGACGCTCCCGACGACCCGGAACGGATGGCGCTGCAGGCCGACGCGGTGTCGACCGCGCTCCTCGTCATGCTGCAGCGCCTCAGCGACGACGAACGGATCGGCTTCCTGCTGAAGGAGGTGTTCGACTTCCCGTACCCGATGATCGCCGCGGTGTTGCGTCGGAGCGAACCAGCCACCCGGCAGCTCGTGCACCGTGCACGGGGTCGGGTGCAGAACCGCCCTCCACGGAACGAGGTCAGCGCCGCCGAGCACCGACGGGTGGTCGACCAGTTCCTCCGAGCCGCGAGCACCGGCGACGTCGAGACGCTGCTCGGCACGCTCGCCCCGGACGTCGTGCTGGTGTCCGACGGTGGCGGCAACGCCACGTCCGCGCTCCGCCCCGTCGTCGGCGCGGAGAAGACGGCGCGGTTCGTCCTCGGGCTCGCCGAGAAGCACGGATCGACCTCCGTGGCGGTCCCCACGGAGCTCAACGGCCTCGACGCCGTCCTCTTCGCCGAGCACGCCGCGATCACGACGACGTTCCAGTTCGACGTCGCCGACGGGCTGCTCCAAGCGATCTACGTCGTCCGGAACCCGGTCAAGCTCCGACACCTGCAAGCACCACCGCGCGAGGACTAGGGCTTCTCGTCGACTAGGGCTTCTCGTCGACGAGGGCGACGAACCGGCTGCCGATGCCCTCGACCTCACGCCGGACGTACCCGGCGGTGGGTTCGGGCGCCTGGTACGGCGCGTGGTAGTCGCAGACCAGGTGGTCCCAGTCCGGCCACCACTTCTTCGGCCGCGCCGTCTCGTCGTACCCGCAGACCGCGCACACGAGGTGCACCCAGACCTTCTTGGCGCCCGTGCGGTTGGCCCGGGACTGCACGAGCCAGGCCGGCGGGTCCTGCTCGATGGCGTCGAGTTCGGCTTCGCTGAGTCGCGAGGGGATCCCGTGGTGCGTCGCCATCTCGATGGGGATGTCGAGTCGAACGGCGGCGTCGCGTCGGGAGAGCATCCGTCAAGCGTAGGTCGTGCCGGAGTGTGGGGGAGGACCACCGCGACCGGCGGGGCGGGCCCGCACCGGGCCTCCAGGCCGTCGTCCGTGTCCCGCGCGCGCCGGTAGACTCGCTGACCATGGTCGAACTGGACTTCACCGAGCAGATCTCCGCCCTCCGAGAGACCTTCGGCAACATCCGCTCGGTGGTCGACGTCGACCGCCTGCAGCGCGAGATCGCCGACCTCAGCGAGCAGGCCGGGGCCCAGGACCTCTGGGACGACGTCGAGCACGCGCAGCAGGTGACGAGCGCGCTCTCGCACCGGCAGTCGGAGCTGAAGAAGATCACCGACACCGAGCAGCGCATCGACGACCTCGAAGTGCTGATCGAGATGGCGAACGAGGGCGACGACCAGGACTCCGCCGACGAAGCGGCCGCCGAGCTCAAGGCCATCACCAAGACCATGGGTGACCTCGAGGTGCAGACGCTCCTCGACGGCGAGTACGACGACCGCCCCGCCGTCATCACGATCCGCGCCGGTGCCGGTGGTGTCGACGCCGCGGACTTCGCCGAGATGCTGATGCGCATGTACCTGCGGTACGCGGAACAGCACGGCTACAAGACCACCGTGATGGACACCTCCTACGCGGAAGAAGCGGGCATCAAGTCCGCCACGTTCGAGGTCGACGCGCCGCACGCCTTCGGCACGCTCTCGGTGGAGGCCGGCACGCACCGCCTCGTCCGGATGTCGCCGTTCGGTGCCGCCGGCAAGCGCCAGACGTCCTTCGCCGCGGTCGAGGTCATCCCGCTCATGCCGGAGACCGCCGTCATCGACATCCCGGAGAACGACATCCGCGTCGACGTGTTCCGCTCGTCGGGCCCCGGCGGACAGTCCGTCAACACGACGGACTCCGCGGTCCGCCTGACCCACCTGCCGACGGGCACCGTCGTCTCGATGCAGAACGAGAAGTCGCAGATCCAGAACCGTGCGGCCGCCATGCGCGTGCTGCAGTCGCGCCTCCTGCTCCTGAAGAAGGAAGAGGAGAACGCGAAGAAGAAGGAGCTCGCCGGCAACATCACGGCGAGCTGGGGCGACCAGATCCGCTCGTACGTCCTCGCGCCGTACCAGATGGTCAAGGACCTCCGGAGCGAGCACGAGGTGAACAACCCCTCAGCGGTGTTCGACGGCGACCTCGACGGGTTCATCAACGCCGGCATCCGCTGGCGGAAGCAGTCGGTGGAGTCCTGAGCGCGGCCGCTGACGGACGTGAGCCGCGCGCCTCGCTTGCTTTCCAAGCGGGGCGACCTACCCTGATCCGGTCATGATCAAATTCGACCAGGTCACCAAGCTGTACTCGGGCAACCCGAGTCCCGCGCTCGACAACATCACCCTCGAGATCCTCAAGGGCGAGTTCGTCTTCCTCGTCGGCGCGTCCGGCTCCGGGAAGTCGAGCTTCCTGCGCCTCGTGCTCAAGGAGGAGAAGCCGACGCGCGGCCAGATCCACGTGCTCGGTCAGCGCCTCGGTGCCCTGTCCTCGCGGAAGGTGCCGTACTTCCGACGGAACCTCGGCGTGGTCTTCCAGGACTTCCGGCTGCTGCCGAACAAGAACGTCTTCGACAACGTCGCGTTCTCGCTGCAGGTGATCGGCAAGAGCAAGGGCTTCATCAGCGAAGCCGTCACCGACGTGCTGAAGCTCGTCGGCCTGAACGGCAAGGCCACCCGCATGCCGCACGAACTCTCCGGTGGTGAGCAGCAGCGCGTGGCGATCGCCCGCGCCGTCGTCAACAAGCCGTCGGTGCTCCTCGCCGACGAGCCCACCGGCAACCTCGACCCGACCACGTCGGCGGGCATCATGGCGCTCCTCGAACGCATCAACCAGGGAGGCACCACCGTGCTCATGGCGACGCACGACGCCAGCATCGTCAACCAGATGCAGCGCCGGGTGATCGAGCTCTCCGGGGGCGTCGTCCTCCGCGACGAGCAGTCCGGCGGGTACCAGACCCAGGCGCTGCCGACCATCCAGCAGGCCGGCGTCTCGAACACGACCGGCATCCAGACCATCCCGGGGCTCATCCGATGAGGCTCGGGCTCGTCATGTCCGAGGTCGGTTCCGGCCTCCGGCGGAACGCCTCGATGGTCGTCTCGGTCGTCCTGGTCACCTTCATCTCGCTCACCTTCGTGGGCACCGCGATCCTGCTCCAGATGCAGATCAACCAGATGAAGGGGTACTGGTACGACCGGGCGCAGGTCGCCGTGTACCTGTGCACCGACACCGACACCACCGGCAACTGCACGGGGGCGAAGGCCACCGACGACCAGCGCGAGCAGGTCGAGGAGCAGCTCAAGGGCTCCACGCTCGCGCCGTACATCGAGAAGACGTACTACGAGGACCAGCAGCAGGCGTACACCCGCTTCAAGCAGCAGTTCAAGGACTCGCCGGCCACGGAGTTCGTCAAGCCCGAGTACCTCAACGAGACGTACTGGGTGAACCTGAAGAACCCGTCGCAGGCGGACGTGCTGCAGGAGAGCCTGTCGAAGGTCGCCGGCGTGCAGAGCGTCGTGGACCAACGCGGGTACCTGCAGCCGATCTTCAACCTGCTGAACGCGTCCTCCTACACGGCGATCGGCATCGCGGCGCTGATGCTCATCGCGGCCGTGCTGCTCATCGCCACGACGATCCGGTTGTCCGCGTTCAGTCGACGGCGCGAACTCGGGATCATGCGACTGGTGGGCGCGTCGAACCGGTTCATCCAGACACCCTTCGTGCTCGAGGGGGTGATCGCCGCGGCAATCGGAGCAGTCCTTGCCGGCGGCGCGATCACCGCGGTGGTCTGGTTCTTCGTCCGGAACTACCTGACGAAGCGGTTCACCGGCACGGCGTTCATCGGGATGAGCGACGCCGCGATCGTGGTGCCGGCCGTGATCGTCATCGGTGTGATCCTCGCTGCGGTGTCCGCGTCGATCGCGATCCGCCGGTACCTCAAGGTCTGACGCCGCGCCGCGCCGTCCCGGGGCCCCGCCGCGCCGTCCCGGGGCCGCGCCGCGCCGGGAAGGTGCGGCGGGCCGCGGTTGTTCAGTAGGCTGTAGGGCTGCACACCGGCAGCGGACCAGCGAGAGGAGACGCGCATGGCGAAGGAACGCGGCGAGAAGATCGTGGCGACGAACCGTCGTGCGCGCCACGACTACCTCATCGAGGACACGTACGAGGCGGGCATGGTGCTCTCCGGCACCGAGGTGAAGTCCCTCCGCGAAGGCCGGGCATCGCTCGTCGACGGGTACGCCTTCGTCGACGCCGGGGAAGCCTGGCTCGACGCCGTGCACATCCCCGAGTACACCGAGGGCACGTGGAACAACCACGCACCTCGGCGCAAGCGGAAGCTGCTCCTCCACAAGCAGGAGATCGTGAAGATCTCGCACAAGACCCAGCAGGGCGGGTACACGCTCGTCCCGCTGCAGATCTACTTCCACGACGGCCGGGCCAAGGTGGAGATCGCGGTCGCGAAGGGCAAGCGCGAGTTCGACAAGCGCCAGGCCCTCCGTGAGAAGACCGACAAGCGCGAGGCCGAGCGGGCCATGCGCACCAAGAACCGCCTCGGCGACTAGCGGACGCCCAGTTCGTTCGGTAGACTGAACAGCTGCCTGCGGAAGCAGGCCTTGAAAACTCCACAGTGTGACAGCGGCTCGCTGTTCGGCCCGTACGGGGATGATCGGTTTCGACATCGCCTGTGTGCCGACGGGAAGCGGGCCGAGGACCCACGGTTATCTCGTGAACGATCCGTGGAAAACAACAAGTGCCAATTCCAAGCGCACTGACTTCGCTCTCGCTGCGTAAGCAGCCCAGCACATGAAGTCCGTCGGCCAGGTGATCGTCTCCTAACCTGAGTTCCGGCGTCATCCAGGGGGCTTGCTGCACGGTTGCGCCTCAGGGCCGTGCGGGACTTGCACTGAGACTGGGCCCGTCGTCCTAGAAGCCGGTAGCAAAGGACGGGGCCGAGCAGAACGAATCATCCGGATACGCCCGTAGAAGACGTCGAATTGCAGCGATGGACGGGGGTTCGATTCCCCCCATCTCCACCAACGCCGTAGCGACGCAGCCGCTGTCACACCGTGGTCGCCCCTCCGGTTCACCCGGCAGGACTACGCTCCGCACCAGGCGCAGGAACACGCCGGCGCCCGTGAGTGGAAGGTCCCGTCGTGCAGGAGATCGCGATCCGTGTCCGGCTGCGAGAGCAGGAACGAGTCGGCCTGGCCGAGTACGAGCGCATCGTGGGGTCCGTCGCCACGGTCGCTGCGCTCACCGCCTGGCTGCCGACGCCCGATGCCCGCCTCGTGATCCGGGGGAGGGGCGCCGAACCGGTCCGGCTCGAGACCGTCTCGTACGGCTCGACCTTCGAGATGCTCGTCGTCCTCGACCAGCGGAGCGCCGCCGTCGAGCGCGCTGCCGCTGCCGTCGCCGCACTCATCGAGTCCGTCCGGCACGAGCACGTCGAGGACGACGTGTCCGGGGTCGCCGGCGAACTCGACCGCCTCGACCGTTCCGCGCCCCGGGGCCGATCGGCCGTCGAGCGCTCGCTCCGCGCGTTCCTCGAAGGCGCTCGGGCCGATGTGCTGGCGCGGAAGAGCACGACCCGGCTCCGCGCCGCGTCCGCCCTCGTCCGCCTCGCCGAGGACGCCGCCGAGCTCACCGTCGAGCGGGTGGAGGACGCGTTGGCGTCGGAGCTCACCGAGCAGCCGGTCGACGTCCTCGCGGACACCGGTGCGGCGATCGTCGTCGAGCCGGTGGACGGCGTGGATGCGCCGGACGAGCCAGGGGCCGAGCCGGTGCCAGCGCCAGCGCCCGCGCCCGCACCGAGCCCGAAGTCGAAGCAGCAGGACAGCGGCAAGAAGAAGGACGACGGCAAGAAGGCCGACAAGAAGAAGTCCGACAAGAAGAAGGCCGACAAGAAGAGCGACAAGAAGTCCGACAAGAAGAAGGCCGACAAGAAGAGCGACAAGAAGAAGTCCAAGAAGTCCTAGCCTGAGTGCTTATACAGGGCATTTGTTTCCACCTCGTTAACAAATCGTCCGAGAACGCCGCACAGTGCCAGAGTCGATGACCACGACCCCTGCAAAGGGGCCGTGGTTCATCTCGACAGGAGCAACTGTGGCTACATCCACCTCGCAGGCGCTGCCCGATTCCGGGCTGAAGCGCAACGTCGGCTTCATCGGCCTCATCTGGGCCTCGACCGGATCCATCATCGGTTCCGGCTGGCTCTTCGGCTCGCAGGAAGCCCTCAAGACCGCCGGCCCCGCGGCGATCATCTCGTGGCTCATCGGCGGGGTCGCGATCCTCGTCCTCGCACTCGTGCACGCCGAACTCGGCGGCATGTTCCCGATCGCGGGCGGAACAGCGCGGTTCCCCCACATCGCCTTCGGCGGCGTCGCCGGAGCCTCGTTCGGCTGGTTCTCGTGGCTGCAGTCGGTCACGGTCGCCCCGATCGAGGTGGAGGCCATGATCAAGTACGCACAGCACTGGCAGTTCGCGCACCCCTGGCTGCACACCACGACGGTGGACGGCGAGACGCAGCAGCTGCTGACGGGCGCGGGCATAGCGGTGGCGGTGTTGCTGATGGCGGTCGTCACCGTGATCAACCTGCTCAGCGTGAAGATCCTCGCGAACACGAACTCTGCCGCCACGTGGTGGAAGGTCGCGATCCCGCTGCTCGTCATCATCGTCCTGGCGTTCAGCGGCTTCCACGGCTCGAACTTCACGGCGGCGGACGGCTTCATGCCCGAGGGCGCGAAGGGCATCCTCGCGGCGGTGTCGACGTCGGGCATCATCTTCGCGTTCCTCGGCTTCGAGCAGGCGGACCAGCTCGCCGGCGAGGCCAAGAACCCGAAGCGCGACATCCCGCGCGCGGTCATCGGGTCGGTGCTCATCGGCCTCGTGATCTACCTGCTGCTGCAGGTCGTGTTCCTCGGCGTGCTGCGACCCGAGGTGATCCAGGGCTCGTGGGCGACCGCGGACTTCACGAAGTACACGGGTCCCTTCGCGGACATCGCGATGGCGGCGGGCATCACCTGGCTGGCCGTGATCATCTTCATCGACGCGATCATCTCGCCGGCAGGCACCGGCCTGATCTACGTCACGGCGACGTCGCGCATCTCCTACGGCCTCAGCCGCAACGGCTACTTCCCGAAGGCGTTCGAGTGGACGACCAAGCAGGGCGTGCCGTGGGTCGGTCTCATCACGGCGTTCGTCGTCGGGTGCGCCTGCTTCGCGCCGTTCCCGTCGTGGCAGGGGCTCGTCAGCCTCATCACGAGCGCGTCGGTGCTCATGTACGCCGGGGCGCCGCTCGCACTCGGGGCGTTCCGGAAGCGGATCCCCGAGATCGAGCGTCCGTACCGGATGCCCGCGGCGACGGTGCTCTCACCGATCGCGTTCATCGTCGCGAACCTCATCATCCTCTGGACCGGGTGGGACACCGACTGGAAGCTCGGCGTCGCGATCCTGATCGGCGCCGCGGTGATCATCCTCAACAACGTGTTCCGCGGTGCTTCGAGCGTCCGGCCGCGGTGGGACTGGAAGGCGGCCCAGTGGCTGCTGCCCTACCTGGTCGGCATGGGGCTGATCGTGTTCCTCAGTGACTTCGGTCCGCTGACGAACCCGGTGTTCCCGCTCTGGATCGACATCGTCGTGGTCGCCGTCTTCTCGCTGATCATCTACTACTGGGCGATCAACTCGGCGTCCCCGCGTGAGGAGATCCTCCGCACCGCCGAGGACGTCCGCGACACCGAGGAGTCCTCGGTGGTGGACCCGATCCGCCACTGACGCCGTCAGAAGTCGAACAGGTTCGCGCGGATCCCTCCGGCGCCGTACTCGCGCCGGAGGAGTCCGCGCTGCCGCAGCACCGGTACCAGGTCGCCGAACATCCGGTGGACCTGGGCCGGGTGCAGGTCGCCGGAGAAGATGATCCCGTCGTTGTCCGCGTCCGCGCCGAGCTCCTCGATGAAGTCCGCGAACTCCCCGGCGGTCCCGACGAAGCCCGAGCGGGAGGACACCCGCCCCTTGCGGGCCTTCCGCGTCAGGAGCTCGCGGAGCGGTGCGTCCGGTGTGTCACCGACGAGGCCCCGGATCGTCCCCGCTGAGACGTGGTCGCCGAAGGTCCCCGCGGGGATCGGGGCGTCGAGGTCGAGCGCCAGCAGGTCGGTCTCGGAGTCGCTCGACCACGCGATGGCGGCGGTGCGGAGGTCGTCGTCGGACGGGTGCAGGGAGGCTTCCACGATGCGATCGGCCTCCTCCGGGGACACCGCGATCTCCGGCTTCAGGACGAACAGGATGCGGAGCTCGTCCGGGGAGCGCCCGGCGTCCGCAGCGGCCGACAGCACGCGCGCCCGGTAGTCCGACACCGCGGACGCCGACAGCGGCGCCAGCGCGAGCTGGACGTCCGAATGGGTCCCGGCGAACCCGAGTCCGCGGCCGGAGCCGCCGGGGGAGACGACGATCGGATCGGAGTCGAGCGGCAGCGCGTTGAGCGGCCCGTCGGCGGTGAAGTACGCGCCCTCGTGGTGGAACGCGTCGAGCTCGTGCCCGTCCGCGAAGTGCCAGTCGGGGCGTGACCCGACGTACCCGTCGGACCCCCAGGAGTGCCAGAACCGGCGGAGCAGGGTGATCCACTCCTCGGCGCGGTCGTACGCCTGGTCGTGGGGGAGCGGCGGCAGGCCGGCGTGCCGGGCGCTCCCGACGTCGGTCACGACGTTGATGCCGAGGCGCTCCGACGACAGGTGCGCGAGCGTGGCGAACTGCCGTGCGGCGAGGTACGGCGGGGTGATCCCCGCGTTCACGGTCGGCGCGATCCCGATGTGCGAGGTCGCGGCGAACAGGTACGGGGCGAGCAGCAGCGGGTCGTGCTTCGGGCCGCCGTACGCCTGCCGGATGCGCAGGTCGAGCGTCGACGGGTTCCCGAGCGAGATCGCGTCCTCCGCGATGACCAGGTCCATCCCGGCCTGCTCCAGCGCCCGCACGGACTGCTGGTACAGGTCCGGCTTCGTCCAGTCGTGGCCCCAGTCCCAGTCGGACCGCCCCCACGCCTGCGGGCCGAACCCGCGCGAGAAGAAGTACCCGAAGTGCTGCAGGTCCGCCATCGTCAGATCTCCTCCGCGATCACGTGACGCTCCGGGACCGTGTGTCCCATGGACTCGAGCTCCGTCCCGGAGCCGAGCCGAGCCTCCGGACCGGTTTCCCCACGCACCGCGGCGAACCCGCGTTCCAGGTCGCGGAGCAGGTCCGCGACGTCCTCGATGCCGACCGACAGACGGATCAGGCCGTCGTCGATGCCCTGCGCGGCCCGTTCCTCCGGCGTGCGGCCGGCGTGCGTCGTCGTCGCCGGGTGCAGGATGAGCGACCGGACGTCACCCAGGTGCGTCATCCGGCTGAACAGCTGCACCGCGTTGATGAAGTCGCGTGCGGCCGGCTCACCGCCGGCGAGCGTGAACGCGAACACGGACCCGGCTCCCCGGGGCAGGTACCGCTCCGCCAGGTCGTGGTACGGACTGGAGGCCAGACCCGCGTGGTCGACGCTCGTCACCTCGGGCTGCTGGTCCAGCCACTCGGCGATGGCCAGCGCGTTCGCGCTGTGCCGCTCCACCCGCAGGCTCAGGGTCTCGATGCCCTGGCGGAGCAGGAACGCGTTGAACGGGGACGGCGTCGGGCCGATGCGGGAGCTGATGACGTCACGCGCGAAGACGATGTACGCGCGGTTGCCGTACTTCTCCACGTAGCTCTGTCCGCCGAGGGACCGCTCGGGGTTCGTCAGGTGCGTCCAGCGCTCCGGCGAGGCGGACCAGTCGAACGTGCCGCCGTCGACGACCACGCCGCCGAGGCCGGAGCCGTGGCCGCTGAGGAACTTCGACGCGGAGTGCACGACGACGTCGGCGCCGTGCTCGATCGGGCGGACCAGGTACGGCGTCGCGAGGGTGTTGTCCACGATGAGCGGGACACCCGCCCGGTGCGCGGTCTCCGCGACGCCGGTGATGTCGAGCACGTCGTTCTTCGGGTTCGGGATCGTCTCCGCGAAGAAGGCCTTCGTGTTCGGACGGACCGCCGCCGCCCATGCGTCGAGGTCCCGCGCGTCGGCGACGAAGTCCACCTCGATGCCGAGCCGGCCGAGGTTCTGGAGGAGCAGCCCGCGGGTGCCCTCGTAGATGCTCTGGGCGCTGACGACGTGGTCGCCGGCCTGCAGCAGCCCGAGGAACGCCACCGTCGCCGCGGCCTGCCCGCTCGACACCAGGATCGACTCGGAGCCGCGTTCGAGCAGGGCGATGCGGCGTTCGACGTCGCCGTTCGTGGGGTTGCCGAGACGGGTGTACGTGTAGCCGTCGTCGGTTCCGGCGAAGCGGTCGCGCGCCTGGTCGAAGTCGTCGAAGAGGAAGCCGGACGACATGTGGATCGCGGGCACCCTCGCACCGTGACCGGCGTCGGGAACGAACCCGCCGTGCACCTGCTCGGTCGCGAAACCGTGGTCGTCGTTCGACATGGCATTCCTCCGATGATCTGTTGTCCGTACTCTCGCAGGCCTCGCTCCGCGGATACTCCATTGCGGCCCCCGGTTACGACGGGATGGGGGCGGCCGTGGCATCCCGGTGGGACGGTGTTCGACGGCGCCGACCTGGCACGGCGCGGCACGGCGCGGCGCGGCACGGCACGGCACGGCACGGCACGGCACCCCAGGTTCCTTCTGCGCGGTGACCGATCCGGTTCACGATCCCCGGGAATCGTGAACCGGATCGGTCACGGCCAGGAACCGGAACGTAAACCGGCGGGCGGCGGTCGGCGGACGACCAGCGGCGTGCGGTGCCCGTTCGGGTCAGTGCACCCCGTCCCGGACCGCCGACAGGACGCCCTCGAGCCGCCGAGCGAAGCCGTCGGGCAGCGCGTCGGGGAGGGCGTCGACGGGGAACCACCGGACGTCGTCGCTCTCGTCGCTGACCGTGGTCGCGGTGTCGCGTGGGACGACCGCGACGAAACCGACGTCCCAATGTGCAGCACAGGAGAATCCACCGTGCAGGTCGTGGCGGTCGAGGTCGACGATGCGGTATGACGAGAGTTCGAGGTCGGGGATGCCGGACTCCTCGCGTGCTTCGCGGCGGGCGCTCGCGGCGAGCGAGGGGTCGTCCTGCTCGAGGTGTCCGCCGAACTGCACCCAGAACCCGCCCTTGCGGTGGTGGCAGAGCAGCACGTGCGCCAGGTCTGGCGAGAACACGAAGCACGACGCCGTGAGGTGCTCGGAGCCGCCAGCTCGCCACAGCGCGGCGTCCCCGTGCTCCCCGACGAACGCCAGGTACCGGTCTCGGAGCCCGCCGGCGGGTGCAGCCCGGAGCTCGGACGCGACGGAGTCGACGCGCATCAGACGAGCGCGCGGACGCCGGCGGCGATCGTGTCCCAGACCTCGAGCAGGGGATCCCGCGCGAGCCAGACAGCGACGCCGTTCACCAGGACGAACAGCACGAACCAGAGCCCGGCGGGCAGCCGCATCTCGGCGGCCGCGATGTGGAAGTCCGTCTGCACCCGAGCGCCGGTGAGGAGCCAGCGCGCGACCTGCACCACCGACCGCAGCCCGTCCACGACGAACAGCGCACCGACCGCGGCGACGACGAGCACCGTCGCCTCGGACGGCCGCAGCGCCACCCAGAGCGCCAGCGCGTCGAAGCCGACGACGACCAGCAGCCCGAACCAGTTCCGCACGAACACGAGCGCGACCAGCCCGATCACGCCGAGCACCACGACCGGGAGCCATCGCGACCCGTGCAGCACCCCGGTGAGCAGCAGCGCGCCGGCCCAGAGCGGCGCGCTGTACCCGGCGTAGAGGTTGAGCACCCGGACGAGCCACCGGATCGCGCCGGGGACACCGCCGAGCTGCACCCAGGCCTCACCGGAGCCGTCCGGGCGGAGGTCGATGCGGCGGATCCGCCCGCCGAAGGGCACGACGACGATGCAGTGCCCCACCTCGTGCGCGATCGTCGCGGCGATCCGGGCGACCCGTCCGACCACGGGGACGAACGGGAGCACGGCACCGACCAGGATCGCGACGAACACCAGCGAAGCGGACGACACCAGCGGGACCGACGAGACCAGTGGGACCGACGAGATCAGCGAGGCGGAGGACATCGTCCGCAACTGTGGCAGATGCGGCTAGGAGAGCACCGAGGGGAGCACCAGGATGACCACCAGCGTCACCAGGACGGCCACCACGGTGAGGACGGTGAGGAACACCGTCAGACGGTTCATGCGCGGCTGCCTCGCTATTCGACCGTCACCGACTTCGCGAGGTTCCTCGGCTTGTCGACGTCGCAGCCGAGCTGCAGCGCGAGTTCGCGGGCGAGCATCTGGAGCGGCACGACGGCCTCGAGCGGACCCCACGGTCCGGTCTCCCCGAGCGCGGGGATGTCCGAGCCGTGCCCACCGATCGTGATGACGAAGCCGCCGCGGGCACGGACCTCGGCGATCGCGGCCTGCAGCCGGTGCTCGCCGTGGTCGATGACGACGACGGGGGTGCCCTCGTCGACGAGCGCCAGCGGGCCGTGCTTGAGCTCGCCGGACGGGTAGGCCTCGGCCCACCGGTAGCTGAGCTCCTTGAGCTTGAGTGCCCCCTCGGCGGCGTACGGCAGTCCGACGCCCCGCCCGAGGAACAGGAACCCGGTCGCCTCGCGGACGCTCGACACCAGCAGCGGGATGCGGTCGGCGGCGACGCGTCCGGCGTGCTCGATGCGCGCGGGCAGTTCGCGGAGCGCGGTGACGTGGACCGCGGCCTCGGCGGGGGAGATCCGCCCGGAGACGACGAGCGCCGCGATCATCGCCGCGACGCCGACGACGACCTGCGCGGTGAAGGTCTTCGTCGCGGCGACGCCGATCTCGGGGCCGGCCTGGCAGTCGAGCACCGCATCGGCGCGGCGGGCGAGCGAGGAGTGCACGTTGTTCGTCAGCGCGAGGACGGGGTGCGCGTCCCCGAAGCGGTCGAGGGCGCGGAGCACGTCGGCGGTCTCGCCGGACTGGCTGATCGCGATGACCAGGGTGCCGGGGCCGAGGACCGCCTGGTCCGCCTCGCTGGCGACGACGATGTCGGTGGGGACGCCGCCGATGCCCCGGAGCGCGGTCGCGATGACCTGCCCGGCGTTCAGCGAGGTGCCGCACGCCACGATCGCGAGCCGGTGGAACCCGGGGAGCCCGAGGCCGACCCACATGCTGCCGTCGGCGGTGCGGGCGGCGATGCGCTCGACGATCTCGGCGACGACGGCGGGCTGCTCCTCGATCTCCTTCGCCATGTGGTCCGGGTGGTCGCCGAGCTCGAGCGCCGCGGCCGCGAACGGCGAGGGCGTCGGGAACGGCACCGGGACGGACACCCCGGCGGAGGACCAGTTCCAGGACTCGCCGAGCTCGACGACGTCACCGTCGCGGAGCGCCACGAACGTCTCGCACCACTCGGCGATCGCGCCGATGTCGCTCGCCACGAAGTCCCCGCGGGGAGCCCGGGCGACGACGAGCGGCGAACGCTCGGCGGCGACGACCATCCGGCCGCTGCGGGAGTCGAGGACGACGATCGCCCACGACCCCTCGAGCTGTGCCGCCGCGATCTGCACCGCGAGCATCAGGTCCTGGTCCACGGCGAGGGCGCGCTCGACGAGGTGCGTGATGACCTCGGAGTCGACGTCCGAGCGGAACACGTGTCCCTGCGCCTCGAGCATCGTGCGCAGTCGCTCGGCGTTCTCGATGATCCCGTTGTGCACGACGCTGATCCGGCCGGTGCAGTCCAGGTGCGGGTGGGCGTTCCGCTCCGAGACGCCACCGTGCGTGGCCCAGCGGGTGTGGCCGATGCCGGTGCCGGTGAGGGCATCGCCGGAACGCGCTGCGACGAGCGTCCGGAGGTCACCCACCCGTGACACGGACCGGATGGTCTCGAAGGAGCCGGAGGCCGTCCGCACGGCGATGCCCGCGGAGTCGTAGCCGCGGTACTCGAGCCGTTCGAGGCCGTCGAGCAGGTACGGGGTCGCGTCGTCGGAGACGCGGGCCGCGATGATGCCGCACATCGGGAGTCCCTTCGGGTGGGAAGCAGGCGGTGGGGGAGCGGGGTCGGCACCGACCGCCGCTCGGGTCTGCCACGCGATCGGGGCCGTGGCCCGTACCGGCGCCCGTCCTCGGATCAGGCGAGGACGGACGTCGGCGTACGTGGGCCGACGGTTCGGGTACCGATCGGGGTACCGTGGGCTGGCCTCCGGGGAGACGCGGCGGTCGGTGCAAGAACGAGCATCACCGGCCGGGCCGCCCTCCGACAACGCTCCGCGACGCTTGTTGCGGTTCTTCGCGCGCACCGTGCGAGACCGCGCGGTGGCGTGCGGAGTCGCGCAACGGCCCGCACCGTGGGCAGACGACGAACGGGAGGCACGGTGCCAGCTGGCACCGTGCCTCCCGTCCGGGGTGACGCGTGTCCTCGATCAGGTGAGCAGCGCGACCAGGTGGGACCGCGAGCGCGCCCCGACCTTCCGGTAGATCTGCGTGAGCCGCAGCTCCACCGTCCGCTGGGACATGTAGAGCGACGAGGCGATCTCGCGGTTGCGGTACCCCTCGGTCACCTTCTGCACCACCGCACGCTCCTCCGCCGTCAGCGAGGTGAGCACCGCCGCTGCGTCCGGAGCGCTCCGCGGGGTCCCCGGCGTCATCGGGGTCGTCGCGGACAGCAGCGCGCCGGAGCGCACACCGCCCGTGAACGGACCGGAACCGATGCCGGTGCCACCGAACGACGGCATCGCGACGGTCGGGGCCGGCGTCGCGAGCGGACGTCGGAGACCGGCGGCCTCGTACGCCGCCGCGGCCGCGGCACCGAGCCGGGCACGGTCCGCCGGGACACCGATCGCGGCGAGTGCCGCGAAGGTGCGAGCACGCTCGAACTGCGAGTCCGCGGGCTGGAAGATCTCCAGTGCACGACGCCGCGAGGTGTCCCTCGTGGTGTCGTCCGCGATGAGCGCGAGGCTCCTCGCGAGGACCAGCGCACCCCAGCGGGACGGCCGGGCGTGGTGGTCGGCCGCGAGCCGCGCGGTGATGTTCCGCGCGTCGTCGGTCCGGCCGAGCCGGGAGTACGCCTCCACCAGGTCCCCGAGGTGCCGGAGCACCGCCGGGTTCCGGAGGCTGCGACCGATGGCGTCGGCGGCCTCGAGGGACGCAGCCGCCTCCTCGAGACGACCGTCGAGGAGCAGCACGCGACCACGGAGGGCGTACAGCTTCGCCGTCGCTCCCCACAGCCGGTTCGTGGAACGCTGCCGCAGGCAGTGGTCGACGACGTCGAGGGCGTCGGCGGACCGGCCCTCGGCGAAGTGCCGCCACGCGACGGCGATCGCCCGCGACGGTTCGCGGAGCCGTTCGACGACGGCCGAGCCGGCCTCCCACACGTCGATCGCGCGGAGCGCCTGCCGGAAGTTCCCGGAGCGCACCTCGTTCTCGGCGGACAGGTAGCGGGCGGCCTCGAGCCACACCGGCGCGGTGTCCGTGGCGCGGGCCAGGACGAGCGCGAAGACCCGGCGGGCGCTGCGGTAGCGCTCGGCGAGGCTCAGCGCGTGGGCGAGGAGCAGCAGTGCGGGGTCGGACATCGCGAGGAGCTTCTGCGCCGCGAGTCCGTCGTGCAGCTCCGCGTCCGGCGGCAGGGTGCCGTCGACCGCGGACACGAGGTCACGCGCCGTGCCGAGGATCTCCACGGTGTGTGCGGAGCCACGGGCTTCGAAGAGCTCGGCCCGGTGAAGCAGGTCGCGGGCCTGGTCGAGCTCCCACGCCTCCGCCCGGAAGGACGCGACCATGGCCAGGAGCCCGGCGAGCGAGTCCGCCTCGCTGTCGTCGTCGGTGTCGATCGGCACCATCAGCTCGTCCGCGTGGACCGCGTCGCCGCTGAGGTACTGGACGGAGTACTGCAGCCGGAGCCGCCGCACCTCGTCCGCGAGCTCCTTGAACGGCTTGATCGCCGCGAGGTAGCGCGCCGCGAAACCGAGGAGCCGGTGTCCGAGGAGGACCTCGGCGACACCCAGCAGGGCGACGTGCTCCGCTTCCGATCCCGTCCCGATGTGCAGGGCACGTTCGGTCAGGGCGACGGCGGCGTGCGAGTCGCCGTCGACGGCGTAGGAACGAGCGGCGCGGAGCAGCGCGGCGGCGTCGGGGACGTCGTCGACGAAGCTCGCGTGCCACGCGGCCGAACGGTCGTCGTGGGCAGCGGCGCTCGCCGCCAGCTCGGTGTGCGCCTCGCGGCGGTCCCGTGCGGGCATGCTCCAGTACAGCGCGGAGCGGACGAGCGGGTCACGGACGGAGATCGACTGCCCGCGGACCGTGGCGAGGCCGGCGCCCACGAGGTCGTCGATCGCGTCACGGTCCCAGCCGGCGACGCGCGCCGTCGGGACGAGGGCCAGCCGGGCGAGGACGTCCAGATCGCGTCCCGCAGCGGCTTCGAGGACGAGCTCCGCGGCTGCGGAGGTCGTCGGGGTCGGTCGCAGGGGCACGACGATCGGCTCGGTGCCGACGAGCTGTTCACGGCGGAGTGCGCCGATCTGCTCGCGGAGGGCACCGGGGTTGCCGCCGGTCTCCTCGGCGAGGACGGCGAGGACGCCGTCGTTCGCCTCTTCGGGTGCCATGTCCCGGGCGAGCACGAGTGCTTCGTCCGGCTGCAGCGGTTCGAGCCGCAGGATGGGCAGCGACGCCAGCGGACCGCCGGCGGGGACACGGCGGACCGTGGCCACGAGGCGGAGTGCCGTGCCGGCGAGCCGTCCCGCGAGGAACGCGATGAGCTCTTGGCTCTCGGCGTCCATGCGGTCCAGGTCGTCGATGAGCACGAGCGTCGGCGGGAGCGTCAGCGCGTGCACGGCGTCGAGGAAGTCGTGCGCTGCGGCGAGGCCCTCGTCGACGTTCCGGACCAGGCGCGCGATGTGCGCCGAGGCCCGGGGGTCGTCGAGGGCGGTGAACAGGGAGGTCACTCCCGACATCGGCCAACGGGCTTCAGAGCCGTTGACGCCGAGCCGGACGACGGGGATGGAGACGCGGTGCGAGACCGCGTCGAGGACGCTGGAGCGTCCGGAGCCAGGGTCGCCGACGACGACCATCGCGGACTCCCGAGGGAGCACTGCGAGGGTCGCGATCCGGTCGACCTCAGAACGTCGACCGGTGAGTTCCATGCGGACTCACCGGCCTCCGGGTCCTGAGACGGACTGGACGGCGGGGCGCACGGAGGCGGATCGGACGAGGGTGCGGGGGTTGGCCGCACGACTGATCGATCGTGAAGCGCTCATCAGGGGAGCGCCGGAGGATTCGTGGTTGGAATGCGGTCGAGTGAGGGTGCACTCGATCTCGCTCGGGAACGATGATGTCATCGTCTGTATCACCCCTCGGGTTAGGGTTTCGACGAACACGACCGGCCGGATCTGCATCGGGACTAGGGATCCCGAGACGCCACCTGACCTGCCGTCTGACAGCGACGATAACCCAGGCGCGGGTCGGATGAGCCAGTCCGCGCAATCGGATGTGACGCTTCATCACCCCAGTACGGGGGGTGTGACCCCCCGCGCGGGGGGTCACGATTGGTGTTGGCGAGTACTTCGTGGTACGGAAACGGGGTACACCCGTGTCCCCTGCTGCTCGGCCGCGCCCGGCGTGGTCCGGGTAGAACCGGTGGGGTAACCGACGACCTCCCCGACGACCGGACGCGCTGGCGGGCCTTCGGGGTCTGCGTGGCGGTCGCCGCACTGACGATCCTCGACCTCTCGAAGGTCAACGTGGGCCTGCCGTCGATCGAACGCTCCCTCGACGCGACGAGCTCGTCCCTGCAGCTCATCGTCGCGGGGTACGCCCTGGCGTTCGGGCTCGCACTCGTGCCCGCCGGGCGGCTGGGGGACCTGAAGAGCCGGCGTGCCCTGTTCATCACCGGGCTCGTCGCCTTCACCACCGCGAGCCTCCTCTGTGCGATCGCCCCGACCATCGAGGTGCTCATGGTCACGCGGATCCTGCAGGGGTTCGCCGCCGGCACGCAGATGCCGCAGGTGATCGGGCTCGTCCAGCAGCTGTTCCGCGGTGCCGAGCGCGGTCGTGCCTTCGGGCTGTTCGGCGCGATGATCGGCATCTCCACCGCGCTGGGTCCGACGATCGGCGGCGGGCTCATCGCGATCGGCGGCGAGCAGGACGGGTGGCGGCTGCTGTTCTGGATGAACGTGCCCCTCGGCATCGCGGCGCTGCTGTTCGCACTGAAGCTCCTGCCGAAGGGATCGCAGCGCCCGGCGGCCGACCGCGAACTCGACATCGTCGGCATCCTGCTGCTCGGCGCCGCGATCGTCACCCTGATGCTGCCGTTCGTGCTCACCACCGGTGCGGGGGACTCCGGCGCCCGGTGGCTGTGGCTCGTCGCCTTCGCGGTGTTCCTGGTGCTCTTCGTGCTGTGGGAGATGCGGTACAAGCGGCACGGGAAGTCCCCGGTGGTGCACTTCGAGCTGTTCCGGCTGTCGTCCTACCGGAACGGGCTCGCGATCGTCGCGGTCTACTTCGCGGCGCTGCCGGCCTCGTTCCTCATGGTCACCCTGTACCTGCAGGAGGGCCTCGGGCTCGCGCCGCTCTTCGCAGGCATGGTGAGCATCCCGTTCGCGGCGACGAGTGCCGTCGGCGCCTACGTCGGCGGGCGGATCGTGAACCGCGTCGGGCGGGCCCTCGTCGTGTTCGGGCTGTTCATGGTGGTCGTCGGCTTCGTGCTGCTCATGCTCGCCGCGACCCTGACCACGCCGGACGTCACCCCGTGGGCGATGGCGGGCGCGTTCCTGGTCGGCGGGCTCGGCGGCGGGTTCGTGGTGTCGCCGAACCAGACGCTGACACTCGCGGAGATCCCGGTGGAGCAGTCCGGGGTCGCCGGGTCGATGCAGCAGCTCGGGCAGCGGGTCGGCACCGCGATCGGGACGGCGGTGGTGACGAGCATCTTCTACGGGATCGTGCGCGGGTCGACGGCGGCGTCCGGGTCGGGGTCCGGGTCCGTCGGGTCTGCTGCGCGGTTGGACGCGTACCACGAGGCGTTCCGGAGCGGCACGACGTTCACGGTGTCGCTGATCGCGCTCGCGCTGGTGCTCGCGGTGGGGGACCTGGTGGTGCGGGTGCGCGCATCACGGCGCGAGGCCGTGGACGCGGGGTCCGCCGGAGGCGAGGCGCGCGCCTGACGCGGACCGGGCCTCCCGGCGGGTCGAGGGCGGGGCGCTGCGGACGCGGCCCGGCGGGCGCTCCCGACGCAGCACGGCCGGGCGCTCCCGACGCAGCATGGTCGGGCGCTCCCGACGCAGAACGACGACGTCGCTGTCGTACGACAGCCGCCCTGTCGTCGCCACGCGCCTGCAACTGTTGCGGGCGCGCGGTTGCGACGACGTCGCTGTCGTACGGCGACGACCGTGTCGCCCGCCGCGAGCGCGACGAGCGGGGTCAGCGGCGGATGACCTCGACGACGGCGTCGTGGACGAGGCCGTTCGTCGCCAGCGCGCTGCCGTGCCAGGGGCCCGGGTCGCCGTCGAGCGAGGTGAAGCGGCCGCCGGCCTCCTCCACGATGGGGACGAGCGCGGCCATGTCCCACGGCTTGAGGTCCGGTTCGCCGGCGATGTCGAGGATGCCCTCGGCCACCATCATGTACGACCACATGTCCCCGTACGCCCGGGTGCGCCACACCTTGCGGGACAGGTCGATCAGCGGCTGCAGGCGGTCGTCCTCGTCCCACTGCTGGATGCTGTTGTAGCTGAGGCTCGCGTCCTGGAGCTCGGCGACCCCGGAGACGTGCAGCTCCCCGTCGAAGGAGTGCGCGCCGAGCCCCTCGGCCGCCCACCAGCGCTTGCCGAGGGCGGGGGCGCTCACGACGCCGAGCACCGGGCGGCCGTCGACCGCGAGGGAGATCAGCGTCGCCCAGACCGGCACACCGCGGAGGTAGTTCGCGGTGCCGTCGATCGGGTCCACGACCCACTGGCGATGGCCTTCGCTGGTGGCCTCGGCGCCGGAGTCCGCGGTGGTCTCCTCGCCGAGGAACGCGTCGTCCGGGCGTTCGGCCGCGATGCTCTCCCGGAGGACCCGCTCGACGGCCTGGTCCGCGTCCGTGACGTGGGTGCTGTCGGCCTTCTTCGACACGTGCAGGTCAGCGGCGCGGAAGCGCTCCAGGCTGATCGCATCGGCGGTGTCGGCGAGGGAGCGGGCGAAGTCCAGGTCGGCGCTGAGGTCCACGGGTCGAGCGTAGCGGCGCTACGCCGCCACGACCTCTTCCTCTTCGAGGCGGCTGACCTCGCGCTCCCGGGCGATGCGGGTGCGGCGGGCGACGAGGCCGTGCACGACGACGCAGAGCAGCACCGCGCCGACGAGCCACAGCGTGAGCACGAGGGAACTCCGGCCGAGCGACGCACCGGGGAAGTACTGCAGGTCCTGCGCGGCCTGCAGCCAGGCGGCTCCGCTCCAGAAGGTGTTGAGCGCCGCGAAGAACCCGGGCTGGAACGCCGGCTGGAAGATCCCGCCTGAGGACGTGAAGTTGAGCATCACGAACAGCATCGTGAGCACCGGCGTGGTCCACCGCCCGAGGATCGGGTGCAGACCGATCCCGAGACCGATGATGATCGCGTCGTACATCCACGCGAACAGGAAGATCTGCCACTGGTGCGTCGTGATGACGCCGTAGATCGGTCCGGCGATGACGATCCCCATCCCGGCGACGACACCGGCGGTCGCGAGGCCGATGACCGCAGTCCACACCGTCCGGAGCTTCGTGGCGAACGCGGCGACCGCGATGGCCGAGGCGTACCCGCCGACGCTCAGGGCGACGAGCAGGAAGAACAGTCCCTGGCCGGTGCTGTCCTGGTCACCCGAGGGCACGACGTCCACCACGTGGAAGGGCAGGTGCTGGTCGTAGGCGATCGGCATGAAGATCTTCTGCGCCGCGGTGGCGGTGGTCTCGCTGGCCGCCGAGGAGACGTAGAGCGTGGCACCGGACGCCGAGGTGGAGAACACGGCGGCGAGGTCGCGGTCCTTCACCTGCTGCTGTGCCTTGCTGTCGCTGGCGACGACGTGGGCGACGAGGGCACCGTCGGACTGGTCCGTGACCGTCTGCGCGAAGACCTGCGTGGCGGCGCTCTGCCCGACGATGCCGACGGGGAGGTCCTTCGGCGCGGGGGCGTGGAACGCGCCGAGGTAGGCCAGGCCCATCCCGGCCGCGAGGAACAGCGGGACGAGGATGTGCGTGGCGAAGGTCAGGAGGGTGCGGCCGAGTCCGACGGGGCGGAGGACGTTCGGGGCGCGGTGCGGCGGTCGGGGAGCGGCGTGGCCCCGGTGCTGGTTCGCGGCGTCGTCGGCGCGGTCGATGGAGGCGGGAGCGTCGACGCGGGTCGGCGCAAAGTTGTACTTTGCAACTTCAGACACGAGGGGCAATGGTACGCCTCCGGTACGACTTTGTCGACGCCGGGGCCCGCCAGCGCCCGCCGGGCCCCGCCGGGCCCGCCGGCGCCCCTCGAGGCGGGCGCTGAGATCGCACTTCGTGTCGGCTTCACGCTGCGGAGGCGACACGAAGTGCGATCTCACCGGGCGGGCGGCGGCCGGGCGGCCAGGCGGGCGGCGGCCGGCGGCCGGCGGCCGGCGGCCGGCGCCGCGCGCGCCGCGCGGCTACTCCGTGCCGGGGTCGTGCGCGCCCATGCCCGTCAGGAGCGCACGGAAGGAGTCGAGCCGCTCGATGCCCGTCGGGCCGAGCTCCCCGGCCTGCACCCGGTCGACGATCTCCCAGTCGTGCGCCTGGTCCAGCGGGATGCCGTCGACGGGCGCGGCGACGGGGATCGCGTGCGAGGCGAACGCCCGGAACACGTTCGCGGGGTCGACGTGCCCGAGGCCGAACGACCGGACGCCGGGCGTGTCGATGATCCAGCCGCCGTCCCGGACCTGCAGCGCGATGGAGGACGACGACGTGTGCCGCCCGCGCCCGGTCACCGAGTTCACGACGCCAGTGGCCCGCGTGGACCCGGTGAGCGCGTTCACGAGCGTCGACTTGCCGACGCCGGAGTGCCCCACGGTCACGGTGACCTGACCGTCGAGGACCTCGTGCATGGCCTCGAACGGGACGTCGTCCGCGCGGCTCGTCACGATCCGCAGGTCGAGGCACGCGAAGTGCGCCAGGAACGGTGCCGGGTCGGCGAGGTCGGTCTTGGTGATGCAGAGGATCGGGTCGAGGCCGGCGTCGAACGCGGCGACGAGGTACCGGTCGATGAGGCGGGTCCTGGGCTCCGGGTCGGCGGCCGCAACGACGACGAGCATCTGCGTCGCGTTCGCCACGATGACGCGCTCGACGTCGTCCGAGTCGTCGGCGCTCCGGCGGAGCAGGGTCGACCGTTCCGCGACGCGGACGATGCGGGCCAGGGACCCCTCGGAGCCGGAGACGTCCCCGGCCAGGAAGACGTTGTCCCCGGTGACGACGGACTTCTTGCCGAGCTCGCGGGCCTTCGTCGCGGTGATCAGCCGGTCCCCGTCGGGTGAACTCACGAGGACGCCGAAGCGGCCGCGGTCGACGTTCGTCACCCAGCCGGTCGGGGCGTCGTCGTACGTCGGACGGACCTTGGTGCGCGGCCGGTTGCCCTTCGGGTTCGGCCGGACCCGGACGCTCGACTCGTCGTACTGGCCGTACGGCTCGTCCTCGTCCGCGTCGCCGTCGACGTCGTCCCACCAGCTCACGTCAGACCCCCGACCCGGGAGCAGGAGCAGGAGCAGGAGCAGTGTCAGAACCGGACCCGGCACCGGTCGCCACGAGCTCGGCCCACAGCTCCGGGAACTGCGGCAGCGTCTTCGCCGTCGACCCGATGTCGTCCACCGCGATGCCGTCCACGACCAGCCCGACGATCGCGCCCGCCGTCGCCATCCGGTGGTCCTCGTACGCGGCCCAGCCGCCGCCGTGGAGCCGCGCCGGCTGGACCAGGAGGCCGTCGTCGAGTTCCCGCACCGTGCCTCCCGTCTGGTTGACGTCCGCCGCCAGCGCTGCCAGGCGGTCCGTCTCGTGCCCACGCAGGTGCCCGATGCCGGTGACGGTGGTCGGTCCGTCGGCCAGCGCCGCGAGCGCGACGAGGGCGGGTGCGAGCTCGCCGCCGCGGGTCAGGTCGAGTTCGAGACCCGGGACGGAGGCGCCACCCCGGATCCCGACGCCGCCGTCGAACACCAGGTCGTCACCGTCACGGGCCACGCTCGCCCCCCACAGGGGCAGGAGCGTCTCGAGGTCGGCGCCGACCTGCGTCGTCGCGGTGGGCCAGGTGCGGATGCGCACGGTGCCGCCGGCCACGAGGGCCGCGATCGCGAAGGGAGCCGCGTTGGAGAGGTCCGGTTCGATGGTGACGTCGACGGCGGCGATCGGACCCGGGTGCACGACCCACTCACCGACGGCGGGCTCGTCGACGCGGACCCCGCGGGCGCGGAGGGCGGCGACGGTCATCTCGATGTGGGGGAGGCTCGGCAGGCGCTCACCCACGTGCGTCAGGTGCAGGCCCTCGTCGAAGCGGGGCGCGGAGAGGAGCAGGCCGGAGACGAACTGGGACGAGGCGGAGGCGTCGATCGTCAGCGCGCCGCCACGGACCGAGCCGGTGCCGGTGAACGCGAACGGCAGGGACCCGTCGCCGTCGTCGGTGACGTCGACGCCGAGGGCGACGAGGGCGTCGATGACCGGGCGCATCGGACGGCGGCGCGCGGCCTCGTCGCCGTCGAACACGACCGGGCCGGTGGCCAGGGCGGCGAGCGGCGGCAGGAAGCGCATCACCGTGCCGGCGAGGCCGCAGTCGACGCGCACGTCGCCGTGCATCGGGGCGGGGGTGATGCGGAGATCGGGGCCGTAGGGGTTCTCGCCGGGCAGTTCCTCGATGCCGACGCCCAGGGCGCGGAGTCCCTCGATCATCAGGGCGGAGTCGCGGGAGTGCAGGGGGAGCCGGATGGTCGAGGGGCCGTCGGCGAGGGCGGCGAGGACCAGCTCCCGGTTCGTCAGCGACTTCGAGCCGGGCAGCGAGACGTCGCCGCTGAGGGGGCCCGCGGCGACGGGGGCGATCCAGGGGGCGGGCTCGTGGTTCGCGCGCTGGGAATGCTGTGTCTCGGCCATCGGTTCACAAGACTACTGAAACGATCGGGAGGACCCTTGGCGACAGCACTCGCACCCACGCGGACAGACCTGCCCGCCGCGGTGACCACGCTCGCTGGACCGGGCGTCGGACACGCCGTCGCTCTCGGCGGCGTCCGCCTAGACTGGCCCGCGATGACCACCGACGAGCCGCAGGCCACACCGCACGACCTGGTCGAGGAGACCGAGGAGCAGCTCGACGCCGTCTCCGAGGAAGCGGCGGCGCTCGAAGCGTCGGACGCTGACGTGGTCGACGCGAAGACCGTGTCCGCGACGGAACTGCGGAGCCTGTTCGAAGACCAGGCGCTGCCGTTCATGGACCAGCTCTACGGCGCCGCGATGCGCATGACGCGGAACCCCGCCGATGCCTCGGACCTCGTGCAGGAGACCTTCGTCAAGGCCTTCGCCGCGTTCCGCCAGTTCCGCCAGGGCACGAACCTCAAGGCGTGGCTGTACCGGATCCTCACGAACACGTTCATCAACACGTACCGCAAGAACCAGCGGAACCCGTACCAGGGCACCATCGACGAGCTCGAGGACTGGCAGCTCGGCGGCGCGGAGAGCGTCACGCAGTCGATCTCCGCACGATCGGCCGAAGCGGACGCGATCGACCACCTGCCGTCCTCCGCCGTGAAGGACGCGCTGCAGGCCATCCCGGAGGACTTCCGGATGGCGGTCTACTTCGCCGATGTCGAGGGCTTCTCCTACCAGGAGATCGCCGACATCATGAAGACCCCCGTCGGGACGGTCATGAGCCGTCTCCACCGTGGTCGCCGGCTCCTCCGGGGGCTCCTGGCGGACCACGCCCGAGAGACCGGCATCGTCCCGGACGCAGCGTCGACGGCGACGATGCGCGGACGAGGCCGGAACACCGCGACCACTGGTCGCACCGCGAACCCGGGCCGCACCGCGGCTCAGGGCCGCACGGATCGAAAGGGTGAACGATGAGCGGCTGCGACTGCTCCAAGGCCAAGGCGGAGCTCGAGGAGTTCCTGCACGACGAACTCCGCCGCGAAGACGCGGCGGACATCCGCGAGCACATGGACGACTGCGAGGACTGCACCACCGAGCACCGCGTGAACGTCGTCCTCATGGAGACCGTGAAGCGCGCGTGCAAGGAGACCGCTCCGGACCAGCTCCGGACCGAGATCCTGGCGCGCATCCGCGTGGAGCAGGCGACGCACTGACACCCGTGCGACGCGTCGTGCGGTGTGCTCCCGGCGTCACACGGTGTGTGGCGTCGGTAGGGTCGCCAGCATGACCTTCTCCGTCGAGTCGATCACCAGCTGGTCCGACCCGGACGTCGCCGACGTCGCCGCCCTCGTCCGGACCCTCGGGCACACCGCGGACGAGTCCGCGATGCGCGCCCGGCTCGAACGCCTGACCGCCGAGGCGGGCCACCGCACGTGGTTGGTGCGCGACGACGACGGCCGCGCGGTGGCCGTCGCGGGAGCGCAGGTCACGTGGGCGTACGCGTCCGACGAGCCGACGGCGCAGCTGCTCCTGCTGGTGGTCGACCCCACGGCCAGGAGGCTCGGCACCGGTTCCGCGCTCATCAGCACGTTCGAGACGTGGGCCGTTTCGCAGGGCGCCCGGCAGCTGTCCGCCGTCAGTGCGGCCGCGACCGACAGCGCGCACCGCTTCTACCAGAAGCGCGGCTACCACGACGCGGGGGTGCGCTACACGCGCATCGTGTAGCGGCGCGCTGCGCGCGCCGCACCCGCGCGGGTCGTTCCGTGCGTGGTGAGTCGAATCGCGCGTAGGAGGTGAGAACTTCCGACCCGCTACGCGCGAATCGCCTTCCCAGTGCACCCGAGATGGGAAGGAACGCGCGACGTGCGTGGCGGAGGCGTGACGAGCCTCCCGGCGGATCCGAGCGGACGACGCGCCCCCGGACGCACAACGCGCCCCGCTGTGACGGGGCGCGTTGTCTGCGCGAGGGCGCGAAGCCGGTGTCCGGCGAGCCGAGGGGCTACCCGAGGGCCTTCGTGATCACCTCGGTCGCCTCGTGGGCGCTGCGCTTCGAGGAACCCGTCGCGGGTGCCGCACTGGCCGCGCGCGACGCGACCGAGAGCGGGCGTCCGTCGAGGTGCGGCGAGAGGTTCATGCACACGAACGGCCAGGCGCCCTGGTTCTCCGGCTCTTCCTGCGCCCACACGACGTCGGCGTTCGGGTAGCTGCCGAGGACCTCGAGGATGCGCTCGAGGGGGAGCGGGGCGAGCTGCTCGAGCCGCACGAGGGCGACGTCGGTCGTCCCGCGCTTGTCGAGCTCGGCGCGGAGGTCGTGGTGCACCTTGCCGGAGTGCAGGACCACGCGGCGCACGGCACCCTTGTCGGTGATGTGCGCGTCGTCGAGGACCTCTTCGAAGGTCCCGCTCGTGAAGTCCTCCACCGCGCTCGTCGCCTGACGGAGTCGCAGCATCGCCTTCGGGCTGAACACGATGAGCGGCTTCTGCGGGCGCTCCCAGGCCTGGCGGCGGAGCAGGTGGAAGTACGACGCCGGCGTCGACGGGCGTGCCACGACCATGTTGTCCTCGGCACAGAGCTGCAGGTAGCGCTCGATGCGTGCGGACGAGTGGTCCGGCCCCTGGCCCTCGTAGCCGTGCGGCAGGAGCAGGACGAGGCCGGAGCGCTGTCCCCACTTCTGCTCTGCGGAGGAGATGAACTCGTCGATGACCGTCTGCGCGCCGTTGGCGAAGTCGCCGAACTGCGCTTCCCAGAGCACGAGCGCCTCGGGCCGTTCGACCGAGTAGCCGTACTCGAACGCCATCGCCGCGTACTCGCTGAGCAGCGTGTCGTAGATGTAGAAGCGGGCCTGGTCCTCGGTCAGGTTCGACAGCGGCAGCCACTCCTGGCCGTTCACGCGGTCGTGGAAGACCGCCTGGCGCTGGACGAACGTGCCGCGGCGGGCGTCCTGCCCGGCGAGCCGGACCGGCTTGCCCTCGGTGAGGATCGAGCCGATCGCCATGAGCTCGGCCATCGCCCAGTCGACGCCGCCCTTGCGGGTCATGTCGGTGCGCTTGGTCAGCAGGGCCTGCAGCTTCGGGTGCACCTGGAACCCGGCGGGCGGGTTGCCGTGCGCGTCGCCGATGAGCTCGACGAGTTCCTGCGAGATCGCGGTCTCGTGGACGTCGTTCTCCGAGTCGTCGCGCTGCGAGGTCGGGCGTTCGAGCCCCTGCACGGCGCCGTCGTCGTCGACGGTGATGACCGGGATGGTGCCCGTCTGCGCTTCGTGCGTCTCCGCGAACGCGCGCTCGAGGCGGTCCTGGAAGTCGCGGTGCGCTTCGTCGTACTCCTCTTGCGTGATGTCGCCGCGGCCGACGAGCGCCTCGGTGAACAGGGTGCGGACGGAACGCTTCGCCTCGATCAGGTTGTACATCAGCGGCTGCGTCATCGAGGGGTCGTCGCCCTCGTTGTGGCCGCGTCGGCGGTAGCAGACCAGGTCGATGACGACGTCGCGGTGGAACTCGTCGCGGTACGCGAACGCGAGGTCCGCGACACGTGCCACGGCTTCGGGGTCGTCGCCGTTCACGTGGAAGATCGGCGCCTGGATCGTCTTCGCCACGTCGGTCGAGTACACCGAGGTGCGCCCGGAGTCCGGCGGGGTGGTGAAGCCGACCTGGTTGTTGATGACGAGGTGCACGGTGCCGCCGGTGCGGTACCCGCGGAGCTGGGACATCTGCAGCGTCTCGACGACGACGCCCTGGCCGGCCATCGCCGCGTCGCCGTGCACGAGCACGGGGAGCACACCGAAGGTGCCGGCGGGCTTCCGGTCCTGCTTGGCGCGGACGATGCCCTCGAGCACGCCGTCCACCGCTTCGAGGTGGGACGGGTTCGCGGCGATCGTGATCGGGATCGACGTGCCGTCGGAGGCGCGGAACACGCCTTCGGTACCGACGTGGTACTTGACGTCGCCGGAGCCCTGGCCCTGCACGGCGCCGGGGAGCGTGGTGCCCTCGAACTCGCGGAAGATCTGGCCGTAGGTCTTGCCGGCGATGTTCGTCAGCACGTTGAGACGACCGCGGTGCGCCATCCCGATCGCGACCTCTTCGAGCCCGGCGAGCGCTGCCTGCTGGATGAGGGTGTCGAGGAACGCGATCGTGGACTCGCCGCCCTCGAGCGAGAAGCGCTTCTGGCCGACGTACTTCGTCTGCAGGAAGGTCTCGAACGCCTCGGCCTCGTTGAGCTTGCCGAGGACGCGGAGCTGTTCTTCCTTCGACGGCTTCGAGTACGGGACCTCGATGCGGGACTGCACCCAGCGGCGCTGTTCCGGGTCCTGGATGTGCATGTACTCGATGCCGACGGTGCGGCAGTAGGCGTCCCGGAGGACCCCGAGGATGTCGCGGAGCGGCGCGGTCGTGGTGCCGGCGAGGCCGCCGGTGACGAACTCGCGGTCGAGGTCCCAGAACGTCAGCCCGTGGCTCTCGATCTCGAGGTCGGGGTGGGTGCGCTGGCGGTACTCGAGCGGGTCGACGTCGGCCATCAGGTGTCCGCGGACCCGGAAGCTGTTGATGAGCTCCTGCACGCGGGCCGTCTTGCCGACGCGGTGCGCCAGGTCGACGTTGATGTCGTTCGCCCACTGGATCGGCTTGTACGGGATCCGGAGGGCGGAGAAGATGCCCTCGTAGAAGCCGTGTTCGCCGATGAGCCGCTCGTGCACCTTCTTCAGGTACTCGCCCGACCCGGCGCCCTGGATGACGCGGTGGTCGTAGGTGCTCGTCAGCGTGATGGTCTTGCCGACGCCGAGCTCGACGAGGGTCTTCGGCGCGGACCCCTGGAACTGCGCGGGGTACTCGAGCGCGCCGGCGCCGATGATCGCGCCCTGGCCCTTGGTGAGGCGGGGGACCGAGTGCACGGTGCCGATGCCGCCCGGGTTCGTCAGGGAGATCGTGGTGCCCTGGAAGTCCGTCGGGGTGAGCTTGTTGTCGCGGGCTCGCTTGACCAGGTCTTCGTAGGCGGTGAGGAACTGGCCGAACGTCAGGGTCTCCGCGCGCTTGATGCTCGGGACGAGGAGCGAGCGGGTGCCGTCCTTCTTCGGGACGTCGATCGCGATGCCCAGGTTGACGTGCGCGGGCTGCACGACGAAGGGCTTGCCGTCGCGCTCCTCGTAGAAGACGTTCTGGCTCGGGAAGTCCTTGAGCGCCTGGACCATCGCCCAGCCGATGAGGTGCGTGAAGGAGATCTTGCCGCCGCGGGCACGGCGCAGGTGGTTGTTGACGACGATCCGGTTGTCGATCATCAGCTTCGCCGGGATCGTCCGGACGCTGGTCGCCGTCGGGACCGTGAGCGAGGCGTCCATGTTCGAGGCCAGCGTCTTCGCCATGCCGCGGAGCGGGGTCGCCACGTCTTCGTGGGTCTCCTCGTGGTCGTCGGCCTCGTCGTTGGCCTCGGCCGGGATCGGCTGCGGCGACGGCTGCTTCGACGTCGTCCGGGCCTGGATCTGGCCGCCCTTGCCCTCGGCGGGGGCGGCGTCCGACTGCGCGGGAGCCGAGGCGGCAGGCGCCGAGCCCGCGTCCGCGGGAGCGCTCTTGCCGGCGGCACTCTGGTGGTAGCTCTCGAGGACCGGCCACCAGGACTTGTCGACCGAGTCCTTGTCGGCGATGAACTGCTCGTAGAGCTCGTCCACGAGCCACTCGTTCGCGCCGAATTCGCCCGCGGTCTCGTCAGTTCCGGTCAGATGGCTCGACACAGCCGATCGCCCACTCTCCGTCGATTGATGCTCGTGTGTGTCGTGCGGCGCAACCCTGCCCCGCACGACGTCAAGCGTAGCCGTTTCCACATGTCCGTTCGGTGTCAGCCCGAGGCATGTCGTCGAGCAGTACGGTGGGCCGCATGAGGTTCTACGAGACCCGGCCGACGCACGACCTGACGTACTCCGACGTGTTCCTCGTCCCGAGCCGATCCGCCGTGACGAGCCGCTTCGACGTGGACCTCGCCGCGAACGACGGCTCGGGCGCCACGATCCCGATCGTCAGCGCGAACATGAACTCGGTCACGGGCCCCCGGCTCGCGGCCACCCTCGCCCGACGGGGCGGGCTCGGGGTGCTCCCGCAGGACATGCACCTGCAGGACCTCGACGCCGCGATCCGCTGGGTCAAGGACCAGCCCGTCGACTTCGACACCGCCGTCGAGATGGGGCCGGACACCACCGTCGCGGAGACCCTCGAGCAGCTCCTGCCCGTCGCCGGCCGCGGGGTCGTGGTCCGGGGCGGTGACGGCGACTACCTCGGGTGCGTCCCCGCCACCCGGCTCGGCACCGCCGGCCCCGACGCCACGCTCCGCGACCTGCTGCACGGCGCCTCCACGGGCATCGACGCCGAGGACGCCGGCACCCCGCGGCACGTCTACGACGTCCTCACCGCGGCGGGCGCGGACTTCGCGCCGGTGACCCGGCACGGCCACGTCGTCGGCACCACCAGCCCGACCAGCGCGATCCGGTCGAGCATCTACCGTCCGGCGGTGGACGCCTCCGGTCGGCTCCGTGTCGGCGCCGCGATCGGCATCAACGGCGACGTCGCGGCCAAGGCGCAGGCCCTCGCCGCTGCCGGCGTCGACGTCCTCGTGCTCGACACCGCCCACGGCCACCAGGAAGGGATGCTCCGCGCGCTCCGCACCGTCGCCGCCCTCGACCTCGGGATCCCGCTGGTCGCCGGCAACGTCGTCACCGCGGACGCCGTCCACCACCTCGTCGAGGCGGGCGCGTCGATCATCAAGGTCGGTGTGGGCCCCGGTGCCATGTGCACGACCCGGATGATGACCGCGGTCGGGCGTCCGCAGTTCTCCGCCGTGCTCGAGACCGCCGCGGCGGCGAAGGCCCTCGGCGCGCACGTCTGGGCCGACGGCGGCGTGCGGTACCCCCGTGACGTCGCACTCGCCCTGGCCGCGGGCGCGAGCGCGGTGATGATCGGCTCGTGGTTCGCCGGCACGCTCGAAGCGCCCGGTGTCCTCCGGCGCGACGCGAAGGGCGCCGCCTACAAGGAGAGCTGGGGCATGGCGTCCGCCAAGGCCGTGCGCGAACGCTTCGAGCGCCTCGACCCGTACGAGCGGGCACGCAAGGCGCTCTTCGCCGAGGGCATCTCCTCCTCGACGATCTACCTCGACCCGGAGCGGCCGAGCGTGGAGGACCTCCTCGACATGATCACGACGGGCGTCCGCAGCTCCGCCACGTACGCGGGCGCGACGAGCCTCGCGGAGTTCCACGACCGTGCGCTCGTCGGCATCCAGTCCGCCGCCGGGTACGAAGAGGGCAAGCCGCTCCCCGTCAGCTGGTAGGGGCACCACACCCGACCCCGTGACGGACGGGAGGCCCGGTGCCAGCTGGCACCGAGCCTCCCGTCCGCTTGTCCGGAGCGTCTACCGGCGTCTGGTCGCGTCCTCGACGGTGCCGACGAGCTCCTCGAGGATGTCCTCGAGGAACAGGACGCCCGTCGTCCGGCCGTCCGCGTCGAACGCCCGCGCCACGTGGCGGCCTGCGGCGCGCATCGTGGCAAGCGCGTCCTCGAGGTCCATCTCGGTGTAGAGCGAGATGAGCTGGCGGATGCGCTTCGGGGGCACCGGGTCGTCGAACTCGTCGGGGCGCAGGTCGATGACGTCCTTGACGTGCACGTAGCCGGTCGGCTCACCGGTCTCGCCGGTCAGCACGTAGCGGGAGAACCCGCGCTGCGCGACCGCGCGTTCGACGTCAGCGGGGGTGGCGTCCTCGGGGAGCGTGACCAGCTCGGACATCGGCACTGCGATGTCCCGGACCTTCTTCTCGGTGAACTCGAACGCCATCCGGAGCGTGCCGCCGTCGTCGGACAGCGTGCCCTCGCGGCGGGACTGCTCGACGATGGTCTGCACCTCCTCGACGGTGTAGGCGCTGACCGCCTCGTCCTTCGGCTCCACCTTGAACAGCCGGAGCACGGCGTTCGCGATCTCGTTGAGGCCGACGACGACCCAGTGCAGGCCGTGGCCGATGTACCAGAGCGTCGGCACGAGGAGCAGGGCCGCACGGTCGGGCATCGAGAACGAGATGTTCTTCGGCACCATCTCGCCGAAGACCACGTGCAGGAACGAGACGAGCAGCAGCGTGAAGACGAACGCCACGATGCCGATCACCTCGACGCTCCACCCGGTCAGGTGCAGCGGGACCTCGAGCAGGTGGTGGATCGCCGGCTCGGAGACGTTGAGGATGAGCAGCGAGCACACGGTGATGCCGAGCTGGGTGGTCGCGAGCATCCGGGTCGCGTGCTCCATCGCCCACAGGGTCATCTGCGCGGCGCGGGAGCCCTCTTCGGCACGGGGCTCGATCTGGGAGCGGCGTGCGGAGATCACGGCGAACTCGGCCGCGACGAAGTAGGCGTTGCCCGCGAGCAGGACGAACAGCCAGAAGATGCCCCACCAGTCGCTGCTCATCGGGTGCTCTCCTTCTGCTTGCTCTTCGCGGACGAGTTCGGGATCGTCACGCCGCCGGGCGGGGTGTCCGTGGGGGTCGGCGTCCAGCGGACCCGGTCGACCCGCCGTCCGTCGAGGCGCTCGACGCGGAACACGCCGTCCTCGAGCGGGACCTCGTCGCCGACGACCGGCAGCCGCCCGAGTGTCGACATGATGAAGCCGCCGACGGTCTCGTAGGGGCCGTCCTCGGGGACCTTGACCCCGGCGCGGTCCTCGAGCTCGTCGGGACGGAGCAGCCCGGGGAAGGTCAGCCAGTTGCGGGAACGGACGACGTCGATGCGGGCGCGGTCGTGCTCGTCCGACACCTCGCCGACGATCTCCTCGATGAGGTCCTCGAGCGTGACGACCCCGGCGGTGCCGCCGTACTCGTCGACGACGATGACCATCTGGTAGCCGCGACCGCGCACCTCGGTGAGGAGCGTGTCACCGGGCATCGTCTCGGGGACCCGCTCGGCGTCGGTCATCAGCGCGCCGACGGGGACCTCCGGACGCTTCTCACGCGGGACGGCGACGGCCTGCTTGACGTGCACGATCCCGACGACGTCGTCCGCGTCCTCCTCGATGACGGGGAAGCGGCTGAAGCCGGTCCGGCGGGCGAGCGTGATGACGTCCTCGGCGGACTCCGAGACCCGGATCGTGGACAACCGCGGGCGCGGGGTCATCACGTCGCTGGCGTCGAGCTCGGAGAAGGACAGCGTGCGCTGGAGGAGCGTCGCGGTGTCCTGTTCGAGCGAGCCCTCGGACGCCGAACGACGGAGCAGCGAGGTGAGCTCCTCGGCGCTGCGCGCACCGGAGAGCTCCTCCTGCGGCTCGATGCCGATCGCGCGGAGCACGGCGTTCGCGGTGCCGTTCAGCACGGCGACCGCTGGCTTGAAGACCGTCGTGAACGCGATCTGCAGCGGCACCACGAGCTTCGCGGTCTGCAGCGGCAGCGCGAGCGCGAAGTTCTTCGGCACGAGCTCGCCGAGGATCATCGAGAGCAGCGTCGCGATGACGAGCGCCACGATCGAGCCGACCGTCTCGACGATCCCCTCGGGGAGCGCCAGCGCCAGGAACGGTGCCTCGAGCAGCTTCGCGATCGACGGCTCGAGCAGGTAGCCGGTCAGCAGCGTCGTCAGCGTGATGCCGAGCTGTGCGCTGGACAGGTGCGTCGAGGTGACCTTGAGCGCACCGATGACCGGCGCGAGGCCGGGCTCCCCGCGGTCACGGCGCGCCTCGACGTCGGCGCGGTCGAGGTTCACGAGTGCGAACTCCGACGCGACGAAGACGCCGGTGCCGAGCGTCAGCAGGATGCCACCGACGAGCATGACGATGTCGATGGGGCTCATCGGGTCCACCCCCGGGGGCTGGACGTGCTCCGCGAGCGGACAGCGCTGCGGGCACACGACGAGTCAGGGCAGCTCACTGAGTGAGCGCCGGATGAGTGGTGGGGCGAAGAAGGATTCGGAGGATCGTCCACAGTGGTCATCATCGTAATCACGAGGTCGGGCCGGAACCCGAGAATCCGCCCTACTTCGTGACGCTTGCTCGGTGGTACTGCTGGGGCTCGTAGTCGAGTTCGACCCCGAGCTCGACCGCCGCACGGAGCGGGAAGCCCGGGTCACGGAGGAACTCACGCCCGACCATCACCACGTCGGCCTGCCCGGTCGCCACGATCTGCTCGGCCTGGAACGCCTCGGAGATCATCCCGACGGCGATCGTGCCGATGCCGGCGTTCCGCTTGATCTCCGCGGCGAAGGGTACCTGGTAGCCCGGGCCGACGGGGATCGGCGCACTCGCGACGTTGCCGCCGGTCGAGACGTCGGCGAGGTCGGCACCGTGCTCGGCGGCCCAGCGGGCGACCTCGGTGACCTCGTCGAGCGTCAGACCGCCGTCGGTCCAGTCGGTCGCGGAGAAGCGGACGACGATCGGGAAGCCCTCGCCGACCTCGGCACGCACGGCGTCGACCACGTCGAGCAGCGCGCGGGCCCGGTTCTCGAGCGAGCCCCCGAACTCGTCGGTGCGGTGGTTGCTCAGCGGGGAGAGGAACTGGTGCAGGAGGTACCCGTGCGCGGCGTGCAGCTCGACGAGGTCGAAGCCCGCCTCCACGGCACGACGTGCGGCGACGGCGAAGCCGACCGCGACGAGGCGGATGTCCTCGGTGGAGAGCTCGCGCGGGACGTCGTACCCCGGGAACGCCTCGGCGGACGGGCCGACGGCGGTCCAGCCGCCCTCGGACGCCGGGACCGTGCCGTGGGACGATTCCCAGGGGCGGTAGGTCGAGGCCTTGCGGCCCGCGTGGGCGAGCTGCACGCCGGCCGCGGCGCCCTGCGAGTGGATGAAGTCGACGATCGGGCGGAACGCGTCGCGCTGCTCGTCGTTCCAGAGGCCGAGGTCCTGCGGGCTGATCCGTCCCTCCGGCACGACCCCGGTGGCCTCGACGACGACCGCGCCGGCGCCGCCCTTGGCGAACCCGCCGAGGTGCACGAGGTGCCACGGCGTCGGGACGCCGTCCTGCTGCTCGACCGAGTACTGGCACATCGGCGAGACCCAGATGCGGTTGCGGACCGTCAGGTCGCGGATGGTGATCGGCTCGAACAGGGCGTGCGTCACGCGGTGGCTCCTTCGTGCGGGGTGGCCGTCACCGACAGCTCCTCCAGGAACCCCCGGAGCAGCGCTGGTGACGTGTAGTGGTGGCCGACCGCCCCGATCGCTTCCGCGCCGGCGGCGTTCTCGGCCCTGTTGTCCACGAACACCATCTGCGACGGCTCGATTCCCAGACGCTCGCAGGTGTCGCGGTAGATGGACAGGTCGGGCTTCAGCACGTGTTCCTCGGCGCTCACCACGACGGTCTCGAACAGCGACCCCATCGGTGACCGCCGGTACGGGTCCCCGAAGTCGAACCCGGCGTTCGACAGGAGCGCCAGCCGGGTGCCGGCGTCGTGCAGCTCCTCGACGAGGTCGAGCACCGCGGGGTCGACCTCGAACCAGCCCGTGTAGTCGATCGCCCAGAGCCGGTGGATCTCGCTGACGGACCAGGACCGGCCGGTGCGGGCAGCGATCGCGCGCCAGTACTCCAGCACGCTGAGGTCGCCGCGGTCCAGGTCGTGGCGGAGCTCCTGGTAGACGGGGAAGAGTTCGTCCTCCGGCAGCCCGGTGGCCTCGAGCAGGGCGTCCCGCGCGGCGGTGGGCGTGCGGCTGATCACCTCGCCGTAGTCGAACACGACGACACGACCGGGCAGGAACAGGCTCATGCGCTCCACCGTAACGTGGGGTCGATGAACGACTTCGTGCCCTTCTCCGTGTCCGACGCCGCCGCGTGGACGACCGCGCCGACCGGGGAGTCCACGAAGTACCGGCGAGGGGTGCTCGGCGTCGCGACCGGTTCGGCCGCCTACCCGGGTGCGGCGATCATGGGCGTCGACGCGGCCGTGCACACCGGGGTGGGGATGGTCCGGTACGTCGGACCCGACCGTGCGACGGACTTCGTGCTCGCCCGCCGTCCCGAGGTCGTGTCCGGCATCGGCCGCGTGCAGGCCTGGTTGGTCGGGTCCGGGATCTCGGCGTCCTCGCTCGGTTCGCTCGACCCGGCGACCGCTGCCGCCTTCGAGCACGCGTCCGAGGACGGCGTCCCGGTGGTCGTCGACGCCGGGGCGATCCCGCTGGTCGACCTCGGACCGCTCGCGGTGCTGACGCCGCACGCGGGGGAGCTCGCCGCGCTGCTGCACGTCTCCCGTGATGCAGTCGAGGAGGACCCGCGGGGCTCCGCGCTCCGCGCCGCCGAGCAGACCGGGAGCGTCGTGCTCCTCAAGGGCTCCGACACGCACGTCGTCACCCCGGACGGGTCCGTGCGGCTCGTCGCGTCCTCCGCCACGCCGTGGCTCGCCGCCGCCGGCGCGGGGGACGTCCTCGGTGGGGTGCTCGGGGCGCTCGTGGCCACCCGGGCGGGCTCCGGGGAGGTCGGTCCGGCGGACCTCGCGCACCTCGCGGCGGCCGCGGCGGTCGTGCACGGCACCGCGGCGCGGCGGGCGTCCGGCGGTGGGCCGTTCACGATGACGACGCTCATCGAGGCGCTGCCCGGTGTCGTCCGTGACCTCCTCGTGACCGGGGACGCGCCCGCCTGAGGCGCGCCGGGGTCGCCCGCTGCCGAGCCGGAGCGACAGGGTCGCTGTCGTACGACAGCACGGTTGTCGGTGTGCGGCGCGGCGCGCGGCGCGCGGCGGGAGCGCGGCGGGCGTGAGCGGCGCGCGGTGGCCGCCGCGTGCACTGGTCGCGACCACGGCCGGCCGGGAGGCTCGGTGGCGGACGGGTGCCGAGCCTCCAGGCCGGTGGGGTGTGCGTCCACGGCACGTGCGTGCGCATGTTCCGACACCGCGCCGGTCGATCGACTCCTGCGGTGTCGGAAGGCATCAGCGCACCCGCGGGGACGCGGCGCGTGCTCGCGGGAAGCCGCAACGACCGCGGGATCACGCATGCGGCGCGGGAGCCCGCACCGATCCCGCTGGCGGGGTGCGGGGTCCTCGTGGTGGACCCGGTGGACGCGTAGACAGACCTGTGAGGGACACCGCCGGACCGCAACCACGGGCCGGTCCGGTCCCCGGAACCGCTCGACCCAGAAAGCGATCCACGACCATGCAGGACGCACACCGCGCCGTGCGCCACGTCGATGACGACGACGGCAGCACCGCAGCTCCCACCCGACGCCGGGACGACCGATGAAGGTCTCCAGGTCACTGCTCGTGTTCGCCGCGGTCATCGCCGCCGGTGTCACCCTCGGCACCGTCTCCACGGCCGATGCCCGCGGGTGGGTGGGCGACCCCGCCTCGCCCTCCGCGACGTCGGTGTCCGCGCCGACCCCGACGCCCACCGTGCCGGCGAACGGCGCCGCCCCGACCTTCTCCGAGGACTTCGACACCCCGGCAGCTGCTGGTGGGCAGTTCGCCACCACCTACGCGGGGTCCTGGCAGCCGTACCCGGACGGCATGGCCAACCGGTACTGGTCGAACGAGATCATCAGCGCGCACGACGGCTACATGGACGTCGCGATGGACGGCAAGCGCGGGGCGGCCGGCACGTTCGGCACCCCGACGGGCGCGTGGGGACACGTCGGCGGGACGTTCAGCGTCCGGGCCCGGGCCACCGGGGGCGACGGCAACGGTGCCGCGTTCCTGCTGTGGCCGACCTCGAACGTCTGGTCCGAGGGGGAGGTCGACTTCCCCGAGGGCACGTTCCAGGGGACCGTCGGCGCGTTCAGTCACTCGATGGTGAAGGGCCAGGAACGGAGCGCGGTCGGGCTGCACACGGACGCGACGTGGCGGCAGTGGCACACCTACACGACCGAGTGGATCCCGGGGGAGGCGGTCCGCTACTACGTGGACGGGCAGATCGTCCTCACGGTGACACAGCACGTGCCGACCACGGCGCACCGGTTCATGTTCCAGATCGGCAACTGGGGGAAGCCAGGGCACCTCGAGATCGACTGGGTGAAGACCTGGGACCGTTCCTAGGCGGACGTCACCCCGCGGGCGTCGCGTGGACGAGGAACTCGACCGTGCCGTCGTCGTCGACCTTGACGAACCCGAGGCTCGGGGCCTGCACGCCGTAGTCGGCGAAGGTGATCGGGATCGAGCCGGAGATGTCGACACTGTCGCCGTTCAGGCCGACCTCGAGCGTCGCGGTGACCGCCTTCGTGACGCCGTGGAGCGTCAGGTTCCCGCTCGCCTCGACCTGCTTCGTACCGGAACCGGTGGGGACCGCGTCGGCGATCGGACCGGTGAGCGTGAACGTCGCGGTGGGGAACGCCGAGGTGTCGAGCGCGGAGTCGCGGAAGTACGAGTCGCGCTGGGCGGAGTCGGTGGCGATGTCGGCGACCTGCACCGTGATCGCGGCCGCGGTGATCGAGGAGCCGTCCACCGTGGCGGTGCCCGTCACGCTGTCGGTGCGGCCGGTGACCGTGACGTCCGAACCGTTCAGCACCTCGTGCAGGCGGTAGCCGGCCTCCGAGTCCCCGCCGACGGTCCAGGTGCCCGCGAGGTCGCTCGCATCGAGCGTCGAGGGGGCGCGGCTGGCGGCGACGCTCGGTGCGGCCGAGGCCTTCGCGTTCTCGGTGTTCGAGTACACGTTCGTGCCGATCAGGACGCCGGCGACGCCGAGGACGACGACGGCTGCGGCGACGGAGATCCAGATGGTGGCGGTGCGGCGGCGGCGGGTGGGCTTCGGCTGGCGCCCGTTGCCGCTCCGCGGGTGCTCGGGGGTCCCGTTCGTGGTCACGGGGAGACGGTGACACGTCACTCTCGGGAAGTGCTGGGTGTCGCCGCTCCGCTCATCCGGTGCTCGCTACGCTCATCCGGTGCTGAAGTCGCGCTGGTTCGAGGTCGTCTGCTTCGCCGTGGCGTTCGTGATCGTGCACGCGGTGCTGTGGTGGCTGACGTCGGTGACGGCGAACCTCCCGCTGGGTGACGTGACGATCACCTACCGGCGCTGGATCGAGACCGGGCTGCACGCGCACTCCTGGGTCGGGATCGACTCGGACTGGGTCTACCCGATCGTCGCGATCGTGCCGATGGCCGCGGCGGCACTCGGCGGGGTCGCGGCCATCGGCACCGGCTGGCTCCTGCTCATGGTCCTGCTCGACGCTGTCGCCTGCTGGTTCCTCTGGCGGTTCCGCGCGCTCGGCGTCCGCGTCGTCTGGTGGTGGCTGGTGTTCCTGCTGGCGCTCGGCCCGATCGGCCTCGGGCGGATCGACACCGTCGCGACCGCCGTGGCGCTCGTCGGTGTGGCGTACGTCGCCTCCCGTCCCGCCGTCGCCTCGGCCGTGTTCACCGTCGCGGCGTGGATCAAGGTGTGGCCGGCCGCGCTCGTCGGGGTGCTCCTCGTCCTGCGGCGCGGACACCGGCGGGGTGTGCTCACGGGTGCGCTCACCGTCACCGCACTCGTCGTGCTCGTCGACGTGCTGTTCGGCGGCGCCGCACACCTGCTCTCGTTCGTCGGGCAGCAGTCCGGCCGTGCGCTCCAGATCGAGGCGCCCCTCGCGACGCCGTTCATGTGGGTGGCCGCCGCGCACGTGCCCGGCGCCGCGGTGTTCTACGACACCGAGATCCTGACGTTCGAGGTGTCCGGCACGGGGACCCACCTCGCCGCGGCCGTGTCGACGCCGCTGATGGCGCTCGTCGTGCTGGCCGGGTTCGGGCTGGCGGTCTGGGCGGTCGCGCGCGGCGCCAAGCGCGCCGAGGTCGCTCCGGCGCTCGCGCTGCTGCTCGTCGCGGCGCTGGTCGCCACGAACAAGGTGGGGTCGCCGCAGTACATCGGGTGGTTCGCGGTGCCGATCGTGTGGGGGCTCGTCGCCGGGCGGGGGAGTGCGCGTCGCTTCCTGACCGTGGCCGTGCTCGCGCTGCCGATGGCGTTCCTGACGCAGCTGATCTATCCCGCGTACTACGACCAGGTGCTCACCGTGCAGCCGTGGATCCTCGTGGTGCTCACCGTGCGGAACGTGCTCGAGGTCGTGATCCTGGTCTGGGCGGTGGTGCTCGTGGTGCGGCTGGGGCTCCTCGCGAAGCGATCCCGCGACACGGACGGGCGGCCGACGGTCGCCGAGGGCAGGATGGACGCATGATCGTCGCGTTCTCCATCGCTCCGTCCGGCGGCCCGTCCGCGTCCTCCGACGGCTCCGTCCACGATGCGGTCGCCGCCGCAGTGCGGGTCGTGCGGGAGTCCGGGCTGCCGAACCGCACCTCCTCGATGTTCACCGAGATCGAGGGTTCGTGGGACGAGTGCATGGCCGTGGTGAAGGCCGCGACCGACGCCGTCCTGCCCTTCGGGACCCGCGTCTCGCTCGTGCTCAAGGCCGACATCCGGCCCGGACACACCGGTGAGCTGGACGGCAAGATCGAGCGGCTCGAAGCGGCGCTCGACGCCTGAGTCTCCCGGCGTGCACGCCCGGGACCCTGTGCCCCGATCTGGGGTCGACTGGGAGTTGGCTGCGTGAGAGATGCTCTCCTAGCGTGAGGACGTCCACATCCGTGGCGTCATCAGGGGGAGCACCACATGCCGTACGGCAACTACGAGTTCAGCAAGGACATGGGGGCCATCCGGGCCGACCAGGCAGCGTCCGCGAAGTCACTCAAGAGCATCGAGTTCGCCAGCGGGGCGAGCATGGTGTTCAACGGGCTCACCGCGCTCAACGCGGCGAAGGCCGCACGGAGTGCCCAGGAGCAGATCGCGCTCCAGCAGGAGCAGAACGCGCTGCAGCAGGCCATGGCGGAGCAGACCGCCCGTCACGAGTTCTCGATGTGGCGGCAGACGCCCGAAGGTGCGGCCTTCGTGGACTGGCAGCAGCGCGCGGCCGCACTCATCCCGTTCCTCCGTGACCGGGACCGGTCGTGGCAGTCCGCGTGGGCCGGTGCCATCGGGCGCGCCCGTGCGGCGACCCCGGTCGACGAACAGCGTCGTGTCGCGGGGCAGCCCGCGAGGCTCCGCCAGACGCCGCTCAAGGTGCTGTCGATCGTCGCGTTCGTCCTGCTCGTGTTCCCGCTCGTCGGACTCGGGCTGGCGGCGCTGACGTCGGCGTTCTCGAACGGGCAGCAGGCGTACCAGGACTGCCTCGGGAACGTCAGCGAGATCCTCACGCGTGCCGAGTGCGAGGCGATCAGGCCCGGGAACCCGTTCGTCGGCCCGATCGTGTGGCTCGTGCTCCTCGCCGGCCTCGGCGTCCTCTTCACGGTGCTGCGTCGTGTCCGGATGCGCGCCGCGCGGAACGACCGTCGACTCGCGGACGAGTCGGCGGCGCGCACCGAGCGGTGGGGCTTCGACCCGCTGCTGACCACCGGCGCCTGGTACGGCTGGCACGAGTCCGAGTCCTTCCAGGGGTACGCCGACCGGCTCGAGCAGCTCGTCCGGAGCGGCGCCACGACCCGCCCGACCGCCGGGCAGCTCATCCGCCTCCAGGTCCCGACACCGTGGCAGCCGGCCGACCACCTGCCCGCCGAGGTGAACGCCTTCCTGGCGACCGTCCAGCAGGAGAACGCGTCGCTCGCGGTGTGAATCGGGGGTGTCCTCCGGCGGGTCGCCGACACGCCGGAGGCCTCCCGCGGATGTCGGTGGTCGGGTGTCTCATGGGGTTCATCGAGCCGCACCCGGTGGCCCGATGACGACGAGGAGATCGCGATCATGGCGGACCTGACGATGCACGACGGTTGGTGCGAGGACTGCGATGCGCGGACGGTCGTCATCGACACCGACGCGCACGGCGAGCACGCCTGGGCGACCTGCGTCGAGTGCGGAGCGGGGTGCGTGCACCGTGACGACGCAACGGCCCCGACCGTCGTCGAGCGCGAACTGGAGCGCCGCGCGGCCTGACCTGCAGGACGCCCGCTCGAATCGTTTCGTGTCGGTGTCTTCCGTGGGTGTTTGGAGCGGTCTACACTGATCCGACCGGACCGTTGCCGCGGTCTGGCCCCGACCGGCTCCGGCTGGTCCCCGACCGGCTCCGGCCGGTTGCTTCCGTTCACCGTCGAGCGGACCGGCTGCACGCCGGTCGCGATGACGCGGTCCCCAGCCTGGAGGCCCGGCGCGGCCCCGCAGCACGCCGCACCTCCAGCCACGGCTGGGTCCAGACCCGCCCTCCCGTTCGAAGACCAGGCACCATGTCACAACTCACGCCCGCGCGCCGCGCACTCGCGCTCATCGCGCTCGCCCTCGGTGGCTTCGCCATCGGTTCCACGGAGTTCGTGGCAATGGGGCTGTTGCCGAACATCGCCGCAGCACTCCTGCCGACGCAGTACGCCGCCGACCCGGACGCCGGGGTCGCGCACGCTGGCTGGCTGGTGAGCGCCTACGCCCTCGGGGTCGTCGTCGGCGCGCCGACCATCGCCGCGATGTCGGCGAAGTTCCCGCGCAAGGGCCTCCTGCTCGTGCTGCTCATCGGCTTCGTGGTCGCAACGATCGCCAGCGCGATCCTGCCGTCGTTCGGGCTCGTCCTGGTCGCGCGCTTCGTCGCCGGGCTGCCCCACGGTGCGTACTTCGGGATCGCGTCGATCGTGGCCGGCGACATCATGGGTCCTGGCAAGCGCGGCAAGGGCATCGCGATGGTGCTGCTCGGCCTGTCGATCGCGAACGTCGTGGGTGTTCCCGCGATCACCTGGATCGGGCAGAACGCCGGCTGGCGTGTGGCGTACGGCGTCGTCTCGGTGCTGTTCGCGGCCACCTTCCTCGCCGTCGCGGCGTTCGTGCCGCGGAGCGCCCGTGACGAGTCGGCGTCCATCGGCCGCGAGCTCCGGGCCTTCCGCGTCCCGCAGGTGTGGCTCGTGATGGGCCTCGGCGCCGTCGGGTTCGGCGGGTTCTTCGCCGTCTACTCGTACATCTCGCCGCTCGTGCAGAACGTCACCGGGTTGTCGGAGGGCGCGGTGCCGCTCGTCCTCGTCGTCGTCGGGCTCGGCATGGTCGTCGGCGGTGTCCTCGGCGGGCACCTGGCGGACCACAGCGTGAAGCGCACCATCTACTTCGGGATGTTCGCGCTCATCGGGGCGTTGCTCGTGACCGTGCTGACCGCGCAGTTCACGGTCGGCATCTTCGTCGGGGCGTTCCTGCTCGGTGCGACCTCGTCCGCGATCCCGCCCGCGGTGCAGTCCCGGCTGATGGACGTCGCCGGCGACGCACGGACCATCGCGGCAGCGCTCAACCACTCGGCGTTCAACATCGGGAACTCGCTCGGCGCAGCGCTCGGTGGCGCGGTCATCGCCGCCGGGTTCGGCTTCGTCGCACCGGGGTGGCTCGGCATCGTGCTGGCGCTGCTCGGCGTCGGCATGACCGCGATCAGCTACGGCGTCGAGCGCCGTTCGACCCGCCGTGCGCGCGTGTCGTCCCCGCACCCCACGACCGGCCCGATCACGTCCCCGATCCCGATCGTCTGACCCCGCTTCGCGCCGCCCGATGCGCTGTCCCGCTCCGTGAGCGTGCTCGATCTCGGTCGGCGCAGCTCGCTCGACGGGCGGTCACGACGCACCGTGCTCGGCAGACGTGAGCGGTGTGTCGTGACCAGTGGGGTCACGCCGCAGTGCCAGGCACGCACCAGCGTCGCACCGCGCGGCACCGCACCGGGAAACGGACACAGCACCACGGGATCCCGTGGTGCTGTGTCCGTTCCGTGGTGCGAAGCCCGGAGCGCGGGCATCCCGGCGCCCGGGCCCCGCGCCGCACCGAGCGCGCGACTACAGCCCGTGCGGGCTGCCGTCCTGCACGATGATGCCGTCGGTGATCGCCCGCTTCCGGAGCGCCACCTTCGTGCCGACGTCGAAGCCGGCCACGCGGTACTTCTCGCGGATGCGCTTGAGGTAGCTCTTCGCGGTCTCCTCGGAGATGCCGAGCTGGTACGCCACGCTCTTCACCGGCTCGCCACCGCCGTAGAGCGCCATCACCCGGCGCTCCTGCGCGCTGAGCTTCGGCACGCCGCCGACGTCGCCGCTGTTGATCGCCAGGTCGAGTTCTGCGGAGACGTACTGCTCGCCGCGCTGTGCGGAGCGGATCGCCTCGACGATCATCTCGGCGTCCTCGCTCTTCACGAGGTAGCCGAGCGCGCCGGAGCCGAGGGCTTCGCGCACGACGTTCGGCTCCGAGTAGGTGCTCATCACGACGGTCTTCACGCCGGCCGTCTTGAGCGTCGAGATCTTCAACGAGACCGGGATCGAGTCCTTGAGGTCGAGGTCGAGGAGCACCACGTCGACCGGGAACGCGGGGCTCGTGAGGAGCTCCGGCCAGGTCGTCACGGCGGCGACGAGCGTGATGTCGTCGGCGGCGCCGCGGATCCACTCGGTGAGCGCGCCGAGGAGCATCTTGTGGTCGTCGACGAGGGCGAGTCGGATCGGTTCCTCTGGAGTCGCCATGCTGGCGTCCTTTCTCGTGGTCTGCGTGGCCGAGCCTAGGTGGCGGGCCCACTCGGCGAGGACAGGCTGGTCAGGGTGTCCGGCAACCCGTCACATCGTGGGGTGCCGGTCGACGACGCAGTGCGCGACGATGTGCAGCGCGCCGTCCCGCATCGTGTCGGTGTACGGGCCGATGCGCGCCAGGCCGCTCCACGCCGTCGGACCGAGCCGGCGCCGGGTGACCCCGCGCGACTCGATGACGATCGGGACGTCCATCGTGTCGTCGGAGACCGGGTGTCCGGCGGTGCCGACGGGGCCGAGCGTCACGGAGACCATCGGGACGCCGGGCTGCAGACCGCGTCCGTCGCCGACCATCTGCCAGAGCGCCTGCAGCAGGCCGTCGCGCTGCGCGGGCGTGAGGTGCCCGGCGAGGGAACTCGGATCGGCGACGCTGACCGCACGGCCGAGGTGGTCGGACTCCGTGATCGCGTGGTAGAGCCAGGTCTCGCGGCGGCCCTCGATGAGGTGCAGGCGGAGCTCCGTGGCCAGCGACGCGGCGACCGAGGACGATGCGTCGGACAGGGGGAGCGGGTCCGTGCCGTTGGCGACCGCGTCGAGGAGCTTCTCCGCGGCGAGGTCGAGTCGGGCGAGTTCGTCCGAGGCGAGCATCCCGACCGCGAACTGCGGCGCGGTGACGTTCGACTGCACGAGCACCCGGTCGAGCTCCCGCTGGACGAGCTGCCGGAAGCGGTGGGTGACGAAGATCGCCACAGAGGGCGGGACGATCACGAGCGCGAGCATCGACAGCAGCCCGGGGATCGTCTCCGAGGTGATCGGGGTCGACGCGATCGACATCCCGACGAACGCCAGGCCGAGGACGGTGATGGCTGCAGCGACCTCCCGCGCGGGGCGGAGCGTCGCCACGGGCAGGAGCGCGAAGCCGGCGGCCACCGAGGCGCTCGCGGTGTGGGCGAGGTCGTGCTCCGGCCAGACGCCGATGAAGTCGAGGGTGACGACGCAGCCGAGCACCACGCAGATCAGCGCGAAGGCCAGCCCGGTCAGGCGTTCGCCGTAGGTCATGACGCTGAGGCCGACCCCGACGGCGGCCACGATGAACAGCATCCACGCGGCGGCCGGCAGCCACGGATCGGTGTAGCCGTTCCAGTGGGCGAGGAAGACCGCGATGCCTGCGACGGCCTCGACCGCGGTGAGCACCGCGGCGCCGAGACCGAGGTGTCCCGCACCGAGCGAGGCTCCTGGCTTCGCCGCCTGCCGCAGCGATCGTGCCCCGGTCGAGGTGGAGGGGAGGCCGCGCGCCTGCCGACGTTCGGTGCCCCGATAGCGCTCACGGGCCTCCCGTCGGGTCCGCGGAGCGGGCTGCGCGCTCTCACCGGGGAGACCGCGACCGATGGTGTCCTCGGGGATGCGGCTCATCGGGGCGCCTCCAGGACGACGGTGGTGCCGGAACCCGGCGCGGAGAAGAGGCGGGCGTCGCCGCCGACTTCGCGGAGGCGGTTCACGACGCTCTCCTTGAACCCGAGCCGTTCTTCGTCGATCGCGCCGATCTCGAAGCCGACGCCGGAGTCGGTGACCATCGCGCGGACCATGTCGTTGTCGTGCACGATCGTGACGTGCGCCTCGGCGACGCCGGCGTGCCGGCGGACGTTCTCCAGGCACTCCGCGAGGGCGAGCAGGAACGCGTCGAGGACGTTCGTGGGGAGGAGTACCTGGCCGGTGCCGTGCCAGCTGACCTCGAGCCCCATCCGGCCGAAGCGCTGCTTGACCGACTCGAGGGTCTGCCCGAGCGGGGACTCCTCGGTGCGGGTGAGGGAGTAGTCGCCGGACTGCTGCGGCTGCGGCGTCGCGCCGAGCCGGAGGTGCCGGAGGAGTCTGGCGTCCTCCGCCGCCTGCTCGCGCATGGCCTGCTCGGAGACGCCGACGCCCGAGTGTGCGAGGAGTGTGAGCGTGGCGAGGACCGTGTCGTGCAGGAGGCGTGCGCCCTGGCGGCGCTGCGCCTCGGTCTCGCTGGCCTGCCGCTCCGCGCGGTGTGCCGTGCCGATGCTGTAGATGCGGCGGGCGACCCGGGGGATGCTCCGGGAGATCCAGAACGCGACGACCGCGGTGAGCACCCAGCCGAGGGCCGCGCCGCCGACCGGGGAGGTGAGGACACCGCCGGTGGCGTTGACCATGATCGCGAGCGACGCGACACCGCCGAGGACCGTCAGACCGAGGCCGACCAGGTGTCCGCGCTGCGCCATCAGCAGCGAGGAGAGGCCGCCGGCGGCGAGGGGGACGAGTGCGCTGGCCACGACCGGGCGGGCGTCGGCGTCGGCACCGGTGGTCAGGAGGAAGAGCGCTCCGAGCCCGGAGACGAGCGTCAGCGCGGTCCACCACACGGCGCCGTTCCAGCCGAAGACGACGAGGGCGGCGACCATCACGACGATGCAGGCGACGCCGGCGGCGAGCGGTCCGGCGGGGACGGCGAGGGAGCACAGGATGCTGACCAGGCTGACGAGCGTGCAGATGATCCCGACCACACGGGTCGTCGACCGGAGGAGTCGGTCACGTTCCTGTGCGAGGGGTTCCATCGGGGTCCTGATCGGTTCTGTTCTCGTCGGTGGTGCGATCGGCCGGGCGGCGGTGCGTTGCGGTGCGGTGCGGCGGCGGTGCGCTGCGGTGCGGTGCTGTGCGGCGGCGGTGCGCGTCGGCGCGGCTGGTCCGGCCATCATTCCACGGGCGACACCCATTGGGGGGTGTTCGGCACGCCCGCCAGTTGGGTTTGGCAACGAAGTTGTTATTGCAGTTGCGATCAGAACCGGGGGACCGGCGTCAGCTGGACGGAACACGTCCAGCAGGTGCGCACATCGTCCAGGCGGCCGGCCGGCCGCCGCGCCGGGCGGCCAGCAGCCGCGCGGGCGTCGCGCCCGGCGCCGCGCGGCTCAGCCCAGCAGCCGCCGCAGGTGCGCCCCGACCGCCTCGTGCTCGATGAGGAACCCGTCGTGCCCGAACTCGCTCTCGATCACCGCGGCCCGGTCACCGTCGAGCGTGTCCGGGATCCCCGCGGCGATGCGGTGCTGGTCCTCCACCGGGAACAGCCGGTCGCTCGAGATCCCGACGACCAGGGTCCGCGCCGTGATCCGCCCGAGCGCCGCAGCGACACCGCCCCGCCCCGCGCCGAGGTCGTGCGAGTCCATCGCGTGCGTCAGCGTCACGTAGGTGGACGCGTCGAAGCGCCGGGTGAACTTGTTCCCGTGGAAGTCGAGGTAGCTCTCCACCGAGAACCGTCCGTCGTCGCCGAGCGGGGACACGTCGGACTGCCAGGAGCGGTCGAAGCGCCCGTTCAGCTCGTCGGACGCGCGGTACGTCATCATCGCCATCCGCCGGGCGAGGGACAGCCCGCGGGAGGGACCGTCGCCGGGGTCGGCCTCGAAGTAGTCGCCGCCGGCGAACCCGGGGTCCATCTGGATCGCGGCGCGCTGCAGCGAGTTCGCGGCGATCTGGTCGGCGGTGGTCTGCGCCGTGCTGGCCAGGACGGCCAGCCGCGCCACCCGCGACGGGTACGAGGCGGCGAACTCCAGCGCGTGCATCCCGCCCATGGAGCCGCCGACGACCGCGGCGAACGTGTCGATGCCGAGCGCGTCGGCGAGCTGGGCCTGCGCGGCGATCTGGTCCCGCACGGTGACGAACGGGAACCGGGAGCCCCACTCGACGCCGTCCGGGGACACCGACGACGGCCCCGTCGAGCCCTGGCACCCGCCGAGCATGTTCGGTGCGACGACGAACCACCGGTCCGTGTCGATCGCGCGCCCGGGGCCGACGACGTCGCCCCACCACCCGGCGGTGCGGTGCCCGGGGCCGGCTGCGCCCGCCACGTGGGAGTCGCCGGTGAGCGCGTGGAACACCACGATCGCGTTGTCCCGAGCCGCGTTCAGTTCGCCCCAGGTCTCGTAGGCGATCCGGACGCTCGGCAGGCGGCCGCCGCGGACCCACTGCTCGCCGAGTGCGGTGAAGTGCCGGGATCCGGGGTGGTCACCAGGGCGCCAGGCACCGGTGACCGGGGGTTTCCCCAGTGTGCCGAGTGCGGTGCCCGGCACCAGGGTGGACGGCACGGAGTCCTCGGGAGTCGTCTGCCAGTCCATGGTGCGTCCATTCTCCCGGACGGGGGCGTGCCCGGTCGCCGTGTTACGTCGTCCCGGTCGCGTCCGGCGGTGGTGTGGTCGGACCGGACGGGAGGCTCGGCTCGGCTCCGCCGCGGTCGTCGCGTCCGCGGGGGGCGACACCGTCGCTGTCGTACGACGACGGGGACGTCGCTGTCCGGCGGGTGCAACAGTTGCACACGCGAGGGAACGACGAGGTCGCTGTCGTACGACAGCGACCTCGTCGTTCCGGGTCGGGAGCGCGGGTCGGGAGCGCGTGTCGGGAGCGCGGGCCGCGCTACGCGCGGAGGCCCTCCTGCGCGACGGCACGGGCTGCGGCGAGCCCGGCCTCGAGGTCCGCCTTGAGGTCCTCGACGTTCTCGATGCCGACCGACAGGCGGACGAGCCCCGGCGTGACACCGGTCGTCAGCTGCTGCTCGGGCGTGAGCTGCGAGTGCGTCGTGGACGCCGGGTGGATGACGAGCGAGCGCACGTCGCCGATGTTCGCGAGGTGCGAGAACAGCGACAGGTTGTCCACGAGCGCCCGGCCCGCGTCGACACCGCCCTTGAGCTCGAACGACAGCACCGCGCCGACGCCCTTCGGCGCGTACCGCGTGGCGGCGCCGTACCAGGGCGAGGTCGGCAGCCCGGCGTACGCGACCGTGGCGACGTCGGGGTGGCGGTCGAGCCACTCCGCGATCTCCTGCGCGTTCGCGACGTGCCGTTCGATGCGGAGCGAGAGCGTCTCGATGCCCTGCAGCAGCGCGAACGCCGTGTCCGGGGAGCTCGAGGCACCGAGGTCGCGGAGCAGCTGCACGCGCGCCTTGATGATGTAGGCCAGCGAGTTGCCGACCGCCTCCGCGAAGACGGCCCCGTGGTACGAGGGGTCCGGCGTGTTGAACTCGGGGAACTTCTCCGGGTGCTGCGACCACGGGAAGGTGCCGCCGTCGACGATGACGCCGCCGATGACGGTGCCGTGTCCACCGAGGAACTTCGTCGCGGAGTGCACCACGATGTCGGCCCCGTGCTCGAACGGACGGATCAGGTACGGCGTCGCGATCGTGTTGTCGACGATGAGCGGCACGCCGGACTCGTGCGCGATGTTCGCGACGGTGGTGATGTCGAGGACGTTGATCTTCGGGTTGCCGATGGTCTCCGCGAAGAACAGCTTCGTGTTCGGGCGGACCGCGCGGCGCCACTCCTCGGGGTCGTCCTGGTCCTCGACGAAGGTGGTCTCGATGCCGAGGCGCGCCAGCGTGTACTTGAACAGGTTGTAGGTGCCGCCGTAGATCGACGACGACGACACGATGTGGTCGCCGGCCTGCGCGATGTTCAGCACGGCGTACGTCTCGGCGGCCTGGCCGGAGGCGACGAGGAGCGCACCGGAACCACCCTCGAGCGCCGCGATGCGCTGTTCGAGGACGTCGTTCGTCGGGTTCATGATGCGCGAGTAGATGTTGCCCGGCTTGGCGAGGGCGAAGAGGTCACGCGCCTCGTCCGAGTTCGCGAAGACGTACGAGGTCGTCTTGTAGATCGGCGTGGCCCGGGCACCCGTGGTCGGGTCCGGCTGTGCGCCGGCGTGGACCTGCGTGGTCTCGAACCGCCACTGCGCGGCGTCGTTCTCGGTCATCTCGTGCTCCTGTCCGTGCAGCTGGTCGTCGGGTCGCCGTGGGCGCCGGTCGGGAGGAACGGCGCGCCTTCACGTCGTCGCACACGCTACGGACGTGGCCGGTCCGGCACCACTGCCCCCGTCTCGTGACGTAACGCATGTCGACGCCTGCGCGGGGATGTCACTGCCGGAAGAGCCAGCGCACGTTCGGCTCGAGGAGCCAGTGCATGCCGCGGCGGACGAACGGCTGCGCCAGGAACAGGCTCACCGCGCAGGCGATGGCGACCATGAGGAGCACGAACGGCCACGCGGAGTGCGGTCCGGCCAGGACGCCGGACTCGCGGATCGGGTAGAGCACGAACGTGTGCAGCAGGTAGACGTACATCGTCGCCGCGCCGAACTGCGTGATCCAGACGTTCCGCCGGGGGACCAACACCAGGAAGGACGCCGTCAGCAGCGTCGCGAGGAGCATCAGCCCGAAGCGCACTGCCCCGGCCCACCACGCGTCCTCGCCGAGCCCGGAGTAGGAGTCGTCGTAGAAGAACCAGTGGTGCAGGTCGAACTCCTTGAACTGCGGGATCCACAGCGCGCAGGACACCGCCCACGCCAGGAACACGATCCCGGCAGCGACCCGGACCCGGACGACGGTGCGCCGGGACGCCTCGTACCAGCGGTCGAACACGTCCCACTGCTTCACCTGCCACCCGAGCAGGAAGAACGGCAGCAGGCTGATCGCCCGCGACAGCGAGAGCGTCGAGTCGACGTTGTCGAAGTACCCGACGCCGATGCTGAACACGACGGCCCAGAACAGCGGCCACCGCAGCTGCGCGAGGTACGGCAGGATCAGCTTGAAGATCCCGAGGGCGAGCAGGAACCAGAGCGTCCACGTCGGCTGGGTCGGGTTGAACTTCTTCCCGCCCTCGACCAGCGCCTGCACCACGGTCCAGATCGTCTGCATGATGATGTACGGCACGACGATGTCGGTGATCGTCCGGCGCATCCGCTTCGCCGTCGGGGTGTCCGCGGACGAGAAGTACCCGCTGATCACACCGAACGCCGGCATGTGGAACGCGTAGATGAACGTGTACAGCGCCAGGGCGTGCTCGCTCGCCGTCGTCTGTCGCTGGATCGCGTGGCCGATCACCACGAGCGTCACCGCGATGAACCGCGCGGTGTCCCACATCGGGATCCGGCGAGGGGTCTTCCCGGGTTCGAGCCTCGTGTCCGGGGCCGAGGGTGCCGGGGGCGCAGCGTCCGTCGTCATCGGCGGTCACGTTACCGGATCGTGATGTGCGCGGTTCGGTACGGTTGTCCGGACATCGCATCGGTGTCGGATCTGACCTGCGCTGGAGGAAGCACATGGCACGTCGCGTCGTCGTCACGGGAGCGAGCTCGGGGATCGGGGCGGCCACCGTCCGTCTGTTCACCGCGCACGGATGGGACGTGCTGGCCGTCGCCCGACGCGCCGAACGACTCGCGGCGCTCGCCGAGGAGACCGGCGCCGACACCCTCGTGGCCGACATCACGGTGGCCGAGGACGTGGCGGCGCTCGCTGCGCGCGTCGCAGAGCTCGGGGGAGCCGACGTGCTCGTCAACAACGCCGGCGGCGCCTTCGGGTCCGCGAGCGTCGAGGACTCCGACGTCGACGACTGGCGCGCGATGTTCGAGGTCAACGTGATCGGCACGAAGCGCGTCATCGCGGCACTGCTCCCGCAGCTGCGCCGCCGCGCGGCCGATGCCGGGAGCGCCGACATCGTCACGGTGACCAGCACCGCGGGCTTCACCGCCTACGAGAACGGCGGCGGGTACAACGCCGCGAAGTTCGCCGAGCACGCGCTCGTCGGCGCGCTGCGGCTCGAGCTGAACGGCGAACCGATCCGCGTCGTCGAGATCGCCCCGGGCCTGGTGAAGACCGACGAGTTCGCGCTCGTGCGGTTCGGCGGCGACGAGGCCAAGGCCGCCGCGGTGTACGACGGCGTCGAGGACCCGCTCACGGCGGACGACGTCGCGGCGGCGATCGTGCACTCGGTCGAGCTGCCCGCCCACGTGAACCTCGACCTCATCACGATCCGTCCGGTCGCGCAGTCGGCGCAGCACAAGCTCGCGCGCGGACACCTGTCGCCCAAGTCCTGAGCGGCACCGGACCGCCCGGGCTCGCGTCCGCACGCGCCCGGGCGGCGACTGCGGGTCGCGGCAGTGGCATCCCTGCCGGTACCGTGGTCGGATGCCGATCAGCAGCGAACCCGCCGAGTCCCCGTCGCCCGCTGTCGTGACCGTGACGAGCGGGCCAGAGGTCCTGGGCTGGCTCGAGTTCGGCGACGCGGCACGACTCCTCGCGAAGGACGTCCTCTCCGCCGGGTTCGAACCCGAGGTCGTGGTGGCCGTCGCCCGCGGCGGACTCATCATCGCCGGGGCCGTCGCCTACGCGCTCGGCACCAAGGAGTGCGGCTCGATCAACGTCGAGTTCTACACCGACGTCGAGCAGCGCCTCGAAGAGCCCGTCGTGCTCGCACCGGCGCTCGACGCCCCGAGCCTGGCGGGCAAGCGCGTCCTCGTCGTGGACGACGTCTCCGACTCCGGGCGCACCCTCGCCCTCGTCGTGGACATCATCGCGAAGGCCGGCGCCGACGTCCGCAGCGCGTGCCTCTACTCCAAGCCGGGCACCGTCCTCGAGCCCGACCACGTCTGGCGTCGCGTCGACGGCTGGATCACGTTCCCCTGGAGCGCCCTCGCACCCGTGACGGCCGAGTCGTGAGCATCCACCTCGTCGGTGGCGGACTCCTCGCCGCGTCCGACGCCGCTGCTCCCTTCCTCGCCGAGGCGACCGCCCGGTCCGCCGCGGTCGGCCGCACCGTCCCGCGCATCGGGCTCCTCTCGGTCGCCGGCCCGGACGGCTCGAGCCCCTCGTCCACCGCGGACATCGCGGAGACCCTCGGCGGCGCCCGTGCCGCGGAGGTCCTCGTGACCGAGGTCGCGCCCGGCCAGCCGTTCAGCACCGCCGTCCTCAGCGACATCGACGCGCTCGTCGTCGGCGGCGGCCGCACCCCGGACTACCTCGACGCCGTCGCGCCGCTCGTGGACCAGATCCGGCTGCTCGTCTCGGACGGGCTGCCCTACCTCGGCTACTCGGCCGGCGCGATGATCGCGTCCGACCGCGCGCTCCTCGGCGGCTGGCGCGTCGGCGGCGTCGAGGTCTGCCCGGAGGGCGCGTCCGAAGGTCTCGACGAGGTGGAGCTCCGCGAGGGCCTCGGCCTGGTCGACCTCACCATCGACGTGCACGCGGTGCAGGCCGGCACCCTCGCGCGGCTCATCGCCAGCGCGGAAGCCGAGTTCGTCACCGCCGGTCTCGCCATCGACGAGGACACCGCGCTCGTCGTCGGCGAGGGCGCGCTCGAGGTCCGCGGCTCCGGCAGCGTGTGGCGGGTGGTGGCCGGCGACGAGTCGGTCTCCGTCGGGACCATGGGCGCGTAGCAGCGCACCGACACCCCGATGCAGCCCGTCCCGCTCGCCGACCTGGTCGATCCCGGCTGGGCGACCGCGCTCGCCCCGGTGGAGGACGACGTCCACCGCCTCGGCGCCTGGCTCCGCGAGGAGACCGCCGCCGGTCGTCCGTACCTGCCGGCGGGCGCATCGGTGCTCCGCGCATTCGAGTACCCCTTCGACGAGGTCAGGGTGCTCGTGATCGGGCAGGACCCGTACCCGACGCCCGGGCACCCGATCGGGCTGTCCTTCGCGGTCGACCCCGGCGTCCGCCCGGTCCCGCGCAGCCTGGCGAACATCTACCGCGAGCTGCACGACGACCTCGGGGTGACCCCGCCCGAGCACGGCGACCTCCGCCCGTGGTCCTCGCGCGGCGTGATGCTGCTCAACCGGGTGCTCACCGTCGGCGCGGGGGACGCCGGCAGCCACCGGAACAAGGGCTGGGAGCGGGTCACCGAGCAGGCCGTCCGGGCACTGGTCGCCCGCGGGAAGCCGCTCGTCGCGGTGCTCTGGGGCGCCCAGGCCGGGTCCGTCCGGCCGTTCCTCGGGGACACCCCGGTCGTCGCGTCCGCGCACCCGAGCCCGCTGAGTGCCTCCCGCGGGTTCTTCGGCAGCCGTCCCTTCTCGCAGGTGAACGAGCTGCTCGTCGCCCAGGGTGCCGACCCCGTCGACTGGACGCTGCCCGCGCGGGTGTGACGAGCCTCCAGGCCGGCCCCGTGACCGCGCGTCGGACGCGACCCTGCCCCGCGCGTCGGGCGGGACCCGTAGGCTCGGAGCGTGCTCGAGGAGGAATACCGCCAGCGGCGGGTGCTGCCGCGCCATCTGCGTGCGCCGGCCCCGTCGGAGACCGCGTTCGTCTGGTCGATCCGCGCTGCGGAGCCGTCGGACCTGCCGGACATCCGTGACATCCATTCGCACTACGTGCGGAACTCGTCGGTGACGTTCGACGGGTCGGTGCTGTCCTTCGCGGCGTGGAAGCAGCGCTACGACGAGATCCGGCGGCGGAAGCTGCCCTTCCTCGTCGCGGTGAACCCGTCCGGGCAGATCCTCGGGTACGCCCTCGTCGACCCGTGGAACCCGCGCGACCGGTCGAACCACGTCGTGGAGAACTCGATCTACCTGGGGCCGGCGTCCGGCGGCAAGGGGCTCGGACGCGCGCTGATGGAGGCGCTGCTCGACGAGTGCCGGGCCGCCGGCGTGCGCGAGGTCGTCGCGGTCATCGCCGACCGGTCCGCCGACGCCTCGATCCGGTTGCACCAGCGGCTCGGCTTCGAGGAGATCGGGCGGATGGGCAAGGTCGGCTACAAGTACGACCGGTGGCTCGGCACGGTGACGATGCGACTGCGGCTCCGCGGGCCGCGGACGCGGCGCGGCGCCCGCCGGTAGCGGCGCGGCGCCCGCCGGTAGCGGGCGCCGAGCCGGGTCAGCCCACGGCGTCAGCGCGCGGGGGTCAGCGCGCGGGAGCCAGCGCCAGGCGGGCGATGACCTCGGTGGCCTCCTCGGACGGGGTGCGGTCGGCGGCGATCGTGATGTGCGCCTCGTCCGACCCCGGGCGCTCGAGGATCGCGAGCTGGGACGCCAGCAACGACGTCGGCATGTAGTGCCCCGTGCGTGCGGACATCCGCTCCTCGATGAGCGCCCCGTCCCCTGCGACGTGCACGAACACGACCCCGGGTGCCCGGAGGACGTCGCGGTACGAGCGCTTCAGCGCCGAGCAGGTCACGACCCCGTGCGAGCCGTCGGCCAGGTGGTCGTCGATCCAGCCGGAGACCACGTCGAGCCAGGGCCACCGGTCCTCGTCGTCGAGGGGGATGCCGGCGTGCATCTTGTCGACGTTCGCCGGCGGGTGCATCGAGTCGCCCTCGGCGAAGTCCCACCCGAGTCGTTCGGCGACCATCGCGGCGACGGTGGACTTGCCGGAGCCGGAGACCCCCATCACCACGAGGACGCGGGCATCGCGCGCAGCGGAATCGGTCGAGTCGCTCACGAGATGAACACCCCGGCCAGCAGGACCCCGAGCAACCCGAACACGGAGATCAGGCACTCCAGGACCGTCCACGTCTTGAACGTCTGCCCGACGGTCATGTTGAAGTAGCTCTTCACCAGCCAGAACCCGGCGTCGTTGACGTGCGACAGGAACACCGAGCCGGCGCCGATCGCCAGGACGAGCAACGAGGTCTCTGGCGTGGACAGCCCCTGCGCGATCGGGGCCATGATGCCCGCGGCGGTGACGGTCGCGACGGTGGCGGAGCCGGTCGCGACACGGACGAGCGCGGACACGACCCACGCGACGAGGAGCACCGAGACGCCGGAGTCCTTCACCGCGTCGGCGATCACCCCGCCGATCCCGGTGTCGATGAGCACCTGCTTGAACCCACCACCGGCACCGACGATGAGGAGCACCCCGGCGACGGGCGGCAGCGCGCTCTCGAGGGACTTCGACACCGCGGACCGGTCCATGCCGCCGCCGATCGCGAAGAAGACGATCGCGTAGAGCGCGGCGAGGCCGATGGCGATCATCGGCGTGCCGAGGAAGTCGAGGAGGCCCACCCAGGTGCCGGAGGCGTCGGGGACCGTTGCTTCACGGATGGCCGCGGCGAGCATGAGCACGACGGGCAGCAGGATGCCGATGAGCGCGACCGTGAAGGACGGGCTGCGCGGTTCGGTGATGGTCCGCGTGAAGTCGCTCTTGCCGTTCGGCAGCGACGCGGTGTCCTGCGAGGGCCGTCCGCGTCGGGCCTGACGGCCTTCGTGCGCGGGATCCGAGCCGGCGCCGGAGCCGCCGCCGGAGCTCGAGCCCGAACCGGACTCGGAGCCGCCGCGCGACCCGAACAGGTCCGGCGCGGGGATCGGGACCCAGCGGGCCGCGAAGGTGGCGAAGAGCGGCCCGGAGAGGATGATCACCGGGATCGCCAGCACGATGCCGAACGCCAGCGTGGTGCCGAGGTTCGCCCCGACGGTCGAGATCGCGACGAGCGGGCCGGGGTGCGGCGGGACGAACGCGTGCATCGTGGAGAGGCCGACGAGCGCCGGGACCGCGATCTTCATGACCGGGACCTCGCTGCGCTTGGCGACGAGGACGATGATCGGGATCAGGAGCACGAGGCCGACCTCGAAGAACATCGGCAGGCCGATCAGCGCCCCGATGAGCGCCATCGTCCAGGGCAGTAGCGCCTTCGACGACTTCCGGACGAGCGTGTCCACGACCCGGTCGGCAGCGCCCGAGTCGACGAGCATCTTGCCGAACATCGACCCGAGGCCGACCAGGATGCCGACGCTCGTCATCGTGTCGCCGAATCCGGTGCCGAAGCTCTCGACCGCCTTCGCCGGGGCGAGGCCGGCACCGATGCCGACGCCGATCGCGCCGATCGTCAGGGCGATGAACGGGTGGATCTTGAGCCAGGTGATCAGCACGATGATCACGACGACGCCGGCCAGCGCTGCGATCACGAGCTGCGGCACGGTGCCGGCGGCCTTGACCGTCTCGGTCCCGGCGGCGAGCACGGTGCTGGTGACCGGGCCGCTCGCGGTGAGGGGGTGAGGCATCGGTGCCCCTTCCTGGAGCCGCTGATGCGTGGCTCCGTCGCCTTGGTTCTCGGTGGTGCTGGCGCGTCACGCCGTCACCCAATAATCTGATTAATCAGACTACATGGCGATCTGCCGCGCGGCACACTCCCGTCCGCGCAGTCTGCCGGTCTGATGGAGATCGCGTCACACCGACGCGCACGACGTACTGCACGGAGGAACGATGACGACCCCACGCGGCCTGCACGCGCAGGTGCTCGAGACGCTGGGCCAGCGGATCGTCGCCGGAGCGGTCGTCGCCGGCACGGTGCTCCGCCCCGAGGACGTCACCGCGGAGTTCGGCGTCTCGCGCTCGGTCGTGCGCGAGGCGCTCCGCGTCCTGCAGTCCCTCGGCCTGGTCGAGCCCCGGCAGCGCGTCGGCACCCAGGTGCTCCCGCCGACGTCGTGGGAGCTGCTCGCGCCGGAGGTGATCCGGTGGCGCGGTGCCTCGAGCGGGTACTTCGTGCAGCAGCGGGAGCTCCTCGAGCTCCGCCTCGGGATCGAACCCGTCGCCGCCTCCCTCGCGGCGACCCGCGGCACGGGTGCCACCGCCCCGGTGCTCGCCGCCGCGCTCGACATGGTGGACGCCGCACGGTCCGGGGACGGGACCGCCTACCTCGAGGCCGACGTGCGCTTCCACCGCGCGCTCCTCACCGGCTCCGGGAACACCGTCTTCGCGCACTTCGCGACCACCGTCGAGGCACTGCTCCGCACCCGCACCTCCGAGTCCCGCGACACCATCACCCGGTGGACGGGCGCCGCCGCAGCCCGGCACGAGGCCGTCGGACGGGCGCTGGCCGCGGGCGACGCGGCTGCGGCCGCGACGGCGACGACCGCCCTGGTGGGCGTCACCCGCGACGAGTTCATCGCCGAGGCGCCCGGCCACTGACGCCGACGTGCGATGGCCGGCCCGGGCGGTGAGCGCGCGTCACCACCGGACGGGAGGCTCGATGCGGGCCGGCACCGGGCCTCCCGTCCGGCGGTCTCAGCGTTCCGTCACGTGACCCGCCTCGACACGCCACTGGCGGTCCAGACGAACCGTCTCGAGCATCCGGCGGTCGTGCGTGACGAGCAGGAGGGTGCCGTCGTAAGAGTCGAGCGCCTGCTCGAGCTGCTCGATCGCGGCGAGGTCGAGGTGGTTCGTCGGCTCGTCGAGCACGAGGACGTTCACCCCGCGGGCCTGCAGCAGGGCCAGCCCGGCACGGGTGCGTTCGCCGGGGGAGAGCTCGCCGGCGGCGCGGCCGACGTGGTCTGCCTTGAGGCCGAACTTCGCCAGGAGCGTGCGGACCTCGGCTGTGGCCATCTCCGGGACGAGGTCCTCGACGAGCACGGCGAGCGGCTCGGTGCCGGTGAAGAGCCCGCGCGCCTGGTCGATCTCGCCGATCGCGACGTTCGCCCCGGTGCTCGCCGTGCCCGTCGTCGGTGCCTGCTTGCCGAGGAGTGCGCGGAGGAGCGTCGACTTGCCGGCGCCGTTCGGGCCGGTGATGCCGATGCGGTCGCCGCCGTCGACCTGCAGCGTCACCGGGCCGAGCGTGAAGTCGCCCTGCGTGAACGTGGCGTCGGACAGGGTCGCGACGACGGCGGAGCTGCGCGGGGCCTGGCCGATCGTGAACTCGAGCTGCCACTCCTTGCGGGGCTCCTCCACCTCGTCGAGGCGGGCGATGCGCGATTCCATCTGCCGGACCTTCTGCGCCTGCTTCTCGCTCGACTCGGACGCGGCCTTGCGGCGGATCTTGTCGTTGTCCGGTGCCTTCTTCATCGCGTTCCGGACGCCCTGGCTCGACCACTCCCGCTGCGTGCGGGCACGGGACACCAGGTCGGCCTTCGTCGCGGCGAACTCGTCGTACGCGTCGCGCTTGTGCTGCCGGGCGATCTCGCGCTCTTCGAGGTACGCGTCGTAGCCACCCCCGAAGAGCCGGTTCGAGGACTGTGCCAGGTCCAGCTCGAGGACCGCGGTGACCGAGCGGGCGAGGAACTCCCGGTCGTGGCTGACCAGGATGGCGCCGCCGCGGAGGCCGTGCACGAAGTCCTCGAGACGGCGGAGCCCGTCGAGGTCGAGGTCGTTCGTCGGCTCGTCGAGGAGCACGATGTCGAACCGCGAGAGCAGGAGCGCCGCGAGGCCCACCCGTGCCGCCTGCCCGCCGGAGAGCGCGGTCATCGGCGCCGTCGTGTCGACGGTGAGCCCGAGGTCCGCGAGGACGACCGGGACGCGTTCGTCGAGGTCCGCGGCTCCCGAGGCGAGCCACCGGTCGAGCGCGGTGGAGTAGCGGTCGGGGGCGTCGGCCCCGGCGTCCGGGTCCCCGAGCGCCGCAGCGGCGGTGTCCATCTCGGCGGTGGCCGCGGCGCAGCCCGTTCGCCGGGCCAGGTACGCCGCGACCGTCTCGCCGGCGACGCGCTCGTGCTCCTGGGGGAGCCAGCCGACGAAGGCGTCGGTCGGGGCGAGCGACACCGTGCCGGCGAGGGGTTCGTCGACGCCCGCCAGCAGCCGGAGCAGCGTCGACTTGCCGGCGCCGTTCACGCCGACGACCCCGATCACGTCACCGGGTGCGACCGTCAGGTCGAGGGAGTCGAACAGCGTGCGTGCGGCGTAGCCGCCGGCGAGGCCCTTGGCGACGAGCGTGGCGGTCATGGTGCCATCGTCCCATGGCGCGCGGGCCCGTTTTGCGGTAGCCATGGGGGTGTGAACCGTTCCGTCGCCGTCGTGGGCCCCGGCGCGATCGGGACGACCGTCGCGGCGGCGCTCCACGAGGTCGGCAGGACGCCGGCGCTGTACGGGCGACGAGCGCGTGCCGACGTCACGCTCGTCGTCGACGACCGCCGGATCGTGGTGCCGGGGCCGGTCGTCGGCGTTGGTCCCGCTCCGGCCGTGTCGGGTCCTGCTCCGGCCGTGTCGGCTCCTGCTCGGCCGGTCGATGTGGTGTTCCTCGCGGTGAAGGCGACGCAGGTGGCGGCGGCCGCCGGGTGGCTCGACGCGCTGTGCGGGCCGGACACCGTCGTCTGCGTGCTGCAGAACGGCGTCGAACAGGTCGCGGCCGTCACCCCGTACGCCGGGAGCGCGCAGGTCGTCCCCGCCGTGGTCTGGTTCCCCGCCGTCGGCGAGCCGGACGGCGCCGTGCGGTTGCTCGCGCCGGCTCGGCTGACGCTGCCGGAAACCCCGGCCGCAGCGGTCGTTCGCGACGTCCTGGACGGGTCGCGCTGCTCGGTCGAACTCGCGGACGACTTCACGTCCGTCGCGTGGCGGAAGCTCGTGCAGAACGCCGTCGCGGGACTCATGGCGCTGACGGGCCGGCGCGCCGGGGTGTTCGGCCGGCCGGACGTCGCCGAGCTCGCCCTCGCCTACGCGGGCGAGTGCGTCGCGGTCGCCCGTGCCGTCGGGGCGGACCTCGGGGACGACGTGGCGCCCGCCGTCGTCGCGGGCTTCGTCGACGCACCCGCCGACTCCGGCACCTCGATCCTCGCCGACCGCGACGCCGGCCGCCCGCTCGAGTGGGACGTCCGCAACGGCGTCGTCCGTCGGCTCGGACGCGCCCACGGAATCCCCACCCCGATCAGCGACGTCGTGGTGCCCCTCCTCGCCGCCGTGAGCGACGGACCAGGGTGACGACCGCGCTGTTCCTCCTCGCCGCCGGGGTCGTCGCCGGGGTGATCGGCACGGCCGGTGGGATCACGTCGCTCGTGGCGTACCCGGCGCTCCTCGCCGTCGGGGTGCCGGCACTCGCCGCGAACGTGACGAACTCCGTCGCGTTGCTCGGCAGCGGTGCGAGTTCGGCGCTCCGGGCCCGCGGCGACCTCGACGGGCACGGCGCGACGCTGCGGCGGTGGCTCCCGGTGACGGTCGTCGTGTCCGCCGTCGGCGCGGTGCTCCTCCTCGTGACGCCGGCGCACGTGTTCGACCGGATCGTGCCGTTCCTCGTCGCCGCCGGGTCCGTGCTGCTCCTGGCGCAGCCCTGGATCGACCGCCGCCGGGGAGCCGCGCGGATGCGCCGTGGCTCCGCCGCCGCGAGCGTCTCAGCCGTGTCGCTCTACAACGGGTACTTCGGGGCGGGGTCCGGCGTGCTGATGATCGCGGTGATGCTGCTCGACGGCGAGCCCGTGCTGCACCGGGCGAACGCGCTCAAGAACGTGCTGCTGCTCGCGGCCGACATCGTGCCCGCGGTGCTCTTCGCGGTGTCGGGGACCGTGGTGTGGGCGATGGTGTGGCCGCTCGGGGCGGGGGCCGTGATCGGTGGGCTGATCGGGCCGTCCGTCGCCCGACGGGTGCCGCAGACGCCGCTGCGGATCGCGATCGCGGTGTGCGGGTTCGTCCTGGCGGGGTACCTGCTCGTCGCGGGGTGACGGGTGCCCGGTGGCGCGTGGCGCGTGCCGGGTGTGTGGTGGCGTGTGGTGGGGCACTTCGCGCATGGTGAGTTGAATCGCGCGTAGGGGGTCGGTTCTTTCGACTGCCCGAGCCCGATTCGACCTTCCAGCGCGGATGCCATGGGAAGGAACGCGCACCGGGCACTGTGGCGGGTCGGCCTCTCGCGCCGCGCTCGGCTCGGGAGTGAGTCGCTCGATCGTCTCCGCGCGCTCGGTGAGTGCCCGCATCTGCGAGCCTCGATGCCGAGGGGTCGGTCCGACCGTCGCCCGACGGGTGCCGGGTGCTCGATCTGGTCGGCCGCGCCGCGGGGGGTTGTGTATGCATACCGGGTATGGGCATACTCGGTATGTCCGGAGCCGTCCACGAGGACGACGTCACGACGGACACGACCGCGAGGGGGATCGCATGAGCGTCAGGATGGGTGTACTCGCGCTGCTGGTGGGAGGACCCGGGTACGGGTACCAACTCCGGGGGGAGTTCGAGCACAGGACCGGCGGGACCTGGCCACTGAACATCGGCCAGGTCTACACGACGCTCGACCGCCTCGAGCGGGACGGCCTCGTGGCCCGCGGCGACGCCGACGACGACGGTCACGTCGTCTACACGGCGACGGACGCGGGCCACGAGGAGGTCGCCCGCTGGTTCAGCGAGCCGGTGCCGGCCAAGCGCAGCCGGGACGAGCTCGCGATCAAGTTCGCGCTCGCGGTGACCGTGCCCGGCGTCGACGTCGCTCGACTCGTGCAGGTGCAGCGTGCCGCGGCACTGCGGAACCTGCAGGACCTGACCCGGCTGAAGCGCTCGGCGGACCCGGCGGCGGACCTCGCATGGTCACTGGTCCTGGAGTCGATGGTGTTCCAGGCGGAGTCCGAGGTGCGGTGGCTCGACCACGTCGAGTCCTCCGTCGCGCGGTACCGTCCGTCGGCCGCGCCCACGACTACGTCGGCTTCGTCGTCTGCTGCGTCTGCTTCGGCTGCTGCGTCTGCTGCGTCTGCTTCGGCTGCGGGCTCCGCGCGAGGTGCCCGGTGACCGCGACGGGGTCGACGGTCGTGCCGCTCCTCGAGCTCGACGCCGTCAGCGTGCAGTACGGCTCCGGTGCCAAGGCGGTCACGGCGCTCGCCGGCATCGACCTGCGGGTGGCCCGGGGCGAGATGGTCGCCGTGATGGGCACGTCCGGCTCCGGGAAGTCCACGCTGCTGGCGTGCGCCGGAACCCTGCTCCCGCCGACGAGCGGCGAGGTCGTCATCGACGGCGACTGGCTGTCCGACCGTCCGGCACGGGACCTCGCGGCACTGCGCCGACGGCTCGTCGGGTTCGTCTTCCAGGACTTCAACCTCATCCCGTCGCTCACCGCTGCCGAGAACGTCGCGCTCCCGCTGGAGCTCGACGGGTGGAAGCCGAGCCGCGCCCGGCGCGCCGCCGAACTCGCGCTCGACAACGTGGAACTCGCGCACCGCATGGACGCCTACCCGGACGACCTCTCCGGCGGGCAGCAGCAGCGCGTGGCGATCGCCCGCGGCGTCGTCGGCGACCGTCGGCTCGTGCTCGCCGACGAACCGACCGGCGCGCTCGACTCCCAGACCGGGGAGGTGGTGCTGCGGATGCTCCGCCGGCACGTCGACGCCGGTGCCGGAGCACTCCTCGTCACGCACGACGCGCGGCACGCGGCGTGGGCGGACCGGATCGTCTTCCTCCGCGACGGACGGATCGTGGACGAGACGGCGTACTCCGGCGTCGAGCTGACCCTCGCGCACGGACGGTCCGGCTCGTGAGCGGCCGACGGGACTCCGCCCGGGGCCACCGTCGATCGGCAGCAGCGCGACCGGACCTCGTGGTCCGGACGCCGCTCGCGCTCCGGTCGGCGGTCCGACTCGGGCGACGGCTCGCCTTCGCCAGGCTCGGACGCGCGGCGCTGATCGTCGCGCTCATCGGCGTCCCGACCGCGGGCTTCGCGGCGGCGGCGGTCGTGGTGCAGTCGACCCAGGCGACGACGACCGAGAGGCTGGACTACTCCCTCGGGCACGCGGCCGCCCAGATGCGGGTCGTCGGGCCGGACCTGTCGGGCATGCGGCAGGACCCGGTCGACTGGCAGGTCACCGACACGCGCCGGAACTCCCCGGCGTTCCGCTCCTCCGATGCCGACCAGCCGTGGGCGTCGGTACTCGACCACGTCCCGGCCGGCGCGGTCTCGATCCCGGTGGGCTCGACGAACGTCGTCGTGGACGGGCCGAAGGGGCCCGTTGCGCTGCCGGGGACCGAGGGCAGCACGTGGGACGACGCCCTCGACGGGCACTGGCGCGTCCTGAGCGGCCGGGCGCCGACGACGCCCGCCGAGCTCATGGTCACGCCGGCGACGCTCCAGCGGCTCGACGCCCGCGTCGGCGACACCGTCGACGTCACCGACCCGATGACGAAGCGGTTCACCATCACCGGGACCATGCGCGACCTCGGGTCCGTCCCGGACGTCCAGGGCGTGTTCCTGCCATGGGGGACGACGCTCGGCAACGCGGCGGACGCCACCGCTGTGGAACCGTACGACCTCACCGTGTACCTCGCGACCGACGCCCCGACGTGGTCGGAGATCCACGCGCTCAACGCGCACGGCATCGTCGTCGAGTCCCGCCCGGTGGTCCTCGACCCGCCGGACGACCGCGTCGGTGGGCAGGGCAGCGGGATGAACTGGTACCTCGCCGGCCTCACGCTGATCGGCGTGTTCGCGCTCTTCGAGGTCGCGCTCCTCGCCGGTGCCGCCTTCCTCGTCGGGACCCGCGCGGACTCCCGCTCCTACGCGATCCTCGCGAGCGTCGGCGGCGACCGGCGGTTCGTCCGGACCGTCGTCGCCGGCTCCGGCCTGGTGCTCGGGGTCACGGCGGCCGTCCTCGGCGTCGCGGCCGGCGTCGGCATCGGACGGGTCGCGTTCGGCGTGCTCGACAACGGCGACGTGACGTCCTACCCGGGCTTCCACGTCCCCGCGCTCCTGCTGCTCGCGATCGCCGGTGCCGGGGTGCTCGCCGGACTCGTCTCGTCGCTCGTCGCCGCGCGCGCTGCGACCCGCATCGACGTCCTCAGCGCCCTGCGCGGTTCCCGACGGCCGGTCACCCCCAGCCGGAAGACCCGCGTCCGGCGACGGATCTGGGGTCCCGTGCTCGTCGTGGTCGGGGGTGTGATGACCCTCGCCTGCGGTGTCGGCGTGCTGATGCTCAACGACCGCCCGGTGCAGCACGACGACCTCGCCTGGATCGTCGGCGCCGGGGTCGCGCTCGGTCCGTGCCTCGTCCAGCTCGGCGTGGTCCTGTGCGCGCCTGAGGTGCTCGGAGCTGTCTCCCGCGCCACGGAGCGACTCGGTTTGGCGCCGCGACTCGCGGCTCGGGACGCCCGACGCAACCCGATCCGCACCGTCCCCGTGCTCGCCAGCGTCATGAGCGTGGTGTTCGTCGCGTCCGTCGTGATGACCTGGACCGCGTCGTCGCACGCCGCGTTCGTCCGCGACTACGAGTACCGCACGGCCGTCGGCGTCGCCACCGCCGACGTCTCCGTGACCAACGGCGGCTACGACGCGGCGGTGACCCGGCACGCGGCCGACGTCCTCGGCCACGTGCTCGACCACGACCGCATCCGGGTGCTCGGCGTCGCGCAGGAGCAGACGACCGAGAAGCCCGGCACACAGACGCTCCCGCACGTCTGGGAGCAGCGCGACTGCCCGACGAACGACACGACGGGGTGCTCCCGGTTCCTGCAGTCCACGGACAGCACCGCCCCGCACATCTGGGCGGGGACCGCGGACGACCTCGCGGTGCTCACCGGGCACCGCACCTCGGCTGCCGTCTCGGCAGCGCTCGCCTCCGGCAAGGCGGTCTCGCTCTGGCCGGAGTACGTCCGCGACGGTATGGTTCGCATCGACAGCTTCGAGAACCGGAAGTGGGACGACCCACTCCCGACCGGTGACACCCGACCGGATGCGAGCGTCAGCATCCCAGCGGTGCTCGACGTGCAGAGCCCACGGATCATGGTCGGGGTCTTCATGACCCGCGAGACCGCTCGGCAGCAAGGCGTGCCGACGGTTGACGGCATGCTCGTCACCCGCCTGCCCGGGCAGCTCACGACGTCGCAGTGGGACGACCTGAACTCGGCGTGGCAGGGCCGCGGGGGAGCGGACCGCGACCTGTGGGGCGGTCCGGCCTTCGGCTACGAGGCCGGACCGGTCGACGGTTCGGCCCCGGTGATGGCCGTCGCCCTGGCGCTCGCTGCCGCCGTGACGATCGGCGCGACCGGTGTCGCGGTCGGCCTGGCGCGGGCAGACGGCCGGCGCGACGACGAAGTGCTCGACGCCGTGGGGGCGGCACCGCGGCTGCGCCGGCGGATCTCCACCTGGCAGGCGGCGATCCTCTCGGCGGTCGGCGCGGTGATCGGCACGGCCCTCGGGCTGCTCCCGATCCGCGCGCTCACGCTCCGGTTCACGGACTCGGCCGTCGGTGTCACGCACACCCCCTTCGCGCCCGACTGGACGATGCTCGTGCTCCTCGCGCTCGGCCTGCCGGTCGTCGTCACGCTGGGCACCTGGCTCACGTCCGGCCGTCGGCGCCGCCCGACGGTGCGTCGCGCGCCCTGAACCCGCTCACTCCGCCGGCCCCCGCCGCCTTGCGTTGAATCGGTGTCCGAAAGCGACAGTGGTCGCGAGCCGCGCACACGACCACTGTCGCTTTCGCGCACCACTTCGCGCCGGGTAGCGTCGCGGACGTGGCGAACGTGCGGGTGGTGGCGTACCGGGAGGCGTGGGCCGGGCGGTTCGGCGAGCTGCGGGATGCGTACGCGGCCGCGCTCGGCGCATCTGGACTGGCGCCGATCGCGATCGAACACGTCGGGAGCACGGCCGTGCCGGGGCTCGCGGCGAAACCGGTGATCGACGTCGACGTCGTGGTGGACGCCGCGGACGTCGATCCCGCAATCCGAGCGCTCAGACGGATCGGGTTCGAGCCGTCCGGCGCGGGCGGCGTGCCCGGCCGGGTCGCCTTCTTCACGCCGGAGCGCTTCCGGCCCAGCAACACGTACGTCGTGACGGCGGGGTCGCTGGCGCTCCGGAACCACCTCGCGGTGCGCGACGTCCTGCGGTCCGATCGCGCACTCCGAGACGAGTACGGCACGGTCAAGCTCCGCGCGGCCGAGACCGCGGCGGACATCGACGCGTACCTGGCGGCGAAGAGCGAGGTCCTCGAGCGGATCCTGCGCAGGGCCGGGCTCAGCGACGAGGACCGGGCAGCGATCGCGGCGGCGAACCGGGCGATCGCGGAGCGGGGCGCGCTCGGCTAGGGAGTGAGTCGCTCGATCGTCTCCGCGCGCTCGGTGAGTGCCCGGATCTCGGAGCCTCGATCCCGAGGGGTCGGTCCGAGACGCTCGCCCGTGAACCGCACGAGGTCGAGGAGGACGACCGCGACACAGGCGCGGAGCACGACGGCTTCGGCGGCTCTCGCACCCGCGGTGACGATGCGTTCGACTGCAGCCGGGGTGATCCGCGCGTGGCTGAGCAGCGTCGCGAAGTCGAAGACGCGGGTTCCGCTGCCGATCGCCTCGATGTCGACGACGCCACGGACGACGCCGTCCTGGAACAAGAGGTTCGCCGGACGGAGATCACCGTGCACCATGTCGGTCCGCGGCCACGCGACACTGCCGGCACCGTCGGCCAGCCGCTCGCACACCTCGAGCAGGCGACGGTCGGCGCCCTGCTCCCGGGCGCTGGAACGGAGGCGCTCCCAGCCGTCGCCGAGTTGCTCGAGCGCGAAGTCGGTCCAGGAACGGCCCGGGTCCGGGTCGAGGCCGGCCTGCGACTCGACGACGTCGACGATCGCCGCGGCGGTGCGTTCGTCGACGAGCTCGATGGTCCGTCCGGGGCAGAACTCCTGCAGGACGTACGCGGTGCCCGTCGTGGTCGTACCGACCTCCGACCACGCCGGGGTCGGGTACCCCGCTCGCCGGACCGCGGCGACGGGACCCGCCGCGGCCGTCACCCGACGCGCCCACCCGGCGTCGGCCGTCAGCTTGAGGACCGCCGTCCGTCCGTCGTCGTGCCGGACCGACCACGCGCCGGACTGCAGCCCGCCCCGGAACGGTGAGCCGAGCCTCCATCCCGGTGCCCTGCCGTGGACCTCGTGCAGCACCTGCTCGGCGAGGGAGCGGTCGGTGGTCACGGGCACGACGCTAGCGGGTGGGCGCGGGCAGGATGGGCGCATGACACGCATCCTCGTGACGGGCAGCACCGACGGCCTCGGACGCGCGACCGCGCAGTCCCTCCTCGACGACGGGCACGACGTGGTCGTGCACGCCCGGAACGACGAGCGCGCCGCCGCGCTGGCGTCGCTGACGGACCGTGGGGCCGAGCTGCTCGTGGTCGACCTCGCGGACCGTGGGGCGGTCGTCGCCGCGGCGTCCCGGCTCGACGCGGAAGGGCCGGTGGACGCCGTCGTGCACAACGCCGGCGTCATCTCCGGCCGCTCGCTCGTCCCCGTGAACGTGGTGGCGCCCTACCTGTTCACCGCACTGCTCACGACACCGACCCGCCACGTCTACCTCAGCAGTGGCATGCACCGCGGTGGCCGCGCGGAACTCGACCGGATCGACTGGAGCGGGTCGACGGACTCGGCGAGCTACTCGGACACCAAGCTCCTCGTCACGGCGCTCGCCGCAGGCATCGCTGAGCGCTGGGCTCCCGACGTGCTGGCGAACGCCGTCGACCCCGGGTGGGTGCCGACGAAGATGGGTGGCGCGGGCGCACCCGACGACTTCGAGCTGGGGCACCGGACGCAGGAACGCCTCGTGACGGACCCAGACCTGCGGGTCAGCGGCGGGTACTGGTTCCACGGGGAGCAGCAGGAGCCGCATCCCGCCGTCCACGACCCTGCGTTCCGGGAGCGCCTGTTGGACGTGCTGGCCGCGGAGACCGGGGTGTTGTTGCCGTCACGGTGACGGCGCGTCCGGTCCGTGCGTGGCGAGCCATGCGGACGCGAGGTCGATCGCGTGTGTGGAGTCCGGCGTGCCGGGGCGGTTCAGGAACGCGTGCCTGCTGCCCGCCAGCACGTGCCGCACGACCTGGACACCCGCGGCGGTGAGCTCGGCCGCGAACCGTTCGCCGGACGCACGCATCGTGTCGTGCTCCGCGTCGACCAGGAGCGTTGGCGGGAAGGCGTCGAGCGGGTGGCCGCCCGGAAACGCGCGGGGATCCGCTCGAGCGTCGCCGTTGCGGGCATGGGCACGGTTCGCGGCGTCGAGGGCCCACGGGGCGTGCGTCAGACGACGGTGCCCGCGGACGGTCCGGGTGATCGCCGGGACACGGGGCGTGCGGGAGTGGAAGAACCCGTACGCGAGGAACGCCCCGACCGGCGCGGGCAGGTCGTCGGACGCTGGCGTCCCGGACGCGGCGAGCGCCGCCGCTGCGGCCAAGCACGCCCCCGCGCTCGCACCACCGAGCACCACCCCGTCGGAGGCGGCCTCGCTGACCGCGCGGTACGCGGCGAGGACCTCCCGGTGCGCCAGCGGGAACGGCGTCCGCGCACGGGGCCCACGCCGCGCCGCCCACGGCATCCCGGGGAGGGGTGAGAGCCGGTAGTCGACGGTCACGACGGGGACACCGCGCGCCGCGAGTGCCCGGGCGACGGCGTCCGACTCCGGCAGGTCCAGGTCACCTCGGAAGAAGCCCCCACCGTGCAGCCAGAGCAGGGTCGGTGATCCGGGGCGGACGGCGGCGGGCTCGTACCGGCGGAGCGGCACCGGACCGGACGGCCCCGCGACCAGGTCGTCCGCGAGTGAGACGGTCACGGGAGGACGTCCACCACGCGGGCGTCGCCGACGATCGGGTCGAGTGCCCCTGCCGAGGCCGCGGCGAGGTCCGCGCGCAGCACGTCGAGTTCCTGCGCGGGCACCCACAGCTCGAACGTGGCCGCTGCGCCGTAGGTGGTGTCCCCGAGGGTGGCGTCGTGGTGGTCGACCCAGGAGCGCAGCACGTTGTCGAGCCGCCCCGCGTCGGCGTGCTCGACGTCCACGCTGACCCGGGTGAGCGCGACGCGGCGGACGACCGTCGCCCGGTCGAGCGCCTCCGACACCGAGGTGGAGTACGCCCGGACGAGCCCGCCGGCGCCGAGCTTCACGCCGCCGAAGTACCGGGTGACGATCGCCACGACGTCCGTGAGGTCCCGACGGCGCAGCACCTCGAGCATCGGGACGCCCGCGGTGCCCGACGGCTCGCCGTCGTCGGAGGACCGCGCCTGGTCGCCGAGCACCCCGGTGACCATCGCGGTGCAGTGGTGGCGGGCGTCCCAGGCCGCGCGGCGAACCTCGGCGATCGCCCGGTCCGCGTCCGCGACGTCCGCCACGGGGACCACGTGCGTGATGAACCGCGACTTCGTGATCACGATCTCGTGCTCGAGGGGCGCAGCGATGGTGGACGGGTAGCTGCGGCTCACCCGACGAGCGTACCGACGGGCGACGACCGGACGCCGACGACCGGACGCCGACGACCTGGCATGCGACGGGCCTACAGTGCACCATGACCGAAACCGAACCGACACCGGGCCTCATGCGCCTCGGTGTCGTCGCGACCTCCCGGAAGGCCGATGAACACCGGCTGCCCATCCACCCCGCGCACTTCGGCCGCATCGACGCGGACCTCCGTGCGGCCATGGTCGTCGAACGCGGCTACGGGCTGCGCTTCGGCGTCCCGGACGAACAGATCGCACCCCTCGTCGGCGCCGTCGCCGACCGCGCCGAGGTGCTCGCAGCAGCCGATGTCGTCCTGCTGCCGAAGCCCCAGGCGTCCGACCTCGCCGACCTGCGGGACGGGCAGGTCCTCTGGGGCTGGCCGCACTGCGTCCAGGACCAGGAGATCACCCAGCTCGCGATCGACAAGCAGCTGACCCTGATCGCGTGGGAGGCCATGAACCACTGGCAGCCGGACGGCGGCTTCGGGCTGCACGTCTTCCACAAGAACAACGAGCTCGCCGGGTACTGCTCGGTGCTGCACGGCATGCAGCTCTGCGGCTCCACCGGGGACTACGGCCGCCGCCTGACCGCCGTCGTGATCGGCTTCGGCGCCACCGCCCGCGGCGCCGTCACCGCGCTCAACGCGCACGGGGTCCACGACGTCCGGGTGCTCACGAACCGCCGCCCGGCCGCGGTCGGGTCACCGATCCCGTCCGTCGACGTCGTGCACTTCGAACACGACGCAGCGGCCCCGCACACCAGCACCGTCAACACGGACCAGGGGCCGGTGCGCCTCGCCCCGTACCTGGCCGAGAACGACATCGTCGTGAACTGCACCCTGCAGGACCCGAACGCGCCGCTGACGTACCTCCGCACCGAGGACCTCGACGCGTTCCGCCCGGGGAGCCTCATCGTCGACGTGTCCGTGGACGAGGGCATGGGGTTCGAGTGGGCACGAGCCACCACGTTCGCCGAGCCGATGGTCACCGTGGGGGACTCGACGAACTACTACGCGGTGGACCACAGCCCGTCGCTGCTCTGGAACTCGTCGACGTGGGAGATCAGCGAGGCGCTGATGCCGTTCCTCCGGACGGTGATGACCGGGCCGTCGGCGTGGACCGGGTCCGAGACGATCCGCCGGGCGATCGAGATCGAGAACGGCCACGTCCGCAACGAGGCGATCCTCACCTTCCAGGGACGGTCGCGGGCGTACCCCTACCCGATCCGCTGAGCGTGACCGGACGCGCCAGCGCGGCCGGTCACGCCAGCGGGGCCGGCCGCGCCAGCGCCGCCGCTCACGCCAGCGGCTGCTCGCGCCAGCACGGCCGGTCACGCCAGCCGCGGCACCACCGTCGCGAAGCTGCCGTCCAACGCCGCCATGAAGGACGCGTGCACCAGGTTCCCCGGGACGGTGGTGTCCCCGAGCGTCAGGTCCGGCGCCGCGCAGGCGTCGGACACGACGGTCACCGTGAACCCGAGCTCCGACGTCGCCCGCACCGTGGAGTCGACGCACATGCTGCTCATCATCCCGACGACCACGAGCTCGGTGACCTCGGCATCGGCGAGGAGCGACTGCAGCCCCGTCCCGACGAAGCTGTTCGGCTCGTGCTTCTCCAGCACCGGCTCACCGTCCGCCGGCGCCACGAGCGGGTGGAACCCGACACCCGGCGTCCCCGGCACGAAGAAGCCGGCATCCGCCTCGGTCGCGGTGTGGAACACGTGCACGACCAGCTCACCCGAGGCACGGAACGCATCGAGCACCTCCCGCGCCGCGGCGGCCGCCGCCTCCGGCTCGACGAGGGGGAACGCGCCCCCGGGGAAGTAGTCGAGCTGGATGTCGACGAGGACGAGCGCACGGGTCATGGATGCAGCGTAACTAGGCTCGGGAACCGTGTTCGAACTCCACCACCTCTCCGCGCAGGAACTCTGGGACTGGATCCGCCGCGGCGACACCACGGCCCGCGAAGCGACCGAGCACTTCCTCGCCCGCGTCGAACGGCTCGACCCGGAACTCGGTGCCTTCGTGACGGTCACTGCCGACGACGCACGCGAGCGAGCCGACCGTCTCGGCCACCTGGTGCCGACGTCCAGACCGCTGTGGGGCCTCCCGTCCGGTGACAAGGACCTGTACGACCGGGCCGGCGTGCCCACCGGATCCGGGACCGTCTCGCTGCCGGAGCGGCCCGCGACCGCCGACCACCCGCTGGTGGCGGCGCTCGCCGCGGCCGGCGCGGTGAGCCTCGGGAAGACCGCGAGCCCCGAGTTCGGGATGTCGTCCTCGTCGGAGACCCGCCGCGGCGTCACGCGGAACCCGTACGACACCACCCGTGCGCCGGGCGGCTCGTCGAGCGGTGCGGCCGTCGCGGTGGCCGCCGGACTGCTGCCGGCGGCGGTCGGGTCCGACGGCGGGGGATCCGTGCGGATCCCGGCGGCAGCGACCGGCCTGGTCGGGCTGAAGCCGAGCCGCGGGCGGGTGCCGTCCATGCCCGGGCGGTCGGGGGCCGGCGGGCTGTCGGTCGCCGGGCCGCTGACGCGGACCGTGGCGGATGCCGGGATGTACCTCGACGCGCTCGTCGCGCCGACCGGGCTCGACGAACCCGTGCCGTACGCGCTCGTGACCCCCGACGTCGGCGACGGGCCGTTCACCGCTGCGGCGGTGCGTGGCGAGGGGCGCTTCGTCCTCGGGGTGCTCGACGGGTCCCCGTGGGACGACACCGTCGACGTCGTCGTCGACCCGGCAGCCCGTGACGCGGTCGACACCGCGGTGCGGGTGCTCTCCGAGCTCGGGCACGGGATCGAGGACGTCGCGATGCCCCGCACGCCCTACGCCTCGGCGTTCCGGGTCGCGTGGGAGAGCTCCGCGGCGCAGCTGCCGTCTGTGCCGGGGATCGACCTCACCGCCCTCACGCCGCTCGTGTCCTGGCTCGTCGCCCGCGGGCAGGCGCTCACCGGGACCCAGGTGCTCGCCGCGATGACGGCGCTCGACACGTTCTCGACGACGCTGATCAGCGCGTTCGGCCGGTTCGATGCGGTCATCACGCCGACGCTGGCGCTCACCCCGCGGCCGCTCGGCTGGTACGGGGACGACCCGTCGGAGGACTTCCGGCGCCAATGCGCATACTCGCCGTGGACCTCGATGGCGAACGTCGCGGGGCTCCCCGCGATCACGCTGCCCGTCGGGGTCACTGCGGCGGACCACCCGGACGGCGGCGGGCTGCCGATGGGCGTGCAGCTGATCGGGCGGCCGGGCGGGGAGCGGACGCTGCTGGCGCTCGGAGCGCAGCTCGAGCGGCGGCTGCGCTGGCAGCGGAGGCACCCGCCGGGGTGGTGAGCGCGGCCGCGCGGCGCGCGGCGGCGCCCGGCGGGGCGCGGCGCGGCGGGCCCGGCGGGACGGGCGGACTCGGAACGACGACATCGCTGTCGTACGACAACGCAATTGTCGTTCCCCCGCGTCCACAACCGTTGCAAGCGTCCGCCGACGACAGCCTCGCTGTCGTACGACAACGCAGTTGTCGTCGGTTGCGGACGCAACGAACGTGCCCCGCGGCCTCCACCCACCGGCCTGGAGGCTCGTGGCGGCCTGGCACCGAGCCTCCCGGCCGGCACGTGGTCGCGAGCTCCGACACGGCATCGGTCGATCGACGCCCGTGGTGTCGGAACATGCACACGCACCGGATTCGTCCGCATGATTCGACACGGCGGCAGTCGATCGACGCCCGCGATGTCGGAACATGCACACGCACCGGATCCGTCTGCATGAGTCGACACGGCGGTAGTCGATCGACGCCCGCGATGTCGGAACATGCACACGCACCGGATCCGTCTGCATGAGTCGACACGGCGGTAGTCGATCGACGCCCGCGGTGTCGGAACACTTCTGTCGCCGCCCACGCCCGCGCCCGGCGCGCGCACCGCGCCGTGCCCCGCGCCCGCGCGCCGCGCGCGCGCCGCGCCTACGGCAGCGTCGGCGCCGCCGCCACCAGCGCCCGCGTCACCGGGTGCGCCGGCGCGTCGAGCAGGGACACCGGCCCGTGCTCCACGATGCGACCGGCGGACATCACCGCGACGGTGTCGCACAGCCGCTGCACCACGCCGATGTCGTGCGACACGAGCACCATCGTCAACCCGAGCGACTCCGCGAGGGACTCCAGCAGCGCGATCACCCGCGCCCGCACCACCACGTCGAGGGCGCTCATCGGCTCGTCCCCGAACAGGATCCGCGGCCCGTGCACGACGGCCCGCGCGATCGCGATGCGCTGCCGCTGCCCGCCGGAGAACTCGTGCGGGTACCGGTCCACGGCGTCGGTGGGCAGGTCCACGCGCGCCAGCGCCGACGCGACCATCGACCGGTGCGACCCCGGGATGCGCAGGGCTCGGAGTGGCTCGGCGACGATCGACCCGACGCGCATCCGGGGGTCGAGCGAGGCGTACGGGTCCTGGAACACCACCCCGGTCTCGCGCCGGAACCAGCGCATCGCGGCCGCGGACCCGGACGCGACCACCGGTCGACCGTCGGCGGACACGCTGCCGGCGGAAGGAGCCTCCAGACCGGCGAGGAGCCGCACCAGCGTCGACTTGCCGGATCCGGACTCCCCGACGATCCCGAGTCGTTGCCCGGTGGCGACCGTCAGGTCGACGCCGTCGACGGCGGTGCGGATCGGCCCGGGTTCGAACGGTCCACGGCGGGGGAGCCGGTAGGTGCGGTGCAGGCCGGTGCCGACGAGGGCGTTCACGGGAGCCTCCTGGCGGTGGCGCGCGCGGCGTCGACGAGCGCGCGTGTCGCGGCGTGTCGCGGCGCGGCGAGCAGGTCGGCGACGCTGCCGCTCTCGACGACGCGCCCGGCGTCGAGCACGACGACGGTGTCGGCGATCCGCGCGAGGACCGCGAGGTCGTGCGTCACGAACAGGATGGAGACGTCGAGGCCGGCGAGCAGGTCGAGGATCCGCGCCTCGGTGGTGACGTCGAGCGCCGTGGTGGGCTCGTCCGCGATGATCAGCCCCGGCTGCCCCGCCATCGCCATCGCGATGCAGATCCGCTGCCGCTGCCCGCCGGAGAGCTGGTGCGGGTACTGCCGGAGCAGCGACGTCGGGTCGGGCAGACCGACCGCGCGGGCGAGGTCGAGGGCGGCCGCATCGGCACCCCGGCGGTCGAGTCCGCGGTGCAACCGGAGCGGTTCGGCGATCTGCTTCCCGACGCGGCGCAGCGGGTCGAGCGCGGTGCCGGGCTCCTGGAAGACCATGCCCATCCGGGCGCCACGGAACGCGGCGCGCGACCGGTCGGGCATCCCGACGAGTTCCGTCCCGTCCAGGCGGATGCTGCCCGTCACGTCCGCGCCGGTCGGCTCCAACCCCATCAGGGCCAGTGAGGTCATCGACTTCCCGGATCCGGATGCGCCGATCACGCCGACACGACGGCCGGGAGGCACGGTGAAGCTCACGTCGTCGAGCACCGTCCGCCCCGTGATGCGGACCGACAGGCCACGCACCTCGAGTCCGCCGGCTGCGGTCGTGCTGCCGGCCGCGGTGTTGCTCGTCGCGTCGCTGCTCGTCGGGTCGCTGCTCGTCATGCGGTCACCCCGGTCTCGGCGGAGCTCGCGTCGGTGCGGGTGGCGGTGTCCGCGCGGGCGGTGCCGCTCGCGCGGTCGCCGGACGTCAGCCGCGGGTCGGACGCGTCGCGGACGGCGTCCCCGAGGAGTGAGAGCGCCGCGACGACGAGGGCGATCGCCGCTCCCGGCCAGGTCGCGCTCCACGGGTGCACGCCGATGTACGTCTGCAGGTCGGCGAGCAGGCTGCCCCAGGACGCGGTGCCCGACCCGGCGCCGTAGCCGAGGTAGGACAGCCCGGCCTCCGCGAGGACCGCGGTCGCCATCGCGAGGGAGAGCTGCACGGTGAAGATCGGGGCCGCGTTCGGGATGAGGTGCCGGAACAGCACCCCGCCCGGTCCGACGCCGGAGGCCCGCGCCGCCGTGACGTAGTCGCTCCGCGCGATGCGGCGGATCTCGCTGCGGGCGACCCGGGCGATCGTCACGCCGAAGCTCAGCCCGACCGCCACGATCACGACTCCGAGCGAGCCGCCGAAGACCGCGGTGAGGAGCATCGCCGTGAGGAGCGTGGGGAACGCCACCAGGATGTCGAGGAGGACGGCCGTGCCCTCGCGGACCCAGCGGGCGGTGAGCGACCCGATCGCGGTGAGCACGATCCCCACGACGCTCGCGATCAGCCCGGCGCCGATCGCCACGACGAGCGTGGTCCGCGTGCCGGCCAGCAGGTAGCTGGCGATGTCCCGGCCGATGCCGTCCGTGCCGAACCAGTGCGCGGCGCTCGGCGGGTCCCACTGGTGGAACGGGTCGGTGCGGAACGGGTCCTGGGGCGTCCAGAACAGCGACACCACGGCCAGGACCACGAGCAGGCCGAGGACGACCACGGCGAAGGCCCCGGTCGGGCGGGCGACGAGTCGGCGGATGCTGGCTCCGGTCATCACGCTGCCTCCCGCTGCCGGGGGTCGAGCGTGCGGTGCACCACGTCGACCGCGAACCCGACGAGCAGCACGAGCCCGGTGAGCACGAGGAGCTCCGACTGCACCTTCGTGATGTCGCGGCGTCCGACGTCGGTGACGAGCATCCGGCCGACGCCGGGCAGCGAGAACAGTTGCTCGACGACGACGGCCCCGACGAGGAGCCCGGCGATCTGCACGCCGAGGACCGCGAGGACCGTCAGCGCGACCGAGCCGAGTCCGTGCCGGAGGAGCGCCTGCGTGCGGGTGAGCCCGATCGCCGCCGCGGTCCGGAGGTGGTCCGCGTCGAGCACCGACAGCGTCGCCGATCGGGTGAAGCGGAGGATCACCGCGCCCTCCACCGCACCGATCGTCAGCGCGGGGAGCACGAGCGAGGAGAACGCCCGACCGGGTTCTGACCAGCCGTCGAGCGGGAAGCCCTGCGTCGGCAGCCAGTGCAGCGTGACGGCGAACAGCGCGACCATGAGCATGCCGGCCCACACGATCGGCACGGACGCGACGGCCTGCGCGACGAACGCGATGACCGCCCCGCCGGCACGACGCCGGAGCACCGCAGCGATGACGCCGAGCGGCACGCCGATGACGAGCGCCGCCGCCAGGGACATCCCGGCGAGGGGCAGCGTGACGCCGAGCTTCTGCGTGATCTCCGGGGCGACGGCGCCGTTCGTGACGAGCGAGCGCCCGAGGTCACCGCGGAACACCCCGCCGATCCAGTCGAGGTACTGCACGATCGCGGGTCGGTCGAGGCCCAGCTGCTGCCGGAGCTGCTCGACCTGCGCCGGCGTCGCCTGGGTGCCCGCGACGATCTGCGCGACGTCGCCGGGCAGCACGCGGAGCGTGGCGAAGATGATGATGCTCGCCACGAGCAGGCCGACGACGAGCAGCAGCAGTCGCCCGATGAGGAACCGGGTCACAGGACGATCGTAGTTGGGTGCCGGACCCGGGCTACTTGATCGCCAGCTTCGACAGGTCCAGGCGCGAGTTCCCGCCGTCGTACGGGAAGCCCGTCACGCCCGTGCGGACCGCCGTGATCGACGTCGCGGTGTACAGCCACTCGCTGGCCGCGTCCTCGCTGACGATCTTCGCCGCCTTCCGCAGGTCCTCGGTCTTCGTCTCGGTCGACGTCGTCGCGACGGAGTCGGCGTACAGGGCCTGCACCTCGGCGTTGTCGTACCCGAAGTAGTAGTCCGGGTTCGCCCAGTTGCCGAAGTCACGTGCCTCGACGTGGTTCACCATCGACAGGTCGAAGTCCTTCTTCTCGAACACCTGCGACAGCCACGTGGCGAAGTCGACGCGCTTGACCGTGAGCGTGATGCCGACGTCGGCGAGCTGGGACTTCAGGACGTCCCCGATGGTGGTCGGGTAGACGTTCGCGTACGTGAGCGTCAGGTTCAGCTTCGGCGAGCCCGCTGCGGCGAGGAGCTTCTTCGCGTTCGCGGGGTCGTACGCGTCGATGTCGGTCAGGTCCTGGTACCCGGGGTCGAGCGCGGGGATCGGGCCGCCCTGCTCGACGCCCGTGCCGCCGATCGCCTTGATGAGCGCCTTCGCGTCGATCGCCTGGCGGATGGCCTGCCGGACGCGCTTGTCGGTGAACGGCGCCTTCGCGTCGTTGAACGCGAGCGTGTACTTGTCCGTCGTCTTGCCGGAGTGCAGCGAGATGTCCGGGTTGCCCTGCAGCTGGCTCTTCAGGGTGCCGTCGACGGCGGTCTGCACGTCGAGGTCCCCGTTCGCCATCGCGTTCACGGCCGTCGAGGGCTGGGTGATGTACCGGAAGACGATCTTCGCGACCTTCGCCTTCGTGCCCCAGTAGTCGGCGTTCCGCTTGAACGTCAGGGAGTCGCCCTGCTTCCACGAGGCGACCTCGTACGGGCCGGTGCCGTTCGCGGTGTCGGAGAGGTCGTTCTTCGCAGCCTTCTCGAGCACCAGGCCGGAGCGCCCGGTGAGGTTCCAGAGCAGGTCGGAGTCCGGCTTCGCGAGCTTGAGGACGACGGTGTCGCTCGACGGCGACGTGATCGAGGACACCCCGGCCAGGCGGGCGGAGTCGACGTAGGACGCGTTCGACTTGACCTGCTCGAGCGACCACACGACGTCGGCGGCGGTGACCGGCTTGCCGTCCTGGAAGGTGGTGTCCTTCCGGAGCGTGAACGTGTACGTCAGGCCGTCGCTCGACACGTCGTGCGACGATGCGAGGACGTTCCGGATGTCGCCGGTCGAGGTCCGGCCGACGAGGCCCTGGTAGACGTTGTCGATGAGGACCTGGTCGAGCGCCGCACCCGACTGCGTGCGGATGTCGAGGCTCGTCGGCTCGAGGACCAGGCCGACCCGTGCGGTGGCGTCGTCGCCACCGGTCGTGGTGTCCGAGGACCCCGAGCACCCGGCGAGCGTGACGCCGGCGACGAGTGCCATCGCGGCCGCGACCATCGCGGTACGACGGCGGCGGGAGAGGGAGAAGCTCATGGGTCGTGGGTTCCTTCCGGCGCACGTGGAGCGACGGTCGTCGCGCGCGCTCGGAAGAATCTACCGGCGCGCAGGGGTTTGTTCGATCCCGTGCAACAAACCGTTACGAGCGGCCCATTCCCGGATCGCGGTGGCCAGCGCGAGGGGCGCCTGGGTCTGCACCGCGTGGCGCGCCTCGACCGTGACGATCTCGGCGTGCGGCAGCCGCTCGGCGAAGGTCGTGACGAGCTTGGGGGAGACGTACCCGCGGTCGCCCCGGACGAGCAGGATCGGGACGTCGAGCGCCTCCAGGTCCGGCCAGGCGTCCGCGAACCGCCCCACCGATGACGTCCGTCCGGCGGGCAGGTGCGGGAAGTGGTGGCGACGGACGAGCTTCCCGTCCTCGCCGAGGCGCGTGGTGTGCCGGGCTTCCCGCAGCAGCACGGCGCGGTCGTCACCGACACGGGCCTCGATCGCGCGGTCGACGACCTCGTCGAGGGACGCGAACGGCTCCTCGGTCTCCAGCGCCCGCGCAATCCGGTCCACGGCACGCTGGGCGAAGTCGGGCGACATGTCGACGAGCACCAGGCCGGTCACGCGCTCGGGTGCCGTCGCGGCGATGCGGGCAGCCAGGATCGCGCCGAGGGAGTGCCCGACCAGGACACCCGGCGGGACCTCGAGCGCGTCGAGTGCGGCGAGGACGGCCGGCGCGGTCGCTGCGGCCGCGTAGTCGGCGTCGTCCCGCCACGCCGACCGGCCGTGGCCGGGCAGGTCGAGGGCGACCGCCGGCTGACCGACGGCCAGGGCCGTCGCGTCGAAACTGTGGGCGTCGATGCCGAGCCCGTGCAGGTAGGTGACCCGAGCCTCCAGACCGGGTTCCGCCGGGTCCTGCCAACGGATCGCGGAGATGTCGCCACCCTGCTGGGTCCGGATCTCCTGCCGGGAGGCTCGGAGCGGCGCCGTCACGCCGCTCGCGCGGGCGAGGTCGGCCAGGTCGCGGAATTCGTCGTCGGCATCGAGCACGGTGCCCAGTCTCGCACCCGGCGCAGTCCTTCCGCCTTCAGGGCGGTCCTTCCACCCTTAGGTTAGGCATGCCATACTTGGTCCTCGTGGCAGCCCGGTTCCGTGTCTTCTCCGTCCGTGTGGCAGCCGTCACGTCCCTCACCCCGAACTTCGTCCGGGTGACGCTGACCGGCGACGAGCTCGGCTCCTTCTCCGCGGTCGGACTCGACCAGAGGATCAAGGTCGTGCTGCCGATCCCCGGCCACGGCTTCACCGACCTCCCGGACGGCGCCGACTGGTACACGGCGTGGCGCGAGCTGCCCGATGCCACGCGCAACCCGCTCCGCACGTACACGGTGCGCTCGTTCCGCCCGGACGCCCGCGAGCTCGACATCGACTTCGTCGCGCACGGCGACACCGGCCCCGCGTCGCGCTGGGTCTCCTCCTGCATCGTGGGGGACGAGCTCCGGATCGTCGGACCCGCCGTGCCGTCCTCGCCCGCCGAGCTGCCCGCCGGCGGTGCCGAGTTCGCCCCGGGTGCCGCGAACCGGATCCTCCTCGCCGGTGACGAGACCGCCGCGCCCGCCATCTGCGCGATCCTCGAGTCGCTCGACGTCACGACCGTCGGACACGTCTTCATCGAGGTCCCGACCGATGCCGACCGGCTGCCGATCACCGCGCCCGCCGGGGTGGAGGTGCGGTGGATCGCCCGGAACGGCGCGTCGCACGGGGTCCGGATGACCGACCAGGTGCACGCGTGGGCATCGACCGCCGTGGCGGGCGCCGCGCCGTGTTCGTCGGCGGACGAGCTGGCCGACGTCGACGTCGACGAGCAGGTCCTCTGGGAGATCCCGCCCGTCACCGACTCGCAGCTCTACGCCTGGATCGCGGGAGAGGCCGGGTGCATCAAGGAGCTCCGCCGGCACCTCGTGCGCGGGGTCGGGCTCGACCGGAAGCAGGTCGCGTTCATGGGCTACTGGCGGCACGGCAAGGCCGAGAATTGACCGTGGGCCTCGCTGGTGTCGCAGTGCCGACCACGGCGCTCGGTGCCCGGGGACTGACCCTCGCCTACGACGACCGCGTGGTCGTCGAGGGGCTCGACGTGGACATACCGGACGGTGAGCTGACCGTCATCGTCGGACCGAACGCGTGCGGCAAGTCGACGCTCCTGAAGTCCCTCGCGCGGACGCTCAAGCCGAACGCGGGGACCGTGTACCTCGACGGTGCGCCGATGTCCTCCTTCCGCCCCAAGGCCGTCGCGCGCCGGGTGGCGATGCTGCCGCAGACGCCGATCGCGCCGGACGGGATCACCGTGCGGGACCTCGTGTCGCGCGGACGGTTCCCGCACCAGGACCTGCTGCACCCGACCTCCGGATCCGACCGGGCCGCCGTGCAGCTCGCGTTGACGCAGACGGACACGCTCTCCCTCGCCGACCGCGGGGTCGACGAGCTCTCCGGCGGGCAGCGGCAGCGCGTCTGGATCGCGATGGTGCTCGCGCAGGAGACCGACATCGTGCTGCTCGACGAGCCCACGACGTTCCTCGACATCGCGCACCAGTACGACGTGCTCGAGCTCGCCGCGTCGCTGCACGCGGCCGGGCGCACCGTCGTCGCGGTGCTGCACGACCTGAACCAGGCGGCGCGGTACGCGACCCACGTCATCGCGATGCGCGCGGGGTCGATCGTGGCGTCCGGCCCGCCGGCGTCGGTGGTGACGGCCGACCTCGTCGAGGACGTCTTCGGCCTGCCGTGCGTGGTCGTCCCCGACCCCGAGACGGGCACGCCCCTCGTGGTCCCGCGCCGCGCGCGCTGACGCGCCGCCGCGCCCGCGCCCGCTGAGATCGCACTTCGTGTCGGGTCCCGCACCGGAACCGGCCCGCTGAGATCGCACTTCGTGTCGGGTCCCGCACCGGACCCGGCCCGCTGAGATCGCACTTCGTGTCGGGTCCTGGTGCGGGGCCGGCCCGCTGAGATCGCACTTCGTGTCGGGTCCTGGTGCGGGCGTCAGACACGAAGTGCGATCTCACCGCTCAGGGCGAGGCGAGGCGGGCACCGAGACGAGCGGGCACCGGTCAGCGGTAGTTGCCGTCCTCCAGGCCCGCCTCGATCTCGAAGCGGTTGCGCAGGGGATCACGCCCCGCGAGCGCGTACAGCAGCGGCATCAGCATGCCGTAGCGCCGCCACTGGGCGACGTGCACGCGCTCGTGCCGGAGCACCCCTTCGCCGTCGTTGTCCCGCGTCAGGTACACCGACCCGACGCAGGTCCCGCCGCGCCGGAACACCCAGCGCGGCAGGCCCGAGCAGACGATCAGCCCGTCGACGACCCGCACCGGTCCGGTCGACAACGGCAACCCGACCGCGAGCCCGACGAGGGTCGCGAACCCCCAGCCGGCGCGGGAGACGGGGGAGTCGAGCAGCGGGTTCCGCACCCGTTACTCCGGGCGGCCGTAGGTCTCGAGGAGGCGCAGCCAGATCTCGTTCATGGTGGGGTAGGCGGGGACGGCGTGCCAGAGGCGGTCGATGGGGACCTCGCCGACGACGGCGATGGTGGCCGCGTGGAGCATCTCGGCGACGTCCTGTCCGACGAAGGTCATCCCGACGACGACCTTGCGGTCCTCGTCGACGACCATGTTCGCCCGGCCGGTGTACCCGTCGGCTTGCAGTGACGCGCCGGCGACGTTGCCGAGTTCGTACTCGACGACGCGGATGTTCAGGCCCTGCTGGCGTGCCTTGGCTTCGGTGAGGCCGATGCTGGCGACCTCGGGGTCGGTGAAGGTGACCTGTGGTGCGGCTGCGTGGTCGGCGGTCGCGACGTGCGCACCCCACGGCTCGGTGTGCAGCGGCGTGCCCTGGTGGCGGGCGGCGATCGCTTCACCGGCGGCGCGCGCCTGGTACTTGCCCTGGTGCGTCAGGAGCACACGGTGGTTGACGTCGCCGACGGCGTAGAGCCAGTCGGTGCCGGTGACGAGCATCGTGTCGTCGACGTCGAGCCAGTCCCCGGCGGTCAGGCCGACGGACTCGAGGCCGAGGTCGCGGGTGTGCGCGGAGCGGCCGGTCGCGGCGAGGACCTCGCTGGTGATCACCGTGGTGCCGTCGTCGAGGGTCGTGGTGACGAGTCCGTGCTCGTCCCGGTCCACGCGGGTCGGGTTCACGCCGGTGCGGACGTCGATGCCGGATTCGCGCATCGCGTCGGCGACGAGTTCCCCGGCGAAGGGTTCCATCCCGCCGAGGAGTCCGTGTCGTGCGACGAGGGTGACCTTCGACCCGAGCGAGGCCCACGCGGTCGCGAGCTCGGAGCCGGACACGCCGCCGCCGATGACGAGGAGGCTCTCCGGGACGTGCTGCGCACTGGTGGCCTCACGCGTGCCCCAGGGCTTCGCGTCGGCGAGGCCCGGCACGTCGGGGAGGATGTGGAGGGAGCCGGTGACCAGGGCGATCGCGGCGGCGGCGGTGTAGGTGGTGCCGTCGACCTCGATGGTCTTCTCGCCGGTGATGCGGGCGTGTCCACGGATCAGGTCGATGTTCGCGGAGTCGAGCCAGGACACCTGGCCGTCGTCCTTCCAGTCCGAGGTGAAGGAGTTGCGGCGGGCGAGGACCCGTGCGGCGTCGAGGTCGCCGGTGACGGCCTGCTTCGCGCCGTCGAGCCGCTTCGCCGCGGCGAGGGCGTGTCCGCTGCGGAGCAACGCCTTGGAGGGCATGCACGCCCAGTAGGAGCACTCGCCGCCGACGAGCTCGGCCTCCACGATCGCGACGCTGAGGCCGCGCTTCTTGGCGTAGTCCGCCACGTTCTCGCCGACAGCGCCGGCGCCGATCACGATGAGGTCGTAGTCCGTCATGGAGCCGAGCGTACGCGGAAGGGCATGGACGGCGTCAGCCGACGCGTGCGGCCGCCGTGAGTGCGCCCACCGCGCGGAGGATCACGCCCATGTCGTCGACCGCGCGGTCCGGGTCGACGGGGGCGAAGCCGGTCAGCGCCGCCCCGACCAGGCGGCGACCACGGGTGGCTGCCTGGATGCGTTCGACGAGCGCGGCCCCGTCGAGTCCGAACGGGACGGGTTCGAGGAGCCCGTCCACCTCGGACGGGTCGAGGACGTCGAGGTCGACGTGGACGTAGACGGAGTCGGCTCCGGTGGCGTCGACGGCTGCGGCGATCGCGTCGGGGGTGGCGGCGTCGACGTCGAGGTGTCGGATGCCCGCGCGCTCCACGGCGTTGGTCTCGGAGTCCTCGACGCCACGGGTGCCGGCGAGTACCACCGAGGGGGAGGCCAGGGTCGGCAGCCCGGGGAACAGCTCGGACGGCCGGTCCACCAGGATCCGCAGCGCTGCGGTCTCGGCGGCGATCGGCTGCGCGCGGTTCAGCGGGCGGTACCCACTGGAACCGGAGATGCGGACGAAGGCGGTCCCGGGTTCGAGGGCGACGCTCCCGCCGAGGGCACTCGCGCCGTCGCCTCCGATGACGAGCACGGGCTCGGAGGCGATCGAGACCTCTTCTGCGACGCGCTCGGCGACCTGGAGCACCGAGGTGTACCGGGCGACGGCCGTCTCGAGGCGGTCGCCCGCACCGGTCGGGACGTCGATGACGGTGGTGGCGGCGCGGGGGAGGTCGGCTGCTATCGCGGCGGCGCCGTCGCCGAGGCGCATCGCGCGCGACGACGCCGAACCCTGCCACTGACCGACGACGAGGAACTGCATGTCCTCATCCTGTCAGGCCGGGCCCGGCGTCGTCCGTGCGCGACGGGTCAGGACGTCAGAGCGACGAGGATCCGCCGGACTTCAGTGCCGCGAGCCGTGCTTCGACCTCGGCGTCACGGCCGACGTCCTCGAGCGACTCGAACTGCGCGTCGAGGCTCGACGACTGCAGTTCCTGCTGGCCGATGACCTTCGCTTCTTCGCGACGGACCTTCTCCTCGAAGCGCGCGAGGTCGCTCGTCGGGTCGGTGATGTCGATGTTGCCGATCGCGTCGTTGACCTTCGACTGCGCTTCGGCGGTCTTGGCACGCGCGACGAGGGTGTTGCGCTTGGACTTCAGCTCTTCGAGCTTCTGCTCCATGCCCGCCAGGCCCTGCTTGAGCTTCTCGACCTGCTCGTTCTGGGTGGCGAGCGGGGTCGCGTTGTCCTTGACTTCCTGCTCGGCGGCGATCTGCTTGCCGATCGCGATCTTGGCGAGGTTGTCGAACTTGTCGGCGTCGGCGGGCTTGCCTTCGGCGCGGTACTTGTCGGCGGCGGTCGAGGCGTTCGCGGCCTTCTGCCCCCACTCCTGCGCGGCGCGGACGTCTTCCTCGTTGTCCTGCTCGAGGAGGCGGAGGTTGCCGATGGTCTGCGCGATGGCGCTCTTCGCGTCGGCGATGTTGTTCGTGTAGTCACGCACGAGCTGGTCCAGCATCTTCTGCGGGTCCTCGGCGTCGTCGATGATCTGGTTGATGTTCGCCCGGACGAGCGAGGAGATGCGACCGAAGATCGTCTGCTTTGCCATTGCTGTTCCCTTTCTGGGGTGGTTGTCCATCGGGTTGGTACGTCAGCGGTGCACGGTCAGAAGCGACCACCGCCCGAGAAGCCGCCGCCGCCTCCGCCGCCACCGCCACCGCCACCGCCGAAGCCGCCACCCCCACCGCCGAAGCCACCGCCGCCGAACGAGCCGCCGCCGAAGCTGCCGCCGCGTCCGCCGAGGAGCCCGCCGAGGACGATGCCGGTCACGAGGCCGCCGAGCTGCGCACCGTTCCCGCCGCCCCCGGCACCGGGCCAGCCGCCCATGTCGTTGCCCGCTTCGTCCATCGCGGCCGCGGCGTACTGCTCGGCGGCACGCGCTGCCTGCAGGGCCCGGAGCGGATCGGTCGTGGCGAGCTTGACGGCGTCGTCGAGGGCGCGTTCGGCTTCGGAGAGGCGTGTCCGGGCGGTCGGCCCGACTGCGCCGCGGCGCATCGAGATGAACTCCCGCGCCTGGCTGATGCGGGTCCGGGCGTCGCGGAGGGCGGCGTCGAGGGCCTGCAGCGCACGCTGGTTCTGCTCGTCGGCGGTGCGGGCCGTGGCGAGTGCGGCGTCGATCGCGGTGTTCGCCTTCGTGAGGGCGTCGACCGCGGCGATCGGGTCCTTCGGGTCGAGGCGTTCCCGGAGCACCGTCTCCGCGGTGGTGACCGCCGCGGCGAGGTCCGGGCCACCGGTGCGCAGGGTCCGGGCGGCGGCGACGTCACCTTCGATGTCGAGGCGCATGGCGTCCACCCGTGCCGAGGCTTCCTGGAAGGTCCCCGCGGCGCCGACGGCCGAGCCGGTCAGCTGCTGCACCTGGGCGAGGGCGTGCTGGCCGTCGCGGACGGCGACGACCGCTTCGCCCTTGTCGCCGTTGGCGATCGCGGCATCGGCCGCTGCGGAGCGTTCGGTGGCGTAGGCGAGGACTTCACGCGCCTGGTCGACGCTGTCCGACACGGTCGCGAGGGTCCGCCCGGTGTACGAGCCGCGGATGCGTTCGAGCGCGGCGGCCGCCTGGTCGAGCGTCGGCGGTGCGGCCCGGACGGCTTCGGCGAGGGCGACCGCGGCTTCGTCGACGCCGTCTTCGAGAGCGCGGAGCTGGTCGAAGGACTCCGTCTGCTCGGCGATCGCCGCGTGCGCCTGCTCGCAGATGGCGATGATCTGGTTGGACCAGTCGGCGCGCTGCTGCGGGGAGTCCGGGATCTCGTCGTCGAGCTGCTGCTGGAAGGTGAAGGCCTTCCGCACGTTCTGCTTGGCCGTGGCGACGGCGTCGGCGAAGGGCTTCGCAGCGTCGGCGCCGAACTGGGCCGTGGCGAAGCCGACTTCCTGTTCGGCGGTGCGGAGTTCGTCGTCGATGGTGACGAGGGCGGCCCCGGCCGTGCGTTCGAGGTCGGCGAGGGAGGCTTCCTGCGCCTTCGTCGCCGCGGCGGTCCTGCGCTTGTTCCGGGTGCGGATGACGAGGACGATCACGACGACCGCGATGACGACGACGAGCAGCAGGATCCACAGCCACGTCAGGTTCGGCGGGTCCTGCGAGGCGGAGAGCCCGTCGGCGAAGGCGGTGGCGGCACCGGCCCAGTCGCTGTCGCGCAGCTTCGGCACGAGGTCGTCGTTGACCGCGTTCTGCACGTCCGAGGAGGTGATCGCGGTCTCGTTGGTCTGCTGGATGTCGTAGGTGCGGGCGTCCGTCGCGATCGAGAGCAGGATGCCGTTCGAGTCGATCTGGTTGAGCGACATCGTCTCGTCGCCCCACGCGGCGTGGTCGCTCGGGTCGGTGAACTCCGGCACGTAGACGACGTAGAGCTGCGTGTCCGTCTTGTCCGCGAGGTCGCGGACGGCCTTCTCCACCGCGGTCTGCTGCGAGGCGCTCAGGGCGTCGGCGTCGTCGAGGACGTAGGCACCGTCGAGCTGCACGGGCGCGGTGGCCCGGGCAGCCGTGGCCGGAGCGAGCACCAGGAGCGCCGCGATCACCGCTGCTGCGAGCCGTGCGCCCCAGCGTCCGGACGTCCCCCTGCCAGCGTCGGGCCGCCTGGTGTGCGATCCACTCTGGACCGTTCGCATCCGTTCTCCGTCCGTTCGGCAGCGCCGCCCCCGAGGGCCGCGAAGCCCGGACTGCTGCGGGAGCGCGCCGTCGCCCGGAGTCTATCCAGGGACCGCATCGCTTGGCCCGGGACGTCCAGCACCTGTGGAGAGAGTTCACCGGAGCCGGTTCCTGTCCCCCGATCGGGGTAGTATCCGCAGCAGACCGTTTCGACGACGAAAGGGGTCGGCAATGGAACGAACGATGAACACGGAGGTCGTCCCGCTCGAGGACGGCTTCCACCGGGTGTCAACACCCGCCAGCGGAGTGATCGGTTTCGTGCGCGAGCACAACGGCCGCTACGAGGTCCTGCGCGGCCGCGTGCGCCAGGCGACCCGGTCCGAGGGTCTCTACTCGACGATGAACGTGGCACTGATCGCGCTGACGCACGCCTGAGCACCACGCACGCCTGAGCACGACGCACGCCTGAGCACGACCCACGCTCGAGCATGCCGCTCACCACACGAGACACCGCCGGTCCCGGCGGCGTCTCGTTGCGTCCGGGGCGTGCCGACGACAGTTTGCCCCGGCGACAGTAGGGTGCCTGCGTGGGTGAGTCGAGCCTCCAGGCCGTGTCGGTGCGCGTGTGCACGCCGGGCGCGACCCGACAGACCGACCGGGAGGCCCTGCTCGCCTTCGTCGCGGAGGTCACCGGAGCGGATCCCGCGTCCACCGCACTCGGCCGCCGGTGCCCGCACTGCCGCGGCACCGACCACGGGCGCCCCTGGGCGACCGCGGACGGCCGCCCCGTGGGCGTGAGCCTGTCCCGCACCGACGGCGCACTCGCCCTCGCGGTGGGACCGGCTCCGCTCGGCGTCGACGTCGAGCGCGTCACCCGGGTCGCCGCGGCACCCCTCGACGCGTCCACGCCCGGGGAGCGCGTGCGGTACGGGGACGACCAGCGCGCCCGCACCGCCTGCTGGTCCGCCAAGGAAGCGGTGCTGAAGCGGGACGGCCGCGGGCTCCGCGTCGACCCGGCGACCGTCGACGTGGACCTCGACGCGGACCTCGCCGCGGGCACGGCAGCACTCGACGGCGTGCGACACCCCGTGCAGGTGCACTGGCTCGACGACGACCTGGTCCTCGCGGTGGCCGCGGGCGGCGTCCCGATCGACGTCGAGGACGCGCGCCCGGGGGACCGGCGCTAGGGGAGTTCCGGGACCCCGGACTCGTCGATCCAGGGGCCGATGACCGTCTGGATGGCGGCCGTGCTCCGGCCCGACGTGGTGGCGAAGGCGTCGACGACGTCGGACGGGGTGACCGTGCCGTGCCGGTGCCGTTCGGTGATCGTCCTGAGCCCCTCGGAGAACGCCGGGTCGCCGACCGTCCGGCGGAGTGCGTGCAGGGCGAGGGCACCGCGCTTGTACACGCGGTCGTCGAACATGTCCTTCGCGCCGGGGTCACCGACCACCAGGTCCGACGGGTGGTCGAGCAGCGCCTGACGGTGCTCGGCCGCGAGCACGTCCGCGGTGTCGCCGCCACTGTGCTCCGACCAGAGCCACTCGGCGTAGCAGGCGAACCCCTCGTGCAGCCAGATGTCCCGCCAGCGGCCGAGCGTGACCGAGTTGCCGAACCACTGGTGCGCGAGCTCGTGGGCGATGAGCCGGTCGGTGCCGTGCTCGCCGTCGACGTGGTTCCGGCCGAAGACCGCGAGGCCGTGCGCCTCGAGCGGGATCTCGAGTTCGTCGTCGGTCACCACGACGCCGTAGGCGTGGAACGGGTACGGGCCGAACCGGTCGGCGTACAGCGCGAGCATCTCCGGCACCTGCCCGAAGTCCGTCTTCACGGCGGCGGTCAGGTCGGCGGGGTGGTGGATCGTCACCGGGACCGGCGCGCCACGGAGCGTGTGGGTGCGGTAGCGGCCGATCTGCACCGTCGCCAGGTACGTCGCCATCGGGTCGGTCGTGGCGTAGGTCCACCGGGTGCCGCGGCCGGCGCGCTCTTGGCCGAGGAGCTCTCCGTTCGCCAGCACGTCGTACCCGGACTCGCACGTGACCTCCATGCGGTACGTGGCCTTGTCGTCCGGACGGTCGTTGCACGGGAACCACGACGGCGCTCCCGTGGGCTGCGCGGCGACGATGACGCCGTCGGTGAGTTCCTCCCAGCCGATCTGCCCCCACGGGCTGCGGAGTGGGTGCGGGGTCCCGCGGTACCGGACGTGCAGCGTGAACTCGGCACCGGCGGCGATCGGTTCCGCCGGGGTGACCGTCAGCTTGTGCACCGCGGTCGACGTCTTCTTCGCCCGCTGCCCGTCGACGTCGGCCCGGTCGACCGTCAGCCCGTGCAGGTCGAGGACCACACGGTCGAGCGGTTCGAGCGCGGTCGCGGTGATCGTCGCGGTGCCGTCGAGGCGGTTCGTGGCGACGCGGTAGTCGAGCCGGAGGTCGTAGTGCGTGGCGCTCCAGCGTCGGTCGCCGCTGTGCGGGGTGTACGGGTCGGCGGCTGTGTTCGTCGGCTTCACGGTGCCGGTCAGTCTGCCACGACGCCGGCGGTCGGGTCCGTGGACGCGGCCCTGGCTGTCCAGGGTGCGCTCTCCCACGGTGCGATCGGGTTGCCCGCCCAGGACGTGCCGCCCGGGACCTGCTCGCCGCGCATCACGAGCGACGCGGGTGCGATCGTCGCCCCCGGGCCGATCCCGGCGGCCGGCAGGATCACGCTGTGCGGTCCGAGGGTGCCGCCGGCATCCAGCCGGACCTCGTCGAGCTGCATCACCCGGTCGTGGAACAGGTGCGTCTGCACGACCGTGCCGCGTGCGATGGTGGCGCCGTCGCCGATCGTGACCAGGTCGGCCTCTGGCAGCCAGTACGTCTCGCACCAGACGCCGCGGCCGATCGTCGCGCCGAGGCTCCGCAACCAGGCGGCGAGCGCCGGCGTGCCGATGGCCTGCTCCGCGAACCACGGACGCGCGACGGTCTCCACGAACGTGTCCTGCACCTCGTTGCGCCAGACGAACGAGGACCACAGCGGGTGCTCCCGTGCGCGGATCCGACCGACGAACACCCACTTCGCGATCGTCGACACGGCGGCGGCCACGGCGCCGGCGACGACGAGGACGACCGCGGCGAGGAGCACCGTCCACCCGATGCCGACCGCCGACCAGAGCGCCAGGAGCGTGCCGCCGACCCCGAGGGCGATCGCCCCGGACACCATCGGCGCGACCACGCGGAGGACCTCCCAGCAGCCGCGCGCCACCCGGAGCCGCCGCGGAGGACGGAACGTGCGCTCCTCGTCGAAGGACGTCGCCGCGCGTCGGAGCCGCACCGGGGGAGAGCCGAGCCACGACGAGCCGCGCTTGGCCTTCTTCGGGACGGCGGAGAGCACCGCGACGAGCGCCTCACGCGGGACGCTCCGCCCGGCGCCGGTCATCCCGCTGTTCCCGAGGAACGCACGGCGACCCACCTTGGACCGGCCGATCGTGATGCGGCCGCCGCCGAGTTCGTACGTGGCGACCATCGTGTCGTCGGCGAGGAACGCACCGGACGCGATCTGCGTCAGGGACGGCAGCAGCAGCACCGTCGAGATCTCGGTGTTCCGCCCGACCCGTGCCCCGAGGAGCCGGAGCCACACCGGGGTGACGAGGCTCGCGTAGAGCGGGAAGAGCAGTGTGCGCGCGGCGTCGAGCACCCGTTCGGTGCACCACGCCTGCCAGCCGATCCGGGAACGCACCGGGTGCCGTCCCTCGTGCAGCCCGATCCCGAGCAGCCGGACCGCGGCGACGACGAGCCCCGCGTAGACGATCCCGGCGACGACGGTCGCGAGCGGGACGAGTGCCAGCGCGTGCAGCACCGCGGCGCCGAGCGTCGGCGCCCGCCCGACCAGCGCAGCGGTCACGAGGAGTCCGACCGCGACACCGGTCACGGGCAACCCGGCCACGGCGACGGACCCGGCCCCGTACGCGGCGAGCCAGCGTCGACGTGACGCGGGGCGAGCCTCCCGGCCGTGCCTGGCCGACCCGACGCGTTCCGCCGGCGAACCAGCCCAGCGCTCGCCCACCGGGACCCGGCCCTGGACGGCGGAGCCCGCCTCGACCTCGGCACCCGCGCCGACGACCGCCCCGGGCATGACCGTCGTGCGGCTGTGCACCACCGCGTCCGACCCGACGACGACGCGGCCGAGCCGGAACACGTCTCCGTCCACCCAGTGCCCGGCGAGGTCCACCTCGGGCTCGATCGACGCGCGCCGGCCGATCGTCAGCATCCCGGTGACCGGCGGCAGCGTGTGCAGGTCGACGTCCCGGCCGATCCGCGCCCCGAGCGCCCTGGCGTAGTAGCTGATCCACGGGGCACCCGCGGTGGAGGGCCCGTCGACCGCCTCGGCGATCCGTTCCGCGAGCCACACCCGCACGTGCACCGAACCGCCCCGCGGGTGGTCGCCCGGCCGGACGCCGAGGAGCACCAGGCGGGCGAGCGCCACCGTGACGGCCATCTTGCCCACGGGCGTCACGAAGACCAGCACCGCGGCGACGAGGACCGGCCACGGCAGCACCGGGAGGAACGGCAGGGTGGTCGCGTGCAGGACCGCTGCCACGAGGGCCGTCCACGTCAGGACCCGGAGGCCGCGGAGCACCTGGACCGGCAGCCCGAGGAGCGTCAGCGCGATCCCCGTCGCCGGCGGGGTCGGCCGGACGTCACGGTGCGCGGCGGCGACCGGGCCCGACGCGTCCAGCGCGTCCGCGAGCGCCCCGATGCGCGGGTGGTCGTAGACGTCCGCCACCGTCGTGGTGGGGTAGCGCTCGCGGATCGCCGAGACGAGCTGCGCCGCCGTCAGGGAGCCGCCACCGTGCGCGAAGAAGTCGTCGTCGACGCTCGTCGGGGGGATGCCGAGGATCGCGGCCCACCGTTCGGCGATCCACGCGACGGTGGGAGGGAGCGAGAACTCGTCCCCTCCACCCGCTGCACCCAGCGGCCACGGGAGCGCCGCCCGGTCCACCTTGCCCGACGTCCGCGTCGGCAGGGTGTCCACCACCACGAGGAGCGGCACCAGCGCCGCCGGCAGCTCCTCCCGCAGCCGGGCGTTGGCCGCCGCCGCGTCCACGACCGCACCCGCGACGGGAGCGACGTACCCGACGAGCACCTGATTCCCCGCCGGCGTCCGCTGCACCACGGCAGCCCCACCGGCGACGTCGTCGAGCGCCTGGAGCGCCGCGTCGATCTCCCCCAGCTCGATCCGCCGCCCACCGAGCTTCACCTGGTCGTCCGCCCGACCCTGGAACACCAGCCCCTCCGGGTCGTACCGCACCAGGTCACCACTCCGGTATGCCCGCTCCCACCCGAGCTCCGGGAAGGGGGCGTACTTCTCCGCGTCCTTCGCCGGGTCGAGGTACCGCCCGAGCCCCACCCCGCCGATGACGAGCTCCCCGACCGCACCCGGCGCCACCCGCGCACCCGCGGCGTCGACCACCGCGAGGTCCCAGCCGTCCAGCGGCAGCCCGATCCGGATCGGCACGCTGCAGTCCAGCAGCGAACCGCACGCCACGACCGTCGCCTCCGTCGGCCCGTACGTGTTCCAGACCTCCCGGTCCCGACTCGCGATCCGGGCCGCGAGCTCGGGCGGACACGCCTCACCACCGAAGACCACCAGCCGGACCTGCTCCAGCGCGTCGTCCGGCCACAGCGCCGCGAGCGTCGGGACCGTCGACACCACCGTGATGCCGTGCACGATCAGCCACGGCCCGAGGTCCACGCCCGTCCGCACCAGGGAGCGCGGAGCCGGCACCAGACACGCGCCGTGCCCCCACGCGAGCCACATCTCCTCACAGGACGCGTCGAACGCGACGCTGAGCCCGGCGAGCACCCGGTCACCCGGGCCGATCGGCGCCCGCTGCAGGAACATCCGCGCCTCGGCGTCGACGAACGCCGCAGCGGAACGGTGCGTCACCGCGACGCCCTTGGGCACGCCCGTCGAGCCGGAGGTGAAGATCACCCATGCGTCGTCGGCCACGTCCGGTCCGTCGGCGATCGCCGCGGGGTCGACGACCGGAGCGGGCACGCCGGGCACCCCGTCGGCGGCGTCCCCGTGCAGCACGCCGCCGGCGCCGATCACGCCGACGACCCCGGCCTCCCCGAAGACGAGCGTCGCGCGCTCCTCCGGGTCGTCCGCGTCGACGGGCACGTACGCCGCGCCGGCCGCCAGGACCGCGAGGACGGACAGGTACAGGTCGCGCCCGCCGGACGGGATCCGGATCCCCACGCGGTCGCCGCGTCGCACACCCCGCCGGGCGAGGTCGTCGGCGCGCTCCTGCACGAGCCGCAGCAGCGTCCGGTAGTCGATCGCGCCGTCGGGGTCCTCGAGCGCGAGCGCGGTCGGGTGCGCATCCGCGGTCGCCCGGAGGACGTCGAGCAGCGTGCGCGCCGGCGGTGCGAGCGTGCCGCGTGCCAGCTCGGTCTGCGGGTTCCCGGTGGCGAGCGTCATCGAGTCCTCTTCCCGGTCGTGTGCAGGTCGACCGGCCCGTGATCCTAGGGGGCCGAGGTGTCCTGTTCGGAAACAGCAGCCCGCGCCGCGTCCAGCGACGCCGCGAGGCCGATCGACTCGTCCAGTCCGTGCAGCGGCGACTCCGTCCGTCCCTCGGCGACGTAGTCCGCGAGCGCGACCGCCTGCCACACGAGTCCCTGCCGTCCACGCAGCCCGCTCGGCTCCGACCAGCGGTCCGCGTCCGCCCCGTGGTGCAGCGCGAACGAGGCCGGGAACACGAAGTGGTCCGTGTACCGCACCGTCGCCCGGCTGCCGGCGATCGTCGCCAGGCCCGGCGTCCACGCGGTCATCGACGTGGTCGCCACGGACTGCGCGCCGCCGGTGGCCGTCGACACGGTGACGGACTGGAGGTCCACCCCACCGTCCGAGACCACGCCCGTCGTGCTGCTGGTCACCGGGGCGCCGGTGGCGAACCGTGCGAACCAGTGCGCGTAGACACCCGCATCGAGCAGGGCACCGCCGCCCTGCGCCCGGTCGAACATGCGGTCGTTCGGGTCCGGCTCGTGCGGCCAGCCGACGTCGACCATCGCCAGACGCACGTCGCCGAGCTCCCCGTCGGCGAGGAGCTGCGCGATCACGGTGGTCCCCGGGAGGTACCGGGTCCACATCGCCTCCATCGCGAACACGCCGGCGTCGCGCGCGGCGCTCGCGAGGCGTCGCGTGTCGGCCTCGGAGGTGGTCATCGGCTTCTCGACGAGCACGTGCTTGCCGGCGGCGATCGCGAGGAGCGCGTGCTCGAGGTGCTGCGGGTGCGGCGAGGCGACGTAGACGACGTCGACGGTGGGGTCCGCGACGAGGGCCTCGTACGAGTCGTGCGCGGTGGGGACGCCGTGGCGTGCGGCGAAGGCGGCGGCGCGCTCGGGGGAGCGGGAGCCGACGGCGACGACGCGCTGGCCGGAGTTGGCGTGCAGCGTGGCGGTGAAGTCGTTCGCGATCTCGCCGGGGCCGATCACGCCCCACCCGAGCGTGGTGCCCCCGCGGAGCGGAACGGTGGTCGGCAGCGGAAACGTCATCGTCATCCCCCGAACCTACCGACGGACCCGCCGCACCTGCCGGAACGAACCACGGACCGCAGCGCGCTTGTCGGAACGAACACGGACCCGCCGCGCGCCTGTCGGAACGAACCACGGGCCGCAGCGCGCTTGTCGGAACGAACCACGGGGGATCAGTCGCGGCCTGCCGCGACATCGCGGGCTGCGGACTGAGCGAAGCGAAGACCACAGCTTCCGCGGAAATGTGACAGTGCCCCCAGGAGGATTCGAACCTCCGCCCCTGCCTCCGGAGGGCAGTGCTCTATCCCCTGAGCTATGGGGGCCCGGGGTGGGAACAACCGTAGCAGGTCCCAGCCGCCCCCCAGGACCACCGGTTCCCTCGTGGGGCCGTGGTCCGGTCACGGTCGGACTGGAGGCGCGGTGCGGGCCCGCACCGCGCCTCCCGTCGGGTGGGCGGTGACGCTGCACGGTGTCGCTCGCGTCAGCCGGCCGGAGTCGCGGTGGGGGTCGGCGTGGGCGTCGCGGACGGCGAGACGGACGCCCCCGGTGTCGCGGACGCGTTCGGCGCGAGCACCTGCCGCACCGCGTCGACGACCGGCTGTGCCGAGCCGGGTTCGGTGAACAGGGTGGAGGAGGTCGTGATCCAGTACGGGTCCGCGAAGGCATCGGCGCGGCCGACGTCGTCGGTGAGGGAGAAGTAGCCCTCCACCGTGTAGGTCGGCACCGAACCACCCCGCTCGTACAGGGCGTCCTTGAGGTTCGTAAGTGACTTCTCAGGCAGGTCGGCGACCGCGACGGTGATCGTGACAGAGCTGTCGGCGACCTCGTCGAAGACGCAGACCCGGCCGCGCTGCTGGGCGATCCGGGCGGCGGCGGAGCCCTTCGCGGGCTCGGCCGAGGCGTCGAGTTCGAACTGCTGGCCGTAGACGGCGAAGGCGGTGTCGGGGAGGAGTTCTGCGCACGTCTGGGTGACGCGCTTGCCGATCGGCGCCGCGGTGGCGGAGGCGCTCGGCGTCGCGCCGGCGGAGCGTGTGGCGGTGCCGTCGGCGTCGCCACCGGAGCAGGCGGCGAGCACGAGGGCGGCGGGGACGGCGAGCGCGGCGACGCTGATCGCCCGGACCGATCGTCGGGAGGTCATGCGGCCATGATGCTGCATGCGTCCGTGTGAGCGAAGGGTGCCGTCGCGTGTGCAACGGGTGCCGTCGCGTGTGCAACGGGTGTCGGCGCCACGCCCGGTAGACTCGTCCGCCGTGACTCCTGCCGAACTCTCCGCCGCGTACCTGTCGATCCTGACCGGGATCGTCGAGCGCCGAGGCGCGTCCGACACCGTGACCGTCGAGGAGTCGCACGTCGCCCTCGAACGCCCGAAGAACCGGGCACACGGGGACTGGGCCTCGAACGCCGCCATGCAGCTCGCGAAGCGCCTCGGGACCAACCCACGCGAACTCGCGACGGAGATCGCCGGCGAGCTGACCGAGCTCGACGGCGTGGACACCGTCGACGTCGCCGGCCCCGGCTTCATCAACATCACGCTCGAGGCGGCTGCTGCCGGCGAGATCGCCCGCACCATCGTGGAGAACGGCGAGACCTTCGGGCACGGCGACCTCTACGACGGCGTGCGCATCGACCTCGAGTTCGTGTCCGCGAACCCGACCGGCCCGATCCACATGGGCGGCGTCCGCTGGGCCGCGGTGGGCGACAGCCTCGCCCGCGTGTTCCAGGCGCAGGGTGGCCTCGTCACGCGGGAGTACTACTTCAACGACCACGGCAGCCAGATCGACCGGTTCGCCCGGTCGCTCGTCGCCTCCGCGCTGGGGGAGCCCACGCCGGAGGACGGCTACGGCGGCGCGTACATCGCCGAGATCGCGGCCCGGGTGCTGTCGACCTTCGACGGGGACGTGCGCGACCTGCCCCGCGACGAGGCGCAGGAGCTGTTCCGGCGCGAGGGCGTCGACTTCATGTTCGCCGACATCAAGCAGTCGCTGCACGAGTTCGGCGTCGACTTCGACGTCTACTTCCACGAGAACGCGCTGCACGAGTCGAAGGCCGTCGAGCGCGCCATCGAGCGGCTCCGCGCCAACGGGCACATGTACGAGGCCGAGGGTGCGCAGTGGCTCCGCACGACCGAGTTCGGTGACGACCGGGACCGCGTCGTCATCAAGTCCGACGGGGAGCCCGCGTACATCGCCGGCGACCTGGCGTACTACCTCGACAAGCGCGAGCGCGGGTTCGAGCGGAACCTGATCATGCTCGGTGCCGACCACCACGGCTACGTCGGCCGGATGATGGCGATGTGCGCCGCGTTCGGGGACGAGCCGGGCAAGAACCTCGAGATCCTGATCGGCCAGATGGTCAACCTGCTCAAGGACGGCGAGCCGATGCGCATGTCGAAGCGTGCGGGCACGATCGTCACGATGGAGGACCTCGTCGACGCCGTGGGTGTCGACGCGGGCCGCTACTCGCTCGTCCGGTTCGCCAGCGACACCGCGATCGACATCGACCTCGACCTGCTGACCAAGCGCACCAACGACAACCCGGTGTTCTACGTCCAGTACGCCCACGCCCGCACGCAGTCGGTCGCGCGGAACGCCGCGGCCTCGGGTGTGGACCGCTCGGCGTTCGACGCGTCGCTGCTCACCCACGACACCGAGGGCGCGCTGCTCGGGGCCCTGGCGGAGTACCCGCGCGTAGTCCGGCAGGCCGCCGAACTCCGCGAGCCGCACCGCATCGCGCGCTACATCGAGCAGCTCGCGGGCCTGTACCACCGCTGGTACGACGCCTGCCGGGTGACCCCGCTCGGCGACGAGACCGTGACCGACCTGCACCGCACGCGCCTGTGGCTGAACGACGCCACCGGCCAGGTCGTGCGGAACGGCCTCGGGCTGCTCGGGGTGAGCGCGCCCGAGCGCATGTAGCGCCGCGCGCCGGTCGCGCGTGCCGCGCCGCCCGCGCCGGGGCCGCGCCGGCCGCGCCGCCGGCCGAGCCGGCCGCGCCGGCGGCCGAGCTTCGCGTAACCGAAACCACTCCGCACCACGGAAGTCCGTGGTGCGGAGTGGTTTTGGTTGTGCGGCGCCGGCCCGCACCGCGGCGGGCGCACCGCGGCCCGCCGCACCGCGCCCGCACCGCGGCGCCGGCACCGCCCCGCCCGCACCGCGGCACCCGCCGCGCCCGCCGCGCCGGGCCCGCACCGCGCCTCCAGGCCGCATCCCGGGGGACGCTGGCAAGGTGGGACGCATGTCCACCGCACCCGCCGCCCCACGCAAGCGCCGCCGCGGCCGCACCGCAGCGATCGTCGTCATCGGCATCGTGGTGCTGCTCGCCGTGCTCGTCGTCATCGCCGAGTTCGTGCTCCGCGGCGTCGTCGACCGGATGATCGCGCAGCAGGTCGAGCAGTCGCTGCCCGACGGCACGACCGGCACCGTGGACGCCCACGCCGAGGGCGTGATCATCCCGCAGCTCATCAGCGGCACCCTCGACGACGTGGCGATCTCGTCGACGAAGCTGACGGTGGACGGCATCCCGCTCGCCGCCGACGTCACCGCGCACGACGTCCCGATCGACGGCAAGGGGAACGTGCACGACGTGGACGGCACGGTGACCCTGGCGGCGTCGAGCGTGAAGGACCTCGCGAAGTACAGCCCGCTGTTCGACCGCCTGTCGCTCGTGGACGGTGGCGTGCAGCTCTCCGGGACGACGGCCGTGCTCGGCTACGACATCTCGTACCAGGCCCGTGGCACCGTCGCCGCGCAGTCCGCGGGCAAGGGCATCACGATCACCCCGAAGACCGTGCGCATCACGAACTCGGCGCTGGACCTCAAGGTCGACGACATCCCCGGCGTCACGAACACCCCGGTGCAGGTGTGCACCGCGCAGTTCCTGCCCGAGGCGCTCCGCGTGCGATCGCTCGACGTCACCGCCGCGAAGGCGACCGTGCGGATCACCGCCGACGAGCTGCCCCTCAGCGAGGACGGTCTGCAGACCGTCGGCACGTGCTGACTTCTCCACAGCGTGCGTAACACCGGACGGGAGGCCGGGCCCGGCTCGGTAGGATCGGGTCCCGTGAGCGAGAACCCACTTGCCCCGCCGCGGCTGCGGTTCCCGACGGACGCCTCCGCGCTGACCGCGCGGATCTGGCCCGCCTCCGCGACGCGCACCGACGACGGCTCGCTCGCGATCGGCGGTGTCGCCGCATCCGACCTCGTCGCGCAGTTCGGCACGCCGCTGTACGTGGTCGACGAGCGGGACGTGCAGTCCCGCGCCGTCCGCGTGCGCAACGCCTTCAGCGAAGCGTTCGGCCGCATCGGCGCGCACGCCCACGTCTACTACGCCGGCAAGGCGTTCCTCACCACCCAGGTCGCGGCGTGGATGGCCGAAGCGGACCTCCGTGTCGACGTCTGCACCGGCGGTGAACTCGCGGTCGCCCTGGCCGGCGGCGTCGACCCCGGCCGGCTCGGGTTCCACGGCAACGACAAGTCCGACGCCGAGATCGCCCGCGCGGTGCAGGTCGGGGTCGGCACGATCGTCCTCGACTCCCACGAAGAGATCGACCGTGTCGCCGACGCCGCAGCGGCGGCCGGTGTCGTGCAGCGCGTCCGCATCCGGATCAACAGCGGGGTGCACGCCTCGACGCACGAGTACCTGGCGACCGCGCGCGAAGACCAGAAGTTCGGCATCCCCCTGACGGAAGCGGTGGACGCTGCGGAGACCATCCGGTCCCGGCCGTCGCTCGCCTTCGTCGGGCTGCACTCGCACATCGGTTCGCAGATCTTCGACGAGTCCGGGTTCCGTGAAGCCGCGCGTCGCCTGATGGACGTGCACGCCACGCTCGTGCAGTCCGGGCCGGTGCCGGAACTCAACCTCGGCGGTGGCTGGGGCATCGACTACACCGAAGCCGACTCCGCGTTCGAACCCGAAGACGTCGCCGACGCCCTCGCGACCATCGTCGCCGACGCCTGCGCCGAGCGCGGCATCCCGGTGCCGGACGTCGCGGTGGAGCCCGGGCGGTACATCGTCGGGCCGGCCGGCATCACGCTCTACCGGGTCGGCACGATCAAGCCCGTCACGCTCGAGACGACGGACACCGACGGCGCTGCCGACGGCGGCAGCGCCACCCGCACGTACGTCTCGGTCGACGGCGGGATGAGCGACAACGCCCGCCCGGCGCTGTACGGCGCCGAGTACACGGCACGGCTCGCCCGGACCTCGGACGCACCGGCGGTCCTGAGCCGGGTCGTCGGGAAGCACTGCGAGAGCGGCGACATCGTCGTCCACGACGAGTACCTGCCCGGGGACGTGCACCGCGGGGACCTCCTGGCCGTCGCGGCGACCGGTGCCTACTGCTGGAGCCTCGCGAGCAACTACAACCACGTCGGTCGTCCGCCGGTCGTCGCGGTCGCCGACGGCCGAGCACGTATCCTCGTCCGTGGTGAGACGGTCGACGACCTCCTCGCCCGCGACACCGGGGTGTCGCCCGTGGCCGCTGCCGGTGCCGCGCGGTGAGCCCCCGAGATCCCGGAGACACGCACCACATGATCGAATACCGCAACGTCCGCGTCGCGCTGCTCGGAGCCGGCTCGGTCGGCTCGCAGGTCGCGCGACTCCTGCTCGAACACGGTGACGAGCTGGCCTCGCGTGCCGGCGCCGGCCTCGAACTCGTGGGGATCGCCGTCCGTGACGTCGACGCCGAGCGGGACGTCGACCTGCCGCGCGAGCTGTTCACGACGGACGCTGCGTCGCTGATCCTCGGCGCGGACATCGTCGTCGAGCTCATCGGCGGCATCGAGCCGGCGCGCACCCTCGTGCTCCAGGCCCTGCAGTCCGGCGCCGACGTCGTCACCGGCAACAAGGCACTCCTCGCCACGCACGGCCCCGAGCTCTTCGCCGCGGCGGAGCAGGTCGGCGCGCAGCTCTACTACGAGGCAGCCGTCGCCGGGGCGATCCCGATCATCCGGCCGCTGCACGACTCCCTCGCCGGTGACCGCATCGTGCGGATCATGGGCATCGTCAACGGCACCACGAACTTCATCCTCGACCTGATGGACCGCGAAGGCGCCACGTTCGACGACGCCCTCGCCACCGCGACGGAGCTCGGGTACGCCGAGGCCGACCCGACCGCCGACATCGAGGGCTACGACGCCGCGCAGAAGGCGGCGATCCTGGCCTCGATCGCGTTCCACACCTCGGTGCCGCTCGCCGCCGTGCACCGTGAGGGCATCACCTCGGTCACCATCGAGCAGGTCCGCGCGGCGCGGAAGGCCGGCTACGTCGTGAAGATCCTCGCGACGTGCGAGCGCCTCACCGACGAGAACGGGCGCGAAGGCGTGAGCGCCCGCGTCTACCCGGCCCTCGTCCCGGAGTCGCACCCGCTCGCCAGCGTCCACGGCGCCAAGAACGCCGTCTTCGTCGAAGCCGAAGCGGCCGGCGACCTGATGTTCTACGGCGCCGGAGCCGGCGGGGTCGAGACGGCCTCCGCGGTCCTCGGCGACCTGGTCTCGGCCGCCCGCCGGCACGTGATCGGCGGCCCCGGCATCGCCGAGTCGACCCGGTCCGACCTGCCCGTCTTCCCGATCGGCACGGTCCGGACCAGCTACCAGATCACCCTGCACGTGACGGACGCCCCCGGCGTGCTGTCCACCGTCGCGGGCATCCTGGCGAAGCACGGCGTCAGCGTCGAGACCGTCGAGCAGTCGAGCGCACACGGGGTCGGCGGCACCGCCACCCTGGTGATCGGCACGCACGAAGCCCGCGAATCGGACCTCGCCGACACCGTGGTGTCCCTCCGCGGAGAGGACGTCGTCACCGACGTCGCCAGCGTGCTCCGCGTCGTCGGCGCCTGAGCCGCTCCCGATCCACCAGTCCCCACCAGCACTGCAGCACCGACAGAGAGAGAACCCCGATGGCCCACCAGTGGCAGGGCGTCCTGCGCGAGTACGCCGACCGACTCGACGTGACCGAGGCGACACCCGTCATCACGCTGGGGGAGGGCGGCACGCCGCTCATCCCGGCGCGGCGTCTCTCCGAGCGCACCGGCGCCGAGGTCTGGGTGAAGTTCGAGGGCATGAACCCGACGGGCTCCTTCAAGGACCGCGGCATGACGATGGCGATCTCGAAGGCGGTCGAGCACGGCGCGAAGGCCGTGATCTGCGCCTCGACCGGCAACACCAGCGCCTCGGCGGCCGCGTACGCCACGCACGCCGGCATCACCGCCGCCGTCCTGGTGCCGGAGGGCAAGATCGCGATGGGCAAGCTCAGCCAGGCCGTCGCCCACGACGCCCAGCTGCTGCAGGTCCAGGGCAACTTCGACGACTGCCTGGACATCGCGCGCGACCTCGCCGCGAACTACCCGGTGCACCTGGTCAACTCGGTCAACAACGACCGCATCGAGGGCCAGAAGACCGCCGCGTTCGAGGTCGTCGACGTCCTCGGTGACGCCCCGGACTTCCACTTCCTGCCCGTCGGCAACGCCGGCAACTACACGGCGTACTCCCGCGGCTACCGCGAGGACGTCGCCGCCGGTCGCTCGTCGAAGCTGCCGCGCATGTTCGGCTTCCAGGCCGCAGGCTCCGCCCCGATCGTGAACGGCGCCGTGGTCCAGCACCCGGAGACCGTCGCCTCGGCGATCCGCATCGGCAACCCGGCCTCGTGGAAGTTCGCCCTCGAAGCGCGTGAGGAGACGGACGGCTACTTCGGTGCGATCACCGACGCCGGCATCCTCGCCGCGCACCGCATCCTCTCGGCCGAGGTCGGCGTGTTCGTCGAACCGGCTTCCGCGATCGGTGTCGCCGGGCTCCTCGAGCGTGCGGACGCCGGCGAGATCCCGAAGGGCGCGAAGGTCGTCATCACGGTGACCGGCCACGGCCTCAAGGACCCGCAGTGGGCGCTCCGCACCGAGGACGGCTCCGACGTCACGCCGACCAGCGTGCCGGTGGACACCGCCGCGGTCGCCGACGTGCTCGGACTGGCCGGCGCGCGGTGAGCCCCGACCGCTCGTCCGGACCGGAAGCGGGCACGACCGCCCGCATCGCTGTACCGGCCGGACGGGCGGTCCGTGTGCGCGTCCCGGCGACCTCCGCGAACCTCGGCCCGGGGTTCGACTCGCTGGGGCTCGCGCTCTCCCTCTACGACGAGGTCGACGTCCGCGTGCGCCTCGAGCCGGGCGCGACCGTCACGGTGCAGGGCGTCGGTGCCGGTGAGGTCGCGACGGACGACACGAACCTCGTCGTCCGTGCCGTCCGCCGTGGGCTGGAGCACGCCGGAGTCGAGCAGCCCGGCCTCGAGCTGACGGCGGTGAACGCCATCCCGCACGGTCGCGGGATGGGCTCCTCCGCCGCGGCGATCGTCGCCGGGCTGATGGCAGCGCGTGGGCTGCTCGAGGGGATCGTCGACCTCGACGCCTCGACGCTCCTCACCCTGGCCACCGAGATGGAGGGGCACCCGGACAACGTCGCGCCGGCGCTCTTCGGCGGGCTCACCATCGCCTGGATGACGGCGGAGGGGCCCGCGTACAAGCGGCTCCTGGTGCACCGCGGTGTCGCGCCGGTGGTCTTCGTGCCGACCTCGACCCTGTCCACGAAGCTCGCGCGCTCCCTGCAGCCCGAGAGCGTCCCGCACGCCGATGCCGCGTTCAACGTGTCCCGGTCGGCGCTCCTCGTCGCCGCGCTCATCCAGAGCCCGGAACTCCTGCTCGCTGCGACCGAGGACCGGCTGCACCAGACCTACCGGGCGAGCGCGATGCCGGAGACGGACGCGCTGATCCGCCTGCTCCGGCAGCACGGGCTCGCCGCGGTCGTGTCCGGCGCCGGACCGAGCCTGCTCGTGCTCGGGTCCGACCCGGCGCAGCGCCTGACCGCAGCCGATCTCGTCGAACGACACGCCGAATCCACCTGGCGGCCGCTCATGCTGGCCGTCGATCTCGGTGGTGCTACAGTGAACCCGCACCCGGTGAACCACGGAGGAAACCCGTAGCGCGGCTTCGTGCCCAGCACGAACGACAGCCAGCACGTGTTCCACGGTTCGCAGGTGTGATCTCCCTCAGATCACCGCTTCCCGGTCCGTCGTCTGAACGGCGGCCGTCGCAACAGTGTCGGCACATCCCGAGTGCCACGCACCGCGCCGGAAGTCGGTGGAAACTCTCCGCGCTCTGCGGTTCGGAAGGAACACAGCAACTTGACCAACGTGAACAACTCTGCTGCCACGGCAGAGATCCCCAGCGACCTGCGCGCGCTCCGTCTGCCCGAACTGCAGCGGATCGCCTCCTCCCTCGGCATCACGGGGCTCTCGAAGCTCCGCAAGGGCGACCTCATCGCCGCGATCGAGGACAAGCGCCCCGAGACGACCGAAACCACGGCCACGGCCCCGGCCGTGACGCCGGAGCCCGAGTCCGCGACCGGCGCCGAAGCCGCCGCCGTCTCCGAGGAGCTCGCCCCGGCCGCCCTGACCCACCACGAAGCCGGCGCCGAGGCGACCGACGTCGTGGACGCCCCGACGACCGAGGCCGCGCCGTCGCGTGCCCGTCGTTCGCGCCGCGCCAGCTCCGGCGGCACCGTGACCACGGCGCCGACCACGGCCGCTGAGCACACCAACCACGGCCAGACCGGCACCGAGGACCTCCTCGCCGGCCTCGACCAGGTCCGCGCCGAGAAGGACGCCCAGGAAGCCCAGTCGGGCAGCCAGCGTCGTCGTCGCGGCCAGCAGCCGAAGGCCGACCAGGCCGCCGCTGCCGTCGCCGAGGAGGCCCCGGCCACCGAGCAGGACGCCGACGCGACGAGCGTGCAGGACGACCAGCAGGACACGGACCAGAACGACCAGGGCCAGGGTCAGAACGACCAGGACCAGAACGGCGAGAACGAGGGCGGCTCGCGCCGTGGTCGTCGCAGCCGTGGACGCGGTCGTGGCCGCGGCCAGAACGCCGAGTCCGGCGACCAGCAGCAGGGGCAGCAGTCCCAGGACGCCGAGCCGGCCGCGCAGCAGAACGGCCGCCAGCAGAACAACCGCCAGGCCGACAAGCAGGACCAGGGCGACCAGGCCGAGCAGGGCGAGCAGAAGCAGGGCCGGCAGAAGCAGGGCCAGCAGAAGCAGAACCAGAACCAGAACCAGGGCCAGCAGAACCAGGCCCAGCAGAACCAGCACCAGAACCAGGCGCAGAACCAGCAGAACCACGCCCAGCAGCAGCGCGACGACCAGCAGCGTCGCGACCAGGAAGAGGCCGAGAGCGGCCGCAGCCGTCGCCAGCGCGACCGCAAGCGCGGCCGTGGCGGGCAGAACGACGACTTCGAGCCGGAGATCACCGAGGACGACGTCCTGATCCCGGTCGCGGGCATCCTCGACGTGCTCGACAACTACGCCTTCGTGCGGACCACCGGGTACCTCCCGGGCCCGAGCGACGTCTACGTCTCCCTCGGCCAGGTGAAGAAGTACCACCTGCGCAAGGGCGACGCCGTCGTCGGTGCGATCAAGCAGCCGCGCGACAACGAGCAGCAGAGCCGCCAGAAGTACAACGCGCTGGTCAAGATCGACACGATCAACGGCCAGTCCGCGGACGAGGCGGCGAGCCGCGTCGACTTCCAGGACCTCACCCCGCTGTACCCGAACGAGCGCCTGCGCCTCGAGACCGAGCCGGCGAAGCTGTCGACCCGGATCATCGACCTGGTGTCGCCGATCGGCAAGGGTCAGCGCGGCCTGATCGTCTCGCCGCCCAAGGCCGGCAAGACCGTCGTGCTGCAGGCCATCGCGAACGCGATCTCGAAGAACAACCCCGAGGCGCACCTCATGGTCGTCCTCGTGGACGAGCGGCCCGAAGAGGTCACCGACATGCAGCGCACGGTGAAGGGCGAGGTCATCGCCTCGACCTTCGACCGTCCCGCCGAGGACCACACCACGGTCGCCGAGCTCGCCATCGAGCGTGCGAAGCGCCTGGTGGAGCTCGGCCACGACGTCGTCGTGCTGCTCGACTCGATCACCCGCCTGGGTCGCGCCTACAACCTGGCGACCCCGCCGTCGGGCCGCGTGCTCTCCGGTGGCGTCGACTCCGCAGCGCTGTACCCGGCGAAGCGCTTCTTCGGCGCCGCCCGGAACATCGAGAACGGTGGCTCGCTGACCATCCTCGCCACGGCGCTCGTCGAGACCGGGTCGAAGATGGACGAGGTGATCTTCGAGGAGTTCAAGGGCACCGGCAACATGGAGCTCCGCCTGAACCGCCACCTGGCGGACAAGCGGATCTTCCCGGCCGTCGACGTCAACGCCTCCGGCACCCGTCGCGAGGAGCAGCTGCTCTCCGCCGACGAGGTCAAGATCACGTGGCGTCTGCGCCGGGCCCTCGCCGGGCTCGACCCGCAGCAGGCCCTCGAGATCGTGCTGCGGAACCTCAAGGAGACGCAGTCGAACGTCGAGTTCCTGGTGCAGGTGCAGAAGTCGGTCCCCGCGACCGGTCACCACAACGGCCACCAGGAGTAACCGGTGTTCGAGTCGGTGGCAGGGCTGCTGGCGGAACACGAGGACCTGACGCAGCAGCTGTCGGACCCCGCGCTCCACGCCGATGCGGCCCGGGCGAAGAAGGTCAACCGGCGGTTCGCCGAACTGAACCAGATCAAGTCCGCGTACGAGGCCTGGACGGCGGCGGGGGAGGACCTCGCCGCCGCCCGGGAGCTCGCGCGTGAGGACTCGGCGTTCGCGGACGAGGTCCCCGAACTCGAGGAGCAGCTCGCGGAGCGCCAGGAGCGGCTCCGCCGTCTGCTGATCCCTCGGGACCCGGACGACGGCCGTGACGTCATCATGGAGATCAAGGGCGGCGAGGGCGGCGAGGAATCGGCGCTGTTCGCGGCCGACCTGCTGCGCATGTACTCGCACTACGCCGAGTCCAAGGGCTGGAAGGTCGAACTCCTCGAGCGCACCGAGAGCGACCTCGGCGGCTACAAGGACGTCCAGGTCGCGATCAAGTCGAACTCCTCCGACCCCGCGCAGGGCGTCTGGGCGCACCTGAAGTACGAGGGCGGCGTGCACCGCGTGCAGCGGGTCCCGCAGACCGAGTCGCAGGGGCGCATCCACACCTCGACGACCGGCGTGCTGGTCTTCCCCGAGGTGGACGAGCCCGAAGAGGTCGAGATCAACCAGAACGACCTCAAGATCGACGTGTACCGGTCCTCCGGTCCCGGCGGTCAGTCGGTGAACACGACGGACTCCGCGGTCCGCATCACGCACCTGCCCACTGGAATCACGGTCGCGATGCAGAACGAGAAGTCCCAGCTGCAGAACCGTGAGGCCGGCATGCGTGTCCTGCGTGCCCGCATCCTGGCCAAGCAGCAGGAGGAACTGGACGCCCTGGCGTCGGACGCCCGTCGTTCGCAGATCCGCGGGATGGACCGTTCGGAGCGCATCCGCACGTACAACTTCCCGGAGAACCGGATCGCGGACCACCGCACCGGGTACAAGGCGTACGACCTCGACCGCGTCATGAACGGTGCGCTCGAGCCTGTCATCGAGTCCGCCATCCGTGCGGACGAAGAGGCACGTCTGGCCGCCGTCGGCGACCAGAACGCCTAGGAACACCGCCCTGGAGGCCCGGATCACCCCCGACACGCCCCCCACGTTCGCAGCGGATCGCCTCCTCGACGAGGCGACCGCTGCGCTCGTCGCGCACGGGGTCCCGACCCCGCGCGTGGACGCGGAGCTCCTGCTCGCCTGGGCGACCGACACCTCGCGCGGCGCCGTGCAGGCCCGCGCGATGACCGGCGGCGCGATCGCGGGGGAGCACGTCGAGCGCTTCCGCCAGGCGGTCGCGCGGCGCGCCACACGCCTGCCGCTGCAGCACATCACGGGCGAGGCGCACTTCCGGGCGCTGACCCTGGCGGTCGGCCCCGGGGTGTTCGTGCCCCGGCCGGAGACCGAGTCCGTCGTGCAGTTCGGCATCGACGCGCTCCGGGCGACCGCGGTGCCCGAGCCGATCGCCGTCGACCTCGGGTCGGGCAGCGGCGCCATCGCGATCGCCATGGACACCGAGGTGCCGAACGCCCTGGTGTACGCCGTCGAGCGATCGGCCGACGCGCTGCCCTGGACCCGGCGGAACGTCGAGACGTACGGCGGCACGGTCCGACTCGTCGAGGGCGACCTGGCCGACGCGTTCCCGGAGCTCGACGGCTCGGTCTCGGTCGTCGTGTCGAACCCGCCGTACGTGCCGGACGACGCGATCCCGATCGACCCCGAGGTCCGCGACCACGACCCGGCGCTCGCGCTCTACGGCGGCGCCGACGGGCTCGACGCGGTCCGCGCCCTCACCGAGACCGCGTGGCGACTCCTGGTGCCGGGTGGGCTGCTCGTCATCGAGCACGCGGAGCCGCAGGGCGCAGCCGTGCGCGAGGTGCTGGCGCGCCGGGGGTTCCGTTCCCCGGAGACGCACGTGGACCTGACGGGACGCGACCGCACGACCACCGCCACGCGCTGACCGGGGCCGAGCCGGGCCTCCTGGCTGCGCCGAGCCGCGCGTCTACGCGGCGCGCGTTCCGCGTGTGGGAGGTCGTTGCGCGCGTAGGGGGTCGTTTCGCGCGTGGGGAGTCGTTTCGCGCGTAGGGGGTCGTTCCTTCCGACTCCCCACGCGCGTTCTCACTTCCCAGCGCACGCGCGATGGGAAGGAAGCGCAGCGCGTCTACGCGACGGTGGCGTCCTCGTGGGCCGCGACGAAGGCGCGGACCGCGTCGCGGAGGTCCGTGTCGTGCTCGACGAGCACGGCGGTGATGCCGACGGACCGGGCGCCCTCGACGTTCTCCGGCATGTCGTCCGCGAAGAACGTGTCCTCGGGACGGGCGCCGTGGTGCTCGAGGGCCCGGAGGAACACCTCGGGCTCGGGCTTGCGCGCACCGAAGTTGCTCGACGTGTCCAGGTGCTCGCCGAACAGCGGCGGCAGGGACGGTGCCCAGCGGTGGATCCAGCGCCCCGCGAGCGGCCCGTTGTTCGTGAGCAGCGCGACACGGCCGTGCTCACTGGCGATGCGGACGGCCTCGATGCGTTCGGGCAGCTCGGTCATCGCGGCACCGCGGATGCGCGCCCATTCGGCCTCGGGCACCTCGCACTCCATCGCGGCCTCGAACGCGGCGAGGTAGGCGTCGCCGTCGGGGAAGTGGCCGGCCTCGGCGCGCATCTCACCGCCGGTGCGCCACCAGCGGCGTCGGAGCTCGTCGAGCTCGTGCCCGGTGAGCTCGGTGAGACCCGCCATCCGGGTCTTCCAGTCGTACCGGACGAGCACGTCGTCCATGTCGAAGAGGAACAGGAGTCGGGGCGCAGGCGTCTCGTTCACGATGTCCACCATTGTGTCGCACTATCATCGTCGAGTCATGGCATCCCGATACGACTGCAACGACCCCGACGGGCTCCTGACCGGGATGCGGCTCGCGCGCGCAGCACTCGGCCGGGGCGAACTCGTCGTGGTCCCCACCGACACCGTGTACGGCCTCGCTGCCGACGCCTTCAACCAGGCCGCCGTCCAGCGCCTCCTCGACGCGAAGGGACGCACCCGGCAGTCACCGCCGCCGGTGCTCATCCCCGGGCCGCCGACGCTCGACGCGCTCGCGAGCGAGGTCCCGCAGCAGGTCCGCGACCTCGTCGCCGAGTTCTGGCCCGGTGGACTCACCGTCATCCTGCGGTCGCAGCCGTCCCTCGACTGGGACCTCGGCGAGACGCGGGGGACCGTGGCGCTCCGGATGCCGGACTCGCGGATCGCGCTCGAGCTCCTGCAAGAGGTCGGGCCGCTCGCGGTGTCCTCCGCGAACTCCACGGGCGACCCCGCGGCCATGGACATCGACGCTGCCGAAGCGATGCTCGGCGACAGCGTCGCGGTCTACCTCGACGGTGGATCGCTCGCCCCCCACGCCGGGTTCGAGGCCTCGACCGGCTCGACCATCGTCGACGCCACGGGCCTGTCGACGGGGGACGGTCTGCGGATCGTGCGCCACGGCGTCATCCCGGACTCCGAGATCGAACGGGTCGTGGGGGCCGACCTCGTCACATGAAGTACTACCTGCTCGCGGGGCTGATCTCGGCGGTCGTGAGCTTCCTCGTGAGCTGGCTCGTCTGGAAGCTCGGGATCCGCTACAAGTGGTACCCCAAGGTCCGCGAGCGAGACGTGCACCGGACGCCGACCCCGCGGCTCGGCGGGATCGCGATGTTCATCGGGATCATCGTCTCGCTGCTCTGCGCGTGGTTCGTCTTCCCGGAGATCGCGGGCGTGGACTACTTCCGGCTCGTCTTCGCGGAACCGCAGCGCGTGCTCGCGGTGCTGGCGGGGGCGACGATCATCGTGGTGCTCGGTGTCGCCGACGACATCTGGGACCTCGACTGGATGACGAAGCTCGCGGGGCAGATCATCGCCGCCGGCATCCTCGCCTGGCAGGGCGTCGCGATCGTGTCGCTCCCGATCGGCAATTCCCTCGGCGTCGGATCGTCCTACATGAGCCTGATCTTCACCGTGCTGGCGGTCGTCCTGGTGATGAACGCCGTGAACTTCATCGACGGGCTCGACGGCCTCGTCGCCGGGGTCGCGATCATCGCCGGTGGGGTGTTCTTCCTCTACACGTTCTTCATCAACCGCGTGGTCGTGCAGACGGAGTTCTTCTTCAACCTGCCGTCACTGTTGACCGCGGTCCTCGTGGGGGCGTGCTTCGGCTTCCTGATCCTGAACTGGCACCCGGCGAAGCTCTTCATGGGCGACGCCGGCGCGCTGCTCGTCGGCTTCCTGATGGCCACGAGCGCCGTCTCGATCACGGGCAACATCGACCCGGCCGCGGTGCGCACCCGGACGGACCTGCTGCCGGCCTTCATCCCGATCCTGCTGCCGTTCGCGATCCTCATCGTGCCGATCCTCGACTTCGGCCTCGCGGTGTTCCGTCGCCTGAGCGCCGGGAAGTCCCCGTTCTCCGCAGACCGCAAGCACCTGCACCACCGGCTGCTCGACATGGGGCACTCGCACTTCCACGCGGTGCTGATCTTCTACGCGTGGACGGCGACCGTCGCGATCGGCTGTCTGCTCTTCCTGTTCGTCGAGTGGTGGTGGGTGGTCGCGTTCGTCGCGGTCGGCTTCACCATCTGCGCGATCGCCACGTTCGCGCCGCTCGGGCGGAAGCGCACCGAGATCCGCGTGCAGACCGCCGGTGCTGCCGCCGGGGTCGTCGACGCCAGCCTCGACCCGCTGGACCGTGCGGCGGCCGCCCGTGACGGGCGTCCCGTGACGGGGCCGTCGCGGACCGCTCGTGCAGGGCGCTCCGCGCCGTCCGGCCGTTCCACGTCGTCCGCCCCGTCCGCCCCTGCCGCACCGTCGGCCCCTTCCGCCTCGTCCGACAGCTCGACCTCTGGAGACCACTCGTGACCGCACCGAACGGACTCGACCACGTCCGTCCCGTCTTCCGCCGGATCCTCGTGCAGGGAGCCGTCCTGGCGGCCGCACTCGCGGTCGTGGGCGGTCTCGTCGGGTTCCTCGTCGCCGGGGGACCGGGACTCGCCGGCGGACTGATCGGCGCGGTGATGAGCGTGGTGTTCTGCGGGCTGACCGCGGTGAGCGTGCTGCTGGCGATCCGGTTCTCCGGCGGGCAGATGATCTCCGGCGCGTTCTTCGGCACGATCATGGGGATGTTCCTCGTGAAGTTCGTGCTCTTCATCGTGGTGCTCGTGCTGTTGAAGGACCGCGACTGGGTGAGCACGCCCGTCCTGGCGATCGCGATCATCGTCGGGGTCATCGGCTCGCTCGTCATCGACGTGACGGTGATCAGCAAGGCGCGCGTGCCGATCGACGTCCGGCTCCCCGGCGCAGCGTCCACTCCGGAAGGCTCCGCGGAGCCTGAGAAGGACGACCCGCGCGTCTGAGAGCCCGGGAAGGCTCTCACACCTGGTAGTGTTTGTTGCGTCCGCGTCCGGAGCCTCGCTCGGAGCGGACAGCCTCCACACAGTCCACCATCGCGTGCCATGATGTGCGCGCGCCGACACAGGAGACAGCGCTGCTATCCCACGCTCTTCCCCTGTCCCTCACCGCTGCGGCCAACACCGTTGCGGCGGGGAGCAGTAAGGCCGCCGAGTTCCATGGTCCGTCGATCAACGAGTTCTTCCCGGACGCGATCTTCTTCGCCGGGACGCCAATCGAGATCGATCGCGTCGTCATCATCCGCTTCATCGCGGTCGCAGTGCTCCTCGTCTTCGCGTTCGCGGGCACCCGCGCACTGAAGCTCGTCCCGAACCGCGGACAGGCGTTCATCGAGTACGGCTTCGACGTCGTGCGACGGAACACCTTCGACAACCTGGGCGAGAAGGACGGCAAGCGCTTCCTGCCGCTCCTCGCGTCGATCTTCTTCGGCGTGCTGTTCATGAACCTGACGGGTCTGATCCCGGGGCTGAACCTCGCCGGCACCAGCCGCATCGCGATGCCGATGATCCTCGCGCTCATCGCGTACGTCGCCTTCATCTACGCGGGTCTCCGCAAGCACCCGGGCACGTTCCTCCGGAACTCGCTCTTCCCGCCCGGGGTGCCGTGGTACCTGTACATCATCGTGACGCCGATCGAGCTCGTCTCGACCTTCGTCCTCCGCCCGGTCACGCTGACCCTGCGACTCCTGATGAACATGGTCGTCGGGCACCTGCTGCTCGTCCTGTTCTTCTCGGCCACGCAGTTCTTCTTCTTCGACGCCTCGCTCGGCTTCAAGGCCTTCGGCATCGGGACCATCGCCTTCGGCATCGCGTTCAGCTTCTTCGAGATCCTCGTCGCGCTGCTCCAGGCCTACGTCTTCATGCTCCTCACCGCCGTCTACATCCAGCTGGCGCTGGCCGACGAGCACTGATTCCTCACTGACCCCCTACGGGACCGGCATCCGTCGGACCCGCACCTCGAAAGGAAAACACGTGGACGCAACGACCGTTCTCGCGGAGATCAACGGCAACATCGCGACGGTTGGCTACGGCCTCGCAGCGATCGGCCCGGCCATCGGCGTCGGCATCGTCGTCGGCAAGACGATCGAGTCCGTCGCTCGCCAGCCCGAGCTCCAGGGCCGCCTGACGACCCTCATGTACATCGGTATCGCCTTCACCGAGGCCCTCGCCTTCATCGGCATCGCCACGTACTTCATCTTCACCGGCACCAACTAAGGTCCGTTGATGCAGCAGGCACTCATCATCGCGGCGGAGGAAACGCACAACCCGCTGATCCCGCCGGTGTACGACATCGTGTGGTCGCTGGTGGCCTTCGTCATCATCTTCCTGGTGTTCTGGCGTGTCGTCACGCCGCGCATCACGAAGATGCTCGATGAGCGCACCGAGGCCATCGAGGGTGGCATCAAGAAGGCGGAAGCCGCGCAGGAGCAGGCCGCAGCGGCGCTCGACGAGTACAACAAGCAGCTCGCCGACGCCCGTGCGGAAGCCTCCCGCATCCGCGAGCAGGCCCGTGCCGACGCCACGGCGATCGGCAACGAGGTCCGCGAGCAGGCATCCGCCGACGCAGCGCGCATCACGTCGAACGCCCAGGCGCAGATCGAGGCGGAGCGCCAGAGCGCGCTCCAGTCGCTCCGCTCCGAGGTCGGCTCGCTCGCACTCGACCTCGCGTCGGGTGTCATCGGCGAGTCCCTCAAGGACGACGCCAAGGCCACCGCGGTCGTCGACCGCTTCCTCGCCGACCTCGAGTCGACGAACAGCGCCGACGCGTCGCAGGCCGAGACGGAGCGCTGAGCATGCGGAGCGCCACCAGAGCAGCACTCTCGTCCACGCAGGCGGTGCTCGCCGACCTCGGCGGCAACGCCGACCTGGCGAGCGGTGCTGAGATCCTCGCCGCAGGGCGAGTGGTCGCCGGTGCGTCCCAGCTCCTCACGCTGCTGGCCGACCCGACCGCCGACATCGTCGGCAAGAAGGCCGTCGTCGACCGGGTCTTCGCCGGACAGTCCGACGCCACGCGCGCCGTGCTGACCGCCGTCGCCGGTTCCCGCTGGTCCTCCCAGCAGGACCTGCTCGCCGGCATCGAGGACGCGGGCATCCGTGCCGTCGCGGCCACGGCCGAGACGGGCACCCCGATCGAAGCGGAGCTGTTCGCCTTCGAGACCGCTGTTCGTTCGGACGCCGGCCTCGAGCTGGCGCTCGGCACGAAGCTCGGCAGCCCGGAGCAGAAGAGCGCGCTCGTCGAGCGCCTCATCGGCAGCAAGTCGTCGCCGCAGACCGTGACGATCCTGTCGGCACTGGTCCAGCAGCCGCGCGGCCGCCGGATCGGTGAACTGGTCCGGGATGCCTCGCGCATCGTCGCCGACCAGGCCGAGAAGGTCGTGGCGACGGTCATCACCGCCACGGCGCTGTCGGAAGCACAGGCGGCTCGCGTCGCCCGCGGGCTGTCGGCGCGCTACGGCAAGGACATCATCGTCAACCACGTCGTCGACCCCAGGGTCGTCGGCGGGGTCCGGGTGCAGGTCGGCGGCGACGTCATCGATGGCACCGTGTCCACGCGCCTCGCCGACCTCCGGCTCCAGCTCGCCGGCTGAGCGTACGGTCGAACCGACACCCCAAGTCCACAACGGGAACTGTCCCCACCGGGCAGCATCACCCTCTCGGAGCCGAAGGGCCCCGGAAACCAACAAGGAAAATCCCATGGCAGACATCACCATCAGCCCCGATGAGATCCGTGATGCCCTGAAGGACTTCGTCTCGAACTACGAGCCGACGAAGGCCTCCACGGCCGAGGTCGGGCACGTCACCGACGCCGGTGACGGCATCGCCCACGTCGAAGGCCTCCCCGGCGTCATGGCCAACGAGCTCATCCGCTTCGAGGACGGCACACTCGGCCTCGCGCAGAACCTCGACGAGGACTCCATCGGCGCCATCGTGCTCGGCGAGTTCGCGGGTGTAGAAGAGGGCCAGGAAGTCACCCGCACCGGCGAGGTCCTCTCGGCCCCGGTCGGCGACGGCTTCCTCGGTCGCGTCGTCGACCCGCTCGGCGCCCCGATCGACGGTCTCGGCGAGATCGCGGCCGAGGGTCGTCGTGCCCTCGAGCTCCAGGCCCCCGGCGTCATGTCCCGCAAGTCGGTGCACGAGCCGCTCCAGACCGGCATCAAGGCGATCGACGCCATGATCCCCGTCGGCCGTGGCCAGCGTCAGCTGATCATCGGCGACCGCCAGACCGGCAAGACGGCGATCGCGATCGACACGATCATCAACCAGAAGGCCAACTGGGAGTCGGGCGACGAGGACAAGCAGGTCCGCTGCATCTACGTCGCCATCGGCCAGAAGGGCTCCACGATCGCCTCCGTCAAGGGTGCGCTCGAGGACGCCGGTGCGATGGAGTACACCACCATCGTCGCCGCCCCGGCCTCCGACCCGGCCGGCTTCAAGTACCTCGCCCCGTACACCGGTTCGGCCATCGGCCAGCACTGGATGTACCAGGGCAAGCACGTCCTCATCATCTTCGATGACCTGTCGAAGCAGGCCGAGGCCTACCGTGCGGTGTCGCTCCTCCTGCGTCGTCCGCCGGGACGCGAGGCCTACCCGGGCGACGTCTTCTACCTGCACTCCCGTCTGCTGGAGCGTTGCGCGAAGCTGTCCGACGAGCTCGGCGCCGGTTCGATGACGGGTCTCCCGATCATCGAGACCAAGGCGAACGACGTCTCGGCGTACATCCCGACCAACGTCATCTCCATCACCGACGGCCAGATCTTCCTGCAGTCGGACCTCTTCAACGCGAACCAGCGTCCGGCCGTCGACGTGGGCATCTCGGTGTCCCGCGTCGGTGGTGACGCCCAGGTGAAGTCGATCAAGAAGGTCTCCGGCACGCTGAAGCTCGAGCTGGCGCAGTACCGCTCGCTCGAGGCCTTCGCGATGTTCGCGTCCGACCTCGACCAGGCGTCGCGTCGTCAGCTGGACCGTGGTGCTCGCCTCACCGAGCTCCTCAAGCAGCCGCAGTACTCGCCGTACCCGGTGGAGGAGCAGGTCGTCTCGATCTGGGCCGGCACCAACGGCAAGCTCGACACGGTCCCCGTCGCCGACGTGCTCCGCTTCGAGTCCGAGCTGCTCGACCACCTGCGTCGCAACTCCGACGTGCTCACGACCCTGCGCGAGACGAACCAGCTCAGCGACGACACCGTCGCCGAGATGGGCAAGCAGATCGACGAGTTCACGAAGAGCTTCCAGACGAGCGACGGCAAGACGCTCGGGTCGGAGCAGGTCCAGGCGGCTGACGCCGAGGACGTCGACCAGGAGCAGATCGTCAAGGGTCGTCGCTAGATGGCAGCCCAGGTCCGGGTCTACCGACAGCGAATCAAGTCCGCGAAGACCACGAAGAAGGTCACGCGCGCCATGGAGTTGATCTCGGCGTCGCGGATCCAGAAGGCCCAGGCCCGCATGGCCGCGTCCGGTCCGTACTCGCGTGCGGTGACCCGGGCCGTGTCGGCCGTGGCGACGTTCTCGAACGTCGACCACGTGCTGACCACCGAACCCGAGTCGTCGACCCGCGCCGCCGTGGTGCTGTTCACCTCGGACCGCGGCCTGAACGGCGCGTTCAGCACGAACGTCCTCAAGCAGGGCGAGGAGCTCGCCTCCCTGCTCCGCAGCGAGGGCAAGGACGTCGTCTACTACCTCGTCGGCCGCAAGTCCGTCGGGTACTTCGCGTTCCGTGAGCGTTCGTCCGAGCAGCAGTGGGTCGGCAACACCGACCAGCCCGAGTTCTCGACGGCCAAGGAGATCGGCGACGCGGTCGTGTCGAAGTTCCTCCAGGACACGGCAGAGGGCGGCGTGGACGAGATCCACATCGTGTTCAACCGCTTCCTGAGCCTCGCGACCCAGGAGCCGCAGGTCGTCCGCCTGCTCCCGCTCGAGGTCGTCGACGGCGTCGACGAGCCGACGGACAACGAGCCGCTCCCGCTCTACGAGTTCGAGCCGGACGCCGACGCGGTGCTCGACTCGCTGCTCCCGGTCTACATCGAGAGCCGCATCTTCAACGCCATGCTGCAGTCGGCTGCTTCCGAGCACGCTGCACGGCAGAAGGCGATGAAGGCGGCCAGCGACAACGCCGACTCGCTGATCCGTGACTTCACCCGACTCGCGAACAACGCGCGTCAGGCCGAGATCACGCAGCAGATCTCCGAGATCGTCGGCGGCGCCGACGCCCTCTCGTCGAAGAAGAAGTAGTCCGCGTCGTTCGCGGACAGCAACCCACCCTCAGGAAGGCACCAGCCATGACCGACACCGCTACCACCGCGGTCGAGACGTCGTCGGCGCCCGGTGTCGGCCGGATCGCCCGTGTCACGGGCCCCGTCGTCGACATCGAGTTCCCGCACGACGCAATCCCGGAGATGTACAACCTCCTCTTCACGACGATCACCATCGGTGACTCGTCGCAGGAGATCGGCCTCGAGGTCGCGCAGCACCTCGGCGACGACCTGGTCCGTGCCATCTCCCTGAAGCCGACCGACGGCCTCGTCCGTGGTCAGGAAGTCCGTGACTCGGGCGCCCCGATCTCGGTCCCCGTCGGCGACGTCACCAAGGGCAAGGTCTTCGACGTGCTGGGCAACGTGCTCAACAGCGACGAGAAGCTCGAGATCACCGAGCGCTGGCCGATCCACCGCAAGGCCCCGGCATTCGACCAGCTCGAGTCCAAGACCTCGATGTTCGAGACCGGCATCAAGTCGATCGACCTCCTCACCCCGTACGTGCAGGGTGGCAAGATCGGTCTCTTCGGTGGTGCGGGCGTCGGCAAGACCGTCCTCATCCAGGAGATGATCCAGCGCGTCGCGCAGGACCACGGCGGTGTGTCGGTGTTCGCCGGTGTCGGCGAGCGCACCCGTGAGGGCAACGACCTCATCGGTGAGATGGAAGAGGCGGGGGTCTTCGACAAGACCGCCCTCGTGTTCGGCCAGATGGACGAGCCGCCGGGAACGCGTCTCCGTGTCGCCCTGTCGGCGCTGACGATGGCGGAGTACTTCCGCGATGTCCAGAAGCAGGACGTGCTCCTCTTCATCGACAACATCTTCCGCTTCACGCAGGCCGGCTCCGAGGTCTCGACGCTGCTCGGCCGCATGCCGTCCGCGGTGGGCTACCAGCCGAACCTCGCCGACGAGATGGGTGTGCTCCAGGAGCGCATCACCTCGACGCGTGGTCACTCGATCACCTCGCTGCAGGCGATCTACGTCCCGGCTGACGACTACACCGACCCGGCGCCGGCGACCACGTTCGCGCACCTCGACGCCACCACGGAGCTCTCCCGCGAGATCGCGTCGCAGGGTCTCTACCCGGCGATCGACCCGCTGACCTCGACGTCGCGCATCATGGACCCCCGGTACCTGGGCGCTGACCACTACGAGACGGCGACGCGCGTCAAGCAGATCCTCCAGAAGAACAAGGAACTGCAGGAGATCATCGCCATCCTCGGTGTCGACGAGCTCTCCGAAGAGGACAAGATCACGGTCGAGCGCGCTCGTCGTATCCAGCAGTTCCTCTCGCAGAACACGTACATGGCCAAGAAGTTCACGGGCGTCGAGGGCTCCACGGTGCCGCTGAAGGACACGATCGAGTCCTTCCGCGCGATCGCCGACGGTGAGTTCGACCACGTGGCCACGCAGGCCTTCTTCAACGTCGGTGGCATCAACGACGTCGAAGAGAAGTGGGCGCAGATCCAGAAGGAGAACCGCTGAGATGGCGGGTCTCACCGTGAGTGTCGTCTCGGCAGACCGCGAGGTCTGGACGGGCGACACCACCATGGTCGTCGCACGCACGACGGAAGGCCAGATCGGCATCCTGGCGGGTCACGAGCCGATGCTCGCGATCCTCGCCCAGGGCCAGGTCCGCATCACGCGGGCCGACGGCTCGACCGTCGCGGTCGACGCTGAGGACGGCTTCCTCTCCGTCGAGCACGACACGGTCACGATCGTGGCGCGGCAGGCCGCGCTGGCGTCCTGACCGGACTGACCGTCCTCCTCCCGCCTTCGGAGACGAAGCGGGAGGGCGGGGAACCGGGCAGCACACTCGATCTGGGTGTGCTCTCGTTCCCGGAACTGACCCGAGAGCGGGCCGCGGTGATCACCGCGGCCCGCTCCGTCAGTTCCGAGGAGTCCTCGGCGCGGACGGCGTTGAAGCTCGGTCCGAAGTCGATCAGCGAGCGGTTCCGGAACCTCGCGCTCGAGACCTCGCCGACGCTGCCGGCGATCGAGCGGTACACCGGTGTGCTCTACGACCCGCTCGACGTCCCGGCGGCGTCCGACGAGGCCCGCGCCTGGTGGTCCCGGCACGTGGTCGTGCAGTCCGCGATGTTCGGACCGATCGGTGCGGGGGACCCGATCCCTGCGTACCGCCTGTCGCACGACTCGCGGCTCGCGCCGCTGCGGCTCGCCGCGCACTGGCCCGCCGTCTCCTCGCGTGTGCTCGCGTCGCGTGCTGACGGGTTGGTGCTCGACCTCCGTTCCGAGGGGTACCGAGCGCTCGGCCCCGTCGGGGGTGCCGTGGCACTGCGCGTGGTGAGCGTCGACGGTTCTGGCCGTCGCAAGGCACTGAACCACTGGAACAAGACGGCGAAGGGGCGCCTGGTGTCGCTGCTCGGGCGGACCGGTGCCGAGGTCGGGTCGATGGACGAGCTCGTCGGCTGGGCGCGTGGAGCCGGCGTGGTGCTCGAACAGGTCGACGGTGGGTGGGACCTCGTGGCGGAGAGCCTGGAGCCCGTCCGGATCTGACCGGTGCGGTCGTTCCTGCACAGGGAGGGTGATCGGTCGCGTTCTCCACGGGGTCCGGTCCGGCACCGGCCTGGAGGCTCGGATCACGCTTCGATGGCGACATGAACCCAGACGCCATGACCTCCACCGCTGACCCGTACGTCCGCTACCCGCGTGAGATCGCTGCCGCGGTCACACTGCCGGTGGCCGCCACGGCGCTCGTCGCGCCGGGCACCGATCCGCCGTCGCCCGGTGCCAGGTCCGCGATCGGCACCGCGTGCGGAGCGCTGGCCACCCGGATGGCGCTGATCCGCTTCCTGGCGGCGCCGACCGCCGGGGAGCGCGCTGCCGGGGTTCGCCCCTTCGATCCCTTCCGTGATCCCACGCCGCTCGCGCTGCACGGGCAGGGGCCGTCCCCGGACCGTGACCGCATCCGCATCGCGGGGGACCGCGCTGTCGCCGTGTGGCACGGGTGGAAGGCACAGGGATCACCGCGCGACGACCGGCGGGGTGTCGCCGGGGCACTGGCCCTCGGCGCCTGGTGCTCCTGGGCGCTCGGGTCGTCGGCGCGGGCCGCGGTCCGGGCGCAGTACGCGCTCGACACCGTGCCGGACGACGCCCTCGCCGGGCTGGTGCAGCGCTCGTGCGCCGCCGGTTCCGCTCCGTCGTGGCAAGGGTGATGCGCGGTGCACCGGATCGTCTACGGTGGTGGTGACCACGCAGGAAGGGCACCACGTGCACGACGACGCCGACGACATCGAGGACACGGTGCTCCGTCCTCGGGTGTCCCGTCCGTCGGGGGTCGACGGCGCACGTGACGACGCCCTCGACGATGCGCTGGGGGACACGGTCATCCGTGCTCCGCGGCCCGCTCGCGCCGAGGAGCCGGACGCCCTCGACGACACGGTGGTGCGTGCAGGGGGAACCGACCACGTGCCCTGGACGCCACCGGGCGACGGCCGTGCGGCCGGTCTGCCGGGGGCGACCACGGGCCTCCCGGCGGTCGCGGAGCCGGTGCGCACCCGAGTTCCGTCGATCCGGATCGGCGACCGTGTGATCCGTCTCGACCGTCCGGTGGTCGTCGGCCGACGGCCGGCACTCCCGCGCATCGTGCGCGGCCCGGAACCAGAGCTCGTGACGGTGCGGTCCCCGAGCGGGCTGGTGTCGTCGTCGCACCTGCTCCTGCACGCCGAGGGCGAAGTGGCGGTGGTCGACGACCTCCGTTCGACCAACGGGACCCTCGTCCGGCCGGCCGGGGCTCCGGCGTACCGGATGCCGTCCGGTGCGTCGATCGTCGCGCTGACGGGTACGGTAGTCGAGATCGGGGACGGGGTCGCCATCGAGATCCTCTCGCCGCACCTCCGGGTGACCCCGCCGCCGGACGGATTCCCGCCGTTCCAGCACCAGCCTCCGATCACCCGTTGACCGGCACGCCCCGAACCCCCAGAGAGCGATCCAGAACGTGACCGAACTCGGCCGAGCCGCCGCCGCCCACGCCATCGACGTCCCGGGCAGGGACGGCGCCACCCTCACGCTCTCGTGGGGTGCCGCGACCGACGTCGGTCGTCGTCGCGACCACAACGAGGACAGCTACATCGTCGAAGCGCCGTTCTTCGTCGTCGCCGACGGCATGGGCGGTCACCTCGCCGGTGACCGCGCGAGCGACGCCGTGGTCCGTCGCCTCGGTGACGCGGTGGACGGGCCGTTCGGCAGCCGTCAGGAGATCCAGCGTGCCCTGCTGCTCGCGACGGCCGACATCGAACGTGCTGCCGGGGGCAACGCGATCGGCGCCGGCACGACCGTCACCGGGCTCGCGCTCGTGGCGTCGCACGGGCAGCCCGCCGCGCTCGTCTTCAACGTGGGGGACTCCCGCACGTACCGGGTGGAGGACGGGGTGCTCCGTCGGATCACCGTCGACCACTCTGTCGTGCAGGAGATGGTGGACGCCGGCGTCCTCCGTGCCGAGGACGCCGAGGCGCACCCGGACAGCAACGTCATCACCCGCGCCGTGGGCTTCGGCGAGCCGCCGTCGCCGGACTGGTGGACCCTGCCGCTCCGGACCGGTGACCGGTACATCGTCTGCTCGGACGGGCTGACGAAGGAGATCGGCGACGCCGGCATCGGCCGGATCGCCGCGAAGGTCACCGACCCGCAGGAACTCGCCGAGCGGCTGGTCGGGGACGCCCTCGTCGCCGGCGGCCGGGACAACGTCACGGTCGTCGTGCTGCAGGTCGACGGAGCGCCGACCGACGGCGACCTCGAGGACACGCTGCCCCGCCACTGAACCGGCCGCCGAACTGCCCCCCGAACTGGGGGACGGTGGCCGTCCACCGGATGCTGGTGTGCAGTGTTCCGGTGTCTCGCTTCCGTAGGATGGAAGGCCGCGACGTACAACGGGCCATGTCGGCCGGAGGGGAGCGAACGATGGCCCGACGCCTGCCGTCGACACCCCCTGTCATCCCCGGGTTCAGCCCGGTCCACGTGCTCGGCTCCGGCGGGTTCGCCGACGTCTTCCTCTACGAGCAGGACATGCCGCGCCGTCAGGTCGCGGTGAAGGTCCTGCTCGACGAAGTGGTCGACGACCGGGTCCGCCAGATGTTCCAGGCCGAGGCGAACCTGATGGCGCGCCTCAGCACGCACCCCTCGATCCTCACCGTCTTCCAGGCGAGCGTGGCCGCGGACGGCCGTCCCTACCTGGTGATGGAGCTGTGCTCCTCCTCGCTCAGCGAGCGCTACCGGCGCGAGCCCGTCCCGGTGTCCGAGGTCCTCTCGATCGGGATCCGGATCGGGTCCGCGCTCGAGACCGCGCACCGCGAAGGCGTGCTGCACCGCGACATCAAGCCCTCGAACATCCTGCTCACCGCGTACGGCAACCCGGTCCTGTCGGACTTCGGCATCGCCGCGACGATCGGTGGGACGGACCCGGACGAACCGATCGGCATGTCGATCCCGTGGTCGGCGCCCGAAGTCCTCATCGACGAGTCGCGCGGCACGATCCAGTCCGAGGTCTACGCCCTGGCGGCCACCGTGTTCTCGCTCCTCGCGGGCCGCAGCCCGTTCGAGGTGGTCGGCGGCAAGAACGGCGCGTCGGACCTGATGTCCCGCATCGACAAGGGCGGCGTGAAGCCCACCGGCCGAGCGGACGTCCCGCCGTCGCTCGAGCGCCTGCTCGCGACGGCGATGTCCCGGAAGACGCAGCTCCGGCCGGGCACCGTGATGGAGCTCGTCCGCGGCTTCCAGCAGGTCCAGGCCGAACTCGGCCTGCCGCAGACCGCGGCGGACGTCGCCGTGGAAGCCTGGTCCATCGCCACGCCGTCCCCGGACGGCGACCGCACCATGGTCCGCGAACTGCAGCCCCCGAGCCGCGTCGGCCGTCGCCGACGCACGCGTCGACCGGTGCAGGGCGGCGTCGCGGCCACCGGGTCGCGGAGCGTCGGCACCGTCCACCGCACCGGCTCGGTCACCCGCGGACGGCGTCGGTCCCGCCGGACAGTCGTGTGGGTGAGCTCGCTCGCCGCCGTGGTCGTCCTCGCCCTCGCCGCGACGACCGCGGTGCTCGTGTCCCGCGTCGGCTCCGGCGCGATCCCGACCGTGGCGGACGTCCGGGCGTCCTCCTCGTCGGAGTCGGTGACGTTCCGCTGGTCCGACCCCGGCCTCCACAACGGCGACACCTACGTGATCTCCTCGAACGGTGCGTCGAGCCAGCAGTCCGGCACCTCGTTCGTGGTCTCCGGCAGCAAGGGCGACGAAGAGTGCATCTCCGTCGCCGTGAACCGTGACGGCAAGACCGGCGTCGCGAGCGCCGAGCGGTGCGCGACGATCGGCAGCGGGTCGTGATCCGGCGTCTCCTGACGCAGCACCGGTCGGCAGCGGTGACGCTCGGGGTCTCGGTGCTCGTCGGTGCGCTCGTCGCCGGCGCCGCCGTCGTGTCGAGCGGCTACCACACACAGCGTGTGGCGCTCGGCGACGGGACCGTGTGGGTCCCCTCGGCCGAGTACGGCGCCGTCGGTCGCGCGAACACCGCCGTCCTGCAGCTGAACACCGCCATCGAGGCATCGTCCGACTCCCTGTCCGTGCTGCAGCGCGGCTCGACCGTCTACAGCGTGGACGAGACGAAGGGCACGGTCGCGAAGGTGGACGTCGCCGACGCCACCGTCGGGGACGCCGTCACCCTGCCGTCGGGCTCGCCCCAGGTGTTCTTCGCTGGCCGAACCGCGGTCATCGGCAACCAGGACACCGGTGAGCTCTGGTCGACGCCCGCGTCCGACCTCGACGAGTTCGACGCCTCGACCAAGGCGGACCTGACCCTCGGCGCCGATGCGGTCTTCGATGCCTCCGACGACCACGTCGCCGTCTACTCACCCCGCACCGGGACCGCCTCCCTGGTCGACGTCGGCACGACGCTCTCCGTCGCGAAGCGGTGGACCGTGCGGATGGACCGGAAGGACGACTTCCAGGTCGCGGCCGTCGGCACCCACGTCGCGGTGCTCGACCGGACCGACGGCACCCTGTCGGTCGACGGCGCCGAGGTCGATCTCGGCGACCGGGTCGGGGGGTCCCCGTCGCTCCAGCGGTCGACCACCGACGGCGACGCGGTCGTGGTCGCCGGCGCTGCCGGGCTCGTCCGGGTGACGCCGTCCGGCTCGGCGACGAGCACCGCCCTCGCCGTCTCCGGGCGTGCGGCCCGGCCCTACGTGGACGGCTCCTGCACCTACGGGGCCTGGAGCGGCGGTCAGGCGGTCGACACCTGCGCCGGCCGTGCCCTGCAGCGGCTCGACCAGGTGCCGGGCGCCGCGGCGCTGCAGATCGTGCACAACGGCGACACGATCGTCGCGAACGACCCGTCGACCGGCCGTGCGTGGGCGATCGACCGCAGCGGCCAGCTCATCGACAACTGGGCCGACCTCATCAAGCGGGACGACGACCAGCAGCAGGAACAGGTCTCCGACGACGACCCTGAGGTCGAGAAGGACCAGAAGCCGCCGGTCGCGGTCGACGACGATCTGGGCGCTCGTCCGGGACGCACCACGAGCCTCCCGGTCCTGCTCAACGACTACGACCCCAACGGCGACCCGATCGTGGTCAGCGAGATCGGGACGGTCAACGGAGCCGGCGGCTCCGTCGCCATCGTGGACGACGGCCAACGACTCCAGATCACCCTCGGCGACAGCGCCAGCGGCACCGTCGCCTTCCGGTACACGATCACCGACGGCAACGGCGGATCCGCCAGCGCGACGGTACGGGTGTCGGTGCGACCGGACTCCGAGAACGAAGCCCCGCGCCAGGTCCGTGACACCAGCGCCGACGTCGTCCAGAACGGGCACGTGTCCTCGAACGTCCTGGGGGACTGGGTCGACCCGGACGGCGATCCCGTCTACCTGAAGTCGGCGACGGCGTCCGACGGCGACCAGGCGTCGACGACACCGGACGGTCTGCTCGACTTCCGGAACGCGAGCGGGCGCACGGGGGAGCGGAACGTCCAGCTCGTCGTCAGCGACGGACGCGCCGACGGCCGGGGCTCGCTGACGGTGCACGTCGCGAAGCAGGGCAGCGTCCCGCTCCGCGCCGACGCGTTCCCGGTGCAGGGGTACGCCGGCAAGGCCTTCACGGTCGACCCCCTCGAGCACGTGCGCGGGGGCAACGGCACGGTCACCCTGACGAGCGTCTCGTCGACGAGCGGCGTGACGATCACCCCGAGCTACGACGCCGGCACCTTCCGGGTGCAGGGCGACGCGGTGGGGGACCACCAGGTCGAGTACACGGTGACCGACGGCACGAAGACCGCGAGCGGCATCGTGCGGATCACGGTCCTGGCACCGCCGGACGCCTCCACCGCGCCGATCACCACCCCGAAGACCGTCTTCGTGAACACGCTGTCCACGAAGGACACCGACGTCACCGCGACCGACATCGACCCCGCCGGCGGCGTCCTGCTCGTCACCGCGCTCGACGGCCCGGACCGGACGTCCGGCGTGCAGGCGAGCATCCTCGACCAGCACACCGTCCGGACCACCCTCACGGCGCCGCTCGACGGCCCGGTCACCTTCACCTACACCGAGACGAACGGACTCGCCTCGGCGACCGGCACCGTCACCGTGGTCGAGATCCCGAAGCCCGACCGGATCCAGCCGCCCGTCGCGCAGTCCGACAGCGCGACCGTGCGGGTCGGCGACGTGGCGAACATCGACGTCCTCGCGAACGACACCCAGCCCGAGGGCGAGCCGCTCACCCTGCAGCCCGACCTCGTGCAGAACGTGCCGGGCGATGGCGGTCTGCTCTTCGCCTCCGGGGACCACCTCCGCTACCTCGCGCCCAAGACCCCCGGCAACTACACGGCCGTGTACCGCGTCGCCGGTCCCGACGGGCAGACCGCGGACGCCGCCGTCTCGATCTCCGTCCGTGAGAAGGACAGCGCGACGAACAACCCGCCGGTGCCGGAGACGGTGACCGCGCGGGTCGTGGCCGGGCAGGCCGTGCGGATCTCGATCCCGCTCAACGCGATCGATCCCGACGGCGACTCCGTCCAGCTCGTCGGCGTCGGGTCGAACCCCGACAAGGGCTCCGTGAGCGACGTCGCCGCGGACTCCCTCACCTACGAAGCCGGTGACTACTCCGCGGGGACCGACGAGTTCACGTACACGGTCGTGGACGCCCTCGGCGCCCGTGCGACCGGCACGATCCGCGTCGGCATCGCACCGCGGGCCGAACAGGCCGCCAACCCCGTCGCCGAGGCCGACCACGTGACGATCCGGCCGGGCGGGACGGTCACCGTCCGCGTGCTCCAGAACGACTCCGACCCCGAGGGCGGTGACCTCGCCGTCACGAAGGCCGAACCCACGGCGAAGGACGTCACGGCCAAGGTCCTCCGGAAGCAGGAGATCCGGGTCACCCCGCCGAAGACGGCGAAGTCCGGGGACTTCGCGGTGCTCTACACGGTCGCGAACGAGAACGGCGGCGCGAGCACCGCGTTCCTCACCGTCACCGTCGACAAGGACGCCAGCCCGCTGCGCCCGGAAGTCGACGACACCACCCTCGACCTGCAGGACATCCTGCACCGGCAGAGCGTCACCGTGGACGTCCTCGAGAACGTGTTCTTCGCCGAGGGCTCGACGTCCGACCTGACCGTCGGCGTCGTCGACGGGTACGGCGACACCGCCAGGGTCAACGACACCGGACGCATCGTCGTACGGCTGACCGACGACTCGCAGGTCATCCCGTTCTCCGTGGCGCGCCAGGACCACCCCGACATCGTGTCCTACGGCTTCATCCACGTGCCCGGCTTCGACGACGCGCTCCCGCAGGTGAACCGGACCGCCGGTGCCATCACCGTCAAGAGCGAGGCGACGGTCCGCATCCCGCTGTCGAAGTACGTCGTCACCGCGAACGGGCAGACCGCGAAGGTGACCGACTCCGGCACGGTGAAGGCCACCCACGCGAACGGCGCCGACCTCGTCGTCGACTCCTCGACGCTGCAGTTCACGTCCGCGAAGCTCTACTACGGCAACGCGTCGATCTCGTTCGAGGTCACCGACGGGTCGAACGCGAACGGCGGCAAGGGACGCATCGCGACCCTCGTGCTGCCGGTGAAGGTCACCCCGCGGTCGAACCAGCCGCCGGCGTTCACCGGGTCCTCGATCGACATGCAGCCCGGGGACTCACGGACGATCGACCTCACGAAGCTGACCGACTACCCGTACCCGAAGGACCTCCCCGAGCTGCGGTACTCGGTCGTCAGCCAGCCCGCCTCGGGCACCACGGCGACGATCTCGGGGCAGCGTCTGACCATCAAGGTCGCCGACTCGGCCCGGAAGAACACCACGGCGACGATCGGGGTCGGGGTGGCTGACGCCACGAACTCCGGCAGGTCCGGCCTCGTCCAGGTGGGGATCGTCGCCTCCACCCGACCACTCGTCCAACCCGGCGCCGACAAGGCCACCGTCAAGCGGGGGTCCTCGACCACCATCGACGTGCTCGCCAACGACCAGCCGACCAACCCGTTCCCGGACGAGCGGCTCACCGTGACGAACATCCGTGGACTCTCCGGCGGCCTGCCCTCCGGCGTCACCATCACCCCGAGCGCCGACAAGTCCCGCCTGCAGGTGAGCGTGTCCGACTCCGCGAAGCCCGGCAACACGAACCTGCAGTACCAGGTGTCCGACGCCACGAAGGACGCCGACCGCGCGGTCTGGGGTGACGTCACGATCTCCGTGCAGGACGTCCCCGACGCCCCGGGCGCACCCACCCGGACCGGTTCCTACGACGGCGGCCAGGTGACGCTGACGTGGGCGACCCCGCAGGCGAACAACTCGCCGATCACGGGGTACCGCGTCACCGGGACCAACGGCGTCGCGAAGGACTGCGGGCTCGCCACGGTGTGCACGATCACCGGGCTCGACCCGACCGCGTCCTACCGGTTCACCGTCTCGGCCGTGAACGCCGTGGGCGCGTCGGACGCCTCGACGCAGTCCGCACCGATGAGCGCCGACTTCGTCCCGGCGCCGCCCAAGGACATCACCGTCACCGCGGACAAGAACACCCCGAACCAGCTCGACGTGTCGTGGAGCGCGGTCAAGGCGCCGAACAACGGCAGCGCGGTGAACAACTACGTCGTCACGATCGACGGCCCTGGCCTGTCCACCACGAAGAACGCCGGGACGTCGACGACCGCGACCTTCGGCGGTGCCCAGAGCGCGGCGCAGTACACGGTGACGGTCTCGCCGCGGAACAGTGCCGATCGCGACAACACGGTGGTGCAGTGGAACACCGGTTCCGCGACGGGCACAGCGATCGGTGCACCAGCGAAGCCGACGCTTTCGGCGACGGGTGACCGAGATGGCAGCAAGACGGCAGTGTCGCTGAACGCGGTTGAATCGAACTGGGCCGGCGGATCGACGTCGATGCGCATCGTCAAGTACCGCGCGGGCGCCGCCATCCCGAGCGGTTGCTCGACGTCCGGTTCTGAGTACGTTTGGAACGCAGCGTCGGCCAGTGACACGATCTCGGACCAGTACCGGTACGTCGCCCTCGCTGACAACGGGCTCTTCTGCACCGGGTCGGACGCTGCGAGCGTGCAGGGCTTCGAGACGCCGGACGCGCCGTCAGGGACGGCCTCGGTCTCGCAGGACTCGTTCAACAGCCCGAACTGGACCATCACCGTCGCGGGGTCGGGCTCCGGGGCCTACAACTACTACTCCGTGAACGGGAACACTCGGGCCCGGTTCAACGGGTCGACGAAGATCGGCGCAGGTGCCGGGTACGGCAACGCGACCACTGTTGTCCTGACGTCCTGTGCAACCGAGGACGACTACTGCGCCTCCAAGACCCTCGACCCAGTCACCGCGTTCACGACGCGTGCGACGGTGACGAGCGCCGCGGTTGGCCAGCTGCCCGTGATCAACGACAACAACGGCGGGTTCGGCGGCCCGACATACCAGATCGTCTACTGCAAGAGCGGCTTCATCTTCGACCAGTGCGACAAGACCAACCCGGTCACCGCTGAGCCTTGGGCCAAGGGCGACACCGTGCCGACCGGGTACGACACGATCCAGGTGAAGCAGACGGTCAACGGCCAGGCGGACCCCGGATCGGTCACGTTCGACATCACCGGCGACACGAGCGGCGGGGACACCGGCGGCGACCCGAGCACCCCGCCCGACACGGGCACGGACACGGACCCCGGCGCGGGCGGCTGAACCACCGCACGTCGACCAGCGACAATGTGAGTCGTGCCCCCGGGGCACGACCGACACCACGAGGAGAACTCCCCGCATGAGCATGACCCCCGAGCAGGCCACCTGGTTCGCCGACGTCGCCGGCCGCATCGTGACCAACGTCGAGCAGGTGCTCCTCGGGAAGACCTTCGTCATCCGCCTCGCGGTCACGGCGATGCTCAGCGAGGGCCACCTCCTCCTCGAGGACGTCCCCGGCACCGGCAAGACGAGCATGGCGCGGGCACTCGCGCAGAGCGTCCAGGGCTCGACGAACCGCATCCAGTTCACCCCGGACCTGCTCCCCGGCGACATCACCGGCATCAGCGTGTACGACCAGCGCAACCAGGAGTTCGAGTTCCACCGTGGTCCGGTGTTCGCGAACATCGTCCTCGCGGACGAGATCAACCGTGCGAGCCCGAAGACCCAGTCCGCACTGCTCGAGGCGATGGAGGAAGCCGCGATCACGGTCGACGGTGTCAACCACCGCCTGGCGGCCCCGTTCATGGTCATCGCGACGCAGAACCCCATCGAGCAGGCCGGCACGTACCGCCTGCCGGAAGCCCAGCTCGACCGCTTCCTCATGAAGACCTCGATCGGCTACCCGGACCACGCCGCGACGGTGAAGATCCTCGAGACGTCCTCCGCGCCGTCCTCGTCGGTGCCGCTCGCGAGCGTCGTCCCGGCCGCGACGATCACCGAGATGGCCGCCCTCGCCCGGACCGTGCACGTGGACGCGACGATCGCGGACTACGTCGCGCGCCTGGTGGACGCCACGCGCGCGGCGAGCGAGGTCCGCCTCGGCGTCAGCGTGCGCGGTGCGATGGGTCTGATGCGCGCCTCCCGCGTGTTCGCCGCGCTGAGCGGCCGTCACTACGTCACCCCCGACGACGTCAAGGCCCTCGCCGAGCCGGTCCTCGCGCACCGTCTCGTCCTCGACGCGGAGGCCGAGTTCGACGGCGTCAGCGCCACCAGTGTCGTCTCGCAGCTCCTCGTGGAGACCCCGCCGCCCGCGGACCGGGTCGCGTCGTGACGGACCGCCGGCCCGTCTCCACGCGCTCGCGTCGCCCCTCGTCGACGCGGTCGCGTCGCACGAGCACGGCGTACGAGCGCACGGGGACGGTCGCCGGCCTGACGAACGTCCGGACCCGCCTGGTCGGCGACCGTGACGGGATGGCAGCGGATGCGGTGGTCGGAGTCGTCCGTCTGTGGCGGTCGGTCTGGAGGCTCGTCACGCGCTCCTGGGACGAGGTCTCGTCCGTGGTCACCGGTCTGGGCTGGACCGTGGCCGTCCTCACGCTCGTCGCGTTCGTCGTCGGGTACCGCTTCGGCCTGCGTGAGGTCGTGGTCGTCGGCTTCGCCGGCGCCGTGCTCGTGGTGGTCGCGGCGGTCGCGCTGATCGGCCGTTCGCGGTTGCTGATCCGGATGAGCCTGCCGGTCCGGCGGGTCGCGGTCGGTGACGAGGCCGGTGTCACGGTGACCGCGGAGAACCCCACCCGGCTGCCGTCCGTCCCGACCACCGTCGAGGTCCCGGTCGGCAGCGGCCTGGTCGACGTCGCGATCCCGACCATCGCCCCGCGCGGGGCGTTCGAGCGTGCCGTCCCGGTGCCGACCCTGCGACGCGGTGTCCTGGACGTCGGCCCGGTGACCGGTGTCCGCGCGGACCCGGTCGGCCTGGTGCGCCGCGAACTCGTGTGGACCGAGCGGGAGCAGGTCATCGTGCACCCGCGGACCGTGGCGATCCCCGCGACGAGCACCGGCCTCGTTCGAGACCTGGAGGGCCAGGCGACGACGGACCTCTCCCCGGCGGACATCTCGTTCCACGCCATCCGCGAGTACATGCCGGGCGACGACCCCCGCACGATCCACTGGAAGTCGACGGCGAAGACCGGTGCCCTGATGGTGCGTCAGTTCGAGGACACCCGGCGGTCGCACCTCGTCGTGGCGCTGGGGATCTCCCGGACGGAGTTCGCCGACGACGAGGAGTTCGAGCTCGCGGTCAGCGCGGCGGCGTCCCTCGGCAGCCGGGCCGTTCGCGACGGCCGCGAGGTGACCGTGGTGGTGTCCGAGCGCACCCCGGAGTTCGCCAAGCGCCCGGTCTACGCGGTGCACGAGCTGCCCACGATCACGCCGACGCGCCTGCTCGACGACTTCGCGACGGTCTCGCTCGCGGACGCCTGCCTGCCCGTGGCGGAGGTCGCCCGGATCGTCGGCAACGACACCGCGGGCATCTCCGTCGCCTTCCTGGTCGTCGGTTCGACGGTCGAGCTGCCGGCACTCCGACTCGCGGCCACGCGGTTCCCGATCGGCGTCGAGGTCGTCGCGGTGATCTGTGAACCCGAAGCCGTGCCGCGCTTCGTGCGGGTCCCCGGACTGACCGTGATGACCATCGGCTACCTGGACGACCTCCGTCTCGCGCTGCACCGATCGGCCGCCGCATGAGCGCGCCGTCCGTCGCACCCGCACCCCCGGCGGCCCCGACCCCGCCGCGCCGGACCACCCGCCGCGCGGCCCGTCGCGTCGCTCGTCGTGTCTCCCCGTTCCGGCTCGTCGGCGGCACCCTCGTCGTCTGGCTCCTGCTCGCCGTCGCCAGCGTCGCGTGGTGGCCGATCTACCGCGACAGTGGCATGCTCGTCGCCGCGGTCACGGCCGTCGTGTTCGGGACGCTCATCGCCCTCCTCGGCGCGGTGCTCCGGCTGCCGACCGTCGTCGTGGCCGTCGCGACGGTCGCGGCGTTCACGCTCACCGGCGTCCCCGCTGCCGTTCCCGGCCAGGCCGCCGGACTCCTGCCCACCGGCCACGGGCTCCTCGACCTGTACTCGGGCGTCGCGCTCGGGTGGAAGCGCCTGATCACCATCAGCCTGCCGGTCGGGACCTACGAGGCCCTGCTGGTCCCGTTCTTCGTGACGCTCCTCGTCGCCACGGTGACGGCCGTGAGCGTGGCGACCCGTGCCTCCCGGCAGGAACTGGCGAGCATCCCGGCACTGGTCCTGTTCGCGGCCGGTGTGGTCGTCGGGCCGAGCCGACTGGACACGTCGATCGTGGTCGCGGTCGCGCTGACCGCGATCGCCCTGGTGTGGGCGGTGACGGTGCGGCACGCGCGCCGCGCGGTCGCGGTGGCGGAGACCATCGGCGCCCCCGTCGCGGTCGGCAGGTCCGTGCTCCGTCCGGCGCTCGTCGGCACCGGGACCGTCGTCGCGGCAGCCGTCGTCGCGACCGGACTCGGACTCGTCGCACCGCCGAGCACGCCACGGACCGTGGCGCGGACCGACGTGGTGAAGCCGTTCGACCCGCGCGACTACGTCAGCCCGCTCAGCGGGTTCCGCGCCTACGAGGAGTCGACCGAGGCGGACACCACGCAGTTGCGGGTGACGGGGTTGCCGGAGAACGGGTTCGTGCGGATCGCGACGCTCGACACGTACGACGGGGTGACGTACCGGGTGGGCGGGACGGACGGCGCGTCGGCGTCCGGCACGTTCGAGCGGGTGCCGACCTCCGTGGACGTGCGCGGGGTCCGGGGCACGACGGTGCACGTCGGCGTGACCGTCGACGGGTACAGCGGCGTGTGGCTGCCGACCGTCGGCGACCTGGAACGCGTCGAGTTCGGCGGCAGCGCTGGGGACCGTGAGCGCGGCTCCTTCTTCTACAACGCATCCACGGGGACCGGGGCGGTCCTCGGTGGGGTCGACGACGGCACCCGCTACGACCTCACCGCCGTCGTGCCGGACCAGCCGACCGACGAGCAGCTCGCGAAGGCGCAGCCCGGCGACGCCGCCGTGCCCGCAGCCCGCAACGTGCCGGATGCGGTGCGCGACACCGTCGAGTCGACGACGAGCGACGCCGGGAGCGACGGCGCGAAGCTGATCGCGATGATCCGGGCACTCAAGCAGAACGGCTATATCAGCCACGGTGTGGGGGACGACCGCGTCAGCCGCTCCGGGCACGGAGCCGACCGCATCCAGGAGCTCCTCACGTCCCCGCTGATGCTCGGCGACCAGGAGCAGTACGCGGTCGCCGCGGCGCTCATGGCCGAGGACATCGGGTTCCCGACCCGCGTGGTGCTCGGGTTCGCCGCCGGCGGGGACTCCGGCACCACCGCGTCGACGAGCGGCAGCGCCGGGACGACGACGTTCCGCGGGTCCGACGTGACCGCCCGCATCGAGGTGGACACCGCGCAGTGGGGCTGGGTGACGATCAACCCGAACCCGGCCGTCCGGGAGATCCCCGCGGAGCAGCAGCAGACCCCGAAGCCGGTCACGCGTCCCGAGACCGTCGTCCCGCCGCCCCCTGCCGACCAGCAGGACCAGGACCAGCAGGCACCGCCGCAGAGCGACCGGAACACCCCCGACCAGCCGCCGTTGTGGTTGCAGATCCTCCTCGCGGCGCTGCCGTGGGTGATCGGGACGCTCGCCTTCGTGGCGGTCGTGCTGCTGCCGTTCGGCGTGATCGTCCTGGTCAAGCGCGTCCGTCGGCGTCGACGACGTCGCGCGACGACCGCACGCGCGCGGATCACCGGCGCGTGGGACGAGTACCGCGACGCCCTGCTCGACCGGGGCGAGGACGTCCCGGTGACGGCCACCCGGCGCGAGGTCGCCGTGAGCGCGCCCGGTGACGGCGGGAGCGGACTCGCTGCACTCGCGGACCGTGCGGTGTTCGGACCGAGCGACGCCGACGACCGCGCGGCGGACCGGATGTGGGACGCGACCGACACCGCGATCGGGCAACTGCAGGAGGGCCGGACCCGACGGCAGCGGATCCGCACCGCGGTCTCGGTCCGCTCGCTCCGAACCGGTCCGGCGGCCGTCGCACGCGTCGGCCGGGCGGTCGCGGGACGTGCCCGCGCCGTGCGCCCCGGACGCGGAGCCGACGGTGACTACGATGTCCGGAGGCCCGCCGAGCGTCGCAGCGGGCCGGATGAGGACAGAGGCAACCTGTGATCAGATGCGAACACTGCGGATCGGTGCTCCCCGACGGGGCGATCTTCTGCGGTGAGTGCGGGCGTGCGGTGAACACGGCGTCCAGCCGCCGGACCGTCGCCCCCGAGCCCGTCGATCGGGGCACCCCGCCGCCGCTCCAGCAGCCCGACCCGCACGGGCGCCGGCCCGACCCTGCCGCCGAGGCGTGGCTGCCGGAGTCGACGCTCGACCCGGCGACCCGCGCGTGGCTGACCGGCGCCGACCGTCGCCGGAACGAGCCGGTCGCGCCGGTCCCGGTGCAGACGCCGGACTCCTTCGCACCGCGCTCGGCGCCGACGCACGTGCACGGTGCCGGCAGCGGACTCGGCGAGTGGACCGGGGCGCCCGACTCGGCCGACGCCGCCGACCCCGTCGACGCGGTGGACTCCGTCCAGGCGTCCGCGCCCGCTGAACCGCCGCTCGACCCCGATGCGTTCCCCGCAGAACCCGCCCTCGCCGAGGACGACCCGGAGATCACCCGGGTCGCGCCGCGTGCGGACGCGCCGCCCGTGGTGCCGTCGGCAGCCGCCCCGTCGCCCGTCGCTCCAGCTCCTGCTCCTGCTCCTGCCCCTGCTCCGGCCGATCTTGCTCCCGCAGCTCCCGCGGAGTCCGCGGTGCCGTTCTGGGCTGCACCCGAGGAACCTGCCGCCGCACCGGCGCCGAGCGCTCCGTCATGGTGGATCGGCCGCGCGACCGACGAGCCGGCCGAGGAAGCCGCTCCGGTCACCGACGACTCCGCGTCGACCGACGAGGCCGCCGCGGCTCCGGCCGACGGTGCCGCCGCCACCGCAGACGACGCAGTTGCTGCGCCCACGGAGGCGCCGTCGCCGACGGACTCCGCCGCACCCGTAGCGCCTGCTGCTCCCGAAGCGCCCGAGGCTCCTCGTGCGGGGGACACCGTGGCCGTCGAGCCGCTGATCGACCGGCGCCCACCGCGCCCCACGCCGCTGGTGCAGCCGGGATCGCAGCCGACGACGTGCCACGTGTGCGGCAGTCGACTCGAGCCGGACGACATCTTCTGCAACGAGTGCGGGGCGGTCCGCCCGGCCGTGACCGCTGCCTTCACGGGCCCCGTGATGCCGCTCCCGATCGCCCGCCCGGACTGGGCGGCGCAGGACGACGTGGTCGCCGACGACGAGATCGTCGACGAGATCGCGGACGACGACGAGGACGACGAGGACGACGAGGTCGCCGAGCAGCTCGACGAGATCGTCGCGGACGAGGTGGCGGATTCGGTCATGTCCGACGCCCCGGCCGACGCCCCGTCCGTCGACTCGTCGGTCGACGAACCCTCGGTCCCCGCATCACCGACCGCACCGTCCTCGGTCCCCGCACCGGACGAGTCCGGCCCGGTTCTCTCCGCGACGCCGATGGTGCCGACCGCCGCACCGCTCCCGCCGATCCCCGGCGCAGCCACGCCGGAGCTCCCGCAGCCAGCGGAGGACGCCGCCCCCTCGAGCTCCGACGCCGACGAGAGCGCCCAGCTCGACGAGGACGTGGACGAGACCCGCATCGTCACGAAGACGCCGACCCGCGCACCCTTCGTCCTGCACTTCAGCACCGGCGAGCGACTCGGGGTCCACGGCACCGGACTCCTCGGGCGCCTGCCCCGACCGGAGCCGGGCGAGCGGTTCGACGACCTGCTGACGATCCACGACCCGGGCAAGTCCGTGTCGAAGACGCACCTCGAGCTCGGGCGCGACGGGGACGACCTGTGGGTGTCGGACCGGTTCTCCGGCAACGGTTCGGTGATCCGGCACATCGACGGGTCCATCCGTCGGTGCGAGCCTGGTCGTCGTTACCGTGTCGAGCGCGGCGCGCGCGTGGACGTGGGGGAGCAGTTCTTCCTCGTGCAGTGACCCGCGCCTGCACAGCGCTCCGTTCCTGCACAGGCACGTCGACGGCATCGGTTCTCCACCGGTGCCGTCGATCTGCGTCCGTGGGGCAACGGGTGCGCTGGACTGGTGCGCATGAGGGTGGTGCTCGTCCGGAGCGTGGTGATCGTGGCAGCGGTCATGCTCGCCGTGGTCGGGTCCGACCGGTTCGTCGGCGCCGTCGCCACGCTGGCTGCCGCCGCCTGCCTGGTGGTCATCGCCTTGCTCGTGCGGAGCGTTCCCACACGCTCTGACGTCGCCGCGGTCGACATCCGCGCACCAACCGCGTCGGAAACGAGTGCACCGGCGGCCGCCGACCCGCGTGCACTGTCGGTGGGGTCGGCGTCCGACGGCAGCCCGGTCGGACTCGACGCGGCGACCGGCATCGTCGTCGTCGGTCGGGGCGCGCTCGCGGTCGGGGTGTTCGTGGCCCTGGCTGCCGAACTCGGTCGCTGTGCCACGGGTGACGACGAACTCCGCACGGTCGGTCCGTCAGCGGGTGCGCTGCCCGACGGAGTCGGCGTCGCGGTGGTCGTCGACCAGGCGGGCCAGCGCGTGGGGTCGGTCGTGCTGGTGCCCGACCTCCGGAGCACCCCGCGGCAGCGGTCGCCGACCATCGACGTCACGCGCTACGGGTGCGCGGTCCGCAGCGACCCGGACGCGCGCGCGAGCACGCGGGTCCTGCCACGCCTGCCGGTCCTCGACGGCCCGGCTGCTCCGCCGTGACCGAGCGCGGGTCAGCGCAGCCCGGCACCCGGTCGGATCGCCCCGACGCGCACCCCGCCGCCGAGCACCTTCTCGCCGGTGGCCGCGAGCACGTCGGCCACGCCGTCCGCCGGGACGACCCCGTTGCGCTCCAGCAGGGTCAGCGCGGCGAGGGTCCCGGCGCGGAGCGCTCCGTCGAGGACCTTGACGACGACGGCCGCCCCGCCGGGCTTCCCCATCACCATGACGCCCTCGGCGCCCAGCTTCGCGACGAGCCCGAGCCGCTCGATCGTGACGGTGTTCGCGCGGCCCACGCCGTCGATCGCCCACGCGTTCGCGAGCACCGCGTCGGTGAGCTCCGCGGAGTCGGCGTCGGCGCGCTGCACCAGGCCGGCGATGCCCCGAGCCAGACCGGTGAGCGTCAGCGGGAACACCGGAGCACCGCACCCGTCGATGCCGACGACGTCGACGGTCTCGCCGGTGGCGTCCTCCACGGTGGAACGCACGATGCGCTGCATCGGGTGGTCGATGTCGAGGTAGGTGGCGTCGTCCCAGCCGTTCACCCGGCAGGCGGCGAGCATGCCGGCGTGCTTGCCGGAGCAGTTCATCGTCAGGCGCCGTGGCTCGGTCATGGTGCGTCCGGTGGCGCGGTCGTAGGGCATGTCCGGCGGACACCCCAGGTCGGCCTCGACGTGGTCGAAGGACTCGAGCATGTGCTGCACGACCGCCTGGTGCGACGGCGTCCCAGCGTGGCTCGCCGTGGTGAGGACGAGTTCGGCGTCGTGGAACACCGCACCCGCACGGCGGACCGCCAGCGCCTGGAACGGCTTCATCGTGGACCGCGGGTAGATGCTCGCGCCGATGTCCCCGACGGAGTCGATCACCGTGCCGCTGGCATCGACGACGACACCGGCGCCGACGTGGCGGCTCTCGTCGAACCCGGAGCGCTCGAGCACCGCCAGCTCGACGGACCCCGCTGCGGTGAGAGGATGGCGGTCGGTGCGGACATCGGTGCTTCCCGTCATGTCGACGATCGTACCGAGACCGAACGACGCCGACGGACGGCTCGGTGGCGCACCGCACGCCGATGGACGGCTCGGTGGCGCACCGCACGCCGATGGACGGCTCGGCACCGCACCGCACGCCGACGGACCAGGGAGTTGCCATGCAGGACCACAGCTACGAAGTCGCGATCCGGTGGACCGGCGACCGCGGGACCGGCACCAGCGGGTACCGCGAGTACGGCCGCGAGCACGTCGTCACCGCCGCGGACAAGCCGGACCTGCCCGGTTCGGCCGACCCGACGTTCCGCGGCGACCGCGACCGCTGGAACCCGGAGGAGCTCGTCACCGCCGCGCTCGCGCAGTGCCACATGCTCAGCTACCTGCACGTCGCCGTCACGCAGGGCTTCACGGTCCTCGCGTACGAAGACCGTGCGACCGCGACGCTGAACCTCAACCGCGACGGTTCCGGCGAGCTGACCGGCGCGACGCTGCACCCCGTCGTGACCATCGCCGAGGCGGACCGGGTCGCGGACGCCGAGGCCGCCCACGCCGCCGCGAACGCCCTCTGCTTCATCGCCCGCTCCGTCGCGTTCCCGGTGCACCACGAGCCGGTGACCCGCGTGCAGGAGACCGTCGACGCAGACGCACTCGGAGCGGACTCATCGAAGCGTGAGGCAGACTAGGTCCCCGTGAAGCGTCTCCGCCTGCTCCCGATCGCCCTCGTTCCCGTCGTCGTCCTCGGGCTCGCCGCCTGCTCCGGCTCCGGCTCGAGCGACGCCTCTGCGTCCGCCACCGCCTCCGCGAGCGCGACGGCCTCCGCGATCACCAGCTGCCCGAAGCCCGGCAAGTCCTCCGCCGCGATCGACGTCTCCGGTGACTTCGGTGGCACGAAGGCCCCGACGGTCACGTTCGACAAGGGCCTGAAGGCGACCCCGCCGCAGGCCACCACCGTGATCAAGGGTTCCGGCGCGGCACTGAAGGACGGCGACTACGTCCAGGTCGCCTACAGCGTCTACAAGGCGTCCACGGCGAAGGCGCTCGGCACGGTCGGCTTCGACCAGGGCAACGCGCAGGTGCTCTCCGTCGGCGGGACCGGCTTCGGCGCTCTGCTCGCCTGCTCGCACGTCGGCGACCGCATCGCTGCCGTCGGTGCTTCCTCGGCGCTCGGCTTCAACACGGGCGGCAACATCGTCGTCGTCGCGGACGTCATCGCGCAGACGCCGACCAAGTCCACGGGTGCGGCGCAGACCCAGGACCCGAAGCTCCCGACCGTGAAGGACAAGGCCGACGGCGAGCCGGAGATCACGATCCCGAAGGTGGACGCGCCGTCGAAGACCACGGCCGAGGTCATCAAGCAGGGCACCGGTGACGAGATCGCCGACGGCGACACCGCACTCGTGCAGTACAAGGGCGTCCTCTACGACACGGGCAAGGAGTTCGACTCCTCCTGGTCGAAGGGTGCGCCGACGACGTTCACGGTCGCCGAGGGGTCCCTCATCAAGGGCTTCGTGACTGGTCTCGTCGGCCAGAAGATCGGTTCCCAGGTGATGATCGTCGTCACGCCGACCGACGGTTACGGCTCGACGCCGCCCGAGGGCTCGGACATCCCGAAGAACGCGACGCTCGTCTTCGTCGTCGACATCCTCGCCAAGGGCTGACGCAGGGGCCGGCTTCCTCGGCAACCGGATGAGTCACTGCGGCTGGATGAAGAACCGCGCGGATGACCGGTAGGCGGCCAGGACCTGGCCGGTGTCCGGGTCGACGAGCGCCTCGACTTCGCCTCCACCGTCCATGATCCGGGCGATGGTCTCCTCGGACTGCCGGCCGACCAACGCCGCGAGTCGCGGGTCCGGAGACGTCTCGAACGTGGAGCGGGCGTGACTGGTCGGTGGCAGTACGGCGACGCCGACCGCCAGCACGCCGGTGGCGACCACGACGGCGCACTGCTTGGTGGTGGTCCTCGTGCGGCGTGAGAGCATCGTCGCACGATAGCAGGCCCTGGTATGCCGCCGTACAGATGTGGAACACCGGAGGTCGGCAGGGCCCGAGACGAGGTGGGTACATTGAGACGGTGACCACTTCTCCAGACCGCCGCCGCGTCGTCCTCCTCGGCAGCACGGGGTCGATCGGCACCCAGGCGCTCGACGTCATCGAGCGGAACCCCGACCGCTTCGAGGTCGTCGGCCTCACCGCGGGGTCCAACGCCGACCTCATGGCCGAACAGGCCGCCGCCCACGGCGTCCGCGACACCGCACTCGGCGCCGCCGACGCCGAGCACCTCGTCCGGAGCGTCGAGGCGGACGTCGTCCTCAACGGCATCACCGGCTCGGTCGGCCTCGGCCCGACGCTCGCCACGCTCGAGACCGGCGCGACGCTGGCCCTGGCGAACAAGGAGAGCCTGATCGTCGGCGGCGCGCTCGTGCAGGCTGCCGCGGCGCCCGGCCAGATCGTCCCGGTCGACAGCGAGCACTCCGCCATCGCGCAGGCGCTCCGTTCCGGCACCGACACCGAGGTCCGGCGCCTGGTCCTGACGGCGAGCGGCGGACCGTTCCGTGGCCGTTCCCGCGACGAGCTGCAGGGCGTCACCCCGGCCGAGGCGCTCGCCCACCCGACGTGGGACATGGGCCTCGTGGTCACCACGAACTCGGCGACGCTGGTGAACAAGGGCCTCGAGGTGATCGAGGCGCACCTGCTCTTCGGCGTCCCCTACGACCGCATCGACGTCACGGTGCACGCGCAGTCGATCGTGCACTCGATGGTCGAGTTCACCGACGGTTCGACGATCGCGCAGGCCTCACCGCCGGACATGCGCCTGCCGATCGCGCTCGGTCTGGCATGGCCGCACCGCGTGCCCGGTGTGGGCGTCCCGCTCGACTGGACGACGGCGAGCACCTGGACGTTCGAACCGCTCGACACCGACGCATTCGGCGCGGTCGCGCTCGCGAAGCGGGTTGGGGAGCTCGGCGGCACCTACCCGGCGGTCTTCAACGCGGCGAACGAGCAGGCGGTCGCGGCGTTCCACGCCGGTGCGATCGGGTTCCTCGACATCGTGGACACGGTCGAGCGGATCGTGGAGTCGCACACGCCGGGGGAGTCGTCCCTCGAGGGTGTGCTCGCCGCGGAGCGCTGGGCGCGCGACGCCGCCGACCGCGCGTTGGCACGCTGACCGACGGGCGGCCCTGACGCGCATCTGGCCGGGAGGCTCGACCCACCACCCAGCGCACGCTCGGCTGGTTCTTTGGCTGCGTCCCGTACGCTCGTCCGGTGACCGTCGGAACCGTGCTCCTCTTCGTCCTCGGCGTGGTCGTCTTCATCGTCGGCCTGCTGATCTCGATCGGGCTCCACGAGCTCGGTCACCTCGCGTTCGCGAAGCTGTTCCGCGTCAAGGTGACGCAGTACTCGCTCGGGTTCGGCAAGGCGATGTGGTCGTTCCGTCGCGGCGAGACCGAGTACGGCATCCGACCGATCCTGCTGGGTGGCTACATCTCCATGGTCGGGATGCTGAAGCCCCGCGCCTCGGGCCGGGCGATCACGAACACCGGCATGTACAGCGCGTTCGTGCAGGACGCCCGCCAGGCCAGTGCCGAGCAGATCGCCGAGGCCGGCGGGGACGACTCCCGTGCGTTCTACCGGCTCACGCCGTGGAAGCGCATCATCGTGATGGTCGCGGGCCCGGCGATGAACCTCGTGATCGGGATCGTGCTCTTCGGCGTGCTGCTGGTCGGCTTCGGCGCCCCGACGACGACGTTCACCTCGAGCGTCGACTGCGTGCTGCCGACGACGGCGACCACGACGTGCTCCCCGGACGACGCGGTGTCCCCGGCGAAGGAAGCCGGCATCGAGTCCGGTGACGTCGTCCTGGCGGTCGGCGGGATCGAGGACCCGACCATCACCCAGGTGTCGGACACGTTCCAGAAGGCGGCGGGCAAGTCGGTCACGGTCGTCGTCGAGCGTGACGGCTCGCGGAAGACGCTCGAGGTCACGCCGGCCCTCGCCACCCGCGACGTCTACGACGCCGAGGGCAAGGTCGTCGAGAACGACGACGGCACCACGAAGACGCAGCAGGTCGGCGTGGTCGGCGTGTCGATCGGCCAGACGCTGGTGCGGCAGCCCGTGACCTCGGTCCTGCCGGCGACCGGCGCGCAGATCGCCGCGTCCGCGCACCTCATCATCGACCTGCCGCAGCGGCTCGTCGCGGTGTGGAACGCGGCGTTCGGCAGCCAGGCGCGCTCCGCCGACAGCCCGGTCTCGGTGGTCGGCGTCGGTCGTGCGATCGGCACGGTGTCCTCGATGAGCGGCGTGCCGGTGGTCGACAAGATCTACACGATCCTCGGTCTGCTCGCCTCGCTGAACATCGGGCTGTTCGTCCTCAACATGGTGCCGCTCCTGCCGCTCGACGGCGGGCACATCGCGGGTGCACTGTGGGAGGCCGTGAAGCGCCGGTCGTTCAAGCTCGTCGGCAAGGCGGACCCGGGTCCGATCGACCTCGCGAAGACGATGCCGCTGACGATGGCGGTCGTGGTGCTCCTCGCCGGGATGAGCGCGCTGCTGATCTACGCCGACATCGTCCGGCCGGTCAACCTCTTCGGCTAGCCCGCGCCGGTACCAGGACGCACGACGCCGCTACGCTCAGCCCATGAGCACAGCGCCCGAGGTCCGAACCGTCGAGCGGCAGGGCATCGACGTCATCGCCGAGTCCGAGCGGAAGGGGCGCCCGCGCGGGCTGTTCTGGCCGTGGTTCGCGGCGAACATCTCCGTGCTCGGCCTGAGCTACGGCTCGTTCGTCCTCGGCTTCGGGATCTCCGCGGCCCAGGCCACGATCGTCGCGGTCGTCGGCGTCGTGTTCTCGTTCCTGCTCTGCGGGATCGTCGCGATCGCCGGCAAGCGTGGGTCCGCCCCGACGATGGTCCTCAGCCGTGCCGCGTTCGGTGTCCGGGGGAACCGGCTGCCGTCGTTCCTCAGCTGGATCCTCACCGTCGGGTGGGAGACGTCGCTGGCAGCGCTGGCGGTCCTCGCGACGTCGACGGTCTTCCGCGAGCTGGGCTGGGACGACGGTGTGGTGACGAAGCTCGTCGCCCTGGTCGTCGTCGCCGCGCTCGTGATCGGCGCGGGCATCGCCGGGTTCGACGTGATCATGCGCCTCCAGACGTGGATCACCGTCATCACCGCGGTCCTGACGGTCGTCTACATCGTGCTCGTCGCACCGTCGATCGACCTCGGCGCGATCGGGGCCCTGCCGGCGGGCAGCGCGCAGAACGTGATAGGCGCCCTCGTCCTCGTGATGACCGGCTTCGGGCTCGGCTGGGTGAACGCCGCGGCGGACTACTCCCGGTACCTGCCGCGCTCGTCCTCGACCGGTGGCGTGGTCTGGTGGACGACCTTCGGCGGTGCGCTCGCGCCGGCCGTCCTGGTCGTCGTCGGGATCCTGCTCGCCGGCTCGTCGAAGGACCTCAACACGGCGATCAGCGCCGACCCGATCGGGGCGCTGACGACGCTGCTGCCGGTCTGGTTCCTCATCCCGTTCGCGATCGTCGCGATCCTCGGGCTCGTCGGCGGCGCGGTGCTCGACATCTACTCGTCGGGCCTGGCGCTCCTGAGCGCGGGCATCCGGATCCCGCGGCCGGTGGCGGCCGGGGTGGACGGCGTGTTCATGATCGCCGGCGCCGTGTACGTGGTGTTCTTCGCCACCGACTTCATCTCGCCGTTCCAGGCGTTCCTCGTCACGCTCGGTGTCCCGATCGCCGCCTGGTGCGGGGTGTTCGTCGCCGACGTCGTCCTGCGCCGGACGGCGTACGCCGAGGCGGAGCTGCACGACCGCCGTGGCCGCTACGGCGACGTCCGGTGGGGCGCGATCGGGCTCGTCGTCCTCGGGACCGCGCTCGGCTGGGGGCTCGTGACGAACACGTACGGCGTGCCGTCCTGGCTCAACTGGCAGGGGTACCTGCTGGAGCCGTTCGGCCTCGGCGGGCGGGACGGCGCGTGGGCGTACGCGAACCTCGGCGTGCTCGTGGCCCTGGTCGTCGGCTTCGTCGGCACGCTCTTCTCCCGCGGCGCGATCCGGCGCCAGGAGGCCAGGACGGTCACGCGGGAGTCCGGGACGAGCGCGCACGAGCCGCGGACGAGCGCGCCGGAGCCCCGGGCATGACCCAGCTGGACACCGACGACGCCTGGCTCGTCGCGATCGACATGCAGCACGTGTTCACCGGGGACAGCCCCTGGGCGACCCCGGGGTACGACCGAGCCGCAGCGGGCATCGAGCGCCTCATGCCGCGGTTCGCCGGCCGCACGGTGTGCACCCGCTTCGTCGCGCCGGTGCACCCGCAGGGTGCGTGGGTCGACTACTACCGGGACTGGCCCTTCGCGCTGGTGCCCGCGGACGACCCGCTGTACGACCTGACGGAGCCGTTCGCGGCACTGGACGGCCCCGTCGTCACCGCGACGACGTTCGGCAAGTGGGGGACGAGCCTCCAGGCCGTCGTCGGTGACCAGCAGCACCTGGTGCTCACCGGCGTCTCGACCGACTGCTGCGTGCTGTCGACCGCGTTGGCGGCGGCGGACGCCGGCGTCCGGGTGACCGTCGTGGCGGACGCGTGCGCCGGGGTCAGCGACGCGGACCACGAACGGGCGCTCGACGTGATGCGGCTGTACGGCCCGCTCGTCACCGTCGTCGACACCCTGTGAGCCAGCGCGCGGTCGTGTCGGCACGAGCGCGTAGAGTTCGAATCGTGCCCGCAGTGAATCTCGGTATGCCCAAGGCCCCCGAAACCCTCGCCCCCCGCCGCAAGTCCCGCCAGATCAGGGTCGGCAAGGTGCTGGTCGGTGGTGACGCGCCGGTGTCCGTGCAGTCGATGACCACGACCCCGACGACGAACATCAACGCGACCCTGCAGCAGATCGCCGAGCTCACCGCCTCCGGCTGCGACATCGTGCGCGTGGCCGTCCCCAGCCAGGACGACGCCGACGCGCTGCCGATCATCGCGAAGAAGTCGCAGATCCCGGTCATCGCGGACATCCACTTCCAGCCGAAGTACGTCTTCCAGGCGATCGACGCCGGCTGCGCCGCGGTCCGCGTGAACCCGGGCAACATCCGCAAGTTCGACGACCAGGTCGGCGCCATCGCGGCCGCGGCCAAGGCGGCGAACGTCAGCCTCCGCATCGGCGTGAACGCCGGGTCGCTCGAACCGAGCCTGCTCCAGAAGTACGGCAAGGCCACCCCGGAAGCGCTCGTCGAGTCCGCGGTGTGGGAAGCGTCCCTGTTCGAGGAGCACGACTTCCACGACTTCAAGATCTCGGTCAAGCACAACGACCCGATCGTGATGGTCAAGGCGTACCGCCAGCTCGCCGAGCGCGGTGACTGGCCGCTGCACCTCGGCGTGACCGAGGCCGGCCCGGAGTTCCAGGGCACGATCAAGAGCGCCACGGCGTTCGGCATCCTCCTCGGTGAAGGCATCGGCGACACCATCCGCGTGTCCCTGTCGGCACCCCCTGCGCAGGAGGTGAAGGTCGGCCTGCAGATCCTGCAGTCGCTGAACCTCCGCGAACGCAAGCTCGAGATCGTCTCCTGCCCGAGCTGCGGCCGCGCGCAGGTCGACGTCTACCAGCTCGCGAACGACGTCACCTCGGGGCTCGAGGGCATGACCGTCCCGCTGCGCGTCGCCGTGATGGGCTGCGTCGTGAACGGTCCCGGTGAAGCCCGCGAAGCCGACCTCGGTGTCGCCTCCGGCAACGGCAAGGGCCAGATCTTCGTCAAGGGCCAGGTCATCAAGACCGTGCCGGAGTCCGAGATCGTCGCGACCCTCATCGAAGAGGCGAACCGCCTCGCCGACGAGATGGGCCCGGCAGCCGAGACCGGCAAGCCGCTCGTCGTCACCTCGTAGCCAGGCGCGCGAGCAGGCTCCGGCACCGCCGCTAGGCTTGCCCCGTGGTCACTCGGCTTTCGCATCTGTTCCTCCGTACGCTCCGCGACGACCCCTCCGACGCCGAGGTGACGAGCGCCAAGCTGCTCGTCCGCGCCGGGTACATCCGTCGCCAGGCCCCCGGCATCTTCGCCTGGCTGCCGCTCGGGCTCCGCGTCCGCGCGCGCATCGAGGGGATCATCCGCGACGAGATGCAGGCGGCCGGTGCGCAAGAGGTGCTGCTGCCGGCGCTCGCCCCGCGCGAGCCGTACGAGGCGACGAACCGCTGGACCGAGTACGGCGACGGCATCTTCCGTCTGCAGGACCGCAAGGGCGCCGACTACCTCCTCGCCCCGACGCACGAAGAGCTCTTCGCGCTCCTGGTGAAGGACCTGTACTCCTCGTACAAGGACCTCCCCGTCACGCTGTTCCAGATCCAGGACAAGTACCGCGATGAAGCGCGGCCCCGTGCGGGTCTCCTCCGCGGCCGCGAGTTCACGATGAAGGACGCCTACTCCTTCGACGTCACCGACGAGGGGCTCGACACGAGCTACCAGACGATGCGCGACGCCTACGAGCGCATCTTCGCCCGCCTCGGCCTCGAGTACGCGATCGTCAAGGCCGACGCCGGCGCGATGGGCGGCTCCAAGTCCGAGGAGTTCCTGCACCCGATCGCCGTCGGGGAGGACACGTTCGTCCGGAGCGCCGGCGGCTACGCGGCCAACGTCGAGGCCTACGTCACCCCGGTCCCCGCCGCGCTGCCGATCGACGGCCAGCCCGAGCCGGTGCTGCTCCCCGCCGCGGACACCCCGACCATCCAGACGCTCGTCGACCACGCGAACCAGGTCGCCCCGCGCGACGGCGCGCCGTGGACCGCTGCCGACACGCTGAAGAACGTCGTGCTGGCGCTGACCCACCTCGACGGCACGCGTGAGGTCGTCGTGGTCGGCCTCCCCGGCGACCGCGACGTGGACCTCAAGCGCGCCGAGGTGGCGTTCGCCCCGGCCGAGGTCGAAGCCGCCGGCGACGAAGACTTCCGGAAGCACAAGGGCCTCGTGAAGGGCTACATCGGCCCGCAGGTGCTCGGCGCCGACAGTGCGACCGGCATCCGTTACTTCGTCGACCCGCGGGTCGTCGACGGCACCGCGTGGCTCACCGGTGCGAACGAGCGCGGCGTGCACGTGTCCGGCCTGGTCGCCGGCCGTGACTTCGTCGCCGACGGCGTCGCCGAGGTCTCCGACGTCCGCGCCGGCGACCCGGCACCCGACGGCTCCGGCCCGCTCGAGACCGCGCGCGGCATGGAGATCGGGCACGTCTTCCAGCTCGGCCGCAAGTACGCCGAGGCCCTCGGGCTCAAGGTGCAGGACGAGAACGGCAAGCTCGTGACCGTCACGATGGGCTCGTACGGCATCGGCGTGACGCGCATCCTCGCGATCCTCGCCGAGGCGCACAACGACGAGAAGGGCCTCGCCTGGCCGAAGCACGTCGCACCGTTCGACGTGCACGTGGTCGCCACGGGCAGGGACACCACCGCCTACGACCTGGCGACGAGCGTCGTCGCCGAGCTCGAAGGCGACCGCTTCGACGTCCTCTACGACGACCGCCCCAAGGTCTCGCCCGGCGTGAAGCTCCGCGACGCCGAGCTCCTCGGCATGCCGATCGTCGTCGTCGCCGGTCGCGGCGCGGCCGACGGCATCGTCGAGCTCTGGAACCGCGCGAGCGGCGAGCGCACCGAGGTGCCGGTCGCCGAGCTGCTGGACGCGGTCCGCGCGATCTAGCGGGTGGCGTGTCGCGCACTGGTCGCGACCGAGAACACGGCCTGGAGGCTCGTGGCGGGCCCCGCCACGAGCCTCCAGGCCGTTGACGGGCACGGTCCGCGACCCGCAGTGCGGTAGTCTGGACGCCGACTTCTGCGCGGTACCAGTGCGCCGGAGCGACTCAGCTGAATACGGAGGCCCTCGGTGAAGATCGATCTCGCAGTCCTGCGACTCATGGAGCGTGAACGGGAGATCCCGTTCGAAGAACTCGTCCAGATCATCGAGTCGGCCATCCTGACCGCGTACCACAAGCACACCGCCGAGAACGGCGAGCCGGCGGACGCGCAGTCGCGGGTCGAGCTCGACCGCAAGTCCGGTGAGGTCAGCGTCTTCGTGCCGGAGCGCGACGACGAAGGCACCGTCATCGGTGAAGCCGTCGACCAGCCCAGCGACTTCGGTCGCATCGCGGCGTTCGCGGCGAAGCAGGTCATCAACCAGCGTCTCCGCGACATCGGCGACGACAAGATCCTCGGCCAGTTCCGCGGCAAGGAAGGCGACATCGTCGCGGGTGTGGTCCAGCAGGGCCCGAACCCGAAGATGGTGCACGTCGACCTCGGCACCGTCGAGGCGATCCTGCCCCCCGAGGAGCAGGTGCCCGGCGAGACCTACGCGCACGGCTCGCGCATCCGCGTGTACGTGACGAGCGTCGGCCGTGGCCCCAAGGGCCCGCAGATCATCGTGTCGCGCACGCACCCGGGCCTGGTCCGGAAGCTCTTCGCGCTCGAGGTCCCGGAGATCGCGTCCGGCGTGGTGGAGATCACCTCGCTGGCCCGCGAAGCCGGTCACCGCACCAAGCTCGCGGTGAAGGCGAACGAGCCCGGCGTGAACGCCAAGGGTGCCTGCATCGGTGAGCTCGGCGCCCGCGTGCGGGCCGTGACGACGGAGCTCGGTGCCGAGAAGATCGACATCGTGGACTGGTCCCCGGACCTCGCGACGTTCGTGGCGAGCGCGCTGTCGCCGGCGAAGGTGACGAGCGCGTTCGTGCTCGACGTCTCGACGAAGGCCGTCCGCGCCCTGGTGCCGGACTACCAGCTGTCGCTCGCGATCGGCAAGGAAGGGCAGAACGCCCGTCTCGCCGCGAAGCTCACGGGCGCGCGCATCGACATCCAGCCGGACAGCATCCTGGACGACGACGAGTCCTGATCGACAAGTCCGAGAACGCGCGTCGGACCGAGTCGGCGCACGGCGTTTCGCCCGTGGCGATGCGGATCCGGGCGCGCCGGATCGCGGTCGTCAGAGGGGAGGAGTAGAGTGGTCGCCGTCAGAACGTGCATCGGCAGTCGTCGTCGCGCGCCCCGATCCTGCCTCCTCCGAGTCGTAGCCCTTGGCGAAGACCGTGTGGTGGCGGATCCGAAGGCAGTCATGCCGGGCCGGGGAGCGTGGCTCACACCGACCGTCGAAGCGTACGAACTGGCCGTCAAGCGCAAGGCTTTCCGCCGGGCGCTGCGGCTGGAACGTGAACCGGACACGTCTGCGGTGCTCGATCACCTGCGGAGCCTGCCCGACGTGGGACCCAACCACGCGGCGCAGGACGTTGCAGAAGAGCGCCCGGACACGACAGAACAGGCTGAACGGCTTATGGACAACTGATGAGCGGCTCGAAATGAGACCCATCATCCAGTGAGTCCTGCCCCTTGACGGGGTGGGACCCGTGAAGGAGAACAGTGGCGAAACCACGCGTACACGAGATCGCAAGCGAGCTCGGCGTCGACAGCAAGACCGCACTCGAGAAGCTCAAGGAGCTGGGCGAGTTCGTCAAGGGACCGAGCTCGAGTGTCGAGCCCCCCGTGGCACGGAAGCTCCGTGCCGCACTGCAGGCCGAGGGTGCTTCGGCATCCGCGAAGCCCGCAGCCGCAGCAGCCCCCGCTCCGGCGGCGGCGAAGTCGGCCGCACCGAAGCCCGGTGGCCCGAAGCCCGGCCCGAAGCGTCCCGCTCCGGCCCCGGAGCCCGAAGCCCCCGCGCAGCCGGCCGAGAACACCGACGTGCCCGTCACGCCGGCCCCCAAGTCCGTCGCGCAGCGGCAGGCCGAGGCCGAAGCAGCGCGCAAGGCCGCTGCCGAGGAGAAGGCAGCCGCCCCGAAGGACTCCGGTGACGCTCCGAGCGCGCCGAAGAACGACGCCGTCAAGCCGGGCAGCGCGAAGCCCGCGGCGGCCGGTCCGAAGCCGGGTGGCCCGAAGCCGGGCGCCCGTCCGGGCAACAACCCCTACGCGTCCAGCCAGGGCATGGGCTCGCGCCCGCCGCGCCCCGGCAACAACCCGTACTCGTCCAACCAGGGCATGGGTCAGCGTCCCGCCGGCGGTGCCGGTGGTGGCGGGATCCCGCGTCCGCAGCCCCCGCGTCCCGGCGCACCCCGTCCGGGTGCTCCGCGTCCGGGTGGTCCCGGTCAGGGCAACCGTCCGAACGGCTTCGGGCAGCGCCCGGGCCAGGGTGGCGGCGGTCGTGGCGGCCCCGGTGGCGGTCGTCCCGGTGCCGGTGGCGGCGCTGGTGGCGGTTTCCCGCGTCCGGCGTTCAGCGGCCCGCGTCCCGCCGGTGGCGGCGGTCGTGGCCGTGGCCCCGGTGGTGGTACCGCCGGTGCGTTCGGTCGCGGTGGCGGCAAGAGCCGTGCCCGCAAGTCGAAGCGGACGAAGCGCGCCGAGTACGAGATGCGGCAGGCGCCGTCGCTCGGCGGTGTGCAGGTCCCGCGCGGCGACGGCAACACGGTCGTCCGTCTGCGTCGTGGTGCGAGCATCTCGGACTTCGCGGACAAGATCGACGCGAGCCCCGGCAACCTCGTGACGGTGCTGTTCCACCTCGGTGAGATGGCGACCGCCACGGAGTCCCTCGACGAGGCGACCTTCGAGGTCCTCGGCGAAGAGCTCGGCTACAGGATCCAGATCGTGTCGCCGGAAGACGAGGACCGCGAGCTCCTCGAGGGCTTCGACATCGACATCGACGCCGAGTACGCCGACGAGGACGACTCCGTCCTGCAGCAGCGTCCCCCGGTCGTCACCGTCATGGGTCACGTCGACCACGGCAAGACGCGCCTGCTCGACGCCATCCGCAACTCCAAGGTGGTCGAGGGCGAAGCCGGCGGCATCACGCAGCACATCGGTGCGTACCAGATCGTCGCGGAGCACGAGGGCATCGAGCGTCCGATCACGTTCATCGACACCCCGGGTCACGAGGCGTTCACCGCCATGCGTGCCCGTGGTGCGCAGGTGACGGACATCGCGATCCTCGTGGTCGCGGCGGACGACGGCATCATGCCCCAGACGATCGAGGCGCTGAACCACGCGCAGTCGGCCAACGTGCCGATCGTGGTCGCGGTGAACAAGATCGACAAGGAAGGCGCGAACCCGGCCAAGGTCCGCCAGCAGCTCACCGAGTACAACCTGGTGGCCGAGGAGTACGGCGGCGACGTCATGTTCGTCGACGTCTCCGCGCGGCAGAACATCGGCATCCAGGAGCTCCTGGACGCCGTGCTGCTCACCGCTGACGCCGGGCTCGACCTGCGTGCGAACCCCGACAAGGACGCCCGCGGTGTCGCGATCGAAGCACGCCTGGACAAGGGCCGCGGTGCAGTCGCCACGGTGCTCATCCAGTCGGGTACCCTGCACGTCGGCGACGCGATCGTCGCGGGAACGGCCTACGGCCGCGTCCGTGCGATGGCCGACGAAGACGGCAACCCGGTGACCGCCGCGACGCCGAGTCGTCCGGTCCAGGTGCAGGGCCTGTCCTCGGTGCCCCGCGCCGGTGACACCTTCCTCGTCACGGAAGAAGACCGAACCGCACGTCAGATCGCTGAGAAGCGTGAAGCGGCCGAGCGCAACGCCCAGCTGGCCAAGGCCCGCAAGCGCATCTCGCTCGAGGACTTCACCCGTGCACTCGAAGAGGGCAAGGTCGACTCGCTCAACCTCATCATCAAGGGTGACGTCTCCGGTGCTGTCGAAGCACTCGAGCAGTCGCTCCTCGACATCGAGGTGGACGACAGTGTCCAGCTGCGCATCCTGCACCGCGGTGTGGGTGCGATCACCGAGTCGGACATCGACCTCGCCACGATCGACAACGCCATCGTCATCGGCTTCAACGTCCGTCCGGACGTCAAGGCCCGTGAGCGTGCGGCGCGTGAAGGCATCGACGTCCGGTTCTACTCGGTCATCTACAACGCACTCGAGGACATCGAGCAGTCCCTCAAGGGCATGCTCAAGCCCGAGTACGAAGAGGTGCAGTCCGGTGTCGCCGAGATCCGCGAGGTCTTCCGGTCCTCGAAGTTCGGCAACATCGCGGGTGTCATCGTCCGCTCCGGCACGATCACGCGCAACGCCAAGGCGCGCGTCATCCGTGACGGCGTGGTCCTCGCGGACGGGCTGGCCATCGAGTCGCTCCGTCGCTTCAAGGACGACGTCACCGAGGTCCGCACGGACTTCGAGGCGGGTATCGGTCTGGGCAAGTACAACGACATCCAGATCGGTGACGAGATCGAGACCACCGAGCTCGTCGAGAAGCCGCGCGACTGATCGTGTGACTACCCTGGGCCCCGGCCTCCCTCGCGGGAGGTCGGGGCCCACCCATTCCCAAGGAGGAACCCATGGCTGATCCGCAGCGCGCACGCAAGATGGCCGACCGCATCAAGGAAGTCGTCGCACGTCGACTGGACAAGGGTCTGCGCGACCCGCGTCTCGGCTTCGTGACGATCACCGACGTCCGCGTGACCGGTGACCTGCAGCACGCGTCGGTCTTCTACACCGTGTACGGCACCGACGAGGAACGCGCCGACTCCGCCGCCGCGCTGAAGGCCGCGACCGGCATGCTCCGCACCGAGGTCGGCAAGAACATCACGGCGCGGCTCACCCCGTCGCTCGAGTTCATCGCCGACGCCCTGCCGGACACCTCCGCGCACCTCGAGGACCTGCTCGCGCAGGCCAAGATGCGCGACGAGCAGGTCCGCTCGGCATCGGTGGGCGCCACGTTCGCCGGCGACGCCGACCCGTACAAGCGCGACGAGGACGACGACGAGTCCGAGGAACAGGCCTAGTCGGCGCCGCCGGGCAGCTGGTAGCCGCTCGCGTCGTCACCCACCGCGAGACCGTCGCGGAGGAGCGACGCGAGCGCCCGGTCCCGCTGCTCGGCGTCCGGCCAGACCATCGCGATCTCCGCGGGGGTGACGGGGACGTCGCTCGCGCGGAGTTCGGCCATCACGAGCCCCCGCACCTGCCGGTCGCTGCCGGCGAACTTCGCCTGCTTCGGCGCGCGCGGGCCGTCGTGCTCCGGGTAGCCGGCCGCACGCCACGCGCAGCGGTCCGCGATCGGGCAGGCGTCGCACGCGGGGGAGCGTGCGACGCAGACGAGCGCACCGAGTTCCATCACCGCGGCGTTCGTCGCGGCCGCGTCCTCGCGGTCCTCCGGCAGGACCGAGGCCATCAGCGGCAGGTCCTGCTTCGCGTTCGCCGGTCCGGGTCCGCCCTGCCCGAGGAGCGCCCGCGCGAGCACCCGGCGCACGTTCACGTCGACGACGGGGTGCCGGTCGCCGTACGCGAAGACCGCGACCGCCCGCGCCGTGTAGTCACCGATGCCGGGCAGCGCGAGGAGCGCGTCGACGTCCCGGGGCACGACGTTGTCGTGCTGCTCGGCGATCGCCGTCGCCGCCGCGTGCAGCGCGAGCGCCCGTCTCGGGTAGCCGAGCCGGTCCCAGGCACGCACCGCGTCCGACGGCGGTGAGTCCGCGAGGTCGCGAGGCGTCGGCCACCGGGTGAGCCATGCCTCCAGGCGGGGGATCACGCGTGCGACCTGCGTCTGCTGCAGCATGATCTCGCTGACCAGCGTGCCCCAGGCGGGGAAGCCGGGACGGCGCCAGGGGAGGTCGCGCGCCTCGGCGCGGAACCACGCGACGAGCGGGGTCGCGATGTCGGGCCGCGTCGCGCCCTGCGGGCCGGTCGCGTTCTCCACAGGCTGACGGGAGGCTCGACTCGCGTTCACCACGACAGCCTACGGTGGGTGCATGGCACGCTGGGCACCCGAAGAGACCGACACGATGGCTGCGATCGCGGGAGAGGTGATCGCACAGGTCGGCACGAACCGCACCGTCGTCGGCATCGACGGGCAGGACGGCGTCGACCTCGAACACGTCGCCGCGGCCCTGGTCGCCGGCTTCGAGCAGCACGGCGTCTCGGCGATGGCCGCTGCCGCTCCCTCCACCGACGTGGACGCGCTGCGCTCCGGACTCGTCGCGCCGTTCCGGTCCACCGGTGCGGGTGACGGGGTCCTCGTGGTGCACGGCCACGGTGTCCTCGGCGCCGGTGCGCGCGGCCTGTGGCGCTGGTCGCTCTGGGTGGAACAGGAGTCCGGTCGGCTGGAACGCCGCGCCGACGTCAAGATCGCCGCGTTCGCGGTCCTCGACGTCACCGACCCGGCGCACCCGCGTCGCGAGTGGAACGATGCCTGCTGACGTGCGCTGGTAATCTCCTCGGGTGCTCGTAACCGCTCCCGACGGCATCCTCCTCGTCGACAAACCGCAGGGGATCTCCAGCCATCGCGCGGTCTCGATCGCCCGACGCCGTCTCGACCTCAAGAAGATCGGCCACGCCGGCACCCTCGACCCGATGGCGACCGGACTGCTGCTCCTCGGAGCCGGTCCGTCCACGCGGCTCCTGACGCACCTGGTCGGCCTCGACAAGACCTACACGGCGACCATCCGGCTCGGCGTCTCCACCGACTCGGACGACGCCGACGGCGACCCCGTGGCGGCGGTGGGCGTGTCCGGCGCGGACGTCTCCGAAGCCGCGGTCGAAGCGGCCGTTGCACAGCAGCGCGGTCCCATCTCGCAGGTCCCGTCGACGGTCAGTGCGATCAAGGTCGACGGTCGACGCGCCTACGACCTGGCCCGGAAGGGCGAGGAGGTCACCCTCAAGGCCCGGGCGGTGACGATCTCGCGGTTCGAGGTCACCGGCCGGAACGAGGACGTCGTCTCCGTCGACGGGGTCCCCACGAGCGTGGTCGACCTCGACGTCGTCGTGGCCTGCTCGTCCGGCACCTACGTGCGGGCGCTCGCCCGCGACGTCGGTGCGACCCTCGGCACCGGGGCGCACCTCACGGCCCTCCGCCGGACGCTGGTCGGCCCGTTCTCCGTCGACGACGCGATCGACCTCGAGGACGACGCCGTCGACGTCCGCGCGGCCCTGGTCCGCCCGGCCGAGATCGCCCGACAGCTGTTCCCGGTCGTCACGCTCGACGCTGCCCGCGCGAAGGACCTCGCCGACGGCAAGCGCATCGACGCCGACCACCCGGACACCGACGGCCCGGTCGCGGCCGTCACCGCACGCGACGACCGGCTGATCGGTCTCGTCTCCGTCCGCCGCGGACTGCTGCGGGTCATCACCAACTTCCCCACGGCGTCAGGAGCGAACGCGTGATCGAGTGGTTCATGTGGGTGCAGCTCGTGCTGGCCTGCGTCGTCGGCGTGTTCGCCGTGGTCGTCGGCTTCATCGGCTGGAAGCCCAACGACTACACCGTCGGGTCGCTCGTGCTCATCGAGCTCCTGCTCATCGCGCAGCTCGTCGTGTCGCTGGTGCAGCCAGCGGTCGGGAACCCGGCGACGGGCAACCTGCTCGAGTTCTGGGTCTACGCGGTGTCGGTGCTGCTCGTCCCGCCGGCCACGATCGTCTGGGCGCTCATCGACCGCACGCGGTGGAGCACCGTCGTGCTCGGGGCGGGCGCGTTCACCGTGGCCGTGATGGTCTACCGGATGTACCAGATCTGGTTCGCCCTGAACTAGAGGTGTGCGGTCCGTGACGCGTGCGGCCTGTGAGGTCTTCAGTCTGCGGTCTGTGACGTGTGCGGTCGGCGGTGTCGTCGGTCGTCGGTAGAATCGGTGCAATGGCGACCAAGTCCTCCCTCGCGACCGGCATCGGGCGCGTCCTCATCGCCGTCTACGGCATCCTCGCCCTGGCAGCGACGGGCCGCAGCGTCGTCCAGATCGCCGAGAAGTTCTCCTTCGCGCCGTTCTCGTACACGCTGAGCGCCATCGCCGCCGTCGTGTACATCGTCGCGATCATCGCCCTCATCGTGCCCGGACGCTTCTGGTACCGGGTCGCCTGCGTCACCATCGTCTTCGAGATGACGGGCGTGCTCGTGATCGGGACGCTGTCGCTCTTCGACCACGCGCTGTTCCCCGACCTGACGATCTGGTCGTACTACGGCATGGGCTACGCCTTCGCGCCGCTCGTGCTGCCGATCGCGGGCCTCTGGTGGCTCCGGAAGCACCACCGCACCGCCGGAGCACCCGTCACCGAACCCGAGCCCGCCGTGGCGGCCAGCGAGTAGGCGGGGGAGCGACATGCAGTACTACGAAGACGTCGATGACGTCGCCCAGGGCTTCGGGCCGAGTGCCGTCACCATCGGCAAGTTCGACGGCGTGCACGTCGGGCACCGTGCGGTCATCGCGCACCTCGAGCGCGCCGCCCGTCAGCAGGGACTCGTGTCGACGGTCGTCACGTTCGACCGGCACCCGCTGAGCATCATCGACCCGGCGAAGGTCCCGCCCGCCCTGACGAGCATCGCGCAGCGTCGCGAGCTCCTCGACGACGTCGGTGTGGACGCCACCCTGCTGCTGCGGTTCGACGCGGAGCTGCAGTCCTGGTCGCCCGAGACCTTCGTCGCCCGGATCCTCGTCGACACCCTGAACGCCAAGCTCGTCTTCGTCGGCAGCGACTTCCGGTTCGGGGCGAAGGGCGCCGGCGACGTCGCGCTCCTCCGGTCCCTCGGCGCCCAGCACGGCTTCGCGGTCGAGCTGATCGACGACGTCGACCTCATCGACGACGTCCGCCCCGCCGGTGAGCGCCGCGTCTCCTCCACGTGGATCCGGGAGCTCCTCGGCGAAGGCCGCGTCGCCGAGGCGGCACGGCTCCTCGGGCGTGAGCACGCCGTCCGCAGCGTCGTCGTCCGCGGGAACCAGCGCGGCCGCGCGATGGGGTACCCGACCGCGAACCTCGACCCGTCGTGCGAGGGGTTCGTCCCCGCGGACGGTGTCTACGCCGCACGCGTGCTGCACAACGGCACGACGTACCCGGCGGCGGTGTCGGTGGGGAACAACCCGACGTTCGAGGGGGTCCCCGCGAAGCAGATCGAGGCGCACCTGCTCGACGTCGACATCGACCTCTACGGGGACACCATCGCGGTGCTCTTCGTGTCGTACGTCCGCGGCATGGTGAAGTTCGGCTCGATGGACGAGCTCGCGACGCAGATGCGCCAGGACGACCTCGACATCCGCACCCTGCTCGGGCTCCCCGCCCCGGTCTGACCCGGGGTGCGCCGGGCGCGCGCGACGCGGCTCTGTGCGCGCGACGCCGCGGTGTGCGCGAGACGCCGCTGTGTGGGTGAGACGCCGCGGTCTCCGGCGGCGTCTCGGCACGCGGGCGGCGTCTCGGGGCGCGGACGACAGCGGCCCCGCGACCGGATGGTCGCGGGGCCGCTGTCGTGGTGCCGTGTGATCAGCCGCCGAGGGCGTCGAGCCAGATCTTGCGGGCGTCCAGGGCTTCCTGCGCGTCCTTGATCTTGCGGGCGTCGCCGGAGGCCTTCGCTGCTTCGAGTTCGGCCTCGAGCTTGCCGATCGCGTCCTCGAGCTGGCTCGCGAGCCCGGTCGTGCGGGCCTTGCGCTCCGGGTTCGACTCGCGCCAGTGCGCGTCCTCGAGCCCGCGGACGTGGTCCTCGACGGCACGGAGGCGGTCCTCGACCCGACGGACGTCGGCGCGGGGGACCCGGCCGATCTCGTCCCAACGACGCTGGATGTCGGTCAGGGACTTCCGTGCGGCGGCACGGTCCTGCTGCTGCAGGAGCGGTTCGGCTTCGGCGACGAGCGCGAGCTTGGCCTCGAGGTTGGCGGAGTACTCCTCGTTCTCCGCGGCGCTCTCGGCGTGGCGCTGCTCGAAGAGGACGTCACCCGCGGCCTTGAAGCGGGCCCAGAGTGCGTCGTCGTGGCGCTTGCCCGCACGACCGGCGCGCTTCCAGTCGTCGAGGAGCTGGCGGTACGTCGGGATCGCGTCGGAGCCCCGGGGCGCGAGTGCCTCGGCCTGCTGGACGAGTTCCTGCTTGCGGGTCCGGGCGTCGCGGTGCTGCGCGTCGAGGTCCGAGTAGAACGCACGACGGTGCTGGTCCACGGTGGAGCGGGCCGAGCGGAACCGCTTCCAGAGCTCGTTGGCCTCGTTCTTGGGGATGCGCGGTCCCTCGTGCTGGTGCTGCTGCCAGCGCGAGAAGACGTCGTCGAGCTGCGCGGTGATCTGCTTCCACTGCGCGCGTGCCGGGTCGACGGCCGCCAGCGCCTCTGCCTCTTCGACGAGGCCGGTGCGGAACGCGAGCGCCTCGGTCAGCGCCTGCTGCGCCTGTTCGGCCTGCTCCTTGGTGAGCGACCCGAGCTGCTCGGACAGCGCCGCGACGCGGTCTTCGAGCGACTTGATGTCGCCGACGACCCGCGCTTCGGTGACGAGCGCCGTCAGGTGCTCGACCGTCCGGGCGACGTCGTTCGCCGATGCGCCGCGCTGCACGCGCTGCTCGGCGATCTTCACCTGGCCTTCGAGGTCGGCGTACTTCCGGGCGAAGTACGCGAGCGCTTCGTCGGCGGTGGCGTCCGGGTACTCACCCACGACACGCTCGGTGTCCTGGTACCGGACGTACACGGTGCCGTCGTCGTCGACGCGCCCCCAGGTCGTTGCTTCGTCAGATCCCACAGGTCTCGCCTCGATCGTGGTCGTGCATCACCGACGTCACCGTCGGCACGGTCAGGAAGCCACCCTATTGCACGGGCGGCCCCAGCGGCCCGCCGATGCGCTCGGCTGTGGACTACTGGTCCTGCTTGATGGTCGCCGCGGTGATCGTGGTGGCCACCTTCGGGGCGCCGGTGCCGTCCGAACTCGCGTCCGAGATGCCCTTCGACGTGATCTTCGACTGGAGCTCGGAGAGCCCGCTCGTGACCTTGCCGACGACGGTGTACCCACCGGTGGAGCCGTCGAGCGTGGTGTCGCCGTAGACGATGAAGAACTGGGTGGACTGCGAGGACGTCGAGGAGCTCCGCGCGATGGCGATCGTGCCCTTGTCGTAGACGTCGTCGCTCGGGGTGTTCTCGATCGGGCCGTACTCGAAGCCGGCGTCACCCGTGCCGTCGCCGTTCGCGGAGCCGCACTGCAGGAACTTGAACCCGTCGCTGTCCGCGAGCCGGTGGCAGGTGGTGCCCTCGTAGAACTGCTTGCGGATGAGGTCGATCTCGACGCTCGTGGCCTGCGGCGCCTTCTTCCCGTCGAGCTCGATCCCGAGCTTCACGTCCTTGTTCAGCGTGATCGAGCCGGTCCAGGTGCTGTTCTTCGCGATCGACTTGCTCGGCACGTCGCCCGTGTTGCTCGCGGTGGCGCTGGCGGAGGGGGTGGGCGTCGCGGACGCACTGGCACTGGCGGACGCCGAGGCGCTGGCCTTCCCGGACGGCTGCGAGCCGGCGAAGGCGAGTTGCGACCCGGTGGCGAGGGCGGCGACGACGACGAGAGCACCCAGTCCGACGAGGTTGTCGCGGCGACGGCGACGACGTTGGCGGTCGTGGAGGCCCTGTCGTGCCTCGTAGAGTCGGAGCCGCTCGCGCGCCTCGCGGTTGTCACGCGCCTGGTTCTTGGGTGCCACGGTGCTGATCTGCCCTCTCGTCGCAGTGTGCGACGAGCGTATCGGACCCCTCCCTATGAAGGAGGTGTCGGTGCGCCCGCCTACGATTGAGGACATGGCAGCGGACCGATCGGGCATGAACGCGCCCACGACCGGCGGTCGGACCGGCCTGGCGCAGGGCTCGGTGCCGCTCGCCGTGCGGATGCGGCCGACCAGTCTCGAGGAAGTGGCGGGGCAGCAGCACCTCCTCGGCCGGGGCTCGCCGCTCGTGCAGCTCGCCACCGGCACGCGGGAGAACCCCGGTGGCGTCTCCGTGATCCTCTGGGGGCCGCCCGGCACGGGCAAGACCACCCTGGCCCAGGCGATCGCCCGGCAGTCCGGGCGGGAGTTCGTCGAGCTCTCCGCGGTCACCGCCGGCGTCAAGGACGTGCGCGAAGTGATGGAGAAGGCCCTCACCCACCGTGACCTCTACGGCTCGACGACGGTGCTGTTCCTCGACGAGATCCACCGCTTCAGCAAGGCCCAGCAGGACGCCCTGCTGCCCGGCGTCGAGAACGGCTGGGTGATCCTCATCGCCGCGACGACCGAGAACCCTTCGTTCTCGGTGATCTCCCCGTTGCTCTCCCGTTCGCTGCTGCTCACCCTGAAGCCGCTCACCGACGCCGACCTCGGGATGCTCGTCGACCGCGCCGTGGAGGACCCGCGTGGTCTCGGCGGCTCCGTGGTCCTCGGCGACGAAGCCCGGTCCGCGATCGTCCGGCTCGCGTCCGGTGACGCCCGTCGTGCGCTGACGGCCCTCGAAGCCGCCGCCGCGTCCGCCGGTGCTGCGCAGGACGACGACGACGACCAGGTCCCCGTCGTCGACGCGGACACCGTCGCGGCCGCGGTCGACCGGGCACTGCTCCGCTACGACCGGCAGGGTGACGAGCACTACGACGTCATCAGCGCGTTCATCAAGTCGGTGCGGGGGAGCGACGTCGACGCCGCGCTGCACTACCTGGCCCGGATGATCGAAGCGGGGGAGGACCCCCGGTTCATCGCCAGGCGGATCATCATCTCCGCGTCGGAGGACATCGGCATGGCGGACCCGCAGGCGCTGCCCATCGCGGTCGCCGCCGCCCAGGCCGTGCAGCTCATCGGCATGCCCGAGGGCCGGATCCCCCTCGCCGAAGCCGTCGTCTACCTGGCGACCGCACCGAAGTCGAACGCCGCCTACAGCGGCGTGAACGCCGCGATGGCGGACGTCAAGGCGGGGCGGATGGGCGTCGTGCCGAACCACCTCCGGGACGCCCACTACGCCGGGGCGAAGCGGCTCGGGCACGGCAAGGGCTACATCTACTCGCACGACGCCGAGCACGGGGTCGCCCAGCAGCAGTACCTCCCGGACGCGCTCGAGGGCACCGAGTACTACACGCCGACCACGAACGGCTACGAGCGTGAAGTCGGTCCCCGCCTCGACCGGCTCCGGAAGATCACGCGTGGCGCTTCTGGCGACGCCTGAACCCTGCTATCGTTGACGGGCCTAAGTCCTGGTCCTCGCGTGCGGCTGCGTCGAGGACAGAGTGTCGCCTCCACCTCGTGTGGTCCCGCGGCACGGGGGCAGAGGTTCGGACTGTAGCCGTCCGATCCCACAGGCTCATCCCTCTGGATCCCGTCACGGGGTTCGTCGACACGTGCGCGTGCCGAGACCCGCGACAACTTCAGTTCAGTACAGAGAAAAGGACCCTGTGTCTACCAAGTCACGCACCCGCAGCAAGACCCGCCTGTCGCGCGCGCTCGGCATCCCGCTGACGCCGAAGGCGGCCCGTTACCTCGAGAAGCGCCCCTACGGGCCCGGTGAGCACGGCCGTACGCGCCGTCGTGCGGACAGCGACTACGCCGTCCGCCTCCGTGAGAAGCAGCGTCTGCGCGCCCAGTACGGCATCCGCGAGAAGCAGCTCCGCATCGTCTTCGAAGAGGCCCGCAAGACCAACGGCCTGACCGGTGAGAACCTGGTCGAGCTGCTCGAGCAGCGCCTCGACGCCCTCGTGCTCCGTGCCGGCTTCGCCCGCACGACCTCGCAGGCCCGTCAGCTGATCGTGCACCGCCACATCCTGGTGGACGGCAAGCTCGTCGACCGCCCCTCCTTCCGCGTCAAGGAGGGCCAGCTGATCCACGTCAAGCAGCGCTCCGAGTCGCTCGAGCCCTTCCAGGTCGCCGCTGCCGGTGGCCACCAGGAAGTCCTCCCGAAGGTCCCGGGTTACCTCGAGGTCGAGATCGACAAGCTCCAGGCCCGCCTCGTGCGTCGCCCGAAGCGCGCCGAGGTCCCCGTGACCTGCGAAGTGCAGCTCGTCGTCGAGTACTACGCAGCTCGCTGATCCATCGCACTGCCTGAACGGCGGGTCGTCCACTCCGGACGGCCCGCCGTTCGGCGTTCCCGGGGCTGCGGCTAAGCTGGTCGGACGCGCGCCTCGGCGTGCTCGACAAGGAGGCCCCGTGAAGCAGCTGTTCTTCGTCGCCGTCGGCGTCGTCATCGGGTTCCTCGTCGCCCACCGGGTCAGCAGGACCTCCGCAGGCGCGACGTTCCTCGCCGAGGTCGACGCCCGCACGAAGGCCTTCACGAGCGCCGTGGCCGACGGCTACCGTTCCCGCGAAGCCGAGCTCCGCACCGACGCCTGACCGTCGCGCTCACCAGCACGTCCCGCCCTCCCACGTCATCAGGAAGCACCATGCAGACCGCAGAGATCCGCCGCCGTTGGCTCCAGTACTTCGGTGACCGCGGCCACACCGTCGTCCCGTCCGCCTCGCTCGTCTCGGACGACCCGTCGCTGCTGTTCACGGTCGCCGGCATGGTCCCCTTCATCCCGTACCTCACCGGGCTGATCCCGGCGCCGTACCCCCGCGCGACGAGCGTCCAGAAGTGCATCCGCACGAACGACATCGAAGAGGTCGGCAAGACCCCGCGGCACGGCACGTTCTTCCAGATGAACGGCAACTTCTCGTTCGGGGACTACTTCAAGGAGCAGGCGATCCAGTACGCCTGGGAGTTCCTCACGGGCGCGGAGTCCGACGGAGGGCTCGGGTTCTCGGCCGACGACCTCTGGGTCACCGTGTACGAGGACGACGACGAGGCGATCGCGTTCTGGAAGCAGCACTCCTCCCTGCCCGACGAGCGCATCCAGCGCCTCGGCAAGGACACCAACTACTGGTCGACCGGGCAGCCCGGTCCGGCGGGCCCCTGCTCGGAGATCTTCTTCGACCGCGGTCCCGCATACGGCATCGACGGTGGTCCGGCGACGGACGACGACCGCTACGTCGAGATCTGGAACCTCGTGTTCATGCAGTACCAGATCGCCGACGTCCGCTCGAAGTACGACTTCGAGATCACCGGCGAGCTGCCGAACAAGAACATCGACACCGGCATGGGCCTGGAGCGCGTCGCGTTCATCAAGCAGGGCGTCGACAACATGTACGAGATCGACCAGGTCCGCCCGGTCCTCGACAAGGCGGCGGAGATCTCCGGTCGCCGGTACGGCGCGGTGCACGAGGACGACGTCCGCATGCGCGTCATCGCGGACCACGTCCGTTCCGCGCTGATGCTCATCGCCGACGGGGTCTCGCCGTCGAACGAGGGTCGCGGCTACATCCTCCGTCGCCTGCTCCGCCGCACGGTGCGCGCGATGCGCTTGCTCGGCGTGGAGACCGCGACGTTCCCGCAGCTGTTCCCGGAGTCGCGTGACGCCATGCGCGACGCCTACCCCGAGGTCGCGTCGGACTACGACCGCATCGCGCGGATCGCCTACGCCGAGGAAGAGACCTTCCTCCGCACGCTCGCGCAGGGCACGACGATCCTCGACGTCGCGGTGGAGCGTGCGAAGCAGGACGGCCAGCCGTCGATCGGCGGCGACACCGCGTTCCTGCTCCACGACACGTTCGGGTTCCCGATCGACCTGACGCTCGAGATGGCGGAGGAAGCGGGGGTCCACGTCGACCGCACCGCGTTCGACACCCTGATGTCCGAGCAGCGTGCCCGCGCCAAGGCGGACGCGAAGAGCAAGAAGACCGCCCTCGCGGACCTCAGCGTGTACAGCGCGTTCCGGGCCAGGGGCGAGACCACGTTCCTCGGCTACGACGCGCTCGAAGCCGAGTCGAACGTGCTCGGCATCATCGTCGGCGGCGTCAGCGTCGACCGCGCCGTCGTGGGCGACATCGCCGAGGTCATCCTCGGGGAGACCTCGCTCTACGCGGAGTCCGGCGGCCAGGACGCGGACCAGGGCTCGATCATCGGCAACGGCTTCGACCTCGAGGTCCTCGACGTCCAGCGCCCGGTCTCCGGCCTCTGGAGCCACACCGTGCAGGTGCGCTCGGGCGAGGTCGGTGTCGGCGACGCGGCGACCACCGTCGTCGACGCGGAGTACCGCCGCGGTGCCACGCAGGCGCACTCGGCGACCCACCTCGTCAACGCCGCACTCCGTGACATCCTCGGCCCGGAGGCGCTGCAGGCCGGCTCCTACAACAAGTCCGGCTACATGCGCCTCGACTTCTCCTGGAGCCAGCCGATCTCGCTCGCGACGCGCTCCGAGATCGAAGAGGTCGTGAACACCGCGATCCGCTCCGACCTCGAGGTCTCGACGCGCGTGCTGCCCCTCGACCAGGCCAAGGAACTCGGTGCCCAGGCGCTCTTCGGCGAGAAGTACGGCGCCGAGGTCCGCATGGTCGACATCGGCGGCCCGTGGTCCCGCGAACTCTGCGGTGGAACGCACGTCGCCTCGAGCGCGCAGGTCGGTCTGGTCAACCTGGTCGGTGAAGCCAGTGTCGGGTCGACCAACCGTCGTGTCGAGGCGCTCGTCGGCCTCGAGGGCTTCCGTGACCTCGCGGTCGAGCGCACCATCGTCTCGCAGCTCTCGAGTGCACTGAAGGCACCTCGCGACGACCTCCCGACCCGCGTCCAGTCCCTGATGGAGGACCTCCGCACCGCGCAGAAGCGCATCGCGGAGTTCGAGTCGGCGGGGCTGCAGCAGCGTGTGCCGACCATCGCCCGCCAGGCGACGACGATCGGCGGCACCACGGTCGTGGCCGAGTCGGTCGACGGCCTGAAGTCCGGTGACGACCTCCGCGCGCTCGCGACCGGTGTCCGTGCCCAGCTCGGCGACGGCGCCGCCGTGGTGATCCTCGGTGCGGTCGTCAACGACAAGCCGGTCGTCATCGTCGCCACCAACGACGCCGCGCGCGCCGCCGGTGTGCAGGCCGGCCCCCTCGCCAAGGAAGCGGCCGGTGTCCTCGGCGGCGGTGGCGGCGGCAAGCCGGACCTCGCCCAGGGCGGCGGAACGGACCCGGCTGCGCTCCCGGCGGCGCTCCGGGCGGTCACCGCCCGGCTCGCGGGCTGAGCGTGTCGATCCGCTCCGGGCGTCGGCTCGGCGTCGACGTCGGCCGTGCCCGGATCGGGGTCGCCGTGTGCGACCGCGACGGCCTGATCGCGACACCGGTGGAGACCGTCAAGCGTGACGACTCCGCTGACTTGGTCCGGATCCTCGCGATCGCGGACGAGTACGACGTGCTCGAGGTCGTGGTCGGCCTGCCGCTGTCGATGTCCGGCGGCGACACCCCGTCCACGACCGACGCCCGCGAGTTCGCCGCGCGGATCGCGGCGCACCGGCCGGTGCGCCTCGTCGACGAGCGACTGTCCACGGTGACCGCGCAGCGCGGCATGCGGCAGGCCGGGCGCAACGCCAAGAAGTCGCGGTCCGTGATCGACCAAGCGGCCGCTGTTATCATTCTGCAACATGCGCTCGACCACGAGCGCGCGTCCGGTGCCCCTCCTGGGGCCACGCTCCCCGAGTAGGGCTGCCCTCCCGCCGATCCGATCGGCGGTGCCCCCTGCGGAGCCTTCCCGACCGAGAGACCGAGGACCGTTGGCAGACGACCTGGACTGGAACGCGATCATCGCGCCCGGCAACGACGCCGAGCGGCAGGACCAGCAGTCCGCCGCCGGCGCATCAGACGACGCTCCTCGGTCCGCCGGTCCGGCAGACCCACCGCTCTCCCGCCGGGAGGCCCGTGCCCGGGAAGCCGCATCGGCTCGCCGCGCCGAGTCCCCGGCTCCAGAGCCGAAACGGCCGGTCTCGCCGGCCGACGACGGCCAGGCGGAGCCGGCCGGTGAGCCGGCAGCGCCGGCCGCCGAACCGGTGGCGGAACCCACCGACGCGCTGCACCCGGAGCTGCACCCGGAGGTGCACGCGCTGCTCGGTCCGGACGACGGCGGGGCCGACGGGGGCGATGGGGCCGCGGGAGGCGGCGGACGCGGGCGACGTGGCGGCGGCGGGCGAGCCTCCAGGCCGCCGCGGGAACCGCACCGACGGTCGCGTGGCGGACTGATCGCCGGGATCGTCATCGTCGCGGTCGTGCTGGCCGCCGGTGTCGGGGCGTACACGTTCGCGGCGCCGAAGGTGCAGCAGGTCATCGGCGCGCTGACCGGCGCCAAGGAGACCGACGACTACACCGGCTCCGGCACGTCGAAGGTCACCATCACGATCAAGCAGGGCGACATCGGCGAGGACGTCGCGAAGACCCTCCAGCGGAGCGGTGTCGTGAAGACCTCGTCCGCGTTCTACAAGCTGCTGCTGGCGTCCAGCGACGTCCAGTTCCAGCCGGGCTCGTACGCGATGAAGAAGCACATGAGCTCGAAGGCGGCACTGGCCGCGCTCCAGGACGACAAGAACAAGGTCACGGCGTCGATCGTGATCCCCGAGGGCACCGCGCTCAAGGACATCGAGGCGGGCATGGTCTCGAAGGCCGGCCTCAGCGAGGCCGAGGTGTCCGCGGCGGCGAAGGACCTCTCCGCCTACGACCTGCCGTCCGGAGTCACCACGCTCGAGGGCTGGTTGTTCCCGGCGACCTACCCGATCAACCCCGGGTGGACGGCGAAGCAGTACTTCCAGTCGATGGTCAGCACGATGAAGCAGCACCTCACCGCGGCCGGCGTCGCCGAGGCCGACCAGGAGCACGTCATCGTGTTCGCGTCGCTCGTGCAGAAGGAAGCAGGGCTCGCGGCGGACTACCCGAAGGTCGCGCGGGTCTTCCAGAACCGTCTCGACCAGGGCATGAAGCTGCAGTCCGACGCCACGGTCGCGTACGGCACCGGCAACACGCACCGGGTGACGACGACCGACGCCGAGCGGAACGACGCGTCGAACGTGTACAACACCTACCAGCACGCCGGGCTGCCGCCCGCGCCGATCTCGAACCCGGGTGATATCGCCATCAAGGCCGTCACCGCGCCCGCGACCGGCAACTGGCTGTACTTCGTGACCGTGAACCTCGAGACGGGTGAGACCGCGTTCTCGGACACGTACGCGCAGCACGAGGTCGCCGTCAAGCAGTTCCAGGCGTGGCTCCGCGCACACCCCTCCTACCAGTAGCGTGGCGTCCTCCCACGGGCGCGTCTTCGAGCCGACGCCTGTGGGAGGATGGACACCATGCTTCGTTGGTTGACCGCTGGTGAGTCCCACGGACCCGAACTGATCGCGATGCTCGAGGGCCTGCCCGCCGGCGTCCCGGTGTCGTTCGAGTCCATCCGTACCGACCTCGCGCGGCGCAAGCTCGGCTACGGCCGCGGCTCCCGCATGAAGTTCGAGCAGGACGAGTTGCACGTGTCCGGCGGCGTCCGCCACGGGTACTCCCTCGGCAGCCCGATCGCCATCCGTATCGGCAACACCGAATGGCCCAAGTGGGTCGAGGTGATGAACCCGGAGCCCGTCGAGGAGACCGAGCTCTCCCGTGGCCGCAGTGCGCCCCTGACGCGCCCCCGCCCGGGTCACGCCGACCTGGTCGGCATGCAGAAGTACGGCTTCGACGAAGCCCGCCCGATCCTCGAGCGCGCCTCGGCACGAGAGACCGCTGCCCGCGTCGCGCTCGGCGCCGTCGCGAAGTCCTTCCTCGCCGAGCTCGGCATCCGGTCCGTCGCGCACACCCTGCAGGTCGGGACCGTCCGCGTGCCGGACGGCACCGCGCTCCCGCAGCCGGACGACGTCGACCGCCTCGACGAGGACCAGCTGCGCTGTTTCGACGCGGAGACGTCGGCCCGCATGGTCACCGAGGTCGAAGCCGCGAAGAAGGACGGCGACACCCTCGGCGGTGTCGTCGAGGTGCTCTTCTACGGCGTCCCGCCGGGGCTCGGCTCGCACGTGCAGTGGGACCGCCGTCTCGACGCACGGCTCGCCGCAGCGATCATGGGCATCCAGGCGATCAAGGGCGTCGAGGTCGGTGACGGCTTCCAGACCGCCGGCCGCCGCGGCTCCGAGGCGCACGACGAGCTCTACCGTGAAGACGGCGAGATCATCCGCACGAGCGACCGTGCCGGCGGCACCGAGGGCGGCATGTCCACGGGCACCGTGCTCCGGGTCCGCGCGGGCATGAAGCCGATCGCGACGATCCCGCACGCGCTGCACACCATCGACGTCACCACGGGTGAGGACGCCTCGGCGCACCACCAGCGGTCCGACGTCTGCGCGGTCCCCGCAGCGGGCGTCGTGGCAGAGGCGATGGTCGCACTGGTGCTCGCCGACGCCGTGCTCGAGAAGTTCGGCGGCGACAACGTCGTCGAGACCAAGCGCAACCTCGAGTCGTACCTGGCCTCGATCCCGGAGACCCTGCGCTCCCGTCGGACCGAGCCGGCTGCGCACTCGTCGTCCTGGTGAGCACGGAGGGCGCCGGCACCCCGACGGCCCCGACCGCGCCCGTCGTCATCATCGGTCCGATGGGCGCGGGCAAGTCGAGCGTCGGCAAGCGGGTGGCGAAGCAGCTCGGCGTCCCGTTCACCGACACCGACCGTGTCATCGTCCGTGAGCACGGGCCGATCCCGGGGATCTTCGCGGACCGCGGGGAGCCGGCGTTCCGTGCCCTCGAGGCCGAGGCGGTCCGTCAGGCGATGGCGACCGGCGGCGTGATCGCCGTCGGTGGTGGGGCCGTCACGCACGCGGCCACCCGCGAGGCACTGGGTGGCGCGCGGGTCGTGCTGCTCACGGTCTCACCGGAGGCCGTCGCCGAACGCATCACCGGGTCCGACCGACCCCTGCTGGCGTCGGGCGGCATCGACGCGTGGCAGACCATCATGGACGAGCGCGCCGCGACCTACGCGGAACTCGCGCACACCGTCGTCGACACCTCTCGTCGGCCGATGTCCCACGTCGTCGACGACGTGGTGACCTGGCTGACGAGCACCGAAGGAGCACCGTGACCGAGTCGATCCTGCCCGAGGGCACCACCGAGATCCGCGTCGGCGGGGACGACGGGTACGTCGTCGCGGTCGGCACCGGGCTGCTCGGCTCCGTGCCGGCGCTGCTCGGACCGCGGGTCGCGAAGGTGCTCATCGTGCACGCACCGACGCTGGGCGCCCGCGCGGAGGAACTGCGCGTGCAGCTCGTCGACGCCGGCCTCGAGGCGCTCATCGCCGAGGTCCCGGACGCCGAGGGAGCCAAGCGCGTCGAGGTCGCCGCGTTCTGCTGGCAGATCATGGGCCAGTCGGACTTCACCCGCACCGACGCCGTCATCGGCCTCGGCGGGGGAGCCGTCACCGACCTCGCCGGCTTCGTCGCAGCGACGTGGCTCCGCGGCGTGCCGTACATCGCGATCCCGACGAGCGTGCTCGGCATGGTCGACGCGAGCGTCGGCGGCAAGACCGGCATCAACACGAACGAGGGCAAGAACCTCGTCGGGGCCTTCTTCGCCCCCAAGGCGGTCGTCGCGGACATCGACCTGGTGCGCACCCTGCCGAAGAACGACGTCCTGACCGGGTTCGCCGAGATCGTCAAGGCCGGGTTCATCGCCGTCCCGGAGATCCTCGACGTGATCGAGGCCGACGTCGAGCGTGCGACCGACCCCACCACGCCGGAGTTCCGCCGCGTCGTCGAGCTGGCGATCGAGCTGAAGGCGCAGGTGGTGTCCGACGACTTCACCGAGCAGGGCCGCCGCGAGATCCTGAACTACGGCCACACCCTCGGCCACGCGATCGAGCACGCCGAGCGGTACCAGTGGCGCCACGGTGCTGCGGTGTCGGTCGGCATGGTGTTCGCGGCCGAACTGGCCCGTCTCACCGGGCACCTCGACGACGCGACCGTCGATCGGCACCGGGCGATCCTGGAATCGCTGTCGCTGCCGACGACGTACCCGCTCGGCCGCTGGGAGGGGCTGCTCGCGACGATGCGCCGCGACAAGAAGGCCCGCGCCGGGATGCTCCGGTTCATCATCCTCGACGGTGTCGGCAAGCCGACCACGCTCGAGGGTCCCGAGGACCACCTCCTCTTCACCGCGTACCAGGAGGTCGGGGTCTAGCCGACCCGCTACCGGAGCACCCGGAGCGTCCGCCGCCACCACCACTTCACGTGCATCGACACCGTGACGACTCCGGTGCGCTCGTACTCCCGCCATTCGTCGACGGTCGCCCCTTCTTGCCAGGCATCGAGCACTTTGTCGTCCTCTTCGGTGCCGTTGACGTCGAACACCGGTCGGTCGGGTAGCGGGGCGAACAACGGCATCAGGGTTCCTCCTGGTCGTGCGGCGGGTGGTGGCGGTCGAGTACATGGCGCCGGAGAGCTCGGCGTGCGAGTTCCTGGTCCGGCTTGGGCGCCCACCGTACGTCGATGAGGCGCTGGAGGACAGTTCTCGAGATGTCGTATTCGGACTGGCTCCGGTTCGCGCGAACCGCCCAGGTCAGTCGTTCCCATGCGTGGTTCCGGTCGGCGGCGCGGCGGGCCTGGAACGCGCCGAACCAGCTGACCACGGCGGCCGCGATGGCGGCGGCAGCCGCGACGGCGGCGGCGATGAGTGCTGTGTCCATGGGACGAGCGTGACGCCCTGGCGGCGGTCGACCGACGGGGGCGAGCCGACCTGTGGAGAGGGAGCCGTGCCTCCCGGCTGTGGAGGAACGACCCGGGGAAGCCCAGGCCGGGGGAGCATGCTGGCCGTGTGCCCAACCCACCCCGCCTGAGCGACCTCGGCGGCGGCCCGACCGTGGACGCGGGGACCCTCAGGACCCGCGCGCGCCGCTTCGCCGAACTCCTCGCCATCGCCCGCCGCCACGGCCTCGTCCCCTTCCGCCGCCTCGACTTCACCCGCGACCCGGAGACCTCCGACAAGCGCCGTGACCAGGCCGAGCACCTGCGCCGCGCGCTCGAGGAAGCGGGCGGCGGGTTCGTGAAGATGGGCCAGCTGCTCTCCACGCGCGACGACCTGCTGCCCGACGAGTGGACCGAGGGGCTCGCGCACCTGCAGCGGAACGTCACGCCGGCGGACCCGACGGCGGTCGCCGAGCTCCTCGCGCGGGAACTGCACGCTCCCGTCGACCAGGTCTTCCAGTCCTTCGACAACACGCCGGTCGCGGCCGCGTCCATCGCGCAGGTGCACCGTGCGCGGCTGCACGACGGCACCGCGGTGGCCGTGAAGGTGCAGCGCCCCGGCATCGACGACGCGGTCCGGCGTGACGTGGACATCGCGCTGCGGGTCGTCAAGTTCATGGCGCGCACCTCCGCCGAAGCGCGACAGGTCGGCGTGCAGGACGTCGCGGCGCAGTACGCGGCCGACCTGATCCGGCAGGTCGACTTCGGGTCGGAGCTCCGGAACCTCGAGACCCTCCGCGCGGCACAGGCCAGGAGCGCCCGTCCGGACGAGATCCGGTTCCCCGATCCCTACCCGGAGCTGTCCGGCCGGCGCGTCCTGGTGATGGAGTTCCTCGAGGGCGACACGCTCAGCGCGATCCGGGCGTCCCGCGCAGACCGCGACCTGGACGAGCCGATGCGGGCGATCCTCCGGGCGTTCCTCCGGCAGGTCGTGTTCGACGGGGTCTACCACGGCGACCTGCACCCCGGGAACGTCCTGCTGCTGCCCGACGGCCGACCGGCGCTCATCGACTTCGGGTCGGTCGGGCGCCTCGACCCCGGGCTCCGCGACGTCGTGCAGGAACTGCTGGCCGCGTACATCCAGGACGACACCGCCCGCATCGCCGACGCGGTGCTGCGGATGGCACCGGTCCGACGTGCCGAGGACGAGCCGGACTTCCGTCGCGACATCGCCCGGTTCGTCGCCGACGAGCTCGGACCCGGCGCGCGCATCGGGGTGGAGACCGTCGACGACGCGGTCGAGGTGTTCGGCCGCTACCGGCTGAAGGCGCCGCCGGACTTCGTGGCGGCGGCGCGGGCACTCGCGATCTTCGAGGGGACGCTCCGCAGTCTGGTTCCCTCGTTCGACCTGCTCGAGGAGTCCCGGAACCTGGCGCGCGAGCAGATCCGCGACCAGCTCCGTCCGAGTGTCCTGCGGGACGTCGCAGCACGCGAGCTCTTCGGCCTGTTCTCGACCGTCAGACGACTGCCGCGGCGGGTCGACCGCATCGGGGAGGCGATCGAGCACGGCCGGCTCTCGGTCAACATCCGGCTGCTCTCCGACCGGCGGGACCGGCAGACCCTGTCCGGGATGATCCGGCGGGTCCTCCTGGTGCTGCTCGGGTCCGGTGCCGGGATCCTGGCGATCGTCTACCTGGCGTCGCCGGCTCGTCCCACCGCCGTCCTCGGCACCGGGACGGCCGGTGGGCTGCTCGGGGGAGCGGCGGTGGTGCTGCTCGTCTGGGCCGGGATCGACGCGTGGCGTGCCCGCCGACGGGACTGAGCCGGTCGGCTACACTCGACCGGGGCGCGCAGCCGCCCGCACACTTCATTCATCAACACGAATTGGACATCGACACCCATGGCCAGTACCACTGACATCAAGAACGGCGCCGTTCTCATCATCGACGGGCAGCTCTGGTCGGTCGTCGAGTTCCAGCACGTGAAGCCCGGCAAGGGTGGTGCGTTCGTCCGCACCAAGCTGAAGAACGTCGTCTCCGGCAAGGTCGTCGACCGCACGTTCAACGCGGGCGCGAAGATCGAGACCGCGACGGTCGACCGCCGTGACTACCAGTTCCTCTACGAGGACGGCGACTCCTACGTGTTCATGGACACCGACACCTACGACCAGATCCCGGTCCCCGCGACCGTCGTCGGCGACGCGAAGAACTTCCTCCTCGAGTCCGCGATGGTCACCATCGCGATGAACGAGGGCAACCCGCTCTACATCGAGCTCCCGACGTCGATCGTCACCGAGATCGAGACCGAGCCGGGCCTGCAGGGCGACCGCTCGTCCGGTGGGACGAAGCCCGCGACGATCAAGGCCACCGGCTACCAGATCCAGGTGCCGCTGTACCTCGAGACGGACACCAAGGTGAAGATCGACACGCGCGACGGCAACTTCCTCGGCCGCGTCAACGACTAGGCGCTGACCGTATGAGTGCTCGTTCGAAGGCCCGCAAGCGCGCCCTCGACATGCTGTACGTGGCAGAGGTCCGGGAACTCCCGATCGCGGACGTCCTCGCCACGGAGACCGTCCGGCACCTCGACCAGCCCGAGCGTGCGTCCAGCTGGGACTACGCCCGGCAGGTCGTCACAGGCATCGAGGACGCCCGCGTGGAGATCGACGCGGTGATCGTCGAACACGCCCAGGGCTGGTCGATCCCGCGGATGCCGGTCCTCGATCGCTGCATCCTCCGGATGGGCGTGTGGGAGATCCGGTTCAACCCGGAGGTCCCGGACGCCGTCGCCATCGCCGAGGCGGTCGAGCTCGCGCAGTCGCTGTCCACCGAGGAGTCGGCGGGCTTCGTCAACGGCGTGCTCGGAGCGATCGCCGGAGGCCGTGCACCGTCCGGTCGGTCGGTCGCAGGGGACCAGGAGTCCCGGTAGGGTTGACCACGTCAGCATCCTTTAAATGCCGTCCTGAGAGGCGGGGAAGGAGGTCGGCGTGGGTACCAGAACGGTCCTGCAGCACTCCGACATCACGCGTGCTCTGACACGCATCGCGCACGAGATCCTCGAGGCCAACCACGGCGCCTCGGACCTGGTGCTCCTCGGCATCCCGACCCGGGGTGCCGTCCTCGCGGAGCGGCTCGGCCGCATCCTCGCGGACATCGAACCCGAGTGGGACGGCCGCGTCGGCACGCTCGACGTCACGATGCACCGCGACGACCTCGGTCGCGGCATCGGCCGGGCGCCGCACCGGACGACCATCCCCGCCGGCGGCATCGACGGCCGGGTCGTCGTCCTGGTCGACGACGTGCTGTACTCCGGGCGCACGGTCCGCGCGGCCCTCGACGCCCTGCAGAACATCGGTCGGCCGCGGGCGGTCCGCCTCGCCGTCCTCGTGGACCGCGGGCACCGGGAGCTCCCGATCCGTGCGGACCACGTCGGCAAGAACCTGCCGACCGCGTCCGACGAGCGCGTCACCCTCCGGCTCACCGAGACCGACGGTGCCGACGAGGTCGTCATCGAACAGCCGCAGCAGCCGCAGCAGCCGCAGCCGCAGCAGCAGCCGGCACCGGGAGGCGTCGCGTGAAGCACCTCCTCTCCACCGCCGACCTCTCCCGTGGCGACGCGATCCAGATCCTCGACGTCGCCGAGGAGATGGCCGAGGTCAACCAGCGCGAGGTCCGGAAGCTCCCGGCACTCCGCGGCAAGACCGTCGTGAACCTCTTCTTCGAGGACTCCACCCGCACGCGGATCTCCTTCGAGGCCGCCGCGAAGCGCCTCTCCGCCGACGTCATCAACTTCGCCGCGAAGGGCTCCAGCGTCTCCAAGGGCGAGTCGCTCAAGGACACCGTGCAGACCCTCGGCGCGATGGGCATCGACGGCATCGTGATGCGCCACGGCGCCTCCGGTGCACCCCGGGTGCTCGCCGACGCGGACTGGATCGACGTCCCGGTGGTGAACGCCGGCGACGGCACGCACGAGCACCCGACGCAGGCGCTCCTCGACGCGTTCACGATGCGGCGGCGGCTGCACGGCGCCGGCAGCCGTGGGCAGGCGCTCGACGGGGTCCGCGTCCTCATCGTCGGCGACGTGCTGCACAGCCGCGTCGCCCGCAGCAACGCGTGGCTCCTCCGCACCCTCGGCGCGAGCGTGACCTTCGCGGCCCCGCCGACACTGCTGCCCGTCACGACGACCCCGTTCGGCGCTGCCGTGCACCACGACCTCGACACCGCCCTCGCCGAGGACCCGGACGTCGTGATGACGCTCCGCATCCAGCAGGAGCGCATGAACGACGCCTTCTTCCCGAACCCGCGCGAGTACACACGCCACTGGGGCCTCACCGCCGCGCGGTTCGCGCGGCTCTCCGAGCGCACGCTCGTGATGCACCCCGGGCCGATGAACCGCGGCCTGGAGATCGCCGGCGTCGCCGCCGACTCGCCCGCATCGACGATCGTCGAGCAGGTCGAGCACGGCGTCTCCGTCCGGATGGCCGTCCTGTACCTGGCCCTCACGGGCGACCTGGGCCTCACGGGCGCAGGCGCCCCGTCCGGCACCGACCAGAAGGAGTCCGTCGCATGACCGCTCACCTCATCCGCGGCGCGCAGCTGGTCGACGGCTCGCGTGCCGACATCCGCCTGGAGGGACGTCGCATCACCGCGATCGGGTCCGGTCTCGACGCGGCCGGCGCCACCACCGTGGACGCGGACGGCCTGATCGCCCTGCCCGGTCTCGTGGACCTGCACACCCACCTCCGCGAGCCCGGTCACGAGGAGTCCGAGACGGTCCTGTCCGGCTCGCGCGCCGCGGCCGCCGGTGGATTCACCGCCGTGAACGCGATGGCGAACTCGAGCCCGGTCGCGGACACCGCGGGCGTGGTGGAGCAGGTCCAGGCGCTCGGCGACGACGCGGGCTACGTCACGGTCCGCCCGATCGGCGCCGTCTCGCAGGGCCTGCAGGGCACGCACCTGTCCGAGATCGGTGCGATGGCGACCTCGCGGGCGAAGGTCCGGGTGTTCTCCGACGACGGCTCGTGCGTGTCCGACCCGCTCCTGATGCGCCGCGCGCTCGAGTACATCAAGGGCTTCGGCGGTGTCCTCGCGCAGCATGCACAAGAGCCCCGTCTGACCATCGGCGCGCAGATGAACGAGGGCCGCCTGTCCTCGGAGCTCGGCCTCGCCGGCTGGCCCGCCGTGGCGGAAGAGGCGATCATCGCCCGGGACGTCCTGCTCGCCGACCACGTCGGAGCACGCCTGCACGTGTGCCACGTCTCGACGGCCGGCAGCGTCGAGGTGATCCGCTGGGCCAAGTCCCGCGGGATCGACGTCACGGCCGAGGTCACGCCGCACCACCTGGTGCTCACCGAGGACCTCATCGCGGGGATCGACGGTGCTCCCGGGTACGACGCCCGCTACAAGGTGAACCCGCCGCTCCGTGCGCGTGAGGACGTGGACGCCCTCCGCGCCGCCCTCGCCGACGGCACGATCGACATCGTCGCGACGGACCACGCACCGCACACGGCAGAGGCGAAGTGCTGCGAGTGGCCGGCGGCCGCCAACGGCATGGTCGGTCTCGAGTCCGCGCTGAGCGTCGTCCAGGCCGCGGTGGTCGAGGACGGCCGCCTCGACTGGGCCGACATCGCTCGCGTGCTCTCGAGCGCTCCCGCCCGCATCGGCCAGGTCGAGGGCCACGGTCAGGCGATCGCCGAGGGCGCCCCCGCGGAGATCACCCTCTACGACCCGAGCGCGAGCCGCGAGTTCGCCGTCAGCGACCTCGCCGGGCAGTCGCAGAACTCGCCCTACCTCGGCATGCGCCTGCCCGGGCGCGTCGTCGCGACGTTCCACCACGGGTACCCGACGGTGCTCGACGGCGCGGTCGTCGACGCGGAGACCATCGCAGCAGCCGCGGCCGCAGCGCGGACGGCGGTGACCGCGTGAGCGGCGACGCCGCACGCTGGCTCCTCGGCGGCGTGATCCTGCTCGCGGTGGCCGCGCTCTTCGTGGCCATGGCGCGCACGTGGCGGACGCGGGTGCGCAAGCAGACGGAGGCCGTGCCTCCCGTCAGCGTGCCGTCCGACGTCGGACCGGCGGCCGGGGCGTGGGACGGCTTCACCGTCGCGACGACCCGTGCCGACCTGCCACTCGAACGCATCACCGCCGGCGGACTCGGCTTCCGCGGTCGCGGCGGCGTGACCGTCCACGACGACGGCGTCGTCCTGCACCTCGCCGGCGCGGACGACCGCTGGGTCGCCGCGGACGCGCTCCGCGGCGCCGACCGCGCCACGTGGGCCATCGACCGTGTGGTCGAACCCGGGGGACTGGTCCGTCTGCGATGGACGGCGACCGGCGCCGCAGGTGCGACGGACCTCGACACCTACTTCCGGTTCCCGGAGGACGACGCAGCAGCACTGCGGGCGCTCCAGGAGCTGGCGACGAAGCACAACCACCCGCACACCGCGGGCGAAGGGACGAACTGATGACACGCGAACGGGCCGTGCTGGTCCTCGAGGACGGCACCCGCTACGACGGATGGGCCTACGGCGCCCGCGGACGCACCCTCGGCGAGGTCGTCTTCGCAACCGGGATGACCGGGTACCAGGAGACGCTGACCGATCCGTCCTACGCCGGGCAGATCGTGGTGCAGACCGCGCCGCACATCGGCAACACCGGTGTGAACGACGAGGACCCCGAGTCCCGTCGCATCTGGGTCGCCGGGTACGTGGTGCGCGACCCCAGCCGCGTGGTGTCGAACCACCGTGCGAACGCCTCGCTCGACGACCACCTGGAGCGCGACGGCATCGTCGGGATCTCCGGGATCGACACCCGCGCGATCACCCGCCGGATCCGTGACGCCGGCGCGATGAAGGGCGGCGTGTTCAGCGGCCCGGACGCGGCCCTGTCGCCCGAGGAGCAGGGCCGGCTCGTGCGCGAGCAGGTCGACATGGCGGGGCAGAGCCTCTCCGCGGCGGTCTCCACCGCCGAGCCGTACGTCGTCCCCGCCGTCGGCGAGCAGATCGGCACGCTCGCCGTGCTCGACCTCGGCGTCAAGGCGTCGACCACGCGCTACCTCGCCGCCCGCGGCTTCGAGGTGCACGTGCTGCCGCAGGACTCGACGATCGAGGCGCTCCGGGACCTCGCGCCGGACGCCCTGTTCTACTCGAACGGCCCGGGTGACCCGGCCGCGTCCGAGTCGCAGGTCGCGCTGCTGCAGGAGAGCCTCCGCGACGGCCGCCCGTTCTTCGGCATCTGCTTCGGCAACCAGCTCCTCGGCCGCGCGCTCGGCTTCGGCACCTACAAGCTGCCCTTCGGCCACCGCGGCATCAACCAGCCGGTGCTCGACACCACCACCGGCAAGGTCGAGATCACGAGCCAGAACCACGGCTTCGCGGTGGACGCCCCCGTCGGCGAGGTGCTCGAGTCCCCGGTCGGCTTCGGTCGCGTCGAGGTCTCGCACTACTCGCTCAACGACAACGTCGTCGAGGGTCTCCGCGCGCTCGACATCCCGGCGTTCAGCGTGCAGTACCACCCCGAGGCGGCCGCCGGACCGCACGACAGCATGTACCTGTTCGACCGCTTCCGGGACATGGTCGTTGCGCGCAACGAGGGCCGTCCGCTGGACGCAGCCACCGCCGACGCGACCACCCCCGCAGCCGACGTCACGAAGGAAGGCAACTGATGCCGAAGCGCCCTGACATCAACTCCGTCCTGGTCATCGGCTCCGGCCCGATCGTCATCGGGCAGGCCGCCGAGTTCGACTACTCCGGCACCCAGGCCTGCCGTGTCCTCCGTGCCGAGGGCATTCGCGTGATCCTCGTCAACCCGAACCCGGCGACGATCATGACGGACCCGGACTTCGCCGACGCCACCTACATCGAGCCGATCACGAACGCCTCGATCGAGGAGATCATCCGCATCGAGCAGCCGGACGCGATCCTGCCGACGCTCGGCGGCCAGACCGCGCTGAACGCCGCGATCGCGCTCGACGAGGCCGGCATCCTCGCCGAGCACGGTGTCGAGCTCATCGGCGCCAAGGTCGACGCGATCCAGCGCGGCGAGGACCGGCAGCTCTTCAAGGAGCTCGTGCTCGAGTCCGGCGCCGACGTGGCCCGCAGCCACATCGCCCACACGCTCGAAGAAGCCAAGGAGTTCGCGAAGGACCTCGGCTACCCGCTCGTCGTCCGCCCGTCCTTCACCATGGGCGGTCTCGGCTCCGGCTTCGCGTACACCGAGGAAGAGCTGATCCGGTTCGTCGGTGACGGGCTGCAGTCCAGCCCGACGACCGAGGTCCTGCTCGAGGAGTCGATCCTCGGCTGGAAGGAGTACGAGCTCGAGCTGATGCGGGACAACTACGACAACACCGTCGTGGTCTGCTCCATCGAGAACGTCGACCCGGTCGGCGTGCACACCGGCGACTCGATCACGGTCGCCCCCGCGCTGACGCTGACCGACCGCGAGTACCAGAACATGCGGAACATCGGCATCGACATCATCCGTCGCGTCGGCGTCGACACCGGTGGCTGCAACATCCAGTTCGCCGTCGACCCGGCGAACGGCCGTCTCATCGTCATCGAGATGAACCCCCGTGTCTCGCGCTCCAGCGCGCTGGCGTCGAAGGCGACGGGCTTCCCGATCGCGAAGATCGCCGCGAAGCTCGCCATCGGGTACCGCCTCGACGAGATCCAGAACGACATCACCCGGGTCACCCCGGCGAGCTTCGAGCCGACGCTCGACTACGTCGTCGTGAAGACCCCGCGCTTCGCGTTCGAGAAGTTCCCGGCCGCCGACGCCACCCTGACCACGACGATGAAGAGCGTCGGCGAGGCGATGGCCATCGGCCGGAACTTCGCCACCGCCCTGCAGAAGTCGCTCCGCTCGCTGGAGAAGCGCGGCTCGAGCTTCCACTGGGACACCCCGGCGGCCGAGCTCGACAAGGACGCGCTCCTCGAGAAGTCGAAGATCCCGACCGACGGCCGCATCGTGACGGTGCAGCAGGCGCTCTACGCCGGTGCCACCGTGGAAGAGGTCTTCGCGGCGAACGCGATCGACCCGTGGTACCTCGACCAGATCGTGCTGATCAACGAGGTCGCGGCCGAGGTCCGTGACGCCGCCGAGCTCGACGCGGACACGATCCGCTGGGCGAAGGAGCACGGCTTCAGCGACATCCAGATCGCGGCGCTCCGCGGCATCACCGAGCAGCAGGTCCGCGACGTCCGGCACGAGCTCGGCATCCGCCCGGTCTTCAAGACGGTCGACACCTGCGCCGGCGAGTTCCCGGCCCTGACGCCGTACCACTACTCGTCCTACGACACCGAGACCGAGGTCGCCCCGTCGGGCCGCAAGAAGGTCGTCATCCTCGGCTCCGGCCCGAACCGCATCGGCCAGGGCGTCGAGTTCGACTACTCCTGCGTGCACGCGTCCTTCGCGCTGAGCGACGCCGGGTTCGAGACGATCATGATCAACTGCAACCCGGAGACGGTGTCCACCGACTACGACACCTCGGACCGGCTGTACTTCGAGCCGCTGACCACCGAGGACGTCCTCGAGGTCATCGAGGCCGAGGCCGCGTCCGGCGAACTCGTCGGTGTCGTCGTGCAGCTCGGCGGCCAGACGGCCCTCGGGCTCGCGAAGCCGCTCGAGGCTGCCGGGATCCCGATCCTCGGCACCAGCCCGACGGCGATCGACTCCGCCGAGGAGCGCGGCCAGTTCTCCGCGATCCTCGACGCGGCCGGGCTGCTCGCGCCGCGGAACGGCACCGCGCACGACCTGGAGAGCGCGACCGCCGTCGCCGAGGAGATCGGCTACCCGGTCCTCGTCCGCCCGTCGTTCGTGCTCGGTGGCCGCGGCATGGAGATCGTCTACGACGCCACCGCGATGGCCGACTACTTCGGCCGGATGGCCGACCAGGCGATCATCGGCCCGGACCTGCCGCTCCTGGTGGACCGGTTCCTCGACGACGCCGTGGAGATCGACGTCGACGCGCTGTTCGACGGCGAGCGGCTCTACATCGGCGGCATCATGGAGCACATCGAAGAGGCGGGCATCCACTCGGGTGACTCGTCCTGCACGCTCCCGCCGGTCGGTCTCGGCCGCGGCGAGATCCAGGCGGTCGTCGACGCCACCGAGAAGATCGCGCGCGGCATCGGCGTGCGCGGGCTCCTCAACGTGCAGTTCGCGATCGGCGCCGGCGTGCTCTACGTGCTCGAGGCGAACCCTCGCGCCAGCCGCACCGTGCCGTTCGTCTCGAAGGCGCTCGGCATCGCCCTGGCGAAGGCGGCCGCCCGGATCATGACCGGCACCTCGGTCGACGCCCTCGTCGAGGAAGGGCTCCTGCCCGCCCGCGACGGCGCGTTCGTGCCGGCGCAGGCCCCGGTCGCGGTCAAGGAAGCGGTGCTGCCGTTCCGCCGCTTCCGCACCGCCGAGGGCCAGGTCGTCGACTCGGTGCTCAGCCCCGAGATGCGCTCCACCGGTGAGGTCATGGGCATCGACCGCGACTTCCCGCGGGCGTTCCTCAAGTCCCAGATCGCGGCGTACGGCGGGCTGCCGACCAGCGGCACCGTGTTCGTGAGCGTCGCGGACACCGACAAGCGCGCCATCGTGCTGCCCGTGCACCGGCTGCAGCAGCTCGGCTTCACGATCACCGCGACCGAGGGCACCGCCGAGGTGCTCCGCCGCAACGGCATCCTCGTCGACGTGGTCGGCAAGTACAGCCAGGGCGGCGAGAGCGTCGTCGACCTGCTCGCGCGCAACGAGGTCGACATCGTGATCAACACGCCGAGCGGCGCGTCGGGTCGTGCGGACGGCTACGAGATCCGCGCGGCCACGGTCGCCGCGGACAAGCCGCTGTTCACGACGATCGCGCAGCTCGGCGCGGCCGTCGCGGCGATCGAGACGATCGGCACCGCGCACAGCGTGCGCAGCCTGCAGGACTACGCGCTCGAGCGGGCGGGCTGGTGACGGAGGGCCCCGTGGACGCTGCGCAGCCTGGGCCCACGCCGCCGGTTCCGGACCGACGCGCCAGCGGCGGGACGGCCGTGCCGGTGGGGGGAGGCCCGACCCCGTTCGGCGTCCGGCTCGCCGCCGCCATCGGGTCGCGTTCCGCCCTGTGCGTCGGGATCGACCCCCATGCCGCCACCCTGGCGGCGTGGGGGCTCGGTCGCGACGAGGCGGGGCTCACCGCGTTCGGCGCGACGCTCGTGGACGCGGCCGCCGGGCGCGCCGCGGTCGTGAAGCCGCAGGTCGCCTTCTTCGAGGCGGCCGGGGTGGCCGGCTACCGCGCGCTCGACGCGACGATCCGTCGGGCACGCGATGCGGGCCTCCTGGTCGTCGCCGACGTGAAGCGGGGCGACATCGGCTCGACCGGTGACGACTACGCGACCGCGTGGATCGACGCCGACGGCCCGTTCGCGGCCGACGCGATGACGGTGTCGCCGTACCTCGGGTACGGGTCCCTGCGCGGCACGATCGACGTGGCCCGGCGGAACGGCGCCGGCGTGTTCGTGCTCGCCGCGACGAGCAACCCCGAGGCCCGGGTGCTCCAGACGGCGGTCCTGGCGGAGGGGCCGCGTGCCGGGCGCTCCGTCGCTGCCGGTATCGTTCTGGACGTGGCAGACGACAACCCGGCCGTGGACGACCAGGCCATCGGGGACGTCGGGCTCGTGCTCGGCGCCACCCTCGACCTGACGGACTTCGGCATCGGCGCGGACGAGATCGGCACGTCGCCGGTCCTCGCACCGGGCTTCGGTGCCCAGGGCGCCCGCATCGAGGACCTCCGTGCCCTGTACGGCTCGCGTGCCGAACAGGTGCTCGTGAGCGAGTCCCGCGGGCTCCTGACCGACGGCCCGGACGGCGTGGCGGTCCTGGTGGCCGACCGTGCGGACCGGATCCGTCTGGCGCTGGCGTCCGACGGCGGGTCGGCCGCATGACGGACGACCGCACGGACCTCCCCGCGCACCGCAACCCGCCGGAGGTGGACCGGGCCGCCGCTGCCCGTGCCGCCGTCGCCGCCCGTCGCGCCCGCGCCGCCGTCAAGGCCGCCGTCGCGTCGGGGGAGCGGTCCGCGCTCGACGTCGCCCGCGCCGCGTGGGACGAGGACGCCACCGCCGAGACCGCCGCGGAACGCTCGCTCCGGGTCCGCGACCTGCTGACGAGCCTGAGCGGCATCGGCCCGGCCCGTGCCGAGACCATCATGGGGACGCTCCGCATCGCACCGTCGAAGCGGCTCGGCGGACTCGGCAGCCGGCAGCGTGCCGCACTGGCCGAGTGGCTGGCCGCCCGCGGCCGGAAGCGCGGCACGTCGAAGCTCGTCGTCCTCGCCGGACCCACCGCGGTCGGCAAGGGCACGGTCAGCGCGTACATCCGCGAGCAGTACCCGGACGTGAACCTCAGCGTGTCCGCGACGACCCGGAAGCCCCGCCCGGGCGAGGTCGACGGCGTGCACTACTACTTCGTCGACGACGCCGAGTTCGACCGGATGATCCGGGAACGCGAGCTGCTCGAGTGGGCGACCGTGCACAACTCGTACCGGTACGGCACCCCCCGGCCGCCGATCGACCGCGCGCTCGACGCCGGCGACAAGGTGATGCTCGAGATCGACCTGCAGGGTGCCCGGCAGGTGCGGGACGCCATGCCCGAGGCCGTGCTCGTCTTCCTGCTGCCGCCCACGTGGGAAGAACTGGTCCGCCGGCTCATCGGCCGCGGCACCGAGTCCTCCGAGGAACAGGCCCGTCGGCTCGAGACCGCGAAGGTCGAACTCGCCGCCCAGGACGAGTTCGACGTGCGGATCGTGAACTCCGATGTCGGCACCGCGGCGCGTGAGGTCGTAGACTTGTTCACTGCGCCCTAGCCGGGAGCGCGCGCCGTGCCCACGGGCACGACTCATCCTTCGTTGACTGGAGACACCATGGCCAACCCCCAGGGCATCATCGACCCGCCCATCGACGACCTGCTGTCCAAGGTCGAGTCGAAGTACGCGCTCGTCATCTTCGCGTCGAAGCGTGCGCGCCAGATCAACGACTACTACGCCGACCTGCACGAGGGCTCGCTCTTCGACAACGTCGGTCCGCTCGTCGACTCCACGATCGACGACAAGCCGCTGTCGGTGGCCCTCCACGAGATCAACGAGGACAAGCTCACCGTCACCAAGCAGCAGCCGCAGCCCACCGTCTGATCCCGGTGACGTCCAGCACGCTGCGCCTCTTCACGTCCGAGTCGGTGACGGAGGGGCACCCCGACAAGATCTGCGACCAGATCTCGGACAGCATCCTCGACGCCCTGCTCACGGTGGACCCGCACGCGCGCGTCGCCGTGGAGACCATGGTGACGACCGGACTCGTGCACGTCGCGGGTGAAGTCACCACGTCGGGCTACGTCGAGATCCCGAAGATCGTCCGCGACGTCATCACGGGCATCGGGTACAACTCGTCGGAGGTCTCCTTCGACGGCCACACCTGTGGCGTCGAGGTCTCGATCGGCGCGCAGTCGCCGGACATCGCCCAGGGCGTCGACGAGTCGCTCGACTCGCGCTCCGGCGCCGTCGACCCGCTCGACCGCCAGGGCGCCGGCGACCAGGGCATCATGTTCGGCTTCGCGACGAACGAGACCCCGGAGTACATGCCCGTCGCGATCTGGCTCGCGCACCGTCTGGCCGAGCGTCTCGCCGCCGTGCGCAAGTCCGGCGAGCTGACGTTCCTGCGCCCCGACGGCAAGACCCAGGTCACGGTCGGGTACGACGGCGTCGTCCCGAAGACCGTCGAGACCGTCGTCGTGTCGACGCAGCACTCGCCGAGCGTCACGCTCGACGAGCTCACCGCGGCGATCACCGAGCACGTCATCCGTCCGGTCCTCGACCTCGTCGACCTGGACTCCTCGCACGTCGACGTCATCGTGAACCCGACCGGCCGCTTCGAGATCGGCGGCCCCCAGGGCGACGCCGGCCTCACCGGTCGCAAGGTCATCGTGGACACCTACGGCGGTGCCTCCCGACACGGCGGTGGTGCGTTCAGCGGCAAGGACCCGTCGAAGGTGGACCGTTCGGCCGCCTACGCGCTCCGCTGGGTCGCGAAGAACGCCGTCGCCGCTGGTCTCGCCGACCGGCTGGAGGTCCAGGTCGCCTACGCGATCGGCCGTGCCGCCCCGGTCGGGCTGTACGTCGAGTCGTTCGGCACCGGACACGTCGACGACGCCACCATCGAAGCGGCGATCCGCAGCGTGTTCGACCTCCGTCCGGCCGCGATCATCCGCGACCTCGACCTGCTCAAGCCGCGCTACGCGCAGACCGCGACCTACGGCCACTTCGGCCGCGAGCTCCCCGGCTTCACCTGGGAGCAGCTCGACCGCGTCGACGCGCTCCGCGAAGCCGCAGGACTCGTCGCCGCCGCGGTCTGACCACCGCGTGACCACCGTCGCGCGCGTCGTCCTCGACTCGCCGCTCCCGCAGTTGGACCGTCTGTTCGACTACCGGGTGCCGGCCGAGCTCGAGGACGACTGCGTGCCGGGGGTCCGCGTGAAGGTCCCGCTCCGCACCGGCGCCCGGATGTCCGACGCGTACGTGGTCGAGGTCGTCGACGAGGGCGCGTTCCCCGGGGAACTCAGTCAGATCGAGACGCTCGTGAGCCCGGTGCCGGTGCTCGCGCCGGAGATCTGGACGCTCGCCCGCGCCGTCGCCGACCGTGCCGCGGGTGTCGCGTCCGACGTGCTGCGGCTCGCGGTGCCGACCCGGCAGGTCCGCGCCGAGAAGGCCTGGCTCGCCCGGGATCCCGAGCAGGTGCTGCCGGCGGTCGACGCCCCTGCCGTCACGGGCTATGCCGAGGGGGTCGTCGAGGAGATCGTCGCGACGAACGGCCGTGCTGCCGTCGCCGCGGTCCCGCATCCCGTGCAGCTCGACGCCGCAGGCGGAGACGCGGGCTGGGTCCCCGGCTGGGCAGCCACCCTCGCGCAGGCCGCCGCCCGGACCCTCGCCACCGAGCGTTCCGCCGTCCTCGCGGTGCCGGACTTCCGCGACGTGATGGACCTCGAGCGCGCGCTGCTCGCCCTGGTGCCGGCCGAACGGGTCGTCCGGTTCGACGCGAAGCAGACCAACGGGCAGCGGGCGAAGGCGCTCCTGCAGGCCCGGACGCACCCGGTCGTCGCGATCGGGAACCGCACCGCGATGTACGCCCCGGCCAGCGAGCTCGGCCTCATCGCGATGTGGGACGACGGCGACGCCTCGTTCATCGAGCAGCGCGCCCCGTACGTGCACACCCGCGACGTCGCGCTCGTCCGTGCGGCGCAGTCCGGCGCGTCGCTCCTGTTCCTCGCGCACGCCAGGAGCACCGACGTGCAGCGGCTCGTCGAGCTCGGCTGGCTCGACGACGTCGTGCCGTACCGCCAGGCGGTGCCGCACGTCGTCCCGACGGCGCAGCAGGTGAACGCCGACGGTCCCGCGGCCCAGGCCCGCATCCCGTCGAGCGCCTGGCGCGCCGCGCGAGAGGCGAGCCGCACCGGCCCCGTCCTCGTGCAGGTCGCGAACCCGGGCTTCGGCACCGGGCTCGTCTGCGCGGACTGCGGGGAGCGCGCGCACTGCCGGGTCTGCGGCGGACCGCTCGGTGCCCCGACGCACGGTGCCGTCCCGCAGTGCCGGTTCTGCGGCGCCCTCGCCGCGGGGTACCGCTGCCCGACGTGCGGCGGCGGCAAGCTCAAGGCCGTCGGACAGGGGGCGCAGCGCACCGCCGACGAACTCGGCCGGGCGTTCCCCGGCACGCGCATCGTGGTCGCCGACGGCTCCCGGCCGATCGACGAGATCCCCGCGAAGCCCGCCGTGGTGGTGGCCACCCGCGGCGCCGAACCGTCGACGCCCGGCGGGTACGCCTGCGTGCTGCTCCTCGACGGCGAGAAGATGCTCGGCCGCGAAGGACTCCGCGTGCAGGAGGAGGTGCTGCGCTTCTGGACCAACGCCGCCGCGAAGGGTGCCCCTGGCGCCGAGGTGTACCTCGTCGGCATCGGCGGGAAGCTCGCGACGGCGATGGCCCTCTGGCAGCTCGACGGTCCCGCGCACGACGAGCTCGTCGACCGCCGGGAACTCCTCTTCCCGCCGGCCGTCCGCGTCGCAACGCTCTCCGGCACCGAGGCGGCGGTGACCGCAGCGGTCGAGGCCCTCGGCGAGGCGCCCGTCGGTCCGGTCCTCGGTCCGGTCCCGGTGGACGACCAGATCCCGGGGACCGTCCGCGCCATCGTGCGCTTCCCCTACGCGCACGGCGCCGAGGTCGCGGCCACGATCAAGGCCGAGGTGATCCGGCGCTCGTCCACCCGTCGCGTGCTCCCCGGGGGCGCCAAGCGCCGCTCGGCCCCGGCCCTCCGGGCGCGGCTCGACGACGCCGAGCCCTTCTCCGAAGTCTGAGAGACTGGAACCCATGCGTCTCGTCGTCGCCGGCAGCCCCGCTGCGGCCGTCCCCACCCTCCGCCGGCTCGCGGCATCCGACCACAAGATCGCCGCGGTGCTCACCCGTCCGCCGACCCCGCAGGGCCGGAAGCGCGTGCTCACGCCGACCCCGGTCGCACAGGTCGCCGCGGAGCTCGGACTGCCCGTGATCGAGGCCTCCCGCGTCGACGACACCGTCACCGCGCAGCTCGCCGCGCTCGACGTCGACCTCGGCGTCATCGTCGCCTACGGCGCGCTGCTCCGCCGCGCCGCGCTCGACACGCCCCGACACGGCTGGGTCAACCTGCACTTCTCCGAGCTCCCCGCGTACCGCGGCGCGGCTCCGGTGCAGCGTGCGGTGATGGCCGGCGACACCCGCACGGCCGCCACGGTGTTCCAGCTCGTCGAGGCGCTCGACGCCGGTCCCGTGTACGCCTCCGAGCCGTTCACCATCGACCCCGAAGCCACCTCCGGTGAGGTCCTCGCCGCGATGGCCGAGACCGGTGCCGAGGTGGTCGCGCGGGTCGTCGACGACATCGCCGCCGGCACCGCGGTCGCCACCGAGCAGGTCGGCGAGCCGACGACGGCGCCGAAGACGACCCTCGACGACGGCCGCATCGACTTCGCGCAGCCCGCCGCGGCCGTGCACGCCCGCATCCGTGGCGTCACACCGGAGCCCGGCGCGTTCACGCACCTGGGGGAGACCCGGGTCAAGGTGCTGCGGGCGCAGCGTCCGGACCACCAGCCGGGAGGCCCGGGAGACCCCGTCCCGTCGCTCGCGCCCGGTGCGCTCCGCGTCCACGGCGGTCGGCTGTTCGTCGGGACCGCCGACGACGCGCTCGTGCTCACCGAGGTGCAGCCGGCCGGCAAGAAGGCGATGGACGCCGCCGCCTGGGCCCGTGGCCTCGGCACGCTCGACGGGAAGGTCCTCGCATGAGCCCGCACCAGCAGCAGCAGCCCCGGACCGTCCGCGGTCCGAGCGCCCGCCGTGTCGCGTACGACGTCATCCGGGCCGTCCAGGTCGACGACGCGTACGCGAACCTCCTGCTCCCCACCCGGATCCGCCGCGCCGCACTGTCAGCGCGTGACGCCGGGTTCGCCACCGAGCTCACCTACGGCACCATCCGGATGATCGGCCGCTACGACGCGATCGTCGAGGCCGCGTCCGGACGCCGTGTCGCCAACATCGAGGCCGACGTGCTCGACGTGATGCGGCTCGGCGTGCACCAGCTCCTCGCGATGCGCACCCCGACGCACGCCGCCGTCTCCGCGACCGTCGAGCTCGCCCGGGAGGTCGGCGCCCACCGTGCCACCGGCTTCGTGAACGCCGTGATGCGCAAGGTCGCCGCGAAGAGCCCGGAGGACTGGGACGCCGAGATCACCCGTGGCCTGTCCGGCGACGACCTGCTCGCGACGCGCTGGTCCCACCCGGCGTGGGTGGTGTCCTCGCTCCGGGACGCCCTGGCTGCCGAGCGGTCCCGCGACGAGCTCGTGGCACTGCTGGCCGCCGACGACGTCGCCCCGCGCGTGCAGCTCGCCGCGCTGCCCGGGCTCGCGACCGAGGCCGACGTGGCCGCGGTGACCGCTGCCGTGGCGGCGACCGACGACGAACCGACGGCCGACGACGTGACCGGAGCCGAGCCTCCCGTCGATGTCGGTGCAGAGGTCGTGGCGGACGCGGACGCCCTGCCTGTCTCTCCAGTCGGGATCCGCGGCGTCACCGGCGACCCCGCACGGGTGCCGGGCGTCGCCGCCGGACGGCTCCGCGTGCAGGACGAGGGCTCGCAGCTCGCGGCGCTGGCGCTCAGCCGGGCGTCCGCGGTGCGCGCGGGGGAGCGGTGGCTGGACCTGTGCGCCGGACCCGGCGGCAAGGCGGCGCTCCTCGCCGCCGAGGCCGCACAGGGCGGTGCGACCCTCGTCGCCAACGAGCTCGTCCCCGCGCGTGCCGGGCTCGTCCGGAAGGCCCTCGCGGACTTCGGCGAGACCGTCACCGTCGTCGAGGGCGATGCCCGTCGCTACGGTCTCGACGGCGCCGGCGTGACGTACGACCGGGTGCTGCTCGACGCGCCGTGCACCGGGCTCGGGGCGCTCCGGCGTCGCCCGGAGGCGCGCTGGCGGAAGGTACCGGAGGACGTCCAGGAGCTCGCGGTCCTGCAGGCCGAACTGCTCGACGCAGCCGTGCGGGTGCTGGCGCCCGGCGGGACGCTGGCGTACGTGACGTGCTCGCCGCACCTCGCGGAGACGCGCGGGCAGGTCGACGCGCTGATGGCGCGGCACGGTGACGTGCTCGAGCAGGTCGACACGGCCGCGGTCGTGCGGTCCGTGGCCGCGCGGGACCCGCAGGTCGCGGACGGCAACACGGCGCAGCTGTGGCCGCACCGGGTCGGTACGGACGCGATGTTCATCGCGCTTTTCCGGCGGGTCGCCTGACGGATTGCACCGCGTGCCGCCCGCGTGATATGTTGGCTGGACAAGACCGGTTCCGCCTGCTCCGCAGGTCCAGGGCCGGTCCTTTTTTCGGCCGGGGGAGGCGACGGGTGGAAGCGCCGAAGCCGTTTCGGTCGTACGAACAGCAACTCGATCAGTTGCTTGATCGCGGACTGATCGTCGATGATCCCGAGCAGGCGTTGGCGTGGCTCGCTCGCGTGAACTACTACCGGTTGAGCGGCTACTGGTACCCGTTCCGGCGTGCCGAGGACGGACGTCGGCTCGACGAATTCCGCCACGGAGCGGCCTTCACCGACGTGATCGCCCTGTACGAGTTCGACGAACGGCTGCGGACCGCGGTCTTCGCAGCGCTCGCTCCCGTCGAACTCTCGGTTCGGGCCCACCTGGGTCATGCGCTCGGCCGTCTGGACGCGGCTGCTCACCTCGCGCCCGAGATCCTCGGGCCCTTGGCTCGGAAGGGAGACGCGTACCCGGTGTGGCGTCGGAAGTTCGAGCTCAGCGTTTCCTCCTCCCGTGAGGAGTTCGTCGAGCATCACCGCACCCGGTACGGCGGGGTGCTCCCCGTCTGGGCGGCCGTCGAGGTGCTCGACTGGGGTGCCCTGGTGCGGTTGTTCGAGTTCGCTCCACCTGTGGTGCAGCATGCGGTCGCCACTGAGTACTCGCTCCGTGCTCCACAGCTCACGTCGTGGCTCCGCGCGCTGAACACCGTGCGGAACGCCTGTGCGCACCACGGTCGCCTGTTCAACCGTGTCTACTCGAAGCGACCGAAGCTGCCGCCTGTCGGATCCGACCGCTCCCTGGACTTCGCTGCGGCAAGCATGAACCGGACCTTCGGTCAGCTGACCCTCGTCCAGTTCCTGCGGAACGAGCAGGGCGTCGGGCCGTCGCGTCTCATGTCACGAGTCATCGAGAGTCACCCTGATGTCCGATTCGTGTCGCCCGCCGTGATCGGGACGCGCGACGGCTGGCAGGATCTCCCGCTGTGGCGATGAAGGGCTCCGAGGTCTCCGCGGTCAGCGGTCGACGCGGAAGCTGAAGGCGGGCTTCGTCACGAGCCTGGCCGCCGCACGCACGAACCGGGCACCTTTGCCCGGGGTGCCGTCCGGGGCTGGAGCACGGTGCTCCTCGGCCTCGCGGATGCGCCAGGCGAGGTCGGTGCCGCGAGCCTGGTACGCAACGCGCTCCATCGCCTCCAAGACGTGCTTCTCGGCGACGTCGATCGTCACCACGGCGGGCGCGGCCGTGCTCGACGCTGCGGTGCGCAGCACTGCCTCGACGGCGCTCACCCCTTCGTGAACCTGCGGGTAGGCAAGGCCGAGGCCGCCGGACATGACCAACCGGAGGGCCACCGACACCGGCTTCCCGTGGTCCAGTTCGTCGACCCGCACCTGCCCCCGACCTCCGCCGTGCTCCCACCGGCGGGCATCGCCGTGCGCGAGGAAGAAGGCGAAGTCCACCGCCTCGTGGACGTCCTCGAGCGCTCCGATCGTCTCGCTCAGCGGCACACCACGGTCCTCGGCGAACTCGACCCGCACGCGGATCGACTCCCCGTCCGAGCGGATCTGGTCATCGGTCACGATCTGCAGCCTACGGGCGCCGGTAGGGTGGTGCGGTGACGATCCGCATCTCGCCGAGCATCCTGTCCGCCGACTTCGCGAACCTCGAGCGGGAGCTCGACCGGATCGCGACCGCCGACATGGTGCACGTCGACGTGATGGACAACCACTTCGTGCCGAACCTGACGCTCGGCCTCCCGATCGTGCAGCGCCTGCAGGAGGTCTCCCCGGTGCCGCTCGACGTCCACCTGATGATCACCGACGCCGACACCGAGGCCCCGAAGTACGCCGAGACCGGCGCCGCGAGCGTGACGTTCCACTTCGAGGCGGCGACCGACCCGATCGCCACCGCCGCCGCGATCCGCTCGAACGGCGCCCGCGCGGCCGTCGCGGTGAAGCCCGGCACGCCGATCGCCCCCGTGCTCGCGCACCTGGACGCCTACGACATGATCCTGCTGATGACCGTCGAGCCCGGGTTCGGTGGCCAGTCCTTCATGCCCGAGGTGATGCCGAAGCTCGCCGACGCACGCGCCGCGGTCGACGCCTCCGGGCTCGACGTCTGGCTCGAGGTCGACGGCGGCATCTCGGTCGAGACCGTGCCGACGGCCGTGCGGAGCGGAGCCGACACCCTGGTCGCCGGGTCCGCGGTCTACGGCGGCGAGCCGGCGCCGCGCATCCGGGACCTCCGCGACGCGGCGCAACGTGCGCTCGCGGGACGGTAGCCTGGGAGCGTGAAGACGTTCGACGAGCTGTTCGCGGAGCTGACCGAGAAGGCCGCATCGCGCCCCGAGGGCTCCGGCACCGTCGCCGAACTGGACGCCGGCGTGCACCAGATCGGCAAGAAGATCGTGGAGGAAGCGGCCGAGGTCTGGATGGCGGCCGAGTACGAGGGTGACGTCCGCACGGCTGAGGAGATCTCCCAGCTCGTGTACCACCTGCAGGTGCTCATGGTCGCGAAGGGCCTCACCCCGGCGGACGTCTGGCGACATCTGTAGGACGCGCTCCGGCGCACCCGCAGCGACGTCACCGACCCCGCCGACAGAAAGCAGACCCCCTGATGCTCCGCATCGCCGTGCCCAACAAGGGTTCCCTGTCCGAGACCGCCTCCGAGATGCTGCGGGAGGCCGGGTACGCCGGTCGCCGCGACCCGAAGGCCCTGCACCTGGTCGACGAGCGCAACGGGGTGGAGTTCTTCTACCTCCGCCCGCGTGACATCGCCACGTACGTCGGCTCCGGCGCACTCGACGTCGGCATCACCGGCCGTGACCTGCTGCTCGACTCCGGGTCCGCCGCGCACGAGGTCGACGCGCTCGGCTTCGCCGACTCCACGTTCCGCTTCGCCGGGACGCCCGGTCGGTTCTCCTCCTTGCAGGACCTCGACGGCGTCCGGGTCGCGACGAGCTACCCGGGCCTCGTGGGCGAGTTCCTCGGCCGGCACGGCGTGACCGCGACCCTGGTGCAGCTCGACGGCGCGGTGGAGAGCGCGGTGCGCCTCGGCGTGGCCGACGCGGTCGCCGACGTCGTGTCCACCGGCAGCACCCTCCGCCAGGCCGGCCTGGAGATCTTCGGCCCGGTCATCCTCGAGTCGACGGCGCTGCTCATCAGCACCGACGAGACCATCGCCGGCATCGACGTGCTGCGCCGGCGGCTGCAGGGCGTCCTCGTCGCACGCGGCTACGTGATGCTCGACTACGACATCCCGACGGACCTGCTCGAGCAGGCGACCGCGATCGCGTCGGGCATCGAGTCCCCGACGGTGTCGCCGCTGCACGGCCGGGACTGGTCCGCCGTCCGGGTGATGATCCCGAAGGACGACGCCAACCTCATCATGGACGCGCTCTACGACCTCGGCGCCCGCGCCATCCTCGTGAGCCCGATCCACGCCGCACGCCTGTGAACGCCGACGTGGCCGGCGCGCTCGGCGGCGTCGCGATCCGCGTCGTCCCCTGCCTCGACGTCTCCGGCGGCCGCGTGGTCAAGGGCGTCAACTTCCTCGACCTGCAGGACGCCGGCGACCCGGTGGAGCTCGCCGCGCGGTACTACGAGCAGGGCGCCGACGAGCTGACCTTCCTCGACGTCGGCGCGACGGTGGAGAACCGCGCGACGATGTACGAGACCGTGACCCGGACCGCCGAGCAGGTCTTCATCCCACTGACCGTCGGCGGCGGCGTGCGGAGCGTCGACGACGTGTCCCGCCTGCAGCAGTGCGGCGCGGACAAGATCGGCGTGAACAGCGCCGCGATCGCCCGACCCGACCTCGTCGGTGAGATCGCCGACCGGTTCGGGGCGCAGGCCGTCGTGCTCTCGCTCGACGTCAAGCGCTCCCACCGGATGCCGTCCGGCTTCGTCGTCACCACGCACGGCGGGCGTGCCGAGACCGACATCGACGCGGTCGCCTGGGCACGCGAAGCCGTCGAGCGGGGCGCGGGGGAGCTCCTCGTGAACTCGATCGACGCCGACGGCACGAAGAACGGCTTCGACCTCGAACTCGTCCGTGCCGTGCGCGCCGTGTCCACCGTCCCGGTGATCGCCTCCGGCGGCGCCGGGCGCGTCGAGCACTTCGCCCCGGCCGTCGACGCCGGGGCCGATGCGGTGCTCGCGGCGAGCGTGTTCCACCGCGGCGAGATGACCATCGGCGACGTCAAGGCAGCGCTCCGGGAGACCGGGCACGCCGTACGCTAGGAGCCTCATGACCGACAGCACCAGCACCAGCACCGATGCGGTCCTCGACCGCGCGCGCTTCGGTGCGGACGGGCTGCTCCCGGCAGTCGTGCAAGAGGAGTCGTCCAAGGACGTCCTCATGCTCGGCTACATGGACCGGGAAGCCCTCCGCCGCACCCTGACCGAGGGGCGGGTGACCTTCTGGTCCCGCTCGCGGCAGGAGTACTGGCGGAAGGGCGACACCTCCGGACACGCGCAGTACGTGCGCGCCGCGGCGTTCGACTGCGACGCGGACACGCTCCTCGTCACCGTGCAGCAGGTCGGTGCCGCGTGCCACACCGGGGCGCACCGCTGCTTCGACGTCGACCCGCTCGACCCGACGACCGCGACCGCACCCGACACGACGGGGGCGACCCGATGACGAACGCGACCACGTCGCCTGCCCCGGCGGTCTCCGACGAGCCGCACACGACCTCCCGTCCGGAGTTCGACGACCTGGTGGCGGACGGCCACCGCGTCGTCCCGGTGGTGCGTGCGCTGTACGCCGACAGCGAGACCCCGGTCGGCGTCTACCGGAAGCTGGCCGACGGCCGGCCCGGTTCCTTCCTGCTCGAGTCCGCCGGACAGGGCGGTCTCTGGTCCCGCTGGTCCTTCGTCGGCGTGCGGAGCTTCGGCGTCCTGACGCAGGAGGGTGACCGCGCCGCGTGGATCGACACCGGCATGAGCGCCGAGCGCGCCGTCGGGTCGCTCGACGGCGAACCGCTCCACGTCCTGGCACGGCTCCACGAGCGCTGGGCGACCCCGCGCGTCCCCGGCACACCGCCGCTCGTCGGCGGGACCGTCGGGTTCATCGGCTGGGAAGCCGTCCGGCAGCTCGAACACCTGCCGAACGTCCCGCCGGCCGACTTCGACGTCCCCGGGCAGTCGCTCGCCTTCGTCGCGGAGCTCGCCGCCCTCGACCACCGCACCGGGCTCGTGCTGCTCGTCGCGAGTGCGCTGAACGACGGCACCGACGACGCCGACACGCTGTGGGCCGGGGCGCAGGAACGACTCGACCGGATGCAGGCCGACCTCGTGCAGCCGAGCATCGCCACCGTCGCCGAGGCGTTCGAGATGGCCGAGCCGACCCCGACGCACCGGTCGACGCCGGACGAGTACAGGGCCTCGGTCGTGCGCTCGAAGGACTTCATCCGCGACGGCGACGTCTTCCAGGTCGTCATCTCGCAGCGCTTCGACCACGACGTCACGGCGGACCCGCTCGACGTGTACCGGGTGCTCCGCACGCTCAACCCGAGCCCGTACATGTACTACCTGTCGCTGCAGGACACCGCGGGCAAGCCGTTCTGGATCGTCGGCGCGTCCCCGGAAGCACTCGTCAAGGTGCAGGGCGGCCGGGCGATCACGCACCCGATCGCCGGTTCACGCCCGCGCGGCGCGACGCCGGAAGAAGACGTCCGCTTCGGCGAGGACCTGCTCGAGGACCCGAAGGAGCGCGCCGAGCACCTGATGCTCGTGGACCTCTCCCGGAACGACCTGCAGAAGGTCTGCGAACCCGGCACCGTCGCGGTGACCGAGTTCATGACCGTCGAGCGGTTCAGCCACATCATGCACCTCGTGTCGAGCGTCGAGGGCGTCCTGCGTCCGGACGCCTCGGCGATCGACGTGTTCCGGGCGACGTTCCCCGCCGGGACCCTGTCCGGTGCGCCGAAGCCGCGTGCGCTGGAGATCATCGACGAGCTCGAACCCGCCAAGCGCGGGGCGTACGCGGGGGTCGTCGGCTACTTCGACTTCGCCGGGGACGCCGACCTCGCGATCGCGATCCGCACCGCGCTCATCCAGGACGGCGTCGCCCGCGTGCAGGCCGGTGCCGGTCTCGTCGCGGACTCCGACCCCGCGACCGAGCACGCCGAGGCGGTCAACAAGGCCGCGGCGCCGCTCCGGGCCGTCGCCACCGCCAACCGGATGCGGGAGGTCCGTTCGTGAAGCGCTCCCGCCCGCTCGTCGTCGTCATCGGGCTCGCCGTCGCCGGCATCGTGATGCTCTCCTGGACCCAGACGTGGTTCACGGTGCACCTCGACACGTCCGCCGCGGTCACCTCGACCGTGGTGGCCGACGGGTCCAAGGCCGTCCCGCAGTTCACCGCGCTGGCGATCGCGTCGCTCGCGCTGTTCCTCGCGATGACCATCGCCGGCAAGGTCGTCCGCATCGTGCTCGCCGCGATCGAGATCCTGCTCGGCCTCGGCATCGTGGTCTCCGGCATCACCGCGCTCCGTGACCCGGTCGGCGCCGCGAAGGGCGCCATCGGGGACGTCGCGGGCGTCAGCGACCTCGCTGCCGTCCGGCGCATCGTGACGAGCGTCGACGTGAGCGCGTGGCCGGCCGTCGGCATCGCCGGGGGAGTCCTCGCGGTGCTGCTCGGGGTCGTCGTGCTCGTCGTGCAGCGGTCCTGGCCCGGGCCGAGCCGGAAGTACGCGGCGAACCCGGCGGGGGCCGCGCCGAAGGCCGCTCCGGTCCAGCGCGACGCGATCGTGGACTGGGACGACCTGAGCGCCGGGGTGGACCCGACGGACGCCGCTGCCGTGGACGGGCCCGACGCCGCTGCCGTGGACGCGCCCGACGCCACCGTGGTGGACGCGCCCGACGCCGCCGTGGTGGAGCCGACCGGAGCCGACGACACGATAGGATCGGGAGTGCGCCGGTCGACCGACGGCGCCACCGACCACGAGGAGCACCGTGAGCACCACTGAGCCCGCAGAACTCGGCGAAGGCCACTCGCCGGCAGCCTGGACGTCCGTCATCATCATGCTGGTGGCGTTCGCGATCGGCACGATCTGCTTCTGGTTCAGCATCGTGTGGGGTGTCTGGGCCGCTGCCGCGCTGCTCGTCGTCGGACTCATCGTCGGCTACGTGATGGGCAAGGCCGGCTACGGCGTCAACGGTCCGAAGTACGTCGCCAAGCACCACAACGAGTAGGCCCGGCATGCCGAACGTGCTCGAGACCCTCGTCGCGGGCGCGCTCGAGGACGCCGCAGCCCGTCGCCTCGACCGCCCGTACTCGGACGTCGAACGCGACCTCGACCGGGTGGCATCGCCGCTCGACGCCCTCGACTTCCTCGCCCCCGGTGACCGGGTCAAGGTCCTCGCCGAGGTCAAGCGGGCCAGCCCGTCGCGCGGTTCGATGGCCCCGATCGCCGACCCGGCTGCCCTCGCGGCCGAGTACGAGCGTGGCGGTGCCTCCGCGATCAGCGTGCTGACCGAGGGGCGCAAGTTCCTCGGCACGCTCGCCGACCTCGAAGCGGTGAAGGCCCGCGTCACCGTCCCGGTGCTCCGCAAGGACTTCATCGCCGACCCGTACCAGGTGATCGAGGCGCGGGCGTCCGGAGCGGACCTCGTGCTGCTCATCGTCGCCGCGCTCGACCAGCCGCAGCTGACCGAGCTGCACGCCCTGGCGGAAGAGCTCGGCATGCGCGTCCTCGTCGAGGCCCACTCCGCGGACGAAGTCGCCCGTGGCCTCGACGCCGGTGCCCGCATCCTCGGGATCAACGCCCGGGACCTCACCGACTTCTCGCTCGACCGCGACCTCTTCGGCTCGCTCGCCGACCGGATCCCCACCGGGGTCGTCCGCGTCGCCGAGTCCGCGGTGTCCGGTCCCGCCGACGTCGCCCACTACCGCGCAGCGGGTGCCGACGTCGTCCTGGTCGGGGAAGCGCTCGTGACCGGCGCCGACCCCGCAGCAGCCCTCGCGTCGTTCCTCGACGCCTGACATCCCGTCCGGCCCCGCGCCGGACAGATCCGTCCGGCACCGTCCGGACTCGTCTGGAGCACCATCGTGACCTCACTCCGCGACCTCCACGGCCCGTACTTCGGCGACTTCGGCGGACGGTTCGTCCCCGAGTCCCTCGTGCTGGCGCTCGACGAGCTCGAAGCCGCGTTCCGCGAAGCCTGGGCGGACCCGGCCTTCCACGCCGAACTCGACGCCCTGCAGCGCGACTACACCGGCCGACCGTCGATCATCACCGAGGTGCCCCGGTTCGCCAAGCACGCCGGTGGCGCCCGGGTGATCCTCAAGCGCGAGGACCTCAACCACACCGGCTCGCACAAGATCAACAACGTGCTCGGCCAGGCCCTCGTGGCGAAGCGGCTCGGCAAGACCCGCCTCATCGCCGAGACGGGTGCGGGTCAGCACGGCGTCGCCACCGCCACGGCCGCCGCCCTGTTCGGGATGGACTGCGTCGTGTACATGGGCGCGGTCGACACCGACCGTCAGGCGCTCAACGTCGCGCGGATGCGGCTGCTCGGCGCCGAGGTGATCCCGGTCGAGACCGGCTCGAAGACCCTCAAGGACGCGATCAACGACGCGCTCCGCGACTGGGTGGCGAACGTCGACTCCACGCACTACCTGCTCGGGACGGTCGCCGGCCCGCACCCCTTCCCGGAGATGGTCCGCGAGTTCCACAAGGTGATCGGCGTCGAGGCGCGCCAGCAGGTCCTCGACCTGGTCGGCCGCCTGCCGGACGCCGTCGCCGCGTGCGTCGGCGGCGGGTCGAACGCGATGGGCATCTTCGAGGCGTTCCTCGACGACGAGTCCGTCCGGTTGCACGGGTACGAAGCGGGTGGCGACGGCGTCGAGACCGGTCGGCACGCGGCGAGCATCACGCTCGGGCGTTCCGGTGTGCTGCAGGGGGCGAAGTCGTACCTGATGCAGGACGAGGACGGCCAGACCATCGAGAGCCACAGCATCTCCGCCGGCCTCGACTACCCGAGCGTCGGGCCCGAGCACGCGTACCTGGCGTCGATCGGCCGCGCGCAGTACGAGCCGATCACCGACACCGAGGCGATGGAGGCGTTCCGGCTCCTCAGCCGCACCGAGGGCATCATCCCGGCGATCGAGTCGTCGCACGCCCTCGCCGGCGCGATGAAGCTCGGCAAGGAGCTCGGACCGGAGGGCGTCATCCTGGTGAACCTGTCCGGGCGCGGTGACAAGGACGTCGCCTCCGCCAGCCGGTACTTCGGCATCCTCGACGAGAGCGCGGTGCAGCTGTGAGCACGACGAACCCCACCCCGACCCGGACGGTCGCGTCGACGATCGACCGCGCCAACGCCGACCGTGACGGTGCCGTCATCGGCTACCTGCCCGCCGGGTACCCGGACGTGCAGACCAGCGTCGACGCGGCGGTGGCCCTCGCCGAGAACGGCGTCGACGTCATCGAGCTCGGCCTGCCGTACTCCGACCCGGTGATGGACGGCCCGGTCATCCAGCGCGCGGCCGAGGAGTCGCTCGCGAACGGCTTCCGCGTCGCGCAGGTCTTCGACGCGGTGCACCAGATCACCGAGCGGGCCGACGTCCCCGTGCTCGTGATGACGTACTGGAACCCCGTCCTCCGCTACGGCGTGGAGCGGTTCGCGGACGACCTGGTCGCCTCCGGCGCCGCCGGGCTCATCACGCCGGACCTCATCCCGGACGAAGCCCGGGAGTGGATGGACGCCTCCGAGCGCACCGGCCTCGACCGGGTCTTCCTCGCTGCGCCGTCGTCCTCGGACGTCCGGATGCGCCAGGCCGTCGAGGCCAGCCGCGGGTTCGTGTACGCGGTGTCGACGATGGGTGTGACGGGTGCGCGTGCCGGGGTCGACTCCGCCGCGCGCACGGTCGTCTCGCGGCTCCGTGACGCCGGGGTCGCCCGCACGTGCGTCGGCCTCGGGATCTCCACCGCCGACCAGGTGGCCGAGGTCCTCGACTACGCCGACGGTGCGATCGTCGGGTCCGCGTTCGTCCGCGCCCTCGCGGACCTCGGGGTCACGGGCGTCGGCCAGCGCGCAGCGGAGCTGACGGCGGGCGCGCGCCGCCGCTGACGCAGCGGCCCCTGACGATCCGGACGGGAGGCCCGGCTCGCGTCCGCCGGATCGGCGGACGTCAGCCGGGCCTCCCGTCCACCGCGCATCACGGTTTCCACAGACAGCCGCCGCTGGTTCCTGACCACCGCGCCACCCGCGCTACAGTGATCCGGGGCCGAAGCAACGTGATCGGCGTCCCCGCCCGGCCGCAATGAAAGGCACCGCACCTCCATGCCCCTCCTGAGCATCCCGAGCCCCAGCACGGCCTGGCAGTACTTCGACCTGACGGCCTGGCTCCGCGACGTGTTCGGCTGGTCGCTGCCCCTCGACTTCCGCATCCACGCGTACGCGATCTGCATCCTGCTCGGGATCGTCGCGGCCGTCATCGTGACGAACCGCCGCCTGAACGCCCGCGGCGTCGAGCGCTGGATCATCATCGACATCGCGATCTGGGCGGTCCCCGCCGGCATCATCGGCGGCCGCCTGTTCCACGTGTTCACGCACGTCAGCGACTACTTCGGCCCCGGCATCGACCCCTGGTCCTTCCTCTACATCTGGGAAGGCGGCCTCGCGATCTTCGGGGCGCTCATCCTCGGGTCGGTCGGCGCCTACATCGGCTGCCGTCAGGTCGGGCTCCGCTTCACCGCGTTCCTCGACGCCGTCGCGCCCGCGATGCTCCTCGCCCAGGCGTTCGGTCGCCTCGGCAACTACTTCAACCACGAGCTGTTCGGCATGCCGACCAGCCTGCCGTGGGGCCTGCAGATCGAGTCGTCGAACGCGGCCTACCCGACCGGCCTGCCCGAGGGCACGCTGTTCCACCCGACGTTCCTCTACGAGATCATCTGGAACGTCCTCGGCTTCGTCGTGATCATCCTGCTCGACCGCAAGTTCTCCCTGCAGTGGGGTCGCGTCCTCGCGCTCTACCTCATCTGGTACGGCGTCGGCCGGTCGTTCCTCGAGTCGATCCGCGTCGACACCAGCGAGACCTTCTTCGGCATCCGCACGAACGTCTGGGCCGCCTTCGCCGCGATCATCCTCGGCGTGATCATCTTCTGGGTGCAGTCGAAGCGGCACACCGGCAAGGAGCCGAGCCCCTACCGGCCCGGTCGCGGGCCCGCCGCGAAGTCCGATGTAGACTCAGACGACACCTACTCGGAGCACGGTGAGGACGCACCCCTCGTCACCGGTTCCGGTTCGGTCGCCACAGCAGTCGACCGTTCCTGAGTGCGCACGCCGTCGGGCCACCAGCTCCTGACGGCGAGCACGGGCACCAGTCCCGCCCGCTCCGGGCGGAACGCATCGTCGGGCCACCGCTGTCCCTGTTCCACTTCCTCGTGAGGACGGTTCCCCATGGCGCTCCTGCCACCCCAGTACTCGTCTCCGGCCAAGGCAGACGCAACGGCCACGGCCGGTGTTGCACGGCTCCGTCCGGCGCACCAGCGGTTCTCCGCGGTGCCCGAGGCCACCGGCATGTACGACCCGACGAACGAGAAGGACGCCTGCGGCCTCGCGATGGTCGCGACGCTCCGTGGGACGGCCGGCCACGACATCGTCGACGCCGCACTCGGCGCGCTCCGCAACCTGGAGCACCGCGGCGCGGTCGGCTCGGACGCGGGCACCGGTGACGGCGCCGGCATCCTCTGCCAGGTCCCCGACGAGTTCTTCCGCGCGGAAGCGCCGTTCGCGCTGCCGGCAGCGGGGGAGTACGCCGTCGGCACTGCCTACCTGCCCGTCGACGCGGCCGACCGCGCCGCCGTGAAGACCGCGGTCGAAGCGGTCGCCGTCGACGAGGGACTCCGTGTCCTCGGGTGGCGCGAGGTCCCCGTCCGCCCCGAGGTCCTCGGCACCCTGGCGCGCGCGGCGATGCCCGCCTTCGAGCAGCTCTTCGTCGCGTCGACCCGGCACGACGACCAGGGCGAGACCTGGCGCGGGATCTCCCTCGACCGCCAGACCTTCCGACTGCGCAAGCGCGTCGAGCGCGAGCACGAGATCTACTTCATGTCGCTCTCGAGCCGCACCATGGTCTACAAGGGCATGGTCACGACCCTCCAGCTCGAGCCGTTCTACCCCGACCTCAGCGACGAGCGCTTCGCGTCGAAGCTCGCGATCGTGCACTCGCGGTACTCGACGAACACCTTCCCGTCCTGGCCGCTCGCGCAGCCGTTCCGCACGCTCGCGCACAACGGCGAGATCAACACCGTTCGTGGCAACCGCAACTGGATGCGGGCGCGGCAGTCGCAGCTCGAGAGCGAACTGCTCGGGGACATGGCGCCGCTGCTGCCGATCGTCAGCCCGGGTGCGAGCGACTCGGCGTCCTTCGACGAGACCCTCGAACTCCTGACCCTGACGGGTCGGTCGCTGCCGCACGCGGTGTCGATGATGGTGCCGGAAGCCTGGGAGAACCAGGTCGACATGGACCCGGACCTCCGGGCGTTCTACGAGTACCACTCGATGCTCATGGAGCCGTGGGACGGCCCCGCCGCCATCACGTTCACCGACGGGTCGCTCGTCGGCGCCACGCTCGACCGCAACGGTCTGCGCCCCGGTCGCTTCCTCGTCACCGACGACGGTCTCATCGTGATGGGGTCGGAGACCGGCGTCATCGACGTGCCCGCAGCCAAGGTGGTCCGCAAGGGCCGCCTGCGTCCCGGCCGGATGTTCCTCGTGGACACCGAGGCCGGCCGCATCATCGAGGACGACGAGGTCAAGGCGGGCCTCGCCGGCTCCGGGCCGTGGGGCGAGTGGCTCGAAGCCGGGCGCATCAACCTCCGCGACCTGCCCGAGCGTGAGCACATCGTGCACACCCCGGCGTCCGTCACCCGCCGGCAGCGTGCCTTCGGCTACACCGAGGAAGAAGTCCGCATCCTCCTCCGCCCGATGGCGCAGACCGGCGCGGAGCCGCTCGGTGCGATGGGGTCGGACACGCCGATCGCCGTGCTGTCCGAGCGCCCCCGGCTGCTCTTCGACTACTTCACGCAGCAGTTCGCGCAGGTGACGAACCCGCCGCTGGACTCCATCCGCGAGCAGGTCATCACCTCGATGGGGATGGGCCTCGGTCCCGAGCGCAACCTGCTCGACGCGGGGCCGGAGCACGCGAAGCAGATCGTGCTCGACTTCCCGGTCATCGACAACGACCAGCTCGCCAAGGTCCAGCACTTCGAGACCGAGTCCGGCCGGCACCTCACCGTGACGATCAAGGGGCTGTACCGCGTCGACGCCGGCGAGCAGGCGATGGAGCAGCGCATCCAGGCCGTCTGCGACGAGGTGGACGAGGCGATCGAGTCCGGCAAGCAGTTCATCGTGCTGTCCGACCGTGACGGCAACGCCGAGAACGCGCCGGTCCCGAGCCTGCTGCTGCTCGCCGCGGTCCACCACCACCTGATCCGCACCGAGCAGCGCATGAAGGTCGGGCTCATCGTCGAGGCCGGCGACGTGCGGGAGGTCCACCACGTCGCGACCCTGATCGGGTACGGCGCGTCGGCGATCAACCCCTACCTGGCGATGGAGACCTGCGAGAACCTGGTCCGCCAGGGGATGATCAGCGGGATCACGCCGGAGCAGGCCGTGAAGAACGTGATCAAGGCGCTCGGCAAGGGCGTCCTGAAGATCATGTCGAAGATGGGCATCTCGACGGTGTCCAGCTACGCGGGCGCCCAGGCGTTCGAGGCGGTCGGGCTCTCCCAGGCGTTCGTCGACCGGTACTTCACCGGCACCTCGTCGATCCTCGGTGGCGTCGACATCGACGTCATCGCGAAGGAGAACGCGGAGCGCCACGTGCAGGCGTACCCGCAGGACGGTGCGGTGCTCGCACACGAGCGGCTGCAGACCGGTGGCGAGTACCAGTGGCGTCGCGAAGGCCCGCCGCACCTGTTCAACCCGGACACGGTGTTCCGCCTGCAGCACGCCACGCGTGCCCGCCGGTACGACATCTTCAAGGAGTACTCGAGCGCGGTCGACGACCAGTCCGAAGCGCTGATGACCCTCCGCGGGCTGTTCCGCTTCAAGCACGGCGAGCGGAAGCCCGTCTCGCTCGAGGACGTCGAGCCGATCGAGTCCATCGTCAAGCGGTTCAACACCGGCGCGATGTCGTACGGCTCCATCTCGAAGGAAGCCCACGAGACCCTCGCGATCGCGATGAACCGGCTCGGCGGGCGGTCGAACACGGGTGAAGGCGGCGAGGACGTCGACCGCCTCCTCGACCCGGAGCGCCGCAGTGCGATCAAGCAGGTCGCGTCCGGGCGCTTCGGCGTCACGAGCATGTACCTGACGCACGCCACCGACATCCAGCTGAAGATGGCGCAGGGCGCGAAGCCGGGCGAGGGCGGCCAGCTGCCCCCGCAGAAGGTGTACCCGTGGGTCGCGCGCACCCGGCACGCCACCGCGGGCGTCGGGCTCATCTCGCCGCCGCCGCACCACGACATCTACTCCATCGAGGACCTCAAGCAGCTGATCTTCGACGTCAAGCGCGCCAACCCCTCGGCACGCGTGCACGTCAAGCTCGTCAGCCAGTCCGGCATCGGCGCGGTCGCGGCCGGCGTGACGAAGGCCCTCGCCGACGTCGTGCTCGTGTCCGGCCACGACGGCGGCACCGGCGCGTCCCCGCTGAACTCGCTGAAGCACGCGGGCACCCCGTGGGAGATCGGCCTCGCCGAGACGCAGCAGACCCTGATGCTCAACGGCATGCGGGACCGCGTCGTGGTGCAGGTCGACGGCCAGATGAAGACCGGCCGCGACGTCGTCGTCGCCGCGCTCCTCGGCGCCGAGGAGTACGGCTTCGCGACCGCACCACTCGTGGTCGAGGGCTGCATCCTGATGCGCGTCTGCCACCTGGACACGTGCCCGGTCGGTGTCGCGACGCAGAACCCCGAGCTCCGCAAGCGCTTCTCCGGCAAGCCGGAGTTCGTCGTGAACTTCTTCGAGTTCATCGCCCAGGAAGTCCGCGAGATCCTCGCCGAGCTCGGCTTCCGCACTCTCGACGAGGCGATCGGCCGTGCCGACGCACTCGACGTCGACCGTGCGGTCGAGCACTGGAAGGCGTCCGGTCTCGACCTCGAACCCGTGCTCACCGGCCCGGACTTCGCTGCGGACGAGCCCCGTCGGCACCACCGTGAGCAGGACCACGAGCTCGAGCAGCACTTCGACGTGCCGCTCATCCACCAGGCCTCGGACGTGCTCGAGCACGGGGGCACGCTGACGCTCGACCTGCCGATCCGCAACACGGAGCGTGCGGTCGGCACGATGCTCGGCCACGAGGTCACCCTGCGCCACGGTGAGAACGGCCTGCCCGCCGGGTCGATCGACATCACGTTGCGCGGTTCCGCGGGGCAGTCGCTCGGGGCCTTCCTGCCCGCAGGCATCACGCTGCGGCTGATCGGTGACAGCAACGACTACGTCGGCAAGGGCCTCTCGGGCGGTGACATCGTCGTGCGTCCGACCGAGACGAGCGGCTTCGAGCCGTCGGAGAACGTCATCGCCGGCAACGTCATCGGCTACGGCGCGACCCAGGGCAGCATGTTCATCCGCGGCATCGTGGGCGAGCGCTTCCTGGTCCGGAACTCCGGCGCCACCGCGGTGGTCGAGGGCGTTGGTGACCACGCGCTCGAGTACATGACCGGTGGCCTGGCGCTCATCCTCGGGGAGACCGGCCGCAACCTCGGTGCCGGCATGTCCGGGGGCACCGCGTACGTCCGTGGCCTCCGCACCGAGCACGTGAACCAGGACTCGCTCGGCAGCGGGGAGCTCCGGCTCGAGGACCTCGACAGCGCCGACGTCGCGATCGTCACGGACCTGCTCCAGCGGCACGCCGCCGAGACGGGGTCGACCCTCGCCGCCGACCTGCTCGAGTCCGGCGACCTGTCCGAGTTCGTCAAGGTGCTGCCGCGCGACTACGCGGCGGTGCTCGAGACCCGCAAGCAGGCCCTCGACGAGGGCCTCGACCCCGATGGCGACGTCGTCTGGAATCGCATCATGGAGGTAACCGGTGGCTGACCCCAAGGGATTCCTGAAGGTCCAGGAACGCGAGCTGCCGAAGCGTCGGCCCGTCCCCGTGCGGCTCATGGACTGGAAAGAGGTCTACGAGCAGCAGGAGTCCGGCCAGCTGAAGCGCCAGGCCGGCCGCTGCATGGACTGCGGCGTGCCGTTCTGCCACCAGGGCTGCCCGCTCGGCAACCTCATCCCGGAGTGGAACGACCTCACGTGGCGCGGCGAGGGTCGCCAGGCGATCGAACGCCTGCACGCGACGAACAACTTCCCCGAGTTCACCGGCCGGCTCTGCCCGGCCCCCTGCGAGTCGTCCTGCGTGCTGGGCATCAACCAGCCCCCGGTGACGATCAAGCAGGTCGAGGTCTCGATCATCGACGAGGCGTTCCAGAAGGGCTGGGTCACCCCGCACCCGCCGGAGCGCCTGACCGGCAAGACGGTCGCCGTGGTCGGTTCCGGCCCCGCCGGGCTCGCCGCCGCGCAGCAGCTGACCCGTGCCGGCCACACCGTCGCGGTGTACGAGCGCGACGACCGGATCGGCGGGCTCCTCCGCTACGGCATCCCGGACTTCAAGATGGAGAAGCGCCAGATCGACGCGCGCCTCGCCCAGATGCAGGCCGAGGGCACCCGCTTCCGCGCGGGTGTGGAGATCGGGCGCGACATCACCTGGGACGACCTGAAGTCCCGCTACGACGCGGTCGTCGTCGCGACGGGTGCCACGGTCCCGCGCGACCTGCCGATCCCCGGGCGCGACCTCGAGGGCGTGCACTTCGCGATGGAGTACCTCGTCCAGCAGAACCGTGCGGGCGCCGGCACCGTGGTCGACAACCAGATCACGGCCGAGGGCAAGCACGTCGTCGTCATCGGCGGTGGCGACACCGGCGCGGACTGCATCGGCACCGCGCACCGTCAGGGCGCGCTCAGCGTCACCAACCTGGCGATCGGCAAGCAGCCGCCGCTCGAGCGTCCGGACACCCAGCCGTGGCCGATGTTCCCGACCGTGTTCGAGGTCACGAGCGCCCACGAAGAGGGCGGGGAGCGCAGTTTCCTCGCCTCGACGGTCGAGTTCCTCGCGAACGAGGCCGGCGAGGTCCGTGCCCTCCGCGTCGCGGAGACCGAGTACCTCGACGGCCGTCGCGTCCCGAAGGCCGGCACCGAGCGCGAGATCCCCGCGGACCTCGTCCTCGTCGCGATGGGCTTCACCGGTCCGGAGACCGACACGCTCGAGCCGCAGCTCGGGCTCCCGGTCGCCGTCTCCGGCGCCGTGGCCCGTCAGGCCGACTACACGACCAACGAGCCGGGTGTCTTCGTCGCGGGCGACGCCGGCCGTGGCCAGTCGCTGATCGTCTGGGCCATCGCGGAGGGCCGTGCGGCCGCCGCGAAGGTCGACGAGTACCTCGAGGGCACGACGATGCTGCCCGCCCCGGTCAAGGCGACCGACCGGGCCATCTCCATCTGATGCCCACCTCAGGGTGAGCGGGAGGCCACCAGCACTCGATAGGGTGCTGGTGGCCTCTCTTCGTATCTGCGAAGCCCCACGCACGACCAAGCAGCAGCCGCAAGCCCCACAACCACCACACGAAGGAATCCATTGAGACGCGCAAAGATCGTTTCGACCCTCGGACCGGCCACCTCGGACTACGAGACCGTCAAGGAGATCATCGAGGCGGGCGTCGACGTCGCTCGACTCAACCTCAGCCACGGTGACTACAGCGTCCACGAGGCCAACTACGAGAACGTCCGCCGTGCCGCCGCGGACCTCGGCAAGCCCGTCGCGATCCTCGTCGACCTGCAGGGTCCGAAGATCCGCCTCGCGAAGTTCGCCGACGGCCCGCACGACCTCGCGGTCGGCGACGTGTTCACCATCACGACGGAGGACGTCCCCGGCTCGAAGGAGATCTGCGGGACCACGTTCAAGGGCCTCCCGCAGGACGTCAAGCCCGGCGACCCGCTGCTCATCGACGACGGCCGTGTCCGCCTCCGCGTGCTCGACACCGACGGCGTGCGCGTCCGCACCGAGGTCGTCGTCGGCGGCACCGTCTCGAACAACAAGGGCATCAACCTGCCCGGCGTCGCCGTGAACGTCCCCGCACTGAGCGAGAAGGACGAGGCCGACCTCCGCTGGGGCATCCGCCAGGGCGCCGACCTCATCGCGCTCTCGTTCGTCCGCAACGCCTCGGACGTCGTCCGCGCCCACGAGATCATGGACGAGGAGGGCAAGCGCCTGCCCGTCATCGCGAAGATCGAGAAGCCGCAGGCCGTCGATGCGCTCGAGGAGATCATCGACGCCTTCGACTCGATCATGGTCGCCCGTGGTGACCTCGGCGTGGAGCTCCCGCTCGAAGCCGTCCCGATCGTGCAGAAGCGCGCCGTCGAGCTGGCCCGTCGCATGGCGAAGCCGGTCATCGTGGCCACGCAGATGCTCGAGTCGATGATCTCGTCGCCGATCCCGACCCGCGCCGAGACGTCCGACGTCGCGAACGCGGTCCTCGACGGTGCGGACGCGGTCATGCTCTCCGGCGAGACCAGCGTCGGCGAGTACCCGGTGCAGACCGTCCGCACGATGGCCCGCATCGTCGAGTCCACCGAGGACCACGGCCTCGAGCGCATCGCACCGCTCGGCACGAAGCCGCGCACGCTCGGTGGGGCGATCACGCTCGCCGCGGTCGAGATCGCCGAGTTCACCGAGGCGTCGTACCTCTGCGTGTTCACCGAGTCCGGCGACTCCGCACGCCGCATGTCGCGCCTCCGCCACGGCCTGCCGATCATCGCGTTCACGCCGAACGAGGCCACCCGTCGTCGCATGGCGCTGACCTGGGGCGTCCGTTCGTTCCTGGTCCCGCGCATGAAGCACACCGACGAGCTCTTCGGTCAGGTGGACGACGTCCTCATCCACAACGGTCTCGCCTCGCCCGGCGACCGCGTCATCGTGACGGCCGGGTCGCCCCCCGGACTCGAGGGCTCGACGAACGACCTCCGCGTGCACCGCGTCGGTGACGCGCACGCCGAGGCGGCGCCGGCGTACGTTCGGGACTAGTCCAGACAGTCCCAGCGCGCTGACGGGGCGCGGACGGGAGGCACGGTGCAGGTTCTGCAGACGGCCTCCGGTCCGCGCCCCGTCGCGTGCTCCCACCCCCGTCCCGTCGACAGGAGACGACCGCGATGACCGAACCGAGCCTCCAGACCGGTGTGGGCACCAGGCGTCCTGCGGACGTGCGCCGGTGGCGTCGCTACCTGGCAGACGAGCGCGCCGAAGCGGCCGTCTACCGGAACCTCGCCGCCCGACGTTCCGGTGAGGAACGCGAGATCCTGAGCGCGCTGGCCGAGGCGGAGGGCCGCCACGAGCAGCACTGGACCGACCTGCTCGGTGCCGACGTCGGCCGGCCGCTCCGGGGGAGTCTCCGCACCCGCGTGCTCGCGTCCCTGGCGAAGCGCTTCGGGTCGGTGTTCGTCCTCGCGCTGATGCAGCGGGCGGAGGACCGATCGCCGTACGCGGACGACGTCGACGCGACCGCGACCATGGCCGCCGACGAACGGATCCACGGCGAGGTCGTCCGCGGACTGGCGAACCGGGGTCGGATGCGGCTCTCGGGGACGTTCCGTGCCGCGGTCTTCGGGGCGAACGACGGCCTGGTGTCGAACCTCGCGCTCATCATCGGCATCAGCGCGTCCGGTGCGGACCGGCACTTCGTGCTGCTGAGCGGCATCGCCGGTCTCCTCGCCGGAGCGCTCTCGATGGGCGCGGGGGAGTACGTCTCGGTGCGGTCGCAGCGGGAGCTCCTCGAGGCGTCGGCACCGCACCCGGACGCCGGGGACGCCGTGGCGGACCTCGACGTCGACGCCAACGAGCTCGCACTGGTCTACCGCGCGCGGGGCATGCCCGAGGCCGAGGCGGAGGCGCACGCGACCGAGGTGCTCGCCGGGCTCGGGAGCGGTCCGGACACCCGCCCGACGCGGGTCGTCGACGACCACGAGGCGGTCGGGAACGGGATGAGCGCGGCGATCTCGAGCTTCTGCTTCTTCGCGTCCGGCGCGATCATCCCGGTGCTGCCGTACCTGTTCGGCCTCGACGGCTGGGCCGCGATCGGTGTCGCCGCCGTGCTCGTCGGGATCGCCCTGCTGGGCACCGGTGCCGTCGTCGGTGTGCTGAGCGGCGCATCCCCACTCCGCCGGGCGCTCCGGCAGCTCGCGATCGGGTTCGGCGCCGCGGTGGTCACCTACCTGCTCGGGCTGCTCTTCGGGACCGGCTCCGCGTAGGGGGCGGCCGGATCCGCGGTGTGGCGCCGCGTCCCGTCGCGTCGCGCTCAGCGGCGGACGGCCGCGCGCGGGGGGAGCAGGAGCAGCGCGCCGGCACCGACGACGATGAGCGCGATCCCGGCGAACACCATGAACACCGTCAGCGCCAGACCCGGTGCGACGAGGACCGCGACACCGCCGAGGATCGAGAGCACGCCGCTCACGAACGACGGGACGCGGGACGATCCGGGGTGGCCGACGAAGCCGCCGACGATGGCCGCGATGCCCTCGATCAGGAACCCGACGCCGGCGAGCACCGCGTAGACGACGAGCGGGACGACCGGGTCGAGGAGCGTCACGAGGCCGGCGATCGCGACGAGTGCCCCGACGACGCCGGAGGTCCAGCGCCAGACCGGGGGCGTCCCGTGCCCGCGGACCGCGGCGAACACGCGGAGCACCCCGGCGACGACGAGGTACACGCCGAAGAGGAGCGCGACCACGACGAGCGAGGGGCGGGGCCAGACGATGGCGACGATGCCGAGCGCGATCGCGACGACTGCGGTGACGACGACGAACACCCGGAACGTGCGGACGGCACGGGAATCCACGAGCACTCCTCCCTGATCTGGACTGCTGGTCGCCTCGAACGCTACCCGGCGGAGCGTCCCGCGTCCGTGCAACCGGATGCAACCCCCACGCTCGTACCGTCGGGCGCAGGCGCGCGGACCGTGCGCCACGACAGCGTCGTCGAGAGGCATCACCATGACCATCGCACCATCGCCCACCACCTACGCCGCACCCGGCGAGGAGGGTGCGCTCGTCTCGTTCCGGTCGCGCTACGACCACTTCATCGGCGGTGAGTACGTCCCGCCGGCGGGTGGGCAGTACTTCGAGAACCCGACCCCCGTCACCGGCAAGACCTTCACCGAGGTCGCACGCGGCGACTCGTCCGACGTCGACCGCGCGGTGCAGGCGGCGTGGAAGGCGTTCCCGGCGTGGGGGAAGACCAGCGTCACGGAGCGCGCGAACATCCTGAACCGCATCGCGGACCGGATGGAGCAGAACCTGGAGCTCCTCGCCGTCGCCGAGACGTGGGAGAACGGCAAGCCGATCCGGGAGACCCTCGGCGCGGACATCCCGCTCGCGATCGACCACTTCCGCTACTTCGCCGGGGCCATCCGGGCGCAGGAGGGTTCGACGGGGGAGATCGACCACGACACCGTGGCGTACCACTTCCACGAACCGCTCGGGGTGGTGGCACAGATCATCCCGTGGAACTTCCCGATCCTGATGGCGGTGTGGAAGCTCGCACCGGCCCTCGCCGCGGGCAACTGCGTCGTGCTGAAGCCGGCGGAGCAGACCCCGGCATCGATCCACGTGCTCATCGAGCTCATCCAGGACCTCATCCCCGCCGGTGTGCTCAACGTCGTGAACGGGTTCGGGTTCGAGGTCGGGGCACCGCTCGCACAGCACCCCGACGTCCGGAAGGTCGCCTTCACCGGTGAGACCACCACCGGCCGCCTGATCATGCAGTACGCGTCGCAGAACCTCATCCCCGTGACCCTGGAGCTCGGCGGCAAGAGCCCGAACGTGTTCTTCGCCGACGTGGCCCAGGAGAAGGACGCCTTCTACGACAAGGCGCTCGAGGGCTTCGCGTTCTTCAACCTCAACCAGGGCGAGGTCTGCACGTGCCCGTCCCGGGCGCTCGTCGCGAAGGAGATCTACGACGGCTTCGTCGCAGACGGTCTCGAACGGGTCCGTGCCGTGAAGCAGGGCCACCCGCTCGACATCTCGACGATGATCGGCGCGCAGGCGTCGAACGACCAGCTCGAGAAGATCCTGAGCTACATCGACATCGGCAAGCAGGAGGGCGCGAAGCTGCTCACCGGCGGCGAACGCGCCGACCTCGGTGGGGAGCTCTCCGGCGGGTACTACGTCACGCCGACGGTGTTCGAGGGCGACAACGCGATGCGGATCTTCCAGGAGGAGATCTTCGGCCCGGTGCTCGCGCTGACGTCCTTCAGCGGGTACGACGACGCCATCGCGATCGCCAACGACACGCTCTACGGACTCGGCGCCGGGGTCTGGAGCCGCGAGGCCACCACGCTCTACCGGGCCGGCCGGGACATCCAGGCGGGTCGCGTGTGGGAGAACACCTACCACCAGTACCCGGCCGGTGCGGCGTTCGGCGGGTACAAGCAGTCCGGCGTCGGACGCGAGAACCACAAGATGATGCTCGACCACTACCAGCAGACGAAGAACCTGCTCGTGTCCTACGCCGAGGGTCCGATGGGGTTCTTCTGATGCCGCACACCGAGCGCGTCGCGGTGACGGCGGCGGCGGGGGAGCTCCTGCGCTCCCTCGCCGCCCGGCACGGGCCGCTGATGTTCCACCAGTCGGGCGGCTGCTGCGACGGCTCCAGCCCGATGTGCTACCCGGTCGGCATGTTCATGACCGGGTCCGGGGACGTGCTCCTCGGCGCGCTGGAGGTCGAGGGGATCGACCGCGTCGAGGTGTACATGTCCCGGTCCCAGTTCGAGTACTGGAAGTACACGCACCTGACGATCGACGTCGTCGACGGTCGGGGCGGTGGCTTCTCGCTCGAGGTCCCGGAGGGCAAGCGCTTCCTCACCCGCTCGCGGATGTTCACCGACGCGGAACTGGAGGAGCTCGGTCTGGTCCCGGCGGCCGGCCGGACGTAGGCTGACCGCACCCGGCGCGACGACGCGGCGGGCGGACCCGGGACGGAGGACGCATGCGCGCACCCCGACCCGGATCCGTCCGACCGCTCGTCGCCGAATCATGGCGACGCTCCGCGCGGGTCGACCCCGACGGAGCGCCACGACTGACGCTCGGCACCGACGAACTCGACGCCGCCCGGCGCGACGGGCCCCTCGCGACCCTGCTGCCGATCGTGCGGCGGCTGCTGCTCGACGACTCCCGCTCGGCGGGCTGCGTCGTGGCGGTGGGCGACGCCGCGGGCCGGCTCGTCTTCGTCGACGGTGCGCGTTCCGCGCGCCGGGCCGCTGAGGACATGGGGTTCGTCCCCGGCGCCGACTGGGCCGAGGAGCACGTCGGGACGAGCGCCCCCGGCACCGCACTGCGGCTCGACCGGCCCGTGCAGATCCGCCGCGACGAGCACTACGCCACCGCCGTGAAGCCGTGGTCCTGCACCGCGGTGCCCGTGCACGACCCCAGCGGCCGGGTGGTCGGGGTCCTCGACGTCACCGGCGATGAGCGGGCCGTCGAACGCCACACCCTGCCGCTCCTCACCGCGACCGTCGCCGCTGCGGAGGCCGAGCTCGCCCTGGCGGTCCTCCGGGCGCCGAACCCACCCGCACCACGGGCCCCGGCGACCACCGCGGACGCCGAACTCGTGCTGCTCGGGGCCGACACCGCCACCCTCCGCGTCGACGGCCACGCGGTCGGGCTCTCCGCCCGGCACTCGGAGATCCTCGCGGTCCTCGCGACCGCCCCCGGCGGGCTCGCCGCCGCCGACCTCGCCGCCGCCGTCTACGGCGACCCCGGCGCGACCGTGACGCTCCGGGCAGAGGTGGTCCGGCTCCGCCGGGTCCTCGCCGCGACGGCCCCGTGCGTGACGATGGCCTCGCGCCCGTACCGGGTGGGCGGTGTGCGCACCGACGTCGACACCGTGCTGGCGGCGCTCGATCGCGGGTCGCGCCTCCAGGCCGTCAGCCGGTACCCCGGACCCGTCCTGCCGGGGTCCGACGCCCCGGGGGTGGACGCGCTCCGCGACCTGGTCCGCGGACGCTTCCGGGAAGCCGTGGTGACCGACGGGTCGGCGGAGGCGCTGCTCGCCTGGGCGCGGACGCCGGACGGGGCAGCGGACGCCCGCGTGCTGCGGGCCTTGCTCCGGACGCTGCCGCCGCGGTCGCCGCGGCGGGCCGGGCTCGTGGCCGCGGTCGAGGCGCTCGAAGGGGTGTGACCGGCTGGTAGTCTGGCCACCTCGCGAGTGTGGTGGAATCGGCAGACACGGGGCACTCAAAATGCTCTGCCTCACGGCGTGCGGGTTCAAGTCCCGCCACTCGTACTGCCCGCCTCTGCCCGGCGGAATGCGAAGCAGCACTTCCGACGTCTAGTAGGCTTTCGGTCGTGAGTGACTCAGAAGCAACTGCAACCGCACCCCGTCGCGTCGTCGTCGCCGAGGACGAGTCGCTCATCCGTCTCGACATCGTCGAGATCCTCCGTGACAACGGCTTCGACGTCGTCGGCGAAGCGGGTGACGGCGAGACCGCCGTGCAGCTCGCGACCGACCTCCGTCCCGACCTCGTCATCATGGACGTCAAGATGCCCCAGCTCGACGGCATCTCCGCGGCCGAGAAGCTCTCGAAGAACCACATCGCCCCGGTGGTCCTCCTCACGGCGTTCAGCCAGAAGGAACTCGTCGAGCGTGCGACGGAGGCCGGAGCGCTCGCGTACGTCGTGAAGCCCTTCACCCCGAACGACCTGCTGCCCGCGATCGAGATCGCACTCTCCCGGTACCAGCAGATCATCACCCTCGAAGCCGAGGTCGCCGACCTCGTCGAGCGCTTCGAGACCCGCAAGCTCGTCGACCGCGCCAAGGGCCTGCTCAACGAGAAGATGGGCCTCACCGAGCCCGAGGCGTTCCGCTGGATCCAGAAGGCCTCGATGGACCGCCGCCTGACGATGCACGACGTCGCCAAGGCGATCATCGAGCAGCTCAGCGCGAAGAAGTAGTCCGCCGGACCGGGCAGCGCTCGTGCCGGTGACCAGGGACGACCTGCCCGCCATCGTGGTCGACACGAGTGACGTCGCCGCGGTCCGGGCCCCTGCAGGACGCGGTGCGTCCACCTCGGTGTACGCGCTCGCCTACGCGTCCGGCGTGCTCGCGTTCATCGCCATCGGCGTGTACCAGAACGCCTGGCTGCACCGGAGCGTCGGCACCTCGTTCCTGCTCGCAGCCCTGTGGGTCGTGCCGTTCATCGCGATCGCACACGTCCTGGACGCCGCCCTGTACCGGGGGCGTCGTCGTGCTCGGAGCGCGACGGGCCGTCGCGCAGCCGTCCGGATCGCCGCCGCCGCCGCAGCCGCCGGGTATCCGGACCTCCCCGTCGAGCTCCTCGCGTCGCGACTGCTGCAGGACGACAACGGTCCGGTCCCGTACACCGGGGTCGGGCGGGAGCCGTACCAGCCCCTCCGCACGTGGGAACTCGCCACGGCGGACCCCTCGATCGCGGTCACGGTCACCCGCGACGGCGCTCCCGAGACCACCCGTGTCAGCGCGGCCACCGTGCCCGCACGACGCGATGGCGCACCGTAGGATCCGAGCTGTGGGGTTCTTCGACAGGTGGCGGCGACCGAAGGGCGTCGACGACGGCGTCGACCAGACCGGGTACGACATCCTGGACGAGGTCGAGCCCGACGACCAGATGGTCGACGAGGCCGTCACGGAGCGCGTGCTCCCGGGCTTCCTCCGGTTCGACGACGTCGTCGAGGCGGTCGTCGAGTGGTACGCCGACGACGTTCCCGACGAGGCCGAGTTCCGGGCGATCGTCGTCGCGCGGGCGCGTCCGATCTGGGACGCGCGGCGCCGCGGAGAAGCGTCGTGGACGTGGGGTAGCAGCCAGCACGACGAGCTCGAGCTCGCGTTCCGACGACTCGAGCGCCTCGGGTTCGTGACGGGGATGGACCTCGGCGTCGACCAGGGCGACGGCTTCCTCGAGGCGCGTGACCTGCGCACGCCGGACGAGGACGCACCCGGCGGGTTCCGGGAGTGGGCGTACGCGTACTTCCACACCCAGGACGCCGAGGGGCTCTGCCTGGACCGCCACGTGCTGCGCCTGGCCTTCGGGTCGTTCCGCCCGGCGCCCGACATCGACCCGGACCTCGTCGCGACGGCGATGCGCTCCAGCCGTGGCGAAGCCACGATCAACGAACGGTCCCAGCTCTCGGCCGGGCAGCAGGTCGCCGACGTCCTGACCGACCGCGGGTTCGAGCTCGACTGGGACGGCACCGCGGGCAAGCGCATCGGGATCGTCATCGAGCAGTGGCGGAAGGCGCTGCCGTTCAGCGACCTCGACGAGGCCCGACGGGTCGTCGCGGACGAGCACCTCCGCGTGCTGTGGCCCGGCGAACGGGGCACCTCCGACGCCGCTGCACTCGAGGAGCACGACGACGGGTGGCACGTCTGGGCGACCGACGAGAAGGGCGGCCCGTGGTCGAACGGCTCGTGGCACGATGACCTCGGCGCAGCGCTCGACCGATTCGTCCAGATCGCCCGCATCAACGCGAGGTACGCAGGGCGGTAGGCCGGGCGGACCCGAACGCACGCCCGTGACCGACGTGCCCTCGAGCCGACCATCTGCGAAGGTGGAGCCGTGAACGACGTGGTGATCCGAGCCTCCAGTCCGGCCGACATGCCCGCGGTGGCCGACCTGCGGTGGCGGTGGAGCATCGACGAGGACGGGCGCACCCCCGGACAGTCGCCCGCGGCGTACCGGGATGCGATGACGGCCTTCGCGCTGGAACACCCGGAGACGCACCGGTGCGTCGTCGCCGAACGCGACGGCGCCGTGCTCGGCATGGCGTGGCTCGGGCTCACCGCACGACCGCCCGCGCCGAATCGCCCGGGGGGACGGATCACGGCGGACGTGCAGACCGTCTACGTGCACCCGGACGTGCGTGGGGAGGGTGTCGCCGGACGGCTGGTCGACCGGCTGCTCGAGATCGCGGACGAGCTCGGCACCGAACGCGTCTCGGTGCACTCGAGTGTGGACGGCGAGCGGCTCTACCGGCGGCTCGGCTTCGGCGACGCCCGGCTGCTGCTGCAGCGCCCACCGGAGGACTGAACGCCCGCTGCCGCCACGGCTGCCGCCGCAGCGGCTGCCGTCAGCTCCGGACGGGCAGCTGCTGCAGGGTCCAGGCGTTGCCGTCGGGGTCGGTGAAGAAGACGAAGCGGCCCCAGGCCATCTCGTCGACCCCGACGGCGTTCACGTCGAGCGACTGCAGGTGTGCCAGTGCCTCGTCGGCATCGGGCACCACGACCTGGATGGACTTCAGCGACCCGGGCACGACGTCGGGCGACATGATGCCCTGGCCGAACGCGATCGAGCACGCGGATCCGGGCGGGGTGGCCTGGACGAAGCGGACCTCGTCGGAGACACGCTGGTCGTGGTCGATCGTGAAGCCGAGCGATGCGTAGAAGTCGCGGGAGCGGTCGACGTCGTTGACGGGGACCATGATGAGTTCGATCTTCCAGTCCATGAGGACTCCCTGGTGTTGCACGGGCGCGCGGCCCCGCGGGGGCGTCAGCGCACGTCGCGGATGAGGTTGGTGATGCGGACGGTGGAGCAGCGTCGCCCCTGGTCGTCGGTGAGCACGATCTCGTGCGTGGTGAGCGTGTTGCCGAGGTGGATCGCGGTGCAGACACCCGTGACGACGCCGGAGGTGGCGCTCCGCGTGTGGGACGCGTTCAGCTCGATGCCGACGGCGTAGCGCCCCTCGCCGGCGTGGACGGTGGCCGCCATCGAGCCGAGGCTCTCCGCCAGGACGACGAACGCGCCACCGTGCAGGAGCCCGACGGGCTGGCGGTTGCCCTCGACCGGGATGGTGCCGACGGCGCGCTCCGCGGAGAGCTCCGTGATGACCATGCCCATCTTGTCGGCGAGTTCGCCCATGCCCCGTTCGGCGTACTTCGCGATGCCCTCGGCGGACCCGGTGAGTGTCTGTTCGTCGGTCACGTCGCGGTGCCCTTCGCGCTGGTCGGCCCTGTCGGGGGCCGTCGGTAGGCTGTCCGGGTGTCGGACTCCGCAAAGCCTACCCTCATGGTCATCGACGGCCATTCGCTCGCCTTCCGGGCCTTCTACGCCCTGCCGGTGGACAGCTTCGTCAACCGCGACGGGCAGCACACGAACGCCATCCACGGCTTCATCTCGATGCTGCTGATGCTCCTGCAGCGGGAGAAGCCGACCCACCTGGCGGTCGCGTTCGACATCTCCCGGTTCTCCTTCCGCACGCGGGAGTACGAGGACTACAAGGGCACGCGCTCGGAGACCCCGGCGGAGTTCAAGGGGCAGATCCCGCTCCTGCAGCAGGCGCTGGAGGCGATGGGCATCACGACCGTCACGAAGGAGGACTACGAGGCGGACGACATCCTCGCGACGCTCTCCTCGCAGGGCTCCGCGCAGGGGTACCAGGTCTACGTGGTGTCCGGCGACCGCGACTCGATCCAGCTCGTCAACGACGACGTCACGCTGCTCTACCCGTCGGTCCGCGGCGTCTCCGAGCTCACCCGCTACGACCGCGACAAGGTCTACGAGCGGTACGGCATCGAACCGCACCAGTACCCGGACATCGCCGCGCTCGTCGGTGAGACCAGCGACAACCTGATCGGCATCGACAAGGTCGGCGAGAAGACCGCCGTCAAGTGGATCACCCAGTACGGCTCGCTCGACGGCGTGCTCGAGCACGCGGACGAGATCAAGGGCGTGGTCGGCAACAACCTGCGCGAGCAGAAGGACCGTGCGATCCGCAACCGCAAGCTGAACCGCCTCGTCACCGACGTCGAGCTGCCGGTCGGCCCTGGTGACGTCGCTCTGCGGCCCCTCGACGAAGCCGCCGTGCGCGAGCTCTTCGCGAAGCTGCAGTTCCGGACGCTGCTCGACCGTGTGTTCAAGGTCGCGGGCAACGGGGAGCCGAGCGACGCCACCGCGGTCGAGGGCGGCATCGAGGACGCCGGCGTCACCCCGCCGCCCGTCAAGACCCTCATCGACGAAGAGCTCGGCTACTGGCTGGAGCGCAAGAACGCCGCCGCCGCGGAGAACGGGTACGGCGTCGCGGTCGAGGTGATCGACGGCCGCCTCAGCGCCATCGGCATCGCCACCCACGACGACGCCGTGCTGGTGCCGGGCGGCAGCGGCGCGAAGGACTACGAGCAGCTCAGCGCCTGGTTCGCCTCGGACGCCCCGAAGCACTTCCACGACGCCAAGGCCGCCATCAAGGCGCTCGGCACCGTGGGCATCACCGTCAACGGGGTCGCCGGCGACGCCCGGATCATGGGCTGGCTCGCGAACCCCGGCAAGCAGGGGCAGCCCCTCACCGACCTCGTCTACCAGGAACTCGGCGAGGAACTCCCCACCGCGGACCCGAACCAGCTCGTCCCCGAGACCGACCCGGTGAACGTCGGCGTGCACGCCTGGTACGTCCTCCGGGTCACCACCGCGCTCCGCGCCAGGATCGACCCCGGCTCGCTGCAGGTCCTCGACGACATCGAGCTCCCGCTCGTCTCGGTGCTCGCGCAGATGGAGACCACGGGCGTCGGCATCGACCGCCCGGTGCTCACCGGCCTGTCGAAGGAACTGGGGGAGCGCGCCGCCGAACTCGCCCAGCAGGCCTTCGCGGAGATCGGGCACGAGGTCAACCTCGGGTCACCGAAGCAGCTGCAGGAAGTGCTGTTCACCGAGCTCGCGATGCCGAAGACCCGCAAGACGAAGACGGGCTTCTCCACCGACGCGGCCAGCCTCACGGACCTGCAGGACCAGCACCCGCACCCGTTCCTCGGGCTCCTGCTGCAGCACCGCGACGCCACGAAGCTCCGCCAGATCGTCGACACCCTCGACGCCGCGGTCGTCGACGGCCGCATCCACACCCGGTACGAGCAGACCGGCACCAGCACCGGCCGGGTGTCCTCGACGGACCCGAACCTGCAGAACATCCCGGTGAAGACCGCGGTCGGCCGTCGGATCCGGTCGGCGTTCGCCGTCGCCGAGCCGTACACGACGCTCCTCACCGCGGACTACTCGCAGATCGAGATGCGGATCATGGCGCACCTCTCCGGCGACCCCGGGCTGATCCAGGCCTTCAACGAGGGCGAAGACCTGCACCGGTTCGTCGGTGCCCGGGTCTTCGGGGTCGAGCCGTCGGACGTCTCCGCGGAGATGCGCACCAAGGTCAAGGCGATGTCCTACGGGCTCGCGTACGGCCTCAGCGCGTTCGGGCTCTCGAAGCAGCTCCGCATCGAGCAGAGTGAAGCGCGGACGTTGATGACCGAGTACTTCGCCCGGTTCGGTGCCGTCCGCGACTACCTCCGGAACGTCGTCGAGCAGGCGCGGGAAGACGGCTACACCGAGACGATCTTCGGCCGTCGCCGTCCCTTCCCGGACCTCAAGAGCCCGAACCGGGTGCTCCGCGAGAACGCCGAGCGTGCGGCGCTGAACGCCCCGATCCAGGGCTCGGCGGCGGACATCATGAAGATCGCGATGCTCGGCGTCGCGGCCGACCTGCGCGACGGCGAACTCGGGACCCGCCTGCTGCTGCAGGTGCACGACGAGCTCATCCTCGAAGTCGCGCCCGGCGAGCAGGACCGCGTCGAGGAGATCCTCCATACCCGGATGGGCGGCGCGGCCGACCTGACGGTCCCGCTCGACGTCCAGGTCGGGACCGGCGCCAACTGGGAGGCAGCAGCGCACTGACGCGCGGCTCACGGGGCACTGCGCCCGCGTCGTGACGGACGGGAGGCCCGGTGCCGGCTGGCACCGGGCCTCCCGTCGGTCATTTGGTTGCGGTGCCGCCGCCGTGGGTCCGGTCGGGGCGCGGCAGCCGTCGGTCAGACGGCGACGACGGCAAAGACCTCGCCCTGTGCTCCGGCCACGACGGCGGAGCGACCGAACGGGCTGTCGAACGGCCCCATCAGCACGGAGCCGCCGTGCGCGGTGACCGTCGCGACCGTCGCGTCCGTGTCGGTCGAGCCGAACCAGGTGAGCCAGTACCCGGGGACGCCGTCGGGCAGTCCGCCGGGCGGCGTGAACACCCCGGCGACGGGCGCGGGGTCCTCCGGGTGCAGCTTGGCGGCCGCGTACGGTTCGGCGGGGTCGCCGAACACGTCGTAGGTGTACCCGAACAGCGTGGCGTAGAAGGTCTTGGCGGCCTCGGCGTCGCGGGTGTGGACCTCGTTCCAGCAGGGTGCACCCGCCTGGTTCACGAGGCCGTACCCGTCGTGTGCCCGGCCCTGCCACAGTCCGAACACGGCACCGGTGGGATCGGCCGCGATCGCCATCCGACCGACGTCCATCACGTCGAAGGGCGGCGTGACCACGGTCCCGCCGGCGCTCGTGACGGCCGTCGCGGTGGTGTCCGCGTCGTCGGTCGCGAGGTACGCGGTCCACGAGACGGGCTGTCCCTCGCCCATGAGCGGGCCGACGCCCGCGACGGGACGGTCGTCGAGGAGCGCCATCACGTACCCGCCGGACTCGGGCGGGCCGTCCTCGAACCGCCAGCCGAGGACGCCGGCGTAGAAGTCACGCGCCGCAGGCACGTCGCCGACGCCGAGGTCCGACCAGCACGGTGATCCCGGTGCCCACGCACCAGTGTGTTCCGACATGCAACATCCTTTCGACTGGCCGGTTGGTCCGGCGGGTCGAGCGTAGCGCGCGGCACCGACGTCGGTCGGTGGGGGCCCGCGCCGCGTCGACGCCTGTCGGTAGGGTCGGAGCATGACCGAAGAGCGCCCCGTCCGCCAGCCGTCCGCCGTCGACCGCGTCGCCGAGGGATGGGTGTCCACGCTCGTCGACCTCGACCCGACGATCGCCACGTACATCGGCGTCCCCGGGCGCACGGGGGAGTACGGCGACACCTCCCCGGCCGGCGCCGCGGCGATGGCGGACGCGGCGAGGTCGGCCGCGCGGTCCCTGGCCGCGGCCGAGCCGGTGGACGACGTCGACCGCGTGACGAAGACCGACCTCGGCGCCGAGCTCGACCTCGTCGTCGAGTCGTACGACCGGAAGCTCCACCTTCGTGACCTCAACGTCATCGCGAGCCCTGCCCAGTCGCTCCGGGAGATCATCGACCTCATGCCGACCGCGACCGAGTCGGACTGGGCAGACATCGCCAGCCGCGTCGGTGCGCTGCCCGGTGCACTCGAGGGGTTCCGGGAGACGCTGCTCGAGGGCACGCGCGAGGACGTCACCCCGGCGAAGCGACAGGTGGAGCTCGTCGCGGAGCAGGCCGCCCGGAGCGGTGCGGCGGACGGGTTCTTCCGGCAGCTCGCCGCCGAGGCCACCCTGGACGACGGGTCGCCCGTGCCGGACGCACTCCGCGCGGAGCTGACCCGGCACGGCGAGGTCGCAGCGGCCGCCTACCGTTCGTTCGGACGCTTCCTCGAACACGAGCTGATGCCGCTCGCGACGCCCGTCGACGCGGTCGGACGGGACGCCTACGAGCTGCACTCCCGCCGCTTCCTCGGCGCCGTCGTCGACCTCGACGAGACCTACGAGTGGGGGCTCGAGGAGCTCGCGCGCATGCGCGACGAGCAGGAGCGCATCGCGGACCGCATCGAACCGGGCGCGTCCGTGGCGCGCGCGGTCGAGGTGCTCGACGCCGACCCGTCGCGCATGCTGCACGGCACCGACGCGCTGCAGCGGTGGATGCAGCAGACGAGCGACGCCTCGATCCGTGCGATGGACGGCGTCTACTTCGACATCGCCGACCCGATCAAGCGGCTCGAGTGCCGGATCGCACCGACGCAGGAGGGCGGGATCTACTACTCCGGTCCGTCCGACGACTTCTCCCGCCCCGGCCGCATGTGGTGGTCCGTGCCGCAGGGCGTCACCGAGTTCCAGACCTGGCGCGAGAAGACGACCGTGTACCACGAGGGCGTCCCCGGCCACCACCTGCAGATCAGCCAGGGCGTCTACAACCGCGGCGAGCTCAACACCTGGCGCCGGCAGCTGTCCGGGTCGTCCGGCCACGTCGAGGGCTGGGCGCTCTACGCGGAGCGCCTGATGGAGCAGCTCGGGTTCCTCGACGACGAGGGGGACCGGCTCGGCATGCTCGACGGGCAGCGCATGCGTGCGGCCCGGGTCGTGCTCGACATCGGGGTGCACCTGCAGAAGACGAACCCCGACGGCGGCGGGTGGACGTGGGAGTACGTGCTCGACTTCATGCGCCAGAACGTGAACATGGACGACGCCTTCGTGCGCTTCGAGGTGGCCCGGTACTTCGGGTGGCCGGGACAGGCACCGTCGTACAAGGTCGGCCAGCGCGTCTGGGAGGCAATCCGTGACGAGGTGGCCGCGCGTGAGGGTTCGGCGTTCGACCTGAAGTCCTTCCACCACCGGGCGCTCGCCCTCGGCAGCATCGGGCTCGACACGCTGCGCTCGGCGCTGCTCGACTAGACGCCCGGCGACACGCGCGGCACCCCGCTTGTGAGGGGTCGCGCGCACCGGTTAGACTTGTGCGGCGCAATCCGCGCGCCCACAACCAACCGCCACGGCGGCACCATGCGGGGACATGTCTCCCGCGTCGTCCTGGCCCGACTCATGTCCGTTCGGAGCAATCTCTACATGACAACCACTACGACCAAGGCTCCTAAGCAGGTCGCCATCAACGACATCGGTTCGGCTGATGACTTCCTGGCCGAGGTCGAGAAGACCCTGAAGTTCTTCAACGACGGCGATCTCATCTCCGGCACCGTCGTGAAGATCGACCGCGACGAGGTCCTCCTCGACGTCGGTTACAAGACCGAGGGCGTCATCCCCTCGCGCGAGCTCTCGATCAAGCACGACGTGGACCCCAACGAGGTCGTCAACGTCGGCGACGAGGTCGAGGCCCTGGTTCTCCAGAAGGAGGACAAGGAAGGCCGCCTCATCCTGTCGAAGAAGCGCGCGCAGTACGAGCGTGCGTGGGGCGACGTCGAGAAGATCAAGGAGTCCGACGGGGTCGTCACCGGCACCGTCATCGAGGTCGTCAAGGGTGGCCTCATCGTGGACATCGGTCTCCGCGGCTTCCTCCCGGCCTCGCTCATCGAGCTCCGCCGCGTGCGTGACCTCACGCCGTACCTCGGCCAGGAGATCGAGGCGAAGATCCTCGAGCTCGACAAGAACCGCAACAACGTGGTCCTGTCGCGCCGTGCGCTCCTCGAGCAGACGCAGTCCGAGTCCCGGACCACGTTCCTCAACAACCTGCACAAGGGCCAGGTCCGCAAGGGCGTCGTCTCGTCGATCGTCAACTTCGGTGCGTTCGTCGACCTCGGCGGCGTCGACGGTCTCGTCCACGTCTCCGAGCTCAGCTGGAAGCACATCGAGCACGCCAGCGAGGTCGTCGAGGTCGGTCAGGAAGTCACCGTCGAGATCCTCGAGGTGGACCTGGACCGCGAGCGCGTGTCGCTCTCCCTCAAGGCCACGCAGGAAGACCCGTGGCAGGTCTTCGCCCGCACCCACGCGATCGGCCAGATCGCACCGGGCAAGGTCACGAAGCTCGTGCCGTTCGGTGCCTTCGTCCGCGTCGCGGACGGCATCGAGGGTCTCGTCCACATCTCGGAGCTCTCGAACAAGCACGTCGAGCTCGCCGAGCAGGTCGTCTCCGTCGGCGACGAGGTCTTCGTGAAGATCATCGACATCGACCTCGACCGTCGCCGCATCTCGCTCAGCCTCAAGCAGGCGAACGAGGGCGTGGACCCGGAGAGCGCCGAGTTCGACCCGGCTCTCTACGGCATGCCGACCGAGTACGACGACAAGGGTGACTACAAGTACCCCGAGGGCTTCGACCCGGAGACCAACGAGTGGCTCGAGGGCTACGACACCCAGCGCGAAGAGTGGGAGCGTCAGTACGCCGCCGCCCAGGGTCGCTGGGAGGCCCACAAGGCCCAGGTCGCCAAGTCCCTCACCGAAGAGGCGCAGGGTGGCTTCGACCTCCCGGCCAGCGCTTCCTCGTCGTTCACGAGCGAGCAGGCCGGTCAGGGCACCCTGGCCGACGACGCCTCGCTCGCGGCGCTCCGCGAGAAGCTCAGCTCGACCAACTGATCGCAGCTGCGTGAACCGGAAGCCCGGCACCCTCACAGGGTGCCGGGCTTCCGGCGTCCCAGGAGACAGCGATTCCCGAGAAGCAGCCGCCTAGGCTGGTCGCCGTGCGCATCATCGGACTCACGGGCGGCATCGCCGCGGGCAAGTCGACCGTCTCCGGACGCTGGGCCGACCACGGGGCGGTGATCGTCGACGCCGACCGGCTCGCCCGCGACGCCGTCGCCCCCGGCAGCCAGGGTCTGGCCCGGGTCGCCGACCGGTTCGGCCCCGGCGTCATCGCGGCGGACGGCTCGCTCGACCGGCCGGCGCTCGGCGCGATCGTCTTCACGGACCCCGCCGCGCGGAAGGACCTCGAGGGGATCACCCACCCCGAGGTGTGGCGCCTCGCGCAGCAGGCCTTCGACGCGGCCGCGGCAGCCGACCCCGACGCGGTCGTCGTCTACGACGTGCCGCTCCTCGCGGAAGCGCGGGGGTCGCGCCCGCTGCACTTCGACGCGGTCGTCGTGGTGGACGCGCCCGCCGCCGTCCGGGTCGAGCGCCTCGTCGAGCACCGCGGCATGTCCCGCGACGAAGCCGAGCGTCGCGTCGGTGCGCAGGCCTCGGACGCGGAACGCCTCGCACTCGCCGACCACGTCGTCGACGCCACCGGCACGCTCGAGGACACCATCGCCTCCGCCGACGCCGTGTGGCGCCGGGTGCGTGGCTGACGCGGTCATGCGGCACCGTGTCCTGCTGATCCTCGCCGCCGTGCTCCTGGTGGCGATCGGTGGCGGCACCCTGGTCGCCGCGAACGTGATGGCGGAGCAGCGTGTGGAGCAGCACGGCCGCGAAGCGGTGCACGCGAACGGCGGCCGGAACACCAAGGCACGCGGGGACGCGAACGGCCCGCAGGACGAGTTCCACCGGTTCCGGCTCGGTGCGATCGACGGCGAACGGCTCTCCCCGAACCGTGACGACTTCGCCGCCAGGACCGCCAGCGACGGCCCGCTGCTGCTCTTCCTGCCCGCGACCCGCGCTCGCCCGGCCGAGTACCAGCGGTTCCTGACGACGGCGCTCGGGGACGGGTACCACGTGCTCGGGCTCGACTACTGGAACCTCGGCAGGACGCTCTCCGGCACATGCGAGGCCGACCCGCACTGCTACGGCGCGGTCCAGCGGAACCGGTTCGACGGCTCCCGCCCGTCCGACTTCAGCGCCGTGTCCCCGGCCGGCTCGATCGTGTCGCGCTTCCGGGACGCGATCGCGCACCTCGACGACGTGGACCCCGACGGGGGTTGGGGTCGGTTCGTGACACCGGCGAAGGAGAACCCGGGCAAGGGCCAGGACGCCGTCGACACCATCTCCTGGAAGGACATCGTCGTCGCCGGGCACTCGCAGGGCGGCGGCGAGGCGGCGTACATCTCGCACATCCGTCCGGTGCTCGGCGCACTGATGTTCTCCTCCCCGGTGGAGTCCCTCGGTCCGGTGCACGCGGCGTGGATGGACCGACCCGGTCGCACCCCGCCGGCGCGGATGTACGCCATCGACGACGTCCGGGACGTCTTCGGTCCGCGCATCCGCGGGTCGTGGCGCGCGCTCGGGCTCGACACCCCGGCGACCCCGGGCGGCGCCGCGGGGCCGTGGCGCACCGACACCGCGGCACCGCCGGAGGGGTCGGATCCGCACGCGATCCTCACCGACATCCGCGTCGGCACGCCCGCGGAGTCGCACTCGCGCACGATCAAGGACACCACGCCGCTCGACGCCTCCGGGCAGCCCCGGATGGAGGGGCTCTGGCAGTGGCTGCTGCACCGCTTCGCGCCTCATGGCGCATCCTCCGGCGAGTCATAGGAAGCGGATCTAGCATTGGCTGGTGCAGCAAGAAGGTCGATCACCTGAACCCAGCCTGCGCGCGCTGATCCGGGAGCGCGCAGCCACCGACGCGGACCGCGTGTACCTGGAGGACGCCCGGTCCGGCCGGATCCTCAGCTACGGCGCGCTCGGTGCCGCCGTCGATGCGTGGGCCGCCACCTTCGACGTGATCGGGGTCGGTGACTCCGGTGCGGTGCTCGTGGACGTGGGGGACCCGCTGTCCTTCGCCGTCGTGCACCTCGCCGCCGTGGCCTCCGGCCGTCGCGCGGTCCCCGTCGACACCGGACAGCCGACCACCGAGCCGGCACGCCTCGCCGACCTGCTCGGCGGCGCGTCGATGGTGGTGTCGGACCGTGCCGTGGACGCGACCATCCCCGGGGCGCCGGCCGCCCGCGTCGACCCGGCCACGGGCCTCCCGTCCGACGTCCGTGACGGCGACCTGCCCGGCGAGAGCCCGGACGCGCCGGGGGAGGGCTCCGTCGTCCTGTTCACGTCCGGTTCGACCGGGACGCCGAAGGGCGTCGAGCTGCCCGAGTCGCAGCTGCTGTTCGTGGCGCACGCCGTCGCCCGGCACAACCGGCTGGCGCGGGACGACCGCGGGTTCAACTCGCTGCCGCTGTTCCACGTCAACGCCGAGGTGGTCGGCCTGCTGGCGACCCTGGTCGCCGGCGCCACGCTCGTGCTCGACCGCCGCTTCCGCCGGACCGGCTTCTGGGAGCTCCTCGCCGAGCGCCGGATCACCTGGCTGAACGCGGTGCCGGCGATCCTCGCGGTGCTCGCGAAGACCGGCCCGCTCGACTTCCCGGCCGGACTGCGGTTCGTCCGGAGCGCCTCCGCGCCGCTGCCGGACCCGGTCCGCGCCGCGCTCGGGGACGTCCCGCTCATCGTCAGCTGGGGCATGACCGAGGGTGCCAGCCAGATCACGGCGACGCCGCTCGACGCTCCCGCGCGTGCCGGCACCGTCGGTGTGCCGGTCGGCTCCGAGGTCCAGGTCCGCGGTGAGGACGGCGCCGTGCTGCCCGCGGGAGAGGTCGGTGCGCTCTGGGTGCGCGGGCCCGGCATCGTGCACTCGTACCTGTTCGGCCGGGCGTCCGAACGCTTCGACGCCGACGGCTGGCTCTCGACCGGTGACGTCGGCTCGGTGTCCGAGGACGGCTGGGTGGCCCTCGCCGGCCGCTCCGACGACGTGATCAACCGCGGCGGCGAGAAGGTCTACCCGTCGGAGGTCGAGGACGTGCTCCTCGGCGATGCCCGCGTGCTCGAAGCCGTCGTGGTCGGCCGCCCGGACGACGTCCTCGGGAGCGTGCCGATCGCGTACGTGATCCCGCAGCCCGACGAACCCGTCGACGCCGAGGCACTGGTCGCCGACCTCACCGCACGCGCCGAACGCTCGCTCACGCGGTTCCGCCGCCCGGTCGAGATCGTCGTCGTACCGGACCTGCCGCGCGCACCGACGGGCAAGATCCAGCGGGCGCGTGTCCGCGGGATGGCGGCGTCGTGAGCGGAACGGACCAGCGAACGCGCCCGGGCTCGGACGGCGCGGTGGACACCCCGGCGAAGCCCGACACCCCGGCGAAGCCCCACGGCGCGGTCGACGCGCCGGCGCAGCCCGTCGGTGTGCAGACCCCCACCAGGACCGCCTCCGGCAAACCGCGGCACCTGTACGAGGTCGACGTCCTCCGGATCCTGACGTTCGCGTGCGTGCTCGGCGTGCACACCACGAGCCACACGATGGCGTCCGACGACATCGGGCTCGCCGGACTCCTCTCGCTGCTGCACTTCACGCGGCTGGTGTTCTTCACGCTCACCGTGTTCGTGCTCGTCTACAGCTACTCGATCCGCCCGAAGCCGATGTCGGTGTTCTGGCCGAAGCGCTTCCTGCTCGTCGGGGTGCCGTACCTGGCGTGGTCGTTCGTCTACGTGGCGTCCGCGTGGCTGCTCGACCCCGGGCAGCGCGGCGACGTGCCCGCGCTCGTGACGACCTTCGCGACCGGGGTCGTGACGGGGACCGCGAAGTACCACCTGTACTTCCTGCTCGTGACGATGCAGGTCTACCTGCTGCTCCCCGCGATCATGTGGCTGGTCCGGAAGACCCGCGGGCACCACGTCTGGGTGCTGGTCGTCTCGCTCGTCTTCCAGCTCGTGGTCTTCGCCGGCTACAAGTACTTCCCCGCCAGCGACGCCTGGCTGAACGGGTACCAGAAGCAGTTCTTCTTCTCGTACGTGTTCTTCATCGTGTCCGGTGCGATCGCGGCGGACCACGCCGAACGGTTCCTCGGGTTCATCCGCACGTACCGTCGCGGGATCATGTGGGCCTTCCTCGGGGGAGCGCTGCTCACCCTCGCGGTGTTCGTCGTGCAGCTGCTCGCCGGGCAGTCGCCGTACGCTGCCGGCACGCCGCTGCAGCCGATCGAGGCCGTGTGGAGCACCGTGGTCTTCGTCGGCTTCCTGGCGATCGGCGCCTGGTGGGCGGACCGTCGCGTCCCGGAGAGCCGGCTGGCGAAGGTCGTCGACTACGCCTCGGACCGGTCGTTCGGCATCTTCCTGAGCCACCCGCTGGTCATCTGGCTGCTGCTGTACGGGTCGAGCCCGCTCGAGGCTCTCGTCCCGAAGCCCTGGCTGACGCTCGTCACCTACCTGCTCGTGGTCGTGCTCGCGGTCGCGATCACCGAGGTGTTCCGCTGGACCCCGCTCAGCGTGCCGCTGACCGGTCGTCCGTCGCTGTCGTCCCGGAAGGTGCGTGCGGCGCGCGCCGCGAAGCGTGCGGCGGCTGCGGCTGCGCCGTCGGTGCCGGCGGCTTCGGCGGCTTCGGGCGCTTCGCGGGCGTAGCGCGGGAGCGGTCCGCGAAAGCGACAGTGGTCGCGTGCCTGGCACGCGACCACTGTCGCTTTCGCGGACCCGTCGGGTGGTGCGTCGACGTCGCGGCGTGCGTCCGGCGGTGGGCTGGCCACGTGCCGGCCTGGAGGCTCGGTGCGGGCCCGACCCGAGCCTCCCGTCGGGTGGGTGGTCGCGCACGGGTGCGCGCGACAGACCCGAACCTCCCGTCGGGTGGGTGGTCGCGCACGGGTGCGCGCGACTGACCCGGGCCTCCCGTCGGGTGGGTGGTCGCCGTGCGCTGCGCGTGGTGCGGGTCCGCCGGTCGACGCGCGACGCGCCGTCCCTGCGGCGGGCCGGTGTCGGCGTGCCATGCGACACCGTGCGCCGATCTGCGCCGCGCATTCGTGTACCCGATGTCGCCTGCCCCGATGCATGCACATCGAGCGACAGGCGACGATGGGAAGCGCGGCGCGAACGCACGTGTGGTGTCGCCTTCGTCGCGCCCGTACGCGCACCGGACGCACGAGAGCCCGCGCGGTCGGGGACCGGGCGGGCTCTCGGGGTGGCGGGGTCAGGCGGTGGGCTGCTGCTCCGCCTTCGGGGTGCCGATCTCGAGCACGCCGTCGGTCATGGTGAGGCGCTGCGGCTTCATGAACCAGGCGACGACCGCGGCCGCGAACAGCAGCGCGCAGGAGAGCGCGAACGGCAGCTGCCAGCCCGAGGCGTCGATGAGCAGACCGAACACGATGGGGGAGACGACGCCGGCGATGCCGAAGCCGGTGTTCATGAAGCCCGAGGCGGTGCCGGACCACTGCGGTGCGACGTCCATCGGGATCGCCCAGAGGTTCGCGTTGCAGAGCTCGAGGAAGAAGAACGACAGGGCGAGCGAGATCGTGGCGACGACGAGCCCCTGCCCGATCACGAGCGGGATGAGGCAGATCAGGGAGCCGCCGAGGCCGATCACCAGGATCGTTCGCCGGGCGTTCCGGGTGTTGCCGCCGCGGTGGATGATGCGGTCGCTGAGCATGCCGCCGACCGTGTCCCCGACGACACCGGCGAGCAGGATCAGCGTCGTGAAGAGGGCGAACGACCCGATCTCGAGGTTGTACGTCGAGCTGAGGAACGTCGGCAGCCAGGTGAGGAACACCCAGAGCGTCCAGCCGTACCCGAAGTCGACGAACGTGACCGGGAGGATCTGCTTCGCCATCTGGCCCCACGGGACCGGCGGACGCGTGGCGCGGGTCTCGACGGGGGGCAGCTCGGAGAGCTCGATCGGCTTGATGCCCTTCGCGGACTCGGGCTTGTCGCGGAAGAAGAACCACCAGACGACGGCCCACGCGAAGGACAGCACGGCGGTCGCGAAGAACGCGAGGCGCCAGCCGCTGATCGCGATGAAGTAGGCGACGACGAGCGGTGCGAGCGCGTTGCCGAGGCGGGCGGCCGAGTGCACGACGCCCTGCGCGAAGCCGTTCCGGTCGCGCGGGATCCACCGGCTCATCGCCTGCGTCGCGGTCGGGAACGCCGCCGCTTCGCTGAGGCCGAGGAGCGCGCGGGCGGCGAAGAGCGTCCAGAACCCGACCGCGAACCCGGTGAGGAGCGTCGCGACGCCCCAGATCACGGTGATCACGAAGAGCGACTTGCGGGGACCGAACTTCTCGCTGATCGTTCCGCCGAACACCTGCAGCAGCGCGTACGGCAGCGAGAACGCGGAGATGATCAGGCCGGCCGTGGCCTCGTTGAAGCCGAACTCCGCGGTGATGTGCGGCAGGGCGGTGGAGATGTTGGTGCGGTCGACGTACGAGATCGCGTACATGAAGCACAGGAGGATGAGCACGCGCCCGCGGATGCGTCCGCGGAACGGGGTGCCCTTCGTCGGTGCGGCGGGAGTCGCCGTGGTCATTGGGGGCCTCTTCGGGGGAGTGAGCGCTGGTCGGGTTGCTGAACGGTTGGGACGCTAACCCTGGTTTCTATCAGGATCCTCGATGGTTCGTCGCGGAATCCGATGGGCCAGCAGGACGCGCTACGCCGTGGGCGAGCACCCCGGCTCGCTGTCGGTGGCCCCGCCTAGCATTGAGGGCATGGCAGTGGCAATCGAACCCACCCGCGCGGTCCGCCCGTTCGAGGTGATCAGCGAGTACTCGCCGAGCGGCGACCAGCCCGCGGCGATCGCCGAACTCGCGGGCCGGATCAACGCCGGTGAGACCGACGTGGTGCTCCTCGGCGCGACCGGTACCGGCAAGTCCGCGACCACCGCGTGGCTGATCGAGCAGGTGCAGCGTCCGACGCTCGTCCTCGCGCACAACAAGACCCTCGCGGCGCAGCTCGCGACGGAGTTCCGCAGCCTCCTGCCGAACAACGCGGTCGAGTACTTCGTCTCGTACTACGACTACTACCAGCCCGAGGCGTACGTCCCGCAGACGGACACCTTCATCGAGAAGGACTCCTCGGTCAACGCCGAGGTCGAGCGGCTGCGGCACTCCACCACGAACTCGCTGCTCAGTCGGCGCGACGTCGTCGTGGTCTCGACGGTCTCCTGCATCTACGGCCTCGGCACGCCGGAGCAGTACATGAACGCCTCGGTGGCGCTGACCCGCGGCCAGACGATCTCCCGCGACCAGCTCGTCCGCCGGTTCGTCGCGATGCAGTACCAGCGCAACGACGTCGACTTCGCCCGCGGCACCTTCCGCGTGCGCGGCGACACCATCGAGATCATCCCGATGTACGAAGAGCACGCGATCCGCATCGAGATGTTCGGCGACGAAGTGGAAGCGCTCAGCTCGCTGCACCCGCTCACGGGCAACGTGATCGAAGACCTCGACGCCGTGTCGATCTTCCCGGCGTCGCACTACGTCGCCGACACCGACGTGATGCACCGCGCCATCGGCACCATCAAGGAAGAACTGGCCGAGCGGCTCGCCGAGCTCGAAGGCCAGGGCAAGCTGCTCGAGGCCCAGCGGCTCCGGATGCGCACCACGTTCGACATCGAGATGATGGAGCAGATCGGGTTCTGCTCCGGCATCGAGAACTACTCGCGGCACGTCGACGGCCGGATGCCGGGGGAAGCCCCGCACTGCCTCCTCGACTACTTCGCCGACGACTTCCTCATCGTGATCGACGAGTCGCACGTCACCGTGCCGCAGATCGGCGCGATGTACGAAGGCGACGCCTCCCGGAAGCGCACGCTCGTGGAACACGGCTTCCGGCTCCCGAGCGCGATGGACAACCGCCCCCTGCGGTGGGAAGAGTTCCTCGAGCGCGCGGGCCAGAAGGTCTACCTCTCGGCGACGCCCGGACGGTACGAGCTCGGGATCACGGACAGCGTCGTCGAGCAGATCATCCGACCGACCGGCCTGGTCGACCCGGAGATCGTCATCAAGCCCTCCGACGGCCAGATCGACGACCTGCTCGAAGAGATCCAGGTCCGCGTGGAGAAGGACGAGCGCGTGCTCGTCACCACGCTCACCAAGCGCATGGCCGAAGAGCTGACGGACTTCCTCGGGAACGCCGGCGTGCGGGTGCGGTACCTGCACTCCGACGTCGACACCCTGAAGCGCGTCGAGCTCCTGACCGAGCTGCGGCAGGGCGTCTACGACGTGCTCGTCGGCATCAACCTGCTGCGTGAGGGCCTCGACCTGCCCGAGGTGTCCCTCGTCGCGATCCTCGACGCCGACAAGGAAGGCTTCCTGCGCTCGTCGACCTCGCTCATCCAGACCATCGGGCGTGCCGCCCGCAACGTCTCCGGTCAGGTGCTGATGTACGCGGACAAGATGACCGACTCCATGAAGCAGGCGATCGAGGAGACCGACCGCCGTCGTGAGAAGCAGGTCGCGTACAACCTCGAGCACGGCATCGACCCGCAGCCGCTCCGCAAGAAGATCGGCGACATCACCGAGGCACTGGCGCGCGAGAATGACGACACCAAGGAACTCCTCGAACGCCGGAACAGCAGCGCGCGGGACGGCAAGCGGTCGCCGACGCCGTCGCTCAAGCGCACCGGCATCGCGGGCGAAGGTGCGACGCAGCTCGAAGCGACCATCGCGGACCTCAACGACCAGATGCTGCAGGCAGCGGCTGAGCTGAAGTTCGAGCTGGCAGCACGGCTCCGCGACGAGGTCCAGGACCTCAAGAAGGCGCTGCGGCAGATGGAGTCAGCCGGGCATGTCAACTGAGCGCCGCGTCGTCGTCACGGGCGCCAGCGCGGGGCTCGGGTACTGGGCGGCGGAGCAGCTCGCCGCCGCCGGGCACCGTGTGGTGCTCGCGACCCGCAGTCCGGAGCGCGCCGACGCCGCGGAGCGGAGCATCCGGCAGCACGTGCCGGACGCTGCGCTGGAACACCTGCACGTCGACCTCGCGGACCTCGACAGCGTGCGGGCTGCTGCGGACGACCTCGGCCGGCGTGGCCCCGTCGACGCGCTGGTGAACAACGCCGGCGTCGTCGGTTCCGGTACCCGGCGCTCCACCGCGCAGGGGTTCGAGCTGCAGGTCGGGACGAACCACCTCGGGCACTTCGCGCTCACCGGGCTCGTCCTGCCCCTGCTCGAGCAGTCCGCCGGCCGGGTCGTGCACCTCGGGTCGATCGCGCACCGCTGGGCGTCCCTCGACCCCGGTGACCCGTTGCGGGTCGGGCGCTACTCGAGCTACGGGCAGTACGGCCGGAGCAAGCTCGCGGTGATGCTGTTCGGGTTCGAGCTGGCCGAGCGCCTGGCCGACGCCGGGTCCTCGGTGTCGAGCGTCGTCGCACACCCGGGGCTGTCGCTCGACGCGCTGGCTCCGTCCCGGCCGCTCGTGGCCCCGGCGCGCACCGAGCCCGGCTGGACCCGTCCGGGGCAGCGCCTGTACGCGCAGGGCAAGGACGCCGGCGCCCTGCCGATCGTGCACGCGGCCGTCGGTGCCGCCGACGGGCCGGACGCGGTCCGCTCGGGGCAGTACTGGGGACCGGCGGGGTTCATGCAGCTCCGCGGGCCGGCCGCCGTGGTCCGGGCGCAGCCCCGCGCCCACGACCGAACCGAAGCAGCCCGGCTCTGGGTGGCCAGCGAGCGCGCCTCGGGGGTGGCGTTCGCTCTCGACGCACTCGTGTGAGCGCCGCGCGCGGGCGAATGTCGGACCCGGTTCGTAGAATCGTCGGTGATGACCATCACCTCTGATCGTGACTCCGCGACCGCCGGCCGGAACGCATTCGGCGAATCCGTGGACCTCGAGCCCGCAGACCTGCACCTCCCCGGTGGGACGGCACCGCACAGCACCTCGACGCTCAGCGTCCGCGGTGCGCGCGTGCACAACCTCCGCGACGTCGACCTCGAGATCCCGCGCGACTCCCTCGTCGTGTTCACCGGCCTGTCCGGGTCGGGCAAGTCCTCGTTGGCGTTCGACACGATCTTCGCCGAGGGGCAGCGGCGCTACGTGGAGTCCCTGTCGGCGTACGCCCGGCAGTTCCTCGGGCAGGTGGACCGACCCGACGTCGACTTCATCGAGGGGCTCTCGCCCGCGGTGTCGATCGACCAGAAGTCCACGAACCGCAACCCGCGCTCGACCGTCGGCACCATCACCGAGGTCTACGACTACATGCGCCTGCTCTGGGCGCGCATCGGCATCCCGCACTGCCCCGTCTGCGGTGAGGTGATCAGCAAGCAGAGCGTGCAGCAGATCGCCGACCAGCTGATGACGCAGGAGACCGGCACCCGGTTCCAGGTCCTCGCGCCGATCGTGTCCAAGAAGAAGGGCGAGTTCGTCGACCTCTTCCAGGAGCTCGCCGCGTCCGGCTACTCGCGCGCCATCGTGGACGGTGAGCGCATCCAGCTGAGCAGCCCGCCCACGCTGAAGAAGCAGGTCAAGCACGACATCTCGGTGATCGTCGACCGCCTGGTGGCCAGTGACGACATCCTCGGGCGTCTGACCGACTCCCTCGAGACCGCCCTGCGCCTGACGAACGGCACCGTCGCGATCGACCTCGTCGACCACGAAGGGCCCGGCGCGGTCCGGACCTACTCCGAGAACCTGTCCTGCCCGAACAACCACCCGCTCGCCCTCACCGAGATCGAGCCGCGGACGTTCTCGTTCAACGCGCCGTTCGGTGCGTGCCCGGAGTGCTCCGGCCTCGGCACGCGCATGTCGGTCGACCCGGACCTGGTGCTCGGCGACCCCGAAGCCTCCCTCGCCGACGGTGTGCTGCTGCCCTGGACGGGCACCAGCGGCCTGTACTCCTACTTCGAGAAGCTCCTGGCTGGCCTCGGCAAGGAGCTCGGCTTCCGCCTCGACACCCCGTGGAACCAGCTCGACCCGAAGGTCCAGGCAGCGATCCTGACCGGCAAGGACTTCGAGGTCTCGGTGTCCTGGCGCAACCGGTTCGGTCGCGAGATGCGCTACACCAGTGGGTTCGAGGGCGTGATGCCCTACATCGAGCGCAAGTTCGCCGAAGCGGAGTCGGACTCACAGCGGCAGCGCTTCCAGGGCTACCTGCGTGAAGTGCCGTGCCCGGTGTGCGACGGCACGCGCCTGAAGCCCGAGGTGCTCGGCGTGACCGTCGCGGACCGCAGCATCGCCGACGTCACCGAGTTGAGCCTCGACGACGCGTACTCCTTCATGGAGACCCTGACCCTGACGGATCGCGAAGCCCACATCGCGGCGGCGGTCTTGCGGGAGATCCGGGCGCGCCTCGAGTTCCTGCTCGAGGTCGGGCTGAACTACCTCACGCTCTCGCGCGGGGCGGGGTCCCTGTCCGGCGGCGAAGCGCAGCGCATCCGACTGGCGACCCAGATCGGTTCCGGCCTGACCGGCGTGCTCTACGTCCTCGACGAGCCGAGCATCGGGCTGCACCAGCGCGACAACCGGCGCCTCATCGACACCCTCGTCAAGCTGAAGAACCTCGGGAACACGCTCATCGTCGTCGAGCACGACGAAGACACGATCCGGACGGCCGACTGGGTCGTCGACATCGGCCCCGGTGCCGGCGTGAACGGCGGCAACGTCGTGCACTCGGGTTCCTACGACGAGATGATCGAGAACCGCGAGTCGATCACGGGGGACTACCTCGCCGGTCGCCGGGCGATCGAGATGCCGAGCGAGCGCCGGAAGATCAACAAGAAGCGCGTGATCAGCGTGCAGGGCGCCCGCGCGAACAACCTCAAGGAAGTGGACGTCGACTTCCCGCTCGGCGTGTTCACGGCGGTGACCGGCGTCAGCGGCTCCGGCAAGTCGACGCTCGTCAACGACATCCTCTACAAGGTGCTCGCGAACCAGCTCAACGGCGCACGGCACATCGCCGGCAAGCACACCCGCGTGAAGGGCCTCGACCAGCTCGACAAGGTCGTGCACGTCGACCAGGCCCCGATCGGCCGCACCCCGCGCTCGAACCCGGCGACCTACACCGGGGTGTTCGACCGCATCCGGCAGCTCTTCGCGGAGACCCCCGAAGCGAAGGCCCGCGGCTACCTGCCCGGCCGCTTCAGCTTCAACGTCAAGGGCGGTCGCTGCGAGAACTGCTCCGGTGACGGCACGATCAAGATCGAGATGAACTTCCTGCCCGACGTCTACGTCGCGTGCGAAGTCTGCGGCGGCGCGCGCTACAACCGCGAGACGCTGCAGGTGCACTACAAGGGCAAGGACATCTCCGAGGTCCTCGACATGCCGATCAGCGAAGCGGCCGAGTTCTTCGAGCCGATCTCCGCGATCCACCGGTACATGGCGACCCTCGTCGACGTGGGCCTCGGCTACGTGCGGCTCGGCCAGAGCGCCACGACCCTGTCCGGCGGCGAAGCCCAGCGCGTGAAGCTCGCGACGGAGCTCCAGCGCCGCTCGAACGGCCGCACGGTGTACGTCCTCGACGAGCCGACCACGGGTCTGCACTTCGAAGACGTGCGGAAGCTGCTCCTCGTGCTGCAGGGCCTGGTCGACAAGGGCAACACGGTCATCACGATCGAGCACAACCTCGACGTCATCAAGTCCGCCGACTGGCTCATCGACATGGGTCCGGAAGGCGGCTCGGGTGGAGGCACGGTCCTCGCGACCGGCACCCCGGAGCACGTCGCCGACGTCCCCGAGAGCCACACGGGCGTCTTCCTCCGTGAGATCCTCGAGGCGCAGGACGCCCGCGTGGGCAAGGAGCGTTCGGTCGGCGCGCGCAAGGTCGACGAGACCAAGCTCGGTGCCCTGAAGCGCAGCAGCGGCGCGGACAAGCAGACCGCGGACAAGCAGTCAGAGAAGCAGACCGCGGACAAGCAGTCAGACAAGCAGAAGGCGGGTGCTCGGTAGGTGGCGGACACCGTCTCGTGGCGCCCGAAGGCGGGGGACATCCCGACCGACCCGGGCGTCTACCGCTGGCGTGACGGCAACGGCCGGGTGCTCTACGTCGGCAAGGCGAAGAACCTCCGCGCACGGCTGAGCAACTACTTCGCGCCCCTGCCGACGCTGCACGAGCGCACGCGGCGAATGGTCCTGACGGCGAAGAGCGTCGAGTGGACGACGGTCGGCTCCGAGATCGAGGCGCTGCAGCTCGAGTACACCTGGATCAAGGAGTTCGACCCGCCGTTCAACGTCAAGTTCCGGGACGACAAGTCGTACCCGTACATGGCGATCACCCTCGGCGACGAAGCCCCGCGGGTGATGGTGACGCGGAACCGGAAGATCAAGGGCGCGAAGTACTTCGGGCCGTACCCGAAGATCTGGGCCGTGCACGACACCATCGACCTGATGATCAAGGTGTTCCCGATCCGCACCTGCTCGGACTCGTCGTACAAGCGCGCCATGCAGACGGGCAAGCCGTGCTTCCCGGGGCAGATCGGCAAGTGCGGCGGACCCTGTTCGCAGCGCGTGACGATCGCCGAGCACCGTGCCCTGGTCGAGGAGTTCGTGCGCTTCATGAACAGCTACGACCGTCGGGTGATCACCGAGCTCCGGCAGCGGATGGGCGCATCGGCGGACGCGATGCAGTACGAGCAGGCCGCCAAGTACCGCGACCAGGTCGAAGCGCTCGAAGCCGTGCTGGAGAAGTCCGCGGTGGTCCTCCGGGACTCCGTCGACCTCGACCTGTTCGGCATCGCCGAGGACGAACTGGCGGCCGCGGTGCAGCTGTTCTCCGTCCGCGGTGGCCGCATCCGCGGTGTGCGCGGCTGGGTCGTGGACAAGGAACTCGACATCTCCACCGGGGACCTGGTGGAGCAGATCGTCCAGGGCGTCTATGCCGATGGCGAGCTGTCGCCGCGGGCAGCCGGAGCGCTGCACAGTCCGACGACCGAGGAACCACCGCGCGAAGTCGTCGTCCCGGAACTCCCGGAGGACGCCGACGCCCTGCAGCAGTGGCTCAGCGAACGTCGTGGTGGCCGCGGGACCAAGCTCAGCACCGCCCAGCGCGGCGACCGGGCGGGACTCGCGCGCACCGCGTCGCAGAACGCGCAGCAGGCCCTGATGCTCTACAAGACCAAGCGCTCCGCCGACTACACCACCCGAGCGGCAGCACTCGCGGACATCCAGGACGCCCTCGGCATGACCGAGGCCCCGCTGCGCATGGAGTGCTACGACATCTCGCACCTGCAGGGCACCAACGTGGTGGCCTCGATGGTGGTGTTCGAGGACGGCCTGCCCCGCAAGGACCAGTACCGCCGCTACTCGATCGCGGAGACCCGCGACGACACGGACAGCATGCACCAGGTGCTCACCCGGCGGCTGGCGCGCCTCGACGAGGACGCCGAGCTCCCGGACCAGCCGGACCAGAACGCGGACGGCGTGGTCGCGGTGGAGAAGCCGACGAAGCGGTTCGCGTACCGCCCGCAGCTGCTCATCGTGGACGGCGGGCAGCCGCAGGTGCAGGCAGCGAAGCGGGCGATGGACGAAGCCGGCGTTCGGGACATCGCGCTCGTCGGCATCGCGAAGCGGCTCGAGGAACTCTGGCTCCCCGACGACGACTTCCCGGTGATCCTGCCGCGCAACTCGGAGGCGCTCTTCCTCATCCAGCGCATCCGCGACGAGGCGCACCGCTTCGCGATCACGCACCAGCGCGGCCGCCGGAAGCGGGACGTCCGGACGCAGCTCTCCGAGATCCCCGGCCTCGGCCCGAGCCGCGTCAGTGCGCTCCTGAAGCACTTCGGCTCGGTGACGCGCCTGCGGTCCGCCACCGCCGAGGAGATCGGCGAGGTCCCGGGCGTCGGCCCGGCGACCGCCGCCGCGGTGGTCCGGAAGCTGCAGACCGTCCCGGCGAGCACGCCGACCGGCCCGACCCCGACGAGCGCACCGGTCCCGTCGGAAGCGTCCGATGCGTCGGACGTGATCCGGTCTGGAGGCCCGGTGCGGGTCCCAGCGGTGACCAGCGACGGTCCGCACCTGCCTGCATGACGCCACCAGGAGCCTCCAGGCCGCCCGGAGCGCACCCACGCGCCGGGCGATAGCCTGGTCGCCGAGCAACAGACCACCGGGCCGCTCACGCGGGCCACACGACCGCTCGGGCGACGCGCCCGGGCAGCGACGACGGAGCACATCTCCCAGATGACCGACACCGAACCGAAGCCCCAGCACGACGTCCTGATCGTCACCGGGATGTCCGGTGCCGGGCGCTCGACCGTCGGCAAGGCGCTCGAGGACCTCGACTGGTACGTGGTCGACAACCTGCCGACGCAGATGCTCGCCACGCTGACCGACCTGGCGGACCGGGCCGGTGAGAAGATCCCGAAGCTCGCCGTCGTCGTCGACGTCCGCGGTGAGCGGTACTTCACCGACCCGGACCACGCGGTCGAGCAGCTCCGGTCCTCGACGTCGGCGCGGGTCCGCATGCTCTTCCTCGAGGCGACCGACCAGGTGCTCGTCCGCCGGTTCGAGCAGGTCCGCCGGCCGCACCCGCTGCAGGGGGAGGACACGCTCCTCGACGGCATCGCCCGGGAGCGCACCCGGCTGCTCGGCCTGCGCGAGGCGTCCGACGTGATCATCGACACGTCCGACCTGAACATCCACCAACTCGCGAACACGGTGACCGAGAAGTTCGCCGAGGACCGGTTCACCGGCGTCCAGGTCACCCTGATGAGCTTCGGGTTCAAGTACGGGCTGCCCGCCGACGCCGACATGGTGGCCGACGTCCGCTTCATCCCGAACCCCTACTGGGTCCCGGAACTGCGGGCCCACACCGGCCTCGACAAGCCGGTCTCCGACTACGTCCTGGCACAGTCCGGAGCCCGTCCGTTCGTCGACCGGTACGCCTCCGTGCTCGAGCCCGTGCTCGAGGGGTACCAGCGCGAGAACAAAAGACACGCTACGATCGCCATCGGCTGTACCGGCGGGAAGCACCGCTCGGTCGCCATCGTCGCCGAGTTGGCGAGCCTCCTCCGTGGGATGCCCAACGTCGCCGTGCGTGTGAAGAACCGAGATCTCGGCCGGGAGTGACCGTCCCACCGGCCGCTCAACACGTGCGCGCCACCGGGCCACGGTCCCCCCACCACCAGATGAACGTTAGGAATGATGCTGTGCCGTTGACTGCCGAGGTCAAGGACGAACTGGCCAGGGTCGTCGTGGGCCGCAACACGGTCCGTGCCGCCGAACTCGCGACCATCCTGCGGTTCGCGGGTGGCCTGCACGTCATCTCCGGCAGGATCGCCGTCGAGGTCGAGCTGGACACCCGGATCATCGTGCACCGGGTCCGCAAGGACCTCGCCGAGCTGTACGGCGTCCGGAGCGAGGCATCGGTGGGGTCCTCGGCATCCGCCCGTCGCGGCACCCGCTACCTGGTCCGCGTGCTCGAGGCGGGGGAGACCCTCGCACGCCAGACCGGCCTGATGGACGCCCGTCGCCGTCCGGTCCGCGGCCTCCCGAACCGCCTGACCACCGGCAACCGCGAGGACCTCGCCGCGATCTGGCGCGGTGCCTTCCTCGCCGCCGGCACCCTCACCGACCCGGGCCGGGCAGCCGCGCTCGAGGTCACCTGCCCCGGCAACGAAGCAGCGATGGCCCTGGTGGGAGCCGCGTCGCGCCTCGGGGTCGCCGCGAAGGGCCGTGAGGTCCGCGGGGTGCACCGCGTCGTCATCCGCGACGGCGAGGCCATCGGCCAGATGCTCACCGTGATGGGCGCCGCCCGCACCACCGCGGAGTGGGAGGAGATGCGGCAGCGTCGCGAGGTCCGCGCCACCGCGAACCGTCTCGTCAACTTCGACGACGCGAACCTCCGCCGCTCCGCCCAGGCCGCCGTCGCCGCGTGCGCCCGGGTCGAGCGTGCGCTCGAGATCCTCGGCGACGAGGTCCCCGACCACCTGCAGTACGCGGGCTCCCTGCGCCTCGCGCACCGTGACGCCTCGCTCGACGAGCTCGGCCAGCACGCGGACCCGCCCATGACGAAGGACGCCATCGCCGGCCGCATCCGCCGACTCCTCGCGATGGCCGACAAGCGTGCCGTCGAGCTGAACGTGCCCGGCACCGAGGCCAGCGTCCCCGAGGAGCTCGAGGGCGCCTGACCGGTCGTCGTGGCCCTGCGGTTCCTGGACGTCACACGGGCGGGGGCTGATCCCCCGACTGCTAGGGTCGTTACGGCGACGTTACGGGGCGTATCGTCCACCACACGCGGACCCGCGAAGGGTCTGCGCCTCCGAAAGCAGCGCCCCCTGGGCGCTCCACACCCACCAGGAGATCCATTGACCGTCAAGATCGGTATCAACGGCTTCGGCCGCATCGGCCGTAACTTCTTCCGGGCCGCTCTGGCCAAGGGCAGCGACCTCGAGATCGTGGCGGTGAACGACCTCACCGACAACGCCTCCCTGGCGAACCTGCTCAAGTTCGACTCGATCACGGGCAAGCTCCCCGCCACGGTCGAGCTCGACGGCGACAACATCGTCGTCGACGGCAAGCCGATCAAGGTCCTCGCTGAGCGCGACCCCGCCAACCTCCCCTGGGGCGAGCTGGGCGTCGACATCGTCATCGAGTCGACCGGCTTCTTCACCAAGGCCGCCGATGCGCAGAAGCACATCGACGCGGGCGCCAAGAAGGTCATCATCTCCGCCCCGGCCACGGGTGACGACGTCACCATCGTGCTCGGCGTGAACGAGGACCAGTACGACCCGGCGAACCACAACATCATCTCGAACGCGTCCTGCACCACGAACAGCCTCGCGCCGCTCGCCAAGGTGTTCCACGACAAGTTCGGCATCGAGCGCGGTCTCATGACGACGGTCCACGCGTACACGGCGGACCAGAACCTGCAGGACGGCCCGCACAAGGACCCGCGTCGCGCCCGTGCCGCGGCCCTGAACATCGTGCCGACCTCCACCGGTGCGGCGAAGGCCATCGGCCTCGTCCTCCCGGAGCTCGCCGGCAAGCTCGACGGCTTCGCGCTCCGCGTGCCGGTCCCGACCGGGTCGATCACCGACCTCACGCTCGAGACCAAGTCCGAGGTCACGGTCGACGAGATCAACGCCGCGTACAAGGAAGCCGCTGAGGGCCCCCTCAAGGGCATCCTGCTCTACAGCGAGGACCCGCTGGTGTCGACCGACATCACCACGGACCCGCACTCGTCGATCTACGACTCCGGCCTGACCAAGGTCATCGGCGGCCTCGTGAAGATCACCTCGTGGTACGACAACGAGTGGGGCTACTCGAACCGCCTCGTCGACCTCACCGAGTACGTGGGCGAGCGACTCTGAGCATGAGTCTCCGCACCCTCGAGCGCCTCGGCGACCTCTCCGGCAAGCGCGTCGTCGTCCGCTGTGACCTCAACGTCCCGCTCAAGGACGGCGTCATCACAGACGACGGCCGCGTGCGGGCGTCGCTCGGCACGCTGAACACGCTCATCAACGCCGGAGCACGCGTCATCGTGATCTCCCACCTCGGCCGTCCCGACGGCGAGCCCAAGCCCGAGTACTCGCTCGCGCCGGTGGCCCAGCGGCTCTCCGAGCTGCTCGGGAAAGAGGTCACGTTCGTCGGCGAGACCGTCGGTGACGACGCGACCGCCGCGGCCGAGGCCCTCGGGGACGGCGACGTCCTGCTGCTCGAGAACCTCCGGTTCAACCCGGAGGAGACTTCGAAGGACGCCGCCGAGCGCGGTGCCTTCGCGGACCGCATCGCCGCCCTCGCCGACGCCTTCGTGTCGGACGGGTTCGGCGTCGTGCACCGCAAGCAGGCCTCCGTGTACGAGCTCGCATCCGCGCTGCCCTCGGCGGCCGGTGAGCTCATCGAGACCGAACTCCGCGTGCTCGAGCGACTGACCAAGAACCCGGAGCGGCCCTACACGGTCGTCCTCGGCGGCTCGAAGGTCAGCGACAAGCTCGGCGTCATCGACCACCTGCTGCCGCAGGTGGACACGCTGTGCATCGGTGGCGGGATGCTCTTCACGTTCCTCGCCGCACAGGGCCACGGCGTCGCCAAGTCCCTGCTCGAGCAGGACCAGCTCGACGTCGTCCGCGAGTACCTCTCGCGGGCGAAGGAGCTCGGCGTCACGATCGACCTGCCGACCGACGTCGTCGTGGCGTCCGGCTTCTCGGCCGACGCCGACCACGAGACGGTCGCCGCCGACGCCATCGAGTCCTCCTCGTTCGGCGCCGACGGCATCGGCCTGGACATCGGCCCGGAGACGGCTGCTCGCTTCGCGGCGGCGGTCTCCTCCTCGAAGACCGTGTTCTGGAACGGCCCGATGGGCGTGTTCGAGTTCCCGGCCTTCGCCGCGGGCACCAAGACCGTCGCGCAGGCGCTCACCGAGGTCGACGGCCTCGGGGTCGTCGGCGGTGGTGACTCGGCCGCTGCGGTCCGGTCGCTCGGGTTCACCGACGACCAGTTCGGCCACATCTCCACGGGCGGTGGCGCGAGCCTCGAGTTCCTCGAGGGCAAGTCGCTGCCCGGCCTCGAAGCACTGGGGTGGTCCGCATGACCCGCACGCCGCTCCGTCTTGGATTCTCGGGAGGCGCAGCATGAACCGCACGCCGCTCATCGCCGGCAACTGGAAGATGAACCTGGACCACCTCCAGGCCATCGCCACCGTGCAGAAGCTCGCGTGGACGCTGAAGGACGCCCGCCACGACTTCGACGACGTCGAGGTCGCGGTGTTCCCGCCCTTCACTGATCTCCGCAGCGTGCAGACGCTCATCTCGGCGGACAAGCTCCCGATCCGCTTCGGCGCGCAGGACCTGTCCCAGTTCGACTCGGGCGCCTACACGGGCGACGTGTCCGGCGCGTTCCTCGCGGCACTCGATGCCGCGTACGTGATCGTCGGCCACTCCGAGCGTCGGACCATCCACGGCGAGACCGACGAGGTCGTGGCAGCCAAGACCGCTGCGGCCGTCAAGCACGGGCTCGTCCCGCTGGTCTGCGTCGGCGAGACCGGTGAGCAGCGCGACGAGCGCGGCGCCGGCGTCGTGCCGGTCGAGCAGCTGCAGGTCGTGCTCGACGCGGTCAAGCCGTCCGAGGTCGTCGTGGCGTACGAGCCGGTCTGGGCCATCGGTTCCGGACAGGCCGCCACCGCCGAGCAGGCCCAGGACGAGTGCGCTGCGCTCCGTCGTGGCATCGCCGCGGCCTGGGGCGACGAGATCGCCGCGGAGACCCGGGTGCTCTACGGCGGCTCGGTGAAGTCCGGCAACATCGCCGGGTTCCTCCGCGAGCCCGACATCGACGGCGCGCTCGTCGGCGGCGCTTCACTCGACGTGCAGGAGTTCGCGGCCATCGCGCGCTTCCGGCAGCACGTCGGGCTGTAGCAGTCCGCTCGGCTCTCGCAGCCCGTTCTGCACCACTCCCGCACGAGGTACCGGCCGGGCACTGCCCGGCCGGTATACTCGTACGGCTGACTGACACGAAAGGTACGTCGTGGCGATACTCTCCGTCGTGCTGCAGGTGCTCCTCGCTATCACGAGTCTCCTGCTCACGCTCCTCATCCTCCTGCACAAGGGCCGCGGTGGCGGCCTCTCCGACATGTTCGGCGGCGGTGTGACGAGCAACCTCGGGGCGTCCGGCGTGGCCGAGCGCAACCTGAACCGGATCACGGTGATCCTCGGTCTCCTCTGGATCGTGAGCATCATCGTGCTCGGTCTCATCAACAAGTTCACAGCGGGGAGCTGATCCATGGCAAGCGGAGGCAGTGCAATCCGGGGTTCGCGCGTTGGCGCGGGCCCGATGGGGGAGCAGGACCGCGGGGTCCAGGCCGAGCGGGTGGCGATCTCCTACTGGGACGCCCTCGGCAACGAGGTCGTGCGGTACTTCGCCGCGAACCTCCCCGACGAGGAGATCCCCGAGACGGTCGACTCGCCGTCCACCGGGCTCCCGGCCGGTCGTGACAAGGAGAATCCTCCGCAGGTCACGAAGACCGAGCCGTACAAGACGCACCTCGCGTACGTGAAGGAGCGCCGCACCGAAGAGGAAGCGGCGCAGCTCCTGGAAGACGCGCTGCAGCAGCTCCGGCAGCGTCGCGGTACCGCGAAGTAGCTCGTCCACGAAGGCCCCCGCACTCCGGTGCGGGGGCCTTCGTCGTGCCGCGGGCGCGCGCTGCGCGCGGCGCGGGCGGCGCCGGGCGCGCCGGGGTCGCCGGTGGTCGCCGAGATCGCACTTCGCGTCGCCTCGCGCCGCACGCGCCCGACACGAAGTGCGATCTCACCGGGTCGGACGGGTCCGCCGGACGGGCCGGACGGGCCGGCCGGGCGGGCGCACCCCACGGACGACGGGAGGCCCGGTGCCAGCTGGCACCGGGCCTCCCGTCGGAGCGACGCGTGACTAGTAGGTCGACGCGATCAGGTTCTCCGGGACGTCGCGCGCGGCGTCCTGGTCCACGAAGAACACGGTGCGCTTGCGGCCCTGCACGCCACCGACGGGGACCTCGTCCACGGCGGCGCCGGCGAGGGCGAGCCCCAGCACCGATGCCTTCTCGGCGCCGGAGAGGATGACCCACACCCGCTGCGATGCGTTGATCGCCGGGTAGGTCAGCGTCAGGCGCTGCGGCGGCGGCTTGGGGGAGTCGTCGACCGGCAGCACGATGCGGTCAGTGACCGAGAGCTGCGGGAACTCCGGGAAGAGCGACGCGGTGTGGCCGTCCGGGCCGACACCGAGGAGCGTGATGTCGAACTTCGGCGCGACGGCCGAGTCGGGCGCTGCTGCCTGGAGCTCGCGCTCGTACTGGGCAGCGGCGTCCTCGATGGTGAGTCCGGCGTCGGACGCGGCCATCGGGTGGATGTTCGACGCGGGGATCGTCACGTGGTCGAAGAAGTCGGTCTGCGTGCCGGTGATGTTGCGGTCGGCATCGCCTTCCGGAACCCAGCGCTCGTCGACCCACCAGACGTGCACCTTCGACCAGTCGACGCTCTCACGCGCCTGGGACTGACCGATGGCGGCGAGCACGAGGGACGAGACCGAACCACCGCTGATGGCGATGTCCGCTCGCTCCTGCTCGTCGAGCACGTCGATGATCTTCGTGATGAAGCGTGCGGCGACGGAGGCGCCGAGGGCCTGCTTGTCCGGGTGCACCAGCACCCGCCGTTCGTTGGTCACGTGACTCCCGTGTTCGTGGAGCGGCCACCCGATGTGACCGCCGTCGGTCCGTGCGCCCGGACCCCGTCTCGACGACGGAGCCGGGCGACCCGGACCCCGTCTCGACGACGAGGACCGGGCGACCGGACCGCTGTGGGGCTGATCAGCTCGCGACGGAATCGCGGAGCTGGGCCACCCCGTGCTTGACGACGTCCCCGAAGAGGACGTCTGGGTCGAGTCTACGGAGTTCCTCCGCCAGGCAGTCACGCAGGTTCCGGCGTGGCAGGGACAGATCGTGGACCGGCTGCCCGGGCATGGACAGCGTGGCGACGTCGACGAGCGACCGCTCGAGCTCGATCGTGCCCGACTCGCGGACGAGGGACACCCCGTGGATGCCGCTCGACCCGGTCGCGCGGGGCGACGTGACGACCGACACCGGCACCTGGAGCTGCAGCTGCAGCCATGCGGCGAGGAGGATCGTCGACGGGCTGTCGCTCGCACCGGAGACCTCGACGCCGGTGATCGGCTCGTACGGCGGCTGGTCGAGCGCCGCGGCGAGCTGGTTGCGCCAGAGCGTCAACCGGGTCCAGGCGAAGTCGGTGTCCCCGGGGACGTACGACTCGGCCAGTGCCGCGATGGCGACACTCGGGTCCTTCTGCGCTGCGGCGTCCGTGATGCGACGCTGGGCGATGCGGCCGAGGGAGGACTCCGCCGGCTTCGGCGGGGCGATCCCGGGCCACCAGGCGACGACCGGGGCGTCCGGCAGGAGCAGACCGGTGACGAGGCTCTCCTCGTCGGTGGCCGTCTCGCCGTACGCGCGGAGGACGATGACCTCGCTCGCGCCGGCGTCGCTCCCCACGCGGATCTGCGCGTCGAGACGACCGGGCGAGTGGATGTCGCCGTGGTTCTTCGACACGATGATCACGCGCATCGGGTGCTCGCGGGATGCCTCGTTCGCCGCCGCGATCGCCTCTTCCTCGTGGCCGAGGGCCGTCGAGATGATCAGCGTGAGGACACGGCCGAGTGCGACCGCGCCCCCCTCTTCGCGGATGTGGACGAGGGTCTTCTGGATCTTCGAGACCGTGGTGTTCGGCAGGTCGATCTTCATGGACGCCTCCAGGTCCGTCCGTCGCGGGCGAGGAGGTCGTCGGCCGAAGCCGGACCCCACGTCCCGGGACGGTACTGCTCGGGCTGGCCCTGCGTGGCCCAGAACTCCTCGATGGGGTCGAGGATCTTCCAGGAGAGCTCGACCTCCTGGTGCCGCGGGAACAGCGGCGGGTCGCCGAGGAGCACGTCGAGGATGAGTCGCTCGTACGCCTCGGGGGATGCCTCGGTGAACGCGTGGCCGTAGCCGAAGTCCATCGTGACGTCGCGCACCTGCGTGCCGACGCCGGGGACCTTCGAGCCGAAGCGCAGCGTCACGCCCTCGTCCGGCTGGACGCGGATGACGAGTGCGTTCTGGCCGAGGGGGGACTGCGGGATGCCGAAGACGTCCTCGGGGACGCGCTTGAACACGATCGCGATCTCGGTGACGCGGCGACCGAGGCGCTTGCCGGCGCGGAGGTAGAACGGGACGCCCTGCCAGCGACGGGTCGCGATGTTCAGCTTGATCGCCGCGAACGTCTCGGTGCCGGACTCCGGGTTCATCCCGGCTTCTTCGAGGAAGCCGAGGACCTTCTCGCCGCCCTGCCACCCGCCGGCGTACTGCCCCCGTGCGGTGGCCGTCGACAGGTCCGCCGGCAGCTCCACCGCGGAGAGGACCTTCTCCTTCTCGGCGCGGAGGTGTCCGGCCTTGAACGAGACGGGCTCCTCCATCGCGGTGAGCGCGAGGAGCTGGAGCAGGTGGTTCTGGATGACGTCGCGCGCCGCCCCGATGCCGTCGTAGTACGCGGCGCGTCCGGCGACGCCGATGTCCTCGGCCATCGTGATCTGCACGTGGTCCACGTAGTTCGAGTTCCAGATGGGTTCGTACATCTGGTTCGCGAACCGCAGCGTCAGGAGGTTCTGGACCGTCTCCTTGCCGAGGTAGTGGTCGATGCGGAACACGTCGTCAGGAGCGAAGACGCTCTCGACGATGGCGTTCAGCTCGCGCGCCGTGCGGAGGTCGGACCCGAAGGGCTTCTCCACGACGACGCGGCTCCACGAGCCGTCCTGCTTCTCGGTCAGGCCGGACAGCTTCAGCTGCTCGGTGACGACCGGGAACATCTTCGGCGGGATCGAGAGGTAGAACGCGTGGTTGCCGAGGGTTCCCCGTTCGGCGTCGAGCGCGTCGACGGTCTCCTTGAGCTGGACGAAGGCGTCGGGGTCGTCGAAGGACCCCTGGACGAAGCGGATGCCCTGTTCGAGCTGGCGCCACACGTCCTCGTCGAAGGGGGTACGCGAGTGCTCCTTGACCGCGTCGTGGACGAGCTGGGAGAAGTCTTGGTCCTCCCAGTCACGTCGAGCGAACCCGACCAGCGCGAACCCGGGAGGCAGGAGCCCCCGGTTCGCGAGGTCGTAGACCGCGGGCATCAGCTTCTTGCGGGACAGGTCGCCCGTCACGCCGAAGATGATGAGGGTGCTGGGACCCGCGATCCGGTTCAGTCGACGGTCCGTGGGCAGCCGGAGCGGGTTGTGCTCCGGGGTGATCGCCACCGGTGACATTGTCGGTGAACTCCTTTTGGTGTCAGGAAGTGGTTGCCGGGCCCGAGACCGCGGCAGTGACGACGTCCGCCAACGCGGGGAGATCCCGCGACGACAGCGTCAGCACCGGGCGGCCGTGCTGCGCGAGGACGCTGGCGTCCCCGGCTGCCTGGGCCCGGATGAGCTGGCCGAACGTGAACGGCCGGCCGGGGATCGGCAGGTCGCCCGCGTCGTCCGCGAGGATCTGCAGGAACACCCCGGTCGCGGGTCCGCCCTTGTGGTACTGGCCGGTGGAGTGCAGGAACCGCGGGCCGTACCCGAAGGTGACCGGTCGGCCGACGCGCTCCGCGATGACATCCCGCAGCACCTCGAGCTCGCGGTTCACACCGCGGTCGACGTACGCCTGGATGGCGACGTAGCCGTCGTCACCGACGGCGGACAGGAGGCTCGTCACGGCCTGGGCGATGCTGCTGCCGGCCTCGAGACCGGTCGCGGTCACCGCGATGCCCTGGTCCTCGAACGAGGGCGCGGTCGACGAGACGGGACCGCCGTCGCCCTCGAGCAGCGCGCGCGCAGCGACCTTGGCCGCCTCCACGTCGGGCTGGTCGAACGGGTCGATGCCGAGCAGACGCCCGGCGACGGCCACGGCGTACTCCCACACGAGGATCTGTCCACCGAGCGTGCCGGTGATCTCGACCTCGCCGTCGGCGACGTGGCGTTCGTCGTCGCGCGAGCCGACGAGGCGGACGATCTGCACGTCCGGCAGGCCGGCGGTGATCTCCGGGGCGTCGACGTCGAGGACGATCGGCAGGAGGCCGCGGCCGGACTTGCCCGTCGACTCGGCGAGGAGCTGTTCGATCCAGTCGCCGAAGCCGATGATGTGCGTACCGTCCGCGACGATGCCGATCTTGTCCCGGAGCGGCTCGGTGCCGGCGAGGACCGCACCGAGCACGAGCCCGGGGTTCTCGTCGATGTCGACGGAGAGGAGCGCCGAGATGGCGTCCGCCTCGTCGAGGAGCTCGGCGATGTCGGCCCCGGCGAGACCCGAGGGCACGAGCCCGAAGGCCGTCAGCGCGGAGTACCGGCCGCCGACCGTGGGGTCCGCCGTGAAGACGCGGTAGCCGGCGTCGGTCGCGGACGCCTCGAGCGGAGAGCCCGGGTCCGTGACCACGACGATCCGCTGGGCGGGGTCGATGCCGGCGTCGCGGAAGGCCTGCTCGTACACGCGGCGCTGGGAGTCGGTCTCGAGCGTCGAGCCGGACTTCGACGACACCACGAGCACGGTGCGGTCGAGGCGGTCGGTGACGGCCGCGGTGACCTGGGCCGGGTCGGTCGAGTCGAGCACCGTGAGGGGCACCCCCGCGGTGCGGGTGATGACTTCGGGCGCCAGGGACGAGCCGCCCATGCCGGCGAGGACGACGTGGTCGATCCCCTCGGCGCGGAGCTCGTCGCGCAGTGCGGTGATGCGGGGGACGAGGGGCCGCGAGACCGCGACCGCCTCGACCCATCCGAGGCGCGAGGCGGCCTCGGTCTCCGCCGACGGACCCCAGAGGTCGGGGTCCTGGGCGGTGATGCCCGACGCCACCAGGTCGGCGACGAGGCGCGGGACCACCTGGTCGATGGCCCGCGCCGCGTCACCGCTGGCGGCGATGGAGACGGTCACTACTTGCTGGCGTTCTCGAGGGCCGTCTTCACGGTGTCGACGAGCTCGCCCCAGGAGACGTTGAACTTGTCCACGCCCTCCTTCTCGAGCAGGGCCACGACGTCGTCGTAGTCGATACCGACGGCGGCGAGCTTGTCCATGACCTCGGTCGCGGCGTCGAACGAACCGGCGATCGCGTCGCCGTGGATCTCACCGTGGTCGAACGTGGCCTCGAGGGTCTTGCCCGGCATGGTGTTGACGGTGCTCGGCGCGGCGAGCTCGGTCACGTAGAGCGTGTCCGAGAGCGACGGGTCCTTGACACCGGTCGACGCCCAGAGCGGACGCTGCGTGTTCGCGCCGGCCTCGAGGAGGCCGAGGGCACGCTCGGAGGCGAACGCCTCGGTCCAGACCTGGTAGGCGAGCTGCGCGTTGGCGATGCCGGCCTTGGACTTCAGGGCCTTGGCCTCGTCGGTGCCGGCGGCGTCGAGGCGCTTGTCGATCTCGGAGTCGACACGCGACACGAAGAAGGACGCGACCGAGTGGATCTTCGAGAGGTCGTGGCCGGCGGCCTTGGCCTTCTCGAGCCCGCCGAGGTAGGCGTCGATGACGGCGCGGTAGCGCTCGAGCGAGAAGATCAGGGTGACGTTGACGGAAATGCCGGCGCCGATGACCTCGGTGATGGCCTCGAGGCCCTCGAGGGTCGCCGGGATCTTGATGAGGACGTTCTCGCGGCCGACCTTGTCGAACAGGAACTTGGCCTGCTCGATGGTCTTCGCGGTCTCGTGGGCGAGGCCCGGCTCGACCTCGATCGAGACGCGGCCGTCGAAGCCCTTGGTCTCGTCGTAGATCGTCTTGAAGACGTCGGACGCGTTCGCGACGTCCTGGGTGGTGATCTCGAAGATCGCGTCGGTCACGTCGGTGCCAGCAGCGGCGAGCTCCTTGACCTGCGCGTCGTAGCGCTCGCCCTTGGCGAGGGCCGAGGCGAAGATCGTCGGGTTCGTGGTCACGCCGACGACGTTGCGGTCCTTGATGAGGTTCTCGAGACGGCCGGTCTCGAGCAGCTCGCGGGACAGGTCGTCGAGCCAGATGCTCACGCCGACCGCGGAGAGCGCGGCGGTGGGGGTGGTGTCAGCCATGTGTTTCTCTTCTTTCGTCGACTTGGTGAGTCGGGGTCTGTGGGCGGCCACCTGAGGACGGGAGGCACGGTGCGGGGCCGCGCCGGGCCTCCCGTCAGGAGGGCCGGATCCGTGTGACGGACCCGGCCCTCATCACTCAGGATGCTGCTGCGATGGTTTCCTTCGCCGCGGCGAGGACGTGCTCGGTGGTGAAGCCGAACTCGTTGTAGAGCGTCTGGTAGTCCGCCGAGGCACCGAAGTGCTCGATGGAGACGCTGCGGCCGGCGTCGCCGACGATGTCGCGCCAGCTCATGCCGATCCCGGCCTCGACCGAGACGCGGGCCTTGATCGAGGAGGGGAGCACCGACTCGCGGTAGGCCTCGTCCTGCTGGAAGAACCACTCGAGCGACGGGGCCGAGACGACGCGGGCGTTGACGCCCTCGCTCTTCAGCTGTTCGCGCGCGTCGAGTGCGATCTGGACCTCGGAGCCGGAGCCGATGAGGATGACGTCCGGGGTGCCGTTCGGCGCCTCGGCGAGCACGTAAGCGCCCTTCGCGACGTTCTTGGCGGACGCGAACGTCTCACCGGAGGCGTCGCCCTCGCCACGCTCGAACACCGGGAGGTTCTGACGGCTGAGCGCCAGACCGGCCGGGCGGTCCGTGTGGGAGAGGATCGTCAGCCACGCGTACGCGACCTCGTTGGCGTCGGCCGGACGGACGACGTCGAGACCCGGGATCGCGCGGAGGGCGGTGAGCTGCTCGATCGGCTGGTGCGTCGGGCCGTCCTCGCCGAGGGCGATGGAGTCGTGGGTCCAGACGTACGTCGCCGGCGCCTTCATGAGCGCGGCGAGACGGACCGCCGGACGCATGTAGTCGCTGAAGATGAGGAACGTGCCACCGAAGGGGCGGGTGTTCCCGTGCAGGACGATGCCGTTGAGGATCGAGCCCATGGCGTGCTCGCGGATGCCGAAGTGCAGCACGCGACCGAACGGGTCGGTGCTCCAGGTCGACGTCGACGCCTCGGCCGGACCGAAGGACTTCGCGCCCTCGATCGTGGTGAGGTTCGACTCGGCGAGGTCCGCCGAACCGCCCCAGAACTCGGGCATCAGCGGCGCGATGGCGTTGATGACCTTGCCGGAAGCGGCGCGGGTCGAGACGGCCTTCTCGGTGCCGAACACCGGGAGCGCTGCCTCGAGGCCCTCGGGGAGCTCCTTGGCCTGCATGCGGTCGAAGAGGGCCTTCTTGTCGGCGTTGGCCGCGGCCCACGCGTCGAAGGTCTTCTGCCACTCGGCGTGCTGCGCCTGGCCCTTGGCCACGGCACCGCGGGTGTACTCGAGCACCTCGGGGGCGACCTCGAAGGTCTTCTCGGTGTCGAAGCCGAGGACCTCCTTGAGGCCCTTGATCTCCTCGGCGCCGAGCGCCGAACCGTGGATCTTGCCCGAGTTCTGCTTGGTCGGCGACGGCCAGCCGATGATCGTCTTGAGGACGATGAGCGACGGCTTGTCGGTGACCTGCTTGGCGGTCTCGATCGCGGCGTAGAGCTCCTCGACGTCCTCGGAGTACTCGCCGGTCTTCTTCCAGTCGACGATCTGGACGTGCCAGCCGAGCGCCTCGTAGCGCTCGGGGACGCTCTCCGAGAAGGCGATGTCGGTGTTGTCCTCGATCGAGATCTGGTTCGAGTCGTAGAACGCGATGAGGTTGCCGAGCTGCTGGCGACCCGCGAGGGAACCGGCTTCGTTCGTGACGCCTTCCTGCATGTCACCGTCGCCGGCGATCACGTAGGTGAAGTGGTCGAACGCCGACTGGCCGGCCGGGGTCTCCGGGTCGAACAGACCGCGCTCGAAGCGCTGGGCGTAGGCGAAGCCGACCGAGGACGCGAGGCCCTGGCCGAGCGGGCCGGTCGTGATCTCGACACCGTCGGTGTGGCCGTACTCCGGGTGACCCGGCGTCTTCGAGCCCCACTTGCGGAGGTGCTGGAGGTCCTCGATCTCGAGGCCGTAGCCGTGCAGGTAGAACTGCACGTACTGGAGGATCGATGCGTGACCGGCGGAGAGGATGAAGCGGTCACGGCCGATCCACGTGGAGTCGCTCGGGTCGCGGTGCATCACCTTCTGGAAGAGGAGGTGTGCGAGCGGGGCGAGGCTCATCGCGGTGCCGGGGTGACCGTTGCCGGCGGCCTCGACCGAATCGGCGGCGAGTACGCGGGCCGTGTCGACGGCCTTCCTGTCGATGGCGTCCCAGGTGAATTCAGCCACTTGGATGTTGACCCTTCTTGATGCGACATGTGCGAGGGCTCGTGCCATCGCACGGACATGGTTGCCACCCGGGGCCCTGTCCAGTCGCCGATCAACGGCGGCCGACCGGCTTCGTCGAGGCCGGCGTCTTCGGGGCACACTGCGGGAGGCCTCTCCAGCATAGTGACCCGCCACTCAGAAGGCGTCCAGGTGACGCGGCGATCTCACTACGCACGGACGCGCCGGTGCCGGGACCCGGGCGTGTCGGGCGCTCCGGGGCGATTCGGGTGGAGCGGGGCATCATCGCGGCGCTTCCATCGCGTAAACTGTCCGGGACCCGTGGACATTCCGGGTCAGCGCATGCCCGGACGCCGACGACGTCGTCCACCGAGTGTGCGAGCTGAAGCGAACAGACTGAGGGTCCCCTTGCCGACTGCCACCGTGACCAGGCCAGACACCGAGCGTCGCTCGACGCTGTCCCGCAAGGTCCGAGCGTACGTCTCGCTGACGAAGCCGCGGGTCATGGAGCTGCTGCTCGTGACCACCGCACCGACGATGTTCCTCGCCGAGCGCGGGGTGCCCGACCTCTGGCTGGTCCTCTGGACGCTGCTCGGCGGCGCGATGTCCGCCGGGTCCGCGTCGGCGTTCAACTGCTACATCGACCGCGACATCGACCGCCTCATGAAGCGGACGAGCACGCGGCCGCTCGTCACCGGTGAGCTCTCCGACCGCGAAGCCCTCGTCTTCTCGTGGGTGCTCGGCATCGGGTCGACCGCGGTCCTCGGCTTCCTGGTGAACTGGCTCGCCGCCGCGCTGAGCGTCGCCGCGATCCTGATCTACGTCTTCCTGTACACGCTGTGGCTGAAGCGCCGCACCCCGCAGAACATCGTCTGGGGCGGCTCCGCGGGCTGCATGCCCGTGCTCATCGGCTGGGCAGCGGTCACCGGCTCGCTCACCTGGGCGCCGGTCATCCTCTTCATGGTGATCTTCCTCTGGACGCCGCCGCACTACTGGCCGCTGTCGATGAAGTACCGCGACGACTACGACGCCGCCGACGTGCCGATGCTCGCCGTCGTCCGGGGCCGCACCGTCGTCGGGCTCCAGGTCATCCTCTACGCGTGGGCGACGCTCGTCTGCTCGCTGCTCCTGATCCCGGTCGCGCACATGGGGCCGCTGTACACGGTCGTCGCGCTGGCCGGCGGGATCTGGTTCGTCGTCGAGTCGCACAAGCTGTACAACCGGGCGATCCAGCACGTCGAGCACGTCCACCCGATGCGCGTGTTCCACAGCTCGATCACGTACCTGACGCTGCTCTTCATCGCCGTGGGCATCGACCCGCTGCTCCCGCAGGTCTTCACCTTCTAGGGGGCGCGGGCGGGCGGGTACCGACCCGGAACGACATGGTCGCTGTCGTACGACAGCGACCATGTCGTTCTCTGGATGCGCCGGCCGTTGCGGGCGCGGTGCAGCGACGAGTGCGCTGTCGTACGACAGCGGCGGCGTCGTTCCGAGTCGCGCCCGACGCCGCCAGCCGCGGCGTGCAGTGGGCGCGGCACCCACCGGCCTGGAGGCTCGTGGCGGGCCCGCACCGGGCCTCGCGTCCCGAGGGTGGCCGGCCCCGTGCACGAGGCGGCCCCGGCGTCGTGCCTGCGCCGCGCGCGCCGCCCCGCATCGCAGGCGGATTCCGACACGGCGCCAGTCGATCGACGCGTGCCGTGTCGAAGGATGCGGACGCACCTGATCCGTCTGCATGGTTCGACACGGCGCCAGTCGATCGACGCGTGCGGTGTCGAACGAGCCGCGAGCGGAGGCGGCCGTGCGGCCGGCACGGTGCGGGCGGCGCCGAGCGCTAGCGGGGGAGCGGCTCCCGGACGGCCTGGGGACCGCCGGACGCGCGGGTGGAGAGCGTCACCGCGGTGACCGCGCCGACGAGCAGCCCGGCGAGCACCATGTGCGTGCCGACCAGACCGACGGGCAGGGCGGTGCGCGCCTGGGTGAGTCCGACCGCGATCTGGACGAACTCGACGATCAGGAGCACCAGCGCCCACCGGCTCGACAGGCGCAGGCGGACGGCGCCGACGACGAGCACGAGGGTCAGCGCGAAGAGGACGTACGCCGGGACGGCGTGCACGTGCTGCAGGATCGCCGGGTCGAGGCCCGTGCGGTGCAGACGCCCGCCGTCGACGGCCGCGTCGGCGCCGGCGTGCGGACCGCTGCCCGTAGTGAGGATGCCGATGAGCACGGTGACGACCGTCGCGGCGATGGTGCCGCGGACCACGCCGACGTACCAGTTCGGCACGAGACGCGGCGCGGTCCGGGGGCCGTTCACCGCGCGGTAGACCAGCGTGGCGGTGATGGCCACGAGTGCGGTCGACACGACGAAGTGCAGGCCGACGACGTAGGGGTTCAGGTTCGTGAGGACGCTCAGGCCGCCGATGACCGCCTGGACCGGGATCGCTGCGCCCTGGGCGAACGCCAGCCAGAACAGCTCCGGGCGCGTACGGCGCATCCGGACGACCAGCAGGAACATCGCGATCGCGACGATGACGAGCACGAAGGTGAGCAGACGGTTGCCGAACTCGATGATCCCGTGGACGCCCATCTCCGGCGTCGACACGAGCGAATCCGCGGTGCAGCGCGGCCAGGTCGGGCATCCGAGGCCCGACGCGGTCAGGCGGACGAGGCCACCGGTGCCGATGAGGACGACCTCGACCACGAAGGAGGCCCAGGCGAGCACGACGACACGGGGGTCCACGACACGCGGAAGGGACCACCACCGGGTGCGGGTGTCCTGGTCGACGGGGGATCCGACGCGAGTCACGAGGGTGGTGCCTTCCTGTTGTTCCGTGCAGCGAACCTGTAGGATTCGAGGGTTCAGCAGCAGTCAAGTCTAGGCAGGCGCCGGCTCCGAACGAGCCGTGATCGCCGATCACCCCGGATGCGCACACTCAGGGCTGCGTGGAACCATCGACGTTGCGACGCAGCAACACCGAGTCCGCCGTGCACAGCACCATCGTGTCGGCGGTCTGGGATGGAATGGTGTCCAGCAGCCGCTGGTTGCCACTCGAGAAGCTGCCGCGAGAAGGAAACGAGGAGACCATGTCCGACGTGCTCATCGACCGTCCCGAGCTCGAGGGGCTCGGCCAATACGAGTTCGGCTGGTCCGACTCCGACTCGGCCGGCGCCTCCGCCCGTCGTGGCATCTCGGACGAGGTCGTCACCGACATCTCGAACCTCAAGAACGAGCCGGCGTGGATGCTGAAGAACCGGCTCAAGGGCCTGCAGCTCTTCGACCGCAAGCCGATGCCGACGTGGGGTGCCGACCTGACGGGCATCGACTTCGACAACATCAAGTACTTCGTGCGCTCCACGGAGAAGCAGGCGCAGTCGTGGGAAGACCTCCCCGAGGACATCCGCGCCACGTACGAGAAGCTCGGCATCCCGGAGGCGGAGCGCCAGCGTCTCGTCGCCGGTGTCGCCGCGCAGTACGAGTCCGAGGTGGTCTACCACCAGATCCGTGAAGACCTGGAGCAGCAGGGCGTCATCTTCATGGACACGGACACCGCGCTCCGTGAGCACCCGGAGCTCTTCCAGGAGTACTTCGGCACCGTCATCCCGGCCGGTGACAACAAGTTCGCCGCGCTGAACACGGCCGTCTGGTCCGGCGGCTCGTTCGTCTACGTCCCGAAGGGCGTGCACGTCGAGATCCCGCTCCAGGCCTACTTCCGGATCAACACCGAGAACATGGGCCAGTTCGAGCGGACGCTGATCATCGCGGACGAAGACTCCTACGTGCACTACATCGAGGGCTGCACCGCCCCGATCTACAAGTCGGACTCCCTGCACTCGGCCGTCGTCGAGATCATCGTGAAGAAGAACGCCCGCGTTCGCTACACGACGATCCAGAACTGGTCGAACAACGTCTACAACCTCGTCACCAAGCGTGCGATCGCGCACGAAGGCGCGACGATGGAGTGGATCGACGGCAACATCGGCTCGAAGGTGACGATGAAGTACCCGTCGATCTACCTCGCCGGTGAGCACGCCAAGGGCGAGACCCTCTCCGTCGCGTTCGCCGGTCCCGGCCAGCACCAGGACGCCGGCGCGAAGATGATCCACATGGCGCCGTACACGACGTCCTCGATCGTCTCGAAGTCGATCGCCCGCGGCGGTGGCCGTGCCGGGTACCGCGGTGAGGTCCGGGTCGACCCGAACGCGCACCACGCCGCCAACACGGTCCGCTGCGACGCGCTGCTCGTCGACACGATCAGCCGCTCGGACACGTACCCGGCGATCGACATCCGCGTCGACGACGTCCAGCTCGGCCACGAAGCGACCGTCTCCCGCGTCAGCGAGGAGCAGCTCTTCTACCTGATGTCCCGCGGCATGCCCGAGGACGAGGCGATGGCGATGATCGTCCGTGGCTTCATCGAGCCCATCGCCCGTGAGCTCCCGATGGAGTACGCGCTCGAACTCAACAAGCTCATCGAGATGAGCATGGAAGGATCCGTCGGCTAGATGTCCAGTTCCACCCCGACACCCCGCATCGACCAGCCAATCGAGCCCGCAGCAGCAGCTCCCACGGGTAGTGCGCACAGTGCTGGTTCAGAACAGCACGGCGCGAAGGCGCACTCCGACGGCGGCTGGGACACCAAGATCCCGGTGCAGACCCGCTCGGACCGCCCGCAGTCCGGCGACATCGAGGCGTACGCCACGGTCACCGGCCGAGAGGTCAACTGGAAGTTCGCACCGCTGGACAAGCTCGCCCCGCTCCTCGCGGGCGGCCTCGACGGCTCCGCGTACCCGTTCCTCGCGACCGAGACCGACGGCGCCGACGTCGAGTGGGGTCGCAGCGACGACCCCCGCGTCGGCACCGCCGGCCTGCCGGAGGACCGTGCGGCGGCCGCCGCCTGGACCGCCCGTGACGCCGTCCTCGCCGTCACGATCAAGGCCACCGACGCGTACGAGTCCATCACGATCACCCGGTCGGACTTCGGCTCGCAGCCCCGCGCCGCGCACACCGTCATCACGGCGGAGCCGAACGCCCAGGGAATCGTCGTCATCGACAACCGCGGCTCGGCGCTCCTCAGCGAGAACGTCGAGATCGTCGTCGGCGACAACGCCCGCCTGACGGTCGTGTCGCTGCAGGACTGGGCCGACGACGCCGTGCACGTCTCGACGCACTTCGCCGAGGTCAACCGCGACGCCTTCCTCAAGCACGTCGTGGTCTCGCTCGGCGGCGACGTCGTCCGCGTGAACCCGTCGACGCACCTCGCGAAGCAGGGCGCGGACACCGAGATGTACGGCGTGTACTTCGCCGACGCCGGCCAGTACATCGAGCAGCAGGTCTACGTGAACCACGACGCGCCGAACACGCGCGGTCGGGTCAACTACAAGGGCGCACTGCAGGGCCAGGGGGCGCACACCGTCTGGATCGGCGACGTGCTCATCGGCCGCGCCGGCGACGGCACCGACTCGTACGAGCAGAACCGCAACCTGGTCCTCACCGACGGCACCCGCGCGGACAGCATCCCGAACCTCGAGATCGAGACGGGCAACATCGAGGGCGCCGGACACGCGAGTGCCACCGGTCGCTTCGACGACGAGCAGCTGTTCTACCTGCAGGCCCGCGGCATCCCCGAGGAAGAAGCACGTCGTCTCGTCGTGCTCGGCTTCCTCGTCGAGGTCATCCAGAAGATCGGGGCGCCCGAGCTCGAGGAACGGCTCATCGCCGCGGTCGAGCAGGAGCTCCTCGAAGGCCGCACCGTGCTGGCAGAACCGGCGAACGCCGAACCGGCGAACGCCGAAGGGGCGACCGCGCAGTCGGCCGCCGCGCAGACCGAGACGGCGGTCTGATGGCCGAGAAGGTCTGCGCCGAGGACGACATCGCGGTGGACACCCCGATGCGCGTCGTCGTCGACGGCACCGCGGTGGCGATCGTCAAGGACTCCGCCGGCACCGTGCACGCCATCGGGGACACCTGCACGCACGGGGACATCTCCCTGGCGGAGGGCTTCGTCGAGGGCGACTCGCTCGAGTGCTGGGCCCACGGCTCCCGCTTCTCGCTGACCACCGGCAAGCCGCAGAACTTCCCCGCCTACGAGCCCGTCCCGGTCTTCCGGGTCGAGGTCCGTGACGGCGAGGTCTACGTCGACGTGCACGACCCCGTGCCGGTCGACTGAGACCCCCTCCACACACTTCCCGCGGCTGACGCCGCACCACAGCTGCAACCGAAGGAACGCAATGTCCACTCTCGAAATCCGCGACCTCAAGGTCTCGATCGACACCGACCAGGGTGTCAAGGAGATCCTCAAGGGCGTCGACCTCACCATCAACGAGGGTGAGATCCACGCGATCATGGGGCCGAACGGGTCGGGCAAGTCCACCCTCGCTTACACGATCGCCGGGCACCCCCGCTACCACGTCGTCGGTGGCTCGATCACCCTCGACGGGCAGAACGTCCTCGACATGAGCGTCGACGAGCGTGCCCGCGCCGGCATGTTCCTCGCCATGCAGTACCCGGTCGAGATCCCGGGCGTCACCGTGTCGAACTTCCTCCGCACCGCGAAGACCGCGATCGACGGCGAGGCACCGGCGCTCCGCGGCTGGGTCAAGGACCTCCGCACCTCGATGGCCGACCTCAAGATGGACTCGTCCTTCGCCGAGCGCAACGTCAACGAGGGCTTCTCCGGCGGCGAGAAGAAGCGCCACGAGATCATGCAGCTCGAGCTCCTCAAGCCGAAGTTCGCCGTCCTCGACGAGACCGACTCCGGCCTCGACGTCGACGCGCTGAAGATCGTGTCCGAGGGCGTCAACCGCGCCAAGGCCGCGACCGGCCTCGGCGTGCTGCTCATCACGCACTACACGCGCATCCTCCGCTACATCAAGCCGGACTTCGTGCACGTGTTCGTCGCGGGCAAGGTCGCCGAGCAGGGCGGTCCGGAGCTCGCCGACCGACTCGAGAACGAGGGCTACGACCGCTACGTGCAGGCCGCAGCCGCCGCCGCGGGGAACTGATGATCACCACACTCGCACCGGAGAAGTTCGACGAGGTCGTCGAGGGCCTGAAGGAGGTCCAGGACCCGGAGCTCGGCGTGAACATCGTCGACCTCGGGCTCATCTACGACCTGGCCTGGGACGACGAGGCATCGGCGCTCATCATCAGCATGACGCTGACCAGTGCCGGCTGCCCGCTGACCGACGTCATCGAGGGCGACACCGCGAACGCGCTCGACGGCATCGTCGACGCGTTCCGCATCAACTGGGTCTGGATGCCGCCGTGGGGTCCGGACCGGATCACCGACGACGGTCGCGAGATGATGCGCGCGCTCGGCTTCTCGATCTAGTCGCCACCACCTGCACAGACGGGAGGCCCGGTGCCAGCTGGCACCGGGCCTCCCGTCTGTCGTGTGCGCACCACGCGCCGGGGGCGACGCGCTGGGCGTGTCAGCGGCGGCCGAGCGCCTTCCAGGCGAGCGGGACGATGCCCGCGGCGATGAGCGCCTTCACGAGGCCGCCCGCGATGAACGGGTACAGGCCGGCGGCGAGCACCGACTGCAGGTCGTTCGGCGCGCCGAGCGTGCCGAGGACGACGGCCAGGTAGGGCAGGCCGGTCACGAAGGGGATCGCGCTCGCGAGCGTGAAGGCCAGCGCGGCCCGGCCGACCTTGCGGTCCCAGTTGCGGCGCGCGAGCCAGCCGATGACCCCGGCGGCGGGGACGAAGCCGATGACGTACCCGAAGCTCGGGACGGCGAGGGCGTGGATGCCGCCGGTCATGTCGGCGAAGAACGGCGCTCCGGCGAGGCCGGCGATCGCGTACACGAGCATCGAGAGGACGCCACGGCGTGCTCCGAGCGTCGCGCCGACGAGGACGACCGCGAGCGTCTGGCCGGTGATCGGCACGGGCCACATCGGCACCTCGACCTGGGCCATGGCGGCGGTGAACAGGGCACCACCCGCGACGAGGGCGGCGTTCGTGGCGAGCCCCTGCGTCCGCAGACGGTCGGCGAGGACTGCGCGGGGAGCGAACCCGGTGGCGTTCGTCATGGATTCTCCTAGAATGGACTGCTGGTCCCGTTCGGGACCATCGGTCCCGTCAGCGTAGCGGTGTACCTCCTGCACACGTCGTTGTGCAAAACCACCAACTGATTGGACTTCCACTGTGCTTGCCGTGCACGACCTCGAGATCCGCGTCGGGGCTCGCCTCCTGATGGAGAACGTGTCCTTCCGAGTGGAGAAGGGCGACAAGATCGGTCTCGTCGGCCGGAACGGCGCGGGGAAGACCACCATGACCAAGGCCCTCGCGGGGGAGCAGCCGCCGACCGACGGCAAGATCGAGCGCACCGGGGAGATCGGCTACCTGCCGCAGGACCCGCGTTCCGGCAACCCGGAGGACACCGCCCGCAAGCGCATCCTCGACGCCCGCGGCCTGGGCGAGCTCGTGGAGGGCATCCGGCAGGCCACGCTCGACATGGCGAGTGAGGACCCCACCGTCGCCGACAAGGCGATGCGCCGGTACTCCCGTCTCGACGACCAGTTCAACGCCCTCGGCGGCTACGCGGCCGAGGCAGAGGCCGCGTCGATCGCGTCGAACCTCAAGCTGCCGGACCGGATCCTCGACCAGCAGCTGAAGACGCTCTCCGGTGGTCAGCGTCGTCGCATCGAGCTCGCGCGGATCCTGTTCTCGGACGCCGAGACGATGATCCTCGACGAGCCGACGAACCACCTCGACGCCGACAGCGTCGTGTGGCTCCGCGAGCACCTGAAGACCTACCCCGGCGGCGTCATCGTGATCTCCCACGACGTCGAGCTCGTCGACGAGGTCGTCAACCGGGTGTTCTACCTGGACGCCAACCGCCAGACCATCGACGTCTACAACATGGGCTGGAAGCTGTACCAGCGGCAGCGCGTCGCCGACGAGGAGCGCCGCCGCAAGGAGCGTGCGGGCGCCGAGAAGAAGGCCGCCACGCTGAAGGACCAGGCCGCTCGGTTCGGCGCGAAGGCGTCGAAGGCGGCTGCGGCGCACCAGATGGTCGCGCGGGCGGACAAGCTGCTCGCGGGCCTCGAGGACGAGCGCGTCGCCGACCGGGTCGCGAAGATCCGGTTCCCGACGCCGGCGCCGTGCGGCCGCACGCCCCTCATGGCCGAGGGGCTGTCGAAGTCCTACGGGTCGCTCGAGATCTTCGCGGGCGTCGACCTGGCGATCGACCGTGGTTCCCGCGTGGTCATCCTCGGGTTCAACGGTGCCGGCAAGACGACGCTGCTCCGCATCCTCGCGGGTGCGGACAAGCCGGACACCGGCGAGATCCTCCCGGGTCACGGCCTGCGCATCGGGTACTACGCGCAGGAGCACGAGAACATCGACGTGAACCGCACGGTGATCGAGAACATGGTCTCGGCCTCGACCGACCTCAACGAGACCGAGGCCCGTCGTGTCCTCGGGTCGTTCCTGTTCACGGGCGACGACGGCTACAAGAAGGCCGGCGTGCTCTCCGGCGGTGAGAAGACCCGGCTCTCGCTCGCGATGATCGTGGTCTCCGGTGCGAACGTGCTGCTGCTCGACGAGCCCACGAACAACCTGGACCCGGCGTCGCGCGAGGAGATCCTCAACGCGCTGGCCGGCTTCGAGGGGGCCGTCGTCCTCGTCTCCCACGACACCGGAGCGGTCGAGGCGCTCAACCCCGAGCGTGTGCTGCTGCTGCCGGACGGCACCGAGGACCACTGGAACAAGGACTACGCCGAGCTCATCGAGCTCGCCTAGTCGCCGGGGGCGACCCCGGATCGGCCTGGAGGCTCGTGGCGGCACCGCCACGAGCCTCCAGGCCGTTGCGGGCACCGGAGACGCGCTGGCGGGACGTCAGCGCCGACGTGTGGACTCGAGGAGCTCGTCCTCGATGTCGGCGTCCGTCTTCGGGCGGGCGTCCTTCCGGCGCTGCCGCTCGAGGGCGCGCTCGCGTTCTTCCGGATCGTCCTGGTTGAGGTTCCGGTACTCCTGCACCATCAGGTACGTCAGGAACCCGAAGCCTCCTGCGGCGAACATGAACCACTGGATGAAGTAGCTCAGGTGCAGCCCGGTGTCCGCGCTCGGGCGGTCCCAGCCGAGCGGCCGAGCTTGGGTCGGGGCCGGGCTCTCGGACGCGAGCTGTCCGTAGGCGCCGGTCCAGATCGGGGGGTCGACCTTCTTCGCGACGTCGCTGAGCGTGACCGACTGCACCTGGTCGGTGTGTGCGGGGTCGGTGCGGCCGGGGATCCGCGGTTCGGTCTGCTGCAGCCGGGCGATGACCGTGACCTGGCCGGAGGGCGGCGCGGGGATGCTGTCCGGTGCGTCCTGCCGGTTGCCGGTCGGCACCCAGCCGCGGTCGACGACGAAGGCGCGGCCGTCGGCGGTGACGAGGGGCGTCAGGACTTCGAAGCCGGGCTGCCCGTTGTGGACGCGGTTCCGGACGAGGAGCTGGTCGTCGGTGTCGTACCGGCCGGTGACGCTGACGCGGAGCCAGGTCTGGTCGTCGTTCCAGCTCGAGGCACGGGGGAGCGCCTGGTCGATGGCGACCGTGGTGTGGTCGTAGTTCTGCGAGACCTGGAGGTTCTCCCGCACGGCTTCGTTCCGGCGGTCCCACTGCCACATGCCGAACAGCGCGCAGACGATCGCGAACGCGACGGCGATCGCGAAGTACCCGAGCCAGCGGCGGCTGCGGACGAAGCCCCACCCGACGAACGGATCGTCCGGGGCGCGTTCGGGGAGCTGGTCGACCGGCACCGCACGACGGGCTTCGTCAGCGGCGCGTCGGAGCCGTTCCGCGTGGCGTCGGCCGTAGCGGGAGCGTGGGTCGAACTCGCTCATCGCTCGTTCGCCGCGCGCCGCTCACCGACGTCGTTCTTCGGTGTGTCGTCGTGCTGCTTGGCGTCGTCGAGGTGGTCGACGTCCTCGTCGATGCCGGTCACGCGGACCGGGAACGTCCGGGAGCGGAGGTACCCGGCGAGGAAGTCGCGGTGCTCGTCGCAGGCGGCCCAGATCTTCACGCGGTCGATCGCGTGGATGCGGGGGTTCCGCCAGTTGACGCGCCAGCTGGCCGAAGTGGAACACCCGGCACGGGAGCAGACGGGCGTCGAGCCCGGCTCGGTGACGAGGTCGAAGGTGGCGCCCATCAGCGGTGCCCCCAGACGCGGGAGCGGTCGCCGTTGCGCTGCCATTCTTCCTGCGCGTGCTGCGCGCCCTGACGGAGACGCTCCTGCTCGTCGCGGTAGGCCTGCGCGCGGGCGTCTTCCTGCTGTTCGCGGAGTCGCGGGTCGTAGTCGGCCGCGCGCACCACGGCCCCGGCCGGTGCGACGTAGTCGGACTCGGTGTGGCTGCCGGCGTTCGCGATGACGACCGCGATCCACGGGATGATGCCAGCGAGGACGATCGGGATGAGGGCGAGCCAGGGGCTGTGCCAGACCGTGTAGACGAGGACGGCCCCGACGAAGAGGATCACGCGCACCGCCATCTGCCAGATGTACCGCGACAGACGGTGCTTCCGGTCGATCTGCGGTGTCTCCGGAAGGGCCGTGATGGCCTGCGTCGTGCGTCGCGTCATGTGTCGCGTCGTCTTCATGCGTTTCGATCTCCGTCTTCCCTGTCCCAAGCCTAAGCCCGCCCACCGACACTTGGCCGCATCATCCGGTCCGCGTCCGCACCGGTAGGCTCGTGCGGGCGTGTCGGGGCTGCGGTCCCTCCCGCGCGCCCGCGAGCACCCACCGAACGGAGCCACCATGACCACCCCCCGTACCGTCCTCATCACCGGCGGCAACCGCGGCATCGGCCACGCGCTGGCGACGCGCTTCATCGAGGCCGGGCACCGTGTCGCCGTCACCTCACGGAGCGGCGACGGCGGACCCGATGGTGCGCTCACGGTGCAGGCGGACATCACGGACTCGGCCTCGGTCGACGCGGCGTTCACCCGGGTGGAGGCCGAGCTCGGCCCGATCGAGGTCCTCGTCGCGAACGCCGGCATCACGAACGACGGGTTGCTCCTCCGCATGAGCGAGGAGGACTTCACGAGCGTCATCGACACGAACCTCACGGGGACCTTCCGCGTGGTCAAGCGGGCGACCAAGGGCATGATGCGCGCGAAGTTCGGCCGCATCGTGCTGATGTCGAGCGTCGTCGGCGCCTACGGCCAGGTCGGCCAGGTCAACTACGCCTCGTCCAAGGCGGCACTCGTCGGCATGGCGCGGTCGATCACGCGCGAGCTCGGGTCCCGCGGCATCACGGCGAACGTCGTCGCGCCCGGGTTCATCCAGACCGACATGACGGCCGCGCTCCCGGAGGAACTGCAGGCCGAGTTCAAGAAGCAGATCCCGGCCGGGCGCTACGGCACCGTGGACGACGTCGCGGACGCCACGCTGTTCCTGGCGAGCGACGGAGCCGGGTACGTCTCCGGCGCGGTCATCCCCGTCGACGGCGGCCTCGGGATGGGCCACTAGACGCCAGCGCGCCGCCGCCGGCCTGCCGGGGCCGCCGGTCTCCTGTGCGAGCGCGGCCGCGGCGCGCGTCAGCCGCGCAGGCCGAGCGCCGCGAGCACCGGGGACAGGTCCCGGTCCACCACGACGACGTCGGCGGACTCCCGCACGCGCGGCTTCGCGTCGAACGCCACCGACAGCGCGGCGACCCGCATCATCTCCAGGTCGTTCGCCCCGTCGCCGATCGCGACCGTCCGCGTGAGCGGCACGCCGTCCGTGGATGCCCACGCCCGGAGCGCCGCGGCCTTCGCGTGCGCGTCCACGACGTCGCCGAGCACCCGCCCGGTCAGCACGCCGTCGGCGACCTCGAGCCGGTTCGCCTGGCAGTGGTCCAGCCCGAGCGACGCCGCGAACGGGTCGAGCACCTCGTGGAACCCGCCGGACACGACCCCGACGGTGCCACCGGCCGCGTGCACGCCGCGGACCAGTTCCGCCGCGCCCCGCGTCACACGGACCGACTCCCGTGCACGCGCGAAGACGTCGGCCTGGAGGCCCGCAAGGGTCGCGACACGCTCCCGGAGGCTCTCGGCGAAGTCGATCTCGCCGCGCATGGCGCGCTCCGTGACCGCCTGCACCTGTGGTCGGGTCCCGGCGGCGTCGGCGAGGAGCTCGATGACCTCGTCCTCGAGCAGGGTGGAGTCGGCATCGAGGACGACGAGGAAGCGCGGCACGTCACAACGGTAACGGTGCCGCGCCTCCTGTGACGTCGGGCGTCGAGCGTCGTGCGTCGTGCGTCGAGCGTCGAGCGTCGAGCGTCGAGCGTCGGGGCGGTCGGGCGTCGGGCGCCGTCAGGCCTCGACGCGCACGCCCTTGCCGACGACGGTGATCCCGGACTCGGTGACGGTGAACCCGCGGGCCTCGTCGGCTTCGCGGTCGATGCCGACCTGGGCACCCGGCGCGATCACCACGTCCTTGTCGAGGATCGCCCGGTTCACGACGGAGCCGGCACCGATCGACGCCCGCTCGAACACGATCGAGTCGAGGACCTTCGACCCGGAGTCGATCCCGCACCACGGCCCGATGACACTGCGTTCGACGGTGGCCCCGGAGAGCAGGCAGCCGAGCGCGATGATCGAGTCCACGGTGGAGCCGGTGTTCCCGTTCGCATCCCGGACGAACTTCGCCGGCGGCAGGTTCGTCTGCTGGTTGAAGATCGGCCAGTCGGTGTTGTAGAGGTTGAACACCGGCACCGGGGCGATCAGGTCCATGTGGGCGTCGTAGAACGAGTCGATCGTCCCCACGTCGCGCCAGTAGTACTTGTCGCGGTCGTTCGACCCGGGGACCTCGTTGCCCTTGAGGTCGTAGACGCCCGCGTCGCCGCGGTTCACGAAGTCGGGGACGATGTCGCCGCCCATGTCGTGGTTCGACGTCTCGACCTGCCCGTCGCGGAGCACCGCGTCGACCAGGGCATCGGCGTCGAAGACGTAGTTGCCCATCGACGCGAGGATCTCGCCGGGGGAGTCGGCCAGCCCGATGGCGTCCGTCGGCTTCTCGAGGAACGCGTCGATCTTGGTCGGGTCGTCGGCGGCGACCTGGATGACACCGAACTGGTCGGCGAGCCCGATCGGCTGCCGGATCGCCGCGACGGTGGCGCTGCGACCGGAGGCGATGTGCGCCTCGACCATCTGGGAGAAGTCCATCCGGTAGACGTGGTCGGCGCCGACGACGACGACGATGTCCGGGCGCTCGTCGCGGAGCAGGTTGAGCGACTGCAGGATCGCGTCGGCCGAGCCGGCGAACCAGCGCTTGCCGAGCCGCTGCTGTGCCGGGACGGACGCCACGTAGGAGCCGAGCAGCCCCTCCATGCGCCAGGTCTCCGCGACGTGGCGGTCGAGGCTGTGCGACTTGTACTGGGTCAGCACGACGATGCGGTTGAGCCCGGAGTTGACCAGGTTCGACAACGCGAAGTCGATGAGGCGGAAGTTGCCACCGAACGGGACGGCTGGCTTGGCACGATCGGCGGTCAGCGGCATGAGGCGCTTTCCTTCGCCCCCCGCGAGGACGATGCCGAATATCTTCTTCGATGGCATGTGGTTCACAGTAGGCGTGCGGACTGGGAACCGGTTACGTTGAACGCGTGCGAGTCGATCTACTGACCAGGGAGTATCCGCCGGAGGTCTACGGCGGTGCTGGCGTCCACGTGGCCGAACTGACCGCGGCCTTGCGCTCGGGGACCGACACGGAGGTGCGCGTCCGTGCCTTCGGTGGGTTCCGCGACGAAGAGGGCGTGTGGGCCTACCGCACCCCCGAGGGGCTCGAGAACGCCAACGGCGCGCTCCAGGCGCTCGGCACCGACGTGCAGATCGCGGCGGACACCGAGGGTGCCGACCTCGTCCACTCGCACACCTGGTATGCCAACGGTGCCGGTCGTCTCGCGCAGCTGACGCAGGGCATCCCGCACGTCGTCACGGCGCACTCCCTCGAGCCGCTCCGCCCGTGGAAGGCCGAGCAGCTCGGCGGCGGGTACCGGCTCTCCAGCTGGCTCGAGCGGGAGTCCTTCGAGCAGGCCGACGCCGTCATCGCGGTGTCCAAGGCCATGCGCGCCGACATCCTCCGCTCGTACCCGTCCATCGACCCGGCGAAGGTGCGGGTCGTCTACAACGGCATCGACGTCGACGAGTGGAAGCCCGACGTGAACGAGGACGCGGTGCGCGCACTCGGGATCGACCCGGAGCGCCCGAGCGTCGTCTTCGTCGGCCGCATCACCCGCCAGAAGGGCCTGCCGTACCTGCTCCGCGCGGTCGCGGCGCTCCCGCCCGAGGTCCAGATCGTCCTGTGTGCCGGCGCGCCGGACACCCCGGAGATCATGGCGGAGGTCACCGGCCTCGTCGAGGACCTCCGGAAGGAGCGCGACGGCGTCGTCTGGATCGACCGGATGCTCGCGCACCAGGAGATCGTGCACGTGCTCTCCTCGGGCACCGTCTTCGTCTGCCCGTCGATCTACGAGCCGCTCGGCATCGTGAACCTCGAGGCGATGGCCTGCGGCATCCCCGTCGTCGGCACCGGCACGGGCGGCATCCCCGAGGTCGTCGCCGACGGCCTGACCGGTCGGATCGTCCCGATCGACCAGGCCACCGACGGCACCGGCACGCCGACCGACCCCGACAAGTACGTCGCGGACCTCGCGGCGACCCTCAACGAGGTGCTTTCCGACATCGGTCTCGCCAAGCTGATGGGTCGCGCCGGCCGGCTCCGCGTGGAGACCGAGTTCACGTGGGCCGCGATCGCGACGCGCACGCGCGCTGTCTACGACGAGGTGTTGGCCGCGCGCTGAGCGCACCACGGCCCTGGCACCGACGGGAGGCCCGGGTGACGTCCGCAACGGACGTCACCCGGGCCTCCCGGCCGTTGCGCACGGAACCTGCGCGGCGTAACGTACAACTCGATGGTTGTACGTGATGAGATGGACGCCGAGGCGGTGGACCGCGTGTTCGCGGCCCTCGCGGACGCGACGCGCCGGGACATCGTCCGGCGCGTCATCGTGCGCGAGCAGTCGGTGTCCTCGCTCGCCGCCGGGTACGCGATGAGCTTCGCGGCCGTGCAGAAGCACGTCGCGGTGCTCGAGCGTGCCGAGCTGGTCCGCAAGGAACGGCGTGGGCGGGAGCAGATCGTCACGAGCGAGATCGGTGGCGTGCAGCGTGCCGATCGTCTGCTGCGGTCCTACGAGGACCTGTGGCGGCACCGGGCCGAGCGGATCACGGAGCTCCTCAGCGACGAGGACCCCGCCGGTCGACCCTCCACCGCTCCCTGAGGGAGCACACCCGACCCCGAGGGGACCGGCACATGAGCACCACCATCGATGCGTCGCACGACGTCGACGCACTCACCATGACCTTCACCGCCGAGTTCGACGCGCCCGTCGAACGCGTCTGGCAGGTGTGGGAGGACCCTCGGCAGCTCGAGCGCTGGTGGGGCCCGCCGACCTGGCCGGCGACGTTCGTGCGGCACTCGCTCGAACCGGGAGCCCGGAGCGACTACTTCATGACCGGGCCAGACGGGTCGAAGGCGCCGGGCTACTGGGTCGTCACCGCGGTCGACCCGCCGCGCTCCCTGACGATCGAGGACGGGTTCGCCGACGAGTCGGGGGAGCCGGACACCTCGATGCCGATCACCACGATGGTGATGACCCTCGAGGACCTCGGCGGGCGCACCAGGATGACGAACACGGCGCACTTCGCGACGGCGGAGCAGCTCGAACAGCTCCTCGAGATGGGGATGCGCGAGGGCATGCTGCTGGCGCTCGGACAGATCGAGGGACTGCTCGCGGAGTGACCCTCGGCGTGTGCCCCGTTTCGGCACGTCCGCTCGCGTAGGGTTGGGGCATGCCCTCGGTTGTGCGCTTGTCAGACGTGTCCGTGGTCCGGAACGGGGCCACCATCCTCGACGGGATCTCGTGGGAGGTGCAGGACGACGAGCGGTGGGTCGTGCTCGGTGCGAACGGTGCCGGCAAGACCACGCTGCTGCAGGTCGCAGGTGCGCAGTCCTTCCCGACCTCGGGAGAGGTCGAGGTGCTCGGGACCGAGCTCGGCGGCGCCGACCTGTTCGAACTGCGGCCCCGCATCGGGTTCGCGTCGACCGCTCTCGCCCGCCGGATCCCGGTGACCGAGAAGGTCATCGACGTCGTCCTCACCGCCGCGTACTCGGTCACGGGTCGCTGGAACGAGGAGTACGACGAGCTCGACGTGCGCCGCGCCCAGCGGGTCCTCGACGAGTGGGGCCTCGGCGCCTTCACCGACCGGACCTTCGGGGAGCTCAGCGACGGCGAGCAGAAGCGCGTGCAGATCGCCCGAGCGGTGATGACCGACCCCGAGATCCTGTTCCTCGACGAGCCCGCCGCGTCGCTCGACCTCGGCGCGCGCGAGAGCCTCGTGCGGACGCTCGGCGGCTACGCGAAGAGCTCCGACTCGCCGGCGATCGTCATCGTGACGCACCACGTCGAGGAGATCCCCGAGGGCTTCACGCACGCCCTGATCCTGGCGGACGGGCACATCCAGGCCGCCGGCCCCATCGACGAGGTCCTCACGGACGCCACGCTGACCGAGGCGTTCGGTATCGACCTCACCGTGACGAAGGACTCCGGGCGCTTCACGGCGCGCGCAGCCTGAGTCCTGCCCCACATCGTGCCTGCCATCTGGTAACGTGGACGGCTGGCGTGAGCCAATGACTTCCGGGGCATCCGCCCCTTCTCTCAACACCGCAACCACCCCCGAGGAATCTCCATGAAGACCGCCATCCACCCCGAGTACCGCGCCATCGTCTTCCGCGACCTGGCTTCCGGTGAGACGTTCCTGACGCGTTCGACCGCGAACAGCGACAAGACCATCGAGCTCGACGGTGCCACCTACCCGGTGATCGACGTCGAGATCTCGTCCGCGTCGCACCCGTTCTACACGGGCAAGCAGCGCATCCTCGACTCGGCCGGTCGCGTCGAGAAGTTCAACCAGCGCTTCAAGGGCTTCAGCAAGTAAGCAGCCTCGCGCTCCACGGGCGGTCCTCCTTCGGGAGGGCCGCCCGTTCGCGTTCCGCGGTCGCTCGCGCGCGTGCTCGCGCGCTCGCGCGGTCGCTCGCGCGCGTGCCGCGGTGCGGATCGGCGTCGCACAAGCAAACCCGGGTCGAACCACGGACGTTCGTGGTTCGAGCCGGGTTCCGTTGCGCGGCGCCGTTCGACACCGCGGATGCGGGGACGCCTCAGTCGGCGGTGCGGTGGGGCCAGCGGCCGTCGGCGGTGAAGGAGGGGTCGCGCTTCTTGCGCATGTACTCCTGGAACGAGACCGCCTGGTCTGCGCACCAGCCGACCTGCTTGCGGTGCAGCTCTTCCGCGGAGACGGTGAGGTCGTCCGGGTACTTCACCGCGATGGCCTGCGCCACACGGCCGGCAGCGATGGCGTCGGCGCCGGCGTCGTGGGCGTCCGAGAGCGTGACGCCGTAGACCTCTGCCGCCGCTTCGAGCGTGCGCTTGCCCTTGCGGTAGGTGTCGAGCGCCTTGTCGATGACCAGCGGGTCGACGACGTTGCCGATCACCGGGGACGCGATGCCGTGCCGCTTGGCTTCCCGGTCGAGCAGCGTGAGGTCGTACGGGGCGTTGTAGATGACGAGCGGGATCCCGCGGGCGAACACCGCCTCGATCGCGGCGACGATCTCCGCCACGACTTCTCCGGCGGGACGCCCCTCGGCCTGGGCGCGCTCGGTGCTGATGCCGTGCACCGCCGAGGCCTGTTCCGGGATCGGCACACCGGGGTCGGCGAGCCACGAGCCCTCGACGATGCTGCGACCCGTCATGTCGATCAGGCCGACGTGCGCGGTGACGATCCGTGCCGTCTCGACGTCGATGCCGGTGGTCTCGAGGTCGAAGACCCCGAGTGCGTGCCACCAGGGCCGGGTCGAGAGGTCCTGCGCCGGCGTCGGCGTGTCGAGCTGTGCTGTCGTGAACGTCACGGTGTCAGGCTAACCGGACGCACCGACACACCCCGTCGCCGCGCGGGACGTCACGCGTTCGGTGCGGCGCCGACGTGCAGCCAGTAGAACGACTGCGTCCCGAGCGTCAGCGTGACGTTGCCCTCCTCGTCGAAGGACGGGAACGAGCTGCCGCCGAACAGGTCGTACAGCGGACGGCCCGCGAACTCCGGCGCGGAGATCGTCGCCGTGGTGGCGTTGACCGCGAACGAGAACACGCAGAGGACGTCCTCGGCGGAGGGACCGAACTGGGTGCCGGTGCCCTCCCACGAGCGGACGAACGCCAGGACGCTCTCGTTGTCGGTCTGCTGCACCGCGATCGACCCCATCCCGAAGACCGGGTGTGCCTTCCGCACGTGGATCACGTTGCGGACCCAGTGCAGCAGGGAACGGGACTGGGCGAGCTGCGCCTCGACGTTGACCTGCGCGTAGTTGTACACGAGTGACTGGACGACCGGCAGGAACAGCTTGCCCGGGTCGGCGGTGGAGAAGCCGGCGTTCCGGTCCGGGGTCCACTGCATCGGCGTGCGCGACGCGTCGCGGTCCGGGAGCCAGATGTTGTCGCCCATCCCGATCTCGTCGCCGTAGTACAGGAACGGCGACCCGGGCAGCGAGAACAGCAGCGCGTGGATCAGCTCGAGCTCGGCACGAGAGTTGTCGAGCAGGGGAGCGAGGCGGCGCCGGATGCCGATGTTCGACCGCATCCGCGGGTCGTAGCCGTACCAGCCGTACATCGCCTGGCGGTACTCCTCGCTCACCATCTCGAGCGTCAGCTCGTCGTGGTTGCGGAGGAACACGCCCCACGCGGCGCTCTCCGGGACGTCGAGCGTCTCGGAGAGGATCGCGGAGAGCTCCTTGGCGTGCTGGGCGCGGAGCGAGTAGAAGATGCGGGGCATCACCGGGAAGTCGAACGCCATGTGGCACTCGGGCTCCTCGTCGGTGCCGAAGAACGCGGCGGTCTCCCGGGGCCACTGGTTCGCCTCGGCGATCAGGACACGCCCGGGGTACTCCTCGTCGACCATCGCGCGGAGCTTCTTGATGAACTCGTGCGTCTCGGGCTCACCCTCACCGTTGCCCTCCTCTGACTCGAAGAGGTACGGGATCGCGTCGAGCCGGAGGCCGTCGACACCGAGGTCGAGCCAGTGCCGGACGACGTCGTACACCGCCTCGACGACGGCCGGGTTCTCGAAGTTGAGGTCCGGCTGGTGCGAGAAGAACCGGTGGAAGAAGAACTGCCGACGAACCGGGTCGAACGTCCAGTTCGACTCCTCGGTGTCGACGAAGATGATGCGGATGTTCTCGTAGTGCTCGTCGGTGTCACGCCAGACGTAGAAGTCGCCGTAGGGGCCGTCCGGGTCCTCGCGGGACTGCTGGAACCACTCGTGCTGGTCGCTGGTGTGGTTGATCACCATGTCGATCACGATGCGCATGTTCCGCTCGTGCGACTTCGTGACGAGCTCGCGGAACTCCTCGAGCGTGCCGAACTCCGGCAGGATCGCCTTGTAGTCGGCGATGTCGTAGCCGCCGTCGCGCAGCGGGGACTTGAAGAACGGCGGCAGCCACAGTGCGTCGACGCCGAGCCACTGCAGGTAGTCGAGGCGACTGATCAGCCCCTGGAGGTCGCCGGTGCCGTCCCCGTTCGAGTCGACGAACGACCGGATCATGCACTCGTAGAAGACGGATCGCTTGTACCAGAGAGGGTCGAGCGTCAGTCCGGGCAGCTGGATCGGGGCTGTGAAGGTCACCGTGCTCCTCGTCGTCATCGACGGACCCGTGGCTGGAGGCCCGCTCCGGACACGATAGGCGGCTGCTCCCGAGTGCGTTCCATAGACTGGCGCGGATGCAACCGCCGGTCCTCTCCCCGTACTCGTCGTTGATGGCGTCGACGCCCGTCGCGCACCGAGCCGTGGAGGTCGACGGCCGCACCACGCACTACTGGGAGTACGGCCCCGCCGACGCCGCGCAGACGGTCCTCGCCGTGCACGGGTTCCGCGGTGACCACCACGGCCTCGAGTCGATCGCGGCGCACCTGGTCGGTGTCCGGGTGATCGTCCCCGACCTGCCCGGCTTCGGCATCTCCGACCCGCTCGCGGTCTCCGACGTCGACTCCTACGTGGCGTGGCTCCGTGCGTTCCACGCGGCGGTCGGCCTCGACCGCACGGCGGTGGTCCTCGGGCACTCGTTCGGCTCGATCGTGGTGTCGGCAGCGGTCGCAGCCGGCCTCGACACCCGGCTGCTCGTCCTGGTGAACCCGATCGCCGCCCCAGCGCTCCAGGGCCCGCGCGCGGTCGGCACGGGCATCGCCATCGCGTACTACCGCGCGGGCGCCGCGCTGCCCCGGCCGGTCGGGCTCGGGCTCCTCCGCAACCGCGCGATCGTGCGGGTGATGAGCATCGCGATGCTCAAGTCGCGGGACCCGGAGATGCGCCGATGGGTGCACGAGCAGCACGACCGGTACTTCTCGGCGTTCGCGAACCGCACGAGCGTGCTCGAGGCCTTCCGGACGTCGGTCACGCACGACGTGTCCGAGTACGCCGACCGCATCGACGTGCCCGTGCTCATGATCGCCGCAGAGCGTGACGACATCACGGCCGTCCCGGAACAGCGCGCACTCGCCGACCGCCTGCGGAACGCGGAGCTCGTCGTCATCCCGGACGTCGGGCACCTGGTGCACTACGAGACCCCCGCCGCCGCCGCGGAGGCGACCCTGCGCCGGATGGCCGACCCCGTGCCCAAGCCGGCGCGCGGTGCCAGGGCGAGCCGAGCCTCCCGGCCGGACCGAGGCGGGGAGCGCACGTCGTGAGCCGCCTGCGGATCGGGATCGACTGCCGCTACGTGCGGATCGGACGGCACGACGGGATCAGCCGGTTCACCGCCGGCATCGTGGCGAACCTGCCGGACCGGCACGACTTCGTGCTGCTCGTCAACGACGAGCGGCAGCTCGAGTCGCTGCCGGACGGCATCCCGTGGGAGCGGATCCCGGCGCCCACCGACGCGGGGGAGCCGCTCGTCGCGCGGCACGTGAACCGGCTCGGACTCGACGCCGTGTTCTCGCCGATGCAGACGATGGGCTCGCGTGGGCGGTCGTACGCGCTCGTGCTGACGCTGCACGACCTGATCTACTACCGGAACCGGACACCGCCACGGGAGTTCTCGTGGCCGTTGCGGCTCGGGTGGCGTGCGTTCCACCTGGCGTGGTGGCCGCAGCGGATGCTGCTGAACGGTGCGGACGGGGTCGTGACGGTGTCCGCGACGACCGCCGGGCTGATCGCCGCACACCGGCTGACGAAGCGCCCGGTGACCGTGGCGTACAACGCTGCCGACCCGGCGTCCGTGCGGTCGCCTGCTGACGGCCGCACCCGCACGCTCGTGTACATGGGCTCGTTCATGCCGTACAAGAACGTCGAGACGCTGGTGGCCGCGCTGCCGCTGCTCGGCGCCGACTGGACACTGCACTGCATGTCGCGGGTGTCCGAGGCCGATCGTGCACGGCTGTCGGCGCTGGCCGGACCGGGCGCCGTGGTGTTCCACGACGGGGCATCGGACGAGGAGTACCTGGACGCGCTGCGCTCCGCGACGGCACTCGTGACGGCGTCGTACGACGAGGGGTTCGGGATCCCGCTCGTCGAGGCGATGGGGGTCGGCACGCCCGTCGCCGTCAGCGACATCCCGATCTTCCGCGAGATCGGCGCGGACGTGGCGGAGTACTTCGACCCCGGATCGCCGTCCGCGGTGGCCGCTGCGGTGCGACGGCTCGAGGCGCGGTGGGACGCTGCGTCGACGGAGTCCGTCGTGCGTGCGGGGCGGTTCCGGTGGGACGAGTCTGCGGAGCAGGTCGTGCAGGCGGTCGAGCGTGCGGTGGCGGCGCGGGGGCGGCGGGGCTGACGCGTCGCCGGGGTTCGCGGCGACGTGAGCGTCAGGACTTCGCGGGGGCGACCTCGACCGTCGCGTCCGGGAACACCCTGTGCACGGCTTCGGCGACGCGCGTCTGTGCCGTGTGCTGATCGACCCCGGTCGGGGCCGTCTCGACCGTGACGGCCTGGGCGTCCGGTTCGTCGGAGCGGCTCTCGCCGGCCGTCGTCCAGAGGCAGTGCACCTCCTGCACGCCGGGGATCGCCCGGACCGTCCACGCGAGGGCCAGCCGCTGCTCGGTGCGTTCGTCCGACGGTGAGATCCCGACCTCGACGTCACCGAAGTCCGCGACGGCCCAGACGTGCACGCCGTTCCCGCTCGTGTCCGCGGCGGCGGCACTCAAGCGGTCGACGAGGTCCTCGCGGGCGGTGTCGACGAGGCCCGGGGTCGCGGTGACGGTCGCCGTGACGTCGTAGCTCGCGAACGACGTCTTCGTCGGCTCGGCGGTGGACGTGCCAGCGACACCGGCGATGGTCCGCGCCTCGGAGGTGAACTTCGCGAGGGTGGCGTCCGGGCGGGGGAAGATCCCGCCGACGCCGGTCTGCACGCTGCCGATGATCATCGAGAGCGCGACGACGAGGACCACGGCGACCACGACGACCCCGCCGAGGAGCAGCGACCACGAGCGCACGCGCTGCGGCGTCGTCCGGACCGGCACCGACGCCGTGTCCGGTCCGAACGCGCGATCGAGGTCGTCGTCGTCCCGCGGCGGCCAGTCGCGGTGGCGGCCGCCCGTGCCGGGTCCGTCCATCGTCATGTCGCCCCCTCACGCGCGGGTCCGGGCCGTTGGGTGAACAGGATCGTAGTCCGGGGAGCGATTGGATGGGCGGCCCCGTGGGCAACGATCGCGCAACGGAGTGCACCGCTCTGGCTGACGCTCGGTACGGTGGCAGGAACGGAGAGGGGCCGTCGTGTTCGCCACGCTGCTGATCGTGTTCGCTGGACTCGTTGCGATGTGCGTCGTGTTCGCCGTCACCGGAGCCCGGCGGGCGAAGGCGCTCGAGGGGCTCGACGACCCGCTGGCGCCGCGCACGGGCGACGACGGCGCGCAGGGGATCCGGACGGCGCAGGCGAAGGCCGCACGGCCCGACGGGGCGACCGGTCTCGGCGGGTTCTTCGGCGGCCCCTAGCTCCGGCGCTCGAGGGGGTTCTGGTAGTCGAAGGCGTACTTGCCCGGGGCCTCGGAGACGTCCTCGATCGGGTCGTCGAAGCGCACCAGCTCCGCGTGGAAGCGCTCCGGGTCCCAGCGGAACGAGTGCACGGACCCGTTCCGGATCGGGGTGTGGTGCCGGTCGGCGGTGCCGGGGGCTGCGGCGTTGACGACGCTCCGGATCACGGCGCCGTGGGTCGCGACGACGATCACACCGCCGTCGTACCGCACGGCGATCTCGCCCAGGGTCTCCGTGACGCGGTCGAGCAGCGCCGCGCGGGACTCCCGCCCCGGGATGTCGTCGTGCGGGTAGTTCGCCAGGACCTCGTCGTCGGTGAGGCCCTCTGCCTCGCCGTAGGACCGCTCGGCGAGGCCCGGGTAGGTGGTCGGCGCCGGGAGCCCGAGCCGCGTGGCGATGATCGACCCGGTCTCGTACGCGCGAACGAGGGGCGATGCCACGACGGCGTCGAACGACCGGCGCGCGAGCAGGCCGGCGGTCTCGGTGGCCTGGGACCGCCCGGTGTCGTTGAGGGGGATGTCGGTCGAGCCCTGGATGCGGCGCTGCTTGTTCCAGTCGGTCTCACCGTGCCGGACGAGGTAGAGGAGGGTCGTCACCGTTCGATCATGGCAGAGCGAGCCGCAGCGCGAGTGGCAGCGCGAGCCGCAGAGCGCGCCGCAGCCCGGATTACAGCGCGAGCCGCGCCGCGAGCGCGACCAACGTCTCCGTCGTCCCCGCGTCCACCTTCACGGCCGCCCGACGATCACTCCGCGTGTCGCCGCGGTTCACGATGACGACGGGGTGCTTGCGACGGGCGGCGTGGTCGACGAGCCGCACGCCGGAGTTCACCGTCAACGAGGACCCGACGACGAGGAGCGCGTCCGCGTCCGCGACGATCGACACCGACTCGCTGAACTTCTCGGTGGGCACGAACTCGCCGAAGAACACCACGTCCGGCTTGAGCATCCCGCCGCACACGGAGCAGTCCGGCACGACGAACCGGTCGACCTCGGTGATCTCGACGTCCCCGTCGGGCTGCAGCAGGACGGATCCGGGCTCGTCGATCCACGGGTTCAGCCCGTCGATGGTCCTGGCGAGGTCGGCGCGGGCGAACACCTGTCCGCACGTCAGGCAGAGCGCGCGGTCCATCGATCCGTGGATCTCGACGACGCGGCGGGAGCCCGCGCGGAGGTGGAGTCCGTCGACGTTCTGCGTGATGACGCCGGAGACCACGCCGGCTGCTTCGAGCGCGGCGAGCGCCTGGTGTCCGGCGTTCGGCCGGGCCGCGGCGAAGGTGCGCCACCCGAGGTGCGAGCCGGCCCAGTAGCGCTGCCGCTTCGCGGGGTCGGCGCGGAACTCCTGGAAGGTCATCGGCTTCCGGACCCGACGGCCCTCGCCGCGGTAGTCCGGGATCCCGGAGTCGGTGCTGAGCCCCGCTCCGGAGAGCACGGCGACGCGCTTGCCCGCGAGGAGGTCGACGACCTCGTCCAGGCCGTCGATCACAGCGGGTGTCCCGTCGGTCGCGTCGCTCGTCGCCATCACGTTCACGGTACCCTCAACAGCCGACCGCCCCCGCCACTTCCCACGGAACGAGACCAGTGCACCCCGTCCGCATCGACACCCTCGACGACCCCCGCCTCGACGACTTCCAGCGTCTCACCGACGTCGCGCTCCGCCGGGTCTCGGAACCCGAGGGCGGGCTGTACATCGCCGAGTCGAACACGGTCATCGAGCGGGCGATCCGTGCCGGGCACGTTCCCCGCAGCGTCCTGGTGCAGGAGAAGTGGCTCGAGGACGTCCTGCCGCTCGTCGCCGACCACGACGGTCCGGTGTTCGTCGGCCCCGACGCCCTGCTCGAGGAGCTCACCGGCTTCCGGATGCACCGTGGCGCGATCGCGTCGATGCAGCGCCCGGAGCTGCCGAGCGTCGCCGACGTCGTGCGGGACGCCCGGCTGGTCGTCGTCCTGGAGGACATCGTCGACCACACCAACGTCGGCGCGGTGTTCCGGAGCGTCGCCGGGCTCGGTGCGGACGCCGTGCTGGTCAGCCCGCGATGCGCCGACCCGCTCTACCGCCGGAGCGTGCGGGTGAGCATGGGGACGGTGCTCCAGGTCCCGTGGACCCGCATCGGTGACTGGCCGGAGGCGGGGGAGGAACTCCGCGCGCAGGGCTTCCACCTCGCCGCGATGGCGTTGACGGACCGCTCGGTCGACCTCGACGTGTTCGCCGCGGACGTCCCGGAGAGGGTCGCGCTCGTGATGGGCACCGAGGGGCAGGGCCTCACGCCGGCCGCGATCGCGTCGGCGGACACGACGGTGCGGATCCCGATGCACCACGGGGTCGACTCCCTCAACGTGGCCGCGGCGAGCGCCGTCGGCCTGTGGGCGGTCGCCGCCGCCCAGCAGGCGAAGCGGACGCAGTAAGCACAGGAGTACGCAGCCGGTAGCGGCCGCGGTCTCGTCGATGGTCCGGAACCCCCGGACGGGAGGCTCGGTCCGGCTTCTCCACACCCCGGCGGTTCCCCAGACGGCCGGTACCGCCCCCCGGTACGCTCGATTCCCGTGTCACGTGTCGTCCGCCGCCCCCGCTCCGCTGTCCGGAGGCCCGTGACGATCTCGGTCGTCGCCGTCCTGATCCTGGCGATCGCGTACCTCGTCGCGGCGGCCGTCGTGCCGTTCTCGCCGGCGAGCGCCACGACCACGTCGTACGCCGCCCCGACCGCGACGCTGCCGTCGCTGACGTTCCCGACGTACGGCGCCACCGCGGTGGAGGCACCGGACTTCCCGGAGAGCCTCCGGACGAGCGGTGACACGAAGCCGCGGTCGATCGCGAGCATCTCGAAGGTCGTCACCGCGCTCGTGGTGCTCGATGCGAAGCCGCTGGCGCAGGGGCAGGCGGGTCCGACGATCGACTTCACGTCGGAGATGGAAGGGCTGTACGCGAAGTACCTGGCGGTGGACGGCGAGGTCGCCCCGATGCCGTCCGGGCTGCGCCTGTCGGAGTACCAGACGCTGCAGGTCATGCTGATGAAGTCCGCGAACAACTACGCCGGTTCCCTGGCGATCTGGGCGTTCGGGTCGCTCGACGCGTACAAGACCGCTGCGGCATCCTGGCTGCACGACCACGGTCTGGACGACACCTCGATCCAGGAACCGACCGGCCTGAACGCGGCGAACAAGTCCACCGCGACCGACCTCGTCGACCTCGGGCAGCTCGCGCTGGCGAACCCGGTGGTGAAGGAGGTCGTGGGCACGAAGGCGGTCACCGTCCCCGGGGTCGGGGACATCGAGAACTCGAACAAGCTCCTCGGCATGGACGGGGTCGAGGGGATCAAGACCGGCACCCTGGACGAAGCGGGCGCGTGCCTGCTGTTCGCCGCCACGTACGAGCGGGGCGGCAAGACCGTCACCGTGATCGGCGCGATGCTCGGCGGGGTCGACCACGACACCCTCGACGACGACGTCCAGCGGCTCCTGCACTCGGTCGCGGACAACTTCCACGTGGTGACCCTGACGCACGCCGGCCAGTCGTTCGGCACGTACTCGACCCCGTGGAAGGACGAGACCGACGCGGTGACGAAGGCCGCGTCGGAGGTCCTGGTCTGGGGGAAGACCACGGTGAAGGCGACGACGAAGCTCGACTCGGTCACCACCGGCACCAAGGGGGAGCGCGTCGGCCGGGTGCGCTTCTCGATCACCGACCACGAGGCGGTCACCGTGCCACTGGTGCTCGAGCAGGAGATCCCGGACCCGGGCATCTGGTGGCGCTGGACGAACCCGTTCGAAGGGGCGTAGTCCGCCCTCGACGGTGGGCTAGGGCGTGTCGCTCTTGTGCTCGAGGACCGTCTGCAGCTCGGGGCGCTTCGGGCTGATGCCGTCACCGGACGAGGTGTGCCGGATTCGCCGGACCACCCACGGCACGAGGTACTCCCGCGCCCAGCCGAGGTCCTCGGCGCGGGCTTCCCGCCAGGGACGGGCCGCGAGCGGCTCGGGGTTGAACGGGGCGAGTTCGTGGTCGACCCCGAGCGCGTCGAGCACCGCGGCCGCGATCGTCGCGTGGCCCATCGGGGAGTGGTGCAGCCGGTCCGGCGCCCACATGCGCGGGTCGCGGAGCACCCGGAGCGCCCACATGTCGGCGACGAGGGCGTCGTGCTTCAGCGCGATGGCGTGCAGGTGCTCGTTGTAGATCGCCGCCTTGCCGCGGACGAGCCCGAGCACCGGCGTCATCCCGACGTCCGGCCCGGTGAAGATGACGACGGTCGCGCCGTCGCGGCGGAGCTCCGTGACGGTCTTGTCGAACCGGGACGCGAGCTCGTCCGGGTCCGAGCCCGGGCGGATGATGTCGTTCCCGCCGGCGGACACGGTGATCAGGTCCGGGCCGAGCGCGAGTGCGTCCTCCACCTGCTCGTCGATGATCTGCTGGAGCAGGCGTCCGCGGACGGCGAGGTTGGCGTAGGCGAAGTCGTCGGTCTGGTTCGCGAGCACCTCGGCGACCCGGTCGGCCCAGCCGCGGTACCCGCCGGGCACGGTGGGGTCGGGGTCTCCGAGTCCCTCGGTGAACGAGTCACCGATCGCGACGTACCTGGACCAGGGATGACGATCTGACACCCCTCGGAACATAGTCTCGTGCCATGACGAAGGCAAAGCCGTGGACGGTCCCGGAGGACCTCCTCACCCGGATCGCGGAGCGTGCCCCCCGGTACGACGCGGAGAACGTGTTCTGCGCCGAGGACCTCGACGAGTTCCGCGCGGCGGGGTACCTGCGCATCGGCGTGCCGATCGCGGACGGCGGCAGCGGCCTCGGGCTCCGTGCCACCGCGGCCGTGCAGCGGACGATCGCCGGAGCCGCACCGGCGACGGCCCTGGCGCTCGGCATGCACCAGGTCTGGGTGCAGGCGGCCCGCAGCGTGTCCGCGCGGGGTGGGTCGTTCCTCCAGTCCGTCACGGACCACGCCGCGGCGGACCGCCTGCTCGCCTTCGGGGTCAGCGAACCCGGGAACGACCGCGTGCTCTTCGACTCGCTGACGACGGCGGAGCCGGACGGTGCGGGCGGGTACCGGTTCACCGGGACGAAGGTGTTCACCTCGCTCGCACCGGCGTGGGACGTCCTCAGCGTGTTCGGCAAGGACACGACGGGGGAGGCGCCGCGCCTGGTGCACGGGTTCGCCGTGCGCGCGGACGGCGGCGTCCGGCACCTCGACGACTGGGACACCCTCGGGATGCGGGCCACGCAGAGCCGCACCACCCTGCTCGAGGGCGTGCACGTGCCGGCGGACCGGATCGTGCGCACCCTGCCCGTCGGGCCGACCGCCGACCCGCTCGTGTTCGGGGTCTTCGCCGCGTTCGAGCTGCTGGTCGCCTCCGTGTACGTCGGCATCGCGACGCGTGCCCTGGAGCTCGCGGTCGCGCAGGTCCGGGAGCGCCGCGCGATGGACGGGACCCCGCGCGCGGACGACCCGGACGTCCGGCGGGCGATCGCGGACATGCGCGGCGCCGTCGACGCGATCGCGCTGCAGGTGGACGCGCTCGCCCGGGACGTCGACGAGCTCGAGGACCACGGTGCGCGCTGGTTCCCGCTCCTGGTGGGGACGAAGGCGCGCGCGGTGGACGCCGCGCAGCACGTCGTGGACGAGGCGATGCGGGTGGTCGGCGGCGGCGCGTACCGGGCGTCGAACGAGCTCGCGCGGCTGGCCCGCGACGTCCGTGCCGGTCAGTACCACCCGTCGTCGCGGGACTCGGCGGCGCGGACGATCGCGAGCGAGGTGCTCGGGCCGATCGGCAACTAGCGCTCGGGCCGATCGGCAACTAGTTCAACTGCGGTACTATGAGGGTCCGAACAGCGACCGAAGCCGGAGGCCTCCCACCCGTGACGACGGACCGCCGACCAGCACCGACGCATCGCCTCCCGCCCCGCCTGCGGAGCCCGCGCCAGCGACTCTGGGACCGGCTCCTCGTCCTCGACCCGGGCTTCGTGAAGAGCGAGGGCGCGCTCCGCACCCTGCTCTGCGTCCCCGCGGGCATGGCCGTCGGGTACGCGGTCGCGCTCCAGTTCGGGTTACCGGCGGTCCTCGGGCTGATGATCGGCGCGATGCCGGCGTTCATCACCTGCCTGGTCATCGTCGACCCGAGCGCCAGGCGGGTGGCGGGCCGGACCGGTGCCGTCATCGTGCCCTTCGTGGCAGCGCTCGCGGGCAGCATCGCCCTGCACCCGTTCCGGATCCTCGAGCTCGTGCTCATCGTGGTGCTGCTCTTCGTCCAGTTCCTCGCGTTCCAGTGGGGGAAGTGGGCTTCCGACGCCGCGATCGTGGCGTTCTCCGGGTACCTGTGCGGGCTGCTCCTGCCGTTGCCGGAGACGAGCGTCCTGCCGCTCTCGATCGTCGTGGCGGCGTCCCTGGCAGCGACGATCGTGATCCGGACCGTGTTCCTCCGGCCGGACGCGTACCGGTCGCTGCTGCGGGTGCGGCGCGGGTTCCTGGCACGAGGGGCCGACGTCCTCGAGGCCTCCGCGGCCGCCCTCGCCGTCGCCGATGACTCCCGTGCCCGCGCTCGTGCGCTCCGGCGGCTGGCACGACGTCGTTCGCAATACCACGAGATCGCGCTGACGGTCGACGGGATGCTGGCGGCGAGCGGCACCGACGCCGCTGACGAGCTGCACCGCCTGGTGTTCGACACGCACTTCGCCATCGACGAGCTCGGCCGTGCCGCCGCGACCCTCGTCGAGCAGGGTGCCCCGGAGGACGTCCGCCACGCGGCCCTCCGCGCGGTCACGATCGTCCTGCGGCACGGCGGCAGCGCCGGCGACGATGCCGGCCGGACCCTCGCCGCACGCTTCGCGATCACCGCCTCCGCGGCCGATCCGGCATCGCGGACCACCGTGCTCGTGCACCGGATGGCCCGCGAGTTCGCCGACCTCCGGACCGCCGGGCTGCGCTGGCGCGAGGTCGCCGACGAGCTCCCGCGGAGCGGCGACGGCGTGCCGTTCGCGTCGCCGGTGATCCTGGCCGGCGGCCGTCCCGCCGGAGCCGTCCCGGTCGTCGCCGACGCGGTCGCCGAGGGACCGTGGCGCCGGCTGCACATGACCGCGTCGCTCCGGACCGCGGTGCACGCCGCCATCGCCGTGGCGATCACCGAACCGCTCGCACTGCTCCTCGATGGCAGCCGCTTCTACTGGGGCGTCATCGGCGTGATGATCGTCCTCGCCGGCACGAACACCACGCACGAACGCGTCCGCAAGGGCATCCACCGCGGTGTCGGCACGGTCGTCGGCGGGATCGTCGGGATCGCGCTCGTGCACGTGCTCGGAACCGACCACCCCTGGGTGACGATGGTGCTCGTCTGCGTGCTGCTCGCCGTCGGCACGTACGGGTTCGGTGGGGTGTACGCCGTCTGGGCCGCGTGTCTCGTCGTCGTGCTCTGCCAGGTCTACGACTTTTCCGGCACCTTCACCGACGCGCTCATCCCGATCCGGCTCGCGGAGAACCTGCTCGGCGCCACGATCGCCATCCTGGTCAGCATCGTGGTGCTCCCGCTCGCCACGCGGAGCGTCGTCCGCCGGGCGGTGCGGCGGCAGCTCGTCGCGGTGCGTGCCTTCGTGCTGGCGACCGTGGGGGTGGACGTCGACGAGACGGAGCCCGCCGACGCGGCGGACCCGACCCCGGCCTCCCGTCCGACGCCTGCTGCGGCACCGGACCTGCGTGCCCGGTCACGCGCCGTCGACGCCGCCACCTACCAGCTGGAGGCGGTCCTGAAGCCGATGGTCCGGTTCCCGACGGGTGGGCCGGCGCGCGCGGACGCGCGGATGCGTGCGTCCCTGCAGGCGGCGGCGACGTTCGCCAGGGAGCTGGCCGGGAGGCCCGGCGCGGCCCCGGTGGACGTGCCCGCCACCCTGCGCGGTGCGGCCGAGGTCCTCGCCGCGTCCGTCGACCGGCTGGCGGACCGCGTCGTGGCCGGCCCCGGGACCGACGCATCCGGCTCGCCCGCGTGGACACGGATCACGGACGTGCTCGAGGGTGTCGTCGCGACCGCCGACCCGGGTGACGCCGGAGACGCGGTGCGTGCCCGGGTGCACGCGCTCGGCCGCATCGACGAGTCCCTCGCGCTCTTCGCGGAGCGGGTCGGGATGCCCGTCGTCGCGGGCGCCGCGACGCGGATGTCGGCGGTCGGTGGCACCATCTCCTCGTGAGCAAGCAGGACGGACGCAACCGGCTCGTCTCCGACCGACCGGTCGCAGACCTGACCGCGACGGTGCTGCACGTCGACATGGACGCGTTCTTCGCCTCCGTCGAACTGCTCGACCGCCCCGACCTCGTCGGGCTGCCGGTGATCGTCGGACACGACTCCGACCGCTCCGTGGTGACCGCCGCCACGTACGAAGCCCGCAAGTACGGCGTCAACTCGGCGATGCCGATGGCCGTCGCGAAACGCCGGTGCCCGAACGCGGTGATCGTCGAGCCGCACTTCGAGAAGTACCAGGCGAAGTCCGCCGCCGTGATGCACGTGTTCGAGCAGTTCACCCCGCGGGTGGAACGGCTCGGCATCGACGAGGCGTTCCTCGACGTGGCCGGCGCCGTTCGGTTGTACGGCACCCCGTGGGAGATCGGGCAGGCGATCCGGCAGAAGGTCTTCGCGGAGACCGGCCTGCACTGCTCGGTCGGTGCCGCCTCGACGAAGTTCGTCGCGAAGCTCGCCTCCAGCCGTGCCAAGCCGGACGGCCTCCTCGTCGTCCCCGCGGAACACACCGTGGCGTTCCTGCACCCGCAGCCCGTGTCGGCGCTGTGGGGCGTCGGCGGCAAGACGCAGGAGACCCTCGAACGCCGGGGCATCCGCACCGTCGGCGACCTCGCCACGACACCGCTCGCCTCCCTGGTGTCCGCGCTCGGCCCGGCCGGCGGACAGCGCCTGCACGACCTGTCCTGGGGGCGTGACCCGCGGGTCGTCGACACCGCCGTTGGAGAGAAGTCGATCGGGCACGAAGTCACGTTCGGCACCGACCTCACCGAGCGCGACGCCGTCGCCCGCGAACTCCTGCGGCTCGCCGAGAAGGTCGCCGTCCGGATGCGCCGCGCCGACGTGCAGGCCCGGACCATCGCCCTCAAGGTCCGCTACACCGACTTCACCACCCTGACCCGCTCACGCACCCTCGCCGAACCGACCGACGTCGCCCGCCGGATCCACCGCGAAGCCGTCGAGCTCTACGACGTACTGCACCGCCAGGGCAACCGGATCCGGCTGATCGGCGTCCGCGGGGAGAACCTCGTGCCCACCGCGGCGAGCAACGCGCTGTGGGACGACGACGCGCCGTGGCGGGAGACCGAGACCACGGTCGACGCGGTCACCGCCCGGTTCGGCGCCGGCGTGCTGCGACCCGCATCGCTCGTCCGCGGCACGCCCGAGCAGCGTCCGCCGCATGCCCGGCAGGACATCGGGTGACGGTAGAATCGCCTGAAGTGAGCGCAGCGGAGTACGAACAGCAGCAGTCCGCCGCGGCCGGCGGTGTCCATCCCGATCCGGCCACGGCGTCGTCCACCGAACTCGCCTCGTCGTCGGCCGAACTCGCCTCGTCGTCGGCCGGGGTCCCGCAGTCGTCGGTCGAACTGGCGCCGGCCGAACTGGCGGAGATCGCGGGCAACGCGGCCGCCGAGCACCTGTCGCCGGCGTTCCCGGACCGCGCCGCGTGGGGGACCGCGTCCAAGCTCCGCGCCTGGCAGGTCGAAGCGCTCACGAAGTACTTCGAGACCGAGCCGCGCGACTTCCTCACGGCGGCCACCCCGGGCGCCGGCAAGACCACGTTCGCGCTGCGTCTCGCCACCGAGCTCCTGGCCCGCGGCACCGTCGACCGCATCGTCGTCGTCGCACCGACCGAGCACCTGAAGCGGCAGTGGGCCGACGCCGCCGACCGCGTCAACATCCGCATCGACCCGATGTTCAAGAACGGCGACGGGATGTTCGGCCGGCACTACCAGGGCGTGGCGATCACGTACGCCCAGGTCGGCATGAACCCCGAGGTCCACAAGAAGATCACCGAGGGCGGCCGCACCCTGGTCGTCCTCGACGAGGTCCACCACGGCGGCGACGCCCTGACCTGGGGCGACGGCATCAGGGAGGCGTTCAGCGGGGCCACGCGCCGGCTGTCCCTCTCCGGCACCCCGTTCCGCTCGGACACCGCACCGATCCCGTTCGTGCAGTACGCCCCGGACGAAGCGGGCATCCGCACCTCGATCTCCGACTACAACTACGGCTACGGACGCGCCCTCGCCGACGGCGTCGTCCGCCCGGTGCTGTTCATGGCGTACGCCGGGCAGATGCGCTGGAAGACCCGGATGGGCGACGAGATGTCGGCGTCCCTGGGCGAACAGGTCACCAAGGACATCACCGCGCAGGCCTGGCGCACCGCGCTCTCACCAGAAGGCGAGTGGATGCCGGCGGTGCTCTCCGCCGCGGACAAGCGCCTGACCGAGGTCCGTCGCGGCGTGCCCGACGCCGGCGGGCTCGTCATCGCGACCGATACCACCACGGCACGCGCGTACGCCCGCATCCTGCAGCAGATCACGGGGGAGCGGCCGACGGTCGTCCTCTCCGACGAAGCCGCCGGGTCCAGCCGGATCGGGGCGTTCGCCGCCGACACCTCGCGATGGATGGTCGCGGTCCGGATGGTGTCCGAAGGCGTCGACGTCCCACGGCTCTGCGTCGGCGTGTACGCCACGAGCGCCAGCACACCGCTGTTCTTCGCCCAGGTGATCGGCCGCTTCGTGCGGGCCCGGCGTCGCGGGGAGACCGCCTCCGTGTTCCTGCCGAGCGTCCCGGGGCTGATGGCCCTCGCAGCGACGCTCGAGCTCGAGCGGGACCACGCGCTCGACCGCCCGAAGGACGCCGACGACGGGATGTACAACCCCGAGGACGCGATGGTCGCCGAGGCCAACAAGGAAGACCGTGCCTCGGAGAGCCTGCTCGACGTGCAGCCGTTCGAGGCGCTCGACTCGCAGGCCTCCTTCGACCGGGTCCTCTACGACGGCGGCGAGTTCGGGACCGGCGGCGAGATCGGCTCCCTCGAAGAACTCGACTTCATCGGGATCCCGGGGCTCCTCGAACCCGACCAGGTGCGCGACCTGCTCCGGGCGCGCCAGGCCACCCAGGCGAAGCGTTCCAAGGGTCGTGCGGTGAAGGACGGGACCTCCAAGGCTCCCGAGCCCGACCGGCCGATGTACATGACCATCAAGGAGCAGCGCTCCGAGCTCCAGCGGCTCGTGTCGATCTGGTCGCGGCACGCCAACGAGCCGCACGGGTCGATCCACGCCGAGCTCCGGCGGATCAGCGGTGGCCCGGCCGTGGCGCAGGCGAGCATCGAGCAGATCCAGAAGCGCATCGACATCCTGCGCTCCCGGATCGGCGGGCGTCGGTGACGGTGCTGGCGTGATCGTCGCCGTCGACGATCGGACTTGGCTCGTCAAGCGCTCCGAGGACTCCTCGCCCGAGGCGATCATCGACCGCTTCGGCGGGGGCTACCGGCTCCGTCGGTTCAGCCTCGTCGAGTCGCGCCGGACGGCTCACGGCGTCTTCATGGGTCTCGACCTCGCCGAGACCGCGTGGTGGCGGTTGCGCGACGGCCGTCGTTGATCTGGTGACGTTCTGGGCAATCTGCGCGGCGATCATGACGTTGCAAGCCCTGATCGGGTAGACCGGACGCATGGCAGATTCGATCCCTCACGTCCTCGTCCTCGGTGGCGGCTCCGCCGGCTACACGACCGTCAAGCAGCTGCAGAAGCACGCCGCGACGGTGCCGATGCGCATCACCCTCGTCGACCAGAACACGTACTACACGTACCTGCCGTTCCTGCCGGAGGTCGCCGGCGGCCACATCAACCCGAAGGACGTCACCGTCGAGCTGCGCCGTGCGCTCCGCAAGACCCGCGTCATCCAGGGCAAGGTGACCGCGATCTCGGCCGCCGACAAGACGGTGTCGATCGCCACGGCCGGCGGTGACGACCGCACCCTCGGCTACGACCAGCTCGTCGTCGCGCTCGGCTCCGTCACGCGGACCTTCCCGACCCCCGGGCTCGAGGAAGTGGGCGTCGGCTTCAAGAGCGTCGAAGAGGCCGCCTACGTCCGCGCGAAGCTCCTCGACAACATCGCGAAGGCCGCTGCCACGCGTGACGAGGACGAGCGTCGCCGTCTGCTCACCAGCATCTTCATCGGCGGTGGCTACACCGGCGTCGAGGCGATCGGCGAGCTCTTCGACGTGTCGCAGGCCGCGATCAAGACCTACCCGTCGCTCGCGGGGGAGCAGCCGCGCTGGGTGCTCATCGACGCGCTCGACCGGGTCGCACCAGAAGTCGGCCCGGAGCTCTCGAAGTGGACCCTCGAGTCGCTGCGCGCCCGCGGCATCGACGTCCGCCTGAAGACCACCATGCCGAGCTGCGAGGGCGGCGTCGTGAAGCTCTCCGACGGTGACGAGTTCGCCACCGGGCTGCTCGTCTGGACCGCCGGCGTCAAGCCGAACCCGCTCCTCGACGCGTCCGACCTGCCCCGCGGTCCGAAGGGCCACCTCGCCGCCAACGCGAAGCTCCAGGTCGAGGACGAGACCTCGCACGAGGTCGTCCCGGGTGTCTGGGGCCTCGGTGACGTCGCGCAGGTGCCGGACCTCACGGCCGACAAGCAGCCGGCGTACTACCCGCCGAACGCGCAGAACGCCGTGCGCCAGGCCGTCGTGGCCGCGGACAACGTCGTGGCGACGATCACGGGCAAGCCGCTCGAGGAGTACCGCCACCCGTCGATCGGCACCGTCGCGTCGTACGGTGTCGCCAAGGGTGCCGCGAACATCAAGGGCATCAAGATGACGAACCTCTTCGCCTGGCTCGCGCACCGGGCGTACCACGTGTACGCGATGCCGACGCTGAACCGCAAGGCGCGGATCATCATCGGTTGGGTGACCGGCGCGGTCTCCGGCCGTGACGCCACGTCGCTGATCAAGGAGACGGACCCGCGTCGCGCGTTCGTCGACGCGACGAAGTAGCCGCGAGCGCTCCACAGACGGGAGGCCCGGTGCCAGCTGGCACCGGGCCTCCCGTCCGTCGTGTGGCGGGCGTGCGCGGCTGCGTGCGCGTCTGCGTGCGCATCTGCGTGCGCATCGATCGAGACCGCGGGAGTCGTTCGACGCGTGTGATGTCGGAAGATGCGGGCGACCGCACGCACGCGCGGCACCAGCCAGGAGAATCCGGGCGCACAAAAACGAAAGGCCCACCCGAAGGTGAGCCTTTCGCCGCGTGTCTCAACACTGCGTGTCCGAGGGGGGACTTGAACCCCCACGCCCTAATACGGGCACTAGCACCTCAAGCTAGCGCGTCTACCAATTCCGCCACCCGGACAGGTGTTCTTCACTTGTGTCGGCCGCTCCGGCGGGTTTCCCCGGCGTTGCTGCCGGAGAAGACATTAGCACGGCTCTGAACGGCAGTTGAACACGGGCGTGCATCCCGGGCGCGTCCCGCGGAGTCACGGCGAACGAGGGCATCGGAGGCGGCCGGTAGCGTGGTGTGCATGACGGATCCCCAGGGCACCACGACGGCCACCGAGACCGGCCCGGCAGCTGACGCGGCGCGTGGCGAAGGCCGCGAGCTCGAAGCCACCGCCGCGATCGCCAGGGACCTCATCCGGATCGACACCACGAACTGGGGCGAGGGCAAGTCCCGGGGTGAGACCGAGGCCGCCCACTACGTCGAGGCGAAGCTCCGCGACCTCGGGTTCACCCCGCAGCTCTTCGAGTCCGAGCCCGACCGCGTGAGCGTCGTCGCGCGCATCCCGGGCCGCGACCGGGACAAGCCGGCCCTGGTGGTGCACGGGCACCTCGACGTCGTGCCGGCCGACCCGGCGAACTGGAGCGTCGACCCGTTCGGCGGCGTGGTCAAGGACGGCTCGCTCTGGGGCCGCGGCGCCGTGGACATGAAGAACATGGACGCGATGATGCTCACCGCCCTCGGGGACGTCGTCGCGGCGCAGGGCGCCCCCGAGCGTGACCTCGTGATCGCGTACTTCGCGGACGAGGAGGCCGGGGGAGTCCTCGGCTCGCACCACGTCGTGTCGAACCACCCCGAGGTGTTCGACGGTGCGACCGCCGCCATCAGCGAGGTCGGCGGGTACTCGATCACGCTCGGCGACCGACGCGCGTACCTGCTGCAGACGGGCGAGAAGGCCCTGATGTGGATCAAGCTCGTCGCGACGGGCACCGCCGCGCACGGCTCCCACGTGATCAAGGACAACGCGGTGACGAAGCTCGCCGCGGCGGTCGCCCGCATCGGGAGCGAGGAGTGGCCGGTCCGCCTCTCCGCCACCACCGACGCAATGGTGTCGGAGGTCGCCCGGTTCCTCGGCGTCGACCCCGCGGTGACCGGCCCGGACGAGGTCGCCCTGGCCACCGGCTCCGCGTCGCGGTTCATCCACGCCGCACTCCACACCACGACGAACCCGACGGTGCTGCAGGCCGGCTACAAGCACAACGTCATCCCCGACGCGGCCGAGGCGCTGATCGACATCCGCTGCCTCCCGGGTGACGAGGAGTCGGTGCTCGAGCGGGTGCGGGAGCTCGCCGGCGACGACGTCGAGGTGGTGATGTCCTTCCGCGACATCGGCCTCGAACAGGACTTCGGCGGCCCGCTGGTCGACGCCGTGCGGGACGTGCTCGGCCGGCACGACCCGGGCGCACCGGTGCTGCCGTACCTGCTGTCCGGCGGAACAGACAACAAGGCGCTCTCGACGCTCGGCATCGCGGGCTACGGCTTCGTCCCACTGCAGCTGCCGGCCGGTGTGGACTTCCCGGCGATGTTCCACGGCGTGGACGAGCGCGTGCCGCTCGACTCGCTCGCCTTCGGTCGGCGTGTGCTCGGCGACCTGCTCGGTTCGTACTGATATACTGCCGGGTCGCCTGACGCGACCTCCCGACGCCGACCCGCTCCCGAAAGGCCGCGCCCGTGCACATCCTCGAGGCCATCTTCCTCGGCTTCGTGCAGGGACTCACCGAGTTCCTGCCCGTCTCCTCCAGCGCGCACCTGCGCATCGTCGGCCTGTTCCTGCCCGACGCGCAGGACCCGGGCGCCGCGTTCACCGCCGTGACCCAGCTCGGCACCGAGACCGCGGTGCTCATCTACTTCTGGAGCGACATCACCCGCATCGTCCGGCGGTGGTTCCAGTCGCTCTCCGGGAAGGTCCCGCGGAACGACCCCGACGCGCGGCTGGGATGGCTGGTGATCCTCGGCACGATCCCCATCGGCATCGTCGGGCTCCTGCTGCAGGACACGATCGAGACCACCTTCCGGTCGCTCTGGATCGTCGCGGTCGTCCTCATCGGGTTCGGCATCTTGCTCGGCGTGCTCGACCGGGTCGGCCGCAAGGAACGGCGCATCGAGCACATGACGTTCGGCGGTGGCATCCTGATCGGCCTCGCGCAGGTCCTGGCCCTCGTGCCCGGCGTCTCGCGCTCCGGGGCGACCGTGTCGATGGGCCTCGCGCTCGGCTACACCCGCGCCGCCGCTGCCCGCTTCGCGTTCCTCCTCGCCGTCCCCGCGGTGTTCCTCTCCGGCTTCTACGAGGCGGCGACGTCCCTCGGTGACACCGGCGCACCGTTCGGTGTCGTGGACACGGTGATCGCCACGGTCGTCGCGTTCGTCGTCGGCTTCGTCGTGATCGCGGCGTTCATGAACTACATCAGCAAGCGCAGCTTCATGCCCTTCGTGTACTACCGGGTGGCACTCGGTATCGTTCTCATCGTGTTGCTGTCGCTCGGAGTGATCCAGCCGTGAGGGCCTGGGAGGCCCCAGACGTCCCCGATGTCCCCGGGAACGCCCCGCGTCCGGTCGTGCACGACACGGCCGCCGGGAAGCCCGTGGACCCGACCCGTGGTGACGACCGCGCCGCGCTCTACGTCTGCGGCATCACCCCGTACGACACCACCCACCTCGGCCACGCGGCGACGTACCTGGCGTTCGACACGCTCGGACGGGTCTGGCGCGACGCGGGCCTCGACGTCGAGTACGCGCAGAACACCACCGACGTCGACGACCCGCTCCTCGAGCGCGCCACGCGGGACGGTGTCGACTGGCGCGAGCTCGCGGCGTCGCAGATCGACCTCTTCCGCCGCGACATGGTGTCGCTCCGCATCCTGCCCCCGGACGACTTCGTCGCCGTCACGGACGAGGTCGAGCGCATCGCCGAGGCCGTCGCGTTCCTGCAGGAGACCGGCTACGCCTACAGCGTGCCGACGCCCGACAGCGCCGGCGACGACGTCTACTTCGACGTGCAGCGCCCGACCGAGGCGTGGGTGCTCGGCGACGAGAGCGGACTCGACCGTGACACCATGCTCACGCTCTCCGCGGAGCGCGGCGGCGACCCGGACCGTGCCGGCAAGCGCGACGCGCTCGACCCGCTGCTGTGGCGTGCCGTCCGCGCCGGCGAGCCCAGCTGGGAGTCGCCCGTCGGCGAGGGCCGCCCGGGCTGGCACATCGAGTGCAGCGTCATCGCGGGGGACCGCCTCGGCCTGCCGATCAGCGTGCAGGGCGGCGGCAGCGACCTCGTCTTCCCGCACCACGAGATGAGTGCCGGCCACGCGGCGGCCCTGGCACACCAGCCGCTCGCGAACGCGTACGTGCACACCGGGATGATCGCGTACCAGGGCGAGAAGATCTCGAAGTCGCTCGGCAACCTGGTCACCGTGCGTGGCCTGCTCGACGACGGCGCAGACCCGCGGGCGATCCGGCTCGCGCTGCTCTCGCACCGCTACTCGGACGACTGGGAGTGGTTCGACGCCGAGCTCGCGAGCGCGACGCGCCGTCTCGAGACGTGGGACGCCTGGGCCACCGGTGGTGCAGGACACGCCGACGACGCGGTCGACGTCGTGACGCGGATCCGCGCCCGCGTGGCGGACGACCTCGACACGCCGGGGGCAGTCGCCGCCGTCGACACCGCGATCGCGGGCGGCACGCGCAGCACGCCCGAGCTCGTCGACCTGATCGACGCCCTCCTCGGCATCCGCATCGGCTGACGCCGCGCTGAGATCGCACTTCGTGTCGCCCACCTGCACTGGACGCGACCCGAACTGCGATCTCAGCGTCCGGCGGTGTGCCCCGCCATCAGACGGACGGGAGGCCCGGTGCCAGCTGGCACCGGGCCTCCCGTCCGGATGTGGCCACGTCCGGGACGTGACCTGCCGCTACTGCGGCGGCTGCGGGGGCCTCCAGGGGCCCTCACCGGCCTGGCCGGGTCCGTCCTTGCCGTCCTTGCGCTCCCGACGGCGGAGGTACTGCTCGAACTCCTGCGCGATCGCGTCGCCGGACGCCTCGGGGGAGTCCACGGTGTCCCGGGCCTGCTCGAGCTGCCCGATGTAGGACGCCATGTCCTCGTCGTCCGCGGCGAGCGCGTCGATGCCCTCTTCCCACTGGGTCGCGTCGTCGAGGAGCGTGCCCCGCGGGACCGTCACGTCGGTGAGCTCCTCGATCTTGTCGAGCAGGGAGAGCGTGGCCTTCGGGGACGGCGCGTTGTGCACGTAGTGCGGCACCGAGGCCCACAGCGAGAGCGTGGTGAGTCCGGCCTTGTCCATGGTGTCGGAGAGCACGCCGAGGATGCCGGTCGGGCCCTCGTAGGAGGACTTGTCGACGTCGAAGGCCTGCCGGACGGAGGCGTTCTCGCTCGACACGAACACCGAGATCGGCCGGGTGTGCGGGACGTCGGCGAGCATCGCGCCGACGAAGACGACCGCGTCGATCGAGTAGACGTCGGCGAGGTCGATGATCTCCGCGCAGAACGCCCGCCACGTGCGGGACGGCTCCGGGCCGACGAGGACGAACACGTCGCGCTCCGCGGGGGACCCGCCGGCGCCGATCACCGGTCGGCCGAGCTCACCGGGGCCGTGCAGGACGATGCGGGGCCACTGGATGCCGCGGACGCCGTTGTCGTCGCTCCCGACGTTCGGCCGGTTGAACTGGTAGTCGACGTACCGCTCCCCGTCGATCTCCCGCAGCTCGTCGAGGCCGAGCGCGTCGACGATCCGCCGCGCGAGACCGCTGGCGGCCTCACCGGCGTCGTTCCAGCCCTCGAACGCGACGACCAGGAGCCGGCCGTCGTTGAAGGGGGAGTGCTGTGGCACGGAGCGGACCTCCTGGTGATGGAGTGGAGCGGGGCGGCGTGGGGGACGAACGCTCCACAACCGACCGGACACGATCAGGCATCCACTGTAGGCCCCTCGGGCGGGTCCGCTCCGCGTGCGCCGGTAGACTCGTCGCCCGTGACCGCGCATCCTCCCGCCCTCGTCCTGCCCGCAGCCGTGCTGTGGGACATGGACGGCACGATCATCGACACCGAACCGATCTGGCAGCAGTCCCAAGTGGAACTGACCCAGCAGTACGGTGCCGAGTGGACCCACGAGGACGGGTTGTCCCTGGTGGGCAGCGGCCTCGAGCGCTCGGGGGAGATCCTGCGCGACAAGGGCGTCGACATGGAGGTCGAGGAGATCGTCCAGTGGATGACCTCCTACGTGATGGAGCGGCTGGAGCACGGCGACCTGCCGTGGCGTCCGGGTGCGCGGGAGCTCGTCGAGGAACTCCACGCCCGCGGCATCCCGACCGCGCTCGTCACGATGTCCCGCCGTCGGATGGCGCTCGTCGCCGCCGAGGCACTCGCCGACCGCGGGTTCCAGGTCGTCGTCGCGGGTGACGACGTCGAGCACCCGAAGCCCCACCCCGAGGCGTACCTGACCGCTGCAGCGCACCTCGGTGTCGACGCGACCGCGTGCGTCGCGATCGAGGACTCGGCCACCGGCGTCGCCGCTGCCGTCGCCTCGGGCGCCGTCACCATCGCCGTCGAGCACATCGTCCCGCTGCCGGAGACCGCCGGGGACGTCTACCTCACCTCGCTGGCCGGCGTCGACGTGGACCGCCTGGTCGAGCTCACGTCGCCGGCGCTGGCGGCCCGTCAGACCTCCGAGGGGAACGCCCGATGACCGCCGAACTGCCGCACACCGCCGGCGGCGCACCGCACACCCCGCCGCGCGGCCCGTTCCGCGCCGGGGACCGGGTGCAGCTGACCGGGCCGAAGGGCAAGCTCACGACGCTCTCCCTCGAGCCCGGCGTGATCTACCACACGCACCGCGGCATGCTCGCGCACGACGACGTCATCGGGCAGCCGGACGGCTCCGTCATCACGGCCAGCTCCGGGGACGAGTACCTCGCGCTGCGGCCGCTGCTCAACGACTACGTGATGTCGATGCCCCGCGGCGCGGCCATCGTCTACCCGAAGGACGCCGCCCAGATCGTCGCGTTCGCCGACGTCTTCCCCGGCGCCCGCGTGGTGGAGGCCGGGGTCGGCTCCGGCGCACTCTCGCTCTGGCTGCTCCGTGCGATCGGCCCGACCGGTCGCCTGCAGTCGTTCGAGCGTCGTGACGAGTTCGCCGAGATCGCCCGCGGCAACGTCGGCACCTTCCTCGGCGCCGTCCCGGACAACTGGAGCGTCACCGTCGGCGACCTCGTCGAGGAGCTCCCCGGAGCCACCGAGCCGCAGAGCATCGACCGCGTGGTGCTCGACATGCTCGCGCCGTGGGAGTGCGTCGACGCCGCGGCGGACGCCCTCGTGCCCGGTGGCCTCATCGTCTGCTACGTCGCCACGGTGACGCAGCTGAGCCGGACCGCAGAGGCACTCCGCGACACCGGACGCTTCACCGACCCGCAGTCCAGCGAGACCCTGGTGCGCACCTGGCACGTCGAGGGGCTCGCCGTCCGGCCGGACCACCGGATGGTCGGGCACACCGGGTTCCTCGTCACCGCACGTCGTCTGGCGGACGGTGTGGTGCTCCCGAACCTGAAGCGTCGCGCAGGCAAGGCCGAGTTCTCCGACGAGGACGTGGAGGCCTGGACCCCCGGTGCGGTGGGCGAACGGTCCGCCAGTGACAAGAAGCTCCGCAAGGTGGCGCGGCAGGCGGCGGCACAGGCGCGGAAGGTCGCGGCGGCAGAGGCGCTCGACGCCACCGGCACCCCGGCCGAGGCTGATGGCGACGACCGGTAGGCTACGTCAGTCGCTCGTCCTGCATCGAACGGAAAGAGGGTCCGTGCGCACCATCCCCGCACTCCTGGTCACCATCGGACTGGTCGCGTCGTTGACCGCGTGTGCGTCGAGCGGGGCCGGCACCACGCCGTCCAGCTGCGACGCTCCCGGTGCCGCCTCCGAAGCCGTGACCGCGACCGGCGCGTTCGGCAAGCAGCCGAAGGTGTCCGTCCCGGCCGGTCTCACGGTCAAGGGCACGCAGGTCTCCATCCTGAAGCAGGGCGACGGACGACGCATCGACAAGGGCACCCCCGTGCTCATCGAGTACACGCTGGTCGACGGTTCGACCGGCAAGGTCGCGCAGACGAGCGGGTACGCCGGGACGACCTCCCCGATCACCGCCGGTTCGACGAACGCCGGCGCCCTCGGCGAAGCGCTCCAGTGCGCCAACGTCGGTGACCGCCTCGCCGTGGCACTCCCGCAGAGCGCCCTGAGCGACGGCACCACCTCGACGAAGAAGACCGAGTCCGCGGTCGTCGCCGTGATCGACGTGAAGAAGGCGTTCGACGCCCGCGCGACCGGCACCCCGCAGCTCGCCGGGGACGACATGCCCGCCGTGGTCCTCGCTCCCGACGGCGCGCCCGGCATCACGGTGCCGACCAAGGCTGCGCCGTCCTCGAACGAGACCCACCTGCTCCGCAAGGGCTCCGGCTCCGTCCTCACCGCCAAGGACACCGCGATCATCAAGTACACCGCCGTGACCTGGGGCACCGACTCCACCGTCGCGGGGTCGAGCTGGACCGACGGCACCGGCGCGCAGACCGTGCCGCTCGCCAAGGGCCAGGTCGACGACGGCATCCGCACGGCGCTCCTCGGCCGCAAGGTCGGCGACCAGGTGCTCGCGATCGTCCACCAGCAGGGTGTCGCCTACGCGTACGTCATCGACGTGCTCGGCTCGGTCACGTCCTAGAATCGCCTCGTGCCGACGACCCGTGTGCCCCGCGTACCGGCGGAAGAACGCCTGTTCAGCCTCGTGCTCGCGTTGCTGTCGACCGAAGCCGGTCTGACGAAGTCCGAGATCCTCGCGAACGTGCAGGGGTACCGGCAGCGGTTCACGACCGGCGGTGACAACGCGTCGCTCGAGCGCCAGTTCGAGCGCGACAAGGACGACGTCCGCGAACTCGGCATCCCGCTCGAGACCATCGAGACCCCCGGAGCCGCCGGCAACAACCAGACGCTCCGCTACCGGATCCCGAAGGGCGAGTACGACCTGCCGCTCGATGTCCGGTTCACGCCGGACGAGTCCGCCCTGCTCTCGCTCGCCGCGATGGCGTGGCGTGAAGGCGCGCTCTCCTCGGACTCCCGCCGCGCCCTGCTCAAGGTCCGTTCCGCCGGGCAGGACGACGACGCCGCCGGGGTGGCCGGGATGACCGCGTACGCTCCGCGACTCCGCGCCCGGGACGCCGCCTTCGAACCGCTCCGTGCGGCGCTCGACCGCGCCGCCGCGGTGCGCTTCGACTACATCACGCCGGGGGAGCACGAGCCCCGTCGCCGCGAACTCGAGCCCCTCGCGCTCGTGCAGCACGGCGGGCGCTGGATGCTCGCCGCGCACGAGCCATCGACCGGCGGGGACAAGAACTACCTGCTGTCCCGGATCGTCGGCCCGGTGTCGCAGTTCGAGTCCGGGCAGCACCCGGCACCGGCCGGCGCGGGGGAGCGTGCCCTCGCCGAGCTGGACCGGATCTGGTCGGCGCGCACGGCGACGATCGCCGTCGCAGCCGGGTCCGACGCCGAGCGTCGTCTCGGCCGACGTCGGGACACCACCGTCGGCGACGACGGCGTCCTCGTGCTGCACTACGTCGACCCGCAGATCCTCGCCGAGGAGCTCGCCGCCTTCGGACCGGAGGTCCGGGTGCTCGAACCGACCGAGGTGCGCGACCGCGTGGTCGCCCGTCTCGAGGGACTCGTCGCCGACCACAGCGAAGGGGTGCTCCGTGGCTGACGCCCAACCGCTGCAGGCGCAGGACAAGCTCGCGTTCCTCCTGGCGCTCGTGCCGTACCTGATCGACCGGGAGCGCGTGTCCGTGGCCGAGGCGGCGCGGCACTTCAGCGTGCCCGAGACCCGCATCCGCCGGGCCGTCGAGCTCATCGCGGTGTCCGGGATCCCCGGCGAGACGATGCAGTACCAGCACGGTGACCTGTTCGACATCGCCTGGGACGACTTCGAGCAGAACGACATGATCGTCCTGACGAACCTCGTCGCGATCGACGACTCCCCGCGACTCTCCGCCCGCGAGGCCTCGGCGCTCATCGCCGGCCTGCAGTACCTCTCCGCGCTGCCGGAGGCCGCCGACCGCGACGCCATCCGGACCCTGATGGCCAAGCTCTCCCGCGGTGCCGGCGGTGCCGCGGCGAACGTCGCCGTCGGGCAGGAACTCCACGACGCCGCGCTCACCACGATCCGTCGGGCGATGTCCGGGGGCAAGGGGCTCGTGTTCGGGTACGCCGGCCCGCGCACCCAGGGCAGCACCCGCCGGGTGGACCCGCTCCGCGTCGAGTCGATCGACACCGACTGGTACCTCCGCGCGTGGGACCTCGACCGCGGGGCGCTCCGGACCTTCCGGCTCGACCGGATGTCCGGCGTCGCGGTCGACGACCGTGTCGCAACGCACTCCATCGACGACGTCGACATCCCGGACACCCTGTTCCAGCAGACCCCGGAGGACGTCATCGTCACGCTGGAGCTCGACGCGTCGTCGCTGCCCCTCGTCGCGGACTTCCTCGCGGACACCGCCGACGCGCCCGACGCCGACGGGCGGGTGCGCATCCGGCTCGCGGCGTCGGCGGGCTTCGACGGCGTGGTGCGGCTCGTCGCGGGCCTGCCCGGCCGCGCGGTCGTGCTGGACCCGCCGGCCGCGCGCGACGCGGTGCGTGCCTTCGCCGCGTCCGCCCTCCCGCGCTGACCGGCGGGACCCGCGCGACCTGCCGCACCGCGGCACCACGTTCACCCGCGGCTCACCCGCGACGGGACGTCCGCTGTGCGTTCGTACCCCCGCCACCGTGTGTCGGTCCCGACACCGTAAGATCGACGCATGGCTTCGACGACCGCGCGCGGGCGAGAGAAGCGGCAGGGTCGCCGTCCCAACGAACCCGAAGGCCGCATGTCCCTCGGGCAACACCTCATCGAACTGCGCAACCGCCTGTTCAAGGCCGTCCTCGCAGTGCTCCTCGGTGCTGTCGGCGGCTGGTTCCTGACGCCGTTCGTGCTCGACTCGCTCCGCGCCCCGGTGGCCGAACTCGCGAAGGTCGGCGGACACACCGCTGAGCTGAACTTCCCGATGATCACGGGGGCGTTCGACCTCCGGCTGCAGATCGCGATCACGATCGGCATCGTCATCGCGAGCCCGGTGTGGCTGTACCAGATCTGGGCGTTCATCGTCCCGGCGCTCGTTCGGCGTGAGAAGCAGTACGTGTGGGGCTTCCTCGGCACCGCGATCCCGCTGTTCTTCGCCGGCTGCTACTTCGGCTGGTACGTCCTGCCGCACATCGTCGGGATCCTCGGCAGCTTCGTGTCGAGTCAGGACACGTCGATCGTCGACGCGAAGGCGTACTACGACTTCACGATCAAGCTCATCGTGGCGGTCGGCATCGCGTTCGTGCTGCCGGTGTTCCTGGTGCTGCTCAACTTCGTCGGGGTGCTGACGGCCAAGGCGATCATCAAGTCGTGGCGCGTCGCGATCCTCTGCATCCTGGTCTTCTGCGCGATCGTCACGCCGAGCGCCGACGTCATCTCGATGTTCCTCCTCGCGGTGCCGATGACGGTGCTGTACGTCGCCGCCTGTGTGGTGACGTGGTTCCACGACCGGCGGCTCGCGAAGCGGCAGGCCAAGCTCGACGCCGAGTACGGGCTGTGACGGACACCGGTCTGAGCGCAGCGGAACGGTTCCAGGCGGCCCGCGTCCGCAACCGCTCGCGCAACCTCGAGCTCTTCCGCGCCGACCTGCGGTTCGACCTCGACCCGTTCCAGTTCGCCGCGTGCGACGCCCTCGACCAGGGCCGGAGTGTCCTGGTGGCCGCACCGACCGGCGCGGGCAAGACGATCATCGCGGAGTTCGCGATCTGGCTCGCGATGCGCCAGCCGACGGCGAAGGTGTTCTACACGACGCCGATGAAGGCGCTGAGCAACCAGAAGTACGCCGAGCTGGTCGAGGCCTACGGCGAGTCCGAGGTCGGCCTGCTCACCGGTGACACGAACGTGAACCCGCGGGCCCGCGTCGTCGTGATGACGACCGAGGTGCTCCGCAACATGATCTACGCGGACTCCGACCTGCTCGACGACCTGGCCTGGGTCGTCCTGGACGAGGTGCACTACCTGGCCGACCGGTTCCGCGGCGCCGTGTGGGAAGAGGTGATCCTGCACCTCCCGACCGAGGTCCGGCTCGTCTCGCTCTCCGCCACGGTCTCCAACGCCGAGGAGTTCGGCGACTGGCTGCAGACCGTCCGCGGCGAGACCGACGTCATCGTGTCCGAGGACCGTCCGGTCCCGCTCGAGCAGCACGTCCTCGTCGGCAACAAGATGGTCGACCTGTTCGACTCGTCCGGCGCCGCCGCGACGAACCGGGTGAACCCGGAACTGCTCCGTCTGGTCGGTGGTGGCGCGCGGAACGACAGCCGCGGTGGACAGCGCGGGCGCCGGGGCCGAGGCGGCTACGTCGACCGCCGTGGGCCGCGCACCGAGAAGCTGCACCGTGAGCACATCGCGCGGATGCTCGACGAGCGGATGCTCCTCCCCGCGATCTTCTTCGTGTTCAGCCGCAACGGCTGCGACCAGGGCGTCCGGCAGGTGCTCCGCTCCGGGGTCTCGCTGACGACGCGGGAAGAACGCAACGAGATCCGCGAGACCGCGGAGTACCACTGCCGCACGCTCCTCGACGAGGACCTCGCCGTCCTCGGGTACTGGGAGTGGCTCGAGGGCCTCGAGCGCGGGGTCGCCGCACACCACGCCGGACTCCTGCCCGCCTTCAAGGAGGTCGTGGAGGACCTCTTCCAGCGCAAGCTCCTCAAGGTCGTCTTCGCGACGGAGACGCTGGCGCTCGGGGTGAACATGCCGGCCCGCACGGTGGTGCTCGAGAAGCTCGAGAAGTTCAACGGCGAAGCCCGCGTGCCGATCACGCCGGGGGAGTACACCCAGCTGACGGGTCGTGCCGGGCGCCGCGGGATCGACGTCGAGGGCCACTCGGTGATCCAGTGGACCGACGGCCTCGAACCGCAGGCCGTCGCCTCGCTGGCGAGCCGTCGCACGTACCCCCTCAACTCCTCGTTCAAGCCGACGTACAACATGGCCGTGAACCTCATCGAGCAGTTCGGGCGTCAGCGCACCCGCGAAGTGCTGGAGACGTCGTTCGCCCAGTTCCAGGCGGACCGTTCCGTGGTCGACCTGGCCCGCAAGGTGCGGTCGCAGCAGGAGTCCCTCGACGGCTACCAGCAGTCGATGCAGTGCCACCTCGGCGACTTCACCGAGTACGCGGCGCTCCGTCGGCAGCTGTCCGACCTCGAGCGCACGAACGTCCCCGGTGGGCGGGAAGCGTCGCACGGTGCGCGTGCCGAGCGGCAGGCGTCCATCACCGAGGTGCGCCGTGCCCTGCAGCGCCACCCCTGCCACGCCTGCCCCGACCGTGAAGCGCACGCCCGCTGGGCCGAGCGCTGGTACAAGCTCAAGCGCGTCAACGACAAGCTCGTGCAGCAGATCCGGTCCCGCACCGGTGCCGTCGCGACGACCTTCGACCGGGTCACGGACGTGCTCGTGCAGCTCGGCTACCTGGTGCCGTCCGAGCAGGAGGGCGAGCTCACCGTCGCCGCCGGTGGCCGCCGGCTGCAGCGGATCTACGGCGAGCGGGACCTGCTCGTCGCCGAGTGCCTCGAGGCCGGGGTCTGGAAGGAACTCACCCCCGGGCAGCTCGCCGCGATGGCCGCCACGATCGTCTACCAGCCCCGCCGCGAAGACGCGCCCGGCACCGAGCACGCCCTGCCCCGCGGCGCGTTCCGCCCGGCCCTCGACGAGACCCTGACGATCTGGTCCCGCCTGGACGACGTCGAGCGGGACGCCCGGCTCGCCGGCTCGCAGCCGCCGACCCCCGCGATCGCGCTCGGCATGTTCCGCTGGGCGTCCGGCTCCGCGCTCGACGACGTCCTGCGGGCGCTCGACCTCGCTGCCGGTGACTTCGTCCGCTGGTCGAAGCAGGTCATCGACCTCCTCGACCAGATCAAGAACGCCGGCGACCCCGAGCTCGCCGAGACCGCCCGACGGGCGACGGACGCGGTCCGCCGCGGCATCGTCGCGTACGCGACGGTCTGACGGGAGGCCCGGTGTCCGTCCGCGAGTCCGTCGCGCCTCCGCACGACGGTGGCGTCCCACCGAGACGCCGCCGTCCCACCGAGACGCCGCCGTTTCCGGCAGTGTCTGGCGGGTTCGGCGGCGTCTCGCGGCCGTCACCGTTCGCTGCGCTGCCGGTGCGGGTCGCCCTGCCGCTGGCGGTCATCGGCGGGCTGCTGTTCGCGCTGTCGTTCCCGTCGCCCGGCTGGTGGTTCCTGGCCTACCCGGCCGTCGCGTGCCTGCTCCTCGCCGCGATGGGACAGGGCTGGCGGCGCGCTGCCTGGATCGGCTACATCGGCGGTGTCGCGTTCTGGGTGCCGGCGATCTCCTGGGCCGGACGGTACCTCGGGCCGGTCCCGTGGCTGGCGCTGGCGCTCTTCGAGGCGGCCATGTTCGCGCTCGGCAGCGTGGCCATCGCGCTCGCGTACCGCTGGGTCGCCCGGGTCGTGACCTCGACCGGCGGACGCGTGTGGGGCCTCCCGGCCGTGATCGCCGCACTGTGGACCGGACGTGAGTGGTTCTCCGGGAGCTGGCCGTACGGGGGCTTCGCCTGGGGGCGCGTCGGACTGTCGCAGTCCGACAGCCCCTTCGCGCACCTGGCCGCGTACATCGGCGTGCTCGGCGTCTCGTTCGTCGTCGTGTACTGCGTCGCCGTCGTGGTGTCGCTCGGACTCGTCGTGCCGACCGTTCCGGGCGGTTCCGTCCGGCTGCCCGTCCGCGTCGCCACGGCGGGTCTCCTCGTCGCCGCGGTGCTCGCCGTGCCCGCGTGGCCGACCGCCACGGACGGCACGATCCGCGTCGAGTCCGTGCAGGGGAACGGGCCGGCCGGGTACTTCGACAACGCGGCGCCCGGCGAAGTGCTCGAGTCACAGGTCACCGCGACCGACGTCAGCGCGAAGGGTGTCGACCTGGTGGTGTGGCCGGAGGGGTCGGCGGAGTTCGACCCGCGCGCACAGCCGGTGATCGCGAGTGCGCTCGACTCCGTCGTGCAGTCGGTCGGCGCACCGATCGTCGCCGGAGCCATCACCCAGACGTCCTCCGGGGTGCTGCACAACACCTCGTTCGTGTGGACGGCGGACGGCTGGCAGTCCTCCTACGACAAGAAGCGCCCGGTGCCCTTCGGCGAGTACGTGCCGGACCGCTGGTTCTTCTCCAAGCTCGCGCCGTCGCTCATCGGGTTGCTGCAGCGCGACTACACGCCGGGGACGAAGCCGAACGTGCTGTCCGTCGCCGGGGTCAAGGCGGGCATCGCGATCTGCTTCGACATCGTCGACGACGGCCTGACGCGGGACATGGCGCGCGGGGGAGCGCAGGTGATCCTCGCACAGACGAACAACGCCGACTTCTCCGGCACCGACGAGAACCTCCAGCAGCTCGAGATCGCCCGGATGCGGGCCATCGAGACCGGGCGTTCGCTCGTGAACATCTCGACCGTCGGGGCATCGCAGGTGATCGACCCCACCGGCCGGACGATCGACCGGGTGCCGGAGTACACCGCGTCGTCGATGATCACCGACGTGCCGCTCGGGACGTCGACCACGCCCGCGACCGTCGCGTCGGGGCTCATCGCGCTGGTGCTCTCGCTCGGCGGGCTGCTGGTGCTGCTGGCGTGCGCGCCGTGGAGCCGTCGCCGGGCCTGACCGTGCGGGCGGTGGTCCGCTCGCGGTCCTGACCGTGCCCCCAGGTGGCACTGGGAACCCTCTGTGAATGCGGGCGTTCCGGAACGAACCCCCGTGGGACAGTGTTGCAAGGGGGGAACGAGCGAGAGGAGTCCACCATGGCTGATCGGAGTCTCCGCGGCATGCGGCTCGGGAGTCAGAGCCTCCAGAGCGAAGAGGGCGTCGAGCTCTCGGATCGCAAGCGCGCGGTCTACCAGGCCGACTCGGGCGAGACCTTCGACGTGGTGTTCTCGGCCGATGCCGAGGTCCCGCAGAGCTGGAACGACCCGCGCAGCGGCCGAGAAGGACGACTGCTCGGCGACGACGGCGTTCCCGTCGAGGTCGCAGCAGAGGACGTCAAGGCACCCCGTACCCACTGGGACATGCTGCTCGAGCGTCGCTCACGCGAAGAGCTCGAGGAACTGCTGCAGGAGCGCCTCGCGTTCCTGCGTGCACGACGCGGCGCGTAGCCGTCGACACCGAAGGCCCGCTCCCTGATCAGGGAGCGGGCCTTCGTGCGTCACGTGCAGTTCGTCGCTACTGCTGGTCGCCCTGCTGCCGGTCGCCCTGCTGCCGGTCGTCGTTCAGCTGCTTGCGCGTCGCTTCGGCCGCAGCGGCGAGCTTCTCCTCGACGCTGCGGTTCGACTCCGCCAGGCGCTCGTCGAGCACCGAGTCCGGGACGATGTCCGACGCCGTGGCGTTCGGGTTGGCGCCCGCGCCGTCGGTGGCGGTGGTGTTCGCCAGGCTCTCGTTCGCGAGCTTGGAGATCTTCGCGAGGAAGTCGGTGCTGCCGGCTCCGCCCGCTGCGGGAGCGCCGCCCGTTCGCTGGGTCGAGAAGCCCTTCGCGATGCCGGAGAGCGCTTCGGTGAACTCGCTCGGGATCATCCAGACCTTGTTCGCGGTGCCCTCGGCGATCTTGGGGAGCATCTGCAGGTACTGGTAGGACAGCAGCTTCTCGTCGGGGTCACCGACGTGGATGGCGTCGAAGACCGTCGCGATGGCCTGGGCTTCACCCTCGGCGCGGAGGACCTGCGCCTTGGCGGCACCCTCGGCCTGGAGGATCGCGGCCTGCCGCTGCCCCTCGGCCTCGAGGATCTGGGACTGCTTGGTGCCCTCGGCCTGCAGGATCGCGGCACGACGGTTCCGCTCCGCACGGAGCTGCTGCTCCATCGCGTCGACGATCGACACGGGCGGCTCGATCGCCTTGAGCTCGACACGGCCGACGCGGATGCCCCACTTGCCGGTCGCTTCGTCGAGGACGACCCGGAGCTGGCCGTTGATGTTGTCGCGGCTGGTCAGTGCCTCTTCGAGGTTGAGGCCACCGACCACGTTGCGGAGCGTGGTGGTCGTGAGCTGCTCGACGGCGCCGAGGTAGTTCGCGATCTCGTACGTCGCCGCGCGGGCGTCGGTCACCTGGAAGTAGACGACCGTGTCGATCGAGACGACCAGGTTGTCCTCGGTGATGACCGGCTGCGGCGGGAAGGACACGACCTGCTCGCGCATGTCCAGCAGCGGCCGGAGCCGGTCGATGAACGGCACCAGCAGGTTCAGCCCGGGCGTGAGCGTCTTGTGGTACTTGCCGAGGCGTTCGACGACCCCGGCCGTCGCCTGCGGGACGATCCGGATCGCCTTGGCGAGGACGACGATCACGAAGATGACGATGACGACGATCAGTACGAAGAGCACGATCGTCCCGGGTGTGAGGGTCATGAAGCAGCCTTCTGTTGGGTTCGGACGACGGCGGTCGAGCCCTCGATGGACTCGACGACGACATGGGTGCCGAGCGGCGGGGTGCGGTCCGGAGCGGTGGCGTCGATGCGGGCGCTCCAGGTCTCGCCGTTCGCCAGGCGGACCTGGCCGGGCGCGGAGGACGTGAACGCGACGGCGACGGTGCCCGGCATGCCGATCAGGCCCTGCACACCGGTGCGGTGCGGGTCGGCGCCACGGCCGAGCGCCAGGAGGAGGCGCGGACGGACGAGCGACAGGAGCACGAGGGCGAGTGCCGCGGCGATGATCGCGGAGAGCCACCAGGGCGCGCCGATCAGCGCGGCGATCAACCCACCGGCGGCTCCCGCGGCCAGCATGATGAAGATGAAGTCGAGCGTGAAGATCTCGACCACCCCCAGGACCAGCACCAAAGCGATCCAGACGATGGTCTGGATCCAGTCATCGATGTTCACGCGATCTCCCTCCCTCGGTCGCGCGCGGCAGCGCAGCGTCGCGACGGCCGGTTCAAGTCCGTTCAACATATCAAACGAGAACGGGCGACTCGCAGGTGATTGGTAGGCTCGTCCGGGTCGCCAGACCCGTCCCTCGAACCGTCGTCGGGCCTGCCCCCGAACAGGAGAACCACGTGAGCAACCCCCTCGCCCCCGCAGCACTCGCCGGCAAGCGCGCCCTGGTCACCGGATCGTCCCGCGGCATCGGCGCCGACACGGTCGGGTACCTCGCCGAAGCCGGCGCCAAGGTCGTCGTGAACTACCGCAACAAGGCCCGCCGTGCCGAGCAGATCGCCGAGGGCATCGTCGCCGCCGGCGGGGACGCCCTGGCCGTCGGCGCGGACCTGACCGACCACGACTCCGTGCAGGCCATGGTCGACGCCGTGGTGCAGGCATGGGGCGGCATCGACCTCCTGGTCCTCAACGCGTCCGGCGGCATGGAGTCCGGCATGGGTGACGACTACGCGCTCCGGCTGAACCGGGACGCCCAGGTCGACATGCTCCAGACCGCGGTGCCGCACATGGCCGCCGGCTCCCGCGTCGTGTTCGTCACGAGCCACCAGGCGCACTTCGTCGAGACCGCCGAGACGCTGCCCGAGTACCTGCCCGTCGCCAAGAGCAAGCACGCCGGCGAGACCGCGCTGCGCGAACTCGTCCCGCAGCTCGACGCCGCCGGCATCGAGTTCGTCGTCGTCTCCGGCGACATGATCGAGGGCACGATCACCGCGACCCTGCTGAACCGCATCAACCCCGGCGCGATCGAGGAGCGTCGCGGCGCCGTCGGCAAGCTCTACAGCGTGTCCGAGTTCGCCGCCGAGATCGCCCTCGCCGCCGTCGAGCCGATCCCGGCCGACCACACCCGCCTCGTCGGCGACGTCTCCGGCTTCACGCAGGGCTGACGGGCTCCGCGATGACCGCCCGTCCCGGCCTCCGCCACACCTCGCGGATCCTGCTGCTCGACCCCGAGGGCCGCGTGTTCCTGATGGACACGAACGCGCCGTCGAGCGACGGCTTCCACCGCTGGATCACGCCGGGCGGCGGGGTCGACCCGGGGGAGGGCCACCGGGATGCGGCGATCCGCGAGCTCCGTGAGGAGACGGGCATCGTCATCGACGACCCGGGGGAGCCGGTCTGGTCGTGGGACTTCGACGTCGTCTGGGACCAGGCGGACCACGACCGTGGGCACGCAGAGTTCTACGTGGTGCGGACGACCGGTTTCGTGCTCTCCGCAGACGAGTGGACCGACGACGAGCGCGTCGACATCCTCGACTCCCGCTGGTGGACCGCGGACGAACTCGACGCCACGGACGAGCCGTTCGAGCCCGCGGAGCTGCCGGACCTGGTGCGCCGGTTCGGCTGACGCGCGGTCACTCCCGCGGAGTGAGCACGCAGAACTCGTTGCCCTCGGGGTCCGCGAGCACGACCCACGGCACGTCGCCCTGACCGACGTCGGCGAGGCTCGCACCGCGTGCCACGAGCCCGTCCACGGCGTCCTGGTGGGAGTCGTCCGGCGCGGGGACCAGATCGATGTGCAGGCGGTTCTTCACCGCCTTGCCCTCCGGCACCGGCACGAAGACGATGCCCTGCGGCAGCTGCTCACGCGGGATCGTCCCCTCGAGCCCCTCGGCGAAGGCCGGCGCGATCACCGCTTCGTCGTCGGACTCGTACACGACGGGCCAGGAGAGCGTCTCGCCCCACCAGCGCGCGAGGGCGTGGGGGTCGGAGCTGTCGACGACGACGGAGTACCAGCGGAGTGCCATGGCGCCAGTATGGCCGCGCACGGTGGTCTCGTCCGCCTTCTCCGTGTCGGCGCCGACCAGTACCCTGATCGACATGCATACCAGTGAGTCGCCGGTGGCCGACAGCCACGACCGGATCCGGGTCCGTGGCGCGCGGGAGAACAACCTGCGGGGCATCGACGTCGACCTGCCGAAGCGCCGACTGACCGTCTTCACCGGGGTGTCCGGCTCCGGCAAGAGCTCGCTGGTCTTCGGCACCGTCGCCGCCGAGTCGCAGCGGATGATCAACGAGACCTACAGCGCCTTCGTGCAGGGGTTCATGCCGTCGCTCGGCCGTCCGGGCGTCGATGTGCTCGACGGCCTCACCACGGCGATCGTGGTCGACCAGGAACGGATCGGCGCGGACCCGCGGTCCACGGTGGGGACGGTCACGGACGCCAACGCGATGCTCCGGATCCTGTTCAGCCGGCTCGGGCAGCCGCACGTCGGCGGGCCGAACGCGTTCTCGTTCAACCTGGCGACGGTGTCGGCGGGCGGGGCCATCACCGTGCAGAAGGGCGCCGACGCGAAGGCGCAGAAGGTGTCCTTCAACCGCCTCGGCGGCATGTGCGCCCGGTGCGAAGGGCGGGGGAGCGTCACCGACATCGACCTCACGCAGCTCTTCGACGACTCGCGCGCGCTGCGGGACGGCGCACTGACGATCCCCGGGTACGGCACCGACGGCTGGAACGTCCGGCTGTACGCCGAATCCGGGTACTTCGACGGGGACAAGCCGATCCGCGACTTCACCGAGCAGGAACGGCAGGACTTCCTGTACCGCGAGCCGACCAAGCAGAAGATCGCCGGCATCAACATGACGTACGAAGGGCTCGTGCACCGGGTCCGCCGGTCGTTCCTGCAGAAGGACCGCGAAGCGATGCAGCCGCACATCCGCGCGTTCGTGGACCGCGCCGTCGCGTTCACCACCTGCCCGGACTGCGGCGGGACCCGCCTCAACGAGACTGCGCGGTCGTCGAAGGTCGCCGGCAAGGACATCGCCGAGGTCTGCGCGATGCAGATCACCGACCTCGCCGCGTGGCTGCACGGGCTCGACGAACCCTCGGTCGGACCGCTCCTCGACGGCCTCCGGGACGCCGTCGACTCCTTCGTGGAGATCGGGCTCGGGTACCTCTCACTCGACCGTCCCACCGGCACGCTCTCCGGTGGGGAAGGGCAGCGCGTGAAGATGGTGAAGCACCTCGGGTCGAGCCTCAGCGACGTCACCTACGTCTTCGACGAACCGAGCACCGGGCTGCACCCGCACGACATCGAGCGGATGAACGGGCTGCTGCTCCGCCTCCGCGACAAGGGCAACACCGTGCTGGTGGTCGAGCACAAGCCCGAGGTCATCCAGATCGCCGACCACGTCGTCGACCTCGGCCCGGGCGCCGGCACCGGTGGCGGAACACTCTGCTACCAGGGGTCGATCGACGGACTGCGGGGGAGCGGGACGGTCACCGGGAAGCACCTCGACGACCGGGTGTCCGTGAAGTCCTCCTTCCGGAGCCCCACCGGCGCGATCGAGATCCGCGGCGCGGACCGGCACAACCTGCAGCACGTGGACGTCGACGTGCCGCTCGGGGTGCTCACCGTCGTCACCGGGGTCGCCGGCTCCGGCAAGAGCACGCTCATCCACGGCTCGCTGGCTCCGCGCGACGACGTCGTGGCCATCGACCAGAGCGCCATCAAGGGGTCCCGTCGGAGCAACCCGGCCACCTACACCGGGCTCCTCGAGCCGATCCGCAAGGCCTTCGCGAAGGCGAACGGCGTCAAGCCGGCCCTGTTCAGCGCCAACTCGGAGGGTGCTTGCCCGTCGTGCAACGGGGCCGGCGTGATCTACACCGACCTCGGCATGATGGCCGGCGTCTCCACCACGTGCGCGGAGTGCGACGGCAAGCGGTTCGACCAGTCCGTGCTCGAGTACCGACTCGGCGGCAAGGACATCAGCCAGGTGCTCGCGATGCCCGTGGCCGAAGCGGAGCAGTTCTTCGCCGCCGGTGACGCCCGGATCCCCGCGGCGCACGCAATCCTGCAGCGGCTCGTCGACGTCGGGCTCGGGTACCTGACCATCGGACAGCCGCTCACGACGCTGTCCGGCGGCGAACGGCAGCGCCTGAAGCTCGCGACACACCTCGGCGAACCGGGCGGCATCATCGTCCTCGACGAACCGACGACGGGGCTGCACCTCGCCGACGTCGCGCAGCTGCTCGGGCTCCTCGACCGGCTCGTCGACTCCGGCAAGAGCGTCGTCGTCATCGAGCACCACCAGGCCGTGATGGCGCACGCGGACCGGATCATCGACCTCGGGCCCGGCGCCGGACACGACGGCGGTCGTGTGGTGTTCGAGGGCACGCCCGCCGAACTCGTCGGCGACCGCACGACCCTGACCGGGCAGCACCTGGCGGACTACGTCAGGGGCTGAACCCGGCGCCGATGCGCGCCGTCACCGCGACCCCGCGGTCCGTCCGTCGCGGAGGAACCCGAGGAAGTCGGCACGGACCCGGTCGAGGTCGGGGGAGCGGCCCGTGATCTCCCGGATGCTGGCCACCGCCTGGCCGACCGCCATCCAGCCGCCGTCAACGGTCCTCCGCCCGGCGGCCCGGGCGGCGCGCAGCAACGGCGTGTCGATCGGGAAGTAGACGGCGTCCGCGACCCAGGCGTCGGCAGGCAGCACCGACGGATCGAACGCGGCGCGTCCGTCGTCGTTCATGCCCAGGGGAGTGGCGTTGACGGCGCCGTCCGCCTGCGCCAGCACCGACGGCGCGTCGTCGAGGGCGACGGTGTCGACCACGTCCGATCCCAGCGACACCCGGAGCCCCTCGGCCCGGTCGGCGTCCGCATCGACGATCGTCAACCGCCCGACGCCGAGTGACACCAGCGCGTACGCGATCGCCGCGCCGGCGCCGCCCGCGCCGAACTGCACCACGGCGGCACCGGCGACACTGCCCGGACCCTGCTCGATCGCGATCCGGAAGCCGAGCCAGTCGGTGTTGTGGCCGATCCGGTGGCCGTCACGGAAGACGACGAGGTTGACCGCGCCGATGCGCGCCGCGTCCGGGTCGAGATCGTCGAGCAGCGGGATCACGGCCTGTTTGCACGGGTGCGTCACGTTGACGGCGGCGAAGCCCTGCGCCTGCACCTCGTCGAGCACGGCCGGCAGATCGGACGCCGGGCGCCCGAGCGCATCGAGGTCGAGGAGCCGGTACTCCGAGTCGAGGCCGAGGCGCGCGCCCTCCGACTCGTGCATCAGCGGCGTGAGCGACCTGCTGAGCCCCGAACCGATCAACCCGACGAGCACGCGTTCCACGGTGCTCGACGATAGCGCCGTTCCGCTCGGCCCGGCCACGCGGCGGACGGGAGGCTCGGTGGCGGTCGGGTGTCGAGCCTCCAGACCGGTGGGTGAGGCGCCCACGGCACGTGGTGCGGCGCCCGGACGGCTTGCGACGCGCCCAGACTGGCGCGCGTAGCGTCCGGCGCATGAGCTACAGCCAGCCAGACCCAGCCGAGGAAACCACGCAGAGCGAGGCTCCCGAGCAGCCGGACACCGACACCGACGCGGTGGAGGAGTCCGGGCGCGAGGACGCGGCGCTGGAGATCGACGCGGACGACGTGCCGACCTCCGACGCCTGAGCAGTTCGCTCCGCACGACCGAGAGCAACGAGCACCACACCACAGAACGGACACGACACGTCGGAGGACCGGGGTGTCGTGTCCGTTCTGTGGTGCCGGGTCCGTCGTGTTCCGGCTCGGCGGACAGCGCTCAGGGCAGGATCGAGTCCACGTAGCCGCCGTCGGCACGCAGCGCGCCGCCCGTCGTCGCCGATGCCCGCGGTGAGGCGAGGTAGGTCACCATGTGCGCGATCTCCTCGGGCTCGATGAGTCGTTCGATGAGGGACTGCGGGCGGTGCTCGCGCATGAACTCGCGCTGCGCCTCGTCCCACGGCAGGTCGGTCCCGACGAGCTGCGCGACGAAGTCCTCGACGCCGCCCGTGTGCGTCGGCCCGGCGATCACGGTGTTCACGGTCTCGCCCGAGCCCTTCGCCGCCTTCGCGAAACCGCGGGACACGGCGAGCAGCGCGGTCTTCGTCATGCCGTAGTGGATCATCTCCGCCGGGACCACGACGGCGGAGTCGCTGGCGATCGAGATGACGCGTCCCCACCGCCGCTCGGTCATCCCCGGCAGGTAGGTCCGGATCAGCCGGATGGCGGACAAGACGTTCACCTCGAAGTACCGACGCCACTCGTCGTCTGTGATCTCCAGGGGCGGCCTGCTCTCGAAGATGCCGAGGTTGTTGACGAGCACGTCGACGTCACGGGCCCGCTCGGCCATCGTCGTCGCGCCGGCCTCGGTGGCGAGGTCCGCGGCGACGCCGTCGACGACGGCATCCGGAACGGCACCACGGACGTGCTCCACCGCGCGGGCGACCCCGTCCTCGCTGCGGCCGTTGACCACGACGGATGCGCCGGCGCGCGCCAGGTCGACGGCGATGGCGAGTCCGATGCCCTGGGTCGATCCGGTCACGAGCGCTGTTCGGTCCTGGAGTTCGTGCTGCACGGGTGGTTCCTTCCGCCGGGGGAGTCAGTACGCTCGTGCCTGACTACCACGTCGGCGCCGCTGGCGACGGATCGGCCGGAGTCGTTCCGGTGCCGACGGTGGACAGGACGAGCCGGGCGGAGCAGGCTGACTGCATGGGACGACCCATCGTGCACGTCGAGGTCATCGGCCCGGACCCCGAGCGGCTCCGCAGGTTCTACGGCGCGCTGTTCGGCTGGGACGCACCGGCCGGAGCGCCGGTCGCGCCCGCGGTGTCCGAGCCGTCTTCGTACGCGTTCGTCGAGCCGGACCCGAGCGCGGGCGCAGCGGCAGGCGGCATCGGCGGCGGCCCCGGGTTCGGCGCGCACACAGTGTTCTACGTCGGTGTGGACGACGTGGCCGCTTCGGTCCGTCACGCCGTCGAGCTCGGGGGGACGCTGGTGATGGACGTGCAGCGGAACGAGGACGGCTTCGTCGCGGTGGCGCACATCGCGGACCCTGCGGGCAACCTGGTGGGGCTCGCCGGACCGCTCTGACGTCCTCCGGAGCACGCTCGGCCGCGCGCCGATAATGCATATTATGTCAGGTCACGTGGCGCGAGGCTCATGACCTGAGCGGCACACGAACGTCCCCACCGCCCTGACGGGTCAGCCGCTCGCCCATCGTGATCGCGGTCGGCGCCGGGACGAAGCCGCCGGCCAGGAGCGCTTCCCCCTGGCGGAAGAACGGCGACTCCTCGAGCATCGGAACGGGCACGAAGCCGAAGAGCGTCGCCAGCTCCGCGATGTCCGACGGTGAACTCATCCGCATCAGTGCGAGGTTGTCGCACTGCGAGATCACGTTCCGCTGCACCTTCGCCGGTCGCTGTGTCGAGAGCAACAGCCAGAGCCCGTACTTGCGCCCCTCGGCGGCGATCTGGACGATCCGGTCGCGGACCGCGTTCTGCAGGGGCGAGCCGTCGTCCGACGGACAGAGGTTGTGCGCCTCGTCGATGACGACGAGCAGCGGCCGTCGTCGTTCCCGCTTCGCCCAGAGGTCGTCGAGGACGGACATCGCCACGACCAGGTACTCGTCCGGGTTCGAGAAGCCCGCGAGGTCGAGCACCGTCGCGTCGGGCCGTTCGTCGAGGACCTCCGCAGCGGCTCGGTGCTCGCGCGCCCACAGGTCCCATCCGAGGAGCCCGAGGTTCTCGACCCGTGCCGAGAGCGCCCGGGCCGCGGCGGAGTCGCGCGTGCGGAGCTGCGGCACGATCTGCGTCGTGTCCTGGCTCCCCACCTCGAGCTCGAGGTGGACCAGCTCGTTGTACTCGTCGCGGTCCGCGACCGGGTCGAGCCGCAGGACAGCGGCCTTCCCCTCCATCGACAGCGCGGTGAACCGGACACGGAGTGCTTCGTGATCGCCGGGACGCGGTCGGAGCACCCGCACGCTCCGGTGCTGCAGCTCGTCCTGCGCGGCACGGCCGGCCGCCGTCGACGCGGTCCCGGCACGCTCCCCCAGGGCGACGAAGTCGCTGTTGGGATCCAGGATCACCATCGGGAGCCGCGTGTGCAGCAGGACCTGTTCGAGCAGGACGCCCAGCGCGTAGGTCTTCCCCGAGCCGCTCTGCCCGCACCAGAACGTGTGTCGGTTGAGCCGTGCGGCGAGGACGCCGACCGGGACCGGGTGACCCACACGCAGGGTCCCGAGCTCGAGCAGCTCGCCGGATCCCCCGAACAGACGCGTCGACACGTCCGGGGCCGCCGGCGCGAGCACGGCGCTCCCGAACGCGCGTGTCGCGCCCGGCGTCAGCGAGCCGTCGTCCGCGAGCGCGCCGAGGAGGGACCCGCTCCCCCGCGACGAGCCGTCCGACGAGAGCGAGAGGTCGTGCACCTGCCCGACCTGGACCCCGGCATCGTCGGTCACGGTGACGATCGACCCGATCGCGAGGCCGCTCTCGAGCGGGACGTGGAGGTCGAGGCGTCGACCGTCCTGCGATGAGGCGGTGCCGGCACGGTCGGTGCTCGGGGTGGGTTCCTGGCTGCGCTGCATGATGGGCCGAGCGTAGGAGCGGCGCAGGCGGCCTGCTTCACCCCTTGCGGATGAGGCTTCGCGCTCCGCCGTTCCGTGGCGCGGCTCAGTGCTCCGAGCTGTAGACGACGCAGTCCTGCACGAGCTCGGCCGCGTTGGACGTCGCACTGAAGGTATCGGACGTCGCCGGCGCCGCTGCCGTGTCCGCGTCCTTCGCGAGGTCGTTCACCGGCACGAGCTGCCCGTCGAAGTCACCGCTGCTCGGGTCCTTCGTGCTGCCCCACACCGCGACGTCGTCGTCCGACAGTGCGCTGCCGGACGCCGGCGTGATCGCGGCACCGATGTACCACCCACCGTCGCCCGGCTGGACCTTCGCGAGCAGGTCGCCGTCGAGGCCCTTCGCGGTCTGGGTGAGGGCGGCGACCGCGGCGCCCGAAGCGGATCCGCACTCGGCTGCCGGGGTCGTGTTCTCCGCCAGCGGGCCGGTCGCGGCGGGGTCGAGCTTCTGCGCGTTCCCGACACAGCCGCTGAGCACGAGGGCGATGCCTGCGGCGGCGAGCAGCGCCGAGACGGTCTTCCTGTTCGTCGTCATGAGCGCGACCGTAGGCGAGCCCTGGTGGGCGTCGTCTCAGACGAGCGCGACCGTCATCCCCGCCTGCGCCGCCGGACCGTCCATGGCCACGAGCGCGTCCGGGAGCTCGTCGAAGGTGATGGTGCGCCCCAGCGTGACACCCGGGTCGAGGCGTCCGGTGACGATGTCGTCGAGCATCGCGGCGTACTCCCCCACGGAGATGCCGTGGCTGCCGAGCAGCTCGAGCTCCTCGGCGATGACGCGGCCCATCGGGATCGCCGGGGCGGCTTCTTCGTCGAGCAGGAGACCGACCTGGACGTGGCGACCACGCGGGCGGAGCGACGCGACCGCGGTGACCGAGGTGGCGCGGCTGCCGAACGCGTCGATCGACAGGTGCGCTCCCCCGTCGGTGCGTGCACGGACCTCGTCGACGGCGGCCGGACCGGACGTCACGGTGTCCGCGCCGAGCGCGGCCGCACGCGCGAGTGCCGCGGGCGAGACGTCGACCGCGACGACGTGGGCTCCGGCGGCGACGGCGACCACGATCGCGGAGAGCCCGACTCCCCCGCAGCCGACGACGACGACGTGCTCACCAGCACGCACCCGCCCGCGCTCGTGGAGGGCGTGGTAGGCGGTCCCGAAGCGGCATCCGAGTCCGGCGGCGTCGACGAACGCGACCGCGTCGGGCAGCGCGACGAGGTTCACGTCGGCGTGCGGGATGGCGAGGAGCTCGGCGAACGAGCCGGGCAGCGTGAACCCTGGTTGCTCCTGCCGTGTGCAGACCTGGGTCTGTCCCGCCAGGCACTCCCGGCAGGTGCCGCACGCGAAGACGAACGGCGCGGTGACACGGGCACCGAGCCGGTGGTGTCGGACCTCGGCGCCGACCTCGACGACGACGCCCGCGAACTCGTGACCCGGGACGTGCGGCAGGTGCACGGAGTCGTCGTGGCCGCGCCAGGCGTGCCAGTCGCTCCGGCAGACGCCCGTGGCAGCCACCTCCACGACGACGCCGTCCGGAGGACACGTGGGTCGGTCGACGTCGACGATCTCGGGGAGCGTCCCGAACTGCTGGTACCGGACTGCGCGCATGCGTCCACCCTGCCAGTCCGGGGCGACGGCGAGCGTTCGACATCTCGTAGAATTGCCGCATGTCCCCCACCGCGGTCCGCCGCAGCGTCCGGATGTCCCTGTTCGCCGTCGTCGTCGGTCTGACGAGCCTGGTGCTCGCCGATCCCGCCGACGCCCACTCGGCCCTCGTGTCGAGCAACCCGACCGATGGTCAGACGGTGCACGCCCCGATCGATCGCGTCGACCTCACGTTCTCCGAGGCGCCGCTCACCGGACTCGACGCGGGACTCCGCATCGAGGTCCGGGACGGAGCCGGTGCGGACGTCTCCACCGGCCAGGTCCTGGTCGACGGCACGACGATGTCGAAGGCCGTCGCGCTGACCGACGGCGCGTACACGGTGCGCTGGCGGTACGTCTCCCCCGACGGGCACCCGATCACGGGCGAACTCGGGTTCACCGCGGCGCTGCCCGCGACCACCCCGACGGCTGCTTCCCCGAGCGTGAGCCCGAGTGAGGACCCGAGCCCGGGGCCGACCGAGATCGAGGTGACGCTCGAGGCCACGGGGCCCGCGTCGGCCGCCGACGAGAGCGGCACGCCCTGGGCGGCACTCTGGGTCGGCGGTGGCGCGCTCGTCCTCGCCGCGGCGCTCGTCGTGGTCGCGACGCTCCGCCGCTGCACCCCGTCCGACGACTGAGCCGGCTCGACGCGGCGACCGCGCCGGACGACCCCGTCCCGACCGGGCCGGGCTGGGTCGGCCGCGGGCTGCGGGCTGCCGGTCAGTACTCGATGCGGCCCGTCCGGTCGTGGAACTCGCCCGTCGGCCCGTCCGCGCCGAGCGTGGCCAGCGCGACGGTCGCGTCCGTGCCCTCGGTGACGGTCTGGTGCCCGCCGAACCCGTTGAACTCCGTCGCGGTGTACCCGGGGTCGCTCGCGTTCACCCGGAAGGTCGGCAGGTTCTTCGCGTACTGCACGGTGAGCGCGATCACGGCACCCTTCGACGCGGCGTACGGGATCGCGGGCACCGGGTACTCGTCGCGGCCCGGCGTGCTGAGCCACCGTGCGAACCCGACCCCCGACGCGACGTTGACGACGACCGGGTTCGACGACGCGCGGAGCAGCGGGAGCGCGGCCTGGGTGACCCGGACGATGCCGGTGACGTTGGTGTCGAGGACGTGGGCGATCGCGGCGGCGTCGAGGTCGTCGACGCCGAACGAGGTGCCGAGGATCCCGGCGTTGTTCACGAGGACGTCGAGCTCCGGCAGGGAGGCGATGGCCGCGTCGACGCTCGCCTGGTCGGTGACGTCGATCGCGACGACGTGTGCGCCGAGTGCCCGGGCCGCGTCGCCGGCTGCGGGGTCGCGCATCCCGGCGTACACGGTGTGGCCGGCCTCGACGAGTCGGCGGGTGGTCTCGAGCCCCAGGCTGCGGTTGGCTCCGGTGATGAGTGTGGTGGTCATGGGCCCAGCCTCGTCCCGTGGTCGCGGATGACCCAGGTGCCCTTCGACAGTGGGACCGGGAGTACCACCTCGGGGCGGCGGGTCCGAGGGAGGATGGACGCATGAGCGAGTTCGCGAACGTGCTGCGGTCCTGGCGCGACCGGGTGACCCCGGAGGAGGTCGGGCTGCCCGCGGCACCCGGCCGTCGGACGCCGGGGCTCCGCCGCGAGGAACTCGCAGCACTCGCCGGGGTGAGCGTCGACTACGTCGTGCGTCTCGAACAGGGCCGGTCGACGAACCCCTCCCCGCAGCTCCTCGGCTCGCTCGCCACCGCCCTCCGCCTCACCACGGAGGAGCGCGACCACCTGTTCCGTGTCGCCGACGCCGCTCCCCCGTCGCGCGGTGTCGTGCCCCGGCACATCACCCCGGGGGTGCAGCGTGTGGTCGACCGGCTCGGCGACGTGCCCCTCGCCGTGTTCACGGCGACCCACGACATCCTGCTGTGGAACGGCCTCTGGGCGGCGCTCACCGGCGACCCCGAGCGACTCGTCGGGCCGGAGCGGAACCTGGTGTGGCGGCACTTCATGGTCGGTCACGACGGCGTCGAGTACGACGACGACCACCAGGAGGAGTTCTCCAGCGACCTGGTCGCCGACCTCCGCGCCGCGCTCGGGCGGTACCCGGGTGACCGGCAGCTCGCCGACCTCGTCGCGCGGTTGCGCCGCGAGTCCCCGGAGTTCGAGCGGCGGTGGGCGACGGCGCGCGTGGCCGAGCACCGGGCGAGCCGGAAGACGCTCCGGACGCCGGTGGGGCCGATCGCGGTGGACTGCGACGTGCTCAGCGTGCCCGGCGGGGACCTCCGGATCGTCGTCTACACCGCGGTGCCGGGTTCCGAGGACGCCGCGAAACTCGACCTCCTCCGGGTGACCGGGCTGCAGACGCTCACGCCGCGCTGAGCACCAGCGACGCGTTCTGCCCGCCGAACCCGAACGAGTTGTTCAGCGCCGCCCGGATCGTCGTCGACCGAGCCGTCCCCGACACCACGTCGAGGTCGATCGCCGGGTCGAGGTGCTCCAGGTTCAGCGTCGGCGGCACCACCCCGGTCTCCAGCGCGCGGATGGTGAGGATCGTCTCGACAGCCCCTGCCGCACCGAACATGTGGCCGATCGCGCTCTTCGGCGCGGTGACCACCGCCTCCCGACCGACGACCCGTGCGATCGCCTGCGCCTCGCTGGCGTCCCCGACCGGCGTCGACGTGGCGTGCGCGTTGACGTGGTCGACGTCGGCACCGGTGAGCCCGGCCATCCGGAGCGCCGAGGTCATGGCGCGCTCCTGACCCGACCCGTCCGGCCGCGGCGCGGTGATGTGGAAGGCATCGGAGGTGATCCCCCACCCCGCCAGCACCGCGTGCACCCGGGTGTTCCGGGCCGCCGCGTGCGATGCCCGTTCGAGCACGACGATCCCGGCGCCCTCACCGAGCACGAAGCCGCGTCGGGACACGTCGAACGGCCGGGACAGCGTCACCGGGTCCTCACCGTTCGGCTTGGCGAGCGCCTGGGACTGCGCGAACGAGGCCATCGTGACCGGGGTGACCGCGGCCTCCGCTCCCCCGGTGACGACCACGTCCGCCTCACCGCTCCGGATCAGCCGGGCGGCCATCGCGATGGCCTCCGCACCCGACGCGCACGCCGAGACGGTCGTGTACGCACCGGCCCGGGCATCGAGGTCGATGCTGATCTGCGCGGCGGCGCCGTTCGCCATGAGCATCGGCACCGTCCGCGGCGACACCCGCCTGGCGCCGTTCCGACCGAGCTCGTCGTGCGCGTCGAGCAGGGTCTCGATCCCGCCGATCCCGGTCCCGAGGACGACCGCGAGCCGCTCGGGGTCGACGGACGGCGCGCCGGCGTCGGCCCACGCCTCCTCGGACGCGACGAGCGCGAGCTGCTGGCTCCGGTCGAGGCGTTTCGCACGCACCCGGCCGAGTGCCGCGTCGGCGTCCAGGTCCGCGTCGGCGCCGATCCGGATCGGGACCTGCGCCCAGAGGTCGCCGTCCCGCTGCAGTTCGTGGACGCCGGACCGCCCGGCGACGAGCGCGTGCCAGAGCGGGGCGACGCCGTGCCCGAACGGCGAGACGGCGCCGTAGCCGGTGATGACGATGTCGTCGGAGTCTCGATTTGTATGCTGCACAAGTGGAGTTGTACCACGTACAATTCAGCGATGGCAACCACACGGGGCACGGCGACACGCGCCCGGATCCTCTCGGCGGCGGCCGATCTCCTCGCCGACCGCAGTCCGCGCGCGCTGACCGTGAGCGAGGTCGCGCGGGCCGCCGGGGTCTACCCGAACCAGATCACGCACCACTTCGGCTCGAAGGACCGACTCGTGATCGACGCCGCCTTCGTCCGGTTCCTCCGCGACACCACGCGGTTGCAGGCGGCCGGTCGACGGGCGACGACGGCGCCGGCGTTCCGCGACGTCCTGGCCCGGACCGCACTCGCGATGCCCTCGACCGGGCTCCTCGTCACCGCGCTCGGACTCGCGCAGGACGACGACGCCCTGCGCGAGCGCACCGGCACGTTGCTCGCCGTGCTGTTCCGGCAGTCCGAGCGCTACCTCGAGCGCATCGTCGGCGACCACGGCTGGACGAGCGCGCACGGGATCCCCCGCGATGCGCGGACGTTCTGGAGCGCGGTCTTCGGGGCCACCCTGTTCGCCACCGCGGGCGCCGTCGGCGGGCCGTCCGACGTGGACGTCGCCGCGACCGTCAGCATCACCGACTGACCCCGGCGTCGCGCCTGAGCCGCCGGACCCCGGCCGCGAGCCGGAGCCGACCGACCCCGGCGACGCGCCGGAGCCGACCGGTCACTCCCCGAAGCCGGAGCGCACCAGTTCGTCGAGCGCGTCGACCGCGTCCTGGGCGTCGTCGCCGCTGGCCTCGATGGTCACCGTCGCCCCCTTGGGCAGCGCGAGCGCCATGATCCCGAGCAGGCTCTTCGCGTCGACGCCGTTCACGCGGACCGCGGCGTCGTACTTCGCGGCGGTCTTCACGAACTCGGCCGCTGGGCGGGCGTGCAGCCCGGTCTCGTTGACCAGCTCGACGGTCGTGGACGCGCTCACATCGCCGACGGGACCGGCGCCGCCATCCGGCACCGGGCCTCCAGGCCGTCCTCCGTCCGACAGGCGGTCGCCGGCATCCGGACCGGAGGCCGTGCCCGCGTCCGCCTCGGACGCTGCGGCGGACGCCGCGGCGGCCAGCACCGCGTCGACGTCACCACCGGTCTGGGCCGCGACCGCGGCGGCCACCGCACCCTCCACGATGGGGGCGTCGGACACGTGGACCCGTTCCCGGACGTCGTCGTCGAGGAAGTCCAGCGCCGTGTCGGTGGTCAGGTAGGCGGAGCCGAGGTCGCACAGGACGACGATCGCGTCGGCGCCGGAGAGCTCCTCGATGCCCGCGGTGATCGCCTCGAACGAGGTCCCGATCCCGCCGTCGTCCGTGCCGCCCGCCGCGACGAGCTGCACGTCCGCCGCCATCTGCCGGGCGAGCTCCACGGTGCCGGACGCGATCGCCGCGCTGTGCGAGACGATCAGGATGCCGACGCTCACGCCGCGTCCACCGCGGCGCGGAGGATGTAGGCCGTGGACTGTGCGCCGGGGTCGCGGTGCCCGACGGCGCGTTCGCCGAGGTAGCTGGCGCGGCCCTTGTGGGCGACGAGCGGCTCGGTGGACTCGGCGCCGGTGACCGCGGCGTCCGCGGCGGCCGCGAGCACCCGCTCCGGGCTCTCCCCCGCCTGCGCAGCGGTGGCGGCCGCGTCGACCGCCGGGGTCCACGCGTCGATCATCGTCTTGTCGCCGACGGCGGCCTTGCCGCGCGAGACGACGCCGTCGCGCGCCGCGGTGAGCACCGCGACGAGGGTGTCCGCGTCGAGCTCGGCGGCGTCACCGGCGGCCTGCGCGGCCTTGAGGTACGCGGTCCCGAAGAGCGGACCGGCGGCACCGCCGACCGTCGAGATGAGCTTCGTGGCGACCGTCTTGAAGACCGACCCGGGGGTGTCGAACGAGCCACCGTCGACGGCCTCGAGCACGGCGCGGAAGCCGCGGTCGAGGTTCTCGCCGTGGTCGCCGTCACCGATCTCGCGGTCGAGCGTGACGAGTTCCGCCCGGTGCTCGTCGATCGTCGCGGCGGTGCGTCGGACCCAGTCGATGGCCCATGCGGTGTCGAGCGCCAATTGGTGTTCCTTCCTGCGGGCCGAGCACGGCCCGGATCGGCGGCCGGACGGTGCCGGCCGGTCGGTGTCAGCGGCCCCAGCGCAGCGCCGGGGTCTCGACCGGTGCGTCCCACAGGGTGATCAGGTCGTCGTCGAGCACCGTGACGGTGATCGAGAACCCCTGCATCTCGAGGGACGTGACGTAGTCGCCCACCAAACTACGCGCGACCTCGTGGCCGCGGTCCGCGAGCACCTCGGCGGCGCGTCGGTAGGCGATGTAGAGCTCGGAGAGCGGCGTCCCGCCCATCCCGTTCACCAGGAGCAGCAGCCGGGAGCCGGCAGGGGCAGCGAGGTCGGTGAGGATCGGCTCGAGGACCCGGTCGACCAGGGCGTCCACCGGTGCCATCGCGATGCGTTCGCGTCCGGGTTCGCCGTGGATCCCGATGCCGAGCTCGGCCTCGTCGTCCCCGAGCGAGAAGGACGGCTCCCCTGCGTGCGGCACGGTGCCCGGCGCGATGGCGAGGCCCATCGACCGCGTGACGTCGTTGACGTGGCGGGCCACGGCCGCGACCGCGTCGAGGTCGTCGCCGCGCTCGGCAGCGGCACCGGCGCACTTCTCGACGACGACCGTGCCGGCCACGCCGCGGCGGCCGGCCGTGTAGAGCGAGTCCTGCACGGCGACGTCGTCGTCGACCACGACCGACTCGACCCTGATGTCGTCCATCCCGGCGAGCTCGGCGGCCGTCTCGAAGTTGAGCACGTCGCCGGTGTAGTTCTTCACGATGTGGAGCACGCCCGCTCCGCCGTCCACGGCCTTCGTCGCCGCGACGATCGGGTCCGGGGTGGGGCTCGTGAAGACGGGACCGGGAACGGCGGCGTCGAGCATGCCGTACCCGACGAAGCCCGCGTGCAGGGGTTCGTGCCCGCTGCCGCCGCCGCTGACGATGCCGACCTTGCCGGACACCGGGGCGTCGGCGCGGTGCAGGTGGATCGGGTCCTCGACGAGGACCACGTGACCGGCGTGCGCCTGGGCGAACCCCCGCACGGTCTCGATGACGACGTCCTGCGGGTCGTTGATGAGCTTCTTCATGACGGGGCCTCCACGGGTCGGACGCCCGGACGAGGCCTGCACACCGCCGACGTCGTCCGGAGTGGGCCCAGGCTACAACGGGCGTGCGTTCCCCGGACCTGCACGTTCGTGCACGGGGTGCCCGTGGGGATCCCGCCCCGGAATGGCCTGACGCACACTCCTCATGCACGTTCGTGCAACTTCCCGCAGATCGCTCACGTGTTCATCACCCGTCGGAAATCCCCGGCAGTATGCTCGCCACAATCACTCGATGGGGAGTGCCGAGCAGCATCGGGACCCCCAACCAGCGCAATGGAGGTCACCGATGGACGACATCGGCGTCAAGTTCCTTTCCGAGCTCGTCGGCACCACGATGCTCATCATCCTGGGTGGCGGTGTCGTCGCCGCCGTGTCACTCAAGAAGTCCAAGGGCTTCGGCGCAGGCTTCCTCATGGTCACGATCGGTTGGGGCTTCGCGGTCTTCGCCGGCGTCACCGTCTCGTACAAGTCCGGCGGCCAGCTGAACCCGGCCGTCAGCCTCGCCCAGGCCATCCTCGGCAACATCACCGTCGGTGAGATGTTCCTCTTCTGGCTCGCCCAGCTGATCGGCGCGATCATCGGTGCGGTCATCGTCTGGCTCGCCTACAAGCAGCACTTCGACGAGGAGCCCGACCCGGCCGCCAAGCTCGGCGTCTTCTCCACCGGCCCGGCCATCCGCTCCTACGGCTGGAACCTCGTCACCGAGATCATCGGCACCTTCGTCCTCGTCTTCGTGGTGATCGCGTTCACGAACGGCAAGACCCCGTCCGAGCTCGGCGCCATCCCCGTGGCGTTCCTCGTGATCGCGATCGGTGTCTCCCTCGGTGGCCCGACCGGGTACGCGATCAACCCGGCCCGTGACCTCGGCCCGCGCCTCGCGCACGCCTTCCTGCCCATCAAGGGCAAGGGCTCGAGCGACTGGGCCTACGCCTGGGTGCCGGTCGTCGGTCCGCTCATCGGTGGTGCGATCGCGGCAGGTCTGTCGTACGCACTGCTCCCCCTCGCCTGATCCCACACCCGTCCCCGTCGGCCGGCCCCAACGCCGGGGCCGGCCGCAGCACCGAACACCCGTAAGGAGCACCAATGGCCGACTACATCGTCGCCATCGACCAGGGCACGACCAGCACCCGTGCAATCGTCTTCGACCACTCCGGTTCGATCATCTCCGTCGGACAGAAGGAGCACGAGCAGATCTTCCCGCGCGCGGGATGGGTCGAGCACGACCCCGCCGAGATCTGGGACAACGTCCGTGAGGTGATCGGCCAGGCACTCTCCCGCGCCGACATCACCCGACACGACGTCGCCGCGGTCGGCATCACGAACCAGCGCGAGACCGCGGTCGTGTGGGACAAGACCACCGGCAAGGCCGTCTACAACGCGATCGTCTGGCAGGACACCCGCACCCAGTCGATCGTCGACAAGCTCGCCGACGGCGACACCGACCGCTACAAGTCGGTCGTCGGACTCCCGCTCGCGACGTACTTCGCCGGCACCAAGATCATGTGGATCCTCGAGAACGTCGAGGGTGCACGCGAGAAGGCCGAGGCCGGGGACCTGCTCTTCGGCACCACCGACACCTGGGTCCTCTGGAACCTGACCGGTGGCGTCGACGGCGGCGTGCACAAGACCGACGTCACGAACGCGTCCCGCACGCTGTTCATGGACCTCGAGACGCTGCAGTGGCGCGACGACATCCTGGCGGACTTCGGTGTGCCGAAGTCGATGCTCCCGGAGATCGTCAGCTCCTCCGAGGTCTACGGCCACGTCGAGTCGTCGAACCTCCTCCGCGAGGTCCCGATCGCCGGCATCCTCGGCGACCAGCAGGCCGCGACGTTCGGCCAGGCCGCGTTCGACAAGGGCGAGTCGAAGAACACGTACGGCACCGGCAACTTCCTGATCTTCAACACCGGCACGGAGATCGTCCGTTCCGAGAACGGGCTGCTGACGACCGTCGGCTACAAGCTCGGTGACCAGGAGACGCACTACGCGCTCGAGGGCTCGATCGCCGTCACGGGGTCGCTCATCCAGTGGCTCCGCGACAACCTGGGCCTCATCCAGAGCGCCCCGGAGGTCGAGGCGCTGGCGAAGACGGTCGACGACAACGGCGGCGTGTACTTCGTCCCGGCGTTCTCCGGCCTGTTCGCGCCGTACTGGCGTCCGGATGCCCGCGGTGCGATCGTCGGCCTGACGCGCTACGTCAACAAGGGCCACATCGCCCGTGCGGCCCTCGAGGCCACGGCGCTGCAGACCCGCGAGGTCCTCGACGCCGTGAACGCGGACTCCGGCGTGGACCTGACCGAGCTCAAGGTCGACGGCGGCATGACCGCCAACAACGAGCTCATGCAGTTCCAGGCGGACATCCTCGACGTGCCGGTCGTCCGACCGGTCGTCGCGGAGACCACCGCGCTCGGCGCCGCCTACGCAGCCGGCCTCGCCGTCGGTTTCTGGGCGAACCTCGACGAGCTCCGTGCCAACTGGCAGGAGGACCAGCGCTGGGAGCCGCAGCTCGACGCCGCGGAGCGCGACCGCACGCTGCGCCTCTGGAAGAAGGCCGTCACGAAGACCTTCGACTGGGTCGACGAGGACGTCCAGTAGTCGTCAGCTGACGCGACGCACCAGCCGGGAGGCCCGGTGCCGGTCCCTGGGACCGGCACCGGGCCTCCCGTCCGTGGTCCAGGGCCGTGGTGTGCCCGACGTGACCCGCGCGGTCCGTCGGCTACGCGACGGGTGCCGCGTCGACCCAGTCGGCGAGCTTCCGCTCGGCGGCACCGGAGTCGATCGCCTCGGCCGCGACGACGAGCTGCTCGCGGAAGCGGTGCAGGATCGGCCGGTCCCACTGTTCCGGGTCCTCGGCGAGGCGGAACGAGACCAGGCCGGCCGCGGCGTTCAGGAGCACGATGTCGCGGACCGGACCGGTCTCCCCCGCCAGGACACGCCGGACGATCGCCGCGTTCTCCGCGGGTTCGCCGCCGAGCAGGTCCTCCATCCGGGCACGGGCGATGCCGAGGTCGCGCGGGTCGAGGTCGTGCTCGGTGACGCGGCCGCCGGTGACCTCCCAGATGTGGCTGTGGCCGGTCGTGGTGAGCTCGTCGAGGCCGTCGTCGCCGCGGAACACCAGTGCGGTCGCGCCGCGCGTCTGGAACACGCCCGTGATGATCGGGACCAGCTCGAGCTGCGCCACGCCGACGGCGTTCGCCTCGCACCGTGCGGGGTTCACGAGCGGGCCGAGGAAGTTGAAGACGGTCGGCACGCCGATCTCACGGCGGACCGGGGCGGCGTGCGCGAAGCCCGGGTGGAAGGCGCTCGCGAAGGCGAAGGTCAGCCCGACACGCCGGAACGTGTCCGCGACGCGCACCGCGTCCATCGTGAGGTCGAGACCGAGCGCCGCGAGGACATCGCTCGAGCCCGACTTCGAGGAGCTCGCGCGGTTGCCGTGCTTGACGACCGGCACGCCGGCGGCGGCGATCACGATCGCCGCCATCGTCGACACGTTCACGGTGCCGACCACGTCGCCGCCGGTGCCGACGATGTCGAGCGCCATCGGATCGACGTCCAGCGGGACGGCGGCTTCGAGGATCGCGTCGCGGAAACCGACCACCTCGTCGACGGTCTCGCCCTTGGCGCGGAGGGCCACGGCGAAGGCGGCGATCTGGGCGTCGGTGGCGCGCCCGTGCACGATCTCCTCCATGGCCCATGTGGACTGCCTGATCGTCAGGTCCTCGCGCGCCATGAGCGCACTGATGACGGCAGGCCAGGAGAGAACGTCAGACATACCCGCGATCGTACTGTTTTCGAACGACCCGCCAGTTGCCTGGCAAAACACTGTCGGTGGTTTCGGCCATAATGGACTCTGTGACAAGCACCCCTCTCTCCAGACCAGCCAGCGGTACGGTCCTCAACAGGCCGAACCCCGTTGCCGTGGGGACGATCGTGTGGCTGGGCAGCGAGGTCATGTTCTTCGCCGGCCTGTTCGCGATCTACTTCACGCTGCGCAGCACCTCCCCCGAGCTCTGGGCGACCGAGACCGCCCACCTCGAGGTGCCGTTCGCCTCGGTGAACACGATCGTGCTGGTCCTGTCCAGCTTCGCGTGCCAGTTCGCGGTCTTCGCCGCCGAGCGCTTCCAGGTGCACCGCACGAGCTGGAACCCCCGTGACTGGGGCATGACGGAGTGGTTCTTCGTCACGTACTGCATGGGCGCGGTCTTCGTCTGCGGCCAGATCTTCGAGTACGCCAACCTCTGGCACGAGGGCATCACGCTCTCCTCCAGTGCCTACGGCTCGGCGTTCTACTTCACCACCGGCTTCCACGGCCTGCACGTGACCGGTGGCCTGATCGCCTTCCTCCTGACGCTCGGCCGTGGCTTCGCCGCGAAGAACTTCGGCCACAAGGAGGCCACCACGGCCATCGTCGTGTCGTACTACTGGCACTTCGTCGACGTGGTCTGGATCGGCCTCTTCGCCGTCATTTACCTTCTCAAGTAGGAATCGGACAGCACCCACCGCATGTTCAACAGAACCAAGTCCAAGAAGGGCCGCCGCTCCCCGCTGGCGACCGTCTCGCTCATCGTCGTCGGTCTGATGACCACCGGCGGTGCGTACGCGCTGTTCAGCTCCACGGCCTCCGCCGACGACAGCAGCACGACCACGGTCGCGGCCGCGAGCCAGTCGCAGGTGAACGAAGGCCAGAAGCTCTTCGCGTCGAACTGCGCCACCTGCCACGGCTTGTCCGCACAGGGCACCAGCGAGGGCCCGTCCCTCATCGGTGTCGGCGCAGCGTCGGTCGACTTCCAGGTCGGCACCGGTCGCATGCCGATGGCTGCCCAGGGCCCCCAGGCCGAGGAGAAGCCCTCGCAGTTCACCGACACGCAGGTCGACGCCCTCGCGGCGTACGTCGCCTCGCTCGGCCCCGGTCCGTCGATCCCCTCGACGTCGCTCACCGACGGCTCCGACGGTGACGCCGCCGCCGGTGCGGAGCTCTTCCGCATCAACTGCGCGATGTGCCACAACGTCGCCGGTGCCGGTGGTGCCCTGACCGAGGGCAAGTACGCGCCGAACCTGACGAACGTCACGGGCAAGCACATCTACGAGGCCATGGTCACGGGCCCGCAGAACATGCCGGTGTTCAACGACCTGAACATCACGCCGCAGCAGAAGGCCGACATCATCACGTACCTCAAGTACGTGCAGGACAACGCTTCGCCCGGTGGCTTCGGCCTCGGCGCCCTCGGCCCGGTGGCAGAGGGTCTGTTCATCTGGATCTTCGGACTCGGCGCGGTGGTCGCGATGACCGTCTGGCTGACCGCGAAGTCCAACTGATCGTCCGTGTCGCACGACACTGAAGGGAACACCATGGCAGAGCACGACGACGAGGCGCTGAACTCGTCCTCGGCTGTCGAGAAGCACGGCACCTCGGTGCCGGCCGGCACCGCGGTCCTGCCCGCGGAACCGTTCGAGAACCCGGGTGAGCCGCCGCACCGCGCGCGCCGCACCGACGTCGACCCGAAGAAGCAGCGGCTGGCCGAGCGCCAGGTCGCGACGTTCTTCTACCTCTCGATCGTCGGCAGCGTCCTGTCGATCGCCGCGTACGTCGCGTTCCCGATCAAGTCCGACGACTTCGGCACGGTCCGCACCGCGAACCTCTTCCTCGGTCTGGCCATCTCGCTCGCGCTGCTCGCCCTCGGCATCGGCGCGGTCTACTGGTCGAAGTCCCTGGTCTCCGACCGTGAGATCAGCGAGCTCCGCCACCCCACCCGTGGCACCGACGCGACCCGCGCGAAGGCCGTCGAGGCCTTCCAGCTCGCCGACAAGGAGTCCGGCTTCAGCCGTCGCAAGCTGATCCGCAACTCGATGATCGGCGCCCTCGTGGCGTTCCCGCTGCCCGGCATCGTGCTGGTCCGCGACCTCGCCCCGGCCGCCGACCCGAACGAGCTCCTCCGCCACACCATGTGGGCGAAGGGCACGCGCCTGACGAAGGACCCGACCGGTCTGCCGATCAAGGCCTCGGACGTCACCATCGGCTCGGTCTTCCACGTGATCCCGGACGGGCTCCTCGACAAGGAAGACATGCTCGAGGAGAAGGCCAAGGCCGCGGTGCTCCTCATGCGCCTCGACCCGAAGGACCTCAACCCCTCGAAGGGCCGCGAGAACTGGGGTTACGACGGTATCGTTGCCTACTCCAAGATCTGCACCCACGTCGGATGCCCGGTCGCGCTCTACGAGCAGCAGACGCACCACCTGCTGTGCCCCTGCCACCAGTCGACCTTCGACGTCTCGAACAACTGCGACGTCATCTTCGGTCCGGCGGCTCGCCCCCTCCCCCAACTTCCGATCGCGATCGACGACGACGGCTACCTGGTTGCGCAGAGCGACTTCCACGAGCCGGTCGGACCGTCCTTCTGGGAGCGTGAACGCTGATGACCAGCACCACCACCACGAACGCACCGAACACGGCGAGCACCAAGCCCGCTCCGGAGCGTGGGTCCCGCATCATCGGCGGGGTCGCCAACTACATCGACGAGCGCACGAGCATCTCCGGTCTGGTGAAGGAGGTCGGTCGCAAGATCTTCCCCGACCACTGGAGCTTCATGCTCGGTGAAGTCGCGCTGTACAGCTTCGTCGTCATCCTGCTGTCGGGGACGTTCCTGACGTTCTTCTTCGGTGCCTCGATGACCGAGGTCGTCTACAACGGCTCCTACGTCCCGCTCAAGGGCGTCGAGATGTCGACGGCACTCCAGTCGACGCTGAACATCTCGTTCGACATCCGTGGCGGGCTCTTCGTCCGGCAGATCCACCACTGGGCGGCCCTGCTCTTCGTCGCCTCGGTGATGCTGCACATGGCCCGCGTGTTCTTCACCGGTGCCTTCCGCAAGCCGCGCGAGCTCAACTGGGTCTTCGGCTTCGTACTGTGGGTCCTCGCCATGGCCGAGGGCTTCACCGGCTACTCGCTCCCCGACGACCTGCTCTCCGGCAACGGTCTCCGCATCATCGTCGGCATGATCGAGGGCGTCCCGGTGATCGGCGTCTGGATCGGCTACATCCTGTTCGGCGGCGAGTTCCCCGGAACCGCGATCGTCGGCCGCCTGTACACGCTGCACATCCTGCTGCTCCCGGCGATCCTCGTGGCGGTCCTCGGCGTCCACCTCGTGCTCGTCGTGGTCAACAAGCACACGCAGTACGCGGGCCCCGGCAAGACCAACGACAACGTCGTGGGCGTCCCGATCCTCCCGGCGTTCGCCGCGAAGGCCGGTGGCTTCTTCTTCATCGTCGCGGGCATCCTCGCCCTCATCGCGTCGCTGTTCACGATCAACCCGATCTGGAACTACGGCCCGTACGACCCCTCCCCGGTGTCCGCCGGTACCCAGCCCGACTGGTACATCGGCTTCGCGGACGGCGCGCTCCGACTGGTGCCCCCGCACTGGGAAGTCGTGTGGTTCGGCTACACGGTGTCGTTCAACATCCTCGCGCCGATCGCGGTGCTCGTCGGACTCATCCTGGCGATCTTCATCTACCCCTTCATCGAGGCGTGGGTCACCGGCGACAAGCGTGAGCACCACATCGCGGACCGTCCCCGCAACGCCCCGACCCGCACCGCGTTCGGCGCTGCCGGAGTCACGCTCTACGCCAGCCTCTGGGCCGCGGCGAGCTCGGACATCATCGCGACGCACTTCCTGGTCTCGATCGACAGCGTGATCCACGTCATCCAGGCCACGACCGTCCTCGGCCCGTTCGTCGCCTTCTGGATCACGAAGCGCGTGTGCCTGGCGCTGCAGAAGAAGGACCGCGAGATCGTCCTCCACGGCTACGAGTCGGGCCGCATCGTCCGACTCCCGCACGGTGAGTACATCGAGGTCCACGAGCAGCTCGACGAGTACGAGCGCTGGAAGCTCCTGCAGTTCAACGAGTACAAGCCGCTCATGATCCGTCCGAACGCCAAGGGGCAGATCACCCCGGTCCAGAAGGTCCGCGCCGGCATGTCGCGCTTCTTCTTCGAGGACCGCATCGCGCCCGTCTCGAAGTCCGAGCTCGAGGCTGCGCACGCCGCGCACCACGGCCCAGACCTCGAGGGCACGCACCAGGCCCCGCAGGTCGGAGCCGGCGGACACTGAGTCCGGACAGCGCAACGAAACAACCCCCGCCACGATCGTGGTGGGGGTTGTTTCGTGCCACGCCGCCTTCGGTTCACCCGCGATTCACGAGGGCGTGCTGGACTCGTCCAGGACGGTGTGGCATCGTGTTGCACCACGCATCTGGAACGGGCTCCTCCCCCGAGGGGCCCACCAACGGAATGAGAACCCGATGGAATCCCGGACGGCCGAGCACCCCAGGCCGAACCACTTCCTGCTCCACCTCAGCGACACCCACCTCATCGCGGGTGACGGCGACCTCTACGGGGACGTCGACTCCGCCGCACGGCTGTCGCAGATCATCGACGAGATCGAGGCATCCGGTGCCCGTCCGGAGGCGATCATCATCACCGGGGACGTGGCGGACAAGGGCGAGCCAGGGGCCTACGCCCGCGTCCGACGGATCATCGAGCCGGCTGCCGAGCGCATCGGCGCCCAGGTGATCTGGGCGATGGGCAACCACGACGAGCGCGGCGCATTCCGGCAGGAGCTCTTCGGACTCCACCCCACCGACCGGCCGGTGGACTTCGTGTACGAGGTGAACGGCCTCCGCGTCATCACCCTCGACACCAGCGTCCCGGGCGAGCACTACGGCATCGTCACCCCCGAGCAGCTCGACTGGCTCGCAGAGGTGCTCTCCGAGGCCGCACCGCACGGCACGATCCTCGCGATGCACCACCCGCCGGTCCCGAGCGTGCAGGACCTGACCGTCCTCGTGGAGCTCCGCGAGCAGCAGGCGCTTGCCGAGGTCGTCGAGGGATCCGACATCCTGGCCATCATCGCCGGGCACCTGCACTACTCGACGAGCGCCGTGTTCGCCGGCATCCCCGTCTCCGTGGCGAGTGCCACGTGCTACACGCAGGACCTCAACGAGTTCCAGGGCGGGACGCGCGGCCGCGACGGTGCGCAGTCGTTCAACCTGGTCCACGTGTACGGCCACAACGTCGTGCACTCGGTGGTGCCGATCGGGCAGTACGCCACGGTCGGTGAGCCGGTGTCGTCCGAGCAGACGGACGCCCGTCTCGCGGCGGCCGGGGTCGTCATCCCCGCGGCGGTCGAGCCGGCTCCGGTGACCTCGAGCATCCCCGTCTTCACGCTCGACTCGGTCCCCGTCTCCCCCGTCCACCGCTGACGCGCGCGCGTCCCGGTCCCGGTCCTGTACCTGGTGAGATCGCACTTCGTGTCGGATCGTCCGTGACGGACCCGACACGAAGTGCGATCTCAGCGCCAGCGCCAGCGCCAGCGCCAGCGCCAGCGCCAGCGCCAGCGTCCTCCCGGGGCGCTACGCGTCCGGGTTCTCCCACGGGGCCGGGAACGGGAAGTAGCGGTCCAGGAAGTCGGTGACGCGGGTGGTGCGCTCGTCGTCGCTGACCTCGGGGAAGCTGCCGTCGTTCAGGCAGAAGAAGTCGACGTTCCGCTTCTTCAGCAGGTCCTCGAGTGCGCGGAGCCCGGACTGCATCGTGGTGTCGATGTAGCGGACGGGCGCGTTCTCCTGCACGATCGCGCGGCCGGTGAGCAGCGCGTAGTAGTGGTAGAGCGAGTTCGTCACCGAGATGTTCTCCGCCGCACGGAACCGGGAGCCGGCGGTCGCCGCGAACTCGTCCGCGAACTCGTGCTCCATCTCGGTCATGATGCTCGCGCGGAGCGGGGTGGGAGCGTGCTCGAGGTGCCGGGTCGTCACGGCGCCGAAGCGCTGCGCGAGGAGCCGGCGGTTCACCCGCGCGGAGTTCTCGAAGCCACTGCGTGCCGGATTGTTCGAGCCGAGGCCGATCCGCGTGGTGGCGAGGATGAACTTCGTCACGGAACCCGGGCTGAAGAACACCGACGGGTCGACCTGCCGGCCGAAGAACATGTCGTCGTTCGAGTAGATGAAGTGCTCGCTGATGCCCGGGATGTGGTGCAGCTGCGACTCGACGGCCTGGGAGTTGTGCGTCGGCAGCACGGACGGGTCGGCGAAGAACTCCTCGCTGCGGACGATCCGGACGCGCGGGTGGTCCGCGAGCCACGCCGGTGCCGGGGAGTCGGTCGCGATGTAGATCGTCCGGACCCACGGCGCGTACATGTACACGGAGCGGAGAGCGTACTTGAGCTCGTTGATCTGCCGGAAGCGGGCGGGGGCGTCGTCGCCCTCCCCCAGGACGGCGGACGACTGCGCTGCCTGGCGCGCGCGCTGGTACTCGATCGCGTTGCCGTCCACCCACGAGAAGACGATGTCGATCGGGAAGCGGATGTCCGAGACGTGGTCGTCGAACATGTGCTCGACGGTGCGCCAGGTGCGACCGTAGCGCTCGATGTCGACGAGGACGAACTCCTCGACCGGCAGGCTGCGACGCATCAGGGCGTTCTCCACCGGTGCGAGGACCTCGGTGTCCGTCACCCGCCAGAACTCCATCTGGACGCTGGTCTCGGCGCCGTAGCGGAGACGACCGAGCGGCTCGACGCGCGGACGGAAGACGCGCAGGACGAGGTCGTCCGGCGAGCCGAGGCCGTCGTCGACGACGAGCACCGCGGGCTTCCCCGGCGGCTTCGCGTAGAACGGTTCGCCGACGGCGGCGTCCATCACGGCGGACTCGGCGCGCTGGCGGTCCCGCTCGTCGAGCGCGATCACCGGGCGCTGGTCGTTGCCGCGGATGAGGAGGTGGTCGACGTCCGCGGCGGTGAGCGCGTCGTCGAGGAAGAGCAGGTCTTCGATCATGGACTGCTGCGGGGTCAGGTGCCCGTTGAGCAGGGTGAAGCGCCCCTTCCGGAGCACGACATCGGATCGATCGAGACCGCCGGAGGACGGTCGAGGGTTCAGCAGAGGACTCTCGGTCACCGGCTCGGTCTCGTTGCTCATCCATGCCCTTCGTCTCGTGTGGTCGGACCACGTGCCCGACGCTGCCGATCCTACCGGGCGGGCGGTGCTTCCGTCGTTCGGGGCACCTTGACGACGATGCCGACCACGATGAACAGCGCGGCGGCGACGACCTGCAGCGCCGCCCAGACCTGCCCCGGGATCGGGACGACGACGAGCGGGTTCCAGCAGACCGCGACGGCGGCCATCAGCACGGCGGTCCACCAGGAGCGACCGCGGATGCAGAACACGAGCACGATCAGGGCCAGGACGGTGATCCCCCAGCGCACGAAGACGAACGCGGGGGCGTCCAGGAACGCGATGCACGCCAGCAGCACGATGGCCGCGAGCAGGGACGGTGCGAGCGCCGGACGGGTGAACGCCGGGGTGGCGGGTGCCGCAGGGGCCGGGCGCGCGCTGGACGCGGCAGCCCCGAACGACGACCCGACCGGGGGCCGTCCCTTCCGTGCTGCCATCAGGCGGAAGCCTCGTCCAGTTCGATCGCGGTGATGGGCCGGGACATCGGCGGGAGGCCGCGGAGCCGTTCCAGCGCCGGGACGAGTTCGGCGACGTACGCCCGGTAGCCCTCGTCGGTGAGGTGCAGGCCGTCGTCGGTGAACTGCTCGGCGAGGTGGTCCCCGTCGGCCAGGGCCGGCCAGACGTCGAGGTACTGCGCGTGACAGGTGGCGACGAACTGGCGGAGGTGCCGGTTCGCCTCTTCGATGCGCGGGGTGTACTCGGCCTGCCGCGGGAGGATGGAGACCAGCAGGAGCCGGACCCCGGGGAGCTCGCGGCGGAGCGTCACGAGGATCGTCTCGACGTTCCGCACGACGTGCTCGGCGCTCTTGCGGTGGTTGCCGAAGTCGTTGGTGCCGATGAGCAGCACGATCTCTTCCGGTGCGGCTGCCACGACGGCGTCGAGCCGCTCGAGGACGCCGTCCGTCGTGTCGCCGTTGATGCCGTGGTTCAGGGTCTGCTCGTCCGGCAGACGCTCGTCCCAGGACCCGCCTGCGGTGATGCTGTCCCCCAGGAACAGGATCGTGCCGCGTTCGTCGTCGCTCATGCTGCCTCCTCGTGCTCCGGCGTGCGAGACCCATTCTGGTGCGTGCTGTTGGCCTGCGTCGAGTCGGTGCGGTGGGCTTCGCGCTCGGCACGGGCCGTGATGCGCTCCACCATGCCGGGGAAGATGACCCCGTGGAAGGGCAGGATCGAGTACCAGTACAGCCGTCCGGCGAGTCCCTGCGGGAAGTACAGCGCCCGCTGGTGGTAGTCGCAGCCGCCGTCGTCGGTCGGCGTCACGGTCATCTCGAGCCACGCACGACCCGGTGACTTGAACTCGGCCCGGAGCCGCAGGTAGCGCCCGCGGTCGAGTCGTTCGACGCGCCACCAGTCGAGCGCGTCGCCCTGCTCGAGGCGCTTGGGGTCGCGACGGCCGCGGTTCAGCCCGACACCGCCGGCGATCTTGTCCATCCAGCCGCGTGCGACCCACGCGAGGGGGAAGGAGTACCAGCCGTTCTCGCCGCCGATGGACTCGACGACGCTCCAGACGGCCTCCGGCGGCGCGGCGCTGTGGCGGTGCCGGTCGTCCACGTAGACCGTGTGGCCGGCCCAGTCCGGGTCGCTCGGCAGCGGGTCGGCCGGCGTGCTCGCGAGCGTGGCGCTGCGCCAGCTCGTCTGGACCTCGCCCTTGCGCATCTTCGTCAGCGCGAGCCGCACGGACCGTCGGTACGAGGTGAGTCCCCCGGTGGGACGCGGGACCACGTCGTCGATGTCGTGCTCGCGCTGCACGCACTCGAACTGCAGCGACTCGATGATCGGCGTCGCGAGCTTGCGCGGGATGGGGGTGACGGCGTTGAACCAGTGGGCGGCGAGCCCCGGGGTCATGACCGGCAGCGACGAGATCGGGCGCTGGGGCAGCTTGGCCTCGACCGCGTAGCCGTTCAGCATCTGGCCGTACCGGAGCACGTCCGGCCCGCCGATGTCGAACGTCCGGTTGACGTCGTCCGGGATGTCGAGCGCCGCGACGAGGTAGTAGAGCACGTCGCGCACGGCGATCGGCTGGATCCGGTTGCGGACCCACTTCGGCGCGGGCATCCACGGCAGGACGTCGGTGACGTGCCGGATCATCTCGAACGAGGTGCTGCCGGAGCCGATCACCACACCGGCCTGGTACGCGATCGTCGGGACACCGGAGCCGAGCAGGACGTCGCCGACCTCTTTCCGGCTGCGCAGGTGCTTCGAGAGCTCACCGTCCGGGTGCAGGCCGCCGAGGTACACGAAGCGGCGCACGCCAGCGGCCTCCGCGGCGGACGCCATGGTCTCGACGGCCTTCCGCTCGGCCGACTCGAAGTCGCCGTCCGCCCCCATCGCGTGCGCCAGGTAGTAGACGGCCTCGATCCCGTCCACCGCGGTGGCCACGGCGTCGGCGTCCTGCAGGTCCCCCTGCACGATGTCGACGTCACCGTGCCACGGGACGTCGTCGAGCTTCTGCGGGGTGCGGACGAGCACCCGCACGGAGTGCCCTGCTTCGAGGAGACGGGGAACGAGACGACCGCCGATGTAGCCGGTGGCCCCGGTGACGAGGACGCGCATGCGGGGCACGGTACGCCGCGCGCCTTGAGGGTAGGCTCGTCGGGTGGACAACGCAGCCTTCCCCGTCACCGCCGACGCAGTCCGTGGACTCATCGACCACGCGATCCTCAAGCCGGAACTCACCCGTGCCGACGTCGACGCGCAGCTCGACGAAGCCGCCACGTACCGCGTCTTCAGCGTGTGCGTCCGGCCGAGCGACGTCCGGCACGCCGTGGAGCGCCTCCAGGGCACCGGGGTCGGCGTCGGGACGGTCATCGGCTTCCCGCACGGCACCACCTCGACCGAGGCCAAGGTCGCCGAGTCGCTGCAGGCCCTGGCCGACGGCGCCTTCGAGCTCGACATGGTCCAGAACATCGGCGCCGCGAAGTCCGGCGACTGGGACCGGGTCCGCAACGACGTCCGCGCCGTCGTCGACGCCGCCGGTGACACGGTCGTGAAGGTCATCCTCGAGACCGCGTTCCTCACCGACGACGAGATCGTCGCCGCCAGCCGGGCCGCGGTCGCCGGTGGAGCCGCGTTCGTGAAGACCTCGACCGGGTTCGCCGGCGGTGGCGCCACCACGGAGCACATCGCCCTGATGCGCGAGACCGTCGGCGCGGACACCGGCGTGAAGGCCTCAGGCGGCGTCCGCGGGCTCGACACCCTCATCGACATGGTCCAGGCCGGTGCCGACCGCATCGGCACCAGCGCCTCGGCACGCATCCTCGACGAGGTCGCGCACCGTCTCGAGACCGGCGCCGCGTCCGGCGCGGGTGACGACACCAGCTCGTACTGAACCGCGGCGCACTGTTCAGCAGTGCACTGCACCGCGGTGCACCGCACCCTCCCGACCACCCACCACCTGCCCTGAGCCGGGGTGCGGACCGGACGCGACGACGCGTCCCGGGGCCGCACCGGGCCTCCAGACCGTCGCATCGGAGCGAGCATGTCGAACACGGAACCCACGACCGACCACCCCGGGGCCCTCGCCCTCGCCGTCGACCTCGGCGGCACCAAGGTGGAGGCCGCGCTGGTCAGCGACCAGGGAGTCGTGCTGCCCGGCAGCCGCTTCCGGAGCCCCACCGGGCCGCAGCGCACCTCGGAGGAGCTGCAGGCCGCGGTCGACGAGGTCGTCACCGACGCGCTCGGTGCGCTCCCCGCCGACGCGACGCTCGCCGGCGTCGGGATCGGTTCCGCCGGCCCCGTCGACGAGGAGCACGGGCTCGTCTCGCCGCTCAACATGCCGGTCTGGCGCGGGTACCCGCTGCGTGACCGCATCGCCGCGCACGTGCCCGACGGCACGCCCGTGACGCTCCGCATGGACGGGCTCGCGATCACGCTCGCCGAGCACTGGCTCGGCGCGGCGCAGGGCTCCGACCACGTGATGGGCATGATCGTTTCCACCGGCGTCGGTGGCGGGCTGATCCTGCACGGCCGGACCGTCAGCGGCCCCACCGGCAACGCCGGACACATCGGGCACGTCGAGTGCGGCGGGTACGACGATCCGTGCGCCTGCGGCGGTACCGGCTGCCTGGAGGCCGTGGCCAGCGGCCCGAAGACCGTCGCGTGGGCGCAGCGTCAGGGATTCGCCGGCACCACCGGCGAGGAACTGTCGGCCGCGTACGCGGCGGGTGACGAGATCGCGGTCGCCGCGGTCAAGCGCAGCGGACGGGCGCTCGGGCAGGCCATCGCGTCGGCGACGTCGCTGGTCGACCTCGAGGTGGTGGCGATCGGCGGCGGGTTCTCGCACGTCACGCCGGACCTGTTCGAGTACGCGCGGCAGGCGGTCGCGGAGCGTCGTGAGTTCGGGTTCGTCACGAAGGTGCGGATCGTCCCGACCGGGCTCTCGCAGGACGGGCCGTTGATCGGCGCGGCGGCGCTGGTGCACCGGGCGCACGTCCTGCGCTGAGCCGGGCGCTGTCGCGCTCGTGCGCGCTTCGCCGGGCGCTGTCGCGCTCGTGCGCGCTTCGCGCGGCGCTGTCCACAAGGGGACCGGGTGGGCCGGTGGGTGCGGCAGGATGTGCGGGTGCCTCCCTCCCGCCTCGTCACCACCGAGGACTGGCCCGAAGCGGAGTTGCGCGCGGCCGTGCTCGCGGGGGAGCTCGTCGCCGTGGGAGCCTGCTGGGCATCCGTCGCCGAGCCGCAGGACCCGGCACTCCGTGCGGCGTCGTTCGCGTGGAGCACCGGTGACGACCGGGTCATCGCCTCCGGGCGGAGCGCCGCGTGGACCTGGGGTGCCCGCTCCCGGCCGCCACTCCCCCACGACGCCTGCGTCCGTGCCGGGGAACGCGTCCGCCAGAGCGGCGGCGACCGGATCCGGGAGATCGCGATCGACGAGGACGACCTGGTCCTCCTGGCGGGGACCTCGGTGACCTCGCCGACCCGGACGGCGCTGGACCTGCTGCGCACCGCCAGTCCGGACGGGTGGGCCGAGCGCGCCGCGACCGTGGTCGGGCTCCTCGCGGTCACGGGGGTGACGGCCGACCACGTTCGTGAGCGGCTGCACCGGCTCGGGACCGTGCCGATGGTGCGTCAGGCCGAGCGACGACTGGCCGAGCTCGCGGGCGCCGCAGACAGCACCGGCACGACTGCCGTGGTCCGCGCGGTGTCGCTCAGCCGGCGCTGACGCGGTACACGTCGTACACCGCGTCGATGCGGCGCACCGCGTTCAGCACGCGGTCCAGGTGGGTGGTGTCACCCATCTCGAACACGAACCGGGACAGGGCCAGACGGTCGGACGACGTGGAGACCGTCGCCGACAGGATGTTCACGTGGTGGTCCGTCAGCACCCGGGTGACGTCGCTGAGGAGCCCCGACCGATCGAGCGCTTCGATCTGGATCTGGACGAGGAACACCGACTTCGACGACGGGGCCCACTCGACCTCGATCATCCGGTCGGGCTCGTTCATCAGGGACTTGACGTTCGTGCAGGACGCCTGGTGGACGGAGACGCCCTGACCGCGGGTGATGAACCCGACGATCTGGTCCCCCGGCACCGGGGTGCAGCACTTCGCGAGCTTGACCAGGATGTCGGGCGCACCACGGACGAGCACACCGCTGTCGCTGTTGCGCAGCTGCCGGCTCGTGACCTGGCGCGGGAACGCCAGCTCGGGTTCATCGGTCTCGGTCTCCGTCTGGACGCCGGCGAGCACCTTCTCGATGACCGACTGCGTGGAGACGTGGCCCTCACCGATGGCGGCGTAGAGCGCGGAGACGTCGTCGTAGCGCATCGCCGAGGCCACCTCGGAGATGGAGTCCTGGCTCATGATGCGCTGCAGCGGCAGGTTCTGCTTGCGCATCGCCCGGGCGATCGCGTCGCGGCCCTGCTCGATGGCTTCTTCGCGGCGCTCCTTGGTGAACCACTGCTTGATCTTGTTCCGGGCGCGGGGGCTCCGGACGAAGGTCAGCCAGTCCTGCGAGGGGCCGGAGTCGGGGTTCTTCGACGTGAAGATCTCCACGACGTCACCGCTCGACAGCGAGCTCTCGAGCGGCACGAGCCGCCCGTTCACCTTCGCACCCATGGTGCGGTGGCCGATCTCGGTGTGCACGGCGTACGCGAAGTCGACGGGGGTGGCACCGGCGGGCAGGCCGATGACCTTGCCCTGCGGCGTGAAGACGTAGGTCTCCTTCGCGCCGATCTCGTAGCGCAGCGAGTCGAGGAACTCGCCCGGGTCGCTGGTCTCCGCCTGCCAGTCGGTGATGTGCGCGAGCCACGCCATGTCCTGGTCGGTGGCGCTCGAGCTGTCGACGTCGCGGCCGGCGGCACGCTGCTTGTACTTCCAGTGCGCGGCGACACCGAACTCGGCGCGCTGGTGCATCTCGTGGGTACGGATCTGGATCTCGACCGGGCGCCCCTGCGGTCCGAGGACCGAGGTGTGCAGCGACTGGTAGAGGTTGAACTTCGGCGTCGCGATGTAGTCCTTGAACCGGCCGGGCAGCGGCGTCCACCGCGCGTGCACGGACCCGAGCATCGCGTAGCAGTCACGGACCGTCGGCACGAGCACCCGGATGCCGACGAGGTCGTAGATCTCGTCGAACTCGCGGCCCCGCACGATCATCTTCTGGTAGATCGAGTAGTACTGCTTCGGCCGCCCCATGACCTCGCCGCGGACCTTCGCGGCCTTGAGGTCCTTCTTGAGGGTGCCGATGACGTTCTGCACGAACTGCTCGCGCTTCGGCTGCCGTTCCTTGACGAGGCTGTCGATCTCGACGTAGAGCTTCGGGTGCAGCACCGCGAACGAGAGGTCCTCGAGCTCCAGCTTGATCATCTGGATCCCGAGCCGGTGCGCCAGCGGCGCGTAGATCTCGAGGGTCTCCTTGGCCTTGCGGGTGGCCGAGGTCGACTCGACGAAGCCCCACGTGCGGGCGTTGTGCAGCCGGTCCGCGAGCTTGATGACGAGCACGCGGATGTCCTTCGACATCGCGATGACCATCTTGCGGACAGTCTCCGCCTGCGCGCTGTCGCCGTACTTGACCTTGTCGAGCTTCGTGACGCCGTCGACGAGCATCGCGATCTCGTCGCCGAAGTCCTGGCGCAGCTGGTCCAGCTGGTAGTCGGTGTCCTCGACCGTGTCGTGCAGCAGGGCGGCCGCGATCGTGATCGGCCCGATCCCCAGGTCTGCCAGGATCTGCGCCACCGCGACGGGGTGCGTGATGTACGGCTCGCCGGACTTGCGCTTCTGCCCGTCGTGGGCGCGCTCGGCGACGGAGTACGCGCGCTCGATGAGCGTGACGTCGGCCTTGGGGTGGTGCGAGCGCACCGTGCGGATCAGGGTGTCGACCGCACCGGCCGGCTGTGCCCGGGAGAACAGGCGAGGCAGGAGGGACCGGAGCGAGCCGAGGTTGCCCGTGGTGTTCGGGCCGAGCGGCGGGCTCGACGGCAGTGGGCTGGCGCCGGGGACCGATGCGCCCGGGCGGCTGGGCGTGGAGTCGTCCTGCTTCGAGGACTCACGGATGTCCGTCATGATGCGCCTCCCAGGACTGATCGGACCAGACTACGCGCGTGGCGTCAGTGCTCGTGACCACGTTCGCGCTGGGCGTCGGCGCGCTCCACCGGCGCACCGGCGGCTTCCCACGCGACCATGCCGCCGGCAAGGTTCACCGCGGGGACCCCGGACTGCTCCAGCGCCGCGACGACCCGTGCGGACCGCATCCCGGAGTGGCAGACGATGATCGCCGGCTCGTCGGTGGGCTGGATCTCGGTCCAGCGCTCCGACAGCTCCGACATCGGCACGAGTGTGGCCTGCGGGGCGTGGACGTCGTCCCACTCCCCCTGCTCGCGGACGTCGTACAGCCGCGAGCCGACCGCGATGCGGCGCAGGGCTTCCTCGGTGGTGATCTCCTCCACGGGATCAGGCCTCCGCCGTCGCCTTGACCTCGGCGCGCTTCTTCGCCGCGGCCTGCTTCTTGGCGTCCGCCGCCTTGATCTTCGGCTCACCTTCGCGGAGGTGTGCGTACATCGGCGACGCGATGAAGATCGTCGAGTACGTGCCCACGATGATGCCGATGAAGAGCGCGAGCGAGATGTCGCGGAGCGTCCCGGCACCGAGGACGTACGACCCGATGAAGAGGATCGCGCCGACCGGCAGGAGCGCCACGACCGAGGTGTTGATCGAGCGGACGAGCGTCTGGTTCACCGCGAGGTTCACCGACTGCACGAAGGTGCGGTGGGTCTCCATCGCGGTGTTCTCACGCACCTTGTCGAAGACCACCACGGTGTCGTAGAGCGAGTACCCGAGGATCGTCAGGAAGCCGATGACCGCCGCCGGCGTGACCTCGAGCCCGACGATGCCGTAGACACCGGCCGTGATCAGGAGGTCGTGGAGCAGCGCCACCATCGCCGAGAGCGACATCTTCCAGGTGCGGAAGTACAGCGCCATGAACACGGCTGCCAGCGCGAGGAAGATCACGAGGCCGCGGATGGCCTGCGCGAGGACATCGGCACCCCACGTCGCGCCGATGAAGGTCGATGCGACTTCGCTGCTGTCGACGTTGTACGCGTCGGCGAGGGCACCCTGCACCTGCGTGGTCTGTGCGTCGGTGAGCTGCCCGGTCTGCACGCGGATGCCGTGCGTCCCGAGCTGCGAGACGCGCGGGATCTCGTCGGTGACGATGTTCTCGACGGCGTCCGTCGCGAGGTTCTGGTCGAGGTTCTTGACGTCCGAGATCGTGAACTCGGAACCGCCGGTGAACTCGATGCCGAGCTGGTACCCGCCGCGGAGCCACGGGACGCCCAGCGAGATCAGGATCGCCGCGATGGCGATCACGTACCAGAGGCGTCGGCGGCCGACGATGTCGTACGAGCGCTTGCCCGTGTAGAGGTCGTTGCCGAACTGGCTGAAGCTCGCCATCAGCTGTCCTTCCCGTTCGGCTTGCCGCCGTTGTCGCCGTTGCCGGCCTTGCGCTCCGCGATGGTCTGTCGACGCTGTGCCTCACCGGCACTGCGCTGGCGTTTGCCGTCCACGACGGGTGCCCGGAACTGGGCACGGCCGCGGTACACGGCACCGAGGGCCGCTGGGTCGAGCCCGCTGAACCGGTGCCCCTCGTTGAAGAAGCGGCGGCGCGAGATGAGCTGGAGCATCGGGTGCGTGAAGAGGATCACGACCACGACGTCGATGAGGGTGGTGAGGAGCAGCGTGAACGCGAAGCCCTTCACGTCGCTCACCGCGAGGATGTAGAGCACGATCGCGGCGAGGAAGTTGATCGAGTCGGACGCCAGGATCGTGCGGAGTGCACGCTTCCAGCCGGACTCGACCGCGCCTTCGAGGGCTCGGCCTTCACGGAGTTCGTCGCGGATCCGCTCGAAGTAGACGATGAACGAGTCCGCTGTGATGCCGATCGCCACGATCAACCCCGCGACGCCGGCCAACGACAATCGGTAGTCGACGCGCCAGGACATGATCGCGATCACGAGGTACGTCAGCGCGGCGGCGACGCCGAGCGACAGGACCGTCACGAACGCCAGGGCCCGGTACTGGATGACCGAGTAGATGATGACGAGGATCAGACCGATCAGGCCGGCGACCAGGCCACCGATGAGCTGCGCGGTGCCGAGCGTGGCCGAGATGTTCTCGTTCGACTGCACCTTGAAGTTGATCGGCAGGGCGCCGTACTTCAGCTGGTCGGCGAGGGTCTTCGCGGACTCCGCGGTGAACGACCCGCTGATCTGCGCCTTGCCGTTGGTGATCGCGCTGTTCGTGGTCGGCGCGGTGATCACGTTGCCGTCGAGCACGATCGCGAACTGGTTCTGCGGCGCGGTCAGGGACACGAGGCGGTTCGTGACCGTGCGGAAGTCCTTCGTGCCGGTGCCGTCGAAGGTCAGGTTGACCGCCCACTCACCGGTCGTGGTGCCCTGGGAGGACGTCGCGAGGCCCGAGGTGGCGTTGCTGATGTTCGCGCCGGACACCTCGACCGGGCCGAGGATGTACTTCGCGGCACCGTCCTGGTCGCAGGTGACGAGGGGCTCGTCATCGGGCGCGGAGGAGACGTCGTCCGGAGCCGTGCACTGGTAGTTCGTGTACAGGTCCTGCAGCTTCGGCGTGACCCAGTTCAGGTCGCTCGCGTTCGACGGCTTCGCGCTCGGCGTGGCCTGGAGCGACGCCGGCGGCGAGTACGGCGTCGGCGAGGCGCTCGAGGACGACCCGTCACCGACGGAGGTGTCGGTCGCTGCCTCGGTGTAGAGGACCGGGCGGAACGTCAGCTTCGCCGCTGCCTCGATCCGCGCGATCGTCTGCTGGTCGGGCTTGCCCGGGATCGAGACGACGATGTTGTTCGCGCCCTGGGTGTTGATCTCGGACTCGGAGACACCGGTGGCGTCGATGCGCTGCCGGATGATGTTCACCGCCTGCTTGAGCTGGTCCGCGGTGACCGAGTCACCGTCGGTGCTCTGCGCCGCGAGGGTCAGCTGCGTGCCGCCCTGCAGGTCGAGGGCGAGCTCGGGGACCCAGCTCGCCCCTTCGAACCACTTGCCCGTGTCGTCCTTGGTGGTGCTGGCGAGGATCGACGCGGCCGTGTTCAGGCCAGCGAGGATCGCCATGATGATCACCAACCAGGTGAGCGAGCGCAGCGCCTTCTTGACGGGTGTCGATCGTGCCACCGGTCGTCTCGTCTTTCTGTCAGGACCGACGGCGCGCACGCCGACGGCAGAGATGTCACCGCCCGGTCACGGATGTGTCCGGGCGGGTGAGCGGATCAGTCCTCGGACTTGCGCTTCGCCTGCTCGGCGTCGTCTGCACGCTCGCCGTAGACGGGCTCACCGTTGAGTTCGGCGACGGGCTTGGGCTCGTCTTCCGGGGTGGCGGTGGTCTCGATGTCCGATGCGCTGTCGTCCACGACGCGGGAGAGCGTCTGACGGTGCACGGTCACGATGGTTCCGGGGGCGATCTCGACGTCGGCGGTGACCTTCTCGTCATCGACGGAGAGGAGTGTGCCGTAGAGGCCGAACGAGAGCATGACCCGAGCGCCCGGGACCATCTTGGTCGCGAGTTCGGACTGCTGCTTCTTGCGCTTGCGGCTGTTGTAGAACATGAAGGCCGCGAACGCCACGACGATGACGATGAGGATGACTTCTTGACCCATGATTGCGATGCCTTCTCTGGTATTTCGGTTTCGGGCCGTAGCAGTCTAGGGCACGGGGCTGTGCCCGTCGTCTCCCCCGGCTGAGACGGTCGGACTACTCGTCCTCGAACAGGCCGGGCTGTGGGCCGACGCCGCCCTGACCCGGGGTCAGGCCGAAGTGGCGCCACGCCGACGGGGTGGCGATCCGGCCGCGCGGCGTCCGCGTGACCAGGCCGATCCGGACGAGGAAGGGCTCCACCACGGACTCGATGGTCTCGGACTCTTCGCCCACGGAGACTGCGAGGGTGTTCAACCCGACCGGGCCGCCGTCGAAGCGGGTGAGCATCGTCTCGAGCACGGCGCGGTCCAGCCGGTCGAGGCCGTACTCGTCGACGTCGTACAGCTCGAGCGCGCCCTGGACCGCGGCCATGCCGTCCCGGGTGCCGTGCACGAGGGCGTAGTCCCGCACGCGGCGGAGCAGCCGGTTCGCGATGCGGGGTGTCCCCCGCGAGCGGCCCGCGATCTCCCGCAGGGCGAAGCGGTCGAAGTCGAGGTCGAGCAGGTGCGCGGCACGGATGAGGACCTGTTCGAGCTCGTCGCGCTCGTAGAACTCGAGGTGCGCGGTGAAGCCGAAGCGGTCGCGCAGCGGGTTCGGCAGGAGGCCCGCCCGGGTGGTGGCACCGACGAGCGTGAACGGCGCGAGGTCGAGCGGGATGCTGGTCGCACCCGCACCCTTGCCCACCATCACGTCGATCCGGAAGTCCTCCATCGCCAGGTAGAGCATCTCCTCCGCCGAGCGCGCCATCCGGTGGATCTCGTCGATGAAGAGGACCTCGCCCGGCATCAGCGACGACAGCACCGCGGCGAGGTCGCCGGCGTGCTGGATCGCCGGCCCGCTCGACATCCGCAGCGGGCGGCCCGACTCGTGCGCGACGATCATCGCGAGGGTCGTCTTGCCGAGCCCGGGTGGCCCCGCCATCAGGATGTGGTCAGGGGTGCGGTCCTGCATCGCCGCCGCCTTCAGCAGCAGGTCGAGCTGCCCGCGGACCTTCCGCTGTCCGACGAACTCCGCCAGGGACTTCGGCCGGAGCGCACCTTCGAAGGCGAGTTCTTCCGGGGACTGGGCGTCGGCCGCGGTGATGCCGCCGCTCATCGACCGGCACCGGTGGGACGGAGCGCGCCGAGCGCCGCGCGGAGCAGCGCCTGGGTGCCCATCGCCGCGACGCCGGGTTCGTTCGCGATCGTGTCGTCGACGGCGCTGCGCGCGGCGTCTTCGCGCCAGCCGAGCCCGACGAGCGCGATGACGACGTCTTCCGAGGCGGGGTGCGCGACACCGGCACGAGCACCGGGGGCAGCGGTCGGGGTCTCGAACGCCGCGAGCTTGCCGGAGAGCGCGACGATGATCAGCTTCGCGGTCTTCGGGCCGATGCCGGAGACCTTGCGGAAGGCGCCGTCGTCGTCGTGCGCGACGGCGTTCGCGATCTGTGCCGGGTCCATCGCCCCGAGGACGCCGAGCGCCGACTTCGGACCGACGCCGGAGACGCTCCGCAGCAGGTCGAACACGCGGAGCGCGTCCGTCGACTCGAAGCCGAAGAGCAGGTGCTCGTCTTCACGGACGATCATCGCGGTGCGCACGAAGACCTCGGCGCCGTGGCGCATGGTCAGCGCGTGCGCGGGGGTGACGGTGACGGCGTAGCCGACCCCGCCGACCTCGATCACGACGGACGATCCGGCGACGTCGATGCAGGTGCCCCGGAGACTCGCGATCATGCCCCGAGCCTACGGGCAGCCGCCGACGTCCCCGACGAGGCGCGCTGCCCGGCACCGGAGCGACCTGCCGCCGCTGCGGCGGCCGCGGCCTGCGCCAACGGCGACGACGTGGACCGTCCACCCGTGCCGGCCTGCGCGTCCCGCCACGCGCGTTGCGCCGGCGTCAGGCTGCCGGACTGCACGCCGACCTGGTCGGGTGCCCCGAGCCTCCAGGCATGGCACACCGCGAGCGCGAGCGCATCCGCGGCGTCGGCCGGCTTCGGTGCCTCCGCCAGGCCGAGGATCCGGGCGATCATCGCCTGGACCTGCTTCTTGTCGGCGTTGCCGTAGCCGGTGACCGCCGCCTTGACTTCCGACGGGGTGTGCAGGCCGACCGGGATCCCCCGGACGGCAGCGGCGTGCAGCGCGAGACCGGAGGCCTGCGCGGTGCCCATCACGGTGCGGACGTTCGCCTGGGCGAACACCCGCTCCACCGCGACGGCATCCGGGCGGTGTTCTTCGATCTGTTCGGCGATCCCGGCGGCGATGAGGACGAGGCGCTGCTCCAGCGCCATGTCCGCCGGCGTGCGGACGACCGTGACGTGCACCAGTCGGGCGCGACGGTTCGGAGTGACCTCGACCACCCCGACACCGCACCGGGTGAGCCCGGGGTCCACCCCGAGCACGCGCAGCACCTGCCTAGTCCTCGTCCTCGTCGAGCTCGGCCTGGACGTCGGCGGGGATGTCGAAGTTCGCGTAGACGTTCTGGACGTCGTCGCTGTCTTCGAGCGCGTCGATGAGCCGGAACACCTTGCGTGCCGTCTCGGCGTCGACCGGGACCTTGAGACCGGGGACGAACTCGGCGTCGGCGGAGTCGTAGTCGATGCCGGCGTCCTGCAGCGCGGTGCGGGCCGTGACGAGGTCGGATGCTTCGGTGATGACCTCGAAGCCGCCGCCCTGGTCGATGACGTCTTCGACACCGGCGTCGAGCACGGCCGTCATGACGTCGTCTTCGGACAGGCCGTCGACCTTCGTCACCGAGATGACGCCCTTGCGGGAGAAGTTGTAGGCGACGCTGCCCGGGTCGGCCATGGTGCCGCCGTTCCGCGACATCGCGGTGCGGACTTCGGCCGCTGCACGGTTCTTGTTGTCGGTGAGGCACTCGATGAGCATCGCGACGCCGTTCGGGGCGTAGCCCTCGTACATGATCGTCGTGTACTCGATCGACTCACCGGTCAGGCCGGCGCCGCGCTTGATCGCGCGGTCGATGTTGTCGTTGGGGACCGAGGTCTTCTTGGCCTTCTGCACGGCGTCGACGAGGGTCGGGTTGCCCGACATGTCGGCACCGCCCATCTTCGCGGCGACCTCGATGTTCTTGATGAGCTTCGCGAACGACTTGGCACGTCGGCCGTCGATGACGGCCTTCTTGTGCTTCGTCGTCGCCCACTTGGAATGCCCGGACACGGTTCTCCTTGCGTCTTGCGGAAAGTCAGGTTGAGTTTACGGCCTGGAGGCTCGGTGCACGTCCGGCGCGCAGGGCCTGTGGACAAGTGGCCGGGCCACGCTGGCGCGCCCCGTGGCCGGGTCAGGCGTTCCGGACCAGGTCCAGGAAGCGGCGGTGGAAGCGGTCTTCCCCCGCGACCTCCGGGTGGAACGCACTCGCGATGACGTTGCCCTGCTGCACCGCGACGACCTGGCCGTCCGACAGGGCACCGAGCACGTGCACGCCGTCACCGTGCTCCTCCACCACGGGTGCGCGGATGAACACCGCGTGCACCGGGGCGTCGCCGAGGTCGGGCATCGGGATGTCGGTCTCGAAGGAGTCGTTCTGGCTGCCGAATGCGTTGCGCCGGACCGTCGTGTCGAGGATCCCGAGGGTCTGCTGGCCGCCGATCGCGTTGGTGATGCGGTCGCTCAGCATGATCATGCCGGCGCAGGTGCCGTACGTCGGCAGCCCCTCGCGGATCGCCGCGGACAGGGGCTCCGCGACACCGAACGCGCGGGACAGCTTGTCCATCACGCTCGACTCGCCGCCGGGGATCACGACGCCGTGGAGCGACGCGATCTCCTCCGGACGACGGAGCGGCACCACCTCTGCCCCGAGCGCCGTCAGCGACGCGATGTGCTCGCGGAAGTCGCCCTGCAACGCGAGCACCCCGATGCGGGGTGCCGCGCCGGCCGTCGGACTACCAGCCACGCTCGGCCAGGCGGTGCGGTGCGGGGACGTCGGCGACGTTGATGCCGACCATCGCCTCACCCAGACCACGTGAGACCTCGGCGATGACCTTGGGGTCGTCGTGGAAGGTCGTGGCCTTGACGATCGCAGCCGCACGGGCCGCCGGGTCGCCGGACTTGAAGATGCCCGAGCCGACGAAGACGCCGTCCGCGCCGAGCTGCATCATCATCGCGGCGTCGGCAGGGGTGGCGACACCACCCGCGGTGAACAGCACGACGGGGAGCTTGCCGGTCTCGGCGACTTCCTGCACGACGTCGATCGGGGCCTGCAGTTCCTTCGCCGCGACGTACAGCTCGTCGGGACGGAGGTTGCGGAGCGCCGCGATCTCCTTCGAGATGGTGCGGATGTGCTTCGTCGCCTCGGACACGTCACCGGTGCCGGCTTCACCCTTGGAGCGGATCATGGCCGCACCTTCGGTGATGCGGCGGAGCGCTTCGCCGAGGTTGGTGGCACCGCAGACGAAGGGGGTGGTGAACTTCCACTTGTCGATGTGGTTGAGGTAGTCGGCGGGCGAGAGCACTTCGGACTCGTCGATGTAGTCGACGCCGAGCTCCTGCAGGACCTGGGCCTCGACGAAGTGGCCGATGCGGGCCTTCGCCATGACGGGGATCGACACCGCTGCGATGATCTCCTCGATCATCGAGGGGTCGGACATGCGGGCGACGCCGCCCTGCGCACGGATGTCGGCGGGGACGCGCTCGAGGGCCATGACCGCGGTCGCGCCGGCTTCTTCCGCGATGCGGGCCTGCTCGGCGTCGACGACGTCCATGATGACGCCGCCCTTGAGCATCTCCGCGAGACCGCGCTTGACACGGGAGGAGCCGGTGATCGACGTGCCGTTGACGTTCTGGCCGGGGGTGCTGGTGCTGTCGCTCATGATGGCGACCAGTCTAGTGCGCGGCGGGCCAGGCTTCCGCGACGAGCCGACGGGTGTCCCCGAGCAGCTGGGACATCGACTTCGTCCTGGCGATGATCGGGAAGAAGTTCGAGTCCGACTGCCACCGCGGCACGATGTGCTGGTGCAGGTGTCCGGCGACCCCGGCACCCGCCACCTCGCCCTGGTTCATGCCGATGTTGAAGCCGTCGCAGTGCGAGACCTGGCGCAGCACCCGCATCGCGGTCTGGGTCAGCTCGCCGATCTCCCGGAGTTCGTCGGGGGTTGCCTCGTCGTAGAGCGGGGTGTGTCGGTAGGGGCAGACCAGCAGGTGCCCGTTGTTGTAGGGGTAGAGGTTGAGCAGCACGTAGGCGTGCTCGCCCCTGGCGACGATCAGGGCGTCCTCGTCGGACTTCGCCGGCGCCTCGCAGAACGGGCAGTCGTCCCGGTGGCCACGGCCTTCCCCGGCCCGGCCGGAGTCGATGTAGGCCATCCGGTGCGGGTTCCAGAGGCGCTGGAAGGCATCCGGGACGGCGGCCTCGGTGGCCGCGTCCCGGATGACCAGCGGATCGTCGTGCTGCTCCGGCATCAGACCTGCGCGCGCTCGCGGATCGCGGTGAGGATTCGCTCCACCGCTTCGTCGACGGGCACGCCGTTGTCCTGACGGCCGTCGCGGAAGCGGAAGCTCACGGCACCGGCGTCACGGTCGTCCCCGCCGGCGATGAGCTGGAACGGGACCTTCTGCTTGGTGTGCGTGCGGATCTTCTTCTGCATGCGGTCGTCCGAGTGGTCGACCTCGGCGCGGACACCGTGGGTGCGGAGCTTCGCGATCACCTCGTCGAGGTAGTCGCCGTACTCTTCCGCGACCGGGATGCCGACGACCTGGACCGGGGCGAGCCACGCCGGGAACGCGCCGGCGTAGTGCTCGGTGAGGACGCCGAAGAACCGCTCGATCGAGCCGAACAGGGCGCGGTGGATCATCACCGGGCGCTGCCGGGTGCCGTCCGCCGCCGCGTACTCGATGCCGAAGCGCTCGGGCAGGTTGAAGTCGAGCTGCACGGTGGACATCTGCCAGGTGCGGCCGATGGCGTCACGAGCCTGGACGGAGATCTTCGGGCCGTAGAACGCGGCGCCGGCGGGGTCCGGCACGAGCTCGAGCCCGGACTCCTCGGCGACTTCCCGCAGGGTGTTCGTCGCTTCTTCCCAGACGTCGTCGTCGCCGACGTACTTCTCCGGGTCCTTGGTCGAGAGCTCGAGGTAGAAGTCGTCGAGGCCGTAGTCGCGCAGCAGCGAGAGCACGAACTCGAGCGTCGTGGTGAGCTCTTCCTTCATGCGCTCCTTCGTGGTGAAGATGTGCGCGTCGTCCTGGGTCATGCCACGGACCCGGGTGAGGCCGTGGATCACGCCGGACTTCTCGTTGCGGTAGACCGTGCCGAACTCGAACATCCGGAGCGGCAGGTCGCGGTAGGAGCGCGGCTGCGACCGGTACGCCAGGATGTGCATCGGGCAGTTCATCGGCTTGAGGTAGTAGTCGGCGCCCTGGCGGGTGACGTTGCCGTCCTCGTCCTTCGCCTCGTCCATGTGCATGGCCGGGAACATGCCGTCCTTGTACCAGCCGAGGTGCCCGGAGGTCTCGAAGAGGTCGCCCTTGGTGATGTGGGGCGTGTAGACGAACGAGTAGCCGTTCTGCTCGTGCCGACGGCGCGAGTAGTCCTCCATCTCACGGCGGATGATGCCGCCCTTGGGGTGGAAGATCGCCAGTCCGGAACCGATCTCGTCCGGGAACGAGAACAGGTCGAGCTCGGCACCGAGCTTGCGGTGGTCGCGCTTGGCCGCTTCCTCGAGCCGGACCAGGTACGCCTTCAGCTGGTCCTTGTCGGGCCATGCGGTGCCGTAGATGCGCTGCAGCTGCGGGTTCTTCTCGGAGCCGCGCCAGTACGCGGCGGCGACGCGCATGAGCTTCGCGGCGTTGCCGATCCAGCGGGTGTGCGGGACGTGCGGGCCGCGGCAGAGGTCCTGCCAGAGGACCTCGCCGCTCTTCGGGTCGACGTTCTCGTAGACGGTGAGCTCGCCGGCGCCGACCTCGACGCTCTCGCCGGAGTCGCCGTCGGAAGCGGCGCCCTTCAGGCCGATGAGCTCCTGCTTGTAGGGCTCCCCCGCCATCAGCTCGCGGGCCTGCTCGTCCGTGACGACGACGCGACGGAAGCGCTGGGCCTGCTTGATGATGCGGTCCATGCCCTTCCCGATCGCCTTGAGGTCCTCCGGGGTGAAGGGCTCGGCGACGTCGAAGTCGTAGTAGAAGCCGTCGGTGACCGGCGGACCGATCCCGAGCTTGGCGTCCGGGTTGATCTGCTGCACCGCCTGCGCGAGGACGTGCGCGGCGGAGTGGCGCAGGATGTCGAGGCCGTCCTGCTCGTCGAGGGTGACCGGCTCGGCGGTCTCGCCCGCCTGCACTTCGGCAGCGAGGTCCTTGAGGACCCCGGCCACGCGGATCGCGACGACGCCACGGACGCCGTCGAAGAGCTCGGTGCCCGTCGTCGTGGTCGTCGCGGTCACGGGCTCGGGCGCCTGGGGCGCGTCGTCGGGTGCGGGGGCGACTGACTCGGTCACGATGGTGGAACTCCCTCGATCTGGTGGTGGAGCAATGCTAGTCGGCGACCGGGGCCGTTCAGGCCGGGACGACGCCGAGCGTGGTGACGGGCAGGCGCGGCTCGAGGCGTTCGCGGCCGGCGAGCCCGTCGAGCTCGAGCAGCGCGGCGAAGCCGATCGCCTCGTACCCCGCGCGCTCGAGCAGGGTGATGCTGGCGGACGCGGTGCCGCCCGTGGCCAGGACGTCGTCGACGACGAGGACCCGGGTGCCCGCGGGGAGCTGGGCCGGGCGCAGCTCGAGCTCGGCCTCCCCGTACTCGAGCGCGTACTGCTCGCTGAGGACCTCTCCGGGGAGCTTGCCGGCCTTCCGGACCGTGAGCACGCCGACCTGGTGCTGCGCCGCGATGCCGCCGGCCAGGGCGAACCCGCGCGCCTCGATGCCGGCGACGGCCGCGAAACCCGCACCGATCGCGAACGGCGCGGCGAGTGCTTCACACACGCGGCCGAACGCCACCGGGTCCGCGAACACCGGTGTCACGTCACGGAACAGGATCCCGGGCTTCGGGAAGTCGTGGACGATCGCGGTGAGGCGCTGGACGAGGTCGGACGCGGTTTCGGTCATCCCTCAACCGTACGGGCCGCGCCGGCGCCGGCAGCGCGCGGCGGCGCTCAGCGCCAGGCGCGCATCCCGATGCCGAGCATGGCCCACTCGGCTTCCCGCTCGGCGCGCTCGCGCTCGAGCTCGGCCACCAGGGCCGGGTCGACCGGAGGCCGCACACGCCGGGTGCGGCGGCTCCAGATGATGAGTGCCATCCCGACACGGAGCGCGATCCGGTCGGTCAGGGAGACCTTCCGGGGTTCGAGCGTCGTGCCGGGCGGACGGAGGACGGACTTCGTTGACATCGTGGTCACCGTTCGATGAAGAGTGTTTGAACAAAGAGGGCATGGCGAAGAAACCCATGCATGCGAATGAATACGCGAATGGAGAATCGACCCGCAGGTCACGCGGGCCGCGATTTGTGACACGGGAAGCGTCCCAGTGACCACCGACATTTCCGGGTGCATTTCGAGCGCCGCTCGGACGAAGCGCGAACAGCGACTTCGAACGACCGACGGTCAGCTCCCGGAGCAGCGACCGCGAGCAGCGCTCAGCGGTTGCGTGTCAGATGGGCGAGGAACGCTCCGCGTCAGCGGGACCCGGCGAACGGGGCACCGGTGATCCCACGGACTGCACGGAACGGCGTCTGCATGGTGAACATTGTTGGCCCCCTTTCGGAGCGGATCGGTGAAGTGGTGCTTGCACAGTAGCGGCATTCTGCGAGACCGCGCAACCTCTTTTTCGGGATGGCGGCAAATTGCACTCCCGAACACACGAGAACGCCCCGGGACCGTGGTGGTTCCGGGGCGTTCATCCATTGTGGGCGACGCGCTATGCGACGACCGGTGCGGTGGCGCGGGCGACGAGTGCGTCCCCGTCCACGGCGATCTGCACCGTGTCACCGGCCTGCACGGCACCGTCCACGACCAGCGTCGCGATGCGGTCGTCGACCTCGCGCTGGATCAGGCGCCGGAGCGGGCGGGCGCCGTACTCCGGCTCGTACCCGTGCTCGGCGAGCCAGTCGACGGCCTCGTCGGACACCAACAGGACCATGTCCTGTGCGATGAGCCGCAACGAGGTCTCCGCCAGCAGCAGCGACACGATGGACCGGAGCTGCGACGGGTCGAGCTTGCGGAACAGCACGATGTCGTCGATCCGGTTGATGAACTCCGGCCGCATCGACTCGCGGAGCTTGCCCATCACCCGCTGGCGCAGGTCCTCGTCCGAGTACCCGCCGTCCGCGGACGCCGAGAACCCGAGGGCGCCGGAGCGCGACGCGAGGAACTCGGACCCGATGTTCGACGTCATGATCACGACCGTGTTCCGGAAGTCGACCGTCCGGCCCTGGCCGTCGGTGAGCCGCCCGTCGTCGAGCACCTGCAGCAGCAGGTTGAACACGTCCGGGTGCGCCTTCTCGACCTCGTCGAGCAGGATCACCGAGTACGGGTTCCGACGGACGCGCTCGGTGAGCTGCCCGGCCTCGTCGTAGCCGACGTACCCGGGAGGGGCACCGACCAGCCGCGACACGGTGTGCCGCTCGCCGAACTCGCTCATGTCGAAGCGGAGCATCGCCGACTCGTCACCGAACAGCGAGGATGCGAGCGCCTTCGCCAGCTCGGTCTTGCCGACACCGGTCGGTCCGAGGAACAGGAAGCTCCCCACCGGTCGGTCCGGGTCGCCCATGCCGGTCCGGCTGCGCCGGACAGCGGTCGCGATGGCGCGCACCGCGTCGTCCTGGCCGATCACACGCTCGTGCAGCTCGTCCTCAAGGACGGCGAGCCGCGTCCGGTCGCCCTGCGTGAGCCGGGTGGCCGGGATCCCGGTGGCCCGGGACACCACGGCTGCGATGTCGGCCTCCGTGATCGACGTGCCCAGCTGCTCCGGACGGGAGGCACGGGTCGCGTCCGCCGACGAGGCGGCGGTGATGCGAGCCTCCAGTTCGACCATCTGGTCGCGCAGACGGGACGCGTCCTCGTACAGCTCCTCGGCCACCGCGCGGTCCTTCTGGACCGTCAGGTCCGCGACCTCGGCACGCAGCGCGTCGACGTCCACGTCGCCCGAGCGGGCGAGTCGGCGGCGTGCGCCGGCCTGGTCGATGAGGTCGATCGCCTTGTCCGGCAGGTGCCGGTCGGTGACGTAGCGGTGGGAGAGCTCCACGGCGGCACGGAGGGCGTCGTCGGTGTAGGTCACACCGTGGTGGTCGGCGTAGCGCGGCGCGAGGCCGGTGAGGATCGCGACGGCGTCCTCGACGCTCGGCTCCCCCACCGTGACCGGCTGGAAGCGGCGCTCGAGTGCGGCGTCCTTCTCGATGCGGCGGTACTCCTTGAGGGTCGTCGCACCGACCATGTGCAGGTCGCCGCGCGCCAGGCGCGGCTTGAGGATGTTGCCGGCGTCCATCGATCCGCCCTCGCCGCCGCCACCCGCACCGACGACGGTGTGGAGCTCGTCGACGAAGACGATGAGCTCGTCCGCGTGCGCGGCGATCTCGTCCATCGCCTTGGTGAGGCGCTCCTCGAAGTCACCGCGGTAGCGGGTGCCCGAGAGCATGCCGGCGAGGTCGAGTGCGACCACGCGCTTGCCCTGGAGCAGGCTCGGGACGTCGCCGTCGGCGATGCGCTGGGCGAGGCCCTCGACGATCGCGGTCTTGCCGACGCCGGGCTCGCCGATCAGCACGGGGTTGTTCTTGGTGCGACGGAGCAGGATCTCGACGGTCTGCTCGATCTCGTCGGCGCGGCCGATCACCGGGTCGATGCGTCCGTCACGGGCGCGCTCGGTGAGGTCGGTGCCGAACTGGTCGAGCGTCGGGGTGTCGCTCTGCTGTTCGTCGGCTTCGGTGGTGCCGGGCATCGGGCGCCCCTCTCGTGCCGCGTCGGCGGCCTGCTGTGCGTAGGACTGCATGACCGCGGGGGTGACGCCGGCGCCCGCGAGGAGCTGACCGGTGACGGTCTCCTGGTCCATGACGAGCGCGAAGAAGACGTGCTCGGGGTCCGTGTACGTGCTGCCGAAGCCGCGCGCGGCCTGGGTGGCCTCGACGAGGATCCGCTGCGCGGACGGGGTCAGGGCCGGGCGGCCCTCGATGCGCTCGTCGGACGGGGCGGGCAGACGCTGCTCGACCTCGTCGGCGAGGCGCTCGGGGTCGACTCCGCCGGAGCGGATCACGGCGTCGAACGGCTGGGTGCGGATCAGGACGTGCAGGATGTGCAGTGCGTCGATCTCGCGCTGCCCCTGCTCCACCGCGTACTCGGCGGTGTGCTGGAGCATCTCGTGGGTGCGTCGGCTGAGGAGCCGGGTGATGTCGACCGGCCGTCCCAGCGGTACGGATCGCTGGGCGCCGGTGTTCTGGGCTGCGAGGAGGCGGGCGAGGAACTCGTCGAACGAGTCACTGCCGCCGGTCGGGCCGAACGTCTCTGGCAACGGGACCTCCTGGGAACTTGAGTGCCTTCGACTCAATGCAACGCAGGGGGCGCCGGGTCATTCCCGGTCGTCGGAGAAAGTTGCGGCGACCCGACTCAGGTCCGGGCGATCGCCGCGGTGGTCGCGTCGGTGACCGCCTGGAGGTCGCTCGGGGCGATCTCGATGTCGAACCCACGACGACCACCCGACACGAAGATCGTCGGGTACGTCTCCGCCGAGACGTCGAGGACCGTGCGGATCCGGGACCGCTGCCCGACCGGGCTGATGCCACCGACGACGTAGCCGGTGCGCTTCTCCGCCAGGGCCGGGTCGGCCAGGGTGGCCTTCTTCCCGCCGACGGCCGCGGCGATCGCCTTGAGGTCCAGGCGGTTCGCCACCGGGACGATCGCGACCGCGAGGGTGCCGTCCACCGACACCACGAGGGTCTTGAAGACCTGCTCCTCGCGGAGTCCCAGCGCGGCTGCGGCCTCTTCCCCGAAGTTGGTCGCCGTCTCGTGGTGTTCGTAGACGTGCGGGGTGAAGGGGACCCCGGCGCGCTCCAACGCGAGCGTGGCGGGGGTGCTCGGGGAACCTGCGCTCATGTCGTGATCATCCCCTGACCAGGGCGTTCCTCCCGAGCGGCACGCGGGGCTACGCTGAACGGACCATGGCCGTCATCGAGGTGTTCCTGCGCGCCGTCGCCGCGCTGCTCCTCGTCGACCCCGCCTCCGGCGCGCTGCCGATGCTCGCACTGGCGGGCCTCGGGGTCGCCGCGGTCGCCGCCGCCGTCCTCGTCGCACAGGTGCTCGCGCTCGTGCTGGGCGTCGCACCCGGTCGCGTCGGGATCCCCGGGCGCCGACCGCTCGACCTGGTGACGCGCATCGCGTGGAGCCACCCCGACGCCGAGGGGCACGCCCGTCCGCGGGCACCGGGAGTCGTCCCCGCGACCTGACACCGATCGGTGCCGGGTCGCTCGCCGACCCCCGTCACCCTCATCGATCGGAACGTCATGGACCTCTCGACCCTGCCCGTCGTCGGACCCCTGCTGCACCTCGGGGCCGACCTGCTCGCCACGCTCTCCGGGGCGCTCTCCCCCGTCGCAGGACCGCTCGGGGCCGCACTCGCCGTCGTGCTCCTCACCATCGCCGTCCGGGCCGTGCTCGTCCCGCTGTCCGTGCTGCAGGTCCGCGCCGAACGGGACCGCCGTCGACTCGCGCCACAGGTCGCCGCGCTGCGGAAGCGCCACGGGAAGGACGCCGAGCGACTGCAGCGCGCGATGCGCGAGCTCTACACCGCCGAGCAGGTGTCACCGCTCGCCGGGTGTCTGCCCGTGCTCGCGCAGGCGCCGGTCGTGTCGATGCTCTACGCCCTGTTCACCCACGCGAGCATCGCCGGCGCGACGAACACGCTGCTCGAGGCGACGTTCGCCGGCATCCCGCTCGGTCACTCCTTCGTCGCCGTCGTGACCTCGCCGCTGTGGGTGCACGCCTGGGTCGTGGTGCTGCTCCTCGCGGTGCTGGTGGTGCTCGTCGAGCTGACCCGGCGGGCGAACCTGCGGTGGAACCCCGCTGCCGTGCCCGGAGCAGACGGTGCGCCGGACGTGCCCGGGGCTGCGGCGACGGCGGCGATCGGGCGGTTCGCGCCGTTCGTCACGGTCGTGTTCGCGGCGATCGCACCGCTCGCGGCCGCGCTCTACGTCGTCACGAGCGCGGCGTGGACGTTGGCCGAGCGCGCGGTCCTGCGGCGGGCGCTGGCGTAGCGCCGGTCAGCCCTCGTGCTCGGGGCCCTCGTCGACCGGGTCGTACTCGGTGCCGCGGCCCTGCTCCTCTTCCGGGAGGGGGTTGTGCCGCTCGGTGCCGCTGCCGCCCGGGTTCGTCGCGACGTAGTCGGCCTCGCCGGAGGTCGCGTCGTGGCTGACCGGTTCGAGGACCTCGGGGTCGGGTTCGCGTGCATCGCTCATGGAGCCGTCGTACTCCCCTGGACTGGGTGCGTGCGACCGGCCGATCCGGTGCGCGCACCGGGGCGCCGAGTGCCACCATTGAACGCGAGAGAGAGCAGCGACCGGGAACCGGGAGTGCGCATGGCCGAGGACGACCGCGACACCGACCTGGAACGAGCGCGCCTGGAACGCGTCGCGTGGGGCTCGGGATCGAGCGAGGCAGAGGCCGCTCGCGCCCGGATCGCTCTCGCGGACCTGGACTCCGGACGGCGCTGGCCTGCACGCGCGGCGGCGGTGGACCCTCGCCCGTCGCGCTCGGGTCCCGCAGAGCCCCGCTCCGCACGCACGGCCTCGGATGCGCCGAGCGCGGACGCGAGCCGACCGGCGGAGGTGCGCGCCGCAGTGGAGGCCGACCCCACGCCGGAGCGGCAGCCGACGTCGGAAGGTGATCCGGGCCTCCCGTCCGAGGGCGGTGAACGGGAGCCGCTCCACGAGCCGGCGACCGGTCGGTGGTCGCGGGTCTGGCCACGGGTGCTGCGCGTGGTGCGGAGCGCGCGGGCGCGGCCGTGGCTCGCCGGGGGTGCCGCGGCGGCCGTCGTCGTCGCGTTCGGGACGGGTCTGGCGATCGGGACGGTGCACCCGGTGGCCCCGTCGTCACCGTCGGTCACGCCGACCGCCGGTACCATCACGCTCCAGCAGCTGCTCGACGCCCCGCAGACGTACGCGGATCAGCTGCCCGGGTCGCTCGAGGCACCGGTGAGCCTGCACACCACGCGGCTCGTGTTCACGAACCGGTCGCTGAGCGGGGACGACGCGGCGACGCCGTGGAACGTGTGGGCCGGGGTCGGGACGGACCGCTCGACGATCTGCCTGGTGGCGACGGCGGACCGGCTGCAGGCCACGAGCGCGTGCTACCCGCGGGAGGACGCGCTGCACGGTGCCGTGTCGCTCTCGGCGTCGTCGCTCAGCGGGACATTGACGGTGAACCTCTCGGGCGGCGGGGTCCGTGGGACGGTGACGAACTCGTTCTGAGCGTGCCGGGTGCGCGGTGGCGCGGTCTGAGCTTGCGGGTGCCGGGTGCCGGGTGCCCGGTGGCGCGTTCGGCGCGGTCGGTCCGTTCCACGGCGTCCGCACGGTCCGCGCTCAGCGAATTCGTTGGAGCGCTCCTGTGACAATCGCGGAGTCGCGTGCAACACTGGATTGATCGCACTCGCCGTGGAGTGACCACGTACCACCCACCCGCACACCCACAGCGAGCGCGCACAGCCCGACCGACCCGGTCGTGGTGTCGCCGACGTGACGTCCCCGTCGCGCGCTCCACCACGTCCTGAGGAGGTCAGCCCCGTGTCCACGAACACCGCGTCCATCACCACGACCACGTCGTCCGTCTCGACCACCGTCCTGACCTCGAAGTCGATCGTCGGCATCGCCGTCCTCGGCCTCGCCACGTTCTTCGCGATCACCACCGAGCTCATGCCCGTCGGGCTGCTCGGGACGATGAGCTCCGACCTCGGCGTCACCGAGTCGACCATGGGCATCGTCATCACCGTCTACGCCGCGGCCGTCGCGCTGCTCGCACTGCCCCTCACCTCGCTCACCGCGCGGCTCCCACGGAAGGCCGTGCTCGTCGCGACCCTCGTCGGGTACGCCGTCTCGAACCTGATGGTCGCGCTCGCGCCGTCGTTCGCCGTGGTCTGCGCCGGGCGGGTCGTCGGCGGTGTCGCCCACGCGCTCTTCTTCTCGGTCGCCTCCGCGTACGCCACCCGGATCGTGCCGCCGCGGCTCGCCGGGCGCGCCATCGCGTTCGTGTACTCCGGCAGCTCGCTCGGGTTCGTCGTCGGGGTGCCGCTCGCGACCGGGGTCGGGCAGTCCATCGGGTGGCGTCCCGCCGTCGGCGCCGTCGCGCTCTGCGCCGCAGCACTCGCCGTCGTCGCGTTCGTGTTCCTGCCGTCCGTCCGCGGGACGTCGTCCCCGCACATCGGCTCCCCGAAGGCCTGGGCGCGGACCGGGCTCCTCGCCGTGGTCGTCGCCGACCTGCTCCTGTTCGCCGGGCACTACATCGTGTACACGTACATCGGGCCGTACGTGATCGACGCCGGACTCGCGTCCGGGATGGTCAGCGGCGCGCTCCTCGTGCTCGGCGGCACCGGCGTGATCGGCCTGTGGCTCGCCGGCATGTTCGTCGACAAGGCGCCGCGGCAGACGCTCATCGCGGCCGTCGCCACGATGGCCGCTGCCTTCGCAGCACTGCCGTTCGTCCACGGGTCCCTCATCGGCACGATGGTGGTCGCCGGCGTCTGGATGGCAGCGAACGGCACGACGGGCACGCTCTTCATGGCTGCCGCGATCCGCACCGGGGGCGTCTCCCCCGACATCGCGGGCGCGCTGGTCAACGGTGCGTCGAACATCGGCATCGCGGGCGGTGCGGCGATCGGCGGGCAGGTGCTCGGGCTGTCCGGGATGCAGACGCTCCCCCTGGCCGGGGCCCTCGTGCTGCTCGGGTCGCTCGGCGTGGTCGTCGCGGCACGCCGGGGCTTCCCGGTGCACTCGGCGCACCAGTCGCACCTGTCGACGTCCTCGATCGAGGCGATCACGTCCTCGCTCGCCGTCGTCACCACGTCCATGCCGGTGATCACCCGGGCGATCCAGACGATGACGGGGTCCGTCGCCACGGTGACGGGCGCGCAGCGGACGCGGCGCGTGCGCTGACGCGGGCGCGCGGGCGCGGGCTCGGGCGCGGGGCAGGGCGGCGCGGGAGGCGCGGCGGGCTCGGGGACTGATGCGGAACGACATGGTCGCTGTCGTACGACAGCGGCCATGTCGTTCGTTGCGCACGCGGGTCGTTGCGCACGCGGGGCAGCGACGAGTGCGCTGTCGTACGACAGCGCACTCGTCGTTCCGCGTGCGCAACGACCCGCGCGGCGCCACGACCACCGCGGCCACCACGACCGCCACCGCCACCGCCACCATGACCACCACGACCACTACCGCCGCCGCGACGGCAGCGCGCCACGGAATCGACACGGCACCACGGGATCCCGTGGTGCCGTGTCGAACACCTCGTGCGGTGCGTGGGGCGGGACGCAGCGCAGCGCCCGCGTCAGTCCTGCAAGTGCTCCGTGCGGCGGCGGTTGCGCGCGGCCCGGAAGGTGAGCAGCCCGGCACCGAGGAGCACCAGCACGCCGGCCGCGATGGCCGCCGGGCCGATGTCGGCGCCCGTGTACGCCAGGGCACCGGTGGACCCGGAGCCACCGCCCGACGAGGACACCGGCACCGTGGTCGGTGACGACGTCGGCGTGGGCGTCGGCGTCGGGGTGGACGTCGGCGGCGGGGTCACCGCGGCGGCCGGGACCACGAGGGCGAGCGGCACGCCCGAACCGGTGGCGGGCGTCGTGATCGTCACGGGATCACCGGCGCGCGAGCCCGTGCCCGCGACGATCGTGTACTCCGTCTCCGCGGCGAGGCCGGTGAGCGTGAACCTCCCGTCGGCGCCCGTCGTGGTGGTGACGGGAGCGCCGGCCTCCGGGTCCGTCGGGGTGGCCGTGACGGGGATGCCCGCAGCGGGATCGCCGTTCGAGTCCGTCACGGTGCCCGGCTGGGACACGGTGACGGGGACGGGGGCGACCGGGGACGTGAACGGGAAGTCGACGGTCGCGGACCCCGAGGTCGCGTCGGCGGGACGCGAGACGAGTCCGGTGGCCCCGTCAGCGGGGGTGACGGTCCGGACCGTGTAGCCGCCGGGGACAGTTGTGAACGAGTACGAGCCGTCGGCCGCGGTGATGGTGCTCCCGACGACGGTTGTGCCGTCGAGCAGCTCGACGACAGTCCCCGCCGCCACCGGAGCCCCGTCGAGCGTGACGGTGCCGGAGATCGTCGCGACCGCGGCGGCCGGCGCGACGATCGGGTCGGGTTCGACCGGCGCTGCACCCGCTTCGCCGGTGGTGATCACGACGGGGTCGGCTCCACCGACGGAGACGCCGAGTTCGGTCTCGGCGGGCAGCCCGGAGGCGGTGTAGACCCCGTCGCTGTTCGTCGTGGTCTCGACGAGGGTCGACCCGTCGGACGGGTCGATGATGACGATCGGGACGTCGGCCACGGGGTGGCGGTTGTCCTCGTCGACGACGGTGCCGATCACCGACGTCGTGCCAGTCGGCGCGGTGAACGCGAAGCTCGCGGTCCCGTCCGTGCCGTCGAGCGTCACCGGGCCGGGCGCCGTCGCAAGAGTCGCCCCCTCCGGTGGCGTGACCACCACGGTGTACCCGGCGATCTGCGGGAGCGACGGGAACGAGTACGTGCCGTCGGCCGCGGTGGTCGTCGTGTACACGGTCCCGCGCGGCGCCGTGACGGTGACCGTCGCGCCGGGGATCGGGGTGCCGTCGAGCGTGGCGGTGCCGGTGAGCGCCGCCGTCCGGGAGGCGAACCAGGTCTGGTAGACGGGGAACCCGCTGCGCGCCTGGTACGTGACGGTCAGTGAGTCGAGCGGGACCGTCGGCGTGAACCAGGCGGTGGCGCCGGAGGTGTCGTTCGCCTGGACGTTGCCGACGAGCAGCCCGGCCGTCGAGGACACGTTGTACGACGGGACGTCCGACCCGGCGGGCACGTTGCCCGGGTCGGCGGGGCAGGACCATCCGCCGACCGAGACGGTGGAGCACGAGTTGTAGGAGCCCTGGTAGCCGAGCTGGGCTCCGGTCGCCACCCCGCCGCCCTGCACCGTGGCGGTGATCGTCGCCTGGTCGGCGTCGATGTCCCCGAGGACGAACGACCAGCTGCCGGCGGGCGTCGGCGTCGCGAACGTGTAGGTCGTCGTCGACGCCGCGGCCGCGGTGGGCGAGTCGCTGTTCGGGCGCTGGTTGATGTAGGTGTTCCCGCGGCTCGAGCCGTAGCGGCCACCGGGGCCGGTCGACGAGCCCTGCCACGTCGACGCACCGCTGATCACGGTCGTCTGGCGGGAGTTCGACGTGAACGTGGTGTCCGGGAACCCGGGCATCGTCATCGTCCCCGTGTACGCCTTGTTGGTGCCGCTGACGGTGAAGTCACCCCAGTGCCCCGTCGTTGCCGCGGATGCGCTGGTCGCTCCCCCCAGTGCGAGCCCTGCTCCGAGGACGATCCCGGTCAACCCGGCCACGAACACTCGACGACGACGCCACTGACGCATGCGTGCTCCCCTGCTCGCGCGTCGGTGTGCCCCGGCGCTCGCTCAGGCTAACCAGCATCCGCGGGATCGGGCCAGATCGAGACGTCGTCGTGACGAAGCAGGGCCAGCGCGTCGAGCGCCGGCACCTGCCCCGCGACCAGCATCGACCGTGCGGCGTCCACCGGCGCCCACCGGGCGTCGTCGACCTCCGGGACCTCGACGAACCGCCCGGATCCGCGTGGCAGCTCGAGCCGCACGGTGTTCGAGTGGACCGCGGACACCGAGAACTCCGGCGCAGCGCCCGCGAACACCGTGACCCGCTTGCCGGACGACTGCCGGAACTCCCCGAGGAGCTCGTAGGGCACGTCGGGTGGGGCGACGCCGATCTCCTCGGCGAACTCCCGCACGGCGGCGTCCAGTGGGGCCTCGTCCTCCGAGAACTCCCCCTTCGGGATGGACCATGCCCGCGGCCGTCGCTTCCAGAAGGGTCCGCCCATGTGCGCGACGAACACCTCGAGCCCGGACGCGCCGGTCCGGTACAGCAGCAGTCCCGCACTCCGCACCACGCCGGCAGACTACGCTCGCCGCCATGCACGCGATCCGGCTCAGCGACGAGCGCACGGTCCACGTCGACGACAGCGGCCAACCCGAAACCGGCCAACCCGAAACCAGCCCAGTCGAAACCGGCCCAGCCGCGCCCACACTCGTGTGGCACCACGAGACCCCGCACACCGGCAGGCACCTCGCTCCGGTCCTCGCCCACGCCACCGCCCGCGGCATCCGCCTGGTCGCCCTCACCCGCCCCGGCTTCGGCGGCGCCGACCCCCTCCCCGGCCGCACGGTCGCCGACGGCGCCCGCGACCTCGAGCAGGTCCTCGACGCGCTCGGCATCGACCGCGTCGCCACCATCGGCGGCTCCGGCGGCGGCCCGCACGCCCTCGCTGCGGCGGCCCTGCTGCCGGACCGCGTCTCCGCGGTCGCCACCTTCGCCTCCCCCGCCCCGTTCGTCGACACGCCGGCCTGGTGGGCGGGCATGGCCGACGACGGCGGCCTCCGTTCGGCACGATCCGGTCGGGAGGCGCGACTCACCTGGGCGGAGACGGCCGGCTTCGACCCGGCGCAGTTCACCGACGCGGACTGGGCCGCCCTCGACGGCGAGTGGGCGGCGCTGGGTCAGGACGCGCAGGCCGCGGGGCCGACGGGGAGCGAGGGCGCCGCGGACGACGACCTGGCGTTCGTGACGGACTGGGGCTTCGCGCTGTCGGACGTCCGGGTCCCGGTGCTCGTGGAGCAGGGTGTCGAGGACCGGGTGATACCACTCGCGCACGGCCGGATGCTCGCGTCCGGGCTGCCCGACGCGACCTTCCACGAGCGGGCGGACGCCGGGCACATCGCCGTCCTCGCAGGTGTTCCGCAGGCGATGGACTGGTTGCTCGGCACCCTGCGGGAGTAGCTTCGCGCCAGGAGCGCCACCTGACGCCCCGGCGGATCTCGACGAGGAGGTCGATCGGGATGGACGAGCACTGGAGAACGGTCACGTTGGCGGCGGACGCGGCGCGTCCCCACGAAGAGGCCATCGCCTGGGTCGCGGCCCGCGCCGGGACCGGGATCGAGCACGTCCGCGTGGTCGGGGTCGACCCGGCGCTCGAGGGGCGTGTCGGGTCGGACGGCAAACGCGTGGCGGAGCACGTCGCGGACGAGACCCGCGACGCCCTGCCCGGGGTCGACGTCGCGATCGTGCGGCACGCGGGTCCCCTGGATGCCGCACTGGTGCGGGAGTCGGACGCGGGCGACCTGCTCGTCGTCGGGACCTTCCGGAGCCGCCGCGGTTCGACGGCCGGCAACGGTCCTGCGCGGGTCGCCGAACGGTCAGCGGTGCCGACCGTGGTGGTGCCGGACGGTCCGCACCCGATCGACGGTGACGTGGTCCTCGCGGTGGAGGAACCGCTCGACGAGCGCGCGGTGGCCATCGCCGTCGACGAGGCCCGACGGCGGCACCGCCGGTTGACGGTCCTCCGGGCGTGGGAGATGCCGGTGCTGACCCGGACCGGGCTCACCGACTTCGCCGAGGACCCGCTCCGCTGGCGCCGGCAGAACGAGGCGCTCCTGCAGCGTGCGACCGCCGTGCTGGCGGCCCGCTACCCGGACGTCCGGGTCCGGCCGCTCCTGGTCGAGGGGCACCCCGGACGGGCCATCGCGGCGCACACCCGGCAGGCGTCCCTCGTGGTGCTCGGGCAGGGACACGTGCACGTGCTCTCCGGTTCGGTGCTGCACGACGTCCTCCGCGCAACGGTGTCACCGGTCTGCGTCGTCCCGCCGAGCGCGCACGAGGCGGCCGCGAGCAGTGCAGCAGCGGACAGTGCAACAGCCGGCGGTGCAGCAGCGACCGGTACGGCGGCGACCGACGCCACGCCGGACGACGAGGAGGTCCCCGCCTGACCCGGCCTCAGCCCGCCAGGCTCCGCACCGCGGACTCGACACGGCGGGTCAGGTAGGCGACGCCGCGGGTGTTCGGGTGCAGCGCCCCGGGTTCGAGGTCGATGCGGCGCAGGCCGTTCGCGGAGTCGAGCGTCACGCCCGAGACGTACGGGCGCTTCGTCGCGCACGCCGACCGGGCCTGCGTCGACGCGAACACGTCGACGTACCGGACGCCGGCGGCTGCGGCGGCGGACTTCGCGACGTCGTTCAGCTCCTGCTGCACGCCGTGCAGGTACCGCACGTCGGTGTTCGTGAACGGGTACGAGTTCGCCGGGAACGCGCCGGTGAGCGTGCCGATGTCGAGCGCGGACCGGAAGCACCCCTTCGCCGGGGTGTGCGCGGCGTCCGGGAAGATGGCCGGGTACCCGAGGAACACGATCCGGGCGTTCGGCGCGGCCTGCCGGATCGCGGCGAGGGTGCCCGCGATGCCGAGGGCGACGCGCGATTGGATCTTCGCACCGAGCTGGTCCTCGCCGTCCTGCACGAGCGTGCTCCGGCAGGACGGGGCGTCGCGCCCGGAGAACACCGGCCCCTTCGCGGAGAGCGCGAGGCAGGACGCCGCGGTGCCGAAGATGTCCGCGTCGTTGCCGCCGATCGTCAGCGTGACGAGCCGGGTGGTGTCGGAGAGCGCCTCGATCTGCGGCGGGACGCCCTTGAACTGGTGCCCGGTGGTGATGTCGGAGCTCGTCGCTCCGCCGCACGTGACGTCGTGCAGCGCGAGCCCGAACCGGGCCGCGATCCGGTGCGGGTAGTCCTGGGCCGACTGCCCGCACGCGGTGACCGGCAGGCCGGTCGGGTCGTCGAGTCCGTACCCCGCCGAGTACGAGTCGCCGAGGGCCACGTACTCGCTGCCCGCGGGGATCCCGTCGAGCTGCTCCACCGGTTCGCTCGTTGCCCGGTACGGCTGCGGGACCGGCCAGAGCGGCGCCGCCTCCGCCGCGGTCGGTTGCAGGGACCCGGCGGCGAGCACGCCGAGGACCGCCAGTGCGGCGAGCAGCGTCGAACGGACGGAGCGGAGCAGGGCGGTACCTCGGGAGTGCGGAGCGGTCGGACGGGAAGGGATCAGGCTAGTGCCGTCCCCCTCAACGTCGGCCGAGTCGACGCTCTCCCCCGCTGCCGGTCTGGTACTGGAGGCCGTAGTGGGCGTACAGGTCCGGCTCGGCGGCGGCGTCGAGCTCACCGTCGGTGGGGATCGACGGCGCGTCCTTGACGACCTTCTTGCCGAAGGTCACCCGCAGGTTCTTCGGGGTCACGGTGGCGCCGACGAGCGGGACGAAGACGAGCTTCTGGAACCCGACGAGCCCCGTCGTGAGCGCGCCGAACGCCGGCTCCGACGTCGCGGTGTCGTAGTAGATGCTCTCGAGGGTCCCGACCTTGTCGTCGCTCTCGTCGACGACCGGCAGGCCGATCCAGTCCCGGATGTTGGCCGCTTCGAACACGGTGCTCCCTCCACGGCGCCGGTCGTTCCGGCCCGTCCTCCCGACGCTACTGGTCGACGCTCGCCGCTGCCCGAGCGCCCGCGGCGTCCGGACTGGCACCCGCGCCGGAACCGGCCGGCACCACGCCGAGCCCGTCGACGGCCGCGAGCACGTCCACCGGGTGCACGGCGAGGATCGCGGGGTCCGGCTCCTCGGAGAAGACGTCGCCACGACGGACCGACGCGTCGGTGAGCACCACGTGCGGACCGGACGCCGGCGGTCCCCACGCCTCGGGCGGCGCCGGGCCGAACAGGACGACCGACGGGATCCCGTACGCGGAGGCGAGGTGGGCCGCACCGGTGTCCACCGTGACGACGACCCGGGCGGCGGCGACCACCGCGGCGAACGGCTGCAGGTCGAGGACCCCAGCCAGGACCGCCTCCGGCGGCAGCCCGGCCGCGTCGGCGACCGCGGCCGCCCGCGCCACGTCAGCCGCGCCTCCCGTCAGGACCACGTCGTGCCCGCGCTCACGGAGCCCGCGCACCACCTCGGCGAAGCGGTCCACCGGCCAGTGCCGCGCGCCGTGGAAGGCACCCACGTGCACGACCGCCGCGCCGTCGACCACCGGCGGCTCCGCCGGACGGTCGATCGCGACGTCGTCCGCGTCGGCCGGGATGTCGTACGCGCGGAGCAGCCGCACCCAGCGCTCGCGCTCGTTGACGGGGCCGTCCTCCCAGGACGGACCACCCTCGCCGTGGTGGATCGTCCGTCGTGCGCCGAGCGCCGCGACGAGGTCCTCGGACTCCGGACCGGCGCCGTGCAGGTTGACCGCGACGTCGGTGACCCCGGCCGGGACGCCGATCGGGTGGTCGAAGCCCTGCTGCGCGAGGTGTACGTCCACTGCCGGGACCAACGCGACGACCGGCGCGAGCCAGGCCGTCGTGGCGAGGCTGATCCGGTGGTCGGGGAAGGCACGGCGGAGCGCGCGGAGTGCGGGGACGGCGACGAGCAGGTCGCCGAGCTTGATGGCGCGGAGCACCACGAGCTCGGGGCGGCCGTCGGAGGGCGGGAGGGCATCGAGGGCGGTCACGCGGCCGACGGTAGCCGCCGCCGACCGGACGCGTCCGGCCCGTCGCGCTCCGGGGCCTTCGCGCTCCGGGGCCTTCCTGCTCCGCCGCCCGGCCGGTCCCGGGTAGAACCTGGGCCATGGCTCTCTCGGTGGACCGCGTCGTCGGCGGTCTCCTCTTCGACCGTGACGACACGCTGATCATCGACGTGCCGTACAACGCGGACCCGCACCGGGTGGTGCCGGTCCCCGGCGCCCGTCGCGCCGTCGAGCGTGCCCGGGCGGCGGGGCTGCCGGTCGGCGTCGTGACGAACCAGTCCGTGATCGCCCGCGGCGGAGCCACCCGCGCCGAGGTGGACGCGACGAACGCCCGCGTGGACGAGCTCGTCGGGCCGTTCGACGTCTGGTGCGTCTGCCCGCACGGCCCCGAGGACGACTGCCCCTGCCGGAAGCCCCGCCCGGGACTCGTGCTCGAGGCGTCCGAGCGGCTCGGCGTCCCGGTGGCGGAGCTCGTCGTGATCGGGGACATCGGCGCGGACGTCGGCGCCGCCGCCGCCGCTGGTGCCCAGGCGATCCTGGTGCCCACCCCGCGGACCCGCCGCGAGGAGATCGACGCTGCCGAGACGGTCGCCGACACGATCGAGGAGGCCGTGGCGCTGGCACTGCAGCGGGTCGCGACGACCAGGCCATGAGCGACGACCACGGCAGGAGCGGCGACCCCGTGCGCGGCGACCAGCCCCGGGTCCTCGTCGCCCGGCTCGACTCCTTCGGCGACGTCCTGGTCACCGGCCCCGCCGTCCGCGCCGTTGCCGCCGGAGCGTCCCACGTGACCATGCTCTGCGGCCCCCAGGGCGCGCCGGCCGCCGCACTGCTCCCCGGCATCGACCGCGTCCGGGTCTGGGCAGCGCCGTGGGTGACGGAGACCGCCCGCCCGCTCGACGACGCCGTCCTCGCCGAGTTCCGCGCGGTCGTCGCCGAGGAGCGCATCGACGAGGCCGTCGTCCTCACCTCCTTCCACCAGTCGCCGCTGCCGCTCGCGATGCTGCTCCGCCTCGCGGGGGTCCCCCGGGTCTCCGGCGCGTCCGTCGACCACCCCGGCTCGCTGCTCGACGTCCGGCTGCGTCCGGGTGAGGACCTCCCCGAGGACATCCCCGAACCGGAGCGCGCGCTGCGGATCGCGGAGGCGGCCGGGTTCCGGCTGCCGCCGGACGACGACGGGAGGCTCGGTGTGCGACACGACGCCGTCGCACCGGACGAGGTGGTCGCGCTGGGCCGGTACGTGGTCGTCCACCCCGGCGCGAGCGTCCCGGCGCGGTCCTGGCCGCCGGAGCACCACCGCGCGCTCGTCGCCGCGTACGCGGAACTCGGCATCCCGGTGGTCGTCACCGGGTCCCCCGGGGAGCGCGCGCTGACCGCCGAGGTCGCCGCCGGCGGTGCCGGTTCCGCGACGCCGGTGCTCGACCTCGGTGGGCGGACGTCCCCGGCGGAGCTCGCCGCGGTGCTGGCCGGTGCCGAGGTCGTCGTCGTGGGCAACACCGGTCCGGCACACCTCGCCGCGGCGGTCGGGGCCCGGATCGTCAGCCTCTTCTCCCCCGTGGTGCCGGCGGCGAAGTGGGCGCCGGACGCGGAGCACGTCGAACTGCTCGGTGACCAGGGCGCGGCGTGCCGGCTCAGCCGTGCCCGGGAGTGCCCCGTGCCGGGGCACCCGTGCCTGTCGTCGGTGACCCCGACTGACGTCCTCGCGGCGCACGAACGCCTGCTCGAACGCGCTCCGCGGATGAACGGGAGCAGTCTGCGAAGCGGCCCAGAGAGCGCTGCGTAGCGTCCGGCACTGCTCCTCCCCCTCCTCCTCGTCACACCGAAAGGGACTGCATGCGCATCCTCGTCTGGCACGTGCACGGCGGCTGGATGGACGCCTTCGTCCGAGGCCGGCACGAGTACCTCGTCCCGACCACCCCGGCGCGCGACGCATGGGGGCTCGGGACCGGGGGACGCGACTGGCCGAACGTGGTCGAGATCGCCCCGGAGGACCTGGCCGACGCCGACGTGGACCTCGTCGTGCTGCAGCGGACCGAGGAGGCCGAGGTCGCGAGGTCGCTCCTCGGCGGCCGCGACGTGCCGACCGTCTTCGTCGAGCACAACGCCCCACGGGTCGACGTGCCGAACAGCCTGCACCCGTTCCGCGACCGGGACGACCTGACGATCGCGCACGTGACGCACTGGAACGCCCTGATGTGGGACTGTGGGGCCGCCCGGACCACCATCGTCGAGCACGGTGTCGTCGACCCCGGCCCGCTGTACACCGGGCGGCTCGAGCGCTTCGGCGCGGTGATCAACGAACCCGTCCGCCGGAACCGCGTCGTCGGCACCGACCTGCTCCCCCGGTTCGCCGAGGTCGCCCCCGTCGACGTCTTCGGCATGGGGACCGAACACCTCGCCGACCTTGGACACGGGGACCGGCTCGTCGGGCTCGGCGACGTCAAGCCCGACCCGATGCACGCGGCGCTCGCCGACCGTCGCGCGTACCTGCACCCGAACCGCTGGACCTCGCTCGGGCTCTCCCTGATCGAGGCGATGCACATGGCGATGCCGGTCCTGGTCCTCGCGACGACCGATGCGGTGCGCACCGTGCCCGCCGGTGCCGGCGCGATCGGGACCGACGTGGCGGAGCTGACCCGGGCCTCCCGGCTGCTCGTCGACGACCCGGACGAGGCGCGCCGTCGCGGAGCCGTCGCCCGCGAAGCCGCGCTCGCACGCCACTCGCTCGGACGGTTCCTCGGGGACTGGGACGAGCTCCTCGACGACGTCGTGACGCGCCACCGGCGCGCGCGGCGGACCCCGAGTCCCGCTCTGGAAGGGAGCACCCGATGAAGATCGCGATGGTCTCCGAACACGCCAGCCCGCTCGCCGTGCTCGGCGGTGTCGACGCCGGCGGACAGAACGTGCACGTCGCCGCACTCTCCGGCACGCTCGCGGACCGCGGCCACCAGGTGACGGTGTACACGCGCCGCGACGACGCCTCCCTGCCCGCCCGCGTGATGCTGCGCCCCGGCGTCGAGGTCGTGCACGTCGACGCCGGGCCCGCGCGCTCGGTCCCGAAGGACGAGCTGTACCCGTACATGGCGACGTTCGCGCAGGTGCTCGCCGCCGAGTGGTTCGTCGACCGGCCCGACGTGGTGCACGGACACTTCTGGATGTCCGGCCACGCGGCGCTCGACGCCGTCACCCAGGTTCAGGCTCGCACCGGCGGGACGCGGATCCCGATCGTGCAGACCTTCCACGCCCTCGGCGTGGTGAAGCGCCGGCACCAGGGCGCCGCCGACACCAGCCCGGCCGAACGCGAGTGGATCGAGCCCGCCGTGGGCCGCGGCGTCGACCAGGTCGTCGCGACGTGCTCCGACGAGGCGTTCGAACTCAAGGCGCTCGGCGTCCCGCTGCACGCGATCTCGGTCGTGCCGTGCGGGGTCGACGTCGACCGGTTCCGACCGACCGGGCCCGTCGAGGAGCGCGGCCGGTCCGCGCGGATCCTCACCGCGTCGCGGCTCGTGCGCCGGAAGGGCGTCGGCACCACGATCGCCGCACTCGCCCGTCTGGTCGAAGCCGGTCGCGACGTCGAACTCGTCGTCGTCGGGGGTGCCGGCACCGCGGGCGCCGACCTCGCGGACGACCCGGAGTACCAGCGGCTCGACGCCCTCGCCCGCTCGCTCGGCGTCCGGGACCACGTGTCCTTCCGCGGCCAGCTCGGCCAGGACGCCATGCCAGCGGTGTACCGGAGCGCCGACGTCGTCGTCTGCGCGCCCTGGTACGAGCCGTTCGGCATCGTGCCGCTCGAGGCGATGGCGTGCGGGCGGCCGGTCGTGGCGTCACAGGTCGGTGGCCTCATCGACACCGTCGTGGAGGACGCGACCGGGATGCACGTGCCGCCGCGGGACGAGGCCGCGGTGGCGGCTGCCGTCGCGGGGCTCCTCGACGACCCCGCGCGGGCAGCGGCGTACGGCGCAGCAGGACGCGATCGGGTCGAGTCCCGCTACGCGTGGACCAGGGTCGCCGCGGACACCGAGCGGGTGTACGAGCGACTGATCGGCGGCGCGGCCCTCGCGCCCAGGACGTCGGGCCGGGGCGCACACGCCAGCCGGTCCGTCCGTGCGACGGAGAGGACAGCACGATGACGATCGACCAGCACGGAGCCGGGACCGGGACCGCCGGTGCGCTCGGCACGGCCGAGCGGATGAGCGACAGCGCCCGGGCGGTGCTCGACCACATCGCGGCGTCGGTGCCCGTCGTCGCGTCGCTCGTCGACCACCGCGACCACATCGCCGCGTGGGCCGACGACATCGCGTCGCGGCTCGTCGCCGGGCGGCGCCTGCTCGCCGCGGGCAACGGCGGATCGGCCGCAGAGGCGCAACACCTGACGTCCGAGCTCACCGGCCGCTTCGACGGGGACCGCCCCGCGTACTCCGCGATCTCCCTGCACGCCGAGACGTCCGCCGTCACCGCGATCGGGAACGACTACGGCTTCGAGGAGGTCTTCGCACGGCAGGTCCGGGCGCACGCCAGGGCGGGGGACGTCGTCGTGCTCCTCAGCACCAGCGGCAAGAGCCCGAACCTGCTGGCCGCGGCTGCGGCGGCACGGGCCGTCGGTGCCCGCTCGCTCGCGATGACCGGGATGCGGCCGAACCCGCTCGCCGACGCCGTCGACGACGCGATCTGCATCGAGGGGCCGTCCGCCAACGTGCAGGAGGCGCAGCTCGTCCTCGTGCACGCGCTCTGCACGGCGATGGAGCCGGCGCTCCGGCGCGGGGGCCGACGATGAGCGGCGCGCAGCGTGCCGGCGCCGGCGGTTCCGGCGCCGGCGGTTCCGGCGCCGGCGGCGCGCAGCGTGCCGCCGCCGGCGGTTCCGGCGCCGCCGCCCGTCTCCGCATCGCGGTCGTCGGGGACACGCTCCTCGACGTCGACGTCAGCGGCACCAGCGAACGACTCAGTCCCGACGCCCCCGTCCCCGTGGTCGACGTCCGCACCGACGACCGCCGCGCGGGTGGAGCCGGCCTCGTCGCGACGATGCTCGCGAAGGACGGCCACGACGTGACCCTCGTCACGGTCCTCGGTGACGACGACCATGCGACGTCGATCCGCGGCCTCCTGCCGGACGTCCGCATCGTCGCCGGACCCTCCGGTGTCGCCACCCCCGTGAAGACCCGGGTCCGGGTCGGCGACCACGCGCTCGTCCGGATCGACGAGGGGTGCGACACCCCGCCCGTGCCGTCGGTCACCGACGCCATGACCGCCGCGCTCGACGGTGTCGACGCCGTGATCGTCGCCGACTACGGCCGCGGTGTCGCCGCGGCGCCCGAGCTCCGCGACGCGATCGCCCGCGTCGCCGCACACGCCCCCGTCGTCTGGGACCCGCACCCCAGGGGCGCCGACCCCGTCGCCGGGATCGCCGTCGCCACCCCGAACGCCTCCGAGGCCCGCCGCTTCACGGCGATCGGCGGCGAGGGCGTCCCCTTCGCGACCGACGCCGCGGCGGCACTCGTCGCCACGTGGGACATCGGCGCCGTCGCCGTGACGCTCGGCGACCGCGGTGCCCTCGTCGGCCGCCGCACCGCCCGCGGCATGGACAGCCGGTTCCTGCCGGCACCGTCGGTCTCCGCCGGTGACCCGTGCGGCGCCGGCGACCGCCTCGCTGCCGGGGTCGCCGTCGCCCTCGCCGGTGGCGCCGACGTCCCGGACGCGGTCGCCGCCGGGGTCGCCGACGCGTCCGCCTACCTCGCCGCCGGCGGTGTCACGTCGCTGCTGGCCGACGCCGCACCGACCCCCGTCGCCGTGCCCGGAGCCGACCGGGACGCCCTGCGGGTCGTGTACGAGGTCCGGAGCGCCGGCGGGACCGTCGTCGCCACCGGCGGCTGCTTCGACCTGCTGCACGCCGGACACGCACGGACGCTCTCCGCGGCCCGTGCGCTCGGCGACTGCCTGGTCGTCTGCCTGAACTCCGACGACTCGGTCCGGCAGTTGAAGGGTCCGGAGCGGCCCATCATGACGCAGGACGACCGCGTCGAACTGCTCCTCGCGCTGGACTGCGTCGACGCCGTCGTGGTGTTCGACGAGACCACACCCGACGAGGCCCTCCGCCGCTTCCGCCCCGACGTGTGGGCGAAGGGCGGCGACTACACAGCGGACGAACTGCCCGAGGCCCGCACGCTCGCCGAGTGGGGCGGACGGGTCGTCACCGTGCCGTTCCACCCCGGCCGGTCCACGACCCGCCTCGCCTCCGCGCTGGCCGCGGTCGGCTGACCCTGGGCGCGGTCGGCTGACGCAGCCCGACCGCGTCGCCCCACTCCCCTCCACGAAAGGAACCACATGCCCGTCCCCACCACGCCCATCGGCCGCGTCCTCGTCACCGGCGGCGCCTCCGGACTCGGAGCGGCCGTCGTCGACGCCGTCATCGAGGCCGGCGGCACCCCGATCGTCCTCGACCTCCGGGTCGACGGCGTCGCCGACGGGATCGACGCGGTCGCGGTCGACGTGACGGACACCGCCGCCACCGAGCAGGCCGTCCGCGACGCCGCGGAGCGCCACGGCGGTCTCGACGCGGTCGTCACCGCCGCCGGCATCGACAAGCCCGCCCCGATCGGCGGGCTCTCCGCCACGGACTGGGAGCGCATCGTCGGCGTCAACCTGCTCGGGACCGCCGCCGTCGTCCGCGCGGCGCTCCCCACGCTCGAGGAGCACCACGGCCGCGTCGTGACGATCTCCTCCTCGCTGGCGCTCCGCGGCGTCGGCGACGGCACCGCCTACTCGGCGTCGAAGTTCGGCGTGCGCGGGTTCTCCCAGGCGCTCGCGGCCGAGACCGCCGGCAAGGTCGGCGTCACCAACGTCATCCCGGCCGGGATGCGCACGAACTTCTTCGCCGACCGGACCGAGCAGTACAAGCCGGGACCGGACGCGCAGCTGATCGAGCCGTCATACGTTGCGAACGCGATCCTCTTCGCGCTCGCGCAGCCGGCCGGCTGCGAGATCCGCGAGCTGTCGATCATGCCGGCCACGGAGCCCAGCTGGCCGTGACCCGGTGGTCGCCACCACGTCGCGGACGGGAGGCCCGGTGCCAGCTGGTACCGGGCCTCCCGTCCGTCCTGGTGCCCCGTCTCGGGCGGCGGCCGTCAGCGGGTGTGGAGGAGGTCCTCGACCTCGGCGAGGACGCGGTCGGGCGTGACCTCGTCGACGTAGGACGGGTCGTGCTCGCAGCGCTCCGCGGTCCAGCCCACCTGGGTGACGTCGACGCCGCAGACCGGGCAGCGCGTGACGAAGCTCATCAGCACCCGGTGCCGGCCGCGGTCGAGCGGACCGGCGTTGATCACGTTGCCGAACCAGAAGACGCCGACCGTCCTGGCACCCACCGCGAGGGCGATGTGCCGCGGGCCGGAGTCGTCGCCGACCATCACGTCGGCCGCGCCGAGCACCGCCGGCAGCTCGCCGAGCGGCAGCGTCCCGACGAGGTCGTGCAGCCGCGCCGCCCCCGCGGGGCCGACCGCCGCGACGATCGCGGACGCCGCCGGGCGATCCGAGTCGTCGCCGACCAGGACGACGTCGTCACCGGCCTCGATGCGGGCGAGTGCGACGGCGGCGAAGTGCTCGGGGCTCCAGCGACGACGGGGGTCCGTGGCGCCGGGGTGCATGGCGACGAGGTTCCGCGTGACGCCGAGCCGGGAGCGGACCGCGGCGCGTTCCTCGTCGGTGACCGCGACGCGGGGGTCGAGCGTGACGGGGTCGGCGCCCGCGAGCCCGACCACCTCGAGGCCGCGGAGGACCTCGTGCTGGTAGTAGACGTAGCGGACCCAGCGCTCGAGGACCTCGGCGTCCTCGGTCGCGGTGCCCACGGTGTGGCGGGCGCCGAGCCGCAGCAGGAACGGGTTCGAGTTCCGGCCACCGCCGTGCAGCTGCACCGCGAGGTCGAACCGGCCGTGCAGCCGGGCCGAGAACTCGTCGAGGTCGGGGGCGCCCTCGCCGGAGTCCCGGACGCCGGGGGCGACGGGGAGCTCCTCGAACGCGTGGACGGCGTCCGTCCGGCCCTGCAGCAGGGTCGCGGCGGCCGGGGTGCCGAGCAGCGTCAGGCGCGCCTCGGGGTACGCGGCGGCCAGCGCCTCGATCGCCGGCATCGCGAACATCAGGTCGCCGAGACCCCCGCCCCGGAGCACCGCGATCTCGCGGATCCCCTCGAACCGTTCGCCGCCGTTGCCGATCCGCACCACGTCCGCGTTCTCCTTCGTCTCGCCTGTCCGGTCCTCCCTGTCTACCGGGACCGAGCCGTGCGCGTCCCGCGGTCGGCCCGGCCTGGCCACCCACCGCGGACCCCGTGACCGTGCCCAGGAAGCGAGGAGCACGGTCTGACTTCCCGCTCCCGACAGCTGTTCCGGAAGGACGCGCATGACGCTCGAAGCCCCCACCACGACCGCGCAGACCACCGAGCTGGTCGTCCTCGACCCGGTGACCGGGGCGGTGGCGTCGACCACGCCCGTCGCGTCCCCCGAGCAGGTGCACGACGCCGTGACCCGGGCCCGGACCGCGTTCCCGACCTGGGCGCGCACCGCTCCGGCCGACCGGGGTGCGCTGCTCCGGACCGCGGCCGAACACCTCCGCGAGCACGCTGACGAACTCGCCGAGCTGAACACCCGCGAGACCGGCAAGGTCCCCGGCGACGCACTCGGCGGGGTCGAGGCCGGCATCGGCACGCTCCTGCAGTACGCGGAGCTCGGACCGCTGCACCGTGGCGAGTCGCTCCGCGGCCAGCACGGAGCCGCCGACTGGACCGTGCCGCACCCGCGTGGGGTCGTCCTCGCCCTCACCCCGTGGAACGACCCGGTGGCGGTTGCGCTCGGGATCATCGGCGCGGCCGTCGTGACCGGCAACACGGTCGTGCACAAGGGCAGCGAGCGGTGCCCGGCGACCATCGCACGGCTCAACGAGCTGCTCGCCGAGGTGCTGCCCGACGGCGTCCTGGTGGGTGTCGACGGCGACGCGTCCACCGGTGAGGCGCTCCTCGCCGAGGACGGCATCGCGGTCTACGCGCACGTCGGTTCGACCGCGACCGGCGACCGACTCGCGGCGGCGGCGACCGGCACCCGCGCGCACGTGATCCGTGAGAACGGCGGGAACGACGCCGTCGTCGTGGACGCCGACGTCGACCCGGTGTGGGCCGCCGCGCAGACCGCCCTCGGCGCCCTCGCCAACACCGGCCAGATCTGCACGAGCGTCGAGCGCGTCTACGTGCACCGCGACGTCGCCGACGCCTTCGTGGACGCACTCGTCGCCGAGGCCGAGCGCCGCACGGCGCTGCCCGCCGCCGAGTACGGCCCCCTGGTCGACGAGCGGCTCCGGGGCCTCGTGCAGCAGCACGTCGACGACGCGGTGTCCCGCGGCGCGAGGGTCCGGACCGGCGGCACCGTGCCCGAGGGTGACGGCACGTTCTACCCGGCGACCGTGCTCACCGACGTCCCGGACGACGCGCTCGCACTGACCGAGGAGACCTTCGGGCCGATCGCGCCCGTGCGGGTCGTCGACTCCTTCGACGAGGGGCTGCGCCTCGCGGCCGCGGACCGGTACGGCCTCGCCGCCACCGTCCTGACGAACGACACCGGGAACGCGCTCCGGGCCGCGGCGACCCTGCCGGTCGGCACCGTGAAGGTGAACGCCGTGTTCGGCGGCGCTCCCGGCGGCAGCGCGGAGCCCCGCGGGGCCTCCGGCGCCGGCTTCGGGTACGGGCCGCACCTGCTCGACGAGATGACGACGACCACGGTGGTGCACCTCGAACCGGCACCGCCAGCGGGGCCGGCAGCGACAGCAGCGCCGATCGCGCCCGAGGCCGCCGCCGACACGTCCACCGCCGACGCCGAGGGGTTCGACCGGTGACCGCCGACGTCCGTCTCGTCCGGGACCTCGTCGGACGCATCGACGACCGCGAACCGCTCGTCGTCGTCATCGGCGACTGCATCCTCGACCGCTGGACCATCGGCGAGGCCGAACGGGTGTCCCGCGAGGCCCCGGCCCCCGTCGTCCGCGTCACCGAGACCATCGCGGTCCCCGGTGGTGCCGCGAACACCGCGGTGAACGCCCGCACGCTCGGCGCCCGGGTCCGGATGGTCGGCATCGTGGGCGACGACGAGACCGGCACGGTCCTGCTCGAGCGGCTCGGCGCGGCCGGCGTCGACACGTCCTTCATGGTCCGGATCTCCGGCGCCACCACGACCTCGAAGTCCCGGATCGTCGGTGGCGACCGTGTGGTCGTCCGTGTCGACGAACTCGCGGGCACCCCGACCGACGGCCACACCGACCAGCTCGCCGCCGCGATCGCCCGAGCGGTCCACGGCGCCGACGCCGCGGTCGTGTGCGACTACGGCCTCGGCGTCACACCGGAGTCCGTGTTGCCGGTGCTCGAGGCGCACCGCCCCGACGTCGTCGTGGTGGACGCCCACGACCTCCGCGGGTGGCACGACCTCCGTCCGGACCTCGTCACGCCGAACGCCGGCGAGACCGCGGCGCTCCTCGGTCGCACGCTCGACCAGGGCACCGACCGCGCCGCGACCGTGGCCGAGGCGCGCGAGCAGGTGCTCCGGGCGACCGGCGCGGTGGCCGCCGTGGTCACGCTCGACCGCGACGGCACGGTGCTCCTCGAACGGGGCGAGGACCAGGGCTTCCGTACCCGCGCGACCCCAGCGTCCGAGCAGCAGGCGTCCGGCGCCGGTGACACGTTCTGCGCGGCCGCGTCCGTCGCCCTCGCCGTCGGTGCGTCGGCCCGCGACGCCGTCACCTTCGCCCAGGCCGCCGCCGACGTCGTCGTCCGCGAGGCCGGGACGTCCACCTGCGACGCCGACGCCCTCCTCCGCTCCGTGGAGGCCCCGGCGGAGACCGTCGTCGACCACGACGACCTCGCCGCCGCCGTCGAGCAGGCGCACCGCGACGGCCGTCGGGTCGTCTTCACGAACGGCTGCTTCGACGTCGTGCACCGTGGCCACACGTCGTACCTGCGCCAGGCGAGCGAACTCGGCGACCTGCTCGTGGTCGCGTTGAACGACGACGACTCGGTCCGCCGTCTGAAGGGCCCGGAGCGGCCGATCAACACCGCGGAGGACCGCGCCGGGGTCCTCGCGGCACTCGCCTGCGTGGACCTCGTCACCGTCTTCGCGACGGACACCCCGATCCCCCTGATCGAGCGGGTCCGCCCGGACGTCTACGTCAAGGGCGGGGACTACTCCCCCGAGATGCTCCGCGAGACCGAGGTGGTGCGGGGCTACGGCGGCGAGGTCGTCATGGTCGACTACGTGCCGGAGCACTCCACGAGTGCGGTCGTGCGCCGCATCCGCGAGACGTCAGGAGGCACCTCGGAGGGCGGTGCCTCGTGAACACCGCCCGGTCCTGAGCGACCAGTCTGCCGCGCGTGTGCGCCACGGGCGGAGCTTTCTTCCCATCCCGGTCGCGATGGAAAGCGGAATCGCGCGTAGGAAGTCCGAAGTTCGGACCTCCTACGCGCGATTCGACCTCTTACGCGCGATTCGACCTCCTCCGAGCGATTCGACCTCCTCCGAGCGATTCGACCTGCCCGTCAGCGGAGTGGTCGCAACTCAGGCGGCGAGGTGCGCCTGCAGGAACCAGCGGTCCTTGGTGAGCCCGCGCTCGATCTCGATGACGACGTCCTGGCTGTTGAGGTCGACCTCGTCGAGGCCCTCCACCGCACGACGGACCTGCGCGAGCGCGGCGTCGATGTCGGCGATGACCTCGGTGATGGTGACGTCGGAGTTCTGGAAGCCCTCCGACAGCGCCGGGATGGTGGTGTTCGCGGCGACGGTCGCGATGCGCGAGTCGACCGGCAGGCCGAGGGCGACGATGCGCTCCGCGGCGAGGTCGGCGTACTCCTGCGCGTGCTCGACGATCTGGTCGAGGAGCTCGTGCACGCCGATGAAGTTGCGGCCGCGGACGTGCCAGTGCGCCTGCTTGCCGTTGACGACCAGGGCTTCGAGGTCGATGACGACGGGCGCGAGGAACTGGGCGACTCCGGCGGCGAGCTCCGGCGTGGTGGAAAACGGCGACGTGGTGTTCGTCGTGGTGGTGGTCGTGGTGGTGCTCGTGCTCATGGTTGCCTCCTGCTACCTCGAGGTTGCACCGGGTTCCTGCACCCGGTCTGACCGATGGACCCACCATGCTCCGTTTTCTTGAACGGCGCAAGGAAGCACAGGCTGACCTTACCCGCCGTACTCCACGACGACCTGCTGGCCGGCGTCGGCGAGCTCCAGCTGCACGGCGGCGCGGGCCTGCTCGGCCCACGGGCTGTCGGAGCACCCGATCCACACGGAGGTGCGCGGCTCGCAGTCGGTCACGCACCACTCGGACGCCCAGCCGATGACGGCGGCCGCCAGGGCTTCCCCGTGGTCGGCGAAGCAGAGCGACGGGACGATCGACGGGCGGGTGGTGCGGACGAGCCACGTCACGGTGACGCGCGGCGGTGCCGGCAGGATGCGGACCTGCTCGTCGAGGGCGACCTCGACGAAGACCTGGCCGTAGGCGTTCTCGGGCAGGTCGACCAGCATCCGGTGGATCTCCGGGAGGTCCTCGACGGCTCCTGCGATGAGGATGCGCTCACTGGGCTGTCGTCGGGTCCGGGCCATGGCTCAACGGTAAGGGAAGCCTTACCTCAGAACAACCCCGAGTTGCTGTGAAAGGAACTCCCACATCCAGGTGAGCGCGACGGCGTTCGTCAGCCCGGGGGCGTTCTGCGCGAGCTGGGTCGCCACGCCGTCGCTGTACGCGGCGAGCTTCAGCGCCACGACGGAGGCGTCGATGCCGTCCGAGGCCGTGTCGAACGTGCCGTCCTCGACCCCGCGCCGGATCACCCGGACCAGGCACGCCTCCCACACGCGGATCCGCTCGGCGTACTCGTCGGCGACCTCCGGACGGCGTGCGACCGCCGTCCAGTAGTCGGACCAGATCCGCCAGTGCTGCCGGACCTCGTCGCTGTCGTCGAAGAGCGGCTCGACGAGCATCCGGAGTGCTCGGACGGTGTCGGGCTCGGCGTCGACGGCCGTGACGATCGCGCCGTAGAACCGCTCGGTCTCGAGCACGACGACCTCGTTGAGGATCTCGGCGACGCTCGCGAAGTGGTAGGTCACCGTGCCGACGGACACCCCGGCCTCGGCCGCGATGTCCCGGAGCCCGGTGGCGCCGAGGCCGTTCCGGACGATCACCGACCGCGCGGCGCGGACGATCATCGCGCGCCGGACCTCCGGCCGCTGCCGCACGCGCCCGGCGGCGGACGGAGCCGTGCTCACGCGGACTCCCGGGGCACCTCGTCGCGGAAGGTGTGCTCGGCGACGAGCTCCTCGGCGGCGTCCACCCCGTCCCGGGCCCAGGCCCGCACGGTGTTCACGACCGAGAACGCCTCGGCGGACGCGGTGACGGACGAGGTGGTCTCGAGCCGTGCCGCCCAGGTGTCCTGTGACAGCCCGATCGCCCACCGGGACGCCGCACTGGCGGACGTCGGGTCCCCGGAGCGGATCCGGTAGGTCTCGCGGGCGTCCTCGCTGAACACCAGCCCGTCCGGGTACACGCGTCCGCCGCCGTAGCCGGGGTCGACGTCGAGCGTCCACTCCCCCGTCTCGACGTCGTGCGTGACCGTGCGCTGCGGCAGCGGTTCCGTCGGCTCGATCCGGGTGATCGCCAGCGGCGTCGAACGGACCGGGTCCTCGAAGCGGATGCCGGCGTCCGCCGCGGGGTCGCCGTGCCACACCGGCAGCGTGACCGAACTCGCCGCGGGGTCGACCACGAGTGCCGCGGCGACCCCGTGCGGCCAGACCCACGGCCAGTACGACGTCGACACCGCGAGGCGCAGGCGGTGCCCGGCGAGGAACCGGTGCCCGGTCGAGACGAGTCGCACGGGCAGCACGGTCGACGTGCCGGGTTCGAGCGGGTCGTCGCGGTCCATCCCGTTCCGACGCGCAGCGTTCAGCACCCCACGGGTGACGAGCGTGGAGCTGCCGTCCGGCGCGACGTCGCAGAGCCGCACGGTCACGGTCGCGCGCGGCTGGTCACTGGTCACCGACAGGTCGACCAGGACGTTGCCCAGCAGGTCGAACGACTCCTCGACGGGCAGGTCGAAGCAGACGGACCGGCCGTCCTCGGCGCGCTGGTCCGGCGGCAGGTCGGTGGCGTTGCCGAACGGGAAGAAGCGGCCCGCGTCGGCGCCGGTCTCCTCGGGCGAAGCCACGACGAGGGCGCCGTCCCGGCCGCCGCGGAGTGCGTCCAGGGCGAGCACGCGCGGCTCGGTGGACGTCGACGGCCAGGCGGTCGCGCCGACCCAGCGACCGGTCCGCTCGGCGTAGTACGACGCGGGCGGCTCGGGGTCGTTGATCCACGCCCGGAGCGCGGGCTCCTGCTCGACGCCGGTGTCGACCCCGCGGAGCCACCGGTCCCACCATCGGAGGGACTCCTGCAGGAAGCCGATCGACGGCCCCGGCGCGAGTCCGCGGTCCGGGTACTGGTGCGACCACGGCCCGACGATCCCCTTGACCGGGGCGTCGACGTGCTCCACGAGCCGGAGCACCGCGTCCCGGTAGGGGTCCGCCCACCCGCCGACCGCGAGCACCGCCGCGCTGATGTCGGCGTAGTCCTCGGACGCGCTGCCGTGCCGCCAGTAGTCGTCGCGCGTCTGGTGCGACAGCCACACCGGCGTCATCGGCCGGTTCGCGTCGAGGCGTTCACGCCACCGGGACACCCACGACGGCCCGACGACCTCGGGCCGGGGCGGCCGGGAGTTGAACGCGAACATCGTCGCGCCCCACGCCGCCATGTCGATGCCGAGCACCGCACCGCCGACGTAGTGCACGTCGTTGTCGTACCGGTCGTCGGTGGAGCACACCGTGACGATGGCCTTGAGTGCGGCGGGAGCGCGGGCGGCGAGCTGCAGCGCGTTGAACCCGCCCCAGGAGATGCCGAACATCCCGACGGCACCGCTCGACCAGGGCTGCTCAGCGAGCCAGGCGATCACGGCCTCGCCGTCGCGGAGCTCCTGCTCGCTGTACTCGTCGTCGAAGAACCCGTCCGAGGACCCGGTCCCGCGGATGTCCACCCGGACCGAGGCGTACCCGTGCGCGGCGTACCAGGGGTGCCGCTCGGAGTCGCGCGGCGCGGTCCAGTCGTCGAGCCGGTACGGCAGGTACTCCAGCAGCACGGGCACGGGGTCGTCGGTCACGGGCGACCAGATCCGGGTGTGCAGCCGGACACCGTCCGGCATCGGGATCCACTCGTCCCGGACCGCGACGCCCGGCGGCAGGCCGTCCGGCACCCCGATCGCCGTCAGCGACGCGGTCATGCGTCCTCCCAGTTCCTGATCCGGTGGCCGTCGCCGTGGTCGGTCCAGCCGTCGGCGTTCCGCCAGTGCTGCACGCCGTCGTCGACGTCCGGCAGCTCGGTGACGCCCGGCTCGAGCGTCGCCGCGAGGAGCGTCCGCGTGTACGGGTGGTTCGGGCCGCCGAAGACCCGCTCGGTCGGGCCGATCTCGACGATCCGGCCGCCGGTCATCACGGCGACCCGGTCGGCCACGCCCCGGACGACGGCGAGGTCGTGGCTGATGAACAGGCAGCTCAGCCCCTGCTCACGCTGCAGGTCCGCCAGCAGCCCGAGGATCCCGGCCTGCACCTGCACGTCGAGTGCGGTGGTGATCTCGTCCGCGATCACGAGCTCCGGTCCGGCCGCCAGCGCACGGGCGATCCCGACACGCTGACGCTGACCGCCGGAGAGCTGGGCGGGCAGGCGGTTCGCGAACTCCGGCCCGAGCCCCACCTGCGTCAGCAGTTCGTCGACCCGCGCACGCGACGACGATCCGGTGAACAGTTGCAGCGGCCGCGCCACCGCGGCGCCGACGGTCCGCCGGGGGTTGAGCGAGGTGTCCGCGTTCTGGAACACGAGCTGGACGGCCCGGCGGAGCGCGGTGCTCCGTCCGGCGACCGGGTCCCGGAGGTCCCCCGAGGTCGCCCCGCCCTCGTAGGTGAACGTCCCCGACTCGGCCGGTACCAGCCCGGCGAGTGCCGTCGCGAGCGTGGACTTGCCGCTGCCGGACTCGCCGACGACGGCGAGCGTCTCGCGCGGTGCGATGTCGAAGGACACGCCGTCGACGGCGGCCGGCAGGCCGCGTCCGTAGCGCACCACCAGGTCCCGTGCGGTCACCAGGGGGCGGACGGGAGGCTCGGTGCCGGTGGCCCTGGCGGCGACCGTCCCGGGGACGGACGCGGTCGACGGCGCGTGCCCACCGCCTCCAGGACGGGTCCCGTCCGGCACCGCGGCCAACAGGGCGCGCGTGTACTCGTGCTGCGGGTCGGCGAAGAGCGCCGCCGTCGGGCGGTGCTCGACGATCTCGCCCTGCCGCATCACGGCGATCTCGTCGGCCATCGCCGACACGACGCCGAGGTCGTGGCTGACGAGGAGGACGGCCATGCCGAGCTCCCGGCCGAGGTCCGCGACCAGGTCGAGGACCGCCGCCTGCGTGACGACGTCGAGCGCCGTGGTCGGCTCGTCGAGGACGAGCACCCGGGGTCGGGCGGCGACGGCCATCGCGATCGCGACGCGCTGCTGCTGGCCGCCGGAGAGCTGGTGCGGGTACCGGCGGCTGATCGTGTCCGGGGACGGCAGGCGCACGAGCCGGACGAGCTCCGTGACCCGCTCCGGGCCGTCGGGCTCGCCGTGGGCGCGGAGGGCCTCGCGGATCTGCTCGCCGACGCGCATCGAGGGCGTGAGCGCCTGTCCGGCGTTCTGGGCGACCACGGAAGCCGTGCCGCCGCGGAGCGCCCGGGTGGCCGACGGCGACAGGGCGAAGACGTCCTGGTCGGCGACCGTGACCGATCCGCCGACGATCCGGGAGCCGGTGCGGAGGTGCGCGAGGAGGGTCCGGGCGACGGTGGACTTGCCGCTGCCGGACTCCCCGACCAGGCCGAGCGTCTGGCCGGCGGCGATGGTGAACGAGACGCCGCGGACGACGGGGACCTGGGTCCGGCCGGCGGCGTAGGAGATCGCGAGGTCCTCGACGCGGACGGTGGCCGTGTCCGCGGCGGTCGTGGTCGTCGACGCGGTCGCGTCGGTGCTGGGGTCGGTCATGCGCTCGTTGCTCCCTGCGTGGCACGGTCGACGCCGAGCGACTTGGCCAGCCCGTCCGCGGCGAGGTTGAGGCCGATCACGAGCGTCGCCAGCGCCACGATCGGCGCCAGCGTGCCGAGCGGCACGACGGTCAGTGCGGTGCGGTTCTCCTGCACCATGAGGCCCCAGTCCGGCGTCGGCGGGTTCGCACCGAAGCCGAGGAAGGACAGCGAGGCGACGAGGAGGACGATCCAGGACGCCCGCATCGCGTACTCGACGAGCACGACGTCGAGGACGTTCGGCAGGATCTCGCGGAACACGATCGACAGCGGCTTCTCCCCGCGGGCGCGTGCCGCGGTGACGTAGTCCTGCGTGATCACCGTCCGGGCGGCGCCACGGACCACGCGGGTCACGGCGGGCGCGTAGACGATCGTCACGGCGAGCACGATCACCCAGAGCCCGGCGTCGAACACCGTCACGACGACGAGCAGGGCGAGGATCGACGGCACGCTGAGCAGCGCGTCGACGACCCGCATCACGACCTCGTCGAACCAGTTGTCGGCGTACGCGGTGATTGCACCGAGGACCGTGCCGACGGCGACCGCGATGGTCGTCGCGAGGAAGGTCACCAGGAGCGCGTACCGGCCGCCGTTCAGGGTGCGGGACAGGATGTCGCGGCCGTACTGGTCGGTGCCGAGCCAGTGGCTCCACTCCGGGCCGGCGAGGACGTTCGTCGAGTCCGTCGCCACCGGGTCGTGCACGGCGATGACGGGGGCCAGGATCGCGAGCACCAGGTGCAGCGCGATGAGGCCGAGGCCGATGCTCAGGGCGGTCGAGGAGCGCAACGGTGCGACGGCGGCACCGATCACGTTCCGCGAGCGGGGGGCGATGGCGGTCATGCTGCGGTCCCTTCGTTCGCGCGGGCGCGGGCGACGCGTGCGGCCCGTGCGGCCCGTCGTGCGGGCGGACGGACGCGGGTCCGTCGCTGCCGGGTGCGGAGCCGCGGGTCGAGCGCCAGTGCGACGAGGTCCGCCGCGAGGTTGCAGATGACGTAGATGAGGGCGCTGAGGAGCGCGATCGCCTCGATCGTCGGCAGGTCCCGGTTGAAGACGGACTCGAGCATCAGCTTGCCCATGCCCGGGTAGTTGAAGACGTTCTCCACGACGACCACGCCGCCGAGGAGCCAGGCGACGTTCAGCGCGACGACGTTGAGCGTCGGCAGCAGCGCACTCGGCACCGCGTGCTTCCAGACCACTCGGCGCATCGTCAGGCCCTTGAGCTCGGCGGTGGTGACGAACTCGGACGCCATCACGTCGATCGTCGAGGACCGGGCGGTCCGGACGATGTACGCGGCCATCGCCAGGGTCAGCACGATGATCGGCAGCCAGATCGTCGGCAGGAGCTCCCCGACGGTGGCGTCGCTCCCGCGCAGCACCACGGCGGGGAACAACGGGATGCCGATCGCGAAGAGCAGCACGAGCACGGTGGCGACCATGAACTCCGGGACGCTCATCACGACGAGGCTGACGATCGAGATCACCCGGTCGCTCGGACGGCCGCGACGGACCCCGGCGACGACGCCGAGCGTCAGGGAGAGCGTCACGCCGACGAGCATCGCGGGCACGGCGATCAGCATGCTGTTCCGGAACGCGGTGAAGAGCGTCGGTGCGACCGGCTCCCCGCTGACGAGCGAGGTCCCGAAGTCGCCGTGCGCCGCGCCGACGAGCCACTGCCCGTAGCGGAGCCACACGTTCTGGTCGAGGCCGAGGGACTCGCGCAGCTGCTTGACCGCTGCCGGCGTGGCGTTCTGCCCGAGGAGCTGCTGCGCGACGTCGCCGGGCAGGGCCTGCACCGCGAGGAACACGAACAGGGAGGCGAGCACCACCGTCAGCACGGCGATGCCGACGCGGCGGAGGACGGGGAGGAGGACGTTCATCGGCGCAGTCCGATCCGGAGGTAGTCGAACTCGAAGCCGAACTCCGAGTAGTTGACGACGTCGCGGGAGAGCCCCACGAGGCGGTCGCCGAACATCGGGGTCATGTCGGCGCCGTCCGCGACGACGAGTCGCTGGGCGTCCTGGTAGAGCGTCTTCCGCTTGGCGTCGTCCATCTCCGCGCGGGCCTCGTCCAGGAGCAGGTCGAAGGACCCGTTCGACCACGCGCTCTCGTTGTAGGAGGACCCGGACCGGAAGATCTGGTTGAGCAGCTGGTCGATCGGCCGGCCGGTGAACCAGTAGCTCACCATCAGCGGCTTCTGCATCCAGATCTGCGTGTAGTACGAGTCGGAGGACGCGCTCCGGACCGTCAGGTCGATCCCGGCGTCCGCCACCTGGTCGCGGTACGCGACCGCGAGCAGGGTGAAGACCGACTCGTAACTGGACGTGTAGATCGAGGTGCGCAGTCCCTCCCGTCCGGCCTGCTTGAGCAGGCTCTTGGCCTTGTCCGGGTCGTACTCGCGGGGTTCGTCGAGGAACGCGGCGAGCTGCGGCGGCACCGGGTTGTCCCAACCGGGCGAACCGGTCCCCTGCAGTGCCGTCTCCACGATCCGCTTCGGGTCGTAGGCGAGCTTCATCGCCTGCCGCACCTTCGGGTCCTTGAACTCGGCACTCGTCGCGAGCATCGGGATCGTGTACCACTGCGCGTTCACCGAGCGGGCGACCGTCGCACGGTCCGAGGCGGCCACCACCCGGGCCGTGGCGAAGTCGAGGTTCGTCTGCGAGATCAGGTCGATCTGGCCGGCGAGCAGCGCGTTCACCCGGGCCGTCGTGTCCTGGATGGAGAAGAAGTCGATGCCGTCGAGGGCCGGACGTCCGGCGAAGTGGTCGTCGAACGCCTCGACGCTGCCGGCACCGGCCGGCGTGAACGAGGACAGCTTGAACGGTCCGGTGCCGATGCCCGTGCGGCCGATCGTCGCCACCGCGGCGGCCGGCACGATGTAGCACTGGTACGCCGTCAGGAGCGACGGGAACTCGGCGTTCGGCTTCGTCAGGTCGAAGCGGAGCGTGTACGGGTCGACCACGTGCATGGACTTCGCCGTCATCACCTCACCGAGGACGCCGGCCTGCGGGGAGCCCGTCGCCTCGTCGAGGATGTGCGCGATGCTCGCGACGGCGTCGTCGGCGCTGAACCGGGATCCGTCGTGGAACCGGACACCACGGCGCAGATGGAACGTCCACACGGTGCCGTCGGCGTTCGCGGACCACTCGCGAGCGAGGTCGGGGACGGTCTCCCCCGACTCGTCGAGCTTCACGAGGCGGTTGTAGAGCGCGCCGAGGTACTCGTACGCGGACAGCGAGCTGGCGGAGTCGAGGGTCTCGGCGGCCGATGCCGCCGGCCGGGCGATGCGGAGCCGACCACCGCGACGTGCGGCGCCGGTGGCCGCCTGCTCGGGGATGCTGACGGTGCCCGCGCTCGCGCCGGTGCTGCACCCGGTGAGGGTGAGCAGGCCGAGACCGGCGAGTCCTGCCGCCCCCGTGAGGAGCGTGCGGCGGCTGGGACGGCGGTCGGGTTCTGGGGGCTGGACGATGGGCTGCATTCGGGGTGACCCCTCCTGGTAATCGTTCCGGTGAACGATAGAGGGCCGTGGGGTCGCTGGCGAATCCTGTGACGCGCATCCGCGGAACGTTTACGAACCCGTTACACGCCGGTGGCCCGGAGGGGCCAGGATCAGACCGACGGATGCGCGTGCGTGTCCAGGGAGGACGGGCTGCGATGGCGAGCTTCACACGCGGGTTCGGCGGACGACGGCGGGGCGACGATGCCGGGTCGGTCGACGCGTCCCGGATCCCACCCGGCCAGACCCTGGTCCGCGACTGGCCCGTGCTCTCCGCCGGAGCCACACCGGACATCGAGCCCACCGACTGGAGCTTCTCGATCCGCACCGAGTCGGGCCTGCACGAGTGGACGTGGGACGAGGTCCGGGCGCTCGGCGTCGAGGACGTCACCGTCGACATCCACTGCGTGACGCACTGGACCAAGCTCGACATGCCCTGGCGCGGGGTGCCGCTCGACAAGCTGTTCGCGGACGTGGAGACGTCACTGGACTACTGCATGGTGCACAGCTTCGGCGGGTACACCACGAACGTGCCGCTCGACGAGCTGCTCGACGGGCAGGCCTGGATCGCGTTCGAGGCCGACGGGGAACCGCTCGAGCCGGAGCACGGCGGGCCGGCGCGGCTCCTCGTGCCGCACCTGTACTTCTGGAAGAGCGCGAAGTGGGTGCGCGGGATCGTGATGCAGTCCTCGGACGAGCCCGGGTTCTGGGAGAACGCGGGCTACAACCTCCACGGTGACCCGTGGAAGGAGGAGCGGTACTGGTGACGGTGCCCTCGTCCGTCGTGCCGCCTGGCACCGCCGGTCTGGAGGCGGGGGTCGGCTCCGCACCGTCCGCGCCGCCCCGCAGACGGCCGGCCTGGCACGCCGCGACCGTCGCCGCCGTCTCCCCCGAGACCCCGACCGCCCGGCGGATCGTCCTCGACGTGCCGACCTGGCCCGGCAACGACCCCGGTCAGCACCTGGACCTGCGACTCACCGCCGAGGACGGCTACCAGGCCACGCGCTCGTACTCGATCGCGTCCGCCGGCGACTCCACCATGGTCACCCTGGCCGTGGACCGCGTCGACGACGGCGAGGTCTCCCCGTTCCTGGTCGACGCGGTCGAGGTCGGGGACGCCCTCGACGTGCACGGCCCGCTCGGGGGCTGGTTCGTCTGGCGACCGGACACCACCGCACCGACCCGTCCCGTCCAGCTGATCGCGGGCGGGTCGGGCATCGTGCCGCTCGCCGCGATGGTCTCCGCGCACACCGAGGCCGAGGACCCGACCCCGTTCCGGCTCCTCTACGCCGTGCGGACGCCGGACGACGTCTTCTTCCGGTCCACACTCGACGCCGCACGCGCCGGCACCGCGCCGTTCACCGACGCGATCGTGTACAGCCGCCGGGCGCCGGACCCGACGCTGCCGGTCGGGCGGCTCACCCGGGACGCCCTCGCCGCGGCGGTGTTCCCGCCGGACGCCGGTGCCCTGGTGTACGTCTGCGGCTCGACGCCGTTCGTCGAGCAGGTCCTGCGGTGGCTCGGGGAGCGCGGGCACGACACGACGGACGTCCGCGCGGAACGGTTCGGAGGCAACGGATGACCCTGTTCGACGGCAACGCGCTCGCCGGGGACCTCGCCGACGTCCTCGGTCCGGACGCGACCTCGGCCCGGCTGCGCTGTGCGGGGTGCGGTTCGCTCGGCGTGCTCGGGCGGGCGCGGACGTACCGGACGGCGATGGGCTCGGTCGCGCGGTGCGTGGACTGCGACAGCGTGCTCGTGACGGTGGTGACCGACGGCGCGCGGCGGTGGGTCGCGATGCCGGGCGTCCGGGCGGCGCTGCTCTGAGCGTCTCGAACCACGATCGCCCCGAGAATCCGACCCCTGAAACCACGGGCCCCTGAAACCACGGGCCCCTGAAACCACGGGCCCCTGAAACCACGAGAGCCCCGACCGAGGTCAGGGCTTCGTAGGGGGCCGGGTGGAGCCGGCGGTTCCCGAGCGGATGACGAGATTCGAACTCGCGACCCTCACCTTGGCAAGGTGATGCGCTACCACTGCGCCACATCCGCATCGCGTGACCTGTCGGTCGCGCTCGGATGACTATACCCGTGTTCGCTCCGAGGGCCGACTCGGAGCCGGTACCGGGCGTGTCCGTGTTGACTCGGGTGCATGAACGACTTCGTGAAGGAGACCGGCGGCGGCAACCCGGACGAGCCCGACTCGCACGGCGTGGACCTCGTCGACGGTGACGGTCCAGCGGTCCGGATCCTGGTCCGCGGCGACCTGCCGCCGACCATCGAGCACGACGGCCGCACCTGGGCGGCGACCCGGCAGACCCACGACGCCGGCGACGGCCCCGCGATCGCCGTCTACCACCCGGCCTGACCCGGGGATCAGCGCTTCGTGCGGTCGAGGTTCAGGGTCTCGCCGGCCTGCAGCTCGTACGCCAGGCCGAGGGCCTGTCGCGCGCTGAGGTAGTGCAGGTCGCTCACCGTCACGCCGAACCGCGTCGCGACGTCGGCCAGCCGGTCGTCCGCCGCCACGTGGTACCAGCGCGGCACACCTCCTGCTGACTCGACCGTGCCGGTGGCACCGCTCCGGGGGCCGGTGTCGACGACGTGCAGGTCCGGGTGCCGGTCCGGCGTCGACCAGTGCAGTTCGCTGACGCCGAGCACCTGCCACGGTGACGTTTCGGGTCGGTTCACCAGGACCGCGGTCCGCAGGAAGCTCGGGTCGTCCCCGGCCTCCTGCAGCCGGAACCGTGCGTCCGGCACCTGGGCGGTCTCCCCCGGCGCACCCCAGGCGTCGTAGCCGAAGCTCACGCCCTCGCTGATCGTGTCGCCCACCTGCTCGTCGAACTGCCGGAAGAAGACCGCGAGCGGTTCGCCGAGCGTGGAGCGGTAGGCGGAGGTCTGCACGACGTAGTCGTCCTGGCCGGTGGCGACGACGCGGAGGTGGATCGATGCCCGGCCGTCGGCGGACGCCAGGTCGGTGTCGAGGACGACGGTGCCGGCGGCGGGCGCCGGGGTCGACGGGCTGGTCGGCGTGGTGCTCGTCGGGCTGGTCGGCGTGGTGCTCGTCGGGCTGCTCGTCGGGCTGCTCGTCGGGCTGTTCGGCGTGGCGCTCGGTGCCGGGTTCGTGGCCGTGGCGACCGCCGGCATCGCGGTGCTGGTCGTGGCACACCCGCCGAGCGTGAGCGCCACGATCGTCAGTGCTGCGGCGCCGAGGAGCCGCCCCCTCGTGGATGTCGTCGACACGACCGTCATCAGTTCCCCGTTCCCGCCCACCCGGTGCTGCTCCACATCCTGCCCGATGACGCCCCACCCCGCCACCGAGTGCCAGCCGGTGTTCTCACCCGCTCCGGGGGAACCGGCGCACCCGGGCGAGCCGTATCCTGCCGTCCCACGGACCCGGGAGGCGCGATGCAGGATCTCGTGAGCGGGCTGCTCAAGGACTCGTCCTTCGGTGTCTGGGACGTGATCCTGGCCGCCGTGGTGCTCGTCGCGGGGTGGTTCGCGTCCGGGTGGGCGCGGCGGGGCGTCGCGGCGGCGCTGTCGAAGTGGAGTGGCCTCGGCCCGAGCTCCACGAACCTCGCCGCGCGGTTGGCGCGGTACGGGATCATGCTGCTGACGATCGGCATCGTGCTCACCGTCCTCGGTGCGCCCCTGCAACCGGTGCTCGCCGCCGTGATCATCATCTCCGCCGTCGCGTTCCTGGCGCTCCGGGGCATCGCCGCGAACTTCGGTGCCGGACTCGTCATCCAGGCCCGCCGCCCCGTGCACATCGGGGACTCGATCGAGCTCGAGGGGGTCGAGGGCCGCATCATCGAGCTGACCGGGCGTGCCGTGCTGCTGCGCACGTCCGACGGCAAGACGATCCGGATCCCGAACACGATGCTGCTCGAGCACCCGCTCTGGAACGCCAGCGAGACGGGCGCCGTCCGGAGCGAGGTCCGCGCGCGCATCCACGGCAGCCCGGACCTCGACGCGGTCTGCCCCGCGGTCCTCGCCGCCGTCGCCTCCGTCGAGCACCGGGGCGCGACGGACCCGGAGATCTTCCTGCACACGCTCACCCCGGCGTGGGCGGACATCAGCATCCGCTTCTGGTCCTCGTACGAGGACCGGGAGGTCTCGCGGTCCTCGGTGGTCCGGGCGGTCGCTGCGTCGCTCGGCGCCGCCGGGTTCACCTGCTCCGTCTCCTCGGACCCGCCGCGGTTCCTGACCGCCCTCGTCGACGCGATCGACTGAAGCCCGGCCCCGACGGCGGACGATCTCACCCGTTTCGGGGGTGCTCGACGGTGGCGACGGCGGCGAGCCTCATCGTGCAGACCGACCACGAGGAGCACCCCATGGCGAAGCAGTCCGCGACGACGCGGTGACGACGCGGACAGCGGTCCGCAGCGCGTGGTTCGCTCCCACCCTGCGTGGCTACGACCGCGCCTGGCTCGGCCGAGACGTCGTCGCCGGCCTGAGCGCGGGTGCGGTCGTCGTCCCGCAGGCGATGGCGTACGCGACCATCGCCGACCTGCCGGTGCAGGTCGGGCTCTACACGTGCATGGCGCCGATGGTCGTCTACGCGCTCCTCGGTGGATCGCGCGCGATGAGCGTGTCGACCACGTCGACCATCGCGACGCTGACCGCCACCACGTTCGTCGCCGCCGACGTCGCGGCGAACGCCGACGATGCACCCCGCGCACTCGCGACACTGACACTCATCGTGGGTGTCGTGCTGGTCCTCGCCCGGTTGCTCTCGCTCGGCTCCCTCGTCGAGAACATCAACAAGGCGACCCTCGCCGGCGTGCAGATCGGTGTCGGCGCCACGGTGGCCGTCGGTCAGCTGCCGAAGCTCCTCGGACTCACGGACGACCCGACCGGCCGGGGGTTCATCCGCTCGCTGGTCGCGGTCGTCGAGGCGGTCCCGCGTGCGAACGGCCCGACCGTCGTGCTCTCCGTCCTGTCGATCGCGGTCCTGTTGCTCCTCCGGCGGTTCGCTCCGCACTTTCCCGCTCCGCTCGTCGTCGTCGCAGGGGGCATCATCGCGTCAGCAGCCCTGCACCTGACCGACGTCGGTGTGGAGGTGATCCCGGCGGTCCCGAACGGGCTCCCGATGCCGGCGGTGCCGGACCTGACACTCGTTCCCGGCCTCCTCCCCGGTGCGCTCGGGATCGCGACGATGGCCTTCCTCGAGTCGGCCGCCGTCGCGCGGGGCATCCGGGCTCGGAGCGAGCCGCAGATCGACAGCGACCGGGAGCTGCTCGCGACCGCGGTCGCGAACCTCGCCGGCTCCGTGACCCAGTCGCTGCCCGCTGCCGGCGGGTTCTCCCAGAGCGCCGTCAACCAGCGTGCCGGTGCGCGCTCACAGCTGTCGACCCTGGTCACGGCGGCGCTCGCGGTCCTCGTCGCGCTCGTCCTCGGGCCGGTCCTCGCGCTGATGCCGACCGCGACGCTCGCAGCCCTGGTCGTCACCGCGGTCGTCGGGCTCATCGACATCGCCGAGCTGCGCCGGATGGCGCGGATCAGTCGCCGGGACTTCTGGCTCGCGGTGCTCACTGCGGTTGTTGGTCTCACCGCGGGACTCCTCGGGGCGGTGCTCGTCGGGGTCCTCGGGACGTACGTCCTGATCCTGCGTGAGCTCCAGCGCGTCCGCTTCGTCCCGGGAGCGGTCGTCGGTCGCTCAGTGAGTGCGCGAGTCGACGGAGACGTCTACACCGCGAACGTGCTCGGGTACGAGAACGCTGCCATCGAGGTCGCCGAGTCCTCCGCCGGCGTCGACGCGCTCGTGCTCGACCTCAGCCGCATGCGCGCAGCGACCGTGACGATCCTCGATGCGCTCAGGGACCTGGACCAGGAGCTCGAGCAGCGGGGCGTCACACTGATCCTCGTCGGACTCGACGGACCTGCGGCGGACACGGCGTCGCGGAGCAACTGGTTCCGTGGGCTCGTCGGACAGCACCGCGTCTTCCCGAGCGTGGAAGCAGCGCAGGGTGCACGCCGCGATGTGTCCTGACGGCGGTCAGGCGTCCCAGGCCACCCGGAACCCGATGTGCGTCGCCGCGGAGTCGTCGCTCTGGGGTGAACGTGCAGCAGGACGGTAGCGCAGGCAGTACTCGGGGGCGCACAGGTGCGAGCCGCCCTTGAGCACCCGCATCGCGGGTTCCGCAGCCGAGCCGTCGGCAGTCATGCCGTGGTGCGCGTCGGCCGGACCGCATCCGCAGTGCTCCCCGCCGGTCGCGGTGCCCGGCTCGTGCCGGGCGGTGTACGGGGTGTCGGTCCACTCCCAGACGTTGCCGATCATGTCGACGATCCCGAGCGGGTTGGGCGGGAACGAGCCGACCGGCGAGGTCCCCACCCACCCGGCAGCGCCGGTGTTCCGGTACGGGAACGCACCCTGCCAGGTGTTCGCCATGGTCGCGCCCCCGGGGTGGGCGTCGGTCCCCCAGGCGAAGGGCCAGTCCGGTTCACCACCGGCCTTGGCGGCGTACTCCCACTCCGCCTCGGTCGGCAGCCGACCGCCGACCCAGGCGGCGTACGCCGCGGCGTCGGCGTGGGACACCTGGACGACCGGGTGGTCGTCGAGGCCGCCGACGGAGGACTCCGGGCCGCGCGGGTGCCGCCAGTCGGCGCCGGCCTGCCACCTCCACCAGGCCCGCCAGTCGCGGAGATCGACCGGTCCGGCCGTCGGTGTGAAGACCAGGGACCCCGCCAGTCGTTCATCCGCCGCGAGGTCGGGGAACGCCTCCGGCGACAGCGGGCGTTCCGCTTCCGTGATCCACCCCGTCGCGCCGACGAACGCCGCGAACTCCGCGTTCGTGACCGGCTGGGAACCGAGGCGGAAGTCCGGGACCGTCCGCTCGTGGACCGGGCCCTCGTCCGGGTAGAAACGGTCCGATCCCATCAGGAATGCTCCGCCCGCGACGTCGACGACCTCGACACGAGTCTCCATGGTCAGACTCTCCGACGACCGGGCGGCGGCGGGGTCACCCGGATGGGGTGATTGTTCCCGCCTGACACCAAGTTTTCCTCGCAGAACCTCCATCCTGCCCCTATCGTGAGCAGCACATCACGCCTTTTCAGGGAAAGGCTCGACATGTACGCCTTCAACGAGACCAGGAGCACCGCCCGGGCGAACGACACACCGAACGGTGGCTCATCGGCGCAGCACGCCGGAGGTCGCCCGCTCGAACGCCCGCGGCTGCTCGACCAACTCGACCGTTTCCGGCGATCGGACCGCAGACTGCTCACGATGTGGGCTCCGGCCGGTGCCGGCAAGACGACCGCGCTCACGAACTGGGCCGACCGGGTGCGCTCCGACGGCGACACCGTGCGCTGGCTCGGCGCGACGGACCTCCTCGCCGACGAACCGATCGCCGAGGACTGGTTGTTCGTCGACGACGTCGACCGGCTGCTCGGCGGCCTCGGCGTGCCGCCGCTGATCCGGCTGATCACCCGGAGCGGCCCAGGGGTCCGCTTCGTCATCGCCGGCCGGTACGAGCCGAGCGGGTTCGCGGCCGTGACCGACGCCGCGGGCGGACGGTCCGTCGTTCCGACCAGGGACCTCGCGTTCGACGTCGAGGACACACTCGCGCTCGCCCTCCGGTTCGGCCTGGTGCTGCCGATCCAGGACGCCGAGACCCTCACGGCACGGACCGCCGGATGGGCGGCCGGCCTGGCGCTCGCGATGCCGTACCTCCTCGAGCAGCGCGATCCGGCCGCCGCGGTCGCCCGGTTCGGTGGCGACCAGCACCAGGTCGCCGACTACCTGGTCGTGCGGGTGCTGGACGCCCTCGACGAGGACGACCGTGAGGTCCTGATGCGGGCGGCGGTCGGCACGGACGTCCCCCTCGCCCTCGCCGTCACGCTGACCGGCCGCGCGGACGTCGGTGCGGTCCTGCACCGACTGAGCGCCCGGAACGTGCTCGTCAGCGCGAGTCCCGACCACGACGGGTTCCGGTTCCACCCGATCCTCGCCGGGTACATGCGCGCCGAGTTCCGTCGGCGGGAGGAGTGCGGCGCGGTCCGGAACCACGTCGCCGCCGCCGGGTGGTACGAAGCGCACGGCGACCACGTCACGGCCCTGGAACAGGCGCTCCTCGCCCGCGACCAGGACGCACTCCGCACGCAGATCGAACACTCCGGCGGAACCCTCCTCATGCAGGGCAGGACCGCGATCGTGAGCACCGCGCTCCGGGCACTCCCGCCGAGTCAGGACACGCTGGCGACGCTCACGCTCCGCGTGGGCATGGACGTGCCCACCTTCCCGGACCGCATCGGCGCCGAGGAACGCCTCGCGCAGGCGGCGGCCCTCCTCGCGTCCGCGGAGCCGGAGGTCGCCGACCACTGGCGGCCCGTGGTCATCGCGCTGGGCTCCTTCCTGATCGAGGATCCCGACGCGGCGACGGTCCGCCTGCGCGAGCTGGGCGACTTCATGCGCAGCACCCCGGTGGAGTCGCTCGACGTCGCACTGCTCCTCCGGTCGGCGGTCGCGTGGTGCCTCGTCGTCATGAGGCGCCGCGCGGACGCCGAGCAGCTCCTGCGCTCGATCCAGGGTGCAGCCTCCCGAGCGGGGTACTCGTGGGTGTTCCTGGTGGCGGCCGACACCGCCGCGACCCTCGCCGTCCGGTCCGGTGACTGGCGCACCGCGAGTGCGTACGAAGCGCAGGTGGACCAGGTCCCGTTCGACACGACGCCGCCCTACAACCGTGCGACCGCGCGAGCGCTGCTCGTCTCCACGTCCCGCGCCTACGCACGCTGTGAACCGGTGTCCTTCACGGCGCTCCACCGCATCGACGCGGCCGATCCCGTCGGCAGTGAGCTCGGCCTCCTCTTCCACATCCGGGCGCTGCTGCTCGTGGCGACGCTCGACGCGTCGCCGGCACCACGTGACGCGCTCGCCCGACTGGTGCAGCTCGTGCGGTTCGACGGGCGGAACCACCCGCGGATCGTCGCCGCTGTCGCCGTGCGCATGCAGAGCTGGTCCGCCGCGCTGCACGGTGCGCCGGCCGCGACGGAGATCCGCCGCGTGCTCGCCGACGTCCTCGGCCCCGACTCCCTCGAGCTGAACACCCTCCGACTCCTCGCCGGCACCCGGAACGACCACGTCGTCGAGCACGCTGTGGTGGATACGCTCGACGGCGACGACGCGGCGTGGTCCGGGAGCAGCATCGTCAACGCACACCTGGCGCTCGCATCGCACGCGTGCGTCCACGGCCGCGTCGCGGAGTCCGCCGAGCGGGTGCGGCGTGCGCTCGACGTCAGCGAGGAGTTCGGCTACGCGCGTGAGTTCCTCGCCTGTCGCGGCGCCGGCGCACAGCTCGTGTTCCGCCACCGTGGTTCCTACGGCGCACTCGAGCCGTACGCGGACCACGTCCTCGCACTCGCCGAGCACGAACGCATCGGCGTCGGCCAGGAGCACCCGGACGCGACGGTCCCGCTCACACCGAAGGAGCAGGAGCTCCTGCTCGAGCTCCCCGCCCACCAGACGGTCGCCGAGATCGCCGCGAAGCACCACCTCAGCGTGAACACCATCAAGACGCACCTCCGGAGCATCTACGGGAAGCTCTCGGCCACCGGCCGCACCGAGGCGGTGAGCGCCGCGCGTCGACGCGGGCTGCTCTGATCCGCCGGACCTCACCCGGTTCAGGGGAACCGGGCAGTCCCGCTCCGGCGGGATGATCGTGGCCTCACGACGAGCTGGAGGGTGACGATGAGCCGCTACGAGGTCCGCCTGCCGTACACGCTGTCGGAGACCCTGACGGCGGCGTTCCCGGAGTTCGAGCTGTTGCCGATCGGTCCGGCCGAGACACTGCTGGTCGGCGACCTCGACGACCAGACCCAGTTGCACGGGCTCCTGGCGCGGCTCGCCGACCTCGGGCTCGACATCGCCGAGCTCCGGCAACTCCGCTGAGGGACGTCAGCGACCGAGGGCGGCGACCGCTGCGCGGTTGCTCGTGAAGAACCGGCTCTCCCCCACCAGGTCGAAGTGTTCGAGCTCCGCCTTGGTCGACGCTCGCGCGCGACTGAACGCCACCTCGACGCCGTTCTCGCGCGCCCACGCGAAGGCCTCGGCGGCGACGTCGGCCGCCGTGGTGTCGATCGCCGTCACGGCACCACAGTCGAGCACGATCGCGTGCGCTCCCGCCGCCGTCCCCGCCGTCACGCTCGACCGCACGGCGCTCGCGAACAGCTGCGCGTTGCCGAAGAACAACGGTCCGGCGAAGCGGAGGACGATGACCCCCGGTGCCGACGTGACGCTCCCGTCCCGTGCCGCGCGGAAGACGTCGACCGGTTCCCCGTCCGGCACGAGGACGTCCACCGGTGGGTTGGCGGCGGACCGGATCACGTTGATCAACGAGAGCACGAACGCGATCACGACGCCGATGATCGGCCCGAGGAGCAGCGCGCCGAGGAAGCAGACCGCGGCGATCGCGAACTCGAACCGGCGGAGGCGCCAGAGGCGCGCGAAGTCCCGGATGCCGAGCAGCGGGACGACGGCCACCGCCACGATCGCGCCGATGGCCGGCGACGGGATGTCCTGCAGCAGCGCGGTCCCGAAGCAGACCACGAGGAGGGTGAGCACCGCCGCCACGAGGGCCGGGAGCTGTGTGCGTGAGCCGGTCTGGTCCATCGCCGCCGTCCGGGACGCCGACGACCCGACCGTGAACCCGCCGGTCAGCCCGGAACCGAGGTTGGCGGCCGCGAACGCGAAGAGGTCGCGGTTCGCGTCGTCCGGGAGGTCGTGCTTCTCCGCGTAGCGGCGGGCCACGAGCAGCCCCTCGGCCATCGCGACCAGTGTCAGTGCGACGGCGCTGGGGAGCACCTGGACCCACTGGTGCCAGGAGATCTGTGGCCACGTGAACGTCGGCGGTCCGGCCGGGACGTTCCCGAGCACCGACACGCCGGCGTCGTCGAGGCGGAACACGACCAGGACGAGGGTCGTCACGACGAGCACGACGAGCGCCCAGGGCACCGCGCGGAAACGTCGGCCCACGATGAGGATCACCACGGACCCGGCGGCGAGGCACACGGACCACACGTTCACGGTCCCGAGCCCGGCGAACAGCTCACCGAGCCGTGGGATGAACTCGTCGCCGCTGTCGACCTTGACGCCGAGCATCTTCGCCACCTGGCTCAGCAGGATGTCGAGCGCCAGGCCGCCGACGAACCCCACCAGGATCGGCGCGGACAGGAAGTTCGCGAGGAACCCGAGCTTCAGCACCGCGCAGAGGGCGAACACGACCGCCCCGACGAGCGCCTGCGCCAGCGCGAGCTGCACGTAGGACGCGCTGCCGGCGGTCGCGAGTCCCGCGAGCGAGGACCCGACGAGCGCCGCGGCGGCCGCGTCCGGCGAGGCGACGAGCTGCCGACTCGATGCCAGCAACGCGAAGAGCACCCCCGGCACGATGAGGGAGTAGAGCCCGGCGGTGGGCGGCAGGCCCGCGATCTGCGCGTACCCGATGTTGAGCGGGATGGCGATCGCCGCGAGCGTGATGCCGGCGAGGGCCTCGGTGCGCCACGAGTGCCGGTCGAGTCCCGGGAGGATGCGCATCAGAAGGCCCCGATCCCCTTGCCGATGGTCGTCACGCCGATCACCAGGAGCAGGACGGCCATGATCGTCGCGTTGTTCGCGGTGAGCCAGTCCCGGAGGGTGCCGAGGGCACCGGCGACCCGGTCACCGGCGACCAGGAACACGACGACCGGCACCGCGATGCTCAGCGACGCGATCACGATGAAGACGACGAGCGCCCAGACGGTCGGGGCCGCGTCGGCGCCGCTGGTCCCGACCGAGACGCCGGCGGCGACCGCCATCATCAGGTTCTTCGGGTTCACCGCGGCGAGCAGGAACGCGAGCCCCGCGGCCCGGCCCGGGGTCATCGAGTCGATCGCCGCCATCCACTTCGGCGGCGACGCGGTGGTTCCCGGCGCCGGTCGGCCCCGCCACTGGTGGACCGCGAGGAGCACCAGCAGGACGCCCAGCACCAGCTCCACGATCCCCGCCACCGGCTTCGACGCGTCCGGGTCCGCGGCGGGGATCGACGAGGACAGCAGCGTGACGACGATGACCGCGATCGCGATGCCGGCCACCCAGCCGACCATGAACGCCGTGGCCACCGTCCTCGCGCGGGGCGAGAGGAGCATCAGGATCGCGGCGATGATCGGGAGCGGACTGATGGCGATCGTGACCGCCTGGGGCAGGAGTCCGCCGATGAGGGATGCGGTGTTCACGGTGTGCCCTTCGTCGTCGTGCGGGCGTTGCCCGTCGCTCGTCTGGCCGCACGCCGCGAGGGCGGGCCGAGTCCCGTGACGTCCCCGAGCGCGGGGCGGATCCACCGCGCGTCCGGGTTGGCGTCGACGAGGACCGCACGGACCAGCAGGGTCAGCGGGATCGCGAGGATCGCACCCATCGGCCCGAGGACTGCCGACCAGAACACGACCGAGAGGAACGCGATCGTCTGGTTGAGGGAGACGGCTGACCCCACGATGTGCGGCTGCAGCCCGGACTGGATCACGCCGTTGATCACCGCGTAGACGACGATCACCACGATCGCGTTCTGCCACCCGTTGGCGAGCAACGCGAGGATCACCGGGGGGATGATCCCGATCCAGTACCCGATGTTCGGGATGAACCCCGTGATGAAGGCGAGGAGTCCCCACAGCGCTGCTCCCGGGACCCCGAGGAGCACCAGGGCCAGCGCGTCGAGGGCGGCGACCGCCGCGCCGAGCACGGCTGTCACGACCATGTACCGCCGCACGCTCACCGTGAAGCCGGCCAGCGCCTCGACGAGACGGGGACGGGCGGGGCGCAGCCGATCGGCGATGAGTCGTCCCCACCCGGCGTCGAGCGTCATGAAGACGATGAGCGCGAGGACGACGACCAGGCTGACCCCCAGCCCGAAGACGCTGCCGACCAGGCCCGACACCGCACCGACGACCTTGCCTGGGTCGAACCCGGCCAGGAGCGTCTGCACCTGCTGCTGTCCGACGCCGAGCGAGGTCAGCCAGTGCCCGAGCTGCTCCTCGAAGGCGTGGATCTGGTCCGCGTACTTCGGGAACAGCGTCGCGAACTGGGCGACGGAGACCACGAGTGCCAGGGAGAACCCGACGAGCAGGACCAGGATCACGACGATGACGACCGCCGACGCGAGGCTCCGCGCGAGCCCGAGTCGTTCGAGGAAGACGCGGGCTGGCTGGACGCAGATCGTCACGACGAGGGCCAGCACGGTCGGGCTGATGATCCCCGCGAACCGGGCGGTGCCGACGGCGATGACGACCGCCGCCGCGAGGCCGACCATGATGCGGAGACCCCGACCCGCCCCCGGCGCGCGCTCCGTGGTGTCGTCGCTCGTGCTCGCCGGGGGTCCCTCGGTACGGGATCGGTGCTTCCAGAACGGCACGGCGCTCAGCTCCCTTCGGTTCCGACGGTGGACACGGTGCCGGCCCCGACCTCCGGCGGTCGGGCGACCAGCTCGAGGACGGCGACCACCACGAGGGCACCGACCAGGGTCCACACGATGAGGGCCGGCTGGAGCGGCCGGTGGAGCAGGATGATCGCCGCCGCCCCGAGCGCGACGAGCGTGCGGAGGAGCACCCGCGCGCGGTACAGCTCCACGCCGACCCGCCCGGTGCTGACCCCGTGGGACTCGGCCCAGGCGCGGAGCGTCGTCGCCCCGCTCCCGAACCCGCGTCGCAGCCACTGCGCGGAGACCGTCGACCCGCCGAACCACGCGACCACCGCGACCGCCAGGGCGAGGACCGTGCCCGCGACCGCAGCACTCAGTGCGAACGCGGAAACGCTGTCGTAGATCGCCCTGGCCGCGTTCCGCGGCATCAGGTCCGGTGCCAACGCCCGGACGGCCAGGACCCGTCCCACGCCGAGGGCCGCGAGCGTGGCGAGCATCGCGAGGGCGACGCCGACCGCCCCGAGCGTCAGGGCCCTGGCGCGTCGCCTGGCCATCACCACGCCGATCCCGATGCACGCGACGACGAGCCACGGGAGCCACGCCGCGGTGACCTGGACGAGGGTGTAGGCCGTCTGGGCGCGAACCGCGGCGTCGGACGTCGCGATGACGATCGTGCGGTCGACGGCCGGGATCCGGGCGGCGAACGTCAGCCCGCGGTCGACGAGGCGCTGTTTCACCTCGGCGACCACCGGGCCGAGCTGGACGCCGATCGATCCGTCCTCGCCGATCGCGACCGCCGCCTTGCGATCGCCGCTGAGCGACGCGACCAACTGGGTGTGCCCGGTCCGGAGGAGCCCGTTCCACATCGTCGCGAACTGGTCGGAGGCGACGAACCGGTCGACGGTGCTGCTGATGAGGTCCTGGATGCCGGCGGTCGCCGGTCCCTCGAGCGCCGTCAACGCGCTCTTGGCGCGCGGGGGGAGGTCGAGCTGCGCGATCCCGTCGAAGACCGTCCCGGTGAGGCCGGCGACGTCGAGCCGCTCGTCGATGACGTCGACGGTCCTGCTCGCGATGAAGGTCTGCACCGCACGGTCCCGCGCGAGCGGGCCGAACGTGGCGACGAACGCGTCCGTCGAGGTCACCTCCCGCTGTGCCCACGTCGTGATCACCGCGACCGGGGCGAGCACCGCACCGATGATGATCAGGGCGGCGGACGGGATCGCCCATCCCCATCCGCGTCGACGAGGGGTCTCCTGCTGCCCGAGCCGGTCGCGGAGCGTCGCGTTCTCGGCTCGGAGTGCGGCGAGTTCGTCCTCGATGGTGGTCATGCTGCGTTCCTCTCGGGGCACTGTCAGGAGATCAGGGCAGAGACGGCCTTCTGCAGCTGCAGGGCACCGATGACGAGGATGAGCGCGGCGTTCAGCACGTTCGTGTGCCCCGCGATCCAGGTCCGCAGTCCTTCGAGCAGTGGTGCAGCCGCGTCGCCGCGGGCGAGGACGAAGCAGACCGGGACGACGATCGGGACGACCGCGACGACGACGAACCCGACGGCCACCGCGGCGCCAGCGCCGAAGGTGACCGGAGCGCCGGCGACGTCGATGCCGGCGATGATCGCGCACGACGCATCGACGGGGTTCACCGCGAAGATCCCGAAGCCGAGCGCCAGGGAACGTCCCGGCGAGAACTCGCTGACCTTCTGCAGCCACCCGGGCAACTGCGGGGTCGCGGCCGCCACCTGTTCGGGCGTGGACGCCTCCGACATCTTCTGCAGGTCCTTCCCGCCGCGACGGAAGACCCAGACGGCGGTGAGGATCAGGACGACCGCGATGACCAGGCGGACCACGCCCGCCCAGAGCGGAGCGTCGGTGCGGGGGTGGAAGTCGATCGCGGTGAAGACCGCCACGGCGACCCCGGTGACGACGACCGTCGCGAGCAGCCAGCCGGTGGCGAAGGCGATCCCGTTCGCCCGGTACCGCCGTGACAGCAGCTCGGCGACGAGCGCCATGATCGCGAGCGGGCTGAGCAGGATCCCGAGGGCCGGTGCGATGAGTCCGAGGATGAGCGCACCCATGGTCCGGCCCTCCCTGGCTCAGCGAGCGCCGGTCATGTCGTGCGCGAGCTCGTGCTCGTCCGTGGCGGAGAGCGAGGTCTGCACGATGGTCCCGTTGAAGCGCGACAGCGCCTCGCCGAACTTGTCCTCGGTGATCTTCGTCGCGTAGATCACGACTGCCGATCGTCCGTCTGCGACGGCGGACTTCACACGGTCGCGGAACTCCGCGTTCAGGCCGGTCTTGTCGAGGCCGGCGAACAGCGCGCCGAGCGCGCCGCCGATGACCAGTCCGAAGAACGGCACGAAGAATAGGAGCCCGAGGAGGGTGCCGAACAGGGCACCGCCGGCGGCTCCGGCGCCGACGTTGCCCGCCGGTCCCGGGGTCTCCACGTGCGTCTTGCCCTTGTCGTCGACGTGGACGAGCGCGAGGCCCGCGAGTTCGACGACGAGGTCGCTCTGCAGCTGTTGCACTTCCTCGTACGCGGCGACGGCGTTCTTGTCGTCGTCGAACGAGATCACGATGAGGTCTGCCATGGTCGTTTCCTTCGGTTGTTGGCGGTCATCACTTGGTGTATCGGTTGACGCGCACCGGACCGGCGGCGTCGATGATGCGGTGTGCTTCGTCCACGGTCGCGGCGTCGCCGTGGACGACCACGAGGTAGCGGTCGGCCTTGAGGTCGTCCTCGTACTGCGGGATCTCCTCCTCGGGGACTGCCAGGCCGATGAGCGCGCCGAGTCCTGCGCCGATGCCGGCGCCGACGAGCGTGCTCGCGAGCCACCCGGCGGCGGCGACCCAGCCGATGCCGGGCAACCAGACGAACCCGAGGAGGAGCCACCCGGTCAACGCTCCCCAGAGGGCGCCCCAGCCGCCGAAGGTCCCTGCTTCGTTCCCGACCGGGATCCAACCGTGCACCTTCTTGTCGTCCTTCACGCCCTTCCCGACGATCGAGACGACGTCGTCGCCGTACCCGGCGTCCTTGAGGGCCTTCGCGGCGCCGAGCGCTTCGTCGCTCGACGCGAAGACGCCGACTGTCGAGTCGCTTGCGGTGGTCGTCGTTGCCATGGGATGTCCTCCTGTGGTGTCTGGTGTCTGGTCTCGAGGGGTCGTCAGCCGCTGATCAGTCGCTGCTTCGCGGCGGCGAACTCGTCGTCGCTGAGCAGCCCCTGCTGCTTGAGCTGGCCGAGTCGTTCCAGTTCGGTCATCAGGTCCGGCTCGGCGGGCGCCGGCGCGACCGGTGGGGCCTGCGCGGGAGCCGGTGGCGCCATCGGCACGGTCTGCTCGGCGTCCCACGCGTCGGCCGAGGCGCGTTCGTCCGCGGCCCGCTGCTGGCGGTTCCGCATCGCGCCGCCGACCGCTGACGCGGTCCCCGCGACGACCGCGGTCCGGGCGGCGAGCCCGAGGAGTCCTGGTCTGCCGAATCGTCGGTACAACATGGGGTCTCCTAGCCGATGTGCGCCGCTGCGGCGAGCTCGTTGAGTGCTGGTGCCGGAACGCGTGTGCTCCACAGCAGGTGGCTCCCGCTGTCGGTGAACCGCTCGGCGAGGGCCTTCGCCCAGAGCTGTTCGATGACGACGATGGCCGCCGACGTCCCGGGCTCCAGGGAGTCCGCGACCTCGTCGATGTCGTCGTTCGCGGTCAGCCCGCGAGCCTCGAGCTCGACCGGCCCCGAGGAGCCCGGGATCGCGACCGGTGTGACGTCGTCGATCTCGCGGACCCGGACGGACCCGTCCTCCGCCTTCGTGATGAGGAGGAGGTCGAGCAGCCGTACGGTGTCGGATGCGATGAGGTCGGTGAGTGCGCCGAGCAACGCGGTGTCCGGCAGTTCTCCGCGGTAGGCGGCGACGAAGACCTCGGCCGGTCCGTACGCGAACGTGGTGGTCACGGTGTCACGCCGTCGCCGCGTGCGCCGACGGACGGGCGCCACCGAGTGCGTGCGCCTTGATCGCGTCGAACTCGGCCGGGGTGATCGTGCCGGCGTCGAGCAGTGCCTGCGCCTTCGCGATCTCGTCCGACGGCGAACTGCCGGCGACACGACGGATGTAGCCCTCAGCGGCCTCCTGGTTGCGCTGCGATGCCGCAGCGCTCCGTTCCGCCATGCCCCGGCCACGTGCGATCAGGTAGACGAACACCGTGAGGAACGGCACGAAGACGAGGAAGAGGACCCAGACGGCCTTCCACCACCCGTTGAGCTCGCGGTCCCTGAAGAGGTCGGCGATGACCGAGAACAGCGCCATCAGCGCGGCGACGAACGTGAACGCGAGGAACGCGTACCAGACGATCGCCCAGAATGTGGTCCAGAAGTCCATGGCGGATCCCTCCCTGAGTTGATGGCCCAGGTCTATCCGCCGGGTGCGACGCACAGCACCACCCCAAGCGGGTGATTCCAGGCGGCCCCGGCACTCACCCGGCACGGGTGATGCGGACCCGTACCGGCAGCGCGACAGTGGCGCCATGAGCGATCACGAGACGACGGTCAGCGCACCGGACCTGCCGCCGATGGCAGCGATCCCCGGCCTCTTCGACGACCTCGACCACCAGCTTGCGTGCCTCACCTACCTCTGGGCGTTGCCGATCGTGTCGTACGCGCACTGGAGTGTGGTGCACCGAGACGTCTTCGGGGCATCGGACCACGATCTGGTGCACTACGTCTCGTACCGCGACCGGCTCGGGATCATCACCGCGAACGCGACCACCCCGTACATCCTGAACTTCTTCGACCTGTCGGCGACCGGTCCGCTCGTGATCGAACTGCCACCCGGGCCGACCGCCGGCGGGATCTCCGACTTCTGGCAACGCGAGGTGGCTGTCCTCGGCGAGATGGGCCCGGACGCCGGTCACGGTGGCACGACCCTCGTCGTCGGACCCGGCCAGGACGTCCCGCCACACGACGACTCCTGGAACGTCGTGCACTCGACCGGGGTCAACATCATGTTCGGGTTCCGCACCCTCGATCCCGACCCAGCCCGAGGCGCCGCGTTGGCCGGTGCGGTGCGCGTCCACCCGCTGTCCCAGCACGACGACCCGCCGGTCACGAGACTCGTCTCGCCCGCAGGACGTCCGTGGTCCGGAGACCAACCGCGCGGACTGGGGTACTGGGAGTCGCTGCACGCCGTCTACCAGTCCGAGGTGGTCGACGAACGCGACCGGTTCTTCCTCGCGATGATGCGGCAGCTGGGGATCTCACCTGGCGAGCCCTTCGCGCCCGACGACCGGCTCCGCGCCGTCCTCGAGCGCGCGACCTCCGACGGCGAACGGATGGCGCAGGCCAACACCTTCGCCAAGCGCTTCCCCGGTACGCGGTACTGGCCGGACCGCCGATGGGACACCGCCGTCGTCCTGTCGCGCTCCGACCAGCGCGGTCCCTGGTACGACGAACTGCTCGAGCGGGCGTCGTGGTTCTACGAGGCCGTCAGCTTCTCCTCGGCGATGAAGAGCACCACCCCGGGGAAGGGCCAGGCGTACCTGGGCGCCTACGTCGACGCCGAGGGAGCGTGGCTCGACGGCGGCGCCGCGTACACCCTGACCGTTCCGCCCGACGTCCCCGCCGCGCTCTTCTGGTCCGTCACCGTCTACGACGTGGCGAGCCGGTGCCTCATCGACAACGCCCAGCAGCGCGGGGACCGCGGCAGTCGTGACGAGGACCTCGTGGTCGAGTCCGACGGCTCGGTCGTCCTGCACTTCGGCCCCGAGGCGCCGGCCGGCCGGGAGTCCAACTGGGTGCAGACGATCCCCGGTCAGCACTGGTTCTCGTACCTGCGTCTGTACGGGCCCCTCGAGCCGTACTTCGAGCGCAGCTGGACCCCTGGCGACTTCACCAGGGTCTGACGTCGGCCCATGCTCGCCGCGATCGGTCAGGTGCTGCCACTCGCGATCGCGGGTGCGTTGAGCTCCGTCCCGATCGCCGGCGTCCTGACGCTCCTGCTCGGAGCGCGACGACTCGGCCCCGCGATCCTCTTCGCCCTCGGGTACGTGGCGACGGTCTTCGTGGCCACACTCGTCGCGACCGCGCTGTTCTCGACGGTCCTCGTCCCCGACCTCCACCTCGGCAAGGACCCGACCCTCGGCGTGTTCGAGCTGGTGCTCGGCGGCGGGGCCGTCCTGGCCGGCGCCGTGCTGTGCTCCCGCCCCGCGCGGACCGAGCCGAGCCGGATGAGCACCGTCCTGTCCGCGGCGCTCGGCACCGTGCGACCGGGCATCGCGTTCGCCGTCGGCGCGGTGCTCGCGGTCCGGCCGAAGGCCCTGCTGCTCGCCGCCGGTGTGGGGATCGTCCTCGCGCCGGCGGACGTCGCGCCGGGACCCGCCGTGGCGCTCCTCGCCGTGAGCGCGGTGCTCACCGCGGGAACGGTCATCGGGCCGATCGTCTTCGCCGTGGTGGGCGGCGACTCCGCCCGCGGACGGCTCGAGGAGATCCGAGCCTGGTCGGGCCGGAACTCGAGGGCGGTGACGCTCGTCGTCCTGTTCCTCGTCGGCGCGGTGCTCGTCGGCGACGGACTCGGGCGCTTCTGACGCCGGGGACCGCCGTACCGGGATCCGCACCGGCGAACTCCGCTCAGGACGGCACTCAGGCCGGCACTCAGGCCGGGAACACGGTGTCCCAGTCGTCGCGGACGCTCACGACGGTCACGTCGCGGTCGGCGGCCTCGGCGAGCATCGCCTCCGCGCCGCGGTCGTACGGCTCGTCACCCCGGCCCGTCGTGTCGTCGTGGTGGACCAGCAGACGCAGTCCGGCGGCACCGGGCAGCGTGTACTCGAGCATCTCCCGGTCGCCGTCCGAGTTCCCGACCGCGACGGCCGGACGCCGACCGATGCGGCTCCAGATCCGGACCGGTTTCTCCGGACCGTCGTCGAAGAACGCGAGCGCGTCGACGTACCGCACTTCCCCGTCCACGTACTCGAGGCCCATCGCCGACCCGACAACGCGCTCCGCCGGGATGTCGTAGTTCACCTCGGTCATCGGCCGCATGAAGTCCCGCTCGCCGGCCGACACCACGTAACAGGCGAACCCGTGGCTCCGGAGCACCGCGATGAGTTCGACCATCGGCTGGTACACGGTCGCCGAGTACGGGGTGCGCAGCACCGGGTGCTCGGCGGTGGCGTAGAAGTCCGCGACCAGTTCGCCGTACCGGTCGACGCTCATGCCCGCGGTCACGTGCACGACCGCGCCGAGCAGCAGGCGCAGGTCGGTGTCGTCCCCGGCGGCGTGCGCATCCACGGCGTTCCCGATCCACCGCAGGTCCCCGGCGAGGGCTGCTGCGTACGGCTGGGTCCCGGCGAGTTCCGGGTCGTTGCGCGCGGCGTCGGCCCACTGCGCGACGAGCCACTGCAGCTGTGTCGGGACCGGCTTCTCCGTCCACAGGGTTCCGTCGTTGTCGAACACCGCGATGCGGTCCGCCGGGTCGAGCGCGTCCGGCCCGCTCGTCGCCCGCGCGATGAAGTCCTCGATCGTCGTCCGTGCGGCGCCCGGGCGCCACGATGTCAGTTCCGTCATGGGGCGATGGTCCCCGACCGGCCTCCTGCGCGCCTCACCCGTTCCGGGTGCTCGTTCAGCGCATCCAGTCCTGCTGCGCGGTGTCCTCGCGGACACCGGCGGCCACGGCCACGGCACGCACCCGCTCGGTCAGTTCGTCGCCGCGCAGGTGCTTCGGGAACCCGATCACCGTCCGGTACAGCGGCAGGTCGATCGCCGTCCACTGCCCGTTGTCGACGACCACCCGGAGTGCGTCTACCTTGCCGAACGCGTACCGACCGGCTGCGGTGGTCTCCCCGTTGCCGACCGAACGGACCACGGCCCGCGGGATCCCGAGCAGCAGCCGCGGGGTGCTCCCGCCGGCGTACAGCCCGATGCCGTTGTGGTCCGCGACGAGCGTCGCCGACCCGCGCCGGGGCACGTCCCCGGTGAGGTCCGTGCCGAGCATCGCCGCGGTCCGGCGGATCTCCGTCGCGAGGTCCTTCTTCAGCAGCACGGGTGCCAGGTGCGCACCGGGGTGCAGCTGCGCGAGCGCGGCCTCGCGCCGACGCACGGTGGCGTTCTGGAACGCGAGGACGATCTCGAGGAGCGCGAAGATCCCGACCGCGTAGAGCGCGAGCGTCCCGGCCACCGCTCCGGTCGACATGCCGTCCTCGTGCTCGCGCCACGCCAGGAAGCCGAAGCGCAGCACGAGGTAGCCCCCGACCACGAGGATGCCGATGAGTCCGCCGCGTCGCCGACCCGGTGCGTTGTTGTTCCCCACACCGCGACCCTAGGCCTCCCGCACGCGGTGCGGGAGGCCCACGCCCCGACCTGCGAACCCCCTCAGCGGGCGACAGTGCTCACCCGGAGGTCGTCGAACGTGCTCGTGAACCCGGAACCACCGAGCGAGATCAGCCCGATCCGCGGCGCGTCCCCGAGGTCGGCGGTCCACGTCCCGCCCTGGACGAAGTGCCGGCCGTCCGCGCTCGTCGACGCGGTGATCGGGTTCTGGTGCGGCGGAGCGGCGGCACCGCCACGTGGTGCGACGGACGTCGCGGTGACGGCGGACGTCGCCTGGGACAGGGCGGACGGGAGGCTCGGTGTGGCGACCGCGACCAGCGTCGCGACCGCGATCAGGACGGTGCTCGGCGCACGGCGGCGCGCCGCGGCGCGTTTCACCCGACACGGGCGATGGACAGCGGCGTCGCGGTGCGGAGAGAGTGCCCCATGGGGATCCGCACGAGGGCGCGCTCGTTCACGGCACTGGCTGCGGCCCTCGGGGTCGGTGTCGCGATGGGGATGACCGCCGCGGGGCCGTCGGCTGCTGCCGAGGAGATGCCGGTGGGCGCCGTCGCGACAGCGACGCCGACACCGACACCGCTACCGACGGCGACTTCCTCGCCGTCGGCGATGCCAGCCGCTGCGCCGACGGCGACACCCTCTCCGGTGCCTTCGCCCGATCCGACGTCGACACCCACGTCGCCACCGCCACCGACTCCGACTCCGACTCCGACGCCGCCGTCGGCCCCGACACCGACACGCTCATCGGCACCGGATCCGCCGCGCTCGGATGCGGTCCAGGCGGCAGCCCCGCCGACGACGCAGGCGCTGGTCCCGAACGCGAACACGGTGCCGATGGCATGGGTCGGGACCCCGGCGCAGCGACCAGCGACCACGCTGTCGACGCTGCAGGCAGCGCTGAACGCCGCGCCCGCCGGCGCAACGGTGTCGTTCGATCCGAACGACTACGTCTTCACCACCGCGCTCACCGTGCAGCGCCGCGTCACCCTCGCGTCCGCCGCGGACTCGACGCTGTTCGCTCGGTTCACGGTGAGCGCCGGCGGGCTGACCGCCGCGAGTACGGTCCGCTTCGGGGTGTCTGCGACGCCCGTGTTCTCCGTCACCGGGAGCGGTGTCGCCCTCGCGGACCTGCGGGTGAGCAACCCGAACGGCGTGCTCCGCCCGACCGGTGTGCAGCTCGGCGCCGGCGTGACGGGCGTGACGATCGCGGACTTCACCATGGACGGCGGCGGCCAGGCCTCGGCCTTCGGCGTCAACCTGACCACGGGGTCCGCGACCGTGACCGACCCCACCATCTCCGGCGTCGCCACCGGAGTCGGCGTGACGTCGACGTCGACCGCGTCCGGCATCGCCGTGCGCGGCGGGACGATCACGGCAGCGACCACCGGCATCGCGCTCGGAACGGCGACGGCCCCGGAGGTCGCCGGCACGACGGTCACCGGTCCCGGCGCACTCGGCACCGGCATCGACCTGCAGAACGCGAGCGCGTCCGTCGTCAGCGATGTGCGGGTCTCCTCGTTCGCACGCGGCATCGGGACGGCCAACACCAGCACCGCCGCCGGCCCGACCATCACCGACCCGACCATCAGTGCGGTGAGCCGGGAGGGCATCTCGCTCGGGAGCACCGGTCGCGCGGCGATCACGGGCGCCGACGTGACCGGGACCGCGGCCGCGGCGTCGACCGGCATCAACCTCTACCTCGCAACGGGGGTCACGATCACCCGGCCGACCATCGACTCGTTCGCGTACGGCGTGTTCACGAACGTCGGCGACACCGGGACGGGTCCGCGGATCGTCACGCCGACGATCAGGAACGTCACGACCGGCGTCACGCTCGGGTCGACGCAGGGTGCGAGGATCACCGACGCGACCATCACAGCGTCGGCTCCGGGCACCGGGATCAACACCCAGAACGCCGGCCGGGTCACCGTCAGCGATGCCGACGTCACCGGGATGCTCTACGGCGTGGGCACCACCTCGCAGATCGACGCCGACAGCGACCGGACCGGCATCACCATCGAGCGGTTGACCGTCGACGGCGCTCCGAACGCCTCCAACGCCGTCACCCTCCTCGGTGTGACGGACACCCGGATCACCGACGTCGTGGCCGAGATCGCCGGCGCCGGGGTGATCACCCACGAGTCCAGCGACGTGACGGTCAGCACCGTCGCCGTGACGGGGAAGCCGGGGCTGACGCCGACGAGTGGCGCCGCGATCCTCCGCGCCTACGGCTCCGAGCGCGTGAACGTGTCCCACGCGAGCATCGACGGCGGCTCCTACGGCGTGTTCTACTCGTCCACGGTCGGCTCCGACGTCACCGACGTCACCGTCGCGAACGTCTCCGAGTACGGCGTCTACGCCCGGAGCAGCGCCGACCTGGACATCGGCACCAGCGTCTTCCGTGACAACGGAGCCGTGGGGAACATCGTCGTCACCGTCTCCGCCGACGGCATCAGCCACGATGTCGTCATCCACGACAGCACGATGACCGACAACCGCGGTGGCGTGAACCTCTCGGCCGGGACGCGCGACGTCCGGTTCACGGACAACGTCGTGACTGGCCAGCCGGCGGTCATCACCGCCGCGCCGGCGCACGACGTCGTCATCAGCGGCAACACCGTCACGCAGACCAGCGCCGACGCGACGGCGGTCGTCGTGGTGCCGACGTACGAGGACGGTGCCGATCCCGGCTCGTACTCGTCCTCCGGGATCGAGGTCCGCGACAACCGGTTCAGCGGGTCCGGCACCTGGATCCGTGTGGGGTCGCCGGCCGGCAGCGACAGCGCCGAGCGCCGGACGCTGCAGGACCCGGTCCTCGTCGTCGGCAACACCTTCCCCGCCGACTCCGTCGCGATCCGGACGTTCCCGAACGCCGTGGTCGGCGCGGACAGTGCCGACGTCGCCGCTTTCGGCGCCGCGGCGCGGACGGTAGCACCGACGGACGTGACGGGCCCCGTGGCAGTGGATGCCCGCGACCACGGCGACCCGAACGACTGGGGGTCGCCGTGCCGGGCGACGGGGTACCTCGACGACGCGCTCTCGTACGACGGCGGCGGGGCCACGGTGTACGAACTGGCGGTGGCCCCGGTGCTGTACCCGGAGAACTGCATCGACCTCGCGCTGACCCAGAGCGCGATCACCCCGACCGACGTCCCGCTGCACGCCGGGGACACCGTGTCGTGGAGGCTCACCGCCCACGACGACGGCCCCGGTGCAGCACCGTCCGGGTGGACCGTGACGCAGCTGCTCCCCGACGGAGTGACGCTGGTGTCGATGACCGGCGACGGGTACCGCTTCGACGGGACGACGGCGACCGCCGAGGACCCGCTCGCCGCGGGTGAAGACGCGCCGCCCGTCACCGTCACCGTCCGTGTGACGGAGCACGCGCCGGCAGACCTCCGTGTGGTTGCCTACGTCGCTCCGGCACCGGTGCGCGACCTCGACGGCGACGGACACGATGACGAGGTCGTCGAACGCACCAGCCCGCTCGTCGTCCCCACCCTCGAGACGGACCCGGCGGCCTCCCCCACCGACAACGACGCGGGCGGCGCCTGGACCGTCGCGGGGACCACGCCGACACCCTCCGGCGGCAACGGCACGGGTGACGACGGTGGTTCCGACACCGGCAGCGGCGGAGCCGCCCCGTCCGCGAGGACGATCGACCAGGGCGGCCCGGTCGGGCTGGTCGGCTCCGCGACGGCAGACCAGTTCGGCGGGCTCGCCTGGACCGGGGTGTCGCTGGCCGTGCCGTTCGCCGCCACCGTGGTCCTGCTCGTCCTCGGGATGATCGGCCTCCTCGCACGCCGCCGAGCCCGGAGCCACCAGCGCTGAGTGCCCCCGTCGTGGCAGGCTCGAGGGGTGATCGAGCCGAGCACCGTCGTGTGGACCCTCCTCGGCGTGCTCGTCCTCGTCGCCGTGGCGACCGCGGTGCTGCTCGTCACCCGCGCGCCTGCGCCGTGGGCACCAGCACTCGCCGTGCTCCGCGGCACACTCCAGCTCGCCGCGATCAGCCTCGTCCTGACCGGGGTGATCCGCGACCCGTTCTGGATCGTGGTGGCGCTCCTGGTGATGTTCGGCGTCGCGACGACCACGGCCGCTCGACGTCTCGGCACCCTGCGGACACGGTTCCTGCCCGTCGTCCTCGCGATGGCGGCCGGCATCGTCGTCGCGCTCGGTGTCGTGTTCGTCACCGGCGCCATCGCGTTCACCCCGCGCTACGTGCTCGCCGTGGGCGGGATCGTGATCGGCAACGCGATGACGACCGCGACCCTCTCCGGACGACGCTTCGTCGAGCTGGCCGACGACCGGTGGGAGGAGGTCGAGGGGTGGCTCGCGCTCGGTGCGACCCCGCGGCAGTCGACCGTCGACCTGGTCCGCCGCGCGGTGCACGCCGCGATGGTCCCGGCGACCGACCAGACCAGGACGACCGGGCTCGTCACGCTGCCGGGCGCGTTCGTCGGAGCCATCTTCGGCGGGGTCTCACCGCTCGAGGCCGGGCGCTTCCAGATCGTCGTGCTGGCGGCGATCATCGCGGCGGGCGCGATCGTCGCGACCGTCCTCACGGCGGAGCTCGCGCCGGTCCGGACCCGGCCGGTCCCGACGACCTGACACAGCGACGGCTATCGTCGGGGCATGGGGATCCTGAGGTGGGCTGGACGAACCGCACTGCTGTGCATCCAGGTGCTGGCGGGCGTGCTGGGAGCGCTCGGCGCGAACGGCACGACGAGCAACGGGCCGGCGCCGATGCAGCAGCGCCCGCCGCACGACGACTACCGGCCCTGACGTCGCCGCGGGCCGATCAGTCCCGGTGCGAGCGATCGTGCGCGATCCCACGCTCGTCTGCGTCTGACAGGGTCGTGCGCAGGACCGTACCGCCGTGGCGCTCGACGGCGTCCATGACGGCGCCTCCGGGCCCGGCGTCTCCGTAGACGACCACCGCACTCGTCCCGGGATGCACCTCGTCCTGCACACGCCGACGGAACGCGGCGTCCACCCCGGTGCGGTCGAGCCCGGCGAACAGCGCGCCGACCGCTCCACCGATGACGAGTCCGATCACGGGGACGAAGAAGACCAGACCGATCAGCGCACCGAACACCGCGCTCGTGGCTGCCTGCGCACCCCGCACCGCCCCGCGACCCGGCGTCTCGACGTGCATCCGTCCCGACTCGTCGACGTGCACGAGCGCGATGCCTCCGAGGTCGAGTTGCTCCTGGGATCGCAGGTCCTCGTACGCGGCAGACGCCCGGGCGTCGTCGTGGAACGTGATGACGAGGAGATCGGTCATGGCGGCTCCGTTCTGCGTGCCGCCCGGTCTACCGCACCCTGCCGGCGACGACACCACCCGACCAGGGTGACGCTCGACACCGGACGAACTCACCCGGCCCGGGCGATGCGGGAGGTCGGCGGGTGCCGTTCCGTGGACTGACGCAGATGACCACGACGAGCACGGGAGCCAGCATGAGCATCGGTGGCGGGATCTTCCTCATGGTCGTCGGCGCGATCATGGCGTTCGCGCTGGACTTCCAGCTCGCGCGCGTCGACATCAACCTGATCGGCTACATCCTCCTCGTCGCCGGGTTCCTGGTGCTCGTCCTCGGGATCGTCAGCCGCGTCCGACGGCGCCGGGTGGAGTCGACGTACACGGTGACGGTCGACCCGGTGACCGGCGAACGCGTGACGCGTCGGATCACGGACGAGGGCGGGCGCGAGGACTGACCGGTCCGACGCGCAGAGAGGAGCGAACGGTGACCGAGTCCGTCAGCAAGCGCGATCGGTGGCGCGGGAGCCGCGAGCTCGTCACCGTCATCATCCTGTCGGTCACCGCTGTCCTGACCGCGTGGTGCGGCTTCCAGGCGTCGAAGTGGAGCGGCGAGATGTCGATCGCCTTCAGCCAGGCGTCGAGTGCGCGTGTCCAAGCGGCGGACGCGTCCTCCGAGGCTCGGGACGCCCGCCAGTGGGACCTCACGATCTGGGTGCAGTGGGTGCTCGCCGACGCCGATGGCGACACGACCCTGCGCAACTACGTCGAGGAACGCTTCACGCCGGAACTCCGCACCGCCTTCGACGCGTGGCAGGCGGACGGACGCGCTGACACCGGACCGTTCGCGGAGAAGTCCTACGTCCCCGAGGGGAGCGCGCACGCTGCGGCGCTGAGCCACCGCGCGGACCAGCGGTTCGACGTCGCGCTGCAGATGAACCAGCGCGCGGACAACTACTCCATCCTCACGGTCCTCTTCGCCCTGGTGCTCTTCCTCACCGCGATGTCGCAACGCGAGCTCAACGATCGGCTCCGGGACGTGTTGCTGCTGACCGCGATCGCGGGGACCGTCGTCGGCGCGGTGCTGCTCATCACCTTCCCCGTCGACCTCTGAGACTCCAGCGCAGCGATCGACACAGGTCAGCCGCCGCTGTACAGTCACGACATGCTGACCGCCGCACCACGCCTCGACGTCATGAACCGGCTCGGACGAGCCCTCGCCGATCCGACGCGGTCACGCATCCTGCTCCGTCTCCTCGACGGGGCCGGCTACCCGGCACGCCTGGCGGACGAGCTCCGGCTCACCCGCACCAACGTCTCGAACCACCTGGCATGCCTGCGCGGCTGCGGCATCGTCGTCGCCACACCCGAGGGACGCAGCACCCGGTACGAGATCGCGGATCCGCACCTCACTCGCGCGCTCCAAGCGCTCGTCGACGTGGTCCTCGCAGTCGACGACGGCGCCGGGTGCACCGATGCCGGATGCGACGTCCCGCTCTGCTGCGGAGTCGGAGCGTGAGCGGTACCGTGCACCTCGGGACGCCGGCCCCGGACGCCCGGCGCCTCCTGCTGCAGCGTCGCGTGCGGTGGATCGTCGCCGCGACGATCGCGTACCACGTCGTCGAGGCGGTCGTCGCGATCGCTGCCGGCACGGTGGCGTCCTCGACCGCGCTGATCGGGTTCGGCCTCGACTCCGTCGTCGAGGTCCTCTCCGCCGCAGCCGTCGCGTGGCAGTTCGCCGGCCGTGACCCCGAGGCACGGGAGCGGACCGCACTCAAGGTCATCGCCGTCTCGTTCTTCGCCCTCGCCCTGTACGTCAGCGTCGACGCGGTCCTGACGTTGACCGGGCTCCGCGAACCCGAGCACAGCGCCGTCGGCATCGTCCTCACCGCGGTCAGCCTGGCGGTCATGCCGTTCCTCAGCATGCTGGAGCGCGGGACGGGCAAGGAGCTCGGTTCGGCCTCCGCGATCGCCGACTCCAAGCAGACGCTCGTGTGCAGCTACCTGTCCGCCGCGGTGCTCGTCGGCCTCCTGCTCAACACCCTCGTCGGCTGGACCTGGGCCGATCCGGTCGCTGCGCTCGTCGTGGTGGTCGTCGCCGTGCGGGAGGGGCTCGAAGCCTGGCGGGGGGACGCGTGCAAGCAGCCCGTCGCAGCGCTCATCGGCGAGCGGGAGGTCGACACGTGCGACTGCTGCTGAGCTGCAGCGCGAACGAGAAAACCCCCGACCGGACCGGAGTCCTGTCGGGGGTTTCGTGGTGGGCGATACTGGGATCGAACCAGTGACCTCTTCCGTGTCAGGGAAGCGCGCTACCGCTGCGCCAATCGCCCAGAGAGTCGCTGCGTTGACCGAGGTCACTGCAGGAACTTGAGGTGGGGACGGGATTCGAACCCGCGTGGACGGCTTTGCAGGCCGCTGCCTAGCCTCTCGGCCACCCCACCATCGAGGTTCACGTCTCCGTGAGTACCCGAACGGTGGGATACCCTCTGGTGAGAAGCCGGTTCCCGGGGGAACCAGCACTCGAGCGGATGACGAGATTCGAACTCGCGACCCTCACCTTGGCAAGGTGATGCGCTACCACTGCGCCACATCCGCATGTCGTGACCCGCTCTCGCGGCGACTCGTAAACTGTATCCGACTCCAAGCGGTTTCTCCAAAATCCTCCCCGTTCACCGGGCGTGTCCCCCGAGTTCATGCGGATCGGGCGGCTCGCGGGTGGGTCGCCGGCGGCTCGCGGTGCCCAGTGTGCGAGGTTCCGGACAGGGTGCGAGGCACACGGGCCCCACGGTGTACAGAACCTCGCACACTGCGGAACCTCAGGCGCAGCAGCACGCCGGCCAGCACGACGCGCGCGGGAGCGACACGCGGTTCGGCACCACCGCCGACATCCGCTACTATCGATCCGCACGCAAGTGCAGGGGGCGATTGGCGCAGTTGGTAGCGCGCTTCGTTCACACCGAAGAGGTCATCAGTTCGAGTCTGGTATCGCCCACGTGCCCATTCAGGGCCTGAAGAACCACCCACTGCAAGAACACCTGCAGTGCACAAAGAGCCCGGCGCAATCGCGTCGGGCTCTTTGCATCCCCCGACCCACCCGATCAGCAAGGGCAGCATGACCGACGTCGACCTCGAGTACTCCCGCGTCCGCGCGGTGCTCGACCGCCCGACGCTCCGCCTCATGTCCCGCCCCACGAGCGCGGTGGTGCTCGCCGTGTTCCGCACGGTGTTCGACCGCGACGTGCAGTACGTCCCCGCCGACCGGATGCACCTGCAGGTCGAAGAGCACGTCGCCCGGCTGCAGGCACACACGCACCAACAGCACCAGCAACAGCAACAGCAACAGCACCACACGCACCACCAGCACACGCAGCAGCAGCAGCAGCAAGAACAACAGGACGAGCCCGACACCAGGCCGACCGGCCGCACGCTCTGCCGCGAATGGGTCGCAGCGCAGTGGCTCGTCCGCTCGAACTCCCCCGACGGCGACGAGCAGTACTCCCTCACGAGCCACGCCCTCGAAGCGCTGAGCCTCGTGGACGCCCTCTCCTCGGACCGGGCGCTCATCAGCGAGAGCCGCCTGGCGATGATCGTCGACGCCGTGCACCGCTGGGCCGCCCGCGCCGAGCCGGACCCCGACGTGCAGATCCGCCGGCTCGACGCACAGATCGCCGAGCTGCAGTCCGAACGTGATCGTCTCGCCAGCGGGGACGAGCCCACCGCGGTGGACGACGACCGGATGCGCGACGGCTACACGAACATCACCGACCTGATCCGCCAGCTCCCGAGCGACTTCAAGCGGGTCGAGGAAGCGGTGGCGAAGATGCACCGCGAGATCGTCGAGGACTTCCGGAACGAGGTCCGTCCGATCGGCGAGATCCTCGACGACTACCTGGCGCGGACGGACACCCTGATGGAGGCCACGCCGGAGGGCCGCGCGTTCGAGGGCGCCTTCGAGCTGCTCCGCGACGACGCCCTGCTCCTCCGCCTGCGGGACGACATCGCGACGATCCTCGACCATCCCTTCGCGGAGTCGCTCAGCACCGCCGAGCGCCGCACGTTCCGCAACACGGTCGTGATCCTCCGGCAGGGCATCGAGGACGTCCTCGCGCAGCGCCGCCTGCTCACCGGCACGCTCCGCGACCAGATCGTCGCGCACGACGTCGTCCGGGACCGGGAGCTCGACGCCGTGCTCCGTAGCGTGAACCGCCGGATGGCCGCGCTCATGGAGTCCGGTGGTGCGCGGGAGCGCATCCCGCTCGGCCTCCTCCCCCCGGTCGCCGAGGTCGGCACGCTCCGCGAACGCTTCTACGACCCCGACACCGAGGCGGTCCCGCCGCCCATCGAGGAACCCGACGACGACGTCTTCGACGAGATCGACGTCGAGTCGCTCCGGCGCCACGGTGGCCCCCTGCTCGTCGAGCTCCGCGAGGCGCTCCGCTCCGCCGGTGCCGGCACGAGCGTCGGCGCCTTCCACGCGCTGCCGCCGGAGCAGCGTCGCCCGGTCGAGCTGTTCGGCCTCGCGCACCTGCTCACCGGCCACACCGACTTCGAGACCGCCGCCGCCGCCGTCCCGCACCACACGGTGCGCCCGGACGGCACGGCGGTCACCTTCACCATGCCCACGGCGGATCTCACCGAGGACCGTCCGGCAGACGACGACAGCACCACCCTGGAGGCCCGGTGACCGACACGACGGCATCCCACGTCGACGACACGGACGCGTTCGACGGCATCGATCCCTTCGACGAGTCCGCCTCCGTCCCGCAGGAGGACGAGCGCGACGAGTCGAGCTTCGCCCTCTTCGAGGGCGACGAGGGTCGCCTCGACGAACCGCAGCGCCGCGCGCTCGTCGCGCTGCTCCGGCACTCCTACGTCAGCGCGCGGACGCACGCCGACGAGTGGCGCGCGGTGCTCGATGCGGAAGGGCAACTGCGGTCCCGGCTGAACGACCTGTTCCTGGAACTGCACGTCGACCGCGACCGCGAGGTGGCGTGGAAGCGCCAGGCGCGCTCCGAGAGCCAGCGCCGCGGCTTCCCGACGCTGCTCCGCGACGTGCCGTACACGCGCGAGGAGACGATCGTCCTGGTCTACCTCCGGATGCGGCTCCGTGCCGACACCCGGCCGGGCCCCGACCAGGTCGTCGTCGACCGGTCGGAGATCCTCGGGCACGTGGCTGGCTTCCGACCGGCCACCGCGACCGACCGCACCCGCGACGAGGGCCGGGTCGCGAAGGCCATCGAGCGCCTGATCACCGCGCGGGTCCTGCTGAAGACGAGCGACCCGGACCGCTTCCGGGTGGCGAGCGTCGTCGAGGTCCTGCTCCCGCTGGAGCGGCTGCTGGAACTGGACACGTGGTTGGCGAGCACTGCGTCGTCGAACGCGACCACCGCACCGGTGGACGCGCCTGACGGAGCCGAGCCGAGCCTCCAGGCCGATGACGACGACGAGGAGGAGTCCGCGTGACCGACTTCCGGATCGACACCGCCGGCATGCCGGCGCTCTTCGACACCGTCGCGCAGTGGCGCGCCCAGTCCATGCAGGTCGTGAACTGGGGCGGCTTCCACGGACACCGCCAGATCGAGCTGTCCGGCGCGGCGACGCTGATCTCCGGCGCGTCCGGCACGGGCAAGTCCACGCTGATGGACGCGTACCTCGCGGTGATGATGCCGTCCGACGTGCCGTTCAACGGCGCGTCGAACGACGCCACCACCGGGCGTGCGCGGAGCGCCGACCAGCGCAACCTGCTGACGTACCTGCGGGGCAAGATCGACACGCGGCGCGACCCGGAGTCCGGTGCCCTGCGTGACGTGAACCTGCGCGGCGACGACACCGCGACGTGGGGCGCCGTGGCGGTGACGTTCCTCAACGACGACGAGCGACGCTTCACGGTGCTCCGCGCGTACATCGTGCCGAAGCGGGCGCGCGGCGTCGGCGACATCCAGATGACCATGGCGACGGTCGACGACGACTTCGACCTGCGGCGGCTCGAGGACTTCGTACCCTCCCGGTTCAGCCACCTCGAGCTGACCGGACGCGTCCCCGGGCTCGTGATCCGCGACACGTACCAGGAGCTCGCGTACACGCTGCAGACGCGGCTCGGGATCGGCGACTCCGGTGGCGGGAACCGGGCGATGCGCCTGCTCGCGCGGATCCAGGCCGGGCAGCACATGCCGACGGTCGACTCGCTGTACAAGTCGCTCGTGCTCGAGACGCCCGGCACCTACGAAGCCGCCGACCGTGCGCTCGCGCACTTCTCCGCCCTCGACGAGGCGTACGAGGCGATGGACACCGAGGAGCGGAAGGTCCGGATCCTCGCCCCCATCACCGAGCTGCACCTGGAGATCGAGCGGTCCCGCTCGGCCGCCGCGGCGCTCGACGGGATCGCCACCGGGTCCGAGGTGTCGCCCTTCGCGCACTGGACCGCGACCCGGAAGCGCGAGCTCCTGGACGACGAGGTCGCCCGGAACAGCCGCTCCCGGACCGCGGGACGCGCCGAGGTCGAGGCCGCCTCCGCCCGGCACGCCGCCGTCGAGATCGAGCTGCGTGAGGCCGAGGCCCGGCTCCGGGACTCCGGCGGCAACGCCCTCGCGCAGCTCGAGGACCGGATCGACCGGCGGACGCGGGAGCGTGACGTGGTCGCCCGGGCGCGTGCCACGTTCGACACGCGGACCGCTCCGCTCGACGTGACGGTCTCCTCGGAGTCCTCGTTCGTCGCGGCGCAGCGCGCCTCGCACGAGTTCCTCGGGACGTTCGATGCGGCTCGCTCCTCGCTGGACGCTCGACGGGACGCACTGACCCGCGAGGAGTACCCGCTGCTCGACCGCGAGCGGTCCCTCCGCCAGGAGCGGCAGTCGCTCGAACACCGGCAGGGCGCGATGCCGCTGCCGATGCACGAGGCCCGCGTCGCGATGGCCCAGGCCGCCGGACTCGACCCCGCCGACCTGCCGTTCGTCGCGGAGCTCCTCGACGTGCTGCCCGGCGAGGAGCGCTGGCGCACGGCGATCGAGTCCGTGCTCGCGCCCGTCGCCCGCACGCTCCTGGTCGACCAGGACCAGCTCGACTCCTTCAGCGCGGCCATCGACGCCCTGCGCATCCCGGTCCGCGTGCAGTTCGAGGGCGTGCCGTCGGGCCCGCACCTCGACGTCGACGGCGACCGGGCGATGGTGTCCGGCAAGCTCGCGATCAAGGACTCCCCGTTCAGCACGTGGGTCCGCTCCCGCATCGAGTCGGACCGGATCGACGCCCGCTGCGTGTCCTCCGCGTCGGAGCTCGGCGGCGGGGGCCGACGGGTCACCGAGTCCGGGCAGCTCCGCGACGGCCGACGCGGTGCCCACGGGGACCGTCGGCAGGCCAACGTCATCGGCTTCACGAACGAGGCCCGCGTCGTCGCCGTCGAGACCGAACTCGCCGCGATCGCGCAGGACCTCGCGACGCTCGAGGCCCGGCGCACCGACGTCGCGCAGGACATCGCCGCGCTCGACGAGCTCCGCGCGGCGCACCAGCACCTGGTCGACACCACGTGGGACGGCATCGACGTCGCGGGCATCGAGGCATCGCTCGACCGGCTCTCGACCGAGCGGGAGGCCCTGCTCGCCGCCGACGACGGGCTCCGGACGCTCCGGGCCTCGGTCGCGCGGCTCCGCACCTCCCTCGACGAGGCCGCCGATCGTCGGTCGGCCGCACGGCTCACCGTGCAGCGGCTCGAGGAACGGCACGCGGTACTCGTCGACGGGCAGGACGCCGCCGCGGAGATCCTGGCGCGCTTCGACGACTCCCCCGCGTCGCTCCCCGACGACCAGCAGGCACAGCTCCTGGCCGAGACCTTCGACGAGGTCGGCGCTCCCGACGGCGTCGACGGCTTCGACGACGCCACCCGCCGGCTCCGGCGGCGGCTCGAAGAACGCCTGTCGCAGGCGCTCGACGGCGCCGCGTCGGCCGCCAACGCGCTGACGATGACGTTCCAGCGGTACCAGGACGCCTGGCCCGACCCGAACCTCGGCACCGGCGTCGCCTCGTACCCGGACTACCGCGCGATCCTCGACCAGATCGTCGCGACCGGGCTGCACGCGCGCCGCAGCGAGTGGCGTCGACGCCTGTCGCAGTGGAGCGGCGAGGACCTCGTCCCGCTCGCCGGCGCCTTCGACCGCGCCGTCGTCGAGATCGAGGAGCGCCTCGAGCCGGTCAACGAGATCCTCCGGGACCTGCCGTTCGGGGCGAACCGGGACCGCCTGAAGATCGTGATCCGCCGGGTCACCCGCGAGGACGTCACGCAGTTCCGTCGGGAGCTCCGCGCCCTGTCGGCCTCGGTCGACACCGAGCTGACCGACGACGTGCTCGAGACCCGGTTCCGCCGGCTCCGGAGGTTCATGGCGGTCATCCGGCAGGACCCGTCCGCACCCCGTGGCGCGCGGGCCTCGCAGCGCGACGCCGTGCTCGACGTCCGGCGGCACATGGAGATCACCGCGGTCCGCTACGACACCGCGGGCAACGACCTCGGCGTGTACTCGTCCCTCGGCGACAAGTCCGGCGGTGAGACGCAGGAGCTCGTCGCGTTCATCGTGGGGGCGGCGCTCCGCTACCAGCTCGGCGACGAGACCCGGCCGCGGCCCCGGTTCGCGCCGGTGTTCCTCGACGAGGCGTTCATCAAGGCGGACTCGGAGTTCGCCGGGCGTGCCGTGACGGCGTGGCTCCGGCTCGGGTTCCAGCTCGTGGTGAGTGCACCGCTCGACAAGGTCACCGCGCTCGAACCGTCGATGGAGCGCCTGCTGTCGATGCGGAAGCACCCCGACACGGGCTACTCGTCCGTGACGGAGATCGTCCGCGCGTCCGCCTGACGGGCGGGTGGGCACCAGCCAGCCACTGGTGAGATCGCACTTCTTGTCGCCTTCGCTGGGCGACACCGACACGAAGTGCGATCTCACCGAGGCGTGCCGTACGGTCGAGGCGTGCCGTACGGTCGAGGCGTGATGTGGAACCGGAAGCGCCGAACCCCCGCTGGCGACGAGTCCCCCGGGGCGCTCGGGATCGGGGCGCTCGTCCGCGTCGTCGACGCCACGACCGGCGGCGAGCAGTGGGTGGACGCCGACGGCTCAGGTGACCTGGTCGGTGTCGTCGTGGGACCCGGCGGGAACCAGATCGTCGGCTACCCGGGCGTCGGCGAGCCGCTGTCGTGGACCGTCGCCTTCGACGAGCCCGTGTACACGAAGGACGGCCGCGGCCCCTTCGAGCGCGCGACCGTCCTGAGTCGTCAACTGGTCCCGGTGGAACCGGACGTGAGCTAGGGCCTAGTACTCCTCGGACCCGCTCTTGAGCATGGCGGCGATGGCCATGCACGTGAACACGCCACCGATGACGCCGATGCCGATGACGACTGCTCCGACGAGCTCCAGCATGATGTGTCTCCCAGGTTCGAGGCCGGTGTGGCCGTTCTCAGGTTATCGGATCCCGCGCATCAGGCGGAGCACCGGGCGGGCGGCGATGAGCAAGAGCACCCCGACGACGACCGCGACGAGGCCGAGGATCGAGAAGTACGGCGCTTCGTTCTGCGGGTCGTAGTACTTCGACAGGACGCCGGTCACCGCGGTGCCGAGCGACACGGACAGGAAGAACAGCGCGACCATCTGCGTCTGGAACTTCGGCGGTGCGAGCTTCGTGGCGACGGACTGCCCGATCGGCGACAGCAGCAGTTCGGCGATCGTGAAGACGAGCAGGATGCCGACGAGCACGAGGACGGGCGTGCCGTTCCGACCGGTGCCGACGAAGGGCAGGAACAGCAGGAACGCGATGCCCATGATCCCGGTGCCGAGGGCGAACTTCGTCGGCGTGGACGGCTGGCGCTTGCCGAGCTTGGTCCACATCGCCGCGAACACCCCGGACAGCACGATGATCATGATCGGGTTGATCGACTGCACCCACGACACCGGCATCTCCCACCCGCCGATGGTCCGGTCGAGGCGCTGGTCGGAGTAGATCGTCACGACCGTGAACTGCTGCTGGTACAGCGACCAGAACACCGCGCTGCCGATGAACAGCGGGATGAAGGCGAGCACCCGGGAGCGCTCGTCCTTCGTGATGCCGCTCGTGAGGATCACGATGAAGTACGTGATCGCGGCGACGATGACGATCGCGACCACGACGGTCGGCAGGTTGTCGACGTTGAGGAGCCCGGTGAGCACCGCGACGACGACGATGGCGAGGCCGACGGCGACCAGCACGCCGACCATCGGGTACCGGCGCTTCGGCAGCGGGTTCGTGACGTGGCGGACGACCTCGGGCAGCTTCCGCCGGCGGATGCCGTACTGGATGAGGCCGGCGGCCATGCCGACCGCGGCCAGACCGAAGCCGAAGTGGAAGCCGAGCGAGGACTGCAGGAGCCCGGTGAGGATCGGCCCGAAGAACGCGCCGATGTTGACGCCGAGGTAGTACAGCGAGAACCCGGCGTCGCGGCGCGGGTCCTCCTTCGAGTAGAGCCCGCCGACGATCGTCGTCGCCGTGGCCTTGAGCCCGCCGGACCCGAGGGCGATGAGCACGAGGCCGACCCCGACGCCGGTCACCCCGGGGAGCAGGGCCAGGGCGATGTGGCCGCACATCACGACGATGGCGCTGGTGAACAGCGTGCGGTCCGCACCGATCAGCCGGTCGGCGACCCACGCGCCGATGATCGTGAACAGGTACACGGCGCCGCCGTACGCACCCATGATCCCGGTGGCGACGTGCTCGTCGACGCCGAGGCCGCCGCGGGCGACCGAGTAGTACATGTAGATGAGGACGATGCCCTGCATCCCGTAGAAGGAGAAACGCTCCCAGAGCTCGACGGCGAACGGCGTGGACAGCTCGAACGGCTGGCCGAAGAAGGTCCGTCGTGGTTTCACATCGTGCCCTGGGGCGGTGGTGCCTGACATGCCAGCCAGTCTGCCCCGCATCCGAGGGGCGCGCCCAATCGTCGAGGACCGCTCGCACATCCGCCTTTGGAGGGTTCCCACGATCTGTTCCGGACCGGAACGGTGAGCGGTTGTGGCCCGCGCACCCCTCTCGTGCGGCTCTCGGGCGCGGTGCATAGCGTGGACCGGAGCAACATCGCCGTTCAGGAGGGACCGAACACATGGTCGACACCGCACCCGAGACCACCGCCGACACCCGCACCGGGACCCCGAAGGCCGACGCCGCGGGCGATCCGGCAGCCGGGACCCCGACGGCCGGCACCGACACGGACGTGCGCATCGACGTCGACCTGCTCGCCGAGCACCTCCTCGGTCGCTGGGCCGAGGACCGCCGGGCATCGCGGCGCCTCGTGCTCGACCCGGCGCTGCACAAGGTCGAGGGCCTCACCATCGCCGAGCACCGCGCCCGCGCGTTCGACCAACTGCGGATCCTGCAGCAGGCCGGCGCCATCCAGCGCCCGTACCCGGAGGAGTTCGGCGGCGAGTCGAACCACGGCGGCAACATCGCGGCGTTCGAGGAGTTCACCACCGCGGACCCGTCGCTGCAGATCAAGGCCGGCGTGCAGTGGGGACTCTTCGGCTCCGCCGTCCACCACCTCGGCACCGAGCGCAACCACCGAGAGTTCCTGCCCGGCATCATCGACTTCGACGTGCCCGGCTGCTTCGCGATGACCGAGACCGGCCACGGCTCCGACGTGCAGAGCATCGCGACGAGCGCCACGTACGACCGGGAGACGCAGGAGTTCGTCGTGCACACGCCGTTCCGCGGCGCGTGGAAGGACTACATCGGCAACGCCGCCCTGCACGGCAAGGCCGCGGTCGTGTTCGCGAAGCTCGTCACGCAGGGCGTCGACCACGGCGTGCACGCGTTCTACGTCCCGCTGCGCGACGACGACGGCGAGTTCCTGCCGGGCATCGGCGGCGAGGACGACGGCGTCAAGGGCGGCCTCAACGGCATCGACAACGGCCGGCTGCACTTCGACCACGTCCGGGTCCCCCGCACGAACCTGCTGAACCGGTACGGCGACGTCGCCGAGGACGGCACCTACTCCTCACCGATCGACTCCCCCGGACGCCGCTTCTTCACGATGCTCGGCACCCTCGTGCAGGGCCGCGTGTCGCTCGACGGCGCCGCGGTCGTCGCGCAGAAGATCGGGCTGCAGATCGCGCTCACCTACGCGATGCAGCGTCGCCAGTTCCCGACCGGCGGCGGCACCGAGGGCGTCCTGCTCGACTACGGCCAGCACCAGCGCCGCCTCATCCCCCGGCTGGCGAGCGTCTTCGCGCAGTCCTTCGCGCACGAGCAGCTGCTCCGGACGTTCGACGACGTGTTCAGCGGCCGCATGGACACCCCGGAGCGCCGCGAGGACCTCGAGACCCAGGCAGCGGCGTTCAAGTCGATGTCCACCTGGTACGCCCTGGACACCCTGCAGGAGTGCCGCGAGGCCTGCGGCGGCGCCGGCTTCCTCGCCGAGAACCGGCTCACCAGCCTCCGCGCCGACCTCGACGTCTACGTGACGTTCGAGGGCGACAACACCGTGCTGCTCCAGCTCGTCGGCAAGCGTCTGCTCACCGACTTCCGGAAGCGCGCACCGCGCGACGCCGCCTCGACCGCGAAGTTCGTCGCCGCCCAGGTGGGGTCGAAGCTCGCCGACGCCAGCGGCGTCCGCCGGCTCGGTCAGGCGGCGAAGGACCGCGGTTCGCTCGCCGCGAGCGTCGCCGACCTCCGCGACCCCGGCACCCAGCGCGACCTCCTCGCAGGCCGTGTCGACACCATGGTCGCCGAGATCGGGATGCGGTTGAACACCGCCGGCAAGGACCGTGCACGGCAGGCACTCCTGCTGAACCGGTCCCAGCACGAGCTCATCGAGGCGTCGAAGGCGCACGCGGAACTCATGCAGTGGGACGCGTTCACCGCCGCGATCGACGAGGTCCCCCACGGTGACACCCGCCGGGTGCTCGTCTGGCTCCGCGACCTCTTCGCGCTCGGGCTGCTCGAGGAGCACCTCGAGTGGTACCTGGTGCACGGCCGGCTGTCGTCGCAGCGCGCTCGGGCCGTCTCGGCGTACATCGACCGGCTCATCGCGCGCATCCGGCCGCTCGTGCCGCAGCTGCTCGACACGTTCGGCTACGAACCAGGGCACGTCCGCGCACCGATCGCCCTCGGCGAGGAGCAGGCCCGCCAGGACGAGGCACACGCCTGGTTCGCTGCCGAGCGCGCCGCCGGACGGCTCCCCGAGCAGGAGAAGAAGCCCCGCCCCTGAGCACGGCCGCCTCGCGCCCCGTCACGAACACCGCGCCCCGGCACACCGGGGCGCGGTGTTCGTCAGGGGGCGCGAACGGATGTCAGTCGATCGACGACGACGACGTCAGTCGGTCGACGACGACGGCGAGGACGGTGCCGCAGGCCCCGCCGCACCGCCGAGCGCGGCACGAAGGCGGGCCTCGGCGTCGTCACCGGCAGCCTGCGCGGCCTCGACGTTGGCCTCGGCGACGGCACGGACGACCTCTTCGCGCTGGATCTTCACGCCACGGGGCGCATCGATGCCGATGCGCACGCCGTCCCCTCGGGAGTCCAGGACCGTGATGACGATGTCGTCACCGATGAGGATCCGCTCGCCGACCTTCCGCGTGAGTACCAGCACCCGCTCAGCCTAGCCACAGTGCGGCGCGGCGAGCGCGTCCCACACGGCGTCAGAGCGTGCGGACCGGCAGGCCGAGGCCGTGGACGGACTCCGGCGACGCCGTCTCGGAGCCCCCGATCGACAGCACCCCCGCCACGGCGACCACGGATGCCACCGCGTCCACCATCGCCAGGCTGTCCTCGTGCTTCCGCCCCGCGTCGACCACGACCCACACCTGGTCCGGCGCGAGCCCGTCGAGCGTGCGAGCGTCGTCCCACGTCGCGACCCCGAGGAGCGCGTGGCCGAGCCGGACCCCGTCCGCCCGCGCCAGGATCCCCCCGCGACGGTCGGCGGCATCGGTCTCGCGGAGTCCGTGTCGCGCGGCGAACACCCCAGCAGCAGCGTCGACGTCACCGGCGCGGCCGACGAGCACGACGAGGTCGCCGTCGGCCGACAGGACCGCCGGCACCGGCGTCCGCGCCGCGGCCGACGCACCGAACGCACGAGGTGACGTGACGTCGTCGACGCCGGCCGTGCCTCCAGACCGGAACGGCGCATCGGACAGGAGGCCCGGATCGCCCTCCACGGAACGATCCGGCCCCGCACCGGGGCCGGGTGCGGTGGCAGCAGCGGCAGCAGCAGCGGCAGGAACCGCGGGCGCGATCCCGTCCGCGACGAACCCGTCGAGCACCGACGCGAAGGCGTCGGCCCGCGTCGCCGACGTCCCGGAGGACGCGGCGATCCGTGCCTCGGTCTCCTCGGCGTCGGCGAGGAGCGCGGCGATGCCGACGCGCTTCGCGGGCCCGTCCGCGATCGCGACCCGGGCGGTGGGGACGTCGGTGGCGTCGTGGACCTCGACGGTGGCCTCGACGTGGGCCTTCCGGAAGAGCCCGCCGATGCCACCGCTCGTGACGCGCTCGGCGGCGACGATGCGGGCGCCGGGGCCGAACTCGGCGCGGACGGCCTCGCGGACGTCCTCGAGCGTCGCGGCGCTACGCTGCAATCGGGTCGGCGGCACGGACCACTCCCACGGTCTCGATGGTGGAGCCCGCTGCCGTGGCCTCCTGGTAGGAGAGCACGGGCAGGCCGTTGGACTGCGCGGACACCATGCGGTGCACGGCGGGGCGGAGCTGCGGTGCGCAGACGAGCACGGCGGAGAGCCCCTGCTCCTCGACGCTCCGGACGGCGTCCCGCACGGACCCGAGGACCTGCTCGATGCGGTGCGCGTCGAGCACGATCTGGGTGCCCTGCTCGGAGGGTCGGAGTCCCTCGAGCATGGACTGTTCGAGCAGCGGGTCGATCATGATCACGCGGAGGACCCCGTTGTCGAGGTGTCGGGCGGGCAGCGCGGGACCGAGTGCGGCGCGGGCGGCCTCGACGAGTCCCTCGGGGTCGGTGGAGACCTTCGCGCGGAGCGTCAGCGCCTCGCAGATCCGGCCGAGGTCGTTGATCGGGACGCGCTCGACGAGGAGCCCCTGCAGGACGCGCTGGAGCTCGGCCATCGAGAGCATGCCCGGCACGAGTTCCTCGACGGCGGCGGGGTTGACCTGCTTGACGCCCTCGGCGAGGACCTTGACGTCCTCGCGGGTGAGGAGCCGTGCCGCGTTGTCGCCGATCACGGCCTGCAGGTGGGTGACGAGCACGGAGACGCGGTCGATCACGGTGGCGCCGGTCATCTCCGCTGCGTGCCGGAGCTCGGCGGGCACCCACTTGCCGGCGAGGCCGAACACCGGCTCGACGGTCGCGTCGCCCGGGAGCCCGTCGAGGTGGTCGCCGAGGGCGAGGACGCTCCGCGCGGGCGCGGTGCCCCGGCCGGCCTCGACGCCGGCGATCCGGATCGCGTACGTCGATGGCGGCAGGTCGATGCTGTCGCGGGTGCGGACGGGCGGGACGACGATGCCCATGTCGAGCGCGATCTTCCGGCGGAGCGCCCGGACACGGCCGAGCAGGTCGTCGGACGCGCCGGACACCATGTCGACCAGGTCGGGTGCGAGGAGGATCTCGAGGGCATGGACGCGCATCTGCTCGATGAGGTCCTCGGGGGTGTCGCCGGATGGTGCCGCAGCGGCGAGGGCCTCCTGCTGCGCGGCCGTCTGCTCCGCTCGGGCGGCGTTCTGCCCGATGCGCCACCCGGTGAAGAGCAGCGTCGCGCCGACGAGCAGGAACGGCACGATCGGCATCCCGGGGATGAAGCCCATCGCGATCGCCGCCACACCGGCGATCATCAGCGCGTTCCGGGACTGCCCGAGCTGCGCGGCCGCGGACGAGCCCATCTCCGACTCGGCGCCGGAGCGGGTCACGATCATGCCCGTGGACACGGCCATCAGGAGCGCCGGGATCTGCGTGACGAGCCCGTCGCCGATGGTCAGGATGCCGTACTTCGAGAGCGCGTCGGTGACCGAGAGGCCGTTCTGCAGCATGCCGATCGCGATGCCGCCGACGAGGTTGATGACGATGATCAGGATGCCGGCGATCGCGTCGCCCTTGACGAACTTCGACGCGCCGTCCATCGCGCCGTAGAAGTCGGCCTCGGCGGACACCGACGCGCGGCGCTCCTTGGCCTGGGCGTCGGTGATCAGCCCGGCGTTGAGGTCCGCGTCGATCGCCATCTGCTTGCCCGGCATCGCGTCGAGGGTGAAGCGGGCGCCGACCTCGGCGACGCGCTCGGCACCCTTCGTCACGACGACGAACTGGATGACGATGAGGATGAGGAAGATCACCGCGCCGATGATGATCGAGCCGGAGACGGCGACGTGTCCGAAGGCCTGGATGACGTCGCCGGCGAAGCCCTCGCCGAGGACGAGCCGCGTCGACGCGACGTTGAGGCCGAGCCGGAACAGCGTCGCGACGAGGAGCAGCGAGGGGAACACCGAGAAGTCGAGCGGTTTCTTCACGAACAGCGTCGTGAGCAGGATCACCAGCGCCAGCAGGATGTTGCAGATGATCAGGAAGTCGAGCAGGAACGACGGCACCGGCAGGATCAGCAGCAGGATGATGCCGACGATGAAGACCGGGACGGCGAGCTTCGGCAGGTCCTTGCGGTTCATGCTGGCACCTCTTCGGGAGACGGGGTCGTGCGGGACGGACGGAGCTTGCGGGGCCGGAGGTCCCCGGTCAGGGTGGCCGGGTCGATGACCGTGGCGACCTCGTCCGGCGTGGTCGGCCGTGGCGGAGCGTGGGTACCGGCGGCTGCCCCCTTCGCCTTGAGCGCCATCACGAAGGAGAGCACCCGGGCGACGGGCGTGTAGAGGTCGACGGGGACCTCCTGCCCGAGCTCGCACGCGGCGTGCAGGGCCCGGGTGAGCGGCACGTCGCGGACGATCGGCACGCGCGCGTCCTCGGCGCGTTCGCGGATCAGGGACGCCACCGGACCGGCGCCCTTCGCGACCACGCGGGGCGCGGACTTGCCCGGCTCGTACTTGAGCGCGACCGCGTAGTGCGTCGGGTTCGTCATCACGACGTCGGCGCCCGGGATCGCCTGGATCATCCGGTTCCGGCTCATCGCGAGCTGCCGGGAGCGGCGCTGCCCCTTGACGAGCGGGTCGCCCTCGGCGGACTTGTTCTCGTCCTTGACCTCACGCTTGGTCATCATCGTGCGCTTCCGGTTCCGGCGGATCACGACGAACACGTCCAGCGCGGCGAGCACCAGCCCGGCGGCGATCGCCGCGCGGAGCAGGGTGCCGGCACCGGCGCCGGCGGCGGAGAGCACGGCGGACAGGGGCAGCGAGCCGCTGGTCATCAGGACCGGGACGAGTCCCTGCACGGCGAACCAGAGCACGAGGCCGACGACGGCCGTCTTCACGAGGGCCTTCAGCCCGTTCCACAGCGCCTGCGTGCCGAACACCCGCTTGATGCCCTGGATCGGGTCGAAGTGCTCCGGGGTCGGGGCGAGGGAGCGGAAGTGCACGCCGCCCTGCGCGACGGCGGCCGCGGTGACGCCGACGAGCACCACGAGGAGCATCGGGCCGATCGTTGCGCCGATCGAGCCCATCGCGTCGTCGAACACTCCGCGCATCGTGCCGATCGTCGGGTCCGCGATGACCAGCCGCACGCCGTCGAGCTGGGACTGCCCGGCCGCCGCGGCCCGGCCGATGGTCGCGGGGACCATGAGCGCCGCGAGGGCGATGCCGATCCACGCGCCGAGGTCCTGGGAACGGCCGAGCTGGCCCTTCTTGTAGACGTCCTTCATCCGTTTGGATGTGGCCTTCTCGGACTTCTCACCACTGTCGGACATGCTCACCCCCTCCCCGTGATCGCCTGCACGGCGTCACCGGTCAGGCTGGACACGACGGACGGCAGCGCCATGAAGAGCGCCCCGGCGAAGATGACGGTCAGGCCGATCTTGATCGGGAAGCCCATCTGGAAGGCGTTGAGCGCCGGCGCGACCCGGGTGAGGAGCCCCAGGCCGACGTCGGCGAGGAAGAGCACGACGACGAGCGGGCCGGCGATCTGCAGCGTCGCGAGGAACATCTGGGACAGCGCGGCGACGAGGAGGCCGGCGACCCCACCGAGCGCGAACGACCCGACGTGCCCGTCGGAGGTGACGAGCGGCACCGCGTCGAACGACCGGACGAGGCCGCCGACGATCAGCTGGTACCCACCCGAGGCGAACAGCAGCGCGAGCGCCGCCATCTGGAACAGCCGGGTGAACTGCGCACCGTTCACCTGGGACTGCGGGTCGTATGCCTGCGCGAGCGTGAACCCGCCGAACAGGTCGATGAGCGCACCGGCGGACTGCACGGCCGCGAACACCAGGTACACGAGGAACCCGAGCACCAGACCGACGACGAGCTGTGTGACGAGGGCCACGAGGAACGGGCCCGTGTCGAGCGAGACGTACCCGGCGGTCACCCGCGGTGCGACGCCGATGGCGAGCCCCAGCGCGAGGATGAGCTTCACGGTGTTCGGGAACGCCTTGTACGAGAACGGCGGCGCGATGAGGAAGAACGCGATCATCCGGACCCCGGCCAGCATCGTGCCCTCGAGGGAGTCGAAGTCGATGGCCAGTTCCATCAGCCGACCCCGAGGAGCTTCGGGATCTGGTCGAACGCGAAGTGCGTGAACCCGATCATCTCCGAGATCATCCAGTTGCCGCAGACCACGAGCGCGATCGCGACCGCGAGGGCCTTCGGCACGAAGGAGAGCGTGACCTCCTGGATCTGCGTCACGGACTGGAAGAGCGAGATGGCGAAGCCCACCACGAGGGACGTCACGAGGACGGGGGCAGCGAGCTTCCCCGCGACGAGGAGCGCCTGCAGGACGAGGTCGATGACGGCTTGCTGGTCCATCAGTGCACCACCTGGTAGCTCTCGATGAGCGACTTGATGATGAGCCCCCACCCGTCGACGAGCACGAACAGCAGGATCTTGAACGGCAGCGAGATCATCACCGGCGGGAGCATCATCATGCCCATCGACATCAGCGCCGCGGAGACCACGAGGTCGATGACGAGGAACGGGATGAAGATGACGAACCCGATGATGAACGCGCTCCGGAGCTCGGAGATGATGAACGCCGGGATCACCGTCGTCATCGGGACCGCGTCGAGGTCCTTCGGGTTCGCGAGTCCCGCGGCACGGGTGATCAGCGCCAGGTCCTCGTCCCGCGTCTGGTGCAGCATGAACGTCCGGAGCGGCTTCGTGCCGATGTCGACGGCCTGCTGGAAGTCGAGGTGCCCGGCGAGGTAGGGCTGCAGCGCGTCGTCGTTGATGTGCCCGATCACGGGTGCCATCACGAACAGCGACAGGAAGAGCGCGAGCCCGGCGATCACCTGGTTCGGCGGGATCGACTGCAGACCGAGCGCGTTCCTGGTCATCGCGAGGACGACGAAGATCTTCGTGAACGACGTCATCATGAGCAGCAGCGCCGGTGCGACGCTGAGCAGCGTGATGCCGATGAGCGTCACGACGGCGGAGGACGGCGCGCCGTCCGGACCGTTCACGCTGACCGAGAAGCCGCCCGTGGCAGGGGCGGTCGGGGTGGCCGGCGCGGTCGGCTCGACGACGCCGGCCGCATGCGCACCGGTCGCCGTCAGCATCAGGAACCCGGCGACCATCGCCACGCCGAGGACGGCGAGCAGCAGCAGACGCCCGGTCCGCGCGGCGGTCACCCGGCCCGCCGGTTGCGCACGGCGGCAGCCGCCTGGCGCCAGGTGTCCACGGAGAGGATCGAGCCCTGCAGCTGCGCGGAAGTGGGGACGGCGACGGCGCGTCGGCTGCGGTTGCGGGGACGCATCGGGAGCTCGGACGGGAGGCTGGGTGCGGCCTGGTCCTGCTTGTCCAGCTCGGCACGGAACGCGTCGGCGGACGCGGCCGGGGCGGTCGGCTCCGGCGCGACGGGTCGCGGCACGCTCGGCAGCACGACGGGACCCGTGACGATGGTCAGTTCCGGCGCGGGCGCGGCACCGCTCGTGAGCAGGCTCACGCCGTGCTCGGTCACGCCGAGCACCAGGCGCTCACCCTCGACGTCCACCACGACGACGCTCGCCTTGCCACCGATCCCCTGCCGGGCGACGACCTCCACGGCGGCGGACCGACGGCCCTTCGCCTTGGTCCAGCCGAGCTGCCCCTTGGACACGCGGCGGTGCAGCACCCACATCAGGGCGAGCACGACGCCGAGCGAGAGCGCGACGCGGAGGGTGATGACGAGCGTGTCCACGACGGATCAGACCGTCTCGGCGACGTCGAGGATCTTGGTGATGCGGACGGCGTAGTCCTGGTCCACGACGACGACCTCGCCGTGCGCGATGAGCCGGCCGTTGAGCAGGACGTCGGCGGGCGCGCCGGCCGAGCGGTCGAGTTCGACGACGGCGCCCGGCTCCATGCCGAGGACGTCGCGGACGGACATCCGGGTGCGGCCGATCTCCACCGTCAGGGTCATCTCGACGTTGTTGATCCGACCGAGGTTCCCGGTCGGGATCGACGCCGCCGGCGCCGCGGGCGTGCCGATGGTGCCGTTCTCCCGGATCCGGATGGCGAACCAGCCACCGGGCAGGCCACCGGCGGTGAGCTCGAAGACGACCGTCTCCGGGTCGGCGAACAGCGACGCGGCGGACTCGCGGCGGGCCTCGCCGAGGACCCCGACGCCGAGGACCGACGCGGCGGCCTCGAGCGACGGGCGGAGCACGTCGGTGACGGCGACCAGACCGTGGTCGGTGCCACCGGCCGCGGCGATCGCGTCGAGGTCCGTCAGGACCACCGCGACGTCCGCGGAGAGGCCACCGACGAAGGACGCGACCACACCGTCGACCGCAGCCTCCAGGACGGCGGGGGTCGAGCCTCCCGGCATGGTCAGCGCGCGGAGGGGAGCCGCCGTCGGGAGCTGCGCGACGAGTGCCTCGGCGGCACCGGAGTGGAGGGTGGTGGTGGCGGTCATGCGAGGGGCTCCGATGTGGTGGTGACGACGATCCCGGCGAGGCGCGACCCGTTCGCGCCGACGGCGGCGGTGCCGACGGGCTCGCCGTCGACCGTGATGGTGAGGGGGCGGTGCTGCGGGTGCGGCAGCGGCAGCACGTCGCCGACGGCGAGTCGCAGGACCTGCGACGGCAGCACCGTCGCGGGGGCGAGGCGCAGCGAGACGCCCACCGGGACGCCGGCGAGCTGCGCGTCGAGGAGCGCGCGGGCGTCGGCGGCGGACACCGACGCGGCGGCCTCTCCGAGCTGCGGGAGGATCGCTTCCGCCGGGAGCGCGAGCGTGCCGGGGGCGATCCGGTCCCCGACGCGGATGCTGAACGACGCGACGATCATCAGGTCGCCCTTCTGGGCGGCCTGGGCGAACTGGCTGTTGTACTGGAACCCGCCGACCGTGACGTCGTGGGCGAGGAGCCCGCCGAACGAGTAGCGGAGGTCGTCGAGGGCGTCCTCGACGATCTTCCGGACCAGGGCCTGCTCGATGGGCGTGAAGGTGCGCTCCGGGGTCGGCAGCGGCTTCGAGGCGCCGAGCGCGTGCGACACCCAGGTCAGGGCGGCGTCGAGCGGGACCTGCAGCACGCCCTTCGGGGTCGTGTCGGCGATCGGCAGGAGTGCCATGCCGGTGAGCGCGGGCAGCGACGCGGCGTACTCGTCGTACGTCATCATCTGCACCTGCTCGCAGGTGACCTGGCTGACGACGCGGACCTTCGCGGTCAGCTGCGTGCCCCACTGCCTGGCGAACGTCTCGAAGGCGAGCTCGAGCACCCGGGCGTGCTCGCGGGCGAGCGTCGACGGGCGCGCGAAGTCGTACACCTCGGGCGCTGGCAGGGTCTCGGTCACGGGTGGGTCTATCGGTTCGCTGAGTACCACCCGTCAGTGCTGTACCCCGTTCTGGGGCGGTCGTGTTCCCTAGCCCGTCGCTGCTCCGTCCTGCGCGGCGGCCAGTGCCGGCATCAGCTTGCTGACGTCCTGGTCCTGGTTCGAGAGCACCACGATGTCGACCCGGCGGTTCAGTGCGAGGTCCGCGTCGGTGCCGCCCTTCGCGAGCGGCCGGCTCGACCCGAAGCCGACGCTCTGGATGTGCTCCCCCGGCATCCCGCCCCGCTCGACCAGGTCGCGGAGCACCCCGGTCGCGCGGGCCGCGCTGAGCTCCCAGTTCGTGGCGTACGGCGCGGTCGAGTTCCGCTGGTCCGCGTGCCCCTCGACGCTGACGTCGTGGTGCGCGGTCTTCAGCACCGGGGCGATCGCGTCCATGATCCGCTTCGCCTGGTCGGAGAGGTCCGCGCTGTTCGTGCCGAAGTACGTCTCGCTGCCGACGAGCCGGACGATGAGCCCGCGGGCGTCGACCGTGAACTGCACGTTCGAGGTCTGCCCGATCTCGTCCAGGTTCCCGGTGATCGCCTCCTGGATCGCCTTCAGGTCGTCGAGCTCCTTCTCCGCTGCGGCGACGTCCTGCTTGGTCGCCGTCGCCGGCACCACCGTCGACGCGGGATCGGCGTTGGTGTCCTCCGCTCCGGACGCGGCCGTGGAGTGGTCCGCCTTCGCGTCGTCGACGGAGTAGCCCTTGCCGTCCGTGACCTCGTTCTTCTTCACGACGGTGCCGCTGGCGGTGTCGACCTTCTTCGTCTCGACCTCACCGAACCCGGTGGCGAGGGACGTCTTCAGCGCGATGTACTTCTGCTGGTCGACGGTGGACATCGCGAAGAGCACGAGGAACATGCACATCAGCACCGTGATCATGTCCATGTAGGACGCCATCCAGCGCTCGTCGGGGTGCTCGGCCTCGTCGTGGCCGCCCTTCTTCCGGCCGCCGCGACCGCGTCCGTGCCCGCGGGGGTTCGCGCTCATGCTCAGGCCGCCAGCTGCTGGTCGTCGGCGTCGTCGGCGTTCTTCCCGCCCTTGCCGCCCTTGCCCTTGGCCGCCGCCGGGTCGTTGCGCGCCGCGGGCGGGACCATCGCCTTGAGCCGCTCACCGAGGAGGCGGGGCTGGCTGCCGGCCTGGACTGCGAGGAGCCCCTCCATCAGGAGCGTCTGGCGGTCGGACTCCAGCTGCGCGAGCTTGCGGAGCTTGCCGCCGATCGGCAGCCAGAGGAAGTTCGCGGTGAGGAGACCCCAGAGCGTCGCGACGAAGGCGCTCGCGATGAGGGGACCGAGCTCGTCCGGCTTGCCGAGGTTCGCGAGCACGTGGGTCAGCGACACGACGGTGCCGATGATGCCGACGGTCGGTGCGAACCCGCCGAGGCCCATGAAGAACGCGCTCGCGCTCCGGACCGGGGCGGCGTTGGACTCGATCTCGTCCTCGAGCAGGATCCGGAGCTCGTCGCCGTCGGTGCCGTCCGCGATGTTCTGCAGCGCCTTCTTCATGAACGGGTCGTCGTGCTTGTCGGCCTCCTGCTCGAGCGCGAGGAGCCCGTTCGCGCGGGCGGTCTCGGCCAGGCCCACGACGTCGTCGATGACCGACGCCGGCGGGGTGACCTTGCCGGTGAACGCCTTCGGCACGGCCTTGAAGCTCGCGATGGCGTCCTTCAGCGTGGTGCTCGCGATGCCGCAGCCGATGGTGGCGCCGAACACGAGCAACATCGGCGCCGGGAGGAACAGCCCGGAGATCTCCACGTGCTCCATCTCGACCATGCCGAAGAGGGCACCGAAGGCCAGGAGGATGCCGACGATCGTCGCGATGTCCATCTCAGCGACCCCCGTCCTGCGCACGGATCGGGGCGACCGGGGCGAGCGTCGGCTGGGGGCCGGTCGTGCCGGTCACGGTGCGGGGCTCGGCGCCGTAGGCCATCGTGACGATGCGGGCGCGGTACGCGGCGATCCGCTCGATGACCTCGGCCATCGACTCGCGGACGATGTACTTCGCGCCGTCGACCATGATGAGCGTCGTGTCCGGCGTCTCCTGGATGCGCTCCACGAGATCGGGGTTGACAGCGAATCCGCTGCCGTTGAGTCGTGTGACGACGATCATGGCCCGTCCTTGGTGTTCTTCGTCCCCGCCGCCGTCCGTGGGGCAGGGTGTCCGACCACCCGTCCGTGGGTGGTCAGTGCGCTCTATCGGCCGGAGCCCGGTGGCCGTAAGCGCGTTCGTGTGCACGGGTGCATCCAGGCGGGGTCCCCGGCCGGTAGTGGAGGTGAGCGTCGATGACGACGTCTCCACCCGATCCAGGAGGAACACCATGCGGAAGAACCTCGTCACCGGCATCGGCGCCGGTGCACTGCTCACGGCGCTCGCGCTCGTGGTCCCCGCGACCGCCGCAACTGCGGCCGCCGGCGACGCCACGCTCTCCGTCCTGCACGCCGTCCCCGGCACAACCGTCGACGTGTACCTCGACGGCGCCCGCGCACTCGACGACTTCACGCCGGGCACCATGGCCGGCCCGATGATGGTCCCCTCGGGTGCCCACACCCTGGCGATCACCGCGAGTGACGCCACCGACGACTCCAAGCCGATCATCGGCCCGGCCGACGTCTCCTTCACCGCCGGCGGGAACTACACCGCCGTCGCCCACCTGAAGGCCGACGGTGACCCGACCGCCACCGTCTTCACCAACGACACCTCCGCGGTCCCCGCGGGACAGGGTCGGCTCGTCGTCCGGCACGTCGCCGCAGCACCCGCGGTCGACGTGCTGGCCGGCGGGAAGGCCGTCGTGTCGAACCTGTCCAACCCGGACGAGAAGGCACTGGTGCTCGCGGCCGGGACCGTCTCGGCCACGGTGGCCGCGACCGGCACGACCGCTCCGGTGATCGGCCCGGCGGACGTCGCCGTGCAGGCCGGCGCCGACACCATCGTGTACGCCTGGGGCAGCCTCGACGACAAGAACCTGGCGCTCGCCACCCAGACCGTGACCGGACTCGGCGGTGACCCGAACGGCGTGCCGGCCGGGAACGCCGGACTCGTCGCGACGAACCGCTCCGACACCACCCCGCTCGCGATCGGCGGCGCAGCCGTCCTCCTCGCCGGGCTGGTGCTCGTGGTCCTGCGACGACGCGCGACCGTCGCCGCACGGAACGCACGGCCCTGACCGTGCGCACGAGGGTCGGGACGGCGGTGGCGATCCCCCTTGCCGCCACCGTCGTCCTGGCCTGCCTCACCGGGTGCTCGTCGGCGGATCGGGTCCCCGGCGAGCACCCGCTCCCGACCGTCGTCCCGTCGGCGGCACCGTCCGCCTCCTCGTCGGCGGCGCCGTCCGCCTCCTCGTCGGCGGCGCCGTCCGCCTTCTCATCAGCGGTCCCCCGCCACGACGCCGCGCTCCCCGACGACGTCCCCACCGTCGCCGCCCCGGTGCGGATCACCGTCGACCGGGTCGGCATCGACCAACCGGTCCGACCGGAGGGTGTCGACGCGACCGGCGAGATGGCCCTGCCGTCGGACCCCGCCGTCGCCGGGTGGTACCGGTACGGCGCCGGCCCCGCCTCGGGCACCGGGTCCACCGTCATCGCCGCACACGTCGACGCGGTCGGGTACGGGATCGGCCCGTTCGCGCACCTCGTCGACGTCCCCGCCGGGACGCCGATCACCCTCACCGACGCCGCCGGCACGACCACGCAGTACGCCGTCACGACGGTCTCCCTGCTCCGGAAGACCGGGGTGCCATGGCCGAGCATCTTCGACCGGGACGGGCCACGACGGCTCGTGCTCGTCACCTGCGGCGGCGACTTCGACACGACGACGCACCACTACCTGAGCAACCTCGTGGTCACCGCGACGCCGACGAACTAGCATCGCGACAGGAGCCCCGTGGCCCCCGGAAGGCATCACGACGACGTGACCACCACCACACCCGACGACAGCGACCTCGCCGACGCGTTCGGCAGCGGTGACGAGCGCGTCCTCCGGGCGGTCTACGAACGGTGGTCGGCCCTCGTGCACACCCTGGCCCTGCGGTCCCTCGGGGACGTCGCAGCGGCCGAGGACGTCACCCAGCAGGTCTTCGTCCGGGCCTGGCGGCATCGCGACACCTACCATCCGGAACGCGCACCGCTCGGCGCGTGGCTCGTCGGGATCACCCGGAACTGCATCGCCGACGCCCACGCCGACCGTGCCCGCAGTGCACGGCTCGCCCACGCCGTCGCCGACTCGGAGGCGACGACCCCCGAAACGACCGACGACACCGACGGACTGGCCGAACGGATGCTCGTCGCCGGGGAGCTCGACCGGCTCGACGAGGTCCCCCGGACGGTGCTGCGACTGGCGTTCTACGAGGAACTCAGCCACCGTGAGATCGCCGAACGGCTCGGGCTGCCGCTCGGCACCGTCAAGAGTCACATCCGTCGCGGACTGGCTCGGCTCCGAACGAGGTTGGAGGTGATCGAATGACCCACATCGACGAGGAGACCCTCGCGCTGCTCGCCATCGGCGACGTCGGGCCCTCCGGGGCGGAAGCGGAGCACCTGTCCGGGTGTGCCGAGTGCCGTGGCGAGCTGACCGACCTCCGGCGGGTGGTGACGCTCGCGAAGTCCTCGCACGGGGTCGACCTCGAGCCGCCATCGCCCCGGGTGTGGGATCGCATCGCGACCGAGCTCGGTTTCGAGGAGCAGCCCGCCGCTGCTGCTGCGCCTGCCGCTGCTGCCGCGCATGCCGCTCCTGGTGCGGCCGTGCCCGACGTCGCGCCGCGCCGCCGTGTCGCGCGGCTCCGTCGCCGCACCGTCCTGCTCGTCACCGCGGCGACGGGGGTCGTCGGGCTCGTGCTCGGACTCGGCATCGGGGCGTTCGCCTTCGGCAGCCGCCCCGACCAGCCCACCACCGACGCCGCCGTGGTCTCCCGCACCGCGCTCGCGCCGCTCCCCGGGTGGACCGGCGCGAAGGGCAGCGCTGCGTTGGAGCGCGGGAGCGACGGGCGGCTCACGCTCGTGATCGACGTCGACCCGCGCGCGGCGGAGGGGGACGCACCGCTCCGCGAGGTCTGGATGATGCGCGGCGACCTGTCGGGCCTGGTCAGTGTCGGGTTCCTCGACGGCGACCGGGGTCGGTTCACGGTACCGACGGGCGTCGACCCGTCGCGTTACCCGGTGGTCGACGTGTCCGCCGAGCCCGACGACGGGGACCCCGCGCACTCGGGCGACTCCGTCGTCCGCGGGACGCTGCGCGCCGGCCGCTGAGCCGCGGCGCGGCGGCGTTGCCGCCAGTGCCGGTGCCGCTGCCAGTGCCGGTGCCGGTGCTGCGTCAGTCGCGCTCGCCCTGGCGCAGCAGGCGGGTCTCCTCGGCGTCGTACTCGGCACGGACCTGGCGGAGCACGAGGTCGTCGATGTCGCCGTCGTCCCGCATCCGGAGCACCGTCGACGCCTTGAGCCGCACGAGCGCGAGCTCCAGTTCGACCGCGGCGCCGCGCTGCTGCAGGAGCGGGTGCTCGTCGTCGTCGCTCTGCTCGGCCCGCACGAGCGCCAGGTGCCCCTCGTAGTCGGCGCGGATGCGCTGCACGACCTCGTCGTCGACACCGGAGCGCTTGGCGAGCTTCGGGAGCGCCTCGAGCGCTTCCTCGATGGCCCGACGTTCCGCGAGCCGACGCTCCTCGACCACCTCGTGACTGCCGCCGAAGTCCGCCCACCGCACCACCGCGGGGAGGACGAGCGACTGTCCAACGATCGTCACGACGACCACGCCAGCGACGACGAAGACGATGAGGTCCCGGTCCGGGAACGCAGCGCCGCTCTCCACCATCCGCGGCACCGCGACCGCCGCCGCGAGCGACACCGCGCCGCGGAACCCGGTGAAGCCGCTCACCACGCGGTCGCGGTGTCCTTCGCGCGGTGAACCCCCGGTCCGCAGGGTGACGAGCCGGACCGCACCCCACGACAGGTTGAGGAAGGCGAAGCGGAGCACCACGACGGCCAGTGAGACGAGTCCGATCATGCCGAGGCCGACGAGCAGTTCGTGCCCTTCGAGTGCCCGCACCGAGATCGTCGCTTCGATCCCGACGAGCACGAACAGCGCACCGTTGAGCAGGAACGTCGCGAAGGACCAGAACGACCGGACCTGCTGCCGGGTCTCGGCGCGGTCGAGCTTCGGGGCGACCTGACTCACGACGAGCCCCGCCACGACGACGGCCAGCACGCCGGAGGCCCCGATCGCCTCGGCAGCGAGGAACGCCACGAACGGCACCAGGAGCGTCAGCAGGTTCTCCAGCAGCACCGCGTCCACGCGTCGGAGCACGAGCATCCCGAGCCACGACACCAACAGCCCCGCCGCGATGCCGCCGACGTAGGACAGCAGCAGCATGCCGGAGACGTTCCACACGGTGAGCGTCTGCTCCCCCGCGGTCACCGCCACCGCGATGCCGTAGATGACGAGGGTCGTACCGTCGTTCACGAGGCTCTCGGCGCGGAGCACCGTCGTGTTCCGCCGCGGCAGGGACCGGGTCAGCGCACCGACCGCCGTAGCGTCGGTCGGCGCGACGGCCGCACCGAGCACCCACGCAGGACCCCACGGCATCCCGAGCAGGTGCAGGAGCGTCGCGACCCCGCCGGCCGTCAGCACGACGAGCAGGGTGCCCATGAGCAGGATCCCGCGGAAGTTCGCGCGGATCTCCCGGAGCGAGATGGTCAGGCTCTCCCAGTAGAGCAGCGCGGGCAGGAACAGGAGCAGCACCGCGTCGGCGGGGAGTTCGACCTTCGTGAACACGGGGATGAAGGCGATGCCGGCGCCGAAGGCCAGGAGCAGGACGGGCGGAGCGATGCGCAGCCGCCCGGAGACGGCCGTTGCGACCGCGATCGCCGTGGCGAGCACGACGACGAGTTCGGGTGCGATGAGTTCCATGGACCTCAGAGCCTGGCAGGCGGTGCCTGTGCGCGGGCGGCGGCGCGTCGATCGAGCTGTGCCCGGCCGTTCCGTGTACCGGCAGAGCACCCCTCGCGGGGCCGGGCGCTCGTAGCGTGGCGGACATGCCAGCGAACGACGCCGCACGACGCGAGCACGACACCCTGTTCCCCGCCCACCGCTCCACGCTCGCCGAGACCGACCCCGAGTTCGTGGCCTCCTTCGACGACTTCGCGTTCGACGAGACGCTCCGTGCGGCATCGATCAGCCGCCACCACCGGCTCGTCGTCCAGCTCGGTGCCGTGATCGCCGTCGGCGCGCAGCACGAGTTCCGGGTGCTGCTCGGGGCCGCACTGGACAACGAGGTGACCCCGGTCGAGGTGAAGGAGGTCGTGTACCAGGCGGTCGCGTACGTCGGCATCGCCCGGGTCGTGGACTTCCTGCACATCACGAACGAGGTCCTCACCGCCCGTGGCGTCGAGCTGCCGCTGCCCGGCCAGTCGACCACCACGCCCGAGACCCGGTTCGACGTCGGCAGGGCCGAGCAGACCGCGATCGTGGGCGACCGCGTGGACGCGATGTACGCGAACGCCCCGGCGGACGCCGTGCACTTCCAGCGGTTCCTGTCGGCGAACTGCTTCGGGGACCACTACACACGCACCGGACTCGACGTGCGGACGCGTGAACTCCTGACGTTCGCGATGCTCGTCGGGCTCGGCGGCGCCGACAACCAGGTCAAGGGCCACGTCGCGGCGAACCTGCACGTCGGGAACACCCGGGCCGATCTGCTCGACGTCCTCACCGTGCTGGTGCCCTTCATCGGGTACCCCCGCACACTGAACGGCCTGGCCGCCGTCGACGAGGTTGCTCCCCCGGCAGCGTGACCCGCTGTGGGAGAGTGGTGCCGTGGACACCACGGCGGCGCCGCCCTCGACCCGACGACACCGTCTGGCGCTCTTCGCGACGTCGACCATGACCGGGTTCGGCATCGCGTCCTGGGTCACCCGGACGCCGGCCGTCCGTGAGGACCTCGGCGCGTCGATCGAGGCGATGGGCTTCGTCCTCTTCGGGCTCTCGATCGGCTCGATGCTCGGGATCCTCAGCGCAGGCGCGCTCATCCGCCGGCTCGGGACCCGCCCACTCGTCCTCGTCGGCGCAGCCCTGCCGGTGGTCGGGATCTTGCTGGTCGGGCTGTCCGCGCCGGCGCAGGTCACCGTGGGTGTCTGGGCCGGCCTGTTCCTGGTCGGCTTCGGCGCCGGGGTCGCGGAGATCGGCCTGAACGTCGAGGCCGCCGCGGTCGAGCGGCTCACCGACCGCCCGGTCGTCCCGGTGCTGCACGCGTGCTTCAGCCTGGGGACGGTCGCGGGCGGCATCGTCGGCATCGCGATGACCGCCGCCCATGTCCCGGTCATCGTGCACCTCCCGATCGCCGCGCTCGTGATGGCGGGCCTCGCGGCGTTCGCGGCGACGAACCTCCGGCCGCTGCCCCGAGCGGAACCCGCCGTCGACGTCGATGCGCCGCGGTCGACGACCACCATCCGCAGGTCGGTCGTCACCATGCAGCTCGTGTTCATCGCGGTGATCACGCTGGCGATGGCGTTCGCCGAGGGTGCCGCGAGCGACTGGCTCCCGCTCCTCATGACGAGCGACCACGACGCCCCGGAGGTCCTCGGCTCCCTCGTCTTCACCGGCTTCGCGCTCGCCATGCTCATCGGCCGCTCCGCCGGGACGCCGCTGGTCACCCGGTTCGGCCGCGGCGCCGTGGTGCGCGCGTGCGCCGTGGTCGGCGTCGTCGGGGTGCTGGTCGTCGTGGTCTCCCCGTCACCGTTCGTGACCGCCGGCGCCGCCGTGGTGTGGGGGCTCGGCATCGCCCTCGGCTTCCCCCTGGCGGTGTCCGCGGCCGGCGACCACCCGACCGACGGCGACCGGCGCGTGTCCGTCGTCGCCACCGCCGGGTACATCGCCTTCCTCGTCGGGCCGCCCGCACTCGGCTTCCTCGGTGAGCACCTCGGGTTGCGCGTCGCGATGCTCGTGCCCGCGGCGCTGCTGGCGATCACGATCGTGATCGCGTCCGCCGCCGGCCGGCAGCGCGCCGACGCGCAGTAGGGCGCCCCGGGGAGACAGGTACCGACAGAGCCCTCCACACTGCCGGTCGCGGTCCTAGCGTCGGACACATGGACAACATCACGCTCAACAACGGCGTCCAGCTCCCCCCGATCGGCTTCGGCGTCTTCCAGAGTTCCCCCGAGGACACGGTCGACGCGGTGCGCACCGCACTGGAGGTCGGCTACCGCCACATCGACACCGCCGCCGCGTACGGCAACGAGCGCCAGGTCGGCGAGGGCATCCGCGCCTCCGGTGTCGACCGGGACGACATCGTCATCGAGACCAAGATCTGGGTCTCCGACTACGGGTACGACAAGACCCTGCACGCGTTCGAGAAGGCGACCCGCAAGCTCGGCTTCGACACGGTCGACGTGCTGATCCTGCACCAGCCCGCACCCGACCGCTTCGACCGGACGGTGCAGGCGTACCGGGCACTCGAGCGCCTGTACGCCGACGGCCGGGTCCGCGCGATCGGCGTGAGCAACTTCATGCCGCACCACCTCCGCTCCCTCCTCGAGCAGACCGACGTCATCCCGGCGCTCAACCAGGTCGAGCTGCACCCGTACTTCACGCAGCCCGACGTCCAGCGCGCCGACGCCGAGCACGGCATCCTCGACCAGGCGTGGTCCCCGATCGGCGGGATCACGTTCTACCCGGGCTTCGGCGACGAGCGGGTGAGCGTCCTGGACGACCCGACGATCGGCGCGATCGCCGAAGCGCACGGCAGGACGCCGGCGCAGGTGATGCTCCGCTGGCACGTCCAGCAGGGTCGGAACGCGATCCCGAAGTCGACGAACCCGGGTCGCATCGCGGAGAACTTCGCGGTGTTCGACTTCACGCTCGCCGACGAGGAACTCGCCGCACTCGACGCCCTCGACACCGGTCGCCGCAACGGGCCCGACCCGGACGGCGCCGACACGTCACGCTTCGAACGGGTCATCCCCGAGGACTGAGAACCCGACGACCGGCGAGCCGGAAGGCAGGCGACCCGACGGCTGGCGAGCCCGGAGACCGGCGGTGCGCTCAGCCACGCCGGTCGAACGTCAGGTGCACGACGCCCGACGGTGACGCCTCGGTCCTGATGTCGAACCGGTCCTCCAGTCCCTCGAGCCCGTCCCACAGCCGCTCCCCACGCCCGAGCACGATCGGCACCACCACCACGTGGAGGTGGTCGATCAGGTCGGCGGCCAGGAACGACCGCACCGTCTCGACCCCGCCGCCGATGCGGACGTCGGTTCCCGGAGCGGCCGCGCGGGCAACGGCCAGCGCTTCCGCCGGCGTTGCGTCCACGAACTGGAACGTCGTCCCGCCGGCCATGGTCAGGGTCTCGCGCGGGTGGTGGGTGAGGACCACGACGGGCGTGTGGAACGGCGGGTCCTCGCCCCACCAGCCCTTCCAGTCGTCATCGGTCCACGGCCCCCGCTCGGGCCCGAACTTGTTCCGGCCCATGATCTCCACGCCGATGCCGGGACCCCAGGCCCGCGCGTACTCGTCGTCGAGGCCGGTCTCCCCGCCCGGTGCCCCCTGCATCGCGCGGAACGTCGCGGTCGCCGCGAACCAGGACATGAGGCGACCGTCGGCGTGGCCGAACGGCCGCTCGAGCGACTGCTCGGCCCCCGTGCCGTACCCGTCGAGCGAGACCGCGAAGTTGTGCACCCTGACCTTCGACATGCCGCCACCCTAGGCCCACCCGCGCAGCGCGGGTCAGGCCGGCAGCTCGTCCCGCCGCGGCGGATCGGCTCCGGGACGGGACACCGTCACCCGAGCGCAGGCGAGCGCGTGCGCAGCGAGCGCTTCGAGATCGTCGGAGAAGGTCGACCCAGCAGCCAGGACCCCGTCGAGCAGTCCGGCCGTGAACGAGTCCCCCGCGCCGATCGCGTCGACCACCTCGACCCGGGGTGCCGGGACGACGATGCGGCGCGAGGCGTTCGCGAGCGCACACCCGTTCCCCCCGAGTGTGACGGCGGCCACCGTCGCGCCGGAGTCCAGCAGTCCGTCGAGCACCGCATCGACGTCCCGGTCCGGCCAGAGCCAGGCGGCGTCCTCGTCACTGAGCTTCACGACGTCCGCCTCGGCGAGCAGCGGTGCGAGCGCGGAACGCACCGCCGCTGCGTCGGGCGTGATCGACGGGCGCACGTTGGGGTCGATGGACACGAGCGTCCCGGGTGCGCGACGCCGCACCGCGTCGAGCACGGATGCGGCGCCCGGTTCGAGCACCGCACCGATCGACCCGACGTGGACCATCGGTGTCCCCGCGGGGACGGACACGGGATCCAGTCGCCAGTCCAGGTCGAACACGTACGTCGCAGCGCCGTCCCCGTCGATCGTGGCGACCGCGGTGGACGTGCGGTCGATCGTGGTCGCGTCCAGCTCGACGCCACTCGCGCCGACGTGCGCGCGGATCACCGCACCCCGCTCGTCGTGGCCGAGCGCGCACACGAGTCGGGCTGCCACACCGAGGCGCGCGAGCCCGACCGCCGCGTTCATCGGGCTGCCGCCCGGGTGCTCGACACGGCCGTCGGGCCGGTCGACCACGTCGACGAGTGCTTCACCGATGACGACGACGGGGTTCATGTGCCCACCTTCCCAGGAACGGCTGACGGTGGTGACCAGGGCGGACGGGAGGCCCGGTGCGGGCCGGCACCGGGCCTCCCGTCCATCACGTGCTCACCTCGGGACGCGACCCGCTGCCGCGGGCAGGTCCGGGAACGGGCGGTGCGGCTCCGTCTGGTACCAGTAGGCGACGGTGCTGATGTCGTCCGAACGCTCGAACAGCCCGTGGTCCCACGTCCCGATCTGCTGCACCGTCACGCGGAGGTCGCGCGCGAACCAGATCGGGTCCGGCAGGTGCCAGCGGTACAGCGCGTGCATCGGCGCGGTGGCCTGCAGGAAGGTCGCAGCTCCGGTGGTGTCCCGGCTGCTGCAGAAGGGGTACCCGAAGTACGGCGCGCTGAAGGTGAGCGGGACCGGTTCCGGATCGGAGCGGAGCTCGTCCTGGAACGCCCACGCGCCCCCGGCGTAGTCCTCGAGTCCGGTGCTGCAGAGCGACGGCAGGTCGTCGTCCCCGTCGATGAAGAACTTCACCTCGCCCTCGCCCCACCAGAACCTGCTCAGCGATGCGAGGGCCACGTAGGTGCCGACGTACCGCCCGCTCCCCTGCACGCCGTCGAGGATCACGTGGTCCTCGCCGAGTGCGGTCGACGCGTTCGACCGACGCCACTGCGCGTGGAAGTAGGGGGTGTCCTCGGCGATCTCGTCACCCGTGGTGAGGTCGACCTGGAAGAACACGTGCTCGAGGTCCGCGCCGTGCTCGCTGCTCAGCGAGATCCGGGCGTGCTTCCGGAACGGCATCGGGAAGTAGCTGTTCATGCCGCCGGTGGGCGCGACCGTGACGGGCTCCGACGTGACGAGGGCCCTGGTCGCGAAGCCGTTGCAGAAGAAGTCGCCGAGGGGCACCTCGATCGACGGGGTCTCCTCGTCGTCCCAGTGGGCACGGAGCACCAGGTCGCGGAGGACGAACGGTCCGGCGTCGGTCGCGTCCGCCACGGTGATCCAGATGTGGCGGATCACTCCGGGCCCGTCGATGTCGACCAGGTCGATCGTGCCGCCGGCGGGCAGACTCGACCACGCGCTGCCCTTCCGGCCCGGGCCGAGCGCGGAGGACGCCGCCGCCGCGGCCCCGAACGCCCCGGCGGGGTTCTCGGCGTTGATCGACCGCGACCGCACGCCGGCGGGCGGTGCGAGTTCGGTGATGGTGGGGAGCATGGAGCCTCCGGTGTTCGAGAGCGGTTTGGTGGTCGGTTCCGGGGCGGTCACTTCACCGCGCCGGCGGTGACGCCGCGGCTCAGGGTGCGCTGGAAGATCAGGAAGAAGACCAGGGTCGGCAGCAGTGAGAGCAGGGACCCGGCGTTCAGGGCGGTCAGGTTGATGCTGTTCTGGCCCTGCAGGGTCGCGAGGGCGATCGGCACGGTCTGCGCGGACTGGTCCGTGAGGAGCACGAGCGGGATGTAGAACTCGTTCCAGGTCCAGACGAAGAAGAAGACGACGAGTACGGACAGCGTGGGTCGGAGTACCGGGAAGACGACGGACCAGAGGATCCGGAAGCGACCGGCACCATCGAGGGCCGCCGCTTCGAGCAGTGACTCCGGGATCGTGCTCATGACGCTCGAGAGCAGGTAGGTGCCGAACGCCGCCTGCAGGACGGTGAAGACGATCACCACGCTCCACACGGTGTTGAAGAGGCCGGTCGCCTGTGCACCGTAGAAGAGCGGGTAGATCAGCGACTCCTGCGGGAGCATCGTCGCCAGGAGGAACACGGCGAGCAGCCACCCGCGACCGCGGATCCGACCGATCCCGATCCCGTAGGCGGTGATCAGTGCGAGTGCCGTCCCGAGGATCGCGACCAGACTGGAGATCACGACCGAGTTCACGAGCGCCCGCGGGTAGTCGACGATCTCGAGGTACTGCTGGAACGCCTCGATGCTGAGGTGCCGGGGCAGGGCCAGCGGGCCGTGCGCGGAGTAGTCGGCACCGGTCTTGAAGGCGTTGAGGACCAGGAGCAGCAGGGGCGCCAGCATGAGCAGTGCGAACAACGCGGCCACTGCCAGGACGATCCATCGCGCAGGGCCCCTGCGCACACGTCTCCGCCGCGGCGGAGCCGGCGTGCGCTGCTCGGGTGTGCTCACGGTGGGTTCGGACAGGAGGGCGCTCATGCGGATTCCTTCCCCTCGGCATCGCGACGCTGCAGCCACATGAGGATGCCGGCGATGACGAAGATGACGATCGACATGACCGTCGCGATGGCGGAGCCGTACCCGACCTTCGAGAGCTCGAAGAAGTTCCGGTACGAGTAGTAGGACGGCACGACGGTGGAGCCTTCCGGTCCGCCACCGGTCAGGATGAGGATCGGAGCGAACACCTTGAGGGCGCCCACGGTGGCGGTGATCACCACGACGAACACCTCCGGCCGGATCTGCGGGAGCGTGATCGCGGTGAACCGGCGCCACCACCCGGCGCCGTCGAGCGACGCCGCCTCGTACAGTTCGGGGTCGACCCGCTGCAGCGCGGCCATGAAGACCACGACCGGGTAGCCGATCTGCAGCCAGACGAGCACGAGCATCACGGCGTAGATCGCGATGTCCGGGTTGCCGAGCCAGTCGGGCGGATTGCTGTCCCCGAACACGGCGAGGACGCTGTTGAGCAGCCCGTTCTGGGTCGCGAGCACCCAGCTCCAGACGAACCCGGCGACCGCGATCGGCAGGATCTGCGGCAGGTAGTACATGGCGCGCAGCGTCGCTGCGACCTTCGGTCCGAACTCGCGGCCGAGGTAGTCGAACAGCATCGCCGCGAGCACGAGCCCGATCAGGGTCGGCACCACGACGATGCCGACGATCATGAACACCGAGTTCTTGAACGCCAACCAGAACTGGGAGTCGGCGAGCAGGTCGACGTAGTTGCCGAGTCCGTACCAGCGCATCGGGGCGAGCCCGCCCTTCCACTGGAAGAGGCTGTACCAGACGTTCATCGCGAAGGGCAGCAGGACGATGGCGAGGGTGCCGAGGATCATCGGCACCAGGTACCACCAGTACGAGTGCTGGCGGTCCCGGCGTCGGACGCCGGGAGATCCGGTGGTTCGTTGCGTGAGTGCGGTCATCGCGGTCTCCTCGGAGGTGGGGCGGGCGCCACGACGGCACCCACCCCACGGGGTCGGGTTCAGCCCTGGTTGACGGTCTTCTTGCCGTCGTCGTAGAACTGCTGCAGCTTGGTGAGGTACTCGTCCGCCGTCTCGTTGCCGTTCGACATCGCCGACATGTTGTTCTGGATGAAGTCCAGGAATCCGGGAACCGGGTAGTCCGGGTAGAACGAGAGCGTGTCGTCGGCGACGACCTCGTCGAAGCGCTGCGTGTACGCCTTCGTCACCGGGTCGGAGATCGCGTCCGTGTCACCGGCGAGCGGCAGACCACCGAGTTCGCCGATCTTGTCCTGCACGCGCTTGCTCAGCGTGGTGTTGATCCAGTCGTAGGCGAGTTCCTTGTTGCCCGCCTTCGCGGGAACACCCCAGAGGTGGCCGGACGAGCCCATCGACATGGACGCACCGGGGAGCGTGAAGGACCCCCAGCCGAACGTCGACTGGTCCTTGATCCGGCTGAACACGCCGTTGTTCCAGATGAGCATCCCCGTCTTGCCGCTGAGGAAGTTGACCGTCGCCTGCTCGTAGTTGAGGCCGCCCAGGTCCTTCCCGACGTACCCCTTGTCGATCCAGTCCTGGAACTCCTCGGTCCCGGTCTTCCACGGGTCCTTCGAGAAGTCGACCTTGCCCTTGAGGAACATGAAGTCGTCGATGTGCTTCCGGTCCGCGGCCGCCGACACGAGCGAGTACCAGATCCACATCTGGTTGAAGCCCTGGTTCACCGCCGCGGAGGACGAGATCGGCGTCGTGCCGGCGCCCTTGAGCTTCTGCATGTCGGTGACGAACTCGGCCATGGTCGTCGGCTCGGCGGTGATCCCGGCCTGCTTGAACTTGTCCTTGTTGTAGTAGAAGGTGACGTACTCGCCGACGTTCGGGATGCCGTACCACTTCCCGCTGCCGGCCTTGCCCTGCTCGTCGTACTTCGCGAACGACTGCATCGACCCGGTGATCTTGTCGTCCCACCCGTACTTCGTGACCTGGTCGTCGAGGTCCTGCAGCAGTCCCTGGCTGGTCAACTGACCGCCGTCGGCGTTGCCCTTGTTGAACTCGACCACGTCGGGGACCTTGTTGCCGCCGAGCACGAGCTTCGCGTTCTTCCGGAACCCGTCGAAGCTCGTCGTCTGGAACTTGACGTCGACGTCGGGGTGCTTCTTCTTGAAGATCTGGAGCGCGAGCTGCCAGCCCTGCCCCTGCGCGGTCGTCTTGTCCTCGTACTGCAGGATCGTGAACGTCTTGCCGTCCGAGGCCGATCCGGCGCTGCTGCACCCGGTCAGCGCTGCAACGGCGAGGGCGAGGGTGGCGATGGCAGTGATGCGCAGTGATCGGCGGTGTGGTGTTCGGTGCATGGTGCAGCTCCTTTGCTGATGGCGTTTCGGGATGCGCCGAGGCGCGCTCGACCAGCACGACGTGCAGGGCGCACGGCGTGGACGAGTGGGTCGAGACGGAGGGGTGGGATCAGGGGGGATCGCGCGGCGGTGCGACCGACCCGCGGATCACCAGGGGGCAGTGCATGCGCATGCCGGCGGGAGCGACCGACCGCGGTACGGAGCCGTCGATCCGGGCGAGGATCCGCTCGACCGCCCAGTCCCCCATGGCGCGGTGCGGCAGTTGCATGGTGGTCAGTCCGGGCTCCAGCGCTTCGGCGACGAACTCCTGGTTGTCGAAGCCGACGATGGAGAGGTCGGTAGGGATCGCGAGGCCCAGGGACCTGGCGACCTGGTAGAAGCCCATGGCGATCTGGTCGCCGAAGCAGAAGACCGCGGTCGGTCGCGCTGCTGTGGGCCGGTCGAGGAGGCGCTGCGCAGGAGCGATCGCACATCGGGTCGCGGCGTCCTCGGCGGTCACGACGAGCGCCGGATCGACCGGGAGTCCGGCGTCGGCGAGGGCTCGCCGGTACCCGCGGGAGCGCAGGGCGTCCGCGATCGGGTAGGCACTGACGCTGCAGAACCCGATGCGCCGGTGTCCCGCCTCGACGAGGTGCGTGACCGCGTCGTACGCACCGCGCTCCTCGTCCGGCACGACGAAGTCGGCGCTGGCTTCTTCCGTCTCCGGACGTCCGTCGAGCAGGACGACCGGCGTCGACGTCGGGACATCCGGCATCGTGACCTCGCGGTGGAACGTCGCCGCGACGATGAGCCCGTCGACGTTGCGCTGCAGGAGCGACTGCACCGCCGGGGTCTGCAGTTCCTCGTTCCCACCGGTGTCGACGAGCATCAGGACGTACCCGCGACGCCAGGCAGCCTCTTGCGCGCCGGCGAGCATGGCACTCGAGAACGGGACGGTCGCCACCCGGTCGGACACCAGCCCGATCGTCTGCGTCTGCTTCGACTTCAGCGACCGCGCCAGCTGGTTCGGGACGTACCCGAACGCGTCCGCCAGCTCACGGATCCGTTGCGCGACCTCGCGGTTGACCCGCCCGGCGTCACGGTCGTTGAGCACCAGCGAGACGGACGACACCGATACACCCACCTGGGCGGCGATGTCCTTCATCGTCAGCATGGCGCTCCTTCACGTCGATCGATCGACGGGCTTCGTCAATCGATTGATGTGACCGTACGAACGTCAAACGTCTTGACGCAAAGCGCCGTTACGCAACCGTTACGGACGGCGCCGTCCGGTACATCGGAAGACGGCACGAACCGCGCGGCAATCCCACGGCAGCACCACAGCCTCCCCATAGCGCCGCGCGGCTGAATCGACCCCATGACCGCCGCAGCCCCCCGCCCGACCACGCGCCCGCCGGCGCGCAGCCGGCCCCCGCTGCCGCACGACCGGCCGTACCGGCGCCGCGTCGCACGCCGTCGCGGTGTCGCGGACCTGCTCGGCATCACCGCCTGGGCCTCCGCCGCCATGGCCGTCACCCTCTGGCTGGCTTCCGGCACCGTCGACCTGGCCGGCGTCGGCCCCGTGGTCACGGCCGCGGGGATCGTCGCCGGGCTGGTCGGCACGGACCTGGTGCTCGTGATGCTCGTGCTCGCCGCGCGGCTGCCGTTCGTCGACCGGCTCGTCGGCCACGACGCCGCGATGCAGCAGCACGGCAAGCTCGGCAAGCCGGCGCTGTACCTGCTCCTCGCACATGCGGTGCTCCTGATCGTGGGCTACTCGCTCGAGGACGGCACGAACGTCGTGGCGGAGACCGTGGCGCTCTGGAACACCCCGGACATGGTGCTCGCGATCGTCGGGCTCGCACTGTTCGTCGCCGTGGTGTGGACGTCGATCGTCGCGGTCCGCCGTGTGCTGCCGTACGAGGCGTGGCACGCCGTCCACCTGCTCTCCTACGTCGCGGTGGGGGTCGCGATCCCGCACCAGCTCTCCGCGGGCGGGATCCTCGCCGCGGGGAGCTGGGAGCGCGTGTACTGGGTGGTCCTCTACGTGGTTGCGCTCGGGTCCGTCGCGGTGTTCCGGTTCGGGCTGCCTGCGCTCCGGAGCCTCCGGCACGGCGTCACGGTGGACCGCATCGAACGTGTCGGCGCCGACGTGGTGTCCGTGCACCTCCGCGGGCGGGACCTCGACCGGCTGCGCGCGGCGGGCGGCCAGTTCTTCATGTGGCGGTTCTGGACGGGCGGGACCTGGTGGCACGCGCACCCGCTGTCGCTGTCCGCTGCGCCGACGGACACGACGATGCGGATCACCGTCCGTGCACTCGGCCGGGGCAGCGCGGACCTCGCCGCGCTCCGGCACGGGACCCCGGTGAGCTTCGCGGGCCCGTACGGCATCTTCACCGAGGCGACCCGGACGAGCACCCGGATCGCGGTCGCGGCGAGCGGCATCGGGGTCACCCCGGTGCGCGCCTTCCTGGAGCGGCTCGACGCACCTCCGGGTGCCGTCACGATCCTGCTCCGCGGCCGTTCCGAGCAGGAGTCCTTCCTGTGGGACGAGATCCGCGACTGGGCTGCCCTCCACGGGCACCGCGTGTTCGCGAGCATCGGCCCGCGCGGTGCCGGACCCGCCGGCTGGTTGGCGGCGTCCGACACGGCCCGCGGCGTGTGGGCGGGCTCGGTGTTCCCCGACCTCGCCGACTCCGACCTGTACATCTGTGGTCCGGGACGGTGGAGCGACCTCGTCGAACGCGATGCGTTCGCCGCGGGTCTCCCCGTCGACCACCTGCACCGAGAGCGGTTCGACTGGTGAGGAAACGCATCGTGATCGGGGGCGCGCTGGTGTCCCTCGGGATCATCGCCGCCGGCGTCGAGGCCGGGAGCCTGCAGGCCACGCAGACGACGACCCAGGCCGGTGGGACCACCGGCACGGGCACCTCGGGGACGGAGAACGCGAGCTCCGGCTCCGGCTCGTCCGCCGCTGACGGCACCTACACGGGCACCGCGGTCAGCACCCGGTACGGCGACGTCCAGGTCGAGGTGACCGTCGCCGGCGGGAAGCTGACCGAGGTGACGGCACTGCAGCTCACCGACGACGATCCGCGCTCGTCGATGATCAGTGCGCAGGCGGCGCCCGTGCTGCGGCAGGAGGCCCTCACCGCGCAGTCCGCCCAGATCGACACGGTCAGCGGAGCCACGTACACCTCCGACGGGTACATCCAGTCGCTGCAGTCGGCACTCGACCAGGCGGGCATGTAGGTGCGCCGGGTCTTCGACACCATGGGGACCGTCGCCTCCGTGCACGTCGACGGGGCCAGCACGGAGTCGACCCCCGCCGTGCTCGACGACGTCGAGCGCCTGTTCGCCGGGATGGACGCCGAGTACAGCCGGTACCGGCCCGACTCCCCCGCCTCGCAGGTCGCCGACGGGCGGCTCGCGCTGACCCGGGCGAGCAGCGAGCACCGGGACATGTACGCCCGGGCGATCGCGTGGCGGAACGCGACAGGCGGGGCGTTCGAGCCCCACCGCGCGGACCGCAGCGTCGACCTGACCGGCATCGTCAAGGCCGCGGCGATCGAGGGGGCCGGTGCACTGCTCCGGAGTGCCGGGCACGCGGACTGGTGCGTCAACGTCGGCGGCGACGTGCTCGTCTCCGGGACGGTCACGGGCCGGGACTGGAACGCCGGCATCACCGACCCGGACCGCGCCGGCGAGGTCCTCCGCGTGGTCCGGCTGGCCGCCCCGCGGCGCGCCGTCGCGACCTCGGGGACCTCCGAACGCGGCGAGCACGTCTGGCGCACCGACCAGGACCGCGTCTACCGGCAGGTCACGGTGATCGCCGACGACGTGGTGACGGCCGACGTCCTGTCCACCGCGATCCTCGCGGGTGGGCCGGCGACGCTGCGCCTCGCCGTCGAGGCGTGGGCCGTCGACGTCGTCACCATCTGACGCGGTCCGGCCGGTCGGCGCGCGGTCGGTGGTCGCAACCGGATGACGGCCTGGAGGCCCGGTGCGGTCCGGCACCGGGCCTCCAGGCCGTCGATCGGTCGCGTCTCAGGCGCGTCGGCGCAGACGCCAGACCAGCAGCCCACCGCCGGCGGCCAGCAGGCCGAGTGCCCACGCGAGCAGGCCGGTGTCGTCCGCGCCGGTGTACGCGAGGGTGCCCGTCCCGCTGCCGTTCGCCGTGCCGGTGGCGGCCGCGACCGCGGTCGGTGTGGGCGCAGGCGTGGGCGTGGCGACCGGGGTCGTCGCGGCGGCGACCGCGAACCGGAGCACGCCGGTCACGTCCCCGTACGTCAGCGTCACGACGTGCGGCGAGGCGTGGGTGAAGGTGACCCGCCAGAGGGCCCGCGTGGCGTCCCAGGCGAACTCGTCGCTGGCGACGCTGCTCGTGATCGCGGGCTTCCCGCCCTGCTCCGGACCGTACAACGGGTTGTCGAAGCGGTCGACCGGCGTGGAGTCGATCCAGACCGACTGCCCCTGCTCCGCCGGGATCGTCGACACGGTCGCGTCGCCCTGGTACGCGGTGATCGTGCCGTCCTTGAGCAGCCACCCGGGCGCCTCGCCGTTCGGTCCGGAGACCACGTCGGCGACCACCTGCACGGGAGCGGCCGGCTGGACCTCGACCACGACGTGCTGCACCGCGCTCTGGTGCAGGTCGGTCGCGGTGACGTCGAACGGGTACGAGGTCGCGCTCGTGAGCGTGCCGCTGAGGACACCGGTCTGCTCGTCCCAGGTGAAGCCGTCGGCGCCGGCGAGGGGGTTGAACAGGTACTCGAGCGGACCGTCGCCGCCGTTCGCGACGAAGGTGTGGGAGAACGGCTCGCCGGCGGTGACCGTGAGGACGATCGGGTGCTGCGGCGTGGACGGCTCCGACCAGGTGACGGGCGTGCTGGCGGCCGGCGTGCTGGTCGCGGCCGGCGCGCTGCCGGGCGTGCTGACGGCCGGCGTGCTGCCGGGCGTGCTGACGGCCGGCGTGCCGGTCCCGGTCGGCGTCGGCGACGGCGACTCGGTCGCGGCGGTGGCGGCCGTCGCGCCGAACCCGAGCACCCCCGCAGTGGCGACGAGTGCGATCGTGGCGCCGACGACCGCGGTGCGGCGGTACCCCGGCTTCGTGGACTGGTTCATGGCATCCCCCTCGGATTCCCGGACGGAGCGTCTGAGGACGCCCCTACCCATGCAGTGTCAGTCTCCTGCCGTTCCTGACGAGCGAGTGTTGCGATCCGGTCTCGCTGTCGCCCTCAACGCAGGGAGCGGATCATGCTCTGGAGGCTCCGGAACGCCGCCGTCCGCTCGTCCCCCGTCATGCCGGTGAGCATCTTGTCCTCGACGGAGCGCACCGCGGCGCTCGCCTGCCCGAGGGTCCGTCGCCCCGCGTCGGTGAGACGCGTCGGGAGTGCCTTGCCGACCGGGGGTTCGGCCGCCCGGACCACGAGGCCGTCCCGCTCGAACGCCTGCAGCAACACGCTCATCGACTGCCGGGTGACGAACGCGCCTCGCGCCAGGTCGGAGTTCGACAACCCGGGGCGCTGGGCGAGCAGCTCGAGGCACGAGTACTGCGTCACGGTCAGCCCGAGCGGCCGCAGCACCGTCTCCATCGCGACCCGCAGTGCACTCGACGCCTCCTTCAGCAGGTAGCCGAGCGAGGTCTCGAGGTCGATCGCCGCTCCGTCTTGACTCATGTCAGTAGTCTGACATAGGTTGCCTCGTGTCAGAAGACTGACACCACACGAAGGAGCACACCATGCCGGTCACCGGTCCCGACTTCATCTCCCTGCAGACCCGCGACCTCGACGCGTCGCAGGCGTTCTACGAGCAGTACCTCGGGCTCGTCCGCTCCCAGGCGGGCCCGCCGCACGCCGTCGTGTTCGAGACGACTCCGATCGCCTTCGCGCTGCGGGACATCGTGCCCGGGACCGACCTCGCGTCCGTGCCACAGCCGGGCATCGGCGCGGCGATCTGGCTGCACGCCACCGACGTGCAGGACATCCACGACGCCCTCGTCGCCGACGGGCACACGATCGTCTCGGCGCCGATCGACGGCCCGTTCGGCCGGACGTTCACCTTCGCCGACCCCGACGGCTACCAGGTCACCCTGCACGACCGCGCCTGACCCGGGATCGCCCCGCGGCCGCGCCTCAGGAGTCGGCCGGGCCCACCAGGACGTGCTGGATCGCCGGCCCGACCACGGCGACGACGGCGTCGTGGTCGGCCTCGACGAGCGTCGGGACGCCGATGACCCGACGGCCGGTCACGATCCCGACGAGCATCGCGGCAGCCAGCCCGGCGCGGAGCGCCCGGTCCTCGGCCACCTCGGTCCCGCCGCGCCCCGCCCCGGCGACGAGCCGCGCCTGGATGAAGTCCCGGAGCTGCTTGTTGGCCTCGTCGTTCACCACCGCCCCGCGGAGCATCGCCATCAGCGGCTCGGACTCCTCGACCGGCCCCTCCCACGCCTCGAGGAACGCCCGCACGACGCGCTCGCCGAGGCGCTCGTCCGGCCCCTCGAACGCCGTGTCGAAGCGCCGGAGCGCGGTCGCGGGCACGGCCATCACCGCAGCGAAGAGGTCGTCCTTCGACCCGAAGAACTGCATCACCTGGGACGGGTCGACCCCGGCGTCCGCCGCGACCCGCCGGATCGTCGTCGCGGCGAAGCCGTCGCTGGCGAACCGCGCGCTGGCGGCGGCGAGCACCGTCGTCCGCGTGCTCGACGAACCGGGACGACGCCCGACGCGGCCGGCCTGCGCTGGCTGGTTCTCCGAGGTCATGCGCCGAATCTACCCGACGCCGGAATCCGTTCTCAACGCGTGTTGAGTTTCGGCGAGATCGGACGTACGCTCGCCACGACGACGAGCCCACGGAGGACTCCCGCACGAAGGAGATCACGATGACCGACCAGAGGATCACGACCCCGTCGACGCCGCTGCCCGCAGCCCGGACCGGCGTGCTCACCCCGTTCGAGCCCGGCACCCGCACGCTCCAGGCCGGGTTCAGGATCGCGCCGCAGTTCGCGCCGCTGCCGGTGGAAACGGTGTTCGACAAGGACGTCGCGATGCAGCTCCGCGACGGCACCACCATCCACGTCGACGTCTTCCGACCCGCGACCACGACCGGGACGGCGCCGACCCCCGTCCCGGTGATCCTCGCGTGGAGCCCCTACGGCAAGGCACAGGGCACCTCCCCCAGCGTGATGGGCGTGTTCGGACTCGTCGGCCTGCCGAACAGCACCGTGTCCGGGCTCGAGAAGTTCGAAGGAGCAGACCCGGCGTACTGGGTCGAGCACGGCTACGCGATCTGCAACGTCGACCACCGCGGGATCGACCAGTCCGAAGGGGACAGCGTGCTCTGGGACCGCCAGGACGGCCGCGACGCGTACGACGTCATCGAGTGGCTCGCCGAGCAGGAGTGGTGCGACGGCAAGGTCGGCATGAGCGGCACGAGCTACCTCGCCGTCTCGCAGTGGTTCGCCGCCGCCGAGCAGCCGCCGCACCTCGTCGCGATCAACCCGTGGGAAGGCGTCAGCGACGTCTACCGCGACCTCGTGATGCGCGGCGGGATGCCCGACACCGGGTTCGCGCAGCAACTCCAGGACGGCAGCTTCTTCGGGAAGGGCCAGAAGGAGGACATCCTCGCCGAGGTCGAGGCGTACCCGCTGATGACGGACCTCTGGGAGCAGAAGATCCCCGACTTCGCGAAGATCGCCGTCCCGGCGTACGTCGTCGCGAGCTACTCGAACACCCTGCACACCGCTGGCACATTCCGCGCCTGGCACCGGATGGCGAGCACCGAGAAGTGGCTCCGGATCCACAACGGCCAGGAGTGGCCGGACTACTACGACCAGGCGAACGTCGAGGACCTCCGCCGGTTCTTCGACCACTTCCTCAAGGGCGTCGACAACGGGTGGGAGCGGACCCCCACCGTCCGGTACTCGGTCCTCGACCTCGAGGGCGGCGACGAGGTCGCGGTCCCCGCCGACTCGTTCCCGCCGGCCGACGCCACCTCCACGAAGTACTTCCTCGACGCACGGACCCGGACCCTGTCCACCAGCGCGCCGTCCGACGCAGCGGAGGCGTCGTACGCCGTCGACGCGAACCCGGACGCCGTCTCGTTCATCACCCGCTTCGACGAGGAGACCGTCCTCGTCGGCCACCCGAAGGCACACCTGTTCGTCGAGGCTCGCGGCGCCGATGACATGGACCTGTTCGTGCTCGTCCAGAAGACCGACCGGTGGGGCACGCCGCTGCAGGCGTTCACCGTCCCGAACCAGTCTGCGATCGCACACGACCTCACCGACCACGGCGCGACGATCCTCCGCTACAAGGGTTCCGACGGCAGGCTCCGCGTGTCCGCCCGGCACCTCGACGAGACGCTGACGACCGACGACGTCCCCGCGCACACCTTCGACCGCGTCGAGAAGCTGGCCCCGGGCGAGATCGCCGAGATCGAGATCGACCTGCTCCCGGTCGGGCTGCGCTTCCACGCGGGGGAACAGCTGCGGTTCATCGTGAGCTCGCGGAACCTCCTCGGCACGCTGATGCCGGCCATCCGCGAGTACGTCGGTGCGAACTCCGGGGCGCACGTCGTGCACACCGGCGGCGACCACGCCTCGTACCTGCAGCTCCCCGTCCGGGCAGCGCGGTGACCGCCGCCACGGTCCGCCTGGCGGGCGAGGACACCGACGCCACGATCGACGGCTTCGAGCTGTTCTCCGCCCGCCGGGCACTCGCGCTCCTGAAGCGGAAGGCGGGACGCGCGCGGCTCCTCGAGCTCCTGGCCGACGAGATCGCCGCGGGAGACGCGTTCCTCCGCGGCCACCTCGAACGCTCCGGCGGCGAGGATACGACGGGCACGACCACGCTCCGTGCGCGCGGCATCACGGCCGCGGAGTTCGGGGCGTGGCTCGGCGCCGCGTTCGCCCGCGAGGACGTCATGCTCGCGGGCCACCCCGAGCACTACGCGATCCACGCGGAGCCCGGGCAGGACGTGAACATCGTCGAGACCCTGGACGAGTACGTGTGCTCGTTCTTCATGCACCCGTGGGACGACAGCCTGGTCGTCGAGCAGGAGCTCCCCGTCGCGGAGCCACCCGCTGGTCGACGGTCGCACATGCTGCTGGCCGACGGGACGGTCATCGGCTCCATCGCGAACACGTTCGTCGACGAGCCCGACGGCTTCACCGCCCGGCTCTCCGTCACGCTGCCGGCGTCCTGTGCACCAAGGGTCGTCGAGCAGCACCTGGAGCACTTCGCCGTCGAGTTCCGCACGTGGATCCTGCGGGCGGCGACCGAGCGCTAGTCCGGCCGGCATGGTGACGAGACGCGACCGACAGGCGGACGGGAGGCTCGGATCGGCCTGGCACCGAGCCTCCCGTCCGGCGTAGCCTCCGTCCATGGCTGCGGAACCCGCCCTCGTCGACTGGTTGCTGGAGACCGACCCGGCGGTGCGCTGGCAGGTCGAGCGAGACGTGCTGCGTGCGCCGGAGGAGCGATGGCGCGCGACCCGCGCCACGGTGCCCACCACCGGGTTCGGGGCGCGGCTCCTCGCGCTGCAGGACGAGGACGGCCAGTGGGCCGGCGGGGCGTACTTCCCGGCGCAGGACGCCGGGCACGACGTCGAGGGCGACGTGGACGACGCCGAGGGCCAGCCGTGGACGGCGACCACCTGGTCCCTGAACGCGCTGCGCCGGTGGGGTGTCGACGCGGCGGCACTCGCCGGGACCGCCGAGCTCCTCGCCCGGAACAGCCGCTGGGAGTACAACGACGCGCCGTACTGGAACGGCGAGGACGACTGCTGCATCAACGGGTTCACGCTCGCGAACGGGGCGTGGCTCGGGGCCGATGTGGACGGGCTCGCGGAGTGGCTGCCGGCGCACCAGCTCGAGGACGGGGGCTGGAACTGCGAGTGGGTCGAGGGCTCCACACGGTCCTCGTTCCACTCGACGCTCAACGTGATCGAGGGGCTGCTGGCGCACGAGGAGCTGACCGGCGGCAGCGATGCGCTCCGGCACTCACGGCACCGTGGTGAGGAGTACCTGCTCGAACGACACCTGCTCCGCCGCCTGTCGACGGGCGAACCGGTCGGACCGTGGACGGCGCACTTCACGTACCCGTTCCGGTGGGTCTACAGCGCGCTGCGTGCGCTGGACCACTTCCGCGCCGCCGCGCTCGTCGACGGCACCGTTCCGGACCCGCGACTCGCGGACGCGGTCCAGCTGGTCCGCGACGCCCGGGGCGCTGACGGACGCTGGGTGCAGGACGGCGTGCACGCGGGCCGGGTCTGGTTCGCGGAGGACGTCCCGCCGGGCGAGGCGTCGCCGTGGCTCACGCTGATCGGCACGCGGGTGCTCGACTGGTGGGACTCCGCGCAGCACGACTGACGGCTCGCCGAGGACGTCACTTCCGCCTGCGGGGTGCGGCTGAGCGCGGCGGGATGGCGCGGAGGTGCTCGCTCGCCCGGCCGAGGATCCGCGCGAGGTCGTCGGCGTCCGCGTCCGACAGCGTGGCGAACAGCAGGCTGTGCACGGTCTCGACGTGGCCGGGGAACACCGCCGCGAGGACGTCCCGACCGGCGTCGGTGATCGCGACGACGGTGCTCCGTTCGTCCTCAGGCGAGGGCGCCCGCGTGACGAGTCCCCGCTGGTCGAGCAGTTGCGCCTGGTATGTGAGCCCGCTGCGGCTGATCACCACGCCGTCCGCCAGGTCGGTCATCCGCTGCCGCCCGCCCGGGGTGTCGCCGAGGCGTGCGAGGAGCTGGAACTGCACGTAGCTGAGGTCCCCGACGTCGCGCAGCTGTCGCTCGACCGCGTGGCGGAGCAGGCTGCTGACCTCCGTGAAGGCGAAGTAGGCCGAGAGCTGCGTGGGCGTCAGTTCCATGACCTCATCCTACCCATTGCTTCGAGTTCGAAGCAGTGCTAGCGTCGGCGTCAGTTGCTTCAAACTCGAAGCACAAGTGAACGGAGCAGATCATGAAGGCAGCACGGTTCCACGAGGTGGGCGGTCCCGAGGTCCTGCGGATCGAGGACGTCCCCCAGCCGGTGCCGGGTGCGGGTCAGGTGCGCGTCCGCGTCGCCGCGTCCGCGTTCAACGCGGCGGACAACGGCATGCGGGCCGGGTTCCTCCCGATCCCGGTCGTCCTCCCCCACGTCCCCGGCTACGACGTGTCCGGCACCGTCGACGCGGTGGGTCCGGACGTCACCGGGCTCGCCGTCGGTGACGCGGTGTTCGGCTTCCTCCCGATGGAGCTGGACGGCGGAGCGGCCGAGTTCGTCGTGGCTCCGGCATCGGTCCTGACGGCGGCGCCCACCAGCATCCCGCTCCCCGACGCGGCCGCCCTGCCGTCCGTGGCGCTCACCGCGTGGCAGGCACTGTTCGACGACGGAGGACTCCGGGCCGGGCAGCGCGTGCTGATCGTCGGCGCCGGTGGTGTCGTCGGCAAGTACGCCGTCCAGCTCGCGAAGCGTGCCGGCGTGCACGTCGTCGCGACCGCGAGCCCGCGGAGCATCGACGCGGTGCGCGCAGCCGGGGCGGACGAGGTCGTCGACCACACGGCGACGGACCTCCTCGCCGCCGTCGAGGATCAGGTCGACGTGCTCCTCAACCTCGCCCCGATCGAGCCCGACCAGTTCGTGGCGCTCGTCGGTCTCGTCCGGGACGGCGGCGTCGTCGTCAGCACCACGGCGTGGATGGCCGCTCCGGACGACGCGTCCCGCGGGGTGCGGTCGGTGACGGTGTTCGTGCTGAGCAACCGCGACCGCCTCGCAGAACTCGCGACGCTCGTCGACCAGGGCGCGCTCACGGTCGAGGTCACGCGGCGCATCCCCCTCACCGCCCTGCCGGAACTGCACGCCGAAGCCAGCGAGGGGCGGGTGTCCGGAAAGGTCATCGTCCTGCCGGCCTGACCGTGGCGGGGCTGGTCATCGGCCAGGATGGTCGGATGCGCAGCAGGATCATCGGCCGTGGTGCCCTCATCGGGTACCGAGCCGGCATCGTCGGCGCGGCGGCGCTCTGGCTGGCGGTCGCCGTGTTCGTCGCCGCCGCGGGGCGGAACGACACGGGGTTCCTCGTCGTCGGGGCGCTTGCCCTCGGTCCGGCGCTGGTCCTGGTCGCGACCGCGGTCGGCACGGTGCTCGCAGCACTGGTCGCCCCGTTCGCCCCGGTGCTCTCGCGCACCGGAGGCCCGCGGAAGCTGCTCCTCGTCGCGTTCGCGTTGGTCGCGTTCTGCTGCTGGGGCTACGTCGCGGACGTCCTTCCCTCCCGGTACCTGATGTTCCTGCCGCTGGACAGCACGGTGTTCAACACGGCGACGCTGGTCCTCACCGCCGTCGGAGCACTCGGCGGGACCGTTACGTCGCTCACCGCGGTGCTGCGTCCCGTGCACCGGCCAACGGGTGCGACGGTCCGACGCATCGCGCTCACGACCGTGCTCGGTGGCGCGGCCGGGCTGCTCGGGTGGTGGCTCCGGCGTGGCAACGACCCGTGGTTCTCCGGCCTGCCGAGCTCAGGGACGTTCGTGGGCGCGGGATTCGGTCGGGTCCCCCTCGACCAGGACTGGGTGTGGGGCGTCACCACCGGCGCGCTGCTCGGGCTGATGGTGGCGACGGTCGCGACGTGGATCCGGCGCCCGGTGCTCCTCGTCCCCCTCGCCGCGGTCGCCGCGGGTGGTGCGGCGTTCGTGTCGGCGGTGACCGGGGTGATGTTCCCCGTCATCGAACTCACGGCGCCGATCACCGAGTTCCCGACGTCCGGTGGGTTCGCCAGTTCCGTCACCGCGCTGCCGCCGGCGGGGATCGCGGTCACCGTGGCGATCTGGGCCGTCGCGGGTGCCCTGCTCGGCGCCGCGGTGCTCGCGTGCGATCGACTCCTGCAGCGCACCCGTGCGTGACGGGCACGCACGTTCCGATCGCAGGATGACCGATCCGGTTCGCGCGGGCCGGACATCGTGAACCTGATCGGCCACGCGCTCGAAGGCCGTGACGTCGCCGGCGGAGCAGCAGGTTCCGAATCCTGTTTGACGGATCCGGTCGAGGATTCCCGTGCTCGCAGAACCGGATTCGTCACCGTCGCTGACGAAAACGTCCTCGCTCTTCTGGCTCACCGGCGCTCGAGGGTGACCCACTCCTCGTCGCGGACGTAGCCGAGCGCGTCGTTCGCGCGCAGGATGCCGGTGTTCTCGAGTGAGCCACCCGTCCGGAATCGTGCGACCCCGTCCGCGACCAGCTGCAGCACCGAGGCGGCCTTCACCGCGACACCGAGTCCCTGACGTCGAGCCCCGGGGTGTACCACCGTGAAGCCGGTCTCAGCAGCGGCTCCGTCCACGTCGACGTAGGTCATCGCGACGAGCGGCCCGTCGGTCGCGAAGGCGCCGAAGGCCCGTCGCGAGTCCGACGGCATCGCCGTCGAGCGGTCGAGCGGCTCGTGCTGGGTGGCGATGCTCCCGGGGTAGTCGTCCGCCGTGACGGCGTCGAGTCGCAGGACCGCGTCGACGTCGCCGGCGTCGAGCTCACGCACGGGGCCGGCTGCTCGCGACACGAGCGCACTGAGCCTCGCGTGGTCGATCCGGTCCGCATCCAGCTTCGCCCCGAAGGACCGGGCGACGACGGTCCAGCCGCCTGCTTCCAGTTCCACCCGCTCCGGAGCCCCGGCCGGCAGCACGATCTTCTCCCCCACGGCTCGATCCTCGCACGACCGCTCGGTACAGTCGACGCGTGGCCACGACGGTGCGGTACTCCCCCATCCCGACCTCCCAGGTCGACGTCACCTACGAGTACGGCCCGGACTCGGAGCCGCGCGCAGGAGTCGCGCCGGGGACGGTCGTCGAGCTGCACATGCCGCCGAGCCGTCGCTTCCCGGGCACGTCCCGCCGGATCTGGGTGCACCGGCCGGCTGGGCTGTCAGCTGAGGACGAAACCGCGGTGATGGTCTTCAACGACGGCTGGTGGTACCTCGACCCCGATGGCGACGTCCGCGGCGGGACTGTTCTCGACAACCTCGCCGCAGCGGACGACATCACCGCGATGACCAGTGTGTTCGTCGACCCAGGCATGCGCAACGCGGACGGCGTCGCGACCAAGCACCGGAACGCCGAGTACGACGCGTTCGACTCCGAGTACGCGGACTTCCTGCTCGACGAGGTGTTGCCGCTCGTCGAAGCGCGCTTCCGGATCTCGTCGGACCCGAGGATGCGCGGCATCTGCGGTGGGAGCAGTGGCGGGAACGCGGCACTCACCGCAGCCTGGTGGCGGACGGACGGCTTCGGGCGTGTCATCACGTTCAACGCGAGCTTCGCGCAGATGCCCGGGGGGAATCCGTACCCGTCGCTGCTCGCCAACGGGGACGCGCGGGCGATCAAGATCTTCCTCCAGGCCGCACACCGCGACCTGGACTGGGACCAGCGCGAGGACAACTGGTTCGCTGACAACCTCGACACTGCGTCGGCACTCGCGCGAGCCGGGTACGACGTCCGTCTCGTCGTCGGGGACGGTGGTCACAGTCCGAACCACGGTGGGGTGCTCCTCCCGGACGCGCTGCGATGGCTCTGGTCGGCGTGAGCGCCGTCGGGTTCGACCTCGACGGCACGCTCTTCGACCACCTCGGGTCGGCGCGAGACGGGGTCGAGTCCTTCTTCCGGTCGCTCGGCGTGGAGCCGACCGAAGTGGCGGTGACCTCCTGGTTCACGGCGGAACAGCGGGAGTTCGAACGCTGGCGGAGCGGGCAGATCAGCTTCCAGGAGCAACGCCGGGCGCGGCTCCGTGCCGTCCTCCCGCCGCTCGGCGTCGAGCTGCCGACGGGCGACCACGACCTGGATGCGCTGTTCGAGGAGTACCTGCGCGCCTACCGGGGCGCCTGGCGGGCGTTCCCGGACAGCCGGTCGCTCCTGCGCCAACTCCGGTCGACCGGATACCGAGTGGGCCTGTTGACGAACGGGATCGAATCGCAGCAACGCGACAAGCTCGATCTGATCGGGCTCTCCGACGAGTTCGACGCGATCTGCGTGTCCGAGTCGATCGGCGTGCAGAAGCCCGATCCGCGTGCCTTCGCCGCGCTGGCCACCGCGCTGTTCGTGGCGCCGGCCGACTGCGTGTTCGTCGGCGACGACCCGGAGACCGACATCGACGGCGCCCGAGCCGCCGGAATGCGCTCGCTCCTCATCGACCGCGGGGGTCAGGACAGGGCCGGCATCACACGCGTGGTCCTCGCTGAGCTCAGTGCACGCTAGCGGCGTCCATCGAAGCCAACGCCACACCGACCACGGGTGACAAGGCGAGCACCACTCCCGCCAGCACGAGCCACCACCGGTTACGACTCGAGTACGTGCCGCACACGGTTACGACCATGATCGCGACCAGTGCCAGGACGGCACCGCCCAGCAACATCGCCGTGGCACTCGGCGACCGCGTGTCGGCCAGCAGCACGACGTTGACCACTGATGAGACGAGCACGGCCGTCCACCCGATGATCAGCGGCAACCGTGACGCGGTGCCGTCCGGACCGGCGGCCCGATCCGTGCGTTCGGGGAAGAGGTCGACGTCGTCGCCCGGGTCCTGCCACGCGTCCATCACGGCAGCCGCATCGCGTCGAGGTCGGCCCGGCTGCCGCGGAACGCGTTCCGGTCGATGAACGCCTCGTCGCCGTCGTACCCGTCGAGCCGCTCGCGGGCGGACCACTGCCAGAACGTCCAGTCGCGGCCGTCGTCGACGTGCGGTGTGGTCAGGACCGACCGGAACCAGATCGGGTTGTCGGGGTAGGCGTCCGCGAGGTAGCGCTCGTACCAGTCCCGCGTCGCGTACAGCACGGCGGGGCGTCCGTAGTGCCGCTCCACCGCCGCCAGCAGCGGGTCGAGCACCGCACGGACCTCGGCTCGCGACGGCGGCGCGTCGCAGTAGGCCGCGTAGCACTCGACGTCGACGACGAGCGGGAGGTCACCGCTCCGGCGATCGACGGTCGCGAAGACGTTCGCGGCCTGCGCAGCGCCCGAGCTGTCGATGCTCAGGAAGTGGTACGCCCCGACGAGCAGGTCCGTCTCGTGGGCAGCTGACCAGTTCGCCGCGAACCGGGAGTCCTGCGTGCCAGCGCCCTCGGTGGCCTTGAGGTACGCGAAGTCGATGTGCTGCCGCGCGAGCACCGGCCAGTCGATCGCGCCCTGGTACGCCGAGACGTCCACGCCCTGCACCGGGTACCGGAGCGCCGCGACCCGCGTCGGCCACACGATCCCCGACACGAGCAGCGCGGCCACCGCGGCGGCGGCCACGATCACCGACCCGCCAGTGACCAGCGCAACACGTCGAGCCCCCATCCGGCGCACTACCCGTCCGTCAGGGCCGCCGCGTACGCGCGGACCGAGCGGTGGTACCTCGGCAGCGTCGGTTCGACGGCCTCGATCGCGACACGGAGCGCCTCGTCCGTCCGACCGGCGCTGTGCAGCGCGAGGGCGAGGAACACGCGCGGCGCAGCACCGGTCGCGGGATGGGCGGGTGCGTCGCGCAGCATCGCGATCGCCTCGTCGACGCGGTCGAGGTTCCGCAGCGTCGACGCGTGCTGCACCACGAGCTGGGCGGCGCGCTCGGGGTCGATCGTGCCGAGGCCGTCGGCCGTGGCGCGCGCGTACTGCTCGTCGGCCTCGGCCTCGTGCCCCGCGGAGTCGAACGCTCCGCCGAGTTCGAACGCGCCGAGTGCCGGGTGCGGCGCGCGAGCAGCGAGATCGCGCATCGCGCCGAGCCGTTCCTCGTCGCCGAGCGAGTCATCCGACCACAGCGCCGCGACCTGCGCTTCCCAATCGTCGGCGGGAACGGATGCGGCTGGGGCGTCGGTCATCCCATCAGGCTAGGTGCCCACGCGGGCGCGCCGTCACGGGACGCGCGGGCCTCGTATCGTTGGTCGATGGACCTTGCACACGTGTGGCCGTTGTTCGGGCTCCGGCTCGTCTCGCCGCGACTGGAGCTCCGACCGGTGCGGGACGAGGACCTGCCCGGCCTGGTCGAGGCAGCGCTGTCCGGGGTGCACGATCCGGCGCGGATGCCGTTCGGCGTCCCGTGGACGGACGCCGAACCCGATGCCCTGGCACGGTCGTTGGCGCAGTACCACTGGAAGCTCCGCGCCGGAGTGACTCCGGATTCGTGGGGTGTGTCCTTCACGGTGCTCCGTGACGGCGCCCCCATCGGCGTCCAGGAGCTGCACGCGCGCCGGTTCGGTGCGCGGAGGACGGTCGAGAGCGGCTCCTGGCTCGCGTCAGCGCACCAGGGCGTCGGACTCGGGACGGAGATGCGGGCGGCGCTGCTGACCTTCGCGTTCGACGACCTCGACGCCGACTGGGCCGAGTCGAGCGCCGCCGCGTGGAACGATGGCTCGCTCCGCGTCTCGGAGAAGCTCGGCTACGAGCGGAACGGGGTCACGCGGTCGCAGACCCGACCCGGTGAGACGGTCGACGAGGTCCGTGTCCGCCTGGCCCGGGACGACTTCGTCCGCCCGGACTGGCAGCTCGAGCGACACGGGGTCGACACAGCACGCGCGTCCCTGCTGGGATGATGCAGCGATGAGCGCGCACGAGGACGTCACCACGGTCGATGTCGTCGGCGGCCCCGAGCCCGTCGCGGTCGAGCTCCACGAGTACGACGAGCGGTGGCCGGACGTGTACGCCGAGCACCGGCAGCGGATCAGCCGAGCACTGGCGGGCACGGACGTCGACATCGAGCACATCGGGTCGACGTCCGTCCCCGGGCTGGCCGCGAAGCCGATCATCGACATCGTGGTCGCCGTCGACGACATCACCGCTGAGCAGGGATACCTCGACCCGCTCCTCGCCGCCGGCTACGAACTCCGGGTCCGGGAGCCCGGGCACCGGCTCGTCCGCACCCCGGCACGTGACGTCCACGTGCACGTCTACGAGCGGGGTGACGCCGCGGTGCAGGAGTACCTGCTCCTCCGTGACCACCTGCGCCGGGACGCGGCCGACCGCGCGCTGTACGCCGACACCAAGCGCGCCCTGCTGCGCAGGCACTGGGACGACATGAACGACTACGCGGACGCGAAGACCGCGGTGATCCTCGCGATCAAGGAGCGGGCGCGCGCAACCGGCGATGCCGGAGGGGTGTAGGAATCACCCATCACGGAAGGACGATGACGTGCCGCTCTTCGCAGCCCTGATCTACGCACCCGACTCCGCCCACGCGCCCGACGCGACGCCCGAGGACATCAAGGAGTGCGACGACCACGCCGGCGAGCTCCTGGCCGCCGACTCGATGCTCGTCGCCTACGCACTGACCCCGCGGGAGTACGCCGTGTCGGTCCGCGTCGAGGGATCCACGCCCGGGCCGTTCGTCGACACCGGGCAGATCGTCGCCGGCTTCTACGTCATCGAGGCGACCGACCTCGACGAGGCGGTCCGCATCGCGGCGACGAACCCGGTCGCACGGACCCCGGGCAGTGGCGTCGAGGTGCGTCCGGTGCACAGCGGCGGCGTGATCCGGGCGCCGCGCGAGTGACCCCGTCGCGCCGGACCGGGGTGCCGCGGATCGCGTGACGGCCCCCGAACGGGGCACAGATGAGGCAAGATGTTCGGGGACGCGTCACCCACTACGACGTGTCCGAACCTGCCCGCTTCCCGCGCCCGAGCCCACGAGGAGCCCGACATCTCGACTCGAAGCACGTGCACGCCCATGCGTGACACGACCCCCACCACCACGCCCGAACGGACCGCCCGGTGACCCGCCGCCGCGTGTTCGTCGCCGCAGCCACCACCGCTGCCCTCGTGATCGGTGTCCCGACCGCCGCCTCCGCCCACACCTGGTGGGGCGGCCGCGGACACCACCACGCCCCACCGAAGGCCTCCCCCTCGGCGCCGAGCACACCGACGACCACGCCGACACCGAGCGACACGGCGACGCCCTCGGAAGACCCGACCCCGTCCGCATCCGCCACGGCGACCGGCCAGCCGATCGCCCCGACGGTCACGACGACGCCGCAGCCCAGCGCGACGGCCACCCCCGAGACCGACGCGAGCACCGACACCGGCGCCGCCGACGCCCCGGACGCCTCGTTCGTCGAGACCTTCGACACCGACGCCGCCACCGGCCAGGTCGCGGCCGCGTACCCGCAGTCCTGGCAGCCGTACCCGGACGGCACGTCCGGCATCTACGCCCCGAGCAAGACCGTCTCGGTGCACGACGGCGTGATGGACGTCACGCTCGGCAACGGCTCCGGCACCGCCGGCACGTTCGGCTCCGTCGCCGGGGCGTGGGGCCACGTCGGCGGCTCGTTCTCGGTCCGCGCGAAGGCGACCGGCGGCGACGGCAACGGCGCGGCGTTCATGCTGTGGCCGACGTCCGGCACCTGGTCGGACGGCGAGATCGACTTCCCCGAGGGCAACTTCGAGGACGTCCCCTCCGCCTTCCAGCACTCGATGGTCCCCGGGCAGGAGGCCGACCGCGCCCAGGTCGGCACCGGCGTCTCGTGGCGCGACTGGCACACGTACACCGTGGACTGGGTCCCCGGGAAGTCGGTCACCTACAGCGTCGACGGCACGGTCCTCGAGACGCTCACGAAGGACGTCCCGACCACCCCGCACCGGTACATGTTCCAGGTCGGGAACTGGGGTGCCTCCGGCCACCTGCTGATCGACTGGGTCGCGACGACCGAGTGACGTCCGGAACGCGCTGAACGCGCTGCACGACGGACGGGAGGCCCGGTGCCAGCTGGCACCGGGCCTCCCGTCCGTCTCCTGGTCGCGACCATGGCATCCGGTCCGCTCACCACCGCCGGCTACGAGGGATCGGATGCCAGCCGGTAACGGAGGTGCGTGACGCCGCCCTCGCCGGCCAGGACCCGCACGCGCTCGAGCTCGCGCTGCCCGACGCCGAGGTGCTCGAACAGTCGCCGTCCCCCGCCGAAGAGCACCGGGACGAGGTGGATCTCCATCTCGTCGAGCAGTCCGGCCCGGATCGCGAGCTGCGCCACGGTCGCACCGTGCACCAGGACGTCCCGGTCCCCGGCTGCGTCCCGCGCCGCGCGGAACGCCTCCCCGACGTCGTCGGTGGAGTGCACCCGCGGCCAGCGTTCCGCCCACGCGGGATCCGGGTTCCGGCTGAGGACCCAGATCGGGACGCCGTCGTGGTGGTCGCCGTCCCAGCCCCCGGCGGGTTCGAAGGTGCCGCGACCGGCGACGACCGCGCCGGTCGCCATGAACTCCGCCACGACGCGGGTGTTCACCTCGCCTTCCGGCGGGAACACCCACTCGTGCAGTCGCGGACCGCCGTCGCCGAGCCCGTTGTCGTCGCGCACGTTCGGTCCGGCCATGAAGCCGTCGAGCGACATGGACATGTAGAGCACCGTCTTCGACATGGTCACCTCACCGGTCCGCCGCTAGGGTATTCCTCATGCAGTGCCGCTGAACCGTCCCCGATTCCCATCCCTGCGCCGTCCCGGGCGCGATCGAGAGGTTCACCATGTCCGCACACCTTCCCCTGCACGGCAAGACCGCCCTCGTCACCGGTGTCTCACGGCGCCGGGGCATCGGGTTCGCCGTCGCCACCAAGCTCGCGTCCCTCGGCGCGAGCGTCGTCATCCACCACCACCGCCCGCACGACCTCGATCTCCCCTGGGGCGGTGACGACCTCGACGCCGTCCGCACCGGCGTCCGGGAACACCTCACCGAGGGCGCGCGCTTCGCCGACGTCGCGGCCGACCTGTCCGACCCCGCGAGCATCCCCGAGGTCGTGGGCGCGGCGACCGCGCTGACCGGCACGCTCGACGTGCTCGTCTGCAACCACGCGAAGAGCGGCGACGACGGCAGCATCCTGGACATGACGCCCGAACGGCTCAGCGCCTTCTGGGACGTCAACACCCGCTCGACGCTGCTGCTCACCGCCGAGTTCGCGCGACTCCGAGCGCCCGAGCCCGAGGAACCGCGGCGACCCGGGGACCGGATCGTCGGCAACGGCCCGTACACCGAGGCGCAGGGACACGTGTTCTGGATGACCTCCGGACAGATCTCCGGCGCGATGCGCGGCGAGGTCGCCTACGCCGCCAGCAAGGCGGCGCTCGCCGGGGTCACCGCGACGGTCGCGGCGGAGCTCCTGGAACTCGGGATCATCCTCAACACGATCAACCCGGGCCCGGTGAACACCGGATACATGGACCCGGAGACGACCGACCGCTCGCTCGAGGACCTCGACGCGTACATCGCGAGCACCCCGTTCGGTCGTGTCGGGACGCCGGCGGACCCGGCGGAGCTCATCGGGTGGCTGGCAACGGCCTCCGGCAGCTGGATGGTGGGGCAGGTCCTCACGTCGGACGGTGGCTTCGGGTTGTGAACCGGGCGATCTGGGCCTAGCCTCTCTGGCAGAGGGCAAAAGGCCTCGCCGGTTCGCCGGCAGGGCAAGTACACGCGGTCTCGGACGAGTCGCCACTTCTTCATCGAAGGAGTGCACGTGTCCACCCGTTCCCCGGTCTCCACCGGTACCCCCACCGCCCCTCGGCTCCAGGACGCATGGGTCGCCCTCACCGGGCTGTCCGCCGTCTTCCTGTTCGAGATGCTCGACAACTCGGTGCTCAACGTCGCGCTGCCGACGATCGGCCGTGACCTGCACGCGTCGACCACCGCACTGCAGTGGGTCACCGGCTCGTACTCGGTCGTGTTCGGTGCCCTGATGCTCCTCTTCGGCGCGGTCGCCGACCGGTTCGGCCGTCGGCGCGTGATGCTCGTCGGGCTCGTCCTGCTCGGGCTCGCGAGCCTCGCGACCGCCCTCGTCACGACCACCGGTGAGCTCATCGCCGTCCGGGTCGTGATGGGCATCGCCGCGGCGATGACGACGCCCGGGTCGATGGCCCTGGCGTTCCGGCTCTTCGACGTCGAGTCGCTCCGCATCCGCGCGCTCACCGTGATCTCCACCGCGGGGCTCGTCGGCCTCGCGATCGGCCCGACCGCCGGCGGGTTCGCGCTTGCGGTCGCCCCGTGGCAGGCGCTCCTCCTCGTGAACGTGCCGATCGCCCTCTTCGCGTTCGTCGGGATCCGGCTCGGCGTGCCCGCCGACCGGGCCGAGGACCTCCATCCCGACCGGATCGACGTGGCCGGCGCGGTGATCGGGACCACGGCCCTGGTCGGGGCACTCGTGACCCCGACCCTCTTCGTGGAGGCGAGCCCAGCCTCCTGGCCGGGTTGGACCGGTGTGGCCGTGACCCTGCTCGCCGCGGTCGCCTTCGTGCTCCGCGAGCGGACCGCGGCCCAGCCGCTCCTGGACCTGACGCTGCTCACCCGCCCGCTCGTCGCGAGCGGACTCGCCTACAAGGCCGCCGCCGGGCTGGCCGTGTCCGGACTGTCCTACATGGTCACGCTGCAGCTGCAGTTCGCGTGGGGCTGGGCGCCGTCCCTGGCCGCGCTCGCGATGCTGCCGCAGGTCGTCGTGCTGCTCGCGAGCGGGCGGTTCGTCGGGCCGTTCGTCCAGCGGGTCGGGCTGGGGCGGGCCGCGTGGATGAGCGCCGGCGCCGTGGTCGCCGGACTCGCGGTCTTCGCCGTCGGCGGCCGCGCCGGGTACGGGTGGATCGTCGTTGCGATCGTGCTCGTCGCCGCCGGGATGCGGGTGGTCGGCGTGGTGGCCGGGAACAACGTGATCCAGGGGCTGCCGGCGAACCGGACGTCCGTCGGGGCCGCACTGGTCGACACCGCGAGCGAGATCGCGAACGGGTTCGGCATCGCGGCGATCGGCACGATCCTCGCGGCACTGGTGTCCGGGAGCATCGCGACGACGTCGTGGACGCCGGAGCGGCTCGCGACGTTCGAGGGCGGGATCACCGTCGCCGGCGTGGTGCTGACGGTGATCGCTGCGGCGCTCGTGGGGGTCGGCATGGTGTGCGCCCGCACGCGTCGGGCTTCGGCGACCGCCTGACGCCGGGCCGGGCCGGGCCGGGCCGGCGGGTTCAGGTCCGCCGGGGTCAGGTCCGCCGGACGATCGGCGGCGCAGTCCACTCCCCGTCGAGGACCGCGTCGTCCGGTTCGTACATCCGGAGGATCGGACGGAAGTCCCCCGCCGGGCTCGGCAGCCAGTTCGCGTTCGGGTCGGCGGGTGGCTCGTGGCTGATCGTGATCGTCAGCGCGCCGTCCTCGTCCCGCACCAGCCCCGGTGTGCGGTCGCCGACCGAGTACCGGTCGATCGGGTTGGCGACGAGGAAGTAGTCGGGGACCGAGTACATCGTCAGCGACCAGAACGCACCGACCGGCGGCGTGGGGTCGAGGCGGAGTGCGTAGGTCCGACTGCCGGTGAGCTGTTCGTCGTGGTCGTCCACGTACGTCATGATGTACGCCGCCTCGTAGGCGTGGTTCCCCCACAGGCCACCGAGCGCGGCCGCGGCTCGCTCGACGATCCGGAGCTCCGGGTCGGCGATCTCGAACCGTTCGTCGTCGAGGGCACCGACCTCGAAGAAGTCCAGGTTGTAGTCGAAGGCGTGCAGGGTGAGCTTCCACCCGTTGACCTGCGGGCTCGCTCCCGACGACAGTGCGTGTTCCAGCGCCGCGTGTCCGGCAGCGATCCCGTCGGCGAGCGACTCGGTCGTCGCCTCCGGCAGGTCGAGGTAGGAACTCGAGGGCGCGGTGATGCCGGCAGGACCGAACGAGCGCTGCAACTCGAGGTCGCGCGCTGCGGGAGGGAACTGCTGCGACCAGACGCGCAGCTCCTCGAGGAACGCCACCGCATCGGGGACGCCGGCGTCCGGTTCGGCGAGTCCGACCGGGACCGCAGCCGGGGCCACCGGTGTCAGCGTCGTGGCGTCCTGCAGCGCGTGCACGGTGCTGAGGTCGTCACCGTCGGCGACCGCCCAGCGCCCGACGATGGACGCGACGGTGGTCGGGAAGTGGATCACGGTCGTCGCGGCGAGGTCGGCCTCGGCCGTGGACGCATCTGCAGCGTCACCGCTCCAGCCCGGTGGGACGAGCAGGAACTCCCCCGCGGCGGTCCCCGTCGCCCGGTGTCCGACGTAGGCGAAGTTGTCCGTCCACGCCGACACGAACTGCAGCACGTAGTAGCGACCGGCGGTGTCCGGCACACGCAGACGGACCGGCCCGACGCTGACGTCGATCTGGGCCATCGAGTACAGGGTGTCGTTGTTGATCGTGACGAAGGTGTCGGCGGGACCGGCGAGCGTGCGGGCATGCCCGAACGTGTTCCACGGTGCCGCCGGGACCGCGCCGATCCCGGTCCGGACGTAGCGCCGCACCTGTTCCAGGTTGAACACCAGGGGGAAGCCGTACAGGTACGCCTTGGTCAGGAGGGATCGATCGATGCCGCTGGTCGTCACTGCGTCGCTCATGACGAGCATCCCACTGCGTTCCGCGGCCGTCTGCCCCACCCGGAAGGGGTGACCTGGAGCCGTCTTCGCGCCGCTGCCGCCCCGCTCTAGTGATCGAGCCCGCCCCGTCCTAGGTTGTGCACATGGACCTCGACGACGTCGGCGGCACGGACCTCCACGGTGCGCCGGACCGCCGGGCGATCGTCGAGGAGCACTGGCGTGCGTCGGAGCGCGGTGACGTCACCGCGGAGCACGCGATGTACGCCGACGACGCGGTCCTCGACTACCCGCAGTCCGGCGAGCGGTTCCGCGGACGCGAGCGGATCGCGGCACAGCGCGGTGGACACCCGGCCGAACGGCACTTCGCGGTCCGCCGGATCGTGGGCAGCGGCCCGCTCTGGGTCAGCGAGTGCGTCATCACGTACGACGGGGTGCCGACGCGGACCGTGTCGATCATGGAGTTCGTCGGCGACCTGGTCGTGCACGAGACGCAGTACTTCGCGGATCCGTTCCCGGCGGCGCCGGAGCGTGCGGGGCTCGCCGAGCGGTTGCCCGACTGAGCGGGCTGGGCGGGCTGGGCGGGCTGGGCGGGCTGGGCCGCTAGCGTCGCTTGCCGCCGATGCCCGGGACGGCGGTGATCTGACGCATCCACGCGGCGACCTGCTCGTGGTCGAGCTCGTCGGCGGTCCGCAGTTCCACGCCCCGCGTCGCCTTGCCCATCCCGATCGGGGTGACCGGCGGCACCGGATCGAGCAGGCTCGCTCCGTTGATGAACATCACCTTGACGTCCCCGGCGAAGCCACCGCAGCTGAAGCACCAGCCCTCGCCGACGCCGTAGTACGCCATGCCCCACTTCACCGCGCGGTGCAGCTCGGGCAGTGTGGCGGCCGCCAGCGCGTCCACTGCCTCGGCGATCCCGCGCTGCGGCTGCGGGAGCGAGGCGAGGTAGGCGAAGACGGGCTCGTCCCCCTCCGCGGCCTTCGCGGGGCTCGCGCGTCCGGTCATCGCCTCGGGCAGCGGTGTCACACGCTCCGGGTCGTCACGGTCGTCTGGCATCGTGCACCACCTCACTCACGGGCACCGAACGGGTCGGGGCCGCCGACACCGCCGACCGTACCGTCACGGGCGCGCTCGGGTGCTCGGCACGTGCAGCCCGGCGGGGACGGCGCGGTCGTTGCAGTTCGCCGTCGCGTCCGCCGGGACCGCCGCCGGCGCTCCCGCCCAGGGAGCCGCCGACGCGTGCCGGCTGAGCCCGAGCGCGGCGACGACGGCCGCCGCCGCGAACAGACACGCGGTCACGACGAGCGTCCGGTGGAACCCGGCCGTGTCGATCGCCGGCCCCGTGATCGTGCTGAGGAACGCGATGGCGACCAGACCGGCGACACGGGCGACCGCGTTGTTGACCGCGGAAGCGACACCGGCCCGCTCGGCCGGCACCGCGGCGAGCACCGCCGTCGTGAGCGGCGCGACCGTCACCGCCAGGCCCACGCCGTAGACGAGCAGCCCCGGCAGGAGCTGCCAGAGGAAGTCGACCGGCGGGCGGGCGCTCAGCATCAGCAGGAACCCGCACGCGCTGATCCCGCACCCGGCGGTCACGAACACCCGTGACCCGAAGCGCCCGGCGAGCACACCGGCGAACCGCGCGAGGAGCAGCGACGCGACCGCGATCGGCAACGTGGCCAGCCCCGCGAGGGTGGCGGGCCAGCCCGCCACCTCCCGCAGGAAGAGCACGACGACGAGGAGTCCCAGCGACACCCCCGCGTAGATGCCGGTGGTCGCGAGGTTGCCGAACCGGAAGTCCCGGATCCGGAACAGCGCCATCGGCAGCAACGGCTCCGGGGCGCGACGCTCCCACCCGAGGAAGGCCGCGAGTGCGACGACCCCGATCGCCAGGGACACCACCACGACCGGGCTCCCCCAGCCGGCGCCCTGCTGCTCGATGAGACCGAACGCCAGAGCGGCGAGACCCACTGCGACCAGGGCGGCTCCGAGCACGTCGATCCTCGGGCGTCGGTCGGTGCGCTCCGGATCGCTCGACCGGCCGAGGAGCGCCAGCGTCACCACGATCGGGATCACGTTGATGGCGAAGACGGATCGCCACCCCACGAGGTCGACGAGCGCGCCGCCGAGGAGCGGTCCGACGACGAACGCGGTGCTCGTCCACGCCGTCCAGGTCCCGATCGCCCGTCCCCGCGAGTCGCCAGGGAAGGCCGCCGTGATCAGCGCCAACGAGCTCGGGACGAGCAACGCCGCCCCGATCCCCTGCGCGGCTCGGGCGGCGATGAGCAGCCCAGCGGTCGGGACGAGCGCGCAGGCGACGGACGCGAGGCCGAAGACGACGAGCCCGGTCCGCAGGACGCGCAGTTTGCCGAACGCATCCGCGAGCGACCCGGTGAGGAGGATCAGGGCACCGAGCGCGAGGAGGTACGCGTCCAGGACCCACTGCTGGGTGCCGACCCGGCCGCCGAGCTCGTCGGCGATGGCGGGCAGTGCGACGTTGACGATCGAGCCGTCGAGGAAGGCGACGAAGGAGGCGAGGATCGCGACGGCGAGGATCGTCCGCTAGCTGGGCACGCGGCACCGTCCGCGCGACTACTGCGCGGTCACCTGGTCGTCGGCACCCTCGAGCCGTTGCGCCGCCAGCCAGTCGAGCGTCGCGTCGGCGACCGTGCGCCAGCCGCTGTCGATCGTCAGCGAATGCCCCCGGCCTTCGAACTCCCGGTACTCGGTGACCACGTCGGGGTTGTCACCGTAGAGGCGGACGACGGCGCGCGTGACCGACTCGGGGACGGTGTGGTCCTCGGTTCCGGACGTCAGCAGCAGCGGCCCACGCCCTGCAGTGTGGGTGTCGACCGTCGCCGGGGAGTTGCGTGAGAAGTTCGCGGCCGCGTCCTCGAACAGCGGCCGACCCGGTCCGGGGATCGCCCACGCGGCGTGCAGCGCGTCGGACTCCTCCTCGCTGATGGCGTTCCCGAAGGCGTAGCGGAACTGCTTCGCGGTCAGCGCGACGGTGCGGTGCTTGTTCTTCGGGTTCCCGAGCGCGGGGAAGCCCGACCGGAGCTGCGAGAAGGGCAGGATCTTGACGCCCTTGATCGGTGCCGGATCGATGGCCACCCCGGCGACGGCGAACCCGTTCGCGAGGAGCTCCTGGGCGATGAGACCGCCGAAGGAGTGGCCGATCACGATGGGCTTCGTGTCCAGGGTGTCGATGATCTCGGCGTAGTGCCGGCAGATCTGTTCGATCCCGACGTCGTCGAGACGGTCGGGATCCTCGCGCGTCGCGTCGACGGTGTCCGAGTCGCCGGGCCACCCCGGCGCGACCGCGTCGTACCCGTGTTCGGCGAACAGGTCGATCCACGGTTGCCAGGCAGATGCGTGGATCCAGAGGCCGTGGATGAACACGACCGGGGTCTTCGACATGGTTGCTCCTTCGAGAGTGGTGCGCCCGGCGACGTCCGCGGGGCGGTCACAGGTCCTTGGTCAGTCCGCCGTCGATGAGGAAGTCGGCGCCGGTCGCGTTGCCGGCACGATCGCTGGCGAGGAGGAGGACGAGGTCGGCGACCTCGGCCGGCTCGGTGAAGCGACCGGTCGAGAACCCGCCGCCCTCCGCGATGATCCGTTCCCGCGCCTCCTCGGGCGTCACGCCCATCGCCGCGGCCACGGTTGCCGCGACGCCGCCGTCGCCGAGCCACAGCGGCGTCGACACCGGTCCGGGGCTGATCGTGTTGAACCGGATGCCCTGCGGTCCGTACTCCTTGGAGAGGGACTTCGAGAGGTTCCAGACGGCGGCCTTCGTCGCCGAGTAGTCGATGACACCGGGGTCCGGCAGGAACGCGTTCACCGAGGCGATCGTGACGACGTTGCCGCCGCCGCGCTCGAGCAGCAGGGGGATGGCGGCTCGGGTGGTGCGCACGGGTGCGAGCAGGCTCAGGTTGAGGGTGCGCGACCAGTCCTCGTCGCTGACCGCGAGGAACCCGTCCGTCCGGGGCGTGACGGCTCCGACGTTGTTGACGAGGACGTCGAGACCGCCGAAGTGCGCTGCGCGAGCGACCAGTTCAGCGGGGCCGTCCGGGGTGGAGAGGTCGACCGGGACCGCGAGCACCTGCCCGGAGTCGGAGAGTGCGACGAGCTCGTCGGTGATGCTGCGGGCACCCGCGACGACCCGTGCTCCCTCGGCGACGAGCGCCTCGGTGATCGCGAGACCGATGCCCTTGCTCGCCCCGGTGACGACGGCGACCTTGCCGGTGAGGTGGAGGTCCATGACGTGACCGTAGGGCGATCCGGGCGGCGCTGCCTGTCCCCGCTCCTACCAGTGAAGCGCACGGGATCACACGACCGGTGCCGCGAGCGCCAGGGTCTCGAGCGCCAGAGCGCTGGGCGTCCCGGGTTCTGCCTGGTACAGCCAGATGCTCTGACCGTCCGTCCCGGGGAGCGGGAGCCGTGCGTAGTGCAGGACGAGACGCCCGGTCTGCGGATGGCGCAGCACGTGCTCACCGCTGGACGACGTCGACACGTCGTTGCGCTGCCACGCATCCCGGAAGTGCGTGTTGCGCGCGGAGAGCTCCGCCACGAGGGCGGTGAGGCGGGCATCGCCGAGCCGCTGCCCGAACATCGACCGGACGAGCGCGGTCGTCCGCGCGCAGAGCGCCTCCCACCCCTCGTGGAGCGCGCGTTCGCCGTGGTCCGTCAACAGCGAGATGAGGTTGTTCACGCCGATCCGGTAGTTGGGGTTGAGCGCCGGCGCGAGCCGGTTCGTCGCGAGGACGTCGAGGTACCGGTTGTGGACCACCGCGGCGGTGCGGGGCCACGACTCGATCAGCCAGCGCACGTCCTCGTCGACGTCGTCTCGACGCGCGGCGTCCGTCGCCGTGGTCTTCGCCGGACGCGCGAGTTCGTGGAGGTACGCCTGGGCGGCGTCGTTCAGCAGGAGCGCTCTGGCCAGGGCGTCGAGGACCTGGTCCGACGGTCGCGCTTCCCGCCCCTGCTCGAGCCGGAGGTAGTACTCCGTGCTGATGCCGGCCAGGATGGCGACTTCTTCCCGGCGCAGCCCGACCACCCGGCGCACCTGACCGTCGACCGTGATCCCGACGTCGGCGGGCGCGGTGAGGCTGCGACGTGCTCGGAGGTACGCACCCAACGGGCTCTGCGTGGCCATGCCGAATGCTAGCCATCGGGAGCCCACCAGCGCCATGGCTCGAGGCACGACGGGTGGACGCCTTGTCAGGCCCTCCTTCCCGTGGTTCCCTGAACGAGGACGATGAGGGGGGAGACGTTGATCTCGTCGACACCGATGCCCGGGGACCCCTGGCCGCACGACATGGTCATCACCATCGAGGACAGCTCGCACTCGCTGTTCGAGCTGCTCTGGATCCGGGAGGCACGGGATCTGGACGTCGAGGGTGACGACCTGCCCCCACGGCTCGTCGCGACCCCCGGAGTCGAACCACCGGCGGATGCGACCGACCGCCGTTCCTGGTCCGCTGCCTGGCCGGACATGTGGCGCGCCTGCCTCGCGCACGTCGCCGAGGAGCGCGACCCGCGCGTGTTCGACCGGCTCGACAGCACGCCGCCCGGTTCTCCCGAACGGCAGGCGCTGCTCGCGGGGCTGTTCGGCCCCTCCTGGCGGGATGCGTTCGGGGACGACGCCTTCTCCAGCGCGTACGACGCGTGGACGACCGCACGCTTCGAGGAGCAGACGGCGCCGTCGAGGCTGCGCCGTGAGCCGGAACGGGACGCGCTCGAAGCCCTGGTACCGGCGTGGCGAGCAGGTCTCCGGAACGTCGTCGTCATCCCGTGCCGTGGCCGGTTCACCCGGCGCATCGGCGACCACGCGCTCCTCGTCACCGCGGAGACCCGTGACGCCACGGACGACTACGCGGAGGCGCTCCGCTCCTTCGCACGGGCGACGTGAGCACCGTCCCCTGACGGCGCCGGCACCCCACTACCGGCGAACGCGGAGCCGTCCGGGACCGACCGGCAGGAGCCCACCCCGGTACTCGAAGGCGTCCGCGGCCCCGTCCGCGGGGACCACGACCGTCGCGGTGCCGAACCGCCAGAGGCGGTTGTAGAGGTACACGCCGATGACGGTGCCGCCGGCGTCGGGCACGGCCCAGGTGCCGTCACCCCACTGCGCCGGGTGCCCGACACCGTCGATCGTCACGGTCGGGCGGGCGAACCACGTCAGGAACGGGCGGACGAGCCGGAGTTCGACGCGTCGGCGCGTCGTACCGGAGGGCAACGGTGCTTCCACCCGGGAGAGCCTACGGCCGGTACACGTTCCCCATCGCACCACCCGCGAACACGGTGGAGCTGACGAGCCGCAGGTCGAGCTCGTCCGGCAGCCCCGCGAACAGCGCCTCCCCGCTCCCGAGCACGACGGGCAGCACGGCGAAACGGTACTCGTCGACGAGGCCTGCCGCGATGAGCGACCGCGCGAACGACACCCCGCCCTGCGCGAGGAGGTAGTCCCCCGGTTCGGCCTTGAGCCGTTCGATCTCGCCGAACTCGGTCACCACACGGGTCTCCGCCCAGCTCGCCGGCCCGCTCGACGGCGAGATCCCGGCGCTCAGCCCGGCGAGGTCGAAGTCGGCCTGCCGGGTGACGACGACCTTCGGCGCATCGTTGATCGGTGCCGCCATCGGACTCTCCGACGTGGGCCAGAGGCCGATCCACGTCTCGAACAGCCGGCGCCCGACGACGTGCGTCCCGGCTCCCGCGAGGACGTCCCGGACCCAGGCCGCGGAGTCCGGGGTGCTCCCCCGGAACATCCAGTCCGAGTCGGGTCGCGCCGCGGCGACGAACCCGTCGATCGAGATCGACATCTTCAGGACGAGGTCTGCCATGGGCACACGGTATGCCCGGAAGCCCCCGGGATCAACGATCCCGGGGGCCTCCGTTCAGTGCGACGAGCGCGGATCAGCCCACGTAGTCGTAGGTGCTGACCCAGTCGACGAACAGGTGCCCGGAGGCGCCCCAGTTCCCGACCTGGAACATGTAGCGGTGTGCGGTGGTCGGCACGTCCGTGGTGGTCGTCCGGATCACCTTGCCGTCGACCGAGTAGGTCATCGACTTGCCCGGGATCCACTCGACGGAGTAGGTGTGCCAGGCACGCCAGTTCACGCCGGAGGAGATCATGGTGGAGTTCGCCTCCTGACCAGGGGTCATCGAGTGCTGGAACGCCATCGGCGTCGCCTCGAAGTTGCCCTCGGGGAAGTCGATCTCCCCGTCCGACCAGGTGTTCGAGGACGGCCACAGCATGAACGCCGCGCCGTTCCCGTCGCCGCCGGTCGCCTTGGCGCGGACGGTGAACTTGCCGCCGACGTGGCTCCAGGCGCCGGTCGGCGTCCCGAAGGTCCCGGCTGCGCCGTTCGCCCCGTCGAGCTTGACGTCCATGAGGCCGTCGTGCGAGCTGATCTGCGAGCCCGAGGAGTACTGCCCGGCGTCCGGGTAGGGCTGCCACGAGTTCTTGTAGGTCTTCGCGAACGCGCCGTTCGCGGCTGCGGTGGTGCTGAAGTTCTCGACGAACGACTGCTTGAACTTCCCGACGTTGCCGACCGGGGCGGTGACCCCCGCGTAGGCAGCGGTGCCCGAACCCAGCGAGACCGCGACGAGCGCGGTGCTGAGGACGGCGGCGGCGAGTGTCGCCCGCTTCTTGGTGCTGTTGCGCATGATGAGCTGTCACTCCCTGTCGTGACTGGTGGCGCCCGTTCCCTGGGGCGCCCAGCCGGATCTCGGCTGCCCCGAGATCATAGGTGTAATAGACAACTTGCGCAGACGGTTGACCTCGGCCGCCGCGTGCTGGTAGTGCGCACTGCCCGGTACGCCGCACAACCAAAAGCAGCCCGCACCACGGACTTCCGTGGTGCGGGCTGCTTCCGGTTGTGCGAGATCCCGCGGGCAGGTGCCGCCGGGCTGGGCTGCGGGACCCCCCGGCCGCGCGGCCGCCGGGCGGGTGCGGCCTCAGTCCTGCGCGTTGATGAGCCCGAGGTACCGCCCGAAGCGCGGCTTCGGTTCGTCGTGCAGAGCGCGCGGCGCCGGCCAGCAGTCGCGGTCGTCGAGGGTCGTCGTGGTCCGGTCGAGTTCGTGGCTCATCGGTTGCTCCTTCGCATGTGGTGACGAGTACGACGTCCGGCGGGGACGAGACATTCCCGTCGCACAACGGAGAACAGTCCGCACCACGGACTCCCGTGGTGCGGACTGTTCCCGGTTGTGCGAAGCCGAGCCACACAAGCGCGCCAGCGCGCCGGCGCCGCCCGCCCTACCGCTTCAGGTTCGTGAGCTCCTGCAGCACCTCGTCGGACGTGGTGATGATGCGCGCGTTCGCCTGGAACCCGCGCTGCGCCACGATCAGGTTCGTGAACTCCTGCGACAGGTCGACGTTCGACATCTCGAGCGTCCCGGACGCCAGCTGCCCGACCCCCGCCGACCCCGGCGCACCGATCGACGCCTGGCCCGAGTTGCCCGTGGCACGGTAGCCGGAGGCCCCGGTCTTCTCGAGCCCCGCCGGGTTGGCGAACGTCGCGAGGGCGATCCGCCCGATGGCGAGCGACGCCCCGTTGGAGAAGGTCCCGACGACGGTGCCGTCCTTCGAGATCGAGTAGCCCTGGAGCGACCCGGCCTCGTGCCCGTTCTGCGACGCGATGGACGAGGTGTTCAGCGCGGCGAACCCGGTGAGCTCGGACATGTCGACGGTGATGCCGCCGACCGCGACGGTGCCGCCGGAGGCGATCGCGCCGTCGGTGCCGAACGAGATCGACGAGGTGGCGGTCGTGCCCTGCCCGTCCTTGGCCTCGACGTTCCAGCCGTCGGCGGTGCGCGTGTAGGCGAGGGACAGCGTGTGCTTGGCGCCGTTCGCGTCGTAGACGGTGGCGTCGCGGGTGATCGTGTCGCCGACGGCGGTCTCCGACGGCAGGTTGCCCGTCACGGCGGCGGCGGAGGTCTTCACGGCCGGTGTGGCGGCGTCGAGCGGCAGGACGATGTCGGTGAGCTGGCCGCCGTCGTTGACGACGCCGTTCGTCGCCGGGTAGCCCTGGACGATCTTGCCGTCGGAGCTGACGAGGCGGCCGTCCGCGTCGAAGTCGAACGCACCGGCACGCGTGTACACGGTGTCGTTGCCGAGTCGGGTGACGAAGAAGCCGTCGCCGGAGATCATCAGGTCGGTCGCCTTGCCGGTGGCCTGCGCCGAGCCCTGGGCGAAGTTCGTGGAGACGCCGGCGACCTGGACGCCGAGGCCGATCTGGGCCGGGTTGGTGCCGCCGACGCCGGTCTGCGGTCCGCCGGCGCCCTGGGTCATCTGCGACAGGGTGTCCTGGAAGACGGTCGAGGACGCCTTGAAGCCGACGGTGTTGACGTTGGCGATGTTGTTGCCGGTGACGTCGAGCATCTCCTGGTGGGAACGGAGGCCGGAGATCCCGGAGTAGAGCGAGCGGAGCATGACGTGTTCCTTTCAGAACGAGGAAGTCAGGACGAAGACGTCAGGACGAAGACGTCAGAACGAGGAAGTCAGGACGAGGAGGTCAGAACGGGGAAGGGAGAACGAGGGGTGTCAGGCGGTCTTGATACCGGAGATCACGTCGAGATCGACCTCCTTCCCGTTCACGGTCACGGTCGGCACGCTCTGCGCGTAGGACACGGCCGTCGCGGTCCCGGTGACCGAGGTCCCCGTGGTGGCGTCCGTGTAGCTGACCTGCTTGCCGACGAGGTTCGCCGCAGCGATGCGCATCTGCAGCGAGAAGTTCTCGTTCCCCGTCGTGGTCTGGTTGGTGATCTGCTCCATCATCGCGAGCTGCGTCTGCTGGCTGATCATCTGGTTGGTGTCCATCGGCGACGACGGATCCTGGTTCTGCAGCTGCGTGACGAGCAGCTTCATGAACACCTCGGAGTCCATGGTCTGGGACTTCTGCGCGGTGCTGTTCGCGGCGAGGGCGGCGGCCTGCGCGGCCTGGTCCACGGTGCCGGTGATCCCGTCGATGGGCATGGTGAGTTCCTTGTCGTGAGCCGGTCAGGCGAGGACGTCGAGTCCCGCGGTGCGGACGGTGGTGGTGGCGGGCCGCGCGGTGTGCGCGGTGCCGGGTCGAGCCTCCCGGCGGTCGTCGACCACGAGACGGTCGCCGGTCGGGCGCCCGTCGCGAGCAGTCGACTGGCCGGCCGACCCGGACTGGCCAGGGTGGTTCTGGGAGGAGAGGTCGAGGGTCGTGGAGACGGCGCTGCCCTCGCGGCGGAGGTCGGGCAGCACCTGCCGCACCGCGTCCCGCCCGGCGTCGGAGGCGGCGAACAGCTCGACGTGCATCCCCTGCGCGGTGACGTGTGCACGGACCGTGACCGGCCCGAGCGTGTCCGGCACCACCTGGACGGTGACGATGTGCTCCCCCGGCCCGGCCTGCGCGAGCGTGAACACCGGTCGGGCGAGCTGCTGCGCGAGCGGTGCGGGCGCGGCCGGCTGGGACGCGGCGGCGGTCGGGGCGGTCGCCGGGGCGGCGGTCGTCGGCGTGGTCGGGAGCGCGAACGGCACGTCCGGTGCGCGGGTGGTCCCACCGGCCGGGAGGCTCGGATCGCCCTGCGCGGGCGCACCCACGTCCGTCGGGCGGCCGGCTGCTCGGGCCCCGGTCGCGCTGGTCGCGCTCGTCGCGTCGGTGGTGGCGGCCTGGCGTCCGACCGCTGCGGCGTCGGTCGCCGCGGCGACGGTCGTCGTCGGAACGGGCGCGGCTGGGACGGGCGTGCCGCCCGGGGTCGCGGTCGACGCGGTCGCCGACGTGGCGGTCGCGGTCGCGGGCTCGGTCGCGGTCGCGGTCGCCGGAGCGGACGTCTGCGCGGCCGCGGCCGCGTGCTCCGATCCGCCGGCGGCGGCGGCCGAGGCCGAGGTCGTGGTCGCGGTCGCGGTGTCGCTGCCGGCCGGGGCTCCGGCGCGCCCGACGGCGGCCGAGGCTGTTCCGGCGTCCGCCGTGGCGGTGGTGGTCGCGGCGACGGTGGTCGCGGCGGCGGTGGTCGCGGCGGTGCTGGCCGGACCACGGCCTCCCGAGCGGAGCGCCGGCGAAGCAGGACGCGCGGTGTCTGCGGGAGCGAGCGCGAGATCGGCGGTGCCGAGGGCGGTCACGGCTGCGTCGGTCGGTGCGGCACCTGCCGAGGCCGCGACCGCGTCGAGGGTGCCGACCGCCGTGGTGCCGGCCGCGGTCCCCGTGCCGGAAGCCGAGTCGGTCGCCGTCGGGGCAACCGTGGACGTGTCCCCCGTGGTCGCCGCGAGCGCGGAACCGGGCTGGGCGGCGACAGCGGCGGCAGCGGCAGCAGCGGGCACCGGTGCGAGGCCGAGGAGCGCGGTCAGCCCGGACGGCGTCGCGGCCGTGCCGTCACCGGCGCTCGGAGCCGACGTCGAGTCCGCCGGAGTCCGGTCGTCGTCCGATGCCGAACCCGCGGCGGCCGCGTGCGCGGTGCCCGCGTGCGGGCCAGCGGTCGCCCGCCGGTCCGTGCCCGTGCCGGTGCCGGCGGCGTGCCGAGCGTCGGGACGTCCGCGCCCCGGCTGCTCGCCGGCGACCGCGGACATCGCGGCGTCGAACCCGGAGCCCGTCGCCGCGGCGTCGGCGCTGCTCGACGCACCGCGGCTCGGTGCGGCGGGCGTACTGGTGGCGATCGTCATGCTCATGCGGCACTCCCGGACTGCAGCAGGGACATCAGGGCGGCGGTCTGCAGGTCCGTCGCCGATCCGGCGGCGGAGGTCGCGGCGGTGGCGGCGGTGGCCTTCGTCGCGGCGGCGTCCTGGGCCGAGGGCACGATGCGCCGGATGGTGGCGATGTCCGAGTCCTTGTACCAGTTGTCGACGATCCGGACGTCCTTGCCGGGGTGCGGCGCGTGCAGCACCTTGCCGTCGCCGACGTAGATCACGACGTGCCCCTCGCCCTTCGGGATGATCAGGTCGCCGGGCTGCGCGTCGGCGAGCGAACCCACCTCTGTTCCCATCTTCGCCTGGTCCGGGACGACGCGGGGCATGGTCACCCCGAGGTCCTTGAACACCGTCTGCACGAGCCCGGAGCAGTCCATGCCCGACGTCGTGGTGCCGCCGAACACGTACGGGACGCCGAGGTACTTCTTCGCGTCCGCGACGACGTCGTCCCCGGTGGCGCCGCTGCCCGTGGCGACGGTGCCCTGCCCGGCGTCGACGGAGGTGGCCGGCGCGGCGGTGCTCGTCGCGGTGGTCCCGGTGCCGGTCGCGGCGAGGGCGGCGGCGAACGCGGACGACGAGTCGGCGGAGGACGCGGCGGTCGCGGCACTGCTCGTGGTGGCGGTGCCGCTCTGCAGCGTGTCGATCTGGGAGCGGATCTCGGAGATCCGGCTCAGCACGGCGTCGAGGCTCATCGCGCACCGCCTTCCCCGCGGCTGCGTGCCGCGATCTCGTCGAGGGCGTTCTGCTCGGTGCGGAGTTCCTCGGCGGTGGCCTGCACGGTGTGCTGCTCCTCGAGCTTCTCGAGTCCGAGGGCTGACCGGCGTGCGGCGTTGTACTCGCCCTGCGCCCGGTCGGCGTCGGCGCGGCGGGTGCGGACGACGGCATCGAGCTCCTCGAGCATCCCGCGGGTCGCTGCCCGTGCGGCGGCGACGGCGCTGAGGGTCGCGGCGTCCTCGACGGGCATCGCCGAAGCGGTGTCGTCGAGGGTGCGGCGGGCGGCGGTGCGTGCGTCGGCGGCGTCGCGCATCCGCTCGTTCGCGGCGGCGAGTGCTGCGGCGGCACGGTCCTGTTCGGCGTGCCGGAGCCGGAGGAGCCCGGCGAGGGGGAAGCGGCGTGCCATCAGACACCTCCGAGCCGGGCGACGAGCGCGCCGAGGCGCTGCCAGGAGTCGGCGGCGGTGGCCCGCTCGTCCATGCCCTGGCGGAGGAACGCGTCGATCGCGTCCTGGTGGTCGACGGCCGCGTCCACGAGCGGGTTCGAGCCGCGCTGGTACGCGCCGACGTCGAGGAGGTCCTGCGCGGCCTTCCTGGCGGCCATCACCTTCCGCAGCCCGGTCGCGGCGGCGCGTTCGGCGGGCGAGGTGACCTTTGACGCCACGCGGGAGATCGACCCGAGGGCGTCCACGGACGGGAAGTGCCCGGTGACGGCGAGCTTCCGGTCGAGCACCACGTGCCCGTCGAGGATGCTGCGCGCGGCGTCCGCGATCGGCTCGTTGTGGTCGTCCCCGTCGACGAGCACCGTGTAGAGCCCGGTGATGCTCCCGACCCGGTCCGTCCCGGCGCGCTCGAGCAGCCCGGCGAGCACGGAGAAGGTCGACGGCGGGTAGCCCCGGGTCGCCGGCGGCTCGCCCACGGACAGCCCGATCTCCCGCTGCGCCATCGCGACGCGCGTGAGCGAGTCCATCATGAGCACGACGTCCTGGCCGGCGTCGCGGAAGGACTCCGCGATCCGGGTGGCCACGAACGCGGCACGCAGGCGCATCAGCGCGGGTTCGTCGGAGGTCGACACGACGACGATGGAGCGGGCGAGACCCTCGGGTCCGAGGTCGTCCTCGAGGAACTCGCGCACCTCGCGGCCGCGCTCCCCGACGAGGGCGATCACGTTCACGGCGGCGTCGCTCCCCCGGGCGATCATCGACAGCAGCGAAGACTTGCCGACGCCGGACCCGGCGAAGAGGCCCATGCGCTGCCCGCGGCCGACGGTGGTCAGGGTGTCGAGCACGCGGACGCCGAGCTGCATCGGCGTGTCGATCCGGGTGCGCGCCATCGCGTTCGGCGTGGCGTGGTCGAGGTCCACCCACGCGTCGGCGTCGAGCGGCCCGCGGTCGTCGATCGGCCGCCCGAGCCCGTCGAGCACGCGACCGAACAGTCCGCGACCGGTCGGCACGAGCACCGGGCGTCCGGTGGGCCGGGCCGGCGTGCCCGCGGTGATCCCGGCCAGGCGGCCGAGCGGCATGCAGCGCACCCCGGAGGCGTCGGTGGCGACGACCTCGACGGTGGTCTGCGGTCCGTCCTCGCGCCCGACGACGACGATCTCGCCGATCCGGGCGTCGAGCCCGGCGATCGTCAGCCCGAGACCGACGGCGCTCGTCACGACACCGACACGCTGCGGTGCGGCGAGGGCGACGGCGGCGTCGAGTCCGCGGGGACGGAGCAGCGTGGCGGTCATGCGGTCACCCCGAGTGCGGTCTTCGCGCGGGCCAACGCGGCGTCGATCCGGGCGTCCAGGACACCGTCCGGCAGGTCGACGACGGCGTCGCCGTCGCGGAGCGACGCGTCGGCGCGCACCGGCACGGGCAGGTCGAGCCCGCTGACGGCGGCGGCGTCGGCCGGGCTGAGCCGGACGGCGATCGCGACGGTGTGGTCGACGGCGGCGAGGGCGCGGCGGACCGTCGCCTCGGCGCCGGGGACGACCCGCGCCTCCAGACCGGTCGTCGTCGTGGGCGCGTCGAGCACCGGACGGGAGGCACGGATCGCGTACCCGACGGCGGCCTCGGCCAGTTCCACGGCGGCTTCCACGACCGAGCGCTCGGCCGACTCCAGCACCGGCACGGTGCGCGCGACGAGTGCGTCGGTCATCGCGCCGAGGACGGCGAGGCGTCGTGCGGACTCGGCCTCGAGCTGCGCGGTGCGGTGCGCGTGCAGGGCGTCCAGCTCGGCGCGGAGCGCAGCGGTCTCGGCGTGCGCGGCGCGGAGTCCCGCGGCGTACCCGGCGGCGTGCCCGCGCACCTCGGCGCTGGCGACGCGGTCCTGGAGCCCGGCGTCGGCGACGACGGGGAACGCCAGGCGCTCGAACGTGGTGTCACTCAACGAGCTCGTCCTCCTCGGCGCGGTGGACGGTGATGACGCCCTGCGCCTCGAGCTCCCGGACGGAGCGGACGACCTCGGCGCGTGCCTCCTCGACCTGCGAGACACGGACCGGGCCCATCGCCTGCAGCTCGTCGTCGAGGAGCTCGCGGTTGCGCTCGGAGACGTTCGCGCGGATGGTCTCGACGACCGGTCCGGCAGCGCCCTTCATGGCGGTCGCGAGGACCTTCGAGTCGATGCCGCGGAGCACCTGCTGGATGTCGCGCGACTCGAGCTTGACGATGTCCTCGAAGGTGAGCATCCGCGATCGGATGTCCTCGGCGAGTTCCGGGTCGCGTGCCTCGAGCCCGTCGAGGACGGCCTTCTCGGTGGCGACGTCGGAGCGGTTGATGATGTCGACGAGGGGCGCGATGCCACCGACGACCTCGACGCTCTCGCGCGGGGACACCACGGCGCCGGCGCGCTGGCGGAGGACTCCGGCGACGATCCCGACGGACTCGGGGGTGGCGGTGCCCATCGTGGCGAAGGCCTGCGCGACGTCGGTGCGGGCGCGCTCGTCGACCCCGGCGAGCACGGCGCTGGCCTGTGCGGGCTTGAGGTGCGCGAGGACGAGGGCGATGGTCTGCGGGAGCTCGCCCTCGAGGAGGGTGATGACCTGGCCGGGCTCGGCGTCGTCGAGGAAGTCGAAGGACTGCCCGGCGAGGTTCGACGCGAGGCGGTCCATCACGCCGGCGGCACGTTCGGCGCCGAACGACGCCTCGAGCAGCCCGAGTGCGGTCTCCTTGCCGCCGCGGCGCTGGGTGCGTCCGGTGAGCGTCATCCGGTGGAACTCGGTGAGCGTCTTGTCGACGACGGCGTCCTCGACGCGGCGCATCCGGACGATCTCGGCGGAGATCTCCTCGGCCTCCAGCTCGGAGAACTGCTTCATCACCTCGGCCGCGCGGTCGGTCTCCATCTGCATGAGGATGAGCGCGACCTTCTGGGCGCCGGTCAGCGCACGGTCGGCGGGGCCGGCGGCGGGGGCGTTCACACCGACGTCCGGTCGTCGAGGAGCCCGCGGAGGAGCTCGGCCGTGCGCTTCGGGTCGCGCTCGGCGAGGTTCGAGATGTCCTGGCGGCGACGCTCGGCGGTGATCTCGTCGGTGGTGAGCACCTCGGTGGGGGCGTCGTCGTGGGGCAGCGTCGGCAGGGCGACGGTCGGGGCGTCCCCGGCACCACCGGCGAGCAGACCGGCGCGGGCATCGGCGGCGTCGACGGCGAGCGGCAGCTCGAAGGCGCTGCCGAAGGCGTCGAGCTCGCCGACGTCGACGCTCTCGCGCTCCTGGCGACGGCCGCGGCGGACCAGGAAGACGATGAGCGCGATGAGCGCCAGCGCGATCCCGACGACGATGCCGGCGGTGCGGATCGAGGACCAGAGCGCCTCCTGCTGGTCGGCGGCCTGCTGCGCCTTGAGCGCCTTCGCGGCGTCGTCGGCGGCGCTGGAGTCGAAGTCCATCATCGCGACCTTGACCTGGTCGCCGCGTGCCGTGTCGACACCGGCGGCGGCGGCCACGAGGTCGTTGATGCTCTGCAGGTTCGCGTTCGCGACCGAGTCGGCCTTCGAGTTCAGCGCGACGGAGATCGTCTGACGGTCGAGGGAGCCGGCCGGGATCTGCGTGGTCTCGGTGGTGTGGTCGACGGCGTTGTTCTTCGTCGCGGACTCGTTGACGTACCCGTCGTCGCCGGTGCCGGAGGTGGCGGTGCCGTTCGGCACGGCGATGTTGTCCGGGCCGAGAACGCCCGTCGCGCCGCTGGCCGCGCCCGATCCGGAGCCGTACTGCTCGGTCGTGGAGGACTCGTTGAGGGCCACCGGACCGGACGTCGGGGTCGCGTAGGACTCCGCCGTGCGGGTCGCGGTGTTCTGGTTCATCGTCGCCGACACCACGACGCTGGCGTTCCCCGTGCCGAGCGTGGTGTCGAGCAGGTCCTGGATCTTCTTCGACGTGGAGGCGTCGTAGTCGGCGGCCTGGTCGGAGCCCGTCCCGGTGGCGCCGGTGCCCACGGCGGAGAGGGTCTGGCCCTTCGCGTCGACGACGGAGACGTCGGTCGTCTGCATGCCCTCGACCGCGGCGCTGGTCAGGTGCACGATCGCCTGGACCTGGTCGGTGGTGAGCTGCGTGCCGTTCTTCGTGGCGATGAACACCGACGCCGTCGGGTCCTTCTCCTCGGAGACGAACACGGACTTCTCCGGGATCGCGAGCTGCACGGTCGCGGTCTGCACGCCGTCCATCGCGGAGATCGTCTTCGCGAGCTCGCCCTCGATCGCCCGCTTGTACGTGACGTCCTGCTGGAACTCGGAGCTCGTCACGCCCATCTTGTCGAGCAGCGAGTACCCGCCCTCGTTCGACGACGGCAGCCCGTTCGACGCGGCCTTGAGTCGCTCGGTGTACACGGACGACTGCGGGACGAGGATCGTCGCGCCGCCGTCGGTGAGCTGGAACGGCACCCCGTCGGTGGTGAGCTGGTCGGTGACCGAGCTCGCGTCCGCGGCGGCCAGACCGGTGAACAGCGGCGCGTAGGACGGCTTGCCGAGCCAGGACACCAGCGCGAAGCCGCCGAGCACGAGCGCCGCGACCACGAGGATCGCGATGGTGCGCTGTGCGGCGGAGAAGCCCTTGACGTAGGCGCCGAGGCGGCCGAAGACGTTCTGCAGTGCGGCGGGCATCAGGCCTGCATCCTCATGATCTCGTTGAACGCGTCGACGCCCTTGTTGCGGACGGCGGCGACGAGTTCAAGGGTCACCTGCGCGCGGGTGGACGCGATGGTGGCGTCGTGGATGTCGTCGAGGTTGCCGGTGACGGCCTTGAGCGCGAGCGTCTTGGAGTCGCTCTGCAGCTGCTGGAGCCCGTCGACCGCGTTGCCGAGGGACGCGGCGAACCCGCTGCCGTCGGTGCCGGTCGTCCCGGTCGTCGCAGTGTCGCTGCTCGTCCCGGTGACGGACGTCATCGCGTTCGTCATCGCGTTGGTGGTCACACCGTTCACGCCGTCGATGGGCATCAGTTCTTCCCGATCTGCAGTGCCGCCTCGTAGGCGGTCTTGGCACGGTCGACCACGGCGGCGTTCGCCTGGTAGCCGCGCTGGGCCATGATGAGGTCCGCCATCTGCGTGCCGAGGTCGATGTCCGGCATCCGGACGTACCCCTCCTCGTTCGCGAGCGGGTTGTCCGGGTCGTAGGTCACGCGGCCGGCGGCGCTGCCGAACGCGGCGCCCTTGACGTAGGCGCCGGAGACGCCGTTGCCCTCCTGCACCTCGACGTAGCGGGCCTGGAAGGCGGAGTCGTCCATCGACTTGACCGTGTTGACGTTGGCGATGTTGTCGGAGATCGCGTCGAGCCACTTCCGGTGCACGGTGAGGCCGGTGCTCGCGATCCCGATCGCGTCGAACGTGGTCACGAGGTGGTCCGCATCGCCGCACGGACGCTGGTCAGCTCGGAGTTCATCGCCTGGGTGGCGAACTGGTAGCGGAGGACCGTGTCGACGTTGGAGAGCGTCTCCTCGTCGAGGTCGACGTTGTTGCCGTTCGTGTTCGTCGGCTCGAGGCTGCGGGCGACGGTCGGCGTGGTGCTGCCGCTCCCGTCGACGATCGACTTCGCGAGGGCGTCCTCGAACTGCACCTTCTCGGCGTGGTAGTTCGGCGTGTTGATGTTCGCGATGTTGTTCGCGATCACGCGCTGGCGCATCGAGAGGCCGTCGAGCGCGCTCTGCAGCGCCGCCGACGTCACGGAATCGAACACGGAGGGTCCCCTCGTCATGGCGGCATCGTCCCTGTGCGATGTCACCGTGCGGTGGTGGCCGATCCGTGGCCGGGTGGTCGAGCGATCCGTGCTCGGATGTGGCTATCGGAGCGCTGCTCCGGTGCCGTTAGTGCTTGCCCCGAACGGGGGTACGCGGCGTTCCCGCTCCCCACGCGCGCTCCCACTCCCCACGCGCGTTCCCACTCGCCACGCGCGTTCCCACTCCCCGCCCCGCGCGAGGGTGGTCGTTTCGCGCGTAGGAGGTGGGAACTTTCGACTGCCTACGCGCGATTCGACTTCCTACGCGCGATTCGACCACCTACGCGCGATTCGACTTCCTGCGCGCGGTTCGACGGGCGGGGGCGCGCGGGGCTAGGCGGAAGCGTCGAGGTATACCGCGCGCTGCGGCTCACGGGTCGCGTCGACCTGGCGCAGTGCGCCGAGGTGGTCGAGCGTCGCGCGCCGGTCCTGCTCCAGGACCGCGATGCGGTCCCGCTGTGCGGCGAGCAGCCGGGAGGCCCGACCCACCAGTTCCCGCGGGATCCGACCCAGCCCGGCCGGCTCGTGCCAGGGGGGCGGGTCGTCGCCGACGGCCGCCTGTTCCAGGGACGTGAGCACGGCCTCCCAAGCGGTGGTCAGCTCGTGGTCCTGCTCAGGCGACACCGAGGGCCCCACCCGTAGTCTGCTGCACCGGGGCCGGCGTCGCCGGCATCGCGGCGGCCGCGTCGCGCCAGGCCTGGCGCAGCGGGTCGAGGATGCGGATGCAGTCCCGGGTGGCCTGCACGTCGCGGTGCACGTTCGCGGTGATGAGCGAGGTCGAGGCGTAGTTGTAGATCGCGAGGAGGCCCTCGCCGCCGTCCCACGCGTCGATGCGCAGGGTGGCGGAGAGCTCACCGACGATTGCCTGTGCGTGCAGGAGCTGCTCGCGGGCGCCGTCCCAGTTGCTCGCGACCTGCGCGGCCTCGGCACGGTGCAGGTCGAGGAGCAGCCGGTCGTAGAGCAGCGTGACGAGCTGGGCGGGCGTCGCGGAGAGGACGGCCTCGTTCGTGTACTGCGCGCGGCGGCGCTGGGCCAGGTTGTCGTAGGTCATGGGGTTCCCGATCAGCTCGAGGTGCTCGCGAGCTGGCTGGTGAGCCAGCTCGACTGCGACTGGAGCTTGCTGAGGCTGGTCTCGAGCGCCGCGTACTGCGTCTGCAGTGCCGACTTGCGGGATGCGAGGCGGTCGGTCCAGCGGTCGATCTGGTCGTTGAGGTCCTTGACCACCGACTGCTGTCCGGTGATCGCGGTGGTGATGGAGCCGGTGTACTTGTCCGAGATGGCGGTCGCCGCGGACCCGACCGTCGTCGCGAGCCCGGAGAGGATGTCCTGGGTGCCCTGGGGGTCGGTGGCGAGGGCCTTCTGGAACGCGTCGGCGTCGAAGGTGAAGTCGCCGTCCTTCGTGATCGAGATGCCGATCGAGGACGGGGACTTGCCGTTCACCGGCGCGGACATCGTGCTCGTGAGGCGCTGCACGGCGTCGCGCGTGGTGGCGTCGCCGAGGAGCACGCCCGCCGTGGTCGTCGTGGTGCCGGTCGTCGCGCTCGTGGTGCTCGTCAGGCTGGTGTTCGAGTTGTAGTACGACGTGATCGCGTTCATCGCGTCGACCAGCCCGGACGCGACGGCCTGGGCCTGCGTCGTGTCCTGGGCGACCGTCACCGTCACCGGATCCGTCGTCGGCTTCGTCACCGTGACGGTGAGGCCGGGGACCAGGTCCGTGAACGTGTTCGACGCGCTCGTCACCGTCTGTGCGGCGGCGGTGCCGGCCCACAGCGTCACCGAGGCGTCCGACGCCTGCGTGACGACGGCGGCACCGATCTCGGTGAGGACGTTCGTCGCGGTCCCGGCGGCGACGTCGTCGGCCGTGCCGCGGGAGATCGTGAACGCGCCGGCGGCACCCGTCGTGGTGGACGTGAGCTGCAGGCGGTAGAGCTTCGTGCCGTCCGTGTCCGTGCCGGCCGCGACCTTCGTGGCGGTGACCCCGGCGCCGGACTTCGTGATCGCGGAGGCGACGTCGTCGAGCGAGCCCGACTTCGGCGTCACCGTCGTCGTGGTGCCGTCGGCCTTCGTGATGGTGATCGGCTGGGCGTCGGCGGACCAGGTGGACGTCGCCGCGGTGACCCCGACCTGCGCGGCGGCGGTGGACGCGACGGTGAAGCTCAGCGACCCGGCGCTGGCGTTCGCCCCCGTCGCCACGGTGACCGCGGCGTTCGAGCTCGTGGCGCTGAACACGTCGAGCGAGGTGGCTTTCGCGGCGGCCGTGGCCTTGGTCGCGAGGGTCTGGACCAACGAGTTGATCGTCTGCAGCGACGAGATGAACGAGTTGGTCGTCGTGACCTTGTTCTTCAGGAGCGTCTGCGGCACCGACTCGATCGACATGAGCGAGTTGATCAGGCTCGTGGTGTCGAGTCCGGAGACGAGTCCGTCGATGGCGAAGTTGCCGCTGGTCGACGACACGGACGACGTGGTCATCGTGGCTCCTTGGGGTCACGGTCAGGGCGACGCCGGTGGGCGTGCCGCACGAGCGGTGCGGTGTGCCGCTCCCCGGGACGCCTGAACTGTCCCGGAGAGCGGCACGACGCGACTAGCGGAGCAGCGAGAGGACGTTCTGCGTGCTCTGGTTCGCCTGCGCGAGCATCGACGTGCCGGCCTGGCTGAGGATGTTGTCGCGCGTGTACTTGACCATCTCCTCCGCCATGTCGACGTCGGTGATGCGCGAGGACGCCGCGGTGAGGTTCTCCTTGGCCACGTTCGTCACGTTGATCGCGTGGTCAAGACGGTTCTGCACGGCACCGATGTTCGAACGCGCCTCGGACACCGTCTTGATCTGCGCGTCGATCGTGGTGATCGCAGTCCGAGCGCCGTCACCGCTCGTCAGATCGATGTCCTTCAGGTTCTCCACGATCGTGCCGACGTTGGCGCCGGACAGGTCGATCGAGATCTGGCTCGCAGCGTCACCGTTCGCGCCGACCTGGAAGGTCAGCGAACCGGTGCCGGTGTCCTCGGTGCTCGCAGTACCGTCCAGCAGCTTGATGCCGTTGAAGTTGGTCGACTGCGAGATGCGGGTGAGCTCCTTGGAGAGCTCGCCGACCTCGGTGGTGATCGCCGTACGCGAGTCGTCGTTGTTCGAGTCGTTGCCGGCCTGCACCGCCAGGTCGCGCATGCGCTGGAGGATCGAGTGGGTCTCGGTGAGGCCACCTTCAGCGGTCTGCACGACGGAGATGCCGTCCTGTGCGTTGCGGGCGGCGACCGTGAGGCCACCGACCTGGGACTTCAGCCCCTCGGAGATCGACAGACCGGCCGCGTCGTCGGCAGCACGGTTGATGCGGAGACCCGACGAGAGCTTCTCGAGGGACTTCGACAGGTCGTTCTGCGTCGAGTTGAGGTTCCGGTACGTGTTGAGTGCCGAGAGGTTGGTGTTGATGGACATACCCATGGTGATTTCCTCCGTGAAGTGTGGGTCTTCGCCGGCCCGTCCGTGGGCTGGCAACGGTGCCTGTCGGCCGGTCGGCCGGAGGCGTTAGGAGAACCGCCGCGGAAATCTCGTCCGCGACGGTACTCACGTCTCAGCTCGCGACCACCTGGTGGCCGGACGCCACGTCCTGCACGGCGCGGGCGACCCCGACCGCGGCGTTCGCAGCGACCTTGGCGAGGTAGGCGCTCCGGCGCGCGGCCGTGGTGCGCGAGGCCGGCTCGGGAACGGCTCCCCCGTCGCCGTGGTGCGTGGCGAGACCGTCGCGGAGCAGGCGCATCGCCTCGGAGCGCTGCTGCGACACGGCGGAGTGCGTGATCCCGAGCTCGGCGGCGACCTCGGTGACCGAGCGGTCGCCGAAGTACACGGCCTCGACGATGAAGCGCATCCGCTCGGGCAGCGCCTCGACGGCGGCGCGGAGGTAGCGACGGCGTTCGGTCTCGACGAGGTCGTCGCCCGGCATCGGGATCTCGGCCGCGACGGTGTCGTGCACGGTCTCGTCGATCGGGGTCACGGTGCGACCGGCGTCGCTCATCGCGTCGGCGGCCGTCTGGCGGTCGACGCCCATCGCGTCCGCGATCTCCTGCACGGAGACGCTGCGACCGAGCCGGGAGGACAGCGCTTCCTGCGTGGCGAGCGCCTCGCGGATGCGCTTCCGGGTGCCGCGGCTCGCCCAGTCCGCCGAGCGCATGTCGTCGGCGATCGCACCGGTGATCCGGGTTCGGGCGTAGGCGCCGAACGGGACGCCGAGGGTGGGGTCGAACGCGTCGGCGGCGGTGACGAGTGCGAGCGAACCGACGGCGGCGAGGTCGTCGCGGTCGAGGTGGGTGGCACGGGCACGGACGTCGGACACGATGTACCCCACGAGCGGGAGGTGCTCGGTGATCATCGCGTTGCGTTCGGTGCGGTCCATGCGCTTCCCCTGGTCGTCTCGCTGTGACTGACCCCGTCCCTGGGGCCCACCCTGTGCGTGGGCACGACGATCACCGGCCGCGTGGAGGCCGGGTGGTACGCCGAAGAACCGCCCGGGTCCCTCCGAGCGGTGCACCTGCGCCCCTGTGACGCGCTCCGGATTGTCCCCCGGGGTGCGGTTCTGAATGTATCGGCTGGCAATCCCCTGAGCAGCCCCGCAGGCGTCCCCAGTGCGGGGGGACGACGGGGCAATCCCGGTCGGCATTTGGGAGGACACGAGCCGGAGAACGCTCGTTCCTGACCCCCGTTGAGGAGGGGTCACGGCCTGCGGGCGGACCGCCGCGCTTACGGTGCTCCCGACCCGGCCGATAGTCCTCGGTGTCCACAGGATGACCGACACCGGGAGGAGATGATGAGCGTGAACGACCTGTCCGCCGTGCTCTGGCGCGAACGAGAACTGCTCGAACTGCTCACGTTCAAGCTCGAGGAGGAGCAGCTCCTGCTCGCCGCGGGCCGCTCCCGCTGGGTGTCGCACGCCAGCCGCGAGGTCGAGCAGGTGCTCGAACGGCTCCGCACCACCGGCCTCGAGCGCAGCGCACAGAGCGCCGCCGTCGCCGAGGAGTGGGGCGTGGACCCCGCAGCTCCCCTGCGTGACGTCGTCGCAGCGGCGCCGAACGGCCCATGGGGTGAGATCCTCGCCGCCCACCTGCAGGCCATGCTCGAACTCACCACGCAGATCGGCGCCCTCCGGGACGAGAACGACCGCTTCCTCCGCACCGCGGCACAGGCGACCGAGGAGACCCTCGCCGGGACCGTCGGCGACGCGGCGACCTACGACGCGACCGGGTCCTCCGGCCGTGCCGCCGGCGAAGCGCGCCTCTTCGACGGGAGCCTGTAGCACCGTGGTCAGCACCTTCGGCTCCCTCGCGACCGCGTACTCCGGCCTCACCGCCGCCCGCGCCGGCATCGACGTCACCGGCCAGAACATGGCGAACGCCGGCACCACCGGCTACACGCGGCAGCGCGTCACCCAGACCTCCGTCCCCACCGTCCAGACCGGGTTCATGCGGGGCACCGCAGCGCTCGCGGGACAGGGCGTCTCCGTCGACGGCATCGCCCGGCTCGGGTCCCTGACCCTCGACGCCGGCGTCCGCGCCGCGGCCGGGTCCTCCGCCTACGCCACGGCCAGGGCAACCGCGCTCGACCAGCTCGAGACCGGCCTCAACGAGCCCGGATCGGACGGCGTCTCCGCGAAGCTCGACGGCTTCTGGTCCGCCTGGAGCGACCTCGCAACGCACACCGACGACCCCGGTGCGGCGACCGCGCTCATCGGCGCCGCGAACACCGTCGCCGCGGCGCTCGCGAGCGGCTCGAAGGCCGTCGACGCCCAGTGGACGAGCGTCCGGAACACCGTCGCCGGGCAGGTCTCGCAGCTCAACGACGCCGCGAAGCAGGTCGCCGACCTCAACGGGACGATCCGCGCCACGCTCGCCGGCGGCGGGAACGCCAACGAGCTCATCGACCAGCGTGACCAGCTCACCGAGCAGATCGCCTCGCTCGCCGGCGGCACCACCCGGACGAACGCCGACGGCACCGTCGACGTGCTCATCGGGGGCAACCCACTCGTGCAGGGCACCGACGCCCGCGCCGTCGCCCTCGGCGGCGGCACCCGGCTCGGGGACGGCTCGGCCGTGACGCTCACCTGGGCGTCCGGCTCCGGCTCCGCGGTCGCCCTCGACGGCGGCTCGATCGCCGGCAACGTCTCGCTGCTCGCCCCGGCGAACACGAACGGCACCGGCGGCGCGCTCGCCCAGGCGTCCGCCGCCTACGACGCCGTCGCGACCACGATCGCCGCGCAGGTGAACGCCGCGCACCACGCCGGCACGACCCCGGCCGGCACCACCGGCGTCGACTTCTTCACCCTCACCGCCGGCGTCTCCGCAGCGCAGGGCCTCACCGTCGTCCCCACCGACGCGAGCGGCATCGCGACACGGAACGCGGCGGGCGACCACGACGGTTCGGTCGCGGACGCCATCGGGCAGCTCGGCGCGGCCCTGGACGCACCCGACCGCGCGTGGGCGACCTTCGTGGCGGGGGTGGGCACCGCCTCCCGGTCGGCGACGTCGGAATCGACGCTCACCGGACTCGCGCTCACCAACGCCCGCACGCAGCAGCAGTCGAGCGCCGGCGTCGACCTCGACGAGGAGAACGTCAACCTGCTGAGCTACCAGCACGCCTACCAGGGCGCGGCGCGCGTCCTGACGGCCGTCGACGAGATGCTCGACACTCTCATCAACCGCGTCGGCCTCGTCGGGAGGGGATGACGATGATCACCCGGGTCACCACCCAGATGTCCATGGCGGCCGCGACCGCGCGGCTGCAGGCCGGTGCGGCGAAGCTCGCGCAGCTCACCGACCAGGCCACCACGCTGAAGAACATCGGCAAGCCCTCCGACGACCCCGTCGGCACCGCGTCGGCGATGCAGGTCCGCAAGGAGCAGGCTGCGAACGCGCAGTACACCCGCAACGCGGACGACGCCGTCGGGTGGCTCGCGAACACCGACAGCGCGCTCGGCGATGTCTACTCGGTGCTGTCCAAGGTCCGCGACCTCACCGTGCAGGCGGCGAACACCGGCACCATGAGCGACACCGACCGGGACGCCTACGTCACGCAGTTCCAGGCGCTGGCCGCCGACCTCGCGACGAGCGCGAACGCCACGTACGGCACCCGCTCGGTGTTCGCCGGGTCCTCCACCGCAGCAGTCGCCTACGACGCGGGCACCCCGTCGGCTCCCGGCTCCGGGTGGGCGTCGGCCACGGCGCCGGTCGACCGGCGCATCGGGGACGGCACCACGCTGCGGGTCGACACGCCCGGCACCGACGTGTTCGGATCGGGGTCCTCGTCGGTGTTCTCGATGATCGACTCGATCGTCTCCGACCTGCAGAACGGCGTGAACGTGAACCCCCGACTCAACGACGTCGACGCGCACATCGCCACCGTGCGCGGCGTCCAGGCCGACGTCGGTGTCCGGCACGCCGCGGCACTCACGGCGCAGTCGTCGCTGGCGTCCGGTGCGGTCTCGCTGGAGTCCCGGCGGTCCTCGATCGAGGACAAGGACCTCGCGAAGGCCGTCCTCGACCTGCAGGTGCAGCAGACCAACTACCAGGCAGCCCTCGCCGTCACCGCGAAGGTGCTCCAGCCGACCCTGATGGACTACCTCTCATGAGCAACATCCCCCTGACCTTCACCGTCGCGCCCTTCGGCCTCGAGCCGCTGGTGTCGTTCACGCTCGTCCCGGTCGCCGGGGCGGACGGGCTCTTCACGCTGGTCGGCGCCGGGGTCACGGCGTCCGGCGTCACCGACCCGCGGCTGTTCCTGCTCGACGCGGCGTCGCACCTGCCCTCGTACGCGCCGTCGCTCTCCGACGCGCAGGCCGCGTCCATCGGGCTCGCCGATCCTGCTGACGCGATGCTGCTCGTCGTGGCGAACCCCGGTGCGGCGGGCACCACGGTGAACCTGCTCGCCCCCGTCGTGGTGAACGCCCGCACGGGCGTCGGCGCCCAGTTCATCCTGGAGGACCAGGACCTGCCGCTGCGCGCGGAGCTCGCGCGGCGCTAGCTGCGCTGCGCTGCGCGCTGCGCAGCGCGCTGCGCGCTGCTCCTCCCGGTTCCGCTTCGCGCCACACTTTCGACACGGCAGAAGTCGATCGCGTTCTGCGGTGTCGAAGCTTGCGAACGCACAGGTTGCGCGCGCATGGTTCGACACGGCACGAGTCGTTCGACTTCTGCGATGTCGAAACCTGCACGCGCATCAGCCCTCCACAGGCCGCGCTTCCGAGTGGTCCGTCCACAGATCTCCACCGAAGACCGACCCGGGCGGCAGCATCCCGGAAGCTCTGGTCATGCGATCGCCAGCCTTCGACGTCGAGCTCATCAGGACGAGCACCCTCTTCGGTGCAGAGCGCCGTGCGGCTGAGCGCGCGGCACAGCGTGGCCAGCTCCTCCGTGTGCGATCCGGGGTGCTCGTCCGGCCGCGTGCGCTCGATGGGCTCCGGCCGGCGGATCGCCACCTCCTGCTCGTTCGTGCGTCGCTGCCGCGAGTGACACAGGGCTCCGTCGTCGGCTGGTTGTCCGCGAGCAGCGTCCACGGGCTCCCGAGCTTCGGCGCATGGCCCGCGAAGGTGCACCTGCTCGATCCCACGACGGCGATGACCACGGTCACTGCGTGGTTCGTCCGACACGGTGTGGCACGCCACCCGTTCGGGACACCGACCGAGGTCTGCGGGATCCCCGTCACGGACCTCGTGCGCACGGTCGTCGACGTTGCCGCGACCCGACCGTTGCTCAACGCCCTGCCGGCAGTCGATCACGTTCTCCGGGACCGGGTGATCGATCGTTCGGTCCTGATCGCGGCGGTCGACACGGTGGGGCCGAAGGCGCATGCACGAGCACGGACGGCCGTCGAGATGGGGTCGGCACTGTCGGGGTCGCCCGCGGAGTCGATCTGCCGGGTGCGGTTCCGGCAGGTCGGAGCACCCGAGCCGGTCCAACAGCACGAGTTCGCCCGCCCCGGGGACAGGCGAGCGGTCGTCGACTTCTGGTTCCCGGACCAGGGTGTCGTCGTCGAGGTGGACGGGCGCGCGAAGTACGAAGACACGGCGATGCTCGCTGGCGCTTCGACCGCCGACGCCCACTGGCGTGAGAAGCAACGCGAGGACTTCGTCCGCTCGTTCGACGGTGTCCGGGGTTTCGTGCGACTGACGTGGGCCGACCTGATGGACCCGGAGGTGGTCCGTGCGAAGCTCGCCCGCGCCGGCATCCCGTGCCGCTGAACCCCGGAGCGACGCGGGCGGTCAGAGCCGCGCTGGTGCCCCGTTCCCGGGTTGCGCTCAGGGCAGCGACGGCGCCGCGGGGTGGTACTTGCGTTGCCGCTCGACGGTGTGCGGGACGGTACCGGCGGCGATGACCTCACCGGCCGCGACACGCACGCCGTGGACCCGCCCCGCGCCCTTGAGCACGGCCGCGCGCCGGTCCGGATCCGGCTCGGTGAAGGTCCCACCACCCTCCAGGACGACGTCCCGAGCGGCGACGGTGCCGAGCACCTGCGCGCCCGGCCCGAGGTGTGCCGGTCCCTCGACGACGGCACCACCGCGCAGACGAGCACCGGCACCGACCACGACGTCCGCCGACACGGCGCTGACTGTGACTCCGCCCGGCCCGAGCTCCGCGTCCGCGCCCACCGACACCGATGCGCCGTCCGCCACGATGGTCACCGGTCCGGGTCCGACCCGCACGCCTGCCGCCACTTCGATCGTGCCGGTGTCGCGCGTCTCGAGCACCGCTCCCGGGTACAGCACGACACCGGTGCCGAGCGAGACGCCGAGCCCGATCAGCACCGACCCCGGGTCGAGCACGAGGACACCGGGCGCGAGCGCTGCGACCTCGGTGACCGTTCGGAAGCCCGCTGCGCGGCGGACAGCGTCGAGTGCGTGTTCTGGAGCCACCCAGCGAGCCTCCCACATGCCCGGCGTAGCGTGGCGGCATGGCCCCGAAGCAGAACAACCGGTCGGACCAGCGGGACCAGGCGATCGTTCCGCTGCCGCTCGCCCCCGTCGACCAGACGGCCCCGGACACCGCACTCCCGACGACGGCGAAGGGCTGGGCCAAGTGGCTCGACCGCGTCCTCGACGTGCAGCGACCGGTCGTCGTCGCGCATGTCAACGGCATCCGGCGGCGGAACCCGAACGCCTCCCCGGCAGAGGTGATCCAGATCCTCGAACGCCACTACCTGACGGCGGTGACGACGGGCGGCGCAGCAGTGGGTGCGAGTGCGGTGGTCCCCGGCATCGGCATCGCGGCGAGCTTCGGACTGAGCGGGGCGGAGACGGTCGGCTTCCTCGAGACGACGGCGCTCTTCGCGCAGTCCGTGACCGAGGTGCACGGCATCGCCCTGGACGACCCGGAGCGCTCTCGCACGCTGGTCATGGCGATGATCCTCGGCACGCCAGGTACCCAGCTCATCAAGCAGCTCGCGGGCCAGGCAGCCGGTGGGCAGGTGCGAACCGCCTTCTGGGGAGAGATGGTCACCTCTTCGCTCCCGCAGCAGGCGGTGACGGGGATCGGCAAGCAGGTCCGGGACTCGTTCGTCAAGCGGTTCGCCGCGCGACAGGGGACGTCGATGCTCGGCCGCGCGCTGCCGTTCGGGATCGGTGCCGCGGTCGGTGGACTCGGGAACCACGCGTTGGGGCGCAAGGTGATCCAGGCATCACGGACGGGCTTCGGCCTGCCGCCGGCGCACTTCCCCTTCTTGCTGGATCCGAAGGCCCCGAAGTCCCCGCGGCAGCGTCAACTGCCGTGGCGCCGCCGCGGCAAGGACGACCCAGAGGCGAACACGACGATCACGAGGAGCACGACGAGCACGCACGACCGGACGAGCAAGCGCCCCGACACCGCACTCTGAGCGGTGCGGGAGCGCTAGAACGCCCTGACCGGCGTCGTCACGACCTGCCCGGCGTGGGCGAACCCACCGCCGAACCCGAACAGCAACGCTGGGACCCCCTCGGGCAGGTCGCCCCGCGCCCAGGCCTTGGACAGGCCGAGCGGAACGCTGGCCGCCGAGGTGTTGCCCGACTCCACGACGTCCCGGATCACGAACTTGGACTCCCCGCCGAGCGCCGCGACGAGGGGCTCGATGATCCGCAGGTTCGCCTGGTGGAACGCGAACACCTGGATGTCGTCCATGGTCAGCCCGGCGGCCTCGACGACTCGACGGGCGTGTCCCTCGGCTTCCGTGATCGCCCAGCGGTAGATCGAACGGCCCTCCTGCGAGAACCGCTCGGGGTCTCCGTCGACCACCACGGCGCGCTCGAGGTGCGGCACGCTCCCCCACGAGACCGGCCCGATCTCGGGGGCCGCCGACACGCCGAGCACGGCTGCGCCCGCACCGTCCCCGACCAGGACGCACGTGGAGCGGTCGGTCCAGTCGACGATCCCGGAGAGCAGCTCCGACCCGATGACGAGTGCGGTGTCGGCCGAACCGGTGCGGATCGCCTGGTCGGCGAGGGCCATCGCGTACTCGAAGCCGCTGCACGCGGTGTTGATGTCGATCGGCGCGGGGCCGTTCGTCATCCCGAGCGCTGCCGCGACCCGGCCTGCCGTGTAGGGCGCCCGGTCGCGGTGCGTGGTCGAGGCCACGATGACCAGGTCGACGTCCGACGGCGACTTGCCCGCGTCGGCGAGGGCTGCGGCGCCCGCCGCGGTGGCCATCGACGTCACGGTGTCGTCGGGCCCCGCGATGTGTCGCGAGGAGATGCCGGTGCGGGTGACGATCCACTCGTCGTTCGTGTCGACCATCGTCGAGAGCTCGTCGTTGGTCAGGATGCGGGAGGGCTGGTGGTGCCCGAACCCGAGGATCCGGCTGCCGCGGAGTGCTGGGATGTCCATCCGCCGCACGTTACTCCGCCCGCTGACCCGCCCATGCTCGAACCGGAATACAGCAGCGCACACACGCCACGGCCGCACAGCAACGCACACACGCCACGGCCACACGACCGCCCGCGCCCGTCACAGCCGCACGACAGCTCATCGACGCGACTTCGCGCTCTCCCGGTTGTTCGCCTTCTTGATCGCGTCGACGAGCTCGTCCTTCTTCATCGACGACCGCCCGCTGATGTCGAGCTTCTTCGCGACGTCCATCAGGTGCGCCTTCGAGGCGTTCGCGTCGACGCCCTCCTCCGTCGTGCCCGATCCACGCGATCCCGCGGCCGCGGAGTCCGACGGCCCGGAGGACTCCTTCTCCTCCCAGTGGTCGCCGACCTTCTCGTACTCGTGCTTGACGGCTGCGTACGCGGTGCGGTGCGCACGTTCGCCGTCGCCGTACTCCTCCTCAGCGGAGTCGAGGGCGGCGACGAAGGTCTCCTGCGCGTGCTTCGGCGACCGCTGCAGGGTGCTCGGGATCTCGTCCTTGGCTGGCATGAGGTGCTCCTTCCTGAGACGACCGGCGTGGGCAGGACACCCTCCGGTTCCCCATCACCGGTACTCGCAGGGCCTGGCAGGACTCCGAGCCGCGCGGTAGACACGACCCATGGACTACACACATCTCGGACGGACAGGGCTGTCGGTCTCGCGAGCAGTGCTCGGCACGATGAACTTCGGGCCGGAGACCAGCGAAGACGACTCCCACGCGATCATGGACCGGGCCCACGAGCTCGGCGTGAACTTCTTCGACACCGCGAACGGCTACGGCGGCTCGGTGGGCAAGGGTGCCACCGAGGAGATCATCGGCCGCTGGTTCGCGAAGGGCGGCGGCCGTCGCGAGAAGACGGTCCTCGCCACGAAGGTCTACGGCGAGATGATCGACTGGCCGAACGGTGGGAAGCTCTCCGCGTACAACATCCGTCAGGCGCTGGACGCCAGCCTCCGACGCCTGCAGACCGACCACATCGACCTCTACCAGATGCACCACGTCGACCGGGACACCCCCTGGGACGAGATCTGGCAGGCCATGGAACTCGCTGTGCAGCAGGGCAAGGTGCTCTACGTCGGTTCGTCGAACTTCGCCGGCTGGCACATCGCGCAGGCCCAGGAAGCCGCGAAGCACCGCAACTTCCTCGGCCTCGTCAGCGAGCAGTCGATCTACAACCTCGTCGTCCGCGACGTCGAGCGCGAGGTCCTGCCCGCAGCCCGCCACTACGGTCTGGGTGTCATCCCGTGGTCGCCGCTGCAGGGCGGCCTCCTCGGCGGCATCATCGAGAAGACCGAGCAGGGCTCGCGCCGTCTGTCCGGCCGCAGCGCCGAGTACGTCGAGGGTCACCGCGACCAGCTGACCGGGTACGAGGCCTTCGCGAAGGAGCTCGGCCACACCCCGGGCGAGCTCGCTCTCGCGTGGCTGCTGCACCAGCCGGGCGTCACCGCACCCATCACCGGACCCCGCACGATGGAGCAGTGGGAGTCCGCGGTCCGCGCCGTCGACATCCGGCTCGACGACGCCGCGCTCGCGCGCCTCGACGAGCTGTTCCCGGGCCACAAGACCTCACCTGAGGACTACGCCTGGTGAGCTAGGGACAACGGCCTGGAGGCCCGGTGCGCGTCGGACGCGCACCGGGCCTCCCGTCGTGTGGTCGCGTCCACAGCACGTGGTGCGGACCGGCAGGACACGTTGCGCGGGCGCGCGGGGCACGTCGCCCGGGCGGGCAGGGCACGTCGCGCGGGCCGGTGGCGTAGGTCCCGCTGTTCAGAGCGCGCCGATCTCCGCGTCCGTCAGGCCGATCCAGCGCAGGTAGCCCTCGACGCTCCCCCAGCGCGCCTCCACGTGTGCGATCACCGTCGTCATGATCTCCGGCACGCACCGTTGCGCGACCGCGGTCGCATCGAGGTCCGTGCTCACGGCACGCTCGCGGGCGAACCGCTCCGCCAGCCCGTCCGCACTCGCCGCGTAGTCGTCCCCGACGAGGGCCATCGACGCGCCCCAGTGCCGGGCGAGCAGCGCGCTGATCACCCCGGTGCGGTCCTTGCCGGCGGAGCAGCAGACGAGCACGTCCCCCTCGGTCTCGGCGATCGCCCGGAGCGCGGCGGCGATCCCGCTGCGGTGCCGGGTGAGCCAGTCGACGTACTGCTCCTCGAGCTGCACCGCTGCCGCGTTGGCCTCGGTCTTCGACGGGTCGAACAAGGGCACTCCGCGGTACCCGTCCGCGCTGCCGAGCGGGTGTGGGACCCGTTCGATCTCGTCGTCCCGGCGGAGGTCGACCACCCCGGCCAGCGCCGGGTAGGCCGAAGGGGCAACGGACTCCTCCGTGTTCGCGCGGTACACGGTGCGGGGTCGGCCGTCCTGCAGTCCGGGTCCCCCGACCGGGCGCAGGTTGGTCAGCATCGACGTCGTCGTCATGCTCCCACCCTGCCACGGCCGGGAGCGACGGCGCTCCCGGACCGCTTCGATGCGGCCGACCCGCGACGACGAGAACGTTGTCGTACGACAGCGACCCCGTCGTTCGTTGCACGCGCGGACATCCGCGGACGGGCGCAAGCGACAGCGTGGGTGTCATACGACAGCGACCCTGTCGTTCCCCGTCGACCCAGCCGCACCCCACCCACACACACACACACACACACACACACACACACACACACACACACACACACACACACACACACACACACACACACGACGAAGGCCCCCGCGCGCACGCGGGGGCCTTCGTCGATCAGGGGGCAGCAGCTACCGGACGCCGACCGGCGTCTCGTCGCGGTCCTCGTAGAGGACGTAGCCCTCTTCGCCGTGGACCGCGGTGTCGATGCCGGCGACCTCGTCCTCGGTCGTGACGCGGAAGCCCATCGTCTTCTCGATGATCCAGCCGATGATGAAGGCCAGCACGAAGGAGTACGCACCGACCGCACCGGCGGCGGCGGCCTGCTTGCCGAGCTGCGCGAACGAGCCCGAGTAGATCAGGCCGGTGTCGTTGGCGAAGAAGCCCAGGTACAGCGTGCCGACGATGCCGCCGACCAGGTGGACGCCGACGACGTCGAGCGAGTCGTCGAAGCCGAGGCGGTACTTCCAGTCGATCGCGAAGCAGCAGATGATGCCCGCCATGAAGCCGAGCAGGATGCCCCAGCCCGGGGTGAGGTTGGCACATGCCGGGGTGATCGCGACGAGGCCGGTGACGGCGCCCGATGCGGCACCGATGGAGGTGGCCTTGCCGTCCTTGAGCTTCTCGACGAGGAGCCAGCCGAGGATGGCGGCGGCCGGGGCGGCGAGGGTGTTCACCCAGGCGATCGCGGCGATGCCGTCAGCAGCACCCTCGGACCCGGCGTTGAAGCCGAACCAGCCGAACCAGAGGATCGCGGCACCGAGGAGGACGAAGGGCGGGTTGTGCGGCTTGTGGGCGCCCTTGGCGAACCCGACGCGCTTGCCGAGGACGATCGCCAGTGCGAGGCCCGCTGCACCGGCGTTGATGTGCACCGCGGTGCCGCCGGCGAAGTCGATCACGCCCCAGGTGGCTGCCCAACCGGAGGTGAGGTTGAAGACCCACGAGGCGACGGGGAAGTAGACGACCGTGACCCAGACGCCGGCGAAGACCATCCAGGCGCCGAACTTGGCGCGGTCGGCGATGGCGCCGGAGATGAGGGCGACCGTGATGATCGCGAAGGTCGCCTGGAAGCCGACGAACGCCATCGACGGGTACGCGGCGTTGATCGTGGAGGCCTTGGCCTCCTCGAACGCCTGGCCGAGGCCGATCTGGTTCCAGTCGATGCTGAAGAAGCCGACGGCGCCGGAGACGGCCGTCCCGTCGCCGTGGTTGGCGAAGGCGATCGCGTAGCCGTAGACGACCCAGAGGACGCTCACCAGCGCGATCGCCCCGAAGGACATCATCATCATGCTGATGACGGACTTGGCCTTCACCAGTCCGCCGTAGAAGAACGCCAGGCCGGGTGTCATGAACAACACCAGGGCTGCCATCACCAACACGAAGGTCGTGTTGCCTTGATCAAGCATGTCTCACCTCTCGATTGCAGTGCGGTCACCACGTCGGCGGTGCTTGCTGTGCATCGGGGCACCGACGTGTCCGCCTCGGGTAGGACAGAGTCTGGCGAGGTGACGTTTCGTGAGGGAGCACGATGTGTTTCGCGGGTGTAACGCGACGGGCCGCTTTGTAAACGTCGTGTTTCCGGAGCCTCGCGGCCCCCTGGACGGGGGCCAGGAGTTCCCGCAGTCCGTCCGGACGGTGCCCGACACGCGTCGCACAACGGTCACGATGTGGCCCGACGCCCGGGCGCCCCGCAAGATGTGCCCGGACGGGAGGCGCGACACCGGCCCGGCAGGACCGGCGCGATCCGCGATCGACCCCGGACGGGAGGCGCGACACCGGCCCGGCAGGAGGGCACGATCCGCGATCGACCCCGGACGGGAGGCGCGACACCGGCCCGGCAGGACCGGCCCGGACCGCGGTCGGCTCAGTCCGGGACGCGGGTGAGGGCGACCACGCGGCTCGCAGCGCGCAGGTACTTCTTCCGGTACCCGCCGTCGAGCATCGTGGCCGGGTAGACCTCGTCGAGCGGAGTGCCTGACGCGATGATCCGCACCTGCGCGTCGTACAGCCGGTCCACGAGCGCGACCCAGCGCAGCGCGTCGGTCTGGTCCGTGAACGGAGCGACGTCGGTGAGCCCGACCGCATCGAGCCCGTCGACGAGCGCGACGTACTTCGACGGGTGCACGGACGCGAGGTGCGCGACGACGGACCGGAAGTCGTCGAGCGTGACCGCGCCGGACCCCGGCAACGACGCCGAGACATCCGACACCACCGCGGCCGACTCGTCGACGGCACGGCGGCGGTAGTCGAGCCCGTCGATCCGCATGGTCTCGAACCGGTCGGACATCGCCTGGATCTCGCGGAGGAAGTCCTGCGCCGCGAAGCGCCCTTCGCCGAGGGCCCCCGGCGGGGTGTTCGACGTGGCGGCGAACCGGGTGCCCGTGTCGCTGAGCTCCTTGATGAGCCGCGTCATCATCATCGTGTCGCCCGGGTCGTCCAGCTCGAACTCGTCGATGCAGACCAGGGCGGTCCCGCGGAGCAGGTCGACGATCCCCTGGAACCCGAGCGCCCCGACGAGCGCGGTGTACTCGATGAACGTGCCGAAGGTCTTGCGCCCGGGCTCCGCGTGGTACGCCGCGGCGAGCAGGTGGGTCTTGCCGACGCCGAACCCGCCGTCCAGGTAGACGCCGGACTTCCCGGCGGAGGCGGACGACCCCGCCGCGGCACCGGCCGAACGCTTGCGTCCGAACAGCCCGCGTTTCACGGGCTCCGGCCGCGTCGCCACGAACGCCGACACCGCGTCGCGCACCGCGGCCTGGGACGGGTAGTCCCCGTCCGGCCGGTACGAGTCGAAGGACGCCTCGGTGAACTGGGGCGGCGGCACCAGCGACGCGGCCATCTGCTGGGGGGAAACCTGCGGGTCGCGGTCGACGAGGTGCTGGGGCAAGGGGCCGCCTTCCGGGAAGCGTGTCGTGGGGTGTCACGTTGCATCGGGCAGACGGTACGTCCGCGTACCGTTGCTCCCGACGCCGAGCACCGATCCTAGTCCGGCGCCACGACCCACAAGGAGGCACCTCGATGACCGCACCGGTCGACCCGTCCGACAAGTTCCGCGCCTACGCCCACCCCGAGCGACTCGTCTCGACCGAGTGGCTGCAGGAACAGCTGGACGCCGCACGAGCCGGAGCTGGCAGCGGGGCGAGGGACCTCGTGGTCGTCGAGTCCGACGAGGACGTCCTCCTCTACGAGACCGGACACATCCCCGGCGCCGTGAAGATCGACTGGCACACGGACCTCAACGACCCGGTGCAGCGCGACTACATCGACGGGGAGGCCTTCGCCGCCCTGGTCGGCGGCAAGGGCATCGGCCGCGACACCACCGTCGTGATCTACGGCGACAAGAACAACTGGTGGGCCGCGTACGCCCTCTGGGTCTTCACGCTCTTCGGTCACGAGGACGTCCGGCTCCTCGACGGCGGCCGCGCGAAGTGGATCGCCGAGGACCGCGCCCTGACGACCGACCGCACCGAGGTCAGCCCGGTCGAGTACCCGGTCGTCGAGCGCACCGACACCCTGGTCCGCGCCTTCAAGGAGGACGTGCTCGCCCACCTCGGCAAGCCGCTCATCGACGTGCGGAGCGCCCCGGAGTACAGCGGCGACCGCACGACGGCGCCGGACTACCCGGAAGAGGGCGCCCTCCGCGGCGGCCACATCCCGACCGCGGTGAACATCCCGTGGGCGACGGCGGCCGCCCCCGACGGCACCTTCAAGTCCCGGGCGGAACTCGACGCCGTGTACCGGGACGGTGCCGGCATCGGCGACGCGGACGAGGTCATCGCCTACTGCCGCATCGGCGAGCGGTCGAGCCACACCTGGTTCGTGCTCCAGCACCTGCTCGGCTACGAGAACGTGCGGAACTACGACGGCTCCTGGACCGAGTGGGGCAGCGCCGTCCGCGTCCCCATCGTGCAGGGATCAGAGCCGGGTACGCTGCCGAACCGATGAGCGACACGACCTCCCAGCACGACGCGACGACCCTCCCCCGGGCCCTCGCGGAGATCCGCGACGACTTCCTCGAGCTGTCCCACCCCGACCGTCTGCAGCTGCTCCTCGAGTTCTCGAACGAGCTCCCGGCGCTGCCGGAGCGGCTCCGTGGACACGAGGACGAACTCGAACGCGTCGAGGAGTGCCAGTCCCCCGTCTTCATCACGGTGACGCTCGGCGCGGACGGCGACGCCCCGGACGTGGTCCGGATGCACGCAACGGCCCCGCGCGAGGCGCCGACCACCCGCGGCTTCGCCTCGATCCTGGCGCAGGGCCTGTCCGGTCTGACCGCCGACCAGGTGCTCGCGGTGCCGTCCGACTACCCGCTGACGCTCGGCCTGTCCGAGGCGGTCAGCCCCCTGCGGATCCGCGGGATGGTCGGCATGCTCGGTCGCGTGCAGCGACAGGTGCACGCGCTGGTGGCGGTGCGGTAGACGCACCGGCAGATCGACGGGAGGCCCGGTGCCAGCTGGCACCGGGCCTCCCGTCGGTCGTGTGGTGGACTACCGGGCCCCGGCGCGGTCCTGCGGCCGGACCACCTCGGTGAGCCACGCGAGGATCCGGGCGTCGAACCAGTCGGCGTCGTGGTTCCAGAGCTTGGTGTGGCGGGCGCCGTGCGCGACCTCGAGCCGGACGAGGTCCGGGCGGGCGGCCGCCAGGTCGTGCGAGGCGGCGGACGGGACGAACCCGTCGTCGTCGCTGTGCAGGAGCAGGATCGGCACGTCGAGCTCGTCGGCGCGGGCGACCATGTCGAGCTCGCGGAGGTCGACGGGCCGGTGCAGGCCGGCGAACCGGTGGAGCACCGGGGTGCGGAGGACGCGCTGGGCGACCTTCCGGACGATCTTCGGCAGCTTCAGCGCCTGCCCCTGGGACTTCAGCACCGCGTGCCAGTCGACCACGGGCGACTCCAGCACCACGCCGTCGACGAGGTGGGCGGAGGCCGAGCGCAACAGCGTCTGGAGCACCACCGCGCCGCCCATCGACCAGCCCATCAGCACGACGCTCGTCGCGCCCTGGCCGTCGACCCAGCGGAGTGCGGCGTCCACGTCTTCCCACTCGGTCGAGCCGAGCCCGTACCGGCCGTCGACACTCTTCGGCGCGACGCCGTCGTTCCGCCACGAGGCGAGGAGCACGGAGTAGCCGGCGGCACGGAACACCGGGACGGCGCGGATGGTCTCCGCGCGGGTGACGCCGCGGCCGTGGACGAGGACGGCCCACGGGGCTGCCGGGTCGTCGGCACGGACGACCCACGCGGGTGCCGGACCGTTCGGGGTCGGGACGTCGACGTCCTCGACCGGGACGTCGAGTTCGCCGGGCGTCAGGTAGAACCAGCCACCCCAACGGCCACGGCGGGCGTTCGTCGGGTCGCCGGCGTCGACCGCGATGATGCGTCGCGTGACGGTCGTCGCGGTGGTGCCGATCACGTCGCCGACGCGCATGTGGCCCGTGCCGCTGCCGAACCAGAGGCTGTAGCGACCCTGCAGCTCGGTGTCCGGCGACCGCTCGAGCGTGACGGTGCCGCGACCGGTGTCGACGGCCACGATCGGGACGCGCTCGGTGCGCTTGCGGTCCGGTGTGACGACCATCCGGGCGATCGCGGCGACGAAGCCACCGATCACCGCGGTGCCGACCGCGGCGGCCGCGATCCCGGTGCCGAGGGCGACGAGTCCAGCGGAGCGTGCGGTGTCCTGCACCGGCTCACCGGCGGGTCGCGCGGAACGGGACATGGTCCGGAGCCTAGTCTGCATTCGTGTCCGAAACCCGAGAGCCCGACGCCTTCGCGCAGCTCCGCGCGTTCGTCGCGGCGGGCGGGACCCGCGCCGAGACGACGGTCACCGAGATCCCGTCCCCGAGCCGCATGGCACCCTTCTCGATCGCCCTCGCGGCGGACGTGTCGGGTGTGGAGCACGGGGTCGACTCGGACCTGGGGACCGGCCGGTTCATCGCCCTGTACGACCCCGCCGAGCCCGAGGGCTGGCACGGGGCGTTCCGCATCGTGACCTTCGCGCAGGCGCCGCTCGAACCCGAGATCGGGGTCGACGAGTTCGTCGCCGACGTCACGTGGAGCTGGCTCGTGGACGCGCTCGACGCGCACGGCGCCGAGTACGACCACGCTTCGGGCACCGCAACCAAGATCATCTCCCGCGGCTACGGCGAACTCGCCGCCCAGGGCGACGGCGCACAGCTGGAGCTCCGGGCGTCGTGGACGCCGCGCGTCGTCGACCTGGACGGCGCCGGTCTCGGCGCCGCCGACCTCGTCGCGCACGTCGAGGCGTGGGAGGAGATCGTCGCCATGCTCGCAGGACTGCCGCCGTCGTCGGACGGTGTGACGCTCCTCGGCCCGAGGAGGCTCGCCCGTGACTGATGCCCTGACTGTTCCGTTCGAAGAAGGGCACGACGCGGTCAAGGTGATCGAGTCGCGCGACGACTACCTCGAGGCCGTCGCGGCGATCGCCGCCGGGCACGGCCCCGTCGCCGTCGACGCCGAGCGCGCCAGCGGCTACCGGTACTCGCAGCGCGCCTACCTGATCCAGGTGTTCCGGCGCGACGCCGGCGCCTTCCTGTTCGACCCCATCGCGATCGGCTCGTTCCAGGAGCTGCAGGACGCGATCGTCGACGAGGAGTGGCTCTTCCACGCCGCGTCGCAGGACCTCCCCTGCCTCCGCGAGGTCGGGCTCGTCCCAACTCGGATCTTCGACACCGAGCTCGGCGCGCGGATCGCCGGGTTCCCCCGCGTGGGCCTCGGCGCCGTCGTCGAGCAGCTCCTCGGGATCACGCTCGCGAAGGCGCACTCCGCGGCGGACTGGTCGACCCGACCGCTGCCGCAGTCCTGGCTCGTCTACGCCGCGCTCGACGTCGAGCTGCTGCCGGACCTCCGCGACGCCCTCGCCGCCGTGCTCGACGAGGCGGGCAAGACCGAGATCGCCCGGCAGGAGTTCGACGCCGTGCTGCACCGCGCCCCGAAGCCCGCTCGTGCCGAGCCCTGGCGTCGGCTCTCCGGGATGCACGCGCTCCGCGGCACCCGTGCGCTCGCGATCGCCCGATCGCTGTGGACCGCGCGGGACGCCTTCGCGCAGGAGACCGACATCGCTCCGGGCAGGATCATCCCGGACTCGGCCATCGTCGCCGCTGCCGCCGCCGCTCCGGAGTCCCGCAAGGACCTCGCCGCGGTGAAGGCGTTCACGGGCCGGGCCAGCCGGTCCGAGCTCGACCGCTGGTGGGCCGCCGTCGACGAGGGGCGGACCACCGAGGACCTGCCGCGTCTCCGGGGCAAGGGCGAGCCGACGCTGCCGCCGCCCCGCGCGTGGGCGGACCGGAACCCCGCCGCCGACCGTCGGTACAAGGCCGCACGAGCCGCGGTCACGGCGCGCGCCGAGGAGCTCGACATCCCGCTCGAGAACCTCCTCACGCCGGACACGCTCCGGACCATCTCGTGGGAGCCCCCGGCGACCGTGTCGGACGAGTCCGTGGCGGCGGCGCTCGTCGCGCTCGACGCCCGGCCCTGGCAGGTCGAGGCGACCGCGTCCCTCATCGCATCCGCCTTCACCGCGCCCGCCGTTGTCGCTGCTGCACAGGACTCCTCCGCGGAGGACCCGGCGGTCTCGTAGGAACCGACCAACCGAGGTGCTGCCGCCCAGGCGCGGGGCATAGCGTCGGGAGGGACGTCGGGGTACGCCCCGACACAGGGCCAGGGCGGACCGATCGCCCGGCTCGATCGATGTGGATCTGTGGAGGCCAGCTTTGCCAAAGCCATCAGACGTCGTCTTCGTCGACGGCGTGCGGACACCGTTCGGACGTGCCGGGGAGAAGGGGGTGTTCTGGCGGACCCGCGCCGACGACCTCGCCGTGCACGCGATGCGTGGCCTGCTCGACCGGAACAGCTCGCTCGACGGTGCCGCGGTCGATGACGTCGCGGTGGCGGCCACCACGCAGCAGGGCGACCAGGGCCTCACCCTCGGCCGCACCGTCGGGATGCTCGCCGGCCTGCCGAAGTCCGTCCCCGGGTACGCCATCGACCGGATGTGCGCCGGCGCCATGACGAGCGTGACGACCCTCGCGGGTGCGATCGCGTTCGGCGCGGCCGACATCGCCATCGCCGGTGGCGTCGAACACATGGGCCGCCACCCGATGGGCTTCAACGCCGACCCCAACCCGCGCTTCGTCGCGGAGCGCATGGTCGCTCCCGACGCGCTCGTGATGGGCAACACCGCCGAGCGCCTGCACGACCGTTTCCCCGCGATCACGAAGGACCGCACCGACGCCTTCGCCGTGCAGTCCCAGCAGCGGTACGCCGCCGCCTGGGGCGCCGGCAAGCTGCAGCCGGACGTCGTCCCGGTCGAGGTCAACACCGGAGCAGGCTGGGACATCGTGTCGGCCGACGAGCCGCCGCGTCCCGGCACCACCCTGGAGGCCCTGGCCGCGTTGAAGACGCCGTTCCGCCCCCACGGACGGGTCACCGCCGGCAACGCCGCCGGACTCAACGACGGCGCGACGATGAGCCTGCTGGCGTCGTCGGCCGGCGCGGCGGAGCACGGCCTGCCGACGAAGATGCGCATGGTCTCGTTCGCCTTCGCCGGCGTCGAGCCCGAGGTGATGGGCGTGGGCCCGGTCCCCGCCACGGACAAGGCGCTGTCGAAGGCCGGCCTGTCGATCGACGACATCGGCCTGTTCGAGATCAACGAGGCGTTCGCCGTGCAGGTGCTCGCCTTCCTGGACAACTACGGCATCGCGCAGGACTCCCCGAACGTCAACGCCTGGGGCGGTGCGATCGCCGTCGGGCACCCGCTGGCCTCGAGTGGCGTCCGCCTGATGAACCAGCTCGCGGCGCAGTTCGCCGAGCGGCCCGACGTCAAGTACGGCATCACCACGATGTGCATCGGCCTGGGCCAGGGCGGCACCGTCATCTGGGAGAACCCCTCGTACAGCAAGTCCGCGGCTCGGAAGGCGGCCTGACCATGACCCTCGTCGACAACGACCAGCTGCTCGCACTCTCCGAGGACGAGGTCGTCACCCACTCCTACGTCAAGCACGTCGCGCTACCCTCGGGCGGCACCCTCGCGCTCATCACGCTCGACAACGGCAAGGACTACAAGCGCCCCTCGACCCTCGGCCCGCGCACGCTCATCGAGCTCTCCGGGGTGCTCGACACCCTGGGGACCGAAGCGGCGAACGGCACCGTCCAGGCCGTCGCGGTCACCGGCAAGGAGTACTGCTTCGCCGCCGGGGCCGACCTGTCCCAGGCTGCGTCCGTACCGTCGCGCGAGGTCGCCCACGACCTCGCGGCCCTCGGGCACGCGACGCTCCGGAAGTTCAGCGACCTGGGTGTCCCGTCGTTCGCGTTCATCAACGGGATCGCGCTCGGCGGCGGCCTCGAGATCGGGCTGCACTGCGACTACCGGGTGTTCTCGTCCGCCGCGCAGGGCATCGGGCTGCCCGAGGTCTTCCTCGGCATCATCCCCGGCTGGGGTGGTGCGACCCTGCTCCCCCGCCTCATCGGCCCGGAGAAGGCGCTCCGGGTCATCGTCGAGAACCCGCTCAAGAACAACCGTCTGATGGACGGCGCGGCAGCGGTCGAGCTGGGCATCGGCGACGCACTCATCCCCTCGGTGACGTTCCTGCCGTCCGCGGTCGCGTGGGCCGACGGCGTCGTGGCCGGACGGACCAAGGTCGTCCGGAAGAACGAGCCCGGCATGCTCGAGAAGGCCGCGTGGGGCACGGTCGTCAAGGTCGCCCGCTCGCAGGTCGCATCGAAGATCGGTACCGTCCCGAAGTCGCCGTTCCGTGCGCTCGACCTGGTGGCGGCCGCGAAGTCGGGCTCCCTCGACGAGCGGTTCGCCGGTGAGGACGACGCCCTCGCCGACCTGCTGTCCGGCGACCAGTTCGCGGCGTCGATGTACGCCTTCGACCTCGTGCAGAAGCGCGCGAAGCGTCCGGTCGGTGCACCGGAGGGCGTCGAGGGGAAGAAGATCACGAAGGTCGGCGTGCTCGGCGCGGGGCTGATGGCGTCGCAGTTCGCGCTGCTGTTCGCCCGTCGGCTCGGCGTCCCGGTCGTCATCACCGACGTGGACCAGGCCCGCGTCGATGCCGGTGTCGCGCGCATCCACGGAGAGGTCGCGAAGCTGCTCGAGAAGGGCCGCGTGTCCCCGGACGACGCGAACCGCATCACCGCACTGGTCAGTGGCTCGGTGTCGTACGACGCCTTCGCCGACGCCGACTGGGTCATCGAGGCCGTGTTCGAGGAGATGTCCGTCAAGCAGTCGGTCCTCGCGGCCATCGAGAAGGTGATCGCGCCGGACGCGATCCTCGCGACGAACACCTCGTCCTTGTCCGTGGGAGCGATGGCGAGCGTGCTCGAGCACCCGTCACGACTCGTCGGGTTCCACTTCTTCAACCCGGTCGCCGTGATGCCCCTCGTCGAGGTCGTCCGCGCCGCCGAGACCTCCGACGAGGCCGTCGCCACGGCGCTGTCCGTCGCGAAGACCCTGAAGAAGACGGCGATCGTGACCGCCGACCAGCCGGGCTTCGTCGTGAACCGGGTCCTCGCCCGCGTGCTCGGCGAGGCGATGCGCGGCGTCGAGGAGGGCACCCCGTTCGACGTCGTCGCCGCCGGCGCACAGCCCCTCGGGCTGCCGATGTCCCCGTTCGAGCTGCTCGAGCTCGTCGGCCTCCCGGTCGGCGCGCACGTGCTCGACTCGCACCACGCCGCATGGCCGGAGCGCTTCTACCCCGGCGACGGGCTGAAGAAGATCGCCGAGTTCGGGCACATCCTGACGCGCGACAAGAAGGGCAACGCGACCGGGTACGACCCCGCTGCCGTGAAGCTCGTCGCACCGTCGCGCCGCGATGCCTCCCCGGTCGACGCGGCCGCGATGCAGCAGCGCTTCGAGGACGCCCTCGCGGACGAACTGCACCGGATGCTCGGGGACGGCGTCGTCGAGCACGTGGAGGAGATCGACCTCGGGCTGATCCTCGGCGCGGGCTACCCGTTCCAGGCCGGTGGCATCAGCCCGTACCTCGACCGCTCCGGAGCCTCGGAACGCGTCTTCGGCGGCACGTTCCACGACCCGGCGATCGTCGGCCCCGCCTCCCGCTGATCACTGCACCCGGTCCCGCGCCGCCGCTGGTGCGGACTGGCATCGCACAACCGAAACCGCCTCGCACCACGGACGTCCGTGGTTCGAGGCGGTTTCGGTTGTGCGGCGCCGAACCGCGCTAGCGCTCGGACGACGACGACGACGACGGCGACGACGACGGCGACGCGGACGACCCCGCGCCCGCCGACCCCGCGGACGACCGCGCCCGCGCGGGCTTCGCCTGCGGCAACTTCGTCCCGACCACCTGGTCGATGACGTCGCGCGCGATCGTCTGCGCCGTGAGCCCCACGTCGGTGAGGATCTGGGAGCGCGTCGCATGGTCGATGAACTCGTCCGGCAGCCCGAGCTCGTTCACCCCGGTGTCGACGCCCGCTGCGCGCAGGTCCTGCCGCAGCCGCGTCCCGACGCCGCCGACGCGCACGCCGTCCTCGACCGTGATCACGAGCCGGTGCGACCGCGACAGCTCGATGAGCGACGCCGGGATCGGCACCACCCACCGCGGGTCGACGACGGTGACGCCGATCCCCTGCGACTCCAGCAGCGCCGCCGCCTCGAGCGCGACGGGCACCATGGACCCGACGGCCACGATCAGCACGTCCTCGTCGGACGAGTCCGACTCGTGCAGCACGTCCACGCCGTCCGACAGACGCCGGAGCGCGGGGATGTCCGGCCCGACCTGCCCCTTCGACCACCGGAGCACGGTGGGCGCGTCGTCGATCGCCACGGCTTCGCGGAACTCCTCCCGCAGCGTGGGGGCGTCACGGGGCGCGGCGATCCGGATGCCCGGCACGACCTGCAGCAGTGCGAGGTCCCACATGCCGTGGTGCGAGGGGCCGTCGGGACCGGTCACCCCGGCGCGGTCGAGCACGAACGTCACGCCGGCGCGGTGCAGCGCCACGTCCATCAGCACCTGGTCGAACGCCCGGTTGATGAACGTGGCGTACAGCGCGACGACGGGGTGCAGTCCCCCGTAGGCGAGTCCGGCGGCGGTGGTCACGGCGTGCTGCTCCGCGATGCCGACGTCGTAGACGCGTTCGGGGTGCTGCTGCTGGAACAGGTGCAGCCCGGTCGGCCGGAGCATCGCAGCCGTGATCGCGACGATCCTGGGGTCCTCGTCGCCGAGCTCCGCCAGCGAGTTCGCGAACACCGAGGTCCACGACGGGCCCGAGGCGGTCTCGAGCGACTCCCCGGTCTCGGGGTCGATGTGCCCGACGGCGTGGAACTGGTCCGCCTGGTCGCGGAGCGCCGGCTCGAAGCCGTGGCCCTTCTCCGTGATGGCGTGCACGATGACCGGCGCGCCGTAGGCCTTGGCCTGTCGGAGCGCGGCTTCCATCGCCTGCTGGTCGTGGCCGTTCACCGGGCCGATGTACTTGACGTCGAGGTTCGAGTACAGCGCCTCGTTGTTCGTGAACCGGGACAGGAACCCGTGCATCCCGCCGCGCATCCCCCGGTAGACGGCCCGGCCGGGTGCACCGAACCGTGCGGCGACCGCCTGCGTCTTCTCGAACAGGGCGCGGTACTCACGGCGCGTCCGCACCGAGTTGAGGTACCGGGCCATCCCGCCGATCGTCGGGGCGTACGAGCGCCCGTTGTCGTTGACGACGATCACGAGGCGACGGTCGTTGTCGTCGGAGATGTTGTTGAGCGCCTCCCACGTCATCCCGCCGGTGAGCGCGCCGTCGCCGACGACCGCGACGACGGTGCGTCCGGACTGGCCGGTCTGCCGGAAGGCCCGGGAGATCCCGTCCGCCCAGGACAGCGATGAGGACGCGTGCGAGGACTCGACGATGTCGTGCTCGGACTCGCTCCGCTGCGGGTACCCGGCGATGCCGCCGCGCTCCCGCAGGTGCGAGAAGTCCTGCCGCCCGGTGACGAGCTTGTGCACGTACGACTGGTGCCCGGTGTCGAAGACGAACGGGTCGTTCGGGGAGTCGAACACCCGGTGCATCGCGAGCGTCAGCTCGACGACGCCGAGGTTGGGCCCGAGGTGCCCGCCGGTCTTGGCGACCTCCGCGACGAGGAACCGCCGGATCTCCGCGGACAGTTCCGTCATCTGCGCGTCACTGAGACGCTTCAGGTCGCGCGGCGACGTGATGCTGGCGAGCAAGCTCACGGGCGCTCCTTCCATGCTGCGAATGCCCCACTCTATGCGCGTGACCAGCAGACGGACTGGAGGCCCGTGGCGGGTTCGCCACGGGCCTCCAGTCCGATCCGGTCAGCGTCAGCAGACCGTGGTCACCGCGCTCACACGAGCGAGCGGAGCACGTACTGCAGGATGCCGCCGTTGCGGTAGTAGTCCGCTTCACCGGGGGTGTCGATGCGGACCACCGCGTCGAACTCGACGGGCTGCTTGCCCTCGGGCGAGTGCTCGCTCGGCGTCGCGGTGACGTGCACCGTCTTCGGGGTGCGGCCCTCGTTGAGCTCGGTCAGCCCGGAGATCGAGACGACCTCGGTCCCGTCGAGCCCGAGGGACTCGATCGACTCGCCGACCGGGAACTGCAGCGGGACGACGCCCATGCCGATGAGGTTCGAGCGGTGGATGCGCTCGAAGCTCTCGGTGATGACGGCCTTCACGCCGAGCAGGTTCGTGCCCTTGGCCGCCCAGTCGCGCGACGACCCGGAGCCGTACTCCTTGCCGCCGAAGACGACCAGGGGGATGCCCTGCTCCTGGTAGTGCTGCGAGGCGTCGTAGATGAACGACTGCTCGCCGTCGGGCGTCGTGAAGTCACGGGTGTAACCGCCCTCCACGCCGTCGAGGAGCTGGTTGCGCAGGCGGATGTTCGCGAACGTGCCGCGGATCATGACCTCGTGGTTCCCGCGACGCGAGCCGTAGGAGTTGAAGTCCTTGCGGTCGACGCCGTGCTCGGCGAGGTACTTGCCCGCCGGGCTGTCGGCCTTGATCGAACCGGCCGGCGAGATGTGGTCGGTCGTGACCGAGTCACCGAGCTTCGCGAGCACACGGGCGCCGGAGATGTCCGAGACCGCGTCCGGGGTCATCGTCATGCCCTCGAAGTACGGGGGCTTCCGGACGTACGTCGACTCGGCATCCCACTCGAAGGTGTCGCCCGTCGGGGTCGGCAGGTTCTTCCACCGGTCGTCACCCTCGAACACGGAGCCGTACTCGTGGGTGAACATCTCGGTGTCGATGGACTCGTCGATGACCTGCTGGACCTCTGCCGCGTCGGGCCAGATGTCGGCGAGGAAGACGTCGTTGCCGTCCGAGTCCTTGCCGAGGGCGTCCTTGTCGAAGTCGAAGTGCATCGACCCGGCGAGGGCGTACGCGATGACCAGCGGCGGGGACGCCAGGTAGTTCATCTTCACGTCGGGGTTGATGCGCCCCTCGAAGTTGCGGTTGCCGGAGAGCACCGCGGTGACGGCGAGGTCGTTGTCCTGCACGGCCTGCGAGATCTCCTCGGGCAGCGGGCCCGAGTTGCCGATGCAGGTGGTGCAGCCGTAGCCCACCGTGTAGAAGCCGAGCTGCTCGAGGTAGGTCGTGAGGCCGGCCTTCTCGTAGTAGTCCGTGACGACCTTCGAGCCCGGTGCGAGCGTGGTCTTGACCCACGGCTTCGCGGTCAGGCCCTTGTTCGCGGCGTTCCGGGCGAGGATGCCGGCGGCCATCATGACCGAGGGGTTCGACGTGTTCGTGCACGAGGTGATCGCGGCGATGGCGACGGCGCCGTGGTCGATGGTGAACGGGTCGGCCCCGTCCATCAGGACCTTCGTCGGCTGCGAGGCGGTCGACGGGGCGCTCGACACGTACACGTGGTCGTGCGTCTTCGTGTCCTCGTTCGTCGAGCCGGCGGCGATCGGGTCGGAGGCCGGGAAGGTCTCCTCCACCGCGTCGTCCAGGTCGGTCTGCGCCGACGGCACCGTGTAGTTGTTCAGGTCGACCTCGAACTGGTCCTTCGCCTTCGACAGCTCGATGCGGTCCTGCGGACGCTTCGGGCCGGAGATCGACGGGACGACCGTGGAGAGGTCGAGCTCCATGTACTCGGAGTAGTTCGGCTCGACGGAGGCGTCGTGCCAGAGCCCCTGGGCCTTGGAGTAGGCCTCGACCAGGGCGATCTGCGCTTCGTCGCGGCCGGTCAGGCGGAGGTAGTCGAGCGTGACGTCGTCGACCGGGAAGATCGCGGCGGTGGAGCCGAACTCCGGCGACATGTTGCCGATGGTGGCGCGGTTCGCGAGCGGGACGGCGCTGACGCCCTCACCGTAGAACTCGACGAACTTGCCGACGACGCCGTGCTTGCGGAGTTCCTGCGTGATGGTGAGCACCACGTCGGTCGCGGTCACGCCGGCCGGGATCTCACCGGAGAGCTTGAAGCCGACGACCTTCGGGATGAGCATCGACACCGGCTGGCCGAGCATCGCTGCCTCGGCCTCGATGCCGCCGACGCCCCAGCCGAGCACGCCGAGCCCGTTCACCATGGTGGTGTGCGAGTCGGTGCCGACGAGGGTGTCCGGGTAGGCGTAGGTCTCGCCGTCGAAGTCACGCGTGTAGGTGACCTTCGCCAGGTACTCGATGTTGACCTGGTGGACGATGCCGGTTCCCGGCGGGACGACCTTGAAGTCCTCGAACGCGGTCTGGCCCCAGCGGAGGAACTGGTAGCGCTCCCCGTTCCGCTCGTACTCGAGGTCGGTGTTGCGCTGGAGCGCGTCCGTGCTGCCGAAGAGGTCGGCGATGACGGAGTGGTCGATGACCATCTCGGCCGGCGACAGCGGGTTGATCTTGTTCGGGTCCCCGCCGATGTCGGCCATCGCCTCGCGCATGGTGGCGAGGTCGACGATGCACGGGACACCGGTGAAGTCCTGCATGACCACGCGGGCCGGGGAGAACTGGATCTCGGTGTCCGGGTCGGCCTCGGGCCGCCAGGAGCCGAGCGAGCGGATCTGGTCCGCCGTGACGTTCTTGCCGTCCTCGGTGCGGAGGAGGTTCTCGAGCAGCACCTTGAGGCTGTACGGGAGCTTCTCGTGGCCGGGGACCGAGTCGATCCGGTGGATCGCGTAGTCGACACCCCCAACCGACAGTGTGTCCTTCGAGCCGAAGCTATTGACTGCAGCCACCGTGCCGCCTCCCTACTGATCGGTTTGCCCTCATCTTCGCGGGCCGCGGATCGTCCCACCAGCAAGGCAAACCTAAACCCGCCGGCTGTGGTGCGCCCGGCGGGAGATGTCTTGATGTCGAGATAACTCTACACCGCGCGGGCGTCGCCCTCGTCGCGCTTGAAGACCGTGCGGACCAGGAGCCACGTCACCCAGAGCAGCGCCGCGTACAGCGGGACACCGGTGATGAGCTTGATGCCGGCGAGGAGTTCGACCTGCGCCGTGAGGTAGAGCGGGATCTCGATGACCAGGCGGAGCGCGAACAGCCCCACCCACATCCACGTGGCCACGGTGAGGACCCGGCGCTTCGCGGGGTCGGCACGCCAGTCCATCGGGCCGCCGTCCTCGCCCTGTGCCAGCAGCCCGACGATGAGCCCGATGAGCGGACGACGGATCGCCAGGGTCACGAGGAGCCCGAGGAGGCAGACCAGGTTGATCACGATGCCCGGGATGAAGTTGCTCTCCGCTTTGCCCGTGATGAGCGCGAGGCCCGCCGAGATCGCCACGCCGAGGATGCCGGCGAAGGACATCGCGAGCGACTGGCGCTGCAGCAGTCGGAGCACGACGAACACGAGTCCGACGACCACGGGGATCACGACGCTCGGCACGAGTTCCTTCGTGACCGCGTACACGATCAGGAACGCGAACCCGGGCAGGACCGACTCGGCGAGGCCGCGGGCACCGCCGATCGCGGTCACGAGGGCCTTGCCCGACGGGGCTTCCCCTGGTGCCACCTGGCCGATGCCGGCGTTCCGGACGGCGTCGCGGAGCTGCGCGTTCAGCGAGAGCGGCTGCTCCCGCTCGTCCGCGAAGCGGTCGTCCGCGACACGGTCGTCACGGTCGTCGTCCTGCTCGGGCACCGGCACACCAGCCTCAGATCGCCGACTGCGTCGACTTCGGCATGTGCAGCGGGATCAGGTCGCGCGGCGGCATCGGCGTGCCACCACGGACGACCACGACGCTGCGGAACAGCTCCTCGATCTCCTCGGCGGACTCCGGGTCCTCCGCCGCCTTGCCCGCGATCACGCCGCGGAGGAACCAGCGGGGACCGTCGACGCCGATGAAGCGCGCGGGACGAGCACCGCCGGTGCCGCCCTCCCCGTCGACGACGACGGGGACGGTGGCGCGGAGCTCGGGACCGAACGGACCGTCGACCTCGGTCACGGAGCCGCCCTGCCGCTCGATCTGCTCGGCGATCTGCGCGCGGATCTCGTGCCAGAGCCCGGTGGAGCGGGGTGCTGCGAAGGGCTGGACCTGCAGCGTGGACTCGTCGTAGTCGAGCCCGACGGCGACGACGCGCTGCGAGCCCTCCTCGACCTCGAGCCGCAGGTGCAGGCCCTCGCGCGGCAGGATCTTCACGCCGCCGAGGTCCACGTACGGCCGGACCGGGTTCGCCTCGGTCTCGTCGAGCGGCCCGTTGTCCTCACGGTCCTCCGGTGCGGACTTGTCCGTCGGGGCCACCGCCACGACCTCGTCGAGGCCGGCGTCGGCCTCGTCGGCGAGCTCGACCTCGGGGGTCGTCTCCGCCACCTCGACGTCGCCGGCGACCGCTTCGGCCACCTCGACCTCGTCACGCTTGCGTCGCCCGATCCTCATCGCTTGGTCCCTTCCTGCTCGTTCGTGACACCGTAGCCCGATGATCCGAAGCCGCCCTGGCCGCGGACGCTGTCCGGGAGCGCGTCGACGCGGGTGAAGACCGCCTGGGTCACCGGCATCACGATCATCTGCGCGATCCGGTCGCCGACCTGCACCGCGTACGGCTCGGTGGCGTCGGTGTTCAGCAGCGCGACCTTGATCTCGCCGCGGTACCCGGCGTCGACCGTGCCGGGGGCGTTCACGATGGTGATGCCGTGCTTCGCGGCGAGACCGCTGCGCGGCACGACGAAGGCGGCGTGGCCGTCCGGGAGCGCGATCGAGAGCCCCGTGCCGACGAGCCGACGCTCACCGGGAGCGAGGACGAAGGCCTCGGTCGAGACGAGGTCGGCACCGGCATCACCGGGGTGGGCGTAGCCGGGAGCGTTCTCCCCGGTCCAGAGGACGTCGACTGGTTCGGTCACGTGTCGAGGGTAGTGCAGACCGTGACCGTTCCGTGACCTGCCCCGACTCGTGGTCGAATGGTCTCGTGACCCTGTACCGCGAACGCCTCTGGGCGCCGCCGAGCCTGTACCTGGCGACGGCGCTCGTCATCCCCGCGAGCCTCCTCGTGTTCCTCCCGATCAACATCACGACGGGGATCGTCGTCGCCGTCTGCATGGAGCTCGCCGTCCTGGTGCTCCTGTGGGTGATGGCCCCCGTCATCGAGGTGACGGAGACCGAGTTCCGCGCCGGCCGTGCCCATCTCCCCCGGACGCTGGTGGGCGACGTCGCCGGCTTCACCGGCGCGGAGGCGACGACCCAGCGCGGGCCGAAGCTCGACGCCCGTGCGTGGACGCTCTTCCGCGGCTACGTCAAGGGCGTCGTGCGCGTCGAGGTGCACGACGACGCCGACCCCACCCCCTACTGGCTGGTCAGCGTGCGCGACCCGGAGAAGGTCGCGGCGGCCCTCCGGTCCTGAGCCGTCCCGACCGCACGTCGGTCGGCAAACGCATGACGGGAGGCCCGGTGCCAGCTGGCACCGGGCCTCCCGTCGTCACATGCGTGCCCTAGAGCGCCGCGCACTCCGCGCAGACCGGGCCGAGCTTCGACTCGTGGTCGAGCTGTGAGCGGTGCTTCACGAGGAAGCACTCGACACAGGTGAACTCGTCGACCTGCGGGGGGAGCACGACGACGTCCAGGTCGACGTCGCTGAGGTCCTGCCCGGCCAGCTCGAAGCTGCCCGGGTTGTCGGAATCATCATCGACGACCCCCGACATCTTGTCGGGCACGCGCTCCTTGAGGGCCTCGATCGACTCCGAATCGGAGTTGTCGTCGGTCTTCCGGGGGGCGTCGTAATCGGTGGCCATGCCCATCCATTTCTCGTATCGAGAGGGTCGTCGCCGGAGATCGGCGGCGACAGTATCCAACACGCGCCGCCCAGATGCAAACTGAACGTCGGGTGGCTCGTCTGGCGCTGCAACCCGTCACCGCGCCCGTCCATTCCCGGGGTCCGGGAAACGATGCGGACGAGCACGCGGCACGCCCGTGCGCCTCCCCGGATTCCGCTCCCTCCCGCTGCATACTTCCCGGGTACGACGCACGACCGTACGCACGCATCGGAAGGCGGAACCATGCAAGACGTGAGAGTCATCGGAGTGGAATCCGGGGCGCTCCTGCTCGCGACCGACGGCGGCAGCGAGTTCCGGTTGCCCGTCACCTCGGCGCTGCCGGGGCAGGTCCGGCAGGCGAACCCCGACGGCACGCCGCAGAAGCGGGTGTCCCCCAAGGACGTGCAGGCGCGCATCCGGGGCGGTGCCGACGCCACCGACGTCGCGGCCGCGCTGGACGTCGACGTCGAGTACGTCCGTCGCTTCGAGGGCCCCGTCCTCGCTGAGCGTGCCTTCATCCTCGACGCCGCGCACCGCGTCGCCGTCACCCCCGTCGACGACAGCACGCCGGACACCTTCGGCGAGGCGATCACCGCCCGGCTCGACACCGGCGACGCCACCGGTGTCGCGTGGTCGAGCTGGAAGCACGTCGAGAACGGCTGGATGGTGCAGGTCCGCTACACCGCCGCCGAGGTCGAGCACGACGCCCAGTGGCACTTCGACCCGAAGACGTCGACGCTGACGCCGGACAACGGCGACGCGCACCGCCTGTCGCACACCGAGGACGAGGGGCTCGCACCGCGGCTCCGCGCCGTCGAGCTCGACCCCGAGGACACCGACGGCACCCGCTTCGACTCCGGCGCCTTCCGCGTCGACGAGCCGGACGAGGACGTCACGAACCCCGAGGTCACCGACCGCGCACCGCTCCGTCCGCCGCTCCCCCGCATCGGCACGGCGCAGATCGAGGAACGCGCCCCGGGCAACGAGACCGCCGACCTGCTCGAGGCGCTCCGGCGTCGCCGTGGCGAACGCGAGTCGGTGTCCTTCGCCGACCAGCGCGACGAGCCGCGCGGCTCCGTCAGCGTGGTGGACATCCCGCTGCAGGGCTTCGACGACACGAACGACACCGCACCGCAGCCGGACGGCCGTCCGGCATCGGCTCCGGAACCGGAGGCGCGTCAGGAGCGCAAGAAGCGCAACCGGCGCTCCATGCCGAGCTGGGACGAGATCGTCTTCGGGACGCGTCCCGACGACGACATGGCCTGAGAGCGGCCCTGGAGGCTCGAACCACCCCGGTCACGCACCTCGCGTGACCGGGGTGGTTCAGTTGGCGAAGGCGCCGGCGAGCCGCAGTGGCACGCCCACCTCGTCGTCGGTGAGGGCACCGTGCTGCCCGACCATCCGCTTCGGGTCCTTGCGCGGGTCGAGCTCCCGGTCGTCGTTGAACGCCCACGAGCCCCGCGCCACGACGACGACGTCCCCGATCCGGGGCAGCACCGCGTCGGACACCGTGCCGAACCACCCGGCCGCGACCGCGTCGTCGCGGCTGGCGACGTACGCCCGCTTGCCGTACCGCGTGCGCCACGCCTCGACCAGCGCGGGGACGTCGGTCCCCGGCGCGACGCTCAGCTGGCGGCAGCGCGGGTCCCCGGCGACCCCGACGACGTCGGCCAGCAGGTCGGGGTCGATCGCGATGTTCGCCTCGGGCGGGACGTCGAGCATCCCGTGGTCGGCCGTGACCAGCACCCCGACGTCCGGCGCCACGCGGGCGTCGAGCCGGGCCAGTTCGCCGTCGAGGAGTTCGAGCGCCGCGGTCCACTTCTCGGACTGCCACCCGGACTTGTGCCCGATCGAGTCGAGCTCCGGGACGTAGAGGTACACGAGCGAGTGACCCGTGGCGGTCTCCGCCAGGGCCGCGTCGACACGCTCGGCGATCGCGTCGGCGGCGACGTACCGGGCGCCGCCGAGGACGTTCGCGGTCATGCCCGACGTGCGGTAGCGGGCCGGACCCACAACCACGGGGTCGATGCCGAGCGCGGCGGCCTCGGTGAACAGCGTCGGGGCGAGGAGCCACCCGGCCGGGACCTCGGAGTCCCACCCGCCGAGCAGGTTCATCACCGTGCCCGTGTCCGGGTTCCAGCCGGTGTACCCGACCACGCCGTGCGTCCCGGGCGAGCGGCCGGTCGTCAGGGTGGAGAGCGCCGCTGCCGTCGTCGTGGGGAACCCGCTGCGCAGGCGCTTCCGGGAGGCCGCCAGGAACCGCGCGTGCCCGGCGCGCGCTGCGAGGGAGCCCGCACCGAGGCCGTCGACCAGGACGACGACGACGGAACGTGCGGGACGGAGGGCGATCCGTGCCTCCAGGCCGTGTGATCGCACCCACGCGTCGTCCGCGGCGCCGAGCGCCACCAGGCAACTCGGGAGCACGTCGGCGAGGTTCGCGGTGTCGTCGGGGGTGGTCGGTACGCTGGTTGCCATCCCCAGAAGTCTCCCAGATCACGCTGGGCCGGATCGTTCTGGGCCTGCAGGAAGGTGCCATGGCACGCACGGACGCAGTCGGTCTGCCCGACGGTGAGCGCATCGAGGACGTCGACGTCTCCGAGGAGATGCAGGGCTCCTTCCTCGAGTACGCGTACTCCGTCATCTACTCGCGCGCGCTCCCGGACGCGCGGGACGGCCTCAAGCCGGTGCAGCGCCGCATCCTGTACCAGATGTCCGAGATGGGCCTCCGGCCCGATCGCGGCCACGTCAAGAGTGCCCGTGTCACCGGTGAGGTGATGGGCAAGCTGCACCCGCACGGTGACGGTGCGATCTACGACGCCCTCGTCCGGATGGCGCAGCCGTTCACGATGCGCGTCCCGCTGGTCGACGGCCACGGCAACTTCGGCTCGCTCGACGACGGCCCCGCCGCCGCCCGGTACACCGAGGCGCGCCTGGCCGAGCCGTCGATGGCGATGACCGAGGGGCTCGGCGAGGACGTCGTCGACTTCGTCCCGAACTACGACAACCAGATCATGCAGCCGGGCGTGCTGCCGGCGGCGTTCCCGAACCTCCTGGTGAACGGGGCGTCGGGAATCGCGGTCGGCATGGCGACGAACATGGCGCCGCACAACCTCGGCGAGGTGGTCGAGGCGGCGAAGCACCTGCTGATGAACCCCCGAGCCACCCTCGAAGAGCTGATGGAGTACGTGCCGGGGCCGGACCTGCCCTCCGGCGGCACGATCGTCGGGCTCTCCGGCGTGCGCGACGCGTACGCCACCGGCCGCGGCACGTTCCGCACCCGGTCGAAGGTCTCCGTCGAGAACCTGACGCCCCGGAAGACCGGGCTCGTCGTCACCGAGCTCCCCTACCTCGTCGGCCCGGAACGGGTGATCGAGAAGATCAAGGACGGCGTCCAGTCCAAGAAGCTCGTCGGCATCTCGGACGTCAACGACCTCACGGACCGGAACCACGGCCTGCGGCTCGTGATCGGCATCAAGTCCGGCTTCAACGCCACCGCCGTGCTCGAGCAGCTGTACAAGCACACGCCGCTCGAAGAGGGCTTCGGGATCAACAACGTCGCGCTCGTGGGCGGGTCCCCGAAGACCCTCGGGCTGCGTGAGCTGCTCGACGTCTACGTGCAGCACCGGCTCGCGGTCGTGACGCGCCGCTCCGAGTACCGGCTGGCACGTCGCCGTGAGCGCCTGCACCTCGTCGAGGGCCTGCTCGTCGCGATCCTCGACATCGACGAGGTCATCGAGGTCATCCGCTCCTCGGACGACTCCGAAGCCGCACGATCCCGCCTGCAGGACGTCTTCGACCTGTCCGAGGTGCAGGCCGAGTACATCCTCGAACTGCGGCTCCGTCGCCTGACGAAGTTCTCCCGCCTCGAGCTCGAGGGCGAGCGTGACCAGCTCCTCGCCGACATCGCCGCCCTCGAAGAGCTGCTGGCGTCCGACGAACGGCTCCGCGCCCAGGTCGCGCTCGAGCTCACCGAGGTCTCGGACAAGTTCGCCACGCCGCGCCGCACCCTGCTGACCGAGGCCGACGCACCGGTCCGCGGCGGCAAGAAGGCCGTCGTGAACCCCGAGGACCTGCAGGTCGCGGACGCACCGTGCCGCGTGCTGCTCTCCACCACCGGGAGGATCATCCGCGTCGACATCCCGTCGTCCGAGCTCGACGTCGTCCGGGTGCCCAAGCGCTCCAAGCACGACGCCGTCCTCGGCTCCGTGATCAGCACCGTCCGCGGACAGGTCGGTGCCCTGACCTCCACGGGGCGCATCGTCCGGTTCTCCCCCGTCGACGTCCCCGCCGTGCCGCCCGCCGCGGTCCGGCTCGACGCCGGCGTCCGGATCAACGACTACATCGGCATCCCCCGGTCGGAGTCCGTGGTCGCGATCGTGGACCTGAGTGCCGCTTCGGATCTCTCGGTCGCGATCGGCACGGCGCAGGGCGTCGTGAAGCGGGTCGTCCCCGGAGCCTGGCCGGACAAGCCGGACTTCGTCGCGATCGGCCTGAAGCCGGGCGACTCGGTCGTCGGCGCGACGCAGTCGCCGGAGACGGACGACCTCGTGTTCATCACCTCGAACGCGCAGCTGCTGCGGTTCCCGGCGTCGGCCGTCCGCGCGCAGGGGCTCCCCGCCGGTGGCGTCGCCGGTGTCGCACTGGCTGCGGGCGCGTCGGTGATCTGGTTCGGCGCGGTCGCCCCCTCCGAGGACGCCGTCGTCGCCACCGTGTCCGCGTCCTCCTCGGCGCTGCCGGGGACCGACACCGGGCGCGCGAAGGTGTCCTCGTTGTCGGAGTTCCCGGCGAAGGGCCGTGCCACCCAGGGTGTCCGGGCGCACGCGTTCCTCAAGGGCGAGGACGGGCTCACCGTGGCGTGGGCGGGCATCGCGCCGCCGCACGCGGTCGGGGCCGACGGGGCCGCACGGACCCTGCCCGACTGGCTGTCGAAGCGGGACGGCTCGGGCAGCCCGCTCGAGGCGGTCATCGGGTCGATCGGCGGCAGCGCCGCGGCGCTCGACGGCACGCGCGGCGAGGCGTAGGCGCCGCGCGCGCGCCGGCGCGCGCCGCGCCGCGCTTCTGGTGCGCGAAAGCGACAGTGGTCGGCCGGTCTCCGGCCGACCACTGTCGCTTTCCGCCACCACTTCGCGCGCACGCCCGCCCGCCGGGCGCCTGCGCGTCAGACGTCGATGCGGTCGCGGTCCAGGCCCTCGCCGGCGAGGATGAACTCCTTGCGCGGGGCCACGTCGTTGCCCATGAGCAGCTCGAAGACCTTCGCGGCACCCTCGGCGTCGTTGACGTTCACCCGGCGCAGTGTGCGGTGCGCACGGTCCATCGTGGTCTCCGCCAGCTGGTCCGCGTCCATCTCGCCGAGGCCCTTGTACCGCTGGATCGGCTCCTGGTACTTCTTGCCGGACTTCTCGAGCTTCTTCAGGAGCGTCTGCAGTTCCTGCTCGGAGTAGGTGTAGATCGTGTCGTTCGGCTTGCCGCGGTTCACCACGACGACCCGGTGCAGCGGCGGCACGGCGGCGAAGACCCGACCCTGCTCGATCATCGGGCGCATGTACCGGAAGAACAGGGTCAGGAGCAGCGTCCGGATGTGGGCGCCGTCGACGTCGGCGTCGGACATGATGATGACCTTGCCGTAGCGAGCCTGGTCGAGTTCGAACGTGCGACCCGAGCCGGCACCGATGACCTGGATGATCGACGCGCACTCGGCGTTGCTGAGCATGTCGGAGACCGAGGCCTTCTGCACGTTCAGGATCTTGCCGCGGATCGGCAGCAGCGCCTGGTACTCGCTGTTGCGCGCGAGCTTGGCGGTGCCGAGGGCGGAGTCCCCTTCGACGATGAAGAGCTCCGTGCCCTCGACGTCGTTCGAGCGGCAGTCCGCGAGCTTCGTCGGCAACGACGAGTTCTCCAGCGCGTTCTTCCGGCGCTGGGTCTCCTTGTGGGCGCGGGCCGAGATCCGGGACTTCATCTCGGAGACGACCTTCTCGAGCAGGGCCGCCGCCTGGGCCTTCTCGGTGCGCTGCGTCGAGGTGAGGATCTCGGTCAGGCGCTTGGACACGACCTGGTCGACGATCTTCCGGACCGCCGGGGTGCCGAGCACTTCCTTCGTCTGGCCTTCGAACTGCGGCTCGGGCAGCCGGACCGTCAGCACGGCGGTCATGCCGGCGAGGACGTCGTCCTTGTCGAGCTTGTCCTGGCCGACCTTGAGCTTGCGGGCGTTCGCTTCCACCTGGGTGCGGACGGCCTTCATCACGCCGCTCTCGAAGCCGGCCTGGTGCGTGCCGCCCTTCGGCGTCGCGATGATGTTGACGAAGCTGCGGAACACGGTCTCGTAGCCGCCGCCCCAGCGGAGCGCCAGGTCCACCTCGCACGAGCGCTCGACGTCGGTGGACACCATGTGGCCCTTGTCGTCGAGCATCGGCACGGTCTCGGTGAAGGTCCCGGTGCCCTGGACGCGCCAGACGTCGGTCAGCGCGGTGTCCGGGGCGAGGTGCTCGACGAACTCGCCGATCCCGCCTTCGTACCGGAAGCGTTCGATGACCGGACCGGTGTCGACCGCGGTGCCGGTGGCTTCGGCCCGGGCGGCTGCCGCTTCGATCGCGGCCGGACGCTCGTCGGTGATGGTCAGGCCGAGTCCGGGGACCAGGAACGCGGTCTGGCGCGCCCGGTTGACCAGGTCGGACATGCTGAAGGCAGCGTCCTTCGTGAAGATCTGACGGTCGGCCCAGTAGCGGATCCGCGAGCCGGTGACACCCTTCTTGACCTTGCCCACGACACGGAGCTCGCTCCCCGAGGTGAACGGGCTGAACGGCGCGTCCGGGCCGATGCCCTTCGCGTCGTCGAAGGTGCCGGGCTCGCCGCGGTGGAAGGACATCGCGTAGGTCTTGCCGCCGCGGTCGACCTCGACGTCGAGGCGCTCCGACAGCGCGTTCACGACCGAGGCGCCGACGCCGTGCAGACCACCGGAGGCCGCGTACGACCCCGAGCCGAACTTGCCGCCGGCGTGCAGCTTGGTGAACACGACCTCGACCCCGGTGAGGCCGGTCTTCGGTTCCACGTCGACCGGGATGCCACGCGCGGTGTCGGTGACCTGGACGGAGCCGTCCGGGAACAGCCGCACGCCGATCTCGTCACCGTGGCCGGCGAGGGCTTCGTCGACGGAGTTGTCGATGATCTCCCACAGGCAGTGCATGAGGCCGCGGGAGTCCGTCGAGCCGATGTACATGCCGGGACGCTTCCGAACGGCCTCGAGTCCTTCGAGGACGGAGAGATGGCGTGCGGAGTAGTCGGAGCTCACCTCCCGAGAATACCGAGCACCACCGACACTCCCCGCGCTGACACTCGCACTGGGGGCCGCCGATCCGCGCTCAGCGAAATGGGGGTCCCACAATGCGACGTATTCAGGCAGCACGTGTTGAAATGGGTGGACCCGACCGCACCCCGTGCGGATGGGCCGACCCGCACCACCTGCGATCCGTGAGGAGCACAGCAATGACCCAGACCGTGCAGGACCTCTCCATCGACGAACTCGGCAGCCACCAGCTCACCGCTGCTGACCGTTGCGACAGCTGCGGCGCGCAGGCGTACATCCGAGCCACCATGGCGAGCGGTGAACTGTTCTTCTGCGCCCACCACGGCGCGGAGTTCAAGGACAAGCTCGCCGCCACCGCCATCGAGTGGCACGACGAGAGCAGCCGACTCTACGAGTCGAAGTAGTCGCGCCCGACGCGACGCGACGCAACCCAGAACGAACGGGAGGCACGGTGCCAGCTGGCACCGTGCCTCCCGTCGTTCGTTCGTTCGGTCGCGCTCAGGCGATGCGCTTGAACGCCTTGTCGACGTAACGGTCGACGGTGGCTCGCGCTTCGCGCGCGTACCGGTCGATCGACGCCGTGCGCTCCGGGTCCGGCGCGTACTCGCGGCCGAGACGTGCCGTCGCGGCCGCGAGGACCGCGTCGGTGAGCGCGGGGTTCAGCGGCAGGAGCGGCCCCTGGGTGTGGGTGCCGAACGAGGTCCCGCTGATCGCACCCTCGACCGCGGAACCGGCCTGGTTGCCGCCACCCGAGACGACGTCCGCGAACGGGGTCACCCCGGCGCCGAGCTCGATCTTCGTGGCGTGGTCCTCGAAGCCCGCGAGCCGCTTGGACGCGCCGGGGAGCAGCGGGTACCGCGTCTCGAGGACGAAGTAGTTCACCCGGCGCTCGGCTCCGCGGACGGCTCGGGCGTCGAACACGCCGAAGCCGGCGAGCGGCGCACCGTCGGTCGGGACGATCTCGGTCGTCGCGAGGTCGAACCCGCCACCGACGGCCACGATCGGGACGCCGTCGGCCGCGAACGACCGGAGGGGTGCGGCGATCCGGGCCACGTCGGCACCGAGGGACCGCATCGCGCTGAGCGGGCCGTTGCCCACCACGACGACGTCAGCGGCGGTGGGGAGCTCGTCGCCGGGGGCGTACTCGAGCACCTCTGTGGGGATGTCGGCGGCGTCCGCGCGGCGCGTCAGGGCCACCACGTTGCCGCGGTCCCCCGACACACCCATCTGCCGCGGGTAGACGTGCAGGATCCTCAGGCGTTCGGCCGTCATGCGGTCTTCTCCAGGTCCGGGTGGCCGAGGGCCTTCCGGGCGATCATCATGATCTCGTAGTTGACGATGAAGTTCTTCGTCCCGCTGGTGGTCGCACCGAGGCCCTGCATGTGCTTGATCGCGGCTTCGACGTCGGGCTCCACGCGGCCGATCCGGACGCCGGCGTGCTCGAGGGCGATCGCGATCTGCCAGGCCTTGTCCCCGGAGACGACGTCAACGTGGTCGAGCTTGGAGAAGTCGATGTCGTAGATCCACGAGATGTCCGGCGTGCCCTCGTCGATCGCCATGAGCACCTGTTCGGGGTGGTCCGGCAGCGCGTCGAGGTTGAGCTGGAGGCTCGCGGCGTTCTTGAACATCGTGAACTCGGCGGACTCGCCGGCGATGGGCAGCCGCTCACCGCGACCGTACGCCGGCTTCATCTTCGCGAACGCGGCGGTCACGGAGGACGCACGGAACTGGGCCCCGAGCGCGGCGCTGGCCGTCGCCGTGGCCGCTGCGGCGTCGACCGCGTAGTGCAGCCCACGGGCGGGCAGGCGCACCGGGATGTCCGCGCCGTCGAAGGCGATGGTGGCGGCATCGCCGCGGTTCTCGATGACCACGGAGTCCGCAGCCGTCTCCGAACCGGCTGCCCGACCGAAGTCGTCCGCGTTCTGCAGGCCGTTCGGGGCGGCCGCGACGATCTCGGCGCTCGCACCGAAGCGGAGCACGCGCTGCCCGTCGACACCGACGTAGGCGTCGAGGAACTGGTCGTCGTGGTTCGTGATCACGTTCGCGGTGGACAGTGCCGCCGTGTCGAGCATCATGGCCGCGACGCGCTCGGTCTCGAAGAACCGGTAGAGCTGGTCGACCTGCACGTTGAGCATCGTCACCGTGGAGGGCGACAGGATCCCCGCGAGCTCGACGGCGAAGGCCTCGTCGACCTCGAGGATGCCGATGTCCGCCTTGAGTCGGCCGCCGAGGGAGACCTCGGACAGCAGCGCCGACGCGATGCCCTGCGGCAGGTTCGCGCCGGAGGGGTTCGTGAACACGCGGAGCCCGTGCGCACGGACGATCTCGGAGATCATGTGCGTCGTCGTGGACTTGCCGTTCGAGCCGAGCACGAACACGACGCCGTTCGGGAACTGCTTCGTCACGTGCTGGAGGAAGTCCGGCACGAGCTTCAGGACGATGTAGCCCGGGTAGGCGGACCCGCCGCCCCGCGCGCGAGCGAGGGCACGGAGGATCCGCCCGATGAGGATCGGGATGAAGAAGCGCACCGCGGCGGCCTACTCGAGGTAGTCGCGCAGCGACTGCGACCGCGACGGGTGGCGGAGCTTCGCCATCGTCTTGGACTCGATCTGCCGGATGCGCTCACGCGTCACGCCGAACGTGTCACCGATCTGGTCGAGCGTCTTCGGCTGGCCGTCACCGAGACCGAAGCGCATGCGGATCACGCCCGCTTCACGCTCGGACAGGGAGTCGAGCAGGCTCTCGAGCTGCTTCTGCAGCATCGTGAAGCCCACCGCGTCGGCCGGGACGACCGCTTCGGTGTCCTCGATGAGGTCACCGAACTCGGAGTCGCCGTCTTCACCGAGCGGGGTGTGCAGCGAGATCGGCTCGCGGCCGTACTTCTGCACCTCGACGACCTTCTCCGGGGTCATGTCGAGCTCGCGGGCGAGCTCTTCCGGAGTGGGTTCGCGACCGAGGTCCTGCAGCATCTGCCGCTGGACACGAGCGAGCTTGTTGATGACCTCGACCATGTGCACCGGGATGCGGATGGTGCGGGCCTGGTCGGCCATGGCGCGGGTGATGGCCTGACGGATCCACCAGGTCGCGTAGGTCGAGAACTTGAAGCCCTTGGTGTAGTCGAACTTCTCGACCGCACGGATCAGGCCCAGGTTGCCTTCCTGGATGAGGTCGAGGAACTGCATCCCGCGGCCCGTGTAGCGCTTGGCGAGCGACACGACCAGGCGGAGGTTCGCACCGAGGAGGTGCGACTTCGCGCGCTGACCGTCACGAGCGACCCAGCGGAGCTCACGCTCTTCGGGCTTCGAGAGGCCGGTCGAGTGCTGCAGCTTGTCCTCGGCGAACAGGCCGGCCTCGATGCGCATCGCGAGCTCGACTTCCTGCTCGGCGTTGAGCAGCGCGACCTTGCCGATCTGCTTCAGGTAGTCCTTGACGGGGTCGGCCGTCGCACCCGTGATGGTGGTCGAGTAGACCGGTGCTTCGTCGTCGTCGGACTGCGAGATGACGAGCGCGCCCGCGGCGACCGCGTTGGCCGCTTCGGCAGCAGCCGTCGCCGGCTTCTCCTCGGCGTCGTCGTCGGTGTCGTCCGTCGCGTCGACGTCGACCGGCTCGACGGTCTCTTCGTCGGCGTCGTCGTCCGCCGCGGCCTTCTTGGTCGCCGGCTTCTTCGCTGCCGCCTTCTTCGGGGCCGCCTTCTTGGCGGGGGTCTTGGTGGCGCGCTTCTTCGGCGCAGCCGTGCCGTCGGTCTCGGTGGCGTTAGCCTCCGTCACCTGGTCGGCGTTGTCCTTCGTGGGATCGATCGTCGTGCTCCGGGCAGCCATGCGATCACCTCTCTCGTCGTGCCACGTTCCTGGGGTCGTGGCCTTCCCTCGCCGCCCAGGGCCCGCGCCGCAGTTCCCCCGCGTCGCTGGTCCTCGTTGTCCGGGCAGCACTAGGACCCATGTCAAGTCCCCCACTGAATCCGGCGCACTTGAGGAGCACCTGAACACGGGGAACCCGAACGGGTCCGGCTCTCATTATTGCACGCTCTGCTTCCGTAGGCGTGCAACGAGTGCAACCCAGAGCGGGGCCACCCGTATTCCGTCCTGCACCTGCATCAGGGCGCGGGTCCGGCGGCGCGCGTGCAGGAGCATCGCCACCCCGAACCCGATGACGAGGTACTGCACGGTGAGGGCGATCCGGAAGTTCGACCACGCGAAGACCGTGTCGCCCGTCGCCCGCGAGACGACGTCGAGCAGGACGCCGATGCAGTACATCATCACGAACGCCGCGAGGAACCCGCCGACGTTCACGACGCCGTTCGCGGACCCCAGCGACCCCATCGGGTTGAAGGAGCGGGCGAAGTCGAACCCGATCAGCGAGCCCGGACCGCCGATGCCCATCGCGACGACGAGCAGCACGAGCAGCCAGGTCGGCGGGTGGTCCGGCCAGAGCAGCACCGCCGTCCACACCACGCCGAGCAGCACGACGACGCCGAGCACCAGGTTCGACCGGCGGAGCGGGAACCGGGCGCAGAGGATCCCGAGGAGCGGCCCGGCGACGAAGCCCACGACGACGATCACGGTGAGGAAGCCCGCCGCTTCGGTCGCGGAGTAGCCGAGCCCGCGGAGCATCGGCACACCCCAGAGCAGGCTGAACACGGTGCCGGAGGACTGCGTGACGTAGTGCGACCAGAAGCCGAGCTGCGTCCCCGGACGCCGGAGCGCGTGCCCGAAGGTGTGGAACGCGCCCGACCACGTGTGCGGGAGCGGCAGCGGGATGGTGTCCGTGCGCACCGGCACCGGACCGTTCCGGACGAACACGAACGCCAGGGCGAGACCGACGGCACTCGCCCCGGCGGCGACCGAGTACGCGACCGACCAGCCGGCGGTGTGCAGCAGCAGGGCGAACGGGAACGCCGAGGCGATCTGGCCGATCTGGCCGAGGTTGCCGGTCCACTGCGAGATCTGCGGCAGGATCCGCCCGCTGAACCACATCGGCAGCAGCCGGATCACCGAGATGAACGTCATCGCGTCGCCCGCCCCGACGAGGATGCGTCCGACGATGGCAGGTCCGATCGTCGGTGACACCGCGACGACGGCCTGTCCGACGGTCAGCAGGAGCGCGCCGAGCAGCACGAGCCGGCGCGGGCCGATCCGGTCGAGGGCGATGCCGACGGGGATCTGCAGGCCCGCGTAGACGGCGATCTGCACGACCGCGAGGGTGGACAGGACGGCGGCGGAGACCGCGAAGCGGTCCTGCGCGTCGACACCGGAGACGCCGAGCGAGGACCGCTGCACGACCGCCAGGACGTACGCGAGGACCGCGACGCCCCACACGACGACGGCACGGCGGGAGTTCATCCGGAAAGGCTATCGGCGCGGCCCCGCCGCCAGGACGGGCTGTGGAGAACGCGAGGTGCGCGCGGCCGTGTGCACAGCCTCCAGACCGATCTGGAGGTCCGGTGCGTGACCGCGACGTCCGGTGCGGACCGGAGGTGCTCCGGTCTCAGTCGTCGGTTGCGTCGCCGTCGACGCGACGGTCTGCCAGGAAGCGCTCGAGTTCGTCGGCGATCGCGTCGGCGGTCGGCACCTCGCCGTCCACCCCCGTGAGCGGCGACGCGATCGGGTTGCCCTCCATGTAGGTGTCGTGGCGCTCCTCGAGCGCGGACACCAGCCGCTGCAGCTCGCCGTTGCCCGCCACCTGCTCGTCGACGCGGGCGATGAACTCGCGCCCCTCTTCACGGAGGGCGTCGGTCGGGAAGATCAGGCCGGTGGACGCGGAGATGCCGGAGAGCGCGGCGACCGCGGCGTCCGGGAACTCGGTGTCGGAGAGGTAGTGCGGGACGAGGAGCACCAGGCCCGTGACCTGCTGGTCGAGCTCGCTGAGCCGGTGCTCGACCAGGTGCAGCACGTTCGCGGGCGCCTGGGTCTCCGGCTTCCAGACGCTCATCGACTCGACGAGGTCCGCGCGGGTCCCCGACACGGTCAGGCTGATCGGGCGGGTGTGCGGGACGGGCATCGGGATCGACTGCACCCACGTGGTGTCGACGACCTGCAGCTGCGCCGCGAGGTCGGTGACGGCGCGGACGAAGCGGTTCCACTGGAAGTCCGGCTCGTACCCGGAGAGGAAGAGGAAGGGCTGACCGATCTCGTCGCGGACCAGGTGCAGCGCGAGGCGCGGCGGCTCGATGTCCGTGATGTGGTCGTGCTCGAAGGTGATCACCGGGCGGCGGGCGCGCCAGTCCAACAGGACGTCGGGGTCGAACTCGGCGACGAGACGGGTCTCGAGCCGCTCGAGGATCGAGGTCGTGACCTGCGCCACCGCGGACCCCGCGTCCGCGAACCCGGTCAGCCCGGCGACCAGGTGCAGGCCGGCCGGCACCGTCGGGGCGGACTCGTCGAACGTGTAGAGCTCCTCGGGGTGGTTCACCGTCACCATGCTAGGCGGGCGGTTCTCCCACACCTGCCGCGCAGCCCACGCCGACAGCGAACACCGCGTGGATAGGGTTGGAGCATGGTCCGACCGACGCTCTCCACCGACAGTTCATCCCCCTCCTCGATCTCCGCCGACGTGCTCGTGCTCGGTGTCCGGCCGGGTGCCGGCGACGCCCCCGCGACCGTGGTCGCCGGCGCGACCGGTGCCGTCCCCGCGCTCGAGGGACTCGACCTCGCCGCCATCGGCGTGACCGGTGCGAAGGACCAGCTCGTCCGGCTCCCCGCGACCGACGTGTCGGCATCGAGCATCGCCCTGATCGGGCTCGGGTCTTCGTCGTCTGCTTCGGCTTCGTCGTCCGACGTCGCCGCCGTGCGCTCCGCCGCCGGCAGCGCCGTCCGGCAGCTCCCCCAGGCCGCGTCGATCGTGCTCGCACTGCCGACCGACTCGACCGAGCTCGTCGACGCCGCGCTCGAGGGCGCTGCGCTCGGTGCGTACGCCTTCACCCGGCACAAGGGCGCCGGCACCACCGGCCCGACCCGCGGCGCGCAGACGATCACCGTCCTCGCGCCGTCCGCCGCCGTCGCCGGCGCGTCCGGCGCCGACGTCACGGCTCGGCCGGCTGCCGTCGCCGACGCCACCGCGCTCGTCCGCGACCTGGTGAACACCGCCGCGGGCGACCTCGGCCCGTCCGACGTCGCCGAGGTCGCGTCCGGCTTCACCGAGGGGCTCCCCCTCACCGTCGAGGTCCTCGACGAGACCGCGCTCGAGGAGCAGGGCTTCGGCGGCATCCTCGGCGTCGGTGTCGGGTCGGTCCGCCCGCCGCGGCTCGTCGTCGTCCGGTACGCGCCGGAGTCCGCGTCGAAGCACCTCGCGCTCGTCGGCAAGGGCATCACGTTCGACTCGGGCGGCCTCTCGCTGAAGCCCGCCGGTTCGATGCTCGGCATGAAGACCGACATGACCGGCGCCGCCACCGTCCTCGCCGCGACCGTCGCCGCCGCCCGGCTCGGACTCGACGTCAAGGTCACCGCGTGGCTCTGCCTCGCCGAGAACATGCCGTCCGGTTCGGCCACGCGCCCCGGCGACGTCCTCACGCTGAAGAACGGCAAGACCGTCGAGGTCACGAACACCGACGCCGAGGGCCGCCTCGTCCTCGGGGACGGCCTCGTCGCCGCCTCGCTCGAGCAGCCCGACGCCGTCGTCGACATCGCGACCCTCACCGGCGCGCAGGTCGTCGCCCTCGGCGACCGCACCACCGGCCTGATGGGCACCGACGACCTCGTCGCGCAGCTCCGCGCCGTCGCCGAGTCCGTCGCCGAGCCGATCTGGCCGATGCCCCTCCCCGAGGAACTCGACGCCCGACTCGCCAGCGAGGTCGCCGACATGGTGAACGCCACGGTCGGCAACCCCGCCGGCGGCATGCTCCTCGCGGGCAAGTTCCTCCAGCGCTTCGTGGGCGAGGGCATCCCGTGGGCGCACCTCGACATCGCGGGCCCGTCGGAGAACAAGGGCGGCGGCTACGGGTGGCTCGGCAAGGGCGCCACCGGCGTCATGGTCCGGACACTCATCGCGCTCGCAGAAGAGCTCCAGTCCAAGTAGTAGGTTTGGTTCCGGCGGGGCGGCCTTTCCAGCGCCACCCGCCGGAACGAACGGGACGGGACCGGAACCATGCGGTCCGACCGTCGGACGCCGCGTCGGTGGTGTCCAAGTGCGGGCCCGATCGGCCCCGACATGCACGAGGGAGTTGCACCAGGTGACGGAACAGACTTACGACGTCGTGGTCCTCGGTGGCGGTAGCGGCGGGTACGCCGCAGCGCTGCGGGCGGCCGAGCTCGGGATGAGCGTCGCGCTCATCGAGGGCGACAAGCTCGGAGGGACCTGCCTGCACCGCGGCTGCATCCCGACGAAGGCACTCCTCCACGCTGCCGAGATCGCCGACGGCACCCGCGACGCCGAGAAGTACGGCGTCATCGCCGAGTTCGCCGGCGTCGAGGTCCCGAAGGTCATCGAGTACCAGCAGGGCGTCATCAACTCCAAGTACAAGGGCCTCCAGGGGCTCATCAAGGCCCGCGGCATCACCGTGGTCGAGGGCTGGGGCCGCCTCACCTCGCAGAACACCGTGCAGGTCGGCGACCAGAACATCGTCGGCAAGAACGTCGTGCTCGCGACCGGCTCCTACTCGAAGTCCCTCCCGGGCCTCGAGATCGGCGGCCGCGTGATCACCTCCGAGACCGCGCTCCGCATGGACTACGTCCCGAACAAGGTCGTCATCCTCGGCGGCGGCGTCATCGGCGTCGAGTTCGCCAGCGTCTGGAAGTCCTTCGGCGCCGAGGTCACCATCGTCGAAGCGCTCCCGCACCTCATCCCCGCCGAGGACGAGTCGATGTCGAAGCAGCTCGAGCGCGCCTTCCGCAAGCGCGGCATCGAGTTCTCGCTCGGCGTGCGCTTCCAGGGCGTCGAGCAGCACGAGAACGGCGTCGTCGTGACGCTCGAGGACGGCAAGACCTTCGACGGCGACGTCCTGCTGGTCGCCGTCGGTCGTGGCCCGGTCACGCAGAACGTCGGCTTCGACGAGGTCGGCGTCACCATGGACCGCGGCTTCGTCATCACGAACGAGCGCCTCGCCACGAACCTCCCGAACGTCTACGCCGTCGGCGACATCGTCCCCGGCCTGCAGCTCGCGCACCGCGGCTTCCAGCAGGGCATCTTCGTCGCCGAGGAGATCGCCGGTCTCAACCCGGTGATCATCGAGGACAAGAACATCCCGAAGATCACGTACTCCGACCCCGAGGTCGCCTCGGTCGGCCTCTCGCAGGCCAAGGCCGAAGCCGAGTACGGCGCCGACAAGGTGGACTCGTACGAGTACAACCTCGCCGGCAACGGCAAGAGCCACATCATCGGCACGTCCGGCTCGATCAAGGTCGTCCGCGTCATCGACGGCCCGGTCGTCGGCGTCAGCATGATCGGTGCCCGTGTCGGCGAGCTCATCGGTGAAGCCCAGCTCGCCGTGAACTGGGAAGCCCACCCCGAGGACGTCGCGCCGCTGATCCACGCGCACCCGACGCAGAACGAAGCGCTCGGCGAAGCGTTCCTCCACCTCGCGGGCAAGCCGCTGCACGCGCTGTGAGCAGCCGCACCGTGACCCAGACATCATCAACCAAGCACAACCCCTGCGAAGAGGAGTCCCCCCGATGAGCGAATCCGTCAACCTCCCGGCGCTCGGCGAGAGCGTCACCGAGGGCACGGTGACCCGATGGCTGAAGAACGTCGGTGACCGGGTCGAGGTCGACGAGCCGCTGCTCGAGGTCTCGACCGACAAGGTCGACACCGAGATCCCGTCGCCGATCGCCGGCGTCGTCGAGGAGATCCTCGTCCAGGAAGACGAGACCGTCGAGGTCGGCATCGCGCTGGTGAAGATCGGCGACGGCAACGGCTCCGGTTCGTCGGACTCCGGGGACTCCGCAGCTGCGGACTCCGGTGACGCCTCGGCCGACTCCTCCAACGAGGCCGCCGCCGACGCCGAAGAGCCCGAAGCCGCTCCGAGCACCGAGCAGGAGTCCGAGACCCCCGCCCCGCAGCCGGCACAGGCCGAGCCGGCACCCGCCGGTCAGACGCAGCCCGCGGCTCCCGCCGCCCCGGCAGCGCCGCCCGCGGCCGCGCCGGTCCCGCAGGCCGCCCCGGTCCCGCCGCCCGCAGCGGCCCCGGCTCCCCCGGCAGCCGTCCCGGCCCCGGCCGCGTCGGTCTCCAGCGCTCCGACCGCGTCGGCCGAGGTCCCGAACCCGACCCAGACCGGTGCAGCCTCCGGCTACGTCACCCCGCTCGTCCGCAAGCTCGCGAACGAGCAGGGCGTGGACCTGTCGACCGTCACCGGCACCGGTGTCGGTGGGCGCATCCGCAAGGAGGACGTGCTCGCCGCCGTCACGGCCGCTCCGGCAGCCGGTGGCTCGGCCCAGGGCACGCCGGCTGCGTCCGGCCCGTTCGTCGCCGAGGTCTCGCCGCTCCGTGGCACCCGCGAGAAGATGACCCGCCTCCGCAAGGTCGTCGCCGAGCGTGCCGTGCAGTCGATGACGTCGACCGCGCAGCTCACCAGCGTCGTCGAGGTGGACGTCACGAAGGTCGCGCAGTTCCGCGACGCGCACAAGGCCGAGTTCCTCGAGAAGACCGGCTCGAAGCTCTCCTTCATGCCGTTCTTCGCCCTCGCGGCGTCGGAGGCACTCAAGGCGCACCCGAAGATCAACTCGACCGTGGAAGGCGAGGAGATCGTCTACCCGGAGACCGAGAACGTCTCGATCGCCGTCGACACCGAGCGCGGCCTGCTCACCCCGGTGATCAAGGACGCGGCGTCGCTCGACCTCGCGCAGTTCTCGAAGTCGATCGCCGACCTCGCCGAGCGCACCCGCAACAACCAGCTCAAGCCCGACGAGCTCGCCGGCGGCACGTTCACGCTGACCAACACCGGTTCGCGTGGCGCACTGTTCGACACCCCCGTCGTGTTCCTGCCCCAGTCGGCGATCCTCGGCACGGGCATCGTGACGAAGCGTCCGGCGGTCGTGAAGGTCGACGGCCAGGAAGCCATCGCGATCCGTTCGTTCGTGTACCTGGCGCTGTCCTACGACCACCGGATCATCGACGGCGCGGACGCTTCCCGCTACCTCGTCGCGGTGAAGAACCGTCTGGAAGAGGGCAACTTCGGACCGAACCTCGGGTACTGACCCGCGGTTCGTCCGGACCAGCTGATCTGCTGATCGGATCGACGGCCCCGGTTCCCCTCGTGGGAGCCGGGGCCGTTGGCGTTCCCGGGGCCGCCCGGGCGAGCGCGAGGTCAGGGCGGTGCGCCGCCGAGCGTGATGACGGCCGCCGCGGCGAGACCGGCCACCACCACCCCTCCGACGACGACCCGGCGCGCCGGAACGGTGCGACCACCAGGCAGCGTCACGCCGCGCTCGACGAACCGTCGGGTCCAGCGCACCACGCCGGTGTCGTCGGGAGCGGCCTCGACGGTGTCCACGAAGAGGAAGTCGTCGGGCGGCGGATCCCAGCGGACGGGCCGCGGCGGCGCGGTGGCCCGGACGACGTCGAGCAGCCGGAGGACCTCGTCGACGCCACCGCCCAGCGCCTCGGCGACGGCGGTGTCCACGACCGCTCGACACGGTTCCCGTGGGTCGACGCGCTCCCACACCGCACGGACGGCGTGCAGCACTGCGGTCGGCCCCGGCAACTCCGACGTCCGTGCAGCCACCGCGGCCCGACCCACACGCCCGACGCCGGATGGCTCCCCGGGCGGCGGCCCGGTGACGGACGGCGAACGGGCGAGTCCAGGCACGTCGGTGCGGTCCGGGGCAGTACCGGGCGAGCCGATGCCGGGCGAATCAGTGCCGGGCAAGTCCTTGCCGGGCGAATCAGCGCCGGGCAGGTCAGTGCCGGGCGGGTCGGCACCTGGCGGGTGGTCCGCCAGCACCGTCACGCCGGCGTCGTCGACGAGGACGTCGTCCGCCCGGGCATCCCCGAGCACCACGGCCCCGGACCGGGCGTCCGCCGCGAGGAGCAGCAGCGGCACCGTGAGCGTCACCGCCACCCCGACGGTCGGGCTGCCGATCCGGTCGAGCGCGTCCGGGAGGCGCGCACCGTGCAGCGCTTCAGTTCGCACGGCCAGGCGGCCAGCCGGGTCGCGCCCGACCGCGTCGATGCGCACGCAGTGCGTCTGGTCGGCCGCGGCGCGGTCGGCGACCCACGTGGCGAAGGGACCCGTGTCGGGTCCGGTCCAGTGGCTCTGGAGGGTGATCGTGTCCATGGTGAGGAGCCTGACGGAGGCGGGGCGAGCCTCCCGTCCGGTCGTGTCGACCTGTGGAGAACTCCGTTCGCCCACAGCCGGATCATCGACGGTCCACGGCGGGGCCGTCAGGCCGTATCCTGGGTCCATGGCACGCAGCACTACGACCGACACGAAGGCGAAGGAGCCCGGGCGTCTCAAGCAGATGTTCCAGGTCTTCCAGATGACCCGTCGGGCCGACCCGACGTCGATCTGGTGGTTCGCCGCCGCGTTCCTCGTCCCGGTCGTCCTCGGCGTGCTGCTCGCACTCCTGCTGCCGGAACAGAACTGGCTCGCGGTCGTCCTCTGGATCGTCGCCGGCGTCCTGCTCGGTGTGCTGCTCTTCCTGATCGTGCTCGGTCGTCTCGCGGAGCGTGCCGCCTACTCGCAGATCGAGGGCCAGCCCGGTGCCGTCGGTGCCGTGCTGACGAACTCGCTCCGTCGCCAGTGGCGCTCGAGCGAGATGCCGGTCGCGGTGCACGGTCGCTCGCAGGCTGCTGTCTACCGCGCGGTCGGCACCCCCGGCGTCGTGCTCATCACCGAGGGTCAGCTCGGCAACCTCACCCGCCAGGTGGACGAAGAGCGCCGCAAGGTCCAGCGCATCGTCCCGAACGTCCCCGTGCACGTCGTGCACGTGGGTGACGGCGCGGACGCGGTGACGCTGCACAAGCTGCCCCGTGCGATGAACAAGTTCAAGAAGTCGCTCAACCGCAACGAGGTCCTGGCGGTCGCCAACCGTCTCGACTCCCTCACCCAGAACCCGGCGTCCGCGATCCCGAAGGGCATCGACCCCACGCGGGTCCGTGCCGGTCGCCCGCGCTGATCCGCGCTTCCCGAACGCCCCCGACCGCTCCGGTCGGGGGCGTTCGTGCGTCCGGCGCTGCACCGGCGCTGGCGCTGCGCTCGCGCTGCGACGGGTCGCCAGTGTTCGGGCTTCCGGACACGGTGCGAGCGCCGGAGCCTCGCACAGCGTCCGGGACGTCGCACACTGCGGCACCGGGCGGTGCCCGCCGCGCCCGGGCGGCGCCGGGCGCCCGGCGCACCGGGCGGCGCCGGGCGGCGCGCAGCACCGCGCCACGCTCGCCTCAGCGCCGGACGAGCACCGTGCCCGCGGCGGCGTCGTGCAGCGGCCGACCGTCCTTCGCGTGGATGAGGACCGGGATGACGAGGCAGAGCAGCACCGTGCGGAGCGCCGGCCGCCACACCCCGACGTATCCCCCGCGGACGGGCACCACGCGGAGTCCGACACACACGTGCCCGAACGACCCGGACAGCAGGGCGATGAACACCACCTGCAACACGGCGAAGATCCCGAGGGTCACGAAGTTGCCCGCCGCGCCGTAGGTGCCGATCACCAGCGAGATCACTGACGCGAGCGCCCAGTCGATCGCGAGGCCGCCGAGACGACGCCCGAAGCCGCTCATCGACCGCGGGCCGGACTCCGGCAGACCGAGGACCTTGCCGGGCCAGTCCCCCGCACCGGGAGCAGCGGCGGACGGGGACGGGTTGGAGCGGGCCATGTCTCCAGGGTAGGCGACCGCGCACCACGTAACACGCCCGAAACAACCCAGTCACGTCCGGGAAACCCCGGGTCAATAGCCTCGTCGGAGGGTGCACCCGCGGCACCTCCACATCACCCAACCCCCAGGAGATCGACACACATGTTCAGCGATTCCTCCGAGGTCCTGGCCTTCATCAAGGACACGGACGTCAAGTTCCTCGACATCCGCTTCACCGACCTGCCGGGCGTTCAGCAGCACTTCAACATCCCGGCTTCCACGGTCGACGAGGACTTCTTCTCGGTCGGTCAGCTCTTCGACGGCTCCTCGATCCGCGGCTTCGCGTCGATCCACGAGTCCGACATGCAGCTCATCCCTGACGTGACGACGGCGTACATCGACCAGTTCCGCGCCGAGCGCACGCTGATCATGATCTTCGACATCTACAACCCGCGGAACGGCGAGATCTACGGCCGCGACCCGCGCCAGGTCGCCAAGAAGGCGGAGAAGTACCTCGCGTCGACGGGCATCGCGGACACCGCGTTCTTCGCCCCCGAGGCCGAGTTCTACATCTTCGACGACGTCCGCTACTCGGTCACCCAGAACAAGTCCTTCTACTCGGTCGACTCCGAAGAGGGCGCCTGGAACACCGGTCGCGAAGAAGAGGGCGGCAACCTCGCCAACAAGACCCCGTACAAGGGCGGCTACTTCCCCGTGTCGCCGGTCGACAAGACCGCCGACCTCCGCGACGACATCACCCTGAAGCTGATCGAGGCGGGCTTCGAGCTCGAGCGCTCGCACCACGAGGTGGGCACCGGCGGCCAGCAGGAGATCAACTACAAGTTCGACACGATGGTCCACGCCGCGGACGACATCCTGAAGTTCAAGTACATCGTCAAGAACACCGCGGACCAGTGGGGCAAGGTCGCCACGTTCATGCCGAAGCCGCTCTTCGGCGACAACGGCTCGGGCATGCACACCCACCAGTCGCTCTGGAGCGACGGCAAGCCGCTGTTCTACGACGAGAACGGCTACGGCGGCCTGTCCGACCTGGCGCGCTGGTACATCGGCGGCATCCTCAAGCACGCCTCGGCGCTGCTCGCCTTCACCAACCCTTCGATCAACTCCTACCACCGTCTGGTGAAGGGCTTCGAGGCCCCGGTCAACCTGGTCTACTCGGCCGGTAACCGCTCCGCCGCGATCCGCATCCCGATCACCGGCACGAACCCGAAGGCCAAGCGCATCGAGTTCCGCGCGCCGGACGCCTCGGGCAACCCGTACCTCGCCTTCGCGGCGCAGCTCATGGCGGGTCTCGACGGCATCCAGAACCGCATCGAGCCGCACGAGCCGGTCGACAAGGACCTCTACGAGCTCCCCCCGGAGGAGGCCAAGGGCATCCCCCAGGTCCCGGGTTCGCTCGACGAGGCCCTCGACGCGCTCGAGGCCGACCACGAGTTCCTCGTGAAGGGCAACGTCTTCACCGAGGACCTCATCCAGACCTGGATCGACTACAAGCGTGAGAACGAGATCCTCCCGCTCGCGCAGCGTCCGCACCCGTTCGAGTACGAGCTGTACTTCGGCGTCTGAGTCACGGCACACACGAAGGGCCCCGCACCGTCAGGTGCGGGGCCCTTCCGCGTGTGGTGGACGTATCTGCCTGGAGGCCCGGTGCCGGTCCGCCGGACCTGCACCGGGCCTCCAGGCAGTCACGATCCGACCCACAACACCCGCGCTGGAAAGCGGGAACGCGCGTCGGCAGTCGAAAGAAACGACCACCTACGCGCGATTCGACCACCTACGCGCGGAACGACCCACCCCTGGGCACGGAAGGGCCCACGCCGACGCGCCGCCGCGCCGCCATCCCCGGACGCACGAACGGGGCCCGCGCCGCCCCGGCACGGACCCCGTCTGCTGCGGGAACTAGCGGCTCGTGGCCAACGAGTCGTGCATCCCTGCCGCCACGCTCACGGGTGCACCCGTGACCGGAGTGGGACGTCCCAGGGAACGGACGGTCCACCCCGCCTTGACCCAGTGCTCGACCGGGAGGCAGTTGCGGGCGTCGATGACCTCTCGACGCCCGACGATGTTCGCGAGGGCGACCGGGTCGGCCTCGATGATGTCGTCCCACTCGGTGAGGACGAGCACGATGTCGGCGCCCTCGATCGCGTCCGTCATCGACGTGGTGTAGCTCAGCGTCGGGAAGGAGCGCTTCGCGGTGTCCATCGCCTCCGGGTCCCAGAGCGTGACCTGGGCGCCGCGGAGGTGCAGCGCGGCGGCGACGTTGAGCGCCGGCGAGTCGCGGACGTCGTCGGTGAGCGGCTTGAACGCCGCGCCGATGACCGCCACGCGACGGTTCAGGACGGACCCGCCGGCGGACTCGATCGCCATGTCGATGACCCGCTGGCGCTGGCCCATGTTGATCTCGTCGACCTGCTGCATGAGGCCGACGACGCGCTCGGCACCGATCTCGTTCGCGCGGTGCATGAGGGCGCGGATGTCCTTCGGCAGGCAACCGCCACCGAAGCCGAGCCCGGCGTTCAGGAACTTCCGGCCGATGCGGGCGTCGTGCCCGAGGGCGTCGGCGAGCGTCGTGACGTCGGCGCCGGTGATCGCGCACATCTCGGAGATCGCGTTGATGAACGAGATCTTCGTCGCGAGGAACGCGTTCGCGCTCACCTTGACGAGCTCGGCCGTGGCGAGGTCCGTCGTGATGACCGGGGTGCCCTCGCTGATCGGGGCGGCGTAGACCTCGCGGATGACGGCGTCGGCGGCCTCGGAGGCACCGCCCCAGACCAGGCGGTCCGGGTGGAGCGTGTCGTCGACGGCCTTGCCCTCGCGGAGGAACTCCGGGTTCCAGATCAGCTCGGCGCTGATGCCGGCCGGCGCGAACTCGCGGACGATCCCACGGAGTCGTGCGGCGGTGCCCACCGGCACCGTCGACTTGCCGACGATGAGGCCCGGGTGGGTGAGGTTCTCGGCCACGCCGCGGGTGGCGCTCTCCACGTAGGTCAGGTTCGCGGCGTGCGAGCCGGCCTTCTGCGGGGTGCCGACGCAGACGAAGTGCACGTCAGCGGCGGCGACCGCCTCGGCGATGTCGGCGGTGAAGCGGAGCCGACCCGTCGCGACGTGCTTCGTGATGAGCTCGGGCAGCCCGGGCTCGTAGAACGGGACCTCACCCGCGGACAGCGCCGCGAGCTTGGCGGGGTCCACGTCCACGCCGATGGTCTCGAAGCCCATCTCGGCCATGGCGGCCGCGTGGGTGGCGCCGAGGTAGCCGGTGCCGATGACGCTGATCACGGGTGCCGGACGGACGTCGGCGCTGGTGGACGAGGACTGGGGCTTCTTCGGAGCACTCACTGGGTGACCTCCTGCAGGTCGTAGTCGATGTCGTTGCGCGAGATGCCGTCCACGAAGGCCTGGAGGCTGTCGGCGCGGGATGTGAGCCGCCAGTCGTTGGTGACACGTTCACCGTCGACGATGGTGGTGGCGGTCTCGCTGAAGTACGCGAAGCCGATGATGTCGGAGTTCGCCGGTTCGGCCAGGGCGTCGAAGAGGGAGGTGATCCACTCCGACTTCTGGCTGTTGGAGACGGTGCCGCCGGTCTCGGTGGCGCCGATCTCGTTGAGGACGATGCCCTTGTCCGGCGCTATCTGCCTGATCTGGGCGAGCGTCGCGCCGAAGGTGTTCTCGAACGTGGGGGCCTCGGTGGCGTCGCGGTAGTAGCCGCTCATGCCGACCCAGTCCACGTACTCGGCACCCGGGTAGTAGTTCTCCATGTACGCGACGGTCTGGTACTTCGTGTTGCCGAGCTTGTCGATCCGCGACGGGGACCAGTCCCACACCACGTAGTCGTTGGCGCCGTTCTGCTGGAAGACGTCGTGCACGTGCTTCCACATGGCGACGTAGGAACCGGCGGCGTTGCCCTGCTTCGAGGCTTCGGACCAGTTGTACCACTGGCCGTTCATCTCGTGGTCGAGGCGGATCACCATCGGCTCGCCGTTGGCCGCGAGGGCCTTGGCGTACTTCGTCAGGTAGGCGTCGAACTTGCCGGAGATGATGTCGGCGTTCGTGTAGCCCGCCACGTAGGGCTCGTCGTTGCCGGTCGTCGCCGGGGCGGATTCCCAGGTCATCATCGGCAGCCGGCCGTTGGCCCAGGAACGCTGGACGGCGCTGGCGTTGAAGTCCTGGTCGAAGCCCTGGAAGAACCCGACCATGTTCGTGGCCTTGCCGACCTTCTGCGACACCTGGTCGTACTCGGACCAGTTGAATGGCGACTGCTCGGTGTAGAGCCCGTACCAGCGGGTCGGCTGGGACATGATCTCGGCCTTGGTCGGCACCGCGACCGGGTCGGTCGTGGACGGATCCGTGGACGGACCGGTGTTCGGGTTGGTGACACCGCCACCGTTCCCGGAGCCGTTGGAACCCGAGCCGGACCCGGAGGAACCGGAACCGGACGAGCCGGAACCCGAGCCGGACGAGCCCGAGCCCGAGGAACCGGAACCCGACGTGCCGGAGCCCGACGAGCCTCCCGTCCCGCTCTTGCCGGAACCGGCGGCCGACTTGGCGGACCCGAGCTGCGACTGCAGCGACGCGATCTGCGCCTTGAGCTGCGCGACCTGGTCACCACGTGAGCCGGACTGGGCCGTCGAGGACTTGAGCTGCCCCTCGAGCTTCCAGATCTGCTGCTGGGCCGCGTCGAGCTTCTGCTGCAGCGCGTCCGCGTCGACCGCCTTCTCCTGCGCGGTCTTCACACCGAGGGCGTGGTGGACCGCGGTGGAGACCGGGCTCGACGGGGAGATCCAGACGGACCAGGTGATGAGTGCGAGCGCCAGGACGATCGCGGCCGTGCCGACCGCGGTGCGCTTGGCGTGCTTGCTGGAGGGTGCCCACCACGTACTGGTGGAGCGGAAGAGGTCAGACAATGGCGAGAGCCTCCAGGGCGAAGATGGCGATGCCGATCACGTACGGGATCGCCGCGTAGGGGTTGTAGCGACGGACCTTGACCGGCTTGCCGGTCGCCGCAGCGGCCGTCGCGACCGGTGCACCGGCCGCAGCCGCTGCCGCTGCCGCCTCACGACGGGTCGCGAGGACGGTCGTCGTCGAGTTGGTCGAGACGTCCAGACCGGGGCCGGAACCGGCACCCGCGCCGAAGATGTCGTCGAACGCGCGGTCCGCTGCGGCCTGGTCGTACGCGTCGTCGGTGGCGTACGCGGCGCGGTCCACCGGGCTGACCGGGGTCTGCGTCGCGACGGCCTGCGGCTGCGCGGGCTCGGTCTCCATCGGACCACCGGCGTAGGCACCAGCACGGGTGCCCCAGCCGCTGGCGTGGGCGAGTCGGAAGAACCCGATGAGCCGGATCGGCATCAGGAAGAACGTCGACACGATGATGAACATCGGCAGGCGCAGGAAGTCGCTGGGCTTCTCCGCCAGGTGCCGCATCTGCCGGATCGCCATGCTGAGCACGCTCGACACGACCATCAGGCCGGCGACGTAGACGAAGCCCGTCGAGAAGCCGTACTGGTGCAGGATCCCCTGGTAGAGGTTCTCCCCCTGGCCGGTGATCGCGCGGTAGATCCAACCGGCGATCACGCCGAAGAGCATGAACGGCAGGATGATGTCGGTGATGAAGAAGAGCGCCAGCAGCGGGGCGTGTCCGAGCATCCACGGCATCATGCGCAGCGTGTTGTACTGCGAGCCGCGGGCCCAGCGGAGCTGCTGCTTGAACAGCTTCTTCACCTGGAGCGGAGCATCCGTGTACACGAGCGACGTGTACTGGTAGACGGTCCGGTAGCCCTCCTTGAGGGTCAGGTTCGTCAGCGTGCGGTCGTCGGAGACCTCGAGGAACACGCCCATGAACTTCTCGCCCATGAACTTGTCCATGACGCGCATGAGGATGTTCCGCCGGAACGCGATGGTGCGACCGGGGAGGCAACCGATCTGGCCGAGGACGCTCTGCGCGGGCATCGAGTACAGCGCGCGGGAGTTCTCCAGCCAGTCCGCCCAGCGGGTGATCCAGGAGCGGGTGGGCTCGAGGATGCGCTGGCGGGTGGTGACGCCACCGACGGACTCGTCCGCGAACGGACGGAGCAGCTCTTCGAGCGTGCCGGGCGTCCAGACGGTGTCCGAGTCGACGAGGACGGTGATGTCACCGTTCGACATCTCGGTGCCGACCTTGACGGCGTTGCGCTTGCCGGGGATCGGGGTGTGGGTCCAGCGGACGAGCGGGGCGAACTCGTCGCAGACCTCCTCGAGGGCCTCGTTGCGTGCGCCGTTGATGACGACGATGATCTCGCCGGGGCGCTGCTCGACCATGCGGCCGATGACGTCCCGGAAGAGGTCGAGTGGCTCGTCCACCACGGGGACGACGACACTCGTCGTCCCGGTGTACGTGCCGGTGAAGGGGCGGTAACGGGCGGACAGGACGACCTTGAGCAGCCAGAGCAACCAGATCACCATGGAGTACACGGTGAACAGGTAGAACTCGGGGTGCCCGTCGACCATCTGCCTGATCTGCAGAATGAAGGTGAACATCGATCCCTGCTTCAACGTTCGGGGTGGTGATTCCGCTTCATCGGGAAATCGGGGGTCGGTTCGGGTGGTCCCATTGATGCATCTCGGAGGCGGCCGGTGCAACGTGGCCCCCTTCCGGGGGCGTTTCCATTGCGTTACGGGGTACACCGTGGTCCCCCTCCGGCCCCACTACTCCTGTCCCCTCCGATGCTGTCAGCACATGTGCGGACTGCAACATGCCCGTCACGACGCGGATCGGCTCAGATCGACCGCCTGGAGGCCCGGTGCGCGTTCCTGGGAAACGCCTGGTCAGGCTGCGGTTGCGGCACATGCCACCCACGCGCTGAGCCACGGTCGGTGCGGTTCTCCGCATGGTTCGTAACGGTGCGGTAACGGCGCGATCGAGACAGGACAGAGGGGTACAGCGCCATGCGAACCGGGGGACGGTTCGCGACACGAGGAATTAACCTTCGACGACATGTCACCTTCATCCCGAGATCGGCATCTCGGGCGTGTCGCGCGGGCGGTCAGACGCCGTAGAACTCGCGCTCGAACACCTGACGTGCACGACGGGTGACGCCGAGGTAGTCCTCCTCGAGGCGCGTCGCGGAGCCGGGCGGGTACTCCATCAGCCGGGCGACGCCCTCGAGCTGGATCCGGTCGACCGGCAGCACGTCGGTGGTCTTGCCGGACCAGAGCACCAGGGCGCTCCTGGTGCGGGACGCGAACCGCCAGGCGGCGGCCAGGCGCTCGCCGTCCTCGGGCGCGACCAGGCCCTCCGCGACGGCCCCGTCGAGGGCGTCGAGCGTCGAGGTGGTCCGGAGTGCCGGCACCGTCAGGGCGTACTGCAACTGCAGGAGCTGCACGAACCACTCGACGTCGCTGAGTGACCCGCGCCCGAGCTTGAGGTGCCGAGCGGGATCGGCGCCGCGTGGCAGCCGCTCGGACTCCACACGTGCCTTGATCCGGCGGACCTCGCGGACCTCGCGCTCGGCGATCTGCGCCGGGTAACGGGTCCGGTCGGCGAGGTGCTCGAAGTCCCGCAGCAGCGCCTCGTCGCCGACCGCGCCACGGGCCCGGAGGAGCGCCTGGGCCTCCCACGTCAGGGACCAGCGGGCGTAGTAGGCGCCGTAGGACTCGAGCGTGCGGACGACCGGGCCGTTCTTGCCCTCCGGCCGGAGGTCGATGTCGAGGTCGAGCGGGTGGATCGCGTCCTCGGTGATCCGGTTCAGTTCGCGCACGATGCCCTGCGCGGCTCGGGGCGCGCGCTCCCCCACGTCCTCGGGTGCGCGGTAGACGTAGAGGACGTCGGCGTCGGAGCCGAAGCCGAGCTCACGGCCGCCGTAGCGCCCCATCGCGATGATGCCGAACTCCAGACCCGGCGGGGCGTCCCGCCGCGCGAGGGCCAGCGCGCCGGTCAGCGTCGCCTCGGTGATGTCGCTGAGCGCCGGGCCGAGCTGGTCGACGTCGAGCCGCCCGAGCGTCCCGGCCATGCCGAGCCGGAGGGTCTCCCGTCGGCGGATCGAGCGGATCAGGCTCGCTGCCGCGTCGACGTCGTCACCGTGGCGGCCGGTGGTCGCCCGGACCTCGGAGAGCAGGGAGACGAGCGGCCGCGGCTGCAGCAGCGTCTCCGGTTCGTCGAGCCAGGCGACGGCCTCGGGGAAGCGCTCCAGGAGTCCGGACAGGAACGCCGACTCGGACAGCACGGTCGTGAGGCTGTGGGCGGCGCCCGAGGAGTCCCGGAGCATCCGGAGGAACCAGCTGGACTCCCCCAGCGTGTCGCTGAGGCGGCGGAAGGCGAGGAGGGCGCGATCGGGAGCCGGCCCCTCCGCCATCCAGCGGAGGAGGACCGGGAGCAGGTTGCGCTGGATCGCCGCGCGCCGGGAGGTGCCCTGCGTCAGCGCGCGGATGTGGCTGAGGGCGCCGTCCGGGTCGACGAAGCCGATCGCGCCGAGGCGGTCCCTGGCCTGCTCGCTCGTGAGGACGATGTCGCCGTCGGACGCCGCGACCGCGGACAGCAGCGGGCGGTAGAACAGACGCTCGTGCAGCCCGCGGACCTCGAGCTTCACCGAGCGCCACCGGGTCTCGAGCGCCGAGGCGGAGGTGGCCAGGCCGCTCGACCGGGCGAGCACGCGGAGTTCGTCCTCGTCGGAGGGCATCAGGTGCGTGCGCTGCAGGCGCCGGAGCTGGATCCGGTGCTCGAGCACGCGGAGGAGCGCGTAGTCCGGACCGAACCGTGCCGCTTCGGGGCGTCCGACGTAGCCGGCCTCGGTCAGGGCGTCCATCGCCTCGAGCGTGGACCGCACACGGACCCGCTCGTCGTCCTGGCCGTGGACGAGCTGCAGGAGCTGGACCGTGAACTCGACGTCGCGGAGGCCGCCGGGGCCGAGCTTCAGCTGCCGGTCGACCTCGGCGTCCGGGATGTTGTCCGTGACCCGCTCGCGCATCCGCTGCACGGACTCGACGAACCCCGGACGCTTCGAGGACCGCCACACGAACGGCGCGACCGCGAGGGCGTAGCGCTCTCCGAGGTCGACCGACCCGGCGATCGGACGCGCCTTGAGGAGCGCCTGGAACTCCCACTCGCGGGCCCAGCGCTCGTAGTACGCCAGGTGCGAGTCGAGCGTCCGGACGAGCGCACCGTCCTTGCCCTCCGGCCGGAGGTTCGCGTCCACCTCCCACAGTGCGGGTTCGGCCGCGAGGTCGGTGATGACGTGGGTCGCCGCGATCGCGATCCGGGTCGAGATGCGGACGGCCTTGTCGGTGTCCACTCCACCGCCAGCGTCGCCGTCGGTCGGATCCGCGGTCGGTTCGGTGACGAAGATGACGTCGACGTCGCTGACGTAGTTGAGTTCGCGGGCACCCGCCTTGCCCATCGCGATCACCGCGAGCGGGGTGGCCGCGACGTCGGCGGCGGGGAACGGGACCTCGCGCCGGGCGACGTCGACCGCGACGTCGAGCGCGGCGCCGGCGAGGTCGGCGAGCCCGGCGGCGACGGCCGGGAACGCCTCGGTCGGCGAGACGTTCAGGACGTCGAAGAGGGCGATCTGCGCGAGGTGCCGCCGGTACCGCACCCGGAGCCGCATCCGCGCGGGCTCCCCCGTCGCACCGTCGACGGCCTCGGTCAGGGACGCCGTGTAGGCGGCCTGCGTCCACGGTGCGGTGACCGGGTCGAGCAGCAGCGCGAGCTCGGCCGGCCGACGCTGGAAGAACTCACCGAGCCCCACGGACGCACCGACCAGGCGCACCAGGCGCTCGGTCGCCGCGTCGTCCGCGAGGACGGGCCGCAGTGCGTCCTGGTGCGACTCCATGAGCCGCTCCAGCAGGCGGAGTGCGCCGTCGGGATCGGCCGTGGACTCCCAGAGACCCGGCCACTCGTGCACCGTGACCCGCAGGTCGGAGCCGAACCGGGCCTCCAGCTCGGAAAGCCGCTCCAGGCTCTCCGAGAGGTCCGCGAAGCCGAGCCGAGCCAACTCGGACCGCGACGTCTTCGTCCGGCCGGTCATGCTGCGGCCGGGACCGGCGCGGAGCTGCTCATGGGCGCTAGAGCATGCCCAGGTTGGTGTCGAGCTCGAACGGCGTGACCTGGTCGCGGTACCGCTGCCACTCCTGCCGCTTGTTGAGGAGCACGAAGTTGAACACCTGCTCGCCCAGGGTCTCCGCGACGAGCTCGGAGTCCTCCATCAGGGACAGCGCGTGGTCGAGGCTGGCCGGGAGCTGCGCGTACCCGAGGGCCTTGCGCTCCGAGTCGGTGAGGCCCCAGACGTTGTCCTCGGCTTCTGCGGGGAGCTCGTAGCCCTCTTCGATGCCCTTGAGGCCGGCGGCGAGGATGAGCGAGTACGCGAGGTACGGGTTCGCCGCGGAGTCGATGCCGCGGTACTCGACGCGCGAGGACTGGCCCTTGTTCGGCTTGTAGAGCGGGACGCGGACGAGCGCGGAGCGGTTGTTGTGGCCCCACGTCACGAAGGACGGTGCCTCGTCGCCACCCCAGAGCCGCTTGTACGAGTTCACGAACTGGTTCGTGACCGCGGTGATCTCCGGCGCGTGCTTGAGCAGGCCGGCGATGAAGTGCTTCGCCGTCGGGGAGAGCTGGTACTCGCCGCCGGGCTCGTAGAAGGCGTTCTGGTCGCCCTCGAACAGCGACACGTGCGTGTGCATGCCGGAACCGGGCTGCCCGGAGATCGGCTTCGGCATGAACGTCGCGTAGACGCCCTGCTCGATCGCGACTTCCTTGACCACGGTGCGGAACGTCATGATGTTGTCCGCCATCGTCAGCGCGTCGGCGTAGCGGAGGTCGATCTCGTTCTGGCCGGGACCGGCTTCGTGGTGGCTGAACTCCACCGAGATGCCGAGGTCCTCGAGCATCCGGACGGCGCGGCGACGGAAGTCGTGCGCGCTGCCGCCGGGGACGTTGTCGAAGTAGCCGGCCTGGTCGACGGGCTTCGGGCCGCCGTCCTTCCAGTCGCGGTCCTTCAGCAGGTAGAACTCGATCTCGGGGTGCGTGTAGAACGTGAACCCGCGGTCGCTCGCCTTGGCCAGCGTGCGCTTCAGGACGTTGCGGGGGTCGGCCACGGCGGGCTGCCCGTCCGGCGTCGCGATGTCGCAGAACATCCGCGCGGTCGGGTCGATCTCACCGCGCCACGGCAGGATCTGGAACGTCGAGGGGTCCGGGTGCGCCAGCACGTCCGCTTCGTAGGAGCGGCTGAGTCCCTCGATCGCGGAGCCGTCGAACCCGATGCCCTCGGCGAAGGCGCCTTCGACCTCGGCCGGGGCGATCGCCACCGACTTCAGGGTCCCGATGACGTCCGTGAACCAGAGTCGGATGAACTTGATGCCCCGCTCTTCGATGGTGCGGAGCACGAAGTCCGTCTGCTTGTCCATGCACGCCCTTTCCGCGTTCCACCACGGCCCTCCGGGGACCGTGCTCAATAGGCTAGTGGTCATGCCCCGTCTCCGCTTGGCACTCGCCCAGACGAACCCCGTCGTGGGCGCCTTCGACCGGAACGCCGCCGGGATCCTCGACGCCGTCCGCTCCGCCGCCGCACACGGCGCCGACCTGGTCGCCGTCGGCGAGATGGCGATCTCCGGGTACCCCATCGAGGACCTCGCGTCCCGTCCGTCCTTCCTGCGCGCCGCACGGGCCGCCGTGTCCTCGCTCGCCGTGCAGCTGGCGGACGAGGGACTCGGCGACGTCCCCGTCGTCGTCGGCCACCCGGACGGGCCGTTCGAGCCGCGGGCCGTCGACGTCAGCACGGCCCCGACCGCGATCGCGAAGAACTGCGCGAGCATCCTGCAGCACGGGCGCGTCGTGGCGACGACGGCGAAGTACCACCTGCCGAACTACTCCGTGTTCGACGAGTACCGGGTGTTCATCCCGGGCTCCGACCTGCTGGTCGCCCGGATCGCGGACGTCGACGTGGCGATCATCATCTGCGAGGACCTGTGGCGGGACGGCGGCCCGGTCGCCCGGGTGCTCGACACCGACGCCGGCCTGCTCCTCGTGGTGAACGCGTCGCCATGGGTGGCCGACAAGGACGAGGTCCGGCTGCCGCTCGTCACCCGCAGGGCCACCGAGTCCGACACGATCGTCGCCTACGTCAACATCGTCGGCGGACAGGACGACCTGGTGTTCGACGGCGACTCGGTCGTCGTCGACGAGCAGGGCACGATCCTGGCGCGGGCACCGCAGTTCCGCACGCACCTGCTGCTGGTGGACGTCGACCCGGCACCGGCCCGCTCGGAGGCCCTCGTCACCGAACACGTGCAGCGGGTCGCGCTGGACACCCCGAACTCGACGCCCGGGTCGCTCGCGGGGCGTCCGGCGCTCCCCCGGGACGTGGCCGTCCTGCCGTCCGACCTCGCCGCGATCTGGGACGCGCTGGTGCTCGGCACCCGCGACTACGTGCAGAAGAACGGCTTCCGGTCGGTCGTCCTGGGCCTCTCCGGCGGGATCGACTCCGCCGTGTGCGCCGCGATCGCGGTCGACGCACTCGGCCCGTCACAGGTCGTCGGCGTGTCGATGCCGTCGCGGTGGTCGTCGTCGCACTCGATGTCCGACGCCGACGACGTCGCCGCACGGCTCGGCCTGCAGTACCGCACCGAGCCGATCGCCGACCTCGTCGCGCCCTTCGACGCGCAACTGGCACTCACCGGCCTCGCCGCCGAGAACATCCAGGCGCGGGTGCGGGCGCTGATCCTGATGGGGCTCTCGAACCTCGACGGGCACCTCGTGCTCACCACGGGCAACAAGACCGAGCTCGCCGTCGGGTACTCCACGATCTACGGGGACTCCGTCGGCGGGTTCGCACCGATCAAGGACGTCCCGAAGACGACGGTGTGGGAGCTCGCCCGGTGGCGGAACGCGCTCGCGGTCGCCCGCGGCGGGACCGAGCCGATCCCGGAGAACTCGATCGCGAAGCCGCCGTCCGCCGAACTCCACGAGGGGCAGGAGGACCAGGACACGCTGCCGCCGTACGAGGTGCTCGACGCGATTCTGGACCGCTACGTCACGCAGGCGCAGGGGGCGGCCGACATCGTGGCCGCGGGGTTCGACGCGGACACCGTCGCCGAGGTCACGCGGCTGGTGGACCGCTCGGAGTGGAAGCGGCGGCAGGGCGCGATCGGACCGAAGATCTCCGGGATGGCCTTCGGTCGCGACCGGCGCCTGCCGATCACGTACCGCCCGTCCGGCCCGGGTACCGCCTAGGCCTCCTCGTCCCACTTCTCGTTGTTGGCCTGGATGCGCTGGAGGGCGTTGGCCGCTTCCTCCCGCGTCTCGAACGGGCCGATCCGGTCACGCTGCGGGGACTGCGGCCCCTGCTCGACCGCGTGGGTCTTCTCGTTGAACCACCACTGGGACTCGATGCGCTCGTCGCTCATGCCGCCAAACGTACCCTCGCGGCGCGGCTAGAGTGGAGCGCATGCCCCGGGACGAACACGGACACCTGACCGCCGGCCGCATCTCCCCGCAGCGGCCCGTCCCGAAGGACATCGAGCGGCCGGAGTACGTCGGCCGGGTGGAGCCGCACGAGCACGGCCTCGGTGACACGTACTCGCCCGACGAAGTCGCGCTGATCCGTGCGGCCGGGCAGATCGCCTCCCGCGCGATCGACGCCGTCGGTGCCGCGATCCGGCCGGGCGTCACCACCGACGAGCTCGACCGCATCGGCCACGAGTACATCGTCGCGCACGGGGCGTACCCCTCCACGCTCGGCTACCGCGGGTACCCGAAGTCGCTTTGCTCCTCGGTGAACGAGGTGATCTGCCACGGCATCCCGGACGACACCGTGCTGCAGGACGGCGACATCGTCAACATCGACATCACCGCCTACAAGGGCGGCATGCACGGCGACACGAACCGCACGTTCGTCGTCGGACAGGCGGCACCCGAGGTCGTCGACCTGGTCACCCGGACCGAGGAAGCAATGAACCGCGGCATCCGCGCGGTCGCTCCCGGCCGCCAGGTGAACGTCATCGGCCGCGCCATCGAGTCCTACGCCAAGCGCTTCGGCTACGGCGTCGTCCGTGACTACACCGGCCACGGCGTCGGTCGGGCGTTCCACTCCGGGCTGATCATCCCCCACCACGACGCCCCCCACTACGACACCGTGATCGAACCCGGCATGGTGTTCACGATCGAACCGATGCTCACCCTCGGCGGCATCGAGGCCGACATCTGGGCCGATGACTGGACCGTCAGCACACGTGACAAGTCCTGGACCGCACAGTTCGAACAGACCCTCGTCGTCACGGAACGTGGCGCCGAGCTCCTGACCGTCTCCTGAAAGGCACCGCTCCTCATGACCTCACTCGCAGTCGGCGTCGACATCGGCGGTACGGGCATCAAGGGCGCGATCGTCGACACGACGACCGGTGAACTGACGACCGAGCGCATCAAGAAGGCCACCCCAGAGGGCGGCAAGCCGCACGACATCGTGGAGGTCGCGAAGGCGATCCTCGACGAGCTGTCCCCCGCCGCCGACGTCCCGGTCGGCGTCTGCTTCCCCGCGATCGTCCGCGACGGCAAGACCATGTCGGCCGCCAACGTGTCGAAGAAGTGGATCGGCTTCGAGGCCGAGGCGCTCTTCGAGAAGGAGCTCGGCCGCTCCATCCACTTCGTCAACGACGCGGACGCCGCCGGGTTCGCCGAGCAGCAGTTCGGCGCGGCGAAGGGCCGCGACGGGCTCGTCATCATGACGACGCTCGGCACGGGCATCGGCACGGCGCTCATCAACGACGGCGTGCTCATCGTGAACGCGGAGCTCGGGCACCTGGAGATCGACGGGGTCGACTACGAGACGAAGGCGTCCTTCGCGGCGAAGGAGCGCGACGACCTCACCTGGAAGCACTGGGCGAAGCGCCTGCAGAAGTACTACTCGCGGCTCGAGGCGCTGCTCTCCCCGGAGCTCTTCGTCGTCGGTGGCGGGGTCTCGAAGCAGTACGAGGAGTTCCTCCCGCTGCTCGACCTGCAGGCGGACATCATCCCCGCGACGCTCCGCAACAACGCGGGCATCATCGGCGCGGCGACCCTGGCGTTCACCTCGAAGTAGGGCCGCGCGGGCCCGGGGCCCGGGCGCGCGGGGGCCGCGCGGGCGCCGCGCGGGCGCCGGGCGCCGGGCGCGTCCCCGGGCGCGTCCCCGGGCGCTGAGATCGCACTTCGTGTCGGATCGGCGCGCCGGACCCGACACGAACTGCGATCTCAGGGGGGGGGACGGTGTGCGCGAGCGCCGGCGCCGGCGCGGGCGGTAGACTCTCGATCGCGAACGGGTCGGTGAGACGGTCGCGTCACTCCCCCGGGAGTGCCGAGGAACGTCCGGGCTCCACAGAGCAGGGCGGTGGGTAACACCCACCCGGAGCAATCCGCGAGACAGTGCCACAGAAAGCAGACCGCCGGTGGCGACACCGGTAAGGGTGAAACGGTGGTGTAAGAGACCACCAGGGGTCCGGGTGACCGGATCCGCTCGGTAAACCTCGCCCGGAGCAAGGTCAGACAGAGGACGTCGAGGCTGCTCGCCGAGTCCTCGGGTAGACCGCTGGAGGCCGACGGCAACGTCGGTCCGAGAGAGATGGCCGTCACCGCTGCAAGGCGGGACAGAACCCGGCGTACGGCCGGCCCGTTCGCACCCCACGCATCGCGCGGCACCGCGTGCCGTCGCACAACCGAAAGCACCCCGAACCACGGAAGTCCGTGGTTCGGGGTGCTCTTGGTTGTGCGAAGTACATCCGAACCGCGCGCGGCGCGGAGCGCAGCGGCGCGGAGCGCGGCAGCGCAGCGCAGCGCAGCGGCAGCGCAGCGCGCCGCGGCTACAGCCCGGACTCGGCCGTCCGGACGAGGACCGCCTCGCTGTCCGGGCAGAGCACGACGTCGTCCGGCGCAGCCGCACGGATCGCCTGCAGGTCGGCGCCGGTGAGCGTCACGCCCGACGCGGTCGACACGCCGCCCTGCAGCAGCGACGCCCCGAAGCCGTACCGGGCACGCTGACGCTCGTACAGCGCCAGGAGGTCGTCCGGCACCTTCGCGGCGACGTCGGCGCGGCTCTGCACCGCGGACGAGCGGTCCGCCTCGAGCCGGGCGATCTCGGTGTCACGCTCCGTCGCGAGTCCGGCGCGGGCGGCTTCGACGTCGGCGAGCTCCGCCTCGATGTCGCCGACCCGGGCGCGCAGCCCGTCGAGCTTCTCCATGATCTCGAGCTCGGAGGTCTCGAGGTCGCCGATGCGGCGCTGCAGCGAGTCGAGCTCGCTCTGCAGCCCGGCGGCGTCCTTCGCGCTCGACACGTTCGCGAGCATCGTCGTGTCGCGGGTCACGCGGGCCTGCGCTGTCGCGGTGTCCGACTCGAGCCGGGCGAGGTCCCGCTCCGCGTCCTCGACGTCACCGGTCGCCGCGGCGAGCCGGCTGCGGAGCCCGGAGGCGGTGGCGCTGAGCTCGGTGAGCCGGTCCCCCTTCTGCAGGGAGCTGATCCGGTGCGCGATGCGCGTGATGTCGTTGTCGAGTCGCTGGACGTCGAGGAGGATGACCTGGTCCTCGGGTGCTGCCTTCATGGTCAGGCTCCTTGTTCGGTGGTGGGGGTGGGGGCGGCCGCGCTCGGCAGGACGGCGAAGTCCCACGGGTCGGTCCGGAGGTCGCTCACGGTCACGCGGACCCCGGCGGCCTGCCGGAGCTGTTCCGCGGCGACGTCGAGCCAGAGCCACTCGGTGGCCCAGTGCGACGTGTCGATCAGTGCGGGTCCGTCGGTGAGCAGCGCCTGTTCGCGGAACTCCGACGCGGGGTGGTGGCGGAGGTCGCTGGTGACGTAGACGTCGGCGTCGCGCACCAGGGCGTTGCCGAGCAGGGAGTCCCCGGCGCCGGCGCAGAGCGCGACGGTGCGGACGGGCCGGTCGTAGTCCCCGGACACGCGGACGCCGGAGGCGGTCGGCGGGAGCACGTCAACGATGCGCCGGGCGAGGACGCCGAGGGGCACCGCTTCCGGCAGGACGCCGACGCGTCCGATCCCGGTGTCGGGCGCGTCGCCCGGGTCGAGCGGGCGCTGGTCGCGCAGTCCGATGCGGTCGGCGAGCACCGCGGAGGTCCCGGTGGCGACGACGTCGGCGTTCGTGTGGGCGGCGACGAGCGCGCACCCGCCACGGACGAGCGTCGCGAGCACCGCACCCTTGTAGGTGTCCTCGGCGATGGTCGTCACGCCGCGGAGCAGCAGCGGGTGGTGGGTCAGCAGCAGGTCGGCGCCGAGTGCGACCGCTTCGCGTGCGGTGTCCGGCACGGCGTCGACGGCGAGGTGGACGTGCTCGACGACCGCGTCCGGGTTCCCCGAGACGAGGCCGACGGAGTCCCACGACTCGGTTCCCGCGACCGGCCACAGGGACTCGATCACGGCCTGGAGATCGCGCAGCGTCGGCATCCGGACAGTCTACCGAGGGGACCGGCTGGGCCGGCGCCGCGAGGTCACCGGCGGCCGAGGACCCGGAGGACGGCGGCGACGACGCGGGACCACCAGCCGGCACGAGCCGACTCGGCAGCGTCCACCGCATCGGCGGACTCGGTCGGTGCGACCGGCGCGGCAACGGCGTCCGGCAGCGCGGCGGCGTGCTCCTCGGGGAACACGACCGGCGTGCCCGCGGTCTCCGCGCGGTGGGCACGGAGCACGGCCGCGAACGTGTCGCGGTCGACGACGGTCGGCCCGGTGACGGGCTGGATGAGCGGGGTGGGTCGCGTGTTCGCCGACACCGGTGTCACGGCCTGGAGGCTCGGCACCAGTCGGGCGGGCTCGTCGCGGTCCGCGGCGGCGTCGTCCAGGGCCGGGTTCGCGCTGACCACGACGGGCGCGGCGACCGCAGGCAGCACGAGTGCGGGGGCGGGCTCGACGACCGCGGCGGATGTGACGACGGCGACGGCACCGGTGGTCGCAGCACGACGGGCGGCGGCGCGGTCGCGACGGTCCGCCTCGTCGGCGGCGTCCGCGAGCAGGTCGTCGAAGACGGAGCGGGCGTAGGCACGCGCGGCGTCGATCTCCGGGTCGCTGAGGTCGGCGACGACGGCTTCCCACGCGGCGAGCCGTGCGAGGTCCTCGTCGCGGCGGCGGACCTCGTCCTCGAGGATCACGATGCGCTCGATCGTCGCGCGGCCGCTCTGCGCGGACACCTCGACGGCGAGCTCCTCGATCCGGAGGGCGAGTCGCTCGGGCGGCTCGGGGAAGGACGGGGCGCAGACCGAGGCGTGGCGGCCACGGTCGCGGGGGCGCCGGAAGGCGCTGTCGTCCGAGGGGACGGACGCGGGCTGTTCGGACTCGGACTGTTCGGACTCGGCCTGCTCGAGCAGGGGCGCGGCTGCCGTGGTGGCGTCCGGTCGCTGCACCGGGCCGGTGACGGGCGGGACCACGAGGTCCGACACGTACGGGGCTCGGGTGGCCGGGGCGTCACGGAGCCACTCCTCGAGCTCGCGACCGAAGGGGTCGACGAGAGGGGTGCGTGCACCGGACTGCGTTTCCATGTTCCGAAGGATAAATATCGCGGAGTGGATGCTGTCGCTCATCCCCGGTGTGTCGCGGGATCGCCTGCCATATCGCGTCGAAGGTGAACGGCGTGTCGCGCGGCGCGATGCACTTCCGTCACATCTGCCTCAGAGGCCCCGCGAAAACTCCTCGAGGAGCGCCATGCCGTCCGGCCAGTCCCCCACCCCGCTGGCGATGTTGACGTGCCCGTGCGAGCCGATCCGACGGACATCGGCACCGAGCCGGGCGGCCATCTCCTCGGCACGTTCGGACGTGCAGTAGGGGTCGTCGTCGCTCACGACCACCAGGGTGGGCGTGGCGACCGCGCGGTCGGGTACCGCGAAGCCCGCGGCGGCGACCGGGAACCCCGGTGCCTCCGGGTCCGGCGGGGCGACGAGGAACGCGCCCGCGATGCGGCCGTCGTCGTTCCGCCCGTCGTCCGCTCCGAGCCACCCGGCGACCGCCAGGACGCCGAGACTGTGCGCGACGAGCACCGGCGGAGCGTCCACCGCGGCGATCGCGCGGTCGATGGCAGCGGACCAGTCGTCCGGGTCCGGCTCGGACCAGGACGTCGGCGCGATGCGCACCGCGGCACCGGCCCGTTCGGCCTGCCAGCGCGACTGCCAGTGCTCGGGGTCGGAGTTCCAGATCCCGGGGACGATCACCCACGGTCGTTCTCGGCTCACGGTCCGAGCGTAGAGGGCGCGCCCGCGCTCCGGGACTCAGCCCTGCAGCGTGTCCCGCGGGTACTCGCCGAACCGGGAGGCGTAGGCGGCCGAGAACCGGCCGAGGTGCGCGAAGCCCCAGCGCATGGCGACGGAGGCCACCGTGAACTCACCGGGCGTGCCGCGACGGAGTTCCTCGCGGATGCGGTCCAGGCGGATCCCGCGGAGCATCGCGTTCGGCGCAGACCCGACCTGCCGCTGGAAGGCCTGCTGCAGCCCACGGACGCTCAGCCCGACGTGTGCGGCGACGTCCGTCGTCGAGATCGGTGTGTGCGCGAACGCGGACATGTACTCGACGGCTTCCCGGACCCGACCGGTCGCGCCCTGCGGCAGGTGCACCTCGGCCGCGAGCAGCCGGTGCGGGAACGTCCGGAGGAGCGTCGTCGCGGTCGCCCGCGCCGTCTCGGCCATCGCGAGCGGCGACACCGGCGTGGTGCCGAGGACGACCGCTGCGGCGTCCTGGACCTGCCGGTGCCACTCCCGCACGTCGTCGGGCGACGGTGCGGTGGCGTGGTCGAACACGAGCGGCCCTGGCTGTGCGCCGTGCACCTCGGCGGCGATCCCCTCGAGGTACGTCCGGTCGAACTGCACGAGGCTCTGCCGCACGTCGGCGAGCTCGAAGGCGAACGGACGGCCGGTCGGGAACATCATCGGCGACCCCGGCGCGAACGGCACTTCGTCCCGGCCGATGTCGACCCGTCCGCCGCCGTCGACGGTCCACATCACAACGTACTCGTCGCGGGACTCCACCTCGCCCCGGATGGCCGCGTCGAAGCGGCTCGACCGGAACGACATCGACTCGTCGCCGACCACCCGGAACCGGTAGGAGAACGGGCGGGCCGTGCGGCGCGCGACGAACCCGGCGCCCTCGTAGGCGTCCTCGTACATGCGCCGAGCGTCGTCGAGGTCATCGCCCGACGTCTCGAAGCTCATGCGGGGGTCGGGCTCGACTGTCATCGCGCGCATCGTGACACGATCCCCCTCCGCGTCCGCAATCCGCCGAGCCGTCTTGCGGGTTCCGGCCTCCTGGCTGCGCATTGTGGATCAGGGCGTCACACTGCTCGCGTCCGTGCGCGGCCTGCTCGCGGATCATTGCGCAGCCGGCTCCCGGATCAGTGCGCGGCGCCGTCCGCCGCCCGTCCACGCCGGACCGTCCACCGGTTCCGGTCGCCGTCCCGCTCGTACCGCAGTTCGTCGACGACCATGCCGACCAGGGCGAGACCGCGACCGCTCTCGGCGGACGCGTCGGGGAGTGCTGCAGCCGACGGGTCGACGGAGGTGGGCCGACCGTCGTCGGTGAGTCGTGCCTCCAGACCGTCGCCCGTGACCGCGAGGTCGAGCGAGCACGCGACCCGCGCGCCACCGCCCGCGTGCTCGACCACGTTCGAGGCGAGCTCGATCAGCGCGAGCTCGAAGGCCATCCGGTCTTCCGGACCGACGGTGGGTTCCGTGCCCCACACGCCCGCGAGGAAGTCGTGCACGGCGGAGACGTCGTCCGGCGGGGACGCGAAGTCGAGACGGTGCTCGCTCACGGCGCTGCCGCTCATCCCCAGTTGGTGACCGCGGCGTCCCCGTCGGGGTACGTCCGCAGGATCTTGTCGATGTTCGAGAGCTTGAGGACCATCGAGACCTGGTCCGAGGGGGCCGCGATGCGGAGGTCCCCACCGGCCTGGCGCGCGGTCTTCAGGCAGCCGACGAGCGCGCCCAGTCCGGAGGAGTCCATGAACTCGACCCCGGAGAGCTCGACGACGACGCGGTGCCGGCCGTCCCCCACGACCTTGGCGACGGTTTCCCGGAACGCCGGGGCCGACACCATGTTCAGCCGCCCCTTGCACTCCAGGACCGCCGCGTCCGTCTGCGCCTCGTGTACGACGATGTCCATGCGGGATGCCTCCTCCGGTCGGTGCCCCTTGCTCAACGGACCCTATCGGTTCGCGCCGTGGCTTCGTTCGGTGCGCGCCGCGGCTTCTTCCGATCCGCGGCGCGGTCAGCGTGTGCGCCGCGGTCAGCGTGTGCGGCGCGTCGCCGACGCCTGGACGAGGACCGCGGCGGCCATCAGCACCACCATCACGGACCCCATCGCCAGCGCAGTCCCACCGAGGAGCCCCGCGAGCGGCGTCCCGAGCCCACCGAGCCCGAACGACAGCCCGCCCTGCAGCGCCGCCGCCGTCCCGGGGTGCGCCGCGCCGACGTGCTGTGTGCGGGTCATCGCCGCCGGCAGCACGAAGCCCCACGCCCCGGTGACGACCGCCAGCGAGCACCAGACCGGCACCGGCCCGAGGCCGAGCAGCGCGGCGACGAGCACCCCGGCCCCGCCGATCGTCCCGACGGCGAGCCCGAAGGTGAGCAGGCCGTCCTCGGAGAACCGTCCCACGACGCGGCGGAACACCAGCGTCGTGATGATCATCATCGTCGCGTTCGTGGCGAAGACGAGCGTGTACAGCCCCTCGGAGAAGCCGAACTCGGTCTGGAACACGAACGAGCTCGTCGCGATGTAGGCGAAGAAGCCGATCGTCGACAGCACCCCGGTCAGCAGGTACGCCCGGAACCGCGGGATCGCGACGAGCTGCCGGATCCGCTGCCAGTTCGCCGCGAGGCCCACACTGCCCCGGGTGCGGAGCGTCTCGTGGAAGTACGGGACGACCATTGCGAAGAACACCGCACCGAGCACGGCGAGCACGACGAACATCACACGCCAGGTGGCGAAGGACAGCACCGCTCCCCCGGCCAGCGGCGCGACGACCGGGCCGATCGCGTTGATCGCTGCCAGGGTCCCGAACACCTTGGCCATCGGCGGGCCCGCCATCACGTCGGAGACCATCGCCCGGCCGGCGACCGCCGCTGCGGCACCCGCCAGGCCCTCGACCACCCGGGCGGCGATGAGCGTCCCGACGTCCGGCGCCAGGGCACAGCCGAGGGACGCGAGCGCGAACAGGGCCGTCCCGCCGAGCATCATCGGCCGACGACCGATGCCGTCGCTGACCGGGCCGGCGAGGAGCTGCCCGACCGCGAACGCGACGAGGAACGCCGTCAGGGAGAGCTGCACGGCACTCGGGCTCGTCGCGAGGTCCCGGGCGATCGCGGGCAGCGCCGGGATGTACATGTCCGTCGCGAACGGCGACACCCCGACGATGAGTGCCAGGGGCACGATCGGCGGGAGGGTGGCCTGGGTCAGGGTGCGCTCCGTCGTCACCCGGGCAACGCTACGCCGCCCCGAATCGATTCGACAGGGGCGCGGCGGCGCGGCGGCGCGGCGGCGCGGCGCGGCGCGGCGCGGCGCGGCGCGCCTCGCGAACGGCGAGACGCCGCTGTCCGGCCGAAACGCCGCCGTGGACCGGGGCGTCTCGGTCGCACAGCGGCGTCTCGAGCCTGGAGCGGGGCTCAGCCGGTGTTCTGCAGGCCGGCGGCGATGCCGTTCACCGTCAGCAGGAGCAGGCGGTGGTCGGTGTCCGTCGGGTCGGTGCTGCCGCTCGTCCGGATGGCGCGGAGCGCCCGGAGCTGCAGGTGCGACAGGGCGTCGACGTAGGGGCTCCGGAGCCGGACGGCGCGGGCGAGCACCGGCCGGTCCTCGAGGACGTCGGCGCCACCGGAGACCTTGAGCACCCAGTCGCGGGTCCGGATCATCTCGTCGAGGACGCGGGTGGCCAGGTCGTCCCGGTCCGCCAGCTCGAGGTACCGGCGGGCGATGTGCTCATCGGTCTTCGCCAGGGACATCTCGACGTTCTTGATCATCGCGCCGAACAGCGGCCACTCGGCGTACGCGGTGCGGAGCAGGTCGACGTCGCCGACCGCCTCGAGCGCGGAGCCGAGGCCGTACCAGCCGGCGAGGTTGATCCGGGCCTGCGTCCACGAGAACACCCACGGGATCGCTCGGAGGTCCTCGAGGGACTCCACCGACAGGCCACGACGGGCCGGGCGGGAGCCGAGCGGCAGCAACCCGATCTCCTCCATCGGGGTCACGCGGGCGAACCACGGCGCGAACCCGTCCGCCTTCACGAGCCCGTAGAAGGCGTCGCGGGAGACGTCGTCGAGCTGCTGGGCCAGGTCGGCGAACCGGGTGGCTGCGGCCTCGATGCGGGCCTCGTTCGAGGGCGAGGACGCGAACAGCGTGGCGGAGGCCATCTGCTCGAGGTGCCGGGCGGCGATGTCCTGGTCGCCGTACTGGGCGAAGATGACCTCGCCCTGCTCGGTGAGCTTCAGCCGGCCGTCGATCGACCCCGGCGGCTGGGCGAGCACGGCCTCGTTCGCGGGACCGCCGCCGCGGCCGAGCGAACCGCCGCGGCCGTGGAAGAGCGTGAGCTCGATGTCGTTGGCCTTCGCCCACTGCGCGATCTTCGCCTGGGCGTCGTACAGCGCCAGGTTCGCCGACACCGGGCCGACGTCCTTCGACGAGTCGGAGTACCCGAGCATGACCTCGAGCTTCCGGCCGGTCGCGGCGAGTCGGCGCTGGAACGCCTCGGTCCGGACGGCCTCGTCGAGGATCTCGACGCTGGCGTGCAGGTCGGCGAAGGTCTCGAACAGCGGGATGACGTCGAGCACCGGTGCCGCCTCCGCGGACCCGAGCGCGGCGACCGCCAGCTCGTGCACGTTCGCCAGGTCCGCAGCGGACTGCGTGAACGAGACGATGTAGCGGTTCGAGGCCCGGACGCCGTAGCGCTGCTGGAGCTCGGCGATGGTGCGGAAGACGGCGAGGACCTCGTCGGTGGTCTCGCTCAGCTCGCCACCGGCGCGGATCTCCGCGAGCGCGTTCCGGTGCACCTGTGAGTGCTGCCGGATCTCGAGCTCGGCGAGGTGGAAGCCGAACGTCTCGACCTGCCAGACGAGGTTCTGCAGCTCGCCGTACGCGGGACGCGACGCCCCGGCCGCGACGAGCGAGGCCTGGATCGTGCGGAGGTCGGTGAGGAGCGACTCCGGGCCGGGGTAGGCCAGCGGGGCGTCGCCACGTCGGGTGGCGTCGATGCGCGCCGCCGTGAAGAGGAGTGCGCGGCGATGGGTCTCGTTCGGCGCCCGGATCCCGATGCGCTCGGCGATGTCCGGGTCGAGGGACTCCTGCGACGCCACGAGCGCGGTCAGCCCGGCGTCGGCCGGCGTCTCGCTGTGGTCGAGGGTCAGGGTGCTGCCGATGCGGGTGGCGGCACGGGCGAGACCGAGCAGGATGTGCTCCGCCGCGATCTCCGCCGCCTGCCGCGTGATGTCGGACGTCACGAACGGGTTGCCGTCGCGGTCGCCGCCGATCCACGTGCCGAAGCGCACGAACGCCGGGGCCTGCACGGGCACGCTGCCGGCGTCCTCGCCGAGGAGCCGGTCGTCGAGGAGGCGGTACACCTGCGGCACGATCTCGAACAGCGTCTGGTCGAACACGCTCATCGCGGTGCGGACCTCGTCGAGCGGGGTCGGGCGGGTGGTGCGGAGGGGCGAGGTGCGGAGGAGGTTCGTGATCTCCTCGAGCAGGCGTCGCTCGTTCTCGGCACGGGCTGTCGCGTTCTTCGCGCGGTCCCGTTCGTCGATGAGGTCGGTGATGCGCCGCACGGCCGTGGTCACCGCGCGGCGGCGGGCCTCGGTCGGGTGCGCCGTGAGCACCGGGTGGAACCGGAGGGCGTCGAGCCGGGCGGCGGCTTCGTCCGCGCCGACCTCGCCCACGAGCTCGGCGTAGGTGGCCGGGAACGAGTCGCCCCCGACGCCGCCGTCGTCGCCCCGCAGCCGGAGGACGCGCACGCGGTGGTGCTCCTCGGCCAGGTTCGTCAGGTGGAAGTAGGTGGTGAAGGCCCGTGCGACCTCTTCGGCACGCTCGGCCGAGAGTCCCGCGACGACCGCTTCGGCCCGTGCGGCACCGTCGGTGTCCGATCCCTCGTACGCCTCGATGACCGCGGCACGCAGCGCTTCGACGTCACGCAGGAGCTCGTCGCCGCCGCTCTCGCGCAGCACGCGCCCGAGCAGGCTCCCGAGGTAGCGGACGTCCGCGCGCAGGTCGCTGTCGACCGCTCCGCTGACATCGTCTCGTGCGCTGCCGAAGCGCGTCGATCCGTCGATCGCCGTCATCTCGTCCTCTCGGGTCGCCCGGCACACCGCTTCCGGGACCCCAGCAGCGTATCGGCAGGCGGGCGCACGTGACGACGACCGTCCGGACGGCCGGACGCGGGCGCGCGGCCTTCGTAGACTCCGCGGTACGGGGACAGACCGCCCTCGCAGGGCGGAGCGCGGACGTGAGCGACACGACGGAACCAGCCGACACGACGGAACCAGCCGGCACGACGGGATCATCCGACACGACGGGATCATCCGACACCACGGGACCATCCGGTGTCCCGGTCCCCGACCTGCGGAAGCGACCCCCGGTCGAGCGCTGGGTCTTCTGGCCGGCCGCCGGCCTCGTCCTGGCCTTCGTCGTCGTGGCCCTGATCGCCCCGAAGGGCACCGAGGCCGTGTTCGCGACGGTGCAGGACACCATCGTCCGGGACTTCGGCTGGTACTACGTGCTCGTCGCCGCGGGGTTCGTCCTGTTCGCGATCTGGATCGGCTTCAGCCGCTTCGGCGACATCGTCCTCGGCAAGGACGACGAGGAGCCGGAGTTCTCCACGATGTCGTGGCTCTCGCTGCTCTTCGCGGCGGGCATGGGCATCGGGCTGGTGTTCTACGGGGTGGCCGAACCGCTCAGCCACTTCGCGTCGCCGCGACCCGGGGTCACCGGCAGCGACGACGAACTCGCGCAGCGGGCGATGACGCAGACGTTCCTGCACTGGGGTCTCCACGCGTGGGCGATCTACGTCGTGGTCGGGCTCGCCCTCGCCTACGCGATCCACCGGCGCGGCCGGCCGGTCTCGATCCGGTGGGCGCTCGAGCCGCTGCTCGGCCGTCGGGTGACCGGCGGGTGGGGCAACCTCATCGACGTCGTCGCCCTCGTCGGCACGCTCTTCGGCGTCGCCACGTCGCTCGGGCTCGGCGTGCTGCAGATCGGTGCCGGGCTCGACTACACGGACATCGCCGAGGACTCCCGCGGCCTGCAGATCGTGCTCATCGCCGTCGTCACGCTGATCGCGATCGGCTCGCTCCTGAGCGGTGTCGGCAAGGGCATGAAGTACCTCTCCACCACGAACCTGCTGCTGGCGGCCGCCCTGCTCCTGGTCGTGCTGGTGTTCGGCCCGACCCAGTTCCTGCTCGGCGAGTTCGTGCAGTCGATCGGGCTGTACGCGCAGGGCTTCGTCGGGGCCGCGTTCGACACGAGTGCGTTCGCGGGGAAGGCCGGCCAGCAGTGGCAGGGCGCCTGGACCACGTTCTACTGGGGCTGGTGGATGTCGTGGGCGCCGTTCGTCGGCATCTTCATCGCGCGGATCTCCCGGGGCCGGACCGTCCGCCAGTTCGTGCTCGGCGTGCTGTTCGTCCCGACGCTCCTGACCTTCCTCTGGTTCGGGGTGATGGGCGGCACGGCGCTCTGGGACCAGCTGCACGGACACGGCGACCTGGTCGGCGCCGACGGCAGCGTGAACGTCGAGCGTGTCCTCTTCCAGATGCTCGGAGCACTGCCGGCAGGTCCGGCGCTCGTGATCGGCGCGATCGTCCTCATCGGCGTGTTCTTCGTGACCTCGGCCGACTCCGGCGCGCTCGTGATGGGGATGATCGCGACGGGCGGGCAGCTCGAACCGAAGAACTGGATCCGGGTCTTCTTCGCCGTCGTCACCGCGCTCGTCGCCGTCGCGCTGCTGCTCGCCGGCGGCCTGAACGCACTGAAGACGGCCGCGATCACCACGGCGCTGCCGTTCAGCGTCGTGATGGTGCTGATGTGCGGGTCCACCGTGGTGGCGTTCACCCGTGAGCGGCGCGCGTACCTCCGCGCGGAACGGCGGGCGGCGATGGCCGACTTCGCCGAGTTCTACCAGCAGGAGGTCGTCGACCCCGCGGAGCGGGCGCCCCGCACGGGGCCGATCGCGAAGCTCGCGCGGCGCATCCGCCGCTGAGGGAGTGTCGCCGGGAACACGGCGTCCGGCGGAAGCACCCCTGCTGTGGCGGAGCGACCGCGTTCCCGGCGGGTCTGGGGGCGGCTAGCTCGGCTCGGCGAGCTGGGCCTGCGCGGCCGCGTGCACCTCGACGATCTGCACGCGAGCCGACCGGCGATCGGTCAGCGGGGACGTCCACGGCACGATGACGTGCTCCACGTCCCCGTCGTCGAGCTGCGCGAGCCAGACACCCGCGATCGCGTCGATCTCGGTCATGGTCGCGGCCACTGCGGTCGCTGCGCCGTTCGCCCGCGCGATCACCAGGTTGTCGAGCGCGTGGTCGGTGTTCATGTGCCGGAGGATCGCGCGCCGGGCCTCGGCGTCGAAGGGCGGCTGCCCGTCGGTCACGCGATCACCGCCGCGTCGCCATCCGTGCGCCGCGCCACGTCGAGCTCGGCGAGCAGCCCGCTGTTGAGCGCGTACGCCAGCTCCACCTCGGCGATGACCCGCTCGCGCTCGTCGTCGTCCCACGGCGCCGCATCGAGCTGCGCCCGGTAGGTGTCCCGGAACGCGGTCGGGTCGGCGACCTGGTCGAAGATGTAGAAGAGGACGCCGTTCGTGTCGAACCCGAACTGGTCGGCGAGCACCCGGCCGATCGCCTGACCGCCGGAGAGGTCGCCGAGGTAGCGCGTGTAGTGGTGCGCCACGAAGCCGCCGGGCCACTCGGCCGCGACCTCGTTGAGGCGTCGGACGTACGCCGTGGTGGCGGGCGACGGGCACACCAGCTCGGACCAGTCCGGCCCGATCAGGTACTCGAGGTCCGCGCGGATCGCCGGCATCCGGGTGAGCTGCGCGGTGACGAACGGCGCTGCCACCGGGTGGTCGGCCATCCGGGCTGCGGCGCGCTCGAGGGCGTCGTACACGAACGAGTACTGTCCGAGCAGGGCGGCGTAGTCGGCGACGTCGCACGCACCCCCGAGCAGGTCGTGCATGAAGTCGTTCCCGGCCGCGGAGCCGTGCGAGCGGCGGGTGCGCTTGCGCAGCAGCTCGGAGAACGGGATGACGGTCGTGTCCATGAGGTAAGGCTAACCTTAGTGACGCGCACGTCAAGCACGAACCACGGAATCCAGGCGACGCAGAAGCACCGAGAGGAAGCTCCTCAGATGAGCTCGAAGAACCGCACCCAGCACGTGTTCGTCGTCGACCGCACCGAACAGCTGTCGCCGCACATGGTCCGCGTCCACCTCGGCGGCCCCGCGTTCGATGACTTCATCGCGGCGGCGGACCCGGAGCGACTCGGGAGCACCGACAAGTACGTGAAGCTCCTGGTCGCCAAGCCAGAGCTCGGGCTCGAGCCCCCGTACGACCTCGAGGCGCTCCGCGAGACCCTCCCGAAGCACGACCGGCCGGCCCGCCGCACCTACACGGTGCGTGCCATCGACCTCGACGCCCACACGATCGCCATCGACTTCGTCGTGCACGGCGACGAGGGACTCGCCGGCCCCTGGGCCGCTGCGGCGGAGCCCGGCGACCGGCTCGCCCTCTCCGGCCCCGGCGGCGGCTACGCGCCGAGCACCGACCCCGCGGTCGTCCACGTCCTCCTCGGCGACGACAGCGCGCTCCCGGCGATCGCATCCGCCCTGGAGGCCATGGACGACTCCGCCACGGGCGTCGCCCTGGTCGAGGTGGCCGGCCCCGACGACGAACAGGACATCGCGCACCCGGCCGGCATCGCACTGCGGTGGCTGCACCGCGACGCCGCCGGCGCCGAGCCGGGCACGCTCCTGCTGGCCGAGACCCGGGAACTGCCCCGTGCCTCCCGGCCGGTCCAGGTGTTCGCCCATGGTGAGCGGACCGCGATCAAGGCGATCCGTCGGCTGCTGCAGGACGAGTGGGAGCTCGAGAAGTCGGACATGTCGCTCTCCGCGTACTGGGCGCTCGGGCGCGCCGAGGACAAGTTCCAGGAGGAGAAGCGCGAACCGATCGGCGTCATCTTCGACGCCTGAGCGCCACCGCCGAGTGGTCTGTGACATTTCATATTACGGATATGCTGAGTGCTCCCCCACAGAACGGTTGTACTCATGGCAACTCATCCCCGCTGTCCCCTGCTCGCAACGGGACTCGCGCTCACGATCGGTCTCACCGGAGCCCTCACCTCCGGTTCGGCGGCGCTCGCAGCCTCTCCCGCTGCAGCTGCAGCTGGATCGGTCCGGTCGCACGGCACGACGAACTCCGCTGACCTGACACCGCCGACGATCGTCCGATTGGCGCCCGGAGCACTCGGTGAGTGGGAGGTCGTCTTCCACGGGAGGCCGAACACCGGGGTCATCCGCGTCGGCGAGGACGGCGCCTTCGCCGGCCGTTTCGGCAAGACCGGAGCCGACGGCACGCTGGTCTCGACGATCCCGCGCGGCCTCGTCGGCACGATTCGCATCGTCACCGAGGACGGTTCCGGGCAGTCGCGTCCGCTGCAGATCCCCGTCCCGACCTCCGACGCGGACCGGGTGTCGCCAGAACCGCGCGACATCACCGTCACCCCGACGGCCGCTGGCTTCCGGCTCAGTGGTGCGTCTGGTCTCGACGTCGTGAACGTGTTCGGCCAGGCCACCGGTGCACTCCGCTTCCCGCTCGGCACCGTCCCCGTGACCGACGGACGCTTCGCCGTCGAGGTGCCCGCGTCGCTCGCAGGTCGGACGATCGGTGTCGGCGCACAGCTCGCCGGATGGCGGACCGCAGTCACCCAGGTTCGGGTACCCGACGACGGACGGGGCGGACCGTCGACGCCGAACGTCCGGATCATCGCACCGTCGAAGGGGGTGACCGTCCTCGCCGGCGACGCCGACCCGGGCACGACGATCGTCATCAGGACCACCGATGGCGACCGAGACCTGACGACGTCCAGGGACGGCTCGTGGTCCGGCGAGGTCACGAACGACAACGGCGGCGTGCGCCTCCTGGCGCGGGATGCCTCGGGAGCGTTCTCACCCGAGGTCACGGTCCCGCTCGGCGCGGCGCACGTGTCCGACCCGAGCGGCGCAGCGGTGGTTCGTGACGGCGCAGACGTCAGGATCACCGGCGCTGCGAGTGGCGACCGGGTCGGCCTCACCGGTACCGGGCGTACCGAGGTGAGCGCACCGATCATCGACGGGACGTTCACCGTGACGGTGCCGGCTGCGACCCTCGGCACGCGGGTGTCGATCGCGTCGCACGCGGGGTCGTCGACCTCCGGCGCACTCACCGTCACGATCCCCGACGCGACGAGCGTCGGTGCTCCCTCCGTTTCGCGGACCATCGCGACTGCGACCGGGAAGCTCGTGCTCATCGGCACAGCGACCGGAGCGGTCTCGGTGAGCGCGACCATCGACGGCTCCCACTACGTGTTCGCACGCGTCTCCGAAGGCAGGTTCTCCGTCGAGTTGCCCTCCGAGGTCATCGGCCGTTCGATCGGCCTCACGGGGATCGGTGACGACGGATCGCGGTCGGCGACCACGACCACCACGCTCGAGCTGCCGAGCGAGAGCGCCGAGGTCGGAGCGCCGGTTGCTTCGCGCTTCTTCGAGCACGTGGACGGCACACGCAGCTTCCGACCGGTGCCGTCGGGCGACGAACCCGAGGTCGTCTGGCTGATGGACGGCCGACGCCAGGTCGTCCGGGCCGCGCTCGTCGAACGGGGCTCGTCCGTCGTGACGGTCTGGGACATCGCCGCCGAAGCAGCGAACGAGGAGTACACCATCGTCGCGTTCGACGGTGCACATCGTTCCGCCCCGGTCGTCGTGCCCGGGCAGCTGAGCGTGGACGGCATCGCGAATTCGAACCGCTACACGCCCGGCCCGCGCACCTTCACCGGCACCGCGACACCGGGTTCCGTGATCGTCGCCCGCGACGCGGGCGCAGGAGAACTCTTCCGGACGACGGTCGGCGCGAGCCGGTCGGCCTCCGGGACGTGGTCGGCCGTCGCTGAACTCGCGAAGCCGGATGGCTACGACGTGTCCTTCACACAGACCACGCCGACCGGTGGGGTGAGCGTGATGGAGCACGTGGCATTCGTCGCGGAGGCTGACACCCGCCCGTTCGCGGTGACGAGCCACACCAACGGGCAGACCTACACCGCTGGGAAGAACACCTTCACCGGCACCGCGACGGCAGGAAGCCTCGTCACGGCGAAGAACCAGTGGGGCACCCCGATGGGCTCGGCGAAGACCAACGCCACCGGCACGTGGACCTTCGACCGCGACCTCGGCCCCACCGCCGACTACACCGTCACCTTCACCACCGACTCCGGCCAGAACCCCCTCACCCTCCACCTGAACGGACCGAAGTCGAACGCCCCGTTCGCGGTGACCAGCCACACCAACGGGCAGACCTACACCGCTGGGAAGAACACCTTCACCGGCACCGCGACGGCAGGAAGCCTCGTCACGGCGAAGAACCAGTGGGGCACCCCGATGGGCTCGGCGAAGACCAACGCCACCGGCACGTGGACCTTCGACCGCGACCTCGGCCCCACCGCCGACTACACCGTCACCTTCACCACCGACTCCGGCCAGAACCCCCTCACCCTCCACCTGAACGGACCGAAGCGCTAGACAGCAGACCGTCCGAACAGCGATGCCCGCGGATCAGCTCCGCGGGCATCGCTGTTCCTCGGCGCACTCGGACCCGCAGCGCGCAGGCACCACACGGTCGACGCCTGAGCGTCGGCGGTCGCCGGTAGCGTTCGGCGCATGGTCGAGTCGTGCTGCGTCCCGGGCTGCGCCGGCGCGAGCGCGCCCGGCGCGCCGGTCCCGCTGTGCTCGTCGCACGTGCTGGTCGTCAGCGACTTCGGCGCGGCGCACCACGGCACCGAGGACGCCCTGCCCGGACCGTGCCTGGTCTGCGGGTCCCGCGTGGGGGTGCGGTTCGCCTCGGGGATGCTCTGCGCGGTCTGCGAGTGGCCGTACGGGGACGTCCCCGACCAGGACCTCGCTCCCCCGCGGGTCGACGTCGTGTACTACCTCCGGCAGCAGGACGGCGTCGGGGACCGCATCAAGATCGGCACGACCGCGAACCCGCGGCAGCGGCTGGCCCGGATCGCGCACCAGGACCTGCTGGCGTTCGAGCGCGGCGACCGGATGCTCGAACGGCATCGGCACGCGCAGTTCACCGCGTCGCGGTACCCGGGCACCGAGTGGTTCCGGGTGACGCCCGCGCTGCTCGAGCACGTCGCGGTCGTCGGCGCCGGGGTGCCGGACCCGTGGGCGCTGCACGCGCGGTGGCTGAGCGAGGCGCTGGCGCTGCGCGGGTGACGCCCGGCGCGTCAGCGCGCGTACGCGTCGACGAAGAGGGCGCCGCGCACGTCGCGCAGCGTGTCCACGAGCCGCTCGATCGTGCGCCCGGAGACGCCGGACACCTGGAGGTCGTACGGCCCGAGTGCGGGCAGCCGTCCGGTCCGGATACGCACCACTTCCCAGCCGACACCACGGAGCGCCCGGTCCTTCCGGCGGTCGGACTCCTCGCGCGGGCCCACGTGCTCGAGCCCGTGCCGCCCGGTGGAGTCGTACTCGATCGCGACGCGGAGCTCCGGCAGGATGATGTCCGGCCAGGCCTCGACGTGGTCGTGGAAGGGCCGGTCGAGGCGGATCGCCGTGCGGTCGAACGTGAAGTCGAAGCGGTCGGAGAGCGCCTGGCGCAGCTCGGCCTCCACCGCGGAGGCCGTCGCCGGGGCACACACGCTGATGAACGCGTCCCCCGAGGGGAGCCGCGGGGTCTTCGGGCAGATCGTCCGCGGAGGACGCGGCGCACGCTGCCCCGAGGGACGCCAGCCCGCTCCCCGGGCACGCGAGGACGCGACGGCACCCGTGGGGAGGGACGACCCCCGACCCGCTGCCGGGAGCGTCTGGCGGCCCGTCGTCCGCACCGCGCGTTGCGGCACGGGGACGACGGCCGGCCAGTCCTCCGGCAGGACGGGCCACCGCTGCGGCTTCGCCATCACCTGGCACTCGGGGCACCACACCGACCGGCGACGCTCACGCCCGGGGCGGCCGCGCTGTTCGGCGGGGGTCGCGACGAAGACGTGGCCGACGTCGCACTCCCAGGTGAGCAGCACGTCGGCGGCGGGCGGGATCTGGGTCAGGACGATGCCGGCGTTCCACTCCGGGTGGTACTGCCGGATGAGCACCGGGTAGGACTGCCAGGCGTCGCGGAACTCCCCCACGGCGTACGGCATCGGCACGCCGCGCGACCACTGCCGGCGGCGCCACCACGCGTCGACGGGTTCCACCACGCCACGACGGTACGACGGGCCACCGACACACGGCGCCCCCGGGAGCCCGTCAGTCGCCCGGCGGCGGGACGATCGTGAAGCGCTCGGGCCCCGCGGCGGACCCGTCCTCGAGCACGCGGATGCCGGACTCCCGGCACGCGGTCACCCCGTCGCGGTGCACCCGCTCGGGGCGGGGCCGCCGCGGGACCCCGGCGTCCCCGAACACCGCCCACGCGTTCGGCGCGGCATCGCTCGTGAACCGGGTGCTGTACCGGACGCCCGCGAACCCCGCGGCGTCGAAGCCCCGCGCCCACGCCTGCGGCACGCGGTAGTCCCCCATCGTCTGCAGCTCGGCCCCGACGCCGTGCCGGACAGCATCCGGTGCGGTGACGTCCGCGAACCGGCGACCCCGTGACGCCCGCGCGGCGACGACGACGATCTCCCGCGCACGGCCGACGAACACGGTGTTCGTGTGCAGGGTGTGGTGCGCCAGGCGTTCACGCACCGCGACCTCCACCGAGTCCGCCCAGTAGCAGGTGCCGCGGGGTTCGGCGAGGTCGAACCGCCCGCCGTCGACGCCGTCCGCGTCCGCCGGGGTGCTCGCGAACCACCAGGCACCACGGTCGTGCCGCTTCGCGCGGTAGAACGTCGTGCCCCGTGACTCGACCGTCGGGAACCCGGGCAGGTCGGCGTCGGGACCCGGGGCGCGCTGGGCGACGTCGGTCCGGCGTTCCGTCACGCGTCCGCCAGCCAGGCGTTCGCCGCACGTCGGGCTGCTGCGAGCACGGCGTCGTGACGACCGTCGCGGAGTGCCGCGGCCGCGGTGGTGCCGCCGAACTCGTCGGCGACGGTGTTCAGCCAGAGCGCACTGCCCCACGGGTCGATCCGGTCGGGGTCGAGGAGCGCGAGGACCTCGCGCAGCCGGGGCAGCGGTGCGCCGGCCGGCCCGAACTGGAACGAGGGGAAGATCCGGGTGCCGTCACCGATCTTCAGCCCGAGCAGGTCGCCCTTGGCGCTCGCCTTGCTGATGGCCTGCCGCGACACCCCGCGCCAGGCGGCGAGCGACGAGGAGTCGTAGAACGGGCCGATGAGCTCGTCGGCCTCGTGCTTGACCGACGGCAGCGCGGCGACCATCCGGTCCGCCAGCGCCCCGACGTCGGACGTCGCGGCGATCGCGTCGTCGTAGCGCCCGGCGCGGAGTCGGTCGCGGATGGCGGAGAGCAGTGCGGTCTCCGCGGTGTCCGCCGTCGCCCGGGCCGTTGCTGCTCGTGCCGTCGTCGTCCGCCCCGCCATTGCACGTTCTGTCGGTGTCATCGCGTCCGCCTTCCTGCAACCGTGTCAACCAAGACTACGACCGGCGCGTCAACCACGTCAACCAGTTGTGTCCGATGGCATACCCTGGAGGGGTACCGGTCCAGGGAGGCCTCATGAGCGAACACGAGCAGCACCACGAGCACGGCTACATCTCGTCCAAGGACGCCTACCTCAAGCGGCTCAAGCGCATCGAGGGTCAGGCACGCGGGCTCCAGCGCATGGTCGAGGACGAGCAGTACTGCATCGACATCCTCACGCAGGTGTCCGCGATGACGAAGGCCCTGCAGTCCGTCGCACTCGGACTCGTCGAGGACCACCTCAGCCACTGCGTCGCCGACGCGATGGCCGACGGCGGGGACCCCTCGGCGAAGGTCAAGGAAGCGTCGGAGGCGATCGCGCGACTCGTCCGCTCCTGAGGGCGCTCGAGGACGCGAGCGCGTTCTTGACGTAGCCGACGAGGGCGTTGGCGTGCCCGTGCCCCATCCCGTGCTCCGTCTTCAGCCACGTGACGACCTCCATGTGCCGCTCGGTGTCGAGCCGGTCCGCGACGAGGTCGAGCCACTCCTGCACGGGACGGCCGTAGGTCGTCTCGATGCTCGGGAAGTACGACGCCGGCCCCTTCGCCTTCGATCCGTCCGCCGGGGGCTCCGGCGCGGTCACGCGGTGCGCTGTCATGCGGTCACGATAGCCGCCGTCGCGCGTCACGGGGCGTCACGCTCGCGACCGGTGTGACGTCCGGTTCCCCTCCGTGCCGCCGTGTTGCGGTGCCAGTTGTCCGAGCGCGGCACCGCCTCGTACGGTCACGCCATGACCACGGCAGACGCCACCGCCGGCGCGCGAGCACATGCAGACGCCACCGCCACCGCCGGCGCGCGAGCACATGCAGACGCCACCGCGCCCGGCGCCCTCGTGTTCCGCACCGTCCGCCCGGACGACCCCGCCGCCGCGCCCATGCTCGCCGACCTCGAGCGCGAGTACGACGCCCGCTACGGCGACCACTTCGGCGAGCCGGCCTCGACGGAGATCAACCGGTACCCGATCGAGCACTTCGTCGCCCCGCTCGGCACCTTCGTGCTGCTGTACGAGGACGAGCGCCTCGTCTCCGGCGGCGCCTTCATGCCCCACGACGACGACACCGTCGAGCTGAAGCGCATCTGGACCGCCACGGACGCACGCGGCCGGGGCCTCGCCGGACTCGTGGTGGCGGAGCTCGAGGCCGAGGCCGCGCGCCGTGGCTTCCGCCGCGTGTACCTGACCACCGGGCCCCGCCAGCCCGAGGCGGTCCGGGTCTACACGCGCCTCGGGTACACCCCGCTGTACGACGTGACGAAGTCCGCGGAGGAGGTGGGGATCCACCCGTTCGAGAAGCCCATCGGGACCGGCGTGACGGAGCCGAGCCGAGCCTCCCGTCCGCCCGTGCCAGCCATCGACGCGGCCGGACGCGCCGCGCTCGACCGCCCCGTCGTGCCCCTGCGGCACCCACTGCGGTGGATCGCCGCCGCAGTCGTCGTCGTGCTGCTCCTGAACCTCGTGCAGACGCTGTTCACGAACCCGTCGTGGGAGTGGCCCGGCGTCGCGAAGTGGCTGTTCAGCCCGGCGATCCTGACGGGGCTGCAGCTGACGCTCCTGGCGACCGGACTGAGCGCGGTGATCAGCTTCGCCGGCGGCATCGTCGTCGCGATCGCGCGCCTGTCCCGCAACCCGGTCCTGTCCGGACTGGCGTGGGGGTACGTCTGGCTCTTCCGCTCGGTGCCGCTGATCCTGGTGCTCGTCTTCCTCTACAACCTCGGCAGCCTGTACCCGACGATCGGCATCGGGGTGCCGTTCGGGCCGCAGGTGGCGGTGCCGACGACGAACGTGCTGAGCGACCTGGCGATCGGCGTGATCGGGCTGAGCCTCAGCGAGATCGCGTACGCGTCGGAGATCGTCCGCGCCGGCGTCCTCGCCGTGGACCACGGACAGCTCGAGGCCGCGCAGGCGCTCGGACTCCCCCGGCACCGGCAGTTCCTCCGGATCGTGCTGCCGCAGGCGATGCGCTCCATCGTCCCGGCGTTCGTGAACCAGGTGGTCGGGCTCCTCAAGGCCAGTTCGCTGCTGTTCTACGTCTCGCTGCTCGACCTGTTCGGCGTCGTCCAGAACCTCAGCAGCACTTACCCGACGGACATCATCCCGCTGCTCGTCGTGGCCACGATCTGGTACCTCGTGCTCACCAGCGCGGTGTCCGTCGTGCAGTACTACATCGAGCGGTGGACGGCGCGCGGCTCGGTCCGCACGCTGCCCCCGACCCCGTTCCAGCGACTGCGCGCCGTGTTGCGTCACGACCGGACGGGAGGCTCGACCCGCCCCGCGTCGTCGGCCGACGCCGGCAGCGTGGCCGGTTCTCCCGGAGGAGTCATCTCGTGAGCGCCACCATCAGCATCCGCGGGGCCGTCAAGGCCTTCGGCGACAACCGTGTCATCGACGGCGTCGACCTCGACCTGCCGGCTGGCAGCGTGACCGCGATCCTGGGGCCGTCCGGCTCCGGGAAGTCCACGCTGCTCCGGGCGATCAACCACCTGGAGCCGCTCGACCGGGGCGTCGTCACGATCGGTGGGGAGACCATCGGCGTGCGGCTGGGAGCCGTCCGGACGTTCCGCGGCAGGCGGGACGGCGCGGTTCCGCGGTTCCAGGAGCTGCCCGCGCGGGAGATCCTCCGGCAGCGCTCCCGCATCGGGTTCGTGTTCCAGCACTTCAACCTGTTCCCGCACCTCACCGCGCTCGAGAACGTCATCGAGGGGCCCGTCGCCCACGGCGTGCCCGCGGCGGCCGCCCGTGCACGGGGACGATCCCTGCTCGAGGCCGTCGGACTCGGCGACCGCGCCGATGCCCGGCCACGCCAGCTCTCCGGTGGTCAGCAGCAGCGCGTCGCGATCGCCCGGGCGCTCGCTCTCGAACCCGAGGTCCTGCTGCTCGACGAGCCGACCTCGGCCCTCGACCCGGAGCTCGTCGGCGAGGTGCTCGGCGTGATCCGGGCACTCGCCGAGTCCGGGACGACGCTCGTGATCGTCACGCACGAGGTCGGGTTCGCCCGCGAGGTCGCCGACCACGTCGTCTTCCTCGACCACGGCCGGATCGTCGAGCAGGGGCCGCCCGCCGCGGTGCTCGACGACCCGCAGCACCCGCGCACCCGCGCGTTCCTCAGCCGTCTGCGCTGACCGGACTCCCCAGCACCACCGCAGTTCCCTCTCCCGTTCGCCCGTCCCCAGGAGCACCATGCCCACCACCACTCCCGCCCCCGCCCGCTGGTGCACCCGCGCAGGTGCCCTCGTCCTCGCTTCCGGCGTCGTCATCGCCCTCGCCGGCTGCGCCACCGCGAACGCCGGCACCGGCAGCGGTTCCGCGTCGGACGCCGACGGCACCGTCACCGTCGGCACCCACGCGAACGGCGCCGCGACCGAGACGACGATCGCCGTCACCGAGGACACGAAGCTCCACGACGAGCTCCCCGCCGCGGTCAAGAAGTCCGGCAAGCTCGTCATCGGCGTCGGCGCGCTGCCGTCCGGCTTCCCGCCGCTGGCGTTCACCGGCGACGACCAGAAGACGCTGACCGGCTCGGAGCCCGACATCGGGCGCCTCGTCGCCGCGAAGCTCGGGCTCGACCCCGTGGTCAAGAACTCCACGTGGGACAACCTCTTCGTCGGGATCGACGGCGGCTCGGTCGACGTCGGCCTGTCCAACATCACCGTGACCGAGCAGCGCAAGGAGAAGTACGACTTCGCGTCCTACCGCCAGGACAACCTCGCGCTGCAGGTGCCGGAGTCGAGCACGCTGGTGTTCGACGGCGACCCCTCGGTCCTCGCCGGCAAGACGATCGCCACCGACTCGGGCACGAACCAGGAGAAGATCCTGCTCGGGTGGAAGGCCGACCTGGCGAAGCAGGGCAGGACCATCACGGTCAAGTACTACCCCGACGCGAACGCGAAGCAGCTCGCGCTGAAGTCCGGCAAGGTCGACGGCTACCTCGGCCCGAACCCGACCATCGCGTACCAGAACACCCAGAACGCGAAGAGCGCCGACCCGACGAAGACCGCCGGCACGTACTCGGGTGCCGGGTCGTCGCTGCAGGGGCTCATCGCCGCGACCACGAAGAAGGGCAACGGCCTCGCCGAGCCGATCGAGGACGCCGTCAACGAGCTCATCGACGACGGCTCCTACGCGAAGTGGCTCAAGGCGTACAACCTGTCGAACGAGGCCGTGCCGAAGTCGACGCTGAACCCCGAGGGGCTGCCGCTCGACAACAGCTGAGCGGGGGTGCGCTGACCCGGAACGACGAGGTCGCTGTCGTACGACAGCGACCTCGTCGTCGTCGCGCACCTGCACCTGGTGCGGACGCGCGGCTACGACAGGCTCGCTGTCGTACGACAGCGGCGCCGTCGCTCCTTGCGTCCGCAGGTTCCGACACGGCGCCGGTCGATCGACACGTGCGCTGTCGGAACATGCGCACGCACTCGATGCGTCCGCAAGTTCCGACACGACGCCGGTCGATCGACACGTGCGGTGTCGGAACATGCGCTTGCAACGGGTCGCGGGCAGTGTGGCCGGCCCGGCACCGGACGGGAGGCTCGGTGCCGGGCCGCCACGAGCCTCCCGTCCGGTGGGTGACGGGCCGCCGCCGTCAACCCGCGCCGGAACGCTGCCCGAGCCGGAGGCCCCCGAGCCGGAACGACAGCGGCGCTGTCGTACGACAGCGCCGCTGTCGTTCCTTGCACGCGCGGGGTGTTGCGGGCGCGGGAGAACGACGAGGTCGCTGTCGTACGACAGCGACCTCGTCGTTCGGGGTCAGGGCGGCGCCGCGCGCGCGGGCGGGTCAGGCGCGCGCGTGCGCCGCGGCCGCCGCCGCCGCCGGCGCGGCCGCGGCGCGCGCGGCCCACGCGGCCGCGAGCAGCTCGTAGGAGCGGACGCGGGCCTCGTGGGCGTGAGTGATCGTCGTCACCAGGAGCTCGTCGGCGCCCGTCGCCCGGCGGAGGGTCTCCAGCCCGGCGACGACCTGCTCCGGCGCGCCCACGAACCGCGTGGCGACACGATCGGCCACCGACGCAGCGGCGGGCGCCTCGAGCGGGTGCGCTGCCGCGTCCTCGGGCGACGGGTACGGGACCGCGCCGACGCCGGACCGGATCGAGTGCACCCAGGTGTCGTACCCGGCGCCGATCCGTGCGGCCTCCGCTGCGGTGTCCGCGACGACGACGTCCGCGGACACGATGACGTGCGGCGCGGCGAGGACCCCCGGTCGGAAGGCCGAGCGGTACGCCGCCACGGACGCCAGCACGGTGCCCGGCGACGTGTGGTAGTTCGCACCGTAGGGCAGCCCGAGCGCGCCGGCGATCCGCGCGCTCTCGCCCCCGGTGGAGCCGTGGATCCACAGTTCGACGTCGGCGCCGTCGGCCGGGGTCGCCTCGACGACCTCGCCGTCGCGGGTGAAGGTGCCGGCGAGGAAGTCGCGGATCAGGTCGACCTCGCCGGCGAACCGTTCGACGTCGCCGGGGACGCGTCCGAGGAGCGCACCCTGCAGCGCGAAGCGACTGTTCGGCGCGATGGTGAAGTCGAACGGCGCGGGGATGAGCAGGCCGTCGACGACCTCGTCGGCTCGCGGGGCGAGCGACGGCGCACGAGCCGCCCCGGGTGCCGGCGCACCGGAGCGCCCCAGCCCGAGGTCGAACCGCGGCCCGTACAGCCCGGTCAGCGTACCGAAGGTCTCGGCGATCTGGAGCGCCCGCTGGTTCCCGACGAGCGTCGCCGCGCTGCCGACGCGGATCGACGACGTTGCCGCCGCGATCGCCCCGATCACGATGTTCGGCGCGCTGCCGGCCACCCCGGGGTTGAGGTGGTGCTCGGCGAGCCAGTACCGGGCGTACCCGGCCCGCTCGGCGTGCTGCGCGAGGTCGACCGCGTTCCGGAGCGCCTCGGTGGAGGTCGACCCGGCGCTGACGGGGACGAGGTCGAGGACGGCGAGCGGCGTCGTCACGAGGCGTCCTTCCAGGCACCGGTGAGCTGGTCGAGGCGTGTGTCGGCGCCGTACGCGATGCCGTGCACGTCCTTCGCGGTGGCGATGATGCTCGTGAGCTCGTGCACCGGGACGAAGTCGGCCTGCGCCGCGATGCGCTCCTGGATCTGGTGGAAGGTCGCCTCGCGCTCGGTCACGGACGACTGCGACAGCTCCTTCGTGAACAGCGCGTCGAGGGTCGGGTCGTCCGCACCGATGCTCTGCGCGCCGGTGCTGGTGAACTTGGAGCGGAGCACGTCACCGTCGGCGCGGGAGTTGTTGTCCCACGAGACGTCCCAGTTCCCACTGGCGAGGTTGGCGAGGTACTGCGGGACGGTACCGCTCTCGAGGGTGAGGCCGACGCCGACCTTCTTGAGCTCCTGCTGGATGAGCTCGAGCGAGGTCTGGTTCGGGCCGAAGTTCGTGATCCAGACCAGCTTGAGCTGGAGCTTCTCCCCCGCACGAGCACGGATCCCGTCGGCACCCTTCACCCAGCCGGCCTTCGCCAGCGCGGCGGACGCCGCCGAGGGGTCGTACGCGAGCGTGGACGAGGTGTCGGTGAACCCGGGCGTCGTCGACCCGAGGACGGACTTGCCGACCTTGAACAGCGAGTTCAGCGACGTGTCCCGCACCGCCTTCGGGGAGACGGCCTGCGCGATCGCCTTCCGCACCGCCAGGTCGGCGACGAGCGGCCGCTCCTGGTTGAAGGTCAGGCCGAAGACCTGGCCGGGGTTCGCGCGGGTGACGAGGGCGAACTGCGACTGCAGGGAGTCGGTGTCGCTCGGCTGCACGCTGCTGATCGCGTCGAGCTGTCCGGACTGCAGGCTGCCGGAGCGGACGCTCGCCTCCGGGACGACCTGGAACGTGACCTTCGACAGGTGGGCTGCGCCGGCGTTCGACCGTGCGGCGGGCCCCCAGTCGTAGTCCTTCCGCTTCGTGATCACGGTCGACGTGTTCTTCGTGTACGACGACAGGGTGAACGGCCCGGTGCCCACGACGTCGGCGCCGGTGGCCCGGTCGGCGAAGGGCGCCTTCGTCGTGCCGGGCGAGACGATGCCGAGTGCGACCGAGGACGCCGCGTTCGGGAACGCCGCGTTCGGGCTCGAGAAGTCCACCTCGACGGTGTCGTCGTCGACGACCTTCGTCCCGCGGTACCCGGAGAAGGACGAGGCGGCGGTGCTCGCGGCACCGGCGGCCGCGATGTCGTCGAAGGTGTCCTTGACCGCGGTCGCGTCGAACGCGGTGCCGTCCGAGAACGTCACGCCGGACCGCAGGTCGAACGTGAACGCCGTGGCGTCGCTGTTCGCGGTGTACCCCGTCGCGAGCCAGGGCTTCAGCGACCCGTCGGACGGGTCCTGCCAGAGCAGCGAGTCGACGAGCTGCCGGGTGATGGCGAGCGTGTCGTTGCCCGCGCCGATCCCGGACGGGTTGAGCGAGATGGGGTCGTTGGCGATCGCGTACGTCAGGTCGCCGCCGTCGACCGGCTTCGACGAGCCGGACCCGGCTGTCGCGGCCGTCCCACCCGAGGAGCAGCCGGCCATGACGAGGGCCGCCGCGGCGCCGGCCGCGATCGCGGCCACCAGTCGGTACGGGGTTCGTGCGGTGGTCATGATGCTCCTTCGGGGGTGACGACGTCGACGACGCCGAGATCGGGTGCGACCCGGCCCGAGGGGCCGGCATCGGGTGCGACCCGGCCCGAGGGGCCGGCGTCGGGTGCGACGCGCCGGGACCGTCCCGGGATCGCGTCGAGCAGCGCACGGGTGTACTCGTGCCGCGGGTCGTGCAGGACCTGGGCGACGTCGCCGTGCTCGACGACGCGGCCACTCCGGAGGACGGACACCTCGTGCGCGATGCGGCGGACGACGGCCAGGTCGTGCGAGATGAACAGGTAGGACACGCCGAGCCGCTCCTGCAGCTCGGCGAGCAGGTCGAGGATCTGCGCCTGCACCGACACGTCGAGCGCCGAGACGGGTTCGTCGAGCACGACGAAGGCCGGGTCGAGCGCCAGCGCCCGGGCGATCGCGACACGCTGCCGCTGCCCGCCGGAGAGCTCGTCCGCGCGACGTCGCAGCACGGACGCGGGGAGCGCGACCAGGTCGACGAGTTCCCTGGCGCGGGCGGCCCGGGACCGGCGGGAACCGATCCCGAACGCGGCGAGGGGGTCCGCGATCACGGACTCGATCGCGAGCTTCGGGTGCAGCGCCGCGTACGGGTTCTGCTGCACGATCTGCGCCCGTCGCCGGAACGCGCGGAGTGCTGCACCCCGGTGGCCGACGGGGCTGCCGTCGAACAGCACCGTGCCGGCGTCGGCGCGCTCGAGGCCGAGCACGAGCCGAGCCGTGGTCGACTTCCCCGACCCCGACTCCCCCACCAGTGCGAGCGTGCGGCCGCGCGGGACGGTCACGTCCACCCCGTCGACGGCGGTGACGTGGCCGAAGGACTTCCGCAGTCCGGTCGCGACGACCAGCGGGTCACCCGAGACCGACGGGAGGCTCGGCTCGGCCCCGACGACACCGGTCACGTCGTCGAGACTGGGCGCGGCGGCGATGAGGGCACGGGTGTACGCCTCGCGCGGGGAGCCGAGCACCTCGTCCGGGGTGCCCTGCTCGACGATCCGCCCCTCGGAGAGCACCACGATCCGGTCGGCCCGGTCGGCGGCGACCCCGAGGTCGTGCGTGATGAAGAGCACGCTCGTGCCCCGCTCCGCGACGAGACGGTCGAGGTGGTCGAGGATCGTCCGCTGCACGGTGACGTCGAGCGCGCTCGTCGGCTCGTCGGCGACGAGGAGCTCCGGGTCGCCGATGAGCGCGATCGCGATGAGCACGCGCTGTCGCATCCCGCCGGAGAGCTCGTGCGGGTACTGCCGGGCGCGGAGCTCCGGGCGGTCGATGCCGGCGCGACGGAGCTCCTCGACGGCGCGCGCGGCGGCCTGGGCGCCGGTGGCGATGCCGTGGATCCGGAGGACCTCGGCGACCTGGGTGCCGATCCTCGTGACCGGGTTGAGCGAGACGGTGGGATCCTGCGGCACGAAGCCGATGCGGACGCCGCGGACCGCGCGGACCTCCGCATCCGTGGCGGTGACCAGGTCGAGGTCCGCGGTACCGGTGCCCGCCCCGGCGAGGTTCGCCGAGCCTCCCGTCAGGGTCGCCGCTGCGGGCAGGAGCCGGAGGACGGCGTGGGCCGTCGTCGACTTGCCCGAACCGGACTCGCCGACGATCGCGACGCGCTCGCCGCGCCCGATGTCGAACGAGATGCCGTGCAGCGTGGTGCGGCGGGACGCGCCGTGTCCGTGGTCGACCGTCAGGTCGCGGATGGTGAGGAGGCTCATCGGATCGCCCGCCGTTCGGTGTCGAGTGCCCGAGCGAGCCGGTTGCCGGCGAGGACCGTCACCGCGATGACGAGACCCGGGATCGTGGTGAGCCACCACGAGGTGGCGATGAAGTCGCGGCCGGTGGCGACGAGCGAGCCCCACTCCGGCTGCGGTGGCTGGGCGCCGTAGCCGAGGAAGCTCAGGCTCGACACGGCGAGGATCGCGGTGCCGAACTCGAGCGCGGCGAGCACGAGCACCGGTCCTGCGGCGTTCGGCAGCACGTGCACGAGCAGGACCCGCCACCAGCGGTTGCCGTTCGCGGACGCCGCCTCGACGTACTGCGCCGTGCGCACGCGGACCACCTCGGAGCGCATGATCCTGGCGATCGTGGCGATGCTCGCAACGCCGACCGCCACCGCGACGTTGACCGTGCCGAAGCCGAGGACGGTGACGATCGTCAGGCTGAGCAGGAGGCTCGGGATCGCGAGGAGGACGTCGGCGACGCGCATCAGCACGGCGTCGACGACCCCGCCGACGAACCCGGCGACGAGCCCGACGAGCGAGCCGCCGACCAGACCGATGGCGATCGCGAGGACGGCGGCCTGCAGCGTGAGCGCGGTGCCGTGCACGACGCGGGCGTAGAGGTCGCGGCCGAGCTGGTCGGTGCCGAACCAGTGCGCGGCGTCGGGTGCGGTGAGCTTCGCGGCAGGGTCGGCGGCGAGTGGGTCGTGGTGCGTCAGGGCTCCGGGGAGCAGTGCCGCGAGGACCACGAGCGCGAGCCAGACCACGGCGATCGTCAGGGTCGGGCGGGCGACGAGGGCGCCGGCGAGCGTGCTGCTGCGGCCGGTGCTCCGCCGTGTCGTCAGGCCGGCGCCGAGCGCGAGTCCGGTCGTCTCGGTCATGCGGGTACCCCCTGGGGCGTCGGTCCGGTCGGCTCGTTGGTCGGTCCGCCGGTCGGACCGTTGCTCGACGACCTGTCCGGCTCGCGGAGCCTCCGGCGGCTGCCGGCGACGACCACACGCGGGTCGAGGAGCGGGTACACGAGGTCGACGATGAGGTTCACGACGACGAAGACCGCCGCGGCCAGGAGCACGATCCCCTGCACGACCGGGATGTCCTGCTGCTGCACGGCCGTCGCGGTCACCCGGCCGAGGCCCGGTCGGGAGAACACGGTCTCGGTGACGACGGTGCCGGAGAACAGCTGCCCGACGATGAGCCCGGTGACGGTGAGCGCCGGCAGGGCGGCGTTCTTCAGCGCGTGCCGGAGCTGCACCCGCCACCGGCCGGCGCCCTTGGCGTAGGCGGTGTCGACGTACGGCTCGCGGAGCGTCTGCACGAGCGACTTCGAGAGCAGCTGCGCGATCGTGGCACCGGTCGGCAGCGCCAGCGTGATCGCGGGCAGCACGATCGACGCCGCGCCCGCACCGCCGAACGCCGGGAACAGGTGCAGGCCGAACGAGAACCACTGCACCAGGAGCAGGGCGAACCAGAAGCCCGGCACGGCGACGCCGATCGGGGGCAGCTGCAGGAGGAACTGTCCGAGCGCCCGGTTGCGCGTCCAGGTCGCGAGGACCGCCAGGCCACCGCCGACGAGGACCGCGAGGACGAGTCCGGCGACCGCGATCTGCGCCGTGGGCAGGACCGCCTCGCCGATCACGTCGGCGACCGGACGACCACTGCCGATGGAGCGGCCGAGGTCGCCGGTGAACAGCGCCCCGAGGTGCTGGACGTACTGCACGAGGACCGGCTGGTCGAGGCCGTACTGGTGCCGGAGGGCGTCGAGCTGGGCGGCCGTGACGTCGGTCGCGTCCGGGCCGACGAGGATCCGGGCGGGGTCGCTCGGCAGCACGTAGAGGACGAAGAACGAGATCGTCCAGGCGGCCCAGAGCACGAGGACCGCCTGACCGATCCGGGAGAGCACGTACCGGGTCATGCCGGAACCGCCTCGGCGCGGTGGATCGCCGGGGTCCAGCCGAGCTCCGGGGCGACCTTCGTCACGACGTCCTCGACGATCTGCTCGTACTCGTCGGCAGCGAACTCGTACGGCAGCTCGACACGGAACTCGTCGACCTCGGCGAACGTGGCGTCGTGCACGAGCTGCTCGACGATCTGCTCGCTCGTCCCGACGAGGTCCGACGAGAACAGGGTCCGGCGCGGGCCCTGCGGCGCGGTCTGCCGCTCCAGCCGGGAGTCCCGCCACGCGGTGTAACGGTCGCGGGAGACCCGGTCGGCGGAGTCGGTCGGCACCAGGCAGCGGCCCCAGGCCACGCGGGGCCGGTGGCCCTCGGGGAGCGCGGCTCGGTACGCGGCGAGCTGGTTCCGCTGCGCGGTCCCGTAGTCGTCGGTGTCCTCGCCCGAGGTGAGGTTCCCGAGGAGCAGGTTGAGCCCGGCGCTGCCGGCGAACGCGGCCGAGCGGAGCGACCCGGCGCCGTACCAGACGCGGTCGACGAGCCCCGGCGCGTACGGCTGCAGCCGCGGGCGCTGCACGTTCCCCGGGCTGGCGATGACCGTGTCCGCGTCGCCGAGGAACGTCCCGTGGAGGTTCTCCAGGAAGCGGGACACCCGGCCGTACCCGAGGTCGAAGGAGCGCCAGTCGCCGTCGAACACCCGGTCACCGAGGAGGTCCGCGTGCGGGGTGCCGGTCGAGAGTCCGACCTGGACGCGGCCGTGCGACAGGACGTCGGCGAGCGAGAAGTCCTCGGCGAGGCGGAACGGGCTCTCCCACCCGATCGGGACCACCGCGACGCCGAGCTCGATGCGCGTCGTGCGCTGCGACGCCGCGGCGAGGAACACCGCCGCGGACCCGATGCCGTGCTCGAGGTGGCGGTGCCGGACCCAGGCGCCGTCGACGCCGAGCCGTTCCGCGGTGGCGAAGAGGTCGAGCGTGGACTCGAGGCCGGCCGCCGGTGCGTCGTCGTCGAAGTTCCCCGGCACGAGGACGGCGAGGCTGTCGATGCTCATGCGAACACCTCCTGGCTGGTGGAGACGCCCGGCAGCCCGAGCGTCTGACGGAGCGTCGCGCCCTCGTCGTAGGAGCGCCGGTACACGCCGCGCTCCTGGAGGATCGGGACGACGGTGTCGACGAACTCGTCGAGGCCGTACGGGTTCGTGTGCGGGACGACGACGAACCCGTCGGTCGCCCGCTCCTGCACGTACCGGTCGATCTCGGCGGCGATGTGCGACGCCGTGCCGACGAAGCCGCCGCGGGTCGAGACCTCGATCACCAGGTCCCGGATCGACAGGCGCTCGGCGGCCGCCCGGTCACGCCAGCCCTGCACGAGGGCCGGGACGTCCCGGACGTGCCGTGCACGCCCCCGGGTGATCGCGGCGCCGTCGAGGTCCGGCTCGACCTCCGGCAGCGGACCGTCGACGTCGTACCCGGACAGGTCGCGGTTCCAGACCTGCTCGAGGAACGCGATCGCGGTCGCCGGGCTGACCTGGGCGCGGCGGATCGCTCGGGCGCGCTCCTCGGCGTCGGCCGTGGTGTCCCCGATCACGAACGTCGCGCCGGGGAGGATGTGCAGCTCGTCCTTCGACCGTCCGACCCGCTCGAGCCGGGCCGTGACGTCGGCGTAGAACTGCTGGGCGTCGGCGAACTCGGTGTGCAGCGAGAAGACCACCTCGGCGCGGGTCGCCGCCAGGTCCCGGCCCTCGTCGGAGTCGCCGGCCTGCACGATCACCGGGTGCCCCTGCGGGCTCCGCGGCACCGCGAAGGTCCCGGTGACGTCGAACTGTGCGCCGTGGTGGTCGACGTCCCGGATCCGGGAGCGGTCGGCGAACACGCCCGTGCGCCGGTCGGTGACGATCGCGTCGGCCTGCCACGAGTCCCACAGCGCACGGGCGACGTCGATGAACTCGGCGGCCCGGGTGTAGCGCTCGGACGGGTCGAGGAAGCCGCCGCGGCGGAAGTTCGCACCGTGGAACGCGTCCGAGCTCGTCACGACGTTCCAGCCGGCACGGCCGCCCGTCAGGTGGTCGAGCGTGGCGAGCTGCTTCGCGAGCTCGACCGGCTCGTTGAACGTCGTCTGCAGGGTGCCGACGAGTCCGATGTGCTCCGTCACGCCGGCGAGGGCGGCCAGGATCGCGAGCGTGTTCGGCCGTCCGACGACGTCGAGGTCGTGGATCCGGCCCTTCTGCTCGCGGAGCCGGAGCCCCTCGGCGAGGAACAGGTAGTCGAACAGCCCGCGCTCGGCGTTCCGGGCGAAGTGCTCGAACGACGAGAACGCGATCTGGCTCTCCGCTCGGTCGTCGCTCCACACGGTGGTGTTGTTGACGCCGGGGAAGTGCGCGGCGAGGTGGACCTGGCGCTGGGTGCTCATGCGGGGACTCCTCCGGTCAGGGCGGTGCTGGCGGTGGTCGCGTACCGGCTGACGGCTGGCGCGATGCCGAGCCGGGTGCGCAGGTCGGCCGCGGGACGGGATGCCACGTCGGCGCGGAGGCCGGCCGTGACGAGCGCGGGGACGAGCCGACGCGCGATGGCGGTGCTGTCCTCCGGGATGCGGAGCGGCCGGAGCCGGACGCCGGCGTACCCGACCGCACGGAGATCGGCGATGCGCTCGACCAGGTCGGGGACCGTCGTCGCGAGCACCGCGGCGTCCGAACCGGACCCCACCGCGTACGGGGCTCCCGCCGCGGCGTCGAGCGCGGCGAGGGCGTCGGTCGCCTCCGCCGAGGTGGACCCGATGAGCACCGCGAGGTCCGCGAGGACCGGACGCGGGGCCGTGGACCCGGCCGCCTGCTCCAGCTGACGGACCTCGTCGACCCAGGCACGGGCCTCCCGGCCGTCGATGCCGGGCGTGACCAGCACGACGTCCGCGACGTCCACGGCCAGCACGGCCGCGTCCGTGCGGTGCGCCAGCGAGAACACCGGCGGCCGGCCCTGCGGCGACCGGGGGACGATCGACGCGCCGTGGACCGAGACGTGCTCGCCGGTGAACTCGGCGTTGTGGATCCGGTCCCGGTCGATGAAGCGGCCGGTCGTGACGTCGCGGATGACGGCGTCGTCGTCCCAGCTGTCCCAGAGGCGGTCGACGACCTCGGCGACCTCGCGGGCTTCGGCGAACAGGTCCGCGATCTGCTCGGGTGCGGGGACGGGGACACCGGATGCGGTCGGGAGGGTGCGGCGGCCGAAGAGGTCCGCCTCGCGCTGGGTCGGGCTGGCCTGCAGGCGCCAGCCGGCGCGGCCGAGGGACACGTGGTCGAGGGTCTGCAGGGCGGTGGCGACGTGGAACGGCTCGGTGTGGGTGACGCTGACGGTCGGGACCAGGCCGATCTGGCGGGTGGCCGGGGCCACTGCCGCGGCGATGAGGAGGGCGTCGAGGCGGCCGACGACGGTGCGGGTGTCCAGGTCGCCGGTGGTGCTCGTGGTCGGGCCGGCGGTGAACGAGTCCTCGATGGTGACGGCGTCGACGCCCAGGCGGTCCTGCTCGACGATGACGTTGCGCCAGTGCCGGAGCGTCGTGAGCCGCTCGGCGTCGGAGTCGGCCGCGCGCCAGGCGGCGGGGTGCCAGCCGGCGCCCTGCAGCGCGGTGACGAGGGTGATGCGATCGGGCATGGGGTCCTCGGTCCTGGGTGTCAGTGGGTGTGCGCTGCTGCTGCTGGGGCCGCAGCGGCGGCGCTCGGTGCGGCTTCGGCGCTCGGTGCGGCTTCGGCGCCGAACTTGAAGCCGAGGCGGCCGTGGGCGAAGCCGCCGCCGGCGCGGATCGCGGTCGCGACCCAGGCGGCCTCGGCGAGCTCGGCCTCGGTCGCGCCGGCGGTGACCGCCCGTTGCGAGTGGGCGTCGATGCAGTAGACGCACTGCGTGGTGATGCCGACCGCGACCGCGATGAGCTCCCGGTACTTCAGCGGGATCGCGCGCTCGTCGGCCTGGAACACCGCGTCGTCGAACCGGGCGAAGGCGCTGAGGATGTCCGGGGTCTCGCGCTTGTAGACGGCGGTGAAGGTCTTGTCGTGCTCACGGTCGAGGAAGTCGGTCATGCGCCGACGGTACGGCCGGAGGGGCCGTCCCACGACAGGTGTTGCGGCCCGTGACCGGGGGTTTCGTCATGTGACTCGGCCCGGCGGCCGCGCGTCACACAGCGTCACGCGGGGCGCGCTGCGCGTCACGCGGGGCGCGCTCGTGCTGCCAAGCGGCCGCGCAGCGTCGCGTGCTCGTACTCGCGGTGGAAGACGCCCCGCTCCTGCAGGATGGGGACGAGGTGGTCAACGACGGTCTCGATCCCCCGCGGGAACTCGTCGATCATGAGGTTGATGCCGTCGGCAGCGCGGCTCCGGTACCAGTCCTCGATCGTGTCGGCTGCCTGCTCGGGGGTGCCGACCACGATCCGGGCCCCGTAGCCACCGAACCCACGGAGCACGTCCCGTAACGAGGTGTTGTTCGCGCGGACCCACCGCACGACGGTCTCGTGGTACCCGAGGGACGGTCCGTAGGTGACCGGATCGACCTCGCGATCGAGGATCCGCGCCGGGATCGGGGCGTCCAACGGCAAGTCGGTGAGGTCCGCGTCGAGGTGGGTGCCGAGCGCGCGGAGCGCGTAGCCGTCGGGGGCGAGCGACTCCAGGTGATCGAAACGGGCGCGGGCCTCGGCCTCGGTGCTGCCGAGGACGAGCGACAGTCCGGGGACGATCGTCACGTCGGAGGATCGCCGACCGTACGTCTGGGCGGCGAGTTTCACCGCCCGGAGGTGCTCGCGCGCAGGCTCCGGGGTCAGCTCGACGGCGAAGACCCCCTCCGCGACTCGGGCCGCGAGGTCACGGCCGTGCGGGGACCCGCCCGCCTGGAACACGACCGGGTGCCCCTGCGCCGAGGGCGGGACACGGAGCGCTGCACCGTCGTGCGACAGGAACTCGCCGCGGAACCGCACGTCCTCGCCGGTCACCGCCGAACGCCAGAGCGCCTGGACCAGGTCGATGAACTCCCCCGCCCTGGCATAGCGCTCGGGCCGGTCCGGGTTCTGGTCCACGCCGAAGTTCGCGGACACCGAGCGGTCGTAGGTCGTCACGGCGTTCCAGGCGGACCGGCCACCGGAGATCGTGTCGAGCGAGAGGGTCCGTTCGGCGAGCTCGACGGGGTCGTTGTAGGTGGTCGACGCGGTCCCGACGAGGCCGAGGTTGCTCGTGACGCCGGCGATCACCCCGAGCGCGACGAAGGGCTCGAGCAGCCCGTAGGCGCGGACGTTCGGGTCGCTGTACGACGGGTGGTCGGCGAGGAAGACCATGTCGAGCAGCCCGCGTTCGGCGGTGCGACCGAGGTCCTCCCAGAACGCTGCGCCGAGCAGGTCGGTCGGCTGGACGTCCTGGGTCCGCCAGGCCGCTGGCCGCTGCCCGAAGCCCTGCAGGTTGACGCCGAGGACGAGGCCGGCGTCCGCGTCCCGCCCGCTCATGCCGGCCCCGGCCCCGGCCCCAGGTCGGGCACGGTCGTCGCGGACAGGACGAGGTCCGCTTCCGGCAGGTCGACGTCGTCCCACACCGCGAGGACCGGAGACCCCTGCACGCTCGACGGCGTCGTGAGGGGGCCGCGGACGCGGTACCCACCGGGTCCGCCGTCGTGGTCGAGCTGACGGACGAGCCCGGTGTCGGCGAAGACCCCGGTGTCCCGGTCCCCGACGATGCTCTCGAGCGGCCAGGTCGTCCAGAGGCCGGACACCACCCGGGCGAACTCGGCGGGGTCGTGCTCCTCGTCCGACGGGGGCACGCCGTGGTCCCGGGCGCCGACGAGGATCCCGACCCGGCCGCCGAGCACGTGGTCGAGGGAGAGGATCCGGCGTGCGACGTTGTACGGGTGCTCGCGGGTGGGTGCCACGGCGATCAGGAAGCGGTGCTCCGGCAGCGCGCGGCCGAGCGCCAACGCCGCCGAGGTCGGGTCGAGTCGGTACCCGCGGCCGCGCTGCGGGTCGAAGCGGTCGGCACCGATCACGACCGTGTCGGCACCGGAAGCGCGGATCCGGTCGGCGAGCAGCGCGACCCCGCCCGACCGCGTGACCGCGGCGGTGAGGTCGGCGTCCGGCACGCCGACGTGGCGGTCGATGGCGGTGGGTGCGTGCACGTGGGCCTCCCGGGTGTGGAACGGCCCGTCACCTCCGCCTCCCCAGCGTCGGTGACGGGCCGATGCCGACGACCGTACGGGCTCGGCGCGCTCCGGTGCGCCGAGGTGTCACCGGGTTGCCCGCGATGACGGGACGTTACGACGACGTCGTCGCAGCGCTGCCCGGTGTGACGGGGTCGGCGGTCTCGCGGGACGTCGTGCGCGCGCGCGGCTCGACGCGGTCCAGCGGGCTCGCGCCGTTCACCAGGTGGTCCCCCACGATGCGCCGCTTGTGCACCCGGGGGTTGTGCGAGGACAGGGTCCTGGCGTTCCGCCAGTGCCGGTCGAGTCCGAGCGACCGGAAGGTGCCCGACGAACCGAGGGCGTCGAAGACGAGCGTCGTCGCGTCGAGCACCGCGTCCGTGACGACGGTCTGCGCCTGGGCGACCGTGATCCAGCTCCGCTCGAGTCCGGCGCGGAGGAGCTCGTCCGACGTCGGGTCGGCCCCGGCCGCACGGAGTTCCGCGTGCCGGGACACCACCGCGTCGATCGAACCGAGGCTCGCGACGAACGCCGCGTCCGCCGCGTACACCCGCGCGGCGACGGTCCCGATCGCGGCGAGCAGCTCCGGGTCGTCGGTCGGCCGGACCTCGGTGCCGTTGTGGTGTCCACGCGCGCGGGCACGGAGTGCGTCGACGCCGTCGCGGAGGGCCGCACGACCGATCCCGACCAGGATCGCGTGCATGAAGGTCTGGTAGTACTGCTCCTGGTACGGGTACCGGGTGGCGAACGGCAGCACCCGCTCGTCAGGGACGTGCACGTCGGTGTACCGGACGCTCCCACTGCCGGTGATGCGCTGCCCGAAGCCGTCCCAGTCATCCCCGATCGTGACACCGGGGTCCTCGGCATCGACCAGAGCGACGACCTGGTCGCCGGTCTCGTCGAGCGCCATCACCGTGATCCACCTGGCGTAGATGCTGCCCGTCGAGTAGAACTTCGCGCCGCTCACCCGCCACCCGCCGTCGGGGTCCCGTCGCGCCGTCGTCGTGATGCGCTCCCCCGCGGCGTTCGGCGTCTCGCTCCAGCCGCCCCCGACGATCTCCCCGTTCCCGAGCCGCTCCACGACGTGCCGGTCGAACGCGGTCCCCTCGGCGTGCACCCGGTCCTCGACGAACGAGAAGTGGTTCCGCCACACGTGCGCCAGGTTCGGGTCCACCTCGGCGATCTCGGCGATCGCCCGGAACAGGTCCGACAGCCGCGCACCGGCACCGCCCCACGCCCTCGGGGTCAGCCACCGGGAGAACCCGGCGTCCACCAACCACCCGAGCTGCTCGGTCGCCGGCCGCTCCGCCTGCTCGCGCTCGAGGGCGTCCGCGCCGATCCGCTCGATCACGGGCCGGAGCGGTGCGATGAGGTCGTCGTACCGGTCATCTGCGGGGATCTCGCTCGGACACATGCGGCGCACGCTACCGACGCGCTCACGCCCGCGGGAGCCCTGCCGCAACGGGACGGAACCGGACGCAACACGGCGTCACAGGCGTACCGTCGACCCGATGAGCATCCAGGACCTGACCGCGCCGTTCGCCGGACAGGGGCTGCTCCAGATCGGCGAGGTGCTCCTCGCCTTCGGGCTCGCGTCCCTCATCGGACTCGAACGGCAGCTCCGGTCGAAGAGCGCCGGCATGCGCACCCAGACGATCGTCGGCACCGCGTCCGCCCTGATGCTCCTCGTCAGCAAGTACGGCTTCAGCGACGTCCTCGTCGAGGGCCACGTCGTGCTCGACCCGTCCCGCGTCGCCGCGCAGATCGTCTCCGGCGTCGGGTTCCTCGGTGCCGGGCTCATCCTCACCCGGCGCGGAGCCGTCCGGGGACTGACGACCGCGGCCTCGGTGTGGGAGACCGCGGCGATCGGCATGGCCGCCGGCGCCGGGCTGTGGCTCCTCGCCCTCGTGGTCACCGCGCTGCACTTCGTCGTCGTCTTCGGCTACACCGCGCTGATCCGCGCGCTCCCGCGGTCCGCCGACACGTCCCTGACGCTCGACGTCGTGTACGACGCCGGTCGCGGGGTGCTCCCCCGGGTCCTCGCGCTCGTCACCGCCGGCGGGTGGCACGTGGGCCGGCTCGTGCAGCAGGAGAGTGACCGCGACGGCGCGACGGCGGTGCGCCTCGAGGTCACCGGCGCTCGGGAGCCCGACGTGCTGCTGGCGCGCCTCGGCGAGGTCGAGGGCGTCCGCGTGGTCGACCCCACGGTCGCCGACGACCTGGAGTGAGGCAGGGTCGTTCCCCGCAACGACGTCGCGGCCCGTCACCGCGGGCTGCACCCGCCGACTGCCGGACGGGAGGCCCGTGACCCGTCACCCCGGAACACCACCCGGCAACCACCGGACGGGAGGCTCGTGACCGGCCCGATCCGAGCCTCCCGTCCGTCAGCTGGTCGGCGCAACCGCCCCTGCCGGGCCCGCGCAGATCGCCTGACGCTGCGCGTTCCTTCCCATGACGCTCGCGCTGGGAAGTGGGAACGCGCGTACGGGGGCAAAAGAATCGACTCCCTACGCGCGTTTCGACCCCCTACGCGCGATCCGACCCCCTACGCGCGATCCAACCCCCTACGCGCGATTCGACCCCCTACGCGCGATCCGACCCCCTACGCGCGGATCGACCACGCGCGAGCGCGAACTGGGCAACGTGACCCGCGCACCTGCCAGGATCGACGAGTGCCCTCGTACTTCCTGACCCACGCCGAAGTGGACGTGGACCCCGCCGAACCGATCGAGTCGTGGAGGCTGTCCGCCACCGGACGCACCCGTGCCGGGGCAGCGCACCGGACCGCCTGGGACCCGGCCATCGCCCGCATCGTCTCGAGCGAGGAGCGCAAGGCCGTCGAGACCGCGGCGCTCCTCGGCGGGGCCGTGTCCATCACCCCGACGACGGACCCGCTGCTCGGCGAGATCGACCGGAGCGCAACGGGCTACCTGCCGCCCGCCGAGTTCGAACCCGTCGTCGACGCGTTCTTCGCCCGCCCGACCGAGTCGGTGCGCGGGTGGGAACGGGCGGTCGACGCCCAGGCGCGCATCGTCGCCGCGGTCCGGACGCACACCGCGGACGGGTCCGACGTCACGATCGTGTCGCACGGTGCCGTCGGGGCGCTGCTCCTGGCAGACCTGCTCGGTGAGCCGATCTCGCGCGCGCTCGACCAGCACGGCATGGGCAGCGTGTTCACGTTCGACCCGCGCGCCTGGAGCGCCCGCTCCCGGTGGTCGCGCGTCACGCCCTGACCGCTCAGTCGCTGCCCGTGGTCGGCGCCGCCCAGGCGCTCACGGTGACCGTCGCGTCCGCGGCCAGGTCCGTGTCCGCCGTGAGCGGCGTCCGGGACGCCCCGGCGTAGGGCGCGAGCCAGAACGTCGAGACGGCCTCGCCGGTCCCGCCGGCACCCCACGCCAGCGCGGCGACCGCGGTCGCTCCGGGCGCCACCGTCACCGGAGCGGGCGTCGCCGCCCCGCCCATGTACGAGGCCCCGTGCTCGAGCGGCACGGCGACGGTCGCCCCGTCGTCGGCCGCGAACGCGACGTCCGGGAACCCGTCGACGATGCACGCCGAGGACGACCGGTTCACCAGCACGACCGACATGGCCCGGTGTCCGAGCGCGCCGTCGACCCCGGACAGCGACAGCTGCACGTCCTCCGCGGAGCACCAGCCCGCGCCCGGCGTGACGGGATCGGCAGCAACGGGCGCCGGCGCCGCCGGCCGTGGCGTCGGGGTCACGGTCTCGGTCGGCAGCCCGTCCGGCGTGCCGCCGGCGGCGACCCGCGCGTCGCGAGCGATGGTCGGCTGGACGGCGATCAGCACGACCGCGAGCACGAGCGCGGTGGCTCCGGCGACGGCGGCGGTCCGGCGACCGGCTCGCGTCCTCGACGTCGACCCGGCCGGGAGGCGCGGTGCGCCTCCGACGATGACCGCCGGTACCCAGCCCCACACGGTCCCGAACCACCCGGTCGCCACCGCGGTCGGGATCGCGTCGCGGAGCACCCACATGTACCCGTTCGGGCCGGGGTCGACGACCGCAGTGCCGACGGTCCAGAGCAGGGCGGTGAGGTCTGCCGCGAACACGGCGACGAGCCACGCGGCACCGATGCGGAGCAACCGGGAGGACGTGGCCCATCCCGGTCGGCCCGCGACGAGGGCGAGTCCGAGTCCGAGCAGCGCGCCGAACAGCACCGCGACCAGGACAGGTTGCACGACGTTCCACGGTGCGACCTGCGCCCAGACCACCGGCGGCGCGGTCGGCGGGAGGACGAGGTCGATCACCGACGAGTACCGCGACGTCCCGGCGGACCAGGAGAGTCCGGCGCCGGCGAGTCCGACCAGCAGCCACACGACCGCGCCGGCGACGGCGGCGATCGGGACGACTGGTCGGACCCGCGCCGCCCGCTCGGAGCGGTCGGCGATCGATTCCCCCGTGTCCACGACCGGCAGCCTAGGGCGGGCGCGGCTGGTCCTCGCGCATCGGCGCTCGGGGATGTGTCCCGCGACCCATCCGCGGGCGCTCGTCAGGCGGGGAGGCGCTCCCCCGCCTCGACCGCGACGTCGAGCCGGTTCTCCGCCGGCGGCAGCGGGCAGGTCGCGTGCTCCGTGTAGGCGCACGGCAGGTTCGTGGCGCGGTTGAAGTCGATCGTCGTGCGCCCCTCGGCGTCCGGAGCCGCGATGTCCAGGCTCCGGTTCGCGGCGTAGGTCGTCACACCGCTCGTCCGGTCGGTGAACAGCACGTGCAGCCCGTCGCCGTGCCCGTTGAACGCCAGGAGCGTCCGCGGGCCGTCGAGGTCGAACGACAGCGTTCCGGGAGCGGTGTACACGTGCTGGAGTCCGTCGACGACGGACCCGACCGTGACCGCACGCGGCTCGTCGAACGGCGCGAACCGGGCGTCGACGACGAAGCGCTCGTCCGGTGCGTACGACGGCGTGCCGCTGTACTCGACCCGGGTCGGGTTCGCCGGGTGCCGCGGGCGGATGACGTCGCTGCCGCCGCGGCGCGCGACCTCGATGACGACGTCCCCGTCGGGGGCGTGCCAGACGAGGTTCGTGGACGAACGTTCCGGGAGCGGGCCGAAGCGGTGCGTGCCCGTGACGGTCGCGCCGTCGATCTCGAGGGACTCCCCGTCTGCGAGTTCGACGACGGGCCCGTCCACGTCCGTCGACCACGAGCCGGGGGCGTCCTCGAACCGCTCGGGCGTCGCGGTCAGCCACCGGATGCTCGTGATCGCGAGGAAGCCGTGCTCGCTCGCCCGGGCTGCCTCGTGCTCGTCGTGCCAGGTCTGCCAGTCCGCTGCGAACGCGGTGCCGTCGGTCGTCGTGGTCATGCTCCGACGGTACGTCGTCCGGGTCGGCGGTGGTGGCGTGGTCGACTCGGAACGACACAGTCCCTGTCGTCCGACAGCGACCTCGTCGCTCCGGCTCGTCGCGGTCGTTCGTCGCGGTCGTTCGTCGCGGTCGTTCATCGCGGTCGGTGACCACGCCGGACAGGCGGCTGCGTGCGTGGCGAACCTCCGCCAGGCGCTCGCGGACGCCGGAGCCACCCTGACCGACGTGGTCTCGACCCGGGTGCTGGTGGCGTCCTCGCGGCAGGCGGACCTCGTCGCCGCGTGGGAGGTCGTCCGCGATGCCTTCGGCGACCACGACGTCCCGAGCACCCTCCTCGGTGTGACGGTGCTCAGCTACGACGACCAGCTCGTCGAGGTCGAGGCGGTCGCCGCCGTCGTCGACTGACCGCGTGAGCCCACGACGCCGGGCAGCGCGAACGCTCGGTCGCAGGTCGCCCGCACCGCGTCCGAGTGGGTCGCGATGAGCACCGCGCTGCCCTGTTGCGCGAACTCGCGCAGCACGCGGAGCACCACCTCGGCGTTGTCGTGGTCGAGCGCACCCGTCGGCTCGTCGGCGAGGACGACCGTCGGCGCCTGCACGAGCAGTCGGGCCAGCGCCACGCGCGGCCCGCACCCCTCGCCATCGCTGCGTGCGCATGCTTCGACACCGCAGAAGTCGAACGACGCCCGCCGTGTCGGAAGAGTGCCGCGGTACGACATCCGCGCTGTCGTACGACACGGAGGATGTCGTTGCCCGGCGTCCGCAACAGTCCGCGCGCGCAAGTGACGACACCCGCGCTGTCGTACGACAGCGACGCTGTCGATCCGAGTCAGCGCCGGCGGCAGCGCGCGGACGCATCCCGTAACGCGACCCCGCGCACCGCGACCCCGCGTGGCACGCTGGACGCAGCAGCGCACCGCGAAGCCTCGCGCGCAGACACCGATCCACCCCGATCTGCAAAGGCACCCGCATGACCTTCGAGAACACCGACCACATCCAGGCCACCACGGCCGGCTCGCTCCCCCGCACGCCGGAGCTCATCGCCGCGAACGCCGCACGGCCGCTCGCCGCGGACGGCTTCACGCTGGAGACCACCGACGAGGTCCGGGCCCTCACGAGCAAGGCCGTCGACGACGTCGTCGCCCGGCAGACCCGGCTCGGAATCACGCAGCCCGGCGACGGCGAGTTCGGCAAGGCGATGTCGAACTCCGTCGACTACGGCGCCTGGTGGGGCTACTCGTTCCAGCGCGTCAGCGGCCTGAGCCTGACGGACGCGAACATCTTCTCGCAGGAGCCGGTCCGCTCCTCCCCGGGCAACGTCCGGCTGACGAGCTTCCCGGACCGCCGCGACTGGACGATCTTCCGCGAGGCGTACACCGACCCGGAGTCGGGCATCGGCACCGGCAAGAACGCCACGGCCTTCCCGACGACGACCGGCCCGATCACGTACACGGGGCACCAGGCCGCCGCCACGGACGCCGCGAACCTGAAGCACGCGGTCGAGGCCGCCGGCGCCGACAACGGATTCATCACCGCGCTCTCCCCCGGCTCGGCCGCCCGCGTCGCGAACGAGTACTACGCGACCGAGGAGGACCACATCTGGGCATGGGCCGACGCCCTCCGCGAGGAGTACAAGACCATCCTCGACGCCGGCCTCGTGCTGCAGATCGACGACCCGTCGATCGCGGAGAACTGGGACCAGATCAACCCGGAGCCGAGCATCGAGGACTACCGCGCCTTCACCCGGATCCGCGTCGAGGCGCTGAACCACGCCCTCCAGGGGCTGGACACGTCCCGCGTGCGCTTCCACCTCTGCTGGGGCTCCTGGCACGGCCCGCACACCACCGACATCGAGCTCCGCCACATCGTCGACCTGATGCTCGACATCGACGCCGGCGCGTACTCGTTCGAGGCCGCCAACGCCCGGCACGAGCACGAGTGGACCGTCTGGCAGGACGTCACGCTCCCGGACGGCAAGGTCATCGTCCCGGGTGTCGTCGGGCACGCCACGAACGTCGTCGAGCACCCTGACCTGGTCGCGCAGCGCATCGAGCGCTTCGCCTCGGTCGTCGGGCGCGAGCGCGTCATCGCGGGCACGGACTGCGGCCTCGGCGGGCGCATCCACCCGCAGATCGCCGCGGCGAAGCTGGAGACGCTCGGCGAGGGCGCCCGTCGCGCGTCCGCGAAGCTCTTCTGACGCGATCGAGCGACCGACGGGAGGCCCGGTGCCAGCTGGCACCGGGCCTCCCGTCCGTCACCGGCGTCGGCCGAGGGCCACGGTCGCCACCGCAGCGGCGGCACCGATCCAGAGCAGGGGGCGCGTGACGCGCCGTCGCTTCGCGACCCACCCGCCGTCCGTCGCGTTGCCCGCGTCGGCGGGCTCGTAGAGGTTCCCGTCGGTCGGCGCCTGCCGCCCGCGGAGCGCGAAGGTCTCGACCATCGGCTTCGTGATCATGTGGAACAGACCGGGGAACACGTACTGCAGCGGCACGAGCGATGCCTGGATGCGTCCGACGAACCGGTAGCGCTTCGGGTGCAGTGCCGCGGTCACGACCGCCTTCCCCGCACGCTCGACGGAGACCGTCGGCGGCAGCGGGTGCGAGTTCTTCTCGGTGTAGTTCGCGCCGTTCTGGTAGATCGGGGTGTCGATCGTCGACGGCATCAGCGTGGTGAAGTGGATGCCGGTGTGGGCGAACTCGTCGCCGAGCACGTCGACGAGGCCGAGCGCCGCGTGCTTGCTCGTGACGTAGGCCGACTGGTACGGCGCGGAGAGCAGCGACTGGATGCTGCCGACCAGCACGTACGTGCCACGCCCGCGCTGCTTCCAGTGCGGGAGCAGGTGCGTGATGGCGTTGAGGTGGCCGTAGAGGTTCGTGTCCACGACACGCTTGAACGCCTTCGTGGGGGTCTGCTCGAACAGACCGTAGACGAACAGCGCCGCGTTGCCGACGAAGACGTCGATGTGCCCGTACCGGCTCGTGACGGTCCCGATGAGGTCCTTGACCTGGTGCTCCTCGGCGACGTCGGTCGGGATCGCGAGCGCCTCGGCGCCGAGCGCCCGGCACTCGGCGGCCGCGGCCTCGAGGCTGTCGTGGCTGCGGGCGGCGAGCACCACCGTCGCGCCCTGCCGGGCGAACTCGTGGGCGGCGGCGCGTCCGATGCCGCTCGATGCCCCGGTGACGACGACGACCTGTCCACGGAAACGATGTGCCATGCGTCCCTGCTACGCCGTCGGCGCTGGGGTTCGCCCGTGCGCGGCGTCCCCCGGTCGGCGGGCCGTCCCGCGTGGGACGATGGCGGCATGACAGGTCGCGACGGCACGAGCGACGGGCTCTCGCTGGAGGAGGCCACCGCGATCGCCGAGCACGCCCGCGAAGGTCGCCTGCAACTCGACGACCCGGAGATCCGCAAGCTCGTGGGTGAGGCGAACCGGATCCTGGTGCGCACCCAGATGTGGGGCGAGACCCCGCCGACACCCCGTCGACGCTGGAAGCGGCGGATGCTCGCCGTCGGTGCGGCGGCCCTCGTCGCGGTCTGGGTGATCGGGCTGCTCGGCCCCCTGCTCCTGCGCATCGCGGCCGAGTGAGCCGACCGCGGCCACGCACCGCGCCCGGGTGAGCCCAGCGCGACCACCTACCAGGGGTGCGCGATGTCGCGGGGCCGAGCCGGGCCTCCCGTCCGGACCATCCGCACCGCCCGCGGGACGGACGCCGACGACGCCGGCTCGCCGCTGAGCACGGCGCACGCGGCTCCCCGGGCGACCACGTCCTCACCGAGCGTGGTGAAGGCGACCGTCGGTGCCGTCCCGGTGGGCAGACGCTCGACGAGCCGTGCACCGAGCGCGTCGAGCAGGGTCGGTCCCCCGGCGAGCGCCGCGCTCCCGCCGATGACGACCCTGGGGAGGTCGAGGAGTTCCACGACGTGGGCGAGTGCCGAGCCGAGTGCGGTGCCGGCCTCGGTGAGGAGCGGGCGCGCGGCCGGCATGGCGCAGAGCCGTTCGAAGGCCAGGCGGACGGCGGCCGGGCTCTCGTCGTCGGTGGGGTCGAGCAGTCCGGCGGTGATCGCGCGTCGGACCTGCTGGAGGGGCTGGCACGCCTCCCAGAGCTCGGTCCACCCGCCGTGTGCGTGCACGGGCATCCCGCCGAACTCGCCGGCGTTGCCGGTGCTGCCGCGGACGACCTCGCCGCCGGTGACGATGCCGGCGCCGACACCGTGGCCGAGGTACACGGACACCAGGTCGTCGGTGCTCGATGCGGTCCACCACTCGGCGAGGGCGCTGGCGACGACGTCCTTCTCGACGAGGACGGGGAGGGCGGTGCGTGCGGTGAGTTCGGCGGCGATCGGGATGCCGGCCCATGCGGTGAGCTGTGCGGGGCGGCCGAGGGTGCTGCCGCCGGGGTGGATCGGGCCGGGGACGGCGACCCCGATGCCGGCGGTGCGGGCGCGGGTGCGGTCGGTGCGGGTGCGGGCGCGCGTGCGGTCGGCGCGGGTGCGGCTGCGGTCGGTGCGGGTCAGCAGGTCGTCGACGGCGTCGGCCATCGCGTCGATGGTGGACGTCGGGTCGTCGGTGTCGGCTGCGCCGAGGGACCGTTCCTCGACGAGTCCTCCGGCCAGGTCGACGAGGACGACCGTGACCTGCGCGGGGTCGAGGTGGATGCCGATGCCGAAGCGGCCGTCGGGGTCGAGCGTCAGCGCGCGGCCGTCCTCGCGGACGAGCCCGTCGGCGACCAGGCGTGCGGCGATGTTCGACACGGTCTGTGCGGTGAGGCCGGTCCGGTCGCGGAGGTCGGTGCGCGTGACGGGTCCGTTCCGGCGCACGATGTCGAGCACCACGGCGCGGTTGTGCGCGCCGATGGACGTGTGGTTCTGCCCTGCAGACATCTCAGGGCGTTGCTGCTTGACGAGTTCCGGTCATGCTCCCTAGCATCACTCTCCAAGCGAATTTGTCAATCAATTGGATTGAACACTCTCGTCAGCAGCCACACCGAGGTGGCGGCGCCCGCGGTCACAGTGAGGTGGCCGAGGGGAACCCGAAGGGACGCCCGTGACGACGACCGCTCGCCCGGACACCGCAGTGCGACCCGCGACCTCGACCAGCAGCACCGGTCGACGCGCGGGGAAGAAACACCCCTGGACCGCGGCGGAGAAACGACGACTCCGCATCGGGATCGCGTTCATCTCCCCGTGGATCTTCGGGGTGCTGGTCTTCATCGCGTACCCGCTGATCTACTCCTTCGTGATCAGCCTCACCCGCTACTCGGGCATGAACGCGGCGACGTTCGTCGGGTTCGGCAACTACGTGGCGGCGGTGATCGACCCGCTGGTGCACACCGCGGTGGAGAACACCCTGTTCTACGCGGTCATCGCCGTCCCGGTGGGGATCGTCGTCGCGATCGTGATCGCCCTGGCGATGAACCAGGACGTCAAGGAGATCAGCTGGTACCGGACGGCGCTCTACATCCCGTCGCTCATCCCGACGTTCGCGCTCGCGTTCATCTTCGTCGTGCTGGTGAACCCGCAGACGGGCATCGTGAACCAGGCGCTGAAGCTCGTCGGGGTCCCGGCGACGAACCTGCTCGGTGACCCGACGACGGCGAAGCTCGTCATCGTCGCGCTGGCGCAGATGGGTGCCGGCAACGCGGCGCTGGTGTTCCTGGCCGGCATGCGCGGCATCCCGAAGACCCTGTACGAGGCAGCCCGTGTCGACGGTGCCGGCCCGATGCGGCAGTTCTTCGCACTGACGCTGCCGCTGATCTCCCCGGCGATCCTGTTCAACCTGATCACCGGGATCAGCAACGGCCTGCAGGTGTTCACCGAGGCGTACGTGATCTCGTCCGGGACCGGTGGTCTCGGGTCACCGGACAACGGGACGTTGTTCTACATGCTCTACCTCTACAAGAACGCCTTCAGCTACGCGCAGCTCGGGTTCGCGAGCGCGATGGCGGTCCTGCTGTTCATCGCCGGCATGCTCCTCTCCGGGCTCGTGTACTGGCTGTCCAAGCGGTTCGTGAACTACGACGTGAGCGGGGAGTAGGCGATGACGCTGCACGCAACGAAGGACGAGACCGTGACCTCGTCGTTGGAGACGGTCCGGCCGAAGGGCCGCGCCGGTCGGAAGGGCGAACGCTCCCGGAACGCCGACGGTTCGATCCGGTCCCCGTGGTCGTCGATCGGGGCCCGTGTGGTCCTCATCGCGATGAGCCTGCTGTTCCTCATCCCGATCTACTGGATGATCATCTCCGCGCTGAAGGGGAACGCGGAACTCGGCGCCTTCCCGCCCACCTGGTTCCCGAAGTGGCTGGACTGGTCGAACTTCGCGGACGCCGTGAACGCGATGCCGTTCTTCACGTTCTTCCGGAACACGCTGATCATCACGGTGCTCGTGACGGTGTTCTCGATGGTGTCCAACCTGGTCATCGCGTACGGGTTCTCGTGCATCCAGTGGCGTGGCCGTGACCGGTTGTTCTACGTCGTCCTGGCGACGCTGTTCATCCCGTTCCCGGTGACGCTCATCCCGATGTTCGACCTCTACGCGCGGCTCGGCTGGATCAACACCTTCCTGCCGCTCGTCGTCCCGAGCCTGTTCGGGTCCGCGTTCTACGTGTTCCTGCTCCGGCAGTTCCTGTTGCAGATCCCGAAGGACCTGCTCGACGCCGCCCGCATGGACGGTGCGTCGGAGTGGCGCATCCTCTGGCGGATCGTGTTCCCGCAGGCCCGTGCCGCGCTGGTCACCGTCGGCATCTTCGCCGCGGTCGGCGCGTGGAACGACTTCCTCGGGCCGCTGATCTACCTGCAGGACCAGAGCGTGCAGACGCTGTCCATCGGCCTGCAGGTGTTCCGCCTCAACAACGCCGGGGACTTCCAGTTCAACCAGCTGATGGCGGCCTCGGTCCTCATCATCCTGCCGCTCGTGATCCTCTTCTTCTTCTTCCAGCGGACCTTCCTCAAGGGCATCCAGATCGGGAGCTTTAAGTGAGCAACGCATTCGACCGCCGCACGTTCATCCGGAGCGCCGCAGCCGCCGGCGGTGCCGGAGCCCTCGCCCTCCTCGCCGCGTCGTGCGCTGCGGGTTCCGGGGCCAAGAGCGACCCGAACACCGTCTCACTGTGGGGCGTCACGGGCACGTTCGTCCCGTACCAGACGAAGATGATCCGGGACTTCAACAAGCTGCACCCGGACATCAAGGTCGACGTGAACCAGGTCCCCTCCCAGGGCACCGGCGACGCCACGAGCGTCATCACGGCCGTCCGCGGTGGGACCGCACCCGACCTCTGGCTGCTCGACCGGTTCAGCGCGGCCCAGTACGCCGCGATCGGCCTGATCGAACCGATCGACGGGCTCATCGACGAGTTCGAGGACAAGTCCAAGGAGGAGTTCCTCGCCGACTGGCTCGGCTTCACCGTCGGGGAGCTCACCTACCAGGGCAACACGTACGGGCTGCCGTTCGACACCGACGCCCGCGGGCTCTTCGTGAACCGGAAGATGCTCCGCGACGCCGGCATCGACCAGGACGAGTTCGACTGGAAGCAGAACGGCCCGGTCACGATGGCCCGGATGGCGGAGCTGAACGACCAGCTGTCGAAGAAGGACGGCGCCGACTACACGCACATGGGCTTCATCCCCTGGTACGGCGAAGGCTGGCCGTTCACGTGGGGCCTCGGCTTCGGCGCGACGTACTTCGACCAGCAGCAGTGCGGCATGACGATGAACGACCCGAAGGTCCGGAAGATCTTCGAGTTCTACGACGACTGGGCGAAGCAGTTGAACTACAAGGCCACGGACACGTTCCAGGCCACGTACGAGCCGACCGGGCACCCGCCCGCGCAGACCTCGTTCCAGAACAACCGCCTGGCGTTCATGGTGAGCGTCCCGTCGACCATCCAGACCTTCGACAACTACGTCAAGGACCTCGAGTGGGGCGTCACCTACCTGCCCACCATGGAGCAGGGCGACGACCCGTACACGTGGTCCGGCGGCTTCGCGCTGTGCCTGCCGAAGGGGTCGAAGAAGAACCGCGCCGTGTGGGAGTTCATGAAGTACTACACGAGCAAGCGCGGCCAGGAGATCTACATGCCACCGGCGACGACGGTGCCCTCGAACATCGCGGCACTGAAGGACCCCAAGGGCTCGGCGAAGTCGATCGAGTACTTCGTCGAGGCCATGCCCACCTCCACCTGCCGCCCGCCACTGCCCGTCGGTGGCGCGTGGTGGGACTCCCTCGCCGACGCCCGCTCGAGCGTCCTGCTCGGCACCGCGTCGCCACAGGAGGCGGTCGAGCGTGCCCAGGCGCGTGTCGACCCGATGATGCAGACCTACTGCCCGTTCACCCTGCCCAAGGACTACGACAAGGTCCGGGTCTGACCCGGAGCCGCGAAAGGCAACCATGCCCAGCACCACCACACCGATCCGCGTCGCCGTCCTCGGCTTCTGGCACGTCCACGCCGGCGACTACGCCCGCCAGACCGTCGAGCACCCCGGCACCGAGCTCGTCGCCGTGTGGGACGACGACATCGCCCGCGGGCAGGAGGGAGCAGCGCAGTTCGGCGTCGAGTTCACCGACGACCTCGACGCCCTGCTCGCCCGCGACGACGTCGACGCGGTCACGATCACCACGTCCACCGACGCGCACCGCGACGTCATCACCCGCGCAGCCCGCGCCGGCAAGCACGTCTTCACCGAGAAGCTCCTCGCCCCGACGGTGGAGGAGTGCGAGGAGATCGTCGCCACCTGCGACGCCGCCGGGGTCAAGCTCATCGTCTCGCTCCCCCGCCTGTACCACGGGTACACGCAGGCGATCCTCGACGAGATCGCGTCGGGCCGCCTCGGCGAGGTCAACCACGCCCGCGTCCGGCTCTCCCACGACGGCGCCGTCCGGCCGTGGCTCCCGGAGCGCTTCTTCGACCCGTCGACCGCGATCGGCGGCGCACTCACCGACCTCGGCTGCCACCCCGTGTACCTCACGCAGCTGTTCCTCGGCGCCCGCCCCGACACGGTCGAGGCCGTCTACCGCTCCGTCACCGGCCGTGCCGTCGAGGACCACGCCGTCGTCACCGTCGGCTACCCCTCGCAGGCCATCGGCATCATCGAGGCCGGCTTCGTCGCGGGCACCCCGTTCACGATCGACGTGGCCGGGACCGCTGGCTGGCTCTCGTTCTCCGACCTGGAGGCCCGGCTCACCGCCGGCGGGTCGGCCTACGGCGACGAGCCGGTCACCATCCCGGTCCCCGAGGACGCGCAGGACGCCTTCGGCCAGTGGGTGGACCACATCACCACCGGCACACGTGCCGACGACAACATCGCGCGCGCCGTCGAGCTCACGAGGCTCGTCGTCGCCGCGAACGAGGCGGCTCGGACCCCCGTCGCCGCCTGACCGACCACCAGTACGCCCCCCAGCACCAACAGGAGTCACCATGTCCACCGACACCATCCGCGTCGGACTCATCGGCGGCGGCGGGATCGCCACCGTCCACATCAACGGGTACGCCCAGCACCCGGACCTGATCCGCATCACCGCGGTGGCGGACGCCTTCGAGGCCACCGCGTCCGCACGCGGCGAGGAGCTCGGCGTGCCGTCCTTCACCGACTACCGGGAGATGCTCGAGCGCGCCGACATCGACGCCGTCGACATCTGCCTGCCGCACCACCTGCACCGCGACGCCATCGTCGCCGCGGCGCAGGCCGGCAAGCACGTCCTCTGCGAGAAGCCCCTCTGCCTCACCCCGGAGGAAGCACGCGACGTGCAGGCCGCGATCGCCGAGGCCGGCGTCACCCTGATGTGCGCCCACAACCAGCTGTTCATGCCCGCCGTCGCCCGCGCCAAGGAACTCATCGACAGCGGCGCGCTCGGCACCGTGTACGAGGTCCGCACCACGGACAGCTTCCGCAACCACTTCGACCCGACGAACATGGGCTGGCGTGCACACGCGTCGACGAGCGGCGGCGGGGAGCTCATCGACACCGGCTACCACCCCAGCTACCTGATGATGCACCTCGCCGGCGGCGTCCCGGTGCAGGCAACCGCGATGCTCTCCACGCACCGTCTGACGTTCATGGAGGGCGAGGACTCCGCGCAGGCGCTGTTCCGCTTCGACAACGGCGCCGTCGGCCAGCTCGTCACGAGCTGGGCCTACGAGCCGGCCGCCGGGACGGAACGGTTCAGCGTCGTCGGGGAGCTCGGGTCCCTGACGAGCGACGGCACCACCCTGCGGTGGGACCTGCTCGACGGCACCAGCGAGACCGTCACGTTCGAGGAGGTCGACACCTTCGCGGCGGAGATCGGCGCGTTCGGGGCGTGCCTCCGGGACGGCACCCGACCGATCCACACCGAGCGTGAGGGCATCGCGGTGCTCGGCATGATCCTCGCCGCGTACGAGGGCGCCCGCGCGGGCAGCATCGCCTCGGTGCTGCAGGTCGACCCCGTCTCCGCCTGACCCCGGTTCCGGACGACCCCGGTTCTGGCTGATCAGGTCCACGAAAGCGACAGTGCTCGTCGGTCCAGCGCCGAGCACTGTCGCTTTTGCCTACTCCCCCGCGGCGCCGACCTCGCTGGACGTGTTCCGAGGGCCACCCGGGTTCGCTGGGCGTCGAACGAATTGGAGGCCAACTGATGCCCACCGACCAGTACGAGTTCGGCGACCCCCGCTCGCGCTACCCCGATGTCAGCCCGCAGCCGCAGACGCAGGCCGAGCCGGGCCTCCAGTCCAGGATGACGCCGGTTCCGGACCTCGGCGAGTCGAGCTACCGCGGGACCGGCCGGCTCGCCGGCCGGAAGGCCCTGATCACCGGGGCGGACTCCGGGATCGGCGGCGCCGTCGCCATCGCGTTCGCCCGTGAGGGCGCCGACGTGGCGCTCGCCTACCTGCCGGACGAGCAGGAGGACGCCGACCACGTCATCGAACAGATCCGCGCGGCCGGACGCACGGCGGTCGCGATCCCCGGCGACCTGCGGGATCGCTCCTACGCGGGACGGCTCGTCGAGGAGGCCGTGGCCGGGCTCGGCGGGATCGACGCCGTGGTCAGCGTCGCCGGCAAGCAGCGCTGGCAACCGGACGTGCTCGACGTCACCGACGAGCAGTTCGAGGAGACGTTCGACGTCAACGTGTTCGCCCTGTTCCGACTCGTGAAGGCGGCACTGCCCCACCTGCACCCGGGGGCGACGATCACCACGACCGCGTCGATGGAGGCGTACAAGCCCGCCCCGGACCGCCTCGACTACGCGGCGACGAAGGGCGCGATCAACAACCTCTCGAAGGGGCTCTCACAGCTGCTCGTCGAGCGCGGCATCCGCGTGAACGTCGTCGCCCCGGGACCGACCTGGTCGGTGCTGCAGGTCACCGGCGGCGTCGACCCGGAGTCGCTGCCCGAGTTCGGCAGCAGCGAGTCGCCGATGGGCCGCGCCGGGCAGCCGGCGGAGCTCGCACCGGCGTACGTCTTCCTGGCGTCGCAGGAATCGAGTTACGTCGCGGGTGAGACGCTCAACGTGAACGGCGGCATGGTCACACCCTGACCGCGAACCACGTCCGAGCGCGGCCGGTCCCGGTTCAGGGCCGGTCGCGTTCCGTGTGCCGGGTGTACAGCAGGAACGCGATGTGCCCGAGGAGCGCGATCCCGAAGAAGACGAGCGCGACCGCCCACACGCGGGCCAGCGTGCGGTCGCCGACGACGAGCAGCACGATGCAGGTGATCACGGCGGCGGACAGCACGCCGACCTGGATCGTCGACCACGTGGTCCGCCACTTCGGCTGCTGGGGTTGTCCGTTCACGGGAGACCATCCTGCCGTACCGCTCGTCGCGTCGGGTGTGCCCGGCGCGTGGCGAGGGTCGGGACCACCACTCCCGCCGTGGTGACCGCCGCGGCGAGGACGAACATCACCCCGTAGCCCGCGGTGTCCACGACGACGCCGGCAGCGGCGGCGCCCAGTGCCTGCCCGAGCACGAGGGTGACGAACAGCATCGAGGTGCCCGACGGCGCGTGCTCCTGGTCGAGTTCGCTCGTCCAGGCGATCAACGCCCCGGTGGCGGCCGTGTAGCCCCAGCCGAACAGCACGCACGCCACGAGCGCGACGGGGACCACCGCGGGTGCGACGCCGAGCGCGAGGGTGCCGACCACCACGCCGAGCGCGGTGACGGCCCACGCCCGCGACGGCGACCGCCGACCGATCCACCGCTCCGTCACGATCACGGCGGCGCCACCGAGACCCAGCGCGATCCAGGCCAGCACCGAGGTGGTGCGGTCGGCACCGCTCGCGATCAGCACCGCGCGGCCGGAGTTCCAGACGGCGGCGGACCCGGCGCCGAGCAGGAGCGCCCCGAGGAGGAGTCCGCGGTGCCGCGACCACCAGTCGCCGGACGGCAGGGACGGCCGCTCGCTCGGCGCGCCCGGCGCTGCGCGGTCCGACCACAGCACCGCCGCGCCGGCCAGGAACGCGCACACGGCGCTGATCACCCACGCGGTCCGCCACTCCGGCAGCAGCACGAGCGCGAGGACGCCCGCCACGACGAGCCCCGGCCCGGTCCCCGCGTTGACGATCGACTGCGTCCGGGCGACCGCATCGGCGCGGGTGTTGCGGACGACGAGGCGGACGAGTGCCGGCGAGGCGAGCCCGGCACCCGCGGACGCGAGCACCGCGGCGGCCCCGAACACGGCGCTGTTCCCGCTCGCGGCGACCCCGGCCGACCCGATGCCCGCCGTGGCCGCCGCGAGCACCACGAGCGATCGCGGGTACCGGGACGCGAGGAGGAACCCGACGACCGCGCCGACGCAGTACATGACCGAGGCGCCGGCGGAGATCCACCCGGCCCCGGTCGAGCCGAGGTGCAGATCCCCCTGCACGTCCGGCAGCACCAGGCCGTACGCGAGGCGGACGAGTCCGTACGTCACGGCGATGAGCGCTGTGGCCGCCGGCACGAACAAAAACGATCGTTTCACTTTTCGGAGTCTAGGGTGCTGGTATGGCCATGCGTTCAGGGACGGAGCAGAAGCTGCTCGACGCCGCGGAGGAGCTCTTCTTCGCCCACGGCATCGCGGCGACCTCCGTGGACGCCGTCCTCGAGCGCGCCGGGATCTCCTCGGCCACGCTGTACCGGGGGTACGCGAGCAAGGAGTCCCTGGTGGCCGCGACACTGGCGCGCCGGCACCGGGACTGGGAGGACACCTGGGCCGCCGCGGTCGCGCACCGGACCGACCCGCTCGAGCGGCTGCTGGCCGTCTTCGACGCGCTCGACGCCTTCCGCACCCGGTCCGACGCCTCCCGGTGGTGCGCGTTCCTCGGCACGGCCTCGGAGTACGCCGACGCTCCCGCCGAGATCCGCGCGGTGCTCGACACCGAGACGTCGGGGCTGCGGACGCGCCTGACCACGCTCGCCTCGCCGCTGGTCGGTGACCGGGCCGCCGCGGTCGGCGAGCAGCTGACGCTCGTCGTCTCCGGCACGCTGGCGATGCGCCTGCGCGACCCCGGCTACGACACGGCGGTCGCCCGCGCGGTCGCCGCGGCGCTCATCACCGGTGGCGGACGCCCTCCCCGGCGAGCACGGCACGGTAGCCCTCGCGGTACGTCGGGTACGTGAACGTGAACCCGGTCGACCGCAGCACCGCGTTCGACAGGGGCACACCGCCACCCACGCTCGCTGCTGGTGCGACCTCGAGCGACACCCCGAGCGAGGCGGCCAGGAACCGGTACACCTCGTCGAGCCGGACGGGCTGGTCGTCCGTGCCGATCACGAGCGGCGGCAGGTCGTCCAACGACGCGAGGTGCACGAGCACGGCAGCAGCGTCGTCGCGGTGGATCCGGTTGGTCATCCGGGAGCCGTCCGGTGTCGGCGCGAGCACCGCGGTCCCGGTCCGCACCTGGTCGACGAGTCGGGTGCGACCAGGTCCGTAGATCCCGGACAGGCGCACGACGGTGCCACTCGGCACCCGCGAGCGCAGCAACGCTTCGGCCTCGAGCAGCACGTCCCCGGTCCCACTGCCGCCGGTCGCCGAGGTGGACGAGACGAGGAGCACCCGCGGCGACGCTCCGGCCGCATCGACCCCGTCGAGCACGTTCCGGAGCCCGTCGACGTAGGTCGCGCGGTACTCCTCGACGTCGCGCGACCCCGCGGCGAGCGCGACGACGAGCACCGAGGTGTCCGCGTCGATCGGCGGGACGGAACCCCGGAGATCCGCGGCACGGCCCTCGATCGGCGCCGGGACCAGCTCGGCGCGACGCCGCAGCCCCACCACCCGGTGCCCCGCCGCCGCGAACCGCAGCCCCGTCTCGATGCCGAGGTCGCCGCAGCCCGCGATCGTCACAGTCACGCCCACGACCCTACGGCCCGCGCCGCGGCGTGGGTCGTCGTCGCGTCAGCGCGGCAGCGTGTCCCGCACCAGGCCCGCGACGAGGTCGGGCTGCTCGAGCCCCGGTAGGTGCGCCACGCCGGGGAGCACCCGCGCCGGCCCTTGGTCGAGCCGCCGCGCGATCTCCGCGTAGAACGGCAGGTCCGCGGGGATGTCGAGGTCGCCCCACGTGCACGTCACCGGGGCGGACACCTCGCCGAGTCGCGTCCAGGCCTCGATGCCGTTGTCCCCCGCGGAGTCCGGCGCGCCCACCTCGAGGATCCGCCGGTTCATGTCCGCGAACAACTCCCTGGGCGCGCCGCCGACGCGTCCCTCGGGTGCGACGGGCCCGTCGAGCCACAGGTGCGCGAGGGCGGCGATCCGCGCCTCGACGTCCGCGGAGGCGTCCTCGGCGCGGTCGAGCAGGGGCTCCGTCGCGGGGTCGAGCTCCCAGTCGAACGGGGTGTCGTCGTCGGTCATGCCGGACACCCCGGCGCCGATGAGCAGCAGCCCGGTGACCTGCTCGGGCAGGAGCAGCGCCGCGTCGAGCGCGAGCGCCCCGCCCATCGAGTTCCCGACCAGGAACACCCGGTCGAGCCCGAGTGCGTCGAGGACCGTGAGCAGGTCCGCCGCGTGCGTGAACGAGGCCGGGTCGTCAGCGGCGGGTGTCTCGCCGTACCCACGGCGGTCGTAGGCGACCAGGTCGAGGTCGTCGTCGTCGAGGAGCGCGGCGACCGCGTCCCACGACCTGCGGTCGGCGACCCCGGCGTGCAGGAACACGACGGCCTGGCCGCCGCCGTGGCGGCGGGTCACCGCGATCGCGGTGCCGTCGGGGGTGGTGACGGTCTGCTGCGTTGCATCCATGGCCCTGAACCTAGCCATCAACCGGACGGGAGGCACGGGTCGGGCCCGCCCCGTGCCTCCCGTCCGCCGTCGCCGTCCGCGGACTACACGACGCCTGTCGGATTACTGTGGCGGTATGACCGCCACGTACGCCCACGTCGTCGAACCCGACACCCTGACCGTCGACCACGAGGAGGTCGCTGCTCCACCAGTGGGCCGGGTCGTCGTCCGGGTGCGCTACGTCGGCGTCTGCGGGACGGACGTGCACGGTTTCCAGGCGCCGGAGTTCCTGCCGCCCGCGGTCTTCGGGCACGAGTGGACCGGCACGGTCACCGCCGTCGGTGAGGGCGTCTCGACCATCCAGGTCGGGCAGCGCGTCGTCGCGAGCGTCGGTCCCGCGTGCGGGCGCTGCGCGTACTGCCGCGCCGGCCAGACGGACCAGTGCGAGCTCGTGTACCAGGAGGCGAACGGCATCGACCCGGACGCTCCGGCACACGGGGCGTTCGCGACCGAGGTCGTCGTCTCGGAGCGCCGCGTGCAGCCGCTGCTCGACGGGCTCACGGACGAGCAGGCCGGCCTCGTCGAGCCGACCACCGTCACGTTCCACGCCGTCCGCCGCGCGGGACAGCGACTCGGTGCCGTCGTGGTCGTGCAGGGCGCCGGTCCGATCGGTCTGCTCACCGCCCAGCACGCGCGGCATGCCGGGGCCCGCACCGTGATCGTCGTCGAGCCGAACGCAGCTCGCCGCGCCACCGCGACGGCGCTCGGCTTCGATGCGGTCTTCGCGCCCGGCGACGACTTCCGCGCGCACCTGCAGCGCGTCAGCGACGGGCTCGGGGCCGACGTCCTCTACGAGTGCACCGGAGCGCCGACGCTGTTCCAGGCGTCCGCGGAGCTGGTTCGTCGGGGCGGCACGCTCGCGCTGCTCGGGTACCCGATGACGACCTCCGAGGTGAGCTACGGCGACTGGCAGAGCCGGCAGCTGACCGTGATCGGCTCGCTCGCCTACACCCACGAGGACTTCGTCGGGGCGATGGCGGCGATCGCGTCGGGCGCGGTCGACGTCGACGTGCTGCACACCGCCACCGTCGGACTGGACGGGCTCGAGGCCGTGCTCCGGGACCTCGGGAGCGGGACGAGCAAGGAGACCAAGGTGCTGGTCGACCCGACGCTCGGTCGCTCTTAGGCGGTCCTCCGGCGGCTGCCGGGTCGCTGCACGTCCCCGTTCGTAGCGTCGGGCATCCGCCGACCCACCGAACCGGGAGTCCAGATGTTCCTCGCGTACCTCCGACGAGAACTCGTCAACAGGAAGAAGCAGAGCGTCGTCATCGCGCTGGGCATGGCCCTCGCGATCGCGCTCGTCATCGTCGTCAGCGGGTTCTCCGCCGGCGTTGCGAAGGCCCAGTCCACCGCGCTCGAGTCCGTGTACGGCGTCGGGACCGACATCACCGTCACGCAGGCGGCGACGGCCGGTTCCGGCGGGCCGCAGCAGTTCGACTTCGGGTCCGGCGACGGGTCGACCGACGACTCCAGCGGGGACACGAGCGTGGCGAAGAGCACGCTCTCCGCGGCGATGGGCACCGCGACGTACAGCGCGAGTGCACTGACGAAGGTCGAGGCGATCGACGGGGTCAGCGCGGCGACCGCGACGCTGTCGCTGCAGAACAGCGCGTTCTCCGGGTCGATCGGGAAGGCGCCGACGTCCGGCTCGACGGCCGCACCGTCGTCCGGGTCGACCGCGGCTCCGTCGGCGTCCGGGACCGGGGACAGCGCCTTCAGCGTCGACTCCTTCACGGTGACGGGCATCTCCACCGCCGCGACGACGGTCGGTCCGATGTCCTCGACGGAGCTCTCCGGTGGCCGGTACCTGAAGTCGAGCGACGACGGCGAGGACGTGGTCGTGCTCGACAGCACCTACGCCACCGGTGCCGACCTCGACGTGGGTGACACGCTCGACATCGGCGGCACCACGTTCAGCGTCGTCGGCATCGTGGCGTCGACCTCGTCGGACTCCGCCACCGCGACCGACACCTACATCCCGCTCGACACCGCCCAGGCGCTCTCCGGTCTGACGGGGAAGATCAGCGACATCTCCGTCGCCGCGACCTCGGCGTCCGACGTCAGCACCGTCAAGGCCGCCATCGAGACGGCGCTGCCGAAGGCGACGGTCTCCACGCAGGCCGACCTCGCGTCGAGCATCTCCGGGTCGCTGGCGACGGTGTCGAACCTGCTGTCGAACCTCGGGACCTGGTTGTCCCTGCTCGTCCTCGCGGCGGCGTTCGCGATCGCGATCCTGTTCACCGTGTCCGGTGTGACCCGGCGCACGCGGGAGTTCGGCACGCTGAAGGCGATCGGGTGGTCGAACGGCCGGATCGTGCGGCAGGTCGCCGGCGAGTCGATGGTGACCGGGCTCATCGGCGGCGCGATCGGTGCGGCGGCGGGGATCATCGGGATCATCGTCGTCAACGTCATCGCCCCGACGCTCTCCACCGCCTCCACGACGGCGGGCGGCGGTGCCGGTGCCGGTGGTCCGGGGGCAGCCGCGTCGTCGAGCGTGGCGAGCGACATCGTCCTGCAGATCCCGATCACGGCGGGGATCGTCCTCGTCGCCGTCGGGCTCTCCGTCCTCGGCGGATCACTCGCCGGCGCCTTCGGCGGGTGGCGCGCATCCCGACTGCGCCCGGCGGCCGCGCTGCGCAGCGTCGCGTGAGCACGCGCGACCTCGGGTCGGGCCATGGTGGTGGGATGACCGACGCCGCGTCCACCAGCCCGACCCCCCACGACCGGCGGATCGGCCGCCGCGACCTCACCGAGTGGCGCAGCCGCGCCGGCAGGCGGCTGGCGTCGCGACACCAGCGGGTCGCCGACCGGATCGGCGCCCGCCGTGCCCTCGTCGCGACCCTCGCCGTCGGCGGCAGCATCGCCGTCGCGGCGACGGCCGGTGCGGCGTACATCTACGACGGGGTCACCGGCAAGGACGGCATCGCGAGCCTCGACCGTCCGGTGCTCGAGCGGGCCAAGCGGCTCCGTTCCCCGGTCGCCGACGGTGCCGCCGCGGGCATCGCGCACGTCTTCGGCCCCGTCGCGATGCCGGCGTTGACCATCGGGTCGGCGGTCGCGTTCGCGGTCCGGGAGCGCCGCGCGAGCCCCGTGGTGCTCCTCGTCGCCGCGGGAGCCGGTTCGCTCGCGATGACCCTCGTCGGCAAGGACCTCATCAAGCGGAACCGGCCGCACCGCCGCGACGCCATCCCGCCGTTCGAGAAGTCCCCGTCGTTCCCGTCCGGGCACACCCTGAACGCGACGACGATCCTCGGGGTCCTGGCCTACCTGTTCGCGCTCCGGCAACGGGACGACGGCCCGCAGGCGGCGGTGATCGGGGCAGCGGCCGGCACGGCCGTCACGGTCGGTCTGTCCCGGGTGCTGCTCGGCGCGCACTGGTTCACCGACGTCGCGGTGGGCTGGGTCACCGGCGCGGGCTGGCTGTCCCTGATCATCACGAGCCACCGCCTGTACCTCAGCGCACAGGACGACGAGCACCCGAGGGAGGACCGGGAGCCCATCGGATCCCCCGCGCAGGCCGGGTAGGGTCATCACGATCCACGATGAGAGGACGGCCCGGTGTTCGAGACGACACTGCTGCAGACGTTCCTGGCGATCGAGCGCACCGGCGGGTTCACCGCCGCGGCGAAGGACCTCGGGATCCGCCAGTCCACCGTGAGCGGGCACGTCGCCCGGTTGGAGCAGCAGACCGGTCGGCAGCTGTTCCGCCGCGGCACACAGACGGTCGAGCTCACCCCGGACGGCGTCGCGATGGTCCGCTTCGCCCGCGAGATCCTGGCCGCCCAGGGTCAGGCGGCCGCCTACTTCACCGACACCGGGCTCGCCGGCCACATCCGGTTCGGCGCGTCCGAGGACATCGTCGCCACCGGGCTGCCGGACATCCTGCTCGACTTCCGGACGGCGTTCCCGGCGGTCGACCTCGAGCTCCGCGTCGGGCTGACCGGTGAGCTCCGCGACGAGGTGCGGAACAACCGGCTCGACCTCGCGCTCGTGAAGCGCCGCCCGACCGAGGACGTCGGCGACCTGGTGTTCCGCGACGACCTGGTCTGGGCCGGGCGTCCGGACGACCGGGTCGTCCCCGGAGAACCGGTCCGCCTGGTGACCTACCCGGGGCCGAGCGTCACGCGGGAGGCCGCGATCGGCGCGCTCGAGCGCGCCGGGCTGCACTACCGGATCACGTGCGTCTCGGCGAGCCAGCAGGGCATCCGCGCCGCGGTCGCAGCGGGCCTCGGCGTCACGGTGCACGCCGGCGCCATCCTGCCGCCGGGACTCGTCCCCCTCGTCGGGCTCCCCGACCCCGGCCCCACCGAGTTCACCCTGGTGTCGCGGACGGGCCCGCCGAGCGTCGCGATGACCGAGCTGGTCCAGGCGATCCGGGTCGGCGCGGACCGCATCGTCGCCGCGCGGCCACGGGTGAGCCACTAGCGTCGGTGGAGACGCGTGCCGGACGGTGCGCGGGAGGCGGAGGAACACGTGACCGGGACGTCGATCGTCATCGTCGGTGGTGGAGCGAGCGCGGTGTACGTCGCGGTCGCGCTCGAGGAACGGTCGCTCGCCCGCGGTGCCGAGTCCCCCACGATCACCGTGGTCGCCGCGGAACCGACGATCGGACGGGGCGTGGCGTACGGCCGTGCCGACGAGCACCACCGGCTGAACAGCCCGGCGGGCAAGATGAGCGTCAGCGCCGAGGACGACACCCACTTCCTGCGCTGGGCCGCCGAGCACGGTCGCGAACTCGCCCCCGGGGACTTCATCGAACGCCGGTTCTTCGGCGACTACCTCGAGGACGTCTGGGCGCGACTCGTCGCCCGGTCCGACGGCCGCGTGCGCGCCGTCCAGGGCGACGCCGTCGACCTCCGCGTGGACGACGCCGGGGCGTCGGTCACCCTCACCGACGGCACCACCATCGATGCCGACGTCGCCGTCCTCGCCATCGGCAACCCGCCGCCCGCCACCTGGCAGACCGGAGCTGCGGTGCAGATCGACGACCCCTGGGAGCCGGGGGCGATCGCCGGGATCACGGCAGGAGCCTCCGTCCTGTTGATCGGGACCGGACTCACCATGGTCGACGTCGCCACGTCGCTCGCCCGTCGCGACGACGGCATCCGCCTCACCGCGACCAGCCGGCACCTGCTCGTGCCGGCCGTGCACCTCGACTCCCCCGCCGCACCCGGACCGGGACTCTCCCCGGACGCGCGCTCCCTCGGTTCGCTCGCATCGGACCTGCGGGCACAGCTCGTCGCGGCCGACGCCGACGGCGCCCCCTGGCAGCCGGTCATCGACGGGATCCGCCCGCGGCTCATGGACCACTGGCTCGGACTCAGCGAGCCGGAACGGCGACGGTTCCTGTCGCACTTCGCACGACGGTGGGACGTGCACCGGCACCGGATGGCACCGTCCGTGCACGCCGAGCTCACCGCGCTCGTCGACGCCGGCACCCTGCGGTACGAGCGCGACGCGGACCCGGCGGCGTACGACGTCGTGGTGTTCTGCACGGGGCCGGCCGCGGTCACCACGCCGGGGTGGAGCCCGGTGGTGGACGCGCTCCTGGCGGCGGGGCGGATCGTGCCGGAGCCCGTCGGGCTCGGGCCGGACGCCGATGCGAGCGGGGCCCTCCGCGACGTGCACGGTGTGGCCGACGGGCGGCTGCTCGGGATCGGGCACGCGCTCCGTGGGGCGCTGTGGGAGACCACGGCGATCGGGGAGGTCCGGATCCTCGCGCAACGGGTTGCGGACCGGGCGTTGGACGTGGAGCGGGCGACGGTGGCCTGAACCGCCGACGCTGCGGCCGGGGCCGGGCGGGGCCGTGGGCGGGGCCCGGGGCCGTGACCGTCGGGCGGGGCCGCGGCGGGGGCCGGGCTGCGCGGCTCGGCGGGCTTGTTCCTGACCTCCTGGCGATCATGACAGTGACTGACCGGTTCTCCAGGAGCCGTCGAGGCTTGTCACCGCGCCCCGACTTCCGGGATGCTCTTCGGTGTGGGGCACCGAGGACGGTGCCGGATCAGGAATCGGAGAGCCACCCATGCACGGACGGTCCACCAAGGTCGGTGCTGCGATCACCGCCGTCCTCGTCGTCGCGGCGCTGACCGGATGTGCCAGCGCCGGCACGACCACGGCCGCAGCCCGCACGGCCCCAGCCCACACTGCCTCCCCGACGACGGCGGCCGCACCTGCGGGCGTGGACGCATCCGGTACCGGACCGGAGGACGTCACCGTCCGAGTCCCCGCATCCCACCCCCGGTACCTGATGGCGGAGTTCGCCTGCTCGACCGGCACCGGCGGCTACACGCTGCAGGAGGATCCGCGGGTCTTCGAGCAGGACACCTGCTCCGGGCTGGACGACACGAGCGACTACCAGATCCCCCTGCCCGCCGGGTCGACGGTGCACCTGGACGTCCAGCTCCCGACGACGAGCAGCTTCACGCTCGTCGGGAGGTTCTGCAACGACGCGTGCTGAGCGCCGCGCCGAGGTGCGGCGGCCATCGACCGGCCGCCGCACTCCGGAGTCAGCGCAGCCAGGCCAGGATGTCGGCGTTGATCGTGTCGGCCTCCGTCGTCGGCATCCCGTGCGGGAAGCCCGGGTAGGCCTTCAGCGTGCCGTTCTGGACGAGCTCCGCCGAGAGCGGGCCGGCGTCCGCGAACGGGACGATCTGGTCGTCCTCACCGTGCATGACGAGGGTGGGGACGCTGATCTTCTTCAGGTCCTCGGTGAAGTCGGTCTGCGAGAACGCCACGATCCCGTCGTAGTGCGCCTTCGCGCCGCCCATCATCCCCTGGCGCCACCAGTTCTGGATGATCGCCTCCGACGGTTCGACGCCCGGACGGTTGTAGCCGTAGAACGGGCCGGAGGGCAGCGCGCGGTAGAAGTTCGACCGGTTCGCGGCGAGCTGCGCCTGCAGGTCGTCGAAGACGCTCTTCGGAAGGCCTCCGGGGTTCGCGTCGGTCTGCACCATGATCGGCGGCACGGCGCTGATCAGGACGGCCCGGGCAACCCGCTCCTCGCCGTACTGGGCGATGTAGTGGGCGACCTCACCGCCGCCGGTGGAGTGGCCGATGTGGATGGCGTCGTGCAGGTCGAGGTGTTCCGTGAGCGCCGCGAGGTCGGCCGCGTAGTGGTCCATGTCGTGCCCGTCCGACGTCTGGGTCGATCGGCCGTGACCGCGTCGGTCGTGCGCGATGACCCGGTAGCCCTGAGCCAGGAAGAACAGCATCTGCGTGTCCCAGTCATCGGCGGACAGCGGCCAGCCGTGGCTGAACACGATGGGCTGTCCCGAGCCCCAGTCCTTGAAGAAGATCTCGGTGCCGTCTGTCGTGGTGATCGTGCCCATGGACGTTCCTTCGTTCGCTTCGCCGCCAGCGCTGGCAGCTCCGGATGGGAGTGGACTCGGGGCTGCGCGCCGTGCCCACCGTCAGTGTGGCGAACATCCGTCACATCTGAAGAAGAGTTCACGCAGAATTATCGGAGGGACCAGGGTCGGTACGGTCGAGACATGGGGAAACCTGACATCAGCGGAACCGCGATCCGGCCCGCGACCGTCGGCGACGCGGAGGGCATCGCCCGCGTGCACGCCACATCGTGGCGTGAGACGTACGGACGCTTCGTGGACGACCCGGACACCAACCCGTGGTTCAGCGTCGAACGGCGGATCGGGATGTGGCGCTCGAACCTCGACGACCCGTCCATCAGGACCGCCACCGCGGTCGCGACGGACGGGTCGGGCGTCGTCGGGTTCGCCGCGGTGGAGGCCACTGATGGTCCGGACGCGGTCCGCCCCGAAGAACTGACGATGCTCTACGTGCTGGCGCGAGCACACGGAAGTGGTGCGGGCCAAGCACTGCTCGACGCCGTGCTCGGCGAGCGTCCGGCGTCGCTCTGGGTCGCCGACGACAACCCGCGCGCGCACGCCTTCTACCGACGGAACGGGTTCAGCGCCGACGGCGCCACCTCGAGCTTCGGCCCGATCGAGACGACCCTGCGGCTCGTCCGCTGAGGTCCGCACCCGTCGCGCTCAGCTGGTCGCGCTCCGGAGGTGTCGCGCGAAGAACCGGGCTGCCTCCTCGCCGGCGAACTCCGGGACTCCGGTGTGACCTCCGGTGTTGGCCGCGAGCGTCTTCTCGGCCGAACCGAACACGTCGAACAGCTCGAGCGCCGCCCGACGGTCGTTCCCCGCGTCGTCCCACTGCAGGAGGACGTGGACGGGGATGCTGACCGCCGCCGCATCGGCCAGCGCAGCACGCGGGACGTAGCTGCCGGCGAACAGCACAGCGGCGACGACGCGCGGTTCGACCGCCGCGAGTCGCGTGCCGATCGCGATCACGCCCCCGGAGTAGCCGACGGGGCCGCCCACCTCCGGCAGGGCGAGGACCGCATCCACGAGCGCTCGCCACTCCGGGACGGCTTCCTCGACGAGCGGCAGGACCAGCCGGTCGACGACGTCGTCGCTCGGCGTCTCGCCCGCGCGGATCGCCGACCGGAGTTCGGCTCGTGCCTGATCGAGCGCCGCGGACGGTGGACGCTCCCCCGCGTGCGGGAGCTCGATGGTGGCCGAGGCGAACCCCAGCTCGGCCGCTTGGCGGGCTCGTGCCAGCAGCCGGGGGTGCATCGCGTCCAGGCGACCGGGGTGTCCGAGGAGCAGCAGCGGAACGGGAGCGGAGGGACCGGCGGTCGCGGGCGTCCAGAGGATGCCGGGGATCTCGCCGAGGACGAAGGTGCGTTCGAGGAGTGCGTCGTCGTGACGCAGTTCTGCGGTGAAGTGCATGGTGAGCACCTCCTCGGCATCGTGCACGGACAGCCCGACCGTAGCACCGGTGCGCCGCGGCACGCCCGCCTCAGGCGAGCCGCCGGAGCACCTCCGCCGCCAACGCCGTCCGCTCGACCATCGCGTCGAGGTCGACCCACTCGTGCCGCGCGTGGGCTCCGTCCCCGACGGCCCCGAGACCGTCGAGCACGGCCGCGCCGAGCGCTGCCGCGAAGTTCCCGTCGCTGGCGCCGCCGACGCTCGTCTCGGTGACCACGAGACCGATCGCGGCCGCCGCGGCCTCGGCCGTCCGGAAGAGCTCCACGTTCCGGTCGGTCCGTGCCATGACGGGACGGTTCCACCCGCCCGTGACCGTGATCGAGGCAGCGGACGCCGCTGGCACGAGCCCGGCGAGGACGTCATCGATCCGCGCGGCCTCACTGTCGGACGACACCCTGACGTCGAGCGCGGCGGTCGCCGCGCCGGCTCGGACGTTGGGCCGTGTCCCACCGGTGACGACCCCGACGTTGAGCGAGGTGCCGGCGCTGTGATCCGCCGCACCGTGCAGGGCGAGGACCACCCGGGCGAGTTCGTCCACGGCGCTGGCTCCGCCGGCCGGGTCGAGACCTGCGTGCACCTCGACGCCGCGGATGTCCACGTCGAACAGCCCGACGCCCTTCCGTGCGGTCTTCAGCGCGCCGTCTGCTCCGGCCGAGGCCTCGAAGACGAGCACCGGTCCCGGGGTACGCCGGACCACGTCCTCGATGACCGGGCGGGAGCCGACGCTGCCGACCTCCTCGTCGCCGTTCAGCACGAGGCGGATGTTCGGCCGATCGAGGTCGAGGGCGTCCAGGAGGGCGACGGCGTGGGCGAACTGCACGAGCCCGGCCTTCATGTCGTAGGCACCGGGGCCGGTGAGCCGGGAACCGTCGATGCGGACCGGCCAGCCCTCGAGCGTTCCGGCTGCCCAGACGGTGTCGTAGTGGCAGAGCACCACGACCCAGGAGTCGGTGGGGCGGGGCGCCGCCAGGTCACCGACCACGACGGGCCCGTGGCGCTCGGGCTCGTGCAGCTTCCGCTCGGTGAACGGCCCGACGCTCTCTGCCAGGAACCGCTCGACGTGTGCGAGACCGGCCCGGAGCAGCACCAGGTCGTCCGAGGGGGTCTCGGTCTCGACGTACGCCACGAGGTCGTCGACCATCCGGGCGCGCCGGGACTCCGCGGCGTCGAGCAGGGGGCTGTGCACGGTCGTCCCCGTCACCGGGTTGCCTCCGCAGCAGCGACCAGGCCGCGGATCCGGTCCTCGTCCATCGGCGCGCCCTCCTCGACGGCGACGATCTCGGCGACGAGCGCGCGGATGCCGGGGGTCGCGACGCCGAGCGACGTCCCCGCCTCGATGACGGGTCCGTAGTGCAGCGGCACCTCGGTCTTCCGGTGCCGGACGGCGATGTCCCGCCAGATGCCGGATCGGGTCTTCGCCTGTGTGGCGAGCCACGCAACGAGGCCGTCGAGCGCCGCCGACGTCACGGTCGGGTCCGCGCCGGGAGCGAATGCTGCGGGTTCGAACGCGTCGAACGGCTCCGCGACGATGTCCTGCGCCTCGGTGACCGCGAGCACTTCACGGGCCAGTGACGCCATGACGTCACGGTTCCGGTCGATGAGGACGCTCATGTCCTCGTCCGCGAGCGCGGTGGCCGTGAGCATCGCGCCGAACGCGAGCTTCGACCAGAGGAACCCGGCGACGTTGTCGGTGACCACCGGCGATCCCCACAGCCGCAGGTCCTCGGCGAGTCGGCGGTTCCGGTCGCTCGTGCCCCCGGCGTACTCACCGAGCGCCATCGCGCCGAGTCCGCCGTCCTGCACCACGCCGGGGGCGACGACGTCCGCGAACAGGTCGACGAACGCGATCACCGTGCGGTCTGCCCCGACGTGCCGCGCGATGGTCGCTTCGTTGAGCCCGTTCTGCAGCGACGCGACCCACCCGTCCGGCGCGAGTCGGGGTGCGATCCAGGCCGATGCGGCGTCGGTGGCGAGTGCCTTGACGGCGAGGAGCACCGGTCCGAGGACCGGCGGCGCGTCGGCATCGTCGAGGTGCCAGATCGGCAGCCGTGCGACCCGTTCGCCGTCCGCCGTGCGGAGCCGGAGCCCGTCGGCCCGGACGGCTGCGACGTGGTCGGGGTCGGCATCGACGAGCTGGACGGGAACGCCGGCGGCGTGGAGGTGCACGGCGAGCGTGCCCCCGATGGCGCCGGCGCCGACGATCGTGTACGGGGTGGTGTCGGTCATGCGGTGACTTCCTCTCGTGCGGTGCTGAGCGGCAGGGTGTGCGCTCCGGTCGACGATCCCCCGTCGACGCGGAGCACCGTCCCGGTGACCCAGCCGGACTGCTCCGGGTCGGCGAGCCACACCACGGCCTTCGCGATGTCGGACGGTTCCCCTGGACGGCCGAGCGGGTTCGGGGAGACGGCGGCCGCGTACTCGTCGCTGACGCGGTTCACCGCGCTGTCGACGACGACGAACCCCGGGGACACGGCGTTCACCCGGATCCCGGCGGCGCCGAGCTCGAGGGCGCTGGCCCGGGTGACCATCTCGAGTGCGGCCTTCGAGGTGCTGTACGGCGCGGCGCCCGGTCGGGCGCGGAGCGCTGCTCCCGAGGTGATGTTCACGACGGCGGGCGTCCGGCCCGCCGCCGTGGCGAGCTGGGCGAGCGCGACGGTGGCCAGCAGTGGCGCCCGGACGTTGACGTCCTGCACCGAGTCCCACGTTGCGGCGTCGAGCTCGAGGAACGGTGTCGCGGGGTAGACGCCGGCGGCGTTCACGAGGACGTCGACCGGTGCCTGCTCCCACGCCGTGGACACGGCTCGGGTCGGCGCGTCGGGGTCACGGAGGTCCGCCGCGATCGTGCCGACGGGAGTGGGACCGATCGACCCGGCGGCCGCGGCGAGCGCATCCGCACGGTGGTCGACGAGGGTCAGGCGATCGCCGAGCGAGGCGAACCGCTGTGCGACGGCGAGACCGATCCCGCTCGCAGCCCCGGTGACGAGCACGTGCCGCGTCATCGGAGCACCTTGCCCTTCGTCTCCGGCATGGTCAGGTAGACGACGAGGCCGATCGCGGCGGCGACCGCGCAGTACACCCACACCAGGTTCCCGAAGCCCGCGCCGCTCATCCAGGTCGTGATGTACGGGGCGGTGCCACCGAAGATCGCGACGGCGAGGGCGTACGGCAGCCCGATGCCGGTGGCACGCACCTCCGGCGGGAACTGCTCGGCCATGATCACCGCGCAGTTCGCCGAGTAGCCGAGCAGGAACAGGATGCCGATCACCTGGATGATGAGCAGCGACCAGAACGTGCCGTTGAGGAACGTGAAGGCGGGCCACGCGAACAGCAGGAACCCGCCGGCGAAGATCGACATCGTCGGCTTGCGACCGATCCGGTCCGACAGGATCCCCGCGAAGGGCAGCAGCACCAGGAACACGACCATGGCGATGACGTTCGCGATGAGGGCCTGGTTCAGCGGGAGCCCGGTGGTCACGTGCGCGTAGGTCGGCATGTACGAGACCCACATGTAGTAGAGCAGCGTGCCGGCGATGGTGATGCCGAACACCCGTGCGGTCGCGCCCGGGTGGTCGCGGAACATCGCGGCGACCGGGTTGCGCTTCGGGGCGGCGGACTCCTCGTCGCGGGCCCGCTGCGCGGTGAACGACTCGGTCTCCTGGACGGATGTCCGCAGCCAGATGCCGACCAGCCCGATGAGGGCGCAGAAGACGAAGGCCACGCGCCAGCCCCACGCGTCGAGTGCTGCCGGCGAGAGCACCGACGTGATGATCGCGCCGATCCCGGAGGCGATCAGGACGCCCGCGCCGACCGACACCTGCTGCCACGAGCCGGCGAACGCCCGTCGTTTCGGGGCCGCCGACTCCACGAGGAACGCCGAGGACGACCCGAACTCGCCACCGGCCGAGAAGCCCTGCACGAGTCGTGCCAGGAGCAGGATGATCGGTGCTGCGATCCCGATCGTCCCGTAGTCGGGCGTGATGCCGATGAGGAGGGACGCTGCGGCCATCAGCCCGATGGTGAGCATCAGCCCCTTCTTGCGGCCGTGCCGGTCCGCGTACACGCCGAGCACCGCCGCACCGACGGGGCGCATGACGAAGCCGACCGCGAAGACCGCGAGCGTCGCGAGGAGCGCCGCCGCGTCGTTCCCCGGCGGGAAGAAGTGGTGGCCGAACACCGAGGAGAACGTGGTGTAGACGGCCCAGTCGATCCACTCGACGACGTTGCCGATGCCGCCGGCCAGGATCGCCTTGCGGCCGCGGGCCGAGAGTCGTGTCTCGTGGACGGCCGTCGATCCGGCGCCGGTGGCGCCGATCGTGCTGTTGGGTGCTTCTGCTGTCATCGTTGCGTCGACTTCCTGGTGGGAGGAACGGGGGTGCGGAACGGGTGGAGCAGCGGACTGGAGGCTCGGCGCGGGCTGGCACCGAGCCTCCCGTCCGTCAGGTGGTGACGTCCGTGGCGGGCGTGACCACCGGGTCGAGACCGCTGACGGTCGCGACGTGCTCGGCGAGGCCGGCGTGGGTGGTGAACCAGACGTCGTCGAACGAGCGGATGTGGGCGAGGAGCGCCTCGAGGACCACGAGGCGGGACCGGTGCCCGATGAAGTGCGGGTGCATGGTGAGCTGGAACACGCCGCCCTCGGCGCGTGCGACGTCGAACTCGTCGCGCCAGATGCGGCCGACCTCGTGCGGCGGCGTGTACGGCCGCAGCGACTGGAAGCGTTCCATCATCAGGTAGGGGGCGTCGTCGCGGATCCAGTCCACCGGGATCTCCACGATCCCGGTCGGGGCGCCCCGGTGCAGGATCTCGTACGGGTCGTCGTCCGCCATCAGCGAGGAGTCGTACCGGAACCCGAGTTCCCGGGCGACGTCGAGGGTGGAGTCGCTGAAGTCCCACGACGGCGTCCGGATGCCGGTCGGCCGCACGCCGGTCTGGCTCGTCAGCACGTCCACGGCGCGGCTCAGCAGGTCGAGCTCGTCGTCGTGGCCGAGCTGCGTGTTCCGCTCGTGGATCCAGCCGTGCACCGCAACCTCGTGCCCGTGCTCGACGTAGGACGGTGCTTCGTCCGGTCGGAGCAGTGCGCACACGGCCGGCATGTAGAAGGAGGACGGTGCCTCGTAGCGGTCGAGCAGGCGCAGGATGCGCGGGACCGCAGCGCGGGCGCCGTACTCCCCCATCGCCATCCGGCCCGGTGACGTCTCCCCGTCGCGGAGGGACGGGGTCTCGTGGTCGGAGTCGAAGGAGATCGCGACCGCCACGCGCGCACCGCCCGGCCACCGCTCGGGTCCCTCGGGCGGCAGCAGGGTGCGACCCGCGCGGACCTCTTCCACGTGGCCGCGCCAGGTGGCCTCGTCCCACTGCCACGGCTGCTGGCTTGCGATGTCGTCCATGTCGTCCTCTCGTGCGCTGCTGGTCATGCGATGCGTGCGCTGCTGGTCATGGGATCGCCGGAACCGAGGTGGCGCTCGTCGGGACGAAGCGTCCGTCCTCGATGCGGCTCCACATCCGTTTCACGGTGCGGAGCTGCACCGTCACGTCGACCTCGCGGACGCCGGGCAGCGCCCCGAGCACGTCGGTGCTGAACGTGTAGACGGAGGCGAAGTCCGGCAGGAACGCCTGTCCGATCAGGTTGAACCGGCCGAGGGACGCCGCGGCGTAGTGCACCGACGGATGCCCGGCGAGCTGCGCGGCTGCGGCCGACAGCCGGTCGGGCGCGACGGAGATCCACACCTCGAGCTCGGTCGCCCGGCCGAGCAGCGACGGCGCCACGAGCGGCCCGATGCGGAGCCGGCCGCTCTGCACGAGGTCCTCGAGGGTGCGGCGGGTGGCTGCCTCCGAGCGGCCGACCTCACGCGCGAGGTCGGTGAGCGGCTTCCGGCCGTCGCGGACGAGCGCGGCGAAGACCGCTCGCTCCTCCGGGGTCGCGTCGGCGTGCACCGGGGTGACGCCCTGGCCCGTCGACGGGTCCGGCGCCGGCGCGTTCGCGGTCGTGGACCGTTCCGCTGTCGGCGCGAGCGCGTCGCCGGGGAAGACCGTGAAGGGTGCGGTGAACGTCCGGACGATCGGCAGCGCCTCGGTCTCGACGGGTCGGCCGTCCACCTCGATCGTGCTGAGGAACGCGGTCAGGTCGCCGACCCGTGGCAGGACGACCTCGGCCGTACAGTCCGCGGACCCCGTCAGCGTCGAAACGAACCGCACCTCCGGCCGGCGGGCGAGCGCATCGGCCAGCGCGTCCGCTCGGGCGGCGCCGGAGCGGACCCGGACCTTCGTCGAGACGCCGAACCCCGACGCGAGGACGTCCGACGCGGCGATGATCCGGACGGCACCGTCCTCGACGAGTCGGGTGACCCGGCGCTGGGCCGTGGAGGTCGAGCAGCCCGCGAGCTCCCCGATCGTCGCCCACGATGCACGGCCGTCGTGGGCGAGTGCGCGGAGCACGGCGCGGTCGACGTCGTCCGCTCCCGCTGCGTGGGTGTCCGTGGTGGTCATGCAGTGAACGTAATCGGTCGTTGGACCGGCGTCAACGCAATTTATTCGTCACATTGACCTTGTAACACGTTGTTTTCATTCACCGGCGTCGGCGCCAGCACATCCCGGACCGCCGAGGGCGAGCAGCGCGACGAGCTCGTCCACGATCTCCTGGCGAACGTGACAGTGACTGACCGTTTCTCCAGCGCCCGAAGCGTCATGCACCCTGCCGCCGCGTCGACGGTCAGCACTGGCTCGGTTGGATCGGGTGCGCTCGGCGCTCGATGCGACGGAGACCGACGGGCTCCTCGCGTACGAGACCGCGAGGGTCTGCGGGGTGGGCCCTGCCGGGATCGAACCGACGACATCCACGGTGTAAACGTGGCGCTCTACCAGCTGAGCTAAAGGCCCTTCCCCGCCATCCTAGGACCGGAGCGGCCGCAGCACCCGCGGCCGCGTCAGCGCGCCACGGAGAGCGCGAACGGCGCGAACCCGATCGCCGCGAGCAGGCTCGGCACCATCACCGCCATCGCCTCGGGTCCGGCCGCGGTCGCGATCGCCCCGAGGTCCACGATCCACTCGTCCCGCCACCCGAGCCCGTGCAACGCCTGCCGGACGACGCCCTTGGCGCCCCCGTCGCCACCGGACACGAACACGGTCGGCGGCACGTCCAGCGCCCCCGGATCCGTCATCACGGAGAACAGCATCGTGTTGAGGCTCTTGACGACCCGCGTCTCCGGCAGCGCCCGCTGCAGCCGCTCCCCCAGGCTCCCGTCCGCGTACTGCAACCCGCCGGGCAGGCCGTCGGCGGTCCGCACGGTCGCATTGGACACGTCGAGCAGGATCCGCCCGGCGAGTTCGGAACGGAGGCCCGACAACCGTTCCAGGGACGAGTCACCCGGCGTCGCGTTCACGACCAGTGCCGCGGTGCTGATCGCGGTCACCGTGTCGGTCACGGGCACCGGACCGTCGCCGTGCACCGACGGGTCGCGGACCCCGAGGGTGACCGGGTACCCGGCGGCGGCGAACCCGCGGGCGAGCGTGCCGCCGACCCGTCCCGAGCCGAGGACGGCGATGGTGATGGCGTCGCTCGTGGTGGCGTCGTTCGTGGTGGTCATGGTGCTGTCCTTCGTGGTCGTCGTGCTGGTGGTCATCGGGCGAGGACGGCCGCGACGGCCGGTCCGAGCCCCTGGTTGGTGGCGATGAAGTCGGCGCTCGCGAGGGTCCACGGCGCTCCGGTCGAGTCGATGACGGCGCCGCCGGCCTCCGCGACCAGCAGCGCCCCGGCGACGAGGCCGGACCGCACCTGCCCCTCCTGCCAGAACGCGTCGGTGTGCCCGGCGGCGACCTGCACGAGCTGCAGGGTGGCCGGGACGGTGGCGGACACCAGCAGTGCGGCGTCGAGCATCCGGTCGATCGACGTGCTCATCCGCCGACGGACCGCCGGGTCCTCGCCGGGCTTCGCCTGCCCGGTCCCGACGAGCGCAGCGGACAGCTCGGACTTCGCCGAGACGGTGACGGGCTCGCCGTTCAGCCGTGCACCCATGCCGCGCACCGCCGTGAACACCTGTCCGAGCGCGGGCAGCGCCACGACGGTGAGGACGGGGACGTCCTCCCGGACGAGCGTCGCGGTGACGCCCCAGTCCGGCGAACCGTGGACGTGGTTGACGTTGCCCTCGGCGGCGTCCGTGACCCACCACGCGCCCGGCCCGAGCACGCCATGGCCCTCTTCGTCGTCGTCCCACCGCACGTCGGGGGCGAGGCGTTCGAGCGCCGGCCGGAGCACCGCGGCCGACGCGGCGTCGTTCGCGTCGATGGCGGCGAGCAGCGATGCCGCGTCGTCCACACGGTTCGCGGTGGAGAACCGCTCGAGCAGCACTCGTCCGGCATCGGACACGGCACGGGTCACCCCGTCGAGCAGTGCGTCGTCGAGCAGTGCGTCGTCGAGCAGTGCGTCGTCGTCCATGGTTCGTCTCCTGCATCCGGTCGGCCCCGGTGGTCGATCCGGGAGCAACGCTAGGAAGGCGACAGGATGCACACAAGGACATTCCGTGCACGTGTAGATTGCGTCCCGTGCAACTCGACCTGAACCTCCTCACCGCGTTGGACGCCTTGCTCGAAGCGGAGAGCGTCACCGGGGCAGCGGACCGACTGCACCTCTCGGCACCCGCGATGAGCCGCACCCTCGGCCGCATCCGACGGGCCACCGGCGACGAGATCCTGGTCCGCGCCGGGCGGGAGATGCGCCCGACGCCCCGTGCGCTGGCCATGCGGGCGGAGGTCCGCTCGCTCGTCCTCCGGAGCCGCGACGTCCTCGCCCCGGAGACCGGCCTCGACCTCGGGACGTTGGAGCGGACCTTCACGATCCGCGCCCACGACGCCCTCGCCACCGTCCTCGCCCCGGCGCTCGTGCAGCGGGTCGCCGCGGACGCCCCCGGGGTCGTCCTGCGCTTCCTCGGCGAGGCGCCCGACGACACGACGGACCTGCAGCGGGGTGTCGTCGACCTCGAGATCGGGTCGGAGGTCCCCACGGCGCCGGCCATCGACCACGAGACGGTCACCGACGACGCCCTCGTCGGGCTGGCTCGCCGTGGCCACCCGCTGTTCGGCGACGACGAGATCACCCTCACCGCTTGGCTGGCGGCACCGCACGTCGTCGTGTCCCGCCGCGGACGCCTCCGCGATCGGGTGGACCGCGCCACCGGTGACACCCGTTCGGTGATCGCATCGGTGGCGTCGACGAGCGCCGCGATCGAGATCGTGCGCGCGACCGACGCCGTGGTGGTCGTCCCCGCGTCCGTGGCGACCCGGGCAGCCGCCGCCGGGGACACCGTCGTGTTCACGCCGCCGGTCGACCTGCCGTCGGTCGCCGTCGTGCTGACGTGGCACCGCCGGTTCACCACGGACCGCGGACACGCGTGGCTCAGGAGCCTGGTGGCCCGGACGCTCCGGCGCGGGGCGGGCAGCACGAACGAAGCCCCGACGCCCGATCACGACGGCCCTACGCTTCCGTCATGACCGCCATCCGCACCGGCTGCGACCTCGCCGCCGTCGAGGACGTCACCGCCGGCATCCAGGCGCACGGCGAGCGCTACCTCGCCCGCGTGTTCACCGAACGCGAGCGTGCGGACGCCGGCGACGCACCCGACCGCCTCGCCGCCCGGTTCGCCGGCAAGGAAGCGGTGATCAAGCTGCTCCGTCCGACCCGCACGGACGCGATCGGGCCGCACGACGTCGCCATCGTCCTCGACGAGCACGGTGCCCCGACCGTGGTCCTGTCCGGGGCCGCGGAGGCGCTCGCCGCGGACCTCGGGATCACGACGGTATCTGTCTCGCTGTCCCACGAACGGGGGCTTGCGATGGCGACCGCGGTGGCTCTCTCGGAGCGGTGACGGGCGTTACAACGCTGCAGGCTGTACCCGCGTTCAGTTCCGAAACCGTCCTGCGGGATCCCGCACCCGCACGGCGGTTTCCCGGCGCCGAGCGCTCCTTATCGTGGCTCGCATGCACCAGGACCCGAACACCGGAGCGACCACCGTCGCCCTCGCTGACCCCGCGGCGGAACAGGCCGTGCGGCAGGCCCTCGCTGACCACGGACGGCTCACCGTCGACGCGTGGGACGTGGCACCGATCGCCGATCTGTACGCGCTCGGGCTGACGTCGCACGCCACGGTGAACGTGATGCTCGCGGTCGAGAACGAGCTCGACGCGGAGTTCCCGGACGCGGTCCTGAACCGGGCGACCTTCGGCTCGGTCGAGTCGATCGTCGCCGCCGCGGCCCTGGCGACGGCCTCGTGACGCTCCTGCAGACGAACGCCCACCGCACCGCTGACACGGTCGATGCCACGACCCGCGACCGCTTCGCCGAACGCGCAGCCGCGGTCGCCGCGATCGGCGCGCAGTTCGCGGACGAGGTCGACCGGGACGCACGGCCCCCGCGTGAGGCGATCGCCGCGATGCGGGAGTACGGCCTCCTCGCCGCAGCGGTCCCCGCCGACCTCGGCGGGGAGGGTGCGACGGTGTCGGAGCTCTCCGCCATCGCGACCGAACTCGGCCGTGCGTGTGCGGCGACCGGCATGGTGTTCGCGATGCACCACGGTCAGGCGATGGCCCTGTGGCGGCACGGCGGTGACGGCGCCGGGGTCCTGGCGATGACCGAGGCCGTGCGGAACGGCGCGCTCGTGGCGTCCGCGACGACCGAGAAGGGTGTCGGCGGCGATGCCCGCCGGTCCACGTGCGCGATCGAGCCCGAAGCGAACGAGCCCGACGGGCCGGACGGCGAGACCGGACGCATCCGCCTCCGCAAGGACGCCCCGGTCATCTCCTACGCGACCGAGGCCGACGCCGTCTTCGTGACCGCCCGCCGCGATCCCGATGCCCCGGCGTCCGACCAGCGCCTCGTCGTGTGCTGGACGGCGGACACCGTGCTGTCGCAGACGTCGACATGGGACACGATGGGCCTCCGCGGCACGTGCAGCAACGGCTGGGTCCTCGACGCCTCCACCACCGTGGACGCGGTGTTCCGGGACGACTACGCGATGATCTCCGCGCACACCGTCCTCCCCGTCTCGCACGTGCTCTGGGCATCCGTCTGGCTCGGCATCGCCGCGTCGGCCGCCGAGCGTGCACGTGCCGCGGTCCGGAAGCAGGCACGCGCCTCGGTCGGGAGCACCCCGCCGGGAGCGCTCCGGCTCGCGGAGCTCCTCGTCGACCTGCAGGCCCTCGCGGACACCGTCCGGCACGCCGCCGAGCGGTACGACGGCATCGCGGACGACCCGGAGGCCCTGGAGTCGAGTGCCCACGCACTGGCCGCGAACGCGTTGAAGATCGCGGCCTCCGAACGGGTCACCGACCTCGTCACGAAGGCGATGCGCATCGTCGGGATCGCCGGGTACGCGGCGACCGGTCCGATGAGCATCGCCCGACACCTCCGGGACGCCCACGGGGCCGCCGTCATGGTGAGCAACGACCGTCTCCTCCAGAACGACGCCGGACTGGCCATCATGACCGGAGTGATCCTGTGACCATCACGGACCCGACCACCACGATCGACACGTCCCCGCTCGACCGCGCCCGCGCCGCCCTCCGCACGCGCCTCCTCACCGACAGCGTCCTCATCGACCTCGGCTCCCCCGGCCTCTACGGCCGCACGGGCGTGTTCGACCGCGTGTACACCGCCGTCGACGCCGCGGCCGTCCGCTCGATGGCCGACCTCGACGCGGAGGTCCTCCGGTTCCCGCCCGTCGAGCCCCTCGCCGCGTTCGAACGCACCGACTACATCGCGTCGTTCCCCGACCTGGCCGCGTCCATCTCCGGGTTCACGGGCGACGACCGGAAGCACCGCGAGCTCCTCGCGGCGCGGGAACGCGGCGAGCGCTGGGAGTCGTTCCTCGAACCGGCCGACCTGATGCTCGCGCCGGCCGTCTGCCACCCCGTCTACGGCCTCGTCACGGGGACGGTCCCGCAGGAGGGCCGGACCTTCGACATCGTCGGCGACTCCTTCCGCCGCGAGCCCTCCCTCGACCCGATGCGCCTGCAGGCCTTCCACATGCACGAGTTCGTGCACATCGGCACGCCCGCCTCGGCGAAGCAGCACCGTGACGGCCGGATCCCGGTGATGCGGGACCTCCTCGGTGGCTTCGGGCTCGAGATCGACGTCGTCCCCGCGAACGATCCGTTCTTCGGCCGGGTGGGCAAGATCCTGGCGCGGAACCAGGTCGAGCAGTCGCTGAAGTTCGAGTTCGTCACGCCGGTCTACGGCGATGCCGGCGAGCCGACGGCGATCAGCTCGGCGAACCTGCACGAGGACCACTTCGGAAGCTCGTTCGCGATCCGCACGGCGGACGGCGAGGTCGCGCACAGCGCGTGCCTCGCCTTCGGCCTGGAGCGCATCACGATCGCCCTGTTCGCCGCGCACGGCACCGACCCGGCGGCCTGGCCGACGGACGTCCGTCGCGCGCTGGCACTGTGACCACGCACCACGGCTGGTCCGGTTCGCCGGCGATCCGCGCCGCCGTGCAGGTGCCGCCGTCGGCACGCGCCGGTGTCGTGATCTGTCCGCCACTCGGACAGGAGGGCGTGATCGCGTACCGCACGCTCCGCCTGCTGGCAGACCGCCTGGAGGCTCGTGGCGTGGCCTCGGTGCGCTACGACCCGTCCGGACGTGGGGACTCCGGTCCCGATGCCGACCCCGACGCGCAGGTCCGGTCCGCCGTGCGGGCCGCGGCCGTGCTGCGCACGACCGGTGTGTCCCGGATCGTCTTCGTGGGGCTCGCCTCATCGGCCCTCGTCGCTGCCGCGGCGGCCCGGGACGAGGACGCCCTCGTGCTCTGGGACGCACCGGAGTCCGGGCGGGCGTGGCTCCGTCGGCAGCGTGCCCTCGCGTCCATCACGATCGGCCCGTCGCGGGTGGTCGACGACGTCGAGAGCCTCATCGGCATCGACGTCGACCCGGCGGAGGCGGCGGTGCTGTCGGCGCTCCGGTTCGCACCGCGGACCGTCGCGACCGCCGTGTTCGTCCGTCCGGGGGGCCGGGCGCCGAAGGCCCTCGGCGAGGTGCAGCCCGTCGAGGTCCCCGGGACCGCCGAACTCCTCGACGGCACGAGCATCCACGCGCGCATCCCGTCGGAGGCCGTCGATCGGGTCGTGTCCTGGATCGACGAGCACGTCCCGGCTGCCACGGTCCCGACGCGCCCGCCCGTGCTGGACACCGTCGTCGACCTCGACCACGGCGTCGCCGAGCGGATCGTGCACCTCGGACCGGAGGCCCTCTTCGCCGTCGAGACCGCTCCCGCGCGGCCGGCGGACGACGGGCCCGTGGTCGTGCTGCACAACGGGGCCGCCGAGCACCGCGTCGGGGCGACCGACTACCAGGTCACACTCGCCCGGGCACTCGCTCGGGAGGGTGCGCGGGTCGTCCGGGTCGACCGCCGCGGTACCGGCGAGAGCTCCGTGGTCTGCGGCCAGGAACGCGACCACCTGTTCGCGCAGGAGTGGATCGACGACCAGTCCGAGATCGTGGCCGCGCTGGGCGTCCCGGCGGACCGGCTCGCCCTCGTCGGGATGTGCGCCGGCGCATGGGTGGCGGGGCGTGCCCGTGCCGAGACACCGAGGCTCGTCGTCCAGATCAGCCCGAACGACTACCGGCGCCGTCCGGCCGTGCCGGGGAGCTACAGCGACGCCGTCCGCGCGGTGGACTCCCCCTCGCCGGCACGGCTGTGGCTCCGCGAGCGGTACAACGCACTCGTGCCGGAGGAGCTCCGCGCCCGCATCGCCCGCCGGGACCGTGCCGGAGGCGTCGTCGAGCACGTCCGGCCCCTCGTGACGAACGGCACCGACGTCGTGCTGATCACGGCGGACGAGGACGCCGAGCTCTTCCACCGCCTCGGCGGCCGCACCGCGCTCCGGCGGTGGGCTCCGGGCGGCCCGGGCGGGTCGGTCGCCCTGGTGCACGTCCCCGGCGGGGACCACTCCCTCTTCTCCCCGACCATGCGCGCCGCGGTCCTCGCCGAGGTCCGTTCCCGCGTCGCCGCCGCTTTCCCCGTCCACGCCTGACCGCCGCGCACCCGCGTCCCGCGCTCCCCGCTCCCCGCACCCCCGCGCGCCCGCGCACCCCGCACCCCCGTCGAGCCCACACGTCGAACGGGCGAAACATGCCGGTCGGGGAACGTGCCACCCGGGTGTTTCGCCCGCTCGACTCGGGGCGAGCGGGGACGTACGCGAGTAGGCATGGACGGGTGCGACGAGCGATGCGGGCAGCGGCGGTGGGGCTGGCCGTCGTGGTGCTCGCGAGCGGGTGCGCCACGCCCCCGGGACCGCCGCCGTGGCCGAGGCCGACGGACCTCGCCGCACGAGCCGAAGCCGCGGGGCTGCACGACGTGTGGGGTCAGCGCCTCGCGGAGCACATCCACACGCACCTGACGATCACTGACGGAGGCGAACCCGTCGTCGTCCCCGGCAACATCGGGCACTCGGCGAAACAGCGGTTCGCGGCGGAGATCCACACGCACGACACCTCGGGCATCGTGCACGTCGAGTCCCCCGAGCGCCGGACCTTCACCCTCGGGCAGTTCTTCGACGAGTGGGACGTCTCCCTCGGCCCCGCGCACGTCGGCGGGCTGCACGGAGACCTCACGGTGTGGGTCGACGGGCGCCGGTACTACGCGAACCCGCGGTCGATCGAGCTGCGCGACCTCGAGCAGGTCGACCTCGTCGTCACGACGATCGGCGAGGTGCCGCACCGCCCGCCGGCGTTCGACTGGCCACCGCAGTACCACTGACCCCGCCGTCGTCACCGAGCGCGCGGTCACCATCGACCGTGTCGTCGCCGAGGGCCAGCAGCACCGCAGCCGGGTGCTCCACGTGCGCGAAGTGGCCGCAGTCGTCGAGCAGCACCGTGCGGGTCTGCGGCACCACCCGTGCGAGGTCGTCGAGGTCCCGCACCCGCGCGAAGACGTCGTCGCGGCCGGCGATCGCCGTGACCGGGCAGGTGATGCTCCGCCACCGGTCGGTGTCGTACCCGGCGCCGGTCCGTGCCGCACCGAGGAAGCCGTCGGGCCGCAGTTCCTCGACGAAGGCGTCGAGCACGCTGCGGTCGAGTGCGCGCACGTGGGTGAACACCGGCGCGGCGAGCAGGCGGAGGAGGCCGACGCGCGCGAGGCCGCGGAGCAGCGGGACCGCAGCGCTCCGGGTGACGGCGAGTCCGGCGCGGAGCAGTGCGAAGGACGGCAGGGTCAGGACCCCGCGCACCGGGTGCCGGGCGGCGTCGATCGCCGCGAACGTCGTCCCGGAGACCAGGGTCGTCGAGCGGACCCGTTCCGGTGCGGCCACGGCGAGGTGCATGCCGATGAACGCGCCCATCGAGTGCCCGAGGACGTCGACCGTGTCGACTCCGACGGAATCGAGGACCGATCGGAGCACAGCGACGGCGTCGTCGACGTCGAGCCGTCGTGCGGGGGCCGGCGACGAACCCCAGCCGGGCAGGTCGACCAGCACGAGTCCGCGGCCGTCGAAGCCGTCCGCGGCACGGAGCAGGGGCGTCCACGTCGTCCACGAGCCGGCGACCCCGTGCAGCAGGAGCAGCGGTCGCGGGCCCCGTCGGGCGTGCACCACGACCGGTCCGACGGCGGTGTCGACCACGGCGCGCGTCAGCGACCACGGGGCGGGGTCGGTCGTCACCGGGTACGGGGCGTAGCCGGTGGAGCCGACCACGTCGGGTCGCGTCGCCGTGTCGATGTGGTGCACCGTGCCTCCAGTCCGGTGCCTGAGCACCCCTGGGGTGTTCGGAACGGGACCGGCTGCCGGTTGCCTAGCCGACGGGGACCGGCGCCGTGCAGGCGGCGAGCCGGTCGAGCGCCGCGCGGTACTCGGCGACGTCGCGGGCGACGCCGGGCTCCGAGATGATCGACGCGCGGATGCGGCCCTGCACGTCGATGACGAAGGTCGCGCGGTTCGCGAAGCCCTTCTTCTCGAGGAAGACGCCGTACTCCTTGGAGACGGCACCGTGCGGCCAGAAGTCCGCCAGGAGCTCGAAGTCGTAGCCGTTCGCGTCGGCGAACGAGCGGAGCGTCGCCTTCGAGTCGACCGAGATGCCGATCAGCTCGATGCGGTTGTCCTGGAACATCGCGATGTTGTCCCGGAGTGCGCAGAGTTCGCTCGTGCACGTCGACGAGAACGCGAGGGGGAAGAAGACGAGTGCGACCGGGCGGGACCCGCGGAAGTCGCTGAGGCGGACGTGCTCCCCGAACTGGTTCGGGAGTTCGAAGTCCGGCGCGAGCGACCCAGTCTCCAGTGCCATCGGTACGTGTGCTTCTTCCTCGGGCTGCGGGTGTGCCCGTCCATCCACGCCCTCGCGGGTTCGCGTGGGCACGATCGGCAATCGTACGCCGACGATCCGCGAATGCAAGCACCTGTGCACAGGGTGCGGACACACGCCACCATCAGGCAGGCGGTCGGTGGTGGGGCCCGGACGTCTGCACTGTGTGGTGGTGGCTCCCACAGCCAACCGGTCGGTGGTGGGGCCTAGAGTGGTCGAGGCTCCCACCGCCGGTCGCGACCCGATCGATCGGTGGACCGACCATGTCCACCACCACGAGAACGAACCGAGGTCAAGGGTGACGGTGAACGACCAGGACCCGTACAGCGCAGGGCACGAGGACCAGGACCCGGAGGAGACCGCCGAATGGCGTGAGTCCCTCGACGGACTGGTCGCGGCACACGGGCACGAGCGTGCCCGCGAGATCATGCTCAGCCTGCTCAAGCGGTCCAAGGAACTGCACCTCGGCGTGCCGATGGTCCCGACGACGGACTACGTCAACACGATCGCGCCGGAGAACGAGCCGGAGTTCCCCGGCGACGAGGAGCTCGAGCGCCGCTACCGCCGGTGGATCCGCTGGAACGCGGCCATCACGGTGCACCGCGCGCAGCGCCCCGGCATCTCGGTGGGTGGGCACATCTCGACGTACGCGTCGAGCGCCGCCCTGTACGAGGTCGGCTACAACCACTTCTTCCGCGCGCAGGACCACCCGTCCGGCGGCGACCAGGTGTTCTTCCAGGGCCACGCCTCCCCCGGCATGTACGCCCGCGCCTACATGGAGGGTCGCCTCGACGAGAACCAGCTCGACGGGTTCCGTCAGGAGAAGTCGCACACCGGTGGCGGTCTGTCCTCCTACCCGCACCCCCGGCTCATGCCGCACTTCTGGCAGTTCCCGACCGTGTCGATGGGCATCGGCCCGATCAACGCGATCTACCAGGCGCAGCAGGCCAAGTACCTGTCCAACCGCGGCATCAAGGACGCTTCGGAGCAGCAGGTCTGGGCCTTCCTCGGCGACGGCGAGATGGACGAGGTCGAGTCCCGCGGCCAGCTCCAGGTCGCTGCGAACGACGGCCTCGACAACCTGAACTTCGTGATCAACTGCAACCTGCAGCGTCTCGACGGCCCGGTGCGCGGCAACGGCAAGATCATCCAGGAGCTCGAGAGCTACTTCCGCGGTGCCGGCTGGAACGTCATCAAGGTGATCTGGGGCCGCGAGTGGGACGACCTGCTCGCCCGCGACACCGAGGGCGCGCTCCTCAACCTGATGAACGTCACCCCCGACGGTGACTACCAGACGTACAAGGCCGAGAACGGCGCCTACGTCCGGGAGAACTTCTTCGGGCGCGACCCGAAGGCACTCCAGCTGATCGACGGCTACAGCGACGACCAGGTCTGGAACCTCAAGCGCGGTGGCCACGACTACCGCAAGGTCTACGCGGCGTTCAAGGCGGCGACCGAGCACAAGGGCCAGCCGACCGTCATCCTCGCGAAGACGGTCAAGGGCTACGGCCTCGGCCCGAGCTTCGAGGGGCGCAACGCGACGCACCAGATGAAGAAGCTCACGCTCGACAACCTCAAGCAGTTCCGCGACGAGATGCGCATCCCGATCTCCGACGCGCAGCTCGAGGAGAACCCCTACACGCCGCCGTACTACCACCCCGGCAACGACGACGAGGCGATCCAGTACATGCACGAGCGCCGTCACGCGCTCGGCGGGTACGTGCCGGAGCGTCGCACCAAGTACACGTCCATCACGCTCCCCGACGACGCGAAGTACCAGGTCGTCAAGAAGGGCTCCGGCAAGCAGGAGATCGCCACCACCATGGCGTTCGCCCGTCTGCTGAAGGACCTGCTCCGCTCCCCGGACTTCGGTGACCGCGTGGTCCCGATCATCCCGGACGAAGCGCGCACGTTCGGCATGGACGCGTACTTCCCGACGGCGAAGATCTACAACCCGAACGGCCAGCACTACACGTCGGTCGACCGTGAGCTCCTCCTGGCCTACAAGGAGAGCCCGCAGGGCCAGATCATCCACGTCGGCATCAACGAGGCGGGCGCCCTCGCGGCGTTCACCGCCGTCGGCACCTCGTACTCGACGCAGGGCGAGCCGCTCATCCCGGTCTACGTCTTCTACTCGATGTTCGGGTTCCAGCGCACCGGTGACGCGATCTGGGCCGCCGGTGACCAGATGACACGCGGCTTCATGATCGGCGCCACCGCCGGTCGCACGACCCTGACCGGTGAGGGCCTGCAGCACGCCGACGGCCACTCGCTGCTCCTCGCGGCGTCGAACCCCGCGGTCGTGTCCTACGACCCGGCCTACGGCTACGAGATCGGCCACATCGTCCAGTCCGGCCTCGACCGGATGTACGGCACGAACGAGGACGGCTCGCCGAAGCACGACGACCCGAACGTCATGTACTACCTGACGGTCTACAACGAGCCGATCGTGCAGCCCGTCGAGCCCGAGGGCGTCGACGTGGACGGCATCGTCAAGGGCATGTACCTGCTCAAGGGCAGCGAGCACGACGGCCCCAAGGCCCAGCTGCTCGCGTCCGGTGTCGCGGTGCCGTGGATCCTCGAGGCGCAGCAGCTCCTCGCCGAGGACTGGGGCGTCTCCGCCGACGTGTGGAGCGTCACGAGCTGGGGTGAGCTGTACCGTGACGGTCTCGCCGCGGAGCAGCACGCGTTCCTCAACCCGAACGAGCAGCCCCGCACGCCGTACGTCACCGAGCGTCTGCTCGCCACCGAGGGCCCGGTCGTCGCCGTCAGCGACTTCATGCACCAGGTCCAGGAGCAGATCCGCCCGTTCGTGCCGACCGACTACGCCACGCTCGGCGCCGACGGCTTCGGCTTCTCGGACACCCGTCCGGCCGCCCGCCGCTTCTTCCACATCGACGGCCCCTCGGTCGTCGTGCGGACGCTGCAGCAGCTCGCCCGCCAGGGCAAGATCGACGGGGCGCTCGTCCAGCAGGCGATCGACAAGTACCGCCTGCACGACGTGACCGCCGGCACCACGGGCAGCGCCGGCGGCGAGAGCTGATCACCCGGTGACGACACCCCGCACCGACCCCGCCGTGGGCCGGGAGAACGACCGTGAACGGGCGCTCTCCTGGCTCCGGCAGGTGTCGGGCGAACTCTCGACCGCCACCATCAAGCGGCTCGAGGACACGCTCCCCTGGTACAGCGAGATGCCCCCTGGGCGTCGGTCCGCGGTCGGCATGGTCGCCCAGGCCGGCATCACCTCGTTCATCTCCTGGCTCGAGGGCAGCGCGTCGACACCGTGGATCGCGGCCGCCGACGTGTTCGGCTCCGCGCCGCGGGAACTCCTGCGCTCGGTGAGCCTGCAGCAGACCCTGCAGCTCATCCGCGTGGTCGTGACCGTGGTGGAGGAACGCGCCAAGGACGACGAGATGCTGCAGGAGGCGATCCTCAAGTACTCCCGGGACATCGCCTTCGCGGCCGCCGACGTCTACGCCCGTGCCGCCGAGGCGCGCGGGCTCTGGGACGCCCGGCTCGAAGCGCTCGTGGTCGACTCGATCCTCTCCGGCGAGTACGACGACGAGCTCCCCTCCCGCATCGCGGCGCTCGGCTGGCACGGCCACGGCGAGGTGGCGGTGCTCGTCGGCACCGCACCGAAGCAGCTCGAGGTCGACCAGGTCCGGCGCTCCGCCCGCCACATGGACGCGGACGTGCTCATCGGGGTCCAGGGCTCGCGCCTCGTGGTCGTCATCGGCCGCTCCACCCCGCGGGACGACGTCCCGGAAGGCGAGGAGCCGGTCTCGTTCATGGCGATCGCGCAGGCCCTCGAGCCGATGTTCGGCGAGGGCCACCTGGTCCTCGGCAACGAGGTCCCCGGGGTCGTCGACGCCTCCACCTCCGCGAAGGCCGCCCTCGCCGGGTTCGCCGTCGCACGGGCCTGGCGCGGTGCTCCCCGTCCCGCGCTCGCGGACGACCTGCTGCCCGAGCGGGCCCTCGCCGGTGACCCCCTGGCCCGGTCCGCGCTCGTGCAGCGCATCTACGTGCCGCTGAAGGACCAGTCCACCGAGCTCCTGCAGACGCTCTGGTGCTACCTCGACACCGGTCGTTCGCTCGAGGCGACGGCGCGCGAGCTCTTCGTGCACCCGAACACCGTGCGGTACCGCCTGCGCCGTGTGGCGGACATCATCGGCTGGGACGCCACCCACGCCCGTGACGCCCTGATCGTGCAGTCCGCGCTGATCCTCGGTGCGATGTCCGAATCGGCCTCCAGCCGCCGGCGCGTCGGACGACGGTGACGGGCGACCGCGGGACCGCCGTCGGTAGGGGTCGCACAATGTCTCGCGCGGATTCGTGTCGGGAGTCCACACGGGCCGCACGCCCGACGGCAGACAGGATTGTCCGGTGATCGTCGTCGTCGCGCCCGGACAGGGCTCCCAGACCCCAGGCTTCCTCGCCCCGTGGCTCGAGGACGCCGCCGTCCGTGACCGTGTCGGGCAGTGGTCCGAGGCGATCGGCGTCGACCTGGCGCTGCACGGCACCGAGTCCGACGCGGACACCATCAAGGACACCGCGCTCGCCCAGCCGCTCATCGTCGCCGCGGGCATCATCACCGCGGACGCCCTCCTCGCCGACGGCCGTCGCGCCCTCGTCGGTGGCGTCGCCGGCCACTCCGTCGGGGAGTTCACCGCCGCCGCGGTCGCCGGGATCCTCACACCGGCCGACGCCGTCGCACTGGTCGCCGAGCGCGGCCGGGCGATGGCCGACGCCGCGGCCCTCGAGCCCACCTCGATGGCAGCCGTCCTCGGCGGCGACCCGGACGAGGTCGCGCAGGCACTCGAAGCCAACGGGCTCGTGGCCGCCAACCACAACGGCGGCGGTCAGACCGTCGTCGCCGGCGCTGCCGCAGCGATCGCGGCCCTCGCCGGGAACCCGCCGGCCAAGGCCCGCGTGATCCCCCTCGCGGTGGCCGGTGCGTTCCACACCCGGTACATGGCCCCCGCCGTCGAGCGCGTCGCCCCGGTGGCCGCCGCGACCGCCGTCACCGACCCGACGCTCCCGATCTGGACCAACGCGGACGGCTCCCGCGTCGACGACGGCCGCCGGTTCGTCGACCTCATGGTCGCCCAGATCGCGAACCCCGTGCACTGGGACTCCGTGATGGAGTCCTTCCAGCAGGCAGGGGTCACCGGCATCATCGAGCTCGCCCCCGCCGGCGCCCTCGTGGGGCTCGCCAAGCGCGGCCTCCGGGGCACGCCCACCGTCGCGGTCAAGTCCCCCGAGGACCTGCCGGCCGCGATCGAGCTCCTGAACACCGCAGAGGCATCCGCATGACCGACAGCACCACCCCCACCGCAGCCGACGCAGCTCGACCCGTCCTCGCGCAGCGCCGCGGCCACGAGTTCAGCCGCATCCTCGCGCTCGGCGCCGCCCGCGGCGAGAACACCGTGCCGAACGACGACCTCGTCGGCCCGATCGACTCCTCCGACGAGTGGATCCGCCAGCGCACCGGGATCGTCACCCGGATGCGCGCCGGTGCCGACGTCGAAGCGGTCGACCTCGCCGAGGCCGCCTCGCTCGAGGCCATCGCCAAGGCCGGCATCACGCCCGACCAGATCGGCGTCGTGCTCGTCAGCACCGTCACGCACACCGTGGCCACCCCGTCGATGGCGTCGCTCCTCGCCGAGCGCATCGGCGCCGCCCCCGCGGCGGCGTACGACATCAGCGCCGCGTGTGCCGGGTACGCCTACGGCATCGCCCAGGCCGACTCGTTCGTGAAGTCCGGCATCGCCGACCACGTGCTCGTCGTCGGGGCCGAGAAGCTCAGCGACATCGTCGACCCGACCGACCGCTCGATCTCGTTCCTGCTCGGCGACGGCGCCGGCGCCGCGATCGTCGGCCCGAGCGACTTCCCCGGCATCGCGCCGACCATCTGGGGCTCCGACGGCTCCAAGTGGGACGCGATCGGCATGACCGCCACCTTCAACGAGTGGGAAGCGGGGGCCGCGCGGCCGACGATACGGCAGGCCGGTCAGACCGTGTTCCGCTGGGCCGTCTGGGAGATGGTCAAGGTCGCCCGAGAAGCGCTGGACACCGCGGGCGTCCGCCCCGACCAGCTCGCCGCGTTCGTGCCCCACCAGGCGAACATCCGCATCATCGACGAGTTCGCCAAGCAGCTCGGCATCCCCGAGTCCGTGGTGATCGCCCGCGACATCAAGACCACCGGCAACACCTCCGCCGCGAGCATCCCGCTCGCCACCCACCGCCTGCTCGACGAGCACCCGGAGCTGTCGGGCGGCCTCGCCCTGCAGATCGGGTTCGGCGCCGGACTCGTGTTCGGCGCCCAGGTGGTCGTCCTCCCGTAGGACGCCCGGTGCTCCGGGACACCGGAGCGCAGCAAGACTTTCCACAGTCCCGCCAGGCTGCGGGCACGGGACCACCCCGTGCCCTAGGCTGGTCCACGGTCAAACGACACCCCCCTCAAGGAGACACCATCATGGCCCTGTCCAACGAAGAAGTCCTCGCCGGCCTGGCCGAGCTCATCAACGACGAGACCGGCATCGCCACCGACACGGTGCAGTCGGACAAGTCGTTCACGGACGACCTCGACATCGACTCCATCTCGATGATGACCATCGTCGTCAACGCCGAAGAGAAGTTCGACGTGAAGATCCCGGACGAAGAGGTCAAGAACCTCAAGACCGTCGGTGACGCCGTCGACTTCATCGTCAAGGCCCAGGCCTGACACGAACTTCCTGAGCGCCGTGGTCCGGCTCGACCCTTCCGGTCACGGGCCGCGGCGCTCGTCATGTCCACCTCAGCAGAAACAAGTCGTTCCATGACCAACAAGACCGTCGTCGTCACCGGGATCGGTGCGATCACCCCTCTCGCCGCGACTGCCTCGGAGACCTGGGACGCCTTGCTCGAGGGCAAGTCCGGGATCACCAGGCTCGAAGACCCGCGCTACGCCGAACTCAACATCCCCGTCGAGTTCGCCGGGCAGGCGCGCCGCTTCATCACCGACCAGCTCACCCGCCCCGAGACCAAGCGCTTCGACCCGTCGTCGCAGCTCTCGCTCATCGCCGCGCGTGAAGCATGGGCCGACGCGGGCATCGACAACGAGACCGTCGTGCCCGAGCGCCTCATCGTCGACTGGGCGACCGGCATCGGCGGCGTGAACACGCTGCTCGACGCCTGGGACACCCTGCGCGAGAAGGGCCCGCGCCGCGTCCTGCCGATGACGGTCCCGATGCTCATGGCGAACGGCCCCGCCGCCGCCATCGAGATGGAGTTCGGCGCCCGTGGTGGCGCCCGCACCTACCTCTCGGCGTGCGCGTCCTCCACCGAGTCCCTCGCCGAGGCGTACCGCCACGTCGCGACCGGTGAAGCCGACATCGTCATCGCCGGTGGCGCCGAAGCCGCGCTGCACCCGATGCCCCTCGCGTCGTTCGCCGCGATGCAGGCCCTGTCGCGCCGCAACGACTCCCCCGAGACCGCCTCGCGTCCGTACGACGTCACGCGTGACGGCTTCGTGCTCGCGGACGGCGCTGCTGCGCTGATCCTCGAGACGAAGGAGCACGCGGAAGCCCGCGGCGCCAAGATCTACGCCGAGGTCGCCGGTGCCGGCATCACCTCGGACGCGTTCCACATCACCGCCCCCGACCCCGAGGGCAGCGCTGCTGCCCGTGCGGTGCTCATGGCGCTCGAGCACGCCGGTGCGTCGCGCGAAGACGTCGTGCACGTCAACGCGCACGCCACGTCGACGCCGGTCGGCGACATCGCCGAGTACCACGCGATGCGCCGCGTCTTCGGCGACCACCTCGACTCCGTCGTCGTGTCGGCCACCAAGGCGTCGACCGGGCACCTCCTCGGTGGTGCCGGTGCGATCGAGGCGGCGTTCACCGTCCTCGCGCTGCACAACCGCGTCGCTCCGCCGACGATCAACCTCACCGAGCAGGACCCGGAGATCGTGATGGACGTCGCGACCTCGCCACGCGAGCTCCCGGCGGGCGACCTGCTCGCCGTGAGCAACTCGTTCGGCTTCGGCGGCCACAACGCCGTCGTCGCGTTCCGCACGGCCTGACCACCGCCTCCGGTCTGGAGGCCCGGCTCACCTCCGCCCTGTGTGGCACCGCCCACACGCCGAACGCCGCTGACACCACGAAACGCCGCCGAGATCGGCGGCGTTTTCGTGTGTTCGGAGGTGTTCCGTCGCAGGAGGAGCGTCAGCGCCGGCAGCGCGAGCTCCGGCAGCGTCGGCAGTGCGCGTCAGCCGACGCGGTGCAGCCAGACGACCGGGTTGCCCTCGGCCGCGTGGCGGAACGGCTCGAGCTCGTCGTCCCAGGCCTGCCCGAGCGCCAGCCGGAGCTCCCGGTGGAGCTCGAGGGCGTTGCTGCCGGCGACCTCCATCGCGTAGCGGACACGGTCCTCGGGGATGACCATGTTCCCGGTGACGTCGGTCTGCGCGTAGAAGACGCCGAGATCGGGCGTGTGCATCCACCGGCCGCCGTCCGAGACCTCGGTGGGTTCCTCGGTGACCTCGTAGCGGAGGTGCTCCCACCCGCGCAGCGCGGAGGCGATGGCCGCACCGGTGCCGACCGCGCCGGTCCAGGTGTACTCCGTACGACGCGAGCCGTCCTGCGCCGGCTGGTCCAGCCAGGAGAAGTTGACGGCGCGACTCATCGCGCGACCTGCTGCCCATTCGACATGGGGGCAGAGCGCGCGTGGGGAGGAGTGCACGTAGAGCACTCCAGACGCAGTCCCGGTCATGGTTCCTCCGATCATCAGGTGCGACTTCCCCATCGACCTGTGCTGGAGGATCCGGACCAGTGCTCGAGAGCACCGTGGAACCATCGATATCCGATTGTGATGTCCTGGCGGACACGCCCATTATGCAGCGTCGGCGCTGGGAACGGCAAGGACACCGGCCCGATCAGTGCAGGACGGCGCCGTCGTGGTCGATCGGGTGCCGCTCGCCCGCCGGGATCGGGATCACCAGGCGGTTCTGCGGCGGCGGGATCGGGCACGCGTACTGGTACGAGAACGCGCACGGCGGGAGCACCAGGCCGTTCCAGTCCACCGCGACGTCCGCGGGGCCGCCCGGGTCGTCGACGAAGAGGAACCGGCCCATCGAGTAGGAGCTCGCGGCGTCGTCCTCGGGCAGCGCACTCGTGCCGTCCTGGACGATGAGCTGCAGCCGCGCGACCCCGCCGAACGGTGCCGACCGCACCGCGAGCAGGGAGGCGACCACCCCACCGACGGTGGTCTCGACGGTGCCCGCGACCAGGAGCGGATCGCCGGCGGCGTCGAGGACGTGACCAGGGGCCTCCAGGCTGTCGTCGACCGGTGTGTACCGGCCTGGACGGACCAGATCGGCCGCGTACGGGAAACGGTCGATCCGTGCGAACCGGGCGATCGCATCGGACGCGGGATCCCAGACGCGGAGCGTCGAGCCGGAGACGGTGCCTGCGAAGCCTTCCGGAAAGGCGACGGCCGACGGCACGACGGCATCGTCGCCGGCGACGAGGACGGTCCCGTCGACCGGGACGCCGTCCACGACGACCCCGTCGGCGGCGTCAGCGATGACCGTGAGCCCGCCCACGGCCGGCGCCCACGTGCCGGGGACCGGCCAGACGGGCTGCGCGTGGTCGACGCGCTGCGCGTTCACCAGGGCGAGCGGTCCACGTGGGCTGCGGGCCCACCGGTCGCGCGCAGCGGCAGCGGCAGCGGCAGCGGCAGCGGCGGCAGCGTCCGCGGGGTCGGTCACGCCTGCTCCTGGCGCGGGTAGATGACCTTCTGCACGATGATGATCACCGACGCGGCGACCGGCACCGCGACGAGCGCACCGAGGACCCCGCCGATGGTGGCCCCCGCGACGGCCGCGATCACGACGAGCGCACCGGGGACCTGCACCGCGCGGGACATGATGCGCGGTGAGATCACGTACGACTCGACCTGCATGTAGACGAGGTAGTAGATCGCCGCGGCGAGGGCGGTCGCGGGCGACGCGAAGAAGCACAGCAGCGAGATCACGATCGCCGCGCCGAGGGTCCCGACCAGCGGGATGAGCGAGCCCATGAACGCGAACGTCGCGAGGAGCACCGGCAGCGGTGCACCGATGATGAGCAGGAACACCAGGCTCAGGACGCCGTTGATGCCCGCCTGCGTGATCTGCCCGACGACGTAGCGGCCGACGGAGGACGTGACCTCCTCGCTGACGTCGATGTAGTTCTGCCGACGGGACGCCGGCACGAAGCGGTACATCATGCTCTTCATGCTCCGCATCGAGGCGAGGAAGTAGAGCATCAGGATGAGGACGATGAGCGCCCCGGTCAGGCCCGACAGGATCCCGGTACCCACGGCCAGGATGCCGCCGCCGACGCTCAGCAGGTTGCCCGGGTCCTCGACGAACTTCTGGAGCTGCTGCAGCGAGTGGTCGACGTCGAACGACCCGTTGAGCTGCTTCGACAGGTTCTGCACCCAGTCCTGCTGGGAGAGGTCCTGGACGATGTCCGGGAAGTTCTGCACCAGGTTCGTCGCCTGGTTGATGAGGATCGGGACGACGGCGAACACCACACCCCCGAACGCGAGCAGCACCGTGACGACGACCGCGAGGATCGCCGACCACCGCGGGATGTACCGCTCGAGGAAGGTCACCAGGGGGTCGAGGCCGAGCGCGATGAACAGCGCGACGCCGATGTAGACCAGCACGGTCGACAGCTGCCCGATGAGGGCCCCGGCGAGCAGGGCGACGAGCACGCCGATGCCGCCCATGAACCCGATCCGGAACGCGTTGACGCGCACGCCGGTGCCGCCCTTGGACGCCTCGAACGTCACGTTCGGGGTCGGGCCGGGGGCGTCAACGTCGTGGCTGGCGGTCTTCTTACGGAGTTGCACGTGGGGCGGGCGGGACTCGAACCCGCGAATCGTTCCGTTATGAGCAGACTGCCTTGACCAGCTTGGCTACCGCCCCTCGTCGGCAGGCCTAGGCCACCGGTTCCCCACGATACAGCGCCTCGAACGTCGCGAGGGTGCGGTTGATGTCGTGCGCCTCGATCATGGCCAGACTGCGCGTCCGCATCGCCACGTAGTCCTCGTCCGAGGCCGTCAGCACCGTCGTGAGCTTGTCGGCGAGGTCCCGCTCGTCCCCCGGCTCGAACAGGTACCCGTTGCCGTCGACCAGGTGCGGCAGCGCCATCGAGTTCGCGGCGACGACCGGCAGGCCGGACGCCATCGCCTCCAGCGAAGCGATGCTCTGCAGTTCGGCCGTCGAGGGCATCGCGAACACGGTCGAGTTGGTGAGCGCGCGGAACTTGACCTCGTCGGAGACGAACCCGAGGAACGTCACGCGGTCTTCGATGCCGAGCTCCTTCGACAGCGCGGTGAGCTTCGGGATCATCTCACCGTCACCGACGATCGTGATGGTCGCGTTCAGCTCGGCGGGCAGCAGCGGGAGCGCCCGGAAGAGCACGTCGAGGTTCTTCTCCGGCGCGATGCGGCCGACGAAGGTGATGTCGTTGTTGGCCGGGCGGCCTTCTCGTGCGAGGTAGCGCGAGGCGTCGATGCCGCAGGAGATCGCGAGGACGCGCTGGCCGGCGATGGCCTTGCGGAGGTAGTCCGCCGCCAGGTTGGTCGGCGTCGAGATCACGTCCGCGAGCCGGTACGTGTGCGCGGCGTCGTTCCACGCGATCTTCAGCGCGATCGGCAGCGTGAAGCGCCCGAACGGCGTGTACTCGAGCAGGTTCTCGGGCATGAAGTGGTTCGTGGCGATGATGCGGATGCCGCGGTCGTGGGCTTCACGAGCGACACCACGGCCGACGATGATGTGCGACTGGATGTGCACGACGTCGGGCTTGAAGGCGTCGATGATCGGCGCGACGTGCTTGCGGACCGTCCACGGCCACGCGAACCGCAGCCACGCGTGCAGCGGCCACTTGTACGACGGGAGGCGGTGCACGACGAGCGTCACGCCGTGGAGCTCTTCGTCGTAGGTGCCGTGGTTGCGACCCGCTGCCGGGGCGATGATGTGGACCTCGTGCCCACGCTCGGCGAGGCCGACGGCGAGCTGCTCGGTGAACGTGGCGGCACCGTTGACGTCCGGGGCGAAGGTGTCCGCGGCCATCAGCACCCGCAAGGGCCGGTGGTCCGTCGGGTGGTCGAGCGGAACGGGGGTGGCGTCTCCTGACACGGCGGGCGTCGTCCTCTCCTGGGCCTTCGTCCGGTACCGGTGGTGGTGCTGGTACCGGGCTGGTCTGGGTCTGAAACGCTACCGTACGCCGATGCGCGAGCACGTCCGCCGCGCGGCTGACGGTGCCCCCTGCCAGAGGAGGACGGCACCCGAGGGTGCGGCGCAGTGGTTACCGCTGTGCCTCTGGGTGGTGTTTGGCGAGGAGGAACACTCCGGTGACCGCGATCGCGGCAGCGACCACGAACCCGAACACCGCGATCGGTGGTGCCCCGTCCGCTTCTCCGAGGACGATCACCCCGATGCCGACGGCGACGATCGGGTCGACCACGGTGAGCCCGGCGATGACGAGGTCCGCTGAGCCCGCCGAGTACGCGTTCTGCACGAAGTACCCGCCGAGCGACGCCGCGACGACGACGCCGATGATCGCCAGGACGGTCAACCAGTCGAAGGTGTGGTTCACGAACCGGTTCAGCGTGACCTTGGCCAGGGTCGCCACGAACCCGTAGAGGACCCCGGCGCCGATGATGTAGTACAGCGCGCTCTTGTGCCTGGCCACGACCCGGAACGACACCAGCACCAGGATCAGCACGACCGCCAGGATCACCAGCACCGTGATCAGCTGCGACCGGGTGATCGGGCTCTCGTGCCCGACGAACGCCGCGATGCCGACGAAGATCCCGACGCCGATGATGCACGTCCACACCGCACGGCGGGCACGCCGGCCGAGCGGGACCCCGGAGGACCGTGAGGAGAACCACGTCGTGATGACCAGTGCGACCGCGCCGAGGGGCTGCACGACGATGAGCGGCGCGAACGTGATGCTGATCAGCTGCAGGACGACCGCGATGCCGAGCATCAGGGTGCCCAGCACCCAGTAGCCGCTCGAGACCAGCCCGACGATGTGCCGGACGCTGAGCCCCTTGGACTGCTTGCCCAGCCGGGCCTCGACCCGCTTGACCCCGCGGCTCTGGAACTGCGCCCCGAGCGAGAGGAACACCGCCCCGATCAACGCGACGGGGATCATGAGGGCCTGGAACGGGGTGAGGTTGCTCACGGCGTCCGGGATCTGCAGGTCGCTCGTCACGCGTCGAGGCTATCCGACTCCTCCCGATAACCTGGGTGAATGGCCGTCCTCCCGATCCGGATCACCGGTGAACCCGTCCTGCACGAACGCGCCGCGGAGGTCACCGCCTTCGACGACGAACTCCGCACCCTGGTGGCGGACATGTTCGAGACCATGGACCTGGCACCGGGTGTCGGGCTGGCCGGCCCGCAGGTCGGGGTGGGCAAGCGGCTCTTCGTGTACTCATTCGTCGATGATGACGAGGTGCAGTGGCGCGGCGCGGCGATCAACCCCGTCCTGTGGATCACTCCGGCCGAACCCGAGGCTGTGGAGGAACTCGACGAGGACGAGGAGTCCGAGGGCTGCCTCTCGATCCCGGGCCTCCGCTTCCCGCTGCGCCGCTCCGAGGGCGCGCTCCTCCGCGCGTTCGACGAGCACGGCGAGCCGTTCGAGATCGAGGCGCACGGCTGGCTCGCGCGGATCTTCCAGCACGAGTACGACCACCTCGACGGCCTGCTCTACGCCGACCGACTCGGCCACCCGTACCCGAAGCAGGTCCAGAAGGCCGTCAAGAAGAACAGCTGGGGCGGCCCCGGCAAGTCCTGGCTCCCGGGCCGGGACCACCCCGAGGGCTGACGCCGGTCCGCACGCCGACCGACGACGGGCACCGGCCAGGAGGCTCGGCTCAGCCCCGGTAGGCGGCGATCGCGTCCTGCAGGTGGTCCATCTGCGGATGACCGGGGCAGTAGAGCGCCAGGCCGGCAGCCGTGTCGGCGGCGGACGAGGACAGGATCGTCGAGGTCCACGGCGACACCCCGGTGACCGCGCAGCCGCTGGCGAGCTGCTCGAGCGTGGACTCCCCCGCCGCCGCGTCGAGCGCTGCCTGCTGCTGCGCCGACGCCTCGGTCCCGGTGATCCGTTCGGCTCGGCACTCGGTGCGCTCGTCCTGCCACACCGCGGAGTAGGTCGTGTAGGTCTCGGTGCGGTCCGAGCCGTCGACGTCGCAGACGAACGCGAACACGATCGGCGAGGTCCCCGACGCGGCGATCTCCGACGACGGCGTGCGGTCCACGGAGTCGTCCGGTTCCGACTCGGCGCCGGACGTGCACCCGCTGACGAGGACCGCGAGCGCAGCCGCACAGAGCGCTGCTGCGGCGGTTCGGCGGAGGGGGTGCACCTGTGAACGCTAACAGCTTGTCCCGGTGGCCCGGCCGTGGACGAGCCATGAGACGACCGAGAACCCGGACGCCCCGAGCGGCGCGCAGGGAACACACGTCCTGGAGAACACGTCCTCGGAAACACGAAGACCCCCACCGCGAACGGTGGGGGCCTGCTGCTCCCCGAGTTGGACTCGAACCAACAACCTGCCGGTTAACAGCCGGCTGCTCTGCCAATTGAGCTATCGAGGATCAGTTGCGCTTCCGGTCGAGCCGGTCTGAACAACGGGTAACAGCATAGCAGGACATCGGCCGCGCCCCGCGCATCGGGCACGCACCCCGGGCGTGCCGCGCCGCGGCGCGCGCCTCAGTACCCGGCGACGGGGTCCACGACGCCGACGAAGCCCTCGCCCGCGCCGCCGAGGAACGCGGCGACGTTCACACGGACCCGCTCGGCGAGCAGCGGCGCCACCATCTCCGGCGTGTCGGCCTGGTGCGGCGTGATGATCGCGCCGGGGGCGTCCCACAGCGGGTGCCCGTCGGGCAGCGGCTCCGGGTCGGTCACGTCGACCCCGGCGCCGGCGATCTCCCCCGCGTGCAGCGCATCGACGAGCGCGTCGGTGTCGACGAGCCCGCCACGGGCGATGTTCACCAGGCGCGCGGACGGCCGCATGATGGAGAACTGGTGCGCGCCGAAGAGCTTCGACGTGCCCGAGGTCATCGCGGCCGCGATCATCACGACGTCCGCGGTGGGCAGGACCTCGTCGAGCTGGTCGGTGGTCACGGTGCGGGCAGCACCGGGCACCGGCGCGGACGAGCGCCGCACCACGGTGACGTCGACGTCGAACGGCGCGAGGAGCCGGAGGTACTCGAGCGCGATGCCACCGGCGCCGATCACGACGACGGAGCGGCCGTAGAGCGACACGCCCTCGGGCTTCGTCGCCCAGGACGTCGCACGGGCGCGTGCGGGCAGGACCCGCAGCGTCGCGAGCGTCAGCGCGAGGGCGTGCTCGGCGACCGGCTCCGCGTAGGCGCCCTTCGCCGAGGTGAACAGCACCGAGTCCCCGTGCGACGCGATCAGCGACGCGAAGGCGTCCACGCCGGCGAACGGCAGCTGCACCCAGGACACGGACGGTGCCGAGTCGAGTGCGGCGGCGAGCCCGGACGGGTCACGCGGGTCGAGCCAGACGATGCCGCGCGTGTCGGGCCCGAGCGCTGCGACGGTGCCGCCAGCGGCCTCCACCGCGGAGACGTGCAGCTCGGCGGGCGACGGCAGGATCGCGATCGGCCCGGCCGCGGGCGGCGGGACCGGCAGCGGCGCACCGGCATCGGTCACGACGGCGCGGTGGCCGCGGGGCTGGACGTCGGTGTCGGTCATGACTGCTCCTGTCGGGACGTGCGGGGGCCGGACCCGCCGGCCGCGGCGGGACGCTTCACCGGGCGCGCCGCCGTCGAGGCGAGCGTCCGGACGTAGGGGTCGACGGGGCTGTCGAGCACGTCGTCGAAGGTGCCGAGGCCGACGAGTCGACCCTCGTTCATGACGGCGACGCGGTCCGCGAGCGCACGGGCTTCGCGGAGGTCACTCGAGACCACGACGGCGGAGAACTGCCGGTTCCGCTGCAGTCCGGCGAGGGCCTCGAGCACGGACTGGCGGACGAGGACGTCGACGCCGCGGGCGGGTTCATCGGCGACGAGCAGCTGCGGTTCGAGGACGAGCGCCTGGGCGAGGGCCACCCGCTGCCGCTGCCCGCTCGAGAGCTCCCACGTGTTGAGGCGCATCACACCGAGCGGCAGGTGCACCGCGTCGACGAGCCGGGCGACGATGAGCCCGGCCTCTTTCCGGTCGAAGCGGCGGTCACGGGCGTAGATCGGCTCCGCGATCGCCTCACCGACGGTCAGGTCGGGGCTCAGCCGGTCGGCGGCGTCCTGCGAGAGGTACCCGATCCGTCCGGTCAGTCGGGCGAGCCGACGGGACGACGCCCGGAGCCCGCGCATCTTCTGCCCGAGCACGCTCAGCTCACCACCGACGATGTGGCGACGATGCGCGCCCTCCCCCTCACCACGGGCACCGAGCTGGCCGGCGACCGCGGCGGCGAAGCTGGACTTGCCGGAGCCGGACTCCCCCAGCACCGCGAGGATCTCCCCGCTGCGGACGGTCAGGCTGACGCCGTCCACCGCCCGGATCGGGCGCGCTCCCGGCACCCGGTACTCGATGGAGACGTCGTCCGCGACGACGGCCGGGTCGTTGACCCCGATCATGGAACCCCTTCCGCACCGCCCCTGGCGGCGCAGCGCGGAGACGGAGGCCGATCCGCGCGACGTACGTGGTGCTCTGGGGCCGACAGCCTGGAGGCGCGACTCGCGTCGTCGACGTGCGTCGCGCCTCCCGGCTGGACCTGATCAGGGCCCGTCTGCTGAACCACAGACGGCGATCAGGCCCCTGCCTGCTCCAGTCGCTCCAGCGTACGCCGTCGCTCGGCCTGCTCCGCCGGGTCCGGCACCGGCAGCGACGCCAGGAGTCGCTGCGTGTAGGGGTGCTGCGGCGAGCCGAGGACCTCGGCGGTGGTGCCCGTCTCGACCAGATCGCCGCGGTACAGCACCGCGATCCGGTCGGAGAGCGCACCGACGACCGCGAGGTCGTGGCTGATGAACAACGAGGCGAAGCCGAAGTCCTGCTGCAGCTCGAGGAAGAGCTCCAGCACCCGCGCCTGCACCGACACGTCGAGCGCGCTCGTCGGCTCGTCGGCGATGAGGAGCTTCGGCCGGAGCGCGAGCGACCGGGCGAGCGACGCGCGCTGGCGCTGCCCGCCGGACAGCTCGTGCGGGTACCGGTCGCCGTACGCCGCGGGGAGCTGGACCGCCTCCATGAGCTCGTCGACCTGCTTGCGCGCCGCACGCGGCGAGGACGCCACGCCGTGCACGACGAGCGGCTCGGCGACGCACTCGGCGATCGTGAGCAGCGGGTTGAAGGACGTCGCCGGGTCCTGGAAGACGAACCCGATGTCCTTCCGGAGCCGCTTGAAGTCCCGCTCGCGGTAGCCGAGCATCTCGGTGCCGAGGACGCGGAGGGAACCGCCGGTGACCCGCGTCAGCCCCGCGATGGCACGGCCGATGGTGGTCTTGCCGGAGCCGGACTCCCCCACCAGGCCGAGGACCTCGCCGGGACGGATCGCCAGGTCGACGCCCTTGACGGCCTTGAACGCGTGCGCGCCGAGCCGGCCGGGGTACTCGATCTCGAGCGCCCGGGCCTCGACGACGGGTTCGACGTCCTCGGCGATGATGGCCCGCCGGGCGACCCCCGTCGACGACTCGAGCCGGGGCACCGCCGCCAGCAGGCGCTTCGTGTAGTCGGCCTGCGGGTTCCCGAAGAGCTCGGCGACGGGGGCTTCCTCGACGACCTCGCCCTGGTACATCACGGCGACGCGGTCGGCCAGGTCGGCGACGACGCCCATGTTGTGCGTGATGATGACGATCGCCGTGCCGAACTCGTCACGACACCGGCGCAGCAGGTCGAGGATCTCCGCCTGCACCGTCACGTCGAGGGCCGTGGTCGGCTCGTCGGCGATGATCACGCTCGGCTCGAGCGCGAGCGCGCTGGCGATCACGACGCGCTGCTTCTGCCCGCCGGAGAACTGGTGCGGGTAGTGGTCGACGCGGACCTCGGGGTCGGGGATGCCGACCCGGCCGAGGTAGTCGATCGCCTTCGCCCGGGCCTCCTTCCTCGAGACGCCGCCGTGGGCGCGGAGCCCCTCGGCGATCTGCCACCCGACGGTGAACACCGGGTTGAGGGCCGTCGAGGGTTCCTGGAAGACCATCGCGCCCGCGGTTCCGCGGAGCTCCCGGAGCTTCTGCGAGCCGACCGTGACGACGTCGGTGCCGTCGAGGAGCACCGCGCCGCCGAGGGTCGCCGTCTCCGGCATCAGGCGGAGCATGCTCCTGGCCGTGACCGACTTGCCGGAACCCGACTCGCCGACCAGGGCGAGGACCTCGCCGGGGCGGACGTCGAGGCTGACGCCCTTGACCGCGTCGACGGCGCCGCCGTCGGTCGCGAAGGTGACGGTGAGGTCGTCGACGACGACGACGGGCTCGGTGGTGTTGGCGGTGCTCTTGCTGCTGGGGGTGCTCATGCTGCTGGGGGTGCTCATGCTGCGGCCCCTTCCGTTCCGGTGGTGCCACGCTTGTCGCGGGTGCTCACGAGCTGCTTCAGCCGCCGGCGCGCACGCAGGCGGGGATCGGAGATGTCGTTGAGGCTCTCGCCGATGAACGTGACCCCGAGGACCAGGACCACGATCGCGACACCCGGGTAGACACCGGTCCACCAGACGCCGGACGCGACGTCGGACAGCGCGCGGCTGAGGTCGTAGCCCCACTCGGCACCCGCTGTCGGGCCGATGCCGAACCCGAGGAAGCCGAGGCCGGCCAGGGTCAGGATCGCGTCCGAGGCGTTGAGCGTCAGGATGAGCGGCAGCGAACGGGTCGAGTTCCGGAGCACGTGCCGCGTCATGATCCGCCACGGGTTCGTGCCCATCACGCGAGCCGACTCGACGAACGCGTCGTTCTTCAGCCGGACCGCCTCGGCACGGACCACGCGGAAGTACTGCGGCACGTAGACCACGGTGATCGAGATCGCCGCCGCCGTGATGCCGCCGTAGTAGCTCGAGTTGCCGCCGGAGACGACGATCGAGACGACGATCGCCAGGAGCAGCGACGGGAACGCGTAGATCGCGTCCGCGACCACGACGAGGACCCGGTCGAGCCACCCGCCGATGTAGCCGGAGACCATGCCGAGCAGCACGCCGATGATGATCGAGACGATGACCGCCACGATGACGACGAGGACGGCGGTCCGGGTACCGAACACGACGCGGCTGAACACGTCGAAGCCGCCGACGGTCGTACCCCAGATGTGCTCGGGACTCGGGGCGCCGGTGCGCGGGAAGCTCACGCCGTCGTCACCCTGCAGCTGGCCGAAGCCGTACGGGGCGATGAGCGGAGCGAACACCGCGACGATGAGGTAGACGGCGCAGATGACCACGCCGACGATGAGCATCGCGCGCTGCCACCCGGTGCTCCGGCGCAGCTGGACGACGACGGGCAGGCGCTTCCACAGCGGCTCGTGACGGTCGACGAGTGTGGTGTCGGACATGTTCAGAACCTCACTCTCGGGTCGATCAGGGCCGCGACCACGTCGACGACGAAGTTCGTCACCGCCACGATCACCGCGAGCATCGCGACGATGCCCTGGACCGCGACGAAGTCACGGGCCGACAGGTACTGGTTGAGCTCGAAGCCGAGCCCGCGCCAGCCGAACGTGGTCTCGGTGAGGACCGAGCCGCCGAGCAGCATGGCGATCTGGAGCCCCATCACCGTGATGATCGGGACGAGCGCCGGACGGAACGCGTGGGTCCGGACGAGCCGGGACTCGCGGACGCCGCGGGACCGGGCGGCGTCGACGTACTCCGAGCCGAGCGAGCCGATCATGTTCGCGCGCACCAGGCGCAGGAAGATGCCGGCGGTCAGCAGGCCGAGCGTCAGCGCGGGCAGCACCGCGTGCAGCAGGACGTCGCCGATGATCTGGCCGTTGCCCGTGCGGAGCGCGTCGATGATGTAGATGCCCGTCGCGCCGGGGACCTGGTCGAGCGCCAGCTCCACCCGCGTCGATGCCCGGTCGCCGAGCGGCAGCCACCCGAGCCACACCGAGAACACGAGCTTCATGAGGAGACCGCCGAAGAACACCGGGGTCGCGTAGGTCAGGATCGCCAGCGCGCGGAGGAGCACGTCCGGCCACTTGTCGCGCAGGTACGCGGCGAGCATGCCGAGCGGGATGCCGAGCACGAGCGCGACGATGAGCGCGTAGAAGACGAGCTCCGCCGTGGCACCGCCGTACGTGACGATGATCTCGGTGATCGGGCGGTGGTCCGTCGCCGTCGTCCCGAAGTCACCGCGGGCGATGTTGCCGAGGTACTCCAGGTACTGGACGATGACCGGCCGGTCGTACCCGGCGGCGTGCAGGCGTTCCTGAAGCTGCGCCTGGGTGAGCCGACCGCCGACCGAGGCGACGATCGGGTTCCCGATGATGCGCATCAGGAAGAACACGAGCGTCACCAGGATGAAGACGGTCGGGAAGATGAGGAGGAAGCGGATGAGGATGTACCGACCGATGCCGCCGCCGCCGTTGGCACGTCGCTGTGCCTGTGGCTTCGTGGGCTCCGTGTCGATCGCCTCGGGGTTCGTGAGGGTCACGGGATGGGTGCCTTTCGGATGACGCCGACAGGGGGCGCCCCTCGTGGGAGCGCCCCCTGTCGTTCGTCGGGTTACTTGCTGAGCGTCGCGTACCGGAACTTGAACGAGGCGTCGAGCTTGAGGCCCTTGACGTCCTTGCTCGCGACCGCCACGGACTTGCCCTGCAGCAGCGGCAGCGTGGAGATCTGCGTCGCCTCACGCTGCTGGGCCTGCTCGATGAGGTCCGCACGCTTGGTCGGGTCGGACTCCGCCTGCTCCTGGGCGATGAGGTCCTGGATCACGCTGTCGTCGTAGTGGTTCTGCACGAAGTTCTCCTTCGTGAAGAACGGCGACAGGTAGTTGTCCGCGTCCGAGAAGTCCGGGAACCAACCGAGCTGGTACTCCGGGTACGAGTCCTTCGTGCGCTCCTGGGCGTAGGTCGTGTAGACCGTCGACTGGATGTTCACGGTGAACAGGCCCGACTTCTCGAGCTGCGTCTTGAGGAGCGCGTACTCGTCGTCCGACGCCGAACCGTAGTGGTCCGGTGCGTACTGGATGTCGAGCTGGACCTTGCCGGAGACACCGGCGTCGCTGAGGGCCTTCTTGGCCTTGTCGACGTCCGGGGCGCCGTTGCCGTCGCCGTAGAGCGACTTGAACGGCGTCGCGGCACCCGTGAGGCCGTCCGGCACCATCGAGTACAGCGGCGTGTACGTGTTGTTGTAGACCTCCTTCGCGAGCGCGTCACGGTCAACGACGTCCGCGACGGCCGAGCGCACCGCGAGGGCCTTCTTCGCGTCGGCGTCGGACTGGCCGGTGCCGAAGGGCTGGGACTTGAAGTTGAAGACCAGGTAGCGGATCTCGCCGCCGGGGCCGTCCGTGACCGTCAGCTTGTCGTCCTTGCGGAGCGACGCGATGTCCGTCGGGGTCAGGGAGCGGTACGCCACGTCGACGTCGCCCTTCTGGACCGCGAGCTTGAGGTCGGTCTCCTTCGTGTAGTAGTTGGCCGTCACCTCGCTCGTCTTCGCCTTGCCGAGCAGCCCGTCGTACTTGCTGTTCGCCTTGTACTGGATGAGCTGGTTCTCCTTGTACGAGGTGATCTCGTACTGACCGGCGAACGCGTTGCCCTTGACGATGTCCGCCGCGGGGGTGAGCTTCGTGGCGGAGAAGACGTCCTCGTCGACGATCGGGCCGGCCGGGCTCGACAGCACCTGCGGCCAGGTCTGGTCCGCGTGGTCGAGGTTGAACACCACGGTCGTGGCGTCCGGCGTGTCGATGCTCTTGAGGTTGGCGAGCAGCGACTGCGGGCCGTTCTCGTTGTTGATCTTCAGTTCACGGTCGAACGAGAACTTCACGTCGCTCGAGGTGAGCTTGTTGCCGTTCGCGAACTCGAGCCCCTTCTTGAGCGTGACCGTGTAGGTCGTCGGGTTCGTGAACTCGCCCTTGGTTGCGATGTCCGGCTTGACGTCCGGGCTGCCGACCGGGGTGTTCATCAGGAAGGGGAACACCTGGTTCTGCACGGCGAACGAGCCGTTGTCGTACGAGCCGGCCGGGTCGAGCGACGTGATCGAGTCGGTCGTGCCGATGATCAGGCCGTTCAGGTCGGTGGTGGACGAGCCGCTGCCGCCCGCGCAGCCGGTGAGCACCAGCGCCGTCGCTGCTGCTCCGGCGCCGAGCGCGATCGTGCGCTTGCCCCACTTGGTCACGGATGCCATATCCGATGCCTCTCTGGTCATGGTTGCAGGAGCCCCGGGCCGGACGGTGGAACTGCTGTGTGCCCGGCCGGGACACTCATTGAGAGACACCCTGCCACGGAACTTTCTTCGGCGGGGACGGTTTTGTTACACCGCTGTAACGCAAGAGTCCCGCGCGTGACGCATGATTCCGCCTCGACGCGCGGCGCTCCGCGCACGCTTGTTGCGTCCCGCAACGCGGCCGCGGGCGGGCCGGCGGGCCGGCGGGCCGGCAGGCCGGCGGGCGGGCGGGCCGGCGGGCCGGCGGGCGGGCAGGCGGGCGGGCGGGCAGGCGGGCAGGCGGTGAGATCGCACTTCGTGTCAGATCCCGCCGGACGACGCGACACCAGGTGCGATCTCACCGGCGCCCGGTCCGTCGGATCCCTCCTCCAGCGGCCTGAAGGCTCGACCCACCTCCGCCACGCCCGCCCGGCCCGCCGTGGGGACACGTCCAGGGCGCCCGGGGCGCGTGCCCCGCACCGTGCGAGGCCGCGGGTCCGGCGCACGCAGCGTGCGAGGTTCCGTACTCGGTGCGTCGCCCGGCGGCTCCCACGGTGTACGGAACCTCGCACGGTGCGACTCGGGCGCGCGGCAGCGCAGCGCGCGGCAGCGCAGCGCGCGGCAGCGCAGCGCGCGCGGCGCGCGGCAGCGCAGCGCGCGCGGCGCGCGGCAGCGCAGCGCCTACGACGCCTGGGCGTCGGCGCGCAAGCGCATGCGCTGGGCGTCGATGTCGACGAGCTGGCGCTGGAGGTCTGCCCGACGCTCGGCGTGCTCGTTCGGGTCCGCGCGCTGCAGCTGCCCGAGGAGCGAGGCCTTGCGCGCGAGCAGGTCCCGCTCGACCAGCGCCACGACGATGCCCCGGCAGTAGATCGCGAGGTCCTCGTCGTTGCGCGCGGGGATCGGCGCGAGCGCGAGCTCCGACACGAGGCCACGGACCGGCGCCGGCACGTCCGAGGTCAGGCGGTCGAGCCAGTCCGACCGCCCGAGCGCGTCGACGTTGGCGACCACGGCGTCCCGCACGACGGCGAGCATCGGCGCCGAGAACGTCGCTGCGGCGGCGAGCCCGAGGAGCGGCGCCCCGACCGACGTCGGCTGCTGCACCATCGCCATCACGGCGTCGCGTTCCATCCGGGTGATCGGGTCGTTCGGCAGCGATCGGATGCCCGCGACGGGTTCGTCGAGCGGTGCGACCATCTGCCCGCCGGGTCCGGCCTGTCCGACGGGGACTCCGCGCCCACCGCCGGACGACGACCCCGACGACCCCGACGACGAGGACGAGGACGCCCGGCGGGCACCGTCGACGGCCCGTCGGACCTCGGCCATCTCCATGCCGAGCCACCCCGCGAGCTCCCGGACGTACCCCTGCGTGAGCGAGCGGTCACGGATCCCGGCGAGCACCGGCGCGGCGGACCGCAGCGCGGCGACACGCCCTTCGACGGTCTCGAGGTCGTGGCCGTCGAGCGTGCGCCGGATCATGAACTCGAACATCGGCCGCTTGTTCGTGACCAGCCGCCGGATCGCGTCGTCGCCCCGGGCGAGCCGGAGGTCGCACGGGTCGAGCCCACCCGGTGCCACGGCCACGTAGGTCTGCGCGGCGAACCGCTGCTCTTCCGCGAAGGCGCGGGAAGCGGCACGCTGCCCGGCTTCGTCGGGGTCGAACGTGAAGACGACCTCACCGTTGGCGTTCGGGTCGCCGCCACCGACGTCGCCGAGCATCGGGCGGAGGACCTTGATGTGGTCGACGCCGAACGAGGTGCCGCACGTGGCCACCGCGGTCGTGATCCCGGCGAGGTGGCACGCCATCACGTCGGTGTACCCCTCGACGATGACGACCTGCTTCTGCTTCGAGATGTCGCGGCGGGCGAGGTCGATGCCGTAGAGCACCTGGCTCTTGTGGTAGATCGGCGTGTCCGGGGTGTTCAGGTACTTCGGGCCCTTGTCGTCCTCGAGCAGACGACGTGCGCCGAAGCCGATCGTGGCACCCGTGACGTCGCGGATGGGCCACATCAGGCGGCCGCGGAAGCGGTCGTACGGGGAGCGGTCCCCCTGGCTGACGAGCCCGGCGGACGTGAGTTCTTCCATCGTGAAGCCGCGGCCCTTGAGGTGGTCCTTCAGCGCGTCGAAGGACTTCGGCGCGAAGCCGACGCCGAAGTGCTGCGCGGCCGACGGGTCGAAGCCGCGTTCGCCGAGGAAGCGTCGTGCCGGATCGGCTGCCGGCGTGGTGAGCTGCGCGATGTAGAACTGCAGCGCGGCTTCGTTCGCGGCGATGAGCCGGGCGCGGGTGTTGTAGTCGGTGCGCGGCCCGTCGCCTTCTTCGTAGTGGAGCGTGAAGCCGATCTTCGCGGCCATCCGCTCCACCGCTTCGGAGAAGGTGGTGTGGTCCTGCTTCATGATGAAGCTGAAGACGTCGCCGTCTTCACCGCAGCCGAAGCAGTGGTACCGGCCGACCTGGGGCCGGACGTGGAAGGACGGGGAGCGCTCGTCGTGGAACGGGCACAGGCCCTTGAGGGACCCCACCCCTGCGGACTTCAGCGTGACGTAGTCACCGACGACGTCGGCGATGTTCACGCGCGCGCGGACCTCGTCGATGTCGTTCCGCGCGATGAGTCCAGCCACCCCACGATCTTAGTTCGGACCGGGGACGCCGCCGACCGCTCAGACGGGGATGTGGACGGTCTCCCGCTCGCCCACCACGAGCCGCCGGTGCCATGCGAGGGCACCCTGGTCCGTGAGGCTCGCGACCTGGTCGACGACGGCGCGGAGCCGCCCGGTGTCGTCCTGCGCCTGCCGCCAGTCCGCGGCGAACCCGGGCTCGAGCGCGGCGTCCCCGCCGTGCGCGAGTGCGTCGAGCAGCTCGGTGAGGATGCGCCGCTGCTCTTCGTACACGGGCTGCCGGTCACCCTGGGTCATCACGAACGCCGCGACGATGCCCTTGAGCACCGCGATCTCGCCGATGATCTCCGGCGGGGTGACGACCGAGGCGGCGAACCGGACGAGGGACCCGGAGGCGTACGCCTGGCGGGTTGCGGCGGTCGCCGTGCGGGCGAAGCGGCCGATGAGCTGCGAGGTGAGGTTCTTCAGCCGCGCGGCGTCACGACGGGAGCCGTCGTACGACGTCATCCACAGCGGCAGGGCGCGGAGCCGGTCGAACGCCTCGAGCAGTTCGTCGCGGCTGAGGTCGTCCCCGACCCAGGCGTGCATGGCCGACACGATGTCGTTCTCACCGACGCGGTCCCCGAGGGCGGCGACGTCGATGAACCCGGCGACGACGGCGTCCTCGAAGTCGTGGACGGAGTAGGCGATGTCGTCGGAGAGGTCCATCACCTGGGCCTCGATGCAGCGCTGCCGTCGGGGAGCGCCGGCGCGGAGCCACTCGAACGCTGCGTGGTCGTCGTCGTAGAAGCCGAACTTGGTGCGTCCGGACGACGACTCGGCCACGCCCTGAGCCGCCGGCCACGGGTACTTGCACGACGCGTCGAGCGACGCCCTGGTGAGGTTCAAGCCATAGGGGCGGTCCCCGGCGCCGTACACCTTCGGCTCGAGCCGGGTGAGGAGCCGCAGCGTCTGCGCGTTCCCCTCGAACCCGCCGATGTCCCTTGCCCAGGCGTTCACCGCGGTCTCGCCGTTGTGCCCGAACGGCGGGTGCCCGATGTCGTGCGCCAGGCACGCCGTGTCGACGACGTCGGGGTCGAGCCCGAGCGAGTCCGCGAGTTCACGGCCGACCTGCGCCACCTCGAGCGAGTGGGTGAGCCGGTTCCGGGCGAAGTCGAGCCCGGTCGTCGGGCTGAGCACCTGGGTCTTCGCGGCGAGGCGCCGGAGCGCACTGGAGTGCAGCAGCCGGGCACGGTCGCGCGCGAAGTCCGAACGGCGGTTGCCGTGTTCTTCGGGGAGCCAGCGTTCGGCGTCGGCTGGGCCGTAGGACGACAGGGCGCTCATCCGCCGCTGTGGTGCAGTTCGGCGGCGGCGAGGACCTTGCGGAACTCGGCGTCGACGTCGCGGGTCTCGAGCCAGCGGTCGGGCAGCGCCGTCCGCTTCGGGTGACCGGCTCGGCCACGGGGGCCCTCGGCGTCGGCGCCCGGGTACGGGGCGTCCGCGTCGAGCTGGCCGAGCAGGTCGTCGATCTCCTGCAGCGAGGAGGCCATGGAGAGCCCGGAGCGGACGTCGCCGCCGATCGGGTACCCCTTGAAGTACCAGGCCACGTGCTTCCGGATGTCGCGGCAGCCGTGCTCTTCGGACCCGAAGAACTCGACGAGCAGCTCGGCGTGCCGACGGAACCCGTCCGCCACTTCACCGAGCGAGGGCATGTAGCGGAGGCCCTCACCGCGGAACGCCGCCGCGAGGTCGCCGAACAGCCAGGGCCGTCCGAGGCATCCACGCCCGACGACGACACCGTCGCAGCCGGTCTCGTCGACCATCCGGAGTGCGTCGGCCGCCGACCAGATGTCGCCGTTGCCGAGCACCGGGATGTCGGTGACGGCTTCCTTCAGCGTGGCGATGGCGGACCAGTCGGCCTGCCCCGAGTAGTGCTCGTTCGCGGTGCGGGCGTGCAGCGAGACCGCGGCGACGCCGGCGTCCCGCGCGATGCGGGCGGCGTCGAGGTAGGTGAGGTGGTCGGCGTCGATGCCCTTGCGCATCTTCACCGTGACCGGGACGTCACCGGCGGCGCGGACCGTCTTCTCGACGAGGTCCTTGAAGAGGTCGAGCTTCCACGGCAGTGCCGCTCCCCCGCCCTTCCGCGTCACCTTCGGCACCGGGCACCCGAAGTTCAGGTCGATGTGGTCGGCACGGTCTTCGCCGACGAGGATCGTCGCCGCTTCGGCCACGGTGTTCGGCTCGACGCCGTAGAGCTGGATGGAGCGCGGGGTCTCGGACTCGTGGTGCTGGATGAGCTGCATCGACACGGGCGTCCGTTCGACGAGCGCGCGCGAGGTGATCATCTCGCAGACGTACAGACCGGCGCCGTACTCGCGGCAGAGCCGGCGGTACGCCATGTTCGTGATGCCCGCCATCGGCGCGAGCACGACCGGCACATCGACCTCGATCGGGCCGATGCGCAGGGGCTTCCGGGGGGCTTGTGTGATGGTCATACGGTCTCCATTCTCCCACGTCGGCACGCGCCGGTAGCGTTCTCCACATGACGACCGACCCCATCGCCCGGTTCGACGCCGACGCCGCAGCCCGAGGACTGCGCGTCGAGGTGGTCGAACGTCCCGCCGCGAACTCCCTCGCCGAGGCGGCGGACCTCCTCGGGATCAGCCCGGGCGACATCGTGAAGACGCTCGTCGTGAAGCGCCACGACGGCGACTTCGTCCTCGCGCTGGTGCCTGGCGGCCGCAGCATCGCGTGGAAGAAGCTCCGCACCCTGGTCGGTGTCAACAAGCTCTCGATGCCCGACGCCGCCACCGCGCTCGAGGCCTCCGGCTACGAACGCGGCACGATCACCCCGATCGGCGCGACCGGCGATCTGCCGGTCTTCGCCGACGAGCGCATCGTCGGCCGCCGGGTCGCCCTCGGCGCCGGCCGGCATGGCGCGAGCGCCTTCGTCGACGCCGACGACCTCATCGCCGCCTACGGCGCGACGGTCGCCGACATCACCGACGAGGAACCCGCGCGCGCCTAGACGAGGAACCCGCGAGCGCCTAGGCGAGTGACCTAGTCCGGGACCTCGGACCAGTCACCCTCGGCGCCCGGCACGAAGCACGAGTCGCCTTCGCAGACCGGTGCTGCACCCCCGGTGAGCAGCGGGACCAGGCCCGGGACAGCCTCCAGACCGGTGCCGAGCTGTACCGTCTGGAGGCCCGGCGCGGCCCCGCCACGCACGTCGAGGTCCGTCATCGGGTCGCCTCCACGTCCGCGGGCTGCTCCCGCAGTTCGACGACCTGGCGCAGCACCTGCTCGAACGCGGCCGGGTCCTGCGCGCCGGAGACGCCGTACTTGCCGTCGATGACGAAGAACGGCACGCCGTTGATGCCGTACGCCTGTGCCTGCGCCTGGTCGGCCCGGACGTCGGCGAGCTTCGCGTCGTCGCGCAGGGTGGCGAGCACCTCGTCGCGGTCGAGCCCGATCTCCGCAGCCAGGTCCGCCAGCGAGGACTCCTGCCCGACGTGCTCACCGCGCTCGAAGTACGCCGCGAACAGCCGCTCGACCATCTCGAGCTGCTTGCCGTGCTGCTTCGCGAGGTGGATGACCTGGTGCGACTTCACGGTGTTGGTGTGGTGCATGGCGTCGAAGTCGTAGTCCAGCCCGACGGAGGCGGCGATCGCGGTGACCTGGTCGAGCATCTGCTGCGCCTGGTCGACGGGCATGCCCTTGTGGCCGGAGAGGAACTCCGCCTCGGTGCCCTCGAAGTCAACGGGTGTGTCCGGGCTCAGCTCGAAGGAGTGGTACTCGACCTCGACGGGCCCGCCGAACGCGGCGACGCCGGCCTCGAACTTCCGCTTGCCGATGTAGCACCAGGGACAGGCGATGTCGGACCAGACATCGACCTTCACGCTGTCGTTGCTGCCGCTGTCGTTGATGACGCTGTCGCTCATGCTCAACGACAACGCGGCCGTGCCCCCGGCATTCCCGGGGACACGACCGCGTCTTCTGACCATCTCAGGAGCTCGCGGCGCTCGTCTCATGTAGGGAGGCGAACAAGCACCTACTTGCTTTGTGCGTCCGCCACGACCCCGAATGCCCCTACGAACGATTCAAAAGCGCGTCGATCCGATCAAGCGGATCCTTCCAACTGCTGATCACGCGAGTACCGCTTAGCAGCCGGTCGATTGCTTGAACAAGCAACTGCGACACAAGCTTCAGTTCGTTCGACATCTTCCGGAGCTGCAACGCTCCCGATCGGAAGGAGGCGTAACCCATTGCAGCCTCGGCAGCGCTGTCAAGGAGACCGCGAAGCATTGACACAAATTCGGTCATCTCGGCCGGATCTTCGTCGCCGGACTCGATTCTAGAAAGAATGTATGTAACCATCGCGTCCATCTTTGCAATGTCGACAACAAATTGATCCGAAAGAATCTCGAGGTTAGCGGCGGTCGGCTGAAGCTTCTCAGCAACTTGCCGGGACAGAATCAACTTGCGCGCAAAAGAAGTTGCAGTTGCCATCTCTCCAGTTGCCGAGACGGTGTCCGAATTCAGCAACCGCATCTCGTCACTGATCGAGGTAAGCGTCACCCCGAGTCGCTCTGCAGCCGCTTCGCCTTCGGCGAGGACCTCAAGAATTCCGGGCTCATCGGCGTCGTCAGCTTCATCCTCGTCGGTCCGTGAGCGAATCGCGTCGCCTGCCGGGTCGATCTCGCTGATCTTCTCCCCAGCGAACACTTCTGTCGCTCGAAGAGTCGTGACGCCAGCTTCCAACCCGGCCCGAAGCGCATCTGCTAGCGAATCCCGGAGGGTAATGAGGCCCGCCTCTGAACGCTGAAACTGAATCGTGCGAATCGTCGTCACGTCGAATGGAAGTCGACCGTATTCGCCGATCTGAACAGTCACCCCTGAACGGGAATGACGAAGGCCAAGTTCATACATCACGTTTGGATTTGCGTGACTTAAATCTGCGATGACAACTTCAGCATCTCGAAGGTAAACGAAGATCTGCTCCGGAATCTCGCCCGGATCGGAGATTTTGTCGGAACGCACGGGAGTTAATCCAAATCGAGCGCAGGCAGGCTCGATGACCTGCTCCCAAATGAAAACCGACTCTTCATAGCGTGCCCTCTCCGGGGTACCCGGAGGAGCCATGCGATCCCCGATGGGGGACACGATGAAACAGGTCTTTCCTTCACCTAGCTGCGAGTCATCCACTTGACATCTCCCTTGATGTGGTCGAGCAAGTGAGCATAACCCAGGATCGACTACGCGCCGATGAGCCGGGCGGCGAGGTAGCCCTGCAGCTGGTCGAGCGACACGCGCTCCTGGCTCATCGTGTCGCGCTCGCGCACCGTGACGGCCTTGTCCTCGAGCGTGTCGAAGTCCACCGTGATGCAGAACGGCGTGCCGATCTCGTCGTGGCGACGGTAGCGTCGGCCAATCGCGCCGGCGTCGTCGAAGTCGACGTTCCAGGTCTTCCGGAGGTCGTCGGCGAGACCGCGGGCGACGGGCGAGAGCTGCTCGTTGCGGGACAGCGGCAGCACCGCGGCCTTGACCGGGGCCAGACGCGGGTCGAGGCGCAGGACGGTGCGCTTGTCGACGCCGCCCTTCGCGTTCGGGGCCTCGTCCTCGTGGTACGCGTCGAGCAGGAACGCCATCAGCGCACGGGTCAGGCCGAACGACGGCTCGATGACGTACGGCACGTACTTCTCGTTGGCGGCCTGGTCGAAGAACCGGAGGTCCTTGCCGGACGCCTCGATGTGGTTGTTGAGGTCGAAGTCGGTGCGGTTCGCGACACCCATGAGCTCGCCCCACTCGGAGCCCTGGAAGCCGAAGCGGTACTCGATGTCGGCGGTGGCGTCGGAGTAGTGCGCGCGCTCCCCGTCCGGGACGTCGAAGCGGCGGAGGTTCTCCGGGTCGATGCCGAGGTCCGTGTACCACGCGACCGAGTCGGCGATCCACTGCTCGTAGTGTTCCTCGGCCGAGGCCGGCGGCACGAAGTACTCGATCTCCATCTGCTCGAACTCGCGCGTGCGGAAGATGAAGTTGCCGGGGGTGATCTCGTTGCGGAAGGCCTTGCCGACCTGGCCGATGCCGAACGGGGGCTTCATCCGGCTGGTCGTGACGACCTGCGCGAAGTCGACGAAGATGCCCTGTGCGGTCTCCGGACGGAGGAAGTTCAGGCCCTCTTCGGACTCGACCGGGCCGAGGTAGGTCTTGAGCATCCCGGAGAACTCGCGGGGCTCGGTCCACTGACCGCGGGTGCCGCAGTTCGAGCAGGCGATCTCCGCCATGCCGCCCTCGGGCTGGCGGCCCTTCTTCGCCACGAAGGCGTCGATGAGGTGGTCCTCACGGAAGCGGTGGTGGCAGTGCAGGCACTCGACCAGTGGGTCGGTGAAGGTCGCGACGTGGCCGGAGGCCTCCCACACCTTGCGGGGCAGGATCACGGCGGAGTCGAGGCCGACCATGTCGCCACGGCCGCGGACGAACCGCTGCCACCACTGCCGCTTGATGTTCTCCTTCAGCTCCACACCGAGGGGCCCGTAGTCCCAGGCGGACCGGGAACCGCCGTAGATCTCACCCGACTGGAAGACGAACCCACGGCCTTTGGCGAGGGCGATGACCGAGTCGAGACGGGAGGGCTGAGCCAAGGAGAACTCCATCAGGTCGCCGAGCTGGATGCCCGGTGCGAAAAACGTACCCGGCCAGACTAACGGGAGAGTACGGCGACGACGGCGTCCACGTCGGACTCGTCGTTCCAGTGGTGGAACGCGAGCCGCAGCCGCCCCGCCCGCCCCGACGCCGTGATCCCCGCAGCGCCGAGCGCCGCCAGCCCCGCACCGGACGCGTCCGGGAAGGTCACGATGGCCTGGGCCCGCGGAGCCGACCCCATCGCGACGACGAGCCGGTCCGCGAGACGCGTGGCGTGCCTCCAGGCCGATGCCGTGTCGAGGGACGCGACGTGCCGCAGGGCGGCGACCGCGCCGGGCCAGGCCTGCCAGGCCGGGGAGACGTCGAACCGGCGGGCGTCCTCGGCGAGTCGCATCGCGGGGCCGTAGCACGAGGACCAGACGTCCTCGCCGGCGTACCAGCCGGCCTGCACCGGCCGGAGCCAGGCGAGCGCCGACGGCGAGACGGTCATGAAGGCGACGCCGCGCGGGGCACACAGCCACTTGTACGCGTGCGTGACCGTGACGTCGAATGGCGCCGCGGAGACCGGCAGGACGCCGGCGGCCTGGGTCAGGTCGCAGAGCGTGCGGGCGCCGGCCGCGCGCGCCGCCGTGACGATCGCGGCGGAGTCGGCGACCGCTCCGGTGGCGGACTGCACGGTGGACCAGGCGACGAGTGCCGTGTCGGCGTGCATGCTGCCGGCCAGGGCGTCGAGCGGGACGCTCCGCACGCGGATCCCGCGGTGTGCCTGGGCGAGGAACGGGAACACGATCGAGCTGAAGTCGCCGTCCGGCACGAGGACCTCCGCGCCGTCCGGCAGTGCCGCGGCGACGACGGCGGTCATCGCGGAGGTCTGCGAGCCGGTCGCGACGAGCTCGGCCGGGACGCCGACGATCCGGGCGAAGAGCGCGCGGCCCTCCTCGACCAGGGCGCCGTACCGGGTCGGGCTCGACGCCGCACTGCCCCACTCGTCGAGGTCGGCGCGCATCGCGGCGAGCGTGCCGTGCGTCGGGAGCCCGGCGGTGCAGGCGGCGAGGTACCCGTGGCCGTCGACGTAGGAGTCCATGCGGCCATGGTGTTCCGCTCGTGACCATCACACCAGGACAGCTTGGTTCGCAGTGCCATAACATCGCGTTGTGTCCGACCTCGACCCGCAACTCCTCCGCGTGCTCCGCGCCGTGGCCGACGCCGGGTCGATCACCGGGGCCGCCGCGGCGCTCGGCTACAGCCAGCCCGCCGTCAGCCAGCTGCTGCAGCGCGCCGAACAGCGACTCGGGCACACGCTCGTGCTCCGCGGGGCACGCGGCGTGACGCTCACCGAGGCGGGGGTCGTCCTCGCCGACCACGCCCTGCACGTGCACGCCGCGTTGACGGCAGCGCGCGAGGACCTCGACGCGATCGGCGGGCTCACCCGGGGGCGGGTGCGGATCGCCGGGTTCCCGAGTGCCTCCTCGACGCTCGTGCCCGCCGTGCTGGCGTCGCTCGCGGTGTCGGTGCCGGGGCTCAGCACCTCCTACGTCGAGGTCGAGCCGCCCGAGGCGCTGGACCTGCTGCGGCGCGGGGAGGTCGACGTGGCACTGACGTTCACCTACGTCGGGGACGAGGTGGCGGCGGTGCCGGACCCGGCGCTCGTGACGCGGGCGCTCGGTCGGGACCCGCTCGCGCTGGTCACGCCCGTCGCGGCGGTGCCGTCCGGTGGGTCCGTCGCGTCCGTGTCGTCTGGTGCGTCCGTCGCGTCCGTCGCGTCCGTCGCGTCCGTCGCGTCCGTTCGGACTGGAGGCCCGGATCACGTCCGCGCCGCCGGTCCGGCATCCTCCGTGGCCGGCACCACGGTCGTCGACCTCGCGTCCCAGCGTGGCGCGCGCTGGATCGGCGGGTGCCCGCGCTGCCGTGGGCACCTCCTCGCCTCGTGCGCAACCGCCGGGTTCACGCCGGACATCGTGCTCGAGACCGACAACGCCGCCGCCGTCGTGGGACTCGTCGCCGCCGGGCTCGGGGTGGCGCTGCTCCCCCGGTTGGCGCTCGCGACGACGGTCATCCCGGCGGGCGTGTCGATCGACCCGGTCGACGAGGACCTGGCCCGCCGCGTCGAGGTCGTCGTCGCCCGCGGAGCCGAGCGCGTCCCGAGCGTCCGCGCGACGCTCGACGCCGTGCGCGCCGCCGCCGCCCTGCTCGCCTGACGCGCGGCTCGCCGTCCGCCCGGTCAGGGGCGGCGACGTGCCCGTGCGCTACGCGGTCGGCGTGTCGACCGCACCGCCGAAGCGCCGGTCGCGCCGGGCGTACTGCTCCACCGCGCCCCAGAGGTCGGTGCGCCGGAAGTCCGGCCACAGCCGATCGAGGAACACCATCTCCGCGTACGCCGACTGCCACAGCAGGAAGTTGCTGGTCCGCTGCTCCCCCGAGCTCCGGAGGAACAGGTCGACGTCCGGCATCTCGGGCACGTAGAGCCGCTTCGCGATGGCCTTCTCGGTCACCTGGCTCGGCTTGAGCTTCCCCGCGGCGACGTCCTCGGCCAGCGAGCGCACCGCGTCGGCGATCTCGTTCCGGCCGCCGTAGTTGACGCACATCGTCAGGGTCAGGACGTCGTTGCCCGCCGTCATCCGCTCGGCGACCTCGAGCTCCTCGATGACACTCCGCCACAGCCGCGGACGCCGCCCGGCCCACCGCACCCGCACGCCCCACTCGTTCAGCTGGTCACGCCGACGACGGATCACGTCGCGGTTGAAGCCCATCAGGAACCGCACTTCTTCCGGGGAGCGCTTCCAGTTCTCCGTCGAGAACGCGTACGCGGACACGTGCTTCACGCCGATCTGGATCGCACCGGCGACGACGTCGAGGAGCGATGCCTCGCCCGCCTTGTGCCCCTCGATGCGCGTCAACCCGCGGCCGTTCGCCCACCGGCCGTTGCCGTCCATCACGATCGCGACGTGCTCGGGCACGAACCGCTGCGGGATCGCCGGCGGCGTCTCACCGGTCCAGTCGATCGGCCGGAACGGCTCGGCGGCGTCGGATCGGCGGGGGCTCATGCGGTGGGCGTTCCTTCTGCTCTGCCCGGCTCGAGGTCGTGGTCCGGGAGGGGTGGTGCTGGCGTCGCCGCGACCGCGCGGGCCGTCGCCGCGACCGGGTCGTGCCCGGGGCCGTGCGTCGGCACCGCCGCCGGGTGTTCCGTACGGTCGACGTGCGGCAGCGACTTCAGCGATCGTTCCAGGTGCCACTGGGCGTAGGCCGCGACCACGCCGGAGGCACGCGACCTGGTGCGTTCGTCCGCCGAGTCGACCGTGGCCCAGTCGCCGGCGAGCAACGACCCGAGGATCGAGAGCGTCGCGAAGTCGAGCCGCGGCGACCCGGGAGGCGCTGCACCGTCCGCGACGACCCCGCCGAGCTGCACCACGAACGCCGAGTGCGGCCCGGGCTCCCCGGTCACCGCGCAGTCCGAGAACGAGGGCGCCCAGCCCGCGATGCTCATCGCGCGCAGCAGGTACGAGTCGAGCGTGGCGGAGGGGACGTGCTCGCTGCGGGACAGGGAGCGGAGCGCGCCGACGAGCAGCAGGTACTGCTGCAGCCCGGCGTCCGCCTCGCTCAGACGGTCCGCGGTCTCGACCATGGCGCTCGCGGCGGTGTACGCGCTGTAGTCCGCGACGATCTGCGCCCCGTACGACCCGAGAGACTCGGCCTGCGTGACGATGTCGAGCGAGCGGCCCTCGTAGAACTGGGCGTCCACGACCATGAACGGCTCGAGCCGGGAGCCGAACTTCGACGCGGTGCGCCGGACCCCCTTCGCGACGGCGCGGATCTTGCCGTGCTGCCGGCTGAGCATCGTGACGATGCGGTCGGCTTCCCCGAGCTTGTGGGTGCGGAGCACGACACATTCGTCCCGGTAGAGCGGCATCCCCCCAGTATCCCCCGGTCCCCCGACACCGCGTGCCGCGCAGTGGGCGGTGGGTGGGTGGTGGGTGGGTGGTGGGTGGTGGGTGGTGGGTTGTTTCGCGCGTGGGCAGTCGAATCGCGCGTAGGGGGTCGGAAGTTCCGACCCCCTACGCGCGAAACCACCCACCAACGCGACGCTGGGAGGTGGGAACGCAGCCCGGCCGGGAGGCTCGGCGCGCGTCGGACGCGCACCGAGCCTCCCGGCCGTGGTCGCGTTCGGTGCACGCGACCCAGCAGCTGGCTACGCGGAGACGAGCTCCGGGGACGCGCCGGAGGCGGCCCCGGCGCGCACCGCGCGGTTCACCGCGGAGACGATCGCCTTGAGCGACGCCGTCGCGATGTCGGCGTCGATCCCGACGCCCCAGAGCCGCACACCGTCCACGTCGAGTTCGACGTAGGACGCGGCCTTGGCGTCACCCGAGGCGCTCATCGTGTGCTCCGAGTAGTCGTACAGCGTGACGTCGACGCCCTGCTCGCGCATCACCGAGAGGAACGCGTCGATCGGGCCGGTGCCGACGGCCTCGGCGGTGACGGCACCCTCGTCGACGCGCATCGCGACCGACAGGTTCGTGGTGCCCTCGAAGTCGCTCGAGGTCGCCGTCTTCGTGATCTCGTAGCGGCCCCACTTGTCCTCGTCGACCGGGGACGGCAGGTACTCGTCGCGGAACAGGTCCCAGATCTTGTCGGAGCTGAACTCCCCGCCCTCGGTGTCGGTGCGCTGCTGCACGACCCCGGAGAACTCGATCTGCAGCTTGCGCGGCAGGTCGATCGCGTGGTCGGTCTTGAGCAGGTACGCGACGCCGCCCTTGCCCGACTGCGAGTTCACGCGGATGACGGCCTCGTACGAGCGCCCGATGTCCTTCGGGTCGACGGGCAGGTACGGCACGGCCCACTCGACCTCGTCGACGGTCTTGCCCGCGGCGGCGGCCTTGGCCTTCATCGCGTCGAAGCCCTTGTTGATCGCGTCCTGGTGGGAACCGCTGAACGCCGTGTAGACGAGGTCGCCCGCCCACGGCTGACGCTCCGGGACCGGCAGCTGGTTGCAGTACTCGACCGTGCGCTTGATCTGGTCGATGTCCGCGAAGGAGATCTCCGGGTCGATGCCCTGCGTGAAGAGGTTCATGCCGAGTGCGACCAGGTCCACGTTGCCGGTGCGCTCACCGTTGCCGAACAGGCAGCCCTCGATGCGGTCGGCGCCGGCCATGTAGCCGAGCTCGGCCGCGGCGACGGCGGTGCCGCGGTCGTTGTGCGGGTGCAGCGACAGGATCACGTCCTGCCGGTGCGCCAGGTTCCTGGACATCCACTCGATCGAGTCGGCGTAGACGTTCGGCGTCGCCATCTCGACCGTGGCCGGCAGGTTGATGATGACCTTGCGCTCCGGGGTGGGCTCGAACACCTCGAGCACGGCGTTGCAGATCTGCAGCGCGACCTCGAGCTCGGTGCCCGTGTAGGACTCCGGCGAGTACTCGTAGTAGACCGTCGTGTCGTGCTGCAGCGTGGCCTCGGCCGCCTTGCACAGCTTCGCGCCGGCCACCGCGATGTCGACGACGCCCTGCACGTCGGTGCGGAACACGACCTCGCGCTGGACGATCGACGTCGAGTTGTACAGGTGGACGATGGCCTGCTTCGCGCCGTCGATCGCCTCGTAGGTGCGCTGGATCAGGTGCTCACGCGCCTGGGTCAGGACCTGGATGGTGACGTCGTCGGGGATCGCGCCCTCGTCGATGAGGCTCCGGACGAAGTCGAAGTCGGTCTGCGAGGCGCTCGGGAACCCGACCTCGATCTCCTTGTAGCCCATCCGCACGAGGAGGTCGAACATCGCGCGCTTGCGCTCGGCGTCCATCGGGTCGATGAGGGCCTGGTTGCCGTCGCGGAGGTCCACGGCGCACCAGCGCGGCGCCTTGTCGATGCGCTTCGTCGGCCAGGTGCGGTCCGGCAGCTCGACCGAGATCTGCTCGTGGAAGGGGACGTACTTGTGGATCGGCATCCCGGAGGGGCGCTGGGTGTTCTGCATGGTGTCGCACTTTCGTCGTGTGGTGGAGTGTGCGGCCACGACGGACTCCGCGACGAGGTGGGCCGTTGTGTCAGGCCTCGTCGCGGCAGCGAAGGAGGAGGAGCGCCGAGTACATCGCTGCCAACGGTAGCACCGCTCCCCGCCCGTGTGACAGGCGGGGCCCCGTCGCGCCGGCGCCCGCGCCGGTCCCGGCGCCCGCGCCGGCGCCCGCGCCGGTCCCGGTGGCGGTGGCGGTGGCGGTGGCGGTGCCGGCGCCGGCGCCGGTGAGATCGCACTTCGTGTCGGAACTCCGGGTCCCAGGCGACACAGAACGCGATCTCACCGGATGGTGCGGGCGGGCGGGCGGACGCGCGCGAGCGGTCACGACATCCCGCGAGTCACGCGCCGACCGGTCGCGTTCCGTCACCCGGGTCGCGCCTCAGCGACGGAACGTGACCGGTCGGCGTCCGCGGACGGGGTGTCGCGACCGCGAGCGACCCGGCCGACGGGCGGACGGCGGGCGGGGGACGACGGACGACGGGCGGACGGCGGACGGACGACGGACGACGGACGACGGACGGCGGACGGCAGACGGCAGACGGCAGACGGCGGACGGACGACGGACGACGGACGGCGGACGGCAGACGGCAGACGGCGGACGGCGGACGGCGGACGGCAGACGGACGACGGACGGACGACGGACGACGGACGACGGACGGCAGACGGCGGACGGCGGACGGCGGACGGACGACGGACGGGCGGCCCGGTGCCAGCTGGCACCGGGCCTCCCGTCCGGACGTGGTCGCGACCGTGGCCGCGGGCCGCCCCGCAACAGGCCGCGGGTCAGTCGACCGCGAGCGCCTCGGTCGGGGGCACGCGCATCGCGCGCCGCACGGGAGCGACCGTCGCGGCCACGGCGAGCACCAGCGCGCCCGCCACCACGATGACGATGGTCATCGGCGGCAGCACCGGTGCACCTGGCGACCCGAGCGACCCGAGGAGCGTCTGTCCACCGACCCAGCCGTAGAACGTGCCGAGGACGAGTCCGGTGAGCACCGCCGCGACGACCATCTGGACGGCCTCGGTGATGATCATCCGTCGGACCTGTGCACCGGTGAGTCCGAGGACCCGGAGCAGCCCGAGCTCCCGCCGGCGCTGGAGCACCCCGAGCGCCAGCGCGTTCACGACCCCCACGGCGGCGATCACGGCGGAGAACCCGACGATCACGCTGACGACGCCGTTGACCTGCACGAAGAAGTCCCGCATACCCTGGAGCTGCTCGGGGCTGCCGCCCTGGAGCTGCCCGCGGAGCTGCGCTTCGAGCACGTGCTGCATCATCCCGAGCGCGACGGCGAAGGTGACGAGCAGTGTGACGCCGATGACGAGCCCGATGGTCGCCCGCGACGAGCGCCCGGGCGCCCGCATCGCGTTGCGGCCCGCGAGCAGCACGACCGGGTCCTTCGCGCCGATCCGCCCGATCAGCGCGAGCACGGGCGGCATCACGATCGTGGCGCCGACGGAGACCCCGGCGAAGGACACGAAGCCGCCGAGCGCTGCCGGCAGCACGGCGATCGGCGTGACGGTGCTGAGCACCAGCCCGAGGAGCATGAGCGCGCCGCCGCCGGCCATGAGCAGGATCGCCCAGACCTTCCGCGCGGTGCCGGAGCGGACGTCGTCGTGGCTCGGCTCGACGCTGGAGGACAGCGCTTCGAGCGGGGTGACCGTCAGCACCCGGCGGGAGCCGACGCCGAAGGCACCCCAGGTGGCGAGGACGACCGCGACGACCGGGAGCACGAGCTGCCACGGCACGAGCGTGTAGGTGGTGTCCGGCAGGAACCCGTTGCCCCGGAGCACCGCGACGAAGAGCGCGGTCAGCCCGGTGCCGACGACGGCCCCGACCAGCCCGCCGAGGACCCCGACGACGAGCCCCGCCCGGACGATGCGGGCACGGAGGGTCGCCCCGGTGGCCCCGACCAGCCGCTGCAGCGCGATGATCCGCGTCTGCCCGGCGATGAGCGTCGCGCAGGTGTTCGCCGTGACGATCGCCCCGACGTAGAGCGCGATGCCGAGGAACAGCCAGCCGATGACGTCGAGGATCGACTTCACCGGCCCGAGGTCCGCGAACCCGGCGGCGGTGAGCGCTTCGGTCACGATGCCTGGCGCGATGACGAGTGCCGATCCGAAGGTGGTGCCGAGCGCCGCGACCAGGATCGTCGGGCTGAACTCCTTGACGGTGTTCACGCTGCGGCCTCCATCCCCAGCATCGTGGTGGAGATGTCCGCCGCGCTCATCGCCGGGCGGTCCCCCACGATCCGCCCGTCGGCGAGGAACAGGATGCGGTCGGCGTTGGCGGCGGCGACCGGGTCGTGCGTGACCATCACGACGCTCTGGCCCCACTCGGCCACGGCCCCGCGGAGGATCGCGAGCACGTCACGGCCGGTCCGGGAGTCGAGCGCGCCGGTCGGCTCGTCGGCCACGACGACCGCCGGCCGGGACGCCAGCGCGCGGGCGATCGCGACCCGCTGCTGCTGGCCGCCGGAGAGCTGGTGCGGCCGGTGCCCGAGGCGGTTCCCGAGACCGAGCATCTCGACGAGCCGGTCGATCCACGCCGCTTCTTCCCGCGAGGGCTTGTGGCCGCCGAGCAGGAACGGCAGCCGGATGTTCTCGCTGACGTCGAGCGTCGGCACGAGGTTGAACGACTGGAACACGAACCCGAGCCGCCGGCGACGGAGCTCGGTGAGGTCCTTGTCGCCGAGCTGGGTGATGTCGACCCCGTCGATCTGGATCCGCCCGGCGGACACCGCATCGAGCCCGGCGGCGACGTGCATGAGCGTCGACTTGCCCGACCCGGACGGTCCCATCACCGCGGTGAACTCGCCGGCGCCGATGTCGACGCTGACGTCGTCGAGCGCCGTGACCCGGCGCGCGGCGTCGCCGTAGTGCTTGGACACGTGGTCGAGTCGGATGATCGGAGCGTGGCTGGTGGTCATGTGTCCACCATGACGCTCGGGAGGCACGTCCCGCGTCGGTCCGTCGGCTCCTGTGGATGGATCGATCGGCTCACATGCCGGCCGACACGTCATCCGGCAGGATGACCCCGGACGCCGGACGCCAGACGCCGGACGGGAGCGCTCAGTCCCGCGTGACGAGCCCGTGCTCGTGTGCGAACACGACGAGCCGCACCCGGTCCCGCAGCCCGAGCTTGGTGAGCACCCGGGAGATGTGGGTCTTCACCGTGGCCTCGCTGACGTACTCGTGCTGCGCGATCTCGCTGTTGCTGAACCCCCGCGCCGCCAGGTCGAAGATCTCCCGCTCCCGCGGCGTCAGGTCGTCGACGGCCGCGGGCACGTTCGCGGCACGCTCGGCGGAGTCGTCGTACCGACGGAGGAGCTCGCGTGTCGCCGACGCCGCGAACACCGCGGTGCCCGCGTGCACGGTCCGGATCGCCGCGAGCAGGAACTCCGGGTCGGCGTCCTTCAGCACGAAGCCGCTCGCACCGGCGCGGATGGCCTTCGCCGCCGCCTCGTCGAAGTCGAACGTGGTGAGCACGAGCACCTTCGCCCCGTCGGTCCCGGCGTCCTCGACGATCTGCGCCGTCGCGGTGATCCCGTCCATCACGGGCATCCGGACGTCCATGAGCACGACGTCGGGTCGGCCCCGGCGGACGAGTTCGACCCCTTCGGCGCCGTTGCCGGCCTCACCCACGAAGCGCAGGTCCGGCTGCGAGTCGATGAGCATCCGGATGCCGGTCCGGAACAGTGCCTGGTCGTCCACGAGTGCGACGCGGATGGGGTTCTCGGTCATCGTGCGGTGCGCTCCTGGTCGGTCGAGGTGACGAGCCCGCGGGGCATCTGCCCGCTGGCCGGGTGTGCCGGGATCCGGACGGCGACGGCGAAGTCGGCGCCGCGGGGGCCGGCGGTCATGCTCCCACCGGAGATCGTGGCACGCTCCCGCATGCCGACGAGCCCGTGCCCGGTACCCGGCCCGGAACGACCGTGGTCGGCGCGCCGGTTGACCACGTCGATCTCGACGGTGTCCGGGCGGTAGGTGAGGATGGTGCGCACCGGGGTGCCGTGCTCACCGTGCTTGTACGCGTTCGTCAGGCTCTCCTGCACGATCCGATACACGGCGAGCTGCGTGGTCGTCGGCAGCCCCGACGCGTCTCCGCGACGCTCGACCTGCACGTCGAGGCCGACGTCGCGCATCTCCCCGACGAGCTGCTCGATGTCGTCGATGTCGGGCGTCGGCGCGGTGCCCTGCTCGTGGCGGAGCGCGCCGAGGAGTTCCCGGACGTCACCGAGGGCGCGGCGGGCGGTGGTCGAGATCGTGCCGAGCGCCTGGTCGGCGACGGCCGGGTCGGCCCGGAGCGCGTACCGGGCGCCGTCGGCCTGGGCGATGACCACGGCGAGCGAGTGCGCCACGATGTCGTGCATGTCCCGGGCGATCCGGACGCGCTCCTGCTCGACGGCCACCGCGCGGTCGGCGCGGGCGGCATCGCGTTCGGCGAGCAGCTGGGCTTCCCGGCTCATCCGCGCGGTCTGCCGGGTCCGTGCGACGACGCCGCCGAGCCAGGGCAGGAGCAGGATCGCCAGGATGACGACGAGCGACCCGAGCGCGAGCTGCGAGGACTCGACCACCGGGCCGGAGATCGTCTGTTCGTGGGACCGGGTGGCGTAGTCCTGCAGGCCGACGTACGCGGCGGCGACGACGGCACCGCCGATCGCCGAGACGAGCCCGGCAATCCGGATCCGCCGGCTGCCGTACGCGCTCGTCGTGTACAGGACCCCGGCGATGAACACGTCGGACAGGTCCGGCTGCTGCATCGTCGCCATCTGGAAGACGGCGGCCGCCCAGGCGATCGCGAGGGCCAGGCCCGGTGAGAGTCGCCGGAAGGCCAGCGCGACGGTCATGCCGAGGACGGTCAGGTAGGCGACCGGGCCGTCGATGCCGCGCGTGGACGTGATCGCGACGAGGGCGCCGAGGACACCGGCGACGACGATGTCGACGGTGACCTGACTGCGCAGCATGGGACGGAACACCCGTCCACGGTACGACCGCCGGCTCACGAGCGCGTCAGTCCGCGGAATGACCCGGCCCGTTCGGTCAGAACCCGAGCCGCCCGAGCTGCTTCGGGTCGCGCTGCCACTCCTTCGCGACCTTGACCCGGATGTTCAGGTAGACGTGCCGGCCGCCGAGGAGCGCTTCGATCTCCGCACGCGCCCGGGTCCCGACGTCCTTGAGACGCTCGCCCTTGTGCCCGATCACGATCGACTTCTGGCTGTCACGCTCGACGAACAGGTTCGCGAAGATCCGCAGCGGCCCGTTCGGGTCGTCGTCGGGGTCCGGCTCGACCATGTCCTCGATCGTGACGGCGAGCGAGTGCGGGAGCTCGTCGCGCACACCCTCGAGCGCGGCCTCGCGGATCAGCTCGGAGATCCGCTCCTCGTTCGTCTCCTCGGTGACGGCCTCGGCGCCGTAGAGCGCGGGCGACTCGGGCAGGAGCGCGGTGATCTCCGTGAGCAGGGCCTCCAGCTGCGTGCCCTGCGTCCCTGACGTCGGCACGATCGCGTCCCACTCGCGGAGCGCGGACACCGCGAGGAGTTGCTCGGCGATCTTCTCCTTGCCGGCACGGTCGACCTTCGTGACGATCGCGATCTTCTTCGCGCGCGGGAAGTGGTCGAGCGTCTCGTTGATGAACCGGTCGCCCGGCCCGATCGGCTCGTTCGCCGGGACGCAGAAGCCGATCACGTCGACGTCGCCCAGGGTGGACTGGACGAGGTCGTTGAGCCGCTCGCCGAGCAACGTGCGCGGTCGGTGCACACCGGGGGTGTCGACGATGATGACCTGCCCGTCGGGGCGGTGCACGATGCCGCGGATCGCGCGGCGGGTGGTCTGCGGCTTCGACGAGGTGATCGCGACCTTCTCGCCGACCAGCGCGTTGGTGAGCGTCGACTTGCCGACGTTCGGGCGGCCGACGAACGAGACGAACCCGGCTCGGAACGGTGTGGCGGAGGTGTCGGTCATGGGTGCGTGGTTCCCGTCGTGGTGGATGCGGTGTCGTCGAACGCCTGCTCCGCGCCGGCGAGGGCGTCGGTGCGTTCGGCGAGCACGGAGATGAGGTGGCGGCGCTTGCCCTCGACGCGGTCGGCCGTCAGCACGACGCCGGACACGGTCACGGACTCGCCCGCGGTGGCCAGGTGGCCGAGTTCCTTCGTGAGGAGGCCCCCGGCGGTGTCGACGTCGTCGTCGTCGAGGTCGATGCCGAACAGGTCGCCGAGGTCGTCGATCGGCATCCGGGCGGAGACCCGCCAGACGCCGCCGCCGAGGTCGACGCGGTCGATGACGGTGCGGTCGTACTCGTCGGAGATGTCGCCGACGAGTTCTTCGATGAGGTCTTCCATGGTGACGAGCCCGGCGACCCCGCCGTACTCGTCGACGACCAGGACGAGGTGGTTCTTCGCGGCCTGCATGTGCCGGAGGGTCTCGTCGGCGTGCTTGGACTCCGGGACGAACTCGGCGACGCGGAGCAACGAGGTGACGGGGCGGCCGCCGGCGTCGGTGCTCTCGTAGAGGGCCCTGGCGAGGTCGCGGAGGTACACGACGCCGAGGACGTCGTCGCTGTCCCGCCCGGTGACCGGCATCCGGGAGACGCCGGCGGCGAGGAACTGCTCCATCACCGCGGCGAGGGTGTCGGTGGCGTCCGCGGTGACCATGTCGGTCCGGGGCACCATGACCTCGCGCACCAGGGTGTCGCTGAACTCGAACACCGAGTGGATGAGCTCTCGGTCCTCGTCCTCGAGCACGTTGCTCTCGGTCGCCTCGTCGACCAGGGAGAGCAGCTGCTCCTCGCTGGAGACGCTCGACGTGCTGCCGTTCCGGCCGGGGGTCACCCGGTCGCCGATGAGCACCAGGAGGCCGGCGAGCGGCCCGAGCACGATGCGGACGGCGTGCACGAGCCCGCCGGTGACCGCGACGAGCCGGTCGGCGTGCGCGCGCCCGACGCTCCGCGGGCTGGACCCGACGAGCACGAACGAGACGGCGGTCATGATCGCCGCGGAGACGATGAGCGCCAGCCACCAGGTGTCGAGCACCGAGAAGAGCGCGATCGTGACGAGCACGGCCGCCGCGGTCTCGGCGAGCACGCGGAAGAAGTTCAGCGCGTTGACGTGGGCGCCGACGTCGTCAGCGATCGCCTCGATGGCCCGGCGGCGCTTGCTGCCGCGGGCGATGTCGTCGAGGTCCGCGCGCGAGAGCACCCCGAGCGCGGCGTCCGACGCGGCGAGGAGCCCGCCGAGGACGACGAGCACGAACGCCACCGCGAGCAGGACGGCGACGAGCAGCACTGCGGTCACCGCCCCCGGCGCTGCGCGGCGAAGGCTGTCAGGATCTCCCCCTGCAGCCCGAACATCTCGGCCTTCTCCTCCGGCTCGGCGTGGTCGAAGCCGAGGAGGTGGAGGATGCCGTGGCAGGTGAGCAGCAGGAGCTCGTCGGTCGTCGAGTGCCCAGCGGTCTTCGCCTGGGCCTCGGCGACCTGCGGGCAGAGCACGATGTCGCCGAGGAGCCCGGCCGGCGTCGGCTCGTCCTCGGTCCCGGGGCGGAGCTCGTCCATCGGGAAGCTCAGCACGTCCGTGGGGCCGGGCTCGTCCATCCACCGGACGTGCAGCTGCTCCATCGCCCCCTCGTCGACGAGCACGATCGCGAGCTCGGCGTCCGCGTGCACGTGCATCGCGTCGAGCGCGAAGGCCGCGAGCCGCTGCACCGCGTCGTCGTCGATGTCCACACCGGACTCGTTGTTGAGCTCGATGCTCACCGGGTTCCTCCTCGGGGGTCGTTCTGGGGGTACGGGCTGTGCTGGCGGTCCTGCGGCGGGCGACCACGACGCTCGGCACGGTTCGCGCCGGCGGGGTTCGGCGTCGGGGCGGTGCCGCGACCACCGGGGCGGTGCCCGGCCTGCTCGGCGAGCCGCTGTTCGTCGTAGACCGTGTACGCGTCGACGATGCGGCCGACGAGCGTGTGCCGCACGACGTCCTCGCTGCCCAGGCGGGCGAAGTGGATGTCGTCCACCTCGAACAGGATCTGCGTGACGATCCGCAGGCCCGAGACGTTGCCGGGCAGGTCGACCTGGGTGATGTCGCCCGTGACGACCATCTTCGAGCCGAAGCCCAGACGCGTCAGGAACATCTTCATCTGCTCGGGCGTGGTGTTCTGCGCTTCGTCGAGGACCACGAACGAGTCGTTGAGCGTCCGGCCGCGCATGTACGCGAGCGGTGCCACCTCGACCGTGCCGGCGGCGAGGAGCTTCGGGACCAGCTCCGGGTCCATCATCTCGTTGAGCGCGTCGTACAGCGGTCGGAGGTACGGGTCGATCTTGTCGGTGAGCGTGCCGGGCAGGAACCCGAGGCGCTCCCCCGCTTCGACCGCGGGGCGGGTCAGGATGATCCGGGTGACCTCGCGCCGCTGCAGTGCCTGCACGGCCTTCGCCATCGCCAGGTACGTCTTGCCGGTACCGGCGGGACCGATGCCGAACGTGATGGTGTTCTCGTCGATGGCGTCGACGTAGCGCCGCTGTCCGTCGGTCTTCGGGCGCACGGACTTGCCGCGGCTCGAGACGATGGGCGTGCCGAACACGTCGGAGGGACTGCGTTCCTCGTCGATGATCCGGGCGGAGGTCGGGATGTCGCCCTGGCCGATGTCCTGGCCGCGCTTGACCATGCCGACGAGCTCGTCGACGAGCGCGCGGGCACGGGCGACGTCGCGCTCCGGCCCGGTGAGGGTGACCTCGTTGCCACGGACCAGGACGCGGACGCCCGGGTACTGGCGTTCGACGGTCTTCAGCAGCCGGTCCTGGGGGCCGAGGAGCTGGACCATCGCGATCCCGTCGACGCTGAGTTCCGAGACGGCTTCGGGCTCGGGGTGTGCGGTGTCGTCAGCTGGCAAGGGTGCCTTCCTGCAGGTCGCCTGCGAGTACGTGCGCGTGCACGTGGAACACGGTCTGTCCGACGGTCTCGCCGGTGTTGAAGACGAGACGGTACTGCCCGCCGGAGCGCTCGTCGGCGATGCGCTGCGCGGTGGTCACGATGTGGGCGAGGAGGTCCGGGTCACCCGCGGCGAGTTCGGTCACGTTGGCGTAGTCCTCGGTCTTGGGGACGACGAGCACGTGCACGGGGGCCTTGGGCGCGATGTCCTCGAACGCGATGACGCGGTCGTCCTCGGTCACGATGGTGGCCGGGATCTCCCGCGCGATGATCTTCGAGAAGACGCTGCTCATGACCCCATCGTAGAACGCGCCACCGACCGCGACACCGGGTTCACCAGCGTCCGAGCTTGGCCTGCAGCACGGCGAGTGCCGCGGGGCCGGCGGTGGAGGTCCGCAGCACGCTGTCGCCGAGCCGCACCCGGACGGCGCCGGCGGCGGTGAGGCGGTCGAACTCGGAGCCGTCGATCCCGCCTTCCGGGCCGACGACCAGGACGATCTCGGTGGCGTCGGACGGCGGTTCCCAGGTCGCGAGCCGCACCGTGGCGGTCGGGTCCAGCACGACCAACGCGACCCGAGCCTCCAGGCCGGAATCGCCGGCACCGCCGGCACCGCCGGCACCGCCGGCACCGCCGGAACCGACCCCGGCAGCCAACGCCGCCGTCGTCACCGGCGCCGACACGGACGGCACCCGCGACCGGATCGCCTGCTTCGCGGCTTCCTGCGCGATGGCCGCCCACCGGGCCTGCCCCTTCGCGACCTTCGCGCCCTCCCACCGGGAGACGCTCCGCGCGGCCGACCACGGGACGACGTGGTCGACACCGATCTCGGTCGCCGCCTGCACCGCCATCTCGTCGCGGCCGCCCTTCGCGAGCGCCTGCACGAGCGTCAACGACGGGACCGGCGCTGGTGACGTGGTCAGCGACGACACGGTCAGCACCAGGGCGTCACGGTCGAGCGACGCCACCGAGCCGATGGCGACGGTCCCCCGGCCGTCCGAGAGCCGCAGCGTCTCGCCGACCCGGACCCGCGCGACGGTCACGGCGTGCCGCCCCTCTGGTCCGTCGAGCGCGACGGACCCGCCGACCCTCACGCCGTCGAGCGAGTCCACCAGGTAGAGCGATGCCATCAGAAGTTGAAGAAGCGGTCGCGGAGCTTGCCGAACATGCCCTGCTGGAACTTCGCGAGCTGGGGCGGCGCCGCCTTGTGCGACTTCGCGAGCTGCTCGACGAGCTGGCGTTCCTTGTGCGAGAGCTTCGTCGGGGTGACGACCTGCACGCCGACGCGGAGGTCGCCGCGGCCGTTCCCGCGGAGCTTCGTGACGCCGCGGTCCTTGAGGACGAGGACGTCGGCGCTCTGCACACCGGGGCGGAGCTCGAGCTCGACCGGGCCGTCGAGGCCGTCGATCGTGGTCTTCGTGCCGAGGACCGCGTCGGTCATCGACACCTCGAGCGTGGCGAGGAGGTCGTCCCCGTCACGGCTGAAGACGTCGTGGTGGCGCACGCGGATCTCGAGGTAGAGGTCACCGGAGGGGCCGCCGGCGGGGCCGACCTCGCCCTGGCCGGGCATCTGCAGGCGGAGTCCGGAGTCGACGCCGGCCGGGACGTCCACGGGGATGGTCCGGCGTGCGCGCACGCGGCCCTGGCCCTGGCAGGTGGGGCACGGGTTCGGGATGACGGTGCCGTGTCCGCGGCAGGTGCCGCACGGCGCGCTCGTCACGACGTTGCCGAGGAGCGAGCGGACCTGGCGCTGGATGTGGCCGGTGCCACCGCAGATGTCGCAGGTGCGCGGGCTCGTGCCGGGCGCGCAGCAGGAGCCGCCGCACGTCTCGCAGAGCACCGCGGTGTCCACCTCGACGTCCTTATGGGTGCCGAACACGACCTCGTCGAGGTCGACGTCGATGCGGAGCAGGGCGTCCTGCCCGCGCTCGGCGCGGCTGCGCGGACCGTTGCCACGGCCGCCACCGCCACCGCCGCCGAAGAAGGCGTCGAAGATGTCGCTGAAGCCGCCGGCGCCGCCGCCGAACGGGTTGTCGGCCTGGGGGCCGGCGTCGTACCGACGACGCTGCTCGGGGTCGCTCAGCACGTCGTACGCGTGCGTCACGTCCTTGAAGCGCTCGGCGGCGTCCGGGCTCGGGTTCACGTCCGGGTGCAGTTCGCGGGCGAGGCGGCGGTACGCCTTCTTGATGTCGGCGTCGGCCGCGTCGCGCGGGACACCGAGGACGTCGTAGTGGTCTGCCACGTGTTCCTCAGGTAGGTTTCGTCGGTCTTGCTGGTGGATCGGTCTGGAGGCCCGGGTCGGCTCCTGCGCTCAGCGCGCGTCCCCGGGGTGGTCGGTCGTCAATTCTCTCCGAGCAGTCTGGACAGGTACCGCGCGACCGCGCGGACCGCGGCCATGTTGGAGCCGTAGTCCATCCGGGTGGGGCCGAGGACGCCGAGCCGGGCGACCTCGCCGCCCGCCGCGACGTACCCGCCGGCGACGATGCTCGTCGCGTCGAGGCCGTACTCGGCGTTCTCGACGCCGATCCGTGCGGTCACGGAGACGTCGTCGAGCTGCATCTCCCCGAACAACCGGAGCAGGGTCACTTGTTCCTCGATCGCTTCGAGGACCGGGAACAGGCCGCCGGAGAAGTCCTGTTCGCTCTTCGCGAGGTTCGCGGCGCCGGCCATCAGCAGCCGGTCCTGCCGGTTGGCGGCGACCTGCTCGATGAGGGTCGCGACGACCACGCCGGCGAGGGTCTGGGACTCCGGCCGGATCTGCGCGGGGATCGCCCGGAGCGCGGTCGGGACATCGTGGAGCAGGAGCCCGACGGACGAACCGTTGACCACGGAGCGGAGTTCGACGAGCGCGGTCTCGTCGAGGGTGACGTCCGTCTCGACCACGCGCTGCTCGACCCGGGCGGTGTCGGTGATGAGCACCACCATCAGGCGGGTGTCCCCGAGCCGGACGAGTTCGACGTGCTGCACCCGGGCGCGCACCATCGACGGGTACTGCACGAGGGCGACCTGGTTCGTCAGCTGACTGAGCAGGCGGACCGTGCGGCTGAGGACGTCGTCGAGGTCGTTCGACGCGCCGAGGAAGGTCTCGATGGCCTGGCGCTGGGCACTGGTCAGCGGGCGCGCGGCGGCGAGGTGGTCGACGAAGAGGCGGTACCCCTTGTCCGTGGGCACCCGACCGGAGGAGGTGTGCGGGGCGATGATGAGCTGCTCGTCCTCGAGCAGGGCCATGTCGTTGCGGATCGTGGCGGCGCTGACGCCGAACGCGTGGCGCTCCACGATCGACTTCGAGCCGACGGGTTCGCGGGAGGCGACGTAGTCGCGCACGATGGCCTTGAGGACCTCGAGGGACCGTTCACTGACCACCAGGACCCCTTCCGCTCGCGCTGGCACTCGGACGTGACGAGTGCTGATCCTACGCCCGACCACCGACGTCCCGACACTTTGCGCACCGGTGTCGATACGCTCTCGGCATGAGCTACGGACAGCCGCCGAACGGACCCCAGGGCTACGGACAGCAGCCCGGCGGTCAGCAGTACCAGCCACCCCAGCCGATGACCCCCGAGGACCAGCGCCTCTGGTCGACGCTCACGCACATCGGCGGGATCTTCTTCAACTTCATCGCCCCGCTCGTCGCGTACCTGCTGTTCCGCGACCGCGGCGGCTTCGTCCGCGAGCACACCCGCGTCGCGCTGAACTTCCACATCACGATGGCCATCGCGTACGCCGTCGGTGTCGTCACGGTCTGGCTCGGCATCGGCCTGCTGATCCTCTTCGGCGTCTGGGTCGTGACGATCATCTTCGGCATCATGGCCGCCGTCGCCGCGAACCAGGGCCGGTTCTACCGCTACCCGCTCTCGATCGAGTTCATCAAGAACTGAGCACGAGCACCTAGTCGAGCAGCTCCCGCACCACCGCGTCCGCGAGCAGCCGGCCCTGCAGCGTGAGGACGAGGCGACCCGGCGTGCCGGGCGTCCCCAGGGCACTGCGCCCGTCCACGAGACCGCGTGCGATGAGCCCGGCGACCCGGCCACGGGCCTCCTGTCGGATCTCGTCCGTCCGCAGCTCCCCACGGACCCGCGCCGCCAGGAGCAGCCGCTCCACGTACCGGGTCTCGTCGTCGATGGTCTCCCGGCCGGCCGCCGGCGACTCGTCGGCGAGCACCCGGTTCGCGTACGCGGCCGGGTGCTTGACGTTCCACCACCGGGTGCCGGCGACGCTCGAGTGCGCGCCGGGGCCGACGCCCCACCAGTCGTGGCCCTTCCAGTAGGACAGGTTGTGCCGGCTGACGTGCTCGTCGCCGCGGGCCCAGTTCGAGACCTCGTACCAGCCGTACCCGGCGTCGCCGAGGACCTGGTCCGCGAGCTCGTACATGTCCGCGGCGAGGTCGTCGTCGGGCGCCGGCAGCTCCCCGCGCGAGACGGCGCGGCCCATCGCCGTGCCGTCCTCGACGATGAGCGAGTACGCGGACACGTGGTCGGGCTCGCAGGCGATCGCGGCGTCGAGCGAGGTGCGCCAGTCGTCCAGGGACTCCCCCGGCGTGGAGTAGATCAGGTCGAGCGAGACGTCGAGCCCCTGCTGCTTCGCGAGGTCGACGACGTCCGGCACCCGGAGCGGGTCGTGGGTACGGTCGAGCGTCGCGAGCACGTGCGGGACCGCGGACTGCATGCCGTAGCTCATCCGCGTGAAGCCCGCGCGCTGCAGGGTCGCGATGGACTCCGCGTCGACGGAGTCCGGGTTCGCCTCGGTGGTGACCTCGGCACCGGGGAGGATCCCCCACGTGTCGTCGATCGCCCTGAGGATCATCGCCAGGTCGCTCGCGGGGAGCATCGTCGGGGTGCCGCCGCCGAAGAAGACGGTGGACACCGGACGTCGCGGCACGCCGGAGCGGTCCAGGACCGAAGCGGCCCAGGCGATCTCGCGGACGGCGTGTCCGGCGTAGTCGTCGCGGCGGACACCGCGGAGCTCGGACGCGGTGTACGTGTTGAAGTCGCAGTAGCCGCAGCGCACCCGGCAGAAGGGCACGTGCACGTAGACGCCGAAGGGCACGTCGCCCGATCCGGCGCCGGGGGTGATCAGACCGTCCGCGGGTGCCGGGTCAGCGATCGGGAGGGCACTCGGCATGGAGTCCATTGTCCGCCATGATGGAGTCATGGAGCACCACCCCGTCCCGACCACGGTGCTGTGGGACATCGACGGCACCCTCGTCCGGAACGCCACATCGCCCGGCAACCTGTACCACCTCGCGCTCGAACGGGCGACGGGCCGCGACCTCCCCCTCCTCGTCGGGCACCAGCACGGCCGGACCGACGCCGGCATCATCGCCGAGCACGTCCGCGCCCACGACCTCGGCGACGACCTGATCCCCACCGTGACCCGCCACCTCCGCGACCTCTCCGAAGAACGGCACCGCGCGGGCGAGCACCGCACCGCCGCACCGGGGGCCGTCGCCCTCGTCACCCGCTTCGCCGAGCTCGGCTGGCGGAACGGCCTGCTCACCGGCAACTCCGCCTACCGCGCACGGGTCAAGCTCGCCGGCGCCGGGTTCGACGTCGACGCGTTCGACTGGGAACACTCGTACTTCGGCGACGAAGAGGTGGAGCGCGCCGGGGTCACCGCCCTCGCCGCGGACGCACTCGCCGGCACCCGCGCCGTCATCGTCGGCGACACCCCGCGCGACGGCGAAGCGGCGGACGCCGTCGGCATCCCGTTCCTCGCGGTCGCGACCGGCGTCTACGACGTCGACGCGCTCCGGCACACGAACGCCGTCGCGATCGCGCGCGACTGTGTCTCGGACGCGGCACTCATCGAGGACGCGATCGCCGCACTGCCGCCGCTGCGGCACGAGGGGTAGCGCGGACTAGTCGCCGCGCAGGGCCTCGAGGTACTTCTCCGCCATCACGCGCTGCTGGCGACGGAGCAGCGGCGCGACGAAACGCCACTTCGCGCTCGCCGGCTGCGAGAACTGCCGGATCTGCAGCCACACCGAGCCGTCCGCGGTGCGCTCGATGACGAACGACTCCTCACCCGAGAGCGGGTGCCCCTCGAGCGTGCCGTACGCGAAGCCCTTGCGGTCCGGCTCGTCGATGATCGACACGACCCGCACCGGCGCCTGCACCGTCTGCCCGAACGCGTGCATCGTCAGCACCGCGCTCGTCCCGGCGGTCACCAGCGGGGTCCCGTCCGGCGAGAACTGCTCCACCCGCGGCGTCCCGATCGAGGCCGGCGCGATCGGCACACCCTGCTCGTCGAAGGTCACCGGGTTGTACCGCACCTCGTCGTCGTCGGGTGCTTCGTCCACGCGCACCGCGATGCCGCTGCGCTCCTGGATCTGCCACGTCAGCGCCTGGGTCACCGCGGTCTCGAAGCGCTGGTCACCGTGGCCGATGCGGGAGCGCGACTCCGCGGGGACGAACCCCTCTGGCGGGTAGGTCATCAGGTCGGGCGCCTGCGTGGCACCGACTGCTCCGTAGGTCAGGGCGGTCAGGTACCCTCCGCGGCTGCTCATCTGGCCATCGTACTGGGGGTGCGTGGCCAGGTCGAACCGACGGCGCGCGGTCCGTCGTCCACTTCCCGTGCACCCCGAACTGGAGGCCGTGCCCACCTCCGCCACGCCCCTATCGTTGGCTCGTGCTCACGCCAGCCCCCGCTCGCCGACGGTCCGTTGACGCGCGCGTCCGGGCATCTGGCGTGCTCGCGCTCGGGAGCTTCGCGGTGGCCGCGGCGTGCCGGATCGCGGTCGACCGGGTGGCCGCCGGCTTCGAGACGCTGAACACCATCGCCGCCGTCGGCGCGTCGGCCGCCGGCCTCGGCGTGCTGCTCTTCGGGGCGACGCTCGTGCTCGCCGTGCAGCACCACCGGGGCCGTCGGCTGCCGCTGGTGCTCGGCGGGGTGACGGCGCTCCTGGCGCTCGGTGCCGTGGCAGCCGCGGTGGTGGCGACGACCGCGCCGGACGTGGGGGCGGCGTCGAACGCGACCATCGTGCGGACCGCGCTGGCGGGACTGGCTGCTGCGAGCCTCCCGGCGGTCTGCCTGGCGGCCCTGCGCGAGAGGTGACACCACTGGCGGCGGTCTGCCTGGCCGCCTTCCGGTCTCGCAGCCGCTAGTCCGCTACTTCTTCTTCTCTTCGACGTCGCCGGAGAGCGCCGCGATGAAGGCTTCCTGCGGGACCTCGACCCGACCGATGGTCTTCATGCGCTTCTTGCCCTCCTTCTGCTTCTCGAGGAGCTTGCGCTTGCGGGTGATGTCACCGCCGTAGCACTTCGCGAGGACGTCCTTGCGCATCGCGCGGATGCTCTCGCGGGCGATGATGCGGGCGCCGATCGCCGCCTGGATCGGGACCTCGAACTGCTGACGCGGGATGAGCTTGCGGAGCCGCTCGGTCATCAGCGTGCCGTACGCGTACGCCTTGTCGCGGTGCACGATCGCGCTGAACGCGTCGACCTGGTCGCCCTGCAGCAGGATGTCGACCTTGACGAGGTCGGCCGCCTGGTCGCCGATCGGCTCGTAGTCGAGGCTGGCGTAGCCCTGCGTCTTGCTCTTCAGCTGGTCGAAGAAGTCGAACACGATCTCGCCGAGCGGGATCTGGTAGCGGATCTCGACGCGGTCCTCACCGAGGTACTCCATGCCGAGCAGGGAGCCGCGGCGCTGCTGGCAGAGCTCCATGATCGCGCCGACGTAGTCCTTCGGTGCCAGGATCGCGGCGCGGACCATCGGCTCGCGGACCTCGACGATGCGCCCGGTCGGGAACTCGGACGGGTTCGTGACCTCGGTCACGGTGTTGTCCTCGTTCGTGACCTCGTAGATGACGCTCGGGGCGGTCGTGATGAGGTCGAGGCCGAACTCGCGGGAGAGCCGCTCGGTGATGATCTCGAGGTGCAGCAGCCCGAGGAACCCGCAGCGGAAGCCGAAGCCGAGCGCGACGGAGGTCTCGGGTTCGTACACGAGTGCCGCGTCCGAGAGCTTGAGCTTGTCGAGCGCCTCGCGGAGGTCCGGGTAGTCCGAGCCGTCGATCGGGTACAGGCCCGAGAACACCATCGGCTTCGGGTCCGTGTAGCCGGGCAGGGCTTCGGTCGCCGGACGCTGGGCGCTCGTGACGGTGTCGCCGACCTTCGACAGGCGGACGTCCTTCACGCCGGTGATGAGGTAGCCGACCTCGCCGACGGACAGGCCCTTCGTCGGGATGGGCTCCGGGCTCGACACCCCGATCTCGAGGATCTCGTGCGTCGACTTGGTCGACATCATCTGGACCTTCTCGCGCGGGGCGATCGAGCCGTCGATCATGCGGATGTACGTCACGACACCGCGGTAGCTGTCGTAGACCGAGTCGAAGATCATCGCGCGGGGCGCGGCGTCGACCGTGCCGACCGGGGCGGGGACCGTCCGGACGACCAGGTCGAGGAGCTCCGGCACGCCGACGCCGGTCTTGCCGGAGACGCGGAGGACGTCCTCGGGCTTGCCGCCGATGAGCTGCGCGAGCTCGGCCGCGTACTTGTCGGGGTCGGCGGCGGGCAGGTCGATCTTGTTGAGGACCGGGATGATCTGCAGGTCGTTCTCGAGCGCCAGGTAGAGGTTCGCGAGCGTCTGGGCCTCGATGCCCTGGGCCGCGTCGACGAGCAGGATGGCGCCCTCGCACGCGGCGAGCGACCGGGAGACCTCGTACGAGAAGTCGACGTGCCCGGGTGTGTCGATCATGTTCAGCGCGTAGGTCCGGCCGTCCAGCTCCCACGGCATGCGGACGGCCTGCGACTTGATCGTGATGCCGCGCTCACGCTCGATGTCCATGCGGTCGAGGTACTGGGCGCGCATCGCACGGTCCTCGACGATGCCGGTGATCGAGAGCATGCGGTCGGCCAACGTCGACTTGCCGTGGTCGATGTGCGCGATGATGCAGAAGTTGCGGATCGCGTCGGCCGGAGTCGCGGCGGGCTCGAGCGGAGTTGCTGCTTGTGGGCTCACGGTTCCTCAGGTGGGTCGGACGGTCGAACGATTGTCCCACGGTTGGGCGCGCTTGCGGTGCGGGGTGTGGCGGGCGCGCACCGGGCCTCCCGTCCGGGGTCCCGGCCGGCCGTCTGCTCAGACGGTGGCGTGCGCCGGAGCCGGCAGCGCGCCCAGGCCGCGCCGGAGGTCCTCCGGGGTCGCCGCCAGGCAGATCCGGATCCACCCCTCGCCCGTCCGGCCGAACGCGCTGCCCGGTGCGACCGCGACCTTCTCGTGCTGCAGGAACGCGAGCGTCCACTCCGCGACGTCACCCTGGGCGGCGTGCGACATGTCGATCCACAGGTAGAAGGCGCCGCGCGGGTCGTTGTAGCGGATGCCGGCGGCGTCGAGGACCTCGGTCGCGACCGCGAGGTTGGCGCGGTAGTGCTCCCGGGCGTCGCGCACCGCCGAGTGGTCCCCCACGATCGCCGCGAGGGCCGCGTACTGGTCCGGCTCGGCGACGCAGCTGATCATCGCCTCCTGCGTGGTCCGCATCGTCGCACCGAGGCCCTTCGGCGTCACGAGGTACCCGACACGGACGCCCGTCATCGCGTACGTCTTGCTCAGCGAGAACGCCGTGAACACCCGGTCGTCCTCGTCGAGCGCCGCCAGGCTCACGTGCCGGGTGTCGTACGTGAAGTACTCGTAGACCTCGTCGCTGATCACCCACAGGTCGTGCCGCTTCGCCAGCGCCAGGATGCTCCGGAGGGTGCCCTCGCCGAACACCGAGCCGAGCGGGTTCGACGGTGAGTTCACCACGATCGCCCGGGTGTGCTCGGTGATGCTCGCCTCGAGCGCGTCGAGGTCCGGCTCGAACCCGTGCTGTGGCTCCAGCCGGTACGGCACCGGCGTCGCCCCGATGATGTGCGCGTTCATCGTGAACGTCGTGTAGCCGGGGTCCGGCACGAGGAGCTCGTCGCCCGGGCTCAGCACCAGCGTCATCGCCTGGAACAGGGCCTGCGTCGCCCCGACCGTCACCCAGATCTGCTCGAGGTCCGCCTCGATGCGGTTCTCGCGGAGCAGCTTCTCCTGGATGGCCCTCCGGAGCGGTGCGATGCCGCCGTTCGGCGTGTAGTCGGTGCGGTCCTCGGTCCACGCCCGCTTGGCGGCGTCGGCGATGTGCGCCGCGACCGGGACGTCCGGCTCGCCGATGACGAGCATCGTGACGTCCTCGCCCTCGGCCTGCAGCAGGGCGGCCTGTTCGAAGACCCGGCGGATGCCGGAGGCGGGGACGGTGTCGATCCGAGGGGCGAGGGACGGCATGCCCAACACGGTAACGCCCGCGTGTTTCCGCGCGGTGACGCGTGTCGCGCGCATTGAACCGCCGTTCCCTGCCTGGTAGTGTTGCTTGCTGGCTTGCGCGTTCCCCGCCCACGGGTGGAACGCGAGACGACCAAGGGCCCCTCTACCCAGCGGTCGCATTCACCCGTACGAGACGAAGCAGGAGCACCACATGGCGAACATCAAGTCGCAGATCAAGCGCATCAAGACCAACCTCAAGGCCACGGAGCGCAACAAGGCCTACAAGTCCGAGCTCAAGACGTTCATCCGTCACACCAACGAGGCGATCGTCGCCGGCGACAAGGAGAAGGCCACCGCCGCTCTCGCCGTGGCGTCGAAGAAGCTCGACAAGGCCGTGAGCAAGGGCGTCATCCACAAGAACCAGGCCGCGAACCGCAAGTCGGCCATCGCGAAGAAGGTCAGCGCGCTCTGAGCCGCTGACGCTTGAAGGCCCCGCACCGAATGGTGCGGGGCCTTCGTCGTTCCGGGGGGGGGGCGGGGCGGGGTGGCCCGGGGTGGCGCGGGTCTCGCTGACGGCGGGCGCGCGGCGCGGCTCGGCTCCGCACAACGGAAACCACTTCGCACCACGTGATTCCGTGGTGCGAAGTGTTTTGCGTTGTGCGGCGCCCGCTCGCGCCGCGGACGGACAGCAGCCGGGTCGCGGCGCCGGCGCCGATGCCGCCACCTGGTGACGCGCGGGGCTCGGCTCGGCTCCGCACAACGGAAGGCACTTCGCACCACGCGTTTCCGTGGTGCGAAGTGGTTTGCGTTGTGCGGCGCCCGCTCGCGCCGCCGACCGCCGGGCGCCGGGCCGCGACGGGCGGGCGCGCGCGTGCGGGCGCGCGCGCGTGCGCGGACCGACGGGAGGCCCGGGTCGACTCAGCGGTCCTCGCCGCGACGGGCGATGGTGCGGACCATGACCTCGAGCGCGTAGTGCGCGTCGCGCGAGCCACCCTTCACCGCGGTGTCCGCCTCGGCGATGCTGATGATCGCGTTCGCGAGGCCGGCCTCGCTCCACCCGGCGACGTCGCGCTGGGCACGCTGCACCTGCCACGGCGCCATGCCGAGCGCGGAAGCCGCCTGGCCGCTGGAGCCCCGGAAGGCACTGACCTTGGCCATCGTGCGGATCTTGCTCGCGAACGCCGCGACGATCGGCACGGGCGCTTCACCCGTCGACAGGGCGTGCCGCAGCTCGACGATCGCCGGAGCCGACCGGCCCGCGAGCGCGATGTCGGCGACCTTGAACGCGTTGGTCTCGACGCGGCCGCCGTAGTACTTGTCGACGACCTTGTCCGTGATCTCCTGCGCTTCGTCGGCGAGCAGCTGCCGGCACGCGGCCGCGAGCTCGGCGAGGTCGTCCGCGAACGCCGCGACCAGGGTGCGGACGGCCGAGGGCGCGATCTTCCGTCGGGCGGCGCGGAACTCCGCGTTCACGAAGTCGATGCGGTCGGTCTCCCGCTTGAGCTCGTCGCACTGGACTTCGATCCCGCCGCCGACACCGCTGCGGATCGTGTCGAGGAGCTTCTTGCCCCGGACCCCGCCGCCGTGTCGGAGCACCAGGGTGACGTCGTCGGCGGGGTTGCCGAGGTAGGAGATCGTCTCGGTGATGAAGGCGTCCGTGCACTTCTCGACGTTGGTCACCCGCACGAGCCGGGGTTCGCCGAACAGGGACGGGCTGGCGAGGGTCGCGAGCAGGCCGGGGGCGTACTGGTCCGCTTCGAGGTCGTGGACCTCGAGCGCAGGATCCTCGCCGACCAGCAGGTCGCGCAGCATGCCGGTCGCCCGCTCTGCGAGGAACGTCTCCGGCCCGGTCACGAGGATCACGGGCGCGGGACGGATGCCCGACCACGGGACCTGGTCGATCTTCGCGGCGGCGCGCGCGGGCTTCTTGGCGGGCATGCGTTCCTTCCGACGGTGCGGCTCCGAGTCTACGGGCCACCCCCGACGCGGACGGCACGGGGTCGGCGGACGCCCGCTCGGTCCACACCTCTGGGCCCTCGGTCCCCCGGCGCACCACGACGGTGCCCTGCAGATCGGTACGGAAGGGTGTCGTCCCCGCTGCCGCCAGCATCGACAGCGCCCGGTCGGTGGGGTGTCCGTAGGTGTTGTCCGCGCCGACGCCGATCAGCCCGACCGGCGCCGCGAGCTCCCGGTAGAGCACCGGGTCCTGGTCCGCCGAACCATGGTGCGACACCTTGACGACGTCGACCGGTTCGATGCCGGCGCTCCCCCGCAGCCGGCGTTGCGCGGTGGCATCGAGGTCCCCGAGGAACACGCCCGACAGACACGACGTGCACGACGGTGCCGAGGGACCGACCGCGAGCACGATGCTCGCGTCGTTGCCGTTCGCGGAGTCGCTCGCCCGCGGCCAGAGCACGCGCCACGGGAGGGCACCGAGCAGCCCCGCGACGCCGTCGTCGCCCCGTCGCACGTCCACTCCTGCCCGCTGCAGGTCACGGACAACGGCATCGTCCGCCGGTCGTCCGGTCGACCCGGTCAGCGCGATGTCGACGTCGGCCGCGACCTCGTCCACGGCGCCGACGTGGTCGCGGTCGAAGTGCGTCAGCACGAGCAGGTCGATCCGGTCGACGCCGAGCAGGTCCAGGCACGCGCGCAGTCGCTCCGGGTCGTCCCCGGCGTCCACCAGCGCGGTGCTCGCCCCGTTGCGGACGAGGACCGCGTCCCCCTGGCCGACGTCGCACGCCGCGATCGCCCAGTCGCCGGGGAGCCCGGCCCGGACGATCGCCCGCGGGACGAGCGTCGATGCGATGCCGATCACCCCGACCACCGCCGCGATCAGCAGCACCCGGGTCCGGAGTGCTGCGGGTACGAGCACCGCGGCGACCAATCCCGAGCTGACCGTCGCGGCCGCCGCCACGCCGAGCAGCCCGGTGGGCCACGGCACCGCGGCGAACGGCAGTGCAGCGGCACCGTGCGCGACGGCACCGATGGCCGCGGCCGGCGCCCAGGCGACCGCCGCGACGACCGACGCTCCCGCCGGCCACACGGGTGCGAGCAGGCACGCGCCGAGCCCGAGCACGGTGACCACCGGCGCGAGCGGCTCGGTGACGAGGTTCGCGGGCACCGCATACGTCGGGAGCGCGGCGGAGAGTGGGATCGTCAGCGGCCAGCACGCCACCTGCGCGGCGATCGGCACGGCCAGCGCCGCGGCGATCGGCGTCCAGCACCGTCGAGCCAGCACCGCGGTCACGGGCGGTCCGAGCACGACGATGCCGCTCGTGGCGAGGACCGACAGCCCGAACGCGAAGGAACGCGAGAACCAGGGGTCGACGACGAGCATCCCGAGCACGGCGAGGCAGATCAGCGGGATGCCCCGCACCGGACGCCCCGCGAGGTGCACGACCAGGACGACGACGGCCATCACGGTCGCCCGGAGGATCGACGGGTCCGGACGCACCAGCACGACGAACCCGAGCAGCAGGGTGACCGCACACGCCGCTCGCGCCAGCCGCCCGAGCCCGGCCGCCTTCCCGAGCACGACGACGAGCGCGACGATCACCGCGCAGTTCGATCCCGAGACGGCGGTGAGGTGGGTGAGCGCACTGGTCTCCATGGCGGTCTCCGTCGCCGGGTCCAGCCCGCTCCGGTCCCCGATCGCGAGACCGCGGAGCAGCGACCCGCCCGGCTGCGGTAGCTGCGAGGTCACGTCAGCGAACGCGGACCGCGCGGTGTTCGTCTCGGCGAGGAACCCGCTCGGTGGCGACGTGGCCGGGGTGCCGCGGAGGAACACGACGAACGCGGTGGCCGATCCCGGTCCGTCCGCTTCGAGCATCCCGGAGCCGGACACCCGCGTCCCGGCACCGAGCACGGACGGCGCGTCGGTGTCCCGCGACGGGACGAGCCGGACCGGCACGTCGAGCCCGGAAAGGCCACGGGCACCGAGGACCTCATCGACCCCGTCGACCGCCGACAGCGTCCCGACCACGGACCGGTCCCCGGCGCCGAGGTCACGGTCGAGCACCGCCTCGACCCGTACCGTCCGGCCGAGGACCGCGGTGAGCGCTGCCGGCGAACGACCCGGCTCCGCGACGGCCACCGCGACCCCGACCAGCCCGACGAAGGCCGCCGACGTGACCACGAACGCAGCAGCGACGCGGAGCACCACCGACGAACGCCCGACACCCGGACGCCCGGCACCCGAACACACGACGACCAGCCCCACGAGGACCACGCAGCCCGCCCCACCGGCAACCCACCAGCCCCGGTCCGGCACCCCGACGAGCACCGCCGCAGCGACCCACGCGACGGCAGCCGGCACAGCGATGCGCAGGTCCGTCCGGTCCGGCGCGACGTTCACACCCGCACCCGGTCCTGCAGCTCGGCGAACCGGACGTCCCCGATGCCCGCGACGTCGAGCAGGTCCTCGACCGCGGCGAACCGCCCGTGTTCGTCACGCCACACCAGGATCCGCCCGGCCAGGGCCGGCCCGATGCCCGGCAGGGTCTCGAGCGCGGTCTGGTCCGCCGTGTTCAGGTCGATCAGGTCCGACGGCGCACCCGCTCCGGGAACGCCTGCCGACGCACCACCCGCAGCACCACCGGCGCCGCCAGCAGCCCCGCCACCGCCGGCGCTGCCAGCACCGCCAGCACCGCCGCCACCAGCCGCGTCCAGCGCGGCGGGCAGCTCGGTCTCCCCCACCTTCGGCACGTAGAGGCGCTCCCCGTCGACGAGGGGCCGCGCGAGGTTCAGCCGTGCGAGGTCGGCATCGCCAGCGGCTTCCCCCGCCGCGGAGAGGGCGTCGGTGACCCGACTCCCCGCAGGGAGCGAGACGACCCCCGCCCGCCCCACGGCCCCGAGCACGTGCACCACGACGACCGCCCCCGCAGCGGACGACGCAGAAGCAGAACCACCAGGACCAGGACCAGGACCGGAACCCGGCACACCAGGACCAGACGCACCGGCAGCAGGGACCGCGGACGCCCCGTCCACCGACACCGTCCCACCGGCACCCCCACCCCGCGCACTGAGCACGATCACGACCAGCGCCACCGCGACGACGATCGCAGCGAGGACGAGCGCCGCACGGGGCGTCAGGGTGAACCGGGACATGGCGGAAACGCTACGGAGCCCGACCGTTCGGCCGGGCTCCGCGACGAGACACTGTGGACAGCGAGCTGTAGGTTCCGCCTGTGCAGGAAGAACCGGAGGAGCGCGCTACCCCTTGATGGCGATGTTCACGAGCTTCGGCGCGCGGACGATCACCTTCACGATCTCCCGCTCGCCGATGTACCGCTGCACGTTCGCCGAGCCGCGGGCGAGCCGCTCGAGCTCGTCCGCCTCGATGGACTTCGACACCTCGAACGAGTCGCGCACCTTGCCGTTGACCTGCACCACCGCGGTGAGGGTCTCCTGCACCAGCAGCGTCGGGTCGGCCTTCCGCCACCCGTACGTCGCCACCGAGGACGTGTACCCGAGGCGCTCCCACATCTCCTCGCCGGTGTACGGCGCGAAGACGCTGAGCCCGAGGGCGATGGTCTCGACGGCTTCGCGGACGGCGGGGTCGCCGGCACCGGGGCCGTTGTCGATCGCCTTGCGGGTGACGTTCACCAGGTCCATGAGCCGTGCGATCACGACGTTGAACTTGAACGACTCCATCATCCCCGGCGCGTCGGCCAGGAACCGGTGGGTGACCTGGCGGAGCGCCCGGTCGCCCTCGGCCCACACGGCGTCCGGCGTCGAGGTGACGTCGGTCGCCAGGCGGTAGGCGCGGGCGAGGAAACGGGCGGAGGCCGCCGGGGAGACGTCCTCCCAGTTGATGTCGTCCTCGGGCGGGCCGGCGAAGCCCATCACCATGCGGATCGCGTCGACGCCGTGCGCGTCGAGCTCGTCGCCGAGGGAGACACCGCCCTTGGACTTCGACATCTTCGAGCCGCCGGAGAGCACCATGCCCTGGTTGAGCAGCGCCGAGAACGGCTCGGTGAAGTCGAGGTAGCCGAGGTCGAACAGGACCTTCGTGACGAACCGGGCGTAGAGCAGGTGCAGGATCGCGTGCTCGACGCCGCCGACGTACTGGTCGACGGGCGCCCACTTGCGCGCCATCTCGGGGTCGAACGCCTTGGTGTCGTCGTTCGGCGACAGGAAGCGCAGGAAGTACCAGGACGAGTCCACGAACGTGTCCATGGTGTCGGCGTCACGCTTCGCGGGCGTGCCGTCGACGGGGTTCGGCACGTTCACCCAGTCGGTCGCCCCGCCGAGCGGCGAGGTGCCCTTCGGCTTCAGGTCGAGGCCCTCGGTCGAGGGCAGCACGACGGGCAGCTGGTCGAGCGGCACCGGGTGCTCGGTGCCGTCGGCGCCGTGGATGATCGGGATCGGGGTGCCCCAGAAGCGCTGGCGGGAGATCAGCCAGTCGCGGAGGCGGTACGTCTTGGCGGCACGGCCGGTGCCGCGCTCCTCGAGGAGCTTGATGGCGGCGGTGATCGCGTGCTGCTTCGACATCCCGTCGAGCGGCCCGGAGTTCATCATCCTGCCCTGGCCCGTCAGCGCTTCACCGGTCGTCGCCGGGTCGAGCGACGGCAGATCGGCCAGCGACATGTCGGGAGTGATCACGGGGATCGCCCCGGTGACGGCGGCGTTCGTGTCCACGACGACCTTCACCGGCAGGTCGAACGCGCGCGCGAAGTCGAGGTCGCGCTGGTCGTGCGCCGGCACGGCCATGACCGCGCCGTGGCCGTAGTCGGCGAGCACGTAGTCGGCGGCCCAGATCGGCAGGCGCTCACCGGTGAGGGGGTGGATCGCGAACCGGTCGAGCGGCACGCCGGTCTTCGGGCGGTCGGCGTTCTGCCGGTCGATCTCCGATGTCTTCTGCGTCGCGGTCAGGTAGTCCTCGAACGCGGAGCGGACGGACGGCGACGCGGGAGCGACCAGGGCGGCAGCGAGGTCGGAGTCCGGTGCGACCACGAGGAACGTCACACCGTGGATGGTGTCCGGGCGCGTCGTGAACACGGTCACGGGCTCGTCGTGGCCCTCGATCACGAAGTCGACGTCAGCACCGACCGAGCGGCCGATCCAGTTGCGCTGCATGGCGAGGACCTTCGACGGCCACCGGCCCTCGAGCTGGTTGAGGTCGTCGAGCAGCCGGTCCGCGTAGTCGGTGATCTTGAAGTACCACTGCGTCAGCTTCTTCTTGACGACGACGGCGCCGGAGCGGTCGGAGGTGCCGTCGGGCAGGACCTGCTCGTTGGCGAGCACGGTCTGGTCCACCGGGTCCCAGTTGACCCAGCTGTCCTTGCGGTACGCCAGGCCCTTCTCGTACATCTTGAGGAACAGCCACTGGTTCCACTTGTAGTACTCGGGGTCCGAGGTGTGGATCTCGGTCGTCCAGTCGAAGGACGGCGCGTACCGCTTGAACGAGGCCTTCTGCTGCGCGATGTTCGCGTAGGTCCAGTCCTTCGGGTCGACGCCGCGCTTGATCGCCGCGTTCTCGGCGGGCAGCCCGAAGGAGTCCCAGCCGATCGGGTGCAGCACGTTGAAGCCCTGCTGCCGCCAGTAGCGCGCGACGAAGTCCCCGAGCGCCCAGTTCTCGGCGTGGCCCATGTGCAGGTCGCCGGAGGGGTACGGGAACATCTCGAGGATGTACTTCCGCGGACGGCGGTCCTCGGGGTCGATGGTGAAGAGGCCGAGCTCTTCCCAGCGGCTCTGCCACTTGTCCTGGATACGACGGAAGTCGTAGGCGTGCGGGTCCTCGACGGGCTGCTCGATGGTCACGGAACTCTCAATCGGTCTGGAGGCGCGGTGAACGTCCGTCGGACGTGCTCCGGTCATCAAGGATATGCGCCCAGGGCATGCGGCTCACGCCACCAGGCGGCCGTCTCGCATCCGGAGGGTCCTGGTGACCAGGTCCGGCGGCACCGGCACGTGCGACACGACCACGACGGTGTTGCCCGCGGCCCGCGCGGTCCCCACGAGGTCCCGGAGCACCGACTCGCCGAGGTCCGGGTCGATGTCGGCCGTCGGCTCGTCGAGCACCAGCACCGGGAACGCGTGCAGGAGCGCCCGGGCCAGCGCCAGTCGGTGCGCCTGCCCGCCGGACACGAGCGCGCCACGCTCCCCCACGCCCGCGTCGAGCCCACCGCGGCGCGCCACCCAGGACCCGAGCCCGACGCGCTCGAGCACCGCGAGGAGCTCGTCGTCGGTCGCGGTGTCCCGGGCGAAGAGCAGGTTCTGCCGGATCGACTGGTCGAACACGAAGGGGTCCTGCTCGATGAGCCCGACCCGGGCGCGCACGGCGTCCGGGTGCATCGACCGCGCCTCGACGCCGTCGAGCGTGTAGCTGCCCTCGTGGTCGACGAACCGCACGAGCGCGTCCACGAGCGTCGACTTCCCGGCGCCGCTCGGCCCCGCGATCACGACGACCTCGCCGGGGGCCAGCGCGAACGACACGTCGTCCACCGCGGGCACCGCCGATCCGGGCCACCGGACGGTCATCCCCGCGACGGCGACGGTGACCGGCCCGTCCGCGACGAGGTCGGACGCCAGGGCGTCGGCGTCCGGCTCGGGCACGATGCCCGCCGGCAGCGTCTCGGGGACGACCTGCTCGACGCGGGCGGCCGCTGCCCGGACCCGCCGGAACGTCAGCACCGCGAGGGGCACCCCGCCGACGACCTCGAACAGGGCGAGCGGCACGAACACGGCCAGCGCCCAGAGCGGCCCGTCGAGCGCCCCCGTGACGACCGCGGGTGCGCCGACCGCCAGGATCCCGATCACGGCGGCACCGCCGACGAGCCCGACGAGCGCGCCGACGAGCGCCTCGACCGTGGCCCGACGTCGCACCGCGCGGGTCACCCGGTCGTCGAGCGTCGCGATGTGCGCCAGCCGCTCGTCGAGGGTGCCGTAGGCGGCGAACACGTCGAGCGTGCGGACGGTGTCGAGCACCAGGTCGGCGACCCGGCCCCGTTCGGCAGCGGTGGTCTCGTCGCTCCGCCGGGCGATCGCGGCGGTGACGACGGACCCGAGCACGGCGGCCACGACGAGCGCGAGGAACAGGACGAGGGCGGCCGGCAGCGACACCAGGGCGACCGCGACGACGGCGGCCACGGCGGCCACACCCGCGGACACGAGCGGACCGACCACCCGGATCGGCAGGTCCTGCAGCCGGTCGGTGTCGGTGACGAGCCGGGTCATCAGGTCGCCGCGACCGGTCGCCCCGAGCCCCGCCGGCGCGATCGAGGCCAGCCGTCGGTACATCTCCGTCCGCACCACGGCGAGCTGCCGGAACGAGGCATCGTGCCCGGCGAGGCGGTCCACGTACCGGAGCGCGGCCCGCCCGAGCGCGAACGCCCGGACGCCGACCATCACGAGCGTCAGGTACAGGATCGGCGGGTGCTCCGCCGCGCGCGTGATCAGGTAGCCGCTCGCGGCGAGCAGCGCGACCGCGCACAGCGCACTGAGCGCGCCGGCGGTGACCGCACGCCCCCAACCGGGCCCACGCGGCATCGCGAGGCGCAGGACGGAGCCGTCACGGGCCTCCAGGTCGGTGCTGCTCATGCGTGTGCTCCCGCGACGTGCGTCGTGACGGATCCGGTGTCGCCGATGGCGACCAGGAGGTCGGCAGCCGCGACGACCGCCGGTCGGTGGCTGGCGACGACGACGACCGCGCCGTCGTCGGCGAGTCGACGGATCGCGGCGACGACGTGCGCCTCGGCGTCGGCGTCGAGCGCCGACGTCGGTTCGTCGAGCAGGACGAGCCGCGTGTCGGCCCGGGTGTGCCGGTACAGGGCGCGGGCGACGGCGACGCGTTGCGCCTGGCCGCCCGACAGACCGGTCCCGCCGGCACCGACCTGGAGGCCCGGGTCGAGTCCCAGCCCCGCCTCGCCCAGGGCGGACGCGACCGTCGACGGCACGGGGGTCGCGCTGAGCGCGACGTTCTCCGCGATGGTCCCGCGGACGAGTCGGGGCCGCTGGTCGGCCCACGCGATGCGGTCCGCCCGCGTCGTCCCCGCGGCCCCGGGCACGGTGATCGCGCCGTCGTGCGGCAGCACCCCGCGGATCGCGGCGATGAGGCTCGACTTGCCGGAACCGCTCGGGCCGGCGAGCACCACGACGGTGCCCGGACGCGCGTCGAGGTCCACGGGACCGATCACCACGTCGGGTCGGCGCACCGTGACGCCGCGGAGCACGAGGTCGGTCGCGGCCGGTGCCGTCTCCGGCCGGACGGCGGGCGTGCGGTCGTCGGCGAGGACGTCGAGCACCGCGCTGGACGCCTCGACGCCGTCCTGGGCCGCGTGGAAGTCCGCGCCGACCTGGCGGAGGGGCGCGAACGCCTCCGGGGCGAGGACCAGGACGAACAGCGCCGCGCCGAGCCCGAGCGAGCCGTCGACGAGCCGGATGCCGATCGACACCGCGACCAGGGCGACGGAGAGGCTGGCGGCGAGTTCGAGGGCGAACCCGCTCATGAAGGAGAGCCGGAGGACCCCGAGCGTCCCGCGGCGGTACTCGTCGGTGACCGTGCCGATGCGGCCGACCTGGCGTCGGGCCCGCCCGAACACCTTGAGCGTCGCGAGGCCCTCGACCGCCTCGAGGAAGGCGCCGCCGAGCCGGGCGAGCGCGTCGGACTGGCGCTGCTGCAGCGACTGCGTGGCCATGCCGATCAGGATCATGAACACCGGGATGACCGGCAGCGCGCAGAGGATGATCAGTCCGCTGGTCAGGTCGCCGAAGCCGATCGCGACGAGGAGCACCGGTGTCGCGATCGCGGTGAGCGCGAGCTGCGGCAGGTACCGGCCGAAGTACGCGTCGAGGGCGTCGAGCCCCGGCCCGAGCGTGGTCGCGAACCCCGCGCTGGACCGTTCCGCGAGCCAGGCCGGACCCCGTTCGGCGGCCCGGGCCAGCACCGTGGAGCGCATCTCGCTCTTCACCGTCGCGGCGGCCCGGGCGGCGAGGTCGTCCGTGGCCCAGGCCGCGACCGCCCGGAGGGCGAACGCCGCGCCGAGCAGCGCGAGCGTCGGGACGAACGTGTCCGGCATCCCGCCCCGCGCGTCGATGACCTGGGTCACGGCGGCGGCGATCCCCCACGCGATCCCGATGGTGGCGATCGTGCGGAGGACGCCGGTGCCGGCCGCGGCGGCGATGGAGCCGCGCGCGGACCGCGACAGGCGGAGCAGGCGCGGGTCGAGCGGCTTCATCGTGGTGCCTCCTGGTCTCAGTGCACTGCCGCGGTGACCTGGGCCCGCGTGACGCGCTTGCGGAACACCCAGTACGTGAACGCCTGGTAGGCGAGCACGAGCGGCACGAAGATCAACGCCACCCAGCTCATCACCGTCAGCGTGTACGTCCCACTCGAGGCGTTGTACACGTTCAGGCTGTTCGCCGCGTCGTTCGTCGCGGGCATCACGTCCGGGAAGACCGCGGTGAACATCGCGAGCACCACGGCGGCGATGGTCACGGCCATGAGCGTGAACGCCCGGCCCTCCCGGCCCCACGCGTTGCAGAGCACGGCGAGGACGAGCGCCAGCGCGGCGACGACCGACAAGACGAGTGACGTCGGGGTCGCCCGGACGAAGGCCATCGACACCAGGAACGCGGCGGCGACGACGATCGTCACGATGCCCGCGCGGGTCGCCAGGCGCTTCGCCCGCACCCGGATGTCCCCCTCGGTCTTCAGCGCGATGAAGACGACACCGTGCGTGAAGAACACCAGCAGCGTGGCGAGGCCGGTCAGCAGCGCGAACGGGTTCAGCAGGTCGAACAGCGTGCCCGTGTAGTTGTGGCCGGAGTCCATCGGGATGCCGCGGACCACGTTGCCGAACGCGACGCCCCAGAGGAACGACGGCACCGCGCTGCCGACGATGATCATCAGGTCGAACGAGCGCTTCCACTGCAGCTGCTTGTTCTGGTGCCGGTACTCGAACGAGACGCCGCGGGCGATCAGCGCCGCCAGGATGAGCAGCAGCGCCAGGTAGAAGCCGGAGAACATCGTGGCGTACCACTCCGGGAACGCTGCGAACAGGCAGGCGCCGGCGACGATGACCCAGGTCTCGTTGAGGTCCCAGACCGGGCCGATCGTGTTGATCATCACGCGCCGGTCGGTGTCGTCCTTGCCGAGGAACGGCAGCGCCATGCCGACGCCGAAGTCGAAGCCGTCGAGGACGAAGTAGCCGACGAAGAACAGGCCGACGATGGCGAACCAGAGAACGGGGAGATCCATCAGTAGACCGTCACTTCGTGCTTGACCTCACCGGTCTCCTCGTCGACCGCTGCCGGAGCGGCAGGGCCCTCTTGCGCGACCTTCTTGATCAGCCGGAACTCCACCACCGCGAGCGACCCGTAGATCAGCGTGAAGACGACCAGCGAGATGAGGACCTCGAGCCCCGTGACGTTCGGCGAGACCCCGTCCGCGGTCTTCAGCAACCCGAACACGAGCCACGGTTGCCGGCCCATCTCGGTGAAGATCCAGCCGACGATCATCGCCGCCATCGGCAGCGGCACGGCCCACGTCGCGATCCGCCACACCCAGCGCTGGCGCGGGAAACGGCCCTTGCGGGTCAGCCAGAGGCCGGCGAGCGAGACCATCACGGCGCCGACGCCGAGGGCGATCATCCAGCGGAAGGACCAGTAGGTCACCCAGATGATCGGCTTGTAGTCGCCGGGGCCGTACACCTGCGTGTACTCGGCCTGGAGGTTGTTGATGCCCTCGACGGTGCCGGTGAAGGTGTGGGTGGAGAGGAAGGAGAGCAGGTAGGGCACGCGGATCGAGAAGAGCTCGTGCACCCCGTCCGGCGTGCCGAGCGTGAAGATCGAGAACGAGGCGTCCTTGCCGGTCGCGGTGTTGTACAGCGCTTCCGCGGCGGCCATCTTCATCGGCTGCGTGTCGACCATCGTCAGGCCGAGCTGGTCGCCGGTGAGCACCGTGAGCGCCCCGGCCGCGACCATCGTCCACAGGCCGAACTTCAGCGCCGGCATCATCGTCTCGAGGTTCTGGTTGCGCGCCAGGTGGTAGGCCGCGACGGAGATGATCACGCCGGCAGCCACCATGAAGCAGGCGAACAGCGTGTGCGGGAACGCCGCCAGCGCGACCTTGTTCGTCAGGACGGCCCAGATGTCCGTGAGTTCCGCGCGGCCCTTGGCCTCGTTGATGACGTAGCCGACCGGGTGCTGCATGAACGCGTTCGCCGCGATGATGAAGTACGCCGACATGATCGTGCCGGCGCTGACGCACCACATGCTCGCGAGGTGCACGCCCTTCGGCAGGCGGTCCCAGCCGAAGATCCACACCCCGATGAACGCCGCCTCGAAGAAGAAGGCGAGGATGCCCTCGAGCGCGAGCGGAGCGCCGAACACGTCACCGACGAACCGGGAGTAGTTCGACCAGTTCATCCCGAACTGGAACTCCTGCACGATGCCGGTGACGACACCCATCGCGAAGTTGATCAGGAAGATCCGACCGAAGAACCGGGTGAGCTGCAGGTAGTGCGCGCGGCCGGTCCGGTACCAGGCGGTCTGGAACGTCGCGACGACGACGGCCATGCCGATCGTCAGCGGGACGAAGAGGAAGTGGTAGATCGTCGTCAGACCGAACTGCCACCGCGACAGGATCAGGGGATCGAGGATGTCGTTCATGCGGCGGAACCGATCGGGAACGCCGCGCGCTGCTGGTGCACGTCAGTTGCTTCCTGTGGAAGGGCTACTTCTGGTGTGTCACAACCGTTGGGACACCCCCACGCTACCGGCAGGACGGTCGTTTCGACAACTTGTAGAACTGCGGTCTGCACGAACGTGCAGCAGGTGTGCACGGCACAACCGTGCGGAACTTCTGTGCTCGGACACTCGTTCCCGCGCGCTCCCACGAACGACGACAGGTGCCGGGCGAGCGCCCGACACCTGTCGTTTATTTCTGCAGCGGGGTGCTTACAGCAGGCCCTGCTTCTGGAGGAACGCCTTCGCGACCGACGCCGCGGACTTCTGGTCCACGGAGTTCTGACGGTCCAGCTCGATGAGCGCCTCGGTGGTCAGCACCTTGTTGACCTTGTCGATCGCCGCGGTCGCCTTGGACGACAGCTTCGAGGACACGATCGGCGTGACGTTGTTCACCGGGACGAGGCTCTTCGGGTCCTCGAGGGTGACGAGCTTCTCGGTCGCGATCGACGCGCTGGCCGAGTAGATGTCCGCGACCTGCGAGTCGCCGTCCTTGATCGCCTTGACCGTCAGCGGGCCACCGGAGTCGTTCTGCTGGTTGACCTCGGCGGTGATGCCGTACTTGGCCTTGAGGCCGGTCGGACCGTACGCGGCCGTCGCGAACTCGGGGTTCGCGGCGATCGAGATGGTCCCGCCGATCTTGGACAGGTCGGCGATCGACTTGAGGTCGTACTTGTCCGCGAGGTCCTGGGTCACCGTGTAGGTGTCCGAGTCGGACGCGGCGGCCGAGGTGAGCGCCTTGACACCGGAGGGGAGCTCGTCCTTCAGGGCGGCGTTGATGCCGTCCGTCGTGGTCTCCGTCGTGGTGTCCTTCTTGTCGGTCTGGAGCAGGTAGTTCAGCAGGTTGCCGTTGTACTCGGGGAAGACGTCGATGTTCCCCTTGGCGACCTCGGGCCAGTAGGCCTTGCGCTGACCGATGTTGAGCTTCTTCGTGACGTCGAAGCCCGCGTGCTCGAGCTCCTGCGCGTAGAGCTCCGCGATGATCTCGTTCGACGGGTAGGCCTGCGAGCCGACGGTGATGGTCTTCGAGTCGCTCGAGCCCCCACCGGAGGACAGCGGGTCGCCCGAGGAGCAGCCCGCGAGGGCGATCGCTGCCGCGGTGGCGACGGCGATGGTCGCGCCGAGGCGCTTGGTACGTGCTGTGATCACTGGAGGGTTCCTTCCAAGGGGGTTGATGCTCGACTTTCCGAGCTGTCAGCGTCGCGCCGTCCATCACTCGCGGAGGCGGCGGTGAGTCCCGCCGGCACCGCGAGCCGCTGCAGGACGGCGAACACGATCTCGAAGACGATGGCGAGTGCGATCACCAGGAGCGAACCGCCGAGGACCTCTTCGTAGTCCTGGTTCGCGAGCCCGGAGAACGCGTACCCGCCGAGACCGCCCGCGTTGATGTACGCGGCCAGGGTGGCGGTGGCGATGACCTGGAGCACCGCGGCGCGGATGCCACCGACGATGAGCGGGAGCCCGAGCGGGATCTCCACCTTCGTCAGCAGCTGCCACGTCGTCATGCCCTGGGCGCGTGCGGCGTCGATCGTCACACGGTCGATCGCCTCGAGCCCGGAGTACGTGCCGGCCAGGATCGAGGGGATCGCGAGGATCACGAGGGAGATCAGCGGCGCCTGGATGCCGAGGCCGATCCACAGCGCGAGGATCGTCAGGAGGCCGAGGGTCGGGAGCGCGCGGACACCGCCGGAGAACCCGACGGCCAGGCTCTTGCCCTTGCCGGTGTGGCCGATGACCAGCCCGAGCGGCACCGCGATCGCACACGCGATGACGACGGAGAGCAGGGTGATCCAGATGTGTTCGACCAGGCGGACGGGGATGCCGTTCGGTCCGGTCGAGTTCGCGGGGTCGAAGATCCAGGCGATGGCGCCGGCGAAGAGGTTCACGCGGAGACCTCCCCGGTGCGGACGTCGGCCGCGGCACGGCGCCGGACACTGCGGGCGGCGCGGCCGCTCCCCCGGGTCCAGGGCATCACGATGCGTCCGATGAGCACGAGCAGCGCGTCGATGACGAGTGCGAGCACGATCGTCAGGACGATGCCCGTCAGGATCTCGACGCTGATGCCGCGCTTCAGGCCGTCGGTGAGCAGGAAGCCGAGGTTCGGGATGCCGAGGAGCGCACCGACCGTGACGAGGCTCACCGTGCTCACGGCGACGACCCGGATGCCGGCGAGGAGGACCGGGCCGGCGAGCGGGAGCTCCACGCGGAAGAACCGCTGCGTGGGCGAGTAGCCCATGGCCTCTGCCGCGTTGACGACGGCGGGGTCGACGGCGTCGAGCGCGTCCGCGGCCGAGCGGGCCATCAGCGCGACGCCGTAGATCGTCAGCGCGATCACCACGTTGAGCGGGTCGAGGATGTTCGTCCCGAGCAGCGGCGGCAGCGCGAGGAACAGCGGGAACGACGGGATCGCGTAGAGCAGGCTCGCCACCACGACGATCGTCGAGCCGGTCGCGCGGGCACCACGGCGCCCCTTGCGCAGCCGGTTCACGAGCAGACCGATCGGGACCGACAGCACGAAGCTGATCACGATCGGCGGGACCGACAACCAGACGTGCGCGATCAGGTTCGACGTGATCGTGTCGAGGTTGCCGGTGACCCAGTTCACGCGGTGTCCCGGGTCGGCTGCGGCACGGCGGACGCCGCGTCCACCACCTGCACCGGCCCGGTGAGCACACCAGCGGCACGGCCGTCGCCGTCCACCACGATCGGCCCGGTCGGCGTCTGCTCGACGCGGAGCGCACGACGACCGCGGCCGGCACCGATGAAGTTCGCGACGAAGTCGTCGGCGGGCTCCGCGAGGATCTCCGCCGGCGTGCCGAGCTGGGCGATCTCGCCGCCCTTCTTCAGGATGACGACCTGGTCGCCGAGCTTGAAGGCCTCGTCGATGTCGTGGGTGACGAACACCACCGTCTTGCCGAGTTCACGCTGCAACCGGATGAGCTCGTCCTGCAGGTCGTTGCGGACCAGCGGGTCCACCGCGCCGAAGGGCTCGTCCATGAGCAGGATGTTCGGGTCGACGGCGAGCCCGCGCGCGACACCGACGCGCTGCTGCTGCCCACCGGACAGCTGCGACGGGTAGCGGTCGGCGAAGGCACGGTCGAGGCCGACGGTGTCCATCAGCTCGAGGGCGTGCGCCCGTGCGTCCTGCTTGGACACGCCGGTGAGCAGCGGCACCGTGGCGATGTTGTCCGCGACCTTGCGGTGCGGCAGCAGCCCGGCGTTCTGCATCACGTAGCCGATGCTGCGGCGGAGCTTCACGGGGTCGACCCCCGCGACGTCCTCGCCGTCGATCGCCACGGAACCCGACGAGGGGTCGACCATGCGGTTGATCATGCGGAGCAACGTCGTCTTGCCACAACCGCTGGACCCGACGAAGACCGTCGTGGTGCGCGATGGGATGACGAGGTCGAACCGCTCGACGGCATTGGTGCCGTCCGGGTACGTCTTGCGCACCGAGCGGAACTCGATCATGGGTGCCCTTCTGGTAGGAGGTAGCCCGACTCCGAGTGAGAGTACCCGTCAGCACCGACAGCGGTTCGTCCGCGTGACGATCCGTGACGACTTCCGGACAGCCGAGCGCCCGCACCTCCGGTTCGGAGAGCGGGCGCTCGTCGGATTGGTGTGGCGGGTCAGGCGGTGGCGACGACCGATTCCATGTACGTCTTGACCATGGCCCGGTACGCCTCGATCAGGGCGGCGTCCGGTGCGCTGCGGTCCTGGTGGGCCCGGGCGAGCACAGCGTGGCCGGACTCGGTGAGGACGACCCAGGCGCGCGTGACCGTGTCGTTCGCCGGCAGCCCGAAGCGCTCGCGCATGATCGTGCCGACGGCACCCCCGAGCGCCGCCATGCGGTCCTCGGCGTCACCCACGCCGGAGTCCGCTGCGTCGCCGAAGCGGATCGCGCGGAAGCCCGGCTCGGTGCGGTACATGTCGCTCGTCATGTCGATGAGCGCGTCGCAGGCGTCCTGCCACGTCGTCGCGCCGCTCGCGTCGAGCGCCTCGACGAAGCGGGAGGCGAGTCGCTGCGTGCAGCGGATCGCGAGCGCCTCGACCACGGCGATGCGGTCCGGGAAGTACCGGTACACCGTGCCGATGGACGCCCCCGCCCGCTCGGCGACCATGGCCGTGGTGAGCCGCTCGAACCCGATCTCGTCGATCACCGCGGCTGCGGCGTCCAGGAGTCCGGCGAGGCGCGCCGAACTGCGGGCTTGGACCGGCTCGTTCCTGAGCAGTGATGATCCCCCCGGCAGTGCGTTCGAAACCTCGGTGACGAGCACGTGTTCTCCTTCTCGCGGTGGCCGCGGGCTGTTGGTGTGACGGGACGGAGCGGCGGGGCCGACCGACGGGGCCAACTCTCGCAGAGGACGGCTGGAACATCGCTGCGATTCTCGGGGTGTCTTCTGCCGTCGTGGACATCTTGCGTCCAGTGCGTGGAATGATGGGGCGATGCCCGACCCGACGTCCCACGAACCGTCGCTGGCCGAGCCGATCCTGCACCGGGCCGCCCGCATCGAGGACGCCGTGCAGGAGTTCCGCGAACAGCGTGCCCGACGCCGCGGTCTCGTCCCCACCGTCATCCCGTACACGGGCTACGGCGCGCCGGGGTGGATCCGGGTGCTCTGCCGTGTGCTGCTGACCCGTCGCGGCCTGGCATCCGACGCCTCGTTCGAGGGTGTGCGCGGCTGGAAGACCTTCACGAGCGTCGCCGTCGACCACGCGGAGGTCACGATCACGGCCGGCGGGACCACCCACACCGTGCAGTCCGACCGCGGCGGGGTCGTCGACACCATCGTGCCGATCGACCTCGAACCGGGGTGGCAGACGATCCGCTTGTCCGCAGGCGGACAGCGCGACGTCGAAGCCGACGTCTTCATCGTCCACCCGGACACCCGGTTCGGGTTGCTCTCCGACATCGACGACACCGTGATGGTCACGTCGCTCCCCCGGCCGATGCTCGCGGCGTGGAACTCCTTCGTGCTCACCGAGCACGGACGCCGGCCGGTCCCCGGCATGTCGGTGCTCTACGAACGCGTCCTCGCGCAGCACCCGGGCGCGCCGACCGTATACCTGTCCACCGGCGCGTGGAACGTCGCGCCGACGCTGCAGCGCTTCCTGACCCGGAACATGTACCCGTCCGGCACCCTGCTCCTCACCGACTGGGGTCCCACCCACGACCGCTTCTTCCGGAGCGGGCAGATGCACAAGCACGAGAACCTGCGGCGCCTCGCCCGGGACTTCCCGGACGTGCAGTGGCTCCTGGTCGGCGACGACGGCCAGCACGACGAGACCCTGTACGGCGACTTCGCGCGCGAACACCCGGAGAACGTCGCCGGCGTCGCGATCCGCCAGCTGTCGACGAGTGAAGCGGTCCTCGCCGGTGGACGCTCCCGCGCGCAGGAGCGCTCGAAGGAGTCCACGGCGCCGTGGGTCTACGCGCCCGACGGCGCCGGACTCTGGACCGAACTCGGCCGGATCGGGCTCGCCGACATCGACTGAGCGGCACCAGGACTGTACGGAACATCAGCCCCGCCGTCACGACGCCGGTGGAACACCGGTGGGCGGTGGTTCGATCGGGTCATGGCACAGCGCATCGAAGACCACGCGATCATCGGGGACTGCTACACGGCTGCCCTGGTCGACCGGGCCGGCACCATCGACTGGGCGTGTCTCCCCCGGTTCGACGCACCGTCGACCTTCGCCGCGCTCCTCGGTGACGAGCACGCCGGGCACTGGTCGCTCCGCCCGTCCGACCAGCACGCCACGGCCGAACGGCGCTACGACCCGGACACTCTCGTCCTGACCACCGTCTGGACCACCGACTCCGGCATCGTCGAGGTCACCGAGTTCATGCCGATCGACGCGCACCGGGCGACCATCGTCCGCCGGGTGCGGGGACTCCGTGGATCGGTGGAGATGCGGCAGACGCTGCGGATCCGGTTCGACTACGCCCGAGCGCTCCCCTGGGTCCGGCAGATCGGGGACGACGACGACCCCGCGCTCCTCGCCACGGCCGGCCCCGCGTCGGTGATCGTCCGGGGCATCCGCTTCCACGCCGACGACCACCGGCACCTCGCCGTCGCCACCGTGCGGGACGGCGACGTGCTCGACACCGTGCTGACCTGGTACCCCTCGCACCGCGAACCGCCGGTGCCGATCGACGTCGACGCGGCCCTCGCCCACACCAAGGACTGGTGGCACGCGTGGACCGGCAAGACCCGGGTCGAGGGCCGGTACGCGGCGGAGACCCGGCAGTCGCTGCTGTTCCTCCGGGCGATGACCCACGCCGAGACCGGCGGGGTCGTGGCGGCCGCCACCACGAGCCTCCCCGAGGACCCGGGCGGCGAACGCAACTGGGACTACCGCTACGTCTGGCTCCGCGACGCCTCCCTCGCACTCGCGTCGCTCATCGCGCACGGGTACCAGGACGAGGCGAAGCACTGGCGTGGCTGGCTCCTCCGGGCGATCGCCGGTGACCCGGCCGACGTGCAGATCATGTACGGCATCGCCGGGGAGCGGGAGCTCCCCGAGTGGGAGCTCGACCACCTGGCCGGGTACGCCGGCTCGAAGCCGGTGCGTGTCGGGAACGGTGCGTACACGCAGTACCAGGGCGACGTCTTCGGCGAGGTGCTCGCCGCACTCCACGACGCCCGCGAGCTCGGGGTCGAGGAGAACGCCGACTCCTGGGCCCTGCAGCGCGCACTGCTCGGCTACGTCGAGGAGCACTGGCAGGAACCCGACAACGGCATCTGGGAGATGCGCGGCCCCCGTCGGCACTTCACCCACTCGCGCGCGATGATCTGGGCGGCGTTCGACCGCGGGGTCGCCGCGGTGGAGGAGTTCGGGCTCGAAGGACCGGTCGACCGCTGGCGGAGCCTCCGCGACGCCGTGCGCGCCGAGATCGACGAGCACGGGTACGACAGGGCCCGCGGTGCCTTCCGGCAGCACTACGACACCGACGAGGTCGACGCGAGCCTGCTCGTGCTCCCGCAGATCGGCTTCTGCAAGGCGGACGACCCGCGGATGCTCGGCACGGTCAAGACCATCGAGGACGACCTCCGAGTCGGACCAGACGGCCTCGTGCTCCGCTACCGGACGTCCGCCGGGTTCGACGGGCTCAGCGGGAGCGAGCACCCGTTCCTCGCGTGCTCGTTCTGGCTCGTCGAGCAGTACGCCGCGTCCGGCCGGATCGAGGACGCCGAGCGCCTGATGGACGTCCTCGTCGGCTACGCCAACGACGTCGGCATGCTCTCGGAAGAGGTCGACGTCGCGACCGGCCACCACATCGGCAACACGCCGCAGGCGCTGTCGCACCTGACGCTCGTCGCCGCCGCGGACGCGATCAACCGTGCACGGGGCAAGGCCTCCGGCCACCGCACGCGCATCCCCCAGCGCGACGGCGGCACCCGCTCCTGGACCGGCGAGGGCGAGCGCGCGGGCACTCCCGCCTGACCGCCCCCGCGCCTCGGCGCGCCGCCGCGCCCCGGCGCCGCGCCCGCCTCGCCCCACGGCAGGCGGTCGAAACCCGCGTGGGACGTCGAAACGCGCGTAGGCAGTCAGAACTTTCGACCACCCACGCGCGATTCGACATCCCACCGCGGCCGCGATGGGAAGAAACGCACGACCACGACGGACGGGAGGCCCGGTGCCAGCTGGCACCGGGCCTCCCGTCCGTCAGATCCGCAGGATCGCAGTCGTCAGGAAGACGACTCCCAGTCCGCCGGGCCGCGCGAGCCCGCGCGGTACTCCTCGAGCGGGACGTCGTTCGCCTTCCAGGCGGCGACGACCGGCTCGACGATCTCCCAGCAGCGCTCCGCGACGTCGCCGCGGATCGAGAGCAGCGGGTCGTCGTGGAAGATGCCGTTGAGGACCTCGCCGTACGGGGTCAGCTCGCCGTCGCTGAACGAGGAGGACAGGGTAACCTGGCCCATCTCGAACGGGTTGCCGCCGCCGTTCGCCGACACGGTCAGCTCGATCTCGTCCGGGTTCAGGACGATGCGGAGCGTGTCCGTCTTCGGGCGACCGCTGAGGCCGGAGGGCAGACGCGGCACCGGCTTGAACGTGATCAGGACTTCCTTGCGGCTGGCACCGAGTGCCTTGCCGGAACGGAGCGTGAAGGGGACGCCCTTCCAGCGGGCCGTGTCCACCTCGACCGAGATCTCCGCGAGGGTCTCGGTCTTGCGGGAGGGCTCGACGCCGTCCTCGTCCTGGTACGACGGCAGGTCCTTGCCGTCGATCGTGCCGGCCGTGTAGACGGCGCGGCGCGAGGCGATCTTCGGGTCGTCACCCTTGAGCTGCGTGGAGCGGAGCGCACGCGCGAGCGACGAACGGAACTCGACGGCGTCGATCGCAGCCGGGGCGTCCATCGTGACGAGCCCGAGGATCTGCAGCAGGTGCGACTGGATCATGTCGACCATCGCGCCGGCCTCGTCGTAGTACTGGGCGCGGTTCTCGAGACCGAGGGTCTCGTCGTAGAAGATGTCGACCTTCTCGATGTTGTCCGCGTTCCAGATCGGCTCGAACAGACGGTTCGCGAAGCGCAGACCGATGATGTTCAGGACCGTGGTGCGTCCGAGGAAGTGGTCGGTGCGGTGCACGCGCTCTTCCGGGACGAGCTTCAGGACGGTCTCGTTGAGGGCCTTCGCGCTGGCGACGTCGGTGCCGAACGGCTTCTCGAACGCGAGCGTGGTGCCCTCGGGGAGCTCGACCTGCTCGAGCGCCTCGCAGATGTCCGAGGCGATCTGCGGCGGGAGCGCGAAGTACAGGATCGGCTCGTTCTCGGCGGCCGCGAGGAGCGCCTCGAGGTGCTTCGGGTCGGTCGGGTCACCCTGGATGAACTCGGTCGACTCGATGGTCGCGTCCACCTCCGGGCCCTTGACGTCCTGCGTGGCGAAGGACTTCGTGACGATGTCCTTCCACTGCTCGGGGGAACGCTCGCTGCGGCCCGTGCCGATCAGCTGCACGGGGACGGCACGGCCGCTCTGCAGGAACGTGCCGAGGCCCGGCAGGAGCAGACGGGAGGCGAGGTCGCCCGTCGCGCCGAAGATGATGAGGGTGCGCTTGTCGGTCACCGGAGGTGACTCCTTTCGCGTGGTGGTGGGGTCCGCATGGCTCAAGCCGTACACGGGCCGGATGATTCCCCTGGCAGGAACGCTCTCGCGCGCCGTGTCCGGGAAGGTCGTCTGGACGCAGTTCGGGCGGCACCGGTGGAGGTGCCGCCCGAAGCGTCAAGTGCGGGTCATGACGATGTCAGTGCTGCTGACATCAGTGACCGAAGTTGCCGCGGTAGTACTCGAAGACCCAGCCCACCAGCGTGACCGTGATCAGCACGAGGCCGATCGGGACGATCCAGAGGCCGGCCGCGACACCGAGGAAGGTGATCGCGACGGCGCCGGCGAGGAGGATCGGCCACCACGACCACGGGCTGAAGTGCCCGAGCTCGGCGTCGCCGTCCTCGATGTTGGCGTCCTGGCGGTCTTCCGGCAGGTCGCCGCCCTGTGCGGACAGCACCCGCCCGAGGTAGAACGCGATGAACGCGGACATGATGCCGACCAGGCCGATGCCGACCGTGCCGACCGGCTCCCAGCCACCGTTGTGGGCGAGGGCGAACCAGACCGTGTAGGCGGCGTCCGCGAGGATGAAGAACCCGAAGAGGATCCAGAACAGGTTGACGTTGGCGCGCATCGCCTTACTTCACCTCGCCCTTCGCGGCGTCGTAGGTCGGGGCATCGGGCGCGTCCTTCGCGGGACCCACACCGATCGGCACACCCGCTTCGGGGTGGTTCAGGTCGAATGCCGGGGACTCCGAGCGGATGCGCGGGATCGACGTGAAGTTGTGCCGCGGCGGCGGGCAGGAGGTCGCCCACTCGAGCGAGCGGCCGTAGCCCCACGGGTCGTTCACGGCGACCTTCGGTGCGTTCCGCGCGGTGACGTAGACGTTGAAGATGAACGGCAGGAACGAGATGCCGAGGATCATCGCGCCGATGGTCGACAGCTGGTTCATCCAGGTGAAGCCGTCGTTCGGCAGGTACGTCGCGTAACGACGCGGCATGCCGATGACGCCCAGCCAGTGCTGGATGAGGAACGTCGTGTGGAAGCCGATGAACAGGAGCCAGAAGTGGATCTTGCCGAGGCGCTCGTTGAGCATCCGACCCGTCCACTTCGGCCACCAGAAGTAGAAGCCGGAGAACATCGCGAAGACGACGGTGCCGAAGACCACGTAGTGGAAGTGCGCGACGACGAAGTACGAGTCCGAGACGTGGAAGTCGAGCGGCGGGGACGCCAGGATGACACCCGTCAGACCACCGAACGTGAAGGTGATCAGGAAGCCGATCGCCCAGAGGATCGGGGTCTCGAACGTCACCGAGCCGCGCCACATCGTGCCGACCCAGTTGAAGATCTTCACGCCGGTCGGGACCGCGATGAGCATCGTCATGAGCGAGAACCACGGCAGCAGCACCGAACCGGTGACGTACATGTGGTGCGCCCACACCGTGACCGAGAGGGCCGCGATGGCGATGGTCGCGTAGACGAGGGTCTTGTACCCGAAGATCGGCTTGCGGCTGAAGACCGGGAAGACCTCGGAGACGATGCCGAAGAACGGCAGCGCGATGATGTAGACCTCGGGGTGGCCGAAGAACCAGAAGAGGTGCTGCCAGAGCAGCGCTCCGCCGTTGGCTGGGTTGAAGATCTGGGCGTCGAACACGCGGTCGAGACCGAGGCCGAAGAGCGCGGCGGCGAGGACCGGGAAGGCCATCAGCACGAGCAGCGAGGTCACGAGGGTGTTCCACGTGAAGATCGACATGCGGAACATCGTCATGCCCGGGGCTCGCATCGTGATGATCGTCGTGATGAAGTTCACCGCACCGAGGATCGTCGAGAAGCCCGTCAGCCCGAGGCCGAACACCCAGAGGGTGCCACCGAGCCCTGGTGTGAACGTCGTGTCACTGAGTGGCGCGTAGGCGAACCAGCCGAAGGACGCGGCGCCCTGCGGGGTGAGGAAGCCACCGACGGCGATGAGGCCACCGAAGAAGTACAGCCAGAAGGCGAACCCGTTCAGTCGCGGGAACGCGACGTCCGGGGCACCGATCTGCAGCGGCATGATCGCGTTCGCGAAGCCCGAGAACAGCGGCGTCGCGAAGAGCAGCAGCATGATCGTGCCGTGCATCGTGAACAGCTGGTTGTACTGCTCCTTCGTCGCCACCAGCTGCAGGCCGGGCTCGAAGAGCTGTGCGCGGATGACCAGGGCCATCACGCCGGCGAGCAGGAAGTACAGGAACGACGTGATCAGGTACATGTACCCGATCGTCTTGTGGTCCGTGGAGGTGATCCACCGGACGATGATGTTGCCCTTCCGACCGACCTTCGACGCCTGGAAGTCCGGCGTCGAGGTGGCAGTCGGTTGGCCGACGAATGACGTTGTCATCTGGCGAGCCCCTACTTGTCGTCTGACGCCGTGACGGGCGCCTTGTTGTCAGGCTGGTTCGTGTTGGTGTTGTACTCGTCGCCGAGCAGGCCCACCTTGCCCTGGTCCTTGAGCGTGTCGAGGTACGCCTGGTACTTCGCGGGCGACACGACCTTCACCTGGAAGAGCATCAGCGAGTGGTACTCGCCGCAGAGCTCGGCGCACTTGCCCTGGTAGGTGCCGACCTTCTCCGGGATGAAGTACTCGTAGTTCGTCTTCCCCGGGAGCATGTCCTTCTTGTAGAGGAAGTCGATGATCCAGAAGGAGTGGTCCACGTCGCGGGAGTCGAGCTCGATCTTGACCTTCTTGCCGACCGGCAGGTAGAGGGTCGGGAGCTGCGACTCGTCGATCGCGCCGTTCGCGTTCTCTTCTTCCTGGGCCTGGATGCCCTGGTAGTAGACGCTCTTCGACGGGTCGTTCTGGTCGATGTAGTTGAAGTCCCACGCCCAGCGCTTGCCGTAGACGTGCACCGTGGTGTCCGGCTGCGCGAAGGGCTTCTCGATGGCGGCCTGGTCCTTCGCGGTGAAGGCGAAGAAGCCGAGCACGAGGATCAGCGGCACGATCGTGTAGAAGATCTCGAGCGGCATGTTGTAGCGCATCTGCACCGGGAGGCCGGTCTGGCCCTTCCGACGGCGGTAGACGATCGCTGCCCAGATGATCAGGCCCCACACGATGAGACCGACGGCGAGGAGCACGACCCAGCTGGTGGTCCACAGGCCGACGATGCGGCTCGTGTGGTTCGTGACGTCCTTCGTCTCATCGGTGCCGGGGAGCCATCCGTTGAGCTGCTGCTGCGAGCAGCCCGCCAGTGCGATGACCAGACCGACGGCCACCGGGACGGCCGCCCAACGTATACGGCGATTCGAACGCACTGTTACCTCTCGGAAAGACTGAAGCCGCGGGCTCAGCCCGTCGAGACCGACGTCGGGTCACAGAGGTGACCCATGGCTGGCTCCCAGCTTGGTTGGGACACTCCTAGCTTACTCGCAGCTGGTGACGCCTCGTGCACACCCGACACACCCTCGGGCCGGATCGGCGCGGGTCGGACAGGGATTTTCCCTGGTCAACCGCAGGTGTCGTCGAGTGTGAGAAGTCCGGCATGCAGAAACGCGGGTGGGGAGCGACCGTGTCGGTCGTTCCCCACCCGCGTTCACGCGTCGGTGGCTGCGGATCAGTGGAAGCTGTCTCCGCAGGCGCAGCTGCCCTGGGCGTTCGGGTTGTCGATCGTGAAGCCCTGCTTCTGGATCGTGTCCTCGAAGTCGATCGTGGCTCCGTCGAGGTACGGGACGCTCATCTTGTCGACGACGACCTCGACCCCGTCGAACTCCGCCGTGGTGTCCCCGTCGAGCAGGCGCTCGTCGAAGTACAGCTGGTAGATCAGGCCCGAGCAACCACCCGGCTGCACGGCGAGGCGCAGGCGGAGGTCGTCGCGCCCTTCCTGCTCGAGGAGGCTCGCGACCTTGCCCGCGGCGGCGTCACTGAGCAGGACGCCGTGCGACGGCGTCGCCGTGGCAGCCACGTCCGTGACGACGGCTTCGTTCGTGATGGTGTCGCTCATGCGCGCCTCCCTCTCGCAGCGGTGCGGTTCACCGCGCCTGGTCCGATTGTAAGCACGCCCACCGACCGACGTGAGCCGTTGTGGAGAACGTGCACCGGGCCTCCAGGCTGGGTCGTGTCGTCAGCGCGTCGCCAGGCGAGCCAGCAGGATCGCCTCGGAGGCGATCGCACGGTGCAGGACACCGAGGTGCTGGGACTCGTTCGGGCTGTGCGCACGGGTGTCCGGGTCCTCGACGCCGGTCACCAGGATCTGCGCCTCCGGGAACTCCGCGGCCAGGTCGGACACGAACGGGATCGAGCCGCCGATGCCCTGCTCGACGGGCGCGGCGCCCCAGCCCTCGGCCATCGCGGTCCGCGCTTCCTGCACCGCCCAGCCGCTGGTGTCCACCAGGAAGCCGTCGCCGGCGTCCGGCTCGCTGATCTCCACGCGGGCACCGAACGGCGTGTGCGCGTGGATGTGCCGCTCGACCGCGGCGTACGCGTCCGTGGCCGCCTGGCCAGGCGCGACGCGCACCGAGACGCGCGCGGACACGGTCGGCAGCAGCGTGTTCGAGGCGTTCGCGACGCTCGGGACGTCCATGCCCGTGACCGTGATCGACGGCTGGAACCACATCCGGGACAGCACGTCGCCCGTGCCGACCGGCTTCGCGCCGGGCACCAGCGCGGCGTCGGCGGCGAGCTCGTCCTCGGAGCGGGCCGGGACCGGCGCGTCGTACGCGGTGAGGCCCTCGACCGCGACCGAACCCGCGTCGTCGTGCAGCGAGGCGAGCAGCCGGACCATCGGGAGCATCGCGTCGGGGGCCGCTCCCCCGAACATGCCGCTGTGGCTGGCGTGCTCGAGCGTCGTGAGGGTCAGCTTGAACGTGACGTTGCCGCGGAGGGAGACGGTGATCGCCGGGACCTCGGTCGACCAGTTGTCGCTGTCGGCCACCACGATGACGTCGGCGGCGAGGTGCTCCTTCTGCTCGCGGAGGAAGGTGCGGAACGAGCGGGAGCCGAACTCCTCCTCCCCCTCCACGAACAGCACGATGCCGAGGTCGAGGTCGTCGCCGAACTGCGCGTGCAGGGCACGGAGCGAGGCGATGTGGGTCATCACGCCGGCCTTGTCGTCCGAGGCGCCGCGGCCGTACAGACGGTCCCCGCGGAGCGTCGGCTCGAACGGCGGGGTCTCCCAGAGCGCGTCGTCGCCCTGCGGCTGGACGTCGTGGTGGGCGTAGAGCATCACGGTCGGCTTGCCGTTCCGGGCCGGGCGGACCGCGAGGATCGCCGGCTGGCCGAGCTCGACGCCGTCGTGCTCGGTGCCTTGCGCGTCCGAAGCGCCCGCGGGCGTGTCGCCGCTCACCGCGCTGCGGACGATCCGGACCTCCTCGAACACGCCGGTGTCCCGCGCGAGCTCCGCCACCGCCTCGGCACTCCGGCGCACGTTCGCCGCGTCGAAGGCCGACCACGACACCGACGGGATCCGCACCAGGCCTGCGAGATCGGCGATCGTCCGGGGCAGGTCACCCTGCACCTGTTCGCGGAGGGCGTCGAGGAGCCGGGGGTCGGTCGCGGGTGCGGACTGTGCGGTGTCGGTCATGCCCGGTAATCTAGAGGACACCGGCACCGGGGCGCTCCTCGGTGCACCGCTCACCGACAGCAGGAATCACCGTGGCGAAGGCAGCACCGAAGACCAACACGACAGTCAACCCCTCGGAAGAGGAACTGCTCGAACAGGGCAAGGGTCGTCCGACGCCGTCGCGCCGTGAGCGCGAAGCCGCCAACCGCCGCCCGCTCGTCGGCAACACCCCCGTCGACAAGAAGGCCGCCCGCGCGCGTCTCACCAACGAGCGCGAGAAGGCCCGGGTCGGCATGGCCAACGGCGAGGAGCGCTACCTCCCCGCGAAGGACAAGGGCGAGCAGCGCAAGTTCGTGCGCGACTACATCGACGCCCGCTGGAACGTGGGCGAAGTGATGATGCCCATCCTGGTGATCTTCCTGATCGTCGGGTTCGTGGCGTCGCAGACCGCGGCGGCCTCGTACGCGCTGCTCCTCGTGTGGGCGTTCGTCGCACTGTTCATCATCGACTGCCTGGTGCTCTGGTTCGTGCTGCGCCGCAAGCTCACCGCGAAGTTCGGCGAGTTCCAGAAGGGCTCGTTCCTCTACATCCTGACGCGGGCGTGGCAGCTGCGGTTCCTCCGCCTCCCCAAGCCCCAGGTCAAGCGCGGCCAGTACCCCGCCTGACCCCTCCTGCTCCGCGCGAAGCGCCGTCGGCCCCCAGGCCGGCGGCGCTTCGTCGTCCGTGCTTCGTGCGCGCTTCGTCGTGCGCGCTTCGCCCGCGCTTCGTCGTCCGTGCTTCGCCCGCGCTTCGTCGTGCGCGCTTCGTGCGCGCTTCGTGGTCCCCGGCGGTTCCTCGCGCGGTCATGACACCCCGTGTGCGGGACGCCGACCGGTCACGAACCGTCACCCGGCGAGCGATCACGCGACGATCTGCGACCGCCCGGAGGACGTGAGCGGGGTGTCGCGACCGCTCGCGGTCGCCATCCGGAGTGGCCCGGTGCGCAGCGGCGTCACCCCGGTGGCGTGCGGGCCACCCGCCGGACGGGAGGCTCGGTGCCGGGCCGCAACGAGCCTCCCGGCCGCCAGGTGGTGACGACCGCCGATGCCGCGAGATCGCACTTCGTGTCGCCTTGCTCACGTCGAGGCGACCGCAAGTGCGATCTCACGCCCGCGCGGTGGCGCGGCGCCGGACGGGAGGCTCGGTGCCGGGCCACGACGAGCCTCCCGGCCCGTGGGTGGTGACGACCGACGAGGCCGCGAGATCGCACTTCGTGTCGCCTTGCTCACGTCGAGGCGACACGAAGTGCGATCTCACGCCCGCGCGTGCGCGCCCCGCCCGCGCGGTGGCGCGGCCCCGCGCGGCAGCCCGCGCGTCAGCGCGCGGCGCGCCGCAAGCGGCGCCGGCGCAGCCGGTTGATCCGCGTGGCCCAGGTGGGCCCCTCGTAGAGGAACGCCGTGTAGCCCTGCACCAGGGTCGCGCCGGCGTCGATCCGGGCCTGGACGTCGGCCTCCGAGGTGACGCCTCCGACCGCGATCACGCAGAAGTCCGACGGCACCGCAGCCCGCACGCGCCGGAGCACGTCGAGTGAGCGCCCGGCCAGCGGTGCTCCGGAGAGTCCCCCGGCTCCCATCGCCGCGACGGCGTCAGCAGGGGTCCGGAGCCCGGACCGGTCGATCGTGGTGTTGTTGGCGATGACCCCGGCGAGCCCGAGGTCCACCGCCAGCCCGGCGATCGCGTCGATCTGTTCGTCGGTGAGGTCCGGCGCGATCTTCACGAGCACGGGCACGCGTCCGGCGGCGGCCTTCACGGCGGAGAGCAGCGGCCGGAGCTGGTCGAGTTCCTGCAGGCCGCGGAGCCCCGGGGTGTTCGGTGAGCTGACGTTCACCGCGAGGTAGTCCGCGAAGGGGGCGAGGAGCCGGGTCGACTCGAGGTAGTCCTCGACGGCGTCGGCGACGTCGACCACGCGGCTCTTGCCGATGTTCACGCCGATGACCGGGCGGCCGGGGTTCCGGCGTGCACGTTCCAGGCGGCGGGCGGCGGCTGCGGCGCCGCGGTTGTTGAAGCCCATCCGGTTGATCAGGGCGCGGTCCTCGATGAGCCGGAAGAGCCGGGGCTTCTCGTTGCCCGGCTGCGGCTTCGCGGTGATCGTGCCGACCTCGACGTGGCCGAAGCCGAGGAGCCCGAGGCCGGCGATGCCGCGGGCGTCCTTGTCGAACCCGGCGGCGAGGCCGAAGCGGGAGGGGAAGTGGATGCCCATCGTGGTGACGCCGTCGGCGGCCGCGGGGCGGGAGTAGCGCTCGACGACACCGGAGAGGAAGGGCACGTGCGGCAGCCAGCGGATCACGGCGAAGGCGACGTGGTGGGCGCGCTCGGGGTCCATGTTCGCGAAGACGGACCGGAAGACGACGGCGTACCCGCCGCGGACGAGCCGCTCGGCGACGCCGCTCACGCGGACGCCCCGGAAGCGGACGGGGCCCCGGATGCGGCCGAAGAACCAGACCCGGACGCGGCCGAAGCGCCAGAACCAGCAGCCCCGTGGTGGTCGATCCGCAGCTGCCCGATCGCGGACTCGAAGTCCTCGAGTGAGTCGAACGCCTGGTACACGCTGGCGTACCGCAGGTAGGCGACCTCGTCGAGCTCCCGCAGCGGGTCGAGGATCGCGAGCCCGATGTCGTTCGCCTCGATCTGGCTGGCGCCGGAGGACCGCACGATCTCCTCCACCCGCTGCGCGAGCACCGCGAGGTCGGAGTCGGTGACGGGTCGCCCCTGGCACGCTTTCCGCACGCCGGAGATGATCTTCTCCCGCGAGAACGGCTCGAGCACCCCGTTGCGCTTGACGACGTTGAGCGATGCCGTCTCGGTCGTGGAGAAACGCCGGCCGCAGTTCGGGCACTGGCGGCGTCGACGGATGGAGGTGCCGTCGTCGCTGGTGCGGGAGTCGACGACGCGGGAGTCCGGGTGGCGGCAGAAGGGGCAGAACATGTCGGCCCCAGGCTATCGGTTCACACGCTCCGTCACGGCGGCACCGTGTGCGGGGAGCTGTTCCTCGGTCGAGAGCGCCACGATGTGCGGCGCGACCTGGGCGAGGGCGTCCGCCGTGTAGCGGATCACCTGCTGCGGCCGGAGGAACGTGGACGCGGAGAGCCCGGACCCGAAGCGCGCCTGGCCGCCGGTCGGCAGCACGTGGTTGGAGCCGGCGAGGTAGTCCCCGAGGCTCACGGGCGTGCTCGGTCCGACGAACACCGCACCCGCGGCGTCGATGTCGGCGAGCACCGCGTCGTCGTCGGCGGTCTGGATCTCGAGGTGCTCCGGTCCGTACGCGTTGCTCACTGTGGCCGCGTCGGCGAGCGAGTCGACGAGGACGACGGCGGACTGCGGTCCGTCCAGGGCGGCCTGGAGGCGCACGGCGGTCCCGAGCACGGCCGTCTGCCCCGGGACGGCGGCTTCCACCGCATCGGCGAACGCCGCCGACGTCGTCACCAGCACGCTGCCGGCCTGCTCGTCGTGTTCGGCCTGGCTGATCAGGTCGGCGGCCACGAACGCGGGGTCGGCGGTGTCGTCGGCGATCACGAGGATCTCGGTCGCGCCGGCTTCGGCGTCGATGCCGACGACGCCGCGCACCAGGCGCTTCGCGGCGGCGACGTAGTTGTTGCCGGGGCCGGTGACCAGGTCGACGGGTTCGAGGCCGATCGACGGGACGCCGTACGCCAGCGCACCGATCGCGCCGGCACCGCCCATCGCGTAGACCTCGTCGATGCCGAGGAGGCCGGCGGCGGCGAGGATCGTCGGGTGCACCGCTCCCCCGTGGTCCCGCTGCGGCGGGGAGACGAGCGCGATCGACCCGACGCCGGCGACCTGCGCGGGGACGACGTTCATGACGACGCTCGACGGGTACACGGCCTTGCCGCCGGGGACGTAGAGCCCGACGCGGCGCATCGGCTGCCAGCGCTGGTGCACCTCGGCGCCGTCGGCCAGGGTCGTGACGGATGCGGGCGGCACCTGCGCGGCGCTCGCTGCCCGGACGCGGCGGATCGCCTCGTCGAGTGCTTCGCGGAGTTCCGGCGTCAGGCCGGCGACCGCGGCGGCGATCTCGGCGGCCGGCACCCGCACGTTCGCGGGGGCTCCCCCGTCGAACCGCTCGGCCTGCTCCTGCAGCGCTGCCGCCCCGTGCGCGCGGACGTCCTCGACGAGCATCCGTGCGGCGTCGACCGCGTGCGAGACGTCCCCGGCGGCGCGCGGCATGAGTCGGAGGAGTTCGGCGCGGGCGGGCAGTCCGCCGCGGAGGTCGATTCGCTGCATCATGAGGCCCCCAGCGTACCGAGGGCAGGAGTGCCGCCCGGTAACGTGAGCATCGATGAACTTCGAGAAGGCCCGACGACTCGTCGCCGACCTGGCCCGTGTCAACGAGCGGTACCTGCGCGACGACCACTACCGCAACGACATCCGTGAGCGGCTCGGGCGCACCGTGTCCCGTGTCGACGTCGGCGTCGCCCGACGCGAACGCGACCGTGCACCCCGGTCGGCGCAGCCGTTCGAGGGGCTCGTGGAGACGAGTCTCGCGATCGCCGGTATCCGCACCGAGGCCCGCGCGCCCGAGGTGGTCCTCGTCGTCGACGAGCTGCGTGAGGGCGCCGCGTTCGCCGGCGTGCAGACCGCCCTCGCCGCCGCGGTAGCGCTCGGGCAGCGCCTGGACCGCCGCGTCCGGGTCGTCATGGTCCGCTGGACGACGCCGGGCAACAGCACCGCCGCCGCCGAGGCCCTGGTGGCCGACCGCTTCCCGGAGACCCGGATCGACGGGCGCCCCGGCGTCCGGGTGGTCCGCCGCGAGGACGTCCTCGACACCGTGTTCGGCGCCGAGGACGTGTGGATGGCCACGCACTGGAAGACCGCGCACGCGATCGACGTCGCGGTCACGGCCGGTGTGATCGACCGCGCCCGCGTCGTGTACCTCGTGCAGGACTACGAGCCCGGCTTCAGCCCGTGGTCGACCGAGTACGCCGTCGCCGCGTCCACGTACCGCGCCGGCTTCCGGATGGTCGTGAACTCCGAGCCGCTCCGCCGCTACCTGTCCGAGGTCGAGGGCATCGACGTCCCCGAGGCGCTGACGTTCGCCCCGCACCTGGACGAGGAGCTCCTGCAGCGTGTGGCCGACGCCCGTCGCCCCGCGGAGGACCGTGTGGTCCGGGTCCTCTTCTACGGGCGCCCGAGCAAGCACCGCAACCTCTTCCGGCTCGGCGTCGCGGCGCTCCGCGTGGCAGTGCAGGAGCTCGCCGACGACGACGTCCGCCTGGAGTTCCACTCCGCCGGCGAACTGCACGGCGACGTGGAGCTCGACGGCGGACGCGGCGACGTGAAGCTCGTCTCGCACGGCACGATGCCCTGGGACGACTACTTCCGCTTCATCGCGTCGACGAACGTCGTGCTCTCGCTGCAGCACAGCCCGCACCCGAGCCACCCGCCGTTCGACGGGGCGATCTCCGGCGCCCGCGTCGTGACGAACGAGTTCCGCGACACCCGAGGTGCGCTGCACCCGAACCTCGCGGCCGTCCCCGCCGACGCCCGCTCGCTCGGCCTCGCCGTCGCCGACGCCGTCCGCCGGGTCCTCGCCGAGGGACCGACCGGCTACGCCCCGCTCGCCGACGGCGCGCTCGGCGGCACCCTGGAGCGCGCGATCCACGCGCTCGCGACCGAACTCGATGAGGAGTCCGCCCGATGACCCGATCCGTCCTCGTCGTCGTCCCCGTGTACGGCGACCTCGAGTCGCTGCTGCGGTGCGTCGACGGCCTCGTCGAACACCTCGACACGACGCACCACCGCGTGCTCCTCGTGAACGACTGCGGCCCCGACGCCGACACCATCGAGCGCGCGCTGCTCGACCGCACGGCCGGCATGGAGGCGTTCCGGTACGAGCGCAACGCGCAGAACCTCGGCTTCGTCGGCACCTGCGACCGCGCCGTGACCGAACTCGACACCGGCGGCGACGCGGTCCTGCTGCTCAACAGCGACGCCGTCCCGACCGCCGGGTTCCTCGAGGCGATGCTCGAGGTGCTCGACGAGGACCACACCGGCGTCGTCACGGCCCGGAGCGACAACGCCACGATCGCGAGCATCCCCTACCGCCTGACCACGCCGGGCGCCGCCCGCACCGAGGAGCGCACCCGCGCCGTCTGGTCCGAGATCGCCCCGCTCCTGCCGGCGTCCCAGGTGATGCCGGTCGCGATGGGCTTCTGCTTCCTCACCCGCCGCGAGCTCATCAGCGAGCACGGCCTGTTCGACGACGCGTTCGCCCCCGGCTACGGCGAGGAGAACGACTACTGCCTGCGCATCGCCGCGCACGGCTGGACGTCGCGGATCGCGAACCGCGCACTCGTCCTCCACGCGGGCGGCAAGAGCTTCTCCGGCAACCGGAACGCCCTCCGTGCCGCCCACCAGCAGGAACTCGAGCGGCGCTACCCGTTCCTGCCGGACGCCGTCGCCGCCTACCAGCGGCACGGCATGACGGCGACGGAGCGCTTCGCCGACGCGCTGGTGCCCGCCGGCACCGTCCGCCGGGTCGCGGTGGACCTCCGCCACGTCGAGGAGACGGCCGGCCTGGTCGGTGCGCTCGACGCCGCCTTCGGGGACGGGTACCGCCTGGAGGCCCGGCTCCCCTCCGGCGTGCCGGCCCCGGCCGGATGGGCGCTCACGTCCGGTGCCCCGAACGCGGACGACCTGGTCACGGTCACCGTGCTCGTGGACCCGACGCCCGCAGCGGTCGTCCTCGCGAACCGCCGGTCGCTGCACATCGTCGTCGTCCGGTCCCCCGAGCCGTGGACCCCGTGGTCCTCCGCGGCGCACCGTGCCGGCTCAGATGCCGTTGCCCCGCTCGTCGACGCGCATGCCGACGTCGTCGTGCCGCGCGGCGAACTCGTCGACGCAGGTCCGGCCATCGCCGCGGCGGTCACCGCTCCGCTGGCCGACCGCGCTGCCGCCGTCGAACGCCGCTGGGCCGCGCTGCTCCCCCTCGACGTCACCGCTGCCGAGGCCGCGGACGCCGGCGCCGCGGACGAGGTCGTCCGGCTCCGCCGCGAACTCCACGAGCTCCGCACGAGCCGGTCGTTCCGGACCGGCCAGGCCATCGCGAAGGTCGCGGGTCGGCTGCCGGGTCGTCGCTGATGGCCGACAAGAACGGGCTCGGCCGCGTCGCTCGGAAGCTCGCGCGACTGGGCCGCGGCCCGGAGAAGCCCCTCACCGTCACCGACCGGCTCGACCGCTGGGCTCGCCGGATCGCCGAGTTCGGCATCGTCGACCGCGCGTACCTCGAGGCCCAGACCGGGCGCCGCTTCGCCACCGACGACGAGGCGATCTCCTTCTACGTGCACAACGACGGGCAGCGCGGCCTGTCGCTGTCCCCGCTCGTCGAGCACGAGTGGATGCGCGAGCACCAGCCCGACGCGCGGATGTCCTGGTACGACGCCCTGCACCAGGAAGGGCCGGAGCTCTTCGCGACCGGTCCGCTGTTCGATGCGGGGGTCTACGCGGCGACCCTGCCGAGCGCGGAGCGTCCGGCATCCACCCTCGACGCACTCCGGCACTTCGTGCGGAACGCGACCGGCGAGACCACGCTCCCCGTGCCTCCAGGCCGACCGGGAGACGCGCCCACGTGGGCCGCCGCACGCGACGCAGCCGTCCGCACTGCCCGCGCGTTCGCCGACGCGCAGCACCGGACCCGCCGGCGCTACCGCAGCACGTGGGACGGGCCGCCGGCCGACGAGGTGCTCGCCCGGTACGCCACCGGAGCCGCTCGGCGTGACGCCGAGACGCCGCTCGTGTCCGTGGTGATGCCGGTGTTCCGGCGCGCCGACGTGCTCGGTGCCGCGATCGACTCCGTGCTCGCGCAGCAGTACCGGTCGTGGGAGCTCGTCGTCGTCGACGACGGCTCCGGCGACGCGACCCCCGACCTCGTCCGCGAGCGCGCCACCACCGACGAGCGGATCCGCCTCGTCGAGCGGGAGAACGGCGGTGCCGGCGCCGCACGCAACACCGGGCTCGCGGCCGTCCGCGGCGAGTTCGTCGCGTTCCTCGACGCCGACAACACCTGGCGGCCGGAGCACCTGTCCGCCGCCGTCGCCGCGCTGCTGCAGGACGACGACGTGTCCGGTGTGCACACCGGCGTGCGGATGGTCGGCGCGAACAACGCGGACGACGCGACCGCTCCCGTGGAGACGTACCGCGGCGAGGACGGCACGCTCGACGACCTGCTCGCCGGGAACTTCATCGACCTCAACGCGGTCGTCGTCCGGCGCTCCGTGGTGGCCGCCGTCGGCCCGTTCGACGAGGCGCTGCGCCGCTGGATCGACTGGGAGTGGCTGCTCCGCATCGGGACCCGGTTCGGTGTCCCGCGCTACGTGCCCGTCCTCGGGGTCGACTACGACAACGTGCGGGACGCCCGGCGGGTGTCCTCCGCGCAGCCCGCGTCGTGGCAGGAAGTGGCGCTCGCGTCGCACCGGATCGACTGGGACGCCCTCGCCGGGGCGGTCCGCGACGACACGCTCGTGTCGATCGTGATGCCCGTCTTCCGGGACTGGACGATGACCCGGCGGGCCGTGTCGGCCGTGCTGGCCGCTGCCGACGCCGACGGGGACCGCGTCGAGGTCGTCGTCGTGGACAACGGGTCACCGCGTTCGGTGTCCGCGATCCTCGGCGCATGGTTCGCCGACGAGCCGCGCGTGCAGCTGCACCGCGAGGACCGGAACCGGAACTTCGCGCTCGGCAGCGACCTGGGCCTCGCGTGGTCCACCGGTGGCACCGTCGTGATGCTCAACAACGACACCGAGGTGGCGTCCGGGTGGCTGCGGCCCCTCGTCGACGCACTGTCCGACCCGTCGGTCCTCGGAGCCCAACCGCTCCTGGTCTACCCGGACGGGGTCGTGCAGGCCGCCGGCACCGTCTTCGGTGGCGACAAGGTGCTGCCGTGGCACTTCCTCGGCGACCACCCGCGGTACGACGCGGAGCGAGCGCTCGACCCGTCCGCCCCTGCCTCCTCGCGCCGGTTCTCGGCGATCACGGCCGCCGCCGCTGCGTTCCGAGTCGCCGACCTGCTGCGCTGGCGCGGGTTCGACCCGGTCTACGCGAACGGGCTCGAGGACGTGGACCTGTGCCTGCGGGCGCTGTCGTCCTCCCCTGCCGGCTCGGCGTTCGTCGTCGTGCCGTCCTCCGTCGTCGTGCACCACGAGAGCCGCTCCCCGGGGCGGGACGATGCCCGGATCGACAACCGGCGGCTGTTCGACGAGCGGTGGCGCGGGCACTACCCCGCGGCCGACGCCGCAGCCCGGTACGCCGCCGCGGGGCTGGAGTGCCTCGGCGTCGAGCCGGGTCTGCCGAAGGGGCACCGGGTGATGGTGCGGTCGTCGCGGGCGGTCATCGTGCGGAGTGAGTCCGCGCCGCTCCGTGTGGCGGTGAAGCACGACGGGTCGCGGGCGTCCGATGTGTCGGACCTCGCGTCGACGCTCCGGGCCGCCGGGCACGACGTCCAGGTCGACGCGCCGTCGTCCTGGTACCGGGGGTCGAGCGGGTTGGACGAGGTGACCGTGTGGGTCGGGGCCGGGTCCTCAGCCGCCGCTGGGGCGCCGTGGGTGCCGCAGCCCGGCGCGGTCAACGCGGTGTGGCTGGGTGCAGGTCAGTCGGTTCCGGACGGGGAGTTCGCGGTCGTGTTCGACCACGCGAGTCCGGTGTCGTCGATCGTCTCAGCGCTCGCGCAGCACTGACCCTTCGTCACGTCCCAGGCCGATGCTGCTGGGACGTTCATCGCGTTCCAAGGCTGCTGTAGCGCGTTGTTCATCTGCGCGGAGCACGCTGCTCCTATGTCGCTCCTCACCGATGCCATCAAGTCGTCCCGGACGACCCACTGCGCGGTGTGCGGGACGGTCATGCTGAAGCACGACGCGATCGACCGTGACGGAGAGCACTTCTGCTCCGTGCTGCACGAGGTCGAGTACGCCGCGACGATGCTCGACTGACCTGCTCGCCCATAGGATCGGGCAGTGCCCGATCGCTCCCTCGCGGTGTTCCCCGCCTACCGCGACAACCCCTACCTGAACTTGATGCTGCTGGCTCCCCGGGCCCGCGGCTGGAACGTCCTCGAGAGCCTGCGGCTCGAGCAGCTGGAACAGCACCTCGGGACGCTCGGCGACGGCGACGTCTTCCACATGCACTGGACGGCGCCGATCGTGCAGCGGGCCGACACGCTCGCCGAGGCGACGGAGCGGCTCGAGCGCTTCCGCCACGCGGTCGACGACGCTCGCTCCCGTGGGGCGGGTCTGGTGTGGACGATCCACAACGTGCTCCCCCACGACGCCCGGCACGTTGCGCTGGAACTCGAGTTGAACCAGTGGCTCGCAGAATCCGCCGACGTGATCCACGTGCTGAACGCAGCCACCGCCTCCGTCACCGAGCAGCACTACCTGCTCGATCCGGCGAAGGTCGTGCACATCCCGCACCCGAGCTACCAGGGGGTGTACCCGGCGTCGTCATCACGGGCCGACGCCCGGGCGTCCTTCGGGCTCGAGGACGACCGACACGCCGTGCTCTTCTTCGGGCAGATCCGGCCGTACAAGGGACTCGACGTGCTGATCGAGGCGGTGTCCCGCGTCCCCGCCCACGCCCGTCCCGTCCTGCTGCTCGCCGGACGCACGAGCGACGAGGACCGTGCGGCACTCGACGACCTGATCGGCGACGACGTGCGGACGATCCGCTCGTACGACTACGTCCCGGACTCCGACGTCCAGCGGTGGTTCCGCGCCGCTGACCTCGCCGTCTTCCCGTACCGGCAGGTGCTCAACTCCGGCAGCGTCCACCTGGCGGCTTCCCTCGGGGTCCCGGCGGTCATCCCGGACGAGCCGCACCTGCGAGCCGAGTTCGACGGCGAGGACTGGTTGCGGTGGTTCGACACACGTGAGCCGGTGTCCTCGCTCGCTGCGATCGTGGAGGCGGACGCTGAATCTCCGGCCAGCGGCGCAGCGGCAGAGGCGTTCAGCCGCCGTCTCGCTCCGTTCGCCCTCTCACGCCGGTATGCCGACCTGCTCGACAGCATCCGCACGGCAGCCGGAGCCGGCGCGGCCTGAGGTCAGCGGAGTCGGCGTCCGACTCGCCCGAGCACGCCGGCGAGCCCGCGGCGCGGCGGTCGACGGCGGTCGACGAGGAAGCGCCAGCCGTTCTTCCGATCCGCGAGCGGCTGCAGCGGGAACTCCGCGTCGAGCGGAGGGAGCGGCATCCTCGCCGTCACGACGGGCAGCAGCTCCGAGGAGCGCTCTCCCCGGACCGACACGGCGTAGCGGCCGTCGTCCAGTCCATCCGCACTGATGCGTGCGGACCAGGCTCGACTGCCGTCAGCCCGCGAGGCCTCCCCCGCTCGGATCGGCGCTGTGGACTGGATGCCGCCGGCATGCAGCACGATGCTCACGGCCGGAACGTCGACGTCCCCGGTCAGGGTCCCGCTCAGTTCGAGCCCTTCGGCAGTGGGTTCCACGCGACTCACCACCAGCGGCACGAACCGGCGGAGCCGGGACACCTCGGCCACGGACTTCGTGTCGCCACGCCTGAGCGCGTCGACCATCGCAGCGCGGAGGCCCGGTTCTGCGGGATCCCGCGCTCCGAACGGCAGCGACGCGAGCGCTTCGACGCGCTCGGCCAGCCACGCCTCCGGGACGGCGTCGGCGTCGTTGATGAGCGCCGGGACGAGTCCCTGCTCGACGAGGAGTGCGACGTCTGCTCCGTGCGCCTGCGACGCTCCCGCGGTGAGCACGGCCTGGATCCACGCGTCCAGACGCTCGGCAGCGTCATCCGAACGCGAACCCTGGACGAAGGCAGCGGCCTCCGTCCAACGCCCGGCGAGGACGAGCATCCAGAGCGCGCGACGAACCGGCGCCACGGCATCGATGCCGTCGAGGGGGATCACGGCGACCAGGTCATCGAGCGCCGCCGACACAGTGCCGGTCGCGGTTTCGTCCGGGGCTGTCGCGAGGAAGCGGCTGAGGTGCGCCCAACCATCGGCGTCGAGAACGACCTCCGCGTGTGCTCTGCGGAGGGCTGCACGGTCCTGAACGAGCTCGGCGCAGCGGAGTTCCTGTTCGAGGTACCGGACCGTCGTCTCGGCGTCGTCGCGGAGCGAGAGCGACGACGTGTCCCCGCGATCCCGGTACAGATAGACGCAGTCCGGGACGACGTCGATCGTCTCCGCAGCGACGAACGCGCGAGTCATCGGTTCGATGTCGTCGACGCTCGGGATCTCCGGGAACCGGAGCTCTGCGCGGTCCCAGAACGAGCGGCGGAACATCCGGTTCCAGCAGGCGCGCCCTGACAGCAGTTCGGGGACCTCGTCGGGTGCGAGACCGGTGCGCGCGGCGTCGAAGGGGTACCACCGCTTCGTGGGACTCCACGTCGCCGTCGGGGAGAACTTGAGGTGGTCGCCGATGACCATGTCGGAGCCGCTCGCCTCGAGGGAGGCCAGCATCGCGCTGTAGGCGCCGTCCGGGACGAGGTCGTCGGAGTCCGCAAAGACGAGGTACTCGCCGGTAGCGAGCGCAATGCCCTCGTTTCGGGCGGCCGCAGCAGTCGTCGCGTTGGAACGAACGAGCCGGATTCGATCGTCCTTCGCTGCCAGAGCACTGACGATAGGAGCCGTTCGATCTCCCGAACCGTTCTCGACGACGATCACCTCCCATGCGCGCACCGCCTGCGCCTGGATGCTCTCGAGTGTTTGCTCGATCCAGGGAGCGGCGTCGTGCGCGGGCACCACGACTGAGATCACGAGTCCGTCCCCGCTCGTTCAGCGACTCACGACTGCGTTGCGGCCGGCTGGTCCGTCTCGGTCGCCGATTCGTCCTCCTCGACCGTGACGGCGAGCGGAGCCTCGGCGTGAGCGTGTTCGGGGCGATCCAAGCCGAGCATCGCTTGGAAGACCCGTTCGGACGACCCACCGTCGCGAGTGTGGAAGGTTGCGGCCGTGCGGTCACGATAGCGACGCGGCGACTCCCAGTCGTTTGCGGCGGCTTCTCGAATCGAGGCGATGACCGCAGGCACGTCCCGAGCAATCGGTCCGAACCCGTCGCGCTCGTAGTCGAAGTATCCGCGTCGCCCGACATGCGTTCCGTCGAAGAACCGCTCTGAATCGAACTGGAAGTACGTCAAGGGCACGTCGACGAACGCAGCTTCGAAACCGAGCGAGGAGTAGTCGGTGACGAAGGCAGCTGCACGAGCGATCACGTCCTGTACGTTCTGGTCGGCGAAGCTGAACAGCTGGACGTGGGCCGGGAGCTCGAACTCGGAAAGGTACTGACGCACGTTGGGGTGCGGCATGAACGCGATTCGCTTTCCCGTCTCACGAGCCAGCTCGGCGAGTTCTTCCGAATTGAGGAGCGCTTCGTACATCTGCGCGTACTCGGTCGATCGGAAGTCGGGAATCCGCTTACGGTCGTTCGACGTGCCGATACGGTCCCCGAGGAGCCACTGCCGCCAGGTCGGCATGATGACGATCAGGTCGCGGACCGTGCTTTCCTCGCGCTTCTGCTGGAGCGCGTCGTGCCGGGGCAGGCCCGTGAGCACGACCTCATGCGACGAGAACGAGTACGGACCGTGTCCGGCGATCGCATCGAACTCAGCGCGCGTAGTTGTGACGAACCGATCGAACCCCTTCCAGCTCAGCCACCGAGACATGTCGTAGTTGATGACACCGTGCTGGAGGAACGTGAAGCGGAAGGCATGACGACCGTACCGGCGCCGATCGAGGGGATCGGTCACGTAGTGGTCCGCGTGGGACGACGCAAGGTGGTCAGCGTGGAGGAGCAGGAGCTTCCAACGCGTCGTGTTCGGCTCGACAAGTCGGAAGCCCTCGCGCTCGAGTCGGTCCCAGTCCGCCGAGTCCCGCCGGAGTACGAACCAGGCGTTGACCTCTGGGCGGTTCTTCCGCACCCACCGGTACAGGTGCTCGGCGTTGTCGTTCGCATCGGTGTCTCGATCCATGAACACCCAGGCGTGCTCGAACTGGCGGCGGATCTTCGGGCTCCGGACGAGCCACTGCATGGCCTCGTCGGTGATCCCTCTGTCAGACCACTTGTTGCGCAGGTCTCGAACGAGCTTGCCGGCTCGTGCCCGAGCATGAGCCTTCAGCCCCGTGGACGGAGAGAAGTCCGCGCGAACGCGGCGCCGGATGGCACGGATCTGCGGGTCGATGAGCGCCGGAGTCAGCGCGTCGGGGTGACCGTTCTGGTTCCACCGGGTGAAGTGCACCTTCTGCCCGTCGAGCCACATCTCCAAGCGCCGACCGCGCGGGAACCAGAGATGCCGTTCTCGCATGAGCACGCGGCCGAAGAACGTGTAGTCGCGCACCGTCTCGTGTATGGGCCCGGCGTCTTCGGCGTCGAGTTCGAACCGCTCTTCCGGCACAGGTCCCGTGAACCAGTACGAGACCTTCATCTGCTGTCGGCGCTCATCGACGTCCGACAGCTTGACCCAGTCGTGGCGCAACGGAACGTCGTCGTACCCGTACATCAGCGCATGACGCACGGCGAACTCCATGCCGGTGACGTCAAAGCTCCGCACGGCGTCTTCGGAGAGCAGGCTGAGTATGCGTTCGACGAGTTCGTGGAAGCGCGGGAGAGTCTCGAGTGGTGCGCTCGCGGTGGTCGAATGCACTGACTGCTCACCCTTGAAGTACCAGTGCAGGTCGTAGAGCACTGTGTTCTCCAGCCAGCGTGGAGCACGCCCGAGCTGCGCCGTGGCGCGCTCCAGCAGATCCAAGTAGCCGAACTCCACCTGGTTCGTGTACTTCTCGGGCTTGCTGAAGCCACCTTCGACGAGTGAGCTCCCGTCTCCCCGCAGACGGTATCGGTACTTCGCTGAGGCCATGAGCCCGAGATGGTGGCTCCCGGTCTCCAGGAGGTAGCGAGCAGTCAGGTGCCCGTCCTCGAACGTCGGTCGAACTCGCCCATCGAATTCGATGCCCTTCTCACGGAGGAGGTCAACGCGGATGAAGGACGAGTTGACGGAGAGCTGGATGATCGGCTCCACCGCCATGTCGACGATTCGCGATCCCAGCTTGAAACGCGTTCGCTGCGGGTGGTTGTCTACGATCTCGCCGGCGGGCGTCAGTCGAAGCTGGTGCGCCGCGGCCAGGTTGACCGGGTGCAGTGCATCCGCACGCCCATGGAGGCGAAGGAACTTCTCGACTTCCTCGAAGTACTGGGGGTCGAGCTCGTCGTCCGGATCCGGGAACGTCACCCACTCTCCCTGTGCTGCGGCGAGACCCGTGTTCCGCGCACCAGAGAGTCCCTGGTTCTCCTGCTCGATGATGTTGACGTTCAGCGAACGCTGCGATGCCCACTCGCGGACGATGCTCGCGCTGTCGTCAGGCGAACCGTCGATGACGACAATGATCTCGACAGAAGCCATGTCGGATGTCTGGGCCTGGATCGAATCGAGGAAGGCGGGAAGGTAATCCGCAACGTTGTAGGTGGGGACCACAGCGCTGATCAACGGACGTCGGTTGGCGGGCACGTGCTCCCCTATCGAGATGGCGTTCGGGCGCTAGCACTCTACCCACACACAGACCTACGTCGAGACATCCTCGCCCTGCTCCCGGCCCGATCGGTCTGCCGACGACCTCTAAGATCGACGAGCACTCCGTCTGGCGCACTCGCGTGCTTCGTGACGCGAGGCGGTCAGTTCCAGATCGTTCGAGTGAAGGTGTTCCACAGCATGGTCGAGCTCTCCCCGCCAGCGTTGGCGCGTCCTCGTGTTCCCGAGCGGAATGCGGGACGGTTCGCGCTCCTCGACGGATTGCGTTTCGCTGCCGCCCTCACGGTTGTCGCCTTCCACTTCACTGCTCGGAAGACGGATGCCTGGGCCACCCCGGTTTCCGAGCAGTCACCGGCGGTCTTTGACCTCACGAAGTACGGCGTTTTCGGCGTCGACCTGTTCTTCGTGATCAGCGGATTCGTGATCCTCATGACGGCCTGGGGGCGCCCGCTCCATCAGTTCGTGTCTTCCCGGGTCTCTCGGCTGTACCCCGCCTACTGGGTCTGTGTCCTCCTCACCGCCGGCGTGCTCGTCTTCAACGGCGCGCATTGGTTCACCACCAGCGATGTCCTGATCAATCTCACCATGGCGCAGGAAGCGTTCAACGTTCCCCACATCGACGGCGTCTACTGGACGCTGTGGGTCGAGATGCGGTTCTACGCGCTGATGGCGGTGTTCGTCATCGTCGGTATTTCAGAGCGTCGTTTGATTGCTTTCTCAGTCCTATGGCCGGTCGTGGCCGCGATCGCGGAGAAGACGCACCTTGACTTCGTCGCGTACGTGCTCGTTTGGCAACACGCGGCCTTGTTCGCCGGGGGAATGATGCTCTTCGTGATCATCCGGAACGGACACGAGTTCGTCCGGTGGCTAGCCGTGGGCACCGATCTCCTCCTCGCTCTCGCAACTTCCGCGCCGGAAGCCGCACAACGGATCCTCGGCACAACGGGAAGCGGCGTCCCGTCCCTTGCCGCGATCGGCTGTGTCCTTCTGTGCTTCGTCGCCGTTGCGTTGGTCACGATGACCCCGCTTCGCCGCGTGAACTGGAAGTGGCTCTCGGTCCTCGGAGCGCTGACGTATCCCCTTTACCTGCTGCATGAACAGATCGGCTGGGCGGTCATCGAGCACACACAGCAGCTGGGCTGGTTTCCTGCGGCTCTGCTTGCCGCGGCAATCGCCCTTGGTCTTGCTGCCGCTGTCCATTTCCTTGTCGAGCGGCCCGGCGGGCCCGTCCTCCGCCGAAGACTAACCGCAGGCCTTGCCCCCGCGATGAGCGGATCGACGCGTCCAACCGGTACGACCACTGCTGAAAACCTCAAGGTGAGCCAATCGTGACAAAGCGAGCGGTTATCATGGGTGACATCGGGTGGCCCGATCTTTACCACGTCGGCGACGAAGCCATGACCGAGGCGGCAGTCGAACAACTTCGGCTTCGGGGCGTGACTGACGTGACGTTGATCGCCGCAGATGCAAGCACGGCGTCAGCGGTACACGGCACGAAAGCAGTACCCAGATTCCACTTCAAGCTCAGGTGGCCGCGTGCGTGGCAAGACAGCCACCTCCGGAAAGTACTCACACCGCTCGAAGGGTACGTGCGAGGCGACGGCCCCGCCACGGACGTCTACGACGCGGTGTACGACTCCGACTTCGTGCTGATCGCGGGCGGGGGCAACCTCACCAGCACGTTCGTGCACCAGCTCTACGAGCGGCTCGCGCTGGTCCGGGTCGCTCGGCACTTCGGGCGCCCGGTCTACATCAGCAGCCAGTCACTCGGTGCTACCTACCGCCCGGCAGACCTACCCGCGATTCGGGAGATTATCGACTCCGCCCGCTGGTTCGGTCTCCGAGAGCGGGCTTCTTTCGAAAACGCCATCGCGCTGTCGACGAGCAGCCAGCGTGTTTGCTACACGGGCGACGACGCTCTGTTGCTCGAACGCAACTCCGTTCCAGCGGTGGCTCGAGACAGCCTGCCCGCTCGGTACTTCGTCGCGAGCTTTGAACGTCCCAGTTGGATTGCGGAGTCCGAGATACCTCGGTACTACGGCCAGATCCGTACGCTGCTCGAAACACTGAGCACCGCCCTTGACTGCCATGCTGTCCTCGTGCCGCACGCGGGCTCCTTCGACATCGAAAGGCCGAAGGACGACATCGTGTCGCACGACGAGATCGCGAAGGACTCGTTGGTCATCCATGCGCTCCCTTTGCTTCGATCGAAAGATGTGCTTGACATCATGGCGGACGCTGAGTTCTCGATCTCAACGCGCTACCACCCAATTGTGTTCGCCGGCCAATTGGGCTTGATCGGATTTGGGCTCGCGCACACTGCGTACACGTGGAACCGGATGCGCGGGGCAGCGCGACAGCTCGGCGGAGCGGATCTCGTCATGCCCGTGTCGGCCGTCTCCGACCCGGAGGCAATCACCGAAGTCATCCTCGAGACTCTGCGCTCCGGCGAACACAAGGGACGTCTCGCAGCAGCATCAGCGGCGAGGAAAGAGAATCAACGGACGTGGTGGGACACGATCGTGGCCGACGCGTCCTCATCAGAACGAGTCTCGGGGTTCGTCGAACTACCGGATCCCATCGTCGCGCACCCGGTTCCCGCCCTCCGCTCGTTCGCGCACTACCTCGCCAACGAAGCGACGGCTCGCGGGGTCGCCGATGAGTCACTGGCCTGGTGTCGCGAGACCCTCGAGACCGAGCGTCAATCCGCTTCGAAGGCAATCGACGACCAAAAGGCTCGAACCCGAACGGTTGAAGGGATGATGAAGCAGCGTGAAGAAGAAGTCCACAGAGGCCTTGAACAAATCCGGTCACTGCAATCAGCCTTGACCGAGGCTCGGGAAGCGGCCGCCTCTTCACGGACAGAGCTGGATCAGGCGACGGAGGAGCGGGACGCCTGGCGGACTTCCGCCCGCCAATTCCGGGCGGAAGTCCAGAGGTATCGCGACCGCCGGATCACCAGGTTGGTTGACAAGCTGGCAGGGCTCGTTCGCCGCCAGAAGTGAGACGCGTGCGGTGTGTCGACATCTGCTCAGCTTCAGGCCTGGCGATGTCGCTGAGCACTTGATACTCGGGTAACCTCCTGAGTATGACTTCAGTTGGGGCGACCAAAACTCGAAGCTGGCGTCGACGTCAGTCCTCTCTGGACCGTTTCATCAGCGAACACGCACAGCCGCTCCAGGAGCTACAGCGCCCTGTGGTCCTGATCGCTGGCTACCAAACCCGTGAGACCCTCGCGGCCTGGCGTAGCGCGTTCCAGTTCAGACTTCACGTCATCACCCCTCACGAGGTGATCCCTGGCATCGAAGGCATCACGAAGTTCGCCGCGACGTCGAATGACGCGATGGAGGAGTACATCGCCTCGATTGGGCCTGTGGCCGCCGTGATTGATGAGGAAGCCGAGTCGCTCCCGGATCGCCTGCAACGTTGGCAGCGATTCTTTTTCCACGTGACTGCTGGCGGCTACTTCATCGCCCCGGTCACCACCATCTCCAGCGCCTGGGCTGCGGGCCTTGAATCATTGAGCGCTCGGAGGATCAGTCCGGCAGAGATCGAGGAACTTCAAGCCTCCTCAGGGCTGACGGTCGACAGTCACGGTTATTCGATCACGGTGAAGAACCGAGATCACCTCGTCAAGGTCAAAGACGAAGATGCGATGGCAATCCTGCCAACGCGGCTCGGCGCCAACAACGTTCGGTTACTCGGCAGCCGAAAGTCCGGCGTTGGCCGCGGCGATTTGCACGTCGAGTCCCACGGCACGTTGGCCAAGCCCCGAATCCCCGCCCAGGCGATGAAGTACCCGACGCTTACATTGCGGGAGTTTCGAGGGCCGACGCACCTGAAGGATGCGATGTTGGCGGTGAACGGAACCACCGTGCTTCCGAGCTCCTTCAAACACCCCTGGCGGGCTTGGAACGACCGTCTGGTTAACCTCAACGAAGGTGTTGCAGCGCTCAACCCGGAAGACAAGCCGACCGAACGTCTTGAGGGGACCTACTACGACCTGACCTGCGCGGTACCCGGTCACTTCGGCCATGTTGTCACGGAGTCGTTGTCGAAGGTCTGGGGCTGGGATGAGGCAAAGGATCGAGATCCTGGCCTGAAAGCGATCTATCGCGTACCCAGCAAGGACTATGTTCCTTCGTTCGAGCGGACCCTCTTCGAAGCGGCAGGAATCGTCGAGTCCGACATCCACTGGGAGCACCGCAATGTCACCGTCGATCGGTTCGTCAGCGCGTCGCAAGGCTGGCAGAACGGCGGCTGGCATTACGTCCACCCCGTGGTCCCAGCCACGTGGTCGAAGCTCCGTGCCGCACTCGTCCATTCGTCGCCTGACGCGGCGAAGAAGATCTTCGTGTCACGGAAGTTCACCACAGTCAACCGTGCATGTCGGAACATCGAGGAGGTGGAGAGCTATTTCGCCGATCGTGGCTTTGCGATCGTCTATCCAGAGGCCTTGACAACAGAGGAGCAAGCAACCGTGTTCGGCAACGCGACAACCGTCGCTGGGCTCGCGGGCTCCGGCATGTTCAACATGCTCTTCGCAGAGCACCTTGACAAGGTGCTCCTGCTGTCTCATGACGCGTACACCGCCCGCAACGAACACATGTACGCCTCCGTACTCGCGGACGAATTCCACTACTTCTGGTCACGCGCCGACGAGCAGCACCCCCGGGGCAAGTTCTCTCTCGAGGCGTTCCATTCCGCTTGGGAGTTCGATTTCGAAGCGAACGGCGAGGCACTCGAGCGCGTGCTCCGCTAGGTCTTCACCCCAGAGCCAACGCCGGGAATGCTATGGCGCGGGACGGTCGCACAGGCCAGCCACGCGCACGCGCGACTCAGACAGTCTTGTTGTAAGCACCAATGACGTCGTTCGTCTTGCCGATCATCTTGAGCTCACCCTCGTTGAGCCAAGCGACCTCGTCGCACATGTCCTTCACGGTGCTCATGGAGTGCGACACGAGGATGACCGTGCGGCCCTCCTCCTTCATCTCCTTGAACTTCGTCCGGCAGCGCTTCTGGAACGTGGCGTCACCGACGGCGAGCACCTCGTCCACCACGAGGATGTCCGGCGTGACGGCGACGGCCACGGAGAACCCGAGCCGCACGTACATGCCGGACGAGTAGTTCTTCACGGGCTGGTCGATGAAGTGGCCGACGCCGGAGAACGACACGATCTCGTCGAACTTCCGGGTGACCTCCTTCCGGCTCATGCCGAGGATGGACCCGTTCAGGAACACGTTCTCGCGTCCGGAGAGCTCCGGGTGGAAGCCCGACCCGACCTCGAGCAGCGAGGCCTGCTTGCCGCGGGCGGTGATGGAGCCCTGCTCCGGCCAGAGGATCTTGGCCAGGCACTTCAGCAGCGTGGACTTCCCGGACCCGTTCTTGCCGATCAGGCCGAAGGTCGTGCCGTGGGGCACCTCGAAGGAGACGTCCTTGAGCGCCCAGAAGTCCTCGTGCACGGACTTCTTGCCGCGCATGACCATGCTCTTCAGCGAGTCGTTGCGCTCGCTGTACATACGGAATCGCTTCGACACGTGGTCGACGGTGACGGCAGCATCGCTCACAGCAGTTCAGCCAGCTTCTTCTCGTTGCGGGAAAACACGAAGTAGCCGAGCGCGAGCGAGAGGCATCCCGCCAGGGCGCACGCGACCAGATCGGTCCAGTTCGGCATCCGGTTGTCGTACATCAGGTTGCGGAACACGGTGGAGAACCGCTCGATGGGGTTGAGCTTGTAGACGTGGATGATCCACGAGTGCCCCGACTTGTTCGCGGCGTCCTCGACGAGCGAGAGCGGGTAGATGATCGGCGACAGGTACATCCACATCTGCAGGCCGATCCCGACCAGGTGCTGCATGTCGCGGAAGTGCACGTTGATGATCGAGAGCATCAGGCCGAGCCCGGCGGCGAACATCGCGAGGAACACCATCGTCAGCGCGATGACCGGCAGGTACAGCCAGAAGTTCGAGCCGGCGATCGCCAGCACGATCAGCAGCACACCCATCTCGACGAGCCACGTGAAGCCGAAGGACCCGACCGCCGCCAGGGGCAGCGTCATCCGGGGGAAGTAGACCTTCTTGATCAGCGACCCGTTGGAGACGATCGACGTCATCCCGGAGTTGATCACGTTGCGCGCGAAGATCCACGGCAGCAGACCGCACATGAGCCACAGCGGGTAGATGTTCAGGCCACTCGGGTCGCCCACCTCGAGCCGTGCCCGGAAGATGAACGAGTACACGATCGTGTAGATCAGCATCGTCGCGAGCGGGTTGATCAGGGACCACAGCTGACCGAAGACGGTACGGCGGTACTTTCCCTTGACCTCGCGCGCCGTGAGGTTCGCGAGGAGCTCGCGGGACGACACGAGTTCGTTGAGGTAGGACATGCTTTTCGGTTACAGCTCCTCCGGGGCGCGCCCTTGCGGCCCGATCAGATCAGGACGAGGCGGCCCGATCAGGATCAGGACGAGACATTCTCGCACAAGTATGTCGAGCGCCTCGCGACCGTCGATGTATGCCGCCCCGCACTTGGGGGTGGCTGGTTGGAGAACGATTGGGGAATCCTTTGTAGAGTAGTTGGGTGCTCGTCAGTTTCGCGAACCACTCCACAGCGCCCGTGAGTCTCGGCGGCGCTGAGCGGTCGCTCATCCGGTTCGTGGAGGACTGGCAGTCACGCGACCCCTCGATGACCCCGTCGTTCATCACGAAGGCGCCCAGGGGCAAGTTCATCGAAGCCCTCGACGAGCGCGGCTGGCGCTACCAGGCGCTGAGGTTCCGCGGGTGGGCACTCCCCAGCTCGCAGCCGGCTCCGGCGGCGGAACGAGCCGCGTTCGCGACGGTCGACTACGCCGCCGTCCGCGCGATCATCGCCGAGTACGAGCGGAACCGCCCCGACCTGGTCGTCACGAACACCCTCGTTGCACCGTGGGCGTCGTTCGCTGCCGCGGTCCTCGGGATCCCGCAGGCCTGGTTCGTCCGTGAGTACGGCGACCTCGACCACGGGCTGCACTTCCAGAGCGGTCGTGCGGCGACGCTCGGCGACATCGGCCTCTTCTCCGGCGCCGTCATCACGAACTCCGAGGCGATGCGCGACCACCTCGCCGAGCACATCCCGGCCGAGAAGCTCTCCGTCGCGTACCCGATCGTCGACACCGAACGGCTGCTGCGCACCCGTTCCGACACGCCGACGGTCACGCCGTTCCCGGAGGACGACCCGGGCCTCCGGATCACGGTCGTCGGTCGCGTGGAGGAGTCCAAGGGCCAGCACCGCGTGATCGACGCGCTCGGAGCGCTGCGCGAGCGCGGCGTCACGGCGAGCGTCTGCTTCGTCGGCGGCTGGAAGCACCCCGGCGAGGACCAGCGCCTCACCGACCGCGCACGCGCGCTCGGCATCGCCGACCACGTCGTCTTCGCGGGTGAGCAGCGCGACACCGCGCCCTTCATCGACGCCGCCGACGTCTGCGTCACCCCCTCGACCATCGAGGCGTTCGGCCGCACCACGGCCGAGTACATGACCCTCGGCCGTGCCGTCGTCGCCTCCCGCCAGGGCGGCAGCGCCGAGCTGGTCGAGCCCGGTGTCACCGGCGCCCTGTTCGACGCGGACGACACGGCGGGTCTCGCCGACGCTCTCGCCGCGTACGCGGCCGACCCCGCTTCGGCCGGGAGGCACGGTGCGGCTGCTCCGGACCGCCTCGCCACCGTCGTCGGCGCGGGTCGCGACAACGGCGCCGCCATCGAACGTCTGGTCGCGTTGGTCGGCACGGAGGGCTACCGGCTCCCCCAGGTCGCGCGCTACTGGTTCGAGCTCCCCGGTGCCTACGCGTCGCTCGGTGCGACGAGCGCCCGTGCGGCGGTCGGCCTGCTGGCGAACCGCGTCCGGTCGCGCTCCGGCCTGGTCGGTCGTGTCCTCGCGCGTCCGGGTGTCGTGATGCGGAAGCTGGCGCGTCGATGAGTGCTGACCGTCGACCGGTGACCATCGTCGTCCCGGTCTACGACGACCTGCCGGGGCTCGAACGCTGCGTCGAGGCCCTGCTCGAGACCGTCGACTTCTCCGTGGACCGGGTACTCCTCGCGAACGACGTCGGACCGAACGTGGACGCCATCGAGCGTCGGCTCCTCGAGCTCGTCGCCGACCACCCCGGCTTCGAGTACACCCGCAACGAGCGGAACCTCGGTTTCGTCGGCAACTGCAACCGTGCGGTCCTCGAACTCGACCGGACCGGCAACGACGTCCTGCTCCTGAACAGCGACACCGTCCCGCTGCCCGGGTTCCTCGACGAGATGACCGCGGTCCTCGCCGAGGACGACTCGATCGGCGTGGTCTGCGCGCGGAGCGACAACGCCACCATCGCGTCGTTCCCCTACGCCCGCCGGAACCCGCGCGCCAACCTCGCACCCCGGCGCACCCGTGAGCTGCACGGCCGCGTGAAGTACCTGCTCCCCCGCTTCTCACTGGCGCCGGTCGCGATGGGCTTCTGCTTCCTCATCCGCCGCGAGACGATCGACCGCTTCGGCCTGTTCGACGAGGTCTTCTCCCCCGGCTACGGCGAGGAGAACGACTTCTGCCTCCGCATCAACGAGCACGGCTACACCGCGGCGCTCGCGAACCACGCCCTCGTCCTGCACACCGGGTCGACGAGCTTCAGCGGTGACCGCGGCCCGACCCTCCGCCTCGAGCACGAGCGCATCCTGCTCGAGCGCTACCCGTTCTACGGCGGCGCGATCGCCCTGTTCCTCAGCCGCTACCGGGACGCCGTCGACGTGTTCGCGGACGCGTTCCTGCCGGACGACGACGCGGTCCGCGTGGCACTGCACCTGCCGGCCGAGGTCGACGGTGCCGTCGTGACCCGCGTCCGTTCCGTCCTCGCCGCCGCGCCCGAGCACATGGTCATCACGCTCATCGTCGCGCGTTCGCAGCTCCGCGCAGCGCGTCAGGCGTTCCCCGGCGCGCTCATCGCCGTCGGCGGCCGTCCTCGCCAGATCTTCGACGTCGCCGTCGCGCTCGGCGCCCTGACCACGTTCGGCCAGCTGTCGATGCTGAACGCCAACGCCCCGCGGTGGGTCCTCGTCGACCCGATCCCGCAGGACGTCCGGTGGTCGCAGGCCGTCACGCACCACCGCGCGAACGCCATCGACCGGATCCTCCGGCGGTTCGAGAACGAGACCCTGCCCTGGCAGGACGGCAAGTCCCTCGTCGAGGCCATCGAGACGGCCGCGCGGACCGAGATCGACCCGACCGCCCTCCGCGCCCGCTGGCACGCGGTCACCGACATCGCAGAAGCGACCGGCCTCCTCGTGCACCGCGCCCAGGTCTCGATGCGCCGCCTCGCCGCCCTCACCTTCGGCGCACGGAACCCCCGGATCGTGGCGCGCATCCGCTCGATCACCGGACGCGGCTGACCATCACGCCGAGCGTGCGGAGATGACGGAGCGCGAGGTCGTGGTCGACGGTGACGTCGTCCGTCGCCCCCGGAAGCCCTGGACCCTGACGGTGCACTCCCTGCTCCGGCACCTCCACGATCAGGGACTCCCCGTCCCGGAACCGCTCGACACCGACGAGCACTTCGAGTTCGTCCGCCTCGTGCCCGGCGACGGTGGCGACGCCGCCTGGCCGCACCAGACCACGACCGCTGCGGTCGCATCTGCTGGGGCGCTCCTCCGTCGGGTGCACGACGCGACGCGGAGCTGGGTGCAGCCGAGCTGGGCGGTGTGGGCTGTTCCACCCGAGGGCACCACCGTCATCTGCCACGGTGACCCGCAGCCCCGGAACACGGCCTGGCGCGACGGCCGAGCGGTCGGGTTGTTCGACTGGGACGTCGCACGTCCGGCGGAACCGGTCAGCGACGTCGCGTACGCACTCGAGTGGCTCGCACCGTTCGACGACGACGTGCAGCAGCTCCGTCGGCGAGGACTACGACCCGACGTGGATCGTCGCGGTCGCATCGGTGCCTTCCTCGACGGGTACCGGTGGGACGGCGCGTTCGACGTCGTCGATGCCGTCCTCGCGCGCCAGCAGCGCGCGATCGACGAGGTCGTGTGGCTCGGCCGCGCCGGCCATGAACCGCAGCGGTCGTGGGTGGCCGCGGGATGGCCGGACCGGTGGTCGGAGAAGCTCGTCGTCACCGAGCGGCTCCGCGAACGGGTCTCCTGACCGCGATCAGTCGCTCAGGTTCACCGCGAACTCGAGCAGCTCGAGCTCGAACCAGTCCCCCGGCTGCAGCCGCTGGTACAGGTACGAGCTCGTCGCGCGCGCCTGCACGCAAGCGAGCGCCGTCGCAGCGTCGACGCCGGCCGTGTCCGCGAACCGGCGGATCCGGTCGCGGAACACCCGACCGAGGTCGGGAGCGTCACGGAGTCCCTCGCGCTTCCCCGCGACCACGGTGAACGCGTCGTAGGCAGCGCTGCCACGCCAGCCCTTCGGGTCGATCGCCAACCACGGTTCACGCTCCGCGCTGAGCACGTTCCCGAAGTGCAGGTCCCCGTGGAGCATCGTCGTGGTCGTGTCGCCCCCGAGCAGCCGGATGGTGCTCCTCGTCCGCTCGATCACCGCGGAGGACAGGACACCGGGCAGGAGTGCGACCTGCCGATCGAGCTCCGCTTCCCACCCTCCGGCCGTGTCCGCGAGTGCCGGTGTGGCCGGCCCTGCGGGAACCGCGAGGCGCCGAGCCAGGTACCCGGCCGTCTCGATCGCCTCCTCCGCCGTCCCGATCGACTCGAGCGTGTCGGGACCAGCACGTTCCATCAGGAGCGCGAACGAGTCGGCGTCGGCATCGAGAAGTCGGACGGCGCCGTTCCCTCCGAAGCTGCGTAGCGCGTCCGGCTCGCTGCGGTTGCCGGGGTGCGGGAACGACACCTTGAGCGCTGCGGCAGTCTCGCCCCGCCGCACCGGCAGGACGATCGCGACCTCACCGTGCATCGGGGCGCCGTCGAGCTCGCACCCCCACCGGTCGAGCAGGCCGCCGATGATCGCCGGCAGTTCCGCGAGCCACGCCGTACCGGCGGATTCTTCGCGGTTCGTCGTCGCGCGGACGAGTCCTTCGGGCACTTCGACGGCCGGCCCGGGCATCAGGTCGCTTCCGGGAGGATCGTTCCAGCGCTGATGGTCATCCGGCGTCGGCGTCGGCGTCGGCGGCCGCGGTGAGCATCTCGAGGATGCCCTCCGGGAAGACCGGTGTTTCCGTGTCGAGCGGAACCCACCGCACCGGACTGCCCTCGTCCAGGACGACGAGTTCCGCGCTGAGCGGGACACGGTCCAGTTCTTCCGACTGCACCGCGAAGACATGCGCGTACTCATGCCCAGGGGAACCCTCGAACTCGAAGATGTTCTCGATGACGCCGAGGAGTGTCACGGTGGAGAGGGCCACGTCGAGTTCTTCCCGGAACTCACGCCGGAGCGCTTCGTCCGCGCGTTCGCCGAACTCGATGCCGCCACCCACGGCACGGTGGAACACGAGACCGCGGACGGTGTCCGTCGACTCGGAGAGCAGGACATGACTGCTCTTGACCGGCAACCCGACTGCGATGTTCCTGATCCCCGTCATCCGACCACCTTGTACAACCGACGGGCTGCGCACAAGAGCCTGTCCGCTCCCTAACCGACGGTGTGCAGCATCTCGACTCCCATGGAGCCGACCCGAGGGCGGTACCGCACCAGCGCGACCCGAGAGCCTTGGAGGTCGCCGAAGTCCCGCCGGCGCGATCGCTCCACGACGGCGACGGCTGCGTTTTCGGGCCCCGCCTGCCGGTGGACGCTGAGCGATATGTGCGCGGTGTCCCGGACGAACGCCATCGGGGGCGCAGTCCCACCGTGCAGATCGGCAGCCGCCTGCCGCATCCGCACGCGGATCGGAAGGAGGCTGTCGTCGTCGAACCCCTGGACGAACACACCGGCTGCCGAACCACCGAGGCCGAGCAGGCGACACCGGACGTCGAGCAGGTCGCGCGAACGATCGATCGCGTCGACGTAGTGCTGAACCGTCTCCGGCGCGATCCGATCCCGGTACGGCTCGAGGCTCGTGATCGTCATGTGCAGGTCCGCCGCCCCGTAGAGGTGGTGTCCGCCCCGGTACGCGGCGTCCAGCTCGGACGTGACTCCGGCGAGGCGTCGCGCCGTCTCCTCGGCCGGGAGCAGGACGAGGCTGAGCCCCCATCGTGGGTCCCCATCCGTCGGCGTCCGGTCGGGTCGGAGATCGCCAAGGACCATGCGCGCTCGGCCCTCAGCCCACAGGGCGTCGTACTGGTCCTGGCTCGCCACGGCACCACGGTATCGGGTGCGCGGACTTCGGACGGGACGTCCGTGGTGGGCCCGCACCGAGCCTCCCGGTTGAGCGACTGGCCGACGACCGTCGGAAGTTCCGCGAACCCCCCCTCGGTACTGTGTCGTCATGGCCCAAGCGACGCCACGAAGCGATCGCTCGTGCGTGAGCTGTTCGCTCGCATCGAGTCCGAGGCGGGGATCTCGCCGCACAGCGTCGAGATCACCATCACGGAGACCCCGAAGGTGAACTGGGGCATCCGAGGCATGAACGCCGAGGACCTGGTGCTGGACTACGAGATCGACGTCGAGTCGCCGATGGACCAGACCGGCCTGGTCGATCTCATCCGTGCGCGTCAGCGTGACCTGGGACACCCGCTCGTGGTGGGGATCTCCGGCTACTGCGGGTCCGGCAAGTCCACCCTGGCCAGGACCCTCGCGGCGGAGCTCGCAGGTGCGGTGCGGATCCGTGGTGACGACTTCTTGGACCCGGTGCGATCCCATCGGCGGTCGACGGACTGGGACGGTGTCGACCGACGACGACTGCTCGATTCGGTCCTCGCCCCGCATCGCGCCGCGCAACCCGGCGTGTTCCACCGCTTCGACTGGACCACGAGGTCGCTCGGCCCCGCTGAGCCGCTCCCCAGCGCTGACATCCTGGTCGTGGACCTGATCGGGCTGTTCCATCCGGACACGCTCCCGAGCCTCGACGTGACGGTCTGGTGTGACGTCGAGCTCGACGTCGCCGCACAGCGGGCATGGCGCGCGATGCGCGGCTCGGCAGGCGTCACGAGTCGCTCTGGCGAGACGTGTGGGTCCCGAACGAGCGCGACTTCGAAGAACGCTTCGCCCCGCAGCGGAGCGCGATGGCGCGCTACCGCCCTGCCTCGTAGCCCAGGTCCGAACGAGACGTGACCGGACACCGGACGGGAGGCCCGTGGCGGGCCCGCACCGGGCCTCCAGGCCGTCAGACCAGCGCGTCCACCACCGGACGGTGCGTCGCGACGCCGGTCGCGTCCCACGAGCCGAGCAGGTGCAGGGTGGCGATCCGGAACGTGAGGGCGCGGACGAGCAGCTGGCGCCACTCGCCGATGCCGTCGCCGAGCGCGTCGAGCGCGCTGACCGCCACCCGGTGCCAGCACACGGCGTCGACGGCGGCGACCGCCGCGTCGAACCCGGCGGGACGCCAGTAGGGCGGCCAGTCGATGATCGCCGGCGGTTGGCCCTCGGCGAAGAGCACGTTGCCGAGCAGGTCGCCGTGGACGAGCTGGGCGGGTGACTCGACGGGACGGAACGCCGCCGCGAGCCGGTCGAGCGTCGTGTCCGGCGGGAGCTCGGCCTCGCCCCAGGCCATCCGGTCGGCGCGACTCCAGGCGTTGTCCTTGCGGTCGAGGAACGCAGGTCGGTCGAGGTGCGTGATCGCCCGGTGGAAGGCGGTGCCCGCGCGGATGACGTCGGCGACGCGGGTCTCGTCGGCGCGGCCGGGCAGCCACTCCCACGCTTCCCAGCGGCCGGACCGCCAGCTGCCATCGGTGGTGGCGACGGGCCGGGGCGTGCGGAACGCCGCCGTGTGCTCGAGCGACGCGAGGACCTCGGCGCGCCAGTCGGTCTCCTCCGCGCCGTCGTGCGGGCGCAGGACCACGTCCCCGGCGCGCCACGTCAGGCCACGGCCGCCGGCGAGCCGTTCGAGCCGCGACCCCGCGACGCCGAACGCCGCCAGGGCGGCCGCGTCCGGCATCGTACGGTCGTCCATCGCGGGGGCGGGCGCTACACCAGGCAGCGCGGGCCGAGCAGGCTCTTCAGCTCACCGAACAGGTCGGGCGTCAGGTTCACCGGGAACGGCAGCTCGAACGTCCGGGCGACGTCGTCCTTGAGCAGCCGCAGCCGGACCTCGGTCTCCCCCGTGTGCCGGCCGAGCACCGCCGCCAGCTCGGTCACCGTCTCCGTCGTGGCCTGCCGTTCGGGCAGGGACAGCGTGAGCGGCCCGGAACCCATCACGTCGCCGAGCGCCGGCTGGAACATGCTCACCGCGTGCAGCGCCTTGCCGTCGTCGCGGACGTTCACGCGACCGCGGAGGACCACGATCGAGTCGGCCACCAGCGACGGCCCGAACTCCTGGTACGTCTTGCCGAGGAACATCACGCCGATCTGGCCGCCGAAGTCCTCGATGTCGACGATGCCGTACGGGTTGCCGCTCGTCTTGGCCACCCGGTGCTGCACGCTCGTCAGCAGTCCGGCGACCGTGACGGTCTCCCCCTCGACGGAGTCGTCGGCCGCGATGAGGTCGGCGATGGTGATCGACTGGTGCTTCGCGAGCTCGATCTCGAGCCCCGCGAGCGGGTGGTCCGAGACGTAGAGCCCGAGCATGTCGCGCTCGAACGCGAGCTTGTCGCGCTTGGACCACTCCGGACGCTCCGGCACCTGCGAGACGACCGCCAGCGACGGCTGTTCCTCGGCGACCTGGGCGAACAGGGAGTCGAAGTCGAAGCCGACGTTGCCGTGGACCTCGTCGCGCTTGACCTTCACCGCGGCTTCGACCGCGCCCTCGTGGATCTCCACGAGCGCACGGCGGCTGTCCCCGAACTCGTCGAAGGCACCCGCCTTGATGAGCGACTCCACGGTCCGCTTGTTGGCGGAGGAGATCGGGATCTTCCGGAGGAAGTCGTGGAAGGACTCGAACGCGCCCTTCTCCGTGCGGGCCTTCACGATGTCGTCGACGACGTTGAAGCCGACGTTGCGGATCGCGCCCATGCCGAATCGGATGTCCTCACCGACGGCGGCGAAGAAGCCGATCGACTCGTTGACGTCCGGCGGCATCACCTTGATGCCCATCCGGCGGCACTCGTTGAGGTACAGCGCGAGCTTGTCGCGGGCATCACCGACGGAGGTGAGCAGCGCCGCCATGTACTCGGCCGGGTAGTGCGCCTTGAGGTAGGCGGTCCAGAAGGACACCACGCCGTACGCGGCGGAGTGCGCCTTGTTGAACGCGTAGTCGGAGAACGGCAGCAGGATGTCCCACAGCGTCTTGATCGCCGCGGCCGAGTAGCCGTTGTCGAGCATGCCCTTCTCGAAGCCGGCGTACTGCTTGTCCAGCTCGGACTTCTTCTTCTTGCCCATCGCGCGACGGAGGATGTCCGCCTGGCCGAGCGAGAACCCGGCCACCTTCTGCGCGATGGCCATGACCTGCTCCTGGTAGATGATCAGGCCGTAGGTCGTGCCGATGATGTCCTTGAGGGGCTCGGCGAGCTCCGGGTGGATCGGCGTGATCGCCTGCTCGCCGTTCTTGCGGAGCGCGTAGTTCGTGTGCGAGTTCGCACCCATGGGGCCCGGACGGTACAGGGCGATGAGCGCGGAGATGTCCTCGAAGTTGTCGGGCTTCATCAGGCGCAGCAGGCCACGCATCGGGCCGCCGTCGAGCTGGAACACACCGAGGGTGTCACCGCGCTGCAGGAGCGCGTACGCCTCGGGGTCCTCGAGGCCCATGGTCTCGAGGTCGAGGTCGATCCCACGGTTGGTCTTGATGTTGTCGAGGGCGTCACTGATGATCGTGAGGTTCCGGAGCCCCAGGAAGTCCATCTTGATCAGGCCGAGCGACTCCGAAGCCGGGTAGTCGAACTGCGTGACGATCTGACCGTCCTGCTCCCGCTTCATGATCGGGATGATGTCGATCAGCGGGTCGCTGGACATGATCACGCCGGCGGCGTGCACGCCCCACTGACGCTTCAGCCCCTCGAGCCCCAGCGCGGTGTCGAAGACCGTCTTCGCTTCGGGGTCGGTCTCGACCACGGTACGGACGTCGACGGCTTCCTTGAAGCGTGGGTGGTCCTTGTCGAAGATCCCGGTGAGCGGGATGTCCTTGCCCATCACGGGCGGCGGCATCGCCTTCGTGAGCTTCTCGCCCATGCCGAACGGGAAGCCGAGAACGCGCGAGGAGTCCTTCAGCGCCTGCTTCGCCTTGATCGTGCCGTACGTGACGATCTGTGCAACGCGCTCCGACCCGTACTTCTCGGTGACGTACTTGATCGCCTCACCGCGGCGCCGGTCGTCGAAGTCGACGTCGAAGTCGGGCATCGAGACGCGGTCCGGGTTGAGGAAGCGCTCGAAGATCAGGCCGTGCCGGATCGGGTCGAGGTCGGTGATGCGCATCGCGTACGCCACCATCGAGCCGGCACCGGAACCACGACCGGGGCCGACGCGGATGCCGTGGTCCTTCGACCAGTTGATGAAGTCGGCGACCACGAGGAAGTAGCCCGGGAAGTTCATCTGGTTGATGATGCCGACCTCGTAGTCGGCGCGCGCCTGGACCTCGGGCGAGATGCCGCCGGGGTAGCGGTACTCCAGCCCCTTCGCCACCTCTTTCTCGAACCAGCTGTGCTCGGTCTCCCCCTCGGGCACCGGGAACTTCGGCATGTAGTTCGCCGCGGTGTCGAACTCGACGTTGCACCGCTCGGCGATGAGCAGCGTGTTGTCGCACGCTTCGAGGTTGTCCCGGAAGACGTGCCGCATCTGCTGCGGGGTCTTCAGGTAGAACTCGTCGGCGTCGAACTTGAAGCGGTTCGGGTCGTTCAGGGTGGAGCCGGACTGCACGCAGAGCAGTGCCGCGTGCGACTTGGCGTCGTGGGAGTGCGTGTAATGCAGGTCGTTCGTGCCGACGAGCGGCAGGCCGAGGTCCTTCGCGAGGCGGATCAGGTCCGTCATGATCCGGCGCTCGATCTCGAGGCCGTGGTCCATGATCTCGGCGAAGTAGTTCTCCTTGCCGAAGATGTCCCGGAAGTCCGCCGCCGCCTTGATCGCTTCGTCGTACTGGCCGAGGCGCAGGCGCGTCTGGACTTCACCAGAGGGGCAGCCCGTCGTGGCGATGATGCCGTCGTGGTACTCGCTGAGGAGTTCGCGGTCCATGCGGGGCTTGAAGTAGTAGCCCTCGAGCGAGGCCTTCGACGACAGCCGGAACAGGTTGTGCATGCCGGCGGTGTTCTCGGCGAACATCGTCATGTGCGTGTACGAACCCGCACCGGAGACGTCGTCCCCGCCACCGTCACCCCAGCGCACACGGGTCTTGTCGGAGCGGTGGGTGCCCGGCGTGATGTACGCCTCTGTCCCGATGATCGGCTTGACGCCGCCGGCCTTGGCGGCCTTCCAGAACTCGAACGCGCCGAACATGTTGCCGTGGTCCGTCACCGCCACGGCCGGCATGCCCTGCGCGGCGGTCTCCGCCACGAGGTCGTTGAGCCTGGCCGCGCCGTCGAGCATCGAGTACTCGCTGTGCACGTGCAGGTGGACGAAGGAGTCGGAATCCGCCACGGAACCTCCGGTTCGTACGAGCTGCTGCGGGACTCGAACAGCCTAACCGCGACCGCGGACAGACACGCCGCGGCACTCCCTCACCGCGCCCGCATCGCTCCTTCAGCGCTTCCTCACCGATTCCTCACCGATTCCTCACCGCACGAGCGGCAGCCAGATGTCGTCGACGATCTCCAGCACGCGGGCGTCCGGGATCCGCTTCAGCGTCATCACGAGGTCGTGGCGCATCAGGTCGGACGGCAGCGTGGTGAGCCCGTCGGGCCAGTCGCGTGCGGGGATCTCCCCGCGCGCGGCCGCACGGTCCAGGAACACCCGGCCGACGCTCGACCGGTCCCCGATCAGGCGTGCGCGGAGGTCGGCGGGGGTCAGCCCGGTGTCCGCGTTGATGCTCGACAGGTAGAGGCTGATCACGGTGATGAACCCGGACCGCGCGTCGTTGAAGTCCCGGAGCGCTGCGAGCATGTCGCCCCGCAGGGTCCCGGTGTCCGGCACGGTACGACGATCGAACAGCCCGGCGTGCTGGAGCGCGGCGAGGACGAGGTCCACCTTCGTGGGCCACCGCCGGTAGAGCACGGGCTTCGAGGTCCCCGCGCGGGCAGCGACCGCCTCGTACGTCAGGGACGCGTAGCCGCTCCGTTCGAGCTCCTGCCACGCAGCGTCGAGCAGTGCCGCCTCGAGCTCCGCACCGCGCCGTCTCGTCTTCGCAAGATCCACTTGCGTATCTTAACGCGCCGCAGTACGGTGACGCCAACAAGAAACGGGAGCGTATCTCCATCATGGACAAGAACCTGACCAGACTGGCCGTCGCGCTGATCGTCGGCGCGATGGCACCGCTGTTCGACTCGACGATCGTCAGTGTCGCGCTGCACACCCTCAGCCGCGACCTGCACACGAGCGTCGACACCATCCAGTGGGTGAGCACCGGCTACCTGCTCGCGATGGGTGTCACCGTCCCGATCGTCGGCTGGCTGCAGAACCGCATCGGCGGGCGGCGGCTCTGGATGAGCGCGCTCGTCGTGTTCCTGATCGGCAGCGTCCTGTGCTCGCTCGCCTGGGACGCCACGAGCCTGGTCGGCTTCCGGATCGTCCAGGGCATCGGCGCCGGCGCGATGATGCCGCTGCTGACCACGCTCTTGATGCAGGCGGCGGGCGGCCGGAACATCGGCAAGCTGATGTCGATCGCCTCCCTGCCCACCGCGCTCGGACCGATCCTCGGACCGGTCATCGGCGGCCTGATCCTCGGCGCGGCCGACTGGCAGTGGCTGTTCTGGGTGAACGTGCCGTTCGCGGTCGCCGGCCTCGTCCTCGCGTGGTTGTTCATGCCCGCCGACGGTCCTGTCGGCACCGCGCGGCTCGACGTCGTCGGCCTGGTGCTGCTCTCCCCCGCCGTCGTCGGGATCCTGTTCGGCCTGAGCAACGCCAGCCGGACGGACGGCTTCGCCCGGTTCGACGTCTGGGCACCCCTCGGCGCCGGGCTCGTCCTGCTCGTCGCGTTCGTCCTCTGGGCGACCCGTCGACGGAGCGCAGCCCTGGTGGACCTGGCACTGCTCCGGCACCGCCCGCTCGCCGCAGCCGCCACGCTGATGTTCCTGATGGGCGCCTCGCTCTACGGCGGCATGCTGCTCCTGCCGCTGTCGTTCCAGGAGCTCCGCGGGACCGACGCGCTCGGCGCCGGGCTGCTCCTCATCCCCCAGGGCGTCGGCTCGCTGCTCAGCCGTTCGCTCGCCGGCCGCATGACCGACCGGATCGGCGCCCGGGTCGTCGCCGTCGTCGGGTTCGCCGTCGTGCTCGTTGCCACGATCCCGTTCGCCTTCGCGGACGGCAGCACGAACCAGTGGTGGATCGCCCTGGTCCTGGTGGTCCGCGGGCTCGGCCTCGGAGCCGTGATGATCCCGATCATGTCGGTCGGCTTCGTCGGGCTCGACCGCCCGGACATGCCGCACGCGAGCACGATCACCCGGCTCGCGCAGCAGCTCGGCGGGGCGTTCGGCACCGCGGTGCTCGCCGTGGTCCTCGCGGGTGCGGTCGCCGGCGGCGAAGCTGCGGTGGCGTTCCAGCAGGCGTTCTGGTGGGCGATCGGCATCACCGCGTTCGCGACGGTGCTCGCGTTCCTGCTGCCCGGCCGGCAGCCGGCCGCGGCCGAGCCGGCAGCGCCGACGCCGGCGCCGGTGTCCGCTTCCGCTTCCGCGTCCACGTCCACGAGGTAGCCCCGATCGAGTGAGCAGGAGTGGCGCGCGAGGGCAGCCGACGCCGCGTCTTCTGCGCACTCGATCAGCCGGGGGCCGGGCCCTCCGCGGACCTGCCACCCTCAGAGGGATCGAGTGCGCAGCAGATGCGGCCCGAGCGCGGCTGACGCGCACCTACTGCGCACTCGATGCCCACGGGGACGCCAGCCCCGGGGGCGCCCCCGCCCCGGCCCGGGCCAGGCCGGGCCCGGCCTCAGACCGACGCGCTCCGGATGCGGTCGAGCGCGACCTGCAGGTCCTCCGGGTACGACGCCTGGAACTCGACCCACTCCCCGGTCCGGGGATGCGCGAACCCGAGCCGCACCGCGTCGAGCCACTGCCGCGTCAGCCCGAGCTCCGCGGCCAGCACCGGGTCGGCCCCGTACATCGTGTCCCCGACGAGCGGGTGCCGGGTGGCCGCCATGTGCACCCGGATCTGGTGGGTGCGCCCGGTCTCCAGGTGCACCTCGAGCAGGGTCGCGGACCGGAAGGCCTCGAGCGTCTCGTAGTGCGTCACGCTCGGCTTGCCGTCCGAGGTGACCGCGAACTTCCAGTCGCTCGAGGGGTGCCGTCCGATCGGTGCGTCGACGGTGCCGGAGGTCGGGTCCGGGTGCCCCTGCGCGAGCGCGTGGTAGACCTTCTCGACCGTGCGCTCCTTGAACGCCCGCTTCAGGCTCGTGTACGCCAGCTCGGTCTTCGCGACCACCATGAGTCCGGAGGTCCCGACGTCGAGCCGGTGCACGATCCCCGCGCGTTCGGCGGCGCCGGAGGTCGCGATGGTGAACCCAGCAGCCGCGAGGCCCCCGGGCACGGTCGGGCCGTCCCACCCCGGCGAGGGGTGCGCGGCGACGCCGACGGGCTTGTCGACCACGACGATGTCGTCGTCGTCGTGCACGATCGTCATCCCGGGGACGTGCGCGGGCACGATCCGTGGGGCTTCCTTCGGGGTCCACTCGACCTCGAGCCAGGAGTCCGCGTGCAGACGGTCGGACTTCTCGACGACCACGCCGTCGACGCGCACGCCACCGGCGGCGACGACGTCGGCCGCGAACGACCGGCTGAACCCGAGGAGCTTCGCGATGGCGGCGTCGACACGCTCACCGGCGAGCCCGTCCGGGACGGGCAGGGAACGCGTCTCGCTCACGTTGCGTCGTGCCCCAGCGAGTCGCGCTGGTCGCCATGAGGTCGACTGGAGGCTCGGGGTGCGTCCGCCGCGTCGGTGGACGCGACCGACGGGGTCGCCGTCGCCGCAGCGTCCGTGGCGGAGTCCCCACGGGCCTCCAGGCCGCCCTTGCCCTTGCGCTTGTCCGAGACCGTCCTGGTGCCGTCGAGGTTGACCCCGAAGATCACCAGCAGCACGAAGATCACCATGCTGACGCAGATGAACGAGTCCGCGATGTTGTAGATCGCTGGCATCATCCACGGCGTCGAGATGAAGTCGACGACGTGGCCCTGGCCGAAGCCGGGCTCACGGAAGAGGCGGTCGCTGAGGTTGCCGAGCGCGCCGCCGAGCAGCATGCCGAGGACGATCGCCCACCACATGGAGTGGATGCGCCGTGCGAAGACGATGATCGCGACGACGACCGCAGCGGAGACGATCGAGAACACCCACGTCATGTTGACCGCGAACGAGAACGCGGCACCGGGGTTCCGGACGTAGAGGAACTGCAGCGCGTTGCCGAGGACCGGCACGACCTGCCCGTACGGCAGGTTCGCGACGACCAGCGCCTTCACGATCTGGTCGGCCGCCACCACCACGACAGCGGCGAAGGCCAGTGCCGCGATCGCGCGGACACTGACCTTCGCTCGTTGGTCTTGCTGGGACAACGTCAGTTGCCGAAGCCCTGCGCCGAGGCCGGCGCGGGGGTGAGGCCGGACTGCTCGGTGCCCGACGAGGTGTCGAGCTCGTTGAGCTGACCCTGGATGTAGCTCTTCAGCTGGGCGCGGTAGTCGCGCTCGAACGTGCGGAGCTCGTCGATCTTGCCCTCGAGCTGGCGCTGCTCCTGCTCGAGCACCGCGACACGCTGACGGTTCGTGTTCTCGGTGTCGGCGATGATCTGGCGCTGCTTGCTCTCCGCTTCGGAGACGAGGCGCGCTGCCTGGGCCTGGCCCTCGGCGATGAGCGCGTCACGCTTCTCGATGCCTTCGCGGACGTGCTCCTCGTGGAGACGACGCGCGAGCGTGAGGAGGTTCGTGGTGCCCTCGGTGTCCTCGTCCGCCGGGACCGTGGTGGTCGGGGCGGCGGCTGCGACCGGCGCGGGCTCGGGAGCTGCGGCGACGGGGGCCGGCTCCGGCTCGGGCTCGGGGGTCGGAGCGGGAGCGGCTTCTGCGGCAGCGGCCGGCTTGGGCGCCGATTCGGCGGCCTGCAGGCGCTGACGGAGCTCCTCGTTCTCCTGGGTCAGACGGCGCAGCTCGACCACGACCTCGTCGAGGAAGTCGTCGACCTCGTCCTGGTCGTAGCCCTCGCGGAACTTGGTCGGCTGGAACCGCTTGTTGACTACGTCTTCCGGCGTCAAAGCCATTGCCGTCACCTCAATAGAACTGCTGAACGTGTGGAACCGAAACGTTGGGCCCGAATGTACCAGGCCCGACTTCCGGTGCGGATGCACCGCCGGAGCGGGCATCGATCCCGACCACCGTACACCGACGCCGGGCACGATCCGTGATCGTGTCCGGGCGTGGCGCGTGTCGTGGCCAGCCGGATCGGGTGCGGGAGGTCAGACCGCGGCGGAGATGACCCGGACGATGCTCATCAGGATGATGACGACGAGCATCACGATCGACCAGCCGAAGTCGAGCGCCACGGCTCCCATGCGGAGCGGCGGGAGCGCACGGCGGACGGCGCGGATGGGCGGGTCGGTCGTCGAGTAGACGACCTCGGCGACGACGAGCATGCCGCCGCGAGGACGCCACGAGCGGTTGAACGCCTGCACCATGTCGAGCGCGAACCGCCCCCAGAGCACGAAGAAGTACAGCAGGAGGAGGAAGTACAGGATCGTGAAGATCGCGGACACGTGCGGCTCGCTCGTCTCGGGTGAACGGTGCCGTGTGACACCGCGCACGGGGCGGGTGGGCCTGGGCGGCGCACCGTGGTCGGGTTGACCACGGGACGCGTCGACTCAGGACTGGGCGAAGAAGGACGCCTCGATGTCGGACTCTACCTCGGGCGCCTCACCGCTCACTGCGACGTGCGCCGGGGAGAGCAGGAACACCTTGTTGGTGACGCGCTCGATCTTGCCGTAGAGGCCGAGGGACAGTCCGCTCGCGAAGTCGATCATGCGACGGGCGTCGGTCTCGGTCATCTGCGAGAGGTTGATGATGACGGGGATCCCGTCGCGGAAGCTCTCGGCGATGGACTGGGCGTCCTTGTACTCGCGCGGGTGGACGGTGAGGATCTCGTTCATTTCCTGGACCGGGGTCGCCTTCTGTGCGGTCGTGTGCGAGCGGCGGAGCGGGGTGACCTGGGCGCCGCGCTGGTGGGTGTGCGGGGCCTTGGCCTCGGGGGCTGGCTGCGCCGGAGCCGCCGGGGCGGGCGTCGCGGCGGCCGGTGCGGGAGCCTCGTGCTGGCTCGCGGCGGGCGAGGAGTGGTGCTGCTGCTGCTGCTGGGCGCGTGCCTGCTGCTGCGGCTGCTCGTCCTCGTACTCGAGTTCCTCGTCGGCGAGGCCGAGGTAGACCATCGTCTTCTTCAACGGACCGGCCATGGTTCCTCCAGGGGTGTGCGTGCTCGTGGATGCCCTGCCTCGAGGCTAGGGCGCAGTCGGCCGGTTTCCGGTGATTGCCGTCCCGATCCGCAGGTGTGTCGCGCCCTCGGCGATCGCCTCGGCGTAGTCGCCGCTCATCCCCGCGGAGATGTCGGTCGCGGTGGGCACGATCAGCCGCACGCGCTCGGAGATCCCGCGGAGCCGGGCGAACGCCGGACGGGGTTCCTCGTCGAGGGGCGCGACGGCCATCACGCCGCGGAGCGCGATCGTGCCCGTGGCCGCGATCCGCTCCACCATGGCGTCGACGTCGTCCGGGTGCACGCCACCGCGACCGGGGTCGTCGGTGAGGTTCACCTGCACGAACCCGTCGATCACGGGTGGTTCGGGTTCCTGCTCCGTCGGCGCGAACGCGTCCACGACGGAGTCGCGGTCGAGTGACTGCACGACGTGCGCGTACCGGCGCACCTGGCGGGCCTTCTTCGACTGCAGCTGCCCGACGAAGTGCCAGGTGAGCGCCAGGTCGGCGAGTTCGGTCGCCTTGGCCTGGGCCTCCTGGTGGCGGTTCTCCCCCACGTCCGTCACGCCGAGCGCGGCGAGGTCGCGGACCAGGGATGCCGGGTGGTACTTCGTCACCACGACGAGCGTGAGCTCGTCGGGTGCGCGACCGGCTGCCCTGGCCGCGTCGGCGATGCCGTCGCGGACCGTGGACAGCCGGTCCTGGAGGCTCGTGCGAGCGTCCGACAAGAGCCCTACTTCAGGAAGTCGGGGACGTCGAGTTCGTCGTCGTCACCGTCGAAGGCCGGGTCGGCAGCGCGCTGCGCCGGCGGCTCGTGCTCCGAGGAGGCCCAGGACGGCGAGGAGCTCGTGGAGTCCTCGATCGCGGAGGAACCGGCGCCGGACACCGGGACGGTCGCGCCGGCCTCGGGGTCGACCCAGCTCGCGCGACGCTCCTTGACCTGCGACGAGGGCTCGCCCCCGTCGAACCCGGCGGCGATGACCGTGACACGGACCTCGTCGCCGAGGGTGTCGTCGATGACCGCACCGAAGATGATGTTCGCCTCGGGGTGGACGGCTTCCTGCACGAGGCGGGCCGCGTCGTTGATCTCGAAGATGCCGAGGTTCGAGCCACCCTGGATCGAGAGCAGCACGCCGTGCGCACCGTCGATCGAGGCCTCGAGCAGCGGCGACGCCACCGCGAGCTCCGCGGCCTTGATCGCCCGGTCGGCACCCCGCGAGGAGCCGATGCCCATGAGCGCCGAACCGGCACCCTGCATGACGGACTTGACGTCCGCGAAGTCGAGGTTGATGAGGCCAGGGGTCGTGATCAGGTCGGTGATGCCCTGGACGCCGGCGAGGAGGACCTGGTCGGCGGTCGCGAAGGCCTCGACCATGGAGATGCCACGGTCGGAGATCTCGAGCAGGCGGTCGTTCGGCACGACGATGAGCGTGTCGACCTCGTCCTTGAGCCCGGCGACGCCGTTCTCGGCCTGCGACTGGCGGCGCTTGCCCTCGAAGCTGAACGGCTTCGTGACGACACCGATGGTGAGCGCGCCGATCGACTTCGCGATGCGGGCGACCACGGGCGCACCACCCGTGCCGGTCCCACCGCCTTCACCGGCGGTGACGAAGACCATGTCGGCACCCGCGAGTGCCTCTTCGATCTCCTCGGCGTGGTCCTCGGCGGCACGACGGCCGACCTCGGGGTCCGCGCCGGCGCCCAGGCCGCGGGTGATCTCGCGGCCGACGTCGAGCTTGACGTCGGCGTCGCTGAGCAGCAGTGCCTGCGCGTCGGTGTTGATCGCGATGAACTCGACGCCACGGAGGCCCAGCTCGATCATGCGGTTGACGGCGTTCACGCCGCCGCCGCCGACACCGACGACCTTGATGACGGCGAGGTAGTTGTGGTTCGTGGTCACGTCAGTCCGGCCTCCGGTTGAACCCTCAACCTTTACTTGAAGTTCAGGGTCTTTGCTGCTAGGTGTGGTGCTTGCATCGACGCTACGGGGGTGCTCGCCGCGGTGTCGCCCCGCCACGCCGCGTGTCGCGAACCCGCCCCGCAATTCTCCCCCGCGCGGCGCAGGGTGCGTCGGGACGAGGCGCGTCAGGACTGGGCGCGGATGATGCCGTTGTCCGGGGCGGAGACGTCGTACTCCACCGCGGTCTTCGGGTCGCGGGACGCGTGGTCCTTCACGAGGGCGTCGAGGAGCGCCGCCTTCGCGTCGGAGTCGTCCGGGCTCCCCCAGACGACCCGGGAGCCGTCCTTCATGGTGAGCGTCACGTCGTCCGCGGTCGACGCGGACACGCCGGACACCTGCGCCCGCACGGTGGAGGGCAGCGCCAGCACCACCTCGGTCATCGTCCGGAACACCGAGGACCCGAGCTTCGCCGACCCGATGTCGGCGAGCGGCATCGTGTCCGGCTGCTTCGGCGCGGACTGCACGACGATCCCCGCGGGGTCGACGAGGTCGAACGTCTTCCCGGTCTTCACGGCGACGACCGGCGTCCGCTCGGTGACGGTCACGACGAGCGTGTTCGGCGGCTCTTCCTCGGTCACGTAGCTCTCGATGAGCGGGAAGCCGGCGATGTCCTTCTTGATCGCACCGAAGTCGAGGCGCGCGAGCGGCGTCCCGATCTGCTCGGAGAGCGCCTGGCGGAGCGCGGCGTCGTCGACCCGGCTGGTGCCCTTGATCTCGATCGTCCGGAGCGCCATCAGCGGCGAGTACACCGCGACGAGGATCGACACGCCGAGCACGACGACCACACCACCGGCGGTCACCCACGCGGCGCGGCGGTGCCGGGAGCGGCGGGTGAACCGCCGGACCTCGGCACGCTCGAGGAGCTTGCGCCGCTTGCGGGCGACGCGGGCGTCGCGCGCGGTCTCCGCGGCGCGGACCCCGGCACCGATGGGCGCCTCGTGGTCGTCGCTCGCGTCCGCCGACTCGGCCGGCCTGGAGGCGGTGAGCAGGTCGACGACGTCGGTCGCGGCCGCGTCGTGGTCGGTTGCCGCGGGACGGGACACGGGTGACGCGACGGTCTCCGGAGCCGCAGCCGGCGTCTCCGGGGCGACCCGTGCCTCCCGGCCGTCGTCCGTCCCGGCCCCCTGCCTGCGGGGCAACCGCGGGATCCGCGGTGCACGTCGCTCACGCGGTGCGCGCTCGCCCTCGACGCCGGCGGCCGGCTGCGCCGGTCGCTCGTCGAAGCCCTCGGGACGTTTCACCGGGACGTTGCCTCGTCGGTCTGCAGCGCGGCCAGCACCTGCGGGATGATCCGGTACACGTCGCCGCAGCTGAGGGTCATGATGATGTCTCCGTCGCGCGCGACCGCTGCGGCACGAGCCGACGCGTCGGCCCAGTCCGGCAGGTAGTCGACGTGCGACTGGTCGTGGAAGCGCTCCTGGACGAGGGCGCCGGTGACGCCGGGCTCCGGGTCCTCGCGCGCGCCGTAGACGTCGAGCACGACCGTGTGGTCGGCGAGGTCCTCGTAGACCTTGGCGAAGTCGCCGGCCATCATCCGGGTGCGGGAGTACAGGTGCGGCTGGTGGATCGCGATGATCCGGCCGTCGCCGACGACGTTGCGCGCTGCCTTGAGGGCCGCCGCGACCTCGGTCGGGTGGTGGGCGTAGTCGTCGTAGACCGACACGCCGCGCTCGACGCCGTGCAGCTCGAAGCGTCGCTCGGTGCCGCCGAAGGCCTCGATGCCGCGGATCGCGTCGGCCGGTGCGACACCGAGTCCGGTGAGGACCGCGAACGCGCCGACCGCGTTGATCGCGTTGTGGCGGCCGGGGACGCGGAGCGTGATGTGGTGCGCCTCGCCCGCAGCGCGGAAGTCGACCTCGACGCCGGCGGACTCGACGATGCGCTCGATGCGGACGTCGGCGTCGACGGCCTCCCCGAACGTGACGATCTCGGGGGCGTGCTCGAGGGCTCGGACGCCCGCCGTCACGCGCTTGGCGCCGGCGTCGTCGCTCGAGACGACCACGCGCTCGCTCGCCTTCGCGGCGAACTCGACGAAGGCGTCGATGAAGGCGTCCTCGCTGCCGTAGTGGTCGAGGTGGTCGGCGTCGACGTTCGTGATGAGCGCGACGGCGACGTCGTAGAGCAGGAAGGAGCCGTCGGACTCGTCGGCCTCGACCACGAAGAGGTCGCTCTTCCCCGGGGCCGAGCTGGTGCCGAGCGACTGGATCACGCCGCCGTTGACGAAGCTCGGGTCGAGGCCGAGCTCGACCATCGCGGTGACGATCATGCCGGTCGAGGTGGTCTTGCCGTGCGCGCCGGCGACCGCGACGAGGCGGTGCTCGGCGATCAGCGCGGCGAGGGCCTGGGAGCGGTGCAGGACCGGCAGACCACGGCGCTGGGCCTCGAGGAGTTCGGGGTTGTCCGGCCAGAGGGCGCTCGTGACGACGATCGTGTCGGCGGCGCCGACGTTGCTCGCGTCGTGGCCGATGTGCACCTCGGCACCGAGCTCGCGCATCCGGCCGGTGGTCGCGGTCTCGCGGGAGTCGCTGCCCGTGACGGTGTGACCGGCGGCGAGGAACATCCGGGCGATGCCGCTCATGCCGGAGCCGCCGATGCCGACGAAGTGGACCGTGCCGAGGTCGTCCGGGATCGGCTGGGTCAGGTCCGGCTTGATGGTCATGGTTCCTCCGTGGTGCCGGTGCTGCTGGTGCTGGTGCCGTTCGTTCCGCCGGTGTTGCCGGTGCTGGTGCCGTTCGTGCCGCCGGTGCTGCCGGTGCCGCGCTCACGCGCGGCGTCGAGGGCCAGGTCGGTCATCCGGTCGGCGCCGTCGCGGTGGCCGACGCTGCCGGAACGGACCGCCATGCTCGCGATGCGGGCCCGGTCCTGCAGGATGCCCAGCAGCTGGAACGTCACCCAGTCCTGGTCGAATTCCTGGTCCGCGACGAGGACCGCTCCCCCGGCGCCGACGACGTCGCGGGCGTTGTGCCGCTGCTCGCCGTTGCCGACAGGGTACGGCACCAGGACGCTCGGCAGCCCGACGGCGGTGAGCTCGCAGACCATGCCGGCGCCGGAGCGCGAGACGACGAAGTCCGAGGCCGCGTACGCCAGGTCCATCCGGTCGCAGTACGGCAGCACGGTGTAGCCGTCGAGGTCGCTCGGGCCGATCTCGGACTTGCCGCCCACGACGTGCAGGACCTGCCAGCCGGCACCGACGATGGTCGCCGCCGAGCGGTTGATCGTGGTGTTGATGCTCCGCGCACCGGACGACCCGCCCGTGACGAGCAGCACCGGGCGGGCGGGGTCGAGCCCGAACTCGGCGAGCCCCTCCGCGCGGCTGGCGCGGCGGTCGAGCGACTCGATCTCCCGGCGGAGCGGCATCCCGACGACGCGGGAGTGCCGTAGGCGAGTGTTCGAGAACGTCACGCCGACGTGGCTCGTCAGGAACGCGGCGTGCCGGTTCGCCAGACCCGGCTTGGCGTTCTGCTCGTGCACGACGATCGGGGTGCCGGTGCGCTTCGCCGCGATGTAGGCGGGCGCGGACGCGTACCCGCCGACGCCGAGGACGACGTCGACGTCCCGCTCGCGGATGATCTGCTCGGTGCGCTTGACCGCACGCCAGAAGGCGCCGGGGAACCGCAGGGCTGCGGCGTTCGGCTTCCGCGGGAACGGCAGGCGCGGGATCGTCAGCAGCTCGTACCCGCGCATCGGGACGAGGCGGGACTCCAGGCCCTCTGCGGTGCCGAGGACGATGACGGTGTCCTCCGGGGAACGCTCGGTCAGCCGGTCGGCGACGGCGAGCAGGGGGTTGACGTGGCCGGCGGTGCCGCCGCCGGCGAAGAGGTAGGTGCTCACCGGAGCGCTCCGTTCGTTCGGGGCAGGTCGCGGTTCGAGAGCTCCGCCTTGCCGGGCAGTTCGCGGGCGAAGGACAGCACGACGCCGATCGCGACGAGGGTCATGATGAGCGCCGAACCACCTGCCGAGATCAGTGGGAGTGGGACGCCGAGCACCGGGAGCAGGCCGAGGACCACGCCGATGTTCACGAGCGCCTGGCCGATGATCCACGCCAGGACGCCGCCGGTGACCGTCCGGACGAACGCGTCGTCGGAGAGGCGGATGATCCGGACCATGCTGATCGCGAGCACGACGAACAGGGCGAGGACGACGACCGCGCCGATCAGGCCGAGCTCCTCGCCGATGATCGCGAAGATGTAGTCGTTGTCCGCCTCGGGCAGCCACGACCACTTCGCCTTGGAGTTGCCGAGCCCGACGCCGAACACGCCGCCGGATGCCAGCGCCCACATGCCGTGGACCGGCTGCCAGCAGAGGTCCTGGTACTGGCTGGTGTCCGTGCAGCCGGAGAGCCACGCGCTGATGCGGGACGACCGGGAGCTCGAGGCCATCGTCACGAACGGCAGCAGCACGAGGACCGCGCCGACCACGATGCCGAGGTGCCGCAGGCGGATGCCGCCGACGAACATCGCGCCGAAGACCAGGATCATCATCACCATCGCGGTGCCCTGGTCGCCACCGAACAGCACGAGGCCGATCGAGGCGGCCGTCACGAGGCCGATCGGGATGAGGATCTGCTTCCAGTCGTCGAGCTTGTTGCGCTTCTGGTAGACGATCGTGCCGATGCCGAGCACCAGCGCGAGCTTGAGGATCTCGGAGGGCTGCGCGGTGAACGTCCCGAGCTTGATCCAGTTCCGGTTGCCCTGGATCGAGTAGCCGAGCGGCGTCAGCACGACGAGCGCCTGGACGAGCAGGCCGATCACGATGATCCACCTGGCGTACTTCCGCCAGGTCGCGACCCGGAAGCGGCTGGCGATGAGCATCAGCGGGATGCCGATGATGGCGTACAGCCCCTGGCGCGTGAACGCGCCGAAGAAGTCGTGCGTCGCCGCGTACTGCTCGACGCTCGACGACGAGAGCACCATCACGACGCCGAAGACGACGAGGAACAGCGTCACGCCGAGGATCGTGTAGAACGTGCTCGACTCGGCGACGAAGACGTTCTTCACCGCGACGACCGCACCGTTCGGCCGGCGCGCAGCCCCCTGGACGCGCGCGCTACGGGCGTTCGTCGGAAGGTCCGTCGGTGTCGTCGCCATCGGCGTTGCCTCCCAGGTGCTCGTGGACCGCCGCCGCGAAACGCTCGCCCCGGTCCGCGTAGGAGCCGAACTGGTCGAACGACGCGGCAGCGGGGGCGAGGAGGACCGTGTCGCCCGGTCTCGCGACCGAAGCGGCATGCCGGACCGCCTCGGGCATGACCTGATCAGTGTCCGATGCTTCGACCTGCAGCACCGGCACCGCGGGCGCGTGTCGTCCGAATGCCTCCAGGACGGGGGTCCGGTCGGTGCCGATCACGACGACGCCGCGGGCGGTCGGCCCGAAGCGCTCGACGAGGCCGTCGATGTCGACGCCCTTGAACTGGCCGCCGACGATCCACACGACGGGCTCGAACGCGGACAGCGATGCCGTCGCCGCGTGCGGGTTCGTGGCCTTCGAGTCGTCCACCCAGGTGATGCCGTCGACGCCGGTCGCGACCAGTTCGGTGCGGTGGTGGTCGGCGCGGAAGGCCTGCACCGCGCTCTGGATCGAGCTCGGTCGGACGGCGCCGGCACGCGCGAGGGCGGCCGCGGCGAGCACGTTCATCGTCATGTGCGGGCTGGCGAGACCGGCCTGCTCGAGGTCGGCGTGCGTCGCGAGCTCGAGCGCCGAGTTCCGGCGGTCCTCGGTGAACGCGCGGTCGCAGAGGACGTCCTCGACGACCCCCACCTCGCCGGGGCCCGGGATGCCCGGGGTGAAGCCGACGGCACGGCAGCCCTCGACGACGTCGGCGTCCTCGACCATGGCGCGGGTGACCTCGTCGGTGACGTTGTAGACGCACGCGAGCACGGTGCGCTCGTAGACCTTGGCCTTCGCGGCCCGGTACGCCGCGGCGGAGCCGTGCCACTCGAGGTGGTCGTCGGCGATGTTCAGGCACGCCGACGCGAGCGGCAGCACCGCCCCGTCGCCGGAGTCCGCCATGTAGTGGAGCTGGTGGCTGGAGAGCTCGACGACGAGGACGTCGAAGCCGTCCGGGTCGCGGACGACGTCGAGCACCGGCACGCCGATGTTGCCGCATGCCACGGCGCGGAGCCCCTCGGCCTCGTACATCGCGGTGGTGAGCTGCGTGGTGGTGGTCTTGCCGTTCGTGCCGGTGATCGTCACCCAGGGTGCGGCGACCGGGCCACGGACGACCTTGTCGCGCACGCGCCAGGCGAGCTCGATGTCGCCCCAGACGGCGCTGTTGGCCACCGACCACTGCACGGTCGCGTTGTGCGGCGGGAGTCCCGGCGACACGATGACGACGTCGGGCGCCTGCTCTTGCAGCGCCGCGGGGACGCTGTCGAGCGGGGTCTGCACGAACCGGGCGCCGATGACCTCGAGGAGCTCCACGCTGTCCGCGGGGGCGTCCGTGGAGTACACGGTGACGCTGCTGCCGAGCTCGACGAGGGTGTCGGCGACGGAGAACCCGGTCGCACCGAGCCCGAGCACGGCGACGCCGAGGCCCTTCCAGCCGTCCGAGTACCAGCTGTCGAGGCCCTGCAGACGATCAGCCAACGCGCGCGATCCATTCGAGGTAGAAGAGTCCGACACCCGCGGCGACGCAGAGCCCGGCGATGATCCAGAACCGCACGACGACGGTGACCTCGGCCCAGCCCTTGAGCTCGAAGTGGTGGTGCAGCGGACTCATCCGGAAGATGCGCTTGCCGTGGGTGATCTTGAAGTACGCCCGCTGCAGGATGACCGAGCCGGTGACGATGAAGAACAGGCCGCCGATGAGGACGAGCAGCAGCTCGGTGCGGCTGAGGATCGCGAGACCCGCGAGCGCGCCGCCGAGGCCGAGCGAGCCGGTGTCGCCGAGGAAGATCTGTGCCGGCGACGTGTTGTACCAGAGGAAGCCGATCAGACCACCGCACACGGCGGCCGCGACGACCGCCAGGTCGAGCGGGTTCGTCACCGTGTAGCAGGCGTGCTCGGTGCTGGCGTCGAGCCGGGCACCGCCGCAGATCTGGTTCGACTGCCAGAAGCCGATGATGACGTAGGAGCCGATCGCCAGGATGCTCGACCCGGTCGCGAGGCCGTCGAGTCCGTCGGCGACGTTCACGCCGTTCGACGTCGAGACCGTCAGCAGCACGATCCAGGCCAGGAACAGGATCGTCCCGATGACCGTGCCGAGCGCCATGAAGTCGAGCCACGGGATGTCCCGGATCGCCGAGATCATCGTGGACGCCGGGGGCTTGCCCGTCGAGGTCGGCACGACGAGGGCGATGGTCGCGAAGATCACGCCGACGATGACCTGGCCGAGGATCTTCGCCCAGCCGCCGAGCCCGAGGCTCCGCTGGCGCCGGACCTTGAGGAAGTCGTCGACGAAGCCCACGAACCCGAGCCCGACCATGAGGAAGAGCACGAGCACACCGGAGAGCGTGATGGAGTCCCCGCCGACGAGGTGCCCGACGAAGTAGCCGATCACCGTGCCGAGGATCAGGACGATGCCGCCCATGGTCGCGGTGCCGCGCTTGGTGTGGTGCGACTGCGGACCGTCGTCACGGATGAACTGTCCCCAGCCGAGCCGGTGGAACAGCCGGATGAACAACGGCGTGAGCAGCAGTGTGAACACCAGCGACACCGCGCCGGCGATGAGCAGGGCGATCATGCGGAGACACCTCCGAGGCGGTCGCCGAGGAATCGCAGCCCGGCCGACTTCGAGGACTTGACGAGGACGACGTCGCCGGGGCGGACCATCTCCTGCAGGGCGTGGACGGCGTCGTCGACGTCCTCGATGAACACGGACTCGCCGTCCCACGATCCCTCGAGGGTGGCGGCCTGGTGGATCGGCATCGCGCCGCGGCCGACGACCACGAGCTGACCGACACCGAGACGGACGACGAGTCGACCGATGCGGTCGTGCTCCTCGACGGAGAACTCCCCGAGCTCGGCCATCTCGCCGAGCACGGCGATGGTCCGCTCCCCCGGACGCACGATCTGCGCCAGGGTGCGGAGCGCGGCCGACATCGAGTCGGGCGAGGCGTTGTACGCGTCGTTGATGACGGTGACGCCCTCGGGGCCGCCCTGGAGCAGCTCCATGCGCCAGCGCTCGGCGCGCGTCATCGACGCGAGCGCGGCGGCGCCGTCCGCGAGCGGGACGCCCCAGCGGTGCCCGACGGCCAGCGCGGCCGTCGCGTTCATCGCGTGGTGCTCGCCGAGGATGGCGAGGCGGACGTCGACGGTCTCGGGGACTGGTGCCGACCCTCCAGACCGGTCACTGTCCGTCGGTTGGTCACCGACGGTCCGGACGGGAGGCGCGGTGAGGGTGAAACGGGTGCCGTCACGGTCCGTGGACACACCGGACAGGCGGTAGTCCGCCTGGTCGGACGTGCCGAAGCCGACGACCTCGGCGGCCGTCAGGTCGCGCATCGCCGCGACGCGGTCGTCGTCGACGTTGAGGAGCGCGGTCGCGGTGGCCGGCAGGTCGGTGACCATCTCGGACTTCGCGCGCTGCGTCGCCTCGATGCCGCCGAACTCGCCGGCGTGCGCGAGGCCCACCTTGAGGACGACGCCGGTGTCGGGCTCGGCGATGCGCACGAGCTTGGCGATGTGGCCGACGCCGCTCGCGCCCATCTCGACGACGAGGTAGCGGGTGTCGTGCGTGATGCGGAGCATCGAGATCGGGGCGCCGACGTGGTTGTTGAACGACCCCTCCGGCGCGACGGTCTCGCCGTGCGCGGACAGGATCGTGCGGAGCATGTTCTTCGTGCTCGTCTTGCCGTTCGAGCCGGTGATGCCGACGACGCGGAGCGGTGCGGGGCTGCCGTCGGCCGCGGTGCGCTCGGCGCTGGAGGCACGGACGCGGGCGACGACCTCGTGGGCCAGGGCAGCGAGCGCCGCGTAGCCGTCCGCGACGACGATCTGCGCGGTGTCCCCCGGGGTGTCCGTCTCGTGCTCGGTGATCACCAGCGCGGCACCGGACTCGGCCGCGGCCGGGACGAAGCGGTGCCCGTCGGTCTCCTCACCGAGGAGCGCGAAGAACACACTGCCGGGGCCGACCAGGCGGGAGTCGGTCTCGACGGAGCCGTCGACGACCGTCTCGGCGGCACCGCGGACGAGCTCGCCGTCGACCGCGGCGGCGATCTCGGCGAGGGAGAGGGCGATCATCGCGCTTCCTCCACCGGGCCGGCGTTCGGCTCCCAGCCGGCCTCGCGGAGTGCCGCACGGGCCTCGTCGCGGGCGGAGTACGGGGTCCGGACGCCCTGGATGTCGCGGTAGTCCTGGTGGCCGGGGCCGGCCCAGAGGATCGAGTCGCCCTCGCCGACGAGACCGACGGCGGTGCGGATCGCGGCCTCCGGCGGGGTGACCTCGTGGATCTCGTGCTCGGGGAAGGCGTCGCGCGCGGCGTCGACCAGGGTCTTCCGGATCGACGCGGCGTCCTCGAAGCGCGGGTGGTGGTCGGTGACGACGAGGATGTCGGACCCCTCGGCGGCCACGCGGGCCATGTCGCCGCGCTTGGTCTTGTCGCGGTCGCCGTCGGCACCGAACAGCATCACGACCTTGCCCGGGGTGAACTGGCGCACCGCGGCGAGGGTGTTGAGGAAGGCGTCGGGGCTGTGGCCGAAGTCGACGTAGACGCTCGGGCCACGGTCGCCGGAGACGCGCTCGGTGCGGCCGGGGAGGTAGCACTCGATGGCGGAGACGGTCGCGCCGTCCTGCTCGTCGGGGTAGCGGCGGTGGTTGCTCTCGAGTGCGTGCGCGATGGCGCCGAGCTCGAAGCCGCCCTCCACCAGCATCACGATCGCCAGCGCGGCGTTCGCGGCCATGTGCCAGCCGATGAGCGGCACACGGGTGGTGAGCTCGCGACCCTCGGGGCCGGTGAGCCGGAACTCGGTGTACGCGGCGTGGGCCTCGACGATGTCGACGTGCCACTCCGCCTCGACGTCCGGGTGCACCGTGATGGTGGTCACCGGGATGCGGGAGTCCTCGACGACACGGTGACCCCACTCGGAGTCGAGCGAGACGACGCCGCGACGGCCGTGCTCCGGCTGGAACAGCGGCAGCTTCGCCTGGAAGTACTCCTCCATGTCGGCGTAGTCGTCGAGGTGGTCGTGGCTGAGGTTCGTGAACGCGACCACGTCGAAGACGATGCCGTCGACGCGGTGGCGGCTGAGGGCCTGGGCGCTCACCTCGACGGCGACGGCGCGGACCTCGCTCTCGCGCATCCGGGCCAGGAGCGCGTGCATCTCGCTCGCTTCGGGCGTGGTCAGGCGGCTCGTGACGCTGAGCGAACCGATGTGGCGCTCCGCGGTCGAGCTGAGGCCCGTGACCAGGCCGAGCTGCTTGAGGATGCCCTCGAGGATGTACGACGTGCTGGTCTTGCCGTTCGTGCCCGTCACCGCGAAGAGCTGCGGGAGGTCGGTCGCCTCGTCCGGGTGCGTCCGGTAGACCCATGCCGACACGTCGCCGAGCGCCGCGCGGGGGTCGTCGACGACGAGCACCGGCAGGCCGGACGGTTCGGCCAGCGCCACGCCGGCGTCGTCGGTCAGCACCGCGACGGCACCGCGCTCGGCGGCGTCCGCGGCGAACTCCGCGCCGTGCCGGTTCGCACCGTGCACGCCGACGAAGACGTCACCCGGCGCGACCTCGGCCGCGCTCAGCGTGACGCCGGTCGTCTCGACGCCGTCGAGCGAACCGACGACCCGCAGACCGAAGGCGTTGGCCAGTTCGGCGAGGGCCCTCGGGGTCGGGTGTTCGGGCCGGAGGACCGGGGGGATCCGTGCGGACAAGTGCTCCTTCTTCCTCACCACGGGGACGGTCTGGTCTACCACGTCGACGGGTAGGTCTTCGCCTGGGTCGTGGAGGGGGCAACGCGGTACTTCTCGAGCACCTGGGACATGAGTGTGCGGAACGCCGGAGCCGCTCCGCTCGACCACTTGTTGGTCTGCGGCTTCGTGAACGTCACCGTGACAACATACTGGGGGTCCTCGGCGGGTGCCATTCCGGCCACCGAGGTGATGCGCTCCGAGCCGTAGCCCTTCGAGCCCTCCGCGACCTCGGCGGTACCCGTCTTCGCGGCGATGTTGTAGCCCGAGATCGGCTTCATGCCGACCAGCGTGCCGCCCGTGACGACGCTCTGGAGCATGTCGGTGACCTGCGTGGCGGCGCTGGCGGAGACCACGCGCTCGCTCTGCACGTCGGGCGCGTCGATGGTCTTGCCGTCGGCCGTCGTGCAGCCCTTCACGAAGTGCAGCGGGATCCGGACCCCGTCGTTCGCGATGGTCTGGTAGATGCTCGCGACCTGCATCGCGGTCGTCGAGATGCCCTGCCCGAACATCGAGTTGATGTCCGTCTGCTGGTCCCAGTCCGGCGTGGAGCCGTACTGCATGCCCGGCTGCCCCGGGTAGTCGATCGCCGACTCCGGCTGGAACAGCCCGAACTTCTTCATCACGTCGTAGCGCTGCTGCTCGGTCAGACGGGCACCGAGCTCGGTGATGCCGACGTTCGAGGAGTCCCGCAGGATGCCGGTCAGCGTCAGGTTCTCGGTCGCGTGGAACTCCGAGTCGTGGATCGTGCCGCCCCACGGGAACGTGCGCGAGTACGGCACCACGACGCCGGTGGTCGGAGTCGCCTTGCCCTGGTCGATCAGCGCCGCCGCGATCGCCGCCTTGATCGTCGACCCGGGCTCGTACGTGTCGGTGAGCGCGCGGGAGCCGTACGCCCCCTTGTCCTTCGTCGCGTCGACGTCGTTCGGGTCCACCGTCGGGTAGTCCGCGACCGCGAGGACCTCGCCGGTCTTCACCTTCGTCACGGTCGCCGTGGCGGACACCGCACCGAGCTGCTGCGCGGCGTCGGCGATGTCCTGCTGGGCCATGTACTGCAGGTCGCTGTCGATCGTCGTCGTCAGCGTCCCGCCGTCCTTGGCCTCCTTCGTCGTCACGGTGCTGCCGGGCAGCTGGACGCCGTCCTCACCGCGCTCGTACGTCTCGGAGCCGTTCGTGCCGGCGAGGCACTGGTCGTACGCGTACTCCAGGCCCGCCTGGGCGCCGTCGGTCCCCATGAAGCCGGTCAGGTTGCCCGTGGTCGCCCCGGTCGGGTACGTCCGCGCGGACTGCTGCTGCGGGTAGAGCCACGGGACGTCGAGCGCCTTCACGGCCTCGTAGTGCTTCACGTCGAGGCCCTTGACCAGGTACGCGAAGTCGGACTTCGGGTTCGCCTCGATGGCCTTCTGCATCGCTGCCGCGTCGCCGTCGGACGCCTTCGCGATCGCGGCGAGGGCGGTCTCGACGGTGACGTCCTTGACGCGGGTCCCGCCGAGCTTGCCCGCGAAGTCCTTCACCAGCCGCGGGGCGGTCGTGATGTTGTACCGGGTGACGCTGTCGGCCAGTTCGGTACCGTTCCGGTCCACGATCGAGCCACGCGTGCCGTACAGCGTCACGGGGATGCTGCGCTTCGCGGTGGCCGCCTCGTTCAGCGTCGCGGCCTGCACGACCTGGATGTCGACCAGCCGGATCACGAAGACCGCCACGAGGGCGATCACGGCGATGATCACGACGCTGTACCTGAGCCGGCGGTTGCGGATCGTTCTCGTCACGCGGTGCGGTCCTTCCCGGGTGGTGCTGGGGGCAGTGCTGACCCGCAGGTCACCTGGTGGAGGGCGCCTGGAGCTGGTTCGGGTCGGACTCTACGGACGACTTCGACGAACCCGTGTCCGACGCGCTGGCCCCGCTCGTGTTCTCAGAGTCGTCCTTGGTGGACGTGCTCTTGTCCGTCGCGCTCTTGTCCGTGCTCGTCGTGCTCTTGTCCGTGCTCGTCGTGCTCTTGTCCGTGCCCGTCGTGCCCGTCGTCGCGCCGTTCTCCTTGCTCGTGGTGGTGTCACCCTGCTTCGCGACCAGGGGGACGTCGTCGAGCAGCGAGTTCGGGACCTGGTTCGCGGTGTTGCCCGTCGCCTCGTCCGGGGTCGCCGGGGTGGGCGTGCCGTACACGCGGCCGGTCTTCGGGTCGAGGTACACCGGCGTCGAGTTCGCGATCATCCCGAGGGCCTGCGCGTTGCGGGCCAGGTTCTGCGGCGAGTCCAGGACGCGGAGGTCCTCGGACAGGGACTGCTGCGTGCGGCTGAGCTTCGTCTGCTCCGCGCTCAGGGAGTTCAGCTGGTACGCGCCCTGGCTGAGCACCATGCTGATCCCGAGCTGCGCCAGGAGCAGGAGGCCGAGCGCCGCGACCGCCACGATGGCGTACGCGATGCGGGGACGTGCGCGGCGCTGTGCGCGGGTCGGCGTGACCTCGACGAGCTCCGGGCGGTTCCGGTCGCGCGACGGGCGGGGCGCGCGCGACGGGGCGACGGCGGGGTCGACGAGTGCGAGGTTCGTGCTCATGTCACTTCCGGATTCGCTCGGCCGCGCGGAGTCGCACGGGTGTTGCTCGGGGGTTCGCGGCGCGTTCGGCCTCGTCGGCCAACTCGGCACCCTTGACGACCAGGGAGAAGGTGGGGGCGTGCTCGGGCAGCTCCACCGGCAGGTCCGCCGGCGCACTCGAGGTGGTCCGCTTCACCAGGGCCCGCTTCACGATGCGGTCCTCGAGCGACTGGTACGACTCGACGACGATCCGGCCGCCGACCGCGATGGCGTCGAGCGCCGCCGGGATCGCCCGCTCGAGGACGCTGAGCTCGGTGTTGACCTCGATGCGGAGCGCCTGGAACACCCGCTTGGCGGGGTGGCCCTGGCGCTGGATGGCCACCGGGGTCGCGTCGTGGAGCACCTGCACCAGGTCGCCGGACATCGTGAACGGGGTGGTCGCCCGACGCTCGACGATCGCCTTCGCGTAGCGGCCGGCGAGCTTCTCCTCGCCGTAGCGCTGGAAGATCCGCCGGAGTTCGCCCTCGTCGTACTCGGCGAGGACCTCTGCCGCGGTGATGCCCTGCGTCCGGTCCATCCGCATGTCGAGCGGGGCGTCCTGGCTGTAGGCGAAGCCGCGCTCGGCCCGGTCGAGCTGGAGCGAGGAGACGCCGAGGTCGAACAGCACGCCGTCGACCTCGCTGAAGCCCAGACCCTCGATCGCGTCGACGATCTCGTCGTAGACCGTGTGCACCAGGTGCACGCGGTCACCGAAGCGGGCGAGCCGCTCCCCTGCGATGCCGAGTGCGTCGGTGTCCCGGTCGAGCCCGATGAGCGTCAGCTCCGGGAACCGCTCGAGCAGTCCCGCGGAGTGGCCGCCCATGCCGAGCGTCGCGTCGACCACGACCTTGCCCGGGCCCTCGAGCGTCGGCGTGAAGAGGTCCACGATCCGCTCGAGCATGACGGGGGTGTGCGGGAACCGCTCGGGTTCGCGCTGTTCGTTCTCTTCGTGGGGTTCGTTCTGTTCTGCCATGTGCAGCCCTCGATCTCCTGGGCCGCGGGTCCGGATCCCCATCCATACCGACCTGACACCGGGGAAGGTGCATCAGGGCGGACGGCTGGGAGTCCCGATCCGCGGATCAGAAGATGCCCGGGATCACCTCCTCGTCGTTCTCGGCGAATGCCTCTTCGGCTTCGGCGTAGTAGGCCTCCCACGCGGTGGTCGACCAGATCTCGGCACGGTCACCGCTGCCGATGACCGTGAGGTCCCGCTCGAGCCCCGCGTACTCACGGAGGTTCTGCGGGATCGTCACGCGGTTCTGCTTGTCGGGCTGTTCTGCGCTGGCCCCCGAGAGGAACAGGCGCATGTAGTCCCTGGTGCGCTTCGACGTCATCGGTGCCTGACGGATGCGCTCGTGGATCTCCTCGAACGTCCGGGCACTGAAGACGACCACGCACCGTTCCTGCCCGCGGGTCATCACGAGGCCCCCGGACAGTTCGTCCCGGAACTTGGCGGGGAGGATCACGCGACCCTTCTCGTCGAGCTTCGGGGCATGGGTACCGAGCAGCACGTCGGGGCCTCCCCTCAGCTCCACCGGTTGTCGATGAGCCCCACGGTACTCCACTTCCCTCCACCAGCCCAGCGTTCCGCTCCCGAAATCGCCCCTGACACCCCTTTTGGGGCCGCTTCCCGCGCTCCCGACGGCACCGCGCACGCAGAACAGCCCCGAATCCATGCGGATCCGGGGCTGGGGCGCTGCGGTGGAGCAAAGTGGAGGACTTTCGCAGCCGCGGGGCCACGGCGTCCCGGCAGCGCGCGGCTGCTGCGCGGCGGGGCGCGGCGGAACGACTCGGAACGACACCCACGCTGTCGTACGACGACGACTTCGTCGTCCCTTGCAGACGCAACAGGTGCGAGCGCCGCCCAGCGACAGAAGCGCTGTCGTACGACAGCGGCCTCGTCGCCCCTTGCAGACGCGACGAACACACGCCGGTCGCAACCCCCACCCGGCCTGGAGGCTCGGCGCGTCCCCGCCACGAGCCTCCAGTCCGGCGGTCGGGCGCGACCAGAGCCTCCGGCTCGCTCGTTCCTTCCCATCACACCCGCGCTGGGAAGACGATTCGCGCGTAGGAGGTGGAAACTTCCGACCCCCTACGCGCGAAACAGCTCACTACGCGCGAAACGACCGACGGGAACGCGAGCGGCGGGCGGCCCGCGCGCGGCGCCGCGGCCCGCGCGCCGCGGCCCCGCGGCGGCGCCGCGGCCCCGCGCGCGCCGCGCCGCGGGCACGCGGAACGGGGCCGGCCCGTGTGGGCCGACCCCGTTCAGGAGTGGTGCGAGCTAGCTCGGGTCGTTCCGCTTGTCCCAGCGGTCGTTCATGCGGTCCATGAACGAGCCACCGGAGGAGGTCCCACGAGCCCCGCCGGGCGACGATGCCCGCGGTGCCTTGGCGGACTTCGGCGCGCGCATGCCCGGGCGGAGCGCGAACAGCACCCCGGCGAGCATGACCACGAAGCCGAGGACTCCGATCAGGGGCTGGCGGATGACCAGCCCGAGGATGACGACGGCGACTCCAGCGAGCGCGCCCAGAACCCCGAGCGTGATCGACGTGTACGTCGGACGCCCTTGTCGCCGGGTGACGCGCGCCACGAAGTCGGAGTCGTTCTGATAGAGGCTGCGCTCCATCTCTTCGAGAAGGCGCTGCTCTTGCTCCGAGAGTGGCATCTTGATTCCCTCTTGTCCCTGGGATCGACGCGTGGATTTGGTGGACCGATTCTATGTCTCGGCCACCCACTAGGGTAGGGATCGTGGCTGAGAGTACGCGATTAGTGGACCTCGTCTCGGCGCGGATCGATCGGGCGCTCGACGAGCAGCGCGATCGGCTCGCCGCGATCAGTCCGGACCTGGCTCCGTTCGACGAGTTCGCCCGAGACCTCCTGTCCGGCGGCAAGCGCTTCCGGGCCCTGTTCTGCTACTGGGGGTGGCAGTCCGTCGCGGGTCGTTCGGGCTCGTTCGACCCCCTCGCGGAAGGGTCGCGCCAGACCACGGCCGAAGCGGTCGTCACGGTGGCCGCGGCACTCGAGATCTTCCACGCGGCAGCCCTCGTGCACGACGACATCATGGACCGCTCGGACACCCGCCGCGGGCGTCCGGCAGCGCACCGCCGCTTCGAGTCCAAGCACCAGGAGTCCGGCTGGGTCGGTGACCGTGCCCTCTACGGGACGAACTCCGCGCTGCTCCTCGGCGACGGGCTGCTCTCGTTGAGCGACGCGGTCTTCGACGAGGGCCTCGCACTCCTCGACCCCGCCCGTGCGCGGATCGTCCGCCAGGAGTTCCACGCGATGCGCCTCGACGTCACCGCCGGTCAGTACCTCGACATCCACGAGGAGACGGCCTGGCCGACCGTGGACGAGAGCGAGCACCTGCTCCGCGCCCAGCGTGTCGTGGTCTTCAAGTCGGCGAAGTACTCGGTCGAAGCACCCCTGGTCATCGGTGCCCTCGTCGCCGGCGCGTCCGAGTCTCAGCTCGAGGGGCTCCGTGCGTTCGGCCTCCCCCTCGGCGTGGCCTACCAGCTGCGCGACGACATGCTCGGCGTGTTCGGCGACCCCGAGGTCACCGGCAAGCCCGCTGGTGACGACCTCCGCGAAGGCAAGCGCACCGTCCTCATCGCCACGGCCCGCAAGGCACTGCCCGGTGGTTCGCGGGCGCTCCTCGACGAGCTGCTCGGCGACCCGGACCTCGACGAGGCCCAGGTGCAGATGCTCCGGGCCACCCTCACCGAGTCCGGCGCGGTGACCGCGGTGGAGCGCTCGATCGACCGGCACGTGCAGCGCGCCAAGGCGGCGCTCGACGCCGCCCCGCTCACGCCGTCGGCGCGTGAGCAGCTCGCGTCACTGGCCGAGACCGTCAGCCGTCGCGTGGCGTAGACGCAACCGGAGACCGACGGGAGGCCCGGTGCCAGCTGGCACCGGGCCTCCCGTCGGTCTCCGGCCGCGACCAGAGCGTCGGGCGGGACCGGCGAGAGCAGGGACCGGCGAGAGCAGGGACTGGGCCTAGAGCAGGGACTGAGCGATGCGGCGCACCTCGGCCTTGCGGCCGGCGCGCAGCGCGTTGATCGGCGAGTCGCCGATCACGTCGTCGACCGCGAGCATCCAGCGCACCGCTTCGTCGTCGGTGAAGCCGTTGTCGCCGAGCACGACGAGCGTGCCGCGCAGTTCGGGCAGCGGCTCGCCCTCGTCGAGGAACTCGCTCGGGACCCGCAGCACGCCACCGACGCGTGCGGGCAGCAGGGTGCGCTGCTCGAACAGGCGGTGGACGCGGCCGGGGCTCACGCCGAGGAGGTCGACGAGATCCGGGACCGTCAGCCAGCGTTCGGAAAGGGACATGTCATCCGTGGGTGTGGCACTCACACGCCCATGTTGCCAGAGGGACGGCCGAACGGAATCCACACGCGAGTCACATTGGTCACACACATCACATCCGACTCTCTGGTTGACTTGCGATTCACGACATGCCAGCGTGGTGCCACCTGTGAGTGCGCGCCAGCGTGCGCACGGCTCACCCGGAGACAGGAGCACCACGTGGACACCGCCGCAGACGACCACGCTCGACGCCAACGATCGGCCCGCTTCGCGACCATGCCGATCGTCCTCGCGGGGACCATCGCCGTGACCGCCGGACTCACCGGCCCCGTCGCCCACGCCGAACCGCGCCACGAGGACGACGGCGCGAACAACAAGCGCCACGTCGACCAGGACCACAACGTCGGGCACCGCTCGGTGTTCGGCACCGCGGTCGCCCGGCCGGCGCAGACCACCGTCACCACCGTCGCTGCGGTCCGCAAGGCACCCACCACGTACACCGTGCAGCAGGGCGACACCGTGTCGGGCATCGCCGCCCGGTACGGCCTGTCCGCGCAGGAGATCCTGGTGCGCAACGGCCTCGGCTGGAACACGATCATCCACCCCGGGCAGACGCTGCACCTTGCGTCGACCCCCGCGGTCACCACGGCCAGCGCGACGAGCTCCTCCACGTCGAGCTACCACGTGAAGTCGGGCGACACGATCTCGGGCATCGCGTCCCGGGTCGGCGTGTCGACGTCGGCGCTCCTCGGGGCGAACAAGCTCTCGCTCGCGAGCGTCATCTACCCGGGGCAGTCACTGACGGTGCCGAAGGCCGGCTCGTCGTCCGCGGCGGCGCCCGCTGTCGCGACCACCAGCTCGTCCTCCTCCTCAGCTGCTTCTTCTTCGTCGTCGTCGTCGTCGTCGACGGGGTCCGTCACCATCCGCAGCGGGCAGACCATCGCCACGATCGCCGCCGCGCACGGGGTGTCGGTCTCCGCGCTCCTCTCCGCGAACGGCCTGACGTACACGAGCACGATCTACGCGGGCAAGACGCTCGTCCTGCCGACCTCCGGACCGTCCCTGTCCGCCGAGCAGCGCCAGAACGCCGAGACCATCGTCAGCGTCGGCCGCTCGCTCGGCGTCCCGGACCGCGGGCTCGTCATCGCACTGGCCGCGGCGATGCAGGAGTCGAGCCTCCGGAACCTGCCGCACGGCGACCGCGACTCGGTCGGCCTGTTCCAGCAGCGTCCGAGCCAGGGATGGGGCACCGCGGCGCAGCTGCAGGACCCGACCTACGCGGCGAAGCTCTTCTTCGGGGGGAAGTACAACCCGAACAAGGGCACGACGGCCGGGCTGCTCGACGTCCCGGGGTGGTCGACGAAGAGCGTGACCGATGCCGCACAGGCCGTCCAGCGCTCCGCGTACCCGAAGGCGTACGCCCAGTGGGAGAAGTCCGCGACCGCCTGGTTGGCGACGCTCTGAGCGCAGCGCGCACGCGTCCGCGTCGCGGGGTCGACCTCATCCCTGAGATCGAGATTGCATCACGACCGGTGCGCCGATGCGTCGTCGTGCAGTCCCGATTCGTAGAATGCCGCCGATGACCACGAACGCCGCCACGGATCCGATGATCGGTCGCATGATCGATCAGCGGTACCGCGTCCGCTCCCGCATCGCGCGTGGAGGCATGGCGACCGTGTACCTCGCGACCGACGTCAGACTCGAGCGCCGGGTCGCGATCAAGATCATGCACGGCCACCTCGCCGACGACGAGGCCTTCCGTGAGCGCTTCATCCAGGAGGCCCGTTCGGCCGCACGGCTGTCCCACCCGAACCTGGTCGGCGTCTACGACCAGGGTGCCGAGGGTGACACCGCCTACATCGTCATGGAGTACATCCCGGGCATCACGCTGCGGGACCTCCTGCAGGAGCACCGCGCCCTGACGCCCGAGCAGGCGACGGACATCCTCCGCGCCGTGCTCGCCGGACTGGCGTCGGCGCACCGTGCCGGCATCGTGCACCGCGACCTCAAGCCCGAGAACGTCCTGCTCGCCGACGACGGTCGCATCAAGCTCGGCGACTTCGGCCTGGCCCGCGCCTCGACGCAGAACACGGCGACCGGGGCGGCGCTCCTCGGCACGATCGCGTACCTCTCCCCCGAGCTCGTCACGCGCGGCGCCGCCGACTCCCGGAGCGACATCTACGCCGTCGGCATCATGCTCTACGAGATGCTCACCGGCGAGCAGCCCTACAAGGGCGAGCAGCCGATGCAGATCGCGTACCAGCACGCCAACGACACCGTGCCGATGCCGAGCGCAGCGACACCCGGCGTGCCGGCGGAGCTCGACGAGCTCGTCGCGTGGTCGACCGCCCGCGACCCCGACGACCGTCCGCGAGACGCCCGCGAGATGCTCGAGCACATCAACGGCAACCAGCAGCGGGCGACCGGCCAGTACCGGACCGCGGTGCTGCGGCCGGAGAACGCGACCGCGATCCTCCCCGCCGGCGCTCCGGGCCCGGACGCCACCGACGCCACCGCGGTGATCGGCGCCCGCACCGACGTCCCGGCGTCGGGAGCCGGCCCCGACGGCGGTCGTGGCACCGGCCCGACCGGCGGCCGCGGACGCAACGCCCCGGGTCCGCGACGCACCGGCCAGGCGCCGGGGGCGCTCTCCCCCGCGGCTCAGCGGCTCGCCGACAAGTCCACCAAGCGCCGGAAGCGCGGCTGGATCGCCCTCGTGGTGGTCGTCGTGCTCATCCTGGCCGGCGCCGGCTTCGGCTGGTACTTCGGCCCGGGGCCCGGCGGCAACGTCCGGATCCCCCAGGTCGCCGGCAAGTCGGTGTCCCAGGCCCGCCAGATGCTCGAGGCCGAGGGGCTCCAGGCAGCCGCGAAGACCCGGGCACGGTTCGACGCCGTCGTCGCGAAGGGGCAGGTCTCCGCGACCGCCCCCGCCGCCGCGCGTGAGGTCCGCAAGGGGACCTCCGTGCAGATCCTCGTCTCCGACGGCCCGAAGATGATCACCCTGCCCGCGATCGTCGGGCAGTCGGTGTCCACCGCGCAGGCCGCCCTCGACGACGACTTCGACCTGCAGGACCCGCAGTACCAGTTCTCCTCCGAGGTGGCGAAGGACACCGTCATCGCGGCCACCGGGCGCGACACCGACGGCGAGACCGTGGACCTGACCAAGGTGAAGACCTACGGCGAACGCGGCCCGGTCACCCTGACCGTGTCACTCGGCGCCGTGCCGGACGTCACCGGCAAGACCGTGGCGGACGCCACCGCCGCACTCGAGGCCGTCGGGCTCACCGTCGGCGCGCAGGACGAGCAGTACAGCGAGGACGCTCCCGAGGGGCAGGTCATCTCCGCGAAGGCCGAGGCCGACCCCGCCGTGAAGGGCACCGCGATCGACCTGGTCGTGTCGAAGGGCCCGGCGCCGATCACGCTGCCGGACGTGCAGGGCAAGACGCTGAACCAGGCCACCTCGACGCTCGAGAACCTCGGGCTCAAGGTCTCCTACCCGGACTGCAAGAACGTGCTGTGCAGCTTCTACGACTGGAAGTCGACGCTGCCCGTCACGGCGACGGACCCGGGCGCGAACGCCACGGTCCACAAGGGCGACACCATCACGCTGCACTACGACCAGTAGGCGCGCGCGCGGGGCGGCAGCGCCGGGCGCCGGACGCGGAAAGCGCCCGGGCGCACTCGCGACGGAAGCGACAGCGCGCAGGCGGATGCGCGGCGCAGACGGCCGCACGCTGTCGCAATCGGCGCGTGCGGCGCCGGGCGCGACCACAGACGGACGGGAGGCCCGGTGCCAGCTGGCACCGGGCCTCCCGGCTGTGGCTGGTCGCGACCAGTGCGCGAAAGCGACAGGACGGCGCTGGCGCACACACCACCACTGTCGCTCTGCCGGACCACTTGCGACCGATGCGACAGCGCGCAGGCGGATGCGCGGCGCAGACGGCCGCACGCTGTCGGGCTAGCGCGCGGTGTGCGGGTGTGCGCTCAGCTCCTCGGCCACGAGGAACGCGAGCTCGAGCGACTGCATGTGGTTCAGGCGCGGGTCGCACAGGGACTCGTAGCGGGTCGCGAGGGTGGCCTCGTCGATCTGCTCCGACCCGCCGAGGCACTCGGTGACGTCGTCACCGGTGAGCTCGACGTGCATGCCGCCCGGGTACGTGCCGGCTTCGCGGTGCACCTCGAAGAAGCCGAGGACCTCGTCCACGACGTCGTCGAACCGGCGGGTCTTGTAGCCCGTCGGGGTGGTGAGGCCGTTGCCGTGCATCGGGTCGGTCACCCACAGCGGGTTCGCGTCCATGCCCTTGATGGCCTCGAGGAGCTTCGGGAGCTCGTCGCGGATCTTGCCGGCGCCCATGCGGGTGATGAACGTCAGACGGCCGGGCTCGCGGTTCGGGTCGAGCTTCTCGATGAGGGCTTCCATGTCGGCGACCTTGGTGGTCGGGCCGAGCTTGACCCCGATCGGGTTCCGGACGCGCGAGAGGAAGTCCACGTGGGCGCCGTCCAGGTCGCGGGTGCGCTCCCCGATCCAGATGAAGTGCCCGGAGGTGTCGTACGCCTGGCCGGAGCGCGAGTCGATGCGGGTCATCGGGCGCTCGTAGTCCATGAGCAGCCCCTCGTGCGAGGCGTAGAACTCGACGTGCTTCAGCTCGTCGAAGTCCGCACCGCAGGCGTCCATGAAGCGGATCGCGCGGTCGATCTCCTTCGCGAGGTGCTCGTACCGGGCGTTCGCCGGGTTGGACGCGAAGCCCTTGTTCCACGAGTGCACCTGGCGGAGGTCCGCGAAGCCGCCCTGGGTGAAGGCCCGGACGAGGTTCAGCGTCGAGGCGGCCGTGTGGTAGCCCTGCACGAGGCGACGGGGGTCGGCGGCGCGGCTCTCCGGCGTGAAGTCGTAGCCGTTCACGATGTCGCCGCGGTAGGCGGGCAGCGTGACATCGCCGCGGGTCTCGAAGTCGCTCGAGCGGGGCTTGGCGAACTGCCCGGCCATCCGGCCCATCTTGACGATCGGCATCGATGCGCCGTACGTCAGCACGACGGCCATCTGCAGGATCGTCTTGACGCGGTCGCGGATGGAGTCGGCGGTCGCACCGGCGAAGGTCTCGGCGCAGTCACCGCCCTGCAGCAGGAAGGCCTTGCCCTGCGCGGCCGCGGCGAGGCGGTCGCGGAGCTGGTCCACTTCCCCGGCGAAGACCAGCGGCGGGAGCGTCGCGATCTCGGCGGAGGCGGCTTCGGCAGCGGCCTGGTCGGGCCAGCTGGGCTGCTGCTTGATCGGGAGCGTCCGCCAGTAGTCGAGGCCCTCGATCACGTCCGGATCCTGCAGGGCGACGAAGTCGGTCGACTCGAACAAGGCTGTACCTCTTGGTTCTGCGATGGTGGCTGCCCCGGCGGGGTGCCGGGACCATCAGAGCCTAACGTGCAGGCGTGCTCTGGCGTTCCCGCATGACCTTCTCGCGTGCCGTGCTCGCACGTTCCTTGACACTCGTCGCGTAGACGTCCTCGTACTCCTGGCGGCTGAGGCCGGCGAGTGCGTGCATGACCTCGTCGGTGACGCTCCGGAGGATGAAGCGGTCGGTCTCGAAGCCCTGGAAGCGGGAGAAGTCGAGGGGCTTGCCGAAGACGACGCCGACGCGCTTGAACTTCGGGATGCGCTGCCCGATCTGCTGCACTTCCCGCGTGCCGACCATGGCGACCGGGACCACGACGACGCGGCCTTCGAGGATCATCCGCGCGATGCCGGTGCGACCGCGGTAGAGCTTGCCGTCCGGGCTGCGGGTGCCCTCGGGGTAGATGCCGAGCTGTTCGCCGCGCGCCAGGACCTGCAGGCCGGTGCGGAGCGACGCCTCCGAGGCCTTGCCACCGGAGCGGTCGATCGGCAGCTGCCCGATGGCGTTGAAGAACGTCTTCGTCGCCCAGCCCTTGAGCCCGCGTCCGGTGAAGTAGTCGCTCTTCGCGAGGAAGGACAGCCGGCGGTCGAGCACCGCGGGGAGGATCACCGAGTCGATGAACGACACGTGGTTCGACGCGAAGATGACCGGCCCCGAGGTCGGCACGTGCTCACGACCCACCACCCACGGCCGGAACAGCGTGAGGATGAGCGGGCCGAGCAGGAAGTTCTTCAGCAGCCAGTAGAGCATCGTCGACTCCGTATCGGGTGAGGCGTGAGGCGTGCGCGCCGGTCGTCAGGCGGTGCGGGCGTGGATCCGCGCGAGGTCCGCCGCGCCGACGACACCGGCGTCGTTGACGAGCTCGGCGATCACGAACTCCGGCTCCGGGTGGTACCCGCGGGCCGGGAGGTTGTTGAGGTACGCCTGACGGATCGGGTCGAGCAGGCGCTCCCCCGCGCTGGCGACGCCGCCGCCGAACACGAAGAGCTGCGGGTCGAGCACGGCGGACAGGGAGGCGCAGGCCTCACCGAGGTGCCGACCGAGCCGACGGAGCGCCGCGAGGGCACCGGGGTCGTCGGCGAGGATGAGGTCGCCGATGAGCCCGCCGTCCAGCTGGCCGCCGTTGTCGTCGCGGGCCTGGGCCAGGGCGACACCGATTCCGCCGGCGTCGGCGACGTCGTTCGCCATGCGCTGCAGGGCACGGCCGGAGCCGTACTGCTCGATGCAGCCGCGGGCGCCGCAGCCGCACGGCAGGCCGTTCGGGACGATGCGCAGGTGGCCGATCTCGCCGCCGGTGCCGAAGCCGCCGCGGAACAGGCGGTCCTCGGTGACGATCGCGCCACCGACGCCGGTGCCGATCGTGAGCATGGTCATGTCCGAGACGAGCCGTCCGGCGCCGAAGCGGAACTCCGCCCAGCCGGCCGCGTTGGCGTCGTTGTCCACCGTGATGTGCAGGTCGCCGAGGCGCTCCTGCAGCTTCTGGCGGAGCGGTTCGTTCCGCCACCGGATGTTCGGCGTGTAGTAGACGATCGACTGCGACGCGTCGATGAACCCCGGCGCGGCGACGCCGACGGCGCCCACGTCGTGGCCGTCGCGGAGTCGCGAGACCATCGCGACGACGTCGTCCAGCATGGCGTTCGGGTCCGCAGCGTTCGTGGCGACGCGGTCCTCGGCGAGGATCTCGCCCAGTTCCGTGACGACCGCTCCCGCGATCTTGGTGCCCCCGATGTCGATTCCGATGGCGTGCACGAGGACCGAGCCTACCGGTTCGGTGCGTACTCATCGAACGCGCGACGTCGAGCCCTATGCTGGAAGCAGAGTCGTCAACGTGAGACGTACTCGTCATCGAATCGGTCGACAAGGGAGTTGCCGTGAACGATCAGCGACCCGCACCAACCAGCGAGTCCCAGCCAGCCACGACGCCGCCCGTCGCACCGGACCACGGCTCCGCCGCCCGGCTGCTCTCGGACCGCGCCCGCCTGACACCGGGCCGGCCGATCCTCAGCGAGCGGCACGGCGACACCTGGACGACGATCAGCGCCGCCGACGTCGAGCGCCGGGTGCGCGGGATCGCGAAGGGGTTCATCGCCGCCGGCCTCGAACCCGGTGCGCACGTCGCGATCCTCTCCAGGACCCGCCTCGAGTGGACCCTCGTCGACTTCGCGATCTGGACCGCCGGCCTGGTGTCCGTCCCGGTCTACGAGACCAGCTCCCCCGACCAGATCCGGCACATCCTCAGCGATTCCGAGTCGGTCGCGATCGTCGTCGAACAAGAGGAGCACGCGCGCCGCGTCGCCGGGATCGCCCCCGACCTGCCGCACCTCGGGCAGCACTGGACGATCGACGGCGGCGGTCTCGACGACCTGGCCCGCCTCGGCGAGGACGTCACCGACGACGACCTCGACGCCCGCACCGCCGCGGTGCACGGACACGACGACGCCACGATCATCTACACGTCGGGCACCACCGGCCGGCCGAAGGGCTGCGTGCTCCGGCACGACAACTTCACCGCAACCGTCGAGGGCTCCACCGAGGCGATGTCCGAGATCATCGCCGGGGACGCCTCGACCCTGCTCTTCATCCCGATGGCGCACGTGTTCGCGCGGTTCATCGCCGCGATGTCGATCTCCGCCGGCGTCCTGGTCGGGCACGAGCCGGACACGAAGGACCTCATGAAGGCCGTGTCCACCTTCAAGCCGAGCTTCCTGCTCGCGGTCCCCCGTGTGTTCGAGAAGATCTACAACTCCGCCGAGCAGAAGGCCGACCTCGGCGGCAAGGGCCGGGTCTTCCGCGCCGCCGCCGCCACCGCGGTCGCGCACTCCGAGGCCGTCGCCGCCGGCAAGGTCCCGCTCGTCCTCGCCCTGAAGTACCGGCTGTTCGACAAGCTCGTCTACGCGAAGCTCCGGGACGCGATCGGTGGCCGGGTCCGGTACGCGATCAGCGGCTCAGCACCGCTCTCCCCGCGGCTGTCGCACTTCTTCCGGTCGATCGGCGTGCTCATCCTCGAGGGCTACGGCCTCACCGAGACCACCGCACCCGCCACCGTGAACCGCGCCACCGAACTCCGCATCGGCTCGGTCGGCCGTGCACTCCCCGGTGTCGAGATCCGCATCGCCGAGGACGACGAGATCCTGATCCGCGGCGTCGACGTCTTCGACCGCTACTGGAACAACCCCGAGGCCACCGACAAGGCGTTCGCCGACGGCTGGTTCCGCACCGGCGACCTCGGGCGGCTCGACGGCGACGGGATCCTCACCGTCACCGGCCGCGCCAAGGAGCTCATCGTCACCGCGAGCGGCAAGAACGTCGCACCGGCACCGCTCGAGGACGGCGTCCGCGAGCACCCGCTCATCGGCCAGGTCGTCGTGGTCGGCGAGGGCAAGCCGTTCGTCGCCGCACTCGTCACGCTGGACCGCGAGATGCTGCCCGGCTGGTGCGAGTCGCGCGGGATCACGCCGGCGCTCTCCGCGCACGAGGCCGCCTACGACGAGCGCGTGCTGGCAGCCGTGCAAGAGGCCATCGACACCGCGAACGGCCGGGTCTCCCGTGCCGAGTCGGTGCGGTCGTTCACGATCCTCGACACCGAGCTCAGCGAGGCGTCCGGCCACCTGACGCCCAAGCTCACCATCAAGCGGTCCGTGATCCTGTCGGACTTCGCCGCGGACATCGCGCACATCTACGCGGGATCGAAGGTGCAGACCACGGCGACGCCGGTGGTGGAGGGACGCCGCCGGAAGTAGGCGGCCGGGTCCGGAGCGGACCAGACGGGAGGCCCGGTGCCGGTCCACGGGACCGGCACCGGGCCTCCCGTCGGTTGCGTTCGAGGCGTGCGGTGCGTCGCGGACGGTACCGCCTGCTGGTCAGACCGTGCGGTTGTCCGGCGCGTCCGTGGGCTCGAGGACCGCCGTCGACGACGTCGTCGTGGCGACCGGCTCGGGGCGGCGGTTGGTGCGGGTGCGGTGCGAGCTGAGCTCGTCGTTCTGGGGTGCCATCGTGCGTCCTGGAGGTGTGGGAAACCGTGTCGGTGGGAGGCCGACGGGATACGGTACCTCTTCGTCAGGACATGGCGACAATCCCACGTCCGGGTGTCACACCAAGAGGGGTGTCACGACGCCCGTCCGCTCAGTGGAACCAGTCCTGCGAGCGGATGTCGCGGAGCGCCTGGCGGCGCGTCTCCGGGGCGAGCGTCATCACGTAGACGGTGCCGTCGAGGTGGTCCACCTCGTGCTGCAGGGCCTCGGCCATCAGACCGGTGCCCTCGACCACGACCTCGTTGCCGTCGACGTCCACGCCCCGGACCTTCGCGTACGGGTGCCTGCTCGTCGGGTAGGCCAGGCCGGGCACGGAGAGGCAGCCCTCGTCCATGAGCTCGGGCTCGCCCGAGGTCTCGACGACCTCGGGGTTGAGGACGTACCCGACCTCGCCGTCGACGTTGTAGGAGAACGCGCGCAGGCCGACACCGATCTGCGGGGCCGCGACCCCGGCGCGACCGGGCTCCTTGACGGTGTCGATGAGGTCCTGCACGAGGTCCCGGATGCCGGTCGACCCGAGTGCCGCCGGAGCGATCGGGTCGGCGGTGGAACGGAGGACGGGGTCGCCGAAGAGGCGGATCGGACGGACGGTCACGTTACTGCAGCACCACCAGGAGGTCTCCGGCGTCCACCTGCTGGGTCACCGGGATCGCGAGACGGCCGACGACACCCGCAGTGGGTGCCGTGATGGCCGCTTCCATCTTCATCGCCTCGATGCTCGCCACGGCCTGCCCGGCCTCGACGGCGTCACCGACGGCGACCTTGAGCGTCACGACGCCGGAGAACGGCGCCGCCACGTGCTTCGGGTCGGTCTTGTCCGCCTTCTCGGCGGCCTTGGTCTCGACCGTGATCGAGCGGTCGCGGACGTACACCGGACGGAGCTGCCCGTTGAGGGTCGCCATCACGGTGCGGATGCCGCGCTCGTCGGCTTCGCCGATCGCTTCGAGCCCGACGAGCAGGTTCACGCCCTTGCCGAGCGGCACCACGTGCTCTTCGCCGGGGCGGAGGCCGTAGAGGTAGTCCACGGTCGACACGACCGAGAGGTCGCCGTACTCGTCGCGGACCTGCTGGAAGGCCTTGGTCGGGGCCTCGAAGAGGAGGCGGTTGAGCGCCTGCTTGCGGGCGTCCCCCGGCGTCGCGAGAGCTGCACGCTCGCTGTCCGGCACCGGGGTGATCGTCGGGACGATGTTCCGGCCCTCGAGCACCTTCGAGCGGAACGGCTCCGGCCAGCCGCCGGGGAGCTCCCCGAGCTCGCCGGCCATGAACCCGATCACCGAATCCGGGATGTCGTACTTCTGCGGGTTCTGCTCGAAGTCCACCGGGTCGGCGTCGACCGCGGCGAGCTGCAGCGCGAGGTCGCCGACGACCTTCGACGACGGCGTGACCTTCGTCGGGCGGCCGAGGATGCGGTTCGCCTCGGCGTACCAGTCCTCGACCTGCTCGAAGCGGTCGCCGAGCCCCAGCGCGATGGCCTGCTGGCGGAGGTTCGAGAGCTGCCCGCCGGGGATCTCGTGCTTGTACACGCGGCCGGTCGGCCCGGCGAGGCCGGACTCGAACGGTGCGTAGGCACGGCGGACGGCTTCCCAGTACGGCTCGAGGTCGCCGACGGCGGCGAGGGAGATGCCGGTGTCGCGCTCGGTGTGAGCCAGGGCCGCGACGAGCGCGGACATGCTCGGCTGGCTGGTCGTGCCGGCCATCGGCGCGGCGGCGACGTCCACGGCGTCCGCACCGGCACGGGCGGCGGCGAGGAGGGTCGCGAGCTGTCCGCCGGCGGTGTCGTGGGTGTGCACGTGCACCGGCTGGTCGAAGCGCTCCCGGAGCGCCGTGACGAGCCGTTCGGCGGCGCTGGCGCGGAGCAGGCCCGCCATGTCCTTGATGCCGATGACGTGCGCGCCTGCCTCGACCATCTGCTCCGCGAGGCGCAGGTAGTAGTCGAGCGTGTAGAGGTCCTCGGCGGGGTCGAGGAGGTCGCCGGAGTAGCAGATCGCGGCTTCGGCGACGGCGGTGCCCGTGGCGAGGACCGCTTCGAGCGCCGGGCGGAGCTGGCTGACGTCGTTCAGGGCGTCGAACACGCGGAACACGTCGACGCCCGTCGCGGCGGCCTCGGCGACGAAGGCGTCCGTGACCTCGGTCGGGTACGGCGTGTACCCGACGGTGTTGCGGCCGCGGAGGAGCATCTGGATCGGGATGTTCGGCATCGCTTCACGCAGGGACGCCAGGCGCTCCCACGGGTCCTCGCCGAGGAAGCGGAGCGCGACGTCGTAGGTCGCACCGCCCCATGCCTCCATGCTCAGGAGCTCCGGGGTCAGCCGGGCGACGTACGGGGCGACCGCGACGAGGTCCTTGCTGCGGACGCGGGTGGCGAGGAGCGACTGGTGGGCGTCGCGCATCGTCGTCTCGGTGACGGCGAGGGCGGTCTGCTCGCGGAGGGCCTTCGCCCACGCGGCCGGGCCGAGCTCCAGCAGTCGCTGCCGCTGCCCCGCCGGCGCGGGCGTGTTGAGGTCGAGGCGCGGGAGCTTCAGCGCGGGGTCGACGATCTGCGCACCGGGCTCGCCGTTCGGCTTGTTCACCGTCACGTCGGCGAGCCAGTTCACGACCTTCGTGCCGCGGTCCTTCGAGACGTGGCCGCTGAACAGCTGCGGGCGTTCCTCGATGAAGGCCGTGGAGATGTCGCCGCGGGCGAAGTCCGGGTCCTCGAGCACCGCCTGGAGGAACGGGATGTTCGTGCTGACCCCGCGGATGCGGAACTCGGCGAGGGCACGCTTGGCGCGGGCGACCGCTGCCGGGAAGTCCCGCCCACGGCACGTCATCTTCGCGAGCATCGAGTCGAAGTGCGGGCTGATCTGGGCGCCGGTCGCGACGGTGCCGCCGTCGAGCCGGACACCGGCGCCGCCGGGGCTGCGGTACGTGGTGATGCGGCCGGTGTCCGGGCGGAAGCCCTGGGTCGGGTCCTCGGTCGTGATGCGCGTCTGGAGCGCGGCACCGTGCACGGCGACCGTGTCCTGGCTGAGGCCGAGGTCGGCGAGGGTCTCCCCCGCGGCGATCCGCATCTGCGACTGCACGAGGTCGACGTCCGTCACCTCTTCGGTGACGGTGTGCTCGACCTGGATGCGCGGGTTCATCTCGATGAAGACGTGCTGGCCGGCGCGCTCACCCACGGTGTCGAGGAGGAACTCCACGGTGCCGGCGTTCACGTAGCCGATCGACCGGGCGAACGCGACGGCGTCGCGGTGCAGCGCCGCGGCGACCGCGGGGTCGAGGTTCGGCGCCGGGGCGATCTCCACGACCTTCTGGTTGCGGCGCTGCACGGAGCAGTCCCGCTCGAAGAGGTGGATCGTGCCCGCGTCGGTGCCGGTGGCGTCCGCGAGGATCTGGACCTCGATGTGGCGCGGCCGGAGCACCGCCTGCTCGAGGAACATCGTCGGGTCGCCGAACGCACTGTCGGCTTCGCGCATGGCTTCTTCGAGCGCGGCACGCAGCTCGGCCTTCGTCTCGACGCGGCGCATCCCGCGGCCACCACCACCCGCGACGGCCTTCGCGAAGACCGGGAAGCCGACGGCGTCCGCACCCGCGATGAGCTCGTCGATGTCGCGGCTGGCCGGGGTGCTCGCGAGGACCGGGACGCCGGCCGCGATCGCGTGCTCCTTCGCAGTGACCTTGTTGCCCGCCATCTCCAGCACGTGCTCGCCGGGGCCGATGAACGTGATGCCGTTCGCGGCGGCCGCTGCGGCGAGGTCCGGGTTCTCGGACAGGAAGCCGTACCCGGGGTAGATCGCGTCGGCGCCGGACTCCAGCGCCACGCGGATGATCTCCGACACGTCGAGGTACGCCCGCACCGGGTGCCCACGCTCGCCGATCAGGTACGCCTCGTCCGCCTTGAGACGGTGCAGGGAGTTGCGGTCTTCGTAGGGGTAGACGGCGACGGTGCCCGCGCCGAGCTCGTACGCCGCGCGGAAGGCACGGATCGCGATCTCGCCACGGTTGGCGACCAGGATCTTGCGGAACACGCGGGCCCTTTCAGCGCTGGGTCAGGTGGGACAACCCTACTGGCGGTAACGTTGCTCAACGTGCATGTACTCAGCGTGAGCTCTCTCAAGGGCGGTGTCGGCAAGACGACGGTCACACTCGGTCTGACCTCGGCCGCGTTCGCCAAGGGCCTGCGAACGCTGGTCGTCGACCTCGACCCGCAGTCCGACGTCTCCACCGGCCTCGACATCAACATCGCCGGCCACCTCAACGTGGCCGACGTGCTCGAGAACCCGAAGGAGAAGATCGTCCGCCAGGCCATCGCGCCGTCCGGCTGGACGAAGGGTTCCCAGGGCAAGATCGACGTCATGGTCGGGTCGCCCTCCGCGATCAACTTCGACGGGCCGCACCCCTCCATCCGGGACATCTGGAAGCTGGAAGAGGCCCTGGCCAACGTCGAGCAGGACTACGAGCTCGTGCTCATCGACTGCGCGCCGTCGCTGAACGCCCTCACCCGCACCGCCTGGGCCGCGTCCGACCGCGTGACCGTCGTCACCGAGCCGGGGCTGTTCTCCGTGGCCGCCGCCGACCGCGCCCTCCGCGCGATCGAGGAGATCCGCCGCGGACTCTCCCCCCGACTCCAGCCGCTCGGCATCATCGTGAACCGTGCGCGCGTGCAGTCCCTCGAGCACCAGTTCCGCATCAAGGAACTCCGCGACATGTTCGGCCCGCTCGTGCTCTCCCCGCAGCTGCCGGAGCGCACGTCGCTGCAGCAGGCGCAGGGTGCGGCGAAGCCGCTGCACGTGTGGCCGGGCGAGTCCGCGCAGGAGATGGCGCGGAACTTCGACCAGCTGCTCGAGCGCATCATGCGCACGGGCAAGATCGGCCCCTACGCCGACGGCAACCCCGCGTAGCGCGGGCCGGCGCCCGCGCGTGCGCCCCGGCGCCCGGCGCCCGGCGCCCCGGCGCCCGGCGCCCGCTGAGATCGCACTTCGTGTCGCTCCGGTTCACCGGAAGCGACACGGAGTGCGATCTCACGTTGGGGGCGGCGCGACGCCGTGCCCGGCGCCGTGCGTGGTGCGAGAGGCGTGGTGCGAGGCTCCACGACTCGCCGCTCAGGTTCGTCGAAGTGTCACGAATGCTCTCTGTTCGGACTCGAGATGCGCGAATGACGGCATCTCGACAGACAGACGGGCCGCCGGCGGCACCGGGCGCGCGGCGCGGCCCGGGCGCGGGTCAGGACGCGCGAGTGGCGCGGCGCGCCGCGAGCTCGTCGGCAGGGTCCGCCGCGGGCGTCGCGTCGAGCTCGACGAGGGAGGACTCGACCTCTCGCAGGACCTTGCCGACCGCGATGCCGAACACGCCCTGGCCGCGGGACACGAGGTCGATGACCTCGTCGTCGGAGGTGCACAGGTACACCGAGGCACCGTCGGACATCAGGGTGGTCTGGGCGAGGTCCGAGACGCCGGACTCCCGGAGCTGGTTCACCGCCGTGCGGATCTGCTGGAGCGAGATCCCGGTGTCGAGGAGGCGCTTCACGAGCTTGAGCACGAGGATGTCCCGGAAGCCGTAGAGCCGCTGCGACCCGGAGCCGGCGGCCCCGCGGATCGTGGGTTCGACGAGCTCGGTACGTGCCCAGTAGTCGAGCTGGCGGTAGCTGATGCCGGCTGCCTTCGCGGCGACGGTGCCGCGGTAGCCGTTCTGCTCGTCGTGTTCGGGCAGGCCGTCGGTGAAGAGCAACCCGAGGTCGTACCGCGTCATGTCTGACGGGGTACCGGGGGTTTCGTTCCCACTCATTGGACTGCCTTCCAGGACGATCGAGCCCCCGCCCGAAGCTTCAACGACGGGTTGAGAGTTGTGCCGAGGTCCACGGTAGCGACTCCGACGGCTCCGACGCGGTACATCCGACTCGGCGCGTCCGGCGTGTCGAGGATACGCCCGCCCACCGACGAAACGACAGGCCCGGACGACGAGCCCACCGGCGGGACGACAGGCCCGGTGGAGACCGGGCTCACGCGTCCATCCGCCCGATCGCGGCCCGGATGAGGTTCGACCGGATGACCTCGAGGTGCCCGGCGATCTCCCGCGCGAGCTCGAGCGCCTTCGCCTTGGACGTGGCGTCACCGCGGCGGGACACCGGCATGAGCGCCGACTCGATGAGCCCGACTTCCCGCTCGGCGGTGCTGCGGAAGGTCCGGAGGTGCCGCGGCTCGATGCCGGACCGCTGCAGTTCGACGAGGGCCTTCAGCACGACGACGGAGTCCTCCGCGAAGGTGTCCGACGCCGGCAGGAGCGACGCGGTGACGGCGTCGGAGAGCAGCATCGGCGACGCCCCGGCAGCACGCACCAGGTCGTCGCGGGAGTACCGCTTCTCGCGCACGAGGATCGACGGCTTCGGCGCGTCCCCACCCCCGGGCAGCACCGGGTCACGCCCGGCGTCGACGTCGGCGAGGTACTCCTTGATGACCTTGAGTGGCAGGTAATGGTCACGCTGCAGCCCGAGCACGACGCGGAGCCGCTCGAGGTCCGCCGGCGAGAACTTGCGGTACCCGCTGGCGGTCCGGACCGGTGTGACGAGCTCGCGTTCCTCGAGGAATCGCAGTTTCGAGCTCGACAGGTCCGGGAACTCCGGCTTCAACCGCGCGAGGACCTGGCCGATGGTCAGCAGGTCCGCGGACGGCGAACCCGACCGCACCGCGGCCGAGCGAGCAGCCACTACGCGTTCGCCAGGCGCGCCAGGTCGACGCGGGACGCGTAGAACGTCAGGCGGAACTTGCCGACCTGCACCTCGGCGCCGTCGGTGAGCTGTGCTTCGTCGATGCGGTCACCGTCGAAGTACGTCCCGTTCAGGGAACCGAGGTCCTTCACGGTGAACGCCGTGCCCCTGCGCAGGAACTGCGCGTGCTTCCGCGACACCGTGACGTCGTCGAGGAAGATGTCGGCGTCGGGGTGCCGTCCTGCCGTCGTGACGTCGGAGTCGAGCAGGAACCGGGCGCCGACGTTGGGGCCGCGGCGGACGACGAGCAGCGCCGAGCCGGACGGCAGGGCGTTGATCGCTTCACGTTCTTCGGGTGAGACACCGGACTCGGGCGTCAGGGCCGCTCCGAGTTCCATGCTGAAGGTCAGCGTCGTGTCGACCAGCCGCTGCTCCGGGGCGCGCTGTCCCTCTGGCTGCGGGACCACTGGATCTGGCATCGGTGGACCTCCTCCTCTTGGCGTCCAAGCGTATCGGAAACGCGGGTGCCGTCGAGAGCCCCGTCCTCGGGTGACACGACCTGTCCGCGGCCAGCGGACAGGGACCGGGTGAACGGCGGACGGGAGGCACGGTGCCAGCTGGCACCGCGCCTCCCGTCCGGTGGTGATCGCGACCAGTGCGCTCAGCTGCCGTCCTGCAGGATCTGCTTGATCTCGGAGTCCTTGAGCTTCACCCAGGGCGAGCCGTCGGGGTCGCTCGTGGAGGCCTCCGGGCTGTTGCCGGTGTTCCACCACTTCGCCTGGTACGGGATCCCGTCGAAGAGGACCCGGTCGCCCGTGTCGTACGTCGCGGTGCCCGACCACGCGTCGTACGTGCCGGCCGGCAGGGTGACCTGCTTCACCGGCTTCTCGCCCGCGAGGACGGGGCCGACCAGCTGCCACGGCGTCTCGTAGGCACTCAGCACCGGGTCGTCGGGCAGGTCACCGGAGGTCCACCACTTCGCCTCGTAGACGTTCCGGTGCCAGACGATCTTCGTGCCCTCGAGGTAGGACGCGTCCGAGCTCCACACCGGGTAGGGGCTGGTCGACGGGTCGTCCGTCGGCTGCACGGTCGCCGAGGGCTCGGCGGTCGTGACGTCCGACGCGGCCGCGACGACCCCGCCGCTGAAGCCCTTGCCGAGCACGTCGGCGAAGAGCACGCCGTCCTGGTCGACACCGGAGCAGGAGTTCGAGACGGTCGAGAGGTTGACGTAGTTCGTCCCACACGTCGTGTCCCGGTTCAGCGACCACATCGACATCCGGCCGAGGCCCCGCTGCGTCGCCCAGGTGTTGAGCTTCTTCGCGTCGGCCATCGTGAAGACCTCGTCCTGCACGTCGTTCTGGCCGATCATCGGCGTCGCGCCGATCTTGTGCCAGAGCGTGCCGTCGGTCAGCGGCGTGCCGGACCGCTTGTAGAGGACACCGAGCTGGCGGTGCACCTCCTGCAGCGTCTGCACCGAGGCGGAGTACATCCTCTGGCTCGCACCCTTGCCGTCCCCGTAGTCCATCGTCATCGCGTTCACCCCGGCGAGGTCGACACCGGCCTTGAGGAACTGCGCGACCGCGGTGGTGCCGTCGCTCGTGAGTCCGGACGGTGCAGCGGGCAGCGTCAGCCACACGGCGAGCGGGTGCCCGGCGGCGCGGCGCTCCTCCTGGAGCTTCGCGACCGCCTTCGCGCGGCGCTCCCCCGCGGCGTGGTTCGTCAGGTCGTCACCCTCGACGTCGTAGTCGACCGTGCTGACGTCGTAGCGCTTGACGACGGTCGTGTAGGCGTCCACCAGGTCGGCGCTGTTCGTGCAGGTGGTCGCGAGCTCGTCGTTGGACAGGCCGCCGAAGGACACGCCGACCTCGCCGTGCTGCTGCTGCAGGCGGGCGATGCGCCGGTCGAGGTCGAGCTGGTCCGACGCACCCTGGAGTGAGTAGAACGAGCCCCACGTCGGGGTGCAGGCGGCGTCGTTGTCCGCGACGACGAAGGACAGCATCACGTTGCGGCCCTTCGTGGACTTGACGTCCTCGAAGGCGAACGTCGGGGTGGCGGTCACGTCGGTGTACGCGGCGAACCAGGACTGCTGGGTCTCCGAGGCCTGCGCGGACTGCCAGCGGTCGAAGCCGGCGTAGCCGGCGGCGAGGAGGGCGACGGCCACGACGGCGGCGAGGCCGACGCGGAGCGGGGAGAGGCGTTTCGTGGTCGACATGGTCAGGCGGCCGTCTTCTCGTTCGTGTCGGTGGTCGTCGTGCCGGTGTGGCCGGTCCCGGTCGTGCTGCCGGTGCGGCCCGCGCCGACGACGTCGGCGTGGTGGCGCTTCGGCATGGTCTGGCCGCGGTCCCCGAAGTAGAGGACGGCGCGCCAGTCCTCGGTGACGGGTTCGAGCGTCGGCATGCCCGTGCCCGTGCTCGCGCCGCGGCGCCCGGCCCGCGCCTGCTGCCGCGCCTGCTTGCGTGCCTGCTTCCGCGCCGCACGGGCAGCCGGGTCGTAGAACATCCACCCGGTCGCCCAGATGAAGACGTCGACCACGGAGTTCCAGATCCCGATGTAGGCGACGATCGCGTACATCGCGAGCAGGGCGTTGAACGCGGCGAACACCGCGTTGCCCCAGTTGCCCGCGTGGAAGTCGCGCACGAACGTGAACACCGAGAAGACGACCATCGCGTACGGCGCGAGGACGTACAGCGCCGGGGAGGCGGTCCGGTCCCGGACCTTCGGCGTGCGGGCGAAGGGGATCTTCTTCGCGGTCAGTGCCTGCTGGATGCTCTTCAGCACGCCGGCCACGTTCACCGGCATCAGGATCAGGTTGAAGCCGTAGATGCGGAGCACGTCCGTGCGCTTGTACCCGCAGTACTTCAGGTCGCTGCTCAGCAGCCAGAAGTACGGCAGCGCGGCGAGGAGCACCATCGGGCTGAGCAGCCGCGAGTCGTACGGGTAGGCCAGCAGGAAGATCAGGCCGAACGACGCCCACGCGATCGACGCCATGTAGTTGACGCGGAGGGACATCTCGACGATGCCGACCCGCTCGCCGCGGGCACGACGCTCGCGCACCTGGCGGAGGTACTTCGGCAGGATCAGGAGCCCGCCGTTCGCCCAGCGGCGCCGCTGCACGATCAGGGACCCGAAGTCCGGCGGGGTCGCGCTGTACGACAGACGCTCCGGGTAGTTCACGAGCGACCAGCCGTGCATGCCGAGGTCGACGCTCGACTCGGTGTCCTCGATGACGGTGCGGTCCTGCACGTAGCGCTTCACCTCGAAGCCGCCGACGGTCTCGACCTCCTCGATGTCACGGAGCGCCCGGGTGCGGATGACCGCGTTCGCGCCGACCCAGAAGGTCGCGTTGTGGCGCGACATGCCCTGGTGGAGGATGTGCTGGATGTCGGTCGTCGCCCCGGCGAGCCGCTCGATGCGGGTCGCAGCGCCGCGGAACGACGAGTACGGGGTCTGCGTGACGGCGACGCGGGCGTTCTCCGGCTGCTCGAGGAAGTACACCAGGCGCAGGCAGTAGTCGCGGAGCAGGACCGAGTCGGCGTCGAGCGTCAGGACGTAGTCCGACGCGGGCACGACGAGGTCGGCGGTCGCCGGGTCGGTGACCGTGCGGAGGATCGTGCCCGACGCGGTCTCGTCGAACGCGTACGCACCGCCGAGCAGGCCGATGTACGAGTTCAGGTTCATCGCCTTGTTCGCCTCGTCCGAGAGGTTCGCGAAGCGCTTCCGCTCGAACGTGGTGATCTCGGCGGTGAAGGTCCAGGCAAGGCGGCGCTGGAGTTCCACGACGCGGGACGAGGGGATCTCGGTGAGCAGGGCACCGTGCGCGCGGGCGTCAGCGCCGGCGTCGGCGTGCGCCCCGGCGTCAGCGCCGGCGTCGCCGTGCGCCCCGGCGTCGGCGTCCAGCGCGTCCACGATCGCCGCTTCGAGTGCCTCGGACGTCAGCCGCAGCTCGTCCGCCAGGGCGACGAGGACCTGGTCGTGGAAGAAGTGGTCGACGTGGTCGACGACATCGTGCTCCCGGGCGTGCCGGCGCAGCCAGGCGTCGGCCCAGCGGTGGTGCTCGACGAGGGTGCGGAGCGAGTCGACGGTCGCGACGGGGGTGTGCGACGCCTCCACCTCGGCGGAGAGCAGCGCCTCCTGGAACCGCTCGGCCGCGGGGGCGAGCTGGTTCTGGATGGTGGCTGCGACCGCGCGGGTGCGCTGCAGCTTGTCGAGCGTCTCGGGGTCGGTCGGGAACGGCGCGTCGTCGACGAGCAGCACCACCCGGAGCGACGGGTACTCCTGCAGTGCGGCGGACCAGAGCGTCGTCGCGATGACGTCCGGCTCCTCGGCGTAGCTCGGCACGAGGACCGTCAGCGGGGACTCGTGCCCCTCGCCGAAGTGCCGGTCGAGCTCGGCGCGCGGCACGCGGACGTGAGTGGCGAAGCGCTCGAGCGCCCCCTGCCGTGCGACCAGGTGCATCAGCGCGGAGAACGTCAGGAAGGTGACCACGACCAGGTAGGACAGCGCCTCGGTGGTGAACCGGAAGCTCTCGGTGCCGTAGTTCAGGAACTGGCGGATCACCGTGTAGATCACGTAGGCGAGCCAGAACGCGATGGTCAGGATGATGGCGATGCGGCCGGAGACGAGCTTCCGGTCGGAGGGGCGGGCGTGCAGGGTGTCGAGCGGGTGGGTACGCCGCTCGGAACCCCACTGCCGACGGCGCACGGGCGCGTCGTCGAGCTGTTCGGGCATGGGTGTCCTTCGTTCGACCGGACCAGCGCTCGCTCGGGTGGGGCACTGTCGGGAGTCCGGGGTCGTGTCCGACGTTAGGGGGACACCGCGGGGGGCGTGGACACCCGGAAGGGGGGTTCTGAGCGTGCCGTGCGGAAAACCGCAATCCCGCGCGGATCCCCGTACCGGCGCACCCGCAGGCGTGTCGCGTCACACCCGGCCGGGAGGCTCGGCGCACCCCCGCCCCGCGCGTCACCCCGTCGCGCGCCGGTGTCGCCTCGGTCGCGGGCACCCCCGGTGAGATCGCAGTCCGTGTCGCCTCGGTCGCAGGCACCCGACACGAAGTGCGATCTCAGTCCGTGTCGCCTCGGTCGCGGGCACCCCCGGTGAGATCGCAGTCCGTGTCGCCTCGGTCGCGGGCACCCCCGGTGAGATCGCAGTCCGTGTCGCCTCGGTCGCGGGCACCCGACACGAAGTGCGATCTCAGCGGGCGGGTTTCGGCGGGCGCGCGGCGCGCGAGCGCGGCGGGTGCCGCGCGCGCAGGCGCGTCAGCGGCCTCGGGCCAGGAGCCAGAGGAGGTACGGGGCACCGACGACACCCGTCACGACGCCGACCGGCAGCGCGTTGCCCGGGATCGCGAACTGCGCGATGAGGTCGCTCGCGAGCACGATCACCGCGCCGACCGCCGCCGACACCCCGAGCGCGACCCGCCCCCCGCCGACGAGCCGCCGCGCGATCGGCGCCGCCATCAGCGCGACGAACGACACCGGTCCGGCGGTCGCGACGGCAGCGGCGGTGAGGAGCACCGCGGTGAGGAGCAGCAGCACCTTCGCCCGGTTCGGCCGCAGTCCGAGGGACGCCGCGACCTCGTCCCCGAGGGTCAGCACCGTGAGCCGCGGCGACTGCACCAGCGCCGCGACCATGAGCACGACGAACCCGACGCCGAGGAGCCCGACGACCCCACGGTCCACCGCGTTGAGGCTGCCGGAGAGCCACAGGAGCGCCGTCCCCGCCTGCTGCACGGTGCCGCTCGTGAGCATCCAACCGGTGACACTGAGCGACATCGCCGCGACGCCGATCCCGACGAGCACGACCCGGTTGCCGGTGATCCCGCGGCGCCACGCGAGCCCGCCGATCACCAGCGAGACCAGCACGGCGCCGATGAGCACGACGGTGAACAGCGACGCCCCCGATGCGCCGAAGAGCACGATCGCGGTGAGCCCGGACGCGCTCGCGCCCGACGTGATCCCGATGACGTCCGGGCTGGCGATCGGGTTCCGGACGACGCTCTGGACGATGCCCCCAGCGACGCCGAGGCTCGCGCCGACGAGCAGCGCGGCCAGGGTGCGGGGACCGCGGAGCTGGCCGATCACGAAGTCCGACACGGTGTCGCCGTGCCCGAAGAGCGCGGCGACGACCTGGCCCGGGGAGAGCGGGATCTCGCCGACACCGAGGCCGACGAGCACGAGCGCGACGAGCACGACGACGACGGCCCCGAGCACGACGAGTTCGCGTCGGAGCCCGCGGACGGCGGCGCGCACACGGACGACCACGGCGCTCACAGCCCCTTCACCGCCTTCGACCGGACGAGCCCGATGAACACCGGCGCGCCGATCAGCGCCGTGACGATGCCGACCTGCAGCTCCCCCGGGTACGCGACGACCCGGCCGATGACGTCGGCGACGAGGAGCAGCGCCGGTGCGACGATCGCCGACAGCAGGATCGTCCAGCGGTGGTCCGGTCCGCTCAGGCGCCGGACGGCGTGCGGCACGGCGAGCCCGATGAACGCGATGGGGCCGGCTGCGGCGACCGCGGAGCCGGCGAGCAGCACGGTCACGAGCCCGCCGACGGCGCGGACGAGCACGACGCGCTGCCCGAGGGAGGCGGCGAGCTCGTCGCCGAGCGCCAGGGTGTTCAGCGACCGACCGAGCGCGAACGCGATGACGAGCCCGACGAGCACCGGGATCGTGACGACGCCGGCGGTGCCGAGGTCCTTGCCCGCGAGCGCACCCACCTGCCAGAAGCGCAGCTGGTCGAGGAGGCTCTGGCTCGTCACGAGGACCGCGGTCGTGATGGACGCGAGCGCCGCGGCCACCACGGCGCCGGACAGCGCGAGGCCGACCGGGGTCAGTCCGCGCTTCGCGACGGCGGCGATGCCGTAGACGAGGAGCGCCGCCAGGGCGGCGCCGGCGAACGCGAACGGCAGGTACGCCGCGGTGCCGCTGATGCCGAACAGCGCGATGCCGGTGACGACGGCGAGGGCCGCGCCGGAGTTGATGCCGAGCACGCTCGGGTCGGCGAGCGGGTTGCGCGTGACGCCCTGCATGACGGCGCCGGCGACCCCGAGTGCCGCACCGGCGAGCAGTCCGACGACGGTCCGCGGGACCCGGTTGCCGAGCACGATGAGCCCGATCTCGTCGTTCCGGCCGGGGTGCGTGACCGCGTCGAACACCGTGGCCAGCGGGATCGGCCGCGACCCGAAGGCGATGCTGAGCGCCACGGCGACGGCGAGCACCACGACCGCGAGGACGGTCGCCCCGACGAGTCGGGGCACGGAGCTGGGCGCGGGAGGCGCGGGCGACGGGGAACGCATGAGAGGTGAGGCAACCCTAACGTGCGACCGTCCACGGCGATCGCCGAGCGAGTCATGAGCATGCGCAGGGGTCGCTCATAGGTTCGTCATTGGGAACGGGCTTGTACTCGTATCCATCGACGCCCGACCGGGACGTCGAGAGCGACCGGAGAGCACCGATGAACGAGACCCCGAACCCCGACGCCGAACCGGGCACGACGCCGATCGACGCACAGGACACCGCCCCCCGCTCGACGTGGGAGGCCCCGCACGCGGACGCTTCGACGCTCCGCCCGGCCTACGCGTTCGACGGCTCCGGTCCGTACCTCTACGCTCCCGACGGCTCCGGCCCCTACGCCTACGCCGCCGACGGCCGCGGCCCGTACCTCGTCGGCAGCCCGGCCCTCACCGGTGCCGCCAACGCCTGGACGCACGCCGCCCAGCACGGCGAGCAGACCGGTGCCCAGCACGGCGCCCCCTACGGCCAGCCGTACGGCGCAGCCGCCCCCGGCCACCAGGGCTGGACCGGCGCCTTCGGCACCCGCCCCGGCACCAAGAAGCGCAAGCTCGGGCTGATGATCGGCTCCGGCATCGCGGCGCTCGCGATCGTCGGCGCGGCCGGCGGCACGGCGCTCGGGCTCTCCTCGCAGAGCACCGAGACCACCTCGAGCCAGTCGCAGGGCACCACGACGACGCCGGACACCGGCAGCGGCACCGACGGCAGCGGCACGAACGGCTTCACCGTCCCGGGTGACGGCAGCGACAGCAGCGGCAGCAGCTCGGGGACGAGCACCGAGTCCGCCGCCACGGCCGCGACGACCGCCCAGAAGAAGGGCGTCGTCACGATCAACACCGTCCTGAACTACGACGAGTCCTCGCAGGCCGCCGGCACCGGCATGATCCTGACCTCCGACGGCACGATCCTCACGAACAACCACGTCATCCAGGGCGCGACGAGCATCACCGTCACCGACGAGACCACCGGCAAGGAGTACAAGGCCGACGTGGTCGGGGCCGACGCCACGAACGACGTCGCGGTCCTGAAGCTCGAGGACGCGTCCGGCCTCTCCACCGTGAAGCTCGACGACGACGGCGAGCCGAGCACCGGCGACACCGTCACCGACGTCGGCAACGCGGAGGGAACGGGCAACCTCGTCGCCGCGGAGGGCACCGTCACCGCGACCGACCAGGACATCCAGGTCCAGAGCGAGTCCGGCACCGGGACCGAGTCCCTCACCGGCCTGATCGAGGTCGCGGCGAACATCGTCTCGGGTGACTCCGGCGGCCCGGTGCTCGACTCCGAGGGCGAGGTCGTCGGCATGGCGACCGCGGCGTCCTCCGGCACGACGGACGTCACCGGCTACGCCATCCCGATCACCACGGCGAAGGCCATCGCGACGAAGATCCTGGCGGGCGAGTCCTCCTCGACCATCACGATCGGCCTGCCGGCGTTCCTCGGCGTGGAGATCAGCAGCACCGCGACCGGCACCACGAGCGGCGTCGCCGTCGCCGGCACGGTCGAGGGCTCGGGAGCCGCGACCGCCGGACTCGCCGCCGGAGACACGATCACCTCGATCGACGGCACCGCGATCACGACGTCCGACCAGCTGACGCAGGTCATCCAGTCGAAGTCGGTCGGCGACAAGGTCTCCGTCGGCTACACGAACAGCGCGGGCACGGCTGCGACCGTCACGGTGACACTCACCGCGGGCCCCGCGCTCTAGTCGGCAGGGGCGAGGAACGATCGCACCAGTGACCGGTACACGTTGGCCGGCGACTCCGCAGAGAACGCGGAGGCGCCGGCCTCCGTGCGTCCGACGCGCGCGAAGCCGATGCCGTCCGCGTGCACGATCGTGATCGGTCGCGGCTTGCCGGGGCGGCGCAGGTGCGACACGGTCCACGGTGCCGCCCAGAACCGGGCGAGCCGGGGATCGGCCTCCCCGATCGCCGCGGGCAGGTCGGGAGCGTCGTCCCCACCGGCCAACCGCCTTCCGAGCAGGTCGGCCCTGAGCGTCTCCGTGCGGAACGGGAAGGTCCATGCCGGACCGACACCGAGCCTCCCGGCCGCCACGGCGACCACGCGCTCGGCCGCCAGCCGCGTGACGACGGAGACGGTGTCGTCCGGTGCGTCGACCACCGTTCCGGACCAGGCCTGGAGGCGCGACACGCGCCCGTCGGGCAGGTGCTGTTCCAGCGTGGTCGGCTGGGCGTCGCCGCTCCACGGGTCGAGCAGTTCCTGCGTGGTCGCGGGGACCGTGCCGAATCGGCTGACGAGGCCGGCCTCGACGAGTGCGCGGCCGCCGGGGGTGCGGAGGAGCGTCGGGCTCCACCGCTTGCCGGCCATGCTCGTCAGGGTCGTGAGGGCCTCGTGGCCGAGGCGCGCGCCGGTGATCTCGGCGGGGGCTGCGGCGTCCGGGAGCGGTTCGAGCTCCCGCGGGGAGGTCGCGGAGACCGGGCCGACGGCGCGGACGGAGTCGAGGACGGCGAACACGACGTCGTCGGTGTCGTCGAGGCGGGCGAGGGGGCGTTCGATCGTGACGTCGACGCGGTGCCGCCCGGTCACGAAGAGCAGGTGCGCGCCGACGATGTCGCCGGGGCCGTCCGTGTCCTCGTGCCCGTCATCGCGGCCGGCGTCGGGTCGGACGTACTCGACGAGCCGTGCCGGTGCGCCGACCGTGCCCCAGACGTCGCAGCCGACGAGGAGCAGGCCGTCGACCGAGCCCGGGAGGCGGTCGAGCAGCGAGCCGTTCTCGTCGCCGATGGCCCGGTCGCTCGGGCGGGAGCGGACGGTGATGACGACGTCGTCGCCGGTGACGCGCAGGTCCGCCTGGGCGACGTCTTCGCGCTGCCACGAGTCGGGGCGGCGGAGGGTGACGCGGGCGGTGCGGTCCTCGGTGCCGAGTGGGACGGGGACGGGCATGGCCCGAGGCTACGACGGGGCGGGCGCTCGGGCGCGGGCGGCTCGCCGCGCGCGTCCGGCTTCGCCACCTCGCACGGTGCGAGGTGGCGCGGGCGAGGTCAGCGCGGGCGGGGTGCCGGGGGCGGCGGGACGCGCTTCGCGGCGACGACGTCGGCGAGGGCGACCCGGACCGGGCCGCGGCGGGTGTCGATCGTGACGGAGTCGGGCGTGCGTGCGGCGAGCTCGCCGAGGGCGTCCCGGGCACCGTCGCCGTCGTGGGCCCGGACGACGACCCGCTCGCCGAGTGCGGCGTCGTGCAGGACCCCGAGCGCCAGGGCCCGGGCGACCCGCGCCTGCTCGCTGCCGTCCATGCCCCTGAGCGTACGTGTCCGGCCCGCGGCGGTCGAGCGGGCGAAATACCAGGCCTGGGCGGGCATGTGACCCGGGCATTTCGCCCGCTCGGCGTGCGCGGGGCGGGCGCGCCTAGGGTGGGGGCATGGACAAGGCCCGGGTGGACAGTTGGATCTGGGCGGTCCGGATCACGAAGACCCGGTCCGCCGCGACGACCGCGTGCAAGGCCGGGCACGTCAAGGTGAACGGCGAGCGCGCGAAGCCCTCGCAGCCGGTCGGCCCCGGGGACGAGGTCCGCGTGCGCCAGGCCGGCTTCGACCGGATCGTCGTCGTGAAGAGCCTCATCCTCAAGCGCGTCGGAGCGACCGAGGCGGCGAAGCACCTCGAGGACAAGACCCCGCCGCGCCTGCCGAAGGAAGAGGCCGGGTTCGTCCCGATGCGCGACCGCGGCGCGGGACGTCCGAGCAAGCGGGAGCGCCGGGACCTCGAGAAGCTCCGCGGTTACTGACCCCGGGCCGGGCCGGCGTCAGATGAAGCGGACCGTCTGCTGCAGTCGGTCGCGGATCTCGAACACGTCGACCGCACCCTCGGGCGACCAGACACCGTTGAGCACCTGCCCGAGTGCACTCCGTCGGACGACCAGCGCGGTGGGCTTCCGCTGCGGCCCGACGACCTGCACGTCGTGGTCGACCGCGGAGTCCGGCACGACGAGCAGCCGGCCGGTGAACCGCACGCGCGTCTGCTTCTGCACGGCCCGGGCCGCGCGGACGAGCTCCTTCACGGGGCGCTCCCCCGGCTCGAGGGTCTCCCCCACGATCTCGCCGTGGTCGATGGTGACGGGGCCGCCCCAGTCGATCGACTCCAGAGCCCAGAGCCCGCTCGGCATGAGCACGACGTGGTCGAGCTTGCCTTCGGCTCCGGCGTCGAGGTCGTGCCAGACGGTCACGCCGATGCCCATGTCCGCGACGATCGACGCGGTCGCCTCTTCTGCGAGGGCCTCGCCGAGCAGCCGGCGGATGTACCGCGGGGCGGACCGGATGAGCCCCGGGTCGTACGGGTCCTCGATGGGGTCGCCGAGCCCGACCCACTCGCGCTCTGCCGCGAGGAACACCTCACGCGACCGACCGCCGGGGTGTCCGTGTGACCGGGCGCGGGGTCGGGAGTCGCGGCGCGCCGTGGGTGGTGCGTACTCGTCGCGACCGGACCCGGGCCTCCAGGCAGAGCTGCCCGACGGGGCGGACGTCGGGCGCGATCCGGAGTCGTAGGCGCGACGCGCGGCCGGCGTGCCGACTCGCTCCCACGCGATCTGCACGCGCCGGAACCGGACGGCGTCGCCGCCGAGGTCGGGGTGCGTCTCGCGGGCGGCACGTCGGTAGGCGCGACGGAGTTCCTCGTCGTCGGCGGTCGCGGCAACGCCGAGGACTTCGTACGGGGTGGCGTCGGCCGGGCTGTCGGTCATGGCCCTGGCACAGTACCCGACGGCGCGTATGCATCCGCCGCACGCGCGCTGGGCACCTCCTGGGCCCACGCCGCCGGTACCGGCGCGACGCGCCAGCGGCGTGGCGGCCGTGCCGGTGGGGAGAGGTTGTGTCGGGTCGCCGGGGCCGGTCGGGTGGTCAGGCGGGTGCGTCCAGGACCTCGATCACCAGGGGCAGGCCGAGGAAGCGCGCGTGGTGGGCGGCCGCGGACTCGAGCGCGCGGACCGCCGGCGCGGCCAGCGGCACGAACGGGGTCACCGTGGTGCGGACGTCCCGGGTGCGCTCGGCGCTCTTCCACGTGCCGACGACCTGTCCGCGGTGCACGGCCATCGGCAGGAACATGCCGTTGCCGCCGGGGACGACCCGGTCCGCGTGCACGGCGTCGAGGTGCCCGCTGCGGTCCGCGTACCCGAGGAGGTACTCGTCGAAGCCCGGCAGCAGCTGCCCGGTCGCGACGCCACCGGGCTCCGGCCGGTCGGCGAGGGCGAGGAGTCCGTCGCCGAGGTCCTCCACCGCGTCGCCGGCCGCGGCCCGGGCGCGACGGAGGTCCCCGAGCGGGAGCTTGGTCCAGTTCGCGGCGTCGACCTCGGTCGCCGGGCCGCGGCCGCGGAGGTACCCGACGAGCGTCCGCCGGAGCGCCTCGTCCCGGTCGGGCACGGACTCCGTGGCGGGCGCCCACTCGTCGAGCAGCACGAGCTCCTGCCCGACGCGGCCGGTCGGCCCCCAGGCGACGAGGCCCTCCTGCGCCAGGTGGAGCAGCAGGTGGTACCCGCGGCCGCCGGCAGGGTCGATGCCGGCGTCGCGGTAGCGGCCGAGGATCCCGTCACGATCGAGCGACCGGCCGCCGCCGAGCGCCTCGACGGTGATGTCACGGGCGCGGGCGACGAGCGCGTCGTCGATGCCGAGCTGGCCGGCACGGCGGGTCAGCGTCGTGAACGTCCGCGATGCCGTCAGGGAGAGGAGCATCCGGAGGTCGTCGGGCCGCAGCACGTGCAGCGTGCCGCGCATCGGCCACGAGCGGACGAACTCCCCGCGGTCGAACGCGGCGCGGACGTCGGCCCGGGTGCGTCCGAGCGCGCGGGACCCGATCGCCCAGAGCGACTGCCCGAGGTCCTGCGCCTGGAGCGCCGTCATGTGCGTGACGACGTCGAGCGCCGACCCGCCGGACACCCCGACCCCCTGCGCGGCGAGGCGCATCGCCCGGAGGCGTGCGGGGGTGATCACGGCGAGCTCAGGCCACCGCGGCGGCGATGTCGTCGACGTGCTGCTCGATGTACGCCACGTCGGCGCGGTACAGCTCGGCGTGCCCGTGTGCGAGGTCGCTGATGAACTTCGGGTTGCCCGCCGAAGCTTCGGACTCGAGCGTCGTGACGAGCGCCACGATCGACGCCACCATCGTGTCCGCGAGCCGTGCCCGGGACGGTTCGTCGAGGCCGTAGGCACGGCAGAACTCCGCGGCCCGGGCGAGGCGCTGCTCGAGGGCGGGGGCCGTCGACCCCTCGACCTCCCCCGTGGTGAACGGGGCGAACCGGTAGACCGCGCTCGCCACGTCCCAGACGCGCGGCCCGGGGTGCGCGGTGTCGAAGTCGATGATCCCGACGGCGGCGATGCCGTCGTAGACGCAGTTGTACGGGGCGAAGTCACCGTGCACGACGGTCTCCACGGGCGCCCGGGCCGACTGGGACCAGACGTCGGTGTCCTCGTCGAGGGGGAAGGTCGCCGCGGCGTCGTGGTAGTGCCGGAGCATCCGGGCGCTCGTGACGAGGGCCGCTTCGCTCGCGATGTCCTCGGTCCACGGGTACTCCCCCGCGACGCCGGGCACGAACGACACGGTCTCGAGGGTGTGCCCGAGCTCGATCGGTTCCGGTGCAGCCACGAACCCCTGTTCGTGGAGGTGCCCGAGCAGGCGGTGGACGGTGGGCGTCCACGGCCCGGCAGGCCGGTGGACTCGGTCATCTGCCCTGGTGATGCGCTCCATGGGAGCCCTCCTGTCGCGGTCGTCTCCGTTGACGTGCTTCCGGCGTGTGGGAGAGCGTATCGGGCCGTGGCTGATGATGTCGCGATCCATTCGCACACATACGACGGTCGGAAGCGTGCTCACATCCGTATGCACCGTTGCATGCAAGGCGTAGGATCGAGCCCGTGAACAGCAGCACGACCAGCGCCCAGGCCGCGTCGGACCGGGCCTACGACCACGTCAAGCGCGCGATCATCCGCGGCGACCTGCCCGGCGGCACCGCCATCAGCGAGAACGCCCTCTGCCAGGACCTCGGGGTCTCCCGGACGCCGGTGCACGAGGCGTTCCTGCGCCTGGCGGCCGAGGAACTCCTCACGCTCGAGTCCCGCAAGGGCGCCGTCGTGCGCCCGATGTCCCCGAACGAGGCGGCGGACGTGCTGGAGATGCGCGAGGCGATCGAGAGCACCGCGGCCAGCCGGGTCGTGACCGACGGTCGCGTGGCGGACCTCGCCCCGAGCCTCCAGGCCATGCTGGCGGAACAGGCGACCGCGGTCGCCGACGGGGACGTCGACCGCTTCATCGAGGTGGACGCCGAGTTCCACGGCGCCGTGATCGGCGCGTCGCGGAACGCGATCGCCGTGCTGTTCGCGCGGACCCTGCGCGACCGGCAGCAGCGGCTCCGGCACCAGCTGATGCGGGTGCAGCCGTCCCAGCTGCAGTCGTCGCTCGACGACCACCGCGCGCTCGCCGCCGCACTCGAGGACGGGGACGCCGCCCGGTACGCGGCCGTGCTCCACGACCACGTCGCATCGCACCGGGGCGCCCTGTGAGCGCGACCGGATCGATCCCCACCACGGGCTCCGTCGCGCTGCCGCGCGCCCGGGTGATGCCGTGGGTCGCAGTCTGGGGTGCCGTGTTCGTGTGCTCGTGGGGCGGCAACCAGTTCAGCCCGCTGCTGCTCATGTACGAACAGCGTGCGCACTACTCGTCGGTGCTCGTCAACGTCTTCCTCGGCGTCTACGTGCTCGGGCTCGCGCCGGCACTGCTCATCGCCGGGTCCCTGTCCGACCGGCACGGCCGTCGCCCGCTCATGCTCGCCGGCATCGGGTCGGCGGTGCTCGGCAGCGGGTTGCTCGCGCTCGGGCCGCTCGGACCGGAGTTCCTCGCGATCGGGCGACTGTTCTCCGGCGTGACGGTCGGCATCGCGATGGCGGTCGGGAACAGCTGGGTGAAGGAGCTCTCGCAGGGCCGCTTCGACCGGGCCGCGGACGCCGGGGCCGGAGCACGACGGGCATCGCTGGCGTTCACGCTCGGCTCGGCGTCCGGCGCGCTCGTCGCGGGGCTCATCGCGCAGTGGGGACCGATCCCCGAGGTGCTGCCCTTCCTCATCCACATCGCTGTCGCGCTGCCCTTCGCCGTCGTCGTGTGGCGGACGCCGGAGACGCAGACCTCGGGTGGCCTCCCCGGACCCTGGTGGCGCCAGCTCCGCGTCCCGAGCGCCGGACACCGCCGGTTCACCCGCGTGGTGCTCGTCGCCGCGCCGTGGATCTTCGGCTCGGCCGCGATCGGGTACGGGTACCTGCCGACCCGGCTCGTGGGGGCCACCGGGGCGTGGGGGCTCGTGTTCGCCACCGCCGCGACCGTCGTCGCACTCGGGGTGTCCAGCGCGGTCCAGCCGATCGCGAAGCGGGTCCACTCGATCACCTCGGCCAGGGGGCTCGCGTGGGCGGTGTTCCTGATGACGCTCGGGATCGCGGTCGTCGGCGTGGCGATCGTGCTGCAGTCGGTGTGGATCGGGCTCGCGGCCAACGTGGTCATCGGCGTCGGGATCGGCTTCGGGCTCGTGTCGTCGCTGCTCGAGGTGCAGCGGATCGCGGGGCCGCGGGACCTCGCCGGGCTGACGGGGGTGTTCTACGCGGCGGCGTACGCGGGGTTCCTGGCGCCGGCGGTCATCGCGGCGGTGGCGGGCGTCGTGGCGCTGCCGGTCGTCCTCGCCGTCATCGTGGCGCTCGGGCTCGTGTCGTGGGGCGGCGTGCTGGTGTCGTCACGCCGGCACATCCCGGGCGCGTAGGCGCGGCGCCGGGCGCGGGCGCGGGCGCGCGCAGCGCGGGGCGCGGGGCGCGGGCGCGCGCAGCGCGGGGCGCAGCGCGCTACAGCCGGTCGCGGAGCCAGCTCGGGCCGCGCGTGGACACGTCGGCGCCCAGCGCCGACACCCGCTCCCGCAGCTCCCTGTCCGCCGTCACGACGACGACCGGGGCGTGCCCAGCGTCGAGTGCCGCTGCGGCAGCGGCGACGATCGCGTCGTCCCCGGACCCCGGCGCGCGTACCACCGACACAGGCCCTGCGTCAGCAGCAGACGCAGCGACCGCCGCGCCCTCGAGCACCACGGTCCACCGCGGCCACCACTGCGTGAACCCGAGCCCCAGCGCATCGGCGGGCAGCCCCACCGCGGCGAGCGCCGTCACCTGCGACAGCAGCCGCCCGGCAGCCCCCGCCCGGTCCTTCCACCACCCGTCGGGCACGCTCCCGACGACGTTCGCCGCGTCGACGACGACGTGCGGCGTGGTGCCGATCGCGTCGCGGAGCGCGGGCCACGATGCTCCGAAGCCCGGGTGCAGCGGCAGCGTGTCGACCTCGGCGAGCGGGATCCAGGACAGCGCGAGGCTCTCCCGGTCGCTGATCACCGGTTCGAACGGCGTGCTCGCCCGTCCGACGACGGTCGTGTAGGTCCAGTACCCGAGGTCGAGCACGGACGTGTGCCGGAGGTCGACCCCGTCGAGCGGGACGCCGGCTTCCTCCGCTGATTCGCGGAGCGCGCCGGTGACCGCGTCCTCGTGCTGGTGGCGTGCGCCGCCCGGGATGCCCCAGGTGCCGCCGTGGTGGCTCCACTCGACGCGGTGCTGCAGGAGCACGCGTCCGTGGCCGTCGTCGACGAGCAGTCCGGCGGCGCCGAACACGCCCCACGCCTTGGTGCCGTCGGGTCCGTACGCCCAGGCGTCGCCGGGGTCGCGGGGGCCGGGCGGCGGACCGGGAGGCAGGGCATCGGGCACGCTCCCACCCTTCCACACGCGCCCGTGGACGGGCCGTCATGTGACCGCGGGCGTCGTGTACGGTGCTGATCGAGACACGGGGTGCCGCATCCAGCGGCTGAGATCACACCCGTCGAACCTGCTCGAGCTCGTACTCGCGAAGGGATCGTCCATGGAAACCGCTGCGCCCGCACGGGCTGAACGCACCGCTGAACTCCTCGAGGCCGTCAGGGCCAGGAGTCCCCTGGTGCAGTGCATCACGAACACGGTGGTGCAGAACGTCACGGCGAACGTGCTCTTGGCGCTCGGCGCCTCCGCTGCGATGGTCGACGTGCCGACCGAGGCCGGTCCGTTCGCCCGGATCGCCGACGCGCTCCTGGTGAACACCGGCACCCCGCACGCCGAGCCGCGGACGGCGTCGCTCGAGGCGGCCGCCGCTGCCGCCGAGTCGGGGACCCCGTGGGTCCTCGACCCGGTCGCGGTCGGCTCACTGCCGGTGCGCACCGCACTGGCCCGCGACCTGCTGGCGCTCCGTCCGACGGTGCTGCGGGGCAACGCGTCGGAGGTCCTCGCCCTCCTCGGTTCCTCCGCCGGTGGGCGCGGGGTGGACAGCACGGCCAGCACCGATGACGCGCGAGCGTCCGCCGTCGATGCGACCGCCGGGAGGCTCGTGGGCGCGGTGGCCGTGTCCGGTGCCGTCGACCTCGTGGTCGGGTCGAGTGCCCCGGGCGGCTCCGTCACGCCGGTCCGGATCGCGAACGGCACGGGGCTCCTCACCCGGATCACCGGCGGGGGCTGCGCGCTCGGCGCGGTGATCGCCGCGTTCGCGTCGGTGAGCCCCGGCGACCCGGTCGCCGCCGCCGTCGCCGGGACCGCCGTGCACACGATCGCGGCCGAACTGGCTGCGCGGGACGCCGGCGGTCCGGGGACGTTCCAGCCGCTGTTCCTGGACCGGCTCGCGTCGCTGACCCCGGAGGACGTGGTCCGCGAGGCGCGCATCAGCGAGGAGACGGCGGCATGAGGGACCTCGGCGTCTACCTCGTCACCGACCCCGTGCTCTGCGACCGGCACGGGCTCGGGGTGCTCGGCGTCGTCCGGGCGGCCGTGCACGCCGGGGTCCGGATCGTGCAGGTGCGGGACAAGCAGGCGAGTGCGCGGGACCTCCTCGCACTGACCGGTGCGGTCGCTGATGCCGTCGGCGACCGGGCGGAGGTCGTCGTGGACGACCGGCTCGACGTCGCCCTGGCCGCTCGGCACGCTGGGCACCGGGTCGCCGGGGTGCACCTCGGGCAGTCCGACGTGCCGGTGTCGGCGGCGCGGGCGCTCCTCGGGCCGGACGCACACGTCGGTCTGACGGCGAACACCCCGGCGCACCTCGCTGCCCTCGAGCGGCTCCCCCGCGGCACGGTCGACCTGCTCGGTGTCGGGGTCGTGCACCCCACGTCGACGAAGCCGGACCACCCGCCGGCGCTCGGGTACGAGGGGATCGCGAGGCTCGCGGCAGCGACGGACCTGCCGTGCGTCGCGATCGGCGGAGTGGACCTCGACGACGTCGCACCCCTGCACGCGGTCGGTGCGGCGGGCATCGCCGTGGTGTCCGGGATCTGCGCGGCGCCCGACCCGGGGTCGGCGGCCGCGGCGTACGTGGCGGCGTGGGCGGGCTCGGGGGCCGGCCGTGTCGGCACCGCGGCGGCACGTGACGGGCGCGTGGCGAGCCTCCGGACCGGGTCGACCGGAGCCGCGCGATGAGCGGGCCGGTGCGCGTGCTGAGCATCGCCGGGACCGACCCGACCGGCGGCGCCGGGCTGCAGGCCGACCTGAAGTCGATCGCGGCGCACGACGGGTACGGCATGGCGGTCGTGACGGCCGTCGTCGCGCAGAACACGCGCGGCGTGCGGTCGGTGCACGTGCCGGACGTCCGCGTCCTGCGCGACCAGCTCGACGCCGTGTCCGACGACGTCGTCGTGGACGCGGTGAAGACCGGGATGCTCGCCACTGCAGCCGCCGTCCGTGAGGTGACCGACTGGCTCCGCACGAACCGGCCGCCGGTCGTGGTCGTGGACCCGGTGATGGTGGCGACGAGTGGTGACCGGCTGCTCGACGCCGACGCCGAGCAGGCGATGACCGAGCTGCTGGTGTTGGCGGACCTCGTGACGCCGAACCGGGCCGAGCTCGCGGTGCTGGCGGGGCTGGCGGGGCCGACGGGGCCGTCTGGATCGGCGGGGTCGGCCGGGCTGGCCGGCGCTGCGGCCACGGATCCGCTCGATGCCGCTCGTGCGGTCGCGGCGCGCTGGGACGTCCTGGTGCTCGCGAAGGGCGGGCACGCGGCGGGGCCGACCTCGGACGACGTGCTCGTCGCGCCGGACGGCACCGCGCGGGTGTTCTCCGCACCGCGCGTCGACACCGCGAACACACACGGCACCGGGTGCTCGCTCTCGAGCGCGATCGCGACCCTGGCGGCGCGGCACGGCGACTGGGAGATCGCGGTCGGCGTGGCGAAGGACTGGTTGACGGCGGCGCTCCGCGGGGCGGACGCACTCGAGGTCGGGAGCGGCAACGGGCCGGTCGACCACGGCGCGCAGCTCCGGGCGGCCCTGCCGGAGCCCCGGTACACGGACGTGTGGTGGGACGACGTGCGGGCGGTGCTCGACGAGACCATCCGGGCGCCCTTCCTCGTGCGGATGGCCGACGGCACGCTCGAGCCCGACGTGTTCGCCGGGTACCTGGCGCAGGACGTGCACTACCTGCGGGCGTACGAGGGGCACCTCGCCGCGGTCGGTCGTGCTGCAGCCGCAGGGTCCGAGGCCGCGGCGTTCTGGGCGGCAGCCGCTGCCGGCTGCGCCGACGAGGCGGCGAGCCTGCACCACCGGCGCCTCGCCGGCACGCACGCCGACGACCCTGTGCACCCCACGAGCGCCGGGTACCTCGCGCACCTGCGGGCGGCCGCGGACTCCGGCGAGGCCGCGGTCCTCGCCGCAGCGGTCCTTCCGTGCTTCCGGCTCTACGCCTGGGTCGGGTCGCAGCTCGGGGTCGCCCCGGTCGGCCACCCGTACGCGGACTGGATCACGGCGTACGGGGACCCCGGGTTCGGGGCGTCGAGCGCCGCGGCCACGGCGCACGTGGAGACGCTGGCGCGGGCGGCGGGTCCGGCCGTGCGGGGTGCGATGGCCCGGGCGTTCCGGGACTCCACGCGGTGGGAGCTGGCGTTCTTCCGGATGCCCTACGAGCTCGGGGGCGCGGTCGTCGGCGGCTCGGTGGTCGGCGCCGCCGTTCCCGGGGCCAGCCGGACCAGCGCGACGTCGAGTGCTCCGTCGGACACGGTGCAGCGCATCCAGGTGTAGTCGGGCTGACGCCGTCGGTCCGTCGGCGACCCCGGGTTGAGCAGTCGCAGCCCACCCGGGGCCGTCGTGTCCCACGGGATGTGCGAGTGCCCGAACACGAGCACGTCGACGTCCGGGTACTCCGCCGCCGCCCGCCGCTCACGGCCGGTCGCGGCGCCGGTCTCGTGCACGAGCGCGAAGCGGAGCCCCTCGACCTCGAAGCGGGCGACGAGGGGCAGGCGGTCGTCGAACTCCGGACCGTCGTTGTTCCCCCGGACGCCGACGAACGCCGCGCTCCTGGCCTCGATCGCGTCGAGCGTCGCCAGGTCCACCCAGTCCCCCGCGTGCACCACGAGGTCCGCGGCGTCGATGTCGGCCCAGAGCGCTGCCGGCAGGTCCTTCGCGCGCTTCGGCAGGTGCGTGTCCGAGAGCAGGACGAGCGACGTGGTCACTCGGACCCGGGCTGGCGGTTCGCGCCGTTCGGCATCGGGAGTCCGGCCTCGTCCGAGGCGCCGAGCCGTTCGAGCAGCCCCGCGAGCAGTGCGATGTCGTCGTCCGACCAGCTCGCGATCCGCTCGTCGAGCGCGTCGCGGTGCAGCTGCACGGACCGTTCGAGCGCGGCGCACCCGGCTTCCGTCGCCGCGAGCGGCTTGGCGTTGCCGGTGCCGCCGTCGGTCGTGCGGATGAGCCCCGCCGCGAGGAGCCCGGACAGCTGCCGGGAGATCGTCGAACGGTTCAGGCGGAGGTAGCGGGCGATGTCGATCGCCATGCAGCCCTCGTGCTGGACGATGAAGTCGACGAGGGACTGGTCGACGACGCTGAGCACGGACTCGGTTCCGCGGGCGCGGATGCTCGCGCGGCGGGTGATGCGTGAGAGCTCGGTGTAGGCGCGTCCGATGTCAGCGTTGCGGACGTCGGACCTCGGGTGGTCCATCGTGCCTCCAGCCATTTCTGCCGCTCCCCCACGGGTCGACGGCGGTGTTGATCTGCCGGTCACCATACCGGCGGGGTCGCCGGACCGGCTACTCGCCGCGGATCGCGGCTTCGAGCGTGGGGATGTCGAGCTTCACCATGCGCATCATCGCGTCGAAGGCCCGCGCCCGGCCCTCCGGGTCACCGCCGGCGCTCATCAGCTCGCCCCAGTTCGCCGGGGTGACCTGCCACGAAACCCCCCACGCGTCGGTGAGCCACCCGCACATCGACGGTGTGCCGCCCGCGTCGAGGAACGCGTCCCAGATCCGGTCCAGCTCGTCCTGGTCGTCGACGTCGATCTGGAACGAGATCGCATCCGAGTGCGGGTGGCCGGGGCCGGCGTTCATCGCGCGGTAGGGCTTCCCGCCGAGGACGAACTCGACGACCATCGTGGTGCCGTCGGGCAGCCGCTGCACGTTCTGCACGGACGAGTCGGGGATGACGGAGGTGTAGAAGGTGGCGGCTTCCTCGGCCTGCCCGTCGTACCAGATGAAGGGGACGATCTGTCGCACGGTGGTGCCTCCTCGGTGTCTCAGTCCGCGACGTTGCGGCTGAGCAGTGGTGCCTTCTCGGGGTGTTCGTCGAACCAGGTGCCGACGAACCAGCACATCGGGACGATGCGCTTGTCGTTCTTCGCCTCGACGTCGCCGACGGCGTACGCGACGAGTTCCGCGGCGTAGCCGTGCCCGCGGTGCTTCGGCACGGTGTAGGTGTGCGGGAACGCGACGGCGTCGACGTTCTCGCGGTAGTCGAGCACGCTCACGAGTTCACCGTCGACGTACATCGCGTACCGGCTCTGGTCGGCCTCGTCGCGGAACTCGTGTGCCATGTCGCCATCATGCCTCGGAATGCACCAAGCGGCACGGCGTTGTGTGGTGACCATGACAACTGAGGACATCACGACGATCGGCATCATCGGCGCAGGCAACATCGGATCGCAGCTCGCACGGCTCGCCGTCCGGAACGGCTACGACGTGGCGATCGCGAACTCCCGCGGTCCGGAGACCCTGCAGGACCTCGTGTCCGAGCTCGGCGAGCACGCGCGTGCCGTCACCCGTGACGAGGCCGCCGCAGCGGGTGACCTGGTCGTGGTCACCACGCCGCTCGCCGCGATCGAGACGATCCCCGTCGAGCCGCTCGTCGGCAAGGTCGTCATCGACACGAACAACTACTACCCGCAGCGCGACGGCCACATCGCCGCGCTCGACGACGAGACGACGACCACCGCGGAGCTGCTGCAGGACCACCTGCCCGGCGCGAGGGTGGTCAAGGCGTTCAACCACATCGCGGCGGCGGACCTCACCACGGCGGGCTCCCCGCGCGGCACCGAGGGACGCCGTGCACTCATCGTGGCGGGCGACGACGCCGATGCGAAGCGGACCGTCGCGGACCTCCTCGACGAGTTCGGCTTCGACGCGGTCGACATCGGCCCGCTCGCCGAGGGATGGCGCATCCAGCGGGACACCCCCGGCTACGTCAAGCCGTACGCGGCGCTCGACCTCGAGCTCGCCGTGGCGGACGCGAAGCGCTACCGCGACATGTGAGCCGGGCGCCGGGCGTGCGACGGCACGCCCGATCGTGCTCAGGCCTCGTCGAAGATGACCGTCATCTCGGCGAGGTCGTCCTCACTCGGCACCCACGTGGTGCCGGCCTCGACGTTCTGCACGATCTGCTCGGGCTTCGTCGCCCCGGCGATCACGCTCGTCAGCCCCGGCTGCGCCAGGAGCCACGCGAACGTCGCCTGCAGCATCGTGACGTCGCGCTCGTCGCAGAACCGCTGGTACTCCTCGAGCGCGTCCCACGGAGCACTCTCGAGCAGCTCCGGCTTCAGCTTCGACAGACGCCCGTCAGCCGGGCCGCCCTCGCGCGTGTACTTGCCGCTGAGGAGGCCGTTGTAGAGCGGGAAGAACGGCAGGAACCCGAGCGCGTACGCACGGACCGCCGGCAGCACCTCGGCCTCGACCCCGCGGGACAGCGGGCTGTACTCGTTCTGCGCCGACACGAACGCCGTGGTGCCGGCGATCGACGCGGTCAGCTCGGCCTCGGCGACCTGCCACCCGGCGAAGTTCGAGTGCCCGATGTAGCGGATCTTGCCCTCGCGGACCAGGTCGTCGAGGACCGACAGGGTCTCCTCGATCGGCGTCACCGGGTCCGGGCGGTGCATCTGGTACAGGTCGATCCAGTCCGTCCCGAGGCGCTGCAGCGACGACTCCACGGCGAGCCGCACGTACCGGCGGGAGCCGCGGACGTCCCAGTCCGGCCCGTTGACGCCCTGCATGTCCATGCCGAACTTCGTCGCGAGGACGACCTCGTCACGACGGCCGGCGATCGCCTTCCCGAGCATCGACTCGGACTGGCCGGGGGTCCCGCCGTAGATGTCGGCGGTGTCGAGGAGGGTGACGCCGGCGTCGAGTGCGGCGTGCACGACGGCGTCGGTGCCCTCCTGCGTCTCGGTCGCCGTGCCGACCCGGCCGAAGTTGTTGCAGCCGAGGCCGACGGTGGAGACGACGAGCCCGGAGGGGCCGAGTGGACGGTGTTCGATGACTGCCATGCGTCGACCGTACCGATCACCCCGGAACTGGGGCTGCATCCGGTCGACGCGTTGCCGTTACAACTGACGATGGATCAGTACACGGAGGGAGCAGCGCACGTGGCGTCGCATCGCATGCACGATTCCGATCGACCCCGTCGGCCCGTTCCGGCGTGGGTCACGGCCCCCTTCGTCGACGGCGCGGTCGGCCCGGGCGACGGCGCGGCCGGCTCGGTCGACACGTCCGGCACCGGCCTGGAGGCTCGCCCCACGCCCGTCCCGTCCGCTCCCGCCCCGGAGACGATCGAGTCCAGGGCACCCCGGGTCACGCCCGGCAGCGTCCCGGCTCCGGGCAGCGCTCCCGGTCCGGCCGCGCAGCACGCACTCGACCCGGACGCCGTGGTCCCCGACTACCCGCCGACCGAGGCACTCCTTCCCCCGGCCCCGATGTCGCCCGTCGTGCACACGACCCCGTTCGACCGGGTCACCGGCGCCTCGGCTCCCGCACCGGTCTCCCCCGTCGACGCCCCGGCGCTCGTCGCAGCGGCCGCGTCGGCACCCGCTCCCGTTCCCGCGCCGTCCGGCCCCGTGGTCCCCCGCGCCGGCCAGCCGCGGTTCTCGGTCCCCGGCCTCGAGCACGTCGTCGTCGAGGGCACCGAACCCGAGCCGACCGGACCCGTCGGCTACCGGACGCCCGCCCGGTTCGCACACCAGCAGGGTCTGGTGCCGCCCACGCCGACTCCGGCTGCGGCGCCGTCCTTCGACGCGGTGCTCGCCGCACCGCCCACCACCGCGACCCGGGCGCTCCCGACGCAGCCCGAGGCGGACGCGACCGCTCCTGCCGGGGCCGACCCGAGCCTCCAACCTGATGCTCCTGCACCGTCTGCTCCCGCACGTCGCGCGCTCGGGGCCACCCCGGGAGCCGTGCTCGGCGCGGTCGCGGCACTCGCGACGCTGGGTCTCGCGGCGTGGTGGTTCACCGCTCCCGGAACCGTGCATGCCGTCGGACTCGCACTCGGCGTGATCGCGCTCGTGTGCTCGTTCGCGACGCTGCGGAACCGCGCGGCGACGTGGCAGCGGCCGGTCGCGCTCCTCGGGGCGGTGCTCGGCATGGTCGGCACGCTGGTGCTGCTCTGGGCCGTCGCGAGTGCGGCGCTGCCGATGGCCGGCGTGACGCTCCCCGACCTCACCGGCGCCGGCGTCGTCCCCACGCTCGCGCCCTGACGCGCGCGGGCCGGACTCACCGGCTCGCCGGCCCCCGGCCGGGCCTCGGCCCGCCGGTCGAGTGCGCAGACGTTGCTGCCGAAGCCGGATTCGTGCGCGACTGCTGCGCACTCGACTGCGGGGGCGACGGCGACGGCCACGGCGCCGGCATCGGCCACGGCCACGGCCTGTCGAGTGCGCAGACGTTGCTCCCGAAGCGGGATTCCAGCGCGACTACTGCGCACTCGATGCTGCGGAGACCGCACGCCCGGCCGCGCCGCCGCGCGGCTCAGACCGCGCGGACGACCCCGCGGGACAGGATCGCGTTCGTCAGGGCGTCGATCGGTTCCCGCTGCACCGTCGGGTTCGCGATGAGCACGTAGTCGACGGCCGGCAGGTCCGGCAGCCCCAACCGCTGCGACACCTTCACCAGGTCGGCCGGGATCAGCGAGTGCGGGAACACCGCGACGCCGATGCCCGCCCGGACCGCCGCCAGCACCCCGTTCACGTCACGCGTGTTGCAGGTGATGCGCCAGGTGCGGCCGGCGGCCTCGAGCGCGTCGATCGCCATCTGCCGGCTGATGCTCGGCGCCTGGTACGCGATGAGCGGCACCGGTTCGTCACGCTCCACCGCTATGCCGTCCTGGGCCATCCACACCATCTGGTCCGTCGCCACGCGGGTGCCCTCGGCGGACTCCCCCGCCGTCTGCTTGATGAACACGAGGTCGAGCTGCCCCGCGTGCACCCGGCGCAGGAGCGGTGACGACTGGTTGACCGTCAGCTCGAGGTTGACCTGCGGGTGCAGCCGCCGGAAGTCCCGGAGGATGCGCGGCAGCTGGGTGATCGCGAGGTCGTCCGCCGCACCGAACCGGAGCCGGCCGCGCGTGGCTGATCCGGAGAAGTAGGCGTCGGCGGTGGCGTGCGCCGCGAGGATCGTCCGTGCGAACCCGGCCATCGCGTCGCCGTTGTCCGTCAGGGAGACCCCGCGGGTGTCCCGCGCGACGAGGGTCCGGGACACCGCGGTCTCGAGGCGCCTGACGTGCTGGGACACCGTCGGCTGGCTGATGCCGAGACGGGCCCCGGCCTGCGTGAAGCTCTGCGTCTCGGCGACGGCGAGGAAGGTCTGGAGCAGCACGGGATCGAGCACGGGTCTCCTTCGACCGTCGTCCGGGCCCATTCGGGATCGCAATGGACTGATAGCCACCATAGGGGTATCGAATGACTCCGGGCCAAGTAGTTTCGATGGGGTACCGATTCCGCCCTCGACCGCCGGAGAACCCCACCGTGAGCGCGTCATCGACGACCCTCTACCCGCCCACCGAACCGCTCCCGATCCAGGCCACCAGACCGCCGTGGCGACACACGCTCATCGCGCTGTCGGTCCCGAACTTCCGCCTGTTCACGGCGACGAACCTCGTCGCGATGACGGCCGGCTGGATGCAGCGCATCGCGCAGGACTGGCTCGTCCTGCAGCTCACCGGCTCGGTCGCGCAGGTCGGCATCACCGTCGCGTGCCAGTTCGCGCCGATGCTCTTCTTCGGGCTGTTCGGCGGCGTGATCGTCGATCGGTTCTCCAAGCGCGCGCTGATGATGATCACGCAGGGCGCCTTCGCGCTGCTCTCCGCACTCCTCGCGGTGCTGACGCTGTCGGGGGTGGTCCAGGCGTGGCACATCTGGGCGATCGCCTTCGTGGTCGGCATGGTCACCGTCATCGACAACCCGGCACGCCAGGTGTTCGTCACCGAGATCGTCGGCCACGAGCACCTGCGGAACGCGATCAGCGTGAACTCGTCGGTGTTCCAGCTCGGCGGGATGATCGGCCCGGCACTCTCCGGGGCGCTGCTCGTCGCCGTCGGGGCGGGGTGGTCGTTCGGGGTGAACGCGATCGCCTGCGCCGCGGTGGTCGTGACGCTCGGGTTCCTGAAGGTCTCGGAGCTCCACCGGACACCCGCGACCCCACGCGGCAAGGGGCAGCTCGTCGAGGGGCTCCGCTACGCCGTCGGGAAGCCGACCATCATCGTGCCGGTCATCCTCGTGGCGTTCTTCTCGGTCTTCGCGCTGACGATGCCGGTGCTGCTCTCCGCATTCGCCTCGCAGGTGTACGACGTCGGCGCAGGCGGCTACGGCCTGTTCAACTCCGCGGTCGCGGTCGGTGCCCTCGTCGGCGCCCTCCTGTCGACCCGACGGGCGGTGGTCCGGCTGCGGACGATCGTCGGCGGAGTGTTCTGGACCGGGATCCTGCTCGTGATCTCCGGCTCGATCCCGGTGATCGCCCCGTTCACCGTGATGCTCGTCGCGGTCGGGATGTCGCAGCTGCTGTTCCAGACGGCGTCGAACTCGCTCGTGCAGCTGTCCTCGAACACGGCGATCCGCGGCCGCGTGATGTCGCTCTACATCCTGGTGCTGCTCGGCGGACAGGCCATCGGCGGTCCGCTCATGGGCCAGGTCGTCGACCACTTCGGCGCACACGTCGGGATGATGGTCGCCGGCGGCGTGCCGGCCGCGGCGGCGGCCGTCATCGGCCTGGTCCTCGCCCGCCGCGGCGGCTTCCACCTGGCGGTCCGGATGCGGCACCACATGCCGCTCCCGGCGATCGTCGGTCACCGCTGACGGACGGGAGGCTCGGTGCGGGCCCGCACCGAGCCTCCCGTCCGGCCGTGGTCGCGACCATCCTGTGGGTCGCTCCCGGTGATCGCTCGCACCGTGCGGCGCGGCGTGGTCCGCACAACGGAAAGCACCCCGAACCACGGGTGTCCGCGGTTCGGGGTGCTTTCGGTTGTGCGAGGTGCGTCAGTACGCGACGCCGAAACGCGCGCGGCGGTGCGCCGGCGTCTCGATCTCGTCGACGAACGCGATCGCGAAGTCATCGCCGGAGATGTCCGAGTTGCCGTCGGCGTCGGTGAGCAGGACCTCGTCGGTGGTGCGGTACGTGCCGCGACGCTCGCCGGGGTTGTAGCTGCCGAAGGCGGCTGCGGGGCTGACGTAGAACCAGTCGACCTCGGTGTCGGCGGTGCGGAGCGCCTCGAGGATCTGCGCGTGGCTCTTCGCCTCGCCCTTGAACGCGTCCGGGAACTCGGCCGTGTCGAACAGGTGCGGACCGCCCTCGGCGACGAGCAGCGACCCGGCGCCACCGACGATGCCGAGGCGTGCACCGGCGGCCGCGGCGGCGTCGACGAACGGCTGGAACCGGTCCTTGAGCTCGCTGCCGTCGGCCTGGACCGCGTGCAGCGCGACGACGACGACGTCGGCGCCCTTCGTGACCTCGGCGACGAAGCCGGCGTCGAACGCGTCACCCTGTGCGGGCGTCAGGCCCTCGGCGGCCTCGAGCTTGGAGGTGTCGCGGGCGACGGCGACGACCCGGTGGCCACGGGACAGGGCTTCGCGGGTGATGGCGGAGCCGGCGTACCCGGTGCCTCCGAAGACGACGATGGTGGACATGTGTGTTCCTCTCGTGGTGGTGCGTGCTTGCCAGACTCACCTTAAGGGCGTTACTCTCTTTGGGTAAGTAGGCACCTCGCGGTGCGTGACTCTCGGCTCCCGGAGGACCCATGACTGCGCTCGAGTACAGCCCCTACGCCGCGGACTGCCCGTCACGACAGCTCCTCGACCGCATCGGCGACCGGTGGAGCGTCCTGACGATCGGCACGCTGGCGTCCGGTCCCCAGCGGTACTCCGTCATCGCGACGCGGGTCCAGGGTGTCTCCCAGAAGATGCTCACGCAGACGCTCCGGGCGCTGGAACGCGACGGCCTCGTCACGCGCACGGTGTTCCCCGAGATCCCGCCGCACGTCGAGTACGAGCTCACCGACGCCGGCCGGTCGCTCCGCCGCGTGCTGGAGCCGCTCGAGGACTGGGCCACCTCGCACATGGACGCGGTCGCCGTGTCACGCCAGGAGTACGACGCGGCACGCTGACCCGGCTCCGGGGTGCGCGTGGTTGCGTGGGGTGCATGCGATCGATCGTCTACTCCCAGCCCGGTGACTCGTCCGTCCTCTCCCTCGTCGACCGCGACGTGCAGGAACCCGGCACCGGCGAGGTCCGCGTCCGCGTCGTCGTGTCCGGCGTGAACCCCACCGACTGGAAGGCCCGCGCCGGCGGCACCTACGGCGACGGCCTGCCGTTCCCGGAGATCACCCCGAACCAGGACGGCGCCGGCGTGGTCGACGCCGTCGGGCCCGGCGTCGACGAGTTCGCCGTCGGGGACCGCGTGTGGCTGTTCATGTCCGCGGCGCAGCGTCCCACCGGGACCGCGCAGGAGTACACCGTCGTCCCGGCGTCCCGCGTCGTCCCGCTGCCCGACGGGATCTCGTTCGACGTCGGCGCCTCGCTCGCGGTCCCCGCGATGACCGCGCACCGGGCGCTGACCACGCACGAGGAGGGCCCGGCACGCCTCGGACCCGGCGCACTCGACGGGATGACGGTCCTCGTCGCCGGTGGTGCCGGTGCCGTCGGCCACGCCGCGATCCAGCTCGCGCGGTGGGCCGGTGCGACGGTGATCTCCACGATCAGCTCCGACGAGAAGGCCGCGCTGGCCACCGCCGCCGGCGCCCACCACACCGTGAACTACCGCTCCGGGGACACCGCCTCCGCGATCCGGTCGATCGCCCCGGACGGCGTCGACATCGTCGTCGAGGTGTCCATCCCGCAGAACGCCGACCTCGTCGCCGAGGTGCTCGCGAACCACGGCGTCGTGTCGATCTACGCGAACAACGGGGGCGACTCGGCATCGCTGCCGATCCGGCCGAACATGAGCGTCAACGCGCGGTACCAGTTCCTGCTGCTCTACACGATCGGGGACGAGGCCCTCGCCGCCGCCGCCGAGGACATCACCGAGGCACTGCACGACGGGGTGCTGCCCGTGGGGGTGGACGCGGGGCTGCCGCTCACCCGGTTCGACCTGGCGGACACGGCGGCGGCGCACGACGCGGTCGAGGGGGACGCCGTGGGCAAGGTGCTGATCGACGTGCAGCCGGCGTAGGGGGCGGCGCGCGGCGCGCGCCCCGCGCGGCGCTGCGCCCGCTCGGCGCGGGCGGTGCCGCTTGGTTCCGCACAACCAAAGTCGCGCCGAACCACGGAAATCGGTGGTTCGGTGTGCTTTCGGTTGTGCGGCGTCGCGGTCGCCGGTTGCGCTCCGCTGCAGATGTCGCGCCCCGTCACACCGAGGCGCGATGTCCGTACCGGGGCGCGATTCGCAGCCCCCGGCGGACGCCACCGGCCGGACCCACCGGCCGGCCTGCGGCGGCGCAGCCGCAGCGGCGCAGCGCTACGGCGGCGCTGCGGCGCACCGGCCCGCGGCACAGCGGCGCACCGGCCCGCGGCGCAGCGGCGCAGCGGTGCACCGGCCCACGGCCCGCGGCACAGCGGCATGGCGCCGCCGCAGCGGCGCAGCGGCGCAGCGGCGCAGCGGCGCAGCGGCGCACCAGCCGCCGGCGCGGCGGCGCCGCCGGGAGCGGCCCGCCTCAGCGCGCGCGGCGCGTGAGCCGCGCGCGGGCTGCACGGAGCGCCCGCTCGAGGTTCGCCGCGACGACGCGCGGGTCCTCGTAGTCGGCGTCGGAGGTGTCGGAAGCGTCCACGGCACCCATCGCGAAGCCCCCACCGCCCGCAGGCGCGCGACGCTCCACCACACGGATGGGAGCCCGGCCGAACAGCGGCGTCGTCGGGTGCACGCTCGTCATGCCGTCAGCGTACGACCGGCGTCCGACAGCCGTCACGAACGCGGCGCACCGACGCTCACACGGCCGCCGGCTCGCTCACGCTCCGGCGCCGTGCCGGGAACGTCAGCGTGCACGCCACGGCGACGTACTGCGCGACGACACCGACGTTCCGGACGTCGAGGTCCGTGAACGCCCGCGGCGTCGGGCAGTCCACCGTGAGCATGCCGAACGAGTAGCCCTCTCCCCGGATGACGACCGCGACGTAGGACCGGTACCGCGGGTCGAAGTCCGGCGCGTCGTCCACAGCGTCGACGTCGGACTCCCGGTCGCCGACCACGCGCGGCGCTCCGCCGTCCAGCACCCACTCGAGGTTCCGGTCGCCGTACGGCGTGCCCGCGCGGAAGGTCCCGGCCGTGTCACCCGCTCCCCCGTGCCCGATCGGCTCGAGCGCGTCGAGCCGCTTCGAGAGGAGGTAGACGTTCGCCCGGACGTCGGGCACGTGCGGCAGCAGGTAGAAGGCCAGCGCCGCGGCGGCCCGGTCGGCGAACGCCCCGAGTTCGGTCCGTCGGACGGCGGGCTCGTGCGCCGCGAACCGGGTGAGCCGCGTGGCGATCTGGCCGAAGCCGTACTGCACCGCGACCTCGTACGCGGCGAGCGCGGTGGCCCCGGCTTCCTCGGCGGCAGCGCGCACCGTGGCGTTGCGTCGGGCCCGGACCACCTGCCACACCACGACGACGACGAACACCACGAGCGCGGCGACGATGAGGGCGACCCGGGCGGTGGGTGCTCCGACGATGTTGGGCACCTGGAACGCGGCCGTGGGCACCGCGGCGGCCACGACGGGCAGCGCGATGTCCCGGTAGTGCGTGCGGCGGCCCCGCTCGTTCCCCTCGATCACACCCCGACGCTACGGCCGACCACCGACGACGCCATTGCCACAACGGGTGCGATGGGAGGACCATCGTCCAATGCGCATCAGTGACGATCCGCTCCACCCCGCCGCGACACCCCGCGCGATGCCCCGCGCGACGACCACCGCGACACGGACTGCGACGCCCGCCGCGAACCGGCTCGCCGCCCCCACCGCAGCACCACCCGCGCCGACGAAGGCACCACGCGACTCGAGCGTGCACACCGTCGCGAAGACGCTGGCCATCCTCGAGGTCGTCGCCGAGCGCGGCAGCGCCACCGCCAAGGAGGTCTCCGAGGCCCTGGGCTTCCCCCTCCCGACCGCGTACCGGCTCCTGCACGCACTCGTCCACGCCGACTACCTGGTCCACGTCCGGGACGAACGCCGGTTCGAGCTCGGCCGGAAGCTCCACGCCCTCGGAGCGATGGCGTCGACGTCGGCACCGACACCCCGCCCCGCTGCCGGCTGAGCACAGCACGCCCGACCGGGCTGGTAAGCATGGTGCATGACCCAACTCGCCACGCCCGCCGCCGGAACCCGAGCGATCGTCCTCGGAGGCGGCGGGGTCGCCGGCATCGCCTGGGAGCTGGGGGTCCTCGCCACCCTCGAGGAAGCGGGCGTCGACCTCGGCGCCGCGGACCTCGTGATCGGCACGAGCGCCGGCAGCGTCGTCGGGACCTTCGTCCGGCACGGCGGCGTGCGGGAGGCCTACGAGCAGCAGATCTCCCCGCTCGCGACGACCTACGAGGAACCTGCCGTCATCGACGCCGAGGCGATGCAGGAGCGGTTCGGTCAGGCACTCGTCGGCATGACCTCCGAGCAGGACGGCCGCGCCCGCCTCGGCCACGCGGCGCAGGCCGTGACCACCGGGCAGACCGACGACGAGCGCGTGGCGACGTTCACCGAGACCCTGCCGTCCACCGAGTGGCCGGCAGCGCCCCTGGCGATCACGACGGTCGACGCCACCGATGGCTCCTTCCGCGTGCTCACCGCGGCGGACGGCATCCCGCTCCCCCGTGCGGTCGCGGCGAGCTGCTCCGTCCCCCTCGTCTGGTCGCCGGTCACCGTCGAGGGCCGCCCGTACATCGACGGCGGCGTCCGCTCCGGGACGAACTCCGACGTCGCTGCCGGGTACGAGCGGGTGCTCGTCATCGCCTGCGGTCCCGAGGCGCCGTCGCCGCTCGGGCCGTGGCTCGACCAGGCTGTCGAGTCCCTCCGCGCAGGCGGTTCCTCGGTCGAGGTCGTCGTCGCCGACAGCGCGTCGCAGCAGGCCTTCGGCACGAACTCGCTCTCGCTCTCCACACAGCGCCCGTCAGCCGAGGCAGGTTCTGCACAGGCCTCGGCAATCGCCTCCCAGATCGTGGACTTCTGGGCATAGTGGAGGCATGACGACCCCGTTCTCGGACCTCGACCAGTACATCGCCCTCCCCCGTGTGGACGGGATCGCGCTGAGCCCGGACGGTGGTCGTGTCGCCCTGACGGTGAGCACGCTGGATCCGGACGCCACCGGGTACCGGCGCGCGGTCTGGTCCGTCCCGGCGACCGGCGACGGCGAGCCGGCGCGGCTCACCCGCTCGGCGAAGGGCGAGTCCGGCATCGCCTTCACCCGGCAGGGCGACCTGCTGTTCGTCTCGGGTCGCCCCGACGCGGACGCCGCCGACAGCGACGCCCCGCAGCTCTGGATCCTGCCTGCCGCTGGTGGTGAGGCACGTCCCGTCACCCGCCTGTCTGGAGGCACGGGTGGCGTCCTCGCGACGGCCAGCGCTGCTGACGTGGTCGCCGTCACCGCCGACCTCCTGCCCGCGGCGTCCGCGGGCGATCCCGACGGGGCGATCGCGCGCGATGCCGAGCTCCGGAAACAGCGCAAGGACAAGAAGGTGCAGGCGATCCTGCACGAGAGCTCCCCCGTGCGGTTCTGGGACCACGACCTCGGCCCCGACCAGACCCACGTGCTCGGCATCGACCTCACGGCGCTGTCCGACCCGACCGGCGCAGCGCCGAAGACCGACGACGACTCCTACCCCGCGCACCTGCCCGCGCCGACCGACCTCACGCCGGCGCCGGGGCGGACCCTCGACCACGTCGACGGCGCGCTCACCCCGGACGGCGCCACGCTCGTGCTGCAGGTCGGGGTCAAGGAGAGCCGGGGCCAGCGTTCCGCCATCGTGACCGTCGACGTCGCGACCGGTGCGCGGACGGTGCTCTTCGACGACGACGGCGTCGACCACGAGATGCCGGCCCTCAGCCACGACGGCCGCACGCTCGCCTGGGTCCGGACGGTTCGCTCGACCCCAGCGGGCGCGCACCAGCAAGAAGTCTGGACGGCGTCGATCGACGGCTCGGATGCGCACCGCATCGCCACCGACTGGGACCGCTGGCCGAGCGAACTCGTGTTCGCGGCGGACGACACCGCGGTCCTCGCGACCGCCGACCAGGACGGCCGCGCGCCGGTCTTCCGGATCCCCCTCGACGGCGCAGCCGTCGAGCAGCTGACGGACGACGACTGGGCGTACTCGAGCCTCCGTGTGTCGGCGGCGACGGGCGTGGTCGTGGCACTCCGAGCCTCCTGGGCGGCGCCGCTGCACCCCGTCCGGATCGCGACGGACGGCACGGTGACCCCGCTCGCGACGCCGGCGCCCCTGCCGGAGGTGCCCGCCCACCTGGAAGAAGTCGAGACGGTCGCGGCCGACGGCGCGCGCATCCGCGGGTGGCTCGTGCTGCCGGAGGGCGACGGGCCGCACCCGTTCCTGCTCTGGATCCACGGCGGGCCGCTGAACTCCTGGAACCAGTGGTCGTGGCGGTGGAACCCGATGCTCGCGGCGGCGAAGGGGTACGCGGTCCTGCTGCCCGACCCGGCCCTCTCCACCGGCTACGGGCTCGACTTCGTGAACCGCGGGTGGAACGCGTGGGGGCAGGCGCCGTACACCGATCTCATGGCGATCACCGACGCCGTCGTCGCGCGGGACGACATCGACGAGACCCGGACGGGTGCGATGGGCGGCTCGTTCGGCGGGTACATGGCGAACTGGGTCGCCGGGCACACCGACCGGTTCCGGGCCGTCGTCACGCACGCCTCGCTGTGGGCGCTCGAGCAGTTCAACGGCACCACGGACGCGCCGGAGTACTGGTCATCGATCTTCGACGCCGACGGCATGCGCGAGAACGACCCGCACCGCTTCGTGGCGGACATCGTCTCCCCGATGCTCGTCATCCACGGCGACAAGGACTACCGGGTACCCATCGGTGAAGGACTCCGGCTCTGGTCGGATCTGGCGGAGCACCATGCGGCGCCGGACGGCTCGATGCCGCACCGGTTCCTGTACTTCCCGGACGAGAACCACTGGGTGCTGAAGCCGCAGCACGCGGTGGTCTGGTACCAGACGGTGTTCGCGTTCCTCGGGCAGCACGTCCTCGGCGACGACTGGGAGCGTCCGACATTGCTCGGCTGAGGGCGGCTGGCCCGACCCCGAACGACAGCACCGCTGAGGGCGGCTGGCCCGACCCCGAACGACAGCACCGCTGTCGTACGACGTCGACACCGTCGTTCCGGGTCGGGCCGCCGACTACACGAAGGCAGCCTGGCCCGTGATGGCGCGGCCGACGATGAGGGTGTTCACCTCGCGGGTGCCCTCGTAGGAGTAGATCGCCTCGGCGTCCGCGAAGAACCGGGCAACGCCCTTGTCGAGCACGATGCCGTTGCCGCCCTGCACCTCACGGCACCAGGCGACGGTCTCACGCATCTTCGCCGTCGCGAACGCCTTCGCCAGCGCGGAGTGCTCATCCCCACCGGCGCCGGCGTCCTGCATCGCCGACGCCTGCGTGCAGAGGGCGATCGACGCGGTGATGTTCGCGAGCGACTTCACGAGGAGGTCCTGCACGAGCTGGTGCGCGGCGATCGGCTTGCCGAACTGGATCCGCTCCCTGGCGTAGGACAGTGCGGCCTCGTAGGCGCCGACCGCGATGCCGATGGCCTGCCAGGCCACCTCGGTGCGGGTCAGGCGGAGCACCTCGGCGGTCGCACGGAACGAGTTCGCCCGCTGGAGCCGGCGGGACTCGGGGACGCGCACGTCCGTCATCACGATGTCGGCGTTCTGCACGCCGCGGAGCGCGATCTTGTCCTCGATCTTCGTGGCGGTGAAGCCCGGGGTGTCGGTCGTGACGAGGAAGCCCTTGACCTGCCCGTCGGCGACGTCCTTCGCCCAGATCACCACGACGTCGGCGAACGTGGCGTTGCCGATCCAGCGCTTCTCGCCGTCGAGGACCCACTCGTCCCCCTCACGGCGCGCCGTGGTCCGGAGGCCCTTCGCGGAGTCGCTGCCGGAGTACGGCTCGGTGAGGCCGAACGCGCCGATGAGCTCGCCCGCTGCCATGCGGGGCAGCCACTCGCGCTGTTGTTCCTCGCTGCCGGCGACCGCGATCGAGTTCATCGCGAGGCCGGACTGCACGCCGATGAAGGTGGCGACGCTGGCGTCGACCCGGCCGAGCTCGAGCGCCGCCCACCCGCGGTACACGGCGGAGTTCTCGAACTGCCGCACGAGCGGGACACCCGGCCCGTACATACCGAGCTCCGCGAGCGGCGCGATGACCTGCATCGGGAACTCCGCACGGGCCCAGTAGTCGTCGGCGATGGGCGCGACCTCGCGCTCGAGGTACTCCCGGAGTCGCCCGATCGACGCACGCTCCTGGTCGGAGAGCTGCAGCGCGAACCCGTAGAAGTCGGATTCGAGCAGGGTGGTCGTGGGCGTCGACGTTGACATGGGAACCACGATGCATCATTCTCGGAAACGTTGCAAGGGAGGAACGCGATGAGGACGTCGGATTCCGCTGTGCGCGCCTTCCAGGAGGCCCGCCACACCTTCATCGCCGGCGAACGGATCGACATGGGCGCGTTGGCCGCCTCGCTCGGCGTGGACCGCACGTCCCTGTTCCGGTGGGTGGGGAACCGCGACCGGCTGCTCTCCGAGATTTTCTGGTCCCTGGCGGTGCCGACGCTCGACGGCGCCGCCCGAGCTGCCGACGCCGCAGGATCCGTCGGAGCCGCACGCATCGTCGACGTGCTCGACCGGTTCACCGCGGACCTCATCGTGGCGCCGTACTTCCGCGCGTTCCTGACGCGGGAGCCCGCCCGGGCACTGCGGCTCCTCACCACCTCGTCGAGTGACGTGCAGAGCCGGCTCGTCAGCGTGGTGAGCACCATGGTCGAGGCCGAGCAGATGTCCGGCGAGTTCGACCCGGCGCCATTGTCCGCCGAGGAGCTCGCCCGGCTGCTCGTCCGGATCTCCGAGTCCTTCACGTACGCCGACCTGATCTCCGGCGAGACCCCCGACCCCGTCCGGGCCCGAGCCGCGTTCGAGTACCTCCTGCGCATCTAAAGTACCAGCGGATGCATTCAATCTGCTACGTTTCCCATGACGGACCAGGGGGTCCGTCCGCGTCAGCGATGACGCCAACTGATGGGGGAACCATGCACATTCGCATCATCACAGCTGCAGCCGCTCTCGTCGCAGCGGGTGCGCTCGCGGTGCCGACCGCCGCAAGCGCGACGCCGGGCACGACGACGACCACGAACACAGTGCTCGAGGAACACGGGATGGCCATCCCGCCTGTCGGCACCATCACGCCGAACTACTCCGTCTCACCGGAAGGCGGCGGATCGTGGACGTACGGAACGAACGGCCCGAACAACACCGCGTTCTCGAACTTCTACCACGCCTCGCGGAAGCACGGATCATCGGTCCAGAACGGTCGGGGACAGGTCGCGCGGAGCAGGGACACCCTCGGGGGTGCGACGGCGAAGTCATCCATCACGAAGACCTTCGCGGGCAACAACGCCTACTACCGGTTCGTCAAGTAGGCCGATCAGGACCCGCCTCCCGGATCGGCTGACGATCCGGGAGGCCACTGCATCGACATGCTCCGGACACTCATCGCGGGGAGCGTCGCGCTCGTCATCGGGCTCGCGTTCCTCGTCACGGCCGTCATCGACGACCTCGCCCCCGCCGGTTCCACCGACGTCATCACCGTCTGGAACGCCGACGCCTCGAACGACGGCGCCTTCCAGCGACTCGTGCGCGACGCCGCCGCCGAGCACGACATGACCGTCGTGAAGGAATTGCGAACGGACTCCGGCACCGGTGTCAGGCGTTCGGAGTACGTCACGAACCGCGGAGCCGCGCGCGGATTCGGCTCCCTCGACCACGATGTCGCGGGGTTCGACCCGACGCTCGTCACCAGCTTCAGGCCGCTCGCGGACCTGCCGGACAACCGGATCAACGGGATGTACGCCACCGATGCCGGCAGCGCGTCCGCCCGGGCGTTCGCATCATCGTTGAGCGACGCAGGTGTCGCGGTCACGGTCAACCCGCTGTCTCCCTTCTTCGTCTCACTCTGGGTCGTCAGCGAGGTACCCGCGATCCCACTCGCGGGGTGTCTCGTGATCTTGGTGGCCATCGGTGTCGCGGGGTGGCAGGCGTCCCGCCGCAACGCCGTTGCGATCGCTGCCGCGCACGGCCGTGGCGTCCTGCGATCGGCGAACCTCGACGCCGCGGTGATCGCCGCACGCGCCGTCGCTTGCGGTGTCGTCGGCATCGGTGTCGCTGCCACGGTGCTCACGATCGTCAACGGTGGGGCTCGACTCGGGACGTTCGTCTTCGCCGCGGGGATCGGCATCGTCGCGTCCTCGGTGTTCATGGCGTTCGTGACGCTCGCCACGGCGGTGATCCCCGCTGGCTCCATCGTGCGGAGCATCGCCGGCGAGCGTCCGTGGCGCACCCTGCTCACCATCGCGATGGTCGGCAACGTCGTCGCCCTCGCGCTGGCGTCCGGGGCTGCGGCCACCGCGTGGAGCAGCGTCGAGCTCGCGCGACACGACTCGTCGGAGCGTGGCACGTGGCACACATCGCTCGACGACGTCCGGATGACGTTCGAGTCGTCGTTGACCGAGTTGGACGCGGCAGAGGCCGACCTCGCCGGCGTGTACGAGCGGCTCGACGCCGCGGGATCCGCGATCCTCGCCGACCATCCGATCTCGCCGGATCTGAGGAGCCACGATCCGGACGCCGGTAACGTGCTCATCGTGAACGCGCAGTACCTGCGCGAGCAGCCCGTCCGTTCCCCCGGGGGCAGCCGGGTGACGCCCGATCAGCTCGAGCCCGAGGCGCTCACCCTGCTCGTCCCGGAGGGCGTCCGGCTGACGGGTGCCGAGCGTCGAGCGTGGCGGGACTTCCTGGTGTTCCAACGCGAGAACTCGACCGATCCCGGAGCCGTCCCCACCAGGATCGACATCGACGAAGTTCGCGTCGATGTCGGCAGGGTGTTCGACTACGCGACGGACGACATCGCCGCCACCAGCACGCTCGAGTCCCCCGTCATCGCCGTCCTGCCGGCTGCGACGGTCTCCATGTCGGAAAACTACCTGACTGCGAACATGACGACCGGTGAGATCGTGTTCACCGACGAAGCAGCGCTTCGTTCGGACGTGGCGGCGCACGGGCTGACCCGCATGGTCGCCACGATCGAGCCGCTGCGGGACTTCGTGACCTACCGATCCGCCGTGATCGACCGCGGACTCCGGCACGCAGTCGCGGCGCTCGTCGTGGTCCTCCTCGTGCTGCTGTGGTCCGCTGCGCTCACCGGTCGCGCGGTCAGGATGATCCGGAGTCGCCGCACGATGATCGGGCTTCTCCACGGCCGCCGGCTCTCCGTCGCCTCGGCCCCGGCCCTCGCACTCCCGGCGACGGTCATCACCGCATCGACCGTGGCGCTCACCGTCACCGGGGCACAGGCAAGCGCGCCCGCGGTGTTCGCGAGTGCAGCGATCGACATCTTCTTCGTGTCGGTCACGATCGTCCGACGACTTCACGAGGAGGAACTCCGATGAGCAACGTCCCCATCCGTGCGACGTCGATCAGCAAGGCGCACGGAGGGACACCGCTCTGGTCCGATGTCACGTTCGTCGTGCACGACGGCAGCTCGCTCGCGATCACCGGGCCGAGCGGGAGCGGAAAGTCGACGCTCCTGCGCTGCCTCGGGCTCCTGTCGCCGCTCGACACCGGCACGATCGAGATCGGCGGTCACGATGTGACGAACGTCCGCGGGCGGCAGCGCTCGGCGTTGTACCGAACGACGATCGGTCATCTGTTCCAGAACGGTGCACTGGAGGACAACTGGTCAGTCCGGCGGAACCTCGATGTCGCGTTCATCGGGTCGTCGACGAAGCGACCCGATCGAGCGCTTCTCCGGCGTGCCGCACTGTCGTCCGTCGGACTCGACCTGCCCGAGGGAGCACGGACGCACACGCTGAGCGGCGGTGAACGTCAGCGACTCGCACTCGCACGGCTCTTCATTCGTCGGCCGCCGGTCGTGTTCGCGGACGAGCCCACCGCTGCACTCGACGTCACCACCGGCGCGGACGTCCTCACACGGCTTTCGGAACTCCGAGATGACGGCGCTGCGATCGTCGTCGCAACACACGACCCGGCCGTGATGGCGTGGGCTGACGAAGGGCTCGACCTTTCTCCGAGAGGATGAGGGAAACCGATCGGAGACCGATGACCATCGACGAGTACCCGTTCCGCCGCACCTACCCCACCCGGTGGAACGACAACGACATGTTCGGGCACGTGAACAACACGATCTACTACAGCGCGATGGACAACGCCGCGACGTACTGGTTCCGGGAGCAGGCCGGCCTCGACCCGTTCTCGTCCGAGTGGATCGCCGTCCTGGTGTCGTCGAGCTGCCGGTTCGTCGAGTCCGCCGTGTGGCCCGACGTCATCGACGTCGGGATGCGGTCGAAGCACCTCGGGAACACGAGCCTCTCGTGGGAGTTCGGCCTGTTCCGGCAGTCCGACGGCGCCCTGCTCGCGACCGGCGAGTTCGCGCACGTCATCATCGACCGCGAGGGCGCCCGCCGCCCGATCCCCCTTCCTGCGGACCTCCGTGCCCTCGTCGAGGGCACGATGGTCGCCGTCGACGCCTGACCCCTGCGACGTCGCGCCCCCACACGGACATCGCACCCCGGTGTGGTGGGGCGCGATGTCCGTGGCGGGGCGCGAAGCTTGCCCCGGGGGCGCGCCTAGCTGCTCAGCGCCGCGAACTCGAGGTTGATGTCGTCGGGGTCCTGCACGGACAGGATCGTCATGCCGGCCTGGCCGAGCTCCGTGACCTCGCCGTGCTCGACCCCGGCGGCATCGAGTCGGGCGGCGGCCTCGTGCAGCTCGTCGACGGAGCCGACGACGAAGCTGACGTGGTCGAGCCCGACGGTGTCCGGGTCGAACCGCTGCCCGGCGGGAGCGACCGGCCGCAGGCCGAACACCTGGTCGCCGAGCTGGAACACGCAGCCGCCGTAGAAGCGCTCGCGGTCCTGCCGGATGCCCGGCTCGTCCACCTGGTCGCTGAAGTCGATCACCGGATCGGCGCCGAGCAGCTGCTGGTAGAACGCCTTGCTCCGGGCGATGTCGGTCACGGTGACCCGCACGTGGGCGAGTGCGGTCGGGCGTGCGATCGGTTCGGTCATGGTGGTGTTCCTCCGTGGTCGGACGGACGCCGGACCCCGGCGCCCCAACCGACACAACGCGCACGACCTCGGAGGCACCCGACTCCGCGCGGAGACCGGACACACGCCACGCCGCACAACCGAAAGCAGCTCGCACCACGGGATCCCGTGGTGCGAGCTGACTTTGGTTGTGCGACCGCCGGCACCCGCCGCGCGGCCGCAGCGCACGCCGCCGCGCCGCGCTAGAGCAGCGCGTCCGTCAGGTGGTTCGGCGTGCCGAAGCGGTGCGCCGTGATCGACACCGCCTGCTCGCGGAGGAACGGGAGCATCTCGAGGCGCCCGGCCTCGGTCACCGGCTCCGCGTAGACCGCGACGTCGGGGCGCCCCTCCACGGCCGAGTACAGCGCCGATGCGGATCCGCCGATGAGCCGCACGCGGGTCGACGGCCCGGCGGCCACCCGGGCTCCGAACGCCTCGTCGGACTCCGACGACACGACCGACCGGACGTTCGGCAGCGCGGCGATCGCCGGCGGCACGGGACCGGCCGACGAGACGTCGATCGTCGTCCCAGCACGGAGCGCAGCCGCGACGACCCGGACGAGCGACTCGACCGAAGCCGAAGCCGAAGCCGAACCAGAACCAGAAGCCGAAGCCGCCAACCGCACCTGCACCCCCGGGTACGGCAGGTACCGCGCGATGTTCCGCTCCGCCGACAGCGCCGACACGTCGGTCGCCACGCCGAACAACGACGTCCACGCGAGCTCGTCGGACGCGATCGCCCGCGACAGCGACGCCGACGAGATCCCGGAGGCCCGGACGAACGACGACACCGGCGCGGAGACGGGAGCCCCGGCGGTCGCAGCAGCGGGAGCCCAGGACCCGAGCCCGAAGAGGTAGTTCACGCCACCGGCCTTGGTGCCGGCCCCCACTGCGGACTTCTTCCACCCACCGAACGGCTGCCGGCGGACGATCGCCCCGGTGATGCCGCGGTTCACGTAGAGGTTGCCGGCGTCGATGCGGGAGAGCCACGTGCCGATCTCGGACGGGTCGAGCGAGTGCAGCCCCGAGGTGAGGCCGTAGTCGACCTCGTTGACGATGTCGATCGCCTCGTCCAGCGACGACGCGGTCATGACGCCGAGGACCGGGCCGAAGTACTCCGTCTTGTGGAAGTCCGAACCACGCTGCACGCCGCCGCGGACACCGGGGCTCCAGAGCTTGCCGGACTCGTCGAGGCGACGGGGCTGCACGGCCCAGCTCTGGCCGGGCTCCAGCGTCGTCAGCCCGTCGAGCAGCTTGCCCGCAGCGGGTTCCACGACCGGCCCCATCTGCGACGTCGGGTCGGACGGGTACCCGACGGTCAGCGAGGACACCGCGTCGATCAGCTGCGAGTGGAACCGGCGCGACTTCGCGACGGACCCGACGAGCACGACGAGCGAGGCCGCGGAGCACTTCTGCCCGGCGTGGCCGAACGCCGACGCGACGACGTCCTTCACGGCGAGGTCGAGGTCCGACGACGGCGTGACGATGATCGCGTTCTTGCCGGAGGTCTCGGCGAGGAGCGGCAGGTCCTGACGGAAGGAGCGGAACAGCGCGGCGGTCTCGTACGCACCGGTGAGGATCACCCGGTCGACGAGCGGCGACGCGACGAGCGCGGTACCCAGGGTCGATTCCTCGACGTCGACGAACGCGAGCACGTCAGCGGGAGCGCCGAGAGCGTCGAACGCGGTCGACATGACCGACGCCAGCACCGCACCGCAGCGCGCGGCCGGCGGCGCGGGCTTCAGCACGACGGCGGACCCGGCGGCCAGCGCGGCGAGCGTCGACCCGGCCGGGATCGCGACGGGGAAGTTCCACGGCGGCGCGACGAGCGTCAGGCGGGCGGGCGAGAACGCCGCACCGTCGACGTCGTCGAGGGAGGCGGCGAGCTCACCGTAGAAGTGCGCGAAGTCGATCGCCTCGGACACCTCGGGGTCGGCCTGGTCGATCGTCTTCCCGGTCTCGGCGGCCATCACCTCGATGAGGGCGGCGCGGTTCGCCTCGAGTGCATCGCCGACGGCGTGCAGCACCGCGCCGCGCGCGGCACCGGACCAGGTCCCCCAGACCGCGCCGGCGCTCTGGACGCGTTCCAGGACGGACGTGAGCTGCGACTCGGACGAGAGGCGAGCCTCCCGGACGCCCGATTCGCCGAGAGTCGAGGACGCGACCCGGGCCGTGATCGCGGCACCCCACGACCGGACCGCCGCGACCGAGGGGTCGCTGTCCGGAGTGTTCTCGAAGTGGCCGGGCGTGGGCCGGCCGACGGCGGCGTAGCGGTCCGCGACGCGGTGCGACGCCGGAGCGTCGAGACCGCCGGGCTGCGCCAGCGGTGCGAGGGACGCGCGGAACCGGGACTCCTCGCGGGCGAAGAGCGGCGGCGAGGACTGCAGCGAGAACACCGCGGACATGAAGTTGTCCTGCGACGCCCCTTCTTCGAGCCGGCGGATCAGGTACGCGATCGCGACGTCGAACTCGCCCGGGTGCACGACCGGCGTGTAGAGCAGGAGCGACCCCACCGTGCGGCGGACGGCGGCCGCCTGGCCCTGCGCCATGCCGAGCAGCATCTCGAACTCGATGCCGTCGCGGACGCCGCGCGCTCCGGCGAGCAGCCACGCGTGCGCGACGTCGAACAGGTTGTGCCCGGCGACACCGACGCGGACGTTGGCGACGCGGGAGGGGGTGAGCGCCCAGTCGAGCACCCGCTTGTAGTTCGTGTCCGAGTCCTGCTTGGTGTGCCAGGTGGCGAGCGGCCAGCCGTGCACGGACGCCTCGACCTGCTCCATCGGCAGGTTCGCGCCCTTCACGAGCCGGACCTTGATGCCGGCGCCCCCGCGGGCACGGCGGCCGGCCGACCACTCCTGCAGGTGCTGCATCGCGGAGAGCGCGTCGGGCAGGTACGCCTGCAGGACGATGCCCGCCTCGAGCTCGAGGAACGCCGGCTCGTCGAGGAGACGGGTGAAGACCGCGATGGTGAGGTCGAGGTCCTTGAACTCCTCCATGTCGAGGTTGATGAACTTCTTCGGCGACGAGTCCGCTGCACGCTGGAACAGCGGGCGGAGCTTGTCGACGATGTCGGTGACGGCGTGGTCGAACGCCCACGGCGAGTGCGGGTGCACCGTCGAGGAGACCTTGATCGACACGTAGTCGACGTCGTCCCGCGCCAGGAGCTTGTGGGTGCCCTCGAGCCGGCGGGCGGCCTCGCCCTCGCCGAGCACGGCCTCGCCGAGCAGGTTCACGTTGAGCCGGACGCCGTCCTGACGGATCTTCGCGATGGCCGGACCGAGCTTCGCGTCGGTCGCGTCGACGATGAGGTGGCCGACCATGTTCCGCAGCACGCGTCGGGCGATGGGGACGACGACCGACGGGAGGCTCGGTGCCAGTCCGCCACCGAGCCGCACCAGGCCGCGGAGCGCGCTGGGCAGGAACCCGGGAGCGTCCGGCGCGATGGCGCGCAGCTTGCGCGCGGCGACGCCGAGGTCCTCCGGACGGACGACGCCGTCGACGAAGCCGACCGCGAACGCCAGGCCCTTCGGGTCGGCGAGGACGCCGGCGAGCTGCTTCGCGGAGCCGTCGACGGGGTACGTCTCGGCCTCGGCCAGCCACTGGCGCACGAGGGCGACGGACGCGTCGGCGAGGTCGTCGTGGTCGGTCGAGGAGGCTGCGTCGGAGCGCGGCTGGACGTCGGTCATGGGATCAGTGTGTCGTCTGCGGTTTCGGTAGCGGAAGCGAATTGTTCTGACGCATACCGTGCAGTTGAACTACGCTTTCTCCATGCTCGACGTCCGCCGCCTGGTGCTCCTCCGCGAGCTCTCGATCCGGGGCACCGTGGCCGCCGTCGCCGAGGCCGCGAACCTCACCCCGTCGGCCGTCTCGCAGCAGCTCGCCGTGCTCGAGCGCGAGGCCGGCGTGCAGCTCCTCCGGAAGGCCGGGCGCCGTCTGCAGCTCACCCCGCAGGCCGAGGTGCTCGTGACCGCGGCCGGCGACGTGCTCGACACGCTCGACCGCGCACAGGCGTCCGTGGAGTCGACGCTCACCAGCGTGCAGGGTCGTATCCGGGTCGCGGTGTTCCAGTCGGCGGCGCTCGCACTGATGCCGACCGCGCTCCGGATCATGGCGACCGAGCACCCCGGCGTCCGCGTCGAGATGGTGCAGCGCGAGCCGGAGACCGCACTCAACGAGACCTGGGCGCGGGACTTCGACATGGTCGTCGCCGAGCAGTACCCCGCACACGCCGCACCGCGCTTCCCCGGGCTCGACCACCGCGACCTGACGACGGACCCGGTGCGGCTCGCGCTGCCGCCGGTCGACACCGCGCTCTGGCCGGTCGACTCGCTCGCGTCGGCCGCGGGACTCCCGTGGGTGATGGAGCCGCGCGGGGCCGCGTCCCGCCACTTCGCCGAGCAGACCTGCCGCCGCGCGGGCTTCGAGCCCGACGTCCGGTACGAGACCGCCGACCTACAGGCCCAGATCCGCCTGATCGAGTCCGGGAACGCGGTCGCGCTGATGCCGGACCTGGTGTGGGCCGGCCGCACCACCACGTGCCGGCTGCTGGAGCTGCCCGACCCCGCCCGACGGACGCTCTTCACGGCGCAGCGCCTGGCGAGCGCCGAGTCCCCGGCAGTGACGGCGTTCCGGGCTGCGCTGGAGCAGGCGGCCTCGGCCTCGCGGTCCTGAGGTCGCACCCCCAACCCTGGTCACATTCCGGTCACGCGATCCCCGCGGGCGCGCGGGTATCAGTACGATCCGATCACGCCTGAGGATTCTCGGCGAACTCTTATGATCCGGTCCCGTGACCGGACCTGAACACCCTGGGGGAACCCGTGCACCGCAGCACATCCGGCGTCCGACGCGCCTGCGCCGTCGGCACCACCATCGCGCTCATCGGCCTGACGACCGGCCTCGGCGTCTTCTCCGCGACGGCGGCGTACGCCGTCGATCCCGGCTCCGCGTCGTCCGTTTCCGCCGACCCCACCGACGCTGACGGCGGCGCGGCGGGCACCGGCGACGGCGCGCCCACGACCGACCAGACCACGGACGGCCAGCCCGACTCCGGTGCCGGTGCTGATGCCGGTGCCGGTGCCGGTGCCGGTGCCGACCAGACGAACCCCGGGTCCGACCAGACCGCCGGCGACTCGTCCGACCAGGGCACCGACGGTTCCGACGCGGGCAACACCGCCGGCAACACGGGCACCGGCGACGCCGACACGAGCACCGACGGCACGACCGGCTCGGGCACCGGCACCACCGGCACCACCAACCCGTCCGACACGGACCCGTCCGACACCGACGGCGGCGACACCACCGCCGTGGCACCCGCCCCCGTCGCTGCGACGATCAAGGGCGACGCGAAGGTCGGCACCGTCCTCGAGGCCAGCGCCGACGAGCTCGACGGCCCCTACGCCTACGCGTGGTCCCTCGACGGCGGCCCGGTCGTCTCGACGAAGACCTCGTACACGATCACGAAGGCCGACATCGGCAAGACGATCACCGTCGTGATCACCGGCGCCGACGACGCCACCGCCACGGCCACCACGGCCGCGGTCACCCAGGACGTCGCCTACGACGGCGCGACGTCGTACGACGCCCCCCGCACCATCGAGGTCACCGCCGGCGACACCATCGAGGAGTCCTTCGCGGTCGCGGAGGGCAGCGGCGACGTGACGTACTCGATCGGCTACTCCGACCCGGAGAGCGCCGACCCGAGCGACCCGGACGACTCCCCCGAGTCGTACCTGCCGTACGAGAGCGTCTTCGACACCACGACGGGCACCCTGAGCGGCACGCTGACCACCGCGAGCGCATACGACTTCACCGTCGTCGCGAGCAACGGCACCTCGACCGCGACCGAGTACGTCGAGGTCGTCGTCGACCCGGCCGCCGCCGTCGGCGTGCTGGCCCAGGCGATCAACACCTCGCCCGAGGACCTGTTCGAGAACGGCAAGCCCGCGACCGCCTGGATCATCAACTGGACCGGCGAGGTCGTCCAGATCGACATCCCCGCGGACATCGAGAACGACGACGTGACCATCACCCCGGGCGGCAAGCCCACCGTGAAGCAGGGCGGCTCGCTCTGGGTCGACGGCTCCCCGGTGGACCAGTACGGCAACCAGACCACCGACTGGGACGGCGAGGGCGAGTACCCGATGGCGACGGTCACGAGTGACCATGCCACCGACCAGGTCAGCGTGGACGAGGACACCTTCACGTCCAAGGTCACCTTCCCGCACGCGTCGACCCACGTCCTGACGGTGGCCGAGGACGGCCAGTCCGTCTCCTTCGCCGTCACGGTCGTGCCGACCGCGACCACCACCGTCGCCACGGTCACGCCGACCGCGACGTCCGGCGGCCAGACGCAGCAGCTCGCCTACACGGGTTCGGACGCCACCGGCGCCCTGCCCTGGGCGCTCGCGATGCTCGCCGCCGGTGCCGGCCTCGTCGGCCTCCGCGCGGTGCGTCGACGCGCCCAGCGCTGACCGCAGGCTCTGACCCCCGCACTGACCGACGGCACTGACCGCCGGGAGGCTCGACTCGGCCTCGCCAGACCACGCACGTGGTCCGGCGGGGCCGTTTCGTTCCGCACCCACGCCCGGCGGCGTCGGTAGCGTTGGCACCATGCCCACGCTGCTGCACGTCGACTCCTCCGCCGATCTCCGCCACTCCCGCTCGCGCGCCCTGACCGCCGCGTTCGCCGACGCCTGGCGTGCCCGGGGTCCGGAGTACACGGTCGTGGTCCGCGACCTGCACACGTCGCCGCTGCCGCACCTGGAGACCTCGGCGTTGCACTGGGCCGCCGGTGACCGCACCGCCGAGGAGTCGGTCGACCCCGCGGCGGAGGCCATCCGCCAGGACGTCATCGACGAGCTGCTCGCTGCCGACGTCGTCGTGGTCGGCGCCCCGCTGTACAACTACACGGTGCCCTCGAGCCTCAAGGCCTGGATCGACCGGATCCACGTCCCCGGGGTGCTGGCGGGCGATGTGCAGCCGCTGGCCGGTCGCCCGGTCGTGACCGTCGTCAGCCGCGGCGCCACCTACGACGCCGGAACCCCGACCGAGCACTGGGACCACGGCTCCCCCGTCCTCGAGCTGATCCTCGGGACCGCGCTCGGGATGCGGCAGTACCCGGTCACCGTGAGTGCCACCCTGGCCGACCGGCTGCCGGAGCTGGCTCCGCTCGCCGACCACGCCGCCGCCGAGTTCGCCGACGCGAAGACCACCCTGGAGCGCCTCGCCACCACCCTCTGAACCCGCGGGTGGTGGGCCGTCCGTCAGGACGCGTGCGCGAGCTGATGGACGCGCTGCGGTGAGACTCCGAGCACCGATGCGGTCTCGGCGTAGGTGTACCCGTCGGCCCGCATGGCGCGAACGACCTCGCGCGCCAGGGCGGCGGCTTCCGCGGCCTCGGTCCGAGCCGCCTCGGCCTTCCGACGCGACACCTCCCACTTCGCCCGGGTGTCGTCTGGGATGTCGAAGTGCACGTCGATCTCGACATCCGTCTCCGGGACGTCCAGCGTCAACGCGACGCATTCGCGCGCCATCCACGCCACGTCGGCCACGCGCCGCGCCTGCGTCGCTGCACCGGCAGCCGGGATGTCGATTGCCCACCAGCGGCCTTCTCGGTGCGCTCGTGCTTCGTAGACCGCCATGCTCACTCCGTTCATCGCCAGCTCCCCGGGGTGTCCGGGAAACGCTGCACCACCTGCCGGACCACGCCGGGACTGATCTCTCTGTGTCGTGGCAGCACGAGCCGGCCGTCGCCGTGCGGTCCACACCACACCTCGTGGCTGCCCTTGATGCGATCGAGCCACCAGCCCTTCGCCCGGAGGAACGTGGTCACGTCCCGGTGCCGCACTGCTCGAGCCACGGTATCAATTCCCTCTTGTCGTTGCCATCAAGGAGCACTAGATGTGCGCCCGTCACGACAACGCTACGAAGACCGCCGAACGCGCGAGACCGACACCGATGACCGGTGGAGAAGTGCCGCTCCGCCAGCGGCTGTGGAGGAGTCAGGCGGGGCGGATCTCGCCGGCGCGGCCGAGCAGGTCCGCGTGGAACGCCGTCTGCGTCAACGCGCTCGCGAGCAGGAAGCCCCGCATCGACTCGATCCCGCCACTGAACGGCACGCGGGACGCCACCGCGAACAGCGTCGGCGCATCGAGGGCGTCCAGGGCCTCGGCGACGTGCCGGCTCCGCTCCTCCCGGTGCCGCACGAGGGTCCGCGCGCGCGACACCACGTCCGCGAACCGGTACTCGTGCCCCGGGCAGACCTCGAGCGCCGCGTACCCGTCCAGCCGCGCGAGCGACGCCAGGTAGTCGCCGAGCGGGTTCGACGCCGTGCGACCGCCGAGCCCGATCCCGGAGTTGATCCGCGGCAGGACGTGGTCGCCGGTGAAGAGCAGCCCGTCGGGCTCGTCGAGGAAGCAGAGGTGCCCGGCGGTGTGGCCCGGCGTCCAGATCGCCCGGAGCGACCGGCCGGTCACGGGCAGCAGGTCGCCGTCGTCGAGGAGCACGTCCGCGTACGGCGGCTCCGTCGCACCGAGACCGATCCGACGACCGATCCCCCACGCGTCGCTCAGGCCGGACCGGAACTCGTGCGGCACACCCCACGTGGCGATGTCGGCCTCGTGCCGAGCGGCGTCGGCACGCTCGTCCTCGAGCGCGCGGACCTCGAGCCCGTGCATCGCGATCCGGGCACCGGAGGCACGACGGACGGCGGCGGCCGCGCCGAGGTGGTCGGCGTGCAGGTGTGTGACGGCGACGAGCCCGACGTCGGACACCGACCTGCCGATCTGCCGGAGCCCGTCGGAGAGCGCGTCGAGCGAGCCGTCCTCGCTCCACCCGGGGTCGACCACGGTGAGCACCCCGTCGGTGCCCTCGATCACGTAGACGAGCGTCGCGTCCGGGACGCCGAACCGGAACGGGACCGCGAGGGTCCAGATGCCCGGGCGGACCTCCTCGACCGGCGGCAGCACCCCCTCGGCGAGCGCGCGAGCCTGGACGGGACTGATCGGCTCCGGGGCGGGAGCTGCGGGGGGCGTCGTCACCCGGCCACTGTAACGACGCGACCGCCGGGCGGCGGCCACCTGGGCGGTGCGGACCGGAGCACCGCCGACGCGACCGGCGGGGCGGAGCCGACCCGAGCCTCCCGGCCGGTGTCGACCGGAGCACCTGTCGGACGTGACCGCGTAGACAGGACGCATGGAGATCGCACCGATGCTCGCCAAGGCCGTCCCGGACGTCCCGGAACCGGACAGCGTGAAGGGCGGCCTGCGCTACGAGCCGAAGTGGGACGGGTTCCGCGGCATCGTGACCGTCGACGGTGACGACGTCGAGATCGGCAGCCGCGGCGCCAAGCCGCTCACCCGGTACTTCCCGGAGCTCGTCGCCGCGTTCCGCACGCAGTTCGGCGGGCGGGACCACCCGGTGGTCCTCGACGGCGAGGTCGTGCTGCGCTCGGGCGAGCCCGGGAACGAGCGCCTGGACTGGGAGGCGCTGTCGCAGCGCATCCACCCCGCGGAGTCGCGGATCACGAAGCTCAGCGTGGAGACGCCGGCGCAGTTCGTGGCGTTCGACCTGCTCGCGGCGGACGGCGCCGGGCTGACGGACCTGCCGTTCGACGAGCGGCGCGCACGGCTGGAGGCACTGGCGGCGGACCTCGAAGACCCGCTGTTCGTCACCCGGACCACGCTCGACGTCGACCTGGCCCGCGAGTGGCTGACGACGTTCGAGGGAGCCGGACTCGACGGTGTGGTCGCGAAGCCGCGGACCCGTCCGTACGAGCCGGGCAAGCGCTCGATGCTCAAGGTGAAGCACCACCGCACCGCCGACGTCGTCGCGATCGGGTACCGCATCCACAAGAGCGGCACCGGCGTCGGCTCGCTGCTCGTCGGCCTGTACGGGGACGACGGGGAGCTGCGGCAGGTGGGCGGTGTGTCCGCCTTCTCGGACAAGCGCCGGGTCCAGTTGGTCGACGAGCTCGAGTCCGTCGTGCTCCGAGATGCGGACGGGAGGCCCGTCACCGGTGACGGGGAACGGTCGCGGTTCTCGTCGGGTCGCGACACGTCCTTCGTCCGCCTGCAGCCGTCGGTGGTGCTGGAGGTCCGCTACGACCAGATGGAGGGCGCGCGGTTCCGGCACACGGTGCAGTTCGAGCGGTGGCGGCCGGACCGCGACGCGCGCTCGTGCGGGTTCGAGCAGCTCGAGGTCCCGGCGGCGTACGACCTGCGGGACGTGCTGGACTGAGCCGTGCTTGCCGGCTCGTCGGGCGGCTCGTCGGGCCGCTCGTCAGGCCGCTCGTCAGGCGCTCGTCGGGCCGCTCGTCGGGCCGCTCGTCGGGCCGCTCGTCAGGCCGCGATGCGGAAGCCGATGTGGCTCATCCCGGTGTCGACCTCCTGTCCCCGCCTGGCGGCCGGTCGGTAGCGGCGGCAGTAGCTGTCGGCGCAGAGGAACGAGCCGCCCTTGACCACGCGGCGCTCGACCCCTGCGTGCTCGTCGGTCTCGGGCGCGCAGCAGTCGTGCGCGGTGGCGTGCTCGACGTACGGGTCGCTGGTCCACTCCCACACGTTGCCCGCGGTGTCGTGCAGGCCGTACCCGTTCGGCGGGAACGACCCGACCGGCATCGTGCTGCCGTACCCGCGGTCTGCGCGCCAGGGGAACTCACCGTGCCAGTAGTTCGCACGCGGGCCGCCCTGGGGGTCCGCCGCACCCGGCCGCTCGGGGTCGTTCCCCCACGTGAACTCGGCCCCGTCGAGGCCGCCGCGCGCTGCGTACTCCCACTCGGCCTCCGTCGGCAGGCGACCGCCCGCCCAGTCGGCGTAGGCAGCGGCGTCCTCGTGCGCCACGTGCACGACCGGGTGGTCGGCACGGTCCGCGATGGTCGAGCCGGGGCCGAACGGCCGACGCCAGTTCGCGCCGGGGGTCCACGCCCACCACTGGCTGAGGTGCCGGAGGTCCACCGGTCCGCTCGTCCCGGTGAAGACCATGGAGCCGGCGTGCAGGTTCTCCGGCGGGGCGCCGGGGAACAGTGCGGGATCGAGCGGCCGCTCGGCCACCGTGCGGTACCCGGTCGCCCGGGTGAACGCCGCGAACTCCCGGTTCGTCACGGGCTCCGGGGCGATCGCGAAGGTGTCGACCGTGACCCGCCGAGCGGGGGCCTCCTCCGGGTAGTGCGCGTCGGAGCCCATCGTGAACGTCCCGCCGGCGATGCCGACCATCGCGATGGTGTGGCGGGTCACGGTCTTCGCCGGCATCCTCAGTCGCCCGCCAGGAACGACTGCAGCTTGTCGACCGCCTGGTCGATGCTGAACGTCGCCGCGCGCTGCCGGGGCGGGAACTCCTCGAACGTGTCGAGGAACTCCGTCACCAGCGCCGTCGCCGCGAGGAGCAGGTAGTCGTTCTCGAACAACCAGTCGAAGTACGTGTTCGAGGTGACGTCCGCGCGTTCGAACGGGTCCGTCCGCAGGTTGTAGAGCTTCGGGACGCGGAGCGTGACGAACGGGTCGAACCAGACCTGCAGGGTGCCGGCGACCCGCTGCTCCATGAAGACGGCCTTCCAGTTGTCGAACCGGAGCGCGAGGACGTCGCCGTCGTCGGAGAAGTACACCAGTCCCGGCCGCGGCCCCTTCTCCGCAGCACCGGTGAGGTACGGCAGGAAGTCGTACCCGTCGATGTGCACCTTGTAGGTGCGGTCGCCGATGGTCTTGCCGGCCTTGAGCTCGTCGACCGTCGTGGTGTCCCCGACCGCGGCGAGGAACGTCGGGAACCAGTCGTGGTGCTGGATGATCGCGTTCGAGATCGACCCGGCCTCGATGTGCCCGGGCCAGCGGATCATCTGCGGGACGCGGAAGGCGCCCTCCCAGTTCGTGTTCTTCTCGCTGCGGAACGGGGTCATGCCGGCGTCCGGCCAGGTGTTCATGTGCGGCCCGTTGTCCGTGGAGTAGATCACGATCGTGTCGTCCGCGATCCCGAGCTCGTCGAGCTGGTCGAGGAGCGACCCGACCACCCGGTCGTGGTCGATCATCGTGTCGTGGTAGGTCGACTGCCAGCGGCCTGCCTGCCCGATGCTCTCCGGCTTCGGGTGGGTCCGGAAGTGCATGTGGGTGGTGTTCATCCAGACGAAGAACGGCGTCTCGGACTCGGCCTGACGCCCGATGAAGTCCATCGCGGCGTCCGCGAACTCCTCGTCGATCCGCTCCATCCGCTTCTTGGTCAGCGGGCCCGTGTCCTCGACGCGCTGCTTGCCCCGGCGGCCGTAGCGGCCGTCGACGGTGTCGTCGTCCTCGTCGGTGGCCCACGAGTGGATCACCCCGCGGGGACGGGCGCGGTCGTTGAACGCCGGGAACTCCTCGACCGACGGCCAGTTCGCGGACTCCGGCTCCTCCTCCGCGTTCAGGTGGTAGAGGTTCCCGTAGAACTCGTCGAACCCGTGCGCCGTCGGCAGGAAGTCGTTCTTGTCGCCGAGGTGGTTCTTGCCGAACTGGCCGGTCGCGTACCCGTGGGGCTTCAGGACCTCGGCGATCGTCGGGTCCTCGAAGCGGAGCCCGAGGTCGGCGCCGGGCATGCCGACCTTGCTCAGCCCGGTCCGGAAGACGCTCTGCCCGGTGATGAACGACGAGCGGCCAGCCGTGCAGCTCTGCTCCCCGTACGAGTCGGTGAAGCGCATCCCCTCGTCCGCGATCCGGTCGATGTTCGGCGTGCGGTACCCCATCAGCCCGTCGCTGTACGCGCTCAGGTTCGTGATCCCGATGTCATCGCCCCAGATCACCAGGATGTTCGGCTTGTCCTTCGGCATCGCGCCCTCCTCGGTTCGTGGCGAGCACGGCGTCGGCGCCAGCTCGCGGTCCTGGGGAGCCTGCTCGTCCGGCGCTCGACACGGGCCACCCAGTGCGGGTGAGATCCCGTTCCTCACCCGTTCGGGGTGGCGGCTCCCGGCCCGAACCGCAGCACGATGATCGGCACCACGGAGGTCGCACCACGCAAGGAACGAGGACCCATGGGCCGGAACCACTCGCTGCGCTCGACGATCGCGGCCGTCACGGTCGCGCTCCTCGCCCTCGGCGCCGTCGCCACGACGGCGGTCCCCGCGATGGCCGCCGATCCGGCAGCGCTCGAGGTGAACAAGCTGGTCGACGGCGGGAAGAGCGCGACCGTCGGTCCCGGTGACGAGTTCACGTTCACCATCCGCCTCGGCTGCGACGACGCGGACTGCGTCAACGCACGGATCGACGACACGATCCCGGTACAGCTCGCCGGGTTCCCGATCGTGGACCTCAGCGCGAGCCCGCCGAACCCGGCACCGCCGGCCGCTCCGGACTGGGTCGTCTCGCACACCGGCTGTGGCGGCACACCGCCCACCGTCGTCACCGCCGATCCGCCCTGCGTCGGCACGCTCCAGTTCGTGCAGCCGCTCGCGGACGGGTCCCAGGGGCTCGCCGCCGGCCAGGCCTACACGCTCACGGCGACGCTCCGCGTCCCCGACGACCTCCCCCCGACCTGGGCGTACAACGGCACCCCGATCACGAACACCGGCACGGGCACCGCCGACAACGCGGCGACGACGTCGAGCGGCGCGACGATCACCGTGGACGTACCGACCACCGTCGACGTCGACACGACGAAGGGCTGGACACCCACGAGCGAGCGGTACTCACCCGGGGTCACGTCCACCGTCGACCTCTCCGCGACGAACACCTCGAACACGCCGGCGAGCTCCATCGTCGTCCAGGACCCGGCGGACGCCGCGGACGGCGCGACGGCACTCGCCGCCACGAACCCGTTCCGGTACGTCGACGTCGCCGGACCCGGTACCGTCACCCTGCCGGCGGGCGCCACCGCGGTGCAGGTCGACGCGTACGTCCTCGACCCCGCGACCGGCACGTACCACTGGGTGACCGGGACGCCAGGACCGGCGGGCTCGGCGGCGTTCCCTGCCGGGGTCGACCCCGGCGACGTCGCCGGGGTCCGGTACACCTTCACCGGCGACGGCGGCGCCGTGCTCACGCCGGGAGCCCCGGCCGCGGCGGTGCACGTCGACGTCGCCCAGCGCGAGACCGAACGCGGCACCGATACCCCGCTCGGCGCGGGGTGGACGCTCACCAACACCGCCGACGCCACCGTCGCCGTGCCCGGGCAGGACCCGGCGACCGAGAGCGCGTCCGCCGACCACACCGTCACCCCGACGACCCTGGCGGCGGACGTGACGAAGAGCATCACACCGGCACGTCTCCCCGCCGGCGCATCGGCGGCCGGGATCATCACCGCGACGAACACGTCGGACGGCCCCGTCGAGCAGCTGCGGATCAGCGACCTCGACTACTTCACCGAGGACGTCTCGTTCGCCGGGTTCACGAGCCCGCTGACCTACCCCGCGACCGCGTCGGGTGCCGACGTGGTCTGGCACTTCAGCGACGGCACGACGCGGACCGATCCGTTCGCCGACGGCGACACCCCCGCACCCGCAGCGCCGGCGGGGACCTTCGTCACCGGGTTCGAGCTCGTGTACGACGGTCCGGTCGACGCCGGCGCGACCACGACGGCACCGTTCGGGATCGACACCGCCGCCGACGCCGCCGACGCCGGGACACTCCGGACCACGAACGCCGCCCGCGCCGTCGTGGCCAACGGCGACGCGACCGCGGACGACGCCGCGTCCGCACCCCTCGACGTGTTCGCTCCGGACATCGAGATCGCACTGACGAAGGCCCTCAGCCCGCAGGAACCGATCGCACCGGGAGGCACGGTCGTGGCGCAGCTCCCGGCGACCACCAGCACGGACTCCGCGTTCGTCACCCCGACGACGATCACCGTCGAGGACGTCGCACCCACGCCGCACGACCAGAGCTCCTTCTGGAACGCGTTCGACCCGGTCGCGATCGCGCCGACGCAGGTCCCCGCCGGCACCACGCTCACCATCGAGTACACGACCGACGACGGCGACACGTGGCAGCCCCTGCCGATCGACGGCCTCCCGGCAACCGGCCCGACGAGCTTCTCCGGCACGATCCCCGCGGACCTGCAGGGCGAGGTCACCGGGCTCCGGTTCGAGTTCACCGACCCGGACGGCTTCCCGCAGGGCACCACCGTGCAACCCAACGTCGTCGCACAGGCACGGGCGGACCAGCGCTGGGGCGGCGACCCGACGAGCACCCCCGACGCCGGCCCCACCACCTACACGAACCACGCCACCGCGCAGGGCGAGGGCAGTGTCGACGGCGGCACCACCATCGTCAGCGACCCCGCCGAGGCCGACGCCGACGCCGCGATCGAGTCGGTCACCGGCGACGGCAGCACCATCGCCGGGAAGCGGTGGACCGACACCGACTTCAGCACCGACCGTGCCACCGTCGACAGTCAGTCCGGTGCCCAGGTCGGGACGGTCCTGCAGTGGGGAGCCCGGACGACCGGCACCTCGGCGATCACCGTCACCGATCCGGCCGGCAACGCGGACGACCCCGCCGACACCGTGTTCCAGGCGTTCGACCTCCGCGCGATCGCCCCGGTGCCGACGAGCGTCGACCCGCTCTGGCGCTGGGACACCGTCGCGTCCGTCGAGCTGTTCAGCGGCGGGACCTGGTCCACGGTCCCGGCACCGGCCACGGGCTGGGTCGACGGCAGCGGCTTCGTCGGGTACACGCTCTCCGCCGACCAGAGCGCCGTCACGACCGGCGTCCGGATCACCGTCGTCCCGAACGACGACGCCCGAGCGTCGAGCACCGACCCGACACGGCCGGTCCCGGGCTCCGGGATCGCCACCAGCACCACGCCGCGACCGTTCGACCTCACCTGGCAGCTGCGGAACGTCCTCCGGGTGCCGGGGGACGCCGGCGACCGCTGGGTGAACGGCACCACCGAGTACGACCTCAGCACCGCGGGGTCGATCCGGAACACCGTGCAGGTCAGCGCGACGACGGACGACGGCGTGGAGACCGCGTCCGCATCCGACGACCTCGTGATCCTCGACCGTCCGCCGCTCGTCGGCGTGACCAAGGCCTCCGAACACGACACCGTCACCGTCCCGGCCCGCGGTGACGTCGACCCGGGCGACTACCCGACGGACGACGTCACGGTCACCGCCAGGAACGGCTCCGCGTCCCGCGCCTCGTACGTCCGCGTGACCGACCCGATGCCCTGCACGCCGGCGTCCCTCTCCGACTGCACGAGCGACCCGGATGCCTGGGCGGCGGACCCGTTCGCCGATGCCGGGTACACCACCAGCAACCCGTTCGAGCGGTTCACGCTGACCGGTCTCGACTTCGCCTTCGACGCGAGCGAGGTCGATGCCGACGCGTCGACGGTGACGCTGTTGCACCGCGCCGACGACGGGACGACCTCGACCAGCACCACGTCGATCTCGGGTGCCAGGGCCGCCACCGCCGCCCAGCTCGCCGACGTCGTCGGTGTCAGCGTCGTCTACCAGGGCACGGACCCCGCGGAAACCGGCGGGACGATCTCGTCCGGCGACGCGCTGACCATGACGATGCACACGCAGCTCCGCGCCACCCTCCGGAGCTTCCCCGCCGTCCCCGTCACGGTGACGACCGTCACGAACCGGGCCTTCGCGCAGTCCTACGACCCGGTCCTGGCTCCGTCCGGACAGACGAGCACCCCCACCGACTCGGCGGCTGCCGACGTCGTCCTCGTCCGCGGGGTCCTCGACGCCACCGCCACGAAGACGTTCGACCCGGACACCCTCCTCGAAGCCGACCGGGCGGACACGGTCGACGTGACGCTCACCGGTGCGCAGGGCCCCGACGCGACCGTCGCGCCGGACACCGTCACGGTCGAGGACACGGACACCGGCTTCTGGAACGACGCGCGCCTCGTGTCCTTCTCCCCCGACGACGTCACGTTCCCCGCCGGCGCCGACCGCGTCCGGGTCGACGTCCGCTCCGACGGCGGGTCCACATGGCAGCTCGGCACGGCCTCGGCGACGGCGACCCTGCCGACGTCCGACCTCGCGGCGATCACCGGCATCCGGTTCGTGTTCGACCGTGCCGACGGCGACGTCCTCTCCCACGCCCGCCCGCCGACACCCTGGACCGCCACCGCGGTGCTCCACGTCCGCGTGCTCGACACCGCCCGCGACGGCGACCCCGTCCCGTTCCCCGGGACGATCGACGACACGACCACGGTCACCGCGCACCGCACCGACGACACCCTGTTCCCGGACGCGACGGCGACCGGCACGGACGAGCTGACGCTCGACCCGGGGACCCGGACCCTGGACATCGTCAAGGCCCCGGCGAACGACCAGCACACCGTGGCGGTCGGCTCCCCCGTCCCGTGGACCATCACGATGCACAACACGGGGACCGGCATCATCACCCTGCCCTCGGTCCGCGACGAACTGCCGGACGCCCTGAGCTGGGACGGCACCGACCCGACGTTCAGCACCAGTGCCGGCGGGACCCTCGCCACCACCGTCACCACCGCCCGGGCCGACGACGGGGCCATCGTGTTCACCTGGCCGACCGACGGCGACCGGATGGCACCGGACGAGACCTTCACGATCACCATCCCGCTCGTCCTGCAGCCCGGACTCCACGAGGGCGAGCGCACGACGAACACCGTCGTCGCACGGACCGGCGCGGCGCTCGACGGCTGCACGAACGACTCCGGCAACGGCCAGGGCATCGTTCCCGACCTGCCCGCCGACCAGTGCGGCACGACGAACTACGTCCAACCGACGCCCGGGCCCGCCCTCCGCACCAGCAAGGCCGTCCGCGGGGACGTCGTCGATCCGCTGGTGTCGGGCGCATCGGACCCATCGGACCCCACCCGCTCCTGCACACCGGACGCTGACGGCTACTTCCTGCCGCCCTGCGTCGCCGAGACCCGGGTCGGTGGGACCGACCAGTGGCGTCTCGCCGCGACGAACACCGGCACGGTGGACCAGACCACCGTGACCTTCGTGGATCCGCTCCCGCAGCCCGGCGACGTCCTGCTCGCGACCGGCTCGGCGCGCGGCAGCACCTACCGGCCGGTCTTCGACGGCACCTTCGGGGTCGAGATCACGGCGCCGGCCGGATCGACCACGAGCTGGCAGGTCACCACCGACCCGACGGTCTGCTCGAGTGCCGGTGGGACCACGTGGACGTCGGATCCGACCTGTGCCGCGAACACCTGGACCGACAGCGCCGACTACTCCGGCGACTGGCACGCGGTCACCGGCATCCGCATCCTCGTCGACGCCGCCGCAGCCGGCGGGGTCGTCCCCGGTGGCTCGGTGTCCGCCGACTACCGCACCGTCGACGAACCCGCGTCCGCCGCCGACCCCGACGGTGTGCCGGCGACCGTCCCGCTCGCGGACGCGATCGCGTACGACCAGGTCGGCACCACCGCCACGCTCGCCGACGGCGGACTGCCGATCTCGCAGGCGCCCGTGAAGGTGGGAGTCGCACCGACGGCCGGCGCGATCCTCGTCCGGAAGCACGTGACCGGCGCCGGCGCCGATCGTGCGCCGACCCGGTTCACGGCGGACGTCCGGTGTTCCGTGGCCGGCGTCGAGCTCGACCTGGGCGACGCGGCACAGCTGGAGCTCACGGCGGCGAACGGGTTGGAGGCACGGGTCGACGGCATCCCGGTGGGCGCCGACTGCGTCGTCACCGAACACGGCGCAGCAGGGGCGTCCGGCGAGGACTCCCGCACGGTCACGCCGGGCACGGTGCGGATCCTGGTCCGGTCGACGCCGGACGAGGCCGTTCCGGATCTGCAGGTGGTGACGATCACGAACACCTACGACTTCACGCCGACGCCACCCACGCCGCCGACGCCGCCGGCCCCGGCGCCGACGCCGTCGTCGGGCGGGACGGGCACCGGCGGGGGTGGCTCGTCGGGGACCGTGACCGGCTCGGGGAACCTGGCGTTCACGGGGATGGACGGTGCCGGCGCGATGTCGATGCTCGTCGTCGCAGCGCTCGCACTCGGCGCGGGACTCGTCCTGCGGCGTGCCGCACGCCGTCGCCGGTGATGCCACGAGCGGGCCGGAGCCCGGCCCGCTCTGTCCGATCTCCGTCAGTAGTTAGACGTCCTAGTAACTCCGTGGAATGATCGTTCTCAGCGGCACCCGGGACGGGTGCCGGACGGATCGGAGCGGATCGACATGAGCAACGCAACTCTCGTTCGACACTCGCAGCGCCACCCGTTCAGCGAGGTGCGCGAAGCGCGTCACCAGCGCGCGCTGCAGATCAGCGCGGTCATCAGCGGCATCGCCGGTGTGACCGCCACCGCACTGGCACTCGTCACGATGGGACTCGGCGCATGAACATCGACGGCATCAGCACCGCCCACCGTGGCACCTGGTCCAAGCTCAACCGGCTGCACACCGCCACGATCGTGCTCCCGATGCACACGAAGCACATCGACGACGCGGACCGTCGCCCGGACCGCCCGACGCGCTAGGCGGGCTTCTTCGCCCGCGACGGCTGCACGCGCGGCGGCTCCCCCGGCATCTTCGGGAAGTCCGGCGGGAACGGCAGCTCGCCGAGCCCGTTCTCCAGGTCGCGCTCCCACCACGCCAGGAGCGGTGCGATCGAGCCCGCTTCCTGCCCCATCGACTCCCACGGGTCACCCGTGGTCCGCAGGCGCTCGGGCATCGTCAGGATCGTGAACGTCGTCGGGTCCGCGTCGCGGAGTTCCTCCCACCGGATCGGCGCCGAGACCGAGGCGTGCGGGAGCGCCCGCGGACTGTAGGCGCCGGCCATCGTGCGGTCCCGGTTCGCCTGGTTGAAGTCGACGAAGATGCGCTGCCCGCGCTCCTCCTTCCACCACGCGGTCGTCACCTGGTCCGGCATCCGCCGCTCGAGCTCCCGCGCCGCCGCGATCACCGCGTGCCGCACGTCGAGGAACTCGTGCTCGGGCCGGATCGGCGCGAAGACGTGCAGCCCGCGGTTGCCGCTGGTCTTGATCCACGCCGTCAGGCCGACCTCCTCGAGGACCTTCCGCAGCTCCTCGGCCGCCGGCACCGCGTCGTGGAAGTCCGTCCCCGGCTGCGGGTCGAGGTCGATGCGGAGCTGGTCCGGGTGGTCGCTGTCCTCGGCGCGGGAGGCCCACGGGTGGAAGACGACGGTGTTCATCTGCGCCGCCCACACCGCGACGGCCGGCTCGTCGAGCACGAGCTGCGGGTGTTTCCGGGCGCTCGGGTACGTCACCGTCACCGAACGGACGTAGTCGGGCGCGCCCTTCGGCGGGTTCTTCGAGAAGAACTGCTCACCGTCGACGCCGCCCGGGAACCGCTGCAGGGACACCGGACGGTCGCCGTTGGCGCGGACGAAGGCGTCGCCGACCTCGATGAGGTAGTTCGCGAGGTCGAGCTTCGTGATGCCGGCGTCCGGCCAGAGCACCCGCGACGGGCTCGACAGCCGGACCTCCCGGTCGCCGTCCGGGCCGGGTACGGTCAGCGTCGTCGCTTCGCTCGCCATGCAGCGGAACCTACTCCCGGCACCGGGGTGTCGGGCGTGCGGGGCAGGATGGGCGGGTGAGCGCGTACCTCGGAGTGGACCTGGCGTGGGGGCTCGGGACCGCGACGCGGCGACCGAACGAGACCGGGCTCGCAGCGCTCGACACCGACGGGCGGGTGCTCGACGCGGGGTGGGCCCGCGGTGTCGACGAGGTCACCGACTGGATCGCGCAGCACCTCGGCCCGCGCACGCTCATCGGCGTCGACGCGTCGTTGGTCGTGACGAACCCGACCGGCATCCGCGAAGCGGAGCGGCAGGTCGGACAGCGCTACGGCCGGTGGAAGGTCGCGGCGAACCCGACGAACCTCGCCTCCGCGGCGAGCGCCGGCGCCCAGCTGCTCGACCGGCTGACCGCGCTCGGCGTCGGGTACGTCAGCGACACCGCGGCGATGCGGGAGCGCCGGCGGCCGGTGGTCTTCGAGTGCTACCCGTACACGACCCTCGTGGGCGTCGAGGAGCTCGGCTACGACGACGAGCGTCCCCGCTACAAGCGCCTCGACACGAGCATCCCGCCAGCGACGGCCAGGGCTCGTCGCGCGGTGGCGTTCGACGACCTCGTCCGGCGCCTCCGGGAGACGCCGCTCGACCCGCCCCTCCACCTCGACGCGCACCCGCTGACCGCTGCGCTCCGAGATCCTTCGGTGCTGCACGGCCCCACGCACAAGCACCGGGAGGACCTGCTGGACGGCGTCCTGTGTGCCTGGACCGCCACGTTCTGGGACCGGCACGGCGACGAGCGCGTGCAGATCCTGGGCGGTGATCCGAGCCTCCCGTCCGATCCGCTCGACGAGGCGGGCCGCACGCCCGTCGTCGTGACACCGGCCCGCGGGTCGCAGCGGCGGCCCCGCGGCTAGGGTTGAGCGTGTGACGAGGACCTCCGAACCCCTGCGCATCGGGCTGGTCTCGCTGCACACCTCCCCCGGCGACGAACCCGGGTCCGGTGAGGTCGGCGGCATGAACGTCGTCGTCCGGCACCAGGCCGAAGCACTCGCCGACCGCGGCCACCACGTCGAGATCATCACGCGGCGGTCGGCGCCGACGCAGCCGGACTCGGTGTCCCTCGTGCCGGGCGTCTGCCTGCGGTTCCTGTCCGCCGGTCCCGCCGAGACGGTCCCCAAGGGCGAGCACGACGCGTTCATCGAACCGTTCCGCAACGAACTCGCGGCGCTCGGCCCGTTCGACGTCCTGCACTCGCACCACTGGTTCTCCGGCGCCGCGGCCCTGCCCGTCGCCCGGCAGCGCGGCATCCCGCACGTGCAGTCCTTCCACTCCATCGCCGCCGACTCCGCGTCGCCGCTGTCCGAGGGCGAGCGCCCCGAATCGGCCGGCCGGATGGCGGGCGAGTCGACGCTCGCGCGCGACTCGGACGCGGTCGTCGTGGTCAGCGAGGCCGAGGCGGAGACCGTCCGCTCACGGCTCGGCGGCGACCCGTCCCGCGTCTGGATCGTCCCGCCGGGAGTCGACGGGTCCGTCTTCCGCCCGGCGCCGCCGGACGCGCGCCGGGCCGACGTGCCCTACGTCGTCGCAGCGGCGCGCGTGCAGCCGTTGAAGGGGCTCGACCTGGCGATCGAGGCCATCGCCGGCATCTCCCGGGAGGCCCGCCCCACCCTCGTCATCGCCGGCGACTCCTCGAGCGAGGCCGGTGACTACGTCGCCGAACTGCGTCGGCTCGCCGCCGAGCACGGCGTGGCCGACCGCGTGACCTTCATCGGTCCGCAGTCGCGTGCGGACCTGGCGTTCCTGTTCCGTGGCGCCGCTGCGGTGCTCGTCCCGTCGCACTCGGAGACCTACGGGCTCGTCGCGCTGGAGGGCTCCGCTTCCGGGGTGCCCGTCGTGGCCGCCGCTGCCGGTGGCCTCCGGGAAGCGGTGCTCGACGGCGAGACCGGCGTCGTGCTCGAGTCCCGCGCGCCCGCGGTGTGGGCGGCGGAGATCGAGCGGATCCTCACGGAGCCCTCGTACGCCGCGGCGCTGTCGGCAGCCGGGCGGGAGCACGCCGAGCGGTTGAGCTGGGAGCGTTCGGCCGGCGGACTCGAGCAGGTGTACCGCCGGGTGCTCGGGCGCGCGTGATGGGTGCTGCCGCGCCGCTCCTGCCGCGAGACACCGCCGTCCGCTCGAGACGCCGCCCCCTTCCGCGGCGTCTCGCGGGCACGAGGGCGTTTCGCGGAGGCGGAGGCGGACGCGGACGCGGAGGTGTGGCGTGACACCGCTCGACGCGTTCTGGGCGGCGCTCGATGCCGTCCCGGTCGCGGACGATGCGGAGGCCCTGTACGACCCGAGCACGGCGGAGGGGTCACTGCTGCGGACGAACCTGGCGCGGTACCTCGACGCCGTCGGACCGGGCGCGGACACGCTGCTCGTCGCCGAGGCTCCCGGGTGGCGCGGCATGACGAACACCGGAGTGCCGTTCACCAGCGTCCGCGAGCTCGGGCCGGAGTACCTCGTGCCGCCGGCGCCGACCGCCCCCTGGGAGGCCTCGTCGCGCATCGTGCACGCTGCGCTCGCGACCTGGTCGGGGCCGCTCCCCGTGGCGTGGGCGATCTTCCCGCACCACCCGTTCGTCGCCGGTGACCGGCTGACGAACCGGACGCCGCGCCCGTCGGAGGTCCGCGACGGAGCGCCGGTCGCGCTGGCGCTCGTGGCTGCGCTCGGGGTGTCCCGCGTGGTCGCCGTCGGGCGGAAGGCGCAGGGTGCGTTGGCGTCCGCGGGCATAAACGCGATCGCGGTGCGGCACCCGGCCCAGGGCGGAGCGCGGCAGTTCACGGAGCAGCTGGCGGCGCTGTCGCGCTGACGGCTGGAGTGGGCCGGACCGGGCGGCTGGCCTGGCAGCGGCGGGCGGCTGGCCTGGCAGCGGCGGGCGTCAGGCGGACTGGATGTCGACGCCCTTCGCGGCGAGCGCCTCGGCCACGTGGGCGGGCAGGCGTGTGGCGACGTACACGGTGTGCAGCGCCGGCAGGTCGATCACGTCGTCCCAGTTCTGCGGGTCGTAGCGGTCGTCCGAGCCCTCCCAGCCGGGGTGCACGTCCTGCAGGATCTCGAGCGCGGAGTCGACCGTGACCTCGGTGACGAGCGACAGATGCGACGGCAGGAGGTCGAGGTCGTCGTAGTACTCGCGGGCCCGGTCGTCCTGCCCTTCGACGTCGAGGTCCTCGTCGGTCTCGTCGGCGGAGTCCCCGTCGTACGGCTCGATCACGTCGAGGTCGTAGCAGAGCACGTCGAGGACGAGCAGCTTCGCGTTGAAGTCCGCGAACTCGACTGGTTCTTCGGTGGTGTTCGACTCGTCGTACATGCAGCGGATGCTATCCGTGCTGATCGCGGCGCGACCGGTTTCCGGCAGGACACGGACAGGTTGCGATCGACGGGGAGAACCCTGAGAAGCCGGACAGGGAAGCGTGCTTGGTGGAGGGTGGTGCATGACCACCATCAAGACCGATCGGCCGGACACGGAGCAGCCCGAGCTCCGCCGGGTCATCGGACCCAAGCTCCTGTTGCTCTTCATCGTCGGGGACATCCTCGGCACGGGCGTCTACGCCCTCACGGGTCAGGTCGCGGCCGAGGTCGGCGGAGCAGCGTGGCTCCCCTTCCTCATCGCCTTCGCGGTCGCCCTGCTCACGGCGTTCTCCTACCTGGAGCTCGTCACGAAGTACCCGCAGACCGCCGGTGCTGCGCTCTACGTGCACAAGGCGTTCGGGATCCACTTCGTCACGTTCATCGTCACCTTCATCGTGATGTGCTCCGGGATCACGTCGGCGTCGACGGCCTCCAGGGCCTTCGCCGCGAACCTCGGCGCCGGCTTCGGCCTCGAACTGCCGAACGCCGTCGTGATGCTCATCGCGATGGGCTTCATGCTCGCGGTGATGGCGATCAACTTCCGTGGCGTCAGCGAGAGCGTGAAGACGAACGTCGTGCTGACGCTCGTCGAGCTGAGCGGCCTGGTGATGGTGATCCTCATCGGCTTCTGGGCGATCGCCGGCGGCAACGCGGACTTCTCTCGTGTGGTGATGTTCGAGACCCCGGAGGAGAAGAGCCTGCTGCTCTCGGTGTCCACCGCGACGTCGCTGGCATTCTTCGCGATGGTCGGCTTCGAGGACTCGGTGAACATGGCCGAGGAGACGAAGGACCCGTCCCGGATCTTCCCGAAGGTGATGCTGACGGGCCTCGGCATCACGGCCGTGATCTACGTGCTGGTGTCCATCTGCGCCGTCGCCGTCGTACCGATCGGTGAGCTCGCCGGCAACGAGACGCCGCTGGTCACCGTGGTGCAGACCGCGGCGCCGGACTTCCCGATCGCCGACCTGCTGCCCTTCATCTCGATGTTCGCCGTCGCCAACACCGCCCTGATCAACATGATGATGGCGTCCCGGTTGCTGTACGGCATGAGCAAGCAGGGCGTCCTGCCCGGGTTCCTCGGCAAGGTGTCCCGCACCCGCCGCACCCCGTCCACCGCCATCGTCTTCACCACGCTCATCTCGCTCGCGCTGATCGGCTGGGTGTCGCTCAGCCCGGACTCCCCCATCGTGGTCGTCCTCGGCGGCACGACGTCGCTGCTGCTGCTGTCGGTGTTCGCGGTCGTGAACCTGGCCGTGCTGGTGCTCCGCCGGGACAAGGTCGACCACCGGCACTTCAAGGCCGGCGTGGTGATCCCGGTCATCGGCGTCGTCACCTGCCTGTGGCTGGTGCTGCCGTTCTCGTCCGGGCGGGACATCGAGCAGTACCAGATCGCCGGCGCGCTGCTGGCGCTCGGGATCCTGCTGTGGATCGTCACGTGGTTCACCCACGGCCGGAAGCAGACCGCCGAGAAGGCGCCGACCGGCCTGGTCACGGAACCGACGAAGGTGGTGCACGAAGAGGAGCACAAGCGCTGACCCCGCCCGCCACGCCCCGGATTGGGGCATGGCGGGTGCTGCGCTTCCCAGCGACTCCTCGTACCCTCGTTCTGGCACCCCGGACGAGAGGACCCGTGCATGCACCGCGTCGGCATCACCCTGGCGTCCGTGTTCGGCGCCGGCATCGTGGCCGTCGGGATCGGCGTCGTGGTCCTGGTCGTCATCGCGGTGAACTCGCTCTCCGGGATCACCGGCTCGGCGTCCACGCCGAGGGCCGTGACGTGTCCGTCGGCTGCGTCGAAGACCGTCGGCGGGATCGTCGTCCCCGAGGGCCCGGTCGCCGGCTACTGCCAGGACCGCCTGGTGAACGCCGCGTCCGTGATCGAGGCCGCCGAGGCGCTCGGCATCGGCCCGCACACCCAGGCCGTCGGCGTGATGACCGCGATCGGTGAGTCCGGTCTGGTGAACCTCGACCACGGGGACGCCGCCGGCCCGGACAGCCGCGGGCTCTTCCAGCAGCGTGACAACGGCGCGTGGGGCACGTACGCGCAGCGGATGGACCCGTACACCGCGGCGTCGATGTTCTACGCGAAGCTCGTGAAGACCCCGGGGTGGAAGACGATGACCCCGACGCAGATGGCCCACGCCGTCCAGGTGAACGCCGACCCCGACCACTACGCGAAGTTCTGGCCCACCGCGAAGCAGGTCGTCGAGGGCCTGACCGGGGAGACGGTCCCCGACACGGCGCCACAGGGCTAGTCGGTACAGGGCCAGTCGGTACGGGGCTCGTCGGTACAGGGACAGTCGGTACGGGGACAGCACCTCACGCCACCGCCTCGGTGACCTCGTCCTCGTCGAACTCGATCATCGCGGCACCCGCGTCGTGCACCACCACCTGACCGCGGAGCCGCACGTGGTGCTCGTCGAGGACGCACGCCATCGCGTCGACCCACTCCCAGTCGACCGGGTACAACGCCGTGGCGCCCGGTCGTTCCCAGGCGAGCACCACGTCGGCCGCGTCGACCTGTTCGACGACGTCGGCGACGAGCGCGCCGAAGTCCTCGACGTGGTCGTCGGGTTGGTAGGGCAGGTCCGCGATGGGGATCACGAGGCGGATCGGGATGGCGTCGGCGCCGATGAACAGCACCCAGCACTGTCGTCGGAACGGACGTTCGATGAGTGCGACGACGAGGTCTACGACGTCGTCATCGGTACGGACTGCGGTCTGCTCGAGTCGGTCGAGCACGTCGGTGTCTGGCATGCCCCAACGCTCGCGGAACAGCTCCCCCGACACCGGCGACCATCACGATCCGTGCACAACGCGGTGCCTGGACCGCCCTGTGGAGGAACGGCCTAGATCCCGTGCGTGATGGCGCTGTCCACGAGCAGCAGCGCCGCGAAGAAGGCCGCCAACACGGCGACGAGCCCCACCGCCGCGATCGGCCACGCGACGTGCCGCCGCACGAGCCGGAGCACCGAGAACACGATCGTCAGCACCAGGACCAGCGCCACGACGATCGGCCCCGCGTAGACCACCGTGCCGCCGAGCGTCTCGTCGCACCGGTTCCCGGGAGCGATGCACGAGTGGAACCCGAGCGAGAGGAACACGATCCCCCACCCCGCGAGGACCGCAGCCGCCGTCGCCGTCGTGAGCAGGGCGATGGTGGCGACCATGTCCGCGACGCGACGGCCGCCGACCAGCGGGTGCCGAGCCTCCCGTCCGGGGACGGAGGATGCAGGGTCCGCCACCCGCGCGTCCATCAGGGACGCCGAGTGCCGCCGCGCGTGGACCACAGTGCGGCGGCGATGAGGAGGGGCTGCCCGAACAGCCGGGCGATGCGCTTCTCGTCGGAGTCGAGCCCGAAGGCGCTCCGGCGGTTCAGCCACTGCGAGACGTTGCCGGGGAAGACCGCCACGAAGAACAGTGCGGCGACCGTGCCGACGAACCGCCGACGCCGCGACGCGAACACCAGCGCCGACCCGAGGCCGATCTCCGCGACGCCGGATGCCAGCACCGTGGTGTCGGTGTCGAGCGGGACGAACTCCGGGACCTGGGCGCGGAAGTCCTGCCGCGCGAAGGAGAGGTGGCTCGTGCCGGCGAAGACCAGCGCGAGCCCGAGCAGGACACGGACGAACGAACGCATGCCACCAGCATGCCCGGACACGTCGACCTCGGTTCCGCGGTGCCCCTCGAACCGGCGTCTCCCGGACATCGCTGCGCCTCGGTAGGTTCGGATCATGGCAGTCCGGACGCGTGACCAGGAGCCGCCGGCCGCTCCGGCGTTCGTGGCGGTCCTCCTCGGCTGCATCGCGCTGTACCTCGGGCTCGTGATCCCCTCGGAGTCGATGGTCCGGCACGTGGTCCTCGCCGTCGTGTTCGGCGTGGTCGGGCTGCTCAGCGGGTGGCGCGCGATCGCGATCTCCGGCCGCCGACGGGCACCTCGTGCGTGGGCGTGGGTCGGCATCGTGCTCGGCGGGATCGGCCTCGTGGCGCTGCTCTACCAGGTGCTCTTCATGGCGACCGGGGGCGCGCTGCCGGCGCCGTTCTGGTCGCCGTACGCGACGCACTGACGCACTGCGGATGCCCGGACGGCGTTCCGGCGGCGGGTTCGGGTTCGGGTGCGTCTGCATCGTTCGACACCGCGGGCGTCGATCGACTCGTGCGGTGTCGAAGAAGTGCTGCCGTGCGGACGCGCCGCCGCAGCGCGCCGCGCCGCCGCCGCGCGCGCGAGCCCCCCGAGGTGCAGAGTGGTCCGCATGGCAACGACGCCCCGAGCCACCCTGTTCCGCCGCAAGCCGATCGAGGAGATCGACGACGCCACCGGCGGTGAGGACGGCCTCAAACGCCACCTCGGCCTCTGGCAGCTCACCGCGATCGGCATCGGCGGCATCATCGGCGCCGGCATCTTCACCCTCGCCGGCACGGTCGCCCACGGCGTCGCCGGCCCCGCCGTCCTCATCTCCTTCCTCGTCGCCGGGGTCGCCAGCGCCGCCGCAGCCCTGTCGTACGCCGAGTTCGCCGGCCTCATCCCCAAGGCCGGCAGCGCGTACACGTACGGCTACGCGGTGCTCGGCGAGATCGTCGGGTGGTTCATCGGCTGGGACCTGCTGCTCGAGTACACCGCGATCGTGGCGGTGGTCGCGATCGGCATCTCCGGCTACGTCGGGTTCCTGGTGGGCCAGTTCGGCATCGACCTGCCCGCGTGGATGCTCGGCGCGCCGGGCACCGGGGACGGCCACGTGCTCGACGTCTTCGCGATCATCCTGTGCCTGCTGACCGCGTTCGTCCTCACCCGCGGGATCCGGAGCGCCGCCCGCTTCGAGTTCGTCGCCGTCGGCATCAAGGTCACCCTCGTGGTGCTCATCGTGGTGCTCGGCGTGTTCCACATCAACAGCGCCAACTACGACCCGTACTTCCCGTTCGGCTTCGGCGGCGTGATGACGGGTGCCGCGACGGTGTTCTTCGCGGTGTTCGGCTACGACGCGATGTCGACGGCGGCCGAGGAGTCGATCGACGCCCGGAAGCACATGCCGAAGGCGATCCTGCTGTCCCTGGCGATCTCGATGGTGCTCTACGTCCTCGCGACGATCGTCCTGACGGGCATGCAGAAGTACACCGACATCGACCCGGCGTCGGGCTTCTCGTCCGCGTTCGCGTCGGTCGGCCTCGGCGGCGTCGCGAACATCATCGCCATCGGCGCGATCGTCGGCATCGTGACGGTGCTCGTCACGTTCATGCTCGGCGCCTCGCGCGTCTGGTTCTCGATGAGCCGTGACGGCCTGATGCCGAAGTGGTTCTCGAAGACCGACCCGAAGCGGCACGTGCCGACCCGGGTGACGTGGATCCTCGGCATCGCGTCGGCGGTCCTGGCGGGTGTGCTGCCGATCGGCGTCGTCGCGGAGCTGACGAACATCGGCATCCTGCTCGCGTTCGTGGTCGTCTGCACCGCGGTGATCGTGCTCCGCTACACGCAGCCGGACCTGCCGCGGCAGTTCAAGCTCCCGTTCATGCCGATCATCCCGATCATCGGTGTGATCGCGTCGCTCTGGCTCGTCACGTTCCTGCAGTGGGAGACGTGGGTGCGGTTCGCGGTGTGGTTCGCGATCGGCCTCGGCGTGTACTTCGGGTACTCCCGGAAGCACAGCAAGCTGGCCGGGTCCGGCGGTTCTACTCCCCTGCAGTCCGCAATTGGTCCGCAGAATCCTCCGAAGAGGTCATGAGGGACGCGGCAGCTGCACGAGTGCGGTCCGCGGCATCCGGCCACAAGTGCGCGTAGACCTCGAGCGTGATGGACGGTGAGCTGTGCCCCATCGCCTTGGCGACCGCCACGGCGTCGAGTCCTGCCCGGATCAGTCCCGAGGCGTAATGGTGCCGCAGATCGTGGGGCGTGACACCCGTGACGCCCGCAGCACGGCATGCGTTCACGAAGTAGTGCCGAAGCGCTGTGGGCGACGGTGGACGACCGAAGAACCAACCGTCGTCGCCGTGCACGCCGATCGTCTCGACATGCCGGGAGAGGCGCAGCAGGAGCTCGTCAGGCACGGGGACCACACGCTCGGAGCCATGCTTCGGTGGCAGTACGTCCAGGTGGCCGACGCGGTTCTGCACCTGCCGTTGCACGTGGATACTGCGACCCGACAGGAACCCGACGTCACCGACCTGCAGGCCAGCCGCCTCACCGATCCTCAGCCCGGCGTAAGCCATGACGTCGACCAGCGAGCGGTAAGCAGGTTCGAGCTCATCCCGAATCGCGGTCACCTCGGCACTCGTCGGGATCCGCATCGCGTGCTCGGCCTTCCGGATGGCCGGCAGCTTCACGCCCTCGAGAGGATCCTGCGCAAGCCGTCGATCGAGGACAGCCGCATGAAGCACGATCCTGACGTACCGGACACGTGTCTTCACGGTCGATGCAGCAAGCGTGCTCGCGAGCGCCTTCACGTAGGACTCACCGTGCGAGCGCTTCAGCTTGCCGAACGGGACATCAGCAAACGTGCAACCCGACAGAGCGCGGTCAGCGAGGCGTCGAGTTCCCTCGGCCCACAATTGATGCTCCACCCACTCGCGGTAGAACTCAGCGAGCGTCATGCGCTGTGCGGCCGGTGCGACGTACGTCCCAGTCAGGCGAGAGGACGCCACCTCGTCGAGCCAGGCCTGCCCGTCGCGCTTCAGCTTGAAGTGGCGTGCGTGCTCCTTGCCGTCGTCGTCGCGATAGCGAGCGCGCCAGGTGCCGTTAGTCCTCTGCTTCAGGCTTGCCATTGGGGTATTCCTTCGCGATGGTCGCGTTGTATTGCTCGATCCATGCGCCGTTGGAACCGCCCGACACCTGGCCGATGTTCTCCTCATCGCCCCGGTCGCGTTGACGATGCTGGCGCACGATGTCTTCGACTGTGGTCGACAGCCATCCCCCGGCGTTGTAGTGACGGTTGGTGGGGCGCTCCGGTAGGAACTCTTCGGTTAGAGCGAGGTTGAAACGAGCCTGCTCGAACCGGTCGATTGCGGCATCTATCTCTTGAGCCGCCTGGCTGCACTCGCGCATCCATGCCTCGATCTTGGCTTCACCCTCGTCGGCCGTGAAGTTGAAGAAGGGCTGGTTCAGCACCTCCGCGGCGGCCTGCGCCTCGGAGAGCCGCAGCGGGCGCTCACCCTTCTCGATGCTCCAGACGGTCGCTTGTGACCACCGGAACCCCCGGGCGCGCATCAGATCCGCAACCTCCTTCTGCGAGAGGTCGCCCCGGGCACGCGCGAAGTTCCGGCCGATCTGTACGTCGTCAACACTCACGTGAGCGACTGTAGTCGAAAGCTAGTTGAAGTCAACACGCGGGAAATCTAGTTGCGATCGACTAGCATCGGTGGTGTACTGAGTTTGCAAGTCGCCGACGACTAGGGAAGGACAACCCCATGGCGAATCGAATCAACACCATCGCCGAGACAGCTCCGCAGCTCCGGAAGACGACGGCGGCTACCCGCTGGTACCTCCGTCAGCCGAACTGCCCGCTCAAGACCGTGCGCATGGGCTCCCGCATCTACGTCACGCAGGACAGCATCGACGCCCTGCTGTCTGGGGACCTCGCGGAAGCCTCATGACCATCACAACGAAGAACGCCCCCGACACGAGCGGCAACTCGGTCGAGGGCAACGATCACAACACCCCAGCTGGAGATCTCATGAACACGCAGGACGCTACCACCATGCACCGGACCACCGACAGTGGGCCTGGTGCATCCCTCAAGATGCTGCGTGAGTCGCACGGCATCGGCATCGAGCACGTCGCCGCGCTCTCGGGTACGGGCATCAACTACCTCAAGCGCGTCGAGGATGGCCTGCTCACCCCGGCGAACACCTTCGTCGCGCGTGTCACCTACGCGATCTGCAGGCTCATGAAGGCACCGAAGCCGCCATGCCCCAAGGTCGGATGCCTGGGCGTCAACCACCGCCCGACCGAAGACGAAGACGACGGCTGGCACACCGCGCACGAGAACAGCGGCGACGAGTGGGAGATCACCGTCGACTGGTTCAAGGACCAGGACACCCAGTGGAAGGTCTACGGACACCTCAAGGACGAGCAGACCGAGCTCACCGAAGACAAGGTGCAGGGGTTCCACGAGGCATGGCAGCGTGCCCGCGCGTACGCCCGCACGCTGAACCGCTCCGGCTACGTGAACGAGGTGCGCTGATGACCGACGAACAGACCAGCAAGTTCCAGATGCTCGCTGCTCACATCGATGACCAGCACGACCGCTGGGGCATGGACGGGGTGATGAGTGGACCCGAACCGCTGTACTGGATCCTCGGCATCCTCCACGAAGCATCGCAGCAGCCCTCGATCGACGGCGCGCGACTGATCGAGGAGATCTTCGAGCAGATGTCGCTCAACTTCTCCGTCGGCTTCGACTTCAACTCGTTCTACAAGCGCATGGAGAGCGAGCGAGCATCTCTCTCGACGTACAAGCCGAGCGTCGAAGACCCGACCGACCAGCGAGACACCGAGCAGCGCATCGCCGCCATCAGCAACGCGCACGACGCATCACCGCCGCCCACCCTCGACATTCCGAACTGACCCACCCGCGAGGGGTGTAGGTACACCCGACACCCCTCGCCTCCACCCGAAGGAGGTGGCGATGACCTGGACCCGACTCGACGACAGGTGGTCCGAACAACCCATGTTCGAGGACATGAGCTTCGAGGACCGGTGGCACTACCTGGCCATGATCCAACGCTGCAGCCGCGCCGAAGCGTACGACGGCGTGATCCGAGCCGTCGACGCCCGACGATGCTCCGATCACCCCGACCCCGCCGGCGCACTCGCACGACTCGTCGAAGCACACCTGATCGAGATCGTGAGCGGTGGCAAGTACCGCGTCGTGCACATCGACGACCACACCCCGCCGCCCAGCTTCCGCAAGAAGACCGAGGCCGATCGCGACCGCCAGCGACGCAAGCGAGCCCACGACAACGACGACCACCACCTGTGCAAGGCCGACGCCGACTGTCGTGTCACGCCGACTGTCACGCGTGACATCGCGCGTGACGTCAGGACAGGACAGGACAGGACAGGCCGGGACGAAGTGAAGAAGATCACGCCCACGAACGAGTGGCCTGTGGTGCACATCAGCAAGGCCCCGGTGTGCGAGGTGTGCATGGAACCGATGTCGACGGACGCTGCGTTGACGATCTGCGAGACGGATGATGAGCGTCACGACGACGCACGGATGAGGAGCGCATCATGACGCACGCTGAAGAGGCCGCTCGGTTGGCGAAGAAGGTTGAGAAGGACAACCCGGCGATGGCAGGTGTGATCCACGCGCTCCTCGCGCTCGCCGAGGGTTCGGCCGGCGGTGACGCGTGGCACAAGCTCGATGACTTCGATGACCTCCCGGACCAGCTCGGACAGGACTACGTGTTCGAGACGGCGGACGGCGGCCAGGTGAAGTGGCGGTTGAGTGCGGACAATCCGTCGAGCATTCACCAGCTTGTGTGGCCGGACGGGTCAAACGTCTGGAAGGACCTAAACGATGCTGTCGACGAGTACACGGGGTGGCGTTTCGCATGATCTGCCTGGAGTCCGTTGGAACTCACGTCTGCGACCTCGAAGCGGGGCACACCGGACTTCATGAGGACGGCCCCGAGGGGACCGCCTTCTTGTGGGGCTACGAGAACGCATGAGCCTCGCCACCACTCCCCTCACTGAGACAACGACAACTCCGCACGCGCCGCGTGTGCCCGAAGGAGAAGAAGTGACCAATTTGACCCCTGATGAAACCGAACCGGAAGTTCTGCTGTCATTCGCCGCTGCGCGCGCTCGTCAGCGGCTCAACGACGCGGCTGGCCTCATCGCTTACGTTCGAACGCTCGTCGCACCGTCAGGTGTCCAACGCAGCGACGGGCTGCCCCGCCCTGCGTCGAAGGACGCACCCGCACCCCTCAGAGTCAACGCGGTCGACGCGGCGGACAGTGCCTACGCGCAGCTCGTGAACTGGGTTGGCTACTGGTCGGAGACACTGCACCTCTCGCCTCCGGTGACTGCAACCTACGCATGGTCAAACGCCCGAGAGGTGCAAGGCTTCCGTGGCGGCGTCACCCCCGAAGGTGCAGGCATGCTCGTCAAGAACCTCACTGTTTGGCTACTGACGCATCAGGACAAGATCGAACGCCACGAGTACGCCGGCAGCTACTTCGATGACGGCGCCGCGATCATCTGGGACCTCCGGAAAAAGTTCCCCCGCTCAGGACGCGGCACACGCCCCGTGTTCCCAAGGTCCTGCCCCGTGTGCGACAGCCCGTCGATGGGCGTCGAGTGGCAATCGGAACAGCTCACCGACTTCACACTGATCTGTGCGTACTGCGGGTTCGAAGGCAGCACCGTCGCCCTACTCAAAGACCCGCATGTGAGTGAGCTCATGCGAGACATGCGCGTTGAGGACACTCCTGAAACGACATCCTGGTGGACGAAGAAGCAGGCGGTGCGGGAGATGCGCCTGACACCGCAGACGCTGAACCGCTACATCCAGCACGACGGCCTCGCCACGCATACTGCGGATGGCACCGTCTACGTCAACGCTGACCAGTTGCGCGAGCTGTGGCGGGCCAAGCGGTCGCGAGACAAGGCAAACCGGGCGATCGCGACCCCCGATACCCTGCGAGCATGAGCGAACAGGACGGCTTCGAGAACGCCGCGCGGCAGTACTGGGTGAAACTTGTCCTCCGCCTACAGGACGGAGGCATCGCCGCGGTCAAGGAAGCACTGAGGGGCATCGACCGCGAGCTGCTCGAAGACATCGTGCTTATCCATGCGATGGACATCGCCGTGCAGTCAGTACCCGCCACGCCGAAATCTCCGGAATAGCGCGGGTGTTCATTCCCGGGCTATACTGTCCGTGACACCGCATGCCCGCCTGACAGAAGTTCGGCGGGCATTACTCTTCCCTCGGTCATCCCGCATGATCGAGGGATACGCGCCTCTAGCTCAGCGGAAGAGCAACGAGCTTCTACCTCGAAGGTCGGGAGTTCGAATCTCCCGGGGCGCTCTCACGAGCCAACGGATCACGCAGGAAGTCCCCGTACGTCACCTCAGCGCTGCGGCTGCCGAGCACATCATCGAGGCGAACCGTTGGCGGTTGCGGTTCCCAGCCTGCACGAAAGGGAGCGACGCTCGCCGGAGCAACGTCTTCCGTGCCCTCGTACGCAGACCTGGAGTCCTCAAGCGCCGGATCGTCGCCTGACGAGCGCAGTTCCCGTTCAGGAGTATTTCGTGTCACCGGTGCAAAGTACCGCCCGCGAACGACCATCTCAACTTCGGCACTTCCATCGCCAAGCTCGCTGCGTTCTGGGCATAACTGCCGGGGATGTCGCAACTCCGCTCCGATCCGTGTGCCACGACGCCCCACACGACTCGCACGTCGCCACGTAGAACGGTTCGATCGCAAGCGGTCTTTCCCCAGGAGCCTGGTACTTGACAACCGCCACCCCGTCGCACTCCTCAACGACACAGTTCACCAGATGCACGACCTCTACTGTGCACCGCTCCGAAGTCCGACGCAGCTAGAGGCCCAGCCAACGGCACGCCGCAGCCTTCCGTTCAGCATCAGCAAGACCATCGCACGGGAACTCCAGCCCGCTCCTCAGCATGCACACCTGACACCGTTCAGGCAGCCGCATGGTGACATCGGCCGCCCAAAGCCGGTACCCGTCGAGCATCACCTCGAACTCGAACTGGTCAAGCATGAACCGATCACCCGGAGCCATCCTTCGACTGTAAGCGCCACCTAGCCCCACGAGGCAGCATCACGGCGGAATCAGGTCCGCCCCCACCGTCAACTCGGGTCTTCCACGTCCTCGTCGACCTTGCGCTCCCCCATGGTGGGAGTGGGGACAGCAAACGGATGGTTTCGGAACCAACGCAACAGCTCACGCGACCGACTGTGGTCAGCGCTCGTGTCCCCGCCAGTCAGGAACGTACTGAAACCCTCTGGCAGCGCACCATCAGCCTCCCGGTGGAAGGCCATCGACCAGTCGGCGAATCGTCGGGTATGGATGTTCTCCTCGACCAACAGACCCACATCGGTGTGCCGCGGATCGTCCACGATCCGTGCGTACCGCTCGAGCACGGCCTCGCGCGGCCCTTCCAGCAGTTGCATGAACCGGCCGTCCTTGAAAATCAGGAGCCCGGACAGTCCAGCCTCAGCGTTGCGGTGCCGAGCCGTCCGAAGAACCTCGTCGAGGTCGGATGAGTTGAAGGGGACGGTCGCCGCGCTCATGTACACGAGGGAAAGAAGCACCAGTACCTCCGGTCGGTGGACGATCAAATCAGCATCGCGCTATCTCAACTCGGAATCCAGCCCCAACCTGGGGCTTGACCGCGTCCCCGAGGAGCGGTGCTGCGGATGATGCCGACATCAACTCTCACCGCACACTCCAACGGACTTCGCCTACGCCATCGAAGATAGGAGTTGAGCATGACGCTCTCCGAGATCCGCGCTCTCCTCAGAGCGCACGGCTACAAGCCCGCCGACGAGCTCGACCGCTTCGACGTGAAGCGCGCGGCCTGCGCGGTCATCGGCGTGGACGTCATGCTCACCGACGGCGCTGTCGCCTACCTGCCCGTCGAGGCGGGGTAGGCCACCTGATGCCCGGAGGGGGTGCCGCTGACACCCGGATACCCGGGGCCCCAGCGGACCGGAGACCCCGTCCAGATCCCCGGACCACTCGACCCGCTCACCGCGCACCGGACCAGAACCAACACGCGCATCTCCTTCGACCCCATCAGCTACGACAGCGAGGTCTCGCCGCTGTACGCATGGCAGCTCGACGACGAGCGCTGACGACAGGAGGACGTCGTGGGTGAGCAGTGGTCAGGCAGCACACGCAAGCACCGACTGCCGCGCGACTGGGGCGAGCGACGCGCGACCGTGCGTGATCGTGCTGGTGGTCGATGCCAGGCCACGATGCGCGACGGCACACGCTGCGTCGAGGTCGGCACAGACTGCGACCACATCGTGCACGGCGACAACCACGCGTTCTCGAACCTGCAGTGGCTGTGCTCATGGCATCACGACAAGAAGACCGCGCGTGAAGCCGCAGAAGCACGACGATTCACGCGCGTTCCGTCCGCACGTAAGCCACGCGAGAAGCACCCAGGACTCAGGTAGAACAAACACTTTCACCCAACCCAAAGTCGCCCCAAACTCTGGGCACCCCCGCCACCCCCGCCCCCGGGGTCCGTCCTGGTCGTAGAGGTGCTGTGGCTCAGGCCGTGTACGGGTCTGGGGATTTCCGCCGTTCGTCATCGAAGGGAACCTCATGCTCGGACTCGCGGTCATCCTCGCCCACCTCCTCGGCGATTACCTGCTGCAGACCGACAGCATGGCGCAGCGCAAGACCTCGTCCTGGCGGTGGGCGCTCACGCACGCTGCGATGTACTCGCTGCCGCACGCCGTGCTGTTGTTCGTCCTCCTCGGCGGCTTCAGTTGGCACTGGCTCGTCGCGCTGCTGATCATCGGTGGCACGCACGCCGTGATCGACCGGTACCGCCTCGCGAAGCACGTCATTTGGGCGCTCAACCACGCGCTCCCTCACGACCATCGCGACGAGTACGCGTGGGCCGAGGCTCGCGAGAACGCCGGCTACTCCCCATCGTCTCCGGTGTGGATGAGGACCTGGCTCATGATCATCGTCGACAACACGCTCCACCTCGCCATCAACGCAGTCACCATCGCCGTCGTGCTGGCGGCCTGAGGAGCGTCTTCCCGAAACGGGGTCCCCTCATGCCTGGTCATGGTCCCGCACCGAAGGATCCGAAGAAGCGCGCTCGACGCAACTCGGAGCCGACGCTGGTCCGGATCCTGCCGCGCGCTGTCGTGTCGCAGCCGGCACTCCCGACGATCGCGGTCGAGGAGGACGGCGAGCTCCGCGAGTTCAAGTGGCCGGCCATCACCCGCGAGTGGTGGGACATGTGGGCGACGTCGCCGCTGTCACTGGACTTCACCGCGACTGACTGGTCCGAGCTGCGGGACACCGCGCTGATCCACGCCCGGTACTGGAACGGCGACATCAAGCTCGCCGCCGAGCTCCGGCTGCGCACCGCGAAGTTCGGCGCGACCCCCGAGGACCGTGCGCGGCTCCGGATCACGTTCGCGCAGGCTGAGGAGGCGGAGACGAAGACCACTGCACGCCGCAGCTCGCGTGACCGCTTCGGTGGCATCGCCCTTCCCCCGGAAGCGACGGCGAACTGATGCCATGGCGACCGATCGACGGCGAGGCGTTCCCGACCCTCGGCTTCCACGTCGCCGATCAGATGGCTGAGTATCTCGACTACGTCGTCTCCCGCGAGCAGCTCGAGTTCCTGATCCGCCTCTACGAGATCGACCCGCTCAGCTGCAAGCGGATCAAGACCCGCGCCGTCATCCAGCGCCCCCGAGGCTGGGGCAAGTCACCGTTCCTCGCCGCGACCGGCATCGGCGAAGCGCTCTTCGAGGTCGTCCCCGACGGGTGGGACGCCGACGGGCAGCCCGTCGCCCGCCCGTGGATCGACTTCAAGACGATCATCAACGTCCCGGTCACCGCGACCTCCGACGACCAGGTGCAGAACACGTGGGCACCGATGCTCGAGATGGCGCGCACCGACGCGCTCGTGAACGAGTTCGACGCTGCTCGGGTGCGGGATTCGTCACGTCGATACTCCTGTCTCGGCCTTGCCTTTCACCCTCCATTCAGGGGACGGGCGCGGGTCCAGGAGTGCGGACCCGACCCGCGCCCGGAGCGGCATCTCGGGCTGAGCCGCTCTCGGCAGGCACCTGTGGCCTACTTGCCAACCAGTATTGCTCCAGTCGGGCGAACTGCCCAGCTGGCGCACGAACCCCGGACACGTCCCGCGATCCGGCGCATGATGATCGAGTCAGCTCGGGGAGGAATCATGGACCAGTCGCGCTACGAACGGGACCCAAACGCACCCGCAGCCCGGATCTCGTCGATGAGCTCGATCCGCCGTCAAGCGAGGCGTGGAGAGTTCGGTGCGCGAGAGGCGTCACCGTTGGATGACCTTTACACGAACACAACCCGTGACGAGCGATTGGTTGCTCGGACCCGGAAGAGCCAGCGCCCACGTCCATGAGCGCGGCGCTCCTCGAAGGCAGCTCAATCCCTCGCTTCAAATTCTGCAGTCAGATGGACGAGATCCGCCGAGAGCGCCGAAGCCCGCTCAGCGGGCACTGCATGTTCAAACACGGCTTCGTACGTGGCTCGCACCATTGCTGCCAACCGCTGACCTGACGGTGTCAGCTCCAGCAGGCTCCCGCGCCGATCGCCCGGGTTCGGGATGCGCCGCAGCAGATCACGCGTCGTGAGCGCGTCGAGAAGGGCCGTGATCGTGCCCGAAGCCAGGCCGAGGCGGCGGCCCACGTCTTTCGGTGTGAGGCTGCCCGTCTGGCTCGTCGAGAGCATCAGCGCGCGTAGAGCGTTTTCGTGGAGGTCGTGTGCACTGGCCAGCCGGCGAAACAGCACGCGCTCGGCGCTCTGCATCTCGACGAACGTCTCGTAGAGGGCCAGCAGGTCACCTTGATGAGCTTGTTCCATGCACACAGTTTGCCTGCTCCGATCCGTCCGCCCTGGGCAAGGCGGTGCCGACCCCCTGAACGAAGTCGGCACCGCCTCGGACCCGCTGGTTGCGAACCCTCACCCAGGAGCATGCTCAAACCAGGCTGGAAATGAGCGTAGATCGGTTCGTTGCGCACCGATAGCCCTCATCCGCAACTGGTGCTGTCGGTGGACAGATGCGCAGCATGGGACACTGGCAGGCATGTCGGTTGGTAACCGACTAGAGCGTCCCTACCTGATCGGGGGGTCACGCTCGGGGGAACGCCCCGTCTGGCGGCGTTCCCCTTCAACAGACGCCCAGTCCGCTATGAAGCTGCCCACCGGCTGCGGCTCAAGTCACGTGTCGACTTCAGCCCTCAGCATCGGTCACGCAGGTTGCGCCGAACTCCACCGCACCCACGCACTCACCTGGGACACCGCACTCTCGAACGATGTGTGCTCTCCAGTAAGGAAGTGGCCCGGGGACTCAACCACGAAACGGTCGGTGCGGGTGACGTCGCAGAGAGTCTCGGCTCCGAGTCGGACCTCCCAGTGGTTCGGAGCATCACGGGTCCAGCGAAGGCGATGCGGCATAGCGGTGGTCCGATCCGAGCGTCGTAGCCGAAGCTCTTCAGTCGGACACTACTCCCCCACCGCTCGGCAGCCGTCGAGCGCCCACCCCGCTCCGATTAACACGACACGTGTGGACCAGAGCACAGTGGGAGTCGGCGGGACTCTTCGGGTCAGGACCGCCAACAGGGGTGCCGGCGATCAGGGTATGCGCCGCCCCACCACCCGGCCTAGCGATGTTCGTGACGAGTCGAAACCAACACCTGAGGGCTGCCTCTCCCGGGGAGGGAGGAGTTCATCAGAGCCGGGCTACCCGTTCGAGGACAGACCCCGAACTGGGGAGCCCGAGGCCAACGATCATGTCCCCCCAGGCGCTCATCAAACGGCGGCTCGTGGCAACTTCTTCAATTCCGTGTATTTTCGCGGTCCAAACTCCGAGCGTGGTTACCAGAACACGATCCATAACCTCGTCGGCACCTACGGTGACGCCTTCAAGATCGTTCAAAGTCAACTGAATTTGCTGCGCTCCATACTTTCGCCACGAGAAAACGGATGGCGGGAGGGCAAGTTTCACAACTTCGGCGTCGGTGAGCAGCCGCACGGTAGCAGCAGCAAAAGGATTTACTTCAGCGTCGAGCACCATGGTCAACATCACGCTTAGTAGCCGGGCAAGGCCAGGAGGCACATGCTCAGCTCGCTCCACCAGCTTGCGCCAATCGTCATACTGCTGCTCCGTGATCGCAACAGCGATTTCTTGCTTTGACGCGAATTGATGGTGCCCCACCGCGGATTTCGGGCGACCCATAGCCGCAGCGATCGTTGCAAAGCTCGTCCCACCATAGCCCCGCGTTGCAAACTCAAGAGCAGCGGCCGACAGGATTGCTTTGCGGGTCTCCGCCTTGTGTTCTTCACGTCGGTTCACCACCTGGTCAACGTACGGGAAGCCGGGGGGCCTTGTCTGGGAGTTCAACACCTGTCGACGAACGCCCACCAGCGGCGAGCCCTCAACGGGGGGCTAGGAACCCATGGCGTTTCACCATACGATCGTCTAGCGACCGGATCTAGGACCGGTTGCAGCCGCCGACGCACTCTGCGCGTCGGTCACGTCCGCCCCGGGTATCGCTGCGTCCTGCCTGTTCGGGTCAGTGCAGAGACAGCGCCCGGGGCGGCCCCCTTCACCCCTCTCGATCCGAGGGGCATATTCGCGACCGCGAACTCCTCCCACCACCAACTCCCCCACCACCAAAGGAAAACTGCATGTTCCAGAAGACCATTGCCATCAGCGGGCTCGCTGTCGTCCTAGTCGCCGCCAGCGCGCTGGTTACCACGCTGCCGGCGTCTGCTGCCACTGCCGACACTTCAGTGACCGCCGCGGTTGCTTCAGGCGGACTTTCCATCAGCGCGCCCGGTGACCTAGATCTGGGTGCCATCACGCCGGGACAGGTGGGCCGCGCCCCGCTGACTGCCATCACCGTCACCGACCTCCGCGCAGGCACGGCTGGGTGGGCTGCAACTGCGAGCATTAGCGACTTCCGTTCCGCTTCACTCGGGACCACCATCCCGAGTGAAGACGCTTCATACACGCCCACCACCGCCACCACAACCGGCACCGCAACCGTCACCGAGCACTCAACTACCGGCGGGGCACAGGCGACCACCGTCCAGGAGGCGGCGGACGTTACCGGAAACAACTCCGCTTCGTGGGACGCCGCGATCGCGCTGGCCGTCCCCGCCGACGCCCTCGCTTCGGACGACTACATCGCGACCCTCACACACTCCGTAGCCTGACCGTGAGCAGAACGCTTCTCTGGCTCACCACTGCAACTCTGGCCGGAATAATCCTCCTAATAGGAGCGGGCCCGGCCAGCGCAGCTGATCAAGAGACGCAAAGCACGGCTCCTGCGGCAGATACCGGACTCGGGATACGCCTCCTCGACGTCCCCGTCGACCAGGCCGATGACCCTCGAGCCCGTGAGTACATAACCCAGAGCGCCTCGCCCGGAACCGTCATCCGCCGGAAGATCCGGATCACCAACGCCACGTCAGCCACAAAAGATATCCGAGTGTATGCGACGGGCGCGACAATCGGCGATGGTACTTTCGACGTGAGTAGCAACGACCGAAACGAGCTGTCCGACTGGACCTCCCTCGACCGTACGAGTGCAGCAATTCACAACGGAAGCTCTGTTGATGTGAACGTATCCATAGAGATTCCAGCAGATGCAGCCGGCGGGGAGTACTATGCCGTCATTTGGGCTGAAATGCGCGCATCCCAGAGCAAAACTGTTCAGGTTGTGAATCGGGTCGGCATTCGAGCGTACATCGATGTCTCCGGAGCCGGGCGTGCCACCACAGATTTTACAATCGACCATCTCCATAGTTCCCTTGACTCCTCCGATTTTCCACTCATTACCGCCAGAGTTCGGAATATCGGGCAGCTCGCCGTCGATCTTGAAGGGCGCCTAAGCTTATCTGAAGGCCCCGGAAAAATGAGCGCAGGTCCATTCACTGGTGCACGAATAGTTTCTTTGGCACCAGGCCAGTCGGGAACCCTGAAATTCCGCACGTCGACAAAGCTCCCAATTGGAACATGGAACGCAACTGTTGAAGCGCGTAGCGGCACTGTTACACGCGAATCCTCGGCCAAACTGGCCCTCAATAAGGTTCACGCGACTGTCATCGAGCCGACCGCTTCCCCCGCCTGGCCAACAGTTATCGCGGTTGTACTTGGCGGCATGGTGATTGCCACCGTGCTTCTAATCCGCAAATTCCGGAAGCGCTACCAATCTCGCGGGGGAAAGCCGTAACCATCGGCAATGATTCCGTATGGACAATACGCCAATGCTCGAAGCGCGCCGCGCACTTTTGCGTTCTACCGACCGTCATAGCGCCACTTGCCTCCTGCGAATGCCTACGCTCGAACACCTGGCACAACTACTCGGCGTTCCACTCCGCGCGATCTTGACTCATTTTCCAACGCGTGCTGGCTTCTTATTTGCAATCTATGACAGGCGTGATATCCGGTGGGATCGTTTTGTCGCCTCAGCGCTTGAGGAACATGGCACAGTCGAGGGCCTTGCACAAGTACTTCGCACCTCAGATCGCCAAATGCCACTCCTCGAGTTTTCCGGAGCAGATATTCCTCTCTCCTCTGCTCAGTCCGATAGCTTCGCGCGACTGCTTCGACGGAGCTCGGTGCAATTCCGACGGGACGTGCTGGTGAGCATGGGCAGGGAGCAATCGACCAAAATCACCGTTAACCAAGTCTCAGCAATAGTCGGCTTGTTCTTAACGCTGAAGATGGATGCCGGTAATGATCAGCTCGGCGAAGTTACTGTTCGCATCTGGCATCAGGAGGCGTCAAGGATCAGTCAGAGCTGGTCTTCCAGCGTCCCGTCGAGCCCTGTCTTCGCAGTTCATGAATAACTCCCGGGAAAAACCCATTCATCCGACACTGCCGGCTCGAAGCACCCTTGCCCCTTCAAGACGCTCGTACGCTTGCCCGAATTGTTTGGACTCAGTATTCCCGGTGAAGAACAACTACTTTGGCGTTGGCCTCGCCGTTCACGAGTGGCTCTACACTTGCGGGAATTGTGGAGCTGCAGGATTTCTTGTGATTGATGAGCCGACAGCTGAGTCGCTCGCAACAGAACCGTCTCGCCATCAAAACCGAGTACTAAAGATTCTCGTAAGGCTTGGCCTGAGCAAGTGAATAGGTCTTTGAACATCGGGGACATAAGCATAAATTTGCTCATACCAAGCCCATCTCCGTGGTCGAAGCAAGAACACGTTGAGAAAGTTATCCGTACTGCCGTTGACACTAGCAGACTCGCCGAAGGCACACGGCTTCCGTCAATCAGACTAGCCGCACGAACAACTGCGTTAAATTGCAAGACGATTCAGAACGCGTATCGCAAGCTTGCCGCCGCTGGATACCTTCGAGCAACGCCCCGCGGATATGTTGCGAGCGGGGGACCTCGCTATCAAGATTTCTTCGCTCGAGAATATTGAAGGCGCTGAACGCCGCCCCGGTCAGGGTGAAGTCGATCGATCCGAATCGCTTGACTTTTCATAGCGGGCCCAAGCACTCCGTGCTCATCGAGCCGGGCGTCACGACGCTCCTCGACGACGAGCGGTTCCGGTTCTGGTCCGCGATCGCACCGGCCCGGCAGGGCAACGAGCGCTCGTTCGCCCCCGCGATCGAGCACCGGAAGCGCGCCAAGAACAAGGTGCAGATCTGATGGGCGACCACGAGCAGACCAGTACTGGGGTCCTGGCGGAAGTCGGGCAGAAGCTCGCCGAAGCGTGCAAGGCGATCGCCGCGGGTCTCACCGCTGGCGTGGGCGGCGCGTTCACCGCGGCTGTCGCGGCCGTCCAGGAGACGTCTCCGGGCGGGGCCACGATCACCGGATATGAGTGGCACGGCGTAGCTCTCGCCGGGTTCGGCTCTCCCTGACCGCGGGATACGCCGCGTGGCAGGCCGTAAACCGCGCCAAGCCTGAGGAGCAGACCAGCGCCCCGTACCCCGACGCCCTCGAGCGCGAGCCGGAGGACGCGCTTGGCTAGTGCTGCGCGGCCAGCGAGAACAGGAAGGCCACCGGGCAGAGCACGACGACGGCCAGGCAAACGCCGATGCCGACCATCTTCGCGCGGGGCGACACGTTGTTGTCAGGCTGAGTCATCGCGATCCTGGGTTGGTCGGGTTGTTGAAGAAGGCGTCGGCGCTAGCATGCCATGCCCGGACCACATCCTGAGTTCGGCTCGATGCCACGTAGGCGTCGATGTTCTGCACCAGAGTGACCTTCCAGTCCTCGAAGCATCGAATCGCACTGTCGCGAGCCTGCTTCGCCTCAGCGTTAGGCGCGCCGGACCACTTGCGGTAGTTCGTCTTTGCGGCGGTGAAGAGCATCGCGGCCTTCACGTGTTCCCGTTCGAGCCACGCACGCAACCACGGCTCATCCTTCGGCAGCTCGCCGAACGTGACGCTCATGCGCCGCAGTCGGTCGGCCACCTCGTCTGAGCCCTGCAGGTACTCGTCAGATAATTCGAGGCTCCTCGCAAGAGTTTGGATGCGGTCCAGTGCAGCGTCGCTCATGTTGCCAGGGTACAAGTCCGCAAGGAGTCCGCAAGGAGTCCGCAAAAGCCCCACCACGGGGCTCATCTCAGTGACACCACGCACCAGCGAGATCCCCGCCAAATCAACGATCACTCCACTCTTCACCACGCGACTACAACTAGAGTCGTGTACTTCGGGTACTCCCGGAAGCACAGCAAGCTGGCCGCCGAGCAGCAGCGCTAGCGCCGGTGCTTGCCGCCCGACGCCGTCGGGTCCGCCAGCGGGTGGTTCCGGAACCAGCGGAGCAGCTCGCGGGAGCGGCTCCGGTCGGCGCTCTGGTCGCCAGAGCCGAGGAACGCGCTGAAGCCCTCGGGCACGTCGGCGTCGTCCGATCGGTCGTACGCCATGGTCCAGTCCGGGAAGCGCCGCGTGTGCAGCGACTCCTCGACGAGCAGGGCGACGTCCCCGTGCCGGTCGTCCTCGAGGATCCGCGAGTACGTCGCCATCACCCGGTCGTACGGTCCCTCGAGCAGCTGCATGAACCGCCCGGAGCGGTGCACGAGCATCCCGGTCAGGCCGTCCTCGGTGTTCCGCATCCGGGCGTGGTCGAGCAGACGCTCGAGGGCGTCGTCGTCGAACGGCTCGGTGGCGGAGCTCATGTAGACCAGTGACTGCAGCATGGTGCTCCCGAGCCTGACGGCTCGGGTCCGCGCGCGACAGCCCCCTGTCCGGGTGGGGGCAGGTCCGCGGAGGTCGGTGGGTGCTGGCACGATGGGCGTGTGCCTGCCGCCCCGATGATCGACGCCGTCGACGTCATCCGCTTCGTCGGGCCGCAGACCTTCGGCCGCGCACGGGACATCGTCCGCCGCGGCCTGGTCGAGGAAGCCACCTTCCACGACGACGGCACCATCACCGCCAGCGTCGCCGGCTCCGAGGACGACCCCTACGTCGTCTCCGTCGACACCACCGTCGCCCGCGGCGAGTTCGTCCGCCCGGTCCGGTCCCGCTGCTCCTGCCCCATCGGCGGCGAGTGCAAGCACGTCGCCGCAGCGCTCCTCACCATCAACGCGCGTGCCCTCGCCGCGCAGGCCGGCCCCCGCTCGGCAGAACCGGCTCCGCCGGCACCGGACTGGAGGCACGAGGTCGCCCGCCTCGCCGGTGACACCCCGCCACCGGTCGCGTCCTCGGGCGTCACGCCCCTCGGTCTGCAGTTCGAGCTCCGCGACGCGGTCCCGGCCCGGATGGCCGCGCGAGCGCGGGCCGCCGGGCGAGCGCTGCCCACGGCATCGCGGTCGGTGCGACTCGGGGTCCGCCCGGTCACTCGGAGCGGCGCGGGCAACTGGGTGCGCGGGCAGCTGACGTGGGGCACGCTCCCCTACTCGATGAACCGGCTCGGCCTCGGCGCGGAGCAGCACGCCTGGTTCCTGCAGTTCGCCGCGCTGCACCGTGCGGGTGCGCTCGCGGGGCTGCCCGGGGAGAGCGACTGGATCCACCTCGACGACTTCCAGAGCCCGCTGCTCTGGCCGCTGCTGCGCCAGGCCCCGGCGCTCGGGATCGCGTTCGTCACCGGGAAGCGGGAGGGCGGTGTCGTGCTCGGCGATGAAGCCCGCGTGCTGCTCGACGTCGCCCGCTCCGAGCGTGGTCTCGTGATCGGCACCAGCGCCGTGCTCGACGGACGCCCGGTCGTGGACGGAGCCGCTCGACTCATCGGCGACCACGGCCTCTACGTCCCGCGGGAGTCCCCCGACTTCCGGGTCGAGCTCGCCCCGACGCCCGAGCCCGTGCCGGACGACCAGCGCCGCATGCTCGTCGAGGGCACCCGCATCCAGGTCCCGGGCAACGAGGTCGACGAGTTCCTGGCGGACTGGTCCCCGCGGCTCCGCGGAGCGCTCGGACTCGTGAGCTCCGACGGCTCGATCGAGCTCCCGGAACGGACCCCGCCCGAACTCGTGCTCACGGTGACGTTCGAGCCGGCGCGGGCACCCCGCACCGACGACGTCGCACACCTGCAGTGGCGGTGGCACGTGGACGGGCGGAAGGACCCCGTTGCCGTGCACGGGCCGCTCCCCGACCTGACGGGCGTCCGCGCGGCGGACGACGCGACCCCGTCGGAGCCGACGGCCGACGACGCGGGCCGAGCCGAGCCTCCCGTCGGTCCCGGGGGTGGACTGGACTGGTTCGTTGACGGCACCGTCGACGGCGCCGACGTCGCCGTCCTGGCGAACGAGCTGCTGCCGGCATTGCCCGAGCACGGTGTCCGCGTCGTGGTGCAGGGCGAGCGGCTGGACTACGAGCGGCTGAGCGGCCGGCCGCACATCCGCGTCACGACGATGCCGTCGGACAAGCACGACTGGTTCGACCTCGGGATCATCGTCAGCGTCAACGGCAAGGAGATCCCGTTCACGCCGCTGCTCACGGCGCTCGCGAGCCGGCAGCGGCGGCTGAAGCTCGTCGACAACTCCTACCTGTCGCTCGGGGACCCCGCGTTCGACCGACTCAAGGAACTCATCGAGGAAGCCCGCGAGCAGAACGAGTGGGAACCGTCGCAGCCGATGACGGTCACGCCGCTCCAGGCCGGGCTGTGGTCCGAGTTCGACCAGCTCGCCGACGAGACCGACCACGACGAGCGGTGGCAGGCGATGGCGGCGCGGCTGCTCGACGCGGCACCGCCGACGGACGTCGTCGTGCCGAGCACGGTGCACGCCGACCTGCGGCCGTACCAGCTCTCCGGGTACGCGTGGCTGTCGTTCCTGGTGACGCACGGGGTGGGCGGGGTGCTCGCCGACGACATGGGGCTCGGGAAGACCCTGCAGGCGCTCACGATGATCGCCGAGCAGCGTCAGGCGGCACCGGACGCACCGCCGTTCCTCGTCGTCGCGCCGACCTCCGTCGTCGGGAACTGGGCGCTCGAAGCGGCCCGCTTCGTGCCCTCGCTCCGCGTCGCCACCGTGACGACGACCTCGTTGAAGGACCCGGCGCTCGTCGCCCGGCAGGCCGCAGCGGCGGACGTCGTCGTGACGTCCTACGCGCTGCTCCGGCTCGACGAGCAGGCGTACACCGACCTGTCGTGGTCGGCGGTACTGCTCGACGAGGCGCAGTTCGTGAAGAACCCGCAGTCGCAGACGCACCGGGTGGCCGCGGAGCTCCGGGCGCCGGTGAAGATCGCGATCACCGGCACACCGCTCGAGAACGGGCTGACCGACCTCTGGGCGCTGTTCTCGATCGTCGCGCCCGGGCTGCTGTCGTCGTGGACACGGTTCGGCGACGACTACGTGAAGCCGCTCGCGTCGCCGGACCTCCGTGGCGAAGCCCGCCGGGAACTCACCGCCCGGCTCCGTCGGCGGATCCGCCCGCTGATGCTCCGGCGGACGAAGGAGAGCGTCGCCGCGGACCTGCCCCCGAAGCAGGAACAGGTCGTCCGGGTGACGCTCGACCCCGCCCACCGCGAGGTCTACGAGCGCACCCTGAACCGGGAGCGCCTCAAGGTCCTCGACCTCATCGACGACCTCGACCGCAACCGGATGATCGTGTTCCGGTCGCTCACGCTGCTCCGGATGCTGGCGCTCTCGCCGGCGCTCGTCGCGGACCCGGCCGAGGGCGCGTCGGAGATCCCCTCGGCGAAGCTGGAGCTGCTGCTCGACGAGCTCGAACAGCTCGCCGCCGAGGGGCGCCGCGCGCTCGTGTTCAGCCAGTTCACGTCGTTCCTCAAGATGGTCGCCGACGCCCTCGACGCGCGCGGGATCGGGTACGACTACCTCGACGGGTCCACCCGGGGGCGCACGAAGGTCATCGAGCGCTTCCGCAGCGGCTCGACGCCCGCGTTCCTCATCTCGCTCAAGGCCGGCGGGTTCGGGCTCACCCTGACCGAGGCGGACACCGTGTTCGTGCTCGACCCCTGGTGGAACCCGGCGGCCGAGTCCCAGGCGGTCGACCGGACGCACCGCATCGGTCAGACCCGGTCGGTGAACGTGAACCGGCTCATCGCGGAGGACACCATCGAGGAGAAGGTGCTGGCGCTCGCGGCGCGGAAGGCGCAGCTGTTCCAGGCGATGATCGACGACGACGCACTGTTCGCCGACGACCTCTCCCCCGAGGACATCCGCTCGCTCCTCAGCTGAGGGACGCGGTCCACTCGGCGGTCGTGGTGACCTCCGCCTGGCGCGGGAACACCTTCTCGAGCAGCACCCGGTGCACCTCGGGGTCGCCGTCCGAGCACGCGTCGGCGAGCACGGTCAGCCCGAAGTCCAGGTCCGCCGCCTGCCGCAGCGTCGAGAGCACGACACCGCTCGTGGCGATGCCGGCGAGGACGAGGTCCCGGACCTCCAGCCCGCGGAGGAGCACCTCGAGGTCCGACCCGGCGAAGGCGCTGACGCGGAGCTTCGTCACGACGATGTCGTCGTCGCCGACCCCGAACGCGGAGTGGATCTGCGTGGACTCGGGCGTCTGGTAGGCGATGCGCTCCCGCATCCTGCCGAACATCTTGTTCGTCGGCGCGGCCTCGGGAGCACCCGGCCGGAACGCCACGCGGACGCACACGACCGGGATGCCCCGCTCCCGGGCGGCCGAGACGGCAGCGGTCGCCGCCGCGAGGACCTCCTCGGTCCCGAGCCGGTCGACGATGCTGTTCTGGTAGTCCATGACGAGGAGTGCAGTGCTCACTCCACGGACAGTACCGCTCCGGTACCGCCTCGGCCTGTGCGCGGGTCAGTGCCCGAGGGCGTCGATCCGGGTGACCTCGTCGTCGGAGAGCGTCACGGTCGCGCCGGCGGCGTTCGACCGGATGCGCTCCGGGTTCGAGGACTTCGGGATCACCACGAAGCCGTGCGCCACGTGCCACGCGACGATGACCTGGGCGGCGTCGACGTCGTGCGCCTCGGCGATGGACACCAGCGTCGGGTCGTCGAGGTTGCTCGCCTTGAAGGGGCTGTAGCCCTCGAGGACGACACCACGCTCGCGGAGTCCGTCGGCGAACGCCGCGTCGAACTCGACCGGGCTCCACTTGACCTGGTTCACGGCGGGCGTGACCCCGGTCGCCTCGATGAGCTCGTCGATCTGCGCGAGCGAGTAGTTGCTCACGCCGATCGCCTTCGTCAGGCCGTCCTGCTGCGCCTGCACGAGCTGCTGCCAGACGTCCGGTCGGGCCTCGCCGTTCGGCGGCCAGTGCACGAGCCACAGGTCGAGGTGGTCGAGCCCGAGCTGCTCCAGGCTCTCCTCGATGGTCTCCCGGACACGGTCGGCGTTGTCCGGCGGGAGCTTCGTCGTCACGAAGACGTCGTCGCGGTCGAGCCCGGAGGACGCGATCGCCTTCCCCACGCCGCGCTGGTTCGAGTACCCCGTGGCGGTGTCGATGTGGCGGTAGCCCGCCTCGAGTGCGGCGCCCACGGCTGCGGGTGCATCGGCGTCGTCGATCTGCCAGGTGCCGAACCCGAGGAGCGGCATCGTTCCCCCGGTCACCGGCACGGACGGTTCTGCGTAGTCGGTCATGCACTCGTGTCTACGCGGCGATGTCGGAGGAGTCCGCCAGGATCGGGTGGACCACCGAGCACCAGGAGCACCATCCCGCATGACGTCCCGCCGACGCCGCACCCGCATCACCCTGTCCTCCACCCTGATCCTCGTCGCGATCGCCGTGGCCGGCTACGCGCTGCACGGCACCACGACCACGACGGATGCCGGCGCGCCGGAGCCGACCCGAGCCTCCAGTCCGGATGCCTCCGCGACGGCGACGGCGACGGCGACGGCGACGACGGACGCAGCGCAGGCCCGCGCGCTGCTCGCCGCGCTGCCCGTCAAGGGGAAGGCGCCGGCGACCGGCTACGACCGCACCGGGGACTTCGGCAGCGCCTGGCTCGACGTCGACCGGAACGGCTGCGACACGCGGAACGACGTCCTGGCGCGGGACCTCACCGACGTCGTGCGGAGCGGTCCCTGCAGGGTGATGTCGGGTGAGCTCGTGTCGCCGTACACCGGGCAGGCGATCGACTTCGTCCGCGGGAACACGACGTCCACCCTGGTGCAGATCGACCACGTCGTCGCGCTCGAGAACGCCTGGACGACGGGCGCGCAGCAGCTCAGCCAGGACGAACGCGAGGCCCTGGCGAACGACCCGGAGAACCTCTTCGCCGTCGACCAGCACTCGAACGCGCAGAAGCGCTCCGGCGACGCCGCGACGTGGCTCCCCGCGAGCACGCCCTTCCGGTGCACCTACGTCGAGCACCAGGTCACCGTGAAGACGAAGTACCGCCTGTGGGTCGTGCCCGCGGAGCGCGACGCCATCGAACGCATCCTCGCGGCCTGCTGACCAGGCAACGCACCAAAACGACAGGTGTAGCCTAAAAACCATGTCTACTTCCCGTTTCACCGACCGTGTCGTCCTCATCACCGGCGGCGGCTCCGGACTCGGCCGCGCCACGGCCGTCCGACTCGCCACCGAGGGCGCGAAGCTCTCCCTCGTCGACGTCTCCGAGCAGGGGCTCGAGGCGTCCGTCGCCGCCGTGCACGACGCTGCTCCCGACGCGGAGGTGCTCACCACCGTCGCCGACGTCTCCGACGAGGCCCAGGTCGACGCCTACGTCACCGCGACCACGGAGCGCTTCGGCCGCATCGACGGCTCCTTCAACAACGCCGGCATCGAGGGCAAGCAGAACCCGACGGAGTCCTTCACCGCCGCCGAGTTCGACAAGGTCGTGTCGATCAACCTCCGTGGCGTGTTCCTCGGCCTCGAGAAGGTCCTCAAGGTGATGCGCGAGCAGGGCTCCGGCATGGTCGTGAACACCGCCAGCGTCGGCGGCATCCGCGGCATCGGCAACCAGTCGGGCTACGCGGCCGCCAAGCACGGCGTCGTGGGCCTCACCCGCAACTCCGCGATCGAGTACGGCCGCCACGGCATCCGCATCAACGCCATCGCCCCCGGCGCGATCTGGACCCCGATGGTCGAGAACTCGATGAAGCAGCTCGACCCGGAGAACCCGCGCAAGGCCGCCGAGGAGTTCATCCAGGTGCACCCCGCGAAGCGCTACGGCGAGGCCCCCGAGATCGCTGCAGTGGTCGCCTTCCTGCTCTCCGACGACGCCAGCTACGTCAACGCGACGGTCATCCCGATCGACGGCGGGCAGTCCGCCGCCTACTGAGACGGTCGGCTGGGCATCGGCCTGGAGGCTCGACCCGACTCCGCCACGCGTGGAACGATGCGGACATGGCTGAGCTCACCGTCCCCCAGGCCTTCGCACTCCTCCTGACCGATGCCGACGGGCGCCGGGCAACGGACGCGCAGACGTTCGATGCCGGCCTCGCCGGCGCGGTCCTGGCGGACCTCGCCCTGCGCGGTGCCGTCTCGCTCGAGGGCAAGGACGTCCGCGTCGTCGACGGATCGACCACGGGAGACCCCGTGCTCGACGGCGTCCTCGGCACGATCGCGGCGGCTGGAGCGCCCCGCAAGGCGAAGTGGTGGGTGTCGCGGCTCGGCAAGCGCCAGCTCCGCGACGACGTCTTCGCCTCGCTGGTCGCCGGCGGCCTCCTGAGCGAGGAGCAGCGGAAGACGCTCGGCATCTTCCCCTCGACCGCGTACCCGGAGCGGGACGGCGGCCCCGAGGCGCTGCTCCGATCCTCGATCGCCGACGTCCTCGCGACTCGTTCCGCGCCGACGCCCTCCACCGCCGCGGTGATCGCGCTGCTCGATGCCACGAACACCCTGCGGAAGCAGTTCGGCAAGGTCGACAAGGCGCTGGTGCGTGAGATCACGTCCGGCAACTGGGCGTCTCCGGCGGTCAAGGCCGTCCTCGAGGAGATCCAGATGGCCGCCGTGATGGCCATCGTCGCCGCCACGACCGCGACGACGGCCTCGACGAGCTGACGCGCGCGATTCCGCTTCCGCTTCCGCTTCCGCTTCCGCTTCCGCTTCCGGGGACCGGTTTTGCTTCCTCGCGTTGACCGATCCGGTTCACGAAACGCGGCTCCAGCGAACCGGATCGGCCAACGCGGCTGATCGGAACGGTTCCCAGCCCCGTTCTGGGGATCGCTCACCTCTACGGGCCTCGGCCACAGTGGTCGGGTCGCAGGTGAACGAAACGGGGGCGACGATGCCGTTGGGTGGACCGGGACCGCGAGACTGGTCCCCACCGGAGTCGTCCGCGATGCCGTCGCGGCATCGAAACCGGACGCGGTCGGCGCTGTACGACCCGACGCCCTGGATCGGCGCGAAGCCTCGCCGAACGACGAGGCCGTGGGCGTACGCCACGCTCTCGATGCTCCTCGGGGCGCTGAGCCTGGGGATCGCGGTGTTCGAACCGGAGCGGTCGGGCGTCCAGACGGGCTTCGTGGTCTCGACCGTCGGGGTGACCGCGATCGTGATGGGTGTCCGCGTCGTCAAGACCTGCCGGTGGGGCTCGGCGCCGGCCCGGGCGTTCGGTCGGGGTGGGGCGATCCTCGGCTCCGTCGGGACCGCGCTCATGGTCTACGCCGTCGTCGGCGTCGGCCTCTCGAACGTCGGCGTCGAGTTGCCAGCGCTCTCACTCCCGAGCGCGGGCAACGGCTCGGTGCTCGCCCTGCCCTCCGCTGCGGCCGCACCTGCCGCGGTCCCAACACCGAGGTCGACCCCGGCGCCGGCGACGCCGTCGACTCCCGCCACCCCGGCACCACCGGCGGCCGTAGCCCCGGCCCCGGCAGCGGCAGCGCAACCCGCGACCCGCGCGGCCGAGCAGTCGGCGGTAGTGCAGAGCGCCGGGACGCTCGCGTTCGTGATGCGCCAGCGGTACGGCGCGGGTCCGTTCCCGGCGGACCTCGCGGTCGGCATGAGCGACCCGCAGCGCATCATGCTCGCCGACGGCACCGGCCTCGCGGCCATTCCGGACGATGCGCGGGTCCTCTACTCGGTGTCATCCGACGGCACCGCCTGGTCGGTGACGATCATCGGTGCCCGGTTCGGGGCCGTCGCGACCTACAGCTCGGCAGTCGGCACCGTCCAGGCCGGCTGAACCGCTCGCGGCGTCAGCCGGGTCAGCGGCGTCAGCCGGGTCAGCGGCGTCAGCCGGGTCAGCGGGGCTCGACGAGCTCGATGAAGCGGGAGAGCAAGGCCAGGCCGGGGATCGACGGCGGCAGCGCCGTGGTGAGCGCCGGCGAGTGCACGAGGTACGCCGCCCACTTCGCCCGCGAGAGCGCCACGTTCAGGCGGTTCGGCATCAGGAGGAAGTCGAGTCCGCGCGGGATGTCCGCCGCCGAGGACGCTGCGAGCGAGACGATGGACACGACGGCCTCGCGCCCCTGGAACAGGTCCACCGTCCCGACCTGCGTGCCGGTCAGCCCGGCCCGGTCGAGTTGCTGCCGGATCACCGCACCCTGCGCGTTGTACGGCGCGACGACGATGACGTCCTCGTCCGTCAGCTTCCGCACGGTGTCGCCGTCCGTCCAGGGACGCCCCACGACGTCCTGCGCGAGGGCCACGACGCGCTGTGCTTCCTCGAGCGAGGAGGTCGTGTTGCCTGCGTGCACGACGGGCACCGGGTGCACGCCGGGCTCGACGCCCTCGAGGTGCCGCCCGGACGCCATGGACGTGAGCTGCCCGTTGTAGGACAGCCCCGAGACGGACGCCGTCAGCGCGGGCTCCATCCGCCGCGTGCGCGCGAGGAAGTACCCGAACTCCGGCGGCAGGACGTGCTCGCCGTCCGCCAGCCACCCGAGCGCCGACTCGTCCACAGGCTCCGGGTGCGAGCCCTGCGACACCTGGGGCAGCTGCTGCGGGTCCCCGAGGAGCAGCAGCCGCGAGGCCGCGATCGACGAGGCGATCGTCGGCGCGAGCGAGAACTGCCCGGCCTCGTCCACGACGAGCAGGTCGAGGGAGCGCCGCTCGATCGTGGACTCGTTCGCGAAGGTCCACGCCGTGCCGCCGACGACGCCCCCGGTGCCGCTCTGCTCGCACGAGGCGAGGAACGCCGCGATCGCCGCACCGTTCTTCACGGGGGTCCACGCCGCTGCCTCGACGTCCTCGGGATCGGCGCCGGACTTCGGCTGCTTCACGACCCGGTCCGCCGGCACCCCGGCGGCGATGACCGCGTCGAGGAAGTTCGCCGACGTGGCGTGCGACTGCCCGACGACACCGACCCGCCAGCCGTACTCCCGGACGAGCCGCGCGACGACGTTCGAGCCGACGTAGGTCTTGCCCGTGCCGGGAGGGCCCTGGATCGCCAGGTACGACCGGTCGAGTCCGAGCAGCGTCGTCACCACGGCGGAGACGGTGTCGTCGCCGACGACCGGGGCGAGCGCTCCCCGCGGCGGCACCCGCCGGAGCAGGTCGAGCGCGGGGTCCGGCAGCATCTCCGGAAGGGCGTCCAGCACGGACCCACCCCACTCGGCGATCGCCTCGGGCTGTGGTTTCGCCCGCGGCGGGGACGACGGCGCGAGCGCGACCGGGAACTCGTGGTGGGGTTCCCCACCGACGGGCAGCCGTTCGAGGAGCAGGACCTCCGTCGCCTCCCCGTCGTCCCGCACGTCGATGACCTGGGCGCGATCCGTCGCGCCCTTCGACCCGGGGCCCGGAGAGCCGACCGATGGCGGAGGCGGGGTGTCGTAGACGAGGTGGGGCGAGCCTCCCGGCCGGAGACGACTGCCGGGCGCGAGCGTCCCCGACAACCGGATTTCTCGGGACTGCGAACGGGCACGCGGCAGCGTGTCCCAGTCCCGCTCCACGGAAGCGCGCTCCACGACCAGCACGTCGCGGGTGTCCGCCCACTCGTCGAGGGGGTTGCGGAGGCGGTCGAAGTGGTCCTGCCAGAAGGTCTTGGCCTCGCGCCGGTGGTAGTCGATCGCGGCTGCGGCGAGCGCCAGCGCCGTCTCGTCCGGGGTGCGGTCGAGCGCGACCACGCCCTCGAGGTGCTCCGCGAGGGCGACGTACACCGGGTTCGGCTCGCGCTCGACGGGGATCGGCGGCAGGTCGAGCTCGGCCGGCGCGTCCGTCGACGGCGGGCGCAGCGAGCGGAGCCAGTCGCGCAGGCGCAGCGTCGAGCGGCAGTCGTAGGCGTTGTAGTCCGCGACCTGGTCGAGCATCCGCTGCCCGGTCGCGGGGTCGCCGTTCCGGAGTTCCTCGATCGCCTCGACGTAGGCGGTGATGCTGTCCGCGGCGTTCGTGACGTCGCTCAGGCGGAGGTCCTCGCCCATGTAGAGCGGCTCGAGCTTCTTGATCGAGTAGCTGTGGCTGCCGACGACCAGGGCCTTGCGGACGATCGGGTACAGGTCGACCAGCACGCCCGCGCGGAGCAGGTCGTCGACCGCCTCTTCGCCGACCCCGTGGCGCGCCGCGAGCGAGAGCAGGTGCGTCCGCTCGTAGGCCGCGTAGTGGTAGATGTGCATGCCCGGGTACTGCGCACGCCGCTCGGCGATGAAGGCGAGGAAGTCCACGAGCGCCTGGCGTTCGTCGCGGATGGTGTGCGCCCAGAACGCCGTGAAGTCGGCCCGGTCGTCGACCAGGCCGAAGAGGTAGTCGAGGCCCCAGTGCACGCCGTCCTCGGTGTGGAGCGGGTCGCCCTCGAAGTCGAAGAACACGTCGCCTGCGTCCGGCACCGGGATCGCGTCCAGGGCCGACGGGTCCAGGACCTCGAAGCGCGGGCGGTGGTCGCGCGCGTGCTCCGAGTCGATCTGGAGGCTCGCCTGACGGACGAGTCGGTCCAGCGTCGACTTCGCCATGGTGGGCACCGGTGCGGTGCGGACCGCCAGGTCGTCGATCGTCAGGACACCCTGCCGGATCAGCTTCGTGCGCTGGTCGAGGCGCATCCCGGCGACGAGGACCAGGTCGCGGTGCTGCTCCACCTGCTGCTGGCAGGCGCCACACCGGCCGCAGCTGGCGTAGCGCGGGTCGCCCCAGGCGAGGGGTTCGTCTGCGCGCAGCCGTTCTTCGATCACCCTTCGCAGTTCCGTTCGCTGCGTGCGGTACACCGGCGCGATGTCGGCCAGGTCGTGCGTGGTCGTCGTGCGGTCACCGAGGACCAGGTGGACCTGCTGGCCCGTCGGGATGCCGTGCGCCTGCATCTGCTCCGCGTAGGCGGTGAGCTGCAGGAGTGCGCTGATCTTGGCGTGCCGGGCGAGCTTGGTGTCGTAGACCTCGTACTCCCCCGCGGCGTTCTGGATGATGAAGTCCGCGAAGCCGATGAAGCCCGCGCTGTCCGGTGTCGGCGCTGCGAAGAACGTCGGCTGGTAGAGGACGTCCGCGCCGCTCCGCATGGCGTCCAGTGCTGCCGCTGCTGCCTCCGCGTACTGCGGGGGTGCCGGGCGGTCGAACTCGACGACGTCGTGGCTCGTCTTGAGGATCTCGAGGTAGTCCAGCTCGTGCTGGTCCCCGAGCTTCGCCGTGCGGTCGAGCATGTCGTCGTGCTCGTCCGGCAGGGCTGCTCCGCGGCCGAGCTTGGCGTCGAGGCGGCGCAGGAACGCCCATTCGCACGACGCCCACGTGGTGAGGTCGCTGGGGCTGAGGAGCGCCCGGCCCTCGGAGGTGATCTGCACGGCTTCACCCTAGGGGCGGGGGCCGACACCGCCCGTTGGCTCGTCGTGGTCTCAGCTGGCCGTCGGTCGCTCCCACATGCTGACGGTGCTCTCGAGCTTGTCGTAGCGGTACGGCTTCGTCTCGCCGGTGGGCTCGTAGCCGAGGGCGGTCCAGAACGGCGCGGCCCAGTCGGCGTTGCGCTCGACGATCCCGAGGCGGATCCGGGACGCGCCGGTCTCCTGTCGCACCCGGTCGAGGATCGCGTCGTGCAGTCGCCGGCCGAGGCCCTTCTCCTGGTGGGCGCCGTGCACGATCAGCAGCCCGATGTACGCGGTCTCCGGGTCGGGGTACCCGAGCAGCACGTCGGCGAACGCGACCAGCTCCCCGTCGTCCCAGAGTCCGATGCTCCGCTTGCCCGCCGGGTCGAGCCCGAGCGGCACGGAGATCAGCGCGGAGAGTGCATCGGACGGGCCGGGCGGGCACCGTGCTGCTCCGCAAGAACGCGACGTGCTTCATCAACGTCGCTGCGTACCGGCGCGTGGAGCTCGACGTCGAGGCTTTCCAGCCTCCCGGCGGGGTGGCGCGCGGCATGTTCGGCACTCGCGGCATGGAGGGCATCGGCGGTCGTCTGACCCTGACGTCGACAGCGCTGTGGTTCCACGCGCACCGGCTGAACTTCGTCCGTGCCGAGTTCGGGATCCCGCTGGATCAGGTCGTCGAGGTACGGAACGCTTCCCGGGGGCTGTCGCGGCAGATCGAGGTCGTGATGCAGTCCGGTGCCCGGCCGCGCTTCCTCGTCTGGGGCGTCCCGACGGTCATCGCGGCGATCGACGAGGCCGGCCGCCGATTGCACTGAAGGCGGGAGTTGACGACCTCAGCGCTCCATCGCCAGGGCGAGGTCGAGCAGCGCCACGTCCGAACCAGCGGGCCCGACCAGGCAGACACCGACGGGGGCGCCGTCCACCTCGAGCCAGGGCGCGGAGACCGCTGGCAACCCACCGACCCCGGCGACCGATGTCATCCGGAGCGTCGCAGCCCGGGTCGCCTGGACGTCGTCATCGGTCGCGTCCCGCAACGGGGCTGGTCCCGGCACGGTCGGGAGGCACAACACGCGTCCGCCGAGCACGTCCCGGACGTCACGGCGCAGCTCCACGAGCCGTGCGCGCGCCGTGCGCACCTGCTCGGTCGTCACGGTGGCCGCGACGTCGAACCGGCCGAGCACGTCGGGTCCGAGGGCGTCGCGATGGGCGGACACCCACGCCCCGTCGTTGTCCCATGCCTCAGCCGCCTGCACGATCCGGAGCACATCGGCCAGTTCGATGAGTGCCGGGAGCTTCACCGCCGCCACCGGCCGGCCCGACGCGTCGAGCCAGCCACGGAAGGCGGTACGGGTGCCGAGGTCGGCGGCCTCGACGAGCGCGTCGGAGACGACGAGCCCGCCGTTGAGTCCCGGCACGTCACCCGCTCCTAGGCCTGAGGCGACCGCTGCGTCCCGGACCACCGCCGCGTCCCGGCCGAGCCACCCGACGGTGTCGAACGTCTGCGCGAGCGGGTGCAGTCCTCCGCGTGACACGGCTCCGTGCGTCGTCCGGAGCCCCCACAGCCCCTGGTACGACGCCGGGACGCGCACGCTGCCGGCGGTGTCCGTCCCGAGGGCGAGGTCGGCCATGCCGAGTGCCACGGCGGCAGCGGCGCCGGACGTGGAGCCGCCCGGCATCCGTGACGGCGCCGCACCGTTCAGCGGGGTGCCGGTGTGTGCGTTCCGGCCGGCGATCGAGTAGGCGAACTCGTCGGTCCGCGCGATCCCGACCACGTCCGCGCCGGCGTCCAAGAGCGCGCGGACTGCCGCAGCGTGTTCCGACGCCACCGGTGCGGACGCTTCCCACGTCGGGTTCCCCAGCCCGCGGACGTACCCCGCGACGTCGAACAGGTCCTTGACTGCAACGCGGACGCCGTCGAGCGGTCCGCTCTCCGCGCCGCGGACGAGCGGCGCCCCCACGACGCGCCAGGTGCTCGCGTCGAACGACCGGGGCCGTCCTGTCACGTGGGCCGCGGTGATCCGCCAGGAGGTGTCCAGCCAGCGGTGCCACACCTGGGTCTGCACACCGCTGCCGCCACCCTCGAAGCGCGAGACTGCCACCACGAGGACGTCGTCCGTGCCGAGCAGCCGGACCTCGGTGGACGCGATCGTGCGTCGAGCCACGCCACCTCGGCCCGAGCGGAACGCGCTGATCACGTCGTGCCCGACGAGCAGACCGGTGTGGTCCGCCCGCATCGTCTGCTGGCCGGGAGCGAACAGGTCGTCGAGCACCGCGGTGTCGTCGCGCATGAGCGCGTCCTCGTACGAGTCGAACGCCTCGCGCAGGCCGGACGGCCACGTCGTCATCCGAGGACCTCGGCGAAGTCGGCCTTGCGGATGGTGGCGTGCGCCCCGCAGACCAGGTCGACCACCTGCGAGATCCGGAAGTCGGTCGCCGCGCTGAGGTAGGCGTACGCGATGTGCTCGTCGACACCCCACCGCGCCCGGACCAGCGCGATCGCGGCCCGCACGCACTGCCGCAATGCTTCGTCGAGGTCCTCGTCCATCCCGGTCGGCACGAGGTACTCGGTCGTCTCCGCGAGCGGCCCAGCGAGGTCCCCGAACTGGCGGAGCGCCTCGGCACGCGGGACGACGTCGAGGCGGATCGTCGCCCGGAGCGACGCCTCCATCGCCGTGAGCGCGACCTCGCCGTCGCCCTGCGCGAAGTGCGGGTCCCCGACGTACACCCCCGCTCCCGGGACCTGGACGGGCAGGTACAGCGTGGCCCCCGCGGTGAGCAGGGCGATGTCGATGTTGCCGCCGTGCGGTCCGGGCGGGACGGAGTGCGGACGCTCGTCCGAGTCGACCGTCACCCCGACGATCCCGAGGAACGGCCGGAGCGGGAAGGTGATCGTCGGTGGGCCGCCCTCGACGCGGGGTAGCCGCCCGACGAGTTCCCCGTCGCGCTCGACCACGTCCGCGAAGACGCTGACCGGTTCCTCGGCGCGGGGCAGCTCGCCGGAGAGCGCGCCGCGCCCGTGCCGGTTCGAGATGACCCCGTACGGCACGCGTGGCGTCATCGCGAGCATCGTCACCGAAACCAGGTCACCGGGTTCGGTGCCCTCGACCGTGATCGGGCCGGACACGACGTGCGGCCCGTCGCCCGGGCCACGGCTGACCGAGCGGGCGATCTCGACGGCGTCGCGGAGCACGAGCTCCGGTGCGACACCGTGCTGGCCGAAGAACGCGACGGGATCGTGCCCCTGGTCCGCCAGGATCCCCTCGTGGCTGACGGTGTCGATCGTCACGCTCGCCCCGGGCTGGACGGTCGCGATCGGCGCATCGGCGCGGGACGGGAGGCGCCCCCACAGCACCGCAGACGGGGTCGCCTCGATCAGCTGGCCCCCCGGGACGGGGCCGGTCCCGGGCTGCAGGACGTCGATCGCCATCACACCAGCCAAGCGTCGGGGTCGAGCCGGCCGGCGGGGACGTGCCGACCGCGGGCCCCGCTCTCGACGAGCGCACCGTCGTGCACCACCACGGTGCCACGGACGATCACCGTCTCCGGCCGTCCGCTGACCTCGATGCCCTCGTACGGCGTGTAGTCGGTCGCCATGTGCAGCGTGTCCGCGGTGATCGTCCACCGGGTCGACGCGTCCCAGATCGCGATGTCGGCGTCCGAGCCGGGCATCAGCGCCCCCTTCGTCGGGTGGATGCCGTTCACCTTGGCGGGGTTGGTGGCGGTGAGCTCGACGAACTTCCGCGGGTCGAGACCGCCCTCGGCGACGAAGCGGGAGAACACCATCGGCAGACGGGTCTCGACGCCGGGCAGCCCGTTCGGCATCTCGCGGACGTCGTGCGTGTGCGCCTCCTTCTGTCGGAGGTCGTAGCAGCAGTGGTCGCTCGACACGGTCGTGATCTCCCCGCGGGTGAGGAGCTCGCCGAGCCCGGCGACCCGGTCGGCTGGGCGGAGCGGCGGGCAGCACACCCAGCGCTCCGGGTCGTCGCCGTCGTAGAGCCCGGCGTCGAGCGTCAGGTGGTGGGCGACCGCCTCGGTGTACACCTTGACACCGCGGCGGCGGGCGTCGGCGGAGAGCCCGACGGCGGCCGGGGTGGACTGGTGCACGAAGTACACCGGTGCGTCGATGGACTCGGCGAGCGCGATGACCTCCGCGACGGCGGCTGTCTCGGCCAGCTCGGAGCGGGTGGTGCCCATGTGGGCCGCGTCAATCTCCCCGCGCGCCGCGCTCCGTCGCTGGTCCTCCTCGATGATCGAGTTGTCCTCGCAGTGCACGACGGCCATGCCGCCGAGCTCCCGCAGCGCCCGCATCGTCCGGAGGATCGTGTCCGCGCTCGCCATCGTCTCGTCGCGGTAGGTGGTGAACATCTTCACGGTGACGATGCCCTCGTCGACGAGGGTGCGGAGCTGCTCCTCGGTGGTGTCGTCCCACTCCACGACGGATGCGTGGAGCGCGCTGTCGCAGACCCCGTCGCCGGCCAGTGCGCGCTGACGTCGAGCGACCTCGAGCGGCACCTCGCCCGGGGACGGGATCGCGAAGTCGACGATGGTCGTCGTGCCGCCGAACACCGCCGCGATGGTGCACTCGCGGTAGCCGTCCCGCGACGTGTACTCGCCGGACGTGTAGCCGACGTGGCAGTGCGCGTCGACGCCGCCCGGCATGACGAGCTTGCCGGTCGCGTCGATGACACGGTCCGTCCCGCCGGGAGGCTCGGTGCCGGCCGCGACGACCGCGACGATCCGCTCCTGCCGCACCCACACGTCGGCCACGCCGCTCCAGGACGCGTCGACGACAGTGCCGCCGCTGATGACGAGGTCGAGGCGATCGGTGGTGTTCATCGGTTCCCTCCGGCTGTGGGGAGCCCAGCGACGGCGAGCGCTCGCTCGCGGTCGATACGCTCCCGCTGCTCCTGTTGCCGGACCCGCTGGACCGCGGGTTCCGGCACCGGCACTGCTGCCAGCAGTGCCTTCGTGTAGTCGTGGGTCGGGTGCTCGAACAGCTGGTCACGGCTGCCCTGCTCGACGATCCGGCCGCTGCGCATCACGGCGACCTCGTCGCACAGGTACCGGACGACGGCGAGGTCGTGCGCGATGAAGAGCACTGCGAGGCCGAGCGACTCCCGGAGGTCCCGGAGCAGGTTGAGCACCTGCGCCTGCACGGAGACGTCGAGCGAGGAGACCGGCTCGTCGCAGACCAGGAGCTTCGGCCCGACGGCGAGCGCGCGCGCGATCGCGATGCGCTGCCGCTGTCCGCCGGAGAACGACCGAGGGTAGCGCGTCAGGTGTTCCGCTTCGAGCCCCACCGTCTCGAGGAGCTCGACGACACGGTCCCGACGCCGGCGCCGATCGCGCTCGATGCCGTGCACGAGCATCCCCTCGCCGACGAGCTCCTCGATGGTCATGCGCGGGTCGAGGGAGGAGTACGGGTCCTGGAACACCATCTGCATGTCGCGTCGTGCCCCGTGCACCGTTCGACGGCCGGCTCCGACGAGTTCGGTGCCGTCCAGTCGGACGGAGCCCTCGTCGGGCCGGAGCAGCGCGGTGACCAGGCGTGCGGTGGTCGACTTGCCGGATCCGGACTCGCCGACGAGTCCGAACGACCCTCCGGCCTCGATCGTGAACGCGACCTCGTCGACGGCTGGACGGCTGTTCCCGAAGCGCTTCACGAGCCCTTCGACCTCGAGCAGGCTCATCGGACGTCCTCCTTCTCCACGTCGCTGACCGACACGAGCCGGACCGACGGGTCCGCGTCGATCCGGGGAACCGCCCCGATCAGTCCGCGGGTGTACGGGTGTTGCGGGGTGGCGAACAGGGTGTCGGTGTCCGCGTGCTCGACGACCGCTCCTGAGCGCATCACGACGACGTCATCCGCGAAGCCCGCGACGAGGCCGAGGTCGTGCGTGATGAGGAGCACCCCCATGCCGCGTTCGGCGGCGATCTCGTCGAGGAGCGCGAGGACCTGGGCCTGCACCTGGACGTCGAGGGCCGTCGTCGGCTCGTCGGCGATGAGCAGTGCGGGTTCGGCGATCACCGCGATGGCGATGACGACGCGCTGACGCATCCCGCCGGAGAACTCGTGGGGGTACGCGTCGAAACGGTCGGCGGCGTCCCGGACGCCCAGGCGTTCGAGCATCTCGATCCCACGGCGGCGCGCGTCCCGCTTGGGCACCCCGCGGAACACCAGCGGCTGCATGATCTGCCACCCGATGGTCATCACCGGGTTCAGCGCGGTGAGCGGGTCCTGGAACACGAGTCCGACCTGCGCTCCCCGGATGCCCCGGACTGCCCGAGCGGATGCACCGACGAGCTCACGGCCGTCCAGACGGATGCTCCCGGAGAGCCGGGCGTCGGTGTCGAGCTGCATGACGGCACGCGCGGTGACCGACTTGCCGGAACCGGACTCCCCCACGAGTGCGACACGCTCGCCGCGGCGCACGGTCAGCCCGACACCGTGGACGACCTCGAGGGGGTCGTGCGCGGTGCCGAACGCGACGTGGAGATCGTCGATGCTGAGCAGGTTCGCGGTCATCGTGCGCCTCCTCGGAGGGTGGGGTCGGTGCGGACGCGGATCCAGTCGCCCACCAGGTTGAATGCGACCCCGGTGACCGCGATCGCGAGTCCGGGGAAGACCAGAGCCCACCAGGCCGAGGTCGCGTTGTCGGCCGCCGCTGCGACCATCGCGCCCCACTCGGAGGACGGGACCTGAGCGCCGACGCCGATGAACGAAAGACCGGAGATGACGAGCATCACCGCGGCGACGTCGAGCGTGAGCTGCACGTAGAGCGGGTCGAGCGAGTTCGGCAGGATGTGCCGGAACACCAGTCGGAGCCGCCCCACGCCGAGGGAGCGAGCGGCGGTGACGTACTCCGCCTCGCGGACGTCCCGCACGATCGTCCGGACGAGCCGTGCGTACCCGGGCCACCAGGTCGCGGACACGGCGATGACGGTCGAGGTCAGGCTCGGTCCGAGTCCCGCCGCGATGCCGAGCGCGAGGACGATCGACGGCAGCGCGAGCCCGATGTCGGTGACGCGCATGAGCACTTCGTCCAGGACCCCGCCGACCAGTGCGGCGAGGACCCCGACGAGGAGCCCGATCACGATCGTGACGGCGAGGACGATGGCCGTCGCGCCGAGGGTGGTGCGAGCGCCCGTGAGCACCCGGCTGAGGACGTCGCGGCCAGTGGCGTCGGTGCCGAACAGGTGTGCGAGGGAGGGCGCCTGCAACGAGTTCCCGATGTCCACCTGGGTCGGGTCGAACGGCGCGATCCACGGTCCGATCACCGCGATCACCACGACGACGGCCGCCACGACGAGCGCGATGCCCTCGAGCAGCGGCGTGGTGCGACGACGGCGACGACGGACGGGTCGGAGCAGCGTGCTCGAGGCGCCGACGGCTGCCATGCGGGAGTCGGTCACGATGCCACCTCCGTGGAGACGAGCGCACTCGGACGACGCCGTGCGCGCGGGGTGCCCATGCCGGAGCGCAGGCGGGGGTTGATCCACAGCTGGACCAGGTCGACGACCAGGTTGGCGATGATGAACACGACGCCGACGACGAGGATCGAGCCGATGACGGCGTAGAGGTCGTTCTGCAGCACCGCGGTCACCATGTAGGCGCCGATCCCGGTCCGGTTGAACGTCGACTCGACGAGGACCGTCGAGCCGAGCATCCATCCGAGCTGCATGCCGAGGATGGTCGACACGGGCAGCAGGGCGTTCCGCAGGCCGTGCCGGACGACGACACGGAGCTCGGATGCCCCGGTCGCCCGGGCGAGGGTGACGTAGTCGGCGTCGAGCGTCGTGATCATGCTCGAGCGCACCGTCCGGGCGACGACGGCGATGAACGCCGCGGCGAGGGTGATCGCCGGGAGCAGCAGGTGCACGATCGCGGAGCCGAAGGCCGACCAGTCGCCGGCGAGGAGCGCGTCGATCGTGGTCGCCCCGGTGACGGTCGGGACCTCGATGCCGAAGCCGAGCTGGCCGTAGAGCGGCAGCCATCCGAGCTTCGCCGCGAAGAGCAGCTGGAGCAGGAGGCCGAGCCAGAAGACGGGGAGCGCCGCGCCGAGGAGCGCGACGATGCGGGAGGCGGCGTCGGCTGCCTTCCCGCGGCGGTACGCGGCGAGGACGCCGAGCGGGACGCCGATGAGCACGTTGAGGAGCATCGCCGCGACGACGAGCTCGAGGGAGGAGGGCAGCACCGTGGTGATGTCGCCGAGCACCGCGCGGTGGGTGACCACGCTCGTGCCGAGGTCGCCCTGCAGCAGCCGGCCGATGAACCGGACGAACTGCACCGGGAGCGGCTCGTCCAGTCCGAGCGCGGTGCGTGCCTGGGCCACCTGCGCCGCGGTGGCGGTGCGGCCGGCTGCGGCGCGGGCCGGGTCGCCCGGCAGGATCTGGACCATGACGAACGCGAGCACGACAAGGCCGGCGAGCACGACGACGCTGAGGCCGAGTCGTTTCAGGACGTACCGGGTCACCGGGTCCTCCTAGGGGTGTGGTGCGGTGATGCGGGTGGGTGGTGGCCGGCGCCCCGCGGGACGCCGGCCACCGGGTGGGTCAGTCGCCGAGCGTGATGGCGTAGACGTCGACGGTCTGGTGGTGCGCCGGTTGGTACGTGTACCCCTTGACGCGGTCGGACATCACGGTCACGTACTTCGAGTTGGCGAGGTTGATCGTCGCGTAGTCGGCGGTGACGATCTGCTCGACCTTCAGGTAGTCCGCCTTGCGGGCGTCCTCGTCCGTGGACGACTGCGCCGCGGCGAGGAGCTCGTCGACCTCGGGGTTCGAGTAGGCGCCCCAGTTCTGGCCGCCGCCGATGAACTGCGAGTCGAAGTTCTGGTACAGCACCGCACTCGCGTCCGGGAACGCCGGGAAGGCGTACACCTCGGCGATGTCGGGGCGCGTCTCCGGCTTCGACGCCATCTCGACGTAGGCCGGGTAGGTGACGGCCTTGACGTCGAGCGTGACGCCGATCTGCTTCAGCGAGGACTGCAGCAGCGTGGCGGCCTGCTCCATCTCGGTGGTGGCCTTGAAGTAGGTCATCGTCAGCGTGGTACCCGAGAGGTCGTTGTCGTCGATGAGCTTCTTGGCGGCGTCGAGGTCGTACTCCGGCTGCGTGACACCCTCGGTCCCGATGTCGAACCCGGACGGGAGCACGCCGTCGAGCTCGGTGCCCGCGCCCTTGAGGATCGACTTCACGTGCGACGAGTAGTCGTACGCGGTCGCGACGGCCTCACGGAGCGCCTTGTCCTTCGTCGAGGTGCCGTCCATGTTGAAGAAGGCGTAGAGCCCGACGTTCGTGGTGGCCTGGTCCACCTTGTACGCGCTGTTCGACTTGTACGACGCCCATTCGCTCGGTGCGATGTCCATCGCGATGTCGACGTCTCCGGCCTTGAGGGCCTGGTTCTCGTCGTTCGCGCTGGAGAAGTACTGGAACTGCAGCTTCTTCGCCTGGCCGTCGAAGCCCTTCCAGTAGTCCTTGTACTGCGAGTACGCGGCGGACTGGTTGTCCGTGTACTTGGTGAGCGCGTACGGGCCGGAGCCGGCGTCGTTCGTGGACAGCCACGACTGTGCGTGGTCGTCGCCCTCGTGCTCGGACACGAGTGCCTTCTCGAGGACGTAGACCCGCGAGAGTGCCGGCACGAACGTGGCGTCCGCAGTGGAGAGCTTGATGGTGAGGTGTGTGTCGTCCGTGGCCGTGGCCGAGTCGTACGCGGTGAGGAAGGAGGCGACACCGGTGTTGATCGCCTTGATCCGGTCGAGCGTGTACGCGACGTCCTCGGCGGTGAGCTTCGTGCCGTCGTGGAACGTGACGTCGTCGCGCAACGTCAGGTCGATGCTCTTGCCGTCGTCGGAGAGGGTCCACTCCTTCGCGACGTTGCCCTTGAGGTCACTGCCGTCGTAGGCGAGGACCGAGTCGTACGCGGGCGACACGACCTCGTCGACGGTGGAGTTGTCGGCCTGCACGGGGTCGAACGAGGCGGGGACCTCGTTCTCGGCGATCACGAGCGTGCTGGTCCTTGCGGACGACGACGACGACGCGTTGCCGCCGGTGGAGCAGCCGGCGAGCACGGCGATGGCGACGAACGCGGTCGCCACGGCCGCGATGCGCCGGGGCGATCGCGTGGGGGTGAGACGGATGGACATCGTGTCCCTCGTTCCTGGTCGGGTGGTGCAGGTGAGTTGGGAGCGGTGCTGGGTGGGATGAAGCTGGGGAAGAACGGTGCTGGGTGGTGCGGTCAGGCGGTCGGCTGAGCACCGCGGGCCGCGGTGGGCTGCCAGGTGCCGTCCGGTGCGACGTCGACGCCGTAGTGCTCGCGCGCCGCCTCGACGCTCACGTAGCCGTCGAGCACGTCGGCCGCGATCGCGGCGGGGTCCCGGGTCAACGGGTCACCGTGGCCACCGCCGCCGGCCGTGCGGTTCACGAAACGGTCACCGGACGCCATGGAGGCTCGGTACATCCCGACGCGCTGCTCGCGCTCGGTCCCGGGCCAGATCACCATCTCGCTCGGCTCCGGCTCCTGGCCTCCGTCGAGCGCCCACGGCCGGGTCTTGGTCTTCTTCTTCATGGAGAGGACCTCACCGGGCTCGGTGTACCGGACCTCGCGGAGGACGCCGACGCCACCGCGGTGCCGTCCGGGTCCGCCGGAGTCGGGGATGAGTTCGAGACGCTCGTGGAAGATCGTCGACTTGTTCTCGAGGACCTCGATGGGCGTGTTCCGGACGGTGGTCTGCGACGGGTGCTGCTGGGCGTTGCCGCCGTCGTGGTCCTTCGTCGCGCCCCACCCGATGCCCTCGTTGTTGCTGATCACGAAGTCGGTGCCGGTGCGCGGGTCGTGGCCGAGCGCCATGAAGCCGGGCTCGTCGCCACCGGAGGACGCGGGGATGTCGTCGAGGACCTGCGCGAGCGCCTTGTGCATCAGCTCTGTCGCAACGATCGCGCTCCACTGGGTGAAGGTCGCCGCCGGGTAGACCGCGTTGAAGATGCTGCCCGGCTCGGCGATGATCGTGACCGGCGCGAAGTGCCCGGCGTTCGAGGGTTCGTTCGGCGTCGTCAGGCTCTTGAACGTCGCCTTGACGATCCCCTCGGTGGCACCGATCGGCAGGTTCACCGGACCGAGGACCTGCGCGTCGGACCCCGTGTAGTCGGCGGTGATGCTGTCCCCGTCGATGGTCACCGTGATCTGGATCCGGATGAGGTCGTCGGAGATGTTGTCGTCGTCGATGTAGTCGAACGCCGTCCAGCTGCCGTCGGGCAGGGCGGCGACAGCGCGGCGTGCGACGGCCTCGCCGTGCTCGATGACCTGCGAGATCGCCTGCTCGACGGTGCCGACGCCGAACTTCGCCCAGAGCTGGTGCAGGGAACGCTCCCCCACTCGGATCGCGGCGAGCTGCGCGTGGAAGTCACCGATGGTCAGGTCGGGCAGGCGCGAGTTGAAGCGGATGAGCTCGAGGATGTCGTGCACGAGCTCGCCGCCGGCGACGACCTTCGTCCCCGGGAAGATGAGGCCTTCCTGGTGCATGTCCGTCGAGTCCAGGACGTACCCGGGAGCCTTGGCGCCGAGGTCCATCCAGTGCGCCCGCACCGCGAGGAACGCCGCGGGGGCGGCACCGCGCTCGGCGCCCTCCTCGAACACCGGCGCGAAGAGCATCGCGTCGTAGGCGTGGGCACCGCTCCAGTACGGGTAGTTGAGGACGAAGACGTCGCCGGGGTGCATGTTCTCCACCCCGATGTACTTCGTGCCCTCGACGAGCGCCCGGTCGTTGGCGCCGAGGAAGTGCGTGATGCCACTCGCCTCGGCCATCAGCCGCTGGTCGGCCGTGTAGAGCGAGATCCCGAAGTCGAGGACGTCGTAGATCACCGGGTTGAACGCGGAGCGGACGAGCGTGCGGCGCATCTGCTCGGCGGCCGAGACGACGTAGTTCCTGATGACCTCGACGGTGGCGCCGTCGAGCCGGTCGGTGGCGGTCATGCCGTTGCTCCCGTGTCGGTGGTGCGGTGCTGGCGGATGGCGAGGTCGCCGTGGGCGTCGACCTCGAGGTACTGGTCGCCGAAGAACACCGTCGTGCTGGTGCCCTCCTCGACCACGGCGGGGCCTTCGACGCGGTCGCCGGCGCGCAGGGTGTCGCGCTCGTACACCGCGAACGGGTGCCAGGCGCCGGTCGCGACGTCCCAGGCGTCGCGGTGCTCGACGGGTTCGACGGGGCTGCCGTCGGACTCGGCGATGCGGCCGAGCGGCGGCTTCGGCTGCTCGCCGATCGCTCGGAGGCGGATCGAGAGGATCTGCCCGGGCTCGGTCATCGCGTGCCCGTGTCGGGCGGCGTGCAGGGCGTTGAAGCGGTCGAGGACGGCCATGGCGGTGTCACCGGCACGGAACTCCACGGGCAGCGCGTGCTCCTGGCCGCGGTACCGGACGTCGAGCGTCCGGACGAGACGCCGACGCTCCGGCGCGACGCCCTGCTCGTCGAGGACGGCCACGGCCTGGTCCTCGAGCTCGCTGAACTGCTCGGTGATCTCGGCGAGCGCCAGGTCGTCGAGCGGCTGCAGCGAGGTCGCAGCGAACTCGTACTCCAGGTCGGACATGAGCATCCCGAAGGCCGAGAACGCGGCGGGCACGCGCGGCACCATGGTGGTGTCGATCTCGAGCTCGCGACCGACCATCGGGCCGAGGAGCGGGCCGGCGCCGCCGAACGCGAGCAGCGTGAACTCGCGCGGGTCGAGCGCACGCTCGATGGTGATCTCCCGGAGCGCCCCGACGGTCCGGGCCGTCAGTATCCGGAAGATGCTCTCGGCCGCACGGGTGGTGTCCATGCCGAGCGGGGCGGCGATGCGTTCGGCAATCGCGGCGCGTGCCGCCTCGGCGTCGACGTCCATCTGCCCGCCGAGGAACCGCTTCGGGTCGAGGTAACCGAGGGCGAGCGCCGCGTCGGTGACCGTCGGCTCGGTTCCGCCCTTGCCGTACGCGACCGGCCCGGGCACGGCGCCGGCAGAGCGCGGACCGACCTTGAGCAGGCCCTCGTCCATCCAGGCGATCGAGCCGCCCCCGGCTCCGATGGTGCGGATGTCGAAGATCGGGATGAGCAGTGGGAGCCCGTCGATCGATGCCTCGTGGACCTCGCTCGGCTCACCGTTCTCGATGACGCAGGAGTCCACGCTCGTGCCGCCGACATCGAACGAGAGCACCCGGTCGAGGCCGAGTTCACGGGCGAGGAACGATGTCCCGACGACGCCGCCTGCGGGTCCGGAGAGGACCGTGGTGAGCGGAGCCCGACGGGCGAGCTCCGCCGTCATCGCCCCGCCCCCGGAGCGCATGATCTGCAGCGGGGTGGCGAGACCGCCCTCCGCGAGCGCCGACTCGAGCGACGCGATGTAGTCGTTCAGCACAGGACGGATGTAGGCGTCGAGGGTGACGGTGCTCGTTCGCTCGTACTCGCGGTACTCGCGGGTCAGGTCGCTCGAGATCGACACCGCCACGTCGGGGAAGACGGTGCGGAGTCGTTCGGCCGCGAGCCGCTCGTGCGTGGGGTCCGTGTAGGAGTGCAGGAACACGACGGCGATCGATCGGAGGCCGTTGTCCTCGATCAGGGACCGACCAGCGGCCTCGACCGCGTCGAGGTCGAGCGCGACGACCTCGACGCCCTGTGCGTCGATCCGACCGGGCACGCCGCGACGGTGACGGCGTGGCACGAGCGGTGCGGGACGCTGGAACGAGAAGTCGTACATGTGGTCGGTCGGGATCGCGGCACGGGCGATCTCGATGAGGTCGCTGAACCCATCGTTCGTGATGATGCCGACGTCGGCGCCGTTCCGCTGCAGGATCGCGTTCAGGCCGAGCGTGGTGCCGTGCGCGAAGGACTCGATCGCGTCGAGGTCGTCGACGAGCTCGACGACGGCCTGGAGCACACCCGCGGCTGGTTCGGCCGGAGTGGTCGGGACCTTGTGCACGGTGATCGCGCCGCTGACGGAGTCGTAGGAGATTGCGTCGACGAAGGTGCCGCCGATGTCGACGGCGACCTTGAGGGACGGAGTCGCGGTGCTCATGCGGCCTGGCCTTCCGAGGTGGTGGGGATGTCGGTGCGGACGATGCGACCGGCCTGGATGACCGTGCCGATGGTGCGGAGGGCGGAGACCGTCTCCGTCGGGTCGTCCGTGGTGAGGACGATGTCCGCGGCGAGTCCCTCGGCGACGGAACCGAACTGGTCCTGCCTGCCCATCAGCCGGGCGGCTTCCCACGTTCCAGCGCGGAGCGTCGTGCGGGTCGGGAGTCCCGCCTGCTCGAGGTACTCCATCTCGCGGACCGCGCAGGACGTCCCGGCGTGCGGCTCCCCCGGCAGGTAGTCCGTTCCCGCGACGATCCGGATGCCGCCGGCGTCGAGGTCGTCGCCGATCGCCCGGGTGAAGGCGCGCTGGATGCTCTCCAGGTGGGTCGGGTGCACGTTCAGGGCGATGTCGATCTGCCACTCGGTGAAGCCGTGGTCGCGCATCCACTCCGGGGAGCTCGTCACCGACAGCGTCGGGGTGAGGTAGGAGTTCGCGGCCGCCATCTGGTCGACGGTCTCCTCGTCCAGGTCGTAGCCGTGCTCGAACGCGTTGATCCCGACCTTCAGGGCCTCCTGGATCGCCGCTCCGCCGCCGGCGTGCGCCACCACGTACGTGTTCTGCTCGCTGGTGGCACGGACGACCGCGGCCATCTCGTCGGCCGTCATCTGCGCACCGTTGAACGTCTCGCCGAGGTGGGCGATCCCGCCGGAGATGAACACCTTGATGTGGTCGGCGCCGGCCTCGAGCTCGGAGCGCGCCGCCTTCAGGAACGCGTCCGCACCGTCGGCGAACGCGCCAGGTCGACCCCGGCCGTGGCCGCCGGTGATACCGATCGCCTGTCCGGAGGCGACGATCCGCGGGGCGTCGAGCCATCCAGCCTGCGCGGCACGGCGGATCATGATGTCCGCCCGGTTGTGCTCGTCGAGCGTGCGGACCGTGGTGACGCCGGCGAGCAAGGCGTCCCGGGCGCGTGAGGCTCCACGGAGCGCCGAGTCGCCGGGGTTCTCGTTGACGTCGGTCTCCTCGAACGGGTACACGATCGTCAGGTGGGTGTGCACGGAGACCAGCCCCGGGAACACGAACCGGCCCTCGAGCTCCAGGGTGTGCTCGGCGTCGGCGGGCGCCGTGTCGGTGATCGTCCGGATCAGACCGTCGTGGAGTTCGACGGCGCGGTCGCGGAGGACGGTCCCCGCCACGACGTCCACGACGTGTCCGCCGACGAGCCAGAGCGCGTCGGGGTGTCCCGGCGTGCCGGGGGTCGCTGGGCGGGTGTTGGTGTTGCGCACGGGGTCAGCCTCCGATCGTGGTATGGGTGAGGAGTCGGTCGGGCGAGAAGGCGCCGACGTCGAGGACGGCGGTCGAGCCCGTCACGTCGTCGGCGACGGCTCGCGCCCAGACCGGGGAGAACGTGAAGGCGTAGGTGCCGCCGACGACGTGGAAGCCAGGGACGTCCGAGACGCGCCCGACGACGGGCATCTCGTCCGGGGTCGCGGCGAGAGGACCTGCCCACGCCCGCGTCAGACGGAGTCCGGACAGACCGGGCAGCACGCGCCGGACCTGTTCGACGTTCCCGTCGACGCTCGCCTGGCTCACCGGCGAGACGCCCTCGAGGTCGAGCCGCTGTGCCGGCCAGCCCCCGCCGATCACGACGGAGCCCGTCGCGACCTGCTTCACGGACAGGCCCTCGCCGATGTGCTGCACGAGGTGCTCGAGCCGCGGCTCGGCGCGGACCGTCTCGAGCATCTGGATCGCCAGCGGCGCCAGGTCGAGCTCGATGCCGGCCATCCGGGCGACCCGGTCGAGCCAGGGCCCGGCTGCGTCGATCACGACCGGCGTGCTGACGTCTGTCGTGGCCGAACGCACCGTCCAGCCGTCGCCGCTCCGCTCGATCGCGTGCACCGGGCTGTTCACCACGACCGCGGCACCCGCACGCCGCGCTGCGGCGAGGTAGGCGGGTGTGACGACCAGGTTGTTCGCCCAGCCGTCCCACGAGCACCAGGTCGCGCCGATGACGGACGTGCCGAGCGCGGGGACCAGTTGCCGAGCCTCCAGGCCGGTGAGCACTTCCGTGGGGATGCCCGCACGACGCTCCCACACGGCCTTCTCGCGGAGAAGCGTCAGCTGCCCCTCGGTCTCGGCGACCGTCAGTCCGCCCTTGACCGCGACGTCGACCGGGGTGCCGAGGCGCTCGCCGAGGCCGTCCCAGAGGCGGTGCGCCTCGGCCTGGAACGGGACGAGCTGCTCGGTGTCCACCGGCACGCCCTGATCCGGACGCTCCGCGTGGATCGCCTGGATGTGCAGGTTGCCCGCGGTCGTGCCGGAGCCCTGCCGGTTCGGCAGCCCTCGCTCGAGGAGGACGACGTCGAGGCCCCGCGAGGCGAGCTCGAACAGGATCGCCGCGCCGAGGACCCCGCCGCCGATGACGACGGCGTCCGCGGTCCGCGCGCTCACAGGACGGCCTGCCCGGCGGCCTCGGGGACGAGCAGTCCGCCATCGGTGAGGATCCCGCGGATCGCCGCGAGCGCCTCCGGGTCGGTCAGCGGCAGCAGCGGCTCGCGGACGTGCCCGCCGGGCTGGTCGAGGAGCTGCATCGCGGCCTTCAGCTGCGGGATTGGCGATGCGTAGATGCCGGAGTAGTCGGGGTTGATGAGGCGACCGCTGATCGCGCGGTACTTCTCGAGCCAGAACGCGGCCAGGTCGTGGTCGCCGGCCTCGACGGCCTCGAAGAAGGGCACGCCGTACGGGGCGCCGACGCCGCCGCCGTCGATGGCACCGTCGCCGCCGATCCCGCCGAGCATGAGCGCGAGGCCGCGGCGGTGCACGAGGCTGCCGAACACCCGGACGCGGTCGGCCGTCGCCTCGAACGTGTCGAGCATGCGGAGCCAGTCGCCAGTGCTGTCCTTGATCGCGACGACCTGCTCGAGGTCGGCGAGGTCGGACATCAGACCGGGTGTCGCGGCGAGGTCGACCGCCACCCCGCGCGGCCAGTTGTAGACCATGAACGGCAACGCGCTCGCCGCGGTGAGGCGACGGTAGAACTCGAGCGACTCGGCCGGCGAGGTGTGCGCGTACGGCGGCACCGTCGCGAGGACGCCGTCCGCACCGGAGGCCTCGGCGTGCCGTGCGAGCTCCCCCGCCTCGGCGCCGGTGAACGCACTGACGCCGATGACGACCGTGGTCCGGCCGTCGACCGCGTCGATCGCGATCTCGGCGACGCTGCGGCGCTCGTCGGCGGACTGGGCGAACCACTCGCCGGTGCTGCCGTTCACGAGCACCCCGTGCACGCCGTTCGCCACGTACAGCTCCATCAGCTCGCGGAGGCCCTGCTCGTCGACCGCGCCGTCGGCGGTGAACGGAGTCGGGGCGGCGGGCCAGTAGCCGTGCCAGGAGACGTCGGTGCGGTTCATGGGGATCCGTTCGTCGTTGCGTCGTGCGGTGGTGTGGTGCAAACGTTTGCACGGCATGTCATTCGTGCGCCAGTGACGAAACAGCCATTTCACACGACGAAACATGCTGGAAATAGGCGACGGGTGTTGCTTGCCGTGGCGGCTGCTATTCCCTATGCTGCAAACGTTTGCACGCACCGCGTGCCGAGGAGGGGGTCCGCCGCATGGCGATCACGCTGAAGGACGTCGCCGACACCGCCGGTGTCTCGACGAGCACGGCGTCGCGTGCACTCCGGGGTTCGCCGCTGATCACGCCTGAGACCCGCACCGCCGTGCAGTCCGCCGCGACGTCCCTCGGCTACCGGCTCAACCGGGCCGCCAGCTCGCTGCGCGCCGGCCGGTCGCAGCTCGTCGGCCTCGTGCTCAACAACCTCGTCAACGCCTCCTTCCACACGATCGCCGAGATCGTCCAGAAGCGGCTCGCCGACGAGGGCTACCAGCTCATCCTCGGCACCACCGACGCCGACCCCACGGTCGAACGACGGCTGCTCGAGACCCTCGGCGACCACGGCGTCGACGGCGTGATCGTGATCGGCACCGGCCAGAACGCCGCCGTCACGAACCGGTTCCTGGAGGACGGGATGAGCGTCGTCAACCTGATCCGCTCGTCCCGCGACAGCGCCGCCCCCACCGTCCTCGCCGCCGACCGGGACGGCGCCTTCGCCGCCGTCGATCACCTGCTCTCCCTCGGCCACCGCCGCATCGGCTACATCGGCGGTCCGGTCTCCACGGACTCCGGCCGCGAGCGGTTCGGCGGGTACACCGATGCCCTGGAAGCCGCCGGCCTCTCGGTGGATCCGTCGCTCGTGCTGCAGGGCCCGTTCACGCCCGACTTCGGCGCCTCAGCCGTGACGACCCTGCTCGACCGGGACACCGGCATGACCGCCCTCTTCGCCGCGAACCACGAATCGGTGTTCGGTGCGCTGCCGGTCCTCGTCTCCCGAGGCGTCTCCGTCCCCGACGACCTGTCCCTGATCTGCTACGAGGACATCCCCTGGCTGCAGATGTGGCGACCGCCGATCACCGTCGTCGACAACGGCGCGAGCGAACTCGCCGAACTCGCCGTCAGCCTCCTCCTGCAGCAGATCAAGCACGACCACGCGGCGCCCGTCGACCGCACCGGCCGCACCTACCGCGTCGGTGCGCAGCTCATCCACCGGGCGTCCTGCGCACCCCTTCCCTGATCCCCCTCGCCTTCCCTGGAGTTCCCGTGACCAACCCCGTCGTCGTCCTCATCGGCTCCCCCACCGCGCCCGACTCCGCGCTGCACGTCGTCGACGCGCACGACCCGCACGTCGACGTGATGGACCTCGGCATCACCCGGGGCGACGGGGTCTTCGAGACCGTGGGGATCATCGACGGCCGCGTCCACGCCGTCGAGGAACACCTTGCCCGCTTCGCGCACTCCGCGTCGATCCTCGACCTGCCGGTTCCGTCCGCGGAGGCCTTCCGCGCCGCCGTTGCGCTCGGTGTCGAGCACCTCGACGACGCCTCGGACGCATACTGCAAGTACGTCCTGACCCGCGGCCGCGAGAGCGGCCCGGTCGGCCGCCCCGGCGAGCCCGTCGGCCCCACCGGGTACGCGTACCTCGACGTCAACCCGTCGTGGGAGCGCGAGCGGACCGAAGGGATCGACGTCGTCCTGCTCAGCCGCGGCTACCAGCTCGACGTCCAGACCGCGGCACCCTGGCTACTGCAGGGGGCGAAGACCCTGTCCTACGCCGTGAACCGGTCGGTGCTCCGCGAGGCCGCTCGACGCGGTGCGGAGGACGTGCTGTTCACCACGATCGACGGGTACGTGCTCGAGGGGCCGACGTCATCGCTCGTCGCTCGCTTCGGCGACGAGATCGTGACGCCCGCCCAGTCCGGCGGTGTGCTGCACGGGACCGCCCAGATCGGGGCGTTCGCGTTCTTCGAGGCGGCCGGGTACACCACGACCTACCGGGACGTGCAGATCTCCGAGCTGGACAGTGCCGACGCGCTGTGGATGACGAACAGCCAGCGGCTCGCGGCGCCGATCCGGTCGCTCGACGGGAAGGCACGCGTCGTCGACAGCGCTCTGACCGCGCGGCTCAACGAGGCGTTGCGGGCCCGGTAGAGGCGGCTGTCGCCGCGATCGGACGGGAGGCTCGGATCACGCCCGGCGCTCGAGCCCGGTCCGCATCGAGTGGATCCAGCCGTGCATCGCCGGCAGGACCGCGGCGGCCGCTCGGACATCGACCGGTTTGAGGTACCCGGCCGCAGTCAAGGGCATCCCGTCGCCCGAGGCGCGCTCCAAGAACCATCGGTGCGCGGTGAGCGCGGCGCGACGATCGACGTCGACACCGAGCGCCTGCGTCGAGCCGGCTTCGACCACGCGGTCACGCAACGCCAGCCCGAGCGGCGTGCCGTCCGTGCGCGCGAGGACGTCAGCCAGCGCAGGGTGGAGGCGGTGGACGACCTGGCGCGGATCACTCACTGCATCCCCCTCATCGTCAGTCACGCCGTAGGGGTTCGACCACGGAATCGGCAGCTCGGTGAGAGCCTGCCGACCCGACCGCCACGAACCGCGGTCCGTCGTAGCCGGCGCGGGAGACGTGTGCGGTGAAGTCGGCGAGCGAGCGGACCCAGTGGCCGCGTTCGCCGTAGAGCGCCTGGTACACGACCACCGGTTCCTCGGTCTCGGTGTCGCGTGCGACGAGCAGCACCTCGTACTCGCCGCCCTTGAAGTGGCGGTACCGGCCGGGCGTCACGTCGCTGCTCACGCCTCGATGCTACGAGTTCCCGGATCGTCCGCCGACCGGAGCCACGACTCGATCCGGATGATCGAACGCCAGTCGCCGCCGAGGACCGCGCTGATCGTCTGCTCGGGGACCCGGAGGAGTGTTCCGACGAACGCGTCCCAGCCGAGCCCGGGCAACGCACCGACGCGCGTCTCGTACAACAACCAGTCCTCGGGGATGCGCTCGAGCAGCACGAAGGCCCTGTCGACGTCGCCGCTCGACGGGGTTCCATCCCGGAACTCGGTCGGTGTCGCCGGACCGACGACTCGACGGACTCGTCCGATCTCTCCCTCGGCGGGCAGCTCAGACAGAACGTCCACTTCGACGCAGAACGGCAGATCGGGTGGAACTGTCCCGAGGCTGACGTCCACCGTGGCCCACCACCGCGAGGGCGGACTCCCCTCGTACAACAGAGGGAGGCCGCCGGTCGGCTCCGCCACGAGGGCACCCCCGCGCCACACGAGAAGAGCTTCACAGGACATCACGGGCATTGCGTCACACCGCTACCCAGCGGTGCGGTGCGATCTGCTGCATGGGCTGCATGGGCTGCATGGGCTGCACGGGCTGCACGGGCTGCACGATCTTCACGAATTGCTTCCTCGTGGTGTTCGTCGTCATCGCCTCTACTGTTGGGCAGTGCCTGACATTTCTGGTTTCACAGCCGTTGCGATCAGGAGACGAACAGTTCATGACGAGCGCGAGGCCAACCGGCGGGGTGCGCGGAGGTGAGGCGAGGAACATGTATAGGTGTCGCTGCCTCGCTGACGAGCGCACGAGGTTCGAACCGATGAGCGACTCGATCCGCGCCTTCACACCGAGGTCGGATGCCTACGCTCGGGTGTTCTTCCCGGTGACGAGTGAGGGCCCGGACACACGGACGTGGTCGCAGGCCTTCGCCACCGCACCGCCGACCCCCGACACCGCCTGGCCAGAGGAGCGAGCGCGATCCTCGAGTCTCAACTCTGCGTCGGGCGACGTCCCATCCGAGGTGGCCTCGGTCCTGATCGACGTCCTCGTCAGATCGGGCGTCGCTCGTGACGAACAGGTCGTCCTCGGCTGGTGGTCGGGGTACGGCGACACCGTTGCACCACCAAACGCCCACCTCGACTTCCTGCCACCCGACGACCGCGAGATGTGGCTCGTCCTCTCGCGGCTCGATGCGATCCCGAGGCTGACCAAGCAGGTCGGTCGCGGACCGACTCGGTGGCTTCCGATGAGCCGGAGCTGGAGTGTCGTCTCCGACATCTACGACCGGTCGGTCATCGTCGTCGGGAGCACGCGTCTCGTTGACGCGGTCGTGTCGGCATCTGGACTGGAAGCGGTCTTCGTGACGGATCGAACGCGCCGCGCGGTGCTGTCCTGACGGACATCCTCACTTGTCCCAGGCTGACGTCGGCCCGAGGCCCCGCCGTGCGCGCTCGGCGTTGAGGACCTCCTCGACGAGGTCGAGCTTGCCCGCGGTGTAGTCCCGTCCGTCGTCGAGGCCGGAGAGCGAGCGCTTCAGCTCGGCGTACCGCTGCCGAGCGGCCGGGTCCCGCAGCAGAGCGTCCCGGAAGAGCCGCTGGTTGCAGTGCTCCCACGCCTCCGCGGCGAACACGTGCAGGATGTGGGTCCGCGTGCCTGACGAGCTCCGGACGTACACGCCGTGGTTCTTCGGCCCGTTCGAGTGCCGCACGTACCCGAGCCCCTCCAGGAGCGGCCCGAGGGCGAACGGGTCGACCCCGGCTGCGGCACGCGCGGCGAGGTCGATGACCGGCTTCGCGAGGAGTCCGGGGACTGCGGTGCTCCCGATGTGCTCGATCGCAGTGACGCTGCTGCCCAACCCTCGAAACACGCGAGCGGCCTCCGAGCGGAAGTCCAGCGCCCACACGGCACGGTGTTCCACGAGCTCGACCATCGCCCGGAGCCTATCGCCAGCCGCGGCTGTGCCCGGCTCTACCGCCGCCGCACAACCGAAAACACCCCGCACCACGCAATGGCGCGGTTCGGAGTGCTTTCGGTTGTGCGAAACCACTCCGTACCACCTCCGCTCCGCCCCGCCCCGCCGCGATGAGCAGCCGGATGAGCCAGCTCGCGATCGCCGCAGCGTTCGCGCGCGGCGGCAGACTCGTCTACGTCGGCGCCGGCACGCCGGGCCGGCTGGGCGTCCTGGACGCTAGCGAGTGCCCGCCCACCTTCGGCACCGACCCGTCCCAGGTCGTCGGCCTGATCGCCGGCGGCCAGGTCGCGTTGACGACCGCCGTCGAAGGCGCGGAGGACGACGAAGCAGCGGCGGTCCGCGACCTCGACGCGCTCGGCCTGACCGGGGACGACGTGGTCGTCGGGATCAGCGCGTCCGGCAGGACGCCCTACGTCATCGCCGCCATCCGGGAGGCCCGGCGCCGCTCCGCCTTCTCGGTCTCGGTCGCGTGCAACGCGGGTTCGGCCGCGGGGCGGCACGCCGACATCGCCATCGACGTCGTCGTCGGCCCGGAGTTCATCGCCGGGTCCACCCGCCTCAAGGCGGGGACTGCGCAGAAGCTCGTCCTCAACATGCTCACCACGCTCGCGATGGTGCGCAGCAACAAGACGTACGGCAACCGCATGGTCGACGTGCGTGCCACGAACGCCAAGCTCGTCGCCCGGGCGTTCACGCTCGTGCAGGACGTGACCGGCGCCCCCGACGCCGAGGTCTCCGCTGCCCTGTCCGAGAGCGACGGCGAGGTGAAGACCGCCATCGCGGTGATCCTCACCGGGGCGTCCGCCTCGGACGTCCGCGAGCGTCTCGCCGATGCTTCCGGCTCCCTCCGAGCCGTTCTCTGACCCTTCCCCGCAACCCGAATCCTTCCCCCGAGGAGCACCATCAATGACCGATGCACAGCAACTCGCACAGCGGATCCTCGACACCGTCGGTGGGTCCTCGAACATCGCCGACGTCGAGAACTGCATGACCCGGCTGCGGGTCGAGGTCGTCTCTGAGTCGTCCGTCTCGCTCGACGAGCTCAAGGCGACCGACGGCGTCATGGCCGCGATCGCGGCCGGCTCGAACCTGCAGATCGTGCTCGGCCCGGGTCTCGTCGACCGCGTGGCCGTCGACCTGGAGGCACTGCGCACCTCCGCCCCGCCGGCTGCGGCTGGTGGGTCCGGTGCGTCCGGCGCTTCACCTGACGAGCTGGCGGCTCGCGGCGCGTCGATCAAGGCGTCGGCGCGCGCTCGTTCGGACGGCCGCACCATGCGCGCCATCCGCCGAATCTCCGCGATCCTCATCCCGCTCATCCCCGCGCTGATCGCCTGCGGTCTCATCGCCGGGATCAACGGGATCCTGACGAACCTCGGGTGGCTTCCCGGCGTGACGCCGTTCCTCGGTGTCCTGTCGTCCGGCTTCCTGTCGCTGCTCGCCGTCTTCGTCGGGATGAACGCCGCGAAGGAGTTCGGCGGCACGCCGATCCTGGGTGGTGCCGTCGGCGCGATCGTCGTCGCGGCCGGGGTCGCGAACGTGACCGTGTTCGGGCAAACGCTCGCTCCCGGGCAGGGTGGTGTGCTCGGTGCGATGGCCGGCGGCATCCTCGCCGCCCTGGTCGAGCGCTTCATGCGCCGGCACACGCCGGACGTCATCGCGCTCATCGTCGTGCCGACCGTCACGGTGCTCGTCGCCGGGTCGATCACTCTCGGCATCCTGATGTCCGTCGCCGGTGTCGTCTCCGTCGCGATCGGCACCGCAGCGACCTGGCTCCTCGCGAACGGCGGCGCGTTCGCCGGGTTCATCCTCGGCGGGTTCTTCCTGCCGCTCGTCATGACGGGCATGCACCAAGCGCTCACGCCGATCCACACCACGCTCATCGACCAGACCGGGTGGACCGTGCTGCTGCCCGTCCTCGCGATGGGCGGTGCCGGTCAGATCGGTGCCGCGATCACACTCTGGATGCGCTTCCGTCGCAACGAAGCGCTCTCGCGGACGATCCGTGGTGCACTGCCCGCCGGCCTCCTCGGTGTGGGCGAGCCCCTCATCTACGGCGTGACGCTCCCCCTGGGTCGGCCGTTCATCACCGCCTGCATCGGTGGCGCGTTCGGCGGCGGTGTCGTCGGGCTGTTCGACCAGCTCGGGCACTCCGTCGGGGCGATCGCGATCGGCGCCTCGGACCTGTCGCTCCTGCCGCTGCTGAACGGGTCGTCCGGGTACGGCTGGGCGCTGCTCGGGTACGGGTCGGGACTCGTCGTGGCGTACATCGTGGGGTTCGTGGCGACGCTGCTGTTCGGGGTGTCCGCGTCGGTCAAGGCTGACCTGGAGGAGCAGTCCGCTCCCGGTGCACCGCTCGACCTGGTGTCGTCGGCCGTGGCGGCTGACGCGACCGATGCGCCTCCGGCTGCCGGGGCTGCGGGTACTCCTGCTGCCGGCTCCGCCGCTGGTTCCGCTCGGGCTGGGGCTTCGCGCTGATGCGGTTGGGCGCGAGCGCGTACCTGGCGCACGCTTCGTTGGCGGAACCGACGTTCGCGGCCGCAGCGGAGGCGGGTGCGACGCTCGCGTTCACCTCGTTGCACGTCCCAGAGGACTCCCCCGCCGGTGCACGAGCCGCCGCGACTGCGATCGTCTCGGCAGCCACTTCATCTGGCCTGTCGGTCATGGCCGACGTCTCCCCCAACACCGCTCGGTTGCTTGGTGATTCGCCGTGGGAGTTCCTGCGGTCGATCGGCGTGGCGCGAGTGCGGATCGACTTCGGGTTCTCGGTCGCGGAGATCCGTTCGATTGCCGCAGTCCTGCCGATCGCGCTCAACGCGAGCACACTGCGGGCCGCCGACCTCGCGCCGTTCGCTCACCTGGACGTCGAAACTCATCCACAACTTCTACCCGCGGGAGTGGACCGGGCTGGCGCCGGCTTTTGTCGCCTCGTCTGTGTCCGTTGCCCGGAAGTTCGGGTAGCGGGTCGGGGCGTTCATCGCCGGCGATTCAATGCGGCGTGGGCCGCTCGGCGAAGGGTTGCCGACCGTCGAGCAGCACCGGACGATGCCGCTGTTGTTCCAGCCGCTCGAGCTCGTCGATGCCGGCGTGGACGATGTGCACGTCGGGGATCCGGCGCTGACTGATCACTCGTGGTCTCGGCTCGGGTCGTTCGTCCGCGAGGACCTCGTCGTGCTCGACGGCACCGCTGCCCCGGGTGTGCATCCGCCGGTCATCGAGGCGCTGGCGGTTCCCGATCGGAACCGGCCCGACGCTGCAGAAGCAATGATCCGGCTGGAGCACTCGCGTGAGCGGTTCGCGAGGTTGCCGCTCCCCGAGTCTGGTGGGCAGCCGAGGCCGGCGGGGTCGGTCACCGTGCAGTTGCCGACGGCGGAAAGGTACTCCGGCGAAGTGGCGATCACGCTGCAGAACCTGCCAGACGACGAACGCGCCGCAGTCGTGGGAAGCGTGCGGCGCCCGATGGCTTCTCGGTTGGCGTGCATGGAATGCCCACCGCCTCACGCCCCCCCTTCTCCGTTCCTCGAGCTGAGTCCGAAGAAGCGGTCGAAAAACGCTTCAAGTCGTCCGATCACACGCTGCTTCTTCTCACCATGACCGCCGTTCGCGGAGAAGCGCGACACCGGCGGCAGCACCGTGGTGATGGCTGTGCCGCTGGTACGCACCTGACCGTCTCGGAAAGCGGTCGCGATGAAGCTCTGGGTCTCGTCCGGCCTGAGGCCTTCGTCCACGATGATGGCCTGAAGCTCCGCCTCTCGGCGTCCGGCGATGTACGCGCGCCACTCCTCGTCGACCTCGCCATCCGCCGATACCGAGTCGACGAAGTCCTCGATGAGGTCCTTCTTGTTGCGGAGCGTCGGGCTGGAATCAACTGCGCGGGAGATCTCGGCGCGGACCTCCTTGTCGTCCCCGTCACCACGTTCATCCCGGTACTTCTGCACGAGCAGGAGGATGTAGTCGACGTTGATCTCAACCTGTTTGACCAGCTCGATCTCGAAGACGAGGTCGTCGTTGATCTGCTCCTTGTCCGCCTCAGTTCCCTTCCGGAACTCGGCGTAGAAGTCGAGGTACAGGCTGCGATAGTCCTGGCTTTGACGGTCGGTGAGCAACGCGGAGCCATCGAACTCATCGAACGAAGTGAGGATGTTCTGCAGCCGCAAGATCGCGCCGAACAGCTGGATGAACTCCTTCTGCGCCGCCTCACCGATGATGGGCTCGCCGAGCGGGAAGGCGTACACCAGTTCTGTGACCTTGTCGGCGTAGTCGTCGTAGTACTCGCCGTACGGCTTGAGCAGCACAACACCGCGGGCGTCCTTGTTTCCGAAGAGGGCGATCGCGTCGTTCGTCTCGTCGTCCAAATCGCGGAAGCTGACGATGTTCCCGTAGGTCTTGACGGAGTTCAGGATGCGATTCGTCCGTGAGTACGCCTGGATGAGGCCGTGCGCACGGAGGTTCCTGTCGACAAAGAGCGTGTTCATCGTGGTGGCGTCGAACCCGGTGAGGAACATGTTGACGACGATGACGAGGTCGATGTCCCGCTGCTTGAGCTTCAGCGACAAGTCTTTGTAGTAGTTCTGGAAGCTGTCACCGGTGGTATCGAACGAAGTCCCGTAGAGCTCGTTGTAGTCGAGGATCGCATCGTCCAAGAACGAACGCGCGTCGATGGTGAGGGCGCTGGTGTCGAAGCCCTCTTCGTCGAGAGCCCCATCCCCGACGGCCTCGTTCGCTCCGTATGAGTAGATGAGCCCGATCTTCAGTCGCTTGTCAGGTACCAAATCCTGCTGCTGCTTGCGGAAGTGGTTGTAGTACATTCGGGCCGCTTGGATCGAAGCAGTCGCGAAGAGTGCGTTAAAACCGCGGACGCGTCGTTCGCCGAGCGTGTAGTGCTCCGCCCGTCTGGTCTTCCGGTCGAAGTGCTCAAGAATGTACCGAACGACGTCACCGACGCGCCGCGGGTCAAGCAGCACGCTCTCCTTGTCGATCGCAGACACCTGAGTGTTGTCGGGGTCACCTATCTTGACCGTGTTGACGTAGTCGATGCGGAACGGCAGTACGTTCTTGTCGGTGATGGCATCGACGATCGTGTATGTGTGCAGCTTCTCGCCGAAGGACTGCTCGGTCGTCTTCAGTTGCGGGTTGCCCCCGCTGCCGGCGTTGGCCGAGAAGATCGGCGTACCGGTGAAGCCAAACAGGTTGTACCGTTTGAAGGCCTTCGTGATGGCGGTGTGCATGTCGCCGAACTGCGACCGGTGGCACTCGTCGAAGATGATGACGACATGGCCGTCGTAGATCCCGTGGCCCTTGTTCCCTGCGATGAACGTCGAGAGCTTCTGGATCGTCGTGATGATGATCCGAGCGCCCGGGTCCTCGAGCTGCTTCTTCAGAACCACTGTCGAGGTGTTCGAATTAGCAGCACCCTTTTCGAAGCGGTCGTACTCGCGCATGGTCTGGTAGTCGAGGTCCTTGCGGTCCACGACGAACAGCACCTTGTCGACGCTCGGCAGCTTCGAGGCGAGCTGAGCAGCCTTGAACGAGGTCAAGGTCTTGCCCGACCCGGTGGTGTGCCAGACGTAGCCACCCGCAGCCACACTGCCGAGTCTCTTGTAGTTTGTGGAGACGTGAATGCGCTGCAGGATCCGCTCGGTGGCCACGATCTGGTATGGCCGCATGACGAGCAGCATGCGATCCGAGGTCAGCACGCAGTACTTCGTCAGGATGTTCAGCAGCGAGTGCTTGGCGAAGAATGTCTTCGCGAACGCCGACAAGTCGGTGATCGGCTTGTTCTGTGTGTCCGCCCACCAGGAAGTGAACTCAAACGAATTCGACGTCTTGCGAACCCGCTTTGAGCCAGGCGCCTCGCTGAGGTGCTGGCGACGGGTGGTGTTGGAGTAGTACTTCGTGAGCGTACCGTTGCTGATGACGAACAGCTGCACGTACTCGAACAGTCCGGAGCCCGCCCAGAAGCTGTCCCGCTGGTAGCGGTCGATCTGGTTGAACGCCTCGCGGATGTCGACGCCTCGACGCTTCAGCTCGATGTGCACCATGGGTAGACCGTTCACCAGTACGGTCACGTCATAGCGGTTCGAACGGGCGGCACCGCCCTCGCTCTGGTCGATCTCGTACTGGTTGATGACCTGCAGCCGGTTGTTGTGGATGTTCTCCTTGTCGATCAGCGTGACGTTCTTGATTGACCCATCGTCTCGCTTCAGTAGCTGGACGTGGTCCTCCTGGAGGCGCACCGTCTTCTCAACGATGCCGTCGTTCGCGCCAGCGACGCGCTCGGAGAAGAACCGCTTCCACTCCGCGTCGGAAAGCGTCACCGCGTTCAATGACTCAAGCTGTGTGCGCAGATTCGCTACCAGCTGCGCCTCTGACGTGATCGGCAGATACTCGTATGCCTGCGACTGCAGCAGCCGAACGAGCTCACGCTCAAGGTCCGCCTCAGACTGATAGGACGAAGCACAAGCATTGTCGAGGATGTACTCGGCAACGACTGTGCTCTCCGACGACACAGCGATTGGGTCGTATTTATGAGAAGTCAGGTCACTCATGCCGATCCTCCGCAAAGGTCAAAAGGTTCTCACGGTAATACTCGTACTGCTTACGCCGAGCTCTGAGCTCAGCAGGAAGACTGTCGCTGAGGCTGTTCGTTAGAGACTCGAAGCTATCGAGGATGGCCGCGATTCGCCGTTGCTCCGTGCGGCGTGGAAGCGGAACAGAGATTGTCGCAAGACGAGCTTTCGAAACGTTGATACGAGTCACCCCACTTGCGGTTTTGATGATCTGAGATCGCATGGGCATGGATCGAAATAAGTGCTTCGAGAATTCGGGATCAAGTCGTCCTTCATCGCGCGGACGAACTCCAATGCAGAAGCTGTTCAAGTACAACGGTTCCAACAGACGCTCGGTTACTACGGACGTCATCCCGACTTCAGCTGCTGATTCCGAAGAGCCGGTGAAGACTATGTCGCCGTAAGAAAGCGAGCGCTGACGCTCGCTTGGGCCCACGCGGACCCGATCATTCGCTTCAACGTTGAGTGCGATGTTCTTGAACACGTTCTTGTATGAAGCGAAGCGAGCGTTTCCATCGCTGGAGAAATCAGCTTTCGATTTACCCGTCAGGCCGCCGAAGATAGCACCGAACTCACCGAGTGGTATGCGCTCTATGTCGCTACCGAAGGTGAGGAGAGAATCGCGGTAGTAATCGTATTGGCGACGTCGAGCTTCCAGCTCCGCTTCCAGCTCCGCTTCCAGCTCCGCTTCCAGATGAGTAAACTGATCTAATACGCGCACGATCTCCCGCTGCACCTTGAGAGGTGGAACGGGGATTCGAAAATCAGTGATCATCGGCTTGCGTATGGAAGTCACGGTCGCGCTGACCGCTTTTCGAAGGATGAATTGCTTGAAGTGAACCAAAAAGTAGTAGTAGGCAAATCTAGTGTCGATATCCGCGCTCAGAAAATTGATGCGGTACGCGCGCTGGTGAAGAGCGTACTTACCAGATACGACGTGGAAGATCTCCCCAATTCCACCCTCACCGGGTATCAGAATTGCATCCTCATCGAACTCAAAGGAATCGATGCGCATCACGTCCTTTGAGCGCACATAGAACGGATATTCACCATCGACTATAGCGTCCTTGCGATCACTGCTTCCGGTACCTACCTGCGCCAGATCTCCGATCCGCTGATACGGAACTCCAGCAGGTGCAAGTCTTTTGATCAGCGCGCCGATCTGGTTCACTGGTCGCGCTCCAAGTCAGCGACAATTGTGTTGATCGAGATGCGAAGCTCCGCTTGCCGCGTCACGATGCACGCGATTTCAGCATTGAGTTCAATGATGTCGACTACCTCACGAGCATTTTCGGCTTCGACGTACGACGACACGGAGATGTTGTAGCCATTTGCCGCGATGCCCTCGTTCGTGACGAGCTTCGCGAAGTGGTCGAAGTCTGCCCGCTCCTCGATCGCGCCGAGTATTTTCCGCTGGTTCTCGGGCGTCAGCTTGTTTTTGTTGCCGACGCGCTTGAACTCGGCCGACGCGTTGAGGAAAAGTACCGAGTTGTCGGTCTTGGACTTCTTGAGCACGATGATGCAGGTGGCGATCGTGGTGCCGAAGAACAGGTCCGGCGGGAGCTGGATCACTGCGTCGACGTAGTTGTTGTCGATGAGGTACTTGCGGATCTTCACCTCGGCTCCCCCGCGGTAGAGGACGCCAGGAAACTCGACGATCGCGGCGGTGCCGTTGACCGACAGCCACGACAGGATGTGCATCGTGAACGCGAGGTCCGCCTTCGACTTCGGCGCGAGCACACCGGCCGGTGCGAACCGAGGGTCGTTGATCAGAAGGGCGTCCGCGTCGCCAGGCCACTTGATCGAGTAGGGCGGATTGGAGACGATCGCTTCGAAGGGCTCGTCGTCCCAGTGGGCTGGCTCGAGGAGCGTGTCCCCGTGCGCGATGCTGAACTGCTCGTAGTTCAGCTCATGCAGGAACATGTTGATCCGGGCGAGGTTGTACGTCGTCAGGTTGATCTCCTGGCCGTAGAACCCGCCGACGTTCTCCTTACCCAACACCTTCGCGAACGTGAGCAGCAACGAACCAGAGCCCGCCGCCGGGTCGTAGACCTTGTTCACCCTTGTCTTGCCGGACACCGTGATTTTCGCGAGGAGCTCTGACACCTCTTGTGGCGTGTAGTACTCGCCGCCAGATTTACCTGCCTGCGATGCGTACATCTGCATCAGGTACTCGTACGCATCACCAAACAGGTCGATGGAGTGGTTCTCGAAGTCGCCGAGCGGGAGCTCTCCGATGGCGTCGAGGAGCTTCACGAGCTTCTCGTTGCGCTTGGTGACGGTGTTGCCGAGCTTGTTGCTGTTGACGTCGAGGTCGTCGAAGAGCCCCTTGAGGTCGTCTTCGCTGTCCGTGCCGAGGGCCGAGCCTTCGATGTTCTTAAACACGGTCGCAAGCGTCTCGTTGAGGTCTGGATCCTGCGGCGCGCGCTTTCGGACGTTCTGGAACAGCTCTGACGGAAGGATGTAGAAGCCCTTCTCATAGACCGTCTCGCGCCGGCCGTGCTCCGCAGCCTCGTCCGGCAGGTCTGCGTAGGCGAAGTGTGCTTCGCCCGCCTCGCGCTCACCCTTGTCGATGTACGCAGCGAGGTTCTCGGAGATGAAGCGGTAGAACAGCATGCCGAGCACGTAGGACTTGAAGTCCCATCCGTCGACGCTCCCCCGAAGGTCGTTCGCGATCCGCCAGATCGTCTTGTGCAGTTCGGCGCGCTGCGCCTCTTTGGTGGTCGGTGCCATCGTGATGTCTCCTGCGGCTGGCCGGTCGGTTCGAGGTGGCCTGGGCCGCTTGATCACCGTAGCGGGAGCACAGGACATACCGAGCGCGCGACGCGGGCCACGAAGCGTTTGCTCTGTGCCAGGAGCCCAGCTCCGTCCGCGTCGAGTGCCACGTATTTTCGCACCACTTTCGGCCCCTCGACGATACGCACAGACTCGGCGAAACCGGAACCTGCGGCGTACACGAGCCATCCCTCCTCCAACCCAAACCGCCGGCAGTACGCCGCCATCTGGTAGAGATCCGCGTTCGGGTACTGCCCGTGCTTCTCAACCTTGTACTTCACGTCGATGCACGCCCGCACGACCCCCTCGACGACCCACACGAGGTCCGGCGCGATCTTCACCGTCCCTTCGACATCGAGCGTCGACGCGTACTGCGACACCAGCTCTCCCCCGTACGGCTTGAACGCCTCGCGCAGCGCAGCAGACACGAAGTCCTCGAACACCGACCACATGTCGACCAGAAACCCGGACGCCACGACCGACCCTGCGCGCTGCTCGACAGACGAGCCCGACAGCACGAGCGACGCCAACGCCAGCGCCGACGAGTACCGCGCGTTCCGTCGATTCGGCCGCACGACCGGCACCGGAGCTCCGACCGGGATCACCGACACCCCATCGAGCACTCGCACGATCCGCCGGAGCACCCCGAGAACGTCCGCCGGTACTCCCGGCAGCCGCAACAACCGCGTTGCGGCAGTGAGAAGTACCTGGTTCTCCGCGATGTCCTCGACGTAGTCGTCGAACGACACCTCGACCGGCAGCGTCTGCCCTCCCCGCCGCGTCAGCTGGTCCCCGATCCGCCACCGACCACGCACGAGCGGCAGCGCATCCTCGCGGGTGACGTACCCTCGGAGCGGCCCTCCCGCTAACGCCCGCGAGGCCTGCCGCACGAACGCATGCGCCAACGCCGGCACCAGCTCGTCGTCCTCCTCGAACCCGAAGTCGTCCTCGGTCCAGAGCGCGCTCCCCGCCCGCGCGTACCCGAGCATCGCGAACAGCCTCCGCACGGGCGTCTTCGGCTTGAGCCACACCGTGTGCCCGGCGATCCGCACGACACCGACCTTCCGGACACCACTCACGCGGTACTCGTCCGCGCCGAACGTCGGCGCAATTGTCGCGATGTTCGCCGCCGCGAGCCCGACCGCCACCGCGCGCGGCAGCCGGTGCACCACCGGCTGGTCCGCCTCTCGCAGCTCAATCGTCGACGGAAGCACCTTCGGTCCCGTCCGCAGCCGAGGACTTCGCCTGGCGACGCAGCGTTGTCAGGCCGTACCGAGCCTCCAGGTCGACGCCTTCGCCGTAGTGGTGCTCCGCCAGCAGCGGAAGGATCTCGTACCGCCACACGTCCTGCAGACCCGTCACACCCAGGTCGCGCATCAGGAACGAGGGACCGACCTTGGCGTCGTGGTCCTGGATCTGCGCGTTGAGTCGCATCAGCAGGTCGGCGCGGTCGTCCTGGAGGCCCTTGGTCGCCGCCCAGCGTGAAAGCACGTTCTGCACGGGCTCGCGTTCCGGGTGCAGCTCGATGAACGCGAACCGGCGCCGCATCGCGGCGTCCAGCATCGCGATCGAGCGGTCGGCGGTGTTCATCGTGCCGATGACGAAGATGTTGCTCGGCAGGGTGAACGGCTCGTCGCTGTAGAGCAAGGAGATCTCGCTGTTGCGGTACTCCAACAAGAAGTACAGCTCGCCGAAGACCTTCGCGATGTTGCCGCGGTTGATCTCGTCGATGACCAGGAAGTAGTTCGCCTCCGGATTGGCGACGGCAGCGTCAGCGAGGCGGCGGAGCGGGCCCCTCCGCAGGGTGAAAGCGAGGTTGCCGCTGTCGTCGTTTGCGACGGGGCGGAAGCCCTCGAAGAAGTCCTCGTACGAGTAGGTCGGGTGGAACTGGACGATGGTCGTCTCGCCGTCGGTGCCGTCTGTGACGTGCTTCGAGAGCGCCTGGGCGAGGAAGGTCTTCCCGGTGCCGGGAGGGCCGTAGAGGATGACCTGCTTGCGGCGCTCGATGAGGTCAAGGGTGTCCTGCAGCCAGACGAGGGGCATGTGCAGGCTCGACGAGAGCTCTCGGCTGACCGAAGGGAATCCGGTCCGCTCCTCCGCCTTTTCTTGGTCATCCGGTTTCGTCACCGGCGGGTCATCCGGTGTCTCCGGTGGGACGGGCACACCGGCCCAGCGAGACCGAAGTGGTTCTCGGTAGTAGACAGCCGCGCCGTTCTCCTTGGCCTGCAGCGCGAGGGTGATGTCGAGGAACTCCCGGTCGGGATCGTCCGGGACCTCGATGGCCCCCGCGTCACCGGCTACTTCACCGCGGAACGCAGTCCGGATCCGATCGCGGTCCACAGCAGAGACCACCTCGCCGAACGCTTCCGGGTGTACGAGGTACATCAACTCGTTGCGCTGCGTCGGGAACGGCGTCCCTGGAACCAAGGCGACGAAGTCCCGCCATGCCCACGGGTCATCGAGCAGGGCACTCCGCTCTTCATCTGCCAACGAAACCCATTGGTGCACGAGCCGCACCACGATCGAGAGAGCGTTGTGGATGCCGTGCGCCATCCCCTGACCAGGGTTGAACGACCACGAGCGGAATGCCTGGTCCACGGAGTCGCTCCTGTCCTGCGGGCCGTCTGGGAGAGGCCCTCAGCTTCCAGATCCTACGGCGACGTCCGTCGAGGCTCGCGCCGCGAGACCTTCCTCGAAGCCGCACCGTGTTGCGCTTTGCCGCATCACCCTCGGACGGGTGATGGCCAGACATGAGCACCACTCGTACGCTGCCCTGTGGAGCGAGAGGTACAACACATGGCGAAACGCGTCGAGACCGGTTGCCGGGACTGCAAGAAGTGCACGAACAGTGCAGCCGCGAACCTCGGCCGGAACAGTGGACGCGCCGGCCTCGCGGTGATGAGCCTCGGTACTTCTGAGCTGGCCATGGGCTTCACGAAGACCTGCCGCGGATGCGGCCACAAGATATCGCTCCACCTCGGCGCAGCGGCGACGACTCCGCAGCCGACCGTCACGGTCCAGCAGCCAGCGGTTCCTTCGATTGCACCGCAGGGTCCACCGCCCGGCTGGTACGCCGATGCACAGGGTGCGAACCGGTGGTGGGACGGTGTGCAGTGGACGGAACACGTGCAGCAGTCAGCTCCACCGGTTCCGCCGACGCCGACACCGGACCAGTTGCACTGATTGACCCGTTAGCTCCTGGTCCAGGAGCGGGGCACGACCAGCCCGACGTCCCTACCGAGCACCAGGAGAGCACTTTGGCAGACGAGATCGACTTCATCAACGACGGAGACGGTGTCGCCATCATCGGCGAGGCATCGGCTGTCGATCGATTCCTGGTGTCGAACGGCTTGGAGTCTCGGGGCTTCGACCTCCCAAAGCTCAGCCAGGCGTACAGCATCGGATCGGGCGCGACCGGCGCCGGAGCGGAGATCGCGGCCAACGCAGGCCGTTGGGTGAAGCTCACCAAGGAGTCCGCGAAGGCGATGCAGCACTCGTCACTCATGAAGGGGTCGTCTGCAGGGGTAAGCCGAGCCGTGCTGACCGACGGCGGCAAAATCAAGGGCCTGCTCGAGATCACAAAAGCGTCGAGGTCATTCCTCACGAACCCCGCAATATTGACCGGTGCGGCTGGGATCATGGCGCAGCTCGCGATGCAGCAGGCCATGGACGAGATAACTGACTACCTCGCAACCATCGACGCCAAGCTCGACGACGTCCTCCGCGCCCAGAAGGACGCATCCCTCGCGGACATGATCGGCGTGGACCTCGTGATCGCTGACGCCCTCCGGATGCGCGACAGCCTCGGATCCGTGAGCGAGATCACCTGGTCGAAGGTGCAAGGCACCGAGTTCACGATTGCTCGCACGCAGGCGTACGCACTCCGTCAACTCGATGCACTCGCCGAGAAACTCGAGAAGACGACGAAGGTCAAGGACCTGGCCGAGACTTCGATCGCAGCGGAGGCGACTGTTCAGGAGTGGCTCGCAGTCCTCGCCCGTTGCTTCCAGCTGCAAGACGGTCTCACCGTGCTGGAACTCGATCGAGTCCTCGAAACCGCTCCCGAGCAGCTCGACGAGCACCGGAGAGCCCTCAAGCTCGCAAGGCAGGAGCGGAAACAGTCGATCTTGCGGAGCACAGGGCGTCTCGTTGCACGGATGGACCACGCTGCGGGAGTCGCCGACCTGAAGATCGTCCTGCACCCGAAGGCGTCTCGTGCACTCGTCAACTCCACGAACCACGTCGCGGACGGCGTAGAGGTCTTCCACGACAGCCTCGGGATCGAACGCGAACGCCGGGCGCTGGAAGCGACACGATGGAAGGATGCCGCGGACGCCGTTGCTGACGGAGCACGGGACAAGGCACTCGAGCTCGGCGAGGACGGAGTCGACCTTGCGAAGCGCCTGAGCGGCGACGCGATCGAGCACGCGGCGTCAACCGCAGGTGCATTGTCTTCCGGGCTGGCGGGAATTGCCGGGCGCCTCCGCCGCCAGGAGGCTGCTGACGACGGACGACTCGAGGAACGCTCCGCCTCGTCACCGGAGTGACACGATGCCGAAGGCTGGAGCCCGTGCCGCAGCGCTCGATCGCGCACTCCAATATGCCGGACTACGCACAACGACGAAGCCGCCCCGTCCGCGTCTCGAGGACCTTCCGAACTGTGTTGGCACTGAGGTTCGCGAGCTCTATCGGCAACTTGGTGGAGTGCTGGACGAGCCGGTGTTCCGTCCCGGAGCTTGGGATTTGGCCTACACGAGCGTGATCGTCGAACTGGACGAGGACATGCATTTCAATCGCTACCGAGCGACAACCCTGCAGAGGACGGCCGCCGAAACTCTCCCGTGGGCCAGTGCATACCGCGGCTACGCCGCCTCGCACGAAGGGCGCTGCGGTACGGGTGGCAGACGGTGGACTAGCCCTCCTGCTGAGCGGATGTTCGGACGTGCGGACCCGCATTGCGTCTTCGAGGGCAACGGCGCGCCGAGGTGGAAACAGCGCGCCTTGTACGACGCGATGAAAGACGCCGTTGCTACAGCCGGTGCCATTCGTCTCGCGCGGCTCTCGATCTACGATCACATCGATGGGGTCCTCATCGAGGACTACCTCCGCGGTCGAGTCCCGATCGTCCCGGACAGGTTACGAGCCCTGGTCGACAGCCGGACTTACACCGGATCAGCGCCCCCACAACTGGTACTCCCGCCACTCGACTCGAGTTGCGAGGATGGTTCACGACCAGACGCCCGAAGGAGGCGCCCGGCCGAGGGGAACCACACACGATGACCATCGCCGGCGACTCAGCACGCGTCGAAGCACGCCGCCAACGCGGCCGAGCCCACGAACTCCGGCGACAGGCCGACGAGGCCGAAGCCCGCGCCGGCCGCTTCGAGATCGCCCACCGCACCGAGAGCGAGACCGCCAAGGTCCTCGCTCCCCTGGCCGGCATCGGCTACCACCTACTTGCCGACCGCCGCTGGCCCGGCAGCAGGACCGCACAGGTCGACATGGTCGTCGTCGGCAGCGCGGGCGTCTTCATCGTCGACACGAAGGCCTGGGGCGACGTCGCCGTCCACGAGGGCCGCATCACCCGCGGCCAGGAGGACGTGACGGACGACATCGCCAACCTCGCTGACCTGGCGTGGAAGACCGAGGCTGCTCTGGCAGAGATCGGCCTCCCTCCGGGTGAGGTCCACGCGGTCGTCGCCCTCGCCGGTCAGAGGAAGGTGAGCGCCGAAGTCGCGTCGGTCGACGTCGTCGGCGTCCACGACCTCATCGCGCACATCACGAAGCGGGGCCGGCGCCTGTCGCCGGTACGTGTCGACGAACTCCTCGCCGCCGTGCTCGCCCACTTCCCCGTCATCGACGAGGACCAGCAACTACCGGTGCAAGTCGTCATCCCGGCAACGGTCCTCCCCCGCGATCCCGACCCGCTCATCGAGACCGAGGAGCTCCAGGACCTCCTGCTCGATGGCGTCCTCGACGCACCGATCGAAGAGTGGATGGCCTTCCTCGACCCGACCCAGGCGAAGCTCATCCGCCGCAGCTTCAACGGACCGGCACGCATCCGAGGCGCGGCAGGCACCGGCAAGACCGTCGTCGGCCTGCACCGCGCTGCCTACCTTGCGCGGGCGACCGGCGGCCGTGTCCTCTTCACCACCTACATCCGCACCCTCCCTGCGGTGCTCGAGTCGCTGCTCGAGCGCCTTGCGCCCGACATGGTGGGCCGAGTCGACTTCGTCAACGTCCACACCTTCGCGAGTCGCCTCCTGAAGGAGGGAGGGGTCGCGTTCCGCGTCGACACCCTGGAGGCCCAGCGCGCGTTCGCCGATGCGTGGAACGTGATCGGAGCCTCCAGTCCACTGCGCGCGTCGCGCTTCACGCGTCGCTACTGGGAAGAAGAGATCGCCCACGTCATCAAGGGGCGCGGGCTGACGCACTTCGACCAGTACGCCGACCTGGCACGCGTCGGCCGGAAACACGCGCTGCCCGTCGAGATCCGTCAGGCGGTCTGGGACCTGTACGAGGCGTACTCGGCGAACCTGCGGTCACGGGGCGTCTGCGACTTCGAGGACGTCGTCCTGCTCGCAGGTGACGCGGTACGCGAAGTCCCACTCGAGCGCTACGACGCCGTCATCGTCGACGAGGCGCAGGACCTGTCCTGCGCGATGGTCTCGCTGCTGCATGCGCTGGTCGGCGACCGACCGGACGGTCTGACCCTCATCGGCGACGGCCAGCAGACGATCTACCCGGGCGGGTACACGCTCGGCGAGGTCGGTATCAGCCTGGCCGGACGCGGGGTGGTCCTCGACGTCAACCACCGCAACACCGCCGAGATCCTGGACTTCGCCAAGCAGATGGTCGCGGACGACCAGTTCGTCGACATCGAGGGCGTCGACGGCGCCGGTGACGCGGTCTCGGCCGTCACGCGATCTGGTCCGACGCCGGGGATCCACGGCTTCACAGACCGCACCGAACACGATGCCGCACTGCTGGCGCGCGTCGAGGAAGTGCTCCGGCTGGTCGGGACTGGCCGCGGCGACGTCGGTATCCTCACGGCGACGAACCCGCAGGCCGACAAGGTCAAGGCTGTCCTCGATGCCGCCGGTGTGCCGTCCGTGTCTCTGAAGCACTACGCCGGCAAGAGCTCGGACATGGTCCGCGTCGGGACGATCAAGCGGGCGAAGGGTCTGGAGTTCAAGCAGGTCCTGCTGCCGCACGTCCCCGCGAAGCTGCTCGCCGATGCTCCCGGCACCGAGTCCGTCGCCGCCCGCGAGCGCCGTGAGCTCGACCGCCGCGAGCTCTACGTCGGCATGACCCGGGCGCGTGACGGGTTGTGGGTCGGAGCACTCGGTACGAACGGACGGAAGGACTGAGATGACCGACAAGGGTGGGCGCGAGCGCATCGACGGCCTCCGGAAAACTGCAGAGGGCGTGCTCACGCACCGCGCCGCCGTCAGAGCCGCTGCGGACTCTGCGCTTGCAACGCTCCGACAGCGAAGGGTGACGGTCGACCTCGACGGGGAACGAGCGGGAGTGGTCCCCCTCGGTCCGGCGGACGCCGCGCTCGCGACCGACCTCGTCCGCGCCGCCGCTCTGCCACCGACCGGACCGCAGACGGACTCACTGATCCGGACGCTGTCCGAAGACGTCCCGAGGGCCCTCGACGACGTCCGTCGCGGTTCCGGGTTCACCGCGATCTTCGCGGGTCGCGTTCGCCGCGAGACGGCGGCCCGAGCGGACGAGTTCCTCGACCGAACGCTCGATTGGATCGATCGCACCGGCGCGACGGGTCAGCTCCGTGCCGTCGATGACCGCGACGCGGCGCAGCCTGTCGTGCCACTGGAGGCCCTGACCGATCCGCGGGGTCCCCTTGCCGCGGCAGCGCCCGACCTCGGCGACGGTGCGCCGCTCTTCCTCGATGCGTTCGGTGACGTGCCCGGCGTCGTGGCCGGGCTGGCGGACGCTGTCGCCTGGGAGCGCGCAGCACACGCCGAGGTCATCGAAGCCGGACGGATGCAGCGCGACGCGGCCGCCCAGGACGCGCTTGCCGACATTGACATCGATCGTCTGCGCGAGGCGACCGGTGATCAGCTCCGCCTCACCGCGCTCCGCGATGCCGGGGTCTCGACCGTCGGGGCTGTGCTCCGACACCCCGTGTTCCCGGGCCAGTTCAGCGGGGTCGGCGAGGTGACGGCGGCACGCATCAACGGAGCCGCTCAGGCGCTCCAGTCTGCCGCTCGAGAAGATGCGGTCGTTCGGATCGACGTCCAGCGTCGCGACGACCAGACGCTCCGACTCGTCGCCGCCTTGCAGACTTGGGAGGCGGCGAAGACGTTGGTCGGGCCAAGCGAGCAGGTGCTGATCGACGCGCTCCAGCCGGTCGCGACGATGGTGGCACGCGGTGCATCGATGGCGCTCGTCGTGCCCGGCCAGACTGGGCGTGACGCCGGTGACCTGGTGCAGCGGATCATCTCCATCGCCGAGGACGCGTGGCGGAGGAGGCAGCGGATCGCCGCGAGCACCCTCGCACCGGTAGGAGACCCATGGCAGGACTTCCTCCAGCGGCCAGCGTCGTTCTTCGCGCTGCTCGACGAAGCCGGTCTGACGAAGCCGTCGGGAGCAGCGGCACGCGGAGACCTCGGCGACGACCTGATCGCTCAGGTGGAGGCGTTCAGCCTCGACACGTCCCGACTCTCCGCCTCGCTCCGCGGGTACCAACGGTTTGCCGCGGCCTTCGCGCTCGTCCAGAAGCGAGTCGTCATCGGCGATGAGATGGGACTCGGCAAGACGGTTGAGGCCCTTGCGTCAATTGCCCACATCGTCGGCACCACGCCGGGTCGGACGCCACACTTCTTGGTCATCTGCCCTGCCGCCGTCGTTGCGAACTGGGTTCGTGAAGCCGAACGACACACCGACGTCCGGGCGTTCAGACTGCACGGCCCGGCGCGCTTGCTCGGCCTCCGGCACTGGATCGACGAGGGCGGTATCGGCGTGACCACCTACGAGACCCTCGAGTGGCTCCGCACCCGAACGCCGGATGACCTGCGGCTCGCTTCGGTGGTCGTCGATGAGGCGCACTACGTCAAGAATCCCGATGCGAAGCGAACCATGAACGCACGGGCACTTCTCCGTCGCGCAGACCGTGCGATCCTCATGTCCGGAACGCCACTCGAGAACCGCGTCGACGAGTTCCGCGTGTTGATCGACCACATCCGGCCTGACCTCGTCGTCGACCAGTCAGACGACAGTCCGCTGCGCTTCCGGAAGCAGATCGCACCGGTGTACCTGCGCCGGAGGCAAGAGGACGTCCTCACGGAGCTCCCCGGACTCGTCGAGGTCGACGAGTGGACTGACCTGACCGACGCGGAGGCGCGTGCGCACGCGGCTGCCGTCGAGGCCGGCGACTTCCACACTTTGCGACAGCTCGCGATGACCGGCGGTGCCGAGTCGAGCAAGGTCGCTTCACTCGTCGAGATCGTCGAGGAGGCACGAGCCAACGACCGCAAGGTGCTCGTCTTCTCGTACTACCGCACGGTGCTCGACGTCGCGAAGCGAGCAGTGGGCGGGATCGTGTTCGGTCCACTGACCGGCAGCACCCCGGCATCGGTCCGGCAGGACCTCGTCGACGAGTTCGCGGCGGCCCCTCCGGGTTCCGTCCTGGTGGCACAGATCGAGGCGGGCGGGGTCGGACTCAACATCCAGGCGGCGTCGGTCGTCATCATCTGCGAACCACAGCTCAAGCCGACGACGGAGTGGCAGGCGATCGCGCGGTCTCGGCGGATGGGACAGCTCCAGTCGGTACAGGTCCACCGGTTGCTGTCGGAGGACGGCGTCGATGCGGCGCTCGTGCGGATGCTGGCCCGCAAGGCGCAGACCTTCGAGGACTTCGCAGCGGTGAGCGAGACAGCGACCTCGTCCGCTCAGGCAGTGGACGTCTCCGACTCAAGGCTCGTCGCGCAGGTGCTGGCCGAGGAGCGACAGCGGCTCGCGGCCGCGTCGGTGCCTCCTGCCACCGGATCGGAGCAGATCACGGTGATGCGCTGACCGCTCGGTCGGCGAGCTCGACCGCCCCGGACAATCAGTCGTTGCCCAGGAGCGCAACGCGAACGCGAACGGGTACCGCGGGTTCCCTGAACGTAAGCAGGTACTTCCGTCCAACCCGCATCACGATCCACACGGCCGCCCTCCCGCCGGTCGAGAACAGCCGGCCACGAGGGCTCCGCGCCGAGCCCTTGATGTCCCAGCCGCCGTAGTCCGCGTACACATCGACCTGCGCAGTTGCCACATCGACGATGTCGCGGCGCTCCAATCGTGACCTCCAGAACGGTGCAACACCGATCCTCACCAGCTCCGGCGAACACCCCACGAACGTGGCAGCGCGCGATGCGAACACCATCGCCGAGACCAGCGACACGAGTACCACGGCAAGCATGATGATCGAGGTGCGGTCAAACCGCTGCACCGCAGCCCCCGCAAGCACCATCGCCCCCGCGGGCGCAATGATCAGCAGCGCCCCGACGGAGACTCCACTGTCCGCTCGACTGACGAAGACGCCCGCGCTTCGACTCGTCGTCCGAGAAGTCAGGTGTGCACCCTCCTGGTTCTTGACCGGACCGGGTTCTGGCGAGAGGCACCTAGCAGCGCCCGATTTGATACTCAACGGTAGTACTTCAGTAGGCTGGTGGAGTATCTGACAGAAGGGGGCTATACATGAGCAACGAAGCTCTCGCCGCATGGTTCGGCGTCGCCATCACACTCTCCATCTCGATCTGCAGCCTCGTCATCGCGCAGCGCGCCGATCGGACCGCCCGTACCGACCGGGACGAGCGCGAAGCGGCACGGGTGAGCGCATGGGTGTCGTTCGTGTTCTCCAACCAGGACACGGAAGACCGTTCGCATTGGAACAACGTGCTTGTCGTTCGGAACGCCTCGGACGCCGTGATCCACAACGTGCGAGCGAAGGCGATCATGAACGGTTCTGAAGAGATCGAGTTCAGCGCAAAGGTGTGCCCGCCCGGTGAGTCGTACTCCGCGTGGATCCACCCGAAAGACCGGCCCCACAAGGCACGCGTCTGGGCGCTTCTGTCGAGCTGCTCAGAGCTCGTCCGCAACGATCACGGCATGCGACCGTTCACTGTCGCCGAGAAGTGGACCCTCGTGTCGATGTCCTTCACGGACGCCCTCGGCAAGCGCTGGGAGTACGAAGCCGGACGCGGCGTGCGGCCAGTCTGACCTGGCGGTCGTCGGTTCTCCGGCGTCGCCTAGGTTCCTGACTCGGCGGACGCTCTGGCGGCGATGAAGCAAGGTACTCCGGCGGGCCGTCCGGTGTAGCCGGTGGACATCGCGCGTGCCGTTCGTTGGGTCGTCTCCGACGAGGCCGCGTTCGTGAACGGCGGCACGATCGACGTCGACGGCGAGATCGCATCCACGCGAACGCGCTGAGACGGACGGAGGACAGTGGTCCTTGCCGCTGTTGCATCCGCGTCGCTTTGCGCAACACGACTAGCGGCGTGGACGCCGCTGCCCTCCGCCTCTTGCGCTCAGCTCAAGCGTCGCTTGGTGGTGCCTCCAGGAACACCGACAGCACGTCTCGGAACACCGCGCCGCCCGGGACGACCTCAATGCGACACGACCTCCCGTCAGCGACGGGAACTGCCCGGAAAGTCCCGTCGGCACCGGCTGAGATCCACTCGGTACCACGACCAGTCGCTTCTGACCACACACGCACGCGCGTCCAGGTGGGCGCCGACCAGAGCCGCTCCATCAGCGAGTCGGCCCCCGGTGGTTTCGGCACCGACTCGCCCTCGATCCGACGATCGATGTCGCTCGTCGGCACCACGATGGGTCCGTCCGACGCGAAGGCCCACGCCGGTGTGAGCCCGCTCCACGCCATCAAGTGCCCGACTGCGCTCCCGGCCGGCAGTATGTCGAACCGACTGACATCGAGGTCTCCGATCCCGGCGACCAGGCCTGCGACCGAACCCTGCGCACGAACGAGCGCTGAGTCGCCGCCGAGCCACATGCCCCAGTGCGCCCTTTTCCCGTGGTGCGCGGCGCTCGCACCAAACCGAACGTCGGGCCGATCGAGGAGACGAACGAACCGTGCGCCATCGTCGGTCAACGCGCCGAAACGACCGGTCAGGCCGGCATCGCGGAGCTCAGCACCGGACGCCGACCGTCTGGATGCGACGCTCACCAGCCCTCTGTCCCGCACGCCCCAGAGGTGCTCCAGTGCAGCATGCGTGAGGGTCCACCGCGCGCTGGGTCGTGGTTGCAGTGCCAGGATTCCGTCAAGTGCTTCGACCCGCTCCCCCAAACGACCTGAAACCACGGGATCGGTACGCGGTTCACTCACGATGCTGCCCCTGCGACGATGTCTGCTCCGTTTGGAAGGTCGCGAGTACCGACCGGAACACCGGACCGAAGTCGTCGAAGTCCTCGACCGCACAGCTCCCCGTCACGTGGACCTGCTGGTCCTCGACGACCGCGAGCCAATGACGCACGCAAATCCAAGTGCGATCGCCGTCATATCCGTACTCGATGGAACGATCCGAGAGCCCATGGAGCCCTTCGGCCGTGACGCTGAGTACCTGTGCTCGGAGTCCCGAAGCCAGGATGGACGCGATCGCCTCGGAGGAGACGACGTGCACGGGTTCCGATGTCGGAGCGGACGTCAGCACGATGGTCGGTCGGAACAGCGCGCCTTCGAGCTCGGGGGCGAGCGCGACGAACGTTCCCGGAAGACTGTCGTCCAGTGACCAATCGCCGGGGACACGGACTGAGGCACTGATCGTCACCGTCCGTGCGCCGTTCGATACCAGCCGGGTTGCAGCCAGCGGGGCGCACCGCCCAGGAGGACAACGATGCCGAGGATGGTAGCGATGATGGCCACAACTGCAATGAGCAACGAAAGGCCGCCCATAAGGTCGGCCAATACGCCTGAGACCCCGATAGCCAGGGCGGCGAGGCCGAGCCAGAACAGCCCGAGGATCACATTGGTGGATGTGTTGCGCGCCCACGAACGCCACAATCCGGTGTACGCGGCGCCGCCGAGCGCCACGAAGACGCTTCCAAACAGGATCATGAACAGCGGGATCATCCGAATACCTTCTTCCAAGTCCCTTCGATGACGTCGGACGACCAAGTCCACGCCTGGTGGAAGTCGTTCTGCATCGCGCTGCCCTCGTAGACGTCCTTTCTGAACTGCTTCCCGGCGTCTTCCCCAAAGTCTCCCATGGCGTACCCGACGAACGCTCCGCCTGCGATGCCGCCGACGACCCCACCGACTGCTCCGAGCCCGATGGTCCCGACCACCGGAAGCGTCACTGTGCCCGCTGCCGCGCCGCCCGCAACACCCAGTGCCGTTCCCACCGTGGACCCGACCGCGGCGCCCGCGCCGCCGAGGACAAGGGAAAAACCACCGACGATCACCGCGTTCTCGGTGGCGCTCTCGAGACGGCGCGACGTATCCCAGTTGGGGTGGTTCTTCATGTCCTTGGTCCACTGCTCGTTGCCGGCCGCGTAGACGGTCACAAGCCCACCGACATATCCCAGTGCTTTGCCCCCGGCCTTGGCCCACCCGGGTACCGCGCCCGGCGTCGCTTGCTTGTCCGGGACGAAGAACCCGTGCGACGAAGTAGGGCCCGTCACCTTGAGCTCGGGCGGGAGAGGCGGGTCCAACAGCAGTGCACCGTCAGCGTCCTTCCAAACTGGATGTCCCAGGACGAAGTGGTCAGCCTCAGGGATGGTCAGCTTGGCGTCGATCGAGGACGCCGGCACGACGATCAGCCGCCGCCACCGGTCCACCGCCTCCTGGCTGGCCCCTGTCCCGAGACCAAATGCCGTCCCCGCTGCGCCGCTGCCACCGAGCGCGTCTGCGACGACCTGCACCTGCTTCTTGCTGTACTTCTCGAGCTTGCTCAGCGCGTCGGCGCAGTCCTGGTCCGCCTGCGCGGCCTGTAGATTGAATGTCGCAATCTGGTCAAGGACGAGCGACGGGGTGGTGGAGGGATCCGCTCCCGGCGACGGCGAAGGGGTCGCGGTCGGCTCCCCGGACGACGACGGGGCTGGGTCCACCGCGGCCTTGAGCTCCGCCTCGTTCGACGCTTGGACCGCCGTGACGATCGACGCTCGGCGGGTGATGAGTCCGGAAACTGTGGTGGCGTAGGTCTCGAGCTGCTTCGCGGCCCAATCCGCGTTCTGTTTGATCATCGCCGCGATGGCGCTCGGCGGCTGTGTTGCGGCCAGCACCACTTCGCGTTCTGGGGTCTCGTAGACGTCGGCCGCGGATAACCGTCCCCACGCTGTCGAGACAAGTGCCATCCGGTCGACCACGCTCGCACCGAATGTCTTCAGCTCGGATGCGGCCCTCTCGAGCGTTTCAGGATCCGGCAACGATGCGAGGGCGGAAGCGGAGATCACGCGATGACTCCCTTCTCGTAGCGTGCGGCCATCTCCTCATCGCCACTCTCGTACGCGGCGACCGCGTTCCGGGTTCCCTCGACCGCACGCCGAACTTGTTGCTGCGTGGCAAGCAGGTCAATTTCGAATGGGTCCGTGCGGATTTTGCCGAGCGCGGCGGCCGTCGCTGGCCCGTGCGCGGACACGGCCGCAAATGCATCTGACAGGGCGGTCGTCAGTGAAACCTCGAGGTCACCCCAGCCGTCGATCTCGGTCTCCGTTGCAGCGATCGCCGCCCTTGCTGCGGCCAGATCGATCCGCCACCCGTTGGACATGGTCGTCTCCCCCCTCCGTCAGACGCGAACCCCCGCGACCGAACACATCGACACTACCCGGTAAAATACCAGAGGGTCATGTCAGCGTTCCGCTGCCGATCCGGATCCGATCCGATCCGATCCGATCCGATCCGATCCACGAGATCAGGCTGACAGGCCGGTCACTCCCCACGCGCCACTCGGTACCACCGCGGCTGCAGCCAGCGTGGGACACCCATCACACCGCTCCAGACCCCGAGCGCACCGGTGACCGCCGCTGTGAACGCGAACACGAGGGACACCCCGAAGACCGGCGTCCGGACGAAGCTCGCTGCGAGGCCCATCGACAGCAGGGCCAGCCCCAACCAGAACCACCCGAAGACGACGTTCTCGTGCAGCCGACCGAGCCACGACCGCCATCGCCCGGCGTAGGCCAGCGCTCCGAGTCCACCGAAGACCACACCCATGGCGAAGAGGGTGGCGATGAGGCCGAACGCAGTCACCCGACCACCGTACTTTCCCGGGTCGCGCGCCCATCGCCGGGCTCACCCTACGATCACACCATGCACATCCGCCTCCTCCAAGTGATGCCGTTCCCCGACGACGGCACCGACGAGGTGCAGTGCATCGTGCGATTCTCCAGTTCGTGGCAGTCACTGACGGAATTGCCAGGCGGCCGCCACCTCACCCGCGTCCCGGGCACCCTCCGCTGGTCGCACGGCGGCGGGCTCTTCGTCGAGGAGCGCTCGGGCAGCCGGTTCACCGTGCAGTCTCTGTGGCCGATCGTCGACGAACCGGACTTCTGGCCGGACGGCCAAGACCCGGACAGCAAGCCAGACGAAGATGACGACCAGGACAGCGGCTTCACGTGGAAGGTCGGACACGTCCGGGTCGACCCGGACGCCGAGACGCGCGGAGCAGCACTCGACCACGCCGAACGCCGGAAGGCAGCGAGAGCTCGCCGCCGCCCCAGGGCGGACCCAGCCGAGCGGATCACCGTTCGTCTGATGCTCGAGTACGGCGCGGACTGGCCGCTCTGGGGTCCGGAGGGCCCGCTCGAGCCGTGGGAACTCGCGCTCTCCCCCGAGCTCACCGAGACCATCCGGCAGTGGCATGCGTTGTGGGACCGGAGCCACGACTGGGAGGACGGCTGGACGAACGCCGACGACCGGGCCGAGCACGAGCGCGAACGCCCGGGGATCGCGGAACAGCTCCGGCAGGAGATCGCGGCGTTCGCCGACCTCGAGGTGTTCGGAGCGGAAGAACAAGAGGAACAGGACTGAGCACGCCATCCTCCGATCGGAGGATGGCGACCACACCCCCTCCGCCGATCCGCCAGCAGCGCAGACCGGCGACGCTGGTCTCATGCCCGCCACCCCAGCCATCGAGGTCCAGCACCTCACGAAGCAGTACCCCACCGGCAAGCGCGCCGTCGACGACATCTCCTTCACGATCGAGGCCGGCGAGACCTTCGCCCTTCTCGGTCCCAACGGCGCCGGCAAGTCGACGACGGTCGAGATCCTCGAGGGCTACCGCTCCCGGACGAGCGGGGACGTGCAGGTCCTCGGCCACGACCCCGCCCGCACGAGCCGCAGCCACAACGCCCGGATCGGCATCGTGCTGCAGAGCACCGCCGAGTCCCCCAACGTCACGGTCGCCGAGCAGCTCGACCACTTCGCGAAGCTCTACCCGAAGCGCCGGGACGTCGACGAAACGCTGCAAGCAACAGGCCTCGCGGAGCAACGCAACACCCGTATCGCAAGACTCTCCGGCGGGCAGCGCAGGCGCGTCGACGTCGCCCTGGGGATCATCGGCCGCCCCGAGGTCCTCTTCCTCGACGAGCCAACCACAGGCTTCGACCCTGAGGCTCGCCGCCAGTTCTGGGACCTCCTCAAGCAGGTCCAGCGCGAGGGCACGACGATCCTCCTGACCACGCACTACCTCGACGAGGCCGCACACCTTGCCGACCGGGCCGCGGTCATCGCCGACGGCAAGCTGCTCGACATCGCGCCGATCGACGAGCTCGGCGGCGCCGAGGCACGCACACCACGCGTGACCTGGACGAGCAAGAACGACACGAACGACAGCGACACGAAAGACAGCGACACGAACACCAACAACACGAGCACGACCAAGCACGACGAACGCACCACCGACCCCGCAGCACTGATCAGGTCCATCACGGACCCGATGCGAGACCTCGAAGTCATCCGCCCGTCCCTCGAGGACGTCTACCTGGAAATGGTCGGCAACGCATGAGCGCCGCAGCAGTCAACACCGCCCGCATCACCTACGAGATCCGCTCCTACTTCCGTGCCCCCGACGCGGTGTTCTTCACGTTCCTCTTCCCGATCATCATGCTGGCGCTCTTCTCGGTCGCATTCAGCAGCGCCCCCGACATCCGAGCGGGAAACGCGAGCGTCGACTACGCCACGTACTACCTGCCCGGACTGGTCGCGACGGGGTTCCTCCTCTCCGGCACACAGTCGCTCGGCGTGGACATCGCCACGGAACGCAGCGACGGCACGCTGAAACGCCTCGGCGGAACACCACTGCCGGTGCTGAGCTACTTCATCGGCAAGATCGGCATGGTCCTCGTCACGACGATCATCCAGACCGCATTGTTGATCGGCATCGCGAGCATCGTCTTCGGCGTGGATCTCCCGACGGACCCGGCGAAGTGGGCGCGTTTCGCGGGCATCATGCTGCTCGGCATCGCGACAGCGTGTGTCCTCGGCATCGCGATCTCGGCACTCCCCCGCGAGGGTCGCCGCGCCACTGCGACGATCGTCCCCGTGGTCCTGGTGCTGCAGTTCATCTCCGGCGTCTACCTCCCCTTCACCCAGCTCCCGACCTGGCTGCAGAACGTCGCGTCGGTCTTCCCCCTCCGCTGGATGGCGTCGGGGATGCGATCGGTGTTCCTCCCCGACGCATTCGCGTCCGCCGAGCCGGGAGGCACGTGGCAACTCGGCCTCGGAACCCTCGTCCTGGTCGCATGGCTGGTCCTGGGCACGGTGGCCTGCATGCTGACGTTCCGGTGGAACCGCAAGGACTCCTGATGCCGGGAAACGCGGGAACGGAACCGCAAAGGTGGAATGCTGACCGCATGACCGGCGAGACCTGGGTGCGCAACCGGTGGCTGCACGCGTTCTTCGCCGCGACGATGGCGCTGACCGCCGTCATCACGGCCGCGGGCTGGTCCCCGTGGGAGACCCGCTGGCCCGCGTACGCCGCGATCGCCGTCCTGGTCGTCGCGTACATCGGGTTCGGGCACCGCGGATACGACGAGCCCCGCGCGGCCGCAGCCTTCCTGCCGCTGCTCGTCGCCGCCGCGCTGGTCCTGCCGGCGGTGGCTCCGAGCACCGCGTTCGTCCAGTGCATCCTGTTCCCGCTGGTGTGGGTCCAGTCCGAGCGCATCCGGAGCGCGGTCCTGCTCTCCATCGCGATCGGCATCGCGAGCGGCATCGGCCTGCAGATCTCCAGCGGCTCCGAGGCGCTCGTCGGCACCCTGCTCATCGAGGGGATCAGCGTCATCGGCGCCTGCGCGATGGGCATCTGGATCTCGAGCATCGCCGACCTGTCCGAGTCCCGGCGCGAACTCCTCGACGAACTCCGAGCCACGCAGACGTCGCTCGCCGAGGCGAACCGCACGGCCGGCGTCGCCAGCGAGCGGGAACGCCTGGCCCGCGAGATCCACGACACGGTGGCGCAGAACCTCGCCGGCATCGTGATGCTCACGGAGCGTGCGCAGAGCGACCTCGCGAGCGACCGCACCGACGCGCTCGAGGAGCGCCTCACCATCCTCGAAGAGTCCGCCCGCGCCGCGCTCGAGGAGTCGCGCACCCTCATCGCTGCGGGCGCCGCTGGGGTCACCCGCGACAGCCTCGGCGGCGCGCTGCACCGCCTCGGCGAGCGCCACACCCGCGAGACCGGCACGCCCGTCACCGTGGACGCGCCCGACTGCGCGCTGGATCGCGACGCGCAGGTGGTGCTGCTCCGCGTCGCCCAGGAGGCTCTGGGCAACGTCCGCACACACGCTCGCGCCGCCGCGGTGCGCGTCGCACTGCTCCCCTCGCCCGAGCAGACCGTCCTGCGGGTCGAGGACGACGGGGTCGGCTTCGACGCGTCGGACCCGTCCGCTGGCCACGGGCTCCGCGGCCTCCGCGAGCGCCTCGCCCTGGCGGGCGGGTCCTGCCGGATCACCAGCGGCCCCGGTCGCGGCACCGTCGTCGAGGCGACGCTGCCCACCGGAGCCGCGCCGAGCCTCCCGGCCGCCCTGCCCGTGACCGGCACCGCGGCGGAGGTGACCCGGTGATCCGCGTCGTGGTGGCGGACGACCACCCCATCGTCCGAGCCGGCATCGTCGCGCTCCTGCAGGACGCCGACGACGTCGAGGTCGTGGGTCAGGCGGCGGACGGCGAGTCCGCGGTGGCGACGGTCCTCGCCGAGCGGCCCGACGTGGTGCTCATGGACCTCCGGATGCCGGGCATCGACGGGGACGCCGCGACCGCGCGGATCCTCGGTGCCGAGCCGGGCATCCGCGTGCTGATCCTCACGACGTACGAGTCGGACGACCAGATCCTCGCCGCGATCGAGGCCGGCGCCACGGGCTACCTGCTGAAGGCCGCGCCGGAGTCCGAGATCCTCGCGGGGGTGCGGGCGACGGCGCGGGGTGAGACCGCGCTGGCTCCCTCGGCGGCCGCGGCCCTGGTGCGCCGGGCCGCGGGCACGCTGCCGATCGGCCCGTCGCTGACGCCCCGGGAGCTCGACGTGCTGCGCCTCGTCGCCCAGGGCAACAGCAACCCGGCGATCGGCCGCGCCCTGTTCCTCAGCGAGACCACGGTGAAGACGCACCTCGGCCACGTGTTCGAGAAGCTCGGCGTCAACGACCGCACCCGGGCGGTCACGCGGGCGATGGAGCTCCACATCCTCTGACCCCGGGGTGATGGGCGAGCGGCGGTCAGCGGCGCGCGTCTACAGTCGTACGAATGCCCGCTCCGCACCCTCGGTCCACCCCGTCCACCGCTGCCGACGGCATGATCCGCGTCCGCGGTGCCCGCGAGAACAACCTCCGCGACGTCGACGTGGACGTGCCCCGCGACCGGATCGTGGCGTTCACCGGGATCTCGGGCTCGGGGAAGTCGTCGCTGGCGTTCGGGACGATCTTCGCCGAGGCGCAGCGCCGCTTCCTGGAGTCGGTGGCCCCGTACGCGCGGCGGCTCATCGCGCAGGGGTCGACGCCGCACGTGGAGTCCATCACCGGGCTCCCGCCGGCCGTCGCACTGCAGCAGCGGCGCGGTGCCCCGAGCTCCCGGTCGACGGTGGGGACGCTGACGACCCTGTCGAACTCGACGCGCATGCTGTACTCCCGCGCCGGCACCTACCCGTCCGGCGCCGAGCGGCTCGAGTCCGACTCCTTCTCCCCGAACACCGTCGCCGGCGCGTGCCCCCGGTGCCACGGGCTCGGCACCGCGCACGAGGTCACCGAGGCCTCCGCCGTGCACGACCCGTCGCTGAGCATCCGGGACGGCGCGATCACCGCGTGGCCCGGTGCGTGGCAGGGCAAGAACCTCCGCGACGTCACGGCGGTCCTCGGGTACGACATCGACCGGCCGTGGCGCGAGCTGTCCCGGGAGGACCGGGACTGGCTGCTGTTCACCGAGGAGCAGCCCGTCGTCGACGTCCACCCGAAGCGGGACCGGGTCGCGAAGCCGTACAAGGGGCGGTTCTGGAGCGCGCGGCAGTTCGTGCTGCACACCCTGGCCGACTCGCAGAGCGAGACGCAGCGCACGAAGGTGCTGCAGTTCGTCGAGTCCGGGCCGTGCGGGCTCTGCGGCGGGACGGGACTGACGCGAGCGGCGCTCGCCGTGACGTTCAGCGGCAAGACGATCGCGGAGCTCAACGCGCTCCCCCTCACCGCGCTCGCCGAGGTCCTGCGCCCCGTCGCCGCGCTCACGGACGCCGGGGCTGCGACGTCCCGCGCGTCGTCGGGCGAGCACACCGAGGTGGCCGTCGCGATCTCGCGGGACCTGCTGACCCGCGTCGAGGTGCTCACCGGGCTGGGGCTCGGGTACCTCAGCCTCGATCGGGCGACGCCGACGCTCTCCCCCGGCGAGATGCAGCGACTCCGCATCGCCACGCAGCTGCGGTCGGGGCTGTTCGGCGTCGTCTACGTGCTCGACGAGCCGAGCGCCGGGCTGCACCCCGCAGACGTCGAGCCGCTCGTCGAGGTCCTCGACGGGCTCCGCGCCGGCGGCAACAGCGTCTTCGTCGTGGAGCACGACATGAGCATCGTGCGGCAGGCCGACTGGATCGTCGACGTCGGTCCCGGTGCCGGGGCGTCGGGCGGGACGGTGCTCTACAGCGGGCCGGTCCCCGGGCTCGCCGAGGTCGAGGCATCGGTCACCCGCCGGTACCTGCAGCCCCGGCAGCCCGGCGTCGAGCGCACCCCGCGGACGCCGACCGGCACGCTGGAGCTCCGGGACGTCACGCGGCACAACCTCCGCGGGCTCGACGTGGACCTGCCGCTCGGTGTCCTCACGGCGATCACGGGAGTGTCCGGGTCGGGCAAGTCGTCGCTCGTCGGCGGTGTCCTGCCCACGCTCGCCCTGACGCACCCGGGCATCGACCGGGTCGTCGAGGTCGACCAGAAGGCGATCGGCCGGACTCCGCGCTCGAACCTCGCCACGTACACGGGGCTCTTCGACGCGGTGCGTGCCGCGTTCGCCGCCACCGAGGACGCCAAGGCCCGCGGGTGGACCGCCGGCCGGTTCTCGTTCAACGTCGTCGGCGGCCGGTGCGAGGTGTGCCAGGGCGAGGGATCGGTGTCCGTGGAGCTGCTGTTCCTGCCGGGCAGCTGGGCGCCGTGCCCGGAGTGCCACGGGTCGCGGTACACCGCGGAGACGCTCGAGGTCCGGTGGCACGACGCGACGATCGCGGACGTCCTCGGGATGACCGTCGAGGAGGCAGCGCCGTTCCTCGCCGAGCTCCCCGCTGCGGCGCGCGCGCTGGAGACCCTGCGGCAGGTCGGGCTCGGGTACCTGCGCCTCGGACAGCCCGCGCCGGAGCTCTCGGGCGGTGAGGCGCAGCGCATCAAGCTCGCGACCGAGCTGCAGCGGGCGCGGTCCGGCCACACCCTCTACCTGCTCGACGAGCCGACCACCGGACTGCACCCCGCGGACGTCGAACTCCTGACGTCGCAGCTCTCGCGCCTCGTGGACGCCGGCAACACGGTCGTCGTGGTCGAGCACGCGATGGCCGTCGTCGCCGCAGCGGACCACGTCATCGACATGGGGCCCTCCGGCGGCGACGACGGCGGGCAGGTCGTCGCTGCCGGAACCCCGGCCGAGGTCGCGGTGTCCCCGGCGAGCCGCACGGCACGCTGGCTCCGCGCCGAGCTCGGGCTCTGACCCCGGCGGCGTCCATCTCGGGGACGTCCGGCGGCGACGCGTGCGAGCCGTCCCGCACCGACGACCACGTTCGGATTCGGAGATGACCGATCCGGTTCACGAACGCCGGGAATCGTGAACCGGATCGGCCAGGAGCCAGAACGAAAACGTCCCCCGGCCGCCCGGGCGACGCTCATGGAGTGCGGGTGTAGCGTCAGGTCGTCAGCATGCTGAAGACCTTGGAGACCACCCCGTGAGCACATCCGCCGCCGCACCCGGCACCACCGCTGCCGATCCCCGCCGTTGGCTCGGCCTCGTGGTCATCAGCCTCGCCGTGGCGCTCATCATCGTCGACTCGACGATCGTGAACGTCGCGATCCCGAGCATCGTCGCCGACCTCGACATCGGCTCGACGCTCGTGCAGTGGGTCCAGGAGAGCTACACCCTGGTGTTCGCGGCGCTGCTCCTGGTGTTCGGTGCCCTCGCGGACCGCTACGGCCGTCGGCGCCTGCTGACGACGGGCGTGATCGTGTTCGCGCTGGCCTCGGTGCTGGCGGCGCTCTCCCCCACGGGCGACCTGCTCGTGGCCTCCCGGGTGGTCCAGGGCATCGGCGGCGCGATGGTCCTGCCGACGACGCTCTCGATCCTCAACGCCACGTTCACCGGCCGCGAGCGCGGGATCGCCTTCGCCGTCTGGGGCTCCACGATCGGCGGCATGGTGGCGGTCGGGCCGCTCCTCGGCGGCTGGCTGACGACGGACTTCTCGTGGCGCTGGGCCTTCGGGATCAACGTGCCGATCGTGGTGCTCATCGTGATCGGCCTCGGGCTCGCCGTCCGGGAGTCCCGCGACACCGCACACGCCGGCCGCATCGACGTCGTCGGCGCGGTGCTGTCGGTGGTGGCGAGCGCTTCGCTGGTGTTCGGCCTCATCGAGGGGCGCACCTACGGCTGGTGGACCCCGTCGTCGACGCCGCTGACGATCGGCGACTGGTCGTGGTCCTCCGGGATCAGCCCGATCCCGATCGCGTTCCTCATCGCGGTGCTCGCGGGATCCGGCTTCGTGCGGTGGTCCCTCCGACGGCAGCGGACGGGGCGCTCGGCGCTCATCGCGCTCGACCTCTTCCGCATCGGTTCGTTCCGGAACGGCTCGATCGCGGCGCTCATCGTGTCGCTCGGCGAGTTCGGCATCATCCTGTCGCTGCCCCTCTGGCTGCAGAACGTCCTCGGCTACTCCGCGCTGCAGACCGGCTTCGTGCTGCTCGCCCTGGCGATCGGCTCGTTCGTCGCGAGCGGGTTCGCCGCGACCGTCGGGCAGCGGATCGGGGCGCTGCCGATCGTGCGGATGGGCATCGGCGCGGAGATCGTCGGCGTCGCCGCGATCGGCTTCGTGGTCTCCGCGACGACCGAGTGGTGGGCGATCGTCCCGTGCCTGTTCGTCTACGGCTTCGGCGTCGGACTCGCGACGGCGCAGCTCACCGGCGTGGTGCTGCAGGACGTCCCGGTCGAGCGGAGCGGCGAGGCCTCCGGCGCGCAGAGCACCGCGCGACAGATCGGCTCGGCGCTCGGGATCGCGGTCCTCGGCACGGTGCTCTTCACCTCGACCGGCAGCATCCTCGAGCACCGCCTGGAGGACGCCGGCTCCTCGGTCCCCGCAGCGACGAGCATCGCGGACTCGGTCGTGCAGTCCTCCGGCGGGGCGATCGCCGCCCTCACCGGCCCGACCGCGACCGCCGCCGCCGAGGCGTTCTCCGACGGCACCCGCGCAGCAGCCTGGTCCGCCGCCGGCTTCCTGGTCATCGGCCTCGCCGCGACCCTGCGCCTGCGCGCCCCACGCGCCGAGCGCGCAGCCGCCGACGACGAGCACGCACCGGCCACGACGAGCGGCGACTGACGGTCGTACCGCGACCCCACACCGGACGGGAGGCTCGGTGCCTGCCCGCACCGTGCCTCCCGTCCGTCCTCGACGCGCGCCGCTGCCATCGGCGCCCGTCCGCTCAGTCCCCGGCCGCTCCGTCGGTTCCAGGGCGGATGCGGAGCACCCGCGCCGTCGGCGCCGTGTCCCCGCTGGTGAGGTGCAGGGTCCCGTCCGCCTGATCCCAGGACGGCACCCACGGTGCCGGTTCGAGCGGGAACAGCGGCTCGACCGACACGGCCTGCCCGGTGAACTCCGGCAGCGGCAGCGTCACCGAGTCGCCCGCCCCGGGGAGCGACCACACCGACAGGTACAGGTCGCCGGACGCGGCGCGGAGGCCGAGGGCGACCCAGGTGTCCTCCCACACGGGCAGCCCGAGCGGCCACACCGGGACCGCGTCCGAGACCACCGTCAGGACCTCCCGGTGCGCCGCGATCGCCGACGCCACGAGGGCTCGCTGCGCGTCGGACATCTCGTTGAGGTACCCGGACAGGTACATCCGGCCGAGCACCCCGTTCACGAGCGACAGCACGAACAGCTCGTCGGACATCGCGACTGCCGGGTACGCCCAGTTCCCGGCCTGCTCGGGGAGCATCGCCGCGGGTGCAGCGGCCGCGATCGAGGCGTACAGCACGGGGTCCTGCTGGTCCGAGGTGGACTGCATGTGCAGCCGCGAGAGCATCGCCCCGTCGGCACGCATCGCTCCCGACGCGCAGTTCTCGATGAGGAGCTCCGGGTACCGGGCCTGCACGTCGTCGAGCCAGTCCAGGAGCGCCCGCTGGTGCTCGAGCATCCCCGGGAACGGACCCGTCATGGTGTTGTCGTCCATCTTGAAGAACGTCACGCCGAGCTGCCCGACCAGCCGGTCGACGACCTCGTCGAGGTGCGCCCGCGCGGCCGGCGAGCGCAGGTCGAGCAGGTGCCGCCCGTGCTCCGCGACCCGCACCCCGTGGTGCTGCACGAAGGCGTCGGCCGGCAGCGTGGACGCCAGCGGGGAGTTGATGCCGACGACCTCGGGCTCGAGCCAGAGCCCGGCCTGCATCCCGCGGGAGCGGATGTGGTCGATGACCTCGGCCAGCCCGCCCGGGAACCGGGATGCCGCCGGCAGCCACTCGCCCACCGTGTCCCACCAGTGCCCCTCGGCGTACCAGCCGGCATCGATGCAGAACAGGTCCGCTCCCGCATCGGCCGCGGCGTCGACGAGCGGCAGCAGCTTCGCCGTGGTGGGGTCGCCCATGAGCGTGTTCATGTAGTCGTTGAAGACCAGCGGCAGCGCGAGGTCCGCCGGTCGCACGTGCCGGATCGCCCGGCGCTGCGCGGTCAGCACCCCGAAGGCCCCGTCGAGCGACGTCGCGATCCCCACGGACACGGGCACGCTCGTGAACGGACGCCCTGGTGCGACCGGCGCCGTCCACTGGTGCTCCTGGTCGGTGGGCCCGCTCAGCACGACGTACGCGTGCCGCCGGGTCTCCCCGAGCTCGTACAGCCACGGCCCGTTGTGCTCGATCTGCCAGACGAGCGAGTACTGCTCGGCCTGCAGGAGCCCGATCGGCAGCGCCTCCCCGGTCGACCACGAGCCGCGGTTCTGCACCACGGCGCGGCTGCGGGGTGGGTGGTGCTGGGCCTCGCGGTCGATGCGGGCGAGGCCGATGTCCCGCAGGGGGTCCGTACGCCACCGGTTCTCCGCAGCCCAGTCGTTGTCGGCGTGCGTCAGCGTCAGGTCGTCCACGCTCGCGCCGGAGTCCGTCAGGAACGCCCCGGTCGCGAAGGACGAGACGAAGTCGACGACGTGCTCGACGTGCTCGACGACGCCGTCGGTCTCGCTGGCGGTTCCGCCCGTCGACACGTCGGTCCACGTCCGGAACGCCGCGACGCCGTCGCGGGCCCGGAACACCGACTCGACCTGGAGGCCCGTGGCCGCGTCCGCCTGTCGGATCCGGAACTCGACGTCGGACCTGTCCACGTCCCCGTCTCCGTCTCCGTCTCCGGGCTCGTGGTGCGTCACCCCGTCCGGCACCGGCCGGAGCCGCGCGCCGATCGTGGAGTCCACGTGCCGGAAGCCGCCAGGGAACCGGCCGTGCCCGATCGTGGTGAGCTCGACGAGCGGCTGCGGGTCGTCGGGCCCGTCGGCGAGCGCCGCCCCTGCCGGGACGAACGACACCAGCGCGACCGGCTGGTCCGCGGCGACGCGGAAGCGCGCCGAGAACCCGGACGTGACCCAGTCGACGAAGGGCGTGGCGCTCACCGGGCTCCGACCGGTGCCGGCGTGCTCGACACCCACGCGCCGACAGTGTGGTCGTAGCACGTGGTGTTGTCGATCTTCGAGCGGTCGAGCGCCGGCCCCGCGGTGACCCGGCGTTCCCCGCGCTCGGGGTCGGGCGCCGCCTCGGCCAGCAGCCGCGTGTAGTCGTGGTGCGGGTCGAGGATGACCGCGTCCGAGGGTCCTCGTTCGACGACCCGGCCGCGGTAGAGCACCAGGATCTCGTCGGAGAAGTGCCGCGCGGTCGCCAGGTCGTGCGTGATGTAGAGCACCGCAAGGTGGTCCTCGCGCTGCAGCCGCCCGAGCAGGTTGAGCACGCTGAGCCGGATCGACACGTCGAGCATCGACACGGGTTCGTCGGCGATGAGCACCTGCGCGCCCGGTGCCAGCGCGCGGGCGATCGCGACGCGCTGCCGCTGCCCGCCGGAGAGCTCGTGCGGCCGACGGGACGCGAAGTCCTCGTCGAGGTTCACGCGGCCGAGGAGCTCCCGGACCTTCGCCGACGTCTCCTCGGAGCCACGGGCCCGGTTGTGCAGCTGCAGCGGCCGGGCGATGTGGTGCTCGATCGAGTGGAACGGGTTGAGCGACGCGAAGGGGTCCTGGAACACCATCTGCACGTGCCGGCGGTACATGCTGCCGAGCACCGGGGTGCCGTCCTCGAGCCGGACGTCGATCGAGCCGTGCGTGAGCGTCTCGAGCTTCGCGAGCATCCGGGCGATCGTGGACTTGCCCGAGCCGGACTCCCCGACGAGCGCGACGGTGCGTCCGGGCAGCAGCTCGAACGACACGTCGTCGACGGCGTGCAGGGTGGTGCGCTTCAGGCCCTTGCGGGTGTGGAAGTCCTTGCCGAGGTGGCTGACGGTCACGCTGGTCATGCGAGTTCCTCCTGGGCGGTGACGGCGTGCTCGAGTGCTTCGTCCTCGACGCCCGAGCGGATGAAGGACCCGCGTGCGCCGGACAGGCTCGGGAACGACTGCAGCAGCCGCCGGGTGTAGGGGTGCTTGGCGTCGTGCTGGATCACCGCTGCCGGTTCGCACTCGACGACCTCGCCGCGGAGCATCACGGCGATCCGGTCGCTGATCTCCAGGAGCAGCGGCAGGTCGTGCGTGATGAAGACCACCGCGAAGCCGAGCTCGTCGCGGAGCCGGACGATCTCGCGGAGGATCTCGCGCTGCACGACGACGTCGAGCGCCGTGGTGGGCTCGTCCATGATCATGATCTGCGGTTCGAGCAGCATCGCCATCGCGATCATCACGCGCTGCCGCATGCCGCCGGAGAGCTCGTGCGGGTACGCCGTGATGCGGGACGGGTCGACGCCGACGCGGCTGAGGGCGTCCTCGGCGATCGCGCGCCGCTCCTTGCGGGACAGCCCCTTCCGGTGCTCGACGAGTGCGTCGTCGAGCTGCGCGCGGATGGTGGTCACGGGGTTGAGCGCGTTCATCGCGCCCTGGAACACCATCGACAGCTTCGACCAGCGCACCGCGCGGAGCTGTTCGTGCTCCAGCCCGAGCAGGTCGATGTCGGTGCCGTCACGGTCGTGGAACGTGATGCTCCCCGAGGTCACCTTCGCCGGCGGCCGGTGCAGCCGGGTGATCGCGTACGCCAGCGTGGTCTTCCCGCAGCCGGACTCCCCCGCGAGCCCGAGGATCTCCCCGGGGGCGAGCGTCAGCGACACGTCCTTGACGGCGTGCACGGGGTGTTCGGTCTCGTAGACGACGTCGAGGTGCTCGATCGTCAGGACGGCGTTCATCGTTGCGTTCCCTTCAGGCGGCGGAGGCGACGCTCGCGCCGACGCTGCGCACGGACGTTGGCGAGTCGGGGGTTGATGACCTCGTCGATGGAGAAGTTCACCAGGGACAGGCCCATGCCGAGCAGGGCGATGAGGAGCCCCGGCGGCACGAACCACCACCAGGCGCCGTTCGCCAGCGCGAAGCCGTTCTGGGCGTAGAAGAGCATCGTGCCGAGCGTCGAGGAGTTCGACGCTCCGAGCCCGAGGAAGGACAGACCGGCCTCCCCGAGGATCGCCGCGATCACCGCGAACACGAACTGCGACGCGAGGACGGGCAGCAGGTTCGGCAGGATCTCGACCGCGATCACCCGCCAGGGCTTCTCGCCGGCGACCCGGGCGGCCGAGACGTAGTCCCGGTTGCGGATCGACATCGTCTGCGCGCGGAGGACCCGGGCGGACCCGGCCCACGACGTGATCGCGAGGACCACGGCGATCGTCCAGAGCCCGCGCGCCTCACGCGGCACGAGGCCGGAGATGACGATGACGAGCGGCAGGCCGGGGATCACGAGGAAGACGTTCGAGAAGAGCGAGAACGCCTCGTCCATGAAGCCGCCGAGGTAGGCGCCGAGGATGCCGAAGAACGCGGACAGCACCGTTGCCAGGAGCCCGACGATGAGCCCGATCTGCAGGCTCCCGCGGGTGGCGTAGGCGAGCTGCGCCAGGACGTCCTGCCCGGTCTGCGTGGTGCCGAGCAGGTTCGCTGCGCTCGGTCCCTGCAGGCCGGAGTCGCGGATGGTGGTCGGGTCGCCGACGAGCAGCGGCCCGATGACCCCGAACAGCGTGACGCCGAGGACCAGCACGATGCCGGTGATCAGCCACGGGGTGGGGGTCGGGAGGAAGCGGCGGAGACCGCCCTTCGTCGCCTTGCGGGTGGCGATCGACGTGGTGCTGTCGGCCTCCTCCGCGAGCGCGCCGATGGTGGGTTCGGTCTCCTGCTGGATGTTCGTCATGGTCTGCGCGCTCCCTAGGCCCGTGCCCGCGTGCGGGGGTCGATGATCCCGTAGAGCAGGTCGACGACGAGGTTCGCGCCGAGGACCGCCAGGGTGATGAACAGGAAGATGCCCTGCATGAGCGCGTAGTCGTTGTTCGTCACCGCGGAGAGGAGCTTCGACCCGATGCCCGGGTAGGAGAACACCTGCTCGGTGACGACGGAGCCGGACACGATGAACCCGAGGGAGATCGCGAAGCCGGCGACGGAGGGCAGCACGGCGTTCCTCGCGGCGTAGTTCCGCAGGATCTTGCCGTCGGAGAGGCCCTTCGCCTGCGCGGTGGTGATGTAGTCCTCGGACAGCGTCGAGACCATCATGTTGCGCATCCCGAGCAGCCAGCCGCCGAGGGACGCGAGCACGATCGTCACCGCCGGCAGCACCCCGTACTTGATCGCCGAGGCGATGAAGTCCCAGTTGAACCCGGGGTTCAGCACGACGTCGTAGCCGCCCTGCGCCGGGAACAGGTGGAGTCCGGTGGCGAAGAAGTACACCAGGATCAGCGCGAGCCAGAAGTACGGCACCGCGGCGAGCAGGGTGGTGGCCGGGACGAACGAGTCGAGCCAGGTGCCGGGGCGCCACCCGACGAAGGCGCCGAGGCCGACGCCGATGATCGCGGCGAGGATCGTCGCGATCCCGACGAGGGCGATGGTCCACGGCAGCGAGCTCGCGATGACCTCGGTGACGGGGGCCGGGAAGTAGCTGACGGACACGCCGAGGTCACCGCGGAACACGTTGGCGAGGTAGCGGCCGTACTGGACGATGAGCGGTTCCGAGGAATCGCCACCGAGGAGCAGCTCGTACGCCTGCCGGGTCGCCGGGGTCACCTGTCCGCCGCGCTGCTGGAGCTTGGCGAGCAGGATGTCCACCGGGTTCCCGGGCAGGAGCCTGGGGATGATGAAGTTCAGCGTCAGTGCCGCCCAGAGTGCGACGACGTAGAAGCCGATCTTGCGCAGGAAGTAGGTCATCGTCGAGTGCCCCTCGGTCGCGATCCCATCGTGATCAGCCCTTCGCCGGCTTCAGCGCCTTGAAGATCTCGGCGTTGTCCGGGCTCGCCCAGACGGCCGGGAAGGCGAAGAGGTCCTTCTCGGTGGGCCAGCCGGTGAACTTCGCCGAGTGGAACTCACTCGTCGTGCCGCCGGTCATCACCGGGATGTAGGGCATGTCCTCGACGATGTGCTGCTGGATGGTGTCGAACTCCGGCTGCGTCGCCGCGGTGTCGGTCGGGTTGATCGTCGCGAGCTTCGCGAGCGCCGCGTCGACGTCCGGGTTGCTGTAGCGGGCGATGTTCATCGGGGCGGCTTCGCCGACCTTCGCGGTGTTCGCCGTCGAGTAGTAGTTGTTGTAGAGGTAGTACGGGTTCGATGCCGGGCCCTGGCCGAGCGAGTCGATCGCGAGCTGGAAGTTGCCCTTGGTCTTCTTGTCGGTCCACTCGTTCCACGACGACTGCTGCGCCTTGAGCTCGATGCCGGCGGCCTTGAGCTGCTGGGTCATCGTGTCGATGGCGGTGATGTAGTCGGTCCAGCCGGTGACGACCTCGACGGTCAGGGACAGCTTCTTGCCGTCCTTGGCGTAGATGCCGTCGGCGCCCTTGGCGTAGCCGGCACCCTTCAGCGCTGCGTCGGCTGCGGCGGTGTCGGCGGAGGACGGCATCACGGCCGGGTCGACGTCCTTGGAGATGGTGTCCTTCTGCGTGCCGGTGAGGGCGAAGGTCGGCGAGATCTCGCTCGCGGTGTTCTCGAACGCCAGCGAGTTGAGCTGCTTGCGGTTGATCGCGTCGGCGATGGCGTGCCGCACGGCCGGGTCGGTCTGCGGGCCGGTGCAGCCGAGCGCGGTGGACGAGCAGGTGAGCAGCGCCATCTGGTTCTGCGGGATGGTGATGCCGTCGTAGCCGGGGTACTTGGCGGCGATGTCGTCCATGTTCGGCACCGGGCCGGTCTGCCAGTCGATCGAGCCCTGTGCGAGCGCGTCGGCGCCGGCGGTGTTGCCGGAGAGCGAGAGGTAGCGGACCGTCTTCACGGCCGGGGCGCCGCCCCAGTACTTCTTGTTGGCCTCGAGCGTGAACGCCTGCGCCTTGAAGGTGCCGAGCGTGTACGGGCCGGTGCCGACGGGCTTCCGGACGACGTCCGTGGTCGGGTCGATGTCCTTCCAGAGGTGCTCGGGGACGATCCAGGTCTTGCCGAGCAGGTTCGGGCCGAGGACGAACGACGGCTTGTCGAACGAGACCACGACCTTGTCGTCGCCGTCGGCCTTCGCGGTGCCGTCGTAGCCGATCGAGTTCAGCGCCTTCTGCTTCTTGAGCATGTCGAGCGTGAAGACGACGTCCTTCGAGGTGAAGGGCTTGCCGTCGCTCCAGGTCGCGCCGTCGCGGAGCGTGATGGTCAGCTGCGTGCCGTCGCCGTTCCACTCGTAGGACTTGCCGAGGAGCGGCTTCGGGTCGTTGTTGTTCACGTTGGTGATGAAGAACAGCGACTCGTAGATCGTGCCGACGCCACCGATGTTCGACGGCGACCACGGGTTGAAGTTGATCTGGTAGTCGCCGGACTGGCCGGTGTACGCGATGAGGGTCGAGGCGGCGTCGTCGGTGGTGCTGGCGCTGCCGCTCGAGCTGCAGCCGGTGAGCGCGAGGCTCCCGGCGAGGAGCACGGCCGCGCCGATGGCGAGCCGCGAACGGGTTGTCTTGAACATCGTTGTCCTCTCGGTCTGCGTCGTCGCAGGTCCACGTTGTGAGCGTGATTGTTACACGCATAAACTAAGTCGGTCAAGAGGCGGCGACGACGCGGCCCGACGAGCACTGGAGACGCGATGGAGCGGACGACACTGGACGGCACGTGGACCCTCGAGGCGGTGCACGGCCCGGCCGAGGCACCGAGCGCCCCGATCGCGGCGGTGGTCCCCGGCTGCGCGCACACGGACCTGCTCCGCGCCGGCCTGATCCTCGACCCGTTCGACGGCGACAACGAGGCCGCGACGCAGTGGATCGGCGACACCGTCTGGCGGTACCGGCGCACCTTCGACTGGGCGGCACCCGACGCCGAGCGGCACGACCTGGTCGCCGAGGGCCTGGACACCCTCGCCACGATCGAGGTGAACGGCATCGTCGTCGCCACGACCGCGAACCAGCACCGCTCGTACCGCTTCCCGGTCGGGCACCTGCTCCGCCCCGGCACGAACGAGCTCGTGGTCACCTTCGACGCCCCCGTGCCCGCGGCCGAACGGCTGTCCGAGCTGCACGGCGGCGAGCTCCCGCACGTCAACCACCACCCGTACAACGCGCTCCGCAAGAACGCGTCGAACTTCGGGTGGGACTGGGGCATCGACGTCGCCACGAGCGGCATCTGGCGCTCGATCGGCATCGAGTCCTGGAGCGGCGCCCGGATCGCCGCCGTCCGCCCGCTCGTCGACGTCGACGGCACCACCGGTGTCCTGACGGCGCACGTCGACGTCGAGTCCGCCGGCGGCGCCGGCGTGTTCCGCCAGGCCATCGGAGCCGCACCGGTCGCGTCTGCGGACGGTGCGACTGCAGCCGGTACGGTCGCACCCGGTCTGGAGGCTCGGATCACCGTGGCCCCGCACCGCGCGTCCGCAGCGAACCCCGGTTCCGACACCGAGCCTCCCGTCCGGATCACCGGCGTGCGCCGCGTCGAAGGCGGGTCCGCGACGCTCCGTCTGGAGGTGCCGGACGTGGCGGTGTGGTGGCCGCGCGGCGAGGGCGACCAGCCCCTGTACGACGTGACCGTCGAGGTCGGCGACGACGTCTGGACCGGCCGCGTCGGGTTCCGCACCGTGACGCTCGACACCGCCGCGGACGAAGGCGGGGCGCCGTTCCTCCTCCGCGTGAACGACCGGCCGGTGCTCGTCCGCGGGGCGAACTGGATCCCGGACCACGCGTTCCTGACCGAGATGACGCCGGAGCGGTACCACGACCGGATCGAGGACGCGATCGCCGCCAACATGAACCTGCTCCGGGTGTGGGGCGGCGGGATCTACGAGTCCCGCGAGTTCTACGACCGCTGCGACGAGCTCGGGGTCCTGGTGTGGCAGGACTTCCTGTTCGCCTGCGCCGCCTACGCCGAGGAGCCCTGGCTCGCCGACGAGGTCGAGCCCGAGGTCCGCGAGGCCGTCACCCGCCTCAGCCGGCACCCCTCGCTCGTGGTGTGGAACGGCAACAACGAGAACCTCGTCGCGTACGCCGAGTGGGGCTGGCGGCGCGCACTCGTCGGCCGGACCTGGGGCAACGGGTACTACCGGTCGCTGCTGCCCGCCGTCGTCGCGGAACTCGACCCGACCCGGCCGTACACGCCGGGCAGCCCGTTCTCGTTCGACGAGTACCTCACGCCGAACGACGACCGCAACGGCACGGTGCACATCTGGGACGTCTGGAACCGGCTCGACTACCGGCACTACGCCGACTGGGAGCCGCGCTTCGTCGCGGAGTTCGGGTTCCAGGGGCCGCCCGCGTGGTCGACCCTGACCGCCGTCGTGCACGACGAGCCGCTCGACCCGGACGGGCACGAGATGCTCGTGCACCAGAAGGCGGACCAGGGCAACCGGAAGCTCGCGGACGGGATGCGTGGGCACCTGCCCTCGCCCGCGTCGATCGAGGACTGGCACTGGGCGGCGCAACTGAACCAGGCGCACGCGATCCGGTTCGGGATGGAGTGGTTCCGCTCCCGGACGCCGGACAACACCGGGATGATCGTGTGGCAGCTCAACGACGACTGGCCCGTGGTGTCGTGGGCGCTCGTCGACCACGCGGGGATCCGGAAGCCCGTCTGGTACGCGGTGCGTCAGGCGTACCAGCCGGTGCTCGTCACGGTGCAGCCGGGCGCTGCCGGTGCGCGCCTGGACGTGGTCGTGGTGAACGGGTCGGGGGCCGCGGTGTCCGGCGAGGTCCACGTCGCGCGGGTCCGCTTCGACGGGACCCCGCTCGCGGCCGAGTCCTTCCCGGTGTCCGTCGACGTCGCCGATGCCGCGCGGGTGTCACTGCCGTCGTCGCTCGCGGAAGCCGGGGACCCGGCGTCCGAGGTGCTCGTCGTCACCGGGCCGCTCGGCCGCACGGTGTTCGACTTCGCCGAGGTCGTCGACCAGGCCCTGCCCGCGTCCCCGTTCACCACCGCGGTGTCCCCGACGCCGGACGGCGCCCGGGTCACCGTGACGGCCACGGCCTACGCGCGGGACGTCGCGCTCTTCCCGGACCGGGTGGACGCGGCGGCCCGGGTGGACGACGGCCTGGTGTCACTGCTGCCCGGCGAGTCCGTGACGTTCACGGTGACGGGCGCTCCCGGCATCGACACGGCGGCGCTGCTCACTCGTGAGGTCCTCCGGCACGCCGGCTCCCTGCTCGCCTGATTGACGAGAGGGAGGCCTCCCCGGGCCTCCCTCTCGTCAGTCGAGCGCGGTGAACTCGAGCACGATCGCGGTGCCCGGCGCGAGCATCGGCAGCCGGGCACCGACGTCCTCGAAAACCGCACCGGAGAGCTCCAGGTACCCGCGCCCGAGCCACGGCGGCGGCACCATGTCGAGCCCGTGCGGCACGCCGAGCCCCGCGGCCGGGGCCATCCGGTAGCGCCGCGCCCGGTCGAGCCCGCGCACCCGCAGCGGCACCGCGAGGGACTGCGGCCCGGTCACGGTCCGGGCGACGCGCACGAGCGCACTCCCCCGGTCGACCGACACCACCGACGTGGTCGCGAGCCCCGGGTCCCCGAGGTCGAGGTGCCGCAGCCGTCCGGTGTGCAGCAGCCCGCGCACCCGCTTGTACAGCGTCGTCCAGGCCCGCAGCCGGTCGAGCTGCTCGGCGGTCAGCCGCGTGACGTCGGTCTCGAGTCCGGCGGAGCCGAACAGCGACACCGCCATCCGGAAGTCCAGGTCGAGGTGGCGCCCGGTGGTGTGCGAGACCTCGGGGCCGACGTGCGCGCCGATGAGCTCCAGCGGCAGCAGCGCCTCGGTCCACCGCTGGATCGCGAGGCGTTCCATCGCGTCGTTGGTGTCCGACGGCCAGACCCGGTCGGTGCGCTCGAGCACCCCGAGGTCGACCCGGCCGCCCCCGCTCGCACACGCCTCGATCTCCAGCCAGGGGTGCCGCGCGCGCAGGCTGTCCATCAGCGCGTAGACCCCGCGGGTGTGCGCGTCGACGCCCGCGCGTCCGGCGTGCACGGCGTGCACGATGTCCCGGTTCATGTCCCACTTCACGAAGTCGACGTGGTGCTCGCCGATCACGGCCGACATGCTCTCCAGGACGAACGCCCGCGCGAGCGGGTTCGCCATGTCGAGCACGTACTGGTTCCGCCACGTGCGGACGTCGTCGTCGGGGCGTTGCAGCAGCCACTCCGGGTGCGCGACGGCGAGCTCGGAGACCGGGCTCACCATCTCCGGTTCGAACCACAGCCCGAACTCCATGCCGAGGTCGCGGACCCGGTCGACCAACGGGCGGAGACCGTCCGGCCACACCGACGGGTCCACCCGCCAGTCCCCGAGCGAGGTGTCGTCCGAGCGCCGGCCGAGGAACCAGCCGTCGTCGAGCACGAACCGTTCGACCCCGATGTCCGCGGCCGTCTCGGCGAGTGCGACGAGCGGCGCCAGCTCCTGCCGGTAGTAGACGGCCTCCCAGGTGTTCAGCACGACGGGCCGCGGACGGTTCGGGTGCCCTGGGCGTGCGCGCAGCGAGTCGTGCAGGCGCGCGGACATCCCGTCGAGCCCCTCGTCGCTCCACACGAACACCGCGTCGGGCGCGGTGAAGTCCTCGCCGGCGCCGAGCACGACCTCGCCGGCACGCAGCAGTTCCCCCGCACCGAGGACCGGTCGGGCCTCGGCGAGCACGTCGTGGCGGTGCACGGAGTCCGCGCTCCACGCCAGGTGCACGGCCCAGACCTCACCGGAGGCGTCGTCGAACCCGGGCGTCCCGAGCACGAGCAACGTCGGCGCGTCGTGCCCGGTCCGGCCGCGGCGGCTCTCCCGGGCGTGACTCCCCTGGGGCAGTGCGCGACGCTGCGGCGTGCGCTCCCGGGTCCAGCGGCCCGCGAGGTCGAACACCTCCGAGACCCGCTCCCCGACGGGCAGCACGGCCTCGAGCGCCTGCAGGTGCACGGCCCGGACACCGCGGTTCGTGACGGTGTGGCGCACCCGGAGCACGCCGGCGTCGTCGAGGGCGAAGACACTGCGGAGCGCGAGCTCCTCGGAGTCCGCGGTGACCACGGCCTCGCGCGACGTCGAGGTCACCTCGACGTCGCGCCACCGCGGCACGAGCGGCAGCCCCTCGACGTGCCCGGCGATCGCGGGGCGCCCCTCCCAGCCGTCCCGTTCGGTGGGCAGCACGGTGAGCGGCCACGGTGCGTCGAACGCGCTCGGCGAGATCGGCCGACCGAGCGCGAGCAGCAGTTCGTCGGTGTCGGCGACGTCCACGGGTCCGACGTCGCGGCCCCAGTGCAGCACCTCGGGCAGGCCGTCGGCGGCGGTCACCAGGACGAGCGACACCCCTGCCGCGCGGAGCACGTGGACCCGTCGGGCCGGGAGTGCCGGCACCGCGGCCGCGGTCGTGTCCCGCTCGACGATGCTCACGAGACCGGCTCCTCGCGGAGCACGCGGACGCGGCCCGCGGGCACGACGGTCTCCGGCCCGTGGCCGGAGCCGTCGAGCAGGTCCGTCCCGGACGCGAGCACCGTGACGGGGTCCGCGCGGTGGTTGACGAGGAACAGGAACGCGGAACCGTCGCGTCCGACGCGACGCACCGCCTCCAGGCCGGGAGGACCGGTGACGGTCCGCGGGACCGCTCGCTCCTCGACGATCCGGTCCACGAGCCGTTGGATGCTGTCATCCGCGAGGGCCGCTGCGACGTACCAGGCGCCGCCGCCGGCGGCGCGGCGCGTGACCGCTGCCCGGCCGGCCAGCGGACCGTCGGTGTACGCGAGGACGACCTCGGCGTCCTCGACGACGACCGCCTCGGCCCAGTCGGTGACGGTCTCGCCGTCGTCGAGCGGCCAGCGCTCCCCGCGCTGCAGCGGGGTGAACTCCTCGGACCACGCGCCCAGGACGTCGCGGAAGGCGCCCGGGTACCCGCCGGTGCGGATGCGGGCGTGCTCGTCGGCGACGCCGGACAGGTACGTGACGACGAGGGTGGCACCGCGGTCGACCACGGCGGCGAGCCGGGCGGCAGCGGTGTCGTCGACGATCAGCAGCGTCGGGAGCACCACCACGTCGTAGCCGTCGAGGTCCGCGTCGAGCGGCACCACGTCGGTGAGGACCTGACGGTCGAAGAACGCGCAGTGCCAGGCACGGAGTTCGCGGGCGTAGCGGAGTGCCCGGTGCGGCTTGAGGCCCGTCTGCATCGCCCAGCCGGAGGCCTCGTCGACGACGATCGCCACCCTCGCCGGCTCGACCGTGCTGCCCTGCACCGGAGCGAGTGCCTGCATCGCGCGGCCGAGCGCGGTGACCTCGCGCCAGACCCGGGTGCGGGTGCCGGCCTGCGGCAGCATCGCGGAGTGGAACTGCTCGGCGCCGGCCGTCGAGGCGCGCCACTGGAAGAACAGCGCGCCGTCGGACCCGCGGGCCACGTGCGCGAGCGAGTTCCGGAGGATCTCCCCCGGTTCCTTCGCCCGGTTGCGCTCCTGCCAGCTCGGTCCGCCGGTCGAGTGCTCCATGAGGAGCCACGGCCGGCGCCCGGCGGTGATGCCGCGCATCCGGTCGGCCGCCGCGGCGAGGTCCTGCTCGCGTCGGGGGTCGTCGACGATCGTGTAGTGGTCGTTCGCGGGGATCGCCACGTGCGTCGCCCAGTCCGCGTAGTCGACCACCTGGGAGGCCGCGCCGACCATGAAGTTCGTCGTCACGGGGACGTCGGAGTGCGCTTCGATCGCGGCCTTCTCGAGCTGGTAGTGCGCCAGGAGCGAGTTCGAGGAGAACCGTTCGGCGTCGAGGAAGAGCCCCGGGTTCGGTGCGCCGTTCCGCGGGCCGCGCGGGAGCGACACCTCGTCGAAGTCGGTGAAGGTGTGCCCCCAGAAGGCCGTGCCCCAGGCGGCGTTGACGGCGTCGATCGTGCCGTACCGCTGCCGGAGCCAGACCCGGAACGCCGCGACGGAGGCGTCGCAGGCGCAGCGGGCGTTCCCGCCGCCGAGCTCGTTGCTGACGTGCCAGAGCCGCACGGCGGGGTGCTTGCCGTACCGCTCGGCCACGGCGTCGACGATGCGGCGCGCGTGCTCCCGGAACACCGGCGAGTCCGGGCACCAGCCGAGGCGACCACCGGGGTGCTGGCGGGTGCCGTCCCGGTCGACCGGCAGGACCTCGGGGTGTGCCCTCAGGAGCCAGCTCGGCGGTGCCGCGGTCGGCGTCGCGAGGTCGACGGCGATGCCGTTCGCGTGCAGCAGGTCGAGGACGTCGTCGAGCCAGCCCCAGGTGTACTCGCCCGGCGACCGCTCGAGCAGCCCCCAGGAGAACACCCCGACGGTGACCAGGTTCACCCCGGCTTCGCGCATCAGTCGGACGTCCTCGTCCCAGACCTCGCGGGGCCACTGCTCGGGGCTGTAGTCGCCGCCGAACGACAGGCCATCGGTGGGCCACGAGACGGTTGGTGCTGCGTTCACGCGCACCAGCCTCCCGTCTCACGGGAGGTTTGTCAACGGGTGTAACTAAGTCCCTACACGCCCAGCAGCTGGCGGATCGCGAGCACCGCTCCGGCCCGCGCCCACTCGGAGAACTCGAACGGCTGCACCTCGACCGTGACCGGGTCCGTGTACGGCGCCATCGCACCCCGGAGCGCCTCGTCCACGCTCGACCGCGCGATGTCGTACACCGGCAGCCCGTCACCCGTGAGGACGATCGCCGCCGGGTCCGCGACGAGCACCACCGTGGACAGGACCACGCCGAGCGCACGGCCGGCGTCCTCGAACGCCCGGAGTGCCGCGGCGTCCCCGGTCCGGGCCAGCTCGACGACCTCGTCGTAGGTGGCACCGACGTGGCCCGAGTTCCGGACGATCACCGGGCTCGGCAGGTAGCTCGAGGCGCACCCGGCGTGCCCGACACCGCAGTCCGGACCGCCGCCGAGCACCGGGACGTGCCCGATCCGCCCGAGGCGCCCGTGCTCCCCCGTCGACACCTCCCCGTTGGCGATCAGCCCCAGCCCGACCCCCTCACCCACCGTGACGAGGACCATCGAGCGGCGCCCGGCACCGGCACCGAACCAGTGCTCCTTCGCCGTGAGCGCGTGCACGTCGTTCGCCGTGAAGGCCGCCAGGCCCGTGCGCTCGGTGAGCATCCGCGCGAACGGCACGTCCGTCCACCCGAGGAACGGGGACGACGACACCACGGCCTCTCCCCCACGGGTCAGCACGTCACCGGGCAGGGAGACCCCGATCGCGCACACCGCCGGGTGCACCCCGCGGAGACGCTCGTGCACGGCCGTGATCTGGTCGGCGACGTCCTCCGCTGTGGTGGACGGCATCCCCTCCTCGTGGAGGGCGAGCACGCGGCCGCCGAGGTCCGTCACGGCGGCGTACAGCCGGTCCTTCGTGAGCTTGATGCCGAGGAACTCCCACGTGCCCGAACTCGCCTGCAGGAGCTCCGAGGGCCGGCCCGTGGCACCGCGGACGTCCGTACCGATCTCGGACACCATGCCGTGTCCGACGAGCACCCGCATCGCCCGCGTCAGGCTCGCACGCGACAACCCGAGCGACCGCGCGATCTCCGCACGCGAGAGCGTCCCGTGGATCAGGATCTCGCGCAGCGCCAGGCGAGAACCTTCCGGCAGCGGTGGCCATGTGTGGGTCATCGTTCCTCCGTCGTCGGCTGATCCTAAACGCAGAAAACCCCCGACCAGTACTGGTCGGGGGTTCCCTGTTCTTGCAACGTTGAGTCCGGCGGCGTCCTACTCTCCCACAAGGTCCCCCTTGCAGTACCATCGGCGCTGAGAGGCTTAGCTTC